>NZ_SOEO01000011.1 GCF_004365655.1 Epilithonimonas xixisoli | reverse complement strand
GGTTTGACAATAGCGGGGCTAAATACTCAAAATCCACGCTTTCCATTTCTATTTTATTTTGTATTTTAGTTGAAACATTTCCGCTTCGGGCGCCCCGCTATCGCCAAGCCGTGGAACGTTAGCGGTAATTTTACATAACCCGTCACAGAACCGAAAATTAGGAAACTGAATGAATGAAATTTACGAAATTGACAATTTACAAGAACTTAGAAGTTTCTTAGAAGGAAAAAGTAATCCTGATAAACTAAGAGAAAACCTTTTTTCAGAGTTTTTACAATACGCAGACTACAAAAATGTATCTGATTGGAATAAAGCTGTAAAAATTTGTGAAAGTCTTGCAATTATAGGTTGGGGAAATTATGAACCACTTGAAGCATTAAGAGGAATGTATTTTAATGGAAATCCAATGACTTTTTTTCTAAACAAATTTGGAGAATGCAGATTTGTAGATGCTATTTGGTCTAAAAGAGCGACAGGTTATACAATGGAGCAAGGAAGAACTTCATACCATTTTAGTCCAAACCAAATCGACAATAAGCAAACAATTCTTTCCGAGTACGAAACAAAAGAAATCATACAAGATTTAAAAATTGAAAGCCAAAGAAATTGGACACCAAAAAATCCTATTTGGTTTGAAAGAGGAATAAGCAATTGTTACGAAAACTCAAAGGAATTTATAGACAGCGTAGATAATGAACTTGAACCACTATTGAAAGAAAAAATGCGTCCTGAAAAATATGGAAATATAATAAACAGAATTATTATAAATCATTCTCATAGTTTTTATGACAATGCTCACTGTAAGACAAATTATATAATTTCTGAAAGCGACAAAAAACTGACTAACCAAAAAGCGTGGGAAGAATTACACAAAATGTATCCCAAAAAAGAAATAGAAGAAAATGGATACTATCTAAGAAACAGATTTGTATATGGCCCTTTTAGAAAAGACACAGGAAAAGTCAATATTGATATTCATTTTGAAAAAAGGTTTAGCGAATTAAGTTACCAAGAACAAAAAGAACAATTTACCGAATATGTTGTAACAGCAATAAATACACTTATAGACAAACTTAAAAAAAAGAAATTCGACTACAATTTTGACCTAATGTTTGAAGACTTTAATAAATTAATTAACGAATGGAAAAATAAAAACTACCGCTAACAAGGGTTTTGCAATAGTGGGGCAAAACTGCAAAGTTCAACGGCAGTTCTTCGATTGAACTGTTGTGCAAAATTGAAGATTTGTGCTTCGATTGCCCCACCATCGCAAAGCCCCGAAACGTTAGCGGTCAGCTTAAAAGACGACAAACCGAATGATACAAAG
>NZ_SOEO01000010.1 GCF_004365655.1 Epilithonimonas xixisoli | reverse complement strand
GTCAAAAATTCACGTTTTGTGCTTCGGTAGAAATTTGTATTTTAGTTGAAAGTTTCGGCTTCGATTTGCCCGCCATCGCCAAGCCCCGAAACGTTAGCCGTAATGTTAAAAACTCGGCTCCGAATAGAAAATTTTGAAATTTTTTGGCTATTTTTTTTGTATTTTAGAGGAATGAAAAAAAATGCTGAAATACAATTGGATTTTGAGATTGACAAACTGACAAAGTCAATTGAAAACGCAATTTCGGGCGAAAGTTTTCTAACGGAAATCGTTCCCTTAAATCTTGCTGACAAAAAGATTATCAAAAAATCTGATTGGAATTTTGACTGGAAAAAAGAGATTGACGATACAACAAAGTTGGTTTTTAAATTAAACACTATTGAAAATCCAAAAATTATTCAAGGATTAATTTCTTTAACTGACAAAGGCGACCACATTTTTATGGATTTGATTGAGAGTGCGAAATTTAATAAAGGAAAAAGCAAACTTTATTCGGGAGTGGCGGGAAATTTGGTTGCTTTTGCCTGCAAAACGTCTTTTGAGAAAAATTATGACGGGGTTGTTTCATTTGTAGCCAAAACTCAACTAATGGTGCATTATGAAAAAACTTTGGGAGCAAAGCGTTTTGCAGGAAACAGAATGTTTATTGATACACAGGAAGCAAAATTTTTAGTTAAACAATATTTTAAAGATTTCAAGTTATGATAGATATAAAAAAATTAGAAGAAAAAGAAGTTGTTTTCTCAAATGTAAAACCAACCGAAAAAGAAGATATTGAGTTTAGCAAATTTCTAAAAGAAAGAAAACTCAAAAAGCAAAGGCCTCAAAACAAGCCGAAAAAAGTGAAAGCATAAAAACACTACGGCTAACAAGGGTTTTGCAATAGTGGGGCGAAACTGCAAAGTTCAACGGTAGTTCTTCGGTTCAACTTTTGTACAAAATTGAAGATTTTCGCTTCGATTGCCCCACCATCGCAAAGCCCCGGAACGTTGTCTGCAATATTTTTTTTCAAATCTACCCTATCGAATTTTCTGAAATTGAATTTAACTGAAGTTCCAAAAATGAATATTCTAAAATTTGAAAATCGAAAATCGAGAAGTCTAAATTGAAAATTCTTGAGAACTGACAATTTGAATTTAATGAAAAAAAAACTGAAAACTGAAAACTGAAAATTAACAAGGAATTTATGGACAAAAAATTTGACTGAAAAATAACTTTGAAAAATAAACTGACGAAAAACGAAATTTAACTGAAAAACAAACCGCTGAATTTCTGCTTCTCTAAATCGAAATGAACGCACGAAATTTCCGATTCGACTGAATAAAAAATACTGCAGACAACATCGGTTTGGCA
>NZ_SOEO01000009.1 GCF_004365655.1 Epilithonimonas xixisoli | reverse complement strand
AATCGAAGCACAAATCTTCAATTTTGCACAAAAGTTGAACCGAAGAACTGCCGTTGAACTTTGCAGTTTCGCCCCACTATCGCAAAACCCTTGTTGTGCGTTCGTTTTTTTTATACGTTATAAATGCTAAAACATCCGTAATCAGTTCGTACACCTAATTTTTCTCCCACAAACTTAATTTCACATTTTTTCACAAGATGTTCAATTTTAAAACTGTGTAAAAGCTTTTTATTAGTAAAGTCGAAAACGTGTGCATCTGCTCGTTGTAGAAGAACCAATTTTGTTTGGTCAGCATTGAAGCAAAAAGCGTTAACGTCTTTTGTGTATTCAGGAATTTCTATTTCTTTCATTTGGATTTCTTCATTTGTTGAAAGGTCGAAATATCGCATTCCCCAAGTTCCATATTGTTCTCTAACAACCAATAATTTGTTATCATTAGCAAACTCAAATTGAAACACCATTTCAAACTTTCCATTTATTTTACTTAAAAGTGTTCCATTTTCTGCATCAATAATTTGAATTTCTCCAACCTTATTATGAAATGCCAATAGTTTTCCATCTTTTGATAATTTTCCGCAGAATGGCGGTGTTCCACTTATAAATTCTACTTTGTAGTCTGAAGAATGTAAAGCTTTGTTTTGATTATCTATTACCGATAGTTTTCCTAAAGTTGCAAATGCTATTTTGTCTTTTGCAACTGATACAAAACTGTCGACATAGCTTTTCTCGTTACCTAAATTATAGAAAGTTTCTTTTTCAATATCAAATTCGTAAATGTAATGGTCAAGGTCTAAAATTAAAGAATTTCTTTCAGGTCTATACTCTATGTTCCAAGCTAAAGATTTTGGTAATTCTATTGTTTTAAGGATATTTCCAAAGTTGTCAATAAGGTTCATTGAGCCTACAGTTTCTCCGTTTTGCATTTTGTCTTCGTAAACAAATATGCCTTTTGGAGAATTCTCAAGTGCTAAAGCTCCTGTATAAGCTCCACCAATAAATTTGTGCAAAATAGGCTGTCCGTTTTGGGCGTTTTCATCATTTAACACAAATCCCTTTTTCAAGGCTTCCCATTCTTTTTTATAAAAATTTTTCAAAGCATCTTCATTACTCGAAAATTCTTTTTCAGTGGTTTTCAGCTTGTCAATTTTTCCGGTTTCAGAAATTAGGATTTTGTCTTTTAAGTTTAGGTTAATTACCTTATCTGAATTTTTATCAATCAGTTCGTGTTTTATTTCTTTCATCTATTTTTGTTTGTTTCGTTCGGGTTTTGCAAAATGACGCACAACGTCCCCCGGCTTGGCGATAGCGGGGCGCCCGAAGCGGAAATGTTTCAACTAAAATACAAAATAAAATAGAAATGGAAAGCGTGAATTTTGAGTATTTAGCCCCGCTATTGCCAAACCGATGTTGTCTGCAGTATTTTTTATTCAGTCGAATCGGAAATTTCGTGCGTTCATTTCGATTTAGAGAAGCAGAAATT
>NZ_SOEO01000008.1 GCF_004365655.1 Epilithonimonas xixisoli | reverse complement strand
AAGCCCTCTAGCGCCGATGGTACTGCGAAAGCGGGAGAGTAGGTCGCCGCCAGTTTTTTTAAACGCTCATCATTCACTTGATGAGCGTTTTTTTTGATATAAACTTAGAGAAAGTTTATTTAAGTTAATTAATTTAAAAGTGGTTCTCTGGTATTAATTATAATAGAATAATTTATTTTTTCCAGATTGAATCTATAAATCAGGATTTAGTTTTCGTTTTTTGAATGTTAAATTTAGTATTTTAAATAAAAACCTACATAATTTTGAACTTAGTTAATTGTTTAGTTATTATGTGAAAATTAATTTAGTCAATTTTTGATAAACTTTGGTTAAAATGATTGCGTATAATTTTTTAAATTTAGATTATTTTATTTACTAAATAGTAAGACCAGATAACCAACAGATATAGTGTTCTCAATAAGATATTAACTTATACTTTACAAATTAAAATGTAATTAAACGAAGTGATTAGTTGAATAAATTTAGAGAATAAATAGAAGCGTTGTAAGCTAGATTAATTTCTAGGGAAGTATCGTCGTATATAATTAATGATAGATATATCCTAGTGTAACCTTCTTGAAAAACTGGACATTTGAAAATATAGTTTTTAAATTTTGAAGACTATTAAAAATAGTAAATTTTAAGAAGTGCAGATTATTATGATATTACATCAACAAAATTAGGTAAAAAAGTTAATGAAATTTGCCAGGTATAAAAATCAGCCGGGATTTTCAAATGGAAGAGTATATATAGCGGATTTGATGTACAGCAACTCTCCAGAATGAAGAAACGGGAAAAGAACTAAAAGACTTGTGCAACAAAAATAAGATTGCTCTTCATTAGATTTTGCCTGAAAGTCAAACACAAAATTCTTTGATAGAAGGATTCAACAGCAAAGGGATGAGACATTATTCGTAATTTAGATCTGGATCTAAAATAATGAGAATTCTCACTAATCATTGCACCACTTCACATCAAGTAATTTTTTCTTTAAAATATATAAAATCTGCCTAAGTTCAGGCAAACGAGTTTCTCATATTCCGACAAAATTTGCCTAAGATGTGGGTGTTAAAATTTCTCTCGATCATTTATACACACACCATACTAGCATCCTTAGCTTAAGTAACATTAGATATAAGATTTATAAAGTATGCACAAATGAAAAAGGCTATGATAGATTTAGATTCGAAATGGCTTAGTGTAAGGTCAGAGATTTCTTTGATTACGGATTTTAAATAATATTTAGAGTAAGTTTGGAAAATTCCTCTATCTTTTCTCATACTATTTATTGTCCATTCCAATCTTTTTATAGAGATTCGCCTCATCTTTCCCTTGGTAAATCTCTAAAAAAAGGATTTCCACTACTATCCCTATTGCTGGATTACCTATCGAAACGAAACAACCGTTCCAGATCCACTTTTCTTTTGAAAATTAATGTCTTTGAAAACCAGCGCGATACTTAAATGTTTGTTTAAAAATTAGGAATATATTTGCGGTTTCAAAAAAAGTTCCTACTTTTGCAACCGCTTTAAGAGAGCAGCGCAGAAGAGCTTACAGACGATGATTATGAATTTAGGGCTTGATGAAGAGTGCTAGATTTAGTTAAAAAAAGTCTTGTAGGATAAAAAAGGAA
>NZ_SOEO01000007.1 GCF_004365655.1 Epilithonimonas xixisoli | reverse complement strand
AATTTCTGCTTCTCTAAATCGAAATGAACGCACGAAATTTCCGATTCGACTGAATAAAAAATACTGCAGACAACATCGGTTTGGCAATAGCGGGGTTAAATACTCAAAATCCACGCTTTCCATTTCTATTTTATTTTGTATTTTAGTTGAAACAGCAGGAAATAACCTTGAAATAATAAAAAACTACCGCTAACAAGGGTTTTGCAATAGTGGGGCGAAACTACAAAGCTCAACGGCAGTTCTTCGGTTCAACTGTTGTACAAAATTGGAGATTTGTGCTTCGATTGCCCTACCATCGCAAAGCCCCGAAACGTTATCGGTAACTCTACCAAACGACACCGCAGAC
Organism: Epilithonimonas xixisoli; assembly: GCF_004365655.1. Lineage (GTDB taxonomy): Bacteria > Bacteroidota > Bacteroidia > Flavobacteriales > Weeksellaceae > Epilithonimonas > Epilithonimonas xixisoli. The sequence goes on along the minus strand of NZ_SOEO01000007.1, from coordinate 1,311 downwards.
ATAAAACGAACAGACATTGAAAACAAGAATACTTTTATTTTTTAGCATACTGACTTTTTTGACATCGTGCAATGGACAACCAACTCAATCTGTAACCTCAGATAAACCAAGTCCGTTAATTTCAATCGGAGACACGCTCAAAGAACTTGGTAAAAACATAATGCTTGTTTATCAGGATACGAAGAACAACTACTGGTTTGGCAGTTGGGAAACAGGAGTGTACAAATATGACGGTAAAACTTTGATAAATTACACCACAAAGCACGGTTTGTATACCAATAGAGTTGATGATATAAAAGAAGATAAATCGGGTAATATATATTTTGCAGGTATGAACCCAAATTCTACAATAACAAAGTTTGACGGAAAATCATTTACCAATATTACAGCAATCCCAAGTAATGAATGGAAACTTGATACGAATGATTTATGGATAAAAAATTCTTATCAAGCCAAACAAAAAGTTTACCGCTTTGATGGAAATACTTTGTATGAATTGACAATTCCAAAGCCACCAAATCTCAACAATCCATTTGAAGTTTATAGCATTTACAGAGACTTAAAAGGAAACATCTGGTTTGGCACAAATCCGGTCGGAGTATGTCGTTACGATGGAAAATCATTTGAATGGATTACAGAAGAAGATGTGACGGAATTTCGCAACGAAGGGGCAAATGGAGTGCGTTCAATTACTGAAGACAAAAACGGCGACTTTTGGTTTAATACCGAAAACCGTTATAGTGTTTACGACAGTACAACTTTAAAAAACAATAAGTTTTATACAAGACACGAAAGCTTAGGCAGTTTAGACGGAAAAAACACAATTGGTCTGAATGAGTATCTTTCAACGGTAAGAGACAACGATAATAATTTATGGTTTGTAACTTATCGTGATGGAGTTTGGAAATATGATGGAACAAAAATTACACACTATCAAGTTCAAGAACAATCAAAAAACATCAAATTATTCAGTATTTACAAAGATAACAATGGAGAGCTTTGGCTTGGAACACACGAAAATGGTGCATATAAATTTAACGGACAAACATTTGAAAAATTTGTACCTTGACAACAGATGAAAGGAAGAGCTACCGATAACAGCAGTTTGGCAAAATGGCGGGTTTAGTGCAAAGTTCAACAGTAGTTCTTCGATTGAACTTTTGTGCAAAACTAAACATTTGTGCTTCGATTTCCGCCACTTCGCCAAGCTGCAAACCGTTGTCTGCAATATTTTTATACAAGCCTACTCTATCAAATTTCCTGAAATTGAATTTAACTGAAGTTCCAAAAATGAATATTCTAAAATTTGAA
>NZ_SOEO01000006.1 GCF_004365655.1 Epilithonimonas xixisoli | reverse complement strand
ACCAAATCGACGCTTTGTTTTTCTATTTTAATTTTGTATTTTAGTTGAAACATTTCCGCTTCGGGCGCCCCGCTATCGCCAAGCCGGGGGACGTTAGGCACAATTATAAACCGACCCACATTCAATAAATGGCATTCAAAAAGACAGTAGCTGAAAAGCTTGAGACAAAGTTAAAAGTTATTGACACCTATGGACAGGTGACAAAGGTTGGAAACACCTTCCAAATTGACAATGAAACATTTCTTGACAACTCGGACGACAGCCTTATTTATGGAACAAAGCGATTTTTTCCAAATCTGGCTGACCCAATTAAAGAAGATAGTTATGCGGTAACAATTGTGCTGAACCACGATAATTTAAAGTACATTAATTCCAACCCTATAAACCCACCAAAAGGTTCAAAGAAAGTATATGACATATTTAAGAACTTACCAGACTTTGAAATTGACAGAATTGTTATAGGGGCAAATGAAAACTCAGCTCAAAACGGAGAAATAAAAGTGACAAAGGAAATGTATGACCAAATTTTAGGAGTTGATTCAGAAGAGAGACAAGAGAAGAATGTAAGAGTTTTTAATAGGATGGTTCCTTTTCTAAGTGCTCAATTTAATATAGACACAGAAGATATAGAAGTTGATAGAAATTATAATCTGCTATTACAAGAAATTTTAGCTAGTGGTGAATTCACTCAAGCAGACCTAATCAATTTAACTGCCAATTTAGATGCAGGTGAATCATCAACTGTCGTAATTGAAAAGCAAGTCACAAAGCAAACTCAATGGCTTGTTGAGACTGTTGAAGAAATTTTAGAAGAAGGCAAACTAAATAAAACTAAAGCAAAGAACATTGGATTTGACAAATTTGGTTACACAAAAAATTCTGTAAATGGCCCTGAACATTTAATGGAAAAAATTCTAACCGACTTTGGTCAATACTCACTCTTTGGAGTTCCTGCATTACTTAATACAAATAAGTACGTAATTCACGAAGGTGTTTCAAGGTCTCAATTTGACTTAATACTAATAAACCACCTAGGAGATATTGAACTAGTTGAATTAAAACGACCTGACCAATATCTTTTTGAATTTGGAGATGGCAGAGGCAAATTCTATCCTGCGAAAGACCTTGCCATCGCTATCGCTCAATTGGAAAGATATATAACAGCTGTTTACAAGGACAATGATGACGAATATTTAATTGATAACAAAAAAATTAGAGTTTTTATTAATGACAAAGTCGGGGATGTGTTGTATGTCGAAAGTATTAGACCGAAAGGGCTTATAATTATAGGTTCTTGGCAAAAATTATGTAAACCTTATGCTGAATTGACAGCAACTCAAAAAGCGAAAATTAGTGAAGCTCACTATAACGAAGATTCTAGACAGGCATACAAAGAACTAAAAAACTCTTTAAAAAATATTTCTATAATGACTTATTCCGAACTTTTAGAAAATGCTCGAACAAGACTACAATTTAATAATGATGAAAACGAAGAATAACTGTGCCTAACAAGGTATTGCCAAAAGCGGGGCTCAACGGCTTCGATTGGACATTTGTGTAAGGTTCAACATTTGTTCTTCGATTGAGCTTTTGTGCCAAAAATCCCCGCCTTCGGCAATACCCGAAACGTTGTCTGATATACCAGAAACACCGTACTAAAAACAAAGATTTGACAAATTTCGACTTAGGACAGACTTCAATAACGACTGAAAAACTTACGACTGAAAGTGGAGAAATAATTCTGCTTGACAAATACAATTTTGTGTTTGAAGCTTGTACTGACAATAATAACTTTGACACTTACGGAGGAAAAAAATTATTAAAACTTGACAATGAAACGCTATTTGCTGAATTGTTGATATTAAGACTTTTAGAAAGGCAAGGTTATAAAGGAGTTTGGGTTGACACTTATCGAAACAAATTTTGGCAACGATTACCACACGTTTCTTTTCCAGTTATTCCAGACAGAAAAATATTGGACATTTACGAAAAAATATACGAACAAAAGGGCGGTCGAAAATCGGGTTGCTTTGATATTGTTGCTTACAAAGACAATCATTTTATATTCGTAGAACTCAAAAAGAAAAAAGAAGATAGTATTAGACAAACACAAATTGAATGGCTAAAAACTGCATTGACGCAAAACTTAGAAAATCCAACTTTTATAATTGCGGAATGGAGTTTATAAAAAATATGCTGATGTACATTCGTCTCGGTGGACGAATGTACATCAGCTAACAAGGGTTTTGCGATAGTGGGGCGAAACTGCAAAGTTCAACGGTAGTTCTTCGGTTCAACTTTTGTACAAAATTGAAGATTTGCGCTTCGATTGCCCCACCATCGCAAAGCCCCAAAACGTTGTCTGCAATATTTTTACGAAAGTCTACTCCATCGAATTTTCTGAAATTGAATTTAACTGAATTTTCGAAAATGAATATTCTCAAATTT
>NZ_SOEO01000005.1 GCF_004365655.1 Epilithonimonas xixisoli | reverse complement strand
TTTTTGGTCTGGATTCAATTTCTTTTAGATTCAAGTTTGTCCAATATTCAGAACCGTTGTTTTTATACCGAATGTTCAATGGTGTTTCTGCCAACGTTTCGGGGCTTTGCGATGGTGGGGCAATCGAAGCACAAATCTTCAATTTTGCACAAAAGTTGAACCGAAGAACTGCCGTTGAACTTTGCAGTTTCGCCCCACTATCGCAAAACCCTTGTTATAGGCAGTTTTTATTTAATTTCCAGTTCTTTAATTACTTTTATAAGTTTGTCTCTGTTTTTACTTGAAGTCATCCAAACAGGAAGCTTTTCAACCATTGTCCAATGAGTTCGATTATTTCTTTCTCGTAATTCAGCAGATATGTATGATTTTAGATATTCTAAATGTTCATAATTAAATGCCCAAAAAGTATAATTTTTGAAATTTGAACTTATCCAAAGTGGAAGCCCAAAATAACTTTCAGTTTCTTTGTCTTTGCTTGAAAACAACCATTCTTGGGAAATGTTTCTTGGTTCATAATCTTGCGTTATTCCACAATTTTTACATTTAACAGCTATTTTCTCTTTTTTCTCGTTCACATTCGGAATTGCCAAATTAATTTCAACCGCACAGTTTGAACAATTGCATTTTAGTTCAACTCGATAAGTCTCTTTCCGTCCTCTCTGTGAATAATGACAATTTGGGCAAGATAAAACTCTTTCAGACCAATATGAGTAGGGTGTTTCCTTTTTTACGACAGCTCTTTTACTACATTTAGGACACTCTACAAATATTTCATTTTGAAAATTATTAAGTGTATAATTTTCGTCTTTAAATCTATTGTCAGTATTTGAAGTTTCTGTTGTCATAAAATTGCCTATAACGTCCCAAGGCTTGGCGATAGCGGGGCGCCCGAAGTGGAAATGTTTCAACTAAAATACAAAATAAAATAGAAAAACAAAGCGTGGATTTTGAGAATTTAGCCCCGCTATTGCCAAACCGATGTTGTCTGCAGTATTTTTTATTCCGTCGAATCGGAAATTTCGTGCGTTCATTTCGATTTAGAGAAACAGAAATTCAGCGGTTTATTTTTCTGTTAAATTTCGTTTTTCGTCAGTTTGTTGTTTCAAAGTTATTTTTAGCCACGTTTTTTTGCCCATAAATTTCTTGTTAATTTCAGTTTTCTCTGTCGTTATATTTCCGTTAAATTCAATTTCTCAGTTTTCAAAAATTTTCGATTTTCAAATTTAAGAACGTCCATTTTCAGAACTTCAGTTAAATTCAATTTCGTGAAATTTGATAGAGTAGACTTGTGTAAAAATATTGCAGACAACGTTTCGGGGCTTGGCGATGGCGGGCAAACCGAAGCGAAAATCTTCAACTAAAATACAAATTTCTACCGAAGAACAAAACGTGAACGGATAACTTTCTGCCCGCTATTGCCAAACCCTTGTTGGCAGAAGTTTTTTTATACCGTTTATTTGAGTATTTTATTTTACATTGTCTAAAAATATGCAATGTTAAGTTTTGATTTCGTTTTACAGTTTTATAGAGTTTTTGAATCTATACCAAATTGAAGAGTAATAAGAATTTGACTGATTTGGATTTGATAAAGTGATTGTATAAATTCGGTTTCCTTTTTTTACGGAATAATTTTTTGAATATATACCTTCTGAAGTGGTATAATCCAACCAAAAAGTCTGTAATCCATTAATAGTAGTTTTTCCGTATTTGATTACTTTAGGATTATCAAAATATTCTATTGCTCCATTTTCCCATTCTTTGGCATAACTATCCAAATCCCCTAACATCTCCCAAATCGAATACTGTCCAATTTCTTTAGGTAATATTTTTACGACAATCACAACAGATGATTTACTATTTTCTGCCTTAAAATCTACATTAGAGCCTACAATATTGGTGGTTTGTATGAAGTTTTTTGGAATCTCAATACTGTAACCATATTTTGGACTTTTCCAATTTGTTTGGGCAAATGAAAAATTAAAAATAAGAACAAGAAGTAACAGAATTATTTTTTTCATATCTATCTTGTTAATAATTATAAATATGTAATCTACAAATTTTGTTAGATTTATCTCTAAATTTATTAATATCGAATTGGCTTAGCCAACTATTTTTCTTACAAACCTCAAAAATTACTTCCGTTACAACGTCAAAAGAAGAATCGCCATATCTATTTGGTCTTACGCCTGTTCTAAAAGTTTCTGATTCTGAAAATAGCACTAAAAAAGTAAGTGTACAAATATCATTTTCTACAAAGTCCATAACCTTGTCCAAATCATATAGTCTTGAATAAATGCTATGAGGATTTGAATGAGAAACCATCATCCTAGTTGCTATAATTTGTTCATAAATTTCATTTGGCTCGCTTGCTAAAATCCTTTGATTGAGCTGGTTAAATTGATTTATTAAAACTTTAGCTGTATTTCCTGGAGAGCCAGGACCATTTTTTAGTAAAAATTTAGTAAACATTTGGATTTATATATTTAATATTAACTAAGTAAATTTTTATTTCACAAATTTTCTGTAAACAATCGTTAAACCGTACAATAGAAAAGGAATAATAACATAAAACACAAATTCCGTATGTCCGTAAAAGCCGAATATTCCTACGAAACCTTTTGTGCTGTTTCTGTAATAATTTTGATTGTAATTATCATAGCCACCACTTCCAAATGCAAAAGTGAATTTATGAAACGGATAAAAATTTTCGGACTCTTCTAATTTACAGTCACTACATCTTTTTAGAACATCATAATCTGGAATTAGTATGTAATCATAGATTTGAGTAAATGATTTATTATGAGATTTGTCAAAGTCACTATAATAGCTGTCTTTTTCTTCATTTTCAAATTTTGGATGAAATTTTAATAAAAATGTACTGTAAGCAATAATGTTAAAAACGAGATAGAAAAAAATGAATTTTCTCGCAAACCGATTTTCTTTTTTTTGTTTCTTTGGAGAAGAAGGTTGTAATATAAACTCGTTTTCAAAGTATATTTTTTTCATTGATGTTTATTGATGTATAAACCTACTTTCAGATTTTTTTCAAGTCGCTGTTTCGGTAATTCCGACCGTTGACAAATTTATTTACTTTAAATATATCTTCCTTACGGGAATCCGTAATTTGACGTAATATTTGTAAAAAATTTCTGCCAACGTTTCGGGGCTTTGCGATGGTGGGGCAATCGAAGCACAAATCTTCAATATTGCACAAAAGTTGAACCGAAGAACTGCCGTTGAACTTTGCAGTTTCGCCCCACTATTGCAAAACCCTTGTTGTGCGTTCGTACTTTTATTTAGTTCATTAATTTCAAAAAGATTTCTGCTTTATTTTCAATTATTTTTATTTGAATTTTATTTTTGTCAGTTTCTTTTAATGCCCAATATTTATTTACGTTCCATTCAAATTTTCTATTTTCTCCCGTTCCATTTTGCGTAATAAATCCCCAAAACCATAAATCGTCCCAAACTTCAATTTCTTTTTCTTTATAGATTTTTTTTAGTGTTGTGTTTACTTTTTCAAAATCCCATTTTATTTCTGAATTTAGTTTCTTAAAAATAGAAATAATTACTGCGTCAACTGGTAAAAAAAATTCGTCATTTTTTTCAAATGTTTTTGGTACATCATTCCAAATTTTCAAATCTTTTGAATATTCCGTATTGTGTAAATGAAAAATTGTTTTTACGAATAGAGCAGAGGTTTTTTTGCCCCAACCGCTTTGTTTTTCCATTCCTAAATACAAGGTTCTGAAGTTATATTCGGTTTCATTTTTAGGCTTTACAAATTCCACAAAACTTTGAAACGAATTTAGACATTCTATATTTTCGTGTAATCCAATAAAAAATCTTGCTAAATTGTCAATTTTCGGCTGACTTTGAGTGTTTGCTATGTGATAAAGAAGTGAAATTACTTTTTCGGGAACACTATTAAATGGTTTCAAAACGGAACTGTAAAATCTTTCTTGTAACTGATGATTATGTTCTCTATTTGAGTTTAAAAATTCAAATATTTTCTCTAATTTGTTTTCTATTTTCAATATTTATCTTCTTAAATTTTAGCTTTCGTTTCTGTCGCAATAGTATGACGCACAACGTCCCACGGCTTGGCGATAGCGGGGCGACCGAAGCGGAAATGTTCCAACTAAAATACAAAATAAAATAGAAATGGAAAGCGTGGATTTTGAGTATTTAGCCCCGCTATTGCCAAACCGATGTTGTCTGCAGTATTTTTTATTCAGTCGAATCGGAAATTTCGTGCGTTCATTTCGATTTAGAGAAGCAGAAATT
>NZ_SOEO01000004.1 GCF_004365655.1 Epilithonimonas xixisoli | reverse complement strand
AGCGCAGAAGAGCTTACAGACGATGATTATGAATTTAGGGCTTGATGAAGAGTGCTAGATTTAGTTAAAAAAAGTCTTGTAGGATAAAAAAGGAAAACATATCTTTGCAGACCCAAATCGAGAGATTGGGGAGCGCAGGAGAGGATAGGGAAACGAACTATATTTAGTCTTTTAAATAGGTTAAAAAAACTTGAAAAAAGTTTTGGTAGTTTGAAAAACATTATCTACTTTTGCAATCCCAAATCGAAAGAGATGGAAGCGCAGGAGATCAGTTTAGAATGTACCAAAATGACTTTCGGGTTATGAAAAAAAAACTTTAAAAAAGTTTTGGTAGTTTGGAAAAAACTTTTTACTTTTGCACTCGCAAATCGGGAACAATGACAGATTGAGATTCCTGAGGCAGCGAGAAGAATATAAGATCATTGACATAACATATAACAACCAAATTAAGAAAAACCAAAGCGTCAATTTTAAATTGAGTTTGAGTATAAGGACAAACAAACATACAATGGAGAGTTTGATCCTGGCTCAGGATGAACGCTAGCGGGAGGCCTAACACATGCAAGCCGAGCGGTAGAGTCTCTTCGGAGACTTGAGAGCGGCGCACGGGTGCGGAACACGTGTGCAACCTGCCTTTATCTGGGGGATAGCCTTTCGAAAGGAAGATTAATACCCCATAATATATATTACGGCATCGTAATTTATTGAAAGCTCCGGCGGATAAAGATGGGCACGCGCAAGATTAGATAGTTGGTAGGGTAACGGCCTACCAAGTCAATGATCTTTAGGGGGCCTGAGAGGGTGATCCCCCACACTGGTACTGAGACACGGACCAGACTCCTACGGGAGGCAGCAGTGAGGAATATTGGACAATGGGTGCAAGCCTGATCCAGCCATCCCGCGTGAAGGACTAAGGCCCTATGGGTTGTAAACTTCTTTTATACTGGGATAAACCTACTTACGTGTAAGTAGCTGAAGGTACAGTATGAATAAGCACCGGCTAACTCCGTGCCAGCAGCCGCGGTAATACGGAGGGTGCAAGCGTTATCCGGATTTATTGGGTTTAAAGGGTCCGTAGGCGGATCTGTAAGTCAGTGGTGAAATCTCATAGCTTAACTATGAAACTGCCATTGATACTGCAGGTCTTGAGTGAGATTGAGGTAGCTGGAATAAGTAGTGTAGCGGTGAAATGCATAGATATTACTTAGAACACCAATTGCGAAGGCAGGTTACCAAGTCTTAACTGACGCTGATGGACGAAAGCGTGGGGAGCGAACAGGATTAGATACCCTGGTAGTCCACGCCGTAAACGATGCTAACTCGTTTTTGGGGTCTTGCGCTTCAGAGACTAAGCGAAAGTGATAAGTTAGCCACCTGGGGAGTACGTTCGCAAGAATGAAACTCAAAGGAATTGACGGGGGCCCGCACAAGCGGTGGATTATGTGGTTTAATTCGATGATACGCGAGGAACCTTACCAAGACTTAAATGGGAAATGACAGATTTAGAAATAGATCCTTCTTCGGACATTTTTCAAGGTGCTGCATGGTTGTCGTCAGCTCGTGCCGTGAGGTGTTAGGTTAAGTCCTGCAACGAGCGCAACCCCTGTCACTAGTTGCTACCATTAAGTTGAGGACTCTAGTGAGACTGCCTACGCAAGTAGAGAGGAAGGTGGGGATGACGTCAAATCATCACGGCCCTTACGTCTTGGGCCACACACGTAATACAATGGCCGGTACAGAGGGCAGCTACACTGCGAAGTGATGCGAATCTCGAAAGCCGGTCTCAGTTCGGATTGGAGTCTGCAACTCGACTCTATGAAGCTGGAATCGCTAGTAATCGCGCATCAGCCATGGCGCGGTGAATACGTTCCCGGGCCTTGTACACACCGCCCGTCAAGCCATGGAAGTCTGGGGTACCTGAAGTCGGTGACCGTAAAAGGAGCTGCCTAGGGTAAAACAGGTAACTAGGGCTAAGTCGTAACAAGGTAGCCGTACCGGAAGGTGCGGCTGGAACATCTCATTTTAGAGCGTCTTTTAGACGATAAACAAAATTAAGTTTTTTATACTTGAAAAAGCTTTGGTTTTACTTTGGTTGCTTATATAACAATATACCCACTAGAAATTAGTAAAGGGATAAAGAGATAATTAACAATTATTAATTAATAATTATTAATTAGAGAGAGTCTCGTAGCTCAGCTGGTTAGAGCGCTACACTGATAATGTAGAGGTCGGCAGTTCGAGCCTGCCCGAGACTACTAATTAAGTGATTTGAAATTTAGTGTTTGACATTTGAAATTAATATCAAATATCAAAAAGAATAATCTCAAATCAATCTAGAGGGGAATTAGCTCAGCTGGCTAGAGCGCCTGCCTTGCACGCAGGAGGTCAAGGGTTCGACTCCCTTATTCTCCACCATTACTGAAAAGTAATAAAAAGTTACAGCGATGTAACAAGCATAGAAGATAATACATTTACGAAAGACAAGATTTATGACCATTAGGGGTCTGCATTATAATAATAGTGATATTATTTGATGCAAAGAGTTCGAGACTCTTATATATTGCTGTTTTACGAGACTGATTTAAAAGTTACGGATAGAGCCAAAAACAATATCTGTTCATCAGTTGAGTAAGAAGAAAAAAGATCATTGACATTAACGATAAGAACATCACAAAGAGAAAACCGAGTGCAATTGAGCACTTGAGTTTATAAAAATACCGCTTGATAGCAATATCAAGCAATAAAAATACTGAACTAATTAATAATTAGGAAAGAAATCGTTAAGGGCGTATGGCGGATGCCTAGGCTTTCAGAGGCGAAGAAGGACGTGGTAAGCTGCGAAAAGCTCGGGGGATTGGCACACACGAATTGATCCCGAGATGTCCGAATGGGGCAACCCGTCTGGTTGAAGACCAGTCACTCCAAATTTATTTGGAGAGCAAACCCGGAGAACTGAAACATCTAAGTACCCGGAGGAAAAGAAATCGAAGAGATTCCGTAAGTAGTGGCGAGCGAAAGCGGATTAGCCCAAAAGTCTTTATATGTTTAATAGAATGTTCTGGAAAGAACAGCCATAGACGGTGATAGCCCGGTATATGAAAGGCATATTTAGATGATAAATGAGTAGGGCGGGACACGTGAAATCCTGTCTGAATATGGGGGGACCATCCTCCAAGGCTAAATACTCCTGAAAGACCGATAGTGAACAAGTACTGTGAAGGAAAGGTGAAAAGCACTTCGAATAGAAGGGTGAAATAGAACCTGAAACCGTACGCCTACAAGCGGTCGGAGCCCACAAGTTGGGTGACGGCGTGCCTTTTGCATAATGAGCCTACGAGTTAATTTTACTAGCGAGGTTAAGGACTTCAGGTCCGGAGCCGGAGCGAAAGCGAGTCTGAATAGGGCGCTTAGTTAGTAGGATTAGACGCGAAACCTTGTGATCTACCCATGGGCAGGTTGAAGCTTTGGTAACACAAAGTGGAGGACCGAACCGGTTGACGTTGAAAAGTCTTCGGATGACCTGTGGGTAGGGGTGAAAGGCCAATCAAACTGGGAGATAGCTCGTACTCCCCGAAATGCATTTAGGTGCAGCGTCGAGACAAGTTTATTAGAGGTAGAGCTACTGATTGGATGCGGGGGAGTCAAATCCTACCAATTCCTGACAAACTCCGAATGCTAATAAATGTTTCTCGGCAGTGAGGGCGCGGGTGCTAAGGTCCGTGTCCGAGAGGGAAAGAACCCAGACCAACAGCTAAGGTCCCCAAATATATGCTAAGTTGAAACAACGCGGTTGGACTGCATTGACAGCTAGGATGTTGGCTTGGAAGCAGCCATTCATTTAAAGAGTGCGTAACAGCTCACTAGTCGAGCGGTCCGGCATGGATAATAATCGGGCATAAGCATATTACCGAAGCTATGGATTTGTACATTAGTACATCTGGTAGGGGAGCATTCTATTTGCGCCGAAGCAGTATCGTGAGGTATTGTGGAGCGGATAGAAAAGAAAATGTAGGCATAAGTAACGATAAAGCGGGCGAGAAACCCGCTCACCGAAAGACTAAGGATTCCTCAGCCATGCTAATCAGCTGAGGGTTAGTCGGGACCTAACGCGAACCCGAAAGGGGTAGTGGATGGACATAGGGTTAATATTCCCTAACTTGCTCACACTAAAAAGGGGACGGAGTGCCGTACTTACTGGAGACTGACGGAATAGTCAAGACCTAGCCTTCGGGCGAAGTTGTTGTAAGGAAAGTGCTTCCAAGAAAAGCCGAAGTGAAGCAACCCGTACCATAAACCGACACAGGTAGTCGAGGAGAGAATCCTAAGGTGCTAGAGTGAATCATGGTTAAGGAACTAGGCAAAATAGTCTCGTAACTTCGGAAGAAGAGACGCCATCAGCAATGGTGGCCGCAGTGAAGAGGCCCAGGCGACTGTTTATCAAAAACACAGGACTCTGCTAAATCGAAAGATGCTGTATAGGGTCTGACACCTGCCCGGTGCTGGAAGGTTAAGGAAGGGCGTTAGCGTAAGCGAAGCGTTTGACTGAAGCCCCAGTAAACGGCGGCCGTAACTATAACGGTCCTAAGGTAGCGAAATTCCTTGTCGGGTAAGTTCCGACCTGCACGAATGGTGTAACGATCTGGGCACTGTCTCAACCATGAGCTCTGTGAAATTGTAGTCTCGGTGAAGATGCCGAGTACCCGCAATGGGACGAAAAGACCCTGTGAACCTTTACTATAACTTCGTATTGACTTTGAGTAAGTAATGTGTAGGATAGGTGGGAGACTTTGAAGCAGGCACGCTAGTGTTTGTGGAGTCAACGTTGAAATACCACCCTTTACTTACTTGGAGCCTAACTTCTTTTAGAAGGACATTGCGTGGTGGGTAGTTTGACTGGGGTGGTCGCCTCCAAAAGAGTAACGGAGGCTTTCAAAGGTACCCTCAGCACGCTTGGTAACCGTGCGTAGAGTGTAATGGCATAAGGGTGCTTGACTGTGAGACCTACAAGTCGATCAGGTGCGAAAGCAGGACATAGTGATCCGGTGGTTCCGTATGGAAGGGCCATCGCTCATAGGATAAAAGGTACTCCGGGGATAACAGGCTAGTCTCCCCCAAGAGCTCATATCGACGGGGAGGTTCGGCACCTCGATGTCGGCTCGTCACATCCTGGGGCTGGAGAAGGTCCCAAGGGTTGGGCTGTTCGCCCATTAAAGTGGCACGCGAGCTGGGTTCAGAACGTCGTGAGACAGTTCGGTCTCTATCTATTGCGGGCGTTAGATGTTTGAGAGGGCTTGAATCTAGTACGAGAGGACCGATTTGAACAAACCTCTGGTGTATCAGTTGTTCCGCCAGGAGCACCGCTGAGTAGCTACGTTTGGAAGAGATAAGCACTGAAAGCATATAAGTGCGAAACTCGCCTCAAGATGAGACATCTTTTAAGGGTCGTTGGAGATGACGACGTTGATAGGCTATAGGTGTAAAGACAGTAATGTCATAGCCGAGTAGTACTAATTACCCGTAGATTTATTGCCTAATTGGCATAGTGCTCAATTGCACAACAAGGTTCTCTCTTTGTGAACGTTTTTATCGATAATTATTAGACTATAGGATAATAGACTGGTAGATGATAGACTTTAATAGTCTCTTATCTCTACTCTATTTATCTCGAATCTAGTAATATAAATATACTGTACATCCTTTTGTACAAAACAGCCTTTAGGGTGGTTTTAGCAGAGGGGCTCACCTGTTCCCATTCCGAACACAGAAGTTAAGCCCTCTAGCGCCGATGGTACTGCGAAAGCGGGAGAGTAGGTCGCCGCCAGTTTTTTTAAACGCTCATCATTCACTTGATGAGCGTTTTTTTT
>NZ_SOEO01000003.1 GCF_004365655.1 Epilithonimonas xixisoli | reverse complement strand
TCGAAATCGAGAGGTCTAAATTGAAAATTATTGAGAACTGACAATTTGAATTTAACGAAAAAAGAAAAAACTGAAAACTGAAAACTGAAAATTAACAAGGAATTTATGGACAAAAAACTTGACTGAAAAATAACTTTGAAACAACAAACTGACGAAAAACGAAATTTAACAGAAAAATAAACCGCTGGATTTCTGCTTCTCTAAATCGAAATGAAGGCACGAAATTTCCGATTCGACTGAATAAAAAATACTACAGACAACATCGGTTTGACAATAGCGGGGCTAAATACTCAAAATCCACGCTTTCCATTTCTATTTTATTTTGTATTTTAGTTGAAACATTTCCGCTTCGGGCGCCCCGCTATCGCCAAGCCGTGGAACGTTATCGGCAATTTTATAAAGACACAGTGGAAAACAAAATAATTACAATCAAAAAACTTGAAAACGGAAAATATTTTATTGACTTACATAAATATCTAATTTCGTTTTTAATATCACTAATCTTAATTTTCCCAGCAACCTATTTTCCGAGTAAAAATTTATTATTTTCGGTTTTATCTGTTATTATTTTTTGGATATTAATTGCCGTGATTATTGATATAAATGATTTCTTCGGCAAGAAAGTTCACTACAAAATTTTTGAAAAGAAAATTTTTAATAATTTGCTTAGAAATGGATTTCAAATTGATAAAATTGATAAATATAAGGGCTTGATTACAGAAAAAAATGGAAGAACGATTCGTGTTTTTTATAATTGGAACAAAACTGCGGAAAGACCTTTAAGTTTTGGAGACATTGAAATCAATATCTTTTACGAACCTCAAATAATTGAAAGTGATTATAGTAAAATTAATGTTGAAAAACTAAAACCATTAAATAAAAAATATGACAAAACTTTGTGGTCAAAAATGAAAAGGACAATGTTTACTTATGATTGCCTGAAAATCTGCTTTAATTATTATCCTTGGACTAAAAGTGAAAAAATTGAACAGGAAATCTCACGTGGACTGCAGATACTTAGTGAAACTGATTTGAAACCTTTCAACTTAAGAAACATTCAGGACAAAGATTTACGACAAAAAGAAATTGATGGTTTCTTTTATCCCAATATGCAGTACATATGGGAATTGCAAGAAAAAAACAGCCGATAACAAGGGTTTTGCGATAGTGGGGCGAAACTGCAAAGTTCAACGGGGTTGTTCTTCGGTTCAACTTTTGTACAAAATTGAAGATTTGTGCTTCGATTGCCCCACCATCGCAAAGCCCCGAAACGTTATATGTAATATAAACCAAAAATAGAAATGAAAATAAAAAAAATATTATTTAGCATATTAACCGCTCTTGTTTTAATGATATCAATATTCCTTTATATAAATAAGGATAAATTTGTCTATGTAGGTTCAGTAGATATTATTGAAGTCGATTGCAGCAAAAAACGTCAAATCTTGAGCGAAGTTTTAGAAAGTGACCAAAGGATTAGAAAATCAAATGAACTCATCAAATACGCTAAAGAAGATCACAGGAATCAGGAGTTAGTAATCAGCATTATTGAAAAGTGTGGTATGCCAACATTAAAGGAGGTGAGTCAAAGACAAATGGATGCAATCTGGTTGGGACTTCAACACAGTACTGAAGAAATCAGAAAAAAGTATTTTCCACAAATAGAGAAAGCGGTTAAAAATGGAGACTTATCTAAAGGACAGTACGCATTGATGAAAGACAGGATGTTAATGGACGAAGGAAAACCCCAAATATATGGTTCACAAATAAAAAATGGTAAACTGTACACATTAGAAAATCCTGAAACTGTGAACGAAAGAAGAAAAGAAATGGGAATGGAACCAATAGAGGATTATTTAAAGAATTTCAATATTCAGTTCAATCCGAAATAAAATACTACACATAACAATGGTTTGCCAAAAGCGGGGCTAAAGTTCTTCGATTGAACATTTGTACAAGGTTCAATAGAAGTATTTCTATTGAACTTTTGTGCTAAAAATCCCCGCCATCAACAAGCCCCAAAATGCTAGCGGTAACCCTATAACAAACAATACGTTGTATAAAGTATTTCTAATTTTATTGCTATTTGGAATTTCCTCTTGTAACAAAAAAACAGATTTTGACAAAATAATCTACAACTACTACGGTGGTTTTGATGGTCCAATTTATAACCTTGAATTAAAAAATAATAAAAATTTTATTCTAAAAAGAGATTTAGTTTTAATTGACGGAACTTCACCATTTGACTTCCAATATGATTCAACAAAAATTGGGTATTTTGGAGGAAAAATAACTAATGAACATTTTGACCAGATTAAATTGGGACTAACAAAAATTTTAAAGAAAAATTATAAATACAATGACCCTGAATTTACTACGGATATTCCTCACTTAAATTTGACAATAATTACATCAAATGACACAATATATATTCACACATTAAATGTTACGGAAAATTTCACAAATGATATCTTAGTTTATCTAAATAGAATAGGCGAACTTGACTCGCTGAAAACAATTAAACCATTCAATACCAAAGAGAAAAATTAGGACTGCGTACAACAAGGGTTTGGCAATAGCTTGCAGAAAGTACATAGTTAACGTTTTGTGCTTCGGTAGAAATTTGTATTTTAGATAAAAAATTTCCGGCTTCGATCGCCTCGCTACCACCAACTCTTGAGACGTTACAGGAAACATTAAAGTTAGACAGTACCGGACAAAATGATACAACAAGAATTCGCTGACAGAGCCAAAACAATTTTAGAGTCAAATGATAATGTAATAGGTTTGGCTGTTGCAGGTTCGTGGCTGACAAATGAAATAGATGAGTTTTCTGACCTCGACCTTATTCTTGTTACAAAGCAAAAGATTTCTAACGACAAAAATCTAATGCTTGACTATGCAAAAAGTTTGGGGAATTTTCTATCAGGATTTACAGGAGAACACGTTGGAGAACCAAGGGTTTTAATTTGCCTTTACGACAATCCGTTATTACACGTTGACATAAAATTTTTAACACTTGACGAGTTTCAGACTCGCATTGAAACACCTTATCTACTTCTTGACAAAGTTGGACTACTTGCAAAGGCAATTAGTAGTTCACAAGCGAAGTTTCCATATCCCGACTATCAATGGATTGAAGACCGTTTTTGGACCTGGATACATTATGGTTTATTAAAAATCGGACGTGGTGAGTATCTTGAAGCATATGACTTTATGGGATTTTTACGGATGGTTGTTTTTGGACCATTGCTTCACATAAAAAACGACAATTTACCTCGTGGCGTTAGGAAAGTAGAAGTAAGTTTAGAAAGTGAAGATTTTGCGAAACTAAAACTAACAATCCCAACGTACGACAGACAGTCATTATTAGAAAGTTTGAGAAACGCAGTATCGTTATACAGACAATTAAGGACAGAACTGTTTGACAAAAAAGTAACATTGCAAAATGATACAGACAAAAAAGTGATGAACTATTTTGATGAAATTCAGAACCGAAAATAAAAGAAAAGCCGCTTATATCAACGGTTCTGCGTCAGACGTGCTGAAGTGCAAAATTCAATGGCAGTTTTTCAATTGAACTTTACTTTTGCGCTTCTATTTCCCACCCTAGATCCAAGCACCGAAACGTTAGTAACAAGCTTTCAAAAAATCCATCATAAAATGAATTACAAAATATTACTAATATTAATTTTCGTGAAAACTTATTCTCAAGAAAAAACGGATTGGAATAATGTGTATTGGGAAAATAAAATTGCTTTCAAGAAACAGGATAATACAATTTTTACAGGGATTGTACAGAGCAAAAGTAAAAATGGACACGTTAAATATGAAGAAATTTATAATAATGGAAAATTGATTAAATCGTTACTTTATTACAATATAAATTTCGCGCAATTGGTAAGTACTGAAACCATCTTCAATCCTGAAACTAATAAGAAAATAAAACTTCTTAATTTTAGCAGTGACGGAAAAAATAAATGGGAAACAAATTTTGACGAAAATGAAGAAAAATCTGAATTTAACTTTTATAAAAATGGAAAAGTAATTGAGCACAAAGAATTTTTTCAAGGCAAGAAAAATGGCAAATGGTTTTGTTTCGAAAAAGATGGCTCTAAATGTGAAATTGAATATGAAAATGGAAAAAAAATAAAAGACTGTAGATAATAAAGGCTTGCCCACAGAAGGCATAAAATCAAAATTCACGTTTTGTTATTCAGTAGAAATTTGTATTTTTAATTCTAATAAACCTTACAAAAAACACACTATGATCATTTTCGGAACAAGAGCCAGAACTTTAAAACCAAAAGAAAACAAATCCTATGACTGTGATTACTGCAATACGAAAGGCAGTGTCACTTTCTCGTTTATCGCGCGGTACTTTCATATTTTTTGGATCCCTATCTTCCCAACTTCGAAGAAAGGAATTAGTCAATGTAGCCATTGCAAAAAAGTGCTTTATGAAAATGAGATGAGCCCAAGGATGAAACAGGATTACGCCGATGCCGCTGCCAGCGCTAAAAGACCAATCACCCATTATTTCGGGTTGTTTGTCATCGGATTACTTTTAGGCTTCATCATTTACGGAATTGTTACAAACTCAATGAATGAAACGAAATATTTGGCAGAACCAAAGGTCAATGACGTCTATAGAATCGAGAAAAATGGTTCCTACACACTTTACAAAGTTTCGGAGGTAAAAGGTGACACGTTGGTTTTCCAACCGCACACTATGGTTGCTGAAAAATATATGAAACTCTCGGAATTGCAGAAGAAATTCAAAAATGATTATTCCAACGAAACTATAAAATTCACCAAAGCTCAAATCAATTCGATGAAAGAAAGTTCTAAAAGTGATTTTGGAAAGATTTATAGTATTGAGCGGGAATAACACATTTATTTAGATTGTAATACTTGATTAAAATCAATTTTAAAAGAAGCGCTTTCAATACCAGCATTATTCTTTGTGTTGGCGTGATTCTTATTTGTTCCTATTTAATCTACACGGAATACAACATTCCAGAAAGAATTGCACTGAGTTTGTTTCTCATTGCTAATGTATTTGTCTTAATATTTAGATTAAAACAATTCTACAAAATTTACAGTTCAGGAAATAATGTTGCGCTGAAAATTGGTGAATTCGGTATTGAAAACAATACGCAAGCTAAAAGTTATTTCATCAGCTGGAGTGAGATTAGCACCTTTGAAATTGGACATTTCAGAACCCGCCAAATCTACATTAAACCAATAAATCCAAATCACTTTCCAAGGAAAAAATATTTTGGACTATACTTCACTTCGAAGCCGGAACTTTTGTGGATTGACAGCGATATGATTGATATTAAACGAGATGAGTTAATTAACATTTTAAATAGAGAACTTCATAATTGTAATAAAAAAAGTAACAATAATTCCGTTAATACAAATCAATCATAAAAACTCAAACATCAAAAAATGAAAAAACTATTACTAACTTTATTTTTTACAATCAGCATTTTCGCTTCTGCACAAGAATTGCCAACCGAACCAGCAAAAGGTTTTGCCTTCCCTATCGGAACAAAGTTTACAATCAAACTACATCCTACCGACTCTACTAATTTTGATTTTTCGATCATCGAATTTGAACCATTTCAAGAAATAATTGATAGTTGGGAAAAAAGTAAACTATTTAAGGAAAAAGGTCTGGATGGAACAATAGAATTTTACTTTTGTCTAGGAACACACGGCAAGACCGAAGAAGAGAAACAAAAAAATATGAAAGTGTTGCTTGTGATGAAGAACAGGACAAAATATGCTCTTTCCTACAAATCAGATATCCAGACTGTTGAAGATGGAGAATTCAAAGAAACTTCAAATGTCGGAACTTTTCCTAATGCACAAGGAACAGAAATTTGGCCATACATGATTCAGCAAATTGGTTTGCACGATTTTGCGATAATGAAGCAGTAAAATAATTTTCGCAGAAGAAAATTCTTTAAATATTGCCAGGACAAACAATCCCATTCTTGGAAAGAATTTTGCTATTCCTTTCCCAAAATGAAAGTTATGAGAATCCTTTGTTTTTCAATTCTATTCTTAGCAATCACGTCTTGTTCGACGAAAAAATATACCAAAGCAAACTTACTTCCAAAAGGCATAAAATCTGCGACGGAAGAAGTCTATGACGTTTCAAATGGTCAAAGAAAACTTCTCCAGAAAAAGGAAATGGTCTTCACCAAAAATGGAAGAATCAAATCTTCCAAAACCGTTGATTCTGGCGGAAAGCTCTTGAAAACCACCGAAAAGAAACTTTGGTTCACGGTGGAAAGATATCCCGACACAGATTCCTACTATTGCAAAACGCGATGGAAACCGAATCAGCGGGAACGCATCAGTTGCTACACGCAAAAGCAGTACAAACAGAACGAAAGCATCTACCATTACAACAAAAATGGAAGCATCGATAAAATAGTTGATAATTTCGAGGACTTCCACACGCGTCAATTTCATTATGCTAATGATGAACTTTCCAGGATTGTCATCACAGGAAAAGACAATCAAATCGTTGATGAATTATTGATAAAATGTCTTTCAAAAGACGAAAAAGGAACTTGCCTGAAACAAACCAGAACTTCTACGAAAGCAAACGAAAAGGAAGAGATTTTAATTAATCCTAAATATGATTAAGTCTAATCCTTAGAATTTAAACAAACTCTTAATGAAATCCTTATTCAAGAACTTGTCTAAAGGATAGATTTTCAGGAAGTAATTCCCAATGAAAAGTAAAATCAAAACGATAGTTGGTTTGTAGAAAAGATTCAAAATATTGAGTTCAAAATCTGGTAGAAGAATCGCCACATTGATTGACAGAAATCCCAATATCAAAGCATACATCATCTCGATTCCCAGTGGAAAAACTTTGAATTTGATGTAATTAAAAGTAATTTTGGTGATATTGTACAAGGAAAGAGAAATTGCATAAGCAAGTGCAATTCCGAGAATTCCCAAGTCTGTGTACGTCAGGAAAATCATATTAAGACTAATTGTAAGAATTGCTAAAATCAGCATCACCACAATATTGAATTTGTAAAATTTGGACAATGAGATAATATGACTGTTAAAACCTGTCGCCAAATCAAACAACATTGCAAATCCTAGAATCCAGATGATAGGCTCTGCTGTTCTTAGGTCCTCGCCATTCTTCATCAAGTCTGCCAAGTAAGGAAACCCAACCGCAATGCAACAAAACAAAACCAAACCAAGAAAGAACAGACTTAGCGAAGTTTTCTTATGAAATCTGTCCAATTCGTCGTAATCTCCATTTGCAAGAACTTTGTTGATAATGGGCGCAGAAAGATTAAACAATCCCATTTGCGGAACAACAATCAGAGAAATAATGGAATAAATATTATTATAAATCCCATTTTCCTCAAAGTTGATAAACTCGCCAATCATTATACTATCAATCTTAATAGCTACGTAGCTACCGATGTTTCCGAGAAATCCAAACAAACTATAAGTAAAAATCTGTTTGTAAAAATTATCTTTTTTGAAATATGCTAAATTAAAATCCGGTTTTATTTTTTCCAACTTATTAGCATAAAGACCATATCCAAAAAGCGAAATTACAAACATCATAAAGAAAAACCCGTAAGCCGATTTTTCTGCAAATCCCATAAAAAAGAAAAGACAAAATGCTCCAAGATTGGCAATCTTCGGAACAAAATTTTCGAAAATATTAGGAATAACTACTCGTTTGTAATTGGTCAAAAACTTATTAAAAACCGAAGACAAAGCAAGAACTAACGCTAATGGCAAAATCATTTTTTTCATCTCCCAAAATTTAAATTCTTTCAAACTGGGAAAAATATAAGCAAGAAGAAAATAAATTCCGACAATAATGGTAAAATTGACAAAAATCGCCAGCAAACTGAGCGACAACATATTGTGGTGTTTCCCATCAGCATTGACTTTGCTGAAGAATTTGACGTTGGAAAAACTCAGTCCAAAAACCACGATTGGAACAATCATTTCAGCGGTCGGCAAAATGTAACGGAGCTTTCCATAAAACTCCATATCGTATGGAAAAATGAAAATCGCCGAAAACGTTCCCAGCAAAAAACCGAGATAACCAATGATAGAATATTTTATACCTTGTCTTGCAACGACGCTCATTTGTTATAATTGATGGTTGATAAATGATGATTGATTGTCAGTCTGAGGCTCTCGAAGATTTGGTAAAAATATGATGTTATTGATGTAATCTTTGTAATTCTTCACATTGTCAGGATTTTGCTGATTGAGAAATTCTTCTGTCAAAGTTTTCAGCTTCAAAGATTCTCTGTCGAGATAATTGACGGAAAAACCCCAATCGGAAATCTCGGAAATCAAAGTCCAAAGATTGTCTTCGTGATGGCGTTGTTCCATTTCCACCATCAAAATTGGTTTGAATTTCTCAATCGTTTTTTTCGCGCCACGCAAGGTTTGCATCTCATTTCCCTCCACATCAATTTTAATAAAATCAAGTTTTTGGAACTTCAAATCTAATTCATCCAAAGGCTTCACATCCACTTTTTGAAGAATTGTCTTTTCCTCATTTTTTTCTTTGATAGAAGTCTGCAAAGTCCCTCTTGTATGGATTTTTTCACCATTGATAACAGGAATCTTGAATTCGGCAATTGTGGAAATATCAGATAAAGCTACCGACGACAAATTGACTTTTGGGAACAATCTCCCCAATCTTTTAAATAATTGTGGATTGGGTTCGAAAGCGTAGATGTTTTCTGGCTTCAAGTGGTTTTCCAAAGTGAAAAGATAGGCTCCGACATTAGCTCCAACATCTATAAAAACAGCTTCATATGCCAGAATATTTTTAATCCAAAGAAACTCAGGTTCTACTTTTCTTGACAACAGATTATGAGCATCCAGACCTTTCAGTTTTTTGAAAAATCGGCTTTTGTAGAAGGTTGGCGAAATGTATTGTAGATTCTCAGCAAGCTTACTGTAAACGCACATAAATTTGTTTCATAAAGAAATGAACGGCAAAGAAAAGGGATTTATTTTACAAATCATAAAATTTTGTTAAAATAATAAAGTCTAAGCAATGAGAATTTATTTGAGAAAACTATTTTTTGCAATGTAATCCGTACTGATTTTCAAGCTTTCGAACATATCTTTATCGCTTGAATCTTGTTCTACAAACCAATGTTTCAGTCCAGCTTTTTTTCGCGCTT
This sequence comes from Epilithonimonas xixisoli, assembly GCF_004365655.1. Lineage (GTDB taxonomy): Bacteria > Bacteroidota > Bacteroidia > Flavobacteriales > Weeksellaceae > Epilithonimonas > Epilithonimonas xixisoli. The sequence goes on along the minus strand of NZ_SOEO01000003.1, from coordinate 851,619 downwards.
CGAAAATAGTTTTGAAATCAATCGTTCCGTTTCCAATTTCGGTAAAGTCTTTGGTTCCGGCTTTCATATCTTTCACGTGCCAGAGCGGAAATCGTTTGGGATATTTTTCAAAATATGTGAGCGGATTAAACCCTGCTTTCGCCATCCAATAGAGGTCGAGTTCCATTTTGACCAAATCAGGAGAAGTATTATTTAAAATGAAATCATAAAAAGTTATTTCATCAAACTTTTCAAATTCAAAATCGTGGTTGTGATACGCAAACTCGATTCCTACTTTCTTGGTTATTTCGCCAGATTGATTGAGCAATTCAGGAAGTTTTTTATAATGTTCAAAAGTCCTTTCTTCCTCGAAAAGATAAGAGCAAACCATATATTTTGAACCGATGAAATGCAAATCTTCCACAGATTTCTCCCAATCGTTGAGCAAAGTTCCTTTGGTATTATGAACAATTCCTGTCGTGTGATGCGAGCTGATGACTTCCAAACCAACATTCTTCAGAATCGATTGAAATTCCGTTCTGCTTTTTCCGAAGAAAGTTCCGTCGTAACCGTAAATTTCAACTTGATTAAATCCCAATTCTGCTAACTTTTCCAATGTTTTTTCCAAGTTCTCAGAAATGGCATCTCGAACCGTGTACAATTGGATGGCTAAAGGTTTTCTACTGTTCATCATATTTGAATTTCCGCAAGCGTACAATCCTAAAAATCCCAACGAAGATAAGGCGATAAAATCTTTTCGGTTCATTTTCGGTTTTTAAATTTGATTAAAGATATTGTTTTTTGAAATGAAATAAAAAATCAAAGCCTGCTGGGAAATGGCAGGCTCCGAAAGAGAAAAATTAGGAATAGTTAGTTTGATTTGATAATTTTAAACGCTAAGAGCGCTAAGTTTTTTTTATCATTACTGAAAATATTTTAAGTTGCGCAAAGACGCTTTCGCTCAGCAAAAAAGCATTTCTATGCACTGTCAGGCTGAGGCTCTCGAAGCCTTTCTCACAAGCTTATCTAATGATATCCTTTCGCACAATAATTATTAAACTTTGTCCCTCAGTTTCTTAATAATCTTTCGAAGCGCTTCCCGATTCTTGGCTTCGTGGTAGAATCTTGGGAGTTTTTCTAATAAAGTAAAGTGAGTTCTATCTTTGTGTTCCCGCAAACCTGCAGAGATATATGCTTCTAGATAGTCCAACTCTTCGCCATTGTATGCTAAGAAAACATCATCTTTGAAAGGATGTTGCAACCACAACTCTGCTCCGAAAAAGAAGTTGGCAGAACTTACATTTAGCACTTTATGCCCTGCAATCTCCGACTCCATAGAAACTTCTTTGTTATAGCTACAACTTAAACATTGCAACCGAGCTACTTTCTTTTCTCTAAAGGTTTTGGCTATGGCTTTCTTTTGACATATAGGACAAACTAACCAAACTTCTTGGTAGAAATCTGAGGCGGTTTTGTTTTGGTCTTGGAAGCGGTGGTTGTTTGACATAATGTTTTATCCTCTAATTCCAAATGCTGTGAATTCAATATTGTCTTTATGATCTGGCTCTTTGATAACGTGATGTTTAATTTGTTCTTTTATCCAATCAATCCAAGATGAGTTGTCTTTTTCCTCATCTTTTTCTCTTCTAAGTATTTGTAGGTAAAAATTAATTTGCAAAAGGGTCGTGTTCTTGTACGCAAAGTGTTTTAAGATGCTTAATTGCGTTTTCTAGTTTTGGAGCATTATTTGGTGGAAAATCTGACATACTGCCTAATGAGTTATCATTTTTATCTACTATGCCAAATGAGGATGTTTTTTTAATTATTTTTTCTACTTCGAATACATTAATAGTTGCATTTCCTGCATTGTATGTTTCAATATTAATTATACCATTTTTATTGATTATTAATTCCTTAATCATTGAACCACTTTTTTTCCCTGCTGGGAAAAAAAATACATTGGTGTCTACAAGTAATTTATGAATATATGTTACTGTTTCTTCAAATGTTGGTTTCTTATCTTGCGCAAAAGAAGATAGGCAGAACAGCAATAGAAATGCTGTGAGGATGGTTTTTGTTTGCATAATTTTTTATTTTATTGTTTTGTAAATTACTTACAAATTGACAGTAAATACTTTAAAGCCATCGCTTTTAGCTGACTCTATTTCTTTATTCCGTATCTGTATCAAATCTTCTTTATCTTTTTTGAATTGCCAAGACATATGATCTATATAGTACTTGGACAACTGACCTGAATACTTGCTTTTTGTTGTATTTATAAAATGTTGTTTTATTTTTGAGTAGTTGTGCGCACCTAAACCTGTCGGATTGGGGCGTTCTCCATATTCAACGTCTGAAATATAAATCCATTTAACGGGAATATTATTATTACTTCCCTCCGTATAACCACCCTGATAATAAAGGAAGTAATATCCGCTCTCGACCTTTTTTGTTCTGTTTGCTGTAAACGAAGCAAGAAACACTGTTATCGCAAATACTGCGAATAATAAAAATAGCTTTTTCATAATATAAATTATTTAAAAATAACAATCACAGTTTATTCCAACTACTGTAATACCGTCTGATGAATAAGCATTATAGGATTGACCTTTTTGTGCTTGTATAGATTGCATTGATACTACTTTTCCGTTTCTGCTAAAAACCCAGGTAAAACACCCGTTTTCCATTGCTGTTACAGTTACATTGTATGGATTACCAAATGATTGTAAAAATCCACATACCAAATTTTGACTTCCGAAATCTGTTATAATTTCTTTCACTTTGGAATAATCATAACTTTCCGTTTCTCTGTGATTTGCACCATCAATAATTAAATTTCGCATAATAATAAATCGTATTAATTTTCGCTTACTCTATAAGGTTTTCAGCATCTCCTTTTTAATTAATTTCGTTAACAATCGTTAATTTTTTTTCATTTTGTTTTTAAGTTATTAACTTTATTTTTCGTCACTTTTTTTTCAATTCATTAATATCTTTTAATCGAAGTTGACAAAAAATAGTAGTAATTTTATCAACTTTTTTTTGATTATTTTCCCCATTTATTTTAACTACATCTAATATTAAAGTACCAACAGAAGCCCAATCAGCTAAAGAAGCACCACTTTTACTCGAATAATCTTTAAATGCTAATGAGCCACTTAATTTTTTAATATTTTTTACACAATCTTCATAATAACTATATTTTTTTGGAAGTTTGAAATCTTTTTTAATATTTTTATTAATTAATTTATAAACACGCAAGCTATTTTTCTCACTTAAATCAGCACATAGTTGATTGATTAAAATATCAACATTTATTTTCAACAAATTATAGTTAAGATTAATATCTTTTGCTTTGTCAGTCTGTAAAGTATATTGAGGGTTATTTACTAATTCACTCATTTGCACTTCAGAGATAGTTTTCAGTTGAGTTAAATAGGCAACAAATCCCATTTTACGTGCTGTTACAATAATCTCCTCTTGAGATTCTTGCCCCCAAACAACTCCGATCCAAAGCACAAGCAGTAATAATAATTTTGTTTTCATAGTTTCTTTTTTTATAGGTTAAAAAGTTTCGTTTTTGCCTTTATTACAAAAAGTTTCTAAATGCTTTAAAGCCTTCTCTGTACGTTTCAGAATATTATCTTCTCTATTACTTATTCTAATAACTTCAGAATTATTTCTATAAATAGTAAGTCCTCCCAGTCCCATTTCTTTACTGTATTCACCACTATATAAAAACCTACCGTCATTTGAAACTCCCTTGACATTTGTAGGCATTTCAACTATTATATGGTAGGTTTTTCCGTCCCAGTCTAAATGGTGAAAATCATATTCCAAGCTAATAGTACATTCGTCAATCTTTATAACTTTAAGATTAGAAACCCTAGAGTTTGTTCCTTCCAAATATTTATTTAATTTCTCTTTCAGCCAAGCAATAGTTTCTTCTTTCGTCTGTGCCTTTGTTTCCATTGAAAATCCTAAAAACGCCAAGAGGCAAAATATTTTTAATAGTGTTTTCATAATTATAAATTTTTAAAATTACTGGTCACAAGAAAAACTGGTATAGTTAAGATGAACAATTTCATAACCATATTCTTTGTATTGGTTTATCATTTTCAATCTTATATTCTCTGCTTGTGAGCGAGTTGAACCACTCAGCCCGTCCACTGCCAGACTTCTGTTGCTCCAATCTATTTTATAGCTTGTTTCAGCTGGGATATAATCCATCAAGTACATTTTTAGCTGGCTTACGCAAGTTTCCACGTGATTGGTTTTCTTTATCTGACTGCTCAAAATTGGGGTTACTGCAAATTTTTTGTTAGCCAGTCTAGACATCCCAAAATAATAGACCGTTTTCGTGTCCTGCGCTTTTGCCGTGTTTGCAAAAAATAAAAATCCCAACAGCAAGATTGCTGTTACCATTGGTGTTTGTAATGTTTTGTTTTTCATAATATCAATTGTTTTAAAGTTGTTTTTTTTCATTTAAGATCCTTCGACAAGCTCAGGATGACAGTCCTAAAAATCAAAGCTTTAATCTTTGTCAGGCTGAGGCTCTCGGAGCCCATTCCCAACTTCCAAAAACTCAGTCATACCAGCTTCCCAACTCTATCTTGTAACCTGCTTTTTCAAAGGCTTTTTGGAGGGATTCTCCCAGAAATTTGTTTTGACGTTGGAGGCGGATTCCAGTGAAAAACAAACTGCTTGTTTCAGTACCATCTTTTTCGTCGTAGAGTTTTTTCAGATATGTGGTCGTGATTTTAACTGCATCATTATTGGCACTAAAAATCACATTGATGTCTTTTTCGACAGCATCAATCTCAGAAATCGGCACTTCCCTTTTTTCTACATAATGTATATTTCCTTTTTTGGATTCTATCTCTATAGAAAGTATTCCGTTTGCAATTGCGTAAGGCTTTATGATTCTAAGCGTATCATCAAAGTGATTGTACTCTGCTTTGATCTCAAGGTCTTCCTTTAGATTTTGATTCAGGATTTTTACAATCTCGGATTCTTGTGCATAGATGTTTTGAAAGAGACAGATTATCAGTAGCACGAAGGCTCTGGAGAAAAGAGTTTCCATAGTTATTATTTTTCTTTCAAATCTAAAATGAAAATAGAATACAAGTAAATACCACTTTCGGGGTATTTTTATCAGAAATAATGTTAATTTTATATCAAAATTATAACCGAGATGGAAAAAGATTACAAAGTTTCATCTAAGAAAGCTCATCCGCTTCTGGATGTTTGGAATGCGTTTCCAGAAACACTGCAAAACACTTCACATTCCATTACCACACCTCCACCAGTTGAGCAAATCATTGGCGAGATGTTTGCTATGGGAGAATTTTATTACTATGCTCTCAACGTTTTCGACAGTACCATCATCAATCCGCATCCTAATATTCTGAAAATGCACGGTCTGAAAAAATCCCCGAAGTACTTGAAGGAAATCATAGACCTCATCCATCCAAACGATATAGAATATGTGATGGAAGCTGAGCGAATGACGATTGAAAAAATGCACGAGATTGGTTGGGAACATCAGCAAAACTTAAAATGTAGCTATTGTTTCCGAATGAAAACGGACAAAGGCAATTACGAAATGTTCCATCATCAGTCTCTGCACATTAAAAAAGATGAAGCGGGAAAACTATTGCAAGCCGTAAACATCCACACCAATATAGAACATATTACAAAAGTCAATTCCTACACGGTCTTGGTTGCAGGAATCGGTGGACGTACAGATTTTCATCAGATGCATTATAAAAATATCAAGCAAACATCTGCTCCAAAAAACATCTTGACCAAACGCGAAATAGAGATTCTCTCATTATTAGCAAAGGGCTATTCGGCAAAAAACATCTCAGAATCCTTAGACCTCTCCTACCACACGGTTACGACGCATCGCAAAAATATCCTTAGCAAAACAGAATGCAAGAAAGTGCCCGAGCTTGTAAAAAAAGCTTTGGACTGGGGACTTATTTGAGATAATTGATAATTGATAATTGATAATTAACCCTTTATTCCCAAACTTGTTTTAAATTTGATTTTTAATTTGTCTTTAAAAAAATTTAAATTAATTTTATGAAATACTTACTAATTATTATGTTTTCACTTTTCGGATTTTCAAAAAACAAAGCGCAGGCAAAATCGATTCACAGTTTCAAAGTAGAAGCCTTGGATGGCTCTACGATTGACTTTTCTAAGTTCAAAGGCAAAAAAATATTGGTTGTGAACACAGCTTCGGAATGTGGTTTTACACCGCAATACAAAGATTTGCAAAAATTGGCGGACACTTATAAAAACAAATTGGTAGTCGTAGGTTTTCCAGCGAACAATTTTGGTGGACAAGAACCTGGTTCTAACAAAGAGATTGCAACCTTCTGCCAAAGAAACTATGGTGTGGATTTCCCGATGGCCTCGAAGATTTCTGTAAAAGGTAACGACATCGCACCCATCTACAAATTCCTCACAGACAAGAAAGAAAACGGAGTGAAGAACACAAAAATACTATGGAACTTCACCAAAATTTTGCTTGATGAAAAAGGAAATGTGATTGACAGTTTTGTCAGTACGACTAATCCAACGAGCGAAAGCATCACGAAATATTTGAAATAGGCAGAAGTCAGAAGTCAAAAAGAAAGCGTTCAATAGTTTGAACGCTTTCTTTTTTATTTATCAATTCTCAAAAAATTTCCGTTTTTATCAAATTCCAAATCAATGTCATTATTTAAATCGACTTTGATTTTATTTTTTTCTTTATCAATGGCTTCTACTTTGACGCCTTTGTATTTTTTATCGACATAAGCTTTTATTTTTACAGGAATCAAAGCTGTCGGAACGCCTTGTTTGTCGATGATTTCTTCCCAATTACCGTTTTTGTCGAAGTCGATTTCTGCGCCGTTGTTTAGCTTGACTTCGTACTTTCTACCGACAAGTGTATTCTTGGATTCGTATTTTGCAACCGTCGCTTTTGGATAATATTTCGCCAAAAAGCTTTTGATATTTGCAGGCATTTGTTGGAATGTCACTGAAACATTAATTGAATTTGCTTCCGATTTTAAAGCAATTTCTTTCTTTCCAACTGCTTGGAAGAGCATTGCTCCAGAGAACAATAGGACTAAATTTAGTTTATTTGATTTCATAATTAATTATTTTTCTGAAATTTACTAAATTACCTACAAACAAAAAAGCGACCAAAATAGTCGCTTGTATTATTTTAAAATCAATTTCGATTTAAACAAAAGGTAACTTCACCACTTTCGCAGGAATGTCCTTATTTCTGATTCTGATGAAAATCTCTGAATCTAGTTTGAAGTTCGGTTTGTCAACGTAAGCCAGTCCTATTCCTACTTTCTTCATTGGAGACATTGTTCCGGATGTTACTTTTCCGATGACTTTTCCTTCGGCATCTACCACTTCATAATCGTGTCTTGGAATTGCTTTCTCCTGCATTTCGAAACCTACTAATTTTTTGGTAATGCCTTCCGCTTTTTGATTTTCCAAGAATGCTTTATTCACAAAATCTTTATCGAATTTCGTAATCCAGCCTAATCCAGCTTCTAGTGGAGAGGTTGTATCGTTGATGTCATTTCCGTAAAGACAAAATCCTTTTTCCAATCTCAAAGTGTCTCTGGAAGCCAATCCGCAAGGAATTAATCCTAAATCCTGTCCAGCTTCTGATAATGCTTCCCAAATCTGTTCTGCATTGTCATTATTAAAATAAATCTCGAAACCGCCACTTCCCGTGTAACCTGTATTTGAAATGATGACATCAGAAAAACCAGCCACAGAACCGACTTTGAAATGATAATATGGAATGATTGACAAATCTGTCTCCGTTAATTTTTGAAGAATCTCCGTTGCTTTTGGACCTTGGATGGCAATCAAAGACATTTCATCTGAAGCGTTGGTCATTTTCGCTCCGAATTTTTCGTTGTATTTTGAGATGTGATTCCAGTCTTTATCGATGTTTGAAGCGTTTACTACTACGAAATATTTCTCATCTTCCATTTTGTAAACAATCAAATCGTCCACAATTCCGCCAGTTTCGTTTGGCAGACAAGAATATTGTGCTTTTCCATTTTCAAGCGCATCAACATTATTGGAAGTTACAAATTGCAAAAGGTCTTTCGCAGATTCTCCTTCGATGAAAAACTGTCCCATATGAGACACATCGAACATTCCCGCTTTTTCGCGGACAGCAAAATGCTCCTCGTTGATTCCGGTATATTGAACAGGCATTTCGAAACCTGCAAAAGGAACAATCTTAGCTCCCAAAGAAACGTGTTTATCGTATAAAGCGGTCTTTTTCATTTTAATTAAAGAGATTTATTTTTGTTGCAGACAAATATAAAGAAGATTTTAGATAATAGTACAGACTTTGAAGTAGGATGATAAATATTGCTTGATAGCAACGTCCAATTTCGTTATCTTTGCCGAACAATATTGATATATCATTTATCGATTATCAATCATCATTTATAAAAAGTTATGAGCGACACGATTCTTTGCCCGAAATGCCAATCCGAATTTACTTATGAACAAGATAATCTTCAGGTCTGTTCCCAATGTTTCTACGAATGGGACCCGGCGGAAGTTTCTACGGAAGGGAAAATTTTCGATTCTCTTGGGAAGGAATTGCAAAACGGAGATTCTGTGATTGTCATCAAAGACCTTCCTGTGAAAGGTGCTCCGAAAGATATCAAGGCTGGAACGAAAGTGAAAAACATTAGACTAAGACCAGAAAGTGACCACAATATCGATTGCAAAATTGATGGTTTTGGGTCGATGGCTTTGAAGTCTGAGTTTGTAAGAAAAGCTTAATTGGCTTTTGGCTTTTGGAAAATTGCATTCACAAGCCAAGGTAATAAACAGATAACGAACACATCCACAAATGATTAAAAATATTTTAAGAAGTCTTTCTGCCTGTGTGGCAGGATTTGTACTTTCTTTTGCAATTTTTCTTATTTTCTTCAGATATGGTAATCAAGCGGATATTATGGTTGGTTATTTGATGTTTATGACTTATGCTGGTTTCTTAATATATAGTTTGATTGTAGAAAATACCTTGTTCTTTATATATCAGAAAAATCATTGGAATGCGTTTGTAACAACTTATTCAATGGTTTTTATATTTATATTATTTTATTTTTTTGCACGCCAAAATCAAGAATCAGACATTATGCTAACCGTAATTACGGTTCCTATTTTCTTATTGTTGCAAGCTATTGGATATTATTTTCAGAAAAGAAAAATTGTGGCAAAATAAAAAAGGAAAAATTTGGCAGGGTCGACTTTCAAAGACTTTGATTGTCTCGTCGAAACGAAACTAATTTCAATCCTTAGGGGCAGAAAGAGAATTAACCAAAAATTTCCTGATGTATTTTCGTTTAGCAAAATTAGAAATTATTTTCATTTCAACAAACTGGAAATCTATAAGTTATCCATATTTTATCCACAAAAAAACAATTTAGTTATTGAGTGGGAATTTTAACGCAAAGTCCGCAAAGATTTTTTTAAAATTATTGAAAGTATTTTAAGGTTCGCAAAGACGTAAAACTCATCAAAGTTTATATAATTAATCTAGTAATATTGTTACTAACTAAAATTGAAGATTGACTTTTCCTTCTAAAAATTCATCTGAATAGATGATGATAGATTTATCATTGATTAACAATTTGTTTCTGTAATGAGAACCTGCGAAACGGCTGTCAGAAACGGTTGCTTCTACTCCACTTTCGGCGATTTTGATTTGATGTGGAAAGTAATTCGTTTTCTTTAAATTAAATTCAGATTTTTCTTCGTCGGTGAAAATATTGACTTCGCCAAGAAGTTTTGCAACGTAATCGTTATAAGGATTTTCATAAGTTTCTTTCGGAGAATCATTCTGAATCAATCTGCCTTGTTGCAAAACGACAATCTTGTCAGCCCAAGGTAAAACTTCTTCCAAATTGTGCGTTGAAATTATTAAACTGAGATTATTTTCTTTGACATAATTAAAAAGTTTTTCCCTCAACTCAAACTTTCTCGAAAAGTCTAGATTACTGAAAGGCTCATCCAGCAAAAGCATTTTCGGAAGAACCGCCAAAGCTCTTGCAATCGCGACTCTTTGTTGTTGTCCACCGCTTAGATTCTTGGGAATCACTTTCGCAAATTCTGTCAAACCAACCACATTCAACAATTCTTCAACCTTTTCTTTTTTCTCTTTTAGATTGATGTTAGAAATGAATTTTCCAACGTTGTCATAAACCGTTCCGTAAGGCATCAAATCGTAATTTTGCGCTACAAATTTCATTTGAGATTCTCCGGGAACAAGATTGCCTTTTGGTCCAAATAGTTTTTCGCCTTCAAATAAAATTTCGCCATTTTGCCAATCTATCAAACCGTAGATCAAACTTAATAAAGTTGATTTTCCACATCCACTTTCACCTACCAAAGCGATAATTTGGCCTTCATCTACATTCAGGTTAAGATTTTGAAACAATGGTTTATCGGTCTGATAATTGAAATACAGGTTTTTAACTTCTAACAACATCTTGCAAAATTAGTGGTTGAAATCGTAATAATTTTATTATTTTAGCAAAAACACAAATTTAGACATTATTTAAAAATTTCCATTATGAAAAAGACAACTTTAATCTCCGCAATTTTATTGATTTCCGCTTCGGTTTTCATCATTTCTTGTGGAAAAGACAAACCCGTAACTAGCGAGAGCAATGAAGTTTTGACAACGTCGAACGGACAAGTCTATGTGGTGGACACTTTAAATAGTAAAGCGGAATGGAAAGGATTCAAAGTTGTAAAATCTGATAATACTAGCCATATTGGAAATTTGAAATTCGAAAGTGGAGAAGTGACCGTGAAAGATAGTAAGCTTGAAAGCGGACAATTCGTAATCGATATGAACTCCATCACAAACGAAGACTTGAAAGAAGCAGAATCGAATGGAAAACTTCTGGGACATCTCAAAAGTGCAGACTTCTTTGATACTGCAAAATTCCCCAATGCTTCTTACGAAATCACAAAAGTCTCGGAAGGACTTGCAGGAAGCGATTACAATACTATTCTGGATGGAAATCTTACTTTGAAAGGCATTACAAAACCATTCAATTTCAATGCGAATGTAAAAGTGAAAGATGGAGAATTAACCATCGCAACAGAACCCAAAGACATCAACAGAGACGAGTTTGGAATCAAATTTCAAATGCCTGCAGCAGAAGGTTTGATTAAAAATGAGATTAATGTTCAGATGAAAGTGAAGGCGATTGAAAAGAAATAACTTGAAGAAACAAGAGACAAGACTTGATACCCAAGATTAAAAATTCAAATCTGCTTTGCGAAAAGGCAGATTTTTTTATTTTAAAATCGTATTTTTGCACTCTATAATTTATTATAACCAATGCTAGAGAAAATTGATGACCTGCTGATAGAAGTACAAAATTTCCAATCTTCTGCGAAAGATGAGATAGAACAATTCCGTCTCAAATTCAATGGAAAGAAAGGAATTATGAATGATTTTTATGATTCTTTGAAGCAAATTCCCAACGAGCAGAAAAAAGACTTTGGACAGAAAATCAATGTTCTGAGAAATGCTGTGAATGAGAAACTTGAGGATTTGAAATCTTCTTCGGAGAGTAAAATTATTCTTGAGAAAGAGGATCTAACACGTCCAGGATTCCCTTTGGAATTGGGTTCTCGTCATCCAATCAACTTGGTTAAAAACAGAATTATTGAAATCTTCAAATCCATTGGTTTTGCAGTTGCAGACGGACCTGAGATTGAGGATGATTGGCATAATTTTACCGCATTGAATCTTCCGGAATATCACCCGGCAAGAGATATGCAGGATACGTTTTTCATCGAGCAAAATCCAGATGTTTTGTTGAGAACGCACACTTCGTCCGTTCAAATCAGACATATGGAAAACAACGAACCGCCAATGAGAATTCTTTCTCCTGGAAGGGTTTTCCGTAACGAAGCTGTTTCTTCCCGTTCGCATTGCATTTTCCATCAGATTGAAGGACTTTACATTGATGAAAATGTAAGTTTTGCAGATCTTAAACAAACCATTCAATTTTTCACAACGGAACTTTTCGGAAAATCGAAGATTAGAATGAGACCTTCTTACTTCCCTTTCACAGAGCCAAGTGCAGAAGTTGATGTTTATTGGGGACTGAACTCCGAAACGGATTACAGAATCACAAAAGGAACTGGCTGGTTGGAAATTATGGGTTGCGGAATGGTAGATCCTGCAGTTCTTAATAATGTAAACATTGATTCTGATAAATTCTCGGGATATGCTTTCGGAATGGGAATCGAGAGAATCGTAATGTTGCTTTACCAAATGAGCGACATCCGTATGTTCTTTGAAAATGACAAAAGAATGCTGGAACAGTTTAAATCATTATAATTAATTATTTTTATGAAATATTAATCCTGTAAAACATTATTTTTACAGGATTTTTTATTATTTTTATAGGAAACTAAATAAAACCGCAAAATAATGAGTTCCAAAAATCAATCGGCGACGTTTTCTAATTTTAGATATAGAAAAATCGTTCATTATTTTCTTATATTGTGTATTTTATTGATACAAATCATTCTTGCAGGATTCTTCTATAACGAATTTATGAACAAGAAGAATTTGGCGTTCATTGAGAAACAGCTGAATGAAATCAACTCCTTGGAAAACCTCACCAACGATTCCAGAAAAGAATTGCTGATTTCGCAAGATCATTTCCAGAAATACCTGATTACCAATGATAAAAAACATCTGGATTTGTATTTCGCATCTGTCAACAAGCTCACAAAAAATCTAGACAGCATCAACAGTTATCAAAATCCTAGACTGGAAAGCATCGTCTTGCCTCAGAAAAAAGATTCTTCTGAGTTCAAAAAACTTAAGATGCTGGCGGATTCTACTTATCAGTTTTCTACAAAATCGAGTTTTAAAATCCGTGAAGATCTTCCGAAATTGAAAAAGTATGATTTTAACAATTTTAACTTCGAAAAATTTGACATCCAAACCAAAACCATTTCCGACACGGTGAAAAAGAAAGGCCTTTTTGGACGTTTGGGCGACGCCATATCCGGAAAAGTAGATGTGCAGAAAGAAAGTACCGTGATTACTGTAAAAAATGGCGCCGTGACCAATGCTGAGAAGATTAAATCTGAAATGGACAGCATCGTAAAAACGATTAACAATCATTATTCTAAAGAAGTTCAGAAAATACAAGTAAATGTTACCAAGAATTCTAATCACAGTGGAAGATTTTATAAAGTGTTCAACAACTTATTGATTTATAGCAATGATTTGATGACGATTTACGAATTGGCCATCCAAACCTCGAAATCCGATTTGCAGAAAGAGTACGAGGCTCAGACTTCTAAGAATAATGAAATCCGAACTTACCTGGTTTTTGGTTCGATGATTCTGATGTTCATTGTATCAATTTTGATAATGTTCCTCACTCGGATTGCCTTCATCTACGAAAAGCAATTAAAGGCTGCGAATCTCCAAATTAAAGAAAATCTTAGTTTTAAAAACAGGATTCTGGGAATGCTGAGCCACGAGCTGAGATCACCTCTGAAAATCATTGGAATCTTCATCAACAGAATTAATAAAAAAACCAATGATGAGAGCATTAAGGAATATTTGAAATCGATCAGTTTTACAAACAACACCTTATTGATGCAAGCCAATCAAATCCTGGAATACACCAAAAATCAACACGTTGAAAACAAACTGATTCCAGTGGTTTTCAATCTCAAAAATGAAATAGATTCTATCCTGAGTTCTATCGAGCCTTACATTGAAACAAGAAATAACAAATTTGTCGTTCAACAAAATATAAATCCGAATCTCAGCGTTTTCTCTGACAACACCAAGATCAATCAGATTTTTATGAATATCTTAGGAAATGCAAATAAATTCACAGAAAACGGACAAATTACGGTGAACACAAGAAGTGAAAATGTAGATTCTAAAACAGTTTCTTTAATCACGGAGATCACGGATACTGGTGCAGGAATTTCGAATTCCGATTTGGAAAAAATCTTCGAGCCTTACTATCAAGGTGTATTGTCGGAAGATGTAGAAAATCTTGGAGCCGGTCTTGGACTGAGTCTGTGCAAAGAGATTGTAGAATTGTATGGCGGAACTATTTCCGTAGATAGTGAACTGGCGAAAGGCACAACTGTGAAATTTACCATAAATCTTGACCTTAATTCATGAGTTTCCCAGATAAAAAAATAACTTTTCTCCTTGCCGATGATCATAGCCTGATGAGGCAAGGGATTGTTTTCATATTGGAAGACATTGAGCTGGATTTTGAAGCGGTTCACGCCTCGACTTTACAAAAGGCTTTGGAAGCTGTAAAATCCAATCCAATTGATATTGCCATTATAGATGCACATTTCCCAGATGGAACCAGTTTGTCCATTTTGCCGGAAATCAAAACCATCAATCCCGACATTAAGATTATGATTTTCTCCGGCATTGATGAAAACGTACACGCCCTCAAATACATCAATGCAGGCGCCAACGGTTTCCTTAGCAAACTGAGTGAGGAAGATGATGTGAAAAATGCTATCCAACGTATGATACAGTTTGGAGAATACATTTCACCCGTGACACAGGCCTTGCTCATCAATTCTGTCCGAAATCCCAAATTGGCGAATCCTCTTCTTTCTCTTACAGAAAAGGAGCTGACAATTGCCAAAATGTATGCAGAAGGACTCGGAAATCTAGAGATTGCAAACAAATTAGAAGTCAAACAAAATACAGTTAGTACTGTAAAAAAGAGAATTTTTGAGAAATTAAAAATTGATAATATTGTAGATCTTATCGATATCCTGAAAGAACATCAGTAAAATCTCCGACACTATATTTTAAAGCTTATCGATATGATAAGCTTTTTTTGTAGATAAAAATCTACAAGCGTTGCGATGTATATCTAAGTGTTTTATTATATTTTTTTTGCTGTTGTCTGTAATTTTGTCCCAACAAAGAAGCTGATTATTTAATCACAAAAAAATAAAAGCAACAATGTACAAAATTGGGTTCTAAAAACACAAATGATGAAAAACACAATTTTGAGAATTCTGAAAGCATAAATGATGAAAATGCAATTTCGAAGATTCTAAAAACACAAATGATGAAAAAACGATTTTGAGAATTCTAAAAGCACAAATGATGAAAAATGCAATTTCGAAGATTCTAAAAACACAAATGATGAAAAAACGATTTTGAGAATTCTAAAAGCACAAATGATGAAAATGCAATTTCGAAGATTCTAAAAACACAAATGATGAAAAAAAGTATTCCTAAAAGCAATACTTACAAAAACAAAAAAACCAAATGATATAAGTATCACATTTACAGAGTCGAAAGGCTCTGTAAAAGATACTCAAAAAAAACACTACACAAATACACTATAAGATTCTACTTACACATGATGAAATCTAAGTATCAAAATTACAGAGCTAAAACAGCTCTGTAAATGATGCTTAAAAAGCTGAAGTACTATTACTTCTTACAAAATTAAAATAGCAATCTCATTTTCAAACCGACTCTACAAAATGAAAATAAATAACAGAAAAGAAGTCACTCTCAAGTTGTACGGATTCTTCTTTCTTCTCCTTTTGGATCTGCTTTTTTTGATCTTATCACAACAGTTTTTTCCTAGTTCAGAAGAATTTTATTACACCTCTTTTGTAATAATTTTCATCTTTTGTATGTGGCGAATCATCAAACTCAAAATATTCTCTTTGGAAGTCTCAGAACACATTTTATCTGTGAAGTACAGACATCCGCTGGCACAAAATCGCCAACCTGTTTTAGAATTGCCATTGCACAAAGTCATCGCAATGAAAACAGAAAAAGCAGTCATCAATTATATTCTTAGCATCAGCATCAGTTCCAGAAAAGGAATCAAAAATTTCTATTACAGATTGGAACAAATGCCGGAAAACCAACCAGAGAAGTACAATCAAATCGCTGAGTTCATCAAAACCAGCAAGAAAGAGCCATATCATTATTCATAATTATATTTTTTGTTAACCTTAAGATCCTGTAAATTAATTTTTACGGGATTTTTTTATTAATGATAAATTATAATGCGAACATATCCTACATCAATTTCCAGTGTATTTTGTTTCTATAATTTTGAAAAATAAATAATGACTAACTTTAATAAACAAAATATATGGTTATGAAAACTGAATTCGAATCTATCCCACTAGTAAAAAATGAATCAAAAAAACGTTTCGAAATAGAAATCGACGGTCATTTTGCTTTCATCAATTATGGTGAAACAGAAAATCAAATCGCATTGGTGCACACGGAAGCTGAGCCAGAATTGGCAGGAACAGGCGCCGCGGGTGCAGTTGTAGAAAAAACATTACAATACATTAAAGAAAGTGGAAAAAAGTTGTTGCCATTTTGCCCTTATGTTTTCGCCTTCATCAAGAAACATCCGGAATGGAAAGCGATTGTTGATGAGAAATTTGGTGGTTACGATAAACTTTAATTAAAAATAAAAAACTATGAAAATATTTGCCTTTGCCGGAAGCAACTCTTCCACTTCCATCAACAAACAACTTGTAAAATTTGTTATGAAAAGTTTTCCAGATGATGAAGTAAATTTGATTGATCTTAATGATTATCTAATGCCGGTTTTCTCCGTAGATCTGGAGAAAAATGGATTTCCTGATGAAGCTTATCAATTCTTGAAAAACATAGAAGAATCTGATATCATCATCTGCTCTTTGGCCGAAAACAACCGTTCTTACAGCGCCGCTTTCAAGAATATATTTGATTGGTGTTCCAGAATCAATGTGAAGGTTTTTCAAAACAAACCGATGTTCTTGATGACGACTTCACCTGGCGGATATGGTGGTGGTAATGTAATGGCAGAAGCATCAAAATTTTTCCCTCAGTTTGGAGCTGATATCAAAGAAACTTTTTCTCTTCCAAAGTTTTATGAGAATTTTGATTCGGAAAACGGAATCATCAATCCGGAATTACTGAGCGACATTAATCTTAAAATAGAAAACTTCAAAAATCAAATATAATGGAAACCCACGAATATAAAGCTGGAGAAATCACCGTCATCTGGAAACCAAAAGTCTGCATACACGCAGGTGTTTGCGTAAAAATGCTTCCAAAAGTTTACAATCCGAAAGAAAGACCTTGGATCAAAACAGAAAATGCAACTTCTGAAGCACTGAAAGAGCAAATTGAAAAATGTCCGTCGGGCGCATTAAGCTATCAATTAAATTCATAAAAAATGGGCGTAAAAGTAAAAGCAACATTAGGCACAGAAAAATATTACACAGAAGTCATTGCAGGCGAAAACAAAATCATTACAGACGAACCTTTGGCGCAAGGTGGCGGAAACAAAGGTTTCAATCCTTATGAGATTCTTGCGACATCGCTTGCCAGTTGTACAGCCGCAACGCTGCGAATGTACATCGACAGAAAAGCTTGGGACATTCCAAACATCAATGTGGAAGTGGATTTGGAAAATTATCCTCAAACCAAAACCGCTCAGTTTTCCAGAGTCATCGATTTTGGAACTGCAGAAATAAGCGAAGACATCAAAGACCGACTTTTCAAAATCGCAGATGCTTGTCCGATTCATAAAATATTGACCAACAACATCGAAATCTTAACCAAAATATCATAAATATGTTAGAAGTAAAACAAATCAATAGAGAAACAAAAGGTGAATTCATAGCCACTTTTGAAGGAAATAAAGCTGGAGTAATGACCTATTCTTGGGCTGGAGCAGACAAAATCATCATCGATCATACAGAAGTGGAACCAGCCTACAACGGAAAAGGCGTTGGGAAAGAAATGGTTTACAAAGCTGTAGAATTTGCGAGAGAAAACAATCTGAAAATCATTCCGCTTTGTCCTTTTGCAACAGCAACCTTCAAAAAAAATGAAGAAATCAGAGATGTTCTTTAATTATAAATGTTGATTGATAAATAATGATCGATCGAGAAGCGTTTCAAAATTTGAAACGCTTTTTTGTTTTGAATCAAATAAATGACGCTAATTCAGTTCCATTGTGATTTTTCTGCTATTTTTGCATAGCTCAAAATTATGCTGAACAAAATTCTCACTTTTCCGATCGTGGTTTTGATAAAGTTTTATCAACTCGCTATTTCGCCATTTTTGGGGAAGAATTGCCGGTACGACCCGACTTGTTCGCATTACACTTTGGAAGCTTTGAAAGTTCACGGACTTATCAAAGGAAGCTGGCTGGCGATGAAACGGATTGCGAGCTGTCATCCTTGGGGAGGCGAAGGTTATGATCCAGTGCCACCAAAACAACATTAAAATTACCTATCAATGAATCATATTTTTCTAAGATTTTATCTCATCATTTTTGTTGGATTTTTCCAATTGGTATCTTCGCAAAGTTCTTCATCGGGACTTTCTGACGGCGTTTTGAAAATAAACAACTCGGAGAACGTTAATGTAAAAATATTTGCATCGCAACGAGGAGATTCTTTATCCAATGCGGCTTCGCGAAATGTCCAAAACCTATTGGTGATTCTTAATGAAGACAATGTAACAGCTGAATCCACTGATCAACTTGGAAGCATCCAAAATCTATTAATAAAATACAAAGCTTTCAATTTTCAGTTTTTGGACAAGGATTTCAAACCTGTAGATTCAAACCTTGATCAGAAAAATATTGAAAACTTCAAGTATCTTTTAAAGTCTAAGCGTTTTCTAAAACCAACAGACAATGTTGAATTGGAAACAAGTTTCAAAATTTGGGATCCGATAAAAGGAATCAAGCTTGGACCTTTTATGTTGCATTTTTACAGTTTGATGTTCATTTTTGCTTTTGGATTAGGTTATTTCATAATGGCAAAAATCTTTAAAATTGACGGTGTAGATGAGAAATACCTAGAACCATTTTTCACTTGGACATTGGTAGGAACCATTTTGGGCGCGAGATTAGGACACGTTATCTTTTATCAGCCAGAACTTTTCAAGGAAGATTTCCTAAGTGTGTTTTTGCCCATTAGCACACGAGGCGGTTTGCATTTCACTGGATTTTCCGGATTGGCAAGTCACGGCGCGGCGATTATGGTAATTGCTACAACTCTGTATTACAGTTTGAAAATTATCAAGAAAAATCCGCTATGGGTTTATGACAGAATCGGGATTGTTGTCGCTTCCGGCGGTGCTTTTGTGAGAATGGGAAATTTTTTCAACTCCGAAATTTTAGGAAAACCAATTGATCCTTCTTCCCCATTTGCTCTGCTTTTTCCACAACAAAGTTCAGAATATGGCGTAACGATTCCAAGATATCCAACGCAATTGTTCGAGGCATTTGGTTACGTTTGTCTTTTCTTTTTGCTTTGGTTTTTGTACAAAAAGACCAACAAAAAATATCAGCAAGGTTGGTTGTTCGGCTTATTTTTCATTATTCTTTGGGCCATCAGATTCTTTGTGGAATTTTTGAAAGAGCCTCAAGGAGACGAGATTATTCAATTTGCGGGACTTAATACAGGTCAGATTTTGAGTATTCCATTTATGATTGCCGGAGCAGTAATTATGATTATCTCCAAGAAATACAAACTTCCGAAAGAGGAAACGATATAAAATGTAAACTCCCAATATTTTTGGGAGTTTTTTAATTTTGTAAGATTATGAAATTTTATAGGACAGCTACAACGATTATAATTTACTTGCTAATTGCAGTTTTAAACATTTTAATATTCGGTGAGTATTTAAAAACAACAAAATTGTCCGGAGGCGAAGTTGGAATGATGCCAATTGCAATAATGATTACTTCTGGAATTGCTTTTCTGCTTTCTACGATTACATTTTTAATCATTAATACAAAAAAGAAAATATCTTTTACCAGCTCCTTGTTTATTTACCACATCATTTATTTAGGTGTTTTAATTTCTTCCGGATTTGATTTCAAAAATTTGGTTAATTTAAAATACACAAACTTTGATTTATTCATTATTCTAATACCATTATCAATTTGGGCAATTGTATCATTAGTTTGCGCACTTTGGGTTTCGAAATGGTTAGAAAATAACTAATCAATTCTAAATTTACAAAGCTTTAATTTCATTAATAAAACCTTCTACAACCTCATCAGAAGTCGCCCAAGAAGTGATGATTCTAATTGCAGAATTATCTTCATCCATCTTTTTCCAAACATAGAAATCAAAATTTTCTGATAACTTTTCGATTTGAGAATTGTTTAGAATTGGGAATATTTGATTGGTAAAAGTCTCTGATAAAAACTGAAATCCTTTATCCTGAAAAGCTGATTTAATCTTCATTGCCTGAACATTAGAAATCTTGGCCAAATCAAAATACAAATCATTTTTCATCAATTCCAAAAACTGAATTCCGAGCAGTCTTCCTTTTGCCAACAAAGCGCCTTTTTGCTTGATGTGAAAACCGAATTCTTCTTTCAAATTATCATTGGTAATCACAATTGCTTCGCCGAGAAGTGCGCCGTTCTTTGTTCCGCCGAGATAGAAAACATCGGTAAAATTGGCAATAGCTTCCAAAGTCAAATCATTGATTTCCGAAGTCAAAGCTTGTCCCAATCTCGCGCCATCCAGAAAAAGATAGAGATTATTTGCTTGGCAAAATTCGTATAATTGTTTCAGCTCTTGTTTCTGATAAATCGTCCCTATTTCCGTAGAATTTGAAATATAGACCAACTTCTGTTTCAGCTGATGCGGTTTGTTGGTATGAGAATCCAAAACCGATTGAATGTGTTCTGGTTTAAGTTTTCCATCTTCGGTTACAATCCCGTGGATTTTGTGTCCTGTCGCTTCTATTGCGCCAGTTTCGTTGGTAAAGATATGTCCGGTTTCAGCAGAAACTACACTTTCGTGAGGCCGAAGAATCGAGGAAATCACCAGAAGATTAGCTTGCGTTCCCCCACTCACAAAGTAAATTTCTGCGGTTTGATCATTGATCTTATTCTTAATTAATTCTTTCGCTTCATCAGAATATTCATCATATGCGTAACCATTTTGCTGGTCGAGATTTGTTTTGATTAATGCTTCTAAAATATAGGGATGACAACCTTCGGAGTAATCATTTTTAAAGGAGTATGTCTTCATTTTTTCTTTCTGCTATTTTATTTAATCATAATGAAATCTGCACTTGGCAATCTGGATTTCATCGTCTTCATATTTATAAATTAATCGATGTTCATCATCAATTCTTCTTGACCAAAAACCAGAATATTTATGCTTCAACGGTTCAAGTTTTCCGATGCCGTCGAAAGGATTTCTTGCAATATCTTTTAACAGTTCATTGATTTTCTTGAGCTTTTTCTTGTCCGTACTTTGCCAGTAAAGATAATCTTCCCAAGATTCATCCACAAAAACATATCTCATTATTCTTCAATTAAATCTTTTGAAAATGAGTTTTTGCCTTTCAATTTCTCAATGGCTGAATCTAATCTTGATTCATTTTTTCTGGAAGATAATTCGTGGTTTGTTGCCATTAATGAATTGTATTCATCCAGAGACATCACGACAATTCCTTTGTCTTTTCCACGGTTGATGATCAAGGTTTCAAAATTCTTTGAGACTTTGTCGAGATAAGATTTGATGTCTTTTCTAAAATCAGAAATATTGGCAATCAACATATTTTGTATTTTATTTTGTACAAATATACGTACAATTCTACAAAATTTGATGATACTATTGTTAGTCAAAATTTGATTTACTTCTAACTTTTATTTAATTTTGAAATATGAATTCCTTGACCGAAGAAAATTACCTGAAAGCACTTTATCATCTTGTGAATGAGAATGATGAAGTTTCTGTGAACGACCTCAGCCGACAACTCAATATCAAAATGCCATCCGTTAACAGTATGGTAAAGAAATTTGCGGAGAAAAATTGGGTAAAATATGAATCGTACAAACCAATCAAACTCACAGAATCCGGAAAAAAAGAAGCTTCATTGATTGTAAGAAAACACAGATTAACAGAAATGTTTTTGGTGGAGAAAATGGGTTTCGGATGGGAAAATGTCCACGAAATTGCGGAACAATTGGAACACATTCATTCCGATGAGTTTTTTGATAAAATGGATGAGATTTTGAACTATCCGAAAATGGATCCTCACGGCGAACCTATTCCGGACAAAGATGGAAATGTCATTCAACCCGATCACAAAAAACTGAGCAAATGCAAGGAAAACCAAACCGTAGAATTAGCTTCAGTCACAACGTCCTCCGAAGAATTTCTGAATTTTTTGAATAAGAGAGACTTGAGCTTAGGAACAAAATTGAAAATTTTACAAATCGAAGGATTTGACCAATCGATGTTGATCGCTTATAACGGGCGTGAAGAGAATTTTAGCAAGACGGTTTGTGAGAGATTGTTGGTGAAATAATTGACTGATTAAAAGAACATTTTTATGACAATTAAACTGTTTTTCGCAATTCTTCTTTTCTTTTCGATTAACTTTAGTTTCGCGCAATCCAAATATCAGAAAGACTTTTCAGAATTTTGGACAGACATCAACAATCATTACGCTTATCTTGACCAACAAAATATTGAATGGAGAAAAGTCAGGGAAATCTACGAGCCGAAAGCTGAAAAAATATCGAATGATCAAGAATTTATCCAACTTTTTGAAAGTGTTTTGAATGAGCTTCACAACGGTCATTCTTCATTAAGCACCAATCTACATACATCAAACAGACTCATTCCATCGGGCTCTGATTTTTATGTTGAAAAGGTTGGAAACAAATTCTTCGTTACAGATTTAAGGAAAGGTTTTGGCGCAGATTTATCGGGAATGAAAATAGGAATGGAAGTCACCACATTCAATGGAAAACCAATTGATGAACAACTGAGAAAATTCTTACCAAAGTTCACGAATCAGCACAATCCAAAAATGCATCAATACGCCATTGATATGCTTTTTGCAGGAACTTACGATGCGGAAAGAGAAATCACAGTTATTGAAAATGGAAAGTCAAAAATCTACAAACCTGTAAGTTATCGAAATAGAGATGAGCTTCTTTACAGCAAAATAATCGATGATCAAACCGCTTATATCAAAATCAATAATTCGCTGGGAAACAATGCACTCATTTCAGAATTTGACAAAACACTCGACAGTTTGTTTCAATACAAAAATCTGATTATTGACCTGACGGAAACGCCTGGTGGCGGAAACTCGACAGTTGCAAGAGCAATAATGGGAAGATTCACAAGCAAACTTCTACCCTATCAAATCCACGAATTCGACGAAAAAGAATATGAAACCAAAAGACATTGGACAGAGTTTGTAACGCCAAGAAAGGAAATCTACAAAGGGAATGTTTATGTTTTGGTTGGTCATTGGACGGGAAGTATGGGCGAAGGCATTGCCATTGGTTTTGACGGAATGGAAAGGGCAAAAATAATCGGGACAAAAATGGCTGGCTTGCTTGGCGCCATTTCCAATTTTCAAATGAAAGAAACGAAAATCGGTTTCCAGTTTCCGACGGAAAGGCTTTATCATATCAATGGAACGCCACGAGAAAATTATGTTCCAACAATATTAACCAAGAATATTGAAGAGACTTTGCAAAAGGTGAAGGAGTTGACTAAAAATTAATAAAACTTTTATTTGCGAAATATTAAATTCCAAACTGATAATCTTATTAATGAAACTTAATCCTAAAAACAAAAAACCATTAAAGAAAAATAAATCCAATGTTTACAAAAGGATTTTGGTTTTACTAATTATACTATTTCTATTCAAAGAAATTATTATTTATAAGCCAATTTTAAACTTCATTAGGACTGAAAAAATTGTAGGAGAAATAATAAACAACAAAAACTCTTTGAGGCGAGGTCAATTTACTGGAGCATTTGTGTACTCTTACCAATTTGTTTATAAAAATAAAATATACACGAATAAAAGTGACAACGAAAAATTTAAAGTAGGCGAAAAATTAATTGTAGAATGTAATGAGACTTTTCCATTCATCAATAGAATTTACAAATCACGCTTTACGGATTAAAAAAAAAGAGACTCAATCGAGTCTCTTTATATTTAGTTGAACATATCTTTTACTTTTTCAAAGAATGTTTTTTCTTTTCCTGTTGGTTCGGCGTTCATATCGCCGTTTTCCAATTGTTTTTGGAAGAATTCTTTTTGGTCTTTCGTCAGTTTTTGTGGCGTCCAAACATTGATATGAACAAACATATCGCCTTTTCCACCATAACCTTCGATGTTTGGAAGACCTTTTCCGGCTAATCTTAGAATTTTGCCAGATTGTGTTCCTTCATCCACTTTGATCTTCACTTTTCCACCAACCACGTTGATTTCTTTAGTCGTTCCCAAAGCTGCTTCTGCGAAAGAAACATACAATTCCTGATGAAGATTGTCGCCTTCGCGTTTGATGGTTTTATCCACTTCCTCTTCTACCACAACCAAAAGATCGCCCGGCGTTCCACCAAGTGGCGCGTCGTTTCCTTTTCCTCTTACATTCAGTTGGATGCCGTCTCTTGCACCAGCCGGAATGTTGATTGTGATCTCCTCGTCTTCTTTCACAAGTCCCTGTGCATTAGCTCCAGCAGGAATTTTGTCCGCTACTTTCCCAACACCTTGGCAAGTACCACAAGTCGTTTGCGTTTGCATCTGACCGAACATTGTGTTCATCATTCTTACCTGCACACCACTTCCGCCACAAGTAGGACAAGTCTTGGAAGTCACACCTATTGCCAACTTCATTTTTTTGACCTTGATGGTTTTCTGCGTACCAGCAATCATTTCTTCAAGGTTCAGTTTGATGCGAACACGAAGGTTGGAACCACGCGCTTGCTGTTGTCTTTGCTGACCACCGCCACCAAATCCACCGCCGAAAATATCACCGAACTGACTGAAGATGTCTTCCATATTCATTCCACCACCGAATCCGCCGCCGCCAAATCCGCCACCAGCCGCACCGCCAACGCCTGCGTGACCATATTGGTCATATCTCGCTTTCTTGTTGTCGTCACTCAAAACTTCATAAGCTTCTGCTGCTTCTTTGAATTTTTCCTCAGCTTCTTTATCACCCGGATTTTTGTCTGGGTGAAATTTGATCGCCATTTTTCGGTAGGCTTTCTTTATCTCGTCAGCACTAGCTGATTTGCTAACTTCTAATATATCGTAATAATCTCGCTTCGCCATAATAATTATTGATAAGTGATAAATGATAATTGACCTTTTGATCAGTAAACTTTATCATTAATAAATTTTAGTTTCCTGTTACTACTTTTGCGAAACGGATCACTTTCTCGTGAAGCTGATATCCTGTTTCCACTACATCGATAATCTTTCCCTTCAAATCTTCTGATGGCGAAGGAATCGATGTGATAGCTTCGTGCAGATCTACGTTGAAAGCATCTCCTTGTTCTACGTGGATGGCTTTCAGACCTTTGTCTATCAATTTACTTTTTAGCTTTTGATAAATCAATTCGATGCCTTTAAGTTCGGATTCATTACCACTTTTTGAGATTTCTTTGATGGCTCTTTCGAAGTCATCTACAACGCCAAGCATTGAGGTCATCAGATCTTGAGAAGCGTACAGATAGAAATCGTTTTTCTCTTTTAGAGTTCTCTTTTTATAGTTTTCGAATTCTGCATAAAGACGGATGTATCTGTCTTTTTCTTCTGCCAAAAGTTCTTCTGGCGTCGGTTTTTGTGACACATTTTCCTGGTTTTCCGTTTCTGGATTCTCTGCTGTATTCGTTTCTTGATTAAGGTTTTCCTCGTGTATATCTTTGTTTTCTTCCATAATGGTAATTTTACAAAGTACATTTCTCAATTCTTTTGCCAATCGTGGTTTTTTGACAATTAGGCAGAGATTGGATTAATGAATTTTACAAATTTGAAGTCAAGGTTTCCAAAAAGACCACACTTCTCCATTGAAAACTGCCAACATTTTTGTTCCCTTCACAAAAACCATCATTCCGGGAGATGGATCTACAATATCAAGATAATTATCAACTGTCGGCAAAACCATTGCCTGATTGGTTGATTCTATAATCAAAATCCCTCTGGCTGACGTAGATGAAGATCCGATGATGACTCCATTTTCCAAGCTTTCTGGTCTGTTTATTATATTAGATTGATTCGAGGTTCCATCTGTTCCGCTCAAATCTATCCAAGTGTTGTTCTTTTTTAATTTTATTCTATTATCAGAACTGTCAAAAACGAATGTTCCGGGCTTTGAACCATTGGTATTAGAATTTACGGCGTTCGAATCTGCATCAACATCATTGATACTATTAACCCAAGGTAAAATCAAACCTTTGTTTTCGTTGCCGAATTCTAAAAGCACGGCCTCAGAAGAAAGAGAATCTCTGCCAATCGTAATCTGAGCCATCAAAACGAGATTTGAAATTAGACCAATTAAGAAATATATTTTTTTCATTTCGTTCAGATTTTAAGGGCAAGCCGGTGTGTTGTAGCATTTCCAAGATGTGCCGTCATAGATTTTTAGACAATCTATATCTGTATCAAAAACAGCCATTCCCAAAACCAATTGATTGGCTGGAATATTTTGTATTTGCAAAGTCGTCATTCGACTGATGACCAATCCTTTTGTTTTAGATTCTAAAACCAGATGCGCCCCTTTTTTTTCCTTAACCCAATCATCATTATCCACATTTCTATTCAGCGAACTGATTCCGACGGACGATGACAATGCTGGATTTCCAATCATAGAAGGAGTCCCAGGGAGATAACATTTATCTAAAACTTCGATAATTTTTGAAGCCAGACAACCGTTCGCAGATTGATACATTAATGTGAAAACGCCTGATGACAATGTAGAAACATTCCCAGCGTTATCGACTGTTGCGATGTTTGTATTGCTAGATGACCAAGTTCCTCCGCTTAATGGAACGGAATAACTGGAATTTGATAATTTGTTAAGTGTCTCAGCTCCGGTAATGACAGGATTTTCTGATAAGCAAGTAGCATTCAGCAATCGAATATAATCTATCTCTACCGACTGTGGCACTACTCCATATCCGGGCGGATCTATTCTCAGTCCGGAAATCAAACCGCCGTTGGTCCAATTGACATTGTTGGAAAGATCAAAAATATATTCTTCAAAATTCCCGTTGTTGCCACTTGTCGTGAGAGAAGCACTTCGAAGAGGCGAAAGACTTCCGTTGTCATTTTGCCAAAACAATTCGAGATGATTGTGATTGGTATTATTTTTAAGCCTTACCGCAACTCGGGTGTATTCTAATGGATCGATTAATGTATTAAGATTATAAATAAAAGGATCTTCACCCGTGATTTCGGTTTCCAAAGTTGTTCCATTGGCAATCAATTGTGAAACGCCGGAAGCCATTTCCCAACCTTCAAAATTATCAACTCTGTTGAATTCCCAATTGGTGGTTTGGTCTAATTTATTATTGGCATAAACGTAATCTCGGATTTGAGTCAATGTTCCTAAAATCAAATCATACTCATACTCAAAAACATCATTTTTTTTCAGAGCCAAGGTTATCAATGGTGACATATAGCTTGTGGAAACGCTGGTTGCACCTCCGCCAAAACTTCCGCTAAAACCGCCTACAAAAAGATTGCAAGTTTTACTCAATACACCCACGCCCCAATTGCTATCATTAACGTGGGCGGACCAATTTTCATAGGTATTCCAATAAGTCCAAGGCGGACCGCTATTGGTAATTTTTGTTAAAGGTTGATTGTGGAAAGGCTTAGAACCAATATACGTGTAAAGGTTTTTCAAATCTCCAATGGTATAAACCGCGGGCAACTCTTGATGTTTAGGAATAATTTGAGTCCAGATATTATCGGTTCTGTTAATCGTCACTCGGTTTTTGACGTGCACAACATTATTTTCCACCGTTACCCAAGTTTCGAATATACTTTCGGCAGGATGATTATTCATATCCCAAAGCATCGGAATACTTTTCACATACAATTCCGTAGGCGTTTCGTAATGATCCAAAATTTGGGGCGAATGATTGTAGACATCGCCTGCCTGAATGGGATTCCAAGGCCAAGGCGACCAAGACGGATGCTGACCATTCGGAATTCTATTGAGATCTTGCCCGGAGTAATACGATTGCTGAATGTATCTTCCTTTGTCGCGGATATTAACCAAATTATAATTGGTAGAAGCCTCGGAAAGATAAGAAATCGCACCACCACTTTGGAGATCCATTTTGACTTTCACTTGACTGTTGGACAATGTAATCTCTTGCGAAGAAATCACAATAGGAAAGATTAAAAACCAACAACTTAGAAGAAAAAGCCTATTCATATAATTGTAAAAAAAATTGATAATATCCATCAAAAATTGACTGGATTAATTTCAATTGTTTATAAAAATAGTATTTATTTTCTTGATAACATTAAAAAAACGGAAACTTTCGATTCCGTTTTGTTTAATATTTTATAAAAAATCATTTCTTATTTAATTTTATTTTCTCTAAACCTTAACATTGACTTTGTGCTTTCAGATTTGACATTATAAAAACGAATTTGATGATTATTAATATTCTGTAGAACAATACTGTCATTATTAAAATTTAGTATTCTATATGAATCAGCATTTACATTGAGCATATCATTTTTAATCTCCCATTTTCCTGATCCAAAAACTTTAACAGTTAAAATATCTTTATAAGTACCATCTTCATAAAACCTATACCTTGTATTAAAATTCTGTCTTTTGTAATTCAGATATTCTCCTTCGTAGAAAATCCAGACATTATTTTCGTTAGTTAAAACTTTCTTGAAGTCATAATTTTTGTCAGTTGAACAAGAAATTATTAATAGAAAAATTAGAAAAAATATTTTTTTCACTTAATTAAAGATTTTAATCTATATCACACTCAAAAACGCCATCGTATCCACATTATCCGCATAAGTATCCAAAGAAGGATTTTGCGTTTCTCCAAAACCAATCGATTCTAATCCTAATTCCGCTTTTGCAACGATGGTTTGAATTTCGTCTTTGTTGGTTTCTATAAATTGTTTTGCTTTGTCTAAAGTTTCATAGCGTGAAAAATTAACCACAGCCAAAGGACTGAAAAGCTTTTCATCTTCTCTTAACATCACAAAATTATTATCCCAAAACAAGTCTTGATTCAAGAGATAAACTGCGCGGTTGTAGTCGTAATTATTCGCGTATTTATTATGATTGATGACATCTTGATATTTTACAAAATTCTCAAACAATCTGTCCAATTTCATATCATTTGGGATTAAAAGTTTGGTCACGTTTCTGCAACCCAATCCAAAATATCGGAAAATATCATCTGCCAAAAGCTGAAGTTCTTCATCAGTCTCATCGCCTTTCAAAACAGCAACAGACGTTCTATTTTTTCTAATGATACTTAAACTGTTTTTGAAATAATATTCCAAATATCTCGCGGTATTGTTGCTTCCAGTCGCAATCACCGCATCATAGTTTTCCAATTTTTCCACGATGTGAAATTCTATTGAATTGTCAGAAAATTCATTCCACAATTGCAAAAGATAAGGTAACATCAATCTATCTTTCGAAGATAATTTGATAACCGGAATATGATTGCTCAATACCACAGAAATCACATCGTGAAATCCTACCAAAGGAATATTTCCCGCTAATATCAGCCCTACCCTTTTCGAGGTATTTGCCAACTTATATTTTGACAGCCAATTTTCGATATTTTCCTTAGTGAAAAGACTTGCCCATTGTTGCAAATTATAACGTTGATTTTCTTTTGTAAACCAAGGATTTTCAATCTCAGAACGGGTCATCAGATAAGCCAATCGCTCTTCTTTTTCATTGTATTGATCTTCATTTTTTTGAATAAAATCATTAATGAAAATACCCAATTTTTCGAGTCCTGAAATTTTGTTTTCGTTCAGCATAGCTGGCTTTTTTTTTGTAATTTTGCACAAAATTAAAAATAAAATAGCAATGGCTATCAAGATAACTGATGAATGTATCAATTGTGGCGCGTGCGAACCGGAATGTCCGAACACCGCCATCTATGAAGGAGCAGTAGATTGGAAAGCATCCGAAGGCACAGAACTGAAAGGAATGGTGGTTTTATCTTCCGGTCTTTCTGTAAACGCAGACGCAGCGCAACAGCCTGTGGAAGACGATTATTACTTCATTGTAACAGACAAATGTACCGAGTGCAAAGGTTTCCACGAGGAGCCTCAGTGTGCCGCTGTTTGCCCTGTTGACTGTTGTGTTCCAGACGAAGACAACGTAGAAACCGAAGAACAATTGTTGGCAAAAAAAGCTTTCCTTCACAACGAGTAATGTCAGAAGTTAGAAGTTGGATGACCGAAGATTGCAATTCGAAAAATCGCTTTTGTACATTTGATTAAATTCTAATCCCTGAAAACATAATATTAAAAACTTCCGTCATCCAACATCGGACATCGGACAAAAAAATAAGAAAATGAAAAAACATAATTTCAGCGCAGGTCCAAGTATTTTACCACAGGAAGTTTTCCAGAAAGCTTCAGAAGCAATTCTTAATTTTAATGATTCGGGATTATCACTTTTGGAAATTTCGCACAGAAGCAAAGATTTTGTTGCAGTAATGGACGAGGCTCGTGCTATCGTAAAAAGATTGATGAATCTGGGCGACGATTATGAAGTTTTGTATTTGCAAGGTGGCGCAAGTTTGCAATTTTTGATGGTTCCTTACAACCTTCTTTCTGTTGACGGAAAAGCAGCTTACACCAACACCGGAACTTGGGCATCTGGCGCAATCAAGGAAGCGAAGATGATTGGAAATGTAGATGTTGTGGCAACTTCCAAAGAAGCTAATTATTCTTACATCCCGAAAGAATTTAAAGTAGGTTCAGAATACGATTATTTCCATTGCACATCCAACAATACCATTTTTGGAACGCAAATGAAAGAATTCCCTAAAGTAGATACGCTTTTGGTTTGTGATATGTCATCTGATATTTTCAGCAGAGAGTTGGATTTCTCTCAGTTTGATTTGATCTATGCAGGTGCTCAGAAAAATATGGGTCCAGCTGGCGCAACTTTGGTGGTTGTAAAAAAATCGATTCTTGGAAAAACAGGAAGACAGATTCCAACGTATTTGGATTATGCAGTTCATATCGATAAAGAATCTATGTCCAATACGCCTCCAGTTTTTGCGGTTTATGCTTCTTACTTGACTTTGAAATTTTTAGAAGAAAACGGTGGAATCGCAGCTGCTGAAGCGAGAAACAATGCAAAAGCAAAATTATTGTACGACGAGATCGACAACAATCCAAATTTCCAAGGTGTTTCTGCCATAGAAGATCGTTCTTTTATGAATGTGACTTTCACTTTGACAGATGAATCCAAACAAGAAGCGTTTGACAAAGCTTGGAAAGCAGCAGGAATCAGCGGACTGAATGGACACAGAAGTGTTGGCGGTTATAGAGCGAGCATCTACAACGCAATGCCAATCGAAAGCGTGCAAGTTTTGGTTGATGTAATGAAAAGTATTTAAAATAGATAATAGATTTTCAGACCAGAGATAATAGACTAAAATTCAAAAATTTAAAGTCAAAATATCAGATTTTATTTTCTGAATTAAAGCCTTTATTTCATTAATATAATAAGAACGTTCTCAATTATTTGAGGACGTTTTTTTGTTAATTTAATGTTAATCAATAGAAAAAGTCGTATCTTAGCACACCTTGAAATTGAACTCAAACAAATCAAAGGAACTCAACAACCAAAGCATTTTTGAATTAAACAATGATTGTATTAGCCAATGATGGAATCTCCGAAATGGGGATTCAACTTCTGAAGAAAGCAGACATTACTGTTTTAGAAGCCAGAGTTTCTCCGGAACATCTGGGCAAGTTCATCAATGATAACAAAGTTGATGTGCTCCTTGTAAGAAGTGCCACTCAAGTCAGACAAAACCTGATAGACGAATGCCCAAATCTCAAAATAATTGGACGTGGAGGCATCGGGATGGACAATATTGATGTAGAATACGCAATTGACAAAGGAATCTACATCATCAATACGCCAAAAGCTTCTTGCAAATCTGTTGCAGAATTGGTTTTTGCCCACTTTTTTTCGTTGGCAAGATTTCTTCACGAGAGCAATAGATTGATGCCTTTGGAAGGTGAAACACACTTCAATGCGCTGAAGAAATCCTTCAATAATGCTTCGGAACTTTCCGGAAAAACACTCGGCGTTGTCGGGATGGGAAACATCGGAATCGAAGTGATTAAAATCGGTATTTCTTTGGGAATGAAAATTTTAGCCTACAACAGAACGCCGAAAACTGAAAACATAGAAATCAATTTCTATGATGGGCAATCTTTGAATTTTGAAATTAAATCCGTAACTTTAAATGAAGTTTTAGAAAACTCGGATTTTATAAGCCTCAATACAGGTTTTACTGATCAATATCTGATTGACACCAATGAGTTTGCAATGATGAAGGACGGCGTGTTCATCGTCAACACTGCAAGAGGTGGCGTAATGAATGAAGTTTCTATGATAGACGCCATCGAAGACGGAAAAGTAGCCGGTGGGGCATTAGACGTTTTCGAAAAAGAGCCAGCTCCCGAAGTGGAAATCCTTATGAATCCAGCAATGTCATTGTCTCCACACGTTGGTGGAAACACGATTGACGCACAAAATAGAATTGGTGAAGAACTCGCCATTCAAATTATTAAACTGAAAGACCAAATATAAATATGCCAGTATTTAAACCCTTTAAAGGAATCAGACCTAACCACGATTTTGTTGATATTTTCCCGACTTATTCTTTGGATAACTTTACTCAGGAAGAAATCAACAAAAAATCTCAGCTAGACCATTCATATATTCAAATGATAAAGCCAGCTGTCGTGAGTAAATCTAAAGATATAGACAGAAATCTGAGAAAAATACGGTCCAATTATGAAGAGTTGTTGGAGGAGAAAAAACTGACGCAGGATGACTCTGCCTATTATCTTTACGAGCAGACATTGCCAAACAAAACAAGTTTTCGAGGTCTAATGGGACTTGTGAGCGTAGATGATTTCTGGGAAGGAAAAATCAAAAAACACGAATCCACCATCACAGAACGCCGAATGAAAATGGCGCACTATCTGGAAAAAGTCAATATCCAAGCGGAACCGGTTCTTTTGACTTATCACGCTAATTCCAAAGTAGAGTTGCTGATGAACCACGAACAAAAAAACGTTCCAATTATTAATTACACCGATGAAAAAGGTGTGAAACATAAAATCTGGAGAATCGATAACAGACTGAAACTTCAACAGTTCAAAGAGGTTTTGGATCCGATTGATTCTTTTTACATCGCAGACGGACATCATAGAATTGGATCTGTTGCAGAATATGCAAAAAAACAGAGAGATAAGTACAAAAGATCGCATGGAACAGAGCATTACAACTTTGTTTACAGCTTCATAGTCTCCAACCAGTCTATTAAAATTAATGACTACAACCGTCTTCTGAACGACTTGAATGGTCTATCTAAAGAAGAAATACTAGATAAATTACAGGAGGATTTCCAAATCCATGAAAAAGGAGAAGCACCGTATTTTCCTTCGCAAAAATTCCACATCAGTATGTATCTTGATGGGAAATTCTACAGCTTGCACGTAAAACACAACATCCGCGAAGAGTTTAAAAATGAAAATGACCTGGATCACCATTTGGTAGATAAGTATATTTTTGAAAAAATCTTTGGGATAGAAAATGCAAAACACACGGATAAAATCACATATCTAAAAGGAACATCGGACACGCAGGGAATTATCGACATCAAAGAAAAAGTGGACTCTGGAGAATATAAAGTTGGCTTCGGAATCTACCCAATCAGTTTCAACGATCTCTTGAAAATATCTGATAAAGAAATCAAAATGCCGCCAAAATGTACATTGATTGAGCCAAAACTCATCACCGCACTGATAATGTACGACATGAAATAATTATTTCCAACCAGCTTTTTTGGCTTAAATTATTTTAAATGATAGAGTTAAAGAATGTTTTTAATTTATTGTTATTTATTTAATTTGAAAATTATTATTTATATATTTACATAATTAACATAAGTATATTTTTACTTTGTTTTTGAATAAGTTATCATAAAAATACAGTAAAAAAATTATGTATCCTAAGGAGTATATAAACTGCGATCAGGAACACATCCACATCATTGGCGAAGTTCAGGAATATGGATTTTTAATTGGCACCAAAGGCTCTGAGATCGCATTTTACAGTGAGAATGTTTTAAGTTTATTCTCATTGAAGCCCAAGTCGGTATTGGGAGAAAAAATAGAAGTTCTGTTTGATCAACTAAAACTTGACATCAACTGGGAAAACTTCTCTCACAACCAAGAACTTGCAATCCAACATATCAATTTCAATGGTGAGGAATACACACTTTCTATTCACAGCAACAATGGATTTACATTGTACGAAATAGAAAAGGTTTTTCCCCATCATAAAATCAATAAAGAATATCAGGCGGTTCAAAACATTCTCAGAAAATCAAATGATGAGAATATTTGGAAAATCCTGCTCAAAGAAATACAGGAAATCATCGATTTTGATCGGGCTATGATTTACCAGTTTCTGTATGATGGCAGCGGCGAGGTGATAGAAGAATCTGTAAAACCAGGTTTGGAAAGCTACCTCCATTTGCACTATCCAGAATCTGACATTCCCGCACAGGCAAGAGCACTTTATCTGAAAAACACCGTCAGAATTACGTCTCACGTTTCTGGTAAAACCTACCCGATTGTTGGCGTAGAGAAAGACAGTATTGATCTGACTTACAGCGTCACAAGATCTTCCTCACCAGTTCACCGCCAATATCTTAAAAATGCAGGTGTAGAATCCAGTTTCAGTACTTCCATCATTGTCAATGGGCAATTGTGGGGTTTGGTGGCGTGTCAAAATGCAGCTCCGAAACATCTTGATCTGCAATCCCGACTTTTGGTTGAAACGTTGACAAGAACTTCTGCAAATACCTTCAGCTCCTACAAAGCTTTGGAAACTTTGGAAGAATATCAGCGTGTGAATCTTCATAATATTGAGCTTCGTCAAAATCTTTTGAATGAAGAAAATTTCGCGAAAGCCTTGCAAAACAACATTCAGGATGTGATGAACACTTGTAATGCGGACGGCATGATCATTAAAATTAATAATGAAATCCTAACCGCCGGAAATGTTCCCAATCATTCTGATATTGAAAATATCATCCATTGGAGCAAAGAGAACAATCAAAATTTTGAGGAGAATATTTTTATTTCTAATACCTTTTGCAAAGACATTGACAAAGAATTGGAAAATCCAGAAACTGTTTGTGGCATCATCATCAGCGTTCTGGGGAATAACTCTTCGGACATGTTGATTTGGCTCAGAAAAGAGCAAGGTCAAAAAATAAAATGGGCCGGAAAACCAGAAAAAGGAATCATTTCTGAAATTAAAAATGGTGTGGAAATCATCAAATTCTCACCCCGGAAATCCTTTGAAGTCTGGAAGGAATATGTAAAAGGAACGTCGTTGCCTTGGAAAATTAAAGAAATTGAGTCTGCAAAATGGCTGACATCCATCATTCTAAAAGCATCTCACACCAAATCCTCACAAATCATTGATCTTAATAATCAATTGAATGAGCTGAATCAGGAATTGGATTCTTTTTCCTACACGATTTCTCACGATCTCAACACGCCACTCACCGTCATCAAACTGAATGCGCAGCTGATGAAGAGAATCATAAAACCCGAAGACAACACCAACAAATATCTGGACAACATTGTAAATCAAGTTGATACAATGAGTGATATGATAAAAAATGTCTTGGAACTGAGCAAAATCAAAAAGTCTGAAATAGAGCTTAAAAAAATTGAAGTCGATCTTCTCATCAACAAATTGGCAGAAGATTCCAAAGTGAGTTTTGATGCGCCTCACACGGAAATCATTATAGAAAATACACCGGAAGTCTTGGGCGATCCTACAATGGTGTATCAGGTTTTCGGGAATGTGATTGGTAATGCTATCAAATATTCTTCAAAATCCAGCAATCCAACGGTAAAAATCATTGGTGAGGTTTTCAATAATGAAGTGACTTATAAAATTACAGACAATGGCATTGGAATCGACAAAAAAGACGCGGACAAAATGTTCAAAATATTCAGCCGAATGAGCAATGCAAAAGCTTTCAACGGTAATGGTGTAGGCCTTAACATCGTTCAACATTTGATGGAAAAAATGGGTGGCGCCATTAGTTACGAAAGCGAAAGCGGCGTGGGAACAACTTTTATACTAAAATTTCAAAAACCTGATTATGATTTCAGCATATCTTAAAGAACAAACCAAACAACAACACGACGATACAGAAGCGAAACTCCAATCGCAAAAGATTTTTGACAAATCCTACACCCTAGACGATTACAAAACGCTTTTGATCCACAACTATAAATTAATTAACCGTTACGAACCACAAATCCAGGAGCAACTGAAAAATTATCCTGAATTGAAATTGGATTTGAGAAGTAAAATTGAATCTTTAAAAACGGACTTAAACAACCTGAACATCCCAACAGAGAACGAAGCGCCCATTCAAAATCTTGAAAACGAAGCAGAAGCTTTTGGCGCATTGTACGTGATGGAAGGTTCTACACTGGGCGGAAACGTCATCGCTAAACAACTGAAAAAAAATCCAGAATTCGAAGGTGTAGAGTTCAATTATTTTGGAGTTTACGGCGAAAACACAGGGCCGTACTGGCAGGAATTCAAATCCATCATTGATGAGAAAATCTCTGAAGAAAACTATGAAAGCTGTGTAACTGGTGCTAAAAAAGCTTATCAGTTATTATCTTAAATATCAATTAATCACATCACTCAAAGCTTTATCCAAATTGTTATAAGCGAAGGAAAATTTTGAGTCAATTATTTTTTTAGGTGAGATGCGGCTGCCTTCCAATGCAAGGACCGACATCTCACCTAAAATTGTTTTAATCAAAAAGTTGGGGATATTAGGCAAAAACAAAGTCTTGCCGAGGTGTGAAGCCAATTTCTGGGTAAAGATTTCATTGGTCGCAAAATCTGGTGCAGAAGCGTTGTAAGCGCCATTCATCGAGACATCTTCCACGGCTTTCAGATAGATATTCACAAGATCATCCAAATGAATCCACGGAAAATATTGTTTTCCCGTTCCCAATGCAGAACCAACATTAAATTCAATAGGTTTTTTAAGCACCTCCAGCGCTCCTCCCTTTTCGGAAAGAACGGTTGACGTTCGTATTCTCACTACTCTGCTTCCCAAATTTTCAAATTGCAAAGCCTTTAGTTCCCAATTTTCACACACATTCCCAAGGAAATCTGCCGCGGGCGAATCGTCTTCTGAAAAAATATGTTCTGAAGTTAGTTGGCCGTAAAAACCAACAGCGGAAGAAGAAATGACCGCTTCTGGATGGATATTTTCTTCCTGCATTTTATCATAAATAAACTGCGCTGAATCTATCCTGCTGTCGTAAATTTCTTTTTTGTAAGATTCTGTCCAACGTTTGCTGATGGACGCTCCTGCCAAGTGAATAAAGATAAAAGTACCTTCCAAAGCGCCCTCTTCCAAATATCCATTTTCATAATCCCAGATGTATGATTTGAAATCGGCGTTTTGTTTTTTGGACCGAACCAAAATCTCAACATTATAACCTCTTTCAAATAATTTTTTGGAAAGTCTCTTCCCTACCAAACCTGTCGCGCCACTTATGAGAATCTTTTTCATGAAGGAATTTTACTTCAGAAATCAAAAACGAGTCCAAGCGATGGGAAATAATGTTAAAGTTCTGAAAACTGATAATTTACAACAATGAGATACGATCGTCTTTGATCTCAATCACTTTGTCTTTGTAAAGACTTCCGATGGCTTTTTTGAAGTTCTTTTTGCTCATCAGCAACTCCTCTTTGATCTCTTCCGGAGAAGATTTGTCCGAGAGGTAAAGCAGTCCATAATTGTCATTCAGTTTGTCGATGATTTTTTGTTTGAATTCATCTACATTTTCGAAACCTTGTGGTTGCAGAGAAACATCTATTTTCCCGTCTTCACGGATTGTTTTGATGTAGCCAGATTCTTCCGACAGCGGGTATAATTTTTTGAAAACATCGGAAGCGTAGATCAATCCGATGTATTGTTTATTGATGACTACATTCCAGCCCAACTCGGATTCATTCATTATAATCAAATCCACTTTGTCACCATTTCTCAGAGGCAAATCTTCGTATTGAGGATTGCGTTTGAACTTGGTTGTACCAGTAATCAATCCAGTTGCATCATCAATATAAACATAAACCAAATATCGTTTGCCTTCAATAATTTTAGATTTCTGCTGTTTGTACGGGATGAAAAGATCTTTGATGATTCCCCAATCCATAAAAGCTCCAGTGGGCAAACTTTGCACGGAAGTCATTACCGCAAATTCTCCAATTTCTGCATTGGCTTTTTCGGTTGTCGCTTTGAAATTTCCTTCCTCCTGATAGACAAAAACCTCTACTTCTGTCCCAATTTCCCAGGAATCATCAGCAAAAACTTTTTGGATGAAAGCTTTCTCTCCGTCTTCATCCCGAAGGATAAAACCAGAAGATATTTTTTCAGAAATGGTAAGAGATTGGGTTTGTCCGGGCTTCATAAAATTTGATTTCCTGCAAAAGTAGATAAACTTTTTTTCTAATTTGCCTTTTTGCGGAAAACTCTGTCACCGAAACAACGTTTTAGAATGTATAATGTAATGTTTTCTACTTTTATAAGAACTGATCTGTTTAATCTTGACATGAGTTTTTAGCGTATTTTATAAATTGAAATTTCTGTTGTAACGTTCCCCAAAGAAGAAAAATCTGTGCCATTTGCTATCAATCCGAAATTTATTTTTTCACCTTGTTTCAAATTATAAATATGATTGATGCTTGCCTGCGGAACTAATGAGATGGAATTATTCTTTGCATCACTGGATGATAAACCATCCAAAATCCTTGTGCTCAACATTTTACCTTTTGCAACTTTATCGATAGACTTGGCAATTGCAATGCTTGGTCTTTGCATCAATGCATCATTCATATTCTCCATAGAAACATAATAATTGATAACGTACAATCCTGTTTCTGGAACTACATATTGATTGTCTTCCAAATATTCCGAACCGATGAGATCTGATTCTGTTGCATTTAGTTTTACGGCGTGGAAATTAGATTTTGAAGATTCTAACGGAGTTATTGAAGATGATAATGCACTTGTGCTGCTCATTGCGAAAGCATTTGGATCGCTGAACATCTTTTTCCAGCCGCCGCCAGATTTATTGTGGCTTGAAGTTCCAGCGTCATAAACATAATAGCCAGAACTGGTGATCTGTTTTGTTTTCTGGGAAGTTTTGGAACTTGTGGAAGTTATAAAAATCATAGCGCCGTTTTGTGCAGGACCGTAGAGATGGTCTTTCATCTGGAGAGAATCTGCGCTTATCCGTGGTGGAATCATCCCTTCTGCGAGATTGGGCATAGCTGATTTGTGAACTTCGAAAGTGGCTAATGGTTTTGAAGTATTAATCCCTACTTGTGATTTAATGGAAATTAAAACCAAAGCAAAAATAGAAGTATATATTTTCTTCATGAATTATAAAAAATTTCGAGGTAAAAAAAATTCGGGATTCTTATTTCGGGTTGCAAAAGATTGATTAATACCTTTTTGAGTGATCTTTTTAGAAATCTGCCCCAATCTTAAAAAAAATTGAGGCAGAGAAACATAATGCTTAGGATGAATGTTTATTTTTTAGTAATTGACTACCAATTTGTTGTATCTCTTGGGGGATCTTTTTCTGGATCTCCGCCAGGTTTACTTGCAAGATTATTTGTTTTTACACTGTCAGAACTAATGCTATCTGCCACTTTGTTTGAGCTAATTGGTCTTTGTTGAACCGCTGAATCAACATCTGCTTCTATACTGTCCTGGCGACAAGAGATAAAATTGAAAGACACAAATGTAATAGCTAAGACTGTCAAGATTTTTTTCATAAATTGTAAATTGTTATCGTAAATAATGTTAGTTAAGAAAGAAAATATCTATTCTCATTTTCTGTGACAAAATTAGGTTCAAAAAATCGGTAATGAAAACTATCATAGTCTTGATTACGAAATAATGACGTCCTAATTCATAAATTAACACATGTTTAAACCAATGGCATTCAATTATTTAGTGGTTAATTTAAGTTATCGTAACCCATATAGGATTATGATTAAATTATTATCAATCATACGTAAGATTTCCGTATTTTTGCTCACACAAATGATGAAGATTTAAAATTCTTTTAATGAAATTTTTCTTCTTTATTATATCGATTTTTTTTTATGGGAGTGTTTTTTCCAAAGACACAGATCCCAAAACCTACGATTATTATAGAGAAAAATATCAATTTCTTGAAGAAGGCAATTCCAAGGCTTTTTCATATTTAAAACCCTACATAAAAAAAGCTAAGGAAGAGAAAAAATATGATGAGCTTTTCCAGGCCTACAAAGACGCTACTTTTTATTCCAAATCAGTACAAAAAAAGCTTCAATATGCAGATAGCTGTATAGATGCGGCTTACAAATCGAAGAGCGATGACCGAATATCTTCTTCGTATGTTTTGCGGGGAAGTATCTATTACGCCAAGCAAAAAAAATACAAATTGGCTCTGGATGAATATCTGATGGCCTACAAATATTCTAAAAACTCCAGCGACTTATATTTAAAGAATAAAATATCTTACCATTTAGGTGTTGTTAAAAATTATTTAGGTTATCACGAAGAAGCTTTGGAGCTTTTTAAAATATGTTTGGAACATTTTGAAACAGAATCCATCGGTAACTCATCAACCAAGGAGAATAAAATTTACAACAATCAAAAAGGCTACCTCAACAGCTTGCACCAGATGATTATCTGCTACAGAAACCTCAACGATTTCAAGAAAGCAGATTCCCTTGTCAATATTGGTTTACTCAAAACTTTTAATAACAAAGACTTCCTGCAAGAGCGAAGTTATTTCCTGAAATGCAAAGGTGTTTCGGAATACAATAATACCAAATACAAATCCTCAATTTCTTATTTGGAAGAATCTCTAGGATTGCTGAAAGATGATTTTGCCTGGAAATCTTTCAATTATTTCTACATTGGAAAAAGTTACAAAGCTTTGAACAACGATTCACTGGCGATCACGAATTTCAAGAAAATTGATTCTATTTTCAATAAACATGAATTCATCTTACCAGAATTGAGAGAAAACTATGAGCTTCTCATCAACTATTCCAAACAAAATAAGGATCGGGAAAAACAACTGTACTACACCACACAACTCTTGAAAGCAGACAGCATTATCTCCAGAGATTTTGCCTACATCTCGCTGAAAATCCATCGGGAATATGACACCAACACCTTGCTGGAGGAAAAAGGAAAACTGGAAAAAGCAAATACCTGGGGCGGCTTTCTCATTCTTTGCCTCGTAATCATTGCTGGTGGACTGATTTGGATTCTCGTAAAAAGACACAAAAAAGAAAAAAACACGGTCGTAAAATACAGCGAACTGGAGGAAAAACTACGGACCGAAAACTATAAAAATACGGAAACAACCACCACAAATACAGAAACTTACGACGATAAGAAAAGTCAAATCACGCAGTCATTAAAGCAAGATCTGCTCAAAAAGCTGAAAAACTTCGAAGATAAAAAGCAGTTTACCCAAAAAGGTCTTACGATTCAGAAACTGGCGATTCAGTTTGAGACCAACTCCAATTATCTTTCACACGTGATCAACGAGCAAAAGGGAATGAACTTCAACAAATACATTGGCGACCTCAGAATCCGACACATCACTTGCCTTTTGTTTGAGAAGAACATCTATCTCAATTACACGATTGATAGTCTTGCAAAAGAATGTGGAATTGCATCGCGGCAGAACTTTTCGGATTTGTTTTTTGAAATTAATGGAATCCGACCAACCGATTTCATCAAGAACAGAAAAAAGGAAATCAACAATCCGGAAAATCCTACTTCTATGGAAAAGTCTCCGGATTGCTAAAATTTAGTTAAGATCTAAAAATTCTGCAAAGCTGATGGTTTTCTGCTCACCAGATTCCAGATTTTTAAAAGTGATTGTCTGATCTTTAATCTCTTGTTCGCCAAGGAAAACCAAATTTTCAATGCCTTTTTTCTCAGCGTAAGTGAATTGCTTTTTCAATTTTGAAGCTTCTGGATACAGTTCTGCAGAGATGTTTTTTGCTCTTAATTTTGAGATTAATTTCAAAGCTTCGATAGATTCGGTTTCTCCGTAATTGGCGAAGAGATATTTCACTTTCACGTCAGAATCTTCTGGGAAAATTCCTAACTCTTCCATTACAAGATAAATTCTGTCCAGTCCAAAAGAAATTCCAATTCCGGGAACATCTTTCACGCCGAAAACTTCTGTCAGGTTATCATAACGTCCACCTCCACCGATGGATCCCATTGCGACATCCTTCGCTTTGACTTCGAAAATGGCGCCTGTGTAATAATCCAAACCTCTGGCAAGTGTAATATCAAAAACCAAATCTTCAGAATTAATTCCCAATTCTAAAGCATTTTTGATAACGAATTCCAATTCTTCAACACCTTTCAAACCAGTTTCGTTTCCTTGGAATTTTTCTTTTAAGTTTGATAGATTTTCAAGTGCATCATTGGTTTGATTGAAAAGGAAATCCAGTTTTGAGATTGCTTCTTCGGAGATTCCTTTTTCCAGCATTTCTTTTGTCACGCCATCTTTTCCGATTTTATCTAATTTATCAAGCGCAACTGTGAAGTCAATTAATTGGTCAGCAATTCCTGCATACTCTGCAATTCCGGAAAGGATTTTTCTATTATTAATATGAACTGAAACCGCTAAATTTAAATCTTTGAAAGATTTAAAATACAATTGCAACAACTCGACTTCCTGCCAAAGACTTGTACTTCCCACAACATCTGCATCGCACTGGTAAAACTCTCTGAATCTCCCTTTCTGAGGACGATCTGCTCTCCAAACTGGTTGGATCTGATAACGTTTGTAAGGAAAAGCCAATTGCCCTTGATTCATTGCAACAAAACGCGCAAAAGGAACTGTTAAATCATAACGAAGGGCTTTTTCTGAGATTTGAGAAATTAATTTTTGAGAATTCTTACTTCCCCAATCTTCATCATTCGTTTTTGAAGCATAATCGCCGGAATTCAAGATTTTGAAGATCAATCGGTCGCCTTCTTCGCCATATTTTCCAGTCAAGGTAGAAAGATTCTCGAAGCTTGGCGTTTCCAAAGGCTGGAATCCAAACAGTTCGAAATTATTCTGTAAAATATTGATGATATATTTTCTTCTGGAAACTTCTTTCGCGGTAAAATCTCTCGTTCCTTTTGCTAAGCTCGGCTTCATTTTATAATAAATAAATGATGATTGATAATTGATAATCGACTGCAAAAATAAGGATTTATAGAATAAGGATTGGAAATTTGAAAGGCTAAACTTTCTCAATTATCATTAATTGAAAACTTAATCGTATTTTAGAACCTTAAACCAAATAAAATGAAGGCCATCAAAATTCTAATTTCGGGAATGATTTTCTGTGCAATGGTGATTTCTTGTAATAATTCCAATGAGAATATTCAAGCTGAGAATGAAAAATTGATCGAGAATTATTTCAAACTTTTTAATGAGCACAAATGGAAAGAACTTTCTGAACTTTATGTTGAAAATGCAGAATTCAAAGACCCATCTTTCGGAAATGGAATCGTGAAACAATCCAAAGCTGAATTTGTGAAAAAATATACGGAGCTCAATCAGGTTTTTCCGGATTTGAAGGACAAAGTGATTCAGGTTTATCCTTCTGGAGACAAAAATATCATTGTTGAATTTGTTTCAACAGGAACTGCGCCGGACCAATCAAAATTTGAACTTCCAATTTCTACTATTTTCACCATCGAAAATGGAAAAATCACTAAAGATTATACTTATTACGACAATTTTGAAGAAGCAAAATAATGAGCCTTTTTGACGACCAATTTGAATTAATAGAAAATATCCTGCCCTACGATGGCGTGACTTCTTACTATGGAAAAGTGTTTTCTGAGGAACAAGCGAACGATTATTTCAACAGATTAATGACTGAGATCGATTGGAAAAGTGATGAAGCCGTCATCTTCGGAAAACTCATCGAGACAAAACGAAAAGTCGCTTGGTATGGAAATGAGCCTTTCAGTTACACCTATTCCGGACGGACAAAAACGGCTCTTACGT
Organism: Epilithonimonas xixisoli; assembly: GCF_004365655.1. Taxonomy (GTDB): domain Bacteria; phylum Bacteroidota; class Bacteroidia; order Flavobacteriales; family Weeksellaceae; genus Epilithonimonas; species Epilithonimonas xixisoli. The sequence continues at coordinate 807,344 of NZ_SOEO01000003.1, read as the reverse complement.
GGAATAAAACATTATTGGAAATCAAAGAAAAAATTGAATCTGTAAGTGGCGAAAGTTTTAATTCTTGTCTTTTAAATCTATATCACGACGGATCAGAAGGAATGGCCTATCACAGTGATGGCGAAAAGGATTTGAAGGAGAATGGTGCCATCAGCTCTGTAAGTTTTGGGGCAGAAAGAAAATTCAATTTCAAACATAAAACTTCAAAAGAATTAGTTTCATTAATCTTGGAAAACGGAAGTCTTTTGATGATGAAAGATACAACGCAGAAATTCTGGCTTCACAGATTGCCTACGACCACGAGAATCATTAAACCGAGAATCAGCCTTACTTTTAGGACAATAGACAAAAAGAAATAGTTTGTTTCACTTTTATTTCCTACAATTTTCTAATACATCCTCTAATAGTCCTGTTCCTGGAATTATATCAGGTAGTTCTCTTGCATAAATACTTGTTGTTAAGAATAGAAAAATTTTACAAACATCCATTTTTGTTAGACTATACCATTCCCTATGAATTTTTCGTTCGTAATAATTTTTATGTAAAAATTTCTCCAAGTAAATAATTTCTCTACCAAAATAATCAGTTAAATCAGCTTCTACAGCAAAAACAATATTTATAAAATATGGATTCCCTGTTTGAAGCTCACTTTGTCTTTTATTCAGATTATTTGTAATTCCAATTTTATAAATATTTTCATTTTGTATCTTCATTAAATATAAGTAACGAGGAATAATTCCGTACGTCAAATTCATTGTAAATGTTTGTGAGGCTCTCTCTTCTTCTTCATCTTTTATAGCATACAATTCAATAATTTCTTTATGGTTTTGATTTGTAAAATTAATCCTCATTTTACTATTGTTTTATAAATTATTTGAAACCTAGAAGATTTTCGATTTGACAAAATTCTTATTTTATTATTAATTCTAATATATAAAAAAAGTAGCGTACCTACGGCACGCTTTTCTTTTAATTACATTTTCTACTAACAGTTCGCTCCTATTGGAGCTTGAATATATGAACACTTAAATTACCGCTTTATATTTTCTCATAAATCCAAGACAAAGCAAAAGTCCAAGGATAGATAATCCGGCGCCAACCAAGGACGGATAATTGTATGTCAAGCCAAATTCCAAAGGCAATCCTCCGAAAAATGCACCAAGAGAATTCGCAATATTGAAAGCGGCTTGCATAATTGCAGCAGCCATCATTTCAGAATTTTTGGCAGTTCGCAACATAATGATGTTGATTGGCGTTCCGACAGACATCGATAAAACCCCACAAATAAAGGTAAGAACCAAAGAAATAATTTTGTTTTCTGAAAAGAAAAAGACACAGATCAAAGCTAAAATCATTGCGGTAAAAAGAATAGAAGCTGCCAAAGCCGGACGCATTTTGTCTGACATTATTCCACCTAAGAAATTACCTACGACCATACCAGAACCTGCCAAAACCATAATGTAAGCGATAGAATCTGTTGGAAATTTTGAAACGTTGGTCATCAAAGGGGTGATGTAACTAAACCACGCGAACAAACCTCCAAATCCAATCGCTGAAATCGAAATGATGTGCCAGGCTTTGATGGTTTTGAAAAACTCCAATTCATCTTTCAAACCGACAGTTCGCAGACTGTTCATATAAGGAAGCAAAAATTTAAGCGCAAGAATCGTGACTAATCCGATCAATGAAACGACGCCAAAAGCATATCGCCACGAGAGCTGATGTCCGAGCCAAGTGACAAATGGAACCATCGCGAGATTAGCAAGCGTAAGTCCAGCGAACATCATCGCAATACTTTGCGCCTGCTTTCCAGGTTTTGCCAATCGGGATGAAACCACAATCCCAACACCGAAAAATGCACCGTGAGGCAATCCGGACATAAACCTCAGAATCATCATCGTGTAATAATCATTGGACAAAGCCGACAATCCGTTGAAGATGGTGAAGGCAATCATCAGGAAAATCAAAATTCTTTTGGGAGGAAACTTTGCAGCATAAGCTACCAAGATTGGCGCGCCAACAACTACGCCTGCTGCATAAGAAGAAATAAAATGTCCAGCTTGGGGAATCGAGATGTTTAATGATTTTGCTACGTCGGGCAAAAGTGCCATAATTACGAATTCTGTAGTCCCAATTGCCAATCCGCCAAGTGTCAGCGGAAGTATTCTCTTATCCATTTTGCAAAAGTCTTTATTTTAAAATGGAAAGCCAAGTTTTATGGATTCATAATATCGAATGGTGTTATTAAATTAAACTATTGTTTAAATTGGGTTAACAATAATATCCGAAATCATCTATTTATATAACAAAATTTCAAAACATTTTGAATCTGCAGCCCGACTTGAACGAAGCTCATTTTTTGCTGTTGGAATTGCGTTGGCAAAAAATAGCGGGAGTGGAAGGCGGAAAAGCTGCCCAAATTTTAAAACCAATTCTTGATTCTGTTATAATCCAAGAAATATGTCACTCGAAGCGAAACATTGTTGATCATCGGCGCATCAAAAAGTTCGTTGAAGTTATTTTTGAATCGCATTCTAGAAACTTCCAAATAATTGCTGGTTGCATTTCTGTACAACAAAGTGAGCTGACTTCCCGGCGCAAACCACCACGAATAGCGCAAATCCACGTTCCAAGAATTGTAAGTTCCGGCGAGATTTGGATTGTAAGTCGTGTTCTCGTTCAGGCTTCCATCGTTCTCCAAACTGTAAAATTGCTTGTAAGTAACATCTGAAAAATAATGACGGAAAGCCAATGACAGCGCCATTTTGTTATTGAAAGTGTATTGTCCCGTCACCGAGTTTTCGTAGGTATTTCGCTGACGTCTTCCCATATAAATTTCGTCAGCGTTTCGTCCTGCAAAACCAACTTCGTTATTACTGAAAACCGGATTGAATTTCCAAATGAGATTCAGTTTGTCGGACACTCTGTAACGCAGATACAATGATGGAATCACCTGATTTCTGCCCTTTTGGTCGTACGCATAATAATCGAGCGATACGTTGTACAGAAGCTTTTTCCGGCTGTCACTTTCGAAAAATAACCAACTGTCAAAATAACCTGGAACGTTGAGATGTCGTCCGAAAGTTCTTGGTTCATAAATATCTTTTTCTCCGTAAGGCGTGAACTCTACACCGCCTCCAAAAGTTTGAAACTTCTTGTTGGTGAATGAGTTATTGTTGTTAAAAACTAATTTTTGATTCAGAAAAGGTTCCAATCTGTGGTAATAATTTAGATTGAAATTAAGATACATATTATTGAGTTTTCCTTTTGGCTGAAGGATTCTGTAGCCGTACCAAGCGTTGTGATTTCCGTAATTCGTCAACGTTGAGAATCCCAAATCATTGATGTCCCAATTTTTATCTACTGCATTCGCATTCACTTCGAAACGGTGATTCCCGGAAAATTTACCCAAACCAACACTTCCTCGTGCTCCAAAAGTTGTCCCATCTTCTTTGACCCAACTGCCTTTAAGGTTTCCGTAATAATTGTAGGTATTCTTTTTGTTGGCGATATTCCAAAGCAAACCTGTCGCATTGGCATCTCGGAAATTGCCCATTCTCATCGTGCTTGTGTTGACCAAAGTGATGGAAGAATTCCCGCCAAATCGCTGGTCGAAAACCAAGACATTATAATTGGTCCAAGGTTCAACAGTTTCTTTTCTGGTTTGTCCCGTCAGATTATCTTGAATCGTTGCTTCCATTTTTTCAGTTACACCATTGAAAATTCCGATTCCCAAACCTTTCTTAGTTCTTCCCGAAATTTTGAAAGCATTGAATAATTTCACTTTTCCGGGATATTCTGTCACGGTTTCATTATCATTAATATTTGGATAAATTGACGGTTCACCACCAACTCTTCGCGAGTAAAACATATCGCCTTTGCTAAAAAGTTCCGTGCCTTCCATAAAAAATGAACGCTGTTCTGCAAACTGTTGTTCAAATGGTGTTAAATTTAAAATTGAATTATCAAAATTGGCTTGTCCAAAATCAGGAATCAATGTCATATCGAAGGTGAAAGCGTCATTGATTCCGTATTTCAAATCCATTCCGCCATTCACATTCATTTCGGTTTTTCCGTCATAACTGTTGACATAAGTGGAGAAATATGGAGTAAAAGAAAGTCTGATTGGGGTTTTCACATTTTCGATTCCATTAAGGATTCCGTCATACAATGTGATATTTCCTTTTGTATTATCAATGTGATTCCAAGAGAGTTTTTTGCGTTGGCGTTGGATATTTCGAAAGAAATTCACGCCCCATTGTTGAATATTATCTTTTGGGAATCTCAATTCAAAATAAGGGATTTTCATTTCAACATTCCATCCTTTATCTGTGATTTTAACGTCGCTGTACCAGATTCCGTTCCAAGTGTCGTCTTCACCATTATCGTTGGTCGCTTTTGCATCGAACTGAACGCCGGCAGCGGTGACGATAAATTCGTAACTCTGCTGCTTGTCATTATATCCATTGATGAAAACGCCGAAAAAATCATCATTGTTGATGACATCTCTTTCTGTCAACTGCTTGGCAATTTTATCTGGTTCATTGTCATAAAGCGTTGCACCGATGTAGATTCCAGTATCATCATACAAAACTCTCACTACGCTTTTTTGATTTTCAGATTCCAGCTTTCCGTTCGCTGGCTGAAACTCTATGAATTTGTCTGCAATGCTAGCCATTGACCAAACTTCTTCGTCTATGATTCCATCAATTTTTATGGATTTATCGGTTCGTACGGCATTCATTTGTCGTCTGACAATGCTGTCTGAAGCAATCACTTTCTGAGCAGAAATCTGTCCAAAAAAAAGAATCAATGCGAGAATGCCAAATTTAGTTTTCATAGTAGAGCTTATTCTTGAGATTAGACAAAGCACACAACAAATCTATTACATCAAAACAAAAAAAATCAGCCAAATGACTGATTTTCAATATAATAATTTATTTTCTTTCCTAATTAAGGCTTGTAACCATCCTTAAGCGTTACCGTTCTGTTGAACACCAACGTCTCGTCGGAAGAATCTCTGTCCTTAATATAATAACCAATTCTTTGGAACTGGAAATGGTCGTCCAAAGTGGCGTCTTTCAAGCTTGGTTCAGCAAATCCATGCGTTACATTCAACGATTGTGGATTGATGAATTGAATGAAATCAACATCTTTCTCCGAATCCGGTTGTTCTGTCGTGAACAATCTTTCGTAAGTTCTGATTTCGATTGGTAAAGCGTGTTTTGCAGAAACCCAATGTAGCGTTCCTTTCACTTTTCTAAGACTTGCCTCCGTTCCACTACCCGATTTTGAATCTTCATCATAAGTTGCGTAGATGGTTGTGATTTCGCCATTTGTATCTTTCTCAACACGTTCAGCTTTGATGATGTAACCAGCTTTCAAACGAACCTCACCATCCAATTTTAGACGGAAGAATTTTTTGTCTGCTTCTTCTTTGAAATCTTCTCTTTCGATATAAATTTCTCTTGAGAAAGGCACTTTTCTAGAACCTGCATTTTCGTCTTCAGGATTGTTTTCCGTTTCCAACCATTCTTCTTTATCTTCTGGATAATTTTCGATGATGAGTTTAACTGGATTTACAACCGCCATTACACGTGTTGCCACTTTGTTAAGGTCTTCTCTCACACAAAATTCAAGTAATTGAATATCAATCAGATTTTCTCTTTTAGCAACACCTACTCTTTCAATGAAATTTTTAATCGCAGTTGGCGTGTAACCTTTTCTTCTCAATCCAGAAATCGTCGGCATTCTTGGGTCGTCCCAACCTGTAGTGATATTTTCCTGAACCAATCTTTGAAGTTTTCTTTTAGAAGTCACCATATAAGAAACGTTCATCCTTGCAAATTCTCTTTGTTTTGGCGCAACGCTTTCGTTATCATAAACTTGATCCAAATACCATTCGTATAAAGGACGGTGATTCTCAAATTCCAATGAACATAAAGAATGTGAAATTTGCTCGATATAATCAGATTCTCCGTGCGCCCAATCGTACATCGGATAGATTTTCCATTTTTCGCCGGTTCTGTGGTGTGGTTTTTTTAGAATTCTGTACATCACAGGGTCACGCATATTCATATTCGGGGAAGTCATATCGATTTTTGCACGCAAACTCATTGCGCCTTCTTCGAATTCTCCGTTTTTCATTTTTTCGAAAAGCGCCAAACTTTCTTCTGTTGGACGATTGCGGAAAGGCGAATCAACTCCAACTTCAAAAGGATTTTTTCGCTGAGCAGTAATGTCTTCAGAAGATTGCTCATCTACATAAGCTTTCCCTTCTTTGATCATTTCAACAGCCCAATTGTACAATTGCTCAAAATAATCTGAAGTGTACAATTCCTGGTCGTATTTGAAACCCAACCAATCGATGTCTGCTTTGATGGAATCTACGAATTCCTGCTCTTCTTTGGCTGGATTGGTATCATCAAAACGAAGGTTAACGGGCGCACCATATTTCTGACCCAAACCGAAGTTGATGCAGATTGCTTTTGTATGACCAATGTGAAGATAACCGTTTGGTTCCGGTGGAAATCTAAAACGCAGTTGAGACGCGTCCAAGCCGTTTTCCAAATCGTCTTCTATAATTTGCTCAATAAAATTGAGTGATTTTTTTTCTTCTTCCATAATCTGAAACTGAAGTGCAAATTTAACTTAATTTCCTCAAAAAATAAAACGAATATTACTCATAAAAATAGAGGAATATGGATATTGAAAATGACATCAAAACGGAAATTAATTGTTTTGTAAATGTTAAATTTGTGTGAACTTTAAACAATTAGTGATATACCGTTCATTTTTTTTTAATTTTGGGATAATTAATAAATCGAAATGAATCGTAAAAAAATCCTTTTAATTGATGATGAGCAGGATATTCTGGAAATCATCTCTTATAATTTGGAAAAAGAAGGCTATCAGGTTTTTACCGCCAGCAATGGTAATGAAGGAATTGTAAAAGCTAAGGAAATCCTTCCAGACCTTATCCTTTTGGATGTAATGATGCCGGAAAAAGACGGAATCGAAACATGCCAAGACCTTCGTAAACTGAAAGAATTACAAAAAACTTTGATTGTATTTTTATCCGCAAGAAGCGAAGAATTCTCACAATTAGCAGGTTATCAAGCTGGTGCAAATGATTATATTGTAAAATTAATCAAACCGAAAGTTCTAATCTCCAAAGTTGCGGCTCTATTACAATTGGGTGCGCAATCTCAGGAAAATGCTAATTATATTGAACTTGGAGATCTCATCATTGATAAAGATAATTTCAAGGTTTCAAAAGGAAAAGAGGAATTTCTCCTTCCGAAGAAAGAATTTGATCTGTTGTATCTTTTGGCTTCCAACACAGAAAAGGTTTTCAAAAGAGAAGAGATTTTGGAAAAAGTTTGGGGCAATGATGTCATCGTAGGCGAAAGAACAATTGATGTTCACATTAGAAGATTAAGAGAGAAACTGGGCATCCACACGATACAGACTCTAAAAGGAATAGGTTATAAATTAGTAGTTTAAGGTTTTCTGAAAAGAAAATCTTTTTTTTGAAATGAGAATAAAAAATGCTGTAAAAATCAATTGGCTGTCTGCCGCCGCATCATTACTATTGGTAATTGTGGTGGGCTTTGCTGTTTTATTATTTCAATTTTACACCAACGATGTTTACTTCAAAACCAGAAACTTCAACTTTTTTTTACTGTTTACACTGTGTTTTTTGTTTGTTCTCAATTATTTTGTTCTAGAATTCCTTTTCAGTTTCTACAGTAAAAATCAGATCCGGAGAATCACCAATATCCTTCCGGAAGACATCATACACGATTACGACACAGATTTCAGTTTCAAAGAACTCGGCGAAAAAATGCACGAGATGAATCAGAAAAATGCCGAAATGGACATGATGATGGAAATGGAAAACTACAGGAAAGAATACATTGGTAACGTTTCCCACGAACTGAAAACACCGCTTTTTTCTATCCAAGGCTACATAGAAACCCTGCGGGACGGTGGCGTAGAAGATCTCAACGTGCGAGACAAATATCTGGAGAGAATTGACAAATCTGTAGAACGTCTGCTGAATATTGTGAAAGATTTGGATATGATCAACCGTTTCGAATCCGGACAGATTGATTTGAAATTCAGCAGCTTTGACATCAATCATTTGATTCAGGAGATTTTTGATCTTTTGGATCTGGAAGCAGAACGGGAATCTATGACCATGCAACTGCAAACGACGCAATCTCAGCTTTTCGTTTTTGCAGACAAGCAGAAAATCTCTCAGGTTCTCATCAATCTAATCTCCAATGCTGTAAAATACGCCAACCGAGAGGAAGCGCAAATCATTGTGGCGACAAGAGAAGGGATGAAAAACATTCATATTTCCATAGAGGACAACGGGATGGGCATAAAACCGGAAAACTTACCAAGAATCTTCGAAAGATTCTACCGTGTAGAATCTAGCCGAAACAGAAAAGATGGAGGCTCGGGACTTGGTCTTGCCATCGTGAAACACATTTTGGAAGCGCACAAGCAACCCATCAATGTGGAAAGTGTCTATCTCTCAGGAACTAAATTCAAATTCAAATTAGATAAATCGCCACAGGAAAAAATCAAGAAACCAAAATTGCCATAAACCAATAGTAAATGGCTTCCAAAATCGCTGAATTTATAAAAATCTTTTTTGAAAAAAAATTTCTCAGAAACTTTCCTGAAAATTCATTTGTTTTATATTTGCAACATCAATCAAGCTAATAAAAGTTAAAGTAAAACAACAATGGTTTATAAGATAAGAGTAATATTAGACGCCAAAGACACGATTTTCCGAGACATCGAAATCAAAGATAAACAGACCCTTTGGAATCTGCATCTGGGCATCAAAAGTGCGTTCAGTTTACCAGGTGAGGAGTTGTCTTCTTTTTATTTTTCTGATGACGAATGGAATGAAGGCCGACCAGTTCCTTTGGAGGATATGAGTGATGATGGCGATGGCGAGATTATGTCGGATATCTATTTGCCGGAAGGTTTCCCTGCAGTGGGGGAAAAGATGAGATTCCAATATGGTTTTATCGAGCTTTGGGATTTCTTCTGCGAGCTTTTGGAAATCATAGATGAGAAGCCAGCGGTTAACTATCCTATCACGGTTTACAGATTTGGAAATGTTCCTTTGAAAGCGCCTAGCAAAACCGGAGCATCAACAGGGAAAAACAAAAATTCTACAATGCCTTTGATGGATGATGATTTTGGAGATTTCGAATCTGAGTTCAAAGCTTCCAGTTTTGATGACGAGGATGACGACTACAACGATGATGAGGAAGAAGACGGCTACAACGACGTTTTCGAAGAAGACGATGAAGATTAAGATTCTTTTCTAAATATATTTAAAGCCCGATTTTTTCGGGCTTTTTTGGCTTATAATTTCAAAGACATTTCCCATTACCTTTTCTATTTTTATGCTTCATTAGCAAATCAAAAGTTTTCTGCAAATCTGCAACAGAACAATTTTTCAATTCTTTATTAGGAACATTTTCTGATTTTGGATTGTTGGAAGAATTTGATTTCAAAATGTATTTTTTCTCAAGACATTGAGTCGCTTTTTCATTAATGATGTAAAAACGCTTTTCCGTGACATCATCCTTTGTCTCTGGTTTTTCAGTTGTTCCGCCATCAAAACTCCAAACTGTTTCGGTTTGAAAGATAAAATAAGGCTGATTATCATTAATGAAATATTGATCTACAGAAGAAAAATGACTGTGTTCAGCGTAAGAATGCTTAATTGCTTTCAAATCATTCTGATCCGAATAGAAAACGACAGTTCCAGAACTCTCATCGCAATCATATTCAAAACTTACGGAATCCAATTTCTTGCCGAGCAATTGTGAATTGGTCAATTGATAAGCTGATTTTATGTTATCAATGGTGTTTAAATCTTGATCCAAACTAGAAGAATCACGATCGGTTTTCACACTTAAACTATCTTGAGAAGTTGTAGAATTAATTGTGGATTTATCATTTTCTTTCTTGCAAGACGAGATGATGAATACACAAAATATCAAAATCAGATTTTTCATTTTTATCATTTGAATATCATCCAAACAAAAAATGTGCAATTAAAAAATAGAAACTATTTTCCAGTCACCGTTTTTCGAAAATCGATATCTTCCAAAGTCCAGTTCAGGATTTTGTCATCGGTTCCAAAGATGTCTTCGAAGTTGGGATCTACAGCATAATCTGGGAAAACACCTCTGCTTTTGTTTTCAAACTCGATATTGGGACGGATGAGGAATAAACCAATCGGAAGCACCAAATGCGAATTGGGAAGAATCACCGTATTGTTGACTCCAGCCACCGTTCCGTCGTTGGCGCCACCGGTTTCTTCGCCTACGATGACGGCGCGGTTTTCAAACTTCAATTTAGCAGAAATGATGGACGATGCAGAAAAACTGGCGCCATTTACCAAGACATAGATTTTCCCTGTAAATGCATTTTCTTTCGGTTTTGTAGGGCGGGAAGCAAACTCTCGAAAGTAGTATTTTTTATTTTTTTTGGATGAGAAAAAATAATTTCCTGCAAGAAAAAAAGGATAAGCTGGCGCACTGAGAACAGAGGAAAACACAGACTGTCCGCGGAAATAATTTTGATACATTCCGGAGGTTTTGGAAGTCATTTCAGGAACTTTTATGAGCGTAAACTTCTCGTTGGTGAGATAAGAATACAGCGTGTTGATCTCGGAAAGCGAGCCACCCAAATTGTCCCGAACATCCAAAATCAAATAATCGGATTTTGCATTTTTGATTTTTCTGAAAGATTGATCGTAAAACTTTTTGGCATAAGTCGCAGAAAAAGATTTGACTTTGATGTAAGCCACACTGCTATCAGATTTCAAGAATTTGAAACTTCTATTGTAGCTTTTTGACGCCACATCATAATCCTGAATTTTCTGATCTGCCGTCACTTTTGGAAGTGTTTTTTCTTCGCTCGCTTCTTTAGCTTTTTTCTTTTGTCTTTTTAGCTGCACCTCATCTATCACATTATCGCAGAGCGTTTTGAGCTTCACACTATCCAGATACCCATTTTCCAAGGTGTAGTAATTGAAAAAAGTAAGATTGATAAAATATTTTTGGAAAGTTCGATTTTCACCATCGGAACTGTACAGTTTTCTGTACTTTTTGATAAGATCTGCTACATTCTCTTCATTGATTTTGAGGATTTCTGTCCCCGCTTTTATTTTTCCAACATTTTCCCGATTCTCTTTCACAAAGAGTTTATCGCCGATGATTTTGTAATCCATCAAAGCAAACAAAGGTTTTTTAGTCTTGAATTCTTTTTGCTCTGCTTTGGAATATCGTCTGGATAAGGATCTCAAACGGAGATGACCTTCGTTCACGCTTGCCACCACAGGTGCAAGTTTGAAGAAAAACTCATTGGGTGTCAATGGCTTCTGGATGGTGATTTTCAGGCTATCAAATTTGTGATCCAGATTATCTTTTGAGATGTACCAATATAGATTGGGATGGAAACGTTGTAATTTTTGGTATGTGAAATCAACATCCTTTTTGAGTTCTGCAACAGGAATTCTCTTTTCTAAAAAAAGATTATTCTTCTTGACAGATTGGCAAGAATAAATGATTATTAATATTAAGACAGTAAATAGTTTTTTCATAAATGTGGCATTAAAATTAAGGTTTTTAAACCAATTGAAAATCTACTCTTCTCGAATTTAACATTTTATAACAAATATTGGTTTTGATTTTGCTAATGAGAGCTATTATGAATTTACAATCATCCATTATGAAAAATATAATTTTTGCAGTCAGCGCAGTGTTTTTATCACAATTTTCCTTGGGACAAGCCAAAGAAATAACCGCTTTTACAAACCTTAAAGTTTACGATAAAATCCCCGTAGAATTGGTCTCATCAGACATTTACAAAGCGGAAATAAGCGGAACGATGGCAGATGAAGTAGAATTGGTAAACTCTGGCGATGAACTGAGAGTCCGCATGAAACCTGCCAAACTTCTGCAGGGCGACGATGTGAAAATCATTTTATACTACAAAGACATCAATCACATCCAGGCAAGCCAAGGTGCCAAAATCACTTCCAACGATGTGATCCAATCATCCAACCTTGGATTAAGTTCCAACGAAGGCGCATTGATTGACCTTAATCTAAACACAAAAGTCGTCGATGCAAAAGTGAATACTGGCGCGGTTTTGAAATTATCAGGAAACGCCAATTCCCAAACCGTAGTTGTAAATACCGGCGGAAAATATGAAGGAAAAAGCCTATTAACTGAAATCACAAGCATCACAACTAATGCTGGAGGAATAGCCTCTGTAAATGCTACAGAATCTGCAACCGCAACCACAAGAGCCGGTGGAACCATTGACATCTATGGGAAACCAAAATCGAAAAATGATAAAAAAATTGCCGGTGGGAGAATCATTCACCATTAGGAGATTTACTTAAAACAAAAATACCCCAAAATAGGTATTTGAGAATTCGGAATCTATGGTTACATTTGTAGCATATAACCAATAAAACTCATATTATTATTTTAAATTCTCAAAAACTATCCAACCCACATTGTATTTTGTGGGTTTTTTTGTAAAAATTTTAAGTAAAAATCAATTATCATGAAAACAAAACTATTAGCAGTTGCTCTTTTTGGCTTTGCTACGCTACACGGACAACAAGCCAAAAACATCATCAAAACCAACGTGACCGGATACATTTTCCGAAACGTCAATTTGTCTTACGAGAGATCTATCAACAAGACTTTCGCCATCAATGTTGGATTTGGAATGATGCCAAAAGGCAACGTTCCAATGGTCAAAAACTTTATTGGAGAAGATGCAGACAACGAAATCCAGGATTTGAAAGTTTCCAGCACCAGTTTTACCATAGAACCTAGAATCTATCTGGGAAAAAAGTACAACAGCGGATTTTATTTCGCACCTTATTACCGCTATACCAAAATCAAGGCGGATCAAATTCAATATGAATTTTCTTACACGAAAGATGACAATTCTGAACGAGATATGACTTTGGATATGTCCGGCGACATTTCCGCAAACAGCGTTGGATTGATGATTGGATCGCAATGGTACTTTGGAAAAAACAAAAACTGGGTGATTGACTGGTGGATTGTTGGCGGACATTATGGCGTTTCCAAAGGAAATATAATAGGAATTTCTAAAAATCCTCTGGACGCGGAAGACCAAGCTGCCATCAATGAGGAATTGAACGATTTGGATATTCCTATCATTGATTACAAGGCAGAAGTCAACTCCAATGGTGCAAAAGTAAAAGTAGATGGACCTTGGGCAGGACTCAGATCCGGATTATCTTTTGGATATAGATTTTAATTAAAATTGATTAATAATAAAAGGCTGTTCATTTTTTTGAAACAGCCTTTTTTATTATTTTCTTTTTGATGATTCCCGAACGCAGAGAATTGGTTTCAAAACCAGCTTTTTTTCTATCGTGATACCTGAGAAATTATCTTTGATGCTTTCTAAAAATACATTGGCAGAAATCTTACCCATCAAAACCGGCGTTTGATCTACCGAACTGATAGACAACTCCATAAATTGTGTGAAAGGCTCATTACTAAAACCAATCACGCCAATATCCTGAGGCATTTTCAGTTTTAAGTTTTTGATTTCTTTACAAACGCCCAACGCCGTAAAATCTGAAGCCGAAAAAATAGCATCTGGTTTTATCTTTCTTTTCCAGACATTTTTCATCGCCAAAATCCCTTCCTCAATGGAGCTTCCTGTATTGATAATGTTATCCTCCACAACCGGAATTTTGTAATCGTTCAAAGCACTGATGTAGCCACTCAACCTGTGCTGGTAAATCTCCAGATTCTGATCTCCAGAAAAGTGATAGATATTTTTATACCCTTGATTGATCAAATGTTCAGTTGCCAGATAGGCGCCTTTGTGGTCATCAATAGTAATCGTGCTGATTCCTGGGACATCTTTCTTTCTATCGAAAAATATAATCGGTGTGTTGGTAGTATTCAGGATTTTACTCACATATTCCAAATCCGTCGTGTTTCTGGATATCGAAATAAAAATACAGTCCACTTGTGTATTCAGCAAAGTATTGAGTTGTTTTTTCTCAATATTGGTGTCATCGTGACTTTGGCAGATAATCACACGGTAGCCGTGCGGAGAAAGCTCTTCTTCGATTCCCCGAATAACTGATGAGAAAAAATTGGTATTGATATACGGAACAATCACGCCCACCGTTTTGGTTTCTCCACTTTGAAGCGCTTTTGCAAGATTGTTTTGCTTATAGTTCATTTCTTTCGCCGTTGCAGCTACCAATTCCTTGGTTGCCTGGCTGATTCTGGGATGGTTGTTTAGCGCTCTGGAAACAGTCGCTACACTTACATTCAGTTTTTTAGAAATGTCATATATCGTCGTATTTTTTTTAGTCATGTATTCTTTATCTGAATGGTTGTAAATATATAAATAAATCCCTGTCACTACGGATTTTTTACCTTAATTTTTTTAAAAAACAAGTATTAAATTCCGTAGCTTATCATAATCTTGCAATAATGCAATTACGATTAAAAATAATATCCTATAAAGTTTCAATTTTTAAACAATTAATAACACCATAACGACAGCAATCGCCATTCGTTTATTTTAAAATAACTTTTTGAATGTAGGAATTTTCATTGGTTTTGATTTCGAATAGTTTTACGCCTTTGCTCAAATTTTTGATCGAAATTCCATTGATTGTGTTATCGCCTTTTTTCAAAGTTCCTTTATATACAACCCCTTCTCTTTTCCCAGAAAGATCCGTCACAGAGATCTGAACTGTATTGTTATTCTGAGGAGAAAAAACATTGAGCGAAATATAATCTTTCGCTGGATTTGGATAGAATTTTGGTTCAGACTTCACTCTATAATCCACTTCTCCTGTTGATAAAAAAAGACAATCCGTTGGTTGAAGAAGCACAGCGCCAGCGCCAGCCATTACAGTTTGCTTCACGTCTTGAACCGCAATTTTATTAATGATATAAGGCGGCGTAAAAGCAACTCCAGAACCGACTGCAGTTCCCGTAGTATTAGCAAAAACATTATCCACAGATTCTGCTGCGGTGAATCTTCCGGTTTCCAAACGGATTGGGTTTCGCACATTTTCAAAATAATTACTCTCTATCAAAAGATTGGCTTTGTAACCCGCATAGATGCAATAATTATTGTTTGCACTGCTGAAGTAATTATTCAGCAAATGCACTTGCCCGAATCTCACCCTTGGCATTCTCTCACGCGCGCCACTTCCCCACCAGCAATATTGCATCGTGATTCTTAGTTTTCCATCATCCTGCGTATCGCTGTCACTCGATCCAAAAAGATTGGAGAATCTGTGATCTGCACTACCGCCAGAGCCACCGGGAATTGCAGGTTTCAGATATTGGAATTTTGTCCACGTTATAGAAATCAAATCAGAAGCATTTTTGATGTCCAGATTTCCATCCATCCCGTCTTCAAAAGTACAATGATCGACCCAAACTCTGGTGCAGGCATCTATGGTAAGGTTATCATTCCCATCGACATCGTATGCTCCAGGACCTTCGAAAGTAATATTTTTGATAAGGATATTAGAACTGCTTCTCAAAGTCAGAATTCCAGATCCGCCTGAGGTAAGATCTGTTGATATAAATCTTGCTCCGGCTAAACCTAAGATGGATTTTCCGTTTTGATTATTAAGCGTCAATCTTCCCGCAGCTGGAAAAGTAATTGCTCCGGAAACATGAATCACTTTCACATTTGCATTATTGATTGCAGCTCGCAACTGTGCGTGCGTTGTAACAACTGTAGGTGTTGCATTGCCACCGCCAGTGACGCCGCCATTTTCCGATGCCCAACCGTAAGAAGGACATTGCGCTTGAAAAACAGACACGATCATTAGGGCGATGATTAGAAAAAATTTCTTCATTGTGTAAAGAATGTTTTGATACATTAATTTGGTTTCAATCTTACATTTAATAATAAAAAAAGTTTGATGAAAGCGGGTTTCATCAAACTTTAATTAATGAAAAATTTAATTCATTTAAATTTTTAATTGTTAAATCTGCCGGTCACAGAAATCTTATCTGATGATTACTTTCACAGATTTTTCACCTGCTTCAGATTTAAGATTTACAATATAGAAACCTTTCGTGCTGATTTCGAAGTTTGTGTCTGCAGAAGCTTTCAAAGATTTTACCAAAGATCCGTTTGCGTTGAAAACATTAACCTGAGTATTTTTGGATTCTAGATTCGACAAGAAAACTTTGTTACCAGATGTGTAAGCCGTAGCTTTCATATCTTTCTTCAAGTCGTTTACACCAAGAACAGTTGTTCCAACATTGGTAGCAGTGATTTTGTAGATGTTAAGAGAAGTATCTCCGTAGATATAAAGATCTCTTGCAGGACCTACGTAATCGTAAGTGTAGATAATCCCGTCTGATGAGTTAGAGTACGTGTTTGAAGCAAGAATAGAGCTCCCAGTTCCGATGTACAATATACGATCTCCGCCGCCTCCGTTTTTGTACCAAACTTTAACTGCTGAGTTTCCATTAACCTTGAATACAACATAACGTTGTGTTGGCGTAGTATTAACCCCCGTAGAAGTAAAACCACCTCCATTCAATTTGAAACGTTTTGTTGCAGAATAACCATCGGAGAAATTTGCGGTGTTAGCCTCTACCTGTGCAAAGTTCGCAGATGTTATTGGCCCCGGTACAAGACCAAGATTATTTTTCACAGTTGCCGTAGTCTCACCAGCAATCACTGGCCAAGCCGCACTAGAGAAATCCCAAGTAGTTTGAGCTTTTACGTTTCCTACAGTAGCAACAACTGCAAATGCTAAAAGAAGTAATGATTTTTTCATGATAAAATAATTTATTTAATTGTTATAATTTTCTATGCAATCGATTACACTCATTTGTGTAACTTTTCGACAGTTCTAATATAAAATTATTATTCAATATCACGATATTTTTTTTTAATTTAATGTTAAATTAATTTAATAAACTTTAAAAACCTTTTATTCATAATAGTTTTCAGCTAATAAAATATTTCATAAATTATTGCACAGCGATATTTCTAGTTAAATTTCATGACAAAAATCAGTGCAATCGGTTGTCTTAATTTAACTAAAATCAGTAGCTATTTTCCAAAAAACGGCATTTAAAAAAAATTTTAGAATAATTAAACCGATAAAAAAAAAATAAAAATCCCTGCAAAATAAATTACAGGGATTTTCTTTGAAAAAAATTATGAAAATATTACTACTGAAATTTTAATTATTTGATCAAAACCTTCACAGATTTTTCACCAGCTTCCGACTTAAGATTCACAATATAAAGTCCTTTTGTATTGATTTCGAAGTTTGTATCAGAAGAAGATTTTAAAGACTTCACTAGAGATCCATTAGCATTGTAAACGCTGATATTTGTATTTTTAGACTCCAAATTAGAAACATAAATTCTATTACCACTGGAGAATGCATTAGCTTTTACGCTAGATTTCACATCACCAACCGCCATCGTTGCCGCATCAATGTACTCAATTTTGTAAAGACTATTATCACCAGAACCAGTTGACACCAATAAGGTTCCAGCACCACCCGCATAGGAATATTCTATTGTAGGCAAATCAGTACTACCATTGGTTGCATATGTATGCGACTTCAGAACCTTACCATCAGCTTCAGAAATAATCAAAGATCTACCGCTATTTCCACCTCTCCCCCATAATTTTACAACACCTGGCCCAGGAACATCAAACTTAACATAACGTCTTGTAGGCATCGCCGTTGTACCTTCAGCAGGATTAGTTGATCCAGAATAACTATTGCCTCCAAACGCCAAACGTTGTACCGGCACAAAACCATCTACAAACGATCCCAAATTATTAGTTGCAATAGTAAGATCACTACCACCTCTCACAAACGACAAACCATCAGCAGTTGTATAATCAGCTGTAATTACACCAGCTGTAAAATTTTTAAAATCCCAAGATTTATTTTGCGCATTAAAAGTTACTGCAGAAACCCCTGCAATCATTAAAGAAAATAATAGTTTTTTCATGATAAATTAATTTATGTGTTGATTTAAAAATATTCAATGCAATCGATTACACAATTTTATGTGTAAATCGCTGGTTCTAATATAAAATTATTTTCAAATCATCTTACAAATTTTTAATTTATTTTTTAATTCAACGTTAATATTCATTAATATAAAATTAAAAACTGCTTTAAATAAAGAACAAACTCGTTAAATGATTGTTTAATTAATAATTAAATCCATAATATTTAGTTGCCAATTTTTTTGACTTTTGAGATAATATTATGGTTAATCGATTGCATAAAAACAACCAAAAAAGTGTTCAAAAATGAATTTTGGGAAATTCTCATCATTTTTTATTTGTGCAACAAATCTATTTTGAAGGATTCCAACGGGTTGTTTTCTTGAAGATATTTTCGATCGTGTATTTTTTCATTTCCTTTTTGGAAAGCTGATGAGACCATTCTACTCTTTTGTGTGGATTTTCACCTTCTCCTTTGCTTCCAAACTCTGCATAGAAAGTAGTTTTTTCTTTTTCAGGAAACATTTTGTCGCCTTTCCAAGGGTTCCAGCCTTCTGGTATAATGTGATTTCCCATCGTGGTATTAATGAAAACTGTTTTGGCAAAAGGTCGCCAAGGTCGGCCAAGAAAAACTTTAGAAACACCTTCTTTCGCCGTTAAATGACAATCGAAAAACACAAATCCAAACTCATTTTCCTTGCTCGTTGCCGAAGCCGTAATGTAAGAATCTGATAAACTTCTAATTTCACAATTCTTAAAAACCGCAGTCGCCTGACCAAAAATAAAATCCGTCGTTCCTTCTATGTAGCAATTTTCATAATATTGTCGACTGTTGTCTTTGGCCGAATAAAGCGTATCCTGACATCCTAAAAGTTTGGAATCTCTCATCACAAATCGATCACCTTCCACGTGAAGCGAAACAGCCTGTCCTTTATTGCACCAAGTATTTTGAATGGTCAAATTGGAAATTTTGATGTCATCGCCGACAATCAAAACTGTGTAAGAATCAAAAGTTGTAAGTTTTTCGCTGGTTGCTGGATTCAGTTTTCCTGAGTAATCATCGTTGGTGATGATTGTTGTTTCTTTGTTTTCGCCTTCCAAAGTGATTTGATGTTTGGAAGATGGAATCACGACTTTCTCTTTGTAAATCCCTGATTTTATTTTAATTAAAGCTTCGCCCGGGCCCAAATCTCTCAAAGAGTTTATTGCTTTTTGGATGGAATTAAATTGTCCGCTTCCGTCTTGTGCAACCATAATTGTGATGTAAGGATTTTGCGACATTGCCAAAATCGAAAAGAGAAAGACGAAAATGAAAGTGATTTTTTTCATTGGAAAATTGACTTTAATGGTGAGTATTTTAAACGCAAAGATTTATTTTTCTAATGCGTACTTTTAAGTGAGCAAAGATGGAATCAATAAATTGATTTTGATAAGTTTGAATTTACAGTATGCTTCATCAGCAACTTGTTTGCAATCTTTGCTTTCTAAAATTATTTTCAAAGCAATTTAATCTTTGCGTTTGAATTTCTCTATTTAATTTTATTTTTTCAAAACTTTATCCAAAAACTTCACAGTGTAATCCAGAGTTTCATTAAACCAAGGCTGAACAAGCCAAAAGGAATGTGGTGAATCTTTGATTTCGTGGACTTCGTAATAGATTTTATTTGTTTTAAGAATTTTAATCATATCATCTCTTCCGCCGTGAAATCTGGGTTGAGAACTGTTGATGAAAATAGTTGGAGCCGTATTTTTCCCGACATATTCCAAAGGTGAAGCTTCTTTCCAAAGTTCGAAATTTTGGGATTTTGAAGCGCCAAACCAGTACGACGCATAAGTTCCTTCCTCAGATTCGGGATGGATAAAAGATACAATTCCATCTATGTTTACGATGGCTTGAACTTTATTTTTTACACCAACCAAAGTGGCCAATTGTGCGCCTGCCGAATTTCCGCCGATTGCGATTTTGGTTTTATTTAATGAAAATTCTTTGCGGTGTTTTTTGAGGAATTTCAAAGCATCTTGGATGTCTTCAACTGCTGTCGGATATTTGGCATCGTCGCTCAAACTGTAATTGATCGTCATCGCCACGTAACCTTTGGAAGCCAATTCCTGAGCGAGAAATCTCTCATTTTCCTTACTTCCGGAAATCCAGCCACCGCCGTGAACCAAGATAATTCCGGGATATTTTTGAGACGAATTTTCGGGATAATAAATGTCTGCTTTCAAAGACCTTCCGTCCGAATTTTTGTATTCTATATCTTTTGAAACTTTGATGTTTTTTGGAAAATCAAGATTCAAAGGTTGGATGAATGGATGTTTTTTCTTGAGTTTTTCGAAAGTTGATTCTATATTATAAGGTTGCGCTTTTGGTCTTTCGATGGTTTGTGAATGGATATTTGAAACCGAAATCCAAAGCACAAAAAAACGGATGAAAACACTTTTAAAAGTTTCATTTTCTGTTGTTTTAAAATTCACTTTTCTTGTTTTCATCCGTTTAAATTGTATTATAAACTTTGTCAAAGTTTTGAACTTTGGCTACGCCGAATCTACGATTTGACAAAGTAATGTTTTGATAACAAATCCCATAGCCCCGATTGCAGTGGAAATCCTTTTTTGCGTAGACTTCTCGTTCTAAATTATGAACAAAAGGTGACGCAAAAAAGATTGCAACGGAAAGCGGGATTAAGCTCCTAAAAATTTTATTTCACAGCGTTTTTCGCCACTTCTTTGGAAACAGTGATTTGCTCTTTGGCAACTGTTTTAGGAAGTTTTACGTTTGCGCTTTTATTCCCTAAAACTTTGATTGTTGGTTTGTTATTAGCAGATTCCAACGTCAAACCTGAGATGTCAACATTCTTGCTGTTGTAGATGGTTGCACCCGTTCCTTCGCTGTATTTTAATTTTACATTTTTCAATGTGATTCCGTCCGCATCTACTATGGATAAAGCTTTCTTCGTTTCAAAGTTAGAATCTTCTATCACGATGTTTTTAAGATTCATCTCAGACAATCCGTACAATGTCAACGCTTCGTAAGAGTTTGTTGCATTGATATTTTTGAAGAAAACATTTCTGAAAACTGGCGTTTCATCCGTCACAGGAATTTGTTTTTCCACTCTTTTTTCGTCGTCCGCACTCTGGTCTTCCTCGATGATTGGGGAATTACCTTCGTAGAACATATTGAAACCAATCACCTGCGCCGGAATATTAATCATATCAATATTGCTCATCCAGATGTTTTCTACAACGCCACCTCTACCTCTCGTGGTTTTGAAACGAAGTCCAATATCTGTCCCAATAAAGGTACAATCTGACGCGTGAAGATTCTTAACACCGCCAGACATCTCGCTTCCAATCACGATTCCGCCGTGTGCGTGATAAACTGTATTGTTTTTGATGACAACGTTTTCTGTCGGAACACCTCTGTCTCTACCGTCTTTGTCTTTTCCGGATTTGATACAGATCGCATCATCGCCAACGTCGAAAGTATTGTTGTAAATCAAGACATTTTTGCAAGATTCCAAATCCAATCCGTCGCCGTTTTGAGAATACCAAGGGTTTCTGACATTCAGATTTCTAAGAATCAAGTTGGTGGACATCAATGGGTGAAGATTCCACGCTGGAGAGTTTTGGAACGTTGGCCCATCAAGCAAAACTTTGTCGCACTCCACGATGCTAACCATCACTGGACGAAGGAAATCTTTTACTTTTTCCAAATCTGCTCTGCTTGTCAATTTCTCAGGAACGTTGAAGTTTCCAGTGCTTGTAAATCCTTTTTTGGAACTTTCACTTGGGAACCAAATTTTCTTATCGTCTGACAAAACGCCACCTTTTGATAGCAATTCTTTCCATTGTCCGTCGGTCATTTTTCCTTTTTTTACATATCTCCAAGCATCACCACTTCCGTCGATAACGCCGTTTCCTGTGATGGCAATGTTGGCTGCACGTTTTGCAGAAATCGGAGATTGGGTACGAGTTGTATTAAGACCTTCGAAACTAACGTCAACCAAAGGATAATCGTTGAAATCTCTACTGAAAATAATCATTGCGCCGTCTTCCAAATGCAGATTCACATTGCTTTGAAGAACAATGGGACCTGTCATCCAGATTCCTCTTGGTACAATCACTTTTCCACCACCTTTTTGGTTGATGCTTGTGATTGCTTTTTTGAATGCTTCTGTATTTTTCACAGTTCCGCCAGCAACTGCGCCAAAATCTTTGATGCTAACCGAAGTCGCTGGGAAAGAAGTCTCCGCAACAGTTGGCATTTTGAATTCCAGATTTTTGTAAAGGTCAGCTGTCTGCAATTGCGCAAAACTGTTTGCGGAAAATAATGTCGCTAAACTTAACGCTAATAATTTAATCGTTTTCTTCATTATACTTATTTTATATTTTTAATTAGCCTTGTCAAGGTTTGAAATTTTGACAAGGCCTTGTTCTACTTCTTACTTACAATTTTTTTAAATCCGTCATAAACGATTTGTGCCACAGCTTTCGCGCCTTCTGGCTGGAAATGCGTATCGTCTTTTTGTCCGTTTGGATAAGCTGGATATTTGCCTTCGGGAAGATTCATAAAATACGTCGTGGTCACAAAATCTTTTCCTTTTGCGTTGAAAAACTCACGAGAAAGTTTGTTAAGGTCGATGAAATCTACCTTTTGCTCCTGAGCCACTTCTATCATCGCCTTGGCATATTCTACGTGACTGTCGCCCAAAACGCCGTCTTTCCAAGGATAATTTCGGGAAACCGGCGTTACCAAAATTGGTGTTGCACCTTTCTCGCGAACTTGATGAATGTACAATCTCAAATACTCTTTATAACCCGGAATATCCACGTATCTA
Source organism: Epilithonimonas xixisoli (assembly GCF_004365655.1). Classification (GTDB taxonomy): domain Bacteria; phylum Bacteroidota; class Bacteroidia; order Flavobacteriales; family Weeksellaceae; genus Epilithonimonas; species Epilithonimonas xixisoli. Next base: position 784,425 of record NZ_SOEO01000003.1, on the reverse strand, counting down.
TCGACTTTTTTCTCAGATTCGTCGTTGTGACCAAACTGGATTAGAACCCAATCTTTCTGTTTTAGATTTTCAAAAATATAACGCCATCTCCCCTCTTGGAAAAAAGTTCGTGTGCTTCTTCCACCTTTGGCTTTGTCAATCACCAAAACGTTTTTCGCCAATGGAGATTTAAAAGTTTTGAGACTGTCCGCAACAAAAAATTCTTGAAAAACGCCTCCCCAACCTTGCTGTGGATAACGCTTTTCCTGATAATTGCTCTCCAAACTGTAATCTGTCAAAGTAGAATCGCCAGCCAAGAAAATGTTGGTTGTGCTCTTGTCTTTGGAAGGTTGAACGATTTTTTCTTTCTGATTATCTTGTTCCGTCTGCGCAGAAATCATCAACGATGCTGAGATGAAAAATGCGGTGGATATATTTTTAAAAGATAATTTCATTTTTAATATTAATAATTGATTTTACTTTATTTTTTGGTAATTCTGAAAAAGTCAAAATCTGCGTAACCGCCTCTTGAAACTTTTGGGTCGCTCACAGAATAGATTCCGACTTTTGCGCCAATCCATTTTCCTGGTTTTGCTTGGAAAGTTTCGCCGATATTTTCAAATTTTTTCCCATTCTCGCTGTAGCTGAAAGTGCAAATTCCATTTGGCTCTTTGACATCTACTTTCAGATAGGCTTCGTTTGATTTTAATTTGATTTCGTTAAGGATTTTCTCCTCGCCACCTTTTTCGGCTTTAGGTGCTTTTCTTAATTGAAGATAATAACCATCAGGCTTATTTGTGATTACAAGAGAAGCGTGGTCAGTTCCCATTACCAAAAGTCCAGCAACTTTGCCTTGTTTGGCATCTTCAGGAAACAATTTCACTTTGGTTGTCGCCACGAAGTTTGGAGCAGGAAATTTCTGAGTCAATAAGTTTGGAACGTTCCAAAGATTTTTTGCATCCTCAGGCGTTTTAATCGAGAATAATCTCAAATAATCTTTTCCCGGAATTTTCGCTGACCAAACTACATTTTCATTAGCGCTCCATTGCCATTGCAATCCAATTTTATCATCATTGAATTCATCTGATTCTGCAGGTGTTTCAATTGGAAACGTTTTGCCAACTTCTGGTTTTCTATAAGTCAAAACTGGTTCGCCAATTCCGTTTTTGTCTGTATCAATTCCCATTACCGGCCAATCTTTTTCCCACTTCATTGGTTGCAGATGAACGATTCTTCCGCCCGCATCCACATCCTGAAAATGGTAAAACCAATCTTGCCCGTTCGGCGTATCTACCCAAGCGCCTTGGTGTGGACCGTTGATTGTTGATTTTCCTTGTTCCAAAACGATTTTTTCCTCGTAAGGACCATAAATATTCTTCGACCTTAAAACCAATTGCCAACCAGTTGCAACGCCACCAGCTGGAGCAAAAATGTAATAATAGCCGTTTCTTTTATAAAATTTTGGACCTTCAACTGTTGGATGCGCATCGTGGCCATCGAAGATATGAACGCCTTTGTCCAGAACTTTTGTTCCTTCCGGATTCATTTTGTTGATGGTCAAAATACTTTTAACTCCTGCTCTGCTTCCTGCCCAACCGTGGACTAGGTAAACGTTTCCGTCGTCATCCCAAAGTGGACAAGTGTCTATCAAACCTTTGCCTTCCATTACCAAAACTGGTTCTTCCCATTTCCCAAAAGGGTCTTTGGTTTTCACCATAAAAACCCCAAAATCTGGGTCGCCCCAATAGATGAAATATTCGCCTTTGTGAAAACGAATGCTTGGTGCCCAAACGCCATTTCCTCTTTGTGGAACCTTGTAAGTTTCTTTGGGAATCAAATCTGTGATGGCATAATTTACCAATTTCCAATTCACCATATCTTTGGAATGAAGAATCGGTAAACCCGGAATTTCATTGAAGCTGGAAGCCGTCATAAAATAATCGTCGCCAACACGAATTGCGTCTGGGTCAGAATAATCTGAATATAAAACGGGATTCTTATAAGTTCCGTTTCCTAAATCTGAAACCCAAACCTCCGAAACGTAAGGTTTTGTTTTTTGTGCATCCAATTGATTGATTGACAAGGCAAACAATGAAAGGATGATATGTTTTTTGTTGATTTTCAAAATTTAATATATTTTTTTGAACGCAAAGTCCGCTAAGTTTTTTTTGAACTTATTGAAAATATTTTTAAGGTTCGCAAAGACGTAAAACTCATCAAAGAAAAACAATTAAGATTTCTAAGAATTAAAAATATTTTTCTTAATTATTTCTCTAATTCCAAACTCGCAAGGATGAATGGTCCAGTTCCTTTTGGATCGTTGGAACGGATTTCTTCGTTGACGTAATATTCGTAAGTTCCGCTTCTGTAAGGCGTTCCGCCTAAACCTGCAACTGCACAGTTTTGATTTAAATTAACTGTTCCATCTTTTTCTACAGAGATTAGATTTTTGATGATTCCGTCATAACCTTTCTTTGCAATGGTTTTGTAAGAAGTTGGCAAGTAGCCTTTTCTTGCACCTTTCGCAAATGTGTAAACGAACATAGACGATGCTGAAGCTTCAAGGTAATTTCCTTTTTCGCCACCTTTGTCTAATACTTGATACCAAAGACCCGTTTTCGAATCCTGAACTTTTACCAAAGCTTCGGAATAGGAATTAAGGTAAGAAATCAATCTTGCTCTTTCGGGATGATTTTGCGGAAGGAAATCCAAAACATCTACGATGGCCATTCCGTACCAACCCATTGCTCTACCCCAGAAATTAGGAGAAAGTCCGGTTTGCTTGTCTGCCCAAGCTTGCTCTTTGCTCTCGTCCCAACCGTGGTACAACAATCCTGTTTTTGGATCTTTCAAATGTTTTTGAATCAAATCAAATTGGTTGACAATATCGTCGTAGGCTTTGTTTGCAGAATCTCCTTTTTCAAACAATTGCGTATAGTTGGCGTAAAAAGGTTGCCCCATATACAATCCGTCTAACCACATTTGACTTGGATAAATTTTCTTGTGCCAGAAACCGCCTTCGGAAGTTCTTGGATGATCGTTCAACTGAGATCTCAATAATTGTAAAGCTTTCAGATATTTGTCTTGTTTGTCAACAGAATATAGATACAGCAACATATTGCCAGAGTTCAGCATATCGATATTGTACTTTTTGATGTCGTATGTTTTGATGCTTCCGTCGGCATTTACCATCTCGTCTGCGTAACCTTTGATATAATCAAAATATTCTTTTTTACCCGTTTTTTTGTACACTTCTTCTGCGCCTTTCAAAACCAAACCGTTTGGATAACTCCATTTTGGTGCTTTGAAAAAGTCCAGCATCCAAGCTTCCGGGAAACGTTTCATTTCGGAAAGCAACATTCTTTCGGACCATTTTAGGTTTGTGGGAATCGCTTTTCCAGTTGAAGTTTCGGTTGTAGCTTTTGATGTGGTTGCAGTTTTGGTTTGTGCGCAAGAAAGAAACATTCCTGAAGCCAAAGCCGTGATTGATAATATTTTAAGTGTTTGGAATTTCATAACTCTAATTTTTTTATTTTAATTAGCCTAGTCAAGGTTTTTCTAAGAATATTTATTTTCTCGCAGATTTTACTGATTTAGCAGATAATTTGCCTAATCATCAATTTACAACTTCCCTTCTTTGTCCAACAATTCTAACTTGCTGTCCAAATCTTTGTAAAAATCTGCTTCTGTTTTGATACCGTTTGGTTCCTGAGACCACGCGCCCAGAAAGTAATAGGACGCATTTTTATTCTTTTTGAAAACCACAACGTGCGTGGATTTTGTTTTCACATACTTATCAAAATTATCGATTGGATAAATAACTGCCATCCCAAGATTGTCTTCTTTTTTGGCTAAAGTTTGTTGTCCGTAAGTCGCGATGTACGCCCATTTTCCGTTTTTGCTAACGACTTGTTTGAACGGAATATCTTTAATAGCAACAATCCCAGTGCACAAACCAGAAATCGTATTGCTCAATTCCAAATCGACTTTTACGAAACGGTCTTTGTTGAAAATCGTGAGTTTGGATTGCAAATCTACCGCGTCGCCCCAAGTTTTCCAACCTTTATAATTGATTGTTGCGAAGGATTTATCGGCTTCGTTCGTCACTTTTACATCTGTATTTTTTACAATTTTGAAAGTTTCTACGAAGTCATTTTGCTCGTCATATCTTCCGTACGAACCAACACCAATTGTACGACCGGATTTCAAAATATCCTGTCCCCAAGGTGCATCGTGGTGGTAAGATTCGAAGCCATCTTGTCCTACTTCTGGTAAAACCAAAGTGGTCATTTTTTTACCGAAAATATCGGTGGCATTTCTCCAATCGAGGTACAATCTGTAGCCAACTTGGTTGTTTTCCAAACCGATTCCTTCGTATCTGATGTAAGAAGAATGGTCTGTATGTTCAGCTGGAATAGAAAGTTCTGTGATGTTTTTGAAAGTGCCACCAACGTATTTATTGCCTTCCCATTTTCCACCTTCCTTCACGGATAATTCAGCGTAAGTGAAAGGTTTGCTTCCGTTTTTTTTGATTTTCTGAATCACATCGGTTTGGGCTGAGCAGTTGATGAAACTGATCAGGATTCCTGAGTAGATGGATTTTAGAATGATGTTTTTCATTTTTAATATTTTTATTTTCCTCACCCCAACCCTCTCCAAAGGAGAGGGAGTTTTTTGGGCGACTATTAATTATTTTATTTTGAAATTCCAGTTGTCTTTTCCTGCAAGGATTTTTTTGATGGAATATTCTTTGGCTTCTTTTTTTGATAATTGATGAGACCAGGAAACTCTTTTTTCAGAGTTGGATCCGATTCCTTTGGAGTTATATTCTCCGTAGAAAGTGGTTTTCTCCGCATCGGGTTTGTTCCAATTGTGCCAACCTTCTGGCTTTATGACGTTGCTGATTTCTGTATTAATGAAAACTGTTTTCGCAAACGGTCGCCAAGGTCTGCCGAGATAAACGGATTGAGATTTTGCCTCGCCCGTGATTTTACAATCGATAAAAACAAAACCATATTTTTTGCCTTCCGGTGTTGAAGCGGCTGTGAGATAAGTTGCCGATTCTTTCGCATAAATCTCACAATTTTGGAAAACTGCCGTTGCCGCTCCGAAGATAAAATCCGTGGTTCCCTCGATGTAACAATTTTTGAAATAATGGCGAATGTCTTTCGTTTTTGAAGGATCGTCTTGCTGACCTTTCAAATATAATGTGTCCTGAAATCCAAGAAATCTACAGTTCTCAAAAATAGCTCTGTCGCCTGTAATTAAAACAGCAACAGCTTGTCCGACTTTGCCCGCGTCATTTTGGAATGTGAGATTCTTCGCAGAGAAATTATCAGAAAAAATAAAAATTGTAGAAGAACCTGTGGTACCGAATTCTTTTCCATCGGCATTTTTCTTTGAAGCGAAATCGTCATTAACAATAATTGTTTCTTTAAGACTTTCACCTTCAAAAGTGATTGGACCTTTGGTTGCCGGAACTGTGATTTTCTCTTTGTAAGTTCCTTTTTTAATAAAAATTTTTGTGGTAGTTTGAAGTCCGTTTCCAATTGCATCAATTGCTTCTTGTACTGTTTGGAAATCTCCAGAACCGTCTTTTGCGACTGTATAAATTTTTTCAGAATCACGATTGATAACGCTGAAAGAATTGATACTAATCAAAACGAAAACGAAAGAAAAAAACAATAAAAAGTTTTTGATTTTGGACTGCTTCATTTTTAATTTCTAATTTTTATTTTTCATTTGAAAGTTTCCTAAAAAACTTCATCTTTTTTAAATATACAAGTTTTCACCCCGTGCGGGATGAAAACCTGTAATATTTAACATTTAAATAATGTGATCTGAAATCTACAGACTGACATTAAATTATGTAGGGTTATTTTTTGATAATTTTTTTGGTCACTGTACCTTTATCTGTTGTGATAGTCACGATATAGTTTCCTGTATTCAGATTTCTTAAATCAACTGAATCACCTTTTACTTCTGTGATATTCTTAACTACATTTCCAGCAAAACTGTAAACTTTCACATTAAGAATTTTCTGTCCAGCTGTGTTGATTCTTAATACATCAGAAACTGGATTTGGATATACAGACACTTGAGCTTTGTTGATATCACTTGTCGCCATATTTGCATAAACCGTTTTGATGTAGAACAAATTCGTCGTATCACCTTTTGTGATAGCGTGAGTACCAGCTGGAACATTTGGAATTACAAGAACACCGTTTGTAGCCGTATAATTCTCACCATTAAACTTAATTTTTTTGCTAAAATCTGCATCAAAAACTAAAGTTAAAGTAGATTCTTCCGTAGTTGTATAACTGATGTTGGTAGAAGATTCTATTTTGATACGTCTTGTCAAAGTGTTTCCGTCGTAAGTTTGAGAACCATTTGTAGAATTCATATTTCCAGTAATTGAGTAGAAAGTACTCACTTTTTCTGAAGTTGTGAAGTTATGAATCTCACCACCACTTGCAGGAGGAGGCGTAGTTCCAACCGTCACAGATCCACTTATTGAGATTGACGCTCCAGATCCACCAGTTGTAGTTACTGAGTAAGCCGTACTTGCAGTTGGCGTTCCAGTGATAGTCGCTGTTTTAGCCGATGCATTTTTCGTTACAGTAAGTCCATTTGCAGGTAATCCTGTGATGGCAACGTCAGTCGCATCTCCACCCCAAGTAAACACGATTGGTGCAATTGCAACATTTTCTGCAACTGTTTGATCTTTGTTTCCAGAAGTATTTACCAATGTTTGGCTACTTGGCGCTTCTGCTTGGATGTAAACCAAAGAAGTTCCGTAACCAGTCAATAAAGCTTTAAGCGCTGGGATTACTGCATAAGATTTGTCATCTATAAGATTATCAAAAGCCCATTTGATGTCGCCACCTTGTACTCTACCAGCATAAACTTTAACTTTATCTCTAGCAACCGTTGGGTCTTCTACTACAAGATTTTTTACATAAAGATCTGCATCTGTATCAAAGTTGTTGTAAGTGTTAGCACCTCTGAAAGACTTAACCGTGTTTGGAACTTCCTCACCACGAGTTGTCGCCAAATAAGCATCAAAATCTACTGTTGAACTGATTTTTCCAGGAATATTGAATTCTGGATTAGGATCTCCATACGCCACAAAACGCATAGAATTTGTCGCGATATCTGTATCAATTACATTGTTGAATGCTTTGATCATTCCACCATTTTCACCAGAGAAAGTTCCTTGGTTGCCTGGATCGTTCATTTGTTTTGATGGACTCCAAACGTCTGTTCCCTGCATAGAGATCATCATTGGATTTTTAGAATTTCTGAAATAGTTGTTTTCTACAAAAAGAGAAGAACCCAAAGTAGAACCTGAACCGTATTTAGAAACGCCATCAAAATAATTGTTGTAAATGTGAGCTGAATAATAACGTACTCTTGGATGTCTAGAATCTGAATGATCGAACCAGTTGTGGTGATAAGTTACATACAATCCTGCATTAGAACCCTCGCTCAATCCTAGCAAACTTCCTTTTCCAGAATCCCAGAAGTGGTTGTAAGCATAAGTTGCGAAAGTAGTTCCTTTGTTGTCCAAGGCACCATCACCTTTGATTTGATCTGCGTCGCTACCAGCGTTTCCGTAGAACAAGTCGTTGTTGTGAGCCCAGATGTGCGTGTTGTTTTGTTGCATCCCGATATTGTCACCTTCACTACTGTCGCAGTTTAGGAAACCAAGATTGTTGATCTGGATATTGGTCGCATTTTTAACACGAATTCCCCATCCGTTTGCAGTAGCATCGTTTCCAACACCTTCTACAGTGATGTGGCTGTTTGTATTGTTTTTGTTTTCCAACACAATGTCTCCACCTTCCATAGTAGCGAAATCTGTGATATTCCCTACCAATCTGAAAATAAAAGGTCTGTTTTCGTACCCTTTTTTGATTCCAGAAATAATGTTTTGAAATCCAACATAATTTGTTGTGTTTCCTTTGTTATTTGTCACCACATCAAAAGTCACATTATTCTTGCTATTTTGAGTGATGTAAATAATAACCGCATTATCTTTAGGCGTTCCGTCTGCTTTGTAACCTCCAGGAACTCTTCCGTTTGCAAAAGCAAAACCGTTTCTGTCGTGAGGCAAAACTGTTAGTGTACTTGTAGTTGCTCCTGGCGCTTCTACACCACCAATTACTGGACTTACAGAGATTGTGTAAGAACCAGCTTTAAGTCCCAGAACATCTGCTCTGAAATACGAACCGTAACTACGGATCAAATAGTCATCAACCTTTTTGTTCACAACACCTTCACCGGAGTAGTAAACATTGTATCTGCCAGCACCTTCTACAGGTTGCCATTTTACGTAGGCAGTTTCTAGCCATCCACCCGACTCGCCGAGTGTCACAGATTGTCCCGTTACCTGCGTGAAAGCAAGCAATAGGAAAACATAAAGTAATTTAATTTTATTCATCTAATTATATTTAATGAGTTAATTGTTTCAGGTAAAAAATGTTTTAATTATTGTAATTAGTGTTTTCTTCTTCAGACCTTTTTCATTAACTAATTTTAAATAATAGCTCGAATATTTTTTTGATTAAAGACAACAAAGTCCTTAGAATCAGCTCTACCAGAGTATAAAACTCTGATAGAGTGAATCTTCAAAAAAAATTAAAAATATAAAAACTTAAAAATTCTATAGAATAGGAATGGGCTTCCTAGTAGCCGTAATCTTGTTTTAGATTATAGTTTGACAATATGATATCGTCATAGATTGGGAACAACTCTTTTCTGTTTGCTTCAAAATATTGAGCATAACCTTTCGCTGGACTGCTGATGTAATCTGCCGTAATAGCGACTCTCCAGTTTGCTTTCAGATAACCAGCTGGATCTGTGGATGGCGCAGGTGTGTAGAAAACATCTGCTTTGCTCACTCCTGCCGGAACATAATAATCCATTGCAGAAATTTGCGCTGCCGCAGATCTTGTTCTGTCGTAAGGCGTTATTTTATAATAGATAATGGAAGGAACATTCGCATATCTACCAGTTCCATTCTGTAATTCTGCAAGCTTTTGTTTTGTTTCAGCAATTTTGGTAGCCAAAAGGTTCCAACGAATTAAGTCATATTTTCTAAGACCTTCACCACCAAATTCTAGTAATCTTTCTTGAACGATGTAATTAAAGAATCCTGTTTTGTCTGTTGGTATAGTTCCCGCTTGCCCAATATTTCCTGCATAAGCACGGTTTCTAACTTGTTGAACTGCATTGACTGCTTCCGCAGAAGGTGAGCCATTCAACTCGTTGTCTGCTTCTGCAAACATTAGAAGGATATCAGAATATCTGATCATTGGCCAGTCAATCGCAAGATTTTGAGATGATCCGGTGATACTAGTCCAAGATTTTCTGAATTTTCCATCTGTAGATAAAACACCAGTTGTTGGAATGGCCTGATTACTTGCATTGATTTGAATTGAAGCGACAGTGATATCTCTTCTTCCATCAAACTTCCCGAACTCGTAGAAGTAAGTTGCAATGGCATTGATCCCACCACTACTTTGCCAAGACGAAGCATTGTCGTGTCTCATTCCGTTGTAGTAACCGATTTTACTATCTGTTCTGGAGTTACCTCCGAATGCACCCGCTGCATAGATTACCTCATTGGCTGCATCCTGTGTATTGTCGTGCAATGCTCTGAAAACTGCTTCGAAATTTGCATTGAGACCGTGTTGCCCAGATTGGATGATGTCTTTACACTCATCATAAGCGATTTTGTAATAAACCTGTGGATTGGAACCTTGAGTCATCAATCTTGGTTCTCTTCTAAGAGAATATCCAGCTCTTGCCAAAGCAATTCTGGCTCTTAATCCTTTCACAGCTGCTTTTGTAATTCTAGTGTTACTTCCACCAGCCTCTGATCTCCAAGGAACTAGTGCGGACGCAACTGAAAGATCCTCCAACACTTTATCATAAATAATATCTCTATCTGTTTTCGGAAGATAAACTGTTTCTAAATCAGAAGATGGTACCATTTGCATTGGAACATCGCCCCAGTTTTTGATCAAATCATAATAGAATTGCGCTCTTAAAGTGTAGGCTTCTCCTAGATATCTATCCATCAATTTTTTATCTGCTGCAGAACCCGTTTGATAAACTTGAGACAATGGAATATTTTTGATAGCAAGATTGGCTCTTTCTATTCCTGAATATAACTTAAGGAAAGGTCTGTTAAGATCTGGATTAGATGTACAAGCACCATAAGTACTTAGTCCTCTTCTGTCATTACAGTTGAAATCTCCTGAAGTTTTGAAATCATCTGCGGACTGCGGAAAATACAGATTCAGTCTTTGTCCGTAACCATCATCACCCATTACTTGATTGTAAACACCAATTAATGCTGTGAAGGTATCGGCTGTGCTATCAAATTGTTGTGTTTCGTTTGAATTGGAAATATTTTCTGCATCTAAAAAGTCATTACAAGAAGTAACTGTAGAAAAAGTAAGAGTACAACTTAATACTGCAATTAAAAGTCTATGTTTTTTCATTTTTTTTTGAATTAAAAAGTTATATCAACACCTGTTAGGAAAAATCTGCTACGCGGGAATGCTGCATAATCTACGTTTGGAGTAAGCGTACTTTTTCTTGTGCTTACCTCTGGGTCATATCCAGAATAACCGGTAATTGTAAATACATTATTTGCTGTTGCATAAAGTCTGAAGTTGGAAATTCCCAACATTTTCAAAGCATCTTTTGGCAATGTGTAACCAAGAGTCACGTTGTTTAGCCTCAAGAAAGATCCATCTTCGATTGCATAAGAATGCAAGAAATAGTTTCCTCCCGATGGTGTCCACATTGTGGTGTTGGCGTTCAGTGCGGCAAGTGCGGTTGGGTCTGTCACTTTTACGCCATCATCACCAAACCATCTCCATCTGTCTGCCATTTCTGCAAACATATTCTGATCTGTGTACTGGAATTTGGTTGTAAACTCCATTTTGTTGGCATTGTAAACTTTGTTCCCAACAGAGAAGTTGAAGAACAAACTCATATCAAAGTTTTTGTACTTGAAAGTCTGGTTGAAACCTCCATAAAACTTAGGTTGCGCATTTCCAAGAACGGTTTGATCTTTTGTATCGATGATTCCGTCTCCATTCACATCTCTCAATTTCAAATCTCCTGGTTGTGCCGCTCTGTTTCCTAAAGCAACGTTGGTTGTAGAAGGAATACCATCTTTCAGCTTGTAAGTATTGTTAGCAGCATTAAAATCAAAATCGCTGATCTCATATCTACCCTCTGTTACATACCCATAGAACATCCCAACTGGCTGACCCACTTGCACTTTGAAATCGAATAAGTTATTAACCCATCCTGAAGGAACTAGGTAATAATCTGTTCCAGACTCTGTCAAAGAGCCTAAACTTTTGATTACATTCTTGTTATGTGCAATGTTGAAGTCTGTTTTCCAAGAGAAATTTTCATTACTAACAATGATAGCTCCTAAAGCTAACTCCAAACCTTTGTTCTGAGTTTTCCCAGAGTTTTGATACTGGAATTCGTAACCTGAAGTCTGAGGAATTTTTGCTAACAATAATAAGTCTTTTGTATCTGTAACATATCCATCAATCGATCCATAAACTTTGTTATTAAACAATGAAAAATCAATACCTGCATTGCTAGAAACGGTTGCCTCCCATTTGATATTAGGATTTGCCATAATGTTTCCAGGCGCTGATCCAGTGATAATTCCTGTTCCTCCTGTGTAACCAAAATCTGTGGATGGACTGTAGAAAGTATCATAAAGGAATGGTGTAATTCTATCATTTCCAGACTGTCCGTAGCCCAAACGTAGTTTCAAATCATTTACGATTCTGGAATCTTTCAAGAAATCTTCTTCTGCAATTTTCCAAGCTAAGGACGCTGACGGGAAGTTTGCCCATCTGTTGTTTGGTCCAAAAGAATTGGATCCATCTCTTCTTACAGAGACTGTTGCGATGTACTTATTATTATAGATATAATTTGCTCTTGCGAAGAAAGATGCCAATCTACCAACTGTAGTTGTAGTGGAAGGTGCATCTTGGATCATCCCTGCAGGTGGCATTGCTAACTGGATGTTGGCGAAAGCCTGAGCTGGAGTCAAAGATGTTGGCAACCATTTTACGTTTAGGTTCAATCTGTTACCATCTGTCTGTACAATCTCCTGACCTAGCAAGAAGTCCATTTTGTGATTACCAATTTTCTTTTTGTAAGCCAAGGTATTGGTATTCGTAATTCTTCTCGTTTGCGTGTTAGTCAATTGTACCACAGACATATCTGCATTGGTTCTTGACAAATATGTTTTTGGACCCGAAAACTGCTGTAGTTCCTGATCATTTTGCACATAACCAATCACACTTTTGAAAGTCAAATCCTTAACAATGTTATAAGTAATAACACCATTCAAGAATAAGTTGTCTGTATTGTTGTATCTGATTTCGTTATTAGAAAGCAAAACCGGATTTACCAAGTTGGTTGCTGCGAAATCATCTGTATCAAACTCGTCTGAGCCTGCACCAGCATTCAATCCATTTTCGAAAGGTCTGTATCGGATGACATTTCTAAGTCTGTTTGTACTTTGAGATCCTGTAGAAGCTGTTCCTGCCCCATTGATGAAGGTTTGACTGTATCTTGCCGTCAATCCAACTTTTAATTTTTTGCTAATGTCAAAATCATACTTGAAATTGGCCATATTTCTTTTGAATCCGGAATTGATCATAATTCCATCCTCTTCCACGTGGTTCAAAGACAATGTGAATGCAGAAGTGGCAGTTCCACCAGAAATGTTCAAGTTGTGTGTGAAGTTGAACGCTTCTTTTCCGAAAACTTCCTCTTGCCAATCTCTAGTTTGTATCGTTCTATACTTTTCAATTCCTGCATCTGTAAGGAATCCATCCTCGTTGTATGTAGGCTGATAAGAACCGTAAAGAGTAACGAATTTGTCAATCTGATCCTGATAACCATCTTTGTTGTACAATTCGTATTGATATTGAACAAAATCGTACGGGCTCATCACGTCCAACTTTTTTGTTATGGTACGTACACCAGTATAACCGTTGTAATTTACAGATGTTTTGGTATTTTTTCTACCACTTTTTGTTGTGATTAGAACAACACCATTGGCACCTCTAGCTCCATAGATTGAAGTGGAAGAAGCATCTTTCAAAACCTCGATAGATTCGATTTCTTTAGGAGAGATCAAAGTCAATGCGTTGTCCATTTGGATTCCATCTACGATGTACAATGGCGCGTTGTCCTGCGTGATGGATGTTCCACCTCTTACTTTGATTTCCGGATCAGAACCAGGAGATCCTTCTCCGAAAGTCACCTGTACTCCGGCCATTCTACCTTGGATAGCTTCTGCAGCACTGTTTACAGGCATATCTGCCAACTGCTCACCTTTCACAGAAGCGATAGAATTGGTAACATCTTTTTTAGAAACCGTTGTGTATCCCACCAATACAACTTCGTCGATGGCATTTTCTTTATTAGAACCAGTTTTTGCCAGAACTATATTGTGAACCGTTTTTCCATTCACTGCTACTTCATCTTCCTCAAATCCTTTGGAACGGAAAACAAGAACAGCATTTTTAGGAACGTTTAATTCATATCTTCCAGCTTTGTCCGTCATTGTAGAAAACTTAGAATTTTTCACAGTGACTTCTACATTTTGCAATGGCTTACTTTGATCGGAAGTAATTTTTCCGGAAACCTTGATTAACTCTTGAGCCAATCCAAACGCAGGAAGTAAAAACACAGATGCAATCGTTGTTTTTATAAAAGCGCTTTGGATACCTAGTCTTAAACCACTCATAGATATTTTTAGTTTTATAATTAGTAATAATTTTTTTACTTATTTATAGTGTCGAAAATTTTAGTTCAAAAATGCAATCGATTGCACTTAATTTTTTTAAAGATTCTCAACTCGACTAAACTAAGATTATTTTTTAATTGACAAATAAAAAAAATACATTTTCTATTAACATTACCTTAATATCACAAAATAAAAAGAAAGAAATAATTACATAAACAATTATAAATCAATAATTTAAACTAAATATTAATTTTTCAATCTAATTTTTTAATTAACATATTTTAACAAATTCAACCATAGATTTCAACCATTAAATGCTAATTTGAATGTCAAACTATTTAACCAAAATTTAACTTAACATCCTCAATTTTGGAAAAATTAACATTTTTTTGTTTGAAAAATGACTTTTTAGTTCTAATAAAAACTGAGACTAATCAATAAAACAAAAATTATTCAACTATTTGATTTTCAATTAATTAAAATCAAATTGCAATCTTTGAAATTTTGGAATGTCACAAAGCAACAATTTGTGCAATATTGCACAAATTATGGGTTTAGAAGTGAATTAAGTTATTTTCTACAGTCCCTATAATGATGTTTGAAGCTCAATATTTTAACATAAATATTTAATTATCAGATATTTAAAAATTAAATCAAATTTTTGTTTCTCAGATGAAATTTATATTTATATTTACAAAAATTAATTATTGTTCCATAAATTGCGTTTAGTAATGCAATCGATTACACAGAATTAATTATTTGTTCATATATATAATACCAAATGACTCAATCAGAATTCCGATACGCGCATCATCCAAACGATGCCAAAAATTATACAACAGAAAAACTTAGAGAAGAATTTCTAATCAACAACTTGTTTCAGCCAAATCAAATCAAACTGGTTTACACAATGTATGACAGATTGATTGTTGGAGGAATTTTACCCATCGACAAAGCTCTGAAACTAGAAACTATCGATGAATTAAAAGCCGAAAACTTCTTAGACAGAAGGGAATTAGGAATCATCAATGTGGGTGGAAAAGGAAAAGTAACAGTGGACGGAACCGTTTACGAACTTGACAACAAAGAAGCATTATACATAGGAAAAGGAAACAAAGAAATCACTTTTGAAAGTATATCCGAAGAAAATGCCTATTTTTATATCAATTCTGCGCCAGCTCATCAATCTTTTCCAACTAAAAAGATTACAAAAAACGAAGCTGAAATTGTAGAATTAGGTGACATAAAATATGCAAATAGAAGAACTATCAACAAATTAATTGTGAACAGCGTTCTGGAAACTTGCCAACTTCAAATGGGAATGACGGAATTGCACGAAGGAAGCGTTTGGAACACAATGCCTTCTCACACACATACCAGAAGAATGGAAGCTTACTTCTACTTCGATCTGGAAGAAGGGCAAACTATTTCACAT
This sequence comes from Epilithonimonas xixisoli, assembly GCF_004365655.1. Classification (GTDB taxonomy): domain Bacteria; phylum Bacteroidota; class Bacteroidia; order Flavobacteriales; family Weeksellaceae; genus Epilithonimonas; species Epilithonimonas xixisoli. The sequence continues at coordinate 769,201 of NZ_SOEO01000003.1, read as the reverse complement.
TTTATGGGACAACCAACAGAAACACGTCACATTTTCTTGAAAAACAGAGATGCAGTGATCTCTCCAGAATGGTCTATCCACTCTGGCGTTGGGACTTCCAACTACAGCTTTATTTGGGGAATGGCAGGAGAAAATATGGATTACGGCGATATGGATGCTGTAAAAACCGACGAATTAAAATAATTATGACAAATTTATTTGACTTAACAGGAAAAGTAGCTTTAATCACCGGTGGAACACACGGTCTTGGTTTGGCAATGGCAGAAGGTTTGGGATCAGCAGGTGCAGAACTTGTTGTTACCAGCACTACTCCATCGAAACTTGAGGAAGCTATCAAATATTATCAATCAAAAGGTTTCAAAGCCACAGGTTATATTTTTGATGTAACCGACGAGAAAATCGCTGCCGAAAAAGTAGCAGAAATTGAAGCAAATCACAAACAAATCGACATCCTTATTAATAATGCCGGAATCATCAAAAGAATTCCAGCTCTGGAAATGGAAATTTCCGATTTCCGAAAAGTAATTGATGTTGATTTAACGGGACCTTTCATTATGTCACAATTGGTGGCGAGAAATATGATCAAAAGAAGATCTGGTAAAATCATCAACATCTGTTCTATGATGAGCGAGTTGGGTCGTGACAACGTTGTGGCTTACGCTTCTGCAAAAGGCGGATTGAAAATGCTGACCAAAAATCTAGCGACAGAATGGGCAAAACATAACATCCAGGTAAACGGAATCGGTCCTGGATATTTTGCAACCTCTCAAACTGAACCAATCCGAGTTGACGGACATCCTTTCAACGAATTCATCATCAGCAGAACACCGGAAGGCCGTTGGGGAAATCCTGAAGATCTTGCTGGAACCGCAATTTTCTTAGCTTCTGAAGCAAGTCAATTCATCAACGGACAAATCATTTACGTAGATGGCGGAATCTTAGCAACCATCGGAAAACCATCCAACGAATAAGAAAAATTTATTTAAAATCTAATATATAAAGTTGGTCTTCTGACTTCTGACCTCCAACTTCTAACTTTAATATTATGAGCACAAAACCATTTATCACAGATACATTTTTATTACAAAATAAATTCGCTGAAGAATTGTATTTCAAATTTGCTGAGAAACAACCAATCATCGATTATCACAACCATTTGCCTCCAAAAGAGATTGCCGAAAACCGTCAGTTTGAGAATATTTCTCAAGTGTGGATTGGTGGCGACCATTACAAATGGAGAGCGATGAGAACGATGGGCGTGAACGAAAAATTCATCACCGGAGATGCTTCTGACAAAGAAAAATTCTCAGCTTGGGCAAAAACAGTTCCGAATACTTTGAGAAATCCTTTGTTCCACTGGACACATTTGGAATTAGCAAGATATTTTGACGTTTACGATTTATTAAGCGAAAAAAATGCTGACGAAGTTTACGAAAATGTATCAGCTCAACTTCAAACACCAGAAAAATCTGTTCACGGCTTATTGAAAATGAGAAATGTGGAAACGGTTTGTACGACAGAAGATCCAATTGATACTTTGGAATATCATCAGACAATCAAACAAAATAATATCGGAATCACAGTTAGCACGGCTTTCCGTCCGGACAAAGCGATTTTGATTGACAATGAAGATTATAATTCTTACATCGATAAATTAGGTGAATCTGCAGGAATCGAAATTAATTCTTACAAGGATGTACAGGATGCGCTCCTTAAAAGGATTGAATACTTTCACGCCAACGGATGCAGATTGTGTGACCACGGATTGAATAACATTTCTTTTGAAACGTTCACAGATTCAGAAATCAATACAATTTTTGAAACTAAAAGAAAAGGCGAAACTTTAACGCCTCATCAGATTGAGCAATTCAAAACAGCGATTTTGTTGTTCTTGGGAGAAACTTATCATTCTTTAGGTTGGGTTCAGCAGTACCATTTGGGAGCGTTGAGAAACAACAATGCAAGAATGTTGAAAGTTCTTGGACCAGACACAGGTTGGGATTCTATCGGAGATTTTTCTCAAGCAGAAAAACTTTCAAAGTTCCTTAACACATTGGATTCTAAAGATAAATTAACAAAAACAATCCTTTATAATCTGAATCCTGCCGACAACGAAATTATGGCAACAATGATTGGAAATTTCAATGATGGGTCTGTAAAAGGAAAAGTACAATTTGGTTCCGGATGGTGGTTTCTGGACCAAAAAGACGGAATGGAAAAACAAATGAATGCACTTTCCAATATGGGATTGATTAGCACTTTCGTTGGAATGCTGACGGATTCCAGAAGTTTCCTCTCTTTCCCAAGACACGAATATTTCAGAAGAGTTTTGTGTAACTTGTTAGGAAAAGAAATTGCAACAGGAGAATTGCCAGAAGACTTGGATTTGGTAGGAAAAGTCGTTTCGGACATTTGTTATCAGAATGCAAAAGATTATTTCACTTTTTAGCAAAACCCGAAGGGTTAAACATCAGTAGCCGTAGGTGAAACCTATGGAGCGTGTTATTGAAAATTATGAAAACAAAACAAACACCACAAACATTCTACAAATCCGATTCCACAGAATGGGAAAAAATAGACGAATATATCGACAGACAAATTGTTGGCTACGACAATTCTGTAATGATGGTGAATGTTCGTTTCAAAAAAGGAGGCATTGGTTACGCGCATCAACATCCACACATTCAGGTAACTTACGTTTCTGAAGGAAGTTTTGAAGTTACCATTGGCGAAGAAAAGGCAACCTTGAAAAAAGGTGATTCATTTTTCGTACCTTCAAATATTATTCACGGTGTTGTCTGTCTCGAGGACGGAATTTTGGTTGATGTTTTCAGCCCACACAGAGAAGATTTTATAAAATAGAAATTCAAACCTTCAAGGTTTTAAAAACCTTGAAGGTTTAGCAAAAAATAATAAATTAAATGGGCAAAGTAGTAAGCTTTGGAGAAGTAATTATGCGATTGTCACCTGCCAACAACAGGATGATGAAGCAAAGCAACGAGATGGAATTCTTTTTCGGAGGTACAGAACTGAATGTTGCAGCATCGCTTGCGACAATGGGCTGTGACGTAAAACACGTAAGCGTTGTTTCTGACGATTTCGTTGGAGAATCAGCCGTTTCATCCATCAAAAGTTACGGAATTGATACGACTCATATTTCAAAAAATGAACATCCTTTGGGATTATATTTCTTGGAAGTTGGTTCATCTGTTCGTGCTTCCAGAATTGCTTACAACCGTCTCAATGGTTCTTTTGCTAACATCAACCCAAATCAAATCGATTGGGAAAAAGCTCTGGAAGGCGCAGATTATTTTCACTGGACAGGCATCTCTCCAGGAATATCAGAAAGTGCTTACATCGCTCTGAAGAAAGGTTTGCAAACTGCCAACGAAAAAGGAATCGAGATCACAGCAGATCCAGCTTACCGTTCAAACCTTTGGAAATACGGAAAAGAAGGTTTCGAAGTTTTGAAAGAATTGGTGTCCTACTCCACTATTTTCATCGGTGGCGTGAATGAAATCAACGAAATTATCGGAACAAATTTCTCTTCTGACAAAGAAAGTTTCATCGAAGCTTGTAAAGAATTTCAGAAACAAATGCCTTCCATCAAAAAGATATTTGACAAAGTAAGAGTTGGTGCCAGCGCAAGTACGCAGGAAACGCAAGGAAGAGCTTGGTCAAATGAAACTTACTTCGAATCTGAACCAATCGAAATCCTACAAGTTGTAGACAGAATCGGAACCGGAGATGCTTTCGCAGCAGGTTTGATCTATGGTTTATTAAACTTCGATGATGAAACCGCTCTTAAGTTTGGAAACGCCGCTTGCGCCATCAAACATACAGTTCCAGGCGATATCAACCATTGCAGTGCTTCCGATATTTTGGATGTGATGAATGGCGATAAAGGCGGAAGGATAAAGAGATAATTCAGAAAAAAATGATTATAGATACATTAGAAAACGCTTCTCAATATTTTTTGCTAAATCCATTATTTGAAAAAGCTTTCGAATATTTAAAAAACAAGAATTTAGATTCTTTGGAAATTGGCGTTACAGAGATTCAAGAAGGTCTTAGAATGATTGTTTTTGATGAAATGGCCAAGACAAAAGAAGAAAGTCTTTCAAAATTCGAATGTCATAATCAAAATATTGATATCCAAATTTGTCTTAAGGGAATAGAAAATATAGGTTGGAAACCAAGGCAAAAATGCACAAACCCAATCGGAGAATACAATGCAGAAAAAGATGTTCTTTTTTACAATGATAATCCGGATATGTTTTTCCAATTAAACGATAATCAGTTTGCTATTTTTTATCCAAATGATGTCCACGCACCAATGATTGGAGATGGCTTCATTAGAAAAATAGTTTTTAAAGTAAAAATCTAAGAAAAAATGACAAAGATTCAATTAGTTACCAATGCAATCATCAACCAAGGTCTTTTGCCTTTGTACTACAACGCAGACGAAACGGTAACTCTCGACATACTGAAAGCACTTTACAAAGCCGGAATCCGCGCTGTAGAATATACAAGCAGAGGCGAATTTGCATTGAGCAACTTTACCAAAATGGTAGAACTTAGAAATGCAGAAATGCCAGGAATGCTTCTGGGAATTGGAACCATAAAGAATCTGAAGCAAGCGGAAGAATACGAAAAAGCTGGCGCAGATTTCTTTATCAGTCCAGGATTTGTACCGGAAGTTGCAGAATTTTTGATCTCCAAACATTTGCTTTACAGCCCGGGTTGTATGACACCAACGGAAATCATCACGGCGGAAGCTGCAGGCGTGACTTTCGTAAAATTATTCCCAGGAAATGCTTTAGGAGCTGGATTTATGAGCGCGATAAAAGACGTGTTCCCAAACCTTAAATTTATGCCAACTGGTGGTGTTGACACAACCAAAGAAAGCATCGAAAGCTGGTTCAACGCAGGCGTTTCTGCTGTTGGAATGGGAAGCAAATTGGTAAGTAAAGAACTGATGGCATCAAAAGATTATGCAACAATTGAAAACGAAACTAAAGAAGTTTTAGAGATTATCAAATCAATAAAAGCTTCTTAAAATAAAAACACAAACCAAATCATTTTTAATATGAATCAACCTACAACTACAAAACCGACCACTTTCAGATGGACCATCGTTGGTTTGCTTTTCTTGGCAACCACGGTCAACTATCTGGACAGGCAAGTTCTATCTTTGACTTGGAAAGATTTTATTGCACCAGAATTCCATTGGGACAATAATGATTATGGTAACATCACCGCATTGTTCTCGATTTTCTACGCTGCAAGTATGATTTTCGCAGGGAAATTTGTGGATTGGATGGATACTAAAAAAGGGTTTCTTTGGGCAATTGGAGTTTGGTCTGTAGGTGCAGTTTTACACGCATTTTGTGGGATTGCAACGTCCGGAATCATATTGGGCGATTGGTTTGTAGGTTTTGAGGGAGCAAAACATAACATTGCTACAGTTAAGGACGTTTCCAGAGTTATCAATGTGAGTGTTGCCTTGTTCATCTTTGCAAGATTGATTTTAGCAATTGGTGAAGCTGGAAACTTCCCTGCCGCCATCAAGACTACAGCAGAATATTTTCCTAAAAAAGACAGAGCTTTGGCGACCAGTATTTTCAACGCTGGGGCAACTGTTGGAGCGCTTGCGGCACCGATTTCTATTCCTTTCATTGCGAAAGCATTGGGTTGGGAAATGGCGTTTATCATCATTGGTGCTTTAGGATTTTTGTGGATGGGAATTTGGATTTTCTATTACAAAAAACCACACGAGCATCCAAAAGTGAATCAAGGTGAATTGGATTACATCAACCAAGATATCGATACTACGATAATAGAAGATTTGTCTCAGCCAAAAACAACTTTTACGTTGGCGCAATGTTTCAAATACAGACAGACTTGGGCTTTTGTCTTTGGTAAATTTATGACAGACGGCGTTTGGTGGTTCTACCTTTTCTGGACACCGGCTTACCTAAGTTCAGTTTACGGAATGGACAGTACGCAGAGTGCATTTCCATTGTTCGTACTTTATATGATTACTTTGGTATCCATCGTTGGTGGTTGGCTTCCGACCTACTTTGTAGAAAAGAAAGGAATGAACCCGTATTCTGGTCGTATGAAAGCGATGTTGATCTTCGCATTCTTCCCATTGTTGGCATTATTAGCACAATCTACAGGTAAAATCTCTTACTGGTTCCCTGTATTGATTATTGGTATTGCAGGTGCGGCGCATCAGGCTTGGTCAGCAAACATCTTCTCCACCGTTGGTGATATGTTTCCAAAAAAAGCCATCGCAACCATCACAGGAATTGGTGGATTAGCTGGCGGAATTGGTTCTACAATTATCAATAAAAGTTCTGGTCTATTGTTCGATTATTCGCACAAAGCTTGGACAACTGTAGATGGCGTTCCACTTTTGGAAAAATTTCCTCAGTATGCAGAACAACGTTTGCCGGAAGGTTTTTTTGAACAATTAGAAAAATCCGGCGCCGTGGTTATAGACGGTATCGACAAAGGATATATGATTATTTTCTCATTCTGTGCTGTCGCTTATTTGATTGCGTGGTTTGTAATGAAATCATTGGTTCCGACTTATAAAATTATTAAAGAATAAAGAAAATGGAATATCAGACAAAACAAAAACTTAGCCGTGAAAACGCCGCTTTGACGGAGAAACTACCGATAAAATTTTTACAATTTGGAGAAGGAAACTTCTTGCGTGCCTTTGTTGATTATTTGATTGACAAGATGAACAAAGAAGCTGGTTTCAATGCTGGTGTTGCGGTTGTTCAGCCAACTCAAGGTGGACTTGTTGATATGCTGGAAGAGCAAAATAATCTTTACACGCTTTTCGTGAGAGGTGTGAAGAAAGGTCAAATTGTGGACGATCAAAGCGTGATTTCCGCCATCCAAAGATCATTAAGTCCTTACGAAAATTATCAAGAATATCTTGATTTGGCGAAAGGCGAAGATCTTGAGTTTATCTTATCAAACACCACTGAAGCTGGAATTGCTTTTGACCCATCTGAAACAACGCTTGAAGCTGGACCGCACAAGAATTTCCCTGCAAAAGTGACTGCTTTCCTTTACGAAAGATTCAAACATTTCAATGGTGCTGAGGACAAAGGTCTTCACATCATTCCTTGCGAATTGATCGAGAATAATGGATTGACATTAAAAAAATATATTCTTCAATATGCTCAACTTTGGAATCTGGAAGAAGGTTTCTCTGCTTGGGTTGAGAACAGCAATTCTTTCCACAACACTTTGGTGGACAGAATCGTGCCTGGATATCCAAGAGAAGAAAAAGACGAATACGAAGCTAAATTTGATTATGATGATAGCTTAATGGTAGTTTGCGAAGCATTCTTACTTTGGGTGATCGAAGGTGATGACAAATTGAAAGCTAAGATTCCTTTTGATAAAATTGATGATCAGGTTTTGATCGTTGATGACATCACACCATACAGAACCAGAAAAGTAAGAATCCTGAACGGCGCTCACACAGCAATGTTGGCATTCTCTATCCTTGACGGTAAAGAAACTGTAAAAGAAGCAATCGATGCGGAATTCGCTGGAAAATTCATTTCTGATACAGTTTACAACGAAATCATCCCAACGCTTGACCTTTCAAAAGAAGAATTGACGGCTTTCGCTGAGGAAGTTTTTGATAGATTCAGAAATCCATTCTTGAAACACCAGCTTTCTAGCATTGCATTGAACTCAATTGCGAAATTCAAAGTGAGAGTGTTGCCAAGTTTGTTACAATATGTTGAAACTAAAAACGAATTGCCTACCAATTTGACTTTCGCTCTTGCAGCTTTGATCAGATTCTACCAAGGTGAATTCAACGGGAAGCAACTTCCAGTGATGGATGATGCGCCAGTGATTGCAAGATTCAACGAAATCTGGGCAAACAATGATCTTGGAGAAGTGGCAAAAGCAGCTTTGTCTGAAATCAGTTTCTGGGATCAGGATCTTACTGAAGTTCCAAGACTATTGGAATCTGTGACTAAAGCCCTTAGTGCAATCGATTGCAGTGGTATTGAGGAAGGTTATAAAAGTTTCGTTCAGTAATATTTTGATGATTAATCTGAGTTCTGTTTGGATTAAATATTAATAGAATTCTTATTACTATAAAAACGTTCAATCGTTGCAGCCCGGCCTGAGTGGAGCTCATTTTTTGCGTGCAATCAATTTCTATCGTAATGGAAATCGTCTGCAAAAAATAGCGGGAACGGAGGACGGAAAAGCTGCCCAAATTATTAAATGACAAACAATTAATTTTTAAAACACTTAAAAATTATGAAAAAAGTATTAAAAGTAAATCCAAAAGACAACGTTGTTGTAGCGCTGATGGATCTTTACGCTGGTGAATTCGTTGAATTAGACGGAATCACTTACCAAGTTTTAACGGATACAAAAGCTAAACATAAATTTGCTGGAGAACATTTTGAAGCTGGCGACCAAATTATCATGTATGGTGTTGTGGTTGGAAAAGCCAATCAAACCATCCAAAAGGGTGAAGTGATCACGACTGAAAATGTGAAACACCAAAGTGAACCGGTTTTCAAAAAAACTGGAGATCTTGGTTGGACGCCACCCAATGTTGATAAATGGAAAGACAAAACGTTCAATGGTTATCACCGCTCTGACGGACAAGTTGGTACCAAAAACGTGTGGCTATTTTTCCCATTGGTTTTTTGTGAAAACAAGAATATTGAGAAACTGAAAGACATTTTCGAAAACGAATTGTTGCCAAAAAAAGAAGTTTCCTACAAAAATTTCCTACGCTCTCTGATTGAAGAAAAAAGCGTGGCAGAAGTGGAAGATAAATCTCGAAATGAGAATCTTCTAGACAATATCGAGGTGAAATTCATCAATCACCAAGGTGGTTGTGGCGGAATCCGTCAAGATTCTGAATTGTTGGCAAAATTGCTAGCAGGCTATGTGAACAACCCGAATGTGGCTGGTGCAACGGTTTTGAGTTTAGGCTGTCAGAATCTTCAGGTTGATATTTTTCAAAATGCTTTGAAAGAAATGAGCCCGAATAGCGACAAAGAGATCTTGATCTTCGAGCAACAAAAAATCGGAACGACGGATCAAATGTTCCAAATGGTGATCAAAGATTCTTTCGAAGCCATCAAAAGAGCCAACAAAATCGAGCGTCAACCTGCGCCGGTTTCTAAAATCAGCATTGGTTTGGAATGTGGTGGATCTGATGGATTCTCAGGAATTTCTGCCAATCCAGCTTTGGGAATTGTTTCGGATATTTTCGCAGCATTGGGTGGAAAAACAATCTTGGCAGAATTCCCAGAATTGTGTGGAGTTGAGCAGGAATTAATGAACAGATGTGTGGACGAGGAAAAAGCAGATAAGTTTTTATCATTGATGAAAGCTTTCGAAAAATCCGTTGTGGATGCAGGTTCAGGGTTTGATATGAATCCATCGCCAGGAAACATCAAAGATGGTCTAATTACCGACGCCATGAAATCTGCAGGTGCTTCTAAAAAAGGTGGAACTGCGCCAATCGTCGATGTTTTGGATTACGGCGAATACATTTCAAAACCAGGTTTAAATCTATTGAACACACCAGGAAACGATGCAGAATGTACCACAGGATTGGTAGGATCTGGCGCAACAGTCGTTTTGTTTACCACAGGTTTAGGAAATCCGATGGGAAATCCAATCGCTCCGGTTGTGAAAATTTCTTCCAATACAGCGTTGATTAACAGAATGTCTGATATCATCGATGTGAATGCAGGAACCGTGATCACGGGCGAAAAAAGCATTCAGGAAGTTGGTGAGGAGATTGTAGATTATATTATCGAATTGGCAAGCGGTAACGTGGAAACGAAAGCAGACCAACTAAAACAGGATGTATTTATCCCTTGGAAACGAGGGGTTTCATTATAATTTTTTTGAATTTTAAGGTTTTAAAGTGCATTCTTTTTTGAGTGCACTTTTTTTTGAAAATCATCTTTATTTTCAAACTACATAAAGTTTTTTCCATTTGGTGACAGTATTTCTACTCAGATTAAAATGAGAGGCTAATTGGACATTATTAAGCCTATTTTTTTTCTGATAGTCCAAAATTTGCAAAATATCAGATCGTTGATAACTTCTGTGTTTTTGGTCAAAAGCTTGATTATCTTCATTCGATTTCCCAAATATTATTTTGTTGATTTCTAAAATATCGAGCACACTCAAATCACTTTTCCTTAGTATAGCCTCACATTCTTTTATTTTGTGAGGGAATCTTTTTTTAAGAATATCATTATATATTCTGAAGTAATTGGGTTTATTATTTTTCATTAATTTATAAAATAACTTATATAAAAATCATTAATACTTTAAATCAATTGATTTCTATGATTCTGTATTGAGGGTTTTGTCCTTCGTAGTAAAAAATATTTCTTCGTTCTTTCCACAGAAAATATTCAGTAATCACAATATCACATATTTTATTTTGATGAAAGACAAATGCTATTTCATCTCTGAAGACGCCAAGTCTATATTTGGTATAAAACCAGATTTCCTGATCTGATGCATCAGACGGACTCCCGAATATGATATAGATCTCTCCTCTGCTTTTGTTGAGATATTTATCAATTAAGACCTTTAACTTCTGTACTTTCGGATCCATTTGTATAAGGTTGTCTTGGGAATATTGTAGTGCTCTATTACCTCAAGTTTTGACATTTGCTCGGAATCTATCTGATCCAAAATAAAATCAATGACTTCCTTGGTGTAGATATTTTTGCGAAATACAGGTAAAACAGAACTTTTCTGCTCCTGCTCCGAAGAAGCCTTGGAAGGTGGAGAATATAAAATTAAATGTTGGGAATAGATGCGGAAAAAATCGTACTTCAGAAGTTTACTCCATCTTAATAAAACATCAGCATCCAGACTTTCTTTCTCATACATTTCATTGATTTCATCTTGTGTACACTGCATAAAATTGCAGATACGGAAATCATCCAACTTGTTCTCAAGAACAGATTGTTTAATTGTATTTCCGATATGGATTTTTTTAAAATTTGGGATTCCTTTTTCTGTGCTGGAAAGGGACATAATGGTTAATTAATTTTGTCCTACAAAAAAAAGAATGCTGATTGGTTTGACGAAAAAAACACATACCCAAATGATGCCCATTTTTCAAATTGACTAAAGATAATTGCTGACGAATGAGAAAAACATCACCTTTTTTAAGAAAAATCAAGATATTGGGTTTATATTCTGATATTTATGAAATGTTTTAATTTTCAAAAAAAATTCATAAAAACACTAGAGAAACGAATATTCTTGATATATGAAAAAATAAATTTCACTAATTCAAACAATTAAAATGTAAAAAAATAAGCCTATCTATGAATTAGCTATCAATTTGATTTCTGATCCACAGGACAAAATCATCTTTGGTTTCTATCACCAGACGTTTTCTCAGGTTGTACTTATTATTCTTAATTGTTTTGATAGCCTTGAAGGTATATTCCGCAATATCTTTTGTATTGAATCCTAGATAAATATATGCACTTAGTATAAGCTCGGAGTGTTTCAGATCCGGATTGATTGCCAACAATCTACCTCTGAACTCAGGATAAACTTCTTGAAATCTCGCCCAAAACTCTGGGCTATTGGTTTTTGCCAAATGGATGACCTCATCAAAAGATTCATTAACTTTTAGTTTCAATTCTTGAGTTTTCACTTCATTTTCAAAAATAATCTCTAGTTTTTCTATCCTATTGGATTTCGAAATTCTTTTTAATATAAGATAGACAGCCAGAAGAATAATAGCAAATAGAATGATAAGCAGATAAAGATAATTCTTTTCTTTTTTTTGATCCTGCTCTTCCTTTTCCCTTAAGATATGTTTGATCGGCGTGTCCTGAATCTTCTTATGTTCAAACGATAAACTATCATTGATTTTCGAATATTGTTCCAGATTTTTGTTTGCATTGCTTTCGTCATTCACAGCTTTGTAAGCTTCAAAAAGCAACTTATGTGTGTCTTTGAGATCTTTTGGTTTATTTAATTCCTCGGAGATGGCCAGGGATTCCTCGTAATTTGAAATTGCTTTTTTGTAATCTTTCTTCTTATAATAATATCTGCCGTAGCTTCTCAGCAAAACAGACTTTTGAAAAATAGGAAATTTGCCTGTGCTGAACATCTCCTCTCCCCTTTTCAGATAGTATTTTGCAGAATCCAAATTCTCACGATGTACCGTAAAATACTTTGCAAGTCGCGATGCAGAATAAGTATCAGGATTTAATCTATGTGCATGATGAAGATCTTTGTAGAAAGCATCCAATTGATTTGTTTCTTCATATTGTACTCCTCTGATACTGTACAAGTATTGTAATAATGGTTTTCTGATTTTTGGTTCAGCGACGTTTTTTGACAGATCAATTGCTTTTGTAAAAGATTCAATAGATTTTTGGATAAAACCTAGTTCTACATAATTTCTGCCAAATTCTCCGTTGATCTTTGCTTCTATTTCTGCATCCTGAAGATCCCTATTTCCTTCCAACGCAAGTTCCAGATATTCAAAACTTTCTTTGACTCTGGAAAGATTAGAAAGGATATTACCGGTTTGAACGTAAGTTCTAAGTAATTCTTTTTTTTCACCAAAATTCTTTTTATCAGCAAGTAATTTTTTGCACAAAGCGAGTGCTCCATCAAGATTTCCTTCTTTTCTAAGTTCGAAAATCTTCAGGTTCAAAGAGTCTATTTCTTTCTTCGAATATTGTGAAGCTAGAAATAGTGGAAGACAGAGTAAAATGATTAAGAGATATTGACGCATAACTGTTTGAGATTAGGAAATTTCTTATTGGACTAGAAAATCATTCTTGGAAATTTTCCTTCAATACAACCGACTCCCATAATTACTTTAATGAAAGAATAGTTCCGAAAAACATTCATTATTTTTTTATAATGAGCAAGTTGATATTTTTCTTTTATATCAATTACAAAATTAAGATTTATTATGTTAAATAAAAATCCCCCAGAACTATCAAAACCTGAGGATTCTTAAAAAAAATGATGGAAAGGTATTAATAATCGTATTTTACAAAACAAGGCGAAAAAAAATAGATTGTTTGAAATCAACAATTAAAATGTAAAAAAATCAGTTTATTTACGAATTAACTATCTACTTTGTTTCTGATCCAGATAACAAAATCATCTTTGGTTTCAATCCCCAAACGTTTTCTAAGATTGTACTTATTATTCTTGATTGTTTTGATCGCTTTAAATGTATATTCCGCAATATCTTTTGTATTGAAACCAAGATAAATGTACGCACAAAGAATAAGTTCTGAATATTTGAGGTCTGGATTTGTAGCCAACAATTTACCTCTAAAATCTGGATAAACTTCCTGAAATCTGCCCCAAAATTCCGGAGAATTATCCTTAGCCAATTGCACTATTTCCTCGATAGATTCATTGATTTTGAGTTTCAACTCTTGGGTTTCTTCTTCTTTTTTGCTAATGATGGTTTCTTTCTCAGTCAGCAATTCAGTGGTTTTTTTTCTCTGCTGTTTAGCAAAGATGATATTCCTGATAAAAATTAAAAAGATAATTAGTGCAATGATAAAAACACCAATTGCTACTTTTTTAAGAAGTGACGTTTCTCCTTCGTGCAATTCATTTTTATCTTTAACGATTTGATTAACAGAACTATTGATACTTTTACTTTTTGCTTTTGTCAAACTATCCTGTAATCTGGAAAATTTGCGTTCGTACTTCACAGTCAGTTTGTAATCGTTTAGTTTTTCATAAGATCTGGATAAGCCGAGATAAGTTTTTAAAACCTCATCCATCGCCTTAGTTTCCAGTCCGAGTTTTTCTGCTTTTGAATAATAATTGACCGCTTCTTTGTAATTTTTTTTGTCTTCGTGATACTTTCCCCATTGATTGTTAAGTATCGTTTTTTCAAAAGTAAACGTTGGGTTTTTATCCAGAAAAGAAGTGGATTTGTTCAAGTAAAACTCAATAGAATCATTATTCTTATTCTCTTTGATATGATAAAAAGTGAGAAAAGATAGTATGTATGCGTTCTCTTCTATGTGTTTTGCTTTCCAAGCATATGGTATGGCCAGCTCATTCTTGTTGATCTGAGAATAGACAGCAGCCAAATTTTCGTACGAGTACAGCAAGTAAGTTTCGCGGTCATATTGGTCCTTTATTTTTTTTGCAAAACCCTCACCCAGCTTAAACTGTTCTATTGCTTGATCTTTAGAAACATCGGACTCATTGTAATTTCTTCCGAGTTCTAGTGCAATGAATGCTTTTAATCTAAAATCATCTACATCCTTTGATATTGTTTTGGCTTTATCAAGCGCCTTCAGACTTTCTGAGTAGTTTCCTAAAGTGCAGTAAGCGTTTCCTAATCTGGAATAGCCCCAAGCTTCACCTTTGGTATAATCAATCGCTTTTGAGAGTTGAATAATCTGATTTCCCAATGGGATCAACTCTTTGTATTGTGCTTTGGAACGCAATCGGCTAGCCTCCTTAAAAATCAGTGAATCTATTTTCTTAATCTGAGATGTCTGAGCCTGAACAAAGGAAAAAGAGATGAAAATCAGCAAAAGAGATTTCATTGATTTATTTTTTTTAAATAAGAAATTTAAAATCATTTATTTTTAAGTTTTCAATCATACAAATTAGCAGCAACTCAACTTATCATTTCTGTACATTGAGAAATAAAATACAAAAATAACTTTTTTTATTTTTTGTTGATTTAAGAAATTGAATTTCACTAATAATCCTGTCTCAATTGATATTTTGATGAAAAAGGGCAACGCAATTATATTAACGTCGCCCCAAATATTAAGGTCTATATTTAATTCTCCGTTCTATTTCCAATAATTCCAAACACTGCCGTCGAATACCGCTAGACTTCTACTGGCTGTGTCGTAGCAAATCATTCCAGGATAAGGATCTTTCACATTGATATGCGGATTCTGAATCCAAGGCAAAACCATCGCTTTGTTTGTCGCTTCCAAAACCAATACACCCTTTGCATTGCTGGTTGCAGCTCCAATAATGGCGCCTTGAGTCTGACTCGTTTCTCCAGAAGTATTAGGTGTAATTTTAGCTTCACTTCCAGAATTACTAAGATTTACCCAACTGTTGTTTTCGTACATCTTTACCGTATCATCACTTCTGTCAAAAAGGAAGGTTCCGTTATTCGCAGAAGGTGTGCTTGCTAAAGCATTTGTCAGATTCTCCACGGAAGAAAGTATAATGCCTTTTTTATTGGTTACTGCATTATCAAACTCCAAAAGTACGCTACCATTGGTAATGGTAGATTTCCCGATTGCCACTTGTGCTCTCACATTGGTGACGGATAAGCTCAGAAAAATTATTAATATTAATTTTTTCATTTTGGTATTTTTTTTAATTAATTGGAAGTATCATTACAACTTCTCTCGATACATTTCCAATTGATGCCATTATAAAGTTTCACACAAGAATCCTGAATGTCATAGACCAACATTCCAGCAAATGGTGCGGTAATAGAATCTGTAGCTTGTGGCGTAAAACTCACATGATTGACTCTTGTAATCACCAATCCTTTTTCTTTGGATTCCAAAACAATATGTCCGTTTGGAATATTCTCTGGCCAACCTTCCTGTTTCTGCTGAACGGAGATTCCTACTTTCGTGATTTCACCTGTTCCGGCAGAAGGCGGTTGAGTACAATAGCAGTTTTTCACAGCGGCATTTTGAGAATCGCCAATAGTTTGTCCAGTTGTATTACTATATCCGCTAGGAAGCGTTGCAAACTGAGGCAAGCCAATATTAGTTCCTGAAGTGCTTACACAAGTTGTACAGATATTTTGATTTACTGTTGTGCTTCCACCGGAAAGTGTTCCTCCAGAAGTTAACAAACTTGCTTGGTTTATGTTTGCTCCACCTTCGAAGGCATCAGAACAGCCGTCTGCGTCAGAATCCAGATCTAATCGGTTTGGGATGCCGTCTCCATCTGAATCGCACTCCAGATATAACAGTACAGCATAAGTAGGATTGGCATGTGGTGTAGTGGTAGAGAATC
Source organism: Epilithonimonas xixisoli (assembly GCF_004365655.1). Lineage (GTDB taxonomy): Bacteria > Bacteroidota > Bacteroidia > Flavobacteriales > Weeksellaceae > Epilithonimonas > Epilithonimonas xixisoli. The sequence goes on along the minus strand of NZ_SOEO01000003.1, from coordinate 753,139 downwards.
CGAAATGCTTGGTACCGAAGTTCATATTGACATACCTCCAGTTTCCGGATCCGGTACTAGCAGGATTGTTGACTACTGATGTCGAAGCCGTCTGTAGATTCCTCAAGCTCTTGGCGCTTGATGTTTCTATGATATCCCATGTTCCTGGTACTGCCGTCTGATTTGCCATATCCGGCACTGTTACAGGAATCACTGTTGCACTATCATAGATATGAATAGTTTTGCTGTCCTGACCGTAATATTCAGGGTTTTGGCTCATTAGCACAAATGCACTCATGGTACCGGTAATTTTCCATACTGATGGTGTTTCTCCAACTTTAGTCCACCATGCATCTGATCCTGGATGCACAGAAGCATTGCTAAGCGAAATAATAACAGCTCCCGAGTTTACCGGATATCCGAATTTGGCACTCAGATCTCTGGTAACATTTTGATTTTTTGCTCCTAATGCCAGCCCGAAATCTGATGGAGTAATATTTGTCAAACCGCCTCCTGAGTAAACAGCAAACATATCATTAATCGTATTGCTACATTCCGCGGTGTCTAGAATCCCATCATTATCATCATCCATATCGCAGTAATCTGAAATGCCGTCTCCATCAGAATCCGGATTGGTAACAGATATTTCACAAGGATCTACAATGTCTGCCAAACCAAAATTGAGGTTACATCTGCTGTCAAATCCTCGCATTGCGATAGGATAAGCGGTTGCAGGAGCAACAGGCAATGTCTGGAATTTATTGGTCGGAATCGGTTGTGCTAATTGTGCAATGTAATTTACTGTTGGTATGGACTGGACTCGTACATTATCTACATAAATAAAATCATCTTGAATTCCGCTAGTTGTAAAACGAATCGTCATTCCTGTTCCTACTAAAGTAGATGGAATATTATAACTCTTTGTAGATGAGTTCAAATTGTTAATACTATGCAACGATCCTAATTCCGTCCAAGGTCCTGTAGCCGTAGGCCCAGCTTGAATCACTAGTCTTTCCGTGGCAAGTCCCTCAAGTCCTTCTCCTCTGTAATCAAATGTTAAGATGGCATTATTTGTAGCTCCGGTAACAGTTCTTTTTATTGATCTTGTCGCATCTCCAGTAAAACGAAGTTGTCCAGATACAATCTGGATACTGCCTGCACTTGGGGAAGTGGTTTCACCTTCTTCTACCCAACCTGAAGCCCAACCTGTTCCTGCAGTATAACTTACAGTAGCAAAATCGTGAATCGCTTGTGTTGTGGGAGCTGGCGTATCTACTTGAAACAAATAGTTTCCGTTTGATTCCGACATTTTTGTTTGGATTGGAGTCGTCTCAGATACATCCAAAATACCATTACCGTTCGTATCTCTGTATAGATTCACGGTATGTTGATAACCATCTTCGGTTAAATCCAAAACTGCATTATAATTCTCATCTGTAAATACTTTACCAGAAATATTATGTTTCCATTCTACATTATAACATCCAACCACTACTGTAACCACAGCTGTATCACACAATGATCTATCAGCATTACAGATTTGGTATGTAAGAGTATCTGTACCTGTGAATCCGGGATTTGGTGTATAAACAATAGTTCCATTTGGATTTACTGTATAGGTTCCGTTTAATGGATCTGCAACCACCGTTAATTGTGATGGATCCAAAACTCCGACATCATTATTTAAAACCGATATTGTAACTGGTGTGTCTGGAAAAGTGACACTTCTATCGTCATACGCCTCAAGGATGTGATTCATACATTCTGGTGTCAGTACATATCCCACGTCCAAAGCTGGATTACCTCCAGGAGCAGTAGCAGAATACTGTCCCCATACACCGGATATCTTGGTTCCATCACAAGTATAAATAGACATCCCTGTTTGATCACCATCATTGGGATCAAGGATTCGTAAAGATTGCAAAGCGCTAACTGGATATGCTATATCATATTTCAATCCACAAGGGCTTGTGCTACCACTTGTTCCTTTAACCTGCCCGTTGTATTTTACATAAATTGTAGTAGCGGTAGGTGTCGTAACCCATACCGGATGATAGTTCTGGCTAGGGCTTTGAGTCGTTCCATAGCGACCCGGCGCCCAAGCGGTAGATACAAAACTACTGAGTTGTTCTTCCGGTATCATACTAAATGCCCAGTCGAATCCTCCTGCATGCGACCCTGATCCATTGCTTACACTAGACTCAGCTACATCGATAACGGTTACCGCTGTAAAACTTTGTCCGCTTGCACTTTTGAATCTGTAAGCCGCTGCATCTGTAAGTTTCAATGAGGTATATCCATTGGCAGGAATCACGACGCTACCTGTGCTACCTAAACCACTTTGCCAGTTGACTGTGATTGGCGTACCAAGAGAATTGGCAAATATCGCATAAGTAGGTACCCCATCCACTGCATTCTCAATAGTATGTGGTGCCGTATGAACTGGCGAAAAATAAGTATTACCGTAGTATTTAGCTGGTAATAATGGAATGTTTCTAGTACCAAAATTAAATAAATCTCCAAAAACAAGATCTACCCCAACAGGATGGTTTGACGTAATAATTGCCCCGGATTTTATGTCGCTGGCGTTATTTTTATTAGGAGGCAGAGCAGCTCCCGTCTGGTTGGCATTTGCAGGAGGAGTTCCTGGCTCGGTCTCATTACCATCATAAAACCAAACCTGTCCTTCGGCTAATACCGGAGACTGAATAATACCACCAGATACATTAGGACCATTGTAATCTAATGTTACAACTGTTCCATTTTTAGACGCTCGTACAAAAACGCCTACATAATTAAACACTGTTGTGAACTGTGTCGGGTTTTGCAGATTATAAATATCTTCCCCGAAAGGGATAACATACAGATTACCAAATTTGGACATATCCACCACATTGGTCTTCAAGCTTTGCACCGGCATCAGAGGATTAGCAACGGTACCAGCATCTGCTACCACCTTTACCATTGTGATAGGATTGGATGTATATATTTTGTCACGGCCATCATACTGAATGGAGGAATTAGACGTTGTGTCTCCACCACCCGCTCGATAGGCGAATGTGGACTCAAGGTTTATAATTGCTCCTTCTGGCAATATATCTGTAGAATAACCTGGAGCAACGCCATTGGTTAGATTTCCATCACCCCAAACCTGCGTTGTAGATTGTGTTTTTGCACCCGTAGTAGCCTCAAATCCGTCTTCCCAATGGTCATAGTAAATCACGGTACCGGAAAAAATGGTCTTTATACTCAAGATATTTTGAGCTTGTGTTGTATGAGATGTACTGCTACTTGCGCTTCGTAATGCTTTCCTTAATTGAGTTGTATTTTCTGGAAAAGGAACATAATATGTATGTGGAAGTCCAACATTGGAACAAGCTGAAACGCCGTCACCTATAATCCTTACTGTTACAGTTGCATCAGAACAATCTCCCGCTGGAGCATTGCAAACTCTGTAGACAAATGTATCTATTCCAACAAAGTTACCATTCGGAAGATAGGTCAACTGACCGCCCGTACTAATTTGAACAATACCATTTGCAGGTTGCGTAACAAGTGTTAAGGTGGAAGCATTTGGACTACAAAGATCGTTTGTCAATACATTAAAATTCAAAGGTGTACCTACTTCTCCAGCAGCTTCGTCATCTATTGCATGTACAGCTTTTGAACTAACTACAAATGTAGCAGAAGCCGTTGTGCTGCATCCCGACGCTAAAGCAGTGATTGTAGAAGTTCCGATCCAATTGGCAGGATAGGTTACTCTTCCTGTGGAAGCAATAATAGAAGGCTGAGTTCCTGTTCCCGTATTGCTAATACTGTACGTTATACTTGTTGCTCCAGAAGCTGTAGCTGTGTAGTCTACAGAACCTGCACTGGAGCATCGTCTATTTGAATTGCTTGCAAATACCGGAGTACCTACTTGCGGTCCTGTGGTTACTGTATGCGTAGATGTTTTCGGTCCTTTGCAACCTTGTGCGGTAGCGGTTATGACACTTGTACCTGACCAGTTTGCGGCATAGGTTACGGTTCCCGTAGAAGCATTGATCGCGGGTTGAGTACCAGTTCCTGAATTGGAAATACTATATATAATACTTGTTGCACCAGCAGAATTGGCGGTATATGTAGTACCTATTGTTCCCGGACATCTGTTGCTAGAATTACCTAAAACGAACACGGGAGCAGAAATCTCTGGTGAACAAATCGTGTATGTAACAACTAACTCTGCTGCTCTACTGGTACTTCCATTATACGCATAAGCTTTTCGATAGTTAGAGTTTCCGCTAGTGTCCTGAATTATTACACTTATATTGTTTCCACTTGCCCATCCTGCACGATCTACAATTTGCTGAATTATTGTTTTTATATCAGGTGTATTATAAGTACTACTACTGCTCCAAGAAGCAGGAGACCAATCTACAGAAACAGTCTTTGGAAGATCTGTCAGGTGATAATTAGCATTAGAAAAAGCAGCACCACTATTGGTATTATGTCCAAATATTCTTAAAGAAACTGATCCGCTGGAAGAACCATCTGCAGTAAAACGAACATAGGCATTCGTGATAGTAGCTCCTTGTGGAATACTTAAGTCCCTAAAAAGAAGTCCAATGGTCTGGTTTCTTTGATTATCAAAATCGTCATACCCAAGTTCAAGATCGGTGCTATCAAAATACATCTTTCCTGATAAAGCTTGTTCAACATCATCATTAGCCAACGAAATTCTTTTACTGACTGTAGTCTGAGCGAAAACTTGGGTAACATTTAAAGCTAAAAATATTATAGAAAACATCAACAGCTTAATGTTAGAATATAAAATAAAATGTCTTTTCATTTGTTTTAAAAATTTGTGTAATAGAAATCAGTTCTAACAGTTTTTCAACTGAAGAAGTCAAGAATAATTTTTAAGATTTTTGGAGAATTTTAAATGAATGCAGGAGGTGCTCTACCAGAAAAAAGCATCCAAAATTCTATCCTAATATTTTGAATATCAGAATAAATACTATTTTTTAAATTTTCGAAAATTGGAGAACCAAAAATGATAATGGGCTTCAATAAAAATTTCGAATGAAAGTCTTTTGAAGAAACCACAGCTTTTGTAATTGACTCACTGATCGAGTAAAAAACATTTGTCTGAGAAGAAGGATATATATGTTCTTGAATGTGTTTAGCAACATATTTTTTAGTCTCAATCGGTTTTACAGACTTTTCAAGAACATTCTTTTTTGCGATAGATTGATGCTTATCATTAGAATTTGGGGATTTTACAACGACTATCTTTCCCTCAACAGCATTCTCCAAATCAATGATAGTTGTTCCTGCAGTGATGTATATTTCCACTTTGGATTGAACACTATCTTTATGATCTGAAATAATAGAATCAGAGACCATCGTTTCTTCTTCAAAATCATATTTTGGTATCGTTCCAATACCAACGTGCGCAGAAATAATTTGAATCAAAAACAAAAACAAAATCCCAAACACTTTTCTCTTATAGAGAAAAATGTTTGGTCTAATGTCTTTCAAAATTTGTGTTCTTGCCATCATTGCGATATTTGAAAAAATATAAATTTACTTTTTCAATGAGGCAAAGAAACAAAATTACATTTCAGAGTAGTAAAAAACAGAGTCCCAACAGATACCCTAATCATTTAAAAAACTAATAATCAATACATTAAAACAATCTATCAAAATTAACAAAAGATAATTTCAGCTACTATTTCCATCGATTCAGCTAGTGTGACATTTATATAAAATTGAAAATAATTCTACTTTAATGTGTTATTTTTACGAATTTCAAATCCAAAACATAACGCAAAAGCATAAAAAAAGCCTCCAAAATTTAATTTGAAGGCTTTGATAATTTTAAATTTAATGAAATTATTTCTTGATAAATTTCTCTTGATAAACCGCTTTTTCTGTCACTACTTTTAGAATGTAATTTCCTTTTTGAAGTGCATTCACGTCAACCTGTCCGTTATTGATTTTGACATTAAACTGTCTTCCAGAAATATCAAAAACAGAAATCTCAACCAATTTGTCCTGTGTCTTGATATTCAAAATATCGGCTGTTGGATTTGGATAGATGCTAAGTTGCAATTTCTTGATTTCGGCTGTTGCCAATGATGATGAACTCACAGAAATGGTTTTTTCCACCACTCTACCATTGGAATTAAAACTGATAACCACAGAAGCAGTTCCCGCATTGATTGGCGTCAAAACCAACTCGTCATTGGAATTGATTTCTGCTTTGATAGACGAAGTGTTGCTATTAGATTTGATAGATTTTACAATTGCTAAAGCAAGATTATCATCATCAGAAACCACATTTTTCAAATCGATAATAGAAACACCTGTCAAAGAAATTTCTGTTGGAAAACTTGCATTCAAAATCGGCTCGCTCACATCCGGGAAAACCGGCATCGATTGATACCAACCATTGCCAATTGTCAATAATGATTGCTGAACTTTGTCCTTATTAAATCTAATGATTCTATCTGTGTAATAAAATTCATTCGGCGTAATAATAAAATCCTGATTCTTTGGATTAATACGGATTCCAGCACCATAGATATCGCCAGCTGAACTTGGCACTGTCAAATAATTTTCATCAAAAACTTTAGCATCCACATCAAACTTCACCAAAGTATTACTCGTTGACCAACCATCGATTGGGAAAAAGTAAAGTGAATTCTCCTTAATACTTGCCGTGAAAGGCCCCGCATTCCAAGCACCCCAGCTTCCATCATACTTTTTCGTCGGAATGGCATAGTTGGTTTGTGCAAATGTCGTAGGATTGATGTTCACCAATTGATTGCTTTTGATAGCCCAAACACTTCCGTCTTTCGCCTGCACAATAGAATTAAAAGAGCCAGAAATAGTCTGAACAATCTGATGAGTCTTAGGATTGATGACAAAAATCCCCAGATCTTGCTTGATAGCAAAAACGTATTGCGACGTGCGAATCATATTTCCAATTTGGTTCAAAGTTTTGTACGGATCCGGACTTGCATCCACAACCACATCAGTTCCTGGAATCAAAGCGCCAATTGCCAAATTTTCTATATCAAAAAGATAGATGCCGTTGGATGTTCCGATGTAGCCGGTTTTCTCATCCACACCAAGAAAAGAACGACCATCTTTTCCATCAATCTCATTGAAACCTTTCAATTTTTTAAGTGTCACAGCGTCTGCAACCACCAATCTTCCGCCTGCAGAATAAGTTGCGTCATTGTCACTTGCCTGCTTGGAAACCACAAAGAGCTTTCCGCCATACACAGTTCCAAATTGCGCCGTCGCACCAAAAGCACCATTGCTATTTTCTGTGGCGTAAGGACGATAAACGATTTGATCATTATTATCAATAAAGTTAAGAGAACCATTCGCAGAACCAAATTGACCTTCATTAATCATAAAATACCCGTTGGTATAATTCTGTGCCTGGCCCCAAATCCCGAATGCAATTGCCGAGAATAAATAGAATTTTTTCATAAGTTTTACTAAAAATATTTGTTGTTATTTATTTTAAAAAGAGATTGTAAGCGCCTGCCACTTCGGTAGAAATCTCACCAAGCCAACCAGCTTCCTGATTGGTTGCAGTGTAAACTTTCACGAAATCAATTCCGGGAAGTGTGACGTATTTACCGTTTTTGTCCACCGCCCAAGAAATATCGATATTGGAAGCTTCGTCGTTATTTGGTGCATTATCAGCATAGCCGAAAGCGTAAGATTTTCCAACCCAGAAAGTTCCCGTTCCACTTTGGTCAATATAATTATCCGCAATCTTAGTTCCTGATAATGTATAACTTACATTAGAAAACCAAAGCGGATAATAACTCTGTGTGTTGAATGAATTCTTGGTTTTAAATCCACTATTTCCCTGATTATCTTCCCACTTCACGTGCTCGATATCCAATTGCCAAGATGCGCTTCCTTTCACAGGAATATGATTATCTGCCTGTTTGTGATATGTGATGGCATAATCCTTTATGGTTGAATCTTTGAAATATTCGCTTCCTGCGATTTCGTACCATTCGTCAGCATCGGGTTTTCCGTTTTTATTTTTGTCGTAAGCCACCATTATGATTCCAGGTTCGCAGTTTCCGGTGCGTTCCGGTCCAGTTCCATTTGCCCAAAAAGCATTTCCAAGAACTTTGAAATCTCGACCATTCATATTTGGAATCGTGTGATCAAAGCCAAAAACCACGTAACCTCCGAAACCACCAAGTGTCAAAGCTTTTGAGTTTTCTCCGATGAGATATTCGCTCGCTTTGGTCAACATTTTTTCTGAGTTGTCGCCCGTTTCGAAAATTGGAAGTTTGTTGATGAACTGCCCAACTGCAGGCTGATATTCCAAGACTTTAGAAATATATTTACTGTAAGCGGTATTTTCTTTATTAACAATGATTTTCGAAGTGTAAGTTGTTGTGGTTCCATTGCTTTCAACCTTCAAAGTCAAAGGATAAGTTTTGGCGTAAGGGCTGATAAAATCCAAATCCAAATTGTTAGAAATCACCGAATCATTCACGCTCCAAATGAGTTTTGAGTTGGCAGAAATTTCAGGCGCAATGTTCAGAACTTTGAAGCGGTCTATCGTGTAAGAATCTTTCAGAAGTGCGATAGGTGTAGTTCCGCCGTCAACCTCATCTCTTTCACTTTTACAAGCGATAATTCCAAGGGAAAGTAAGGCGTAAATAGCTAATTTTGGATTAATATTTTTCATATTTATAATGATTTATTTGTATAAAAAAGTGAAGTGCGCAGGGATATTTCCGGCTTCTGTTTTCCATTTGAATTTTCCATTTTTATCGAAACAATAGACAAATCCCGTGGAAACATAATTCCGAGCATCGGTGATGTAAATATCTTCTGTGATTGGGTTAACGGCAATTCCATAAGGCGTTTTGATTTCGTCCGCATATTGCTGATCAATGATTTTATTGGAAATGATCTGCTCGGTTTTCACATCGATGATTCCGAAAGATTTGTTGGAAGTATTGGTGTTGTAATTGAAGTCGTTGCCGAAATAATAAAGCTTGTCGTTCACAATCGTCATTTCGCTAACGGCAATTTTGAAGTCTTTTTTCACCGCTCCAGAAATCGGATCTACTAAAAATAAGCTGGATGAAATATCATAATAATTACCTCTCGAACTCACATACAAGTCGCCGTAATTATCCTTTTCGACGTGATGAAGATTGATGGCTACATCGATTTTTTTGGTTTCTGTAAACAAACTTAAATCCACAACCGAAACCGTTCTGTCGTAATTAGGAAAACGGTAACCGCCAGAGTTGGCGACATAAAGATTATTTCCGATGATCTGCATCTCTTCCGGCTGATAACCAACCACAACTTCTCTCTTTACAGAAAGCGAAAGGGTATCAATCTCGACCACTTTTCCGAGCGGTGCATTGGGTTCCAAAACGATTGGCCCAGCATAACTTGATGCATAGACTTTCCCTTCATTAAAAGTGACATATCTGCAATTTTCAAGATTAATGGTTTTAATTCGCCTCGCTGTTTTCGCGTCCAAAACTTCGATTTTATTGGAAACATTGATGACTGCGTAGAGTTTGCTTCCGTAGATTTTGATGTCATTTCCCACATCGCCCAATTCCTTCACCACATCCGGATTGATTTCCGCGTAGATATTTCTTCGGTAATTTCCCGTGGTGTAATCAAAGAAATCCAAAGTCGATTTGTTGCTTCCCATATTGCCTTCATTCAAAAGATAAAATCCTTTGATAGCCGTATTTTCAGGTGGAGCAAGACCTTCCTCAACTTCTGGACGCACAATGATTTCATCCGTTCGGCAAGACATTAATAAAACCAATGCGATTAGGTCTAAAATGATGATTATTTTCTTCATAATGTAAAGCTTAAGATGAGTTTGAAATTCCGTCCCGGCATTGGATAATTCAGCACGACATCATAATATTGATTGAAAATATTATTGACCTCAAAACTGGCTTTGAACTGATGATTTTTCCAATTCATCTTTTTCTGAACCGACAAATCGTGCGTATACCAAGGCTGAATGTAATTGTACTGAATGTTGTTCTGCTGACCATCGTAACGCTCGCCAACGTAAACAAAACTGTAATTGAAACTCCAATCTTTGTAATCTGACATCAAAGAAAAAGTCCCGGAATGCCAAGGTGTGTAAGGAATCTGATGACCAAAATACGTCTCTCCACGGTCCGAAAAATCTCTGGCGCGTTGGAAAGTATAATTGATTAAAGGCTTGATTTTGAGTTTCCCGAAATGCATTTCACCCTGAAGATTGACATCCGTTCCCAAGATTTCTACTTCGCCAAGATTCAACATCATCCATCGGAACATATTTCCGGTTGGTGAAGCGATGATTTTGTTTTCAACTTTGTTAAAATAGCCATCCACTTTAAAATATAAAGCTTTGAAATTCTGATTGTTAAAATCCTTATGATAGGTAAAACCCAGATTGTATTGATTCGTAAATTCCGGCTCAAGGAAAGAATTGCCAATCATCGTGTAGTACAAATCATTGAAAGTTGGCATTCGGAAAATCCGTTTGTAGAACGCTCTCAAAGTAAAATCCTTGGAATCAAAAGGTTGATAACTCAAAAAAGTGGCTGGCGTCCAAATATTTTTATCCGGCGATTTTGCATTAAGCTGAACATCTTCGTGAACAAAAGTTCCCAAAACACTGCCCAAGAATTTGAGCTTTTTCCACTGATAAGTCGTTGCAAAGGAAACCAAAGATGTGTAACGCGTCGGGAAAGAAAAATTGACCAAATCCGCATCAAGATTGTTATATTGAAAATCGAAACTCGCGCTGACATCCCAATCCGGCGTTACAGAATAAATATTGGAAGAAGACAAATAAACTTCTCTCTGGATGTATTGATTTTGAATTTTAATTGATGAAACCGTGTCGATATATTTTGTGTAATCGTAAGCAAATTTCGCTTTGAACTGAGTCTCAAACTTGGGAAATAGTTTCTTTCGGAAGTTGGCTTGAACGAAATAATTCTCTTCCACCAAACGCTGTCCTCTTCCATCAAACCTATTATTCACAATCGCAGACGGAATCCCACGATTTGAAATGTAACCGTAACCTCGCACGTTCCAAGTCCCGTTGTTCATAATTCCGTGGAAACTGGTTTCGAATCGTTTGGCTTTGATATCAGAATCAAATCGTCTGGCAATTGTGTCATACGCCAAAGCGCCGTCCGGATATTTTTTGTAATATCGAAATCTGTAAACGCCATCGCTCTGCAAAAATTCTGAACTGAAACTCGCTGAAATTTTATCTGAAATCTTCTGTTCCAATCGGAAAGACGGATTGAACAAATCAATTGAACTGTTCTTCAATCTCAGAACGAGATTTGTTTTTTTATCAAATTTAAAATTGGGCGTTTTTGGCTGAAGATAAATCGAACCTGACGAACCAAAATCTTTAGCAGGCTGGAAAATTTCAGATTTTTGTCCGTTGTAAAGTGAGATTTCCTCGATATCATCCAAAGAAAATCTTCCTAAATCCACAACGCCGTTTTGCGCATTTCCCAATTGGATGCCGTCATAGAAAACACCAACGTGCTGGCTTCCCATACTTCGAATATTGATTGTCTTGAGTCCGCCAATTCCACCGTAATCTTTGATTTGAACACCTGAAAAATACCGCAAAGCATCGGCAACGGATTGGCTGTTGAGTCTTTCCAATTGTTCTCCGGAAAGCGTTTGAACTGGTAAAATTTCTTTAAAATTCTTTTTGTAAACTTCAACTTTAAGAATCTCTGTTTCGTCTATCGTGTCTTTTTTGGACTGGGAAAAACAGAAAGATGAGGCTGTCGCAAATATTGCAACAGCGGTTGTGAAAAACCGGGAAGTAAGTCGTGTCACCATTAGCTCATATCGAATAATGATGACGCTAATGGAGGTAAGAAAGCAAGGATAATGCACAGTAGATGCTGTACAAAATCATTGTTGACTAAGCTTTATTCCACGAAAGCGTCAAATATTAAACTTCTGGCAGGTCTCCTGACTTACTTCATTTTTGAAATCCTTCCCATTCGCCAATGCGAACAGTGGATATAATTTTCAAAAACCTTTTTGTGAAGCTTACAGTAGCGGGTCTGTTCCGGATTTTCACCGGATTCCCTATTAAGCGCTTTTTACGGCTCACCAGATTGGCGCAAAGATATATAAAATAGATTTAAAAATTCAATTAAAAAAAGCGATAGAAAACCCATCACTTTTAAGTTTGTCACAAGACCAAATCCTTGGGAAGCTGATTGGTAATAGCTTAATTCTAGTTTATCTCAGATATTAACGAACTTATCCTGCTAAAATTTTCAGGTTTTGCAAATGCATCGGCGATAAAACGTCCAATATTAGAATACTATCAAATATTGAAAACATTTTCCAGATGTTTCGGATAATTATCTAAATCTTCAACAATATTGCCATCTTTAAAAATATCGAAACAGTTGTAATCTGCCACAATTTCAACACCACAAAAACGGTAATTGCTGGTGATCTGAATGAGAACATCTGCCGTACTTCTACCTTCAAAAAGAAGTTGATTTGGGTCATCAAAACTTGCTTTTGGAGCGTTCCAAGTGCTGCAAATCATAAACTTTTTTCCTAGCATATTTCCGCCGGTTCCGTATTGCTTGGCTAAGTCTTCACGCGTTCTGCCATCGCCGGAAAGAAATCGCGCATCTTGTAAACCAGCGTTGAAAACTTCGTCAACATATTTTTTGTAGATCCACGGCGCACCAAACCAATTAATAGGCGTTTGCAAAATGATAAAATCAGCTTCAAGATGTTTTCCGACTTCTTTTTCTGCATCATAACCGTCCTCTACTTTTGTTTCTAAAACTTCAAAACCTTTAAACAAGAAAAACTCTTTTGCTTTTTGATGGAAAGCATCATTCAGAAGACCTTCGGACCAGTTTGGATATTTTAAATGTGTATTGATTAAGAGAACTTTTTTATTTGATTTCATAGTAATTTCTATTGAATATTTTTATTGGATGTTAAACACTTTTTGCAAATAGGCAGGATAATTTTCTAAATCTTGTTTGATGTGTTTGTTGTGATAAACATCGTAACAATAATGTCCGGGAACCACTTCAAAACCCGTGAACAGGTAATTTGCGGCTATATTAAACAAAGCATCATCGGCAGTTTTACCTTTCCAAAGTGGATTTTTAGGATTGTTGAAACTTTCTTCCGGGGCGTTCCAGGTTGCGGAAATCATAAACTTTTTACCAATCATTTTTCCGCCCATTCCGTATTGTTTTGAGCCTTCTTCCGCTGTACGTCCATCGCCTGAAAGGAATTTTTTACTTTTTAAAGCGCTGTTAAAAACTTCGTCCACATATTTTTTGTAAATCCAAGGTGTATTTTCCCAATTTATCGGTGTTTGTAGAATGACAATATCGGCTTGCAAATGTTTTTCAACTTCGTCATCAGCATTGTAACCGTCTTCAACTTTTGTTTCTAAAACTTTGTAATTTTTTGAGATAAAAAACTCCTTTGCCACATTATAAAAGGAAGTGTTTAATTTCCCTTCCGACCAACCGGGATAAGTCACATGTGTGTTGATTAGTAAAACCGTTTTCTGTGTAGATTTATCTTTTGAAGAAGAATTTTGAGCGTTCAAGTTTATTCCAAACGACAAGAATATCAGGAATGATAGAAGGCTGTTTTTTGCTTTCATTGATTTATATTTAATTATAAAACAAAGGTAAAAGCTATCAGAAAGAACTATGGAAACAGATTACCAATAAAAAAGAAACAAATTACGGTTTATAAACATTTGAATATTATAAGATTCTTCATTCAATAAAAAACGACAGCTCGATTGTACAAAATTTGCAAATCAAGCTGTCGGTTATAGTTTTCCGTTTTCTTGTTCCGAACTTAGCTCCAGAAAATATCTTCGGCATCCTGGTCTTCAGAAAATAACCAAACCTGTACGATCTTTTCGTTCACGACTTCAAACAAATCCACACCATTCATATCAATCGTTTTTTCGCCATTTTTCCCGCTAAAACGCACTGGGAAAGACACAAAATTTCCGTTTGACATCAAATCGCCTGTTGGATTTACTACCAATGAACCATTTGTGATCTCCATCATTTCGCCCAACATTTTGCCAATCTCGTCTAGTCCATTTTTTGTTCCAGACAATCTATGATTTCCGGGTTGATGCCATCTTGCATCGGGACTGAAATGCGAAAATGCCGTTGGAATGTCACCTTGTGAAAGTGCTACTGAATAAGCTGTTACTACTTCTTTTGTTGTCATAAATTTATATTTTTTTTAATTAAGTCTCTCGTATTTTTCACATTAGTATAAAAAATGATAACGCACTCAGAAATGCATTGTGAAAATCTGCATCTTCAAAAGAATCATTTTGAATATCAATTAATTATAAATGCTTTTCTTATTTATATTTCTTAAAATTATTTGTACAAAATTATCGTATTACTTACTTTTGTACAAGTACTTACATATAAGTAAAGTACCTACCAAATGGTTAGAATAACTGATTATCAATGAATAAAAACATCATAAAATATCAAGCTTACGATGCGACCTGTCCAGTGCGAGCGTCATTAATGCTGTTGAGCGGAAAATGGACGCTAATGATTTTATTTCAAATCAATGAAAATGTGATGCGGTATGGAGAACTGAAAAGAGCGGTTGTAGGCATCAGTGAAAAAATGTTGATACAGGAGTTGAATATGCTTGTTGAAAACAAATTGGTGACAAAAAAAATCTATCCCGAAATCCCACCAAAAGTAGAATATCAGCTGACAGAATTGGGACTGAAAACTTTGCCAATCGTCGATAAATTGGCTGAATTTGGATTGGAAAATTTAGTATGATTTAGACACAATTATTTTTTCTTCATCGCCTGCAATCGAAATTCTTTTGGTGTAAGATTTACCTGCTTTTTAAAAAATTTTGAAAAGTAATTCGGATATTCAAACCCCAATTCATAAGCGACTTCGGTTGTGTTCATTTTTTGATTTTCCAGCAACAATTCTTTTGCTTTTTTAATCACAAAATCGTGAATATTTTCTAATGCTGATTTTTGGGTAAAATGTTTAACGATATCGCCCAGATAATTCGCTGTCAAACCCAGTTTGTCTGCAAAATACTGCACATTTGGAAGTTGTGAAACAGGCTGATTGTAATAATCAATAATGCTTTGCTGAAAATCTGTAACGATGTGATTGTATTGTTTTGGATCGGTAGAAAATTGTCGCTTGTAAAATGCTTCCACTAACGAGATCAACACATTGATGTAAGACAAAAGAACGTTGAAATTTCGTTTTTCACTTTCGTAATATTTCATCATTAATTTAAAAACGGCAGAAATTTCCTTCACTTCATCATCCGTCAAATGCAACGCTTCGTGTTGCCCATAATCCAAATAAGTTTTGAATAAAAATCTATTTTCTTCAATGAATTTTTTAGACAATTGGAGATACATTCCTTGGTAAGTCGGTTCCACATCCCAACCTTCACTCACAACCATTTCCGGACTGTTGAAAAATACCGCAGTAATAGGTTTTTTCGTTGGAGTATTTTTATTAATCAAATTTATTTTGATCGAAATTCTATAAAAATCTACCGCAACAGCTTCAGACTTAGACAACATATTGGGTGGATCGTAATAGCCAACATCAATGTCGTTGTCTAAAGGTTGATTTAAACCGAGATATTCGTTGTACGCTGCGAAGGTTTTAAAGTTCTTCATTCTTAAATTAAAAAAATCAACATAAATTAATGCTAATTTAATACAAAAAGTCGAAGTAAATTTTTCAGATTTAGTACGATTTTTTTTTAAAAGAACAACGAAGCAGAAAAAATCTGCTTCGTTGTTAATCATCTTATTTTGACAAATATCTCCAAGAATAACTTTTATGCACAATTTTCCAGGAGCCTTCGTATTTTAATAATAAAAAATAGTCTGTGAAAACGCGATCATTAGGAATTAAAATCTCCGCTTTTGCAATGGCTGCATCTTTTTCAATGTCAATTGATATGATTTTTCCAATTCTATTGACTTTTTCACCGACTTTCACATTCGAAATATATTCTTCTCCCGAGCGTATCCACAAAGCATCTTTGGCGACGGTGTATAAATTAAAATCCGAGTGAAACGCTTTTCGAAGTCTTTCTGGTTGTCCATGTCCATAAACCACGCATCGTAAAGATATTTCTTCTGCAAAATATCATGAATTGATATAGCCAATTGGGATCGCGCCACCTTTCGGACTGATAAAATCGACCTGATAACCAGCTTTTACAAAAACATCATACGGAACAACGATTTCCTCGAAATGATTGGCTGTACTGATTTTAGTATTTCCATAGAAATCCTGATTGGAGGTGACAAATAGGATTTTATTTTGAGCTCGAATAGTTGTATTAAAACCGATTACAGACAAAATTAGTACGAATAAAATACTCAATTTTTGGTTCATCATTATTTTTGATTTTAATGAAATTAATATTGACTATTTCGATTTCGATGCAGGAACTTCAACTGTTTTATGCGGCGTTCTGGTTGAAATTTTATCGACTAAAAACCAACCATCTTTTGTTTTCATCAAATTAAAATAATCCGTAAAAAGCAGTTTCGAAGTACTGATTTCCACTTTGGCAACGGCTGCTGTATTTGTGACATCAATAAAAACAATTCGACCAGACCAATTGCTGGATTTTGCGTGAGGCGCCGTATTGAAACGTTCTATATATTTTGCTTTTTTGATAATGTTCAACTGTTGGTCGTCTTCGAGATATTTCAGTTGCCAAGAGTCGTGAAAGGATTTTGAAACCTTCACAGAATCACTTGTTCCAACACCATCGATGTACAGATTTAAAGTTTTTTCGATTTGATGCCAATCGCTCGATTTGTCGTCAGTTTGGGCACTTGCATTTAGAAATAAAAGATTGAACCCAATCAATAAAAGTACTTTTCTCATTTTTTTAATGATTTAAAATTGTTAAAATTTATGAGTACAAATATCTGGGAAACGCTTTATCTAAAGGCTTTCATTTATATTTTAGGAGTTTGATTTTTAAAATAGAACTTATTTGGAATGCAATTTCTGGTATTCTGCAGGCGTAGAACCCGTGATTTTTTTGAATGCTGTGAAAAAAGTTGATTTTGAACTGAAACCACTATCGTAACCCAAACCTTCGATGGTGAAATTGCTTTCGGTTTGCAAGAGTTGTTTTGCTTTTTCAACACGGTATTCTTTGATGAGATTTGAGAAGGATTTACCCAAGGTTTCATTGATGTATTGCGATAGTAGGTGCTTCGTTACTTGAAGTTCTTTTGCAACCATTTCTAAAGTAAGATTTGGATCGAGGAACAATTCTTTTTCAACAATTATTGAAAGTTTTTGCTCCATTAGATTCAAAGTTTCTTGGTCAATTGCTTTGTTTTTGTATTTCTCTTTCTCCTGAAAAAAAGTAGTTTCTCGGCTATTTCTGAAAATCACCAATAACAGAATTAAATAGAACACAAAAGAAAACGACAACGCTCCTACAATGTAAGAGGCATACGCACCAAATTTGTAAGCCAGCCAAATCACAACCACGCCAAAATAAATGCTAAGCAACCAAACATCAAGGTCTTTTAATTTTTCTTTCGCTTTTAATTTTTTAAAAATGGGTTTCAGATATTTGAATGAAGTTATGATGTAAATCAACCATTGAAAATAGATTCCCGTCACAATCCAATTGCTCCAAATTTTGCGATGATCCACATAAGGATAGAAAATTCCTAGAATTGTAATTCCAATGATGAATGGAATTGTATGAATTGTCCAATTTGATTTCTCTTGGTTTGAATAAGACTTGAGATATAAAAACAAAAACGGACCAATCAAAATGCAAGCAGAAAGCCCAATCTGAATAAAAATATTTGACAACTGCGGATTGAAATAGAAAAAAACAGACTTGATAATTCTAATACTTAAAACCAACAACAGCAAGGCTAAAAAATAGTTGGCGAAAATTTTCTTCTTCGCATTAACTGCAAAATATATCGAAAGCAGAAAACCGTTGAACGCGCCTAACGCACTAAAAAAGAAAAGCAACTGATTCGGCTCTGTCATTATTAAAGTAAAAAATTATCAGTGCTAAAATACTAAAATTAAATCAAGCTCAGGTTTGTTTTGGAACAGCTATTTAGAATTTAATTTTTGATTAAAATCCCATTTATCAAGCATTCTTAACAAGTAGCACATTATTTGTAACTGCTAATTGAAAGTCATTCTAAAATGGAAAAAGAAACAAAAAAGAAAATCAGACCTCAGCAAAAACAAAGGCGTCCGGGTTTGGAAGAAAAGATGAATCCGCTTCCAGAAACCAATCCAATTGATTATCCAAAAGGTGGAAAACTAAAAGATAAAGTCGCAATCATAACCGGTGGCGACAGCGGCATTGGAAAAGCAGTTGCTTTACTATTTGCAAAGGAAGGTGCGAAGATTGTAATTGCATATCTCAGCGAAACGAAAGACGCGAAAGAAACTAAAAAGGAAGTTGAAGCTTACAATGTCGATTGCAAAATCATCAAAGCCGACCTCTCCAAAGAAAATCAATGTAAAAAAATTATTAGCGAAACCATCAAAAGCTTTGGGAAAATTGATATTTTGGTCAACAACGTCGCTTTACATTGGGAGTCAGAATCTATAGACGAAATTTCGACAGAACAACTTTTACGAACATTTCAGAATAATTTTTTCTCTTATTTCTGGACAACGAAATACGCCTTGAAACATCTTAAAAAAGGTGCAAGTATCATCAACACATCATCCGTAACCGCTTATCGAGGCAGTCCTGAATTGATTGATTACGCTTCTACCAAAGGTGCAATTATTTCCTTCACCAGAAGTTTGTCTGCCAACCTTGTTGAAAAAGGAATTCGTGTGAATGCCGTTGCGCCTGGACCAATTTGGACACCACTAATTGCGTCATCATTTAAACCAAAAAAGAATTCAGAATTTGGGAGCGATTCGCCAATGAAACGTGCCGGAATGCCAAATGAAGTGGCACCTAGTTTTCTATTTCTCGCCAGTAAAGACTCAAGTTTCATCAGCGGGCAAGTTCTTCATCCGAATGGCGGGGAAATTGTAAATGGATAAATCATATTAATAAAAATCAATCACAAAAATAAAATATTATGTCAACACAAGATCTTACAAGCCAAGAGGCAATCAAAAAAATCAAGGAACTTTCTGAAAAAGCGAGAATCTGCATGTTCTGCACGGAACTCGATAGATTACCAGTAAACTCCCGACCAATGGGATTGCAGGAAACCGACGAAAACGGAAATCTTTGGTTCATCAGCAGTGAAACGAGCAACAAGAATTTCGAAATCAAAGAAGACAAACGCGTTCAGCTTTACTTTATGAACAACAGCAATTCCGAATATCTTTCGGTTTTTGGTGAAGCGTTTATCTACACAGACAGATCAACCATCGAAGACAAATGGTCGCCAATGGCCAACGCTTGGTTCGATGGAAAAGAGGATCCGAACGTTTCCATTATCCGAGTTGAGCCTAAGGAAACTTACTATTGGGACACAAAAGCTGGAAAATTAGTAAGTCTTCTAACTTTCGCCACCGCTGCAATTACTGGAAATAAAACCGATAATTCTGACGGTGTGGAAGGAACAGCGAAGATTTAAAATCAAAAATTTAAATCATATAAAATCTCCAGTAAAATTTTGCTGGAGATTTTATATGAAATTAAAAGTTGTTTTCAAGACAAATAATATTTGTTCCTTTGCAAAACAAACCGATTAGTATTTTATGAAAAAGTCTCAAGAAACCCGTTTGAATATTCTCCAAAAAGCATTTGATTTGATTTACAAAAATGGATATCAGACGACAAGTGTGGACGAAATTATTGCAACCACTCAAGTAACAAAAGGTGCTTTCTATTACCATTTTAAAACGAAAGATGAAATGGGTTTGGCGATTCTAAATGAGTTGATGATTCCGAACTTCAAAAACACTTTCATCAAACCATTTGAAAATGATGGAAATCCGCTGGATACGATTTACAGTTTACTGCATTATTTACTGATGGAAAGTGAAGATTTAAAAGTTGAATACGGTTGTCCAGCCTCCAATTTCACTCAAGAAATGGCTCCTTGGAATGTTGAATTTACAAAAGCATTAAATACGCTTTCCTTAGATTGGGAAAAAACAATGATTGACGCAATTGAAAAAGCAAAAGAAAATGAAATTATCAAAACTGAAGTTTCCGCTAAGGAAGTTGCTGTTTTTGTGATGTCTGGTTATTGGGGCGTGAGAAATTTAGGTAAATTAGAAAATTCAAAATCGGTGTATCTTATTTACTTAAAGGGACTTAAGTCTTATTTTGAAACTCTTAAATAATTTTTTCAATAAAAAACATACTAATTAGTATGTTTTTTATTTACTTTTGCTTCATCAAAATAATTGATGATGTATCAGACGCTTACATTTTTGCACTCCACATTTCGATGGCTGGTTTTACTAAGTTTGCTCTACTCAATTTTTAGAGTTTACAAAGGTTATTTTAAACAAAAAGAATTTACAAAAACAGATAATTCAGTAAGACATTGGACAGCTACGATTGCCCAAATTCAATTGGTTTTGGGAATTACATTATATTCTCAAAGTCCTATTATCAAATACTTTTGGAAAAATTTTAACGAAGCTAAAGAATCATTTGATTTAATCTTTTTCGGGTTGATTCATATTTTTCTGATGCTGTTTTCCATTATTTTAATAACAATTGGTTCTTCAATTTCTAAAAGAAAAACGACTGATAAAGAAAAATTTAAAACAATGCTGCTTTACTTTTCAATCGCTTTACTTATTATTTTCATTGCTATTCCGTGGCCATTTTCTCCACTTGCAAACAGACCTTATTTCAGATAATTATGATTGATCTATTTAAAACCAAAATCGGACGTTTGAGAATCATTGCCATTCTTGAAGGGATTTCATTATTAACCTTAATATTCATCGCCGTTCCGCTGAAATACGGATTTGATAATCCAGCTTTAGTAAAAATGATGGGACCAATTCACGGTTCATTATTTCTACTGTTTTTATTCAATACTTTGAGCGTTGGTGTTGAACAAAACTGGAAATTCAAAGACACAACGTGGAAAGTACTTTTGGCGTGCATCATTCCATTTGGAACATTCTATATTGATAAAAAAATACTGAGCAAATTATGAAGAATATCCTGATTTTTTGTGGCATTATCCTACTGATTTACGTTGTTTACAGAGTTTATAAATACCAGACTTTAGACGAGGGTTTAGATAAATTAATTAAAAACGGCGCCATAATTCTCGATGTAAGAACAGAAAAAGAGTTTGAAATGGGTCATATTTCCGGTTCACAGAATATTTCTTTAGGCGAAATCAGAGAAAGATATATTGAACTTGACAAAAATAAAACCTACATCACAGTTTGTTCGCACGGTTTGAGAAGCGTAAAAGTTGAACATATTTTAAAAGAAAAAGGTTTCAAAAAAGTTTATAACGGTGGAGCTTGCAGCGATTTGCAGAAAAGTCTGGATTTAAAATAATTTGGTCAGTTTTTTGAATATTCAGAAATAACCAATTATTATTCTCTTGAAACTCATCACATTCACAAACAAAGGCATTTATTGTCCACAGGGGAAATTTTATATTGACCCTTGGCGACCTGTTGATTATGCTGTCATTACGCACGGTCACGCAGACCACGCACGATGGGGAATGAAAAAATATCTTTGTCATCATTTCACAAAGCCTATTTTACACCAAAGAATTTCTCCGGACATCGAATGTCAGACTTTGCATTACGGTGAAGTTTTGGATATTAATGGCGTAAAACTTTCAATGCATCCGGCTGGTCACATTATTGGTTCAGCGCAGATTCGTCTGGAATACAAAGGTTACGTGAGCGTGATTTCGGGTGATTACAAAGTTCAGGATGATGGTTTGAGTACGCCTTTTGAATTGGTAAAATGTAATGAATTTGTAACTGAAAGTACTTTTGGACTTCCGATTTACAATTGGTTGGAAGTTGACGAATTGAACAAAAGGATGCAGAATTGGGTTTTGAGGAATCAAGAAAATCAAAAGACTTCTGTGTTCATAGGCTATTCATTAGGTAAAGCCCAGCGAATTATGAAAGCCGTTGAAGGAATGGGAAAAATCCACGTTCACTACTCAATTGGGAAACTGAATAAAGCTTTTGAAGAAGTTGGAATCGTACTTCCGAAGTATGAAACGCCAGATTTCAGGGAAAGTATCAAACACGTTGCCGGCGATATTGTGATTGTTCCGCCTGCATTGTTGGACAGCAATGTCATCAAGAAAATCCCGGACGCGGCGACAGCAATTTGTTCCGGCTGGATGCAGGTTCGTGGTGCCAGAAGATGGCGAAGTATGGATGCCGGTTTTCCGATGAGCGATCACGCCGATTGGAAAGGATTATTGCAAGCCATCAAAGCTACCGAAGCCGAAATTGTTCACGTCACACACGGCCAGACCGAAGTTTTTTCGAAATATTTAAATGAAATCGGAATTAAATCTGATGTTGTGGAAACTTTGTACGGCGATGAGGAAGTTGTTGAAAAAAACGTTGCTGACAACATTGAAATTCAGGAGAATCATTAATCTAACAAAAAAAAATTCGCATAAAAAAAAACGCCACATTTCTCTTGTGACGTTTGTAAACTTTTTATGTAAATGATTTGAAAAAAATCACAATTAATGATAAGCCTTTGCTTCTTGAGGTTCATTTTTTGATGGTAAATTCATCAGAACAATTGCAAGTAATATTAGCACAATTCCGCCCCACTGGATGAGAAGTACTTTTTCTCCCAAGAGCATAAAAGCCATTGTCACAGAGACTGGAAGTTCCAAAGATGAGATGATACTGCCCAATCCCAAACCGGCATTCGGGAAACCCAAATTGAACAAAATTGGTGGAATAACGGTTCCAAATAATGCTAAAATAAAACCATAAGTCCAAAAAATGGAGTAATCAAATGGTCTGATGTGTTCCGTATTTTCGGTAAAATTGAGATAAAAAGATTTTAGTCCATCAAAATACAATGGTCCAATCTGTGCGAAAAACAAGAACAACATTACAATCACCATTCCTCCGGAAAGCATCGTAATACTTTTTCTTAAAACTGGCAAATGCGTCGCTAAAGTGTTGGATGTGAACATTGTCATCGTGAATGATGCTGCTGCAAGCAAACCCCAGAAGATGCCGTGCCAGTCGATCTCAACTTCCATATTGATAAGATTGGTTGCCAACACAGTTCCTATCAAAACAATAATTGTTGCAATGACTTTTCTCGCATTCGGGAATTTTTTGGATATAAAACTTTCTACAACCACACTAAACCACACCGATTGCATTAACAAAACTATGGCGATAGAAACATTGATGTACTGAACTGCGATATAATAAAACAAACTGGTGAAACCCAAAGATGTTCCTGTAATCATCAACATTTTGATTTCTTTTGGGCTTGGTTTTGACAGTTGTTTTTTGGATGTTTTTGTTTGGATCACATTTAGAATCAATAATCCCAAGAACCCCAGAACAAACTGCGCCGTGGTAACTTCCGAAGTGGTGAATCCATCTTTGTAAGACATCTTTACAAAAGTTGCAAGCATCCCATAAATACTGGCTCCAAGACCAACAAACAGAACACCTTTTAGAATATTTTTTTTCTCCATAAATTATTTTCGAGCCGCCAAAATTACGATATTAAAATTGATCTAAAGAATTATAATAAAAAAAGCCACTCTTTGCAGAGTGGCTTGATATTTAAAATGTTGGAAAGTGATTATTTTCCTTCTTCCATTTTTCTTTTCAATTCTGCCAATACATCGATATCACCAAGTGTTGATTTTTCTTCGTTGTTAGAAGAAGATGATGTGTTGCTGTTGTTGTTAGATCTGTTTGAGTTATCTCTTACATTCTTTTTCTCTTCGTCACGGAAGATTCCTGTATGAGAAACTACTACTCTTTTGAATTCTTTGTTGAATTCGATCACCTTGAATTGAGCTTCGTCACCTTTTTTGATTTTAGATCCGTCTTCCTTCTCTAATAATCTTGATGGGCAGAATGCTTCAACTTCTACGTCTTCGAACTGGATAGATGCACCTTTGTCGTGTACTTCAGTCGCTTTTCCAGCGTGTACAGTTCCTTCAGCGTATTTAGTTTCGAATTTATCCCAAGGGTTTTCAGTCAATTGTTTGTGACCTAGAGACAATCTTCTTGCTTGCGTATCAAGTTCCAATACGATAACATCTAATTTATCTCCAACTGCACAGAACTCAGATGGGTGCTTGATCTTCTTAGTCCAAGAAAGGTCTGAGATATAGATCAATCCATCGATTCCTTCTTCCAATTCTACGAATACTCCGAAGTTTGTGAAGTTTCTTACAGTTCCAACGTGTTGAGAACCTACTGGATATTTAGCTTCGATATTTTCCCAAGGATCTTTGTTCAATTGCTTGATACCTAGAGAGATTTTTCTGTCTTCTCTATCCAAAGTCAATACTTCTGCTTCTACCTCATCACCAACTTTTACGAAATCTCCTGCACTTCTCAAGTGAGTAGACCAAGACATTTCAGAAACGTGGATCAATCCTTCTACACCTGGAGCGATCTCTACGAATGCACCATAGTCAGCAAGAACTACTACTTTTCCTTTTACTTTGTCACCAACTTTAAGGTCAGCAGAAAGAGCATCCCAAGGATGAGCCTCTAATTGCTTCATACCCAATTGGATTCTAGTTTTCTCATCATCAAAATCAAGGATAACAACTTTTACAGTTTGTCCGTCTTCCAAGATTTCAGATGGATGATTAACTCTAGACCAAGAAAGGTCTGTAATGTGGATCAATCCGTCAACACCTCCAAGATCTACGAATACACCGTAAGAAGTAATATTCTTAACAGTTCCTTCAAGAACTTGTCCTTTTTCTAATTGACCGATGATCTCTCTTTTTTGACCTTCAAGATCTGCTTCGATAAGCGCTTTGTGAGATACAACTACGTTTTTGAACTCAGGGTTGATTTTCACAACTTTGAACTCCATAGTTTTTCCTACAAACTGATCGTAATCTTTGATTGGTTTAACGTCGATCTGAGAACCTGGCAAGAATGCTTCGATTCCGTGAACATCAACGATCATACCTCCTTTAGTTCTAGATTTTACAAAACCGTTTACGATTTCTCCAGTTTCGTGAAGTTCGTTTACTCTATCCCAAGCTTTAAGCGTTCTAGCTTTTCTGTGAGATAATTGTAATTGTCCTGTTTTGTCCTCTCTTCTGTCAACCATTACCTCAACTTCATCGCCTACTTTAAGACCTTGGTTGTAACGGAATTCGTTAAGAGAAATAACACCTTCAGATTTGAAGTTGATATCTACGATAGCTTCTTTATCAGTTAATCTTACAACTTTCCCGATGATTACATCGTTGTCTGCAAGATTGTTAAGAGAACCGTTGTAGATTTCTTCCAATTCTTTCTTCTCGCTTCTGTCTTCTGCGTTAAGACCTGATTCGAAAGAATCCCAATCAAATTGTTCTGGTGCTACGTTTTGGTTCAAAAGAACCTCTGCTGAATTTGTCTCTTTTGACATTTTCTAAAAAAATTTGTATTCCTAATTACTTCAGACTTTGGCTTTGCTGTGAATCCTGAAAAATATGGAAGATGTTAATTGTTAATGTTTTACTTCGCCGAAAGTGCGTTCACAAAAGTGGTGCAAAATTAAGAAAAATAATTGAAACCAACAATATTTTCAAAGAACTTGAATTTAGTTATAACTTATTGATAGTCAATCAATAATTAAACAAATTATCAGGAGCTATTTCCCGCTATCCACTATTACTCCTCGCGCCAGAGCTTTTCCCATCGCTTGCTGTGGGGTAACCGTTTCTATCGGGGCTATTGATGATGAGCGATAAATGATGAATGATAAAATTTAGAAATGTCGCTATCAACCTCAAACCTTGAACCTACAACCTGAAACTCAAAATCTCTTATCTTTGCAAAATGGAATTACAACCAATATTCGAAAAACTGCAGATTCAAGATATGAATCAAATGCAGAAATCTACATACACCGCTTCTGAAAACGAAACCGACATAATTCTTCTGTCACCAACAGGTTCTGGAAAAACTTTGGCATTTTTGTTTCCTGTTCTTAAAAATTTAAAATCCGATGTAAAAGGAATTCAGGCTTTAATATTAGTTCCAGCGAGAGAATTAGCATTGCAGATTGAGCAGGTCTTCAAATCGATGGGAACAGATTTCAAAGTTTCTATCGCTTACGGCGGACACGACAAAAAAATTGAGGTTAACAATTTGATTGAAGCGCCTGCAGTTTTAATTGGAACGCCCGGAAGAATTGCTTATCACTTAAAAAACGAAAATTTCAATCCGGAAACCATCAAGACTTTGGTTTTGGATGAATTTGATAAAGCTTTAGAATTAGGTTTTCAGGAAGATATGGAATACATAATCGGTTCTTTGACAGGTCTTTCTCAACGGATTTTGACTTCTGCAACGGTGATGGACAATATTCCAAAATTTGTAGAACTTAATCAAGAAAAGAAAATCAACTTCCTTAAAGAAAACGAGTCAAAACCGAACATCCAGCTGAAAAAGGTAATGACGACTCCAGAGGAAAAACTGAACACTTTATTCCAATTAATCTGTAAAATCGGAAACAAAAGAACTTTGATTTTCTGCAATCACAGAGATGCGGTTGACAGAATCTCAGAATTATTAAGAGAAAAAGGAATCCAAAGAGAAACTTTCCACGGCGGAATGGAACAAGACGAGCGTGAACGTGCGCTTTTGAAATTCAGAAATGATTCTGCCAGAATATTAATTACGACAGATTTGGCCTCCAGAGGTTTGGACGTTCCTGAAGTGGAATCTATTGTTCATTATCAATTGCCTCCGAAAGAAGATGCTTTCATCCACAGAAACGGGCGAACGGCGAGAATGAATGCAAAAGGGTTTGCTTATTTAATTATGACTGAGGATGAGAATTTTCCATTCATAAAAAGCAATACGCCAGAAGAAAATGTTTCGGAAGCTAATCGAGTTCCAGAAAGAACACCGAATCAAACGATTTACATCAGCGCAGGAAAAAAAGACAAAGTCAACAAAGTGGATATTGTTGGTTATCTCATCAAAAAAGGACAACTTGAAAAAGACGACATTGGCTTAATCGAGGTAAAAGACACAACTTCTTACGTCGCAGTCAACCGAAAAAAAACCATCGAACTTCTGAAAAAACTCGCCAACGAAAAACTGAAAGGCAAGAAGGTAAAAATAGAAATCGCTTATTAAATAAGCGATTTTTTTTATTGAATTCCGGAAACATTCATTTTTAAAATATAGACAGAATGTGAAGCCGTGATGAACAAAGTGGAATTATTTTCTCCTCCAAAAGTGACGTTCGAAGTCCAATTTTCATCAATTGGAATGTTGGTTATTTTTTCACCTTTATTATTGAAAATCGTCACACCTTTTCCTGTGAGATACAGATTTCCTTGGTTGTCAAGCGTCATTCCGTCGGAACCCATTTCGCAAAAGAGTTTTTTTTCAGATAATTTTCCTTCGCCAAGAATATCATAGACGTAAGTTTTATTGGCATCAATATCAGAAACAAAAAGTTTTTTAAGTTTTTCGGAACCAATGATTCCATTAGGCTGAACGAAAGTTTCCAGTTTTGTGATCGTTCCGTTTTTATTTCGATAATACAAATTTCTCTGTGGAATTTCTTCCTTGAAATTTTTCCAATAATCTCTTTTGTAAAGCGGGTCTGTGAAATAAATTCCGCCAAATTTATCAATCCAAAGATCGTTGGGACCATTTAGTCTTTTGCCTTCAAAACCTTTGGACAGAACTTCGATTTCTTTGTTTTTATTGAATTTCCAGATTTCGCCATTGTCATCCGAACAAGTAATCAGATTGTCATTTTTATCAAAATAAGTTCCGTTGGCGCGTCCGGTTTTATCTAGAAATAATTCGATTTTGTTGGTTTTCCAGTTCCAGAAATAGATTTTGTCATTCGGCTGGTCTGTGAAATAGACATTTCCAAACTTGTCTGAAGCCGGACCTTCCGTAAAAGTAAATTGGCTTGAAAGCAATGTGGGCGGAACTTCAAACAATTTCCCGGTGGAATTCTGAACTTTACAATTCATCAAAACCAACAAAAACCCCATCCAACCAAACTTCAAATACTTTTTCATAAATCAAATTTCTAAAGTTGCAAGTTACAATTTGTGTAAAAGAATTAAAAATAATTATCTTTGAGAATTCGATTTTAATCAATGAAACTCAATCTTCCGGATAAACTTTATTATTCCATTGGCGAAGTTGCCAAAGCTTTTGATGTGAACACGTCTCTCATTCGCTATTGGGAGCAGGAATTTCCCATCATCAAACCGAAGAAAAACAAGAAGGGAAATCGCTATTTCACGCCTTCTGACATTGAGAATTTGAAAATCATTTTCCACCTTGTCAAAGAAAAAGGTTACACTTTGGACGGCGCAAGAGTAGCCTTGACAACCAACACGAAAATCTCAGAAACCATCACGATTATCGACCGATTGGAATTCATAAAAGCGGAACTTTTGAAGTTGAAGAATTCACTTAACGACTAATTTGGGATGCTAAAAAAACTAATTTATATAGTTTTTACTGTGTTTATAATCGAGGAGATAATAATATTTTAGAATCCTATCTTAAATTTCACGATACCGTAATTAAACCTCAAGAACTTAAAGATTTAGTTAGTTGTATACAGGCACTTTTAAATCCTAGAAAAGCAAGATACAGAGCTTTCGAATATTTCTCTTTTGGATTTAATATTCCTCAGATAGGGAAAAATTTGACTTATTACGGTTTGGAAACAAATCTGTAATTAATATTGAGCTAAAATTAAAAGCTACGCCAGATAAAATTAAAGATCAATTAATAAAAAACAGATATTATTTAAGATTTTTAAAATTGGAGTTATATCTTTTCACATATATTTCAAGTGAAAATAAATTTTATAAACTTGACATCCACGACAATGTCATTGAAGTAGACGTACTAATAATAATAAATTTATTAAATAGACAATTTATTGACATCGATTTTAATCTTGGCACTAGTTTCAATCCATCCGATTTTCTTGTTTCTCCTTTTAACTCAACTGATAAGTTTATTAATAATGAATATTTTTTGACAGCTGATCAAGATGAACACAAAAGAAAAATCATTAATGATATTGAAAAGGATAATAAAAGATTCATAGTAGTAAAGGGACAGCCAGGATCCGGTAAGACGTTATTGATTTATGATATAGCAAAATATTTTATTAACAAAAAAAATGCTTGCATAATTCACTATGCAAATTTAAATGAAGGACAAGATAAATTAGTAGAAACTTATAATTGGAATATCGTTTCTATAAAATATTACAGAAATACATTACAAGCTGGTATAGAAGTAATAATTATTGATGAATGCCAAAGAATACGAGTAGATCAATTAAATGAAATAATCCAACACGCAAAACAAAATAATATCGTCATCATTTTTTCATACGATGAAAGACAAGTTTTACAGAAAAGTGAAAAGAGCAGAAATATTCCCAAAATTATAGAGACAAATCTCTTACCTGAAATTCATACTCTTAATGGTAAGATTAGAACTAATAAAGAAATTTCAGCTTTCATTAAATCACTTTTTGATAAAAGTAGACTGATTGAGAAGTATCGATATGATTCAGTAGAGTTACTATATCTCAATAATATGGAAGAAGCAAAATCTTTTATGAAGAGCAATATTGCAGGAGATTGGACAATAATAAATTACACACCATCACTCTATGACACGCACCAATACGAAAAATACTACATCCCAAAAATTGGAACAAAAACTCATAATATCATTGGACAAGAATTTGACAAAGTGGTAGTTGTTATTGATAATGACTTTAAATACGTAAACGATTCTTTAACTTATTCAAAAAGTTGTTATTATAATCCAGAGTATATGCTATATCAAAATATAACACGTGCAAGGAACAAAATTAAGGTAATTGTTATTAACAACACTAATGTTTTGGAACGTTGTTTACAGATTTTAAACATTGAAAAGAAGTAAATCTGAATATATATACTTACGAAATTAAAAAAGCAGAACTTCTAAAGCTCAAAAATTCTTTAAATGATTAGCATTTTACGGATTTCCGTAAAATAGATAGAATTAAGCTTTTTATTTTTGGAGCAAAACACTCCAATGATGCCAAAACTCCCTTTCCAAATCCGGAAAAGGCAACTTGTCAGCCTTGCTATTTTCGGGATTCTTATTGTTTTTTCACAGCTTGCTTTTTCTATTTACAAAAAGAATCAGCATTACGAAAAGCCTCAAATCACTTTCATCACGCCGAAAGTTGAAGAAATTATTCTATCAGAATTCAATCCAAATGATTTGGACGAAAAACAGTGGAAACATCTTGGTTTCACAGAAAAACAAATCAAAACCATTCTCAAATACAAAGAGATTGTCGGCGGAAATTTCAAATCCAAAGAACAATTCAAGAAGTGCTACGCAGTTTCGGAGGAAAAATATCAATCTTTAGAAAATTACATTCTGCTTCCTGAAACTAATTCTGAATTTAAAAATAATCAATTCAGTCACAAACCTTATGAAAAGAAAAAGCTGAACATCAAAGGGAAATTCAATCCAGATTCTTATTCTCAAAAGGATTGGGAAAATCTGGGTTTTTCTGAGAAACAATCGTTGGCAATTTTGAAATATAAAAGTTATCTCGGTGGAAGTTTCATAAGCAAAGAAAAGCTGAAAGAATGCTTTATCATCAATGATGAGCAATTTTCGCAAATGTCGCATTTCTTGATTTTACCTAATAAAACACCGGAAAATCTGGCTAATAAATTTGAGAAAAAGAAGGAAAAAGAAGTGGTGAAAATTAGCGATTATTTTGACCCAAATATTCTAAATTCTCAAGAATGGCAAGCTTTGGGATTCTCTGAAAAACAGGCAAATGTTATCGTCAACTATCGAGACAAAAATCTGCGCGGAAGTTTCAAATCTTTGGAAGATGTTGAAAAATGTTTTGTCATTTCGAAGGAGAAGTTTGAAGAAATGAAACCTTGGATTAAACTTTCGATTCCGGAAAAAGGAAAACAAGTTGAAGAAAAAACTGTCGCTACCGAGAAAACGGATTTTGCTAAAATTGACCTTAACAAAATCAATTTCAAGCAATTGCAAGAATTTGGATTTACAGATAAAGATTCTGCTGGAATCCTAGCTTTCCGAAAGAAACTTGGTGGTTTCATTAATAAAAATCAATTGCTAGAAACTTACGAAATCGACAGAAAAATAGGCGAACGATTAATCTATGTTGCAAAATTGGACAACTCGAATGTCGCAAAATACACACTGGCAAACGCACCAGAAGATTGGCTGAAAAAACATCCTTATTTCAAATTCTCGGCGGACCGAATTATCTTTTACAGAATTACGCATCAGGAAGACAAAAAGATTTGGAAATTTCTTAAGCTAAAACCAGAGTACGAGGAAAAGATGAAGCTCTATATTATTGATGATAAATGATAATTGATAGTTGATGGGTAAAAATTAATTATAAAAAAATCTCGCAGATTTGGCAAATTTGGCAGATTAAAAAAAACGTCTGCTAAATTCGCTAAATCTGCGAGAGATAAATAGTTTTTAAGTTGATAAAATCACTAAAACGTCTTGCTGGAATCTTCTAATAATCCGTTGAGCTCCGACATTTCTTCTGCGGTCAAATCACGCCATTTTCCGACTGGCAAATCGAGTTTGATGTTCATAATTCGGATTCTTTTCAACTTCTTTACTTCGTAATCCAAATGTTCGCACATTCGTCGGATTTGGCGATTGAGACCTTGTGTGAGAACGATTCGAAAATTCATCGTGTCGATTTTTTCGACTTCGCATTTTTTGGTAACCGTGTCCAGAATTGGAACACCGTTTCTCATTTTTTCAAGAAACTTCTCGGTAATCGGTTTGTTGACTCTCACATAATATTCTTTCTCGTGATTGTTTCTCGCTCTCAGGATTTTGTTTACGATATCGCCATCGGAAGTCAAGAGAATCAAACCTTCACTTGGTTTGTCTAATCGTCCGATTGGGAAAATTCGTTTTGGATGGTTGATGTACTCAACAATATTGTTTTTTTCACGTTTCGTATCTGTCGTACAAACGATTCCTACAGGTTTGTTGAAAGCGATGTAAACGAAGTCTTCGTCTTTTGGTTTGCGGATGGTTTTTCCATCTACGAAAATTTCGTCCTCGTCAGAAACTTTGGTTCCCATTTCTGGAACTACGCCATTGATGGTGATTCTTCCCTCTTCCAAAAGTTTGTCGGCCGCTCTTCTGGAGCAAAATCCAACTTCTGACAAATATTTATTGATTCTTATTTTTTCCATTAATCTTTTCCGTAAACTGTGTAATTTTTTTTGCTGAAAATTGTAACTCCTAACGAAACACCTACAAAAACTGCGTTTGAATATTGATAATTCTGACTATAGATAAAAAATCCAAATTCATTATTCAATCTTTTAGAAAAGGAATCCTGATAACCAATCTTCAATCCATAATGCTTCGTGTTATTCACATTCGAATGATTGAATTGCTTGCCATATTCCAATTCTATTGTTCCTTTCCAATCGTCTTTCCCCAAGAGAAATTTAGGTTGTATAACCCAATTCAGAAGATGCTGATTACTGTCTATAAAATTATACCTAATTCCCGTTCCAAAAGCGAAGAATGGCAAAAGATGATAGCCGCCAACGACGCCTATTCCGTAAGTAAAATCATTCGGAAGATAAGGCGCCACATTTTGCTGATAATAAGGCGAATCTTTGTTCTGATTATCTTTTATTGAATTTCCTAGATTGTATCCAATCTGAACATTCGGGCTGATATAAAATCCCATCGTTTTGCTTTTTTCTGATTGTCCGAAAGCAAAAACTGAAAATATTAAGCTTAAAAAAAGTAAATTCTTCTTCATTAAATATTTTATTCTGAAATTTTAAAATCATTATTAATGAAATCCGCCGTCGCATTTTCCACGGAATAATCTCCGATTTTTGTCCTTCTTAATTGTGTAAGATAAGCGCCAACGCCAAGTTCTTGTCCAATGTCGTGCGCTAAACTTCTGATGTAAGTTCCTTTGCTACAACCAACTGTGAAAGAAACAAAGGGAAGATTAATTTCTATTTGATTAAGATAATGTATTGTGGTTTTTCGAGATTTCATTTCCACTTCTGTTCCAGCTCTTGCAAGGTCATACGCACGTTTTCCATCAACTTTCAGTGCTGAAAAAACAGGTGGCTTTTGGTCAATCTCGCCGATGAATTTTTGTAAAGTCTCGTGAATTTGTTCTTCCGTAATATGAGAAAAATCGGTCTGTAAAATCTCTGGTTTCTCAGTATCGTAGGATTCGGTTTGAACACCGATTTTCACTTCTGTCCAATATTCTTTTGGTGCATCTTGGATCTCTGGAATTCTCTTTGTGAATTTACCTGTGCAAACAATCAATAAACCTGTTGCTCTTGGATCCAAAGTTCCCGCGTGGCCAATCTTGAATTTCTTAGGCAATTCTGGAAACTCTCTTTTGAGCTTGTACTTCAACTTATTGACCGCCTGGAAAGAAGTCCAATCCAAAGGTTTGTCCAATAGAAATATGTGTCCGGATTGTAATTCTTCTGATGTCATTTGAGTTGGAGTGTTTGAGAGTTGGAGAGTTTTGTTTTTCAAAGCCTTGTCAAGGTTTGAAACCTTGACAAGGCTGAATATCGTTTTTTAATTATTTGAAATAATTAAAATAAATCAACAATCCAATCCCAACCACGATTCTGTACCAGCCCCAAGGTTTGAAACCGTATTTGTTTAATAGACTGATGAAAGATTTGATTGCAATCCAAGCCACAACAAAAGCCACAATATTTCCAACAATGAAAATCATAATATGATCCTGCGATTGCAAAATCATCTCGTAACCTTTCATTGGTGTTGCAGATTCTTTGCCCCAAGTTTTCACGAAAACGGAATAAAGCGTTACTGCCAACATTGTAGGAACAGCTAAGAAAAATGAAAATTCTGCAGCGGCTTTTCGGGATAATCCTTGCGTCATACCACCAATGATAGAAGCCGCACTCCTACTCGTCCCAGGCATCATCGCCAAACATTGCCAAAATCCGATAATCACAGCTTTCTTGATGGAAATCTCTTTCTCATCGTGGATCACAGGATTTTTGAACCAACTGTCGGCAAACAATAAAACCACACCACCCAAAACCAAAACAGTTGAGATGGCGATTTGATTTCCTAAAACAGATTCGATCAAATCATCAAGAAAAAAACCAATTCCCAAGGCCGGAATAACGGCGAACCCAAGTTTTACATACAACTGCAAATTGTTTACATCAAAAAATTTTTTCCAGTAAGCCACAACCACAGAAAGTATTGCCCCAAACTGGATGGACACTTGAAACATCTTTAGAAATTCGGTTTCTTCCAATCCCATCAAGCTCGCGGCGAAACCCATATGAGCAGTGGAAGAAATTGGCAAATATTCCGTAAGTCCTTCTATGATTGCGATGATGATCGCTTTGATTAAATCCATTATTAGTTTAATTAAAAAAAACTTTGTCAAAGTTTAGAACCCTGACAAAGTTTGTATGTTGAAAATTAAAAATTTAGTCTTTGTTTCTTTTTAGAATCGCGAAAATCTGAACCACGAATCCAGCAATCACAAGAATTGGCGCCAATCTGATTCTTCGGAATGAGAAAATATCGTTGTTCCAGTAGTTCGGATCAAATTTCCCTTCTGGTGTTGTGTTGGCGTCTGGTCCCATCATCAGGACAAATCCCAAGACAATCATACCTAAACCGATCAACATTAATTTAAAATTCTTGCCTCCGAAATAAAAATTGTTTTTCTCCACAGATTCCGAAGGTGTTCCGAATTGATCTGCAGAATATTTATTTTTTGTTTTTTTTGCCATTTTTTAAGAATAATAAAGATCATCCACGTTGCTTCTCAGGAATCTCCAAGTTGCAAAGATAGTACTTGCTATGGTAATGAAAATACCTACCATCAAAATAATGATAATCAACAAAATGTATTGATTTGTATCTTGCACGAAAGGTGTACCAATCTGATTGGTAAAGTAATACCAAAGTCCGCCCAAAGCCAGAATCCCGATGAAAGAACCAATCAATCCGAGAACCAAAGCTTCTTTGATGAAAGGCATCAAAATGAATCTTCGTTTCGCACCAACCAACTGCATCGTTTTGATAATGAACCGCTTAGAAAATATTTTCAGTCGAATTGAATTATTAATCAAAACAATCGCGACAATCAAGAACAAAATTGAAAAAGCCAGAATCCACGTCAAAATTCGGTTCAAATTGTTATAAACATCAATCGTCAATTGATTGTCATTCGCGACATCTTTCACACCGTTGATAGCTTTCAGTTGAGAAACCACGCTGTCAATCTTTGCAGGATCTACAAATTCCGGTTTCAAAGTCACCTCAACAGATGCTGGAAAAATATCTTCTTCGAAAAGCGCATCCGCATCTATTCCCAACTGTTTCTTAGCGAGAACTGTTGCCTGTTGTTTGGAAATATATTTGGCTTGCTTTACATAATTCTGTTGTTTGATTTTTGCAAAAGTCTCTTCTTGAAACTTCATAGTTTTGGCAGAATCCCGCGGATCCAAATATTCCTCGAAATAGGCTTCAACAACCAATTGCTCCTTGATATAATCAGAATATTTCTGAGCATTTATCAAAATCAATCCAAATAAACCTACAAGGAATAAAACCAGTGAAATACTGATAACCACAGTAATATTACTGGATCTGAGTCTGCTTTTATTAAAATCATCAACTGTCTTTGGCATCAAAAAAATTTTTGCTAAAATAGAGAATTTCGTTTAATAAGCGACCTTTCTCACTGTTAATAAAATCATAAATGCGAATGGAAAACGACATTGCTGAATTATCTTTCATAATTAAATATAATCGGCATTTTAATTGTTTAAGGAAAATCACCAAATCAAAATTATGAGACTCATCCGCAAACCATCGGGAAAAAACTTTTCTTACGTCGACAAAAACAACGAGAGGCTGAAAGACAAAGAAAAAATCGAATATATAAAATCATTGGTCATTCCGCCAGCGTGGACTGGCGTGGAAATCACAACCAATAAAAGCGCAAAGATCTTAGTCGTCGGAAGAGACCAAAAAGGGCGAAAACAGTACATTTACAATCCAAAATTCCGAGCGAAAAAAGATGCTGATAAGTTTGATAGAATCCTTCACTTTGCAGAAAGATTGGAACATATGCGACGTGTGACTGGGCAACATCTCAGAAAGAAAAAAATGACTCGGGAAAAAGTTTTGGCGGCGATGGTCAGACTTTTGGACTCAGCTTATTTTCGACCGGGAAGTCCGAAATACACACAGCAAAATCAAAGTTATGGACTTACAACCATTCGTAAAAAACATCTGGAAATTGCAGGTGACGAAATGATTTTTTCTTACAAAGGAAAATCGGGAAAATTTCAAGAAAAACACATTATCAATTCCAAATTAACAAAGGTAATTTCTGAAATTGTAGAATTGCCAGGCTACAGACTTTTCAAATATTATGACAAAGACAACAACTTAATTACCGTTGAAAGTCAAGACCTTAACCAATACATTCGGGAAATAATGGGCGACGAGTTTTCTGCTAAAGATTTCCGAACTTGGGCTGGAACAATGATTGCCGCGGGAATCTTGGACGAACTTGGAATTTGTGAAGAAAAACAACAGAAAGAACTCAAAAAGAGAATCCGAAATGCGATTGTTGCCGTTTCTGAGAAATTAGGAAACACGCCTTCTGTCGCAAGAGATTCTTACATCGATCCGCGAATTTTTGAACATTATAAAAATGGCCACACGGTTCATTATTTCCAAAAAGAAATCAAAAAACTTTTGAAGAAAAATGAAAATCTATCGGAAACCGAAGTTGGCGTTTTGTATATGCTGAAATCAAAATTGAAACCTACGAGAGTTCCAACTGCAAAACCTAAAAAAAATTCACCGAAGCGAAAAAGCAGAATTTCAGCTTGATAAATATTTGAAAACCTTTCCGATTTTACTGATGAGATCGGTTGGCAACATAGCTTCTTTGGAGAATTCTTCTGCACAAAAATCGCCTGCTTTTCCGTGAAGCCACGCGCCGAAAATGCAGGCTTTTCCAATTTCATATTTTTGAGAAATTAATGACGTTAAAATCCCAGTCAAGACATCGCCACTTCCACCTTTTGCCATTCCGGAATTTCCTGTGATGTTGTAGAAAATCTTTCTATCAGGCGTAATGACTGCGGTATGATGATCTTT
This sequence comes from Epilithonimonas xixisoli, assembly GCF_004365655.1. Taxonomy (GTDB): domain Bacteria; phylum Bacteroidota; class Bacteroidia; order Flavobacteriales; family Weeksellaceae; genus Epilithonimonas; species Epilithonimonas xixisoli. The sequence continues at coordinate 715,652 of NZ_SOEO01000003.1, read as the reverse complement.
TAGAATAATGAATATTTGCAACTCTTCGGCTTTGTTTCTTGCCAATTCTAATCTTTCGAAAGAATTCTCAGTTTTGCCAAACAACCTTTCAAATTCCAAAGGATGCGGCGTGATGACGGCGTTTTTTGGAATTAAATTAATCTTATCATTCTCCGCCAAAATATTGAGCGCATCTGCATCTATAACAATTGAATTCTTGTAAGATTTCAAAAATTCAAATAAAGCTTTTTGAGTTTGTATTTCTTTGCCCAAACCTGGTCCGATTCCATAAACTGCTTTATCAACAATCCCTATTTTCTCAATATATTTTTCTCCGGAATCCATAAACATTGCTTCCGGTGCTTGCGATTGCAAAATCAGGTTTGCACATTCTGGCGCAATTGTGAAAGTCAATCCGCTTCCGGTTTTGAGCGCAGATAATGTGGACATCAGTATCGCGCCGACTTTTCTATAACTTCCGCCAACCAAAATACTTTTGCCGAAAGTTCCTTTGTGACTGAATTCTTCGCGAGGTTTGTAAATTTCTCTGATTATATTTTCATCAATCACGAAATAATCAGTTTCTGTTTCATTAATAAAGTCCTGATCCAAATCAATATTCAAAACTTCAATTTTTCCACAGAATTTCCCGGTTTCGGGATGGAGAAAACTCCGTTTGTAAAATTGGAAAGTCAATGTAAAATCTGCTTTTAAAACTGTTGCGTTTTCATCCATTAATTTGTCGGCGTACAACCCAGTCGGAATATCGATTGCTATTTTTTGAATTTTTGTTTGGTTTAATTTATTAATAATCTTTTCAGAATTTCCTGATAATTTTCTGTTCAATCCATAACCAAAAATCGCATCAATGATGACCGTTTTTTCATCTTTCAAAATAGAAAAACTAGAAAAATCTTTAATCTCAATGCCGCTGATTTGTTTTAATTTCTTTAGGTTAATTTTCGCATCCGCAGAAAAATCTTTTTGATTCTCATTAATATAAACCTCAACATCGAAACTTTTCTCATAAAGCATTCTGGCAATCGCAAATCCATCGCCGCCATTGTTTCCGTTTCCGCAGAAAATCAAGAATTTATGAGTTGTTTTAAAATTGTCATTAATCCAATCCGCGCAAGCTTTCGATGCTTTTTCCATTAGATTAATGGAAGAAATTCCCTTTCCGATGGTTGCAGAGTCGCAGGCTTTGATTTGTTGTGCTGTCAGGATTTTCATTTTGATTACTTAAAACTTAACCAAATTTAATTAATAAAATCTTTATGAATTATGAAAAAATAAAGTGTTTTAAATAAAAAAATTATATTTTTGTTTTAACTAACTATAAAAATACAACTATGGGATTTGTAAAAGAATTTAAAGATTTTGCCTTCAAAGGAAATGTGGTAGATCTTGCTGTCGGTGTCATCATTGGTGGAGCGTTTGGTGCCATCGTAAAATCATTGGTTGATGATGTCATCACACCATTGCTACTAACTCCGGCTTTGAAAGCTGCTGGTGCTGAAAATATCAAAGAACTTGCTTGGAATGGCGTAACCTACGGAAATTTCCTTTCCTCTGTTATAAGTTTCTTGGTCATTGCATTTGTTTTGTTCTGGATCATCAAATTAGCCAACAAGGTTAACAAAAAAGAAGAAGCTGCTCCTGCCGGACCATCTTCTACAGATATTTTACTTGCTGAGATCAGAGATGAATTGAAGAAGAAATAATTTTTCTTAAAGCATAAAAAACTCCACCTTTCCGGTGGAGTTTTCTATTTTAAAAGATCAAGTTCCAGAATATTATTATTTTTTTTTATCATTTCTAGCATTTGCTTTTCTTGTGATTTTACAAAATCTGGACCCGTGATTTTATTTCCTGCATCATCCGTCATATAAACATCGCCATCTTTTGCCATTTTTCTGAAATTTGCCATTGGGTCTTTTCTGTAATTTTTGTAAACAGTTTGGTATTTTTTATAATCTATGACAATTGGCTTTTCCCATTCCGAAAGTAGAATATTTCTTTCCAAAACCTTGTTTTTTATTCCCTTCAGTTCCATTTTATGAAAGCCTGATTTATCTTCGATTTTAACAATCAGACCCGGCAAACCGTGAAATTTGTATGGTCCATCCTGAACAGGAATATCTGTAGAGAACCACGCAATCCAGTGTCTGCCTGCAAAATCTGTTTCCGCTTTTTGTACAGACCAGTTTCCAATCTTCTCTTTCTCCGGCAAAATCTTCCAATTCAGTTTCACTTGCTGACTGGCATTGTAAAAAGTCATATCCAAAGTGATAATATGATTCATTTTAAAATCTGGATAAGACTTCAAAATTTTGTAAACAATCACACCTTCCTTACCGGAAGATGGAACTACATCATCATTGTGAGTTGCCATATTTTTTTGGAAATGAACATCCATTATGGAATCATTCTGAAAAACATATTCGCTGTAATATTTTGAGCCTTTTTTGTCAATATCCAAAACCATCAATTCAGATTTTTTGGTTTCCACATCTGTAGAATCTGTCTGAAATTGATAATCATAATAAAATCTCTGACTCTGAGAAAAAACTGAAATTGATACAAATAAAGAAATCAAGAATAGAAAAATTTTCATCGTTATGTTTTTAGTTTACAAATATATTATTTTACGATATCAAGTTCTATTCTATTATTATCCTTTTTGATTTGTGCTTTCAATCTTTCTTCATTTTCCTTCGCAATTTTTGAAGAAGTCCCGTCTTTTCCCGTCATCACTATTGTTGCGCCACCCATTTGCATTTGTCGGATTCCTTTTGTCGGATCATTTTCGTAATCCTTAATTACTTTATGAAATTGTTTGGAATTGACAGCAATTTCTCTAGCCTCGAATACGTTGATGTCCAAATCACCAGTAATATTTTTAATACCCTTCAATTCCATTTTATGAGAACCGTTTTTATCCTCAATTTTGACAATCAAACCAGGTAAACCTTGGAATTTGTACGGCCCATCTTGAATCGGAATCTCTGTAGAGAACCAAGCAATCCAATGTCTTCCAGCAAAATCAGCTTCCGCTTTTTGTGCGTTCCACTCGCCTATTTTTTCTTTTTCTGATGAGATTTTCCAGTTGATTTTTCGATCTTCCGAGATTTTGTACTTGTCCATACCAAGCCTTCTGTGAAGATTAATTTTGTAATCTGGATAAGTTTTGGTCACAGAATATCTCACTTCGCCTTTTCTCATATCAGATGTTATATTAATAGAGCCAGTCGCCGCCAATTGTTTTTCGAGATTGACTTTCATCGCAGAATCTGCATTGAAAACCGTGTAGCTGTAATATTTGGAGCCTTCTTTTGTGGTGTCCAGAAACATCATTTCGGTTTTCACATCTTCCACATTTGTAGAATCTGAAATGAATTTGTACTCGTAAATAAAACGTTTGTTTTGAGCAGTTGCTAAAGTTCCGATGAGCGTAAAAAGTAAAATTAGTTTTTTCATATTTTAATATTAAAAAAGCCGGCGAACCGGCTAAAGTGTTATGAATCTGAAATTATTATTTGGTGACGATTTTCACCGTTTTTTGTTTATTAAAATTATCAATATCAATCCTGGAAATATTACTTGCCGAAAGTTCTTTCATCTCTTCTGGAGATATTTTTTTACCATCCAAAAAGATTTCGGTCTTAGGCTCATTTGAATGAAAAGTTGATACACCATAAAGAGCGGAAGTTTTTTGACTAAGCGGTGTCTTTGTTGCATTGACGCTGATGACCCAAGGACTATTTTGTCGCATTTCTTTGTTTAGCTCCTGTTGTTTTAGCTGAAGTTTTCTTTGCTCTTCCTGTAATTCTTTTCGCTTTTTTTCGATTTCTTTTCTTTTTTTGTCTAGTTTTTTTAATTCTTTTGAAGATAATTTTGTTACTTCCGTAGTCGTAAATGTATCATTGAAATTATACTCAAACTTCGGCAAATCTTTAAATTCTGGAAACTTTGAAGCATCAAAACCGTGAGCTACAGTACCATCTGAGAAAGCATTTTTCCCATACTGATCTTCAATCATTTTTTTAAATTCCTCATCAGTATAAATCTTCCCAAACTTTTCCCCTGCATCTTTTGCGATTTTTTGTGCCTGCTCCAAAAATTTCTGAAATTCTGGCGAGTTAAATTTCATTTCAAACGCTTTTGCACTTTTCTCAGAATCAGCAATTCTTTTTTTGAACTCAGCAGAGTTGATTTTCTTTTCCGTTTCAAATGCAAGCTTTTCAGCATCTGCAATTCTTTTTTTGAACTCAGGAGAATTAACTTTTCTTTCAGTTTCTTTAGCTAATTTCTCTGCATTCGCAATTTTATTTTTAAACTCCGCTGACTTGAATTTAGCTTCAATTTCTTTGCTTCGTTTTTCAATATCCTGATACTTTTTCTGCCATTCCGGAGACTCGTAGATCTTCGCCAATGCTTCCGCATTTTCTTCCAGACCTTTCATATTCTTTTTGTAATTATCAGAATTTACGATGTTTTCCATTTGGCTTGCAAGCGTTTCCATCTCCGTTTCCAAAGCTTTATACTCCGGCGATTCATCTTTTTTGGCTTTTTTCAGCGCAGATAATTCTTTGCCTTTATCAGCCATTTTTTTACTGATCGCCGACATTTTCAAATGATCTTCCTGCAAAGCATCAGAATAAACCCGTGTTTGTCTTTGATGATCCGTTGATAAGTCCTCCAACTCAGAAGTTTGAGGTTTTATAGTGTCATTTTTCAGTTCGTTTACAGCAATTTCAATTGCTTTGTTCGTTTCCGTGATTTCTTTATTTTTTGCATTTACCATATAGGCAAACACCATAAAAAATAAAATTGGTAGCGCAAAAAGTTTGCGTGCGTAGCTGTACTTGGTTTGGTTTTTTGTAAGCATTTTAAGTCTTTTTTTGAGGTTAGATGATAAAAAAGGACTCGTAACAGGAATCACCGACCCAGAGAAATGACTCTCCAAAAGCATCTGCGCAAATGCTCTCGTATCGGATTTTTTCACTGCCTTGTTGTCCGCCAAGTATTCGTGAATAAGATTGATTTCGTTGTTGATAAAATAAAACACAGGATTGAACCAGAAAACAGATTTTACGGTCTGCATCAGTAGTTTGTCCCAACTGTGTTTTTGCTGGATATGAACCATCTCGTGCTTCAAAATCTGCTGTCCCACAGGCGAATCCAATTGAATCGATTGTTTCCAGAAAAGATTTCGAAAGTATGAAAATGGTGCGTTGTTTAAGTTAGTTTGATAGAATTTGATTCCTTCAATCGTCTCATTCGGAAACTGATTTTTGATGGACTGAATTCTAGTAATTCCTAATATTAATCTAATTAAAAGAGCGATTGAAACCACTCCAATAATTGCATAAAAAACTTGATAAATAGTGAGATCATTGGTTGAGTTTTGTAGTTGATTTTGATTGAGTTGACTTAGCAACAAGTAAAAATTCTGATTGGTCTCAATTGTGAAATAAGAAACCTTTATCAGTGGCAGAACCAAGCTGATAATTACCGTCAGCAAAAGGTAAAAACGATTGTAGTGATGAAATGTTTTATCCTTTAAGAATAACAAATAGTAAGCAAACATCACCCCTGAACACAGGATCATTTTGCCCAAATAAAACATAAAAGCTTCCATTAGTCCTTATTTTTAAGTTCATCCAACAAAAGTTCCAGATCTTCTACGCTTATTTCATTTTTTTCTACCAAAAACGAAACTGCATTCGTGTAAGAACCCTCGAAATAGTTTTTCACCAGACTTTTGATGGATCTTCCACTGTAATTTTCTTTACTGATGAGCGGAAAATATTCGTGTTGTCTTCCAAAAGTTTTGTGGCTTACAAAGCCTTTATCCATAAGGATTTTAAGGATTGTAGAAATGGTATTGGTGTGCGGTTTTGGCTCTGGGAACAATTCTAAAACGTCTTTCAAGAATCCTTTCTCTATTTGCCAAAGATACTGCATCACCTGCTCTTCTGCTTTGGTTAACTTATTCATAATCTTTACTTTTAAAAACAATCAATCTTATATCACTAAAAACTTAGTAATACAAATGTAGGATTAATTTTCATTCGTACAACTATTTTTATAGTTAAAAGACGTTAAAAAATATAACATACTGATATTCAATTATTAAATAATTTATTAATATAAATTTAATTTTAAACTTGCCTTGTAACAGAAAAGCTGTATCTTTGCACCGCGAGGTAGAGCAGTAGGTAGCTCGTCGGGCTCATAACCCGGAGGTCGCACGTTCGAGTCGTGTCCTCGCAACCAAATCAAGAGAATCACAGTGTGGTTCTCTTTTTTTTGTACCTCATCAACTAGATATTTGTCTACCACTTCCAATTTTGGTAAACAAGAATTTAATTCCCCTCTTTTTATTAAATTCATTTTTCATTAAAAATTCTGTTTTAATTATTTTTCAATTACAGTTGAAGAAAAAAATAAAAAATCACATTCGCTTGCCTCGTAATAAAAAATTTGTATCTTTGCACCGCGAGGTAGAGCAGTAGGTAGCTCGTCGGGCTCATAACCCGGAGGTCGCACGTTCGAGTCGTGTCCTCGCAACCAACAAGAGAATCACAAAAGTGATTCTCTTTTTTTTTAATAGTTATTTAATTCTTTTCTTTTCCACATTGAAATAAATCTGCATAAAATACATTTTGTTGGTATTATTTCATTGATGTTATAAAATGGAAAAATGCAATCTGAAAATATATATGCTAATGTGTCATCATTTTCATCTTTAAAATATATAATTTTTTTTTATTATAATTTTTTCTTCAGTTTTTTCATAAAATCCACTTTTTAGAATTTCGATAAATAGTTCCACTATTAACTGGTTTAAATTCCTATTTTTCATTGTATAAATTTTAAACACCAAAATTACTAAGAGAGATACGCATATCCATTTTTGCTAAATTATTTTGCAAATACTATCTTTAATCAATACCTTTGATTATGGCAAAAATTCTGAAAATATATCCGCAAAATCCGCAAGAAAACTTGATAGACGAAGCTGTCAAAGTTTTGCAAAATGGCGGTGTAATCATCTACCCTTCTGATACAATTTATACAATTGGTTGTGATATTTACAATCATAAAGCGATGGAAAGACTGGCGCAAATCAAAGGAATCAAGATTGATAAGCATAAATTTTCTATCATTTGTAATGACCTCAGCCATCTTTCAGAATTCACAAAACCGATAGAAACTTCGACTTTCAGATTTTTGAAAAACCATTTGCCTGGCGCTTTCACGTTTATTTTGGAAGCCAACAGAAATCTCCCCACTTCTTACAAAGGTCACAAAACCGTCGGAATCCGAGTTCCGGACCATATCGTTCCGCAAATGATTGTTGAAAAATTGGGTCATCCGATTGTTTCTACATCCATTCATTCTGATGATGAGATTTTGGAATATTCTACAGACCCAGAACTGATTGCCGAGAAATATGACAAATTGGTTGACCTCGTTATCGATTCTGGTTATGGTGATAATACCGCTTCTACAATTGTTGATTTGACTTCCGGAGAGCCAGAAATTCTTCGACAAGGGAAAGGAATTTTGTAATATTTTAATAATTTGGGCGTCTTTTCCGCCTTCCACTCCCACTCTTTTTGCCAAGGCTTTTCCAGCCACAAAAAAGGAGTTCCGTTCAAGTCGGGACGCAAGTGATTTTGAAACATTAGACGATAATTTATAACTAGTTATGAAATTCATTACATCTCCAGCAAAATTGATGAATGTAGAAAATTCAACAGAATTTTTGAAACCTACGACTCCGAAATTCATCAAGGATTCTGAATTTATTCAATCTTTTTTAAAAGAAAAATCGCCAAAATTTTTATCTGAGTTGATGGAAATTTCGCCAAAATTGGCGGATGAAAACTGGGAACGAAATCAGAAATGGAGCGCGAAACCAACGGCAAAAAACTCAGCTCCGGCAATGTTTGCTTTCACTGGCGAAGTTTACCGAGGTTTGGAAGCAAAAACACTTGACCAAAAAGCAGTTGATTATCTTCAGAAAAATTACAGAATGCTTTCCGGACTTTACGGATTGCTGAAACCATCGGACAAAGTGATGCTTTACAGATTGGAAATGGGAAGACATTTTGAGTTTGATTCTTATAAAAACCTATACGAATTCTGGACAGAAAAAGTCACGGAACAATTGAATTCTGAACTTAAAAAAGGTGAATTGGTCTTCAATCTTGCCAGCTCAGAGTACATCAAAGTTGTCAATCGGAAAAAGCTAAAAAGTCAAGTGATTGATTTTGATTTTAAACAAATCCAACCCGATGGAAAACTAAAAACCATCGTGGTTTATACCAAACACGCCAGAGGACTTTTGCTCCGTTTCTGTGCGGAAAATAATGTTCAAAATTTGGATGAATTAAAGGCTTTTAATTATGAGAATTATTTGATTGATGAAAAGCTTTCGACTGAAACTAATTTGGTTTTTACAAGATGATTTAATAACCAATATTTCAGTACTTCGCACTTGTATTTCCTTTCAAATGGATTTTCTACCAGCATTTCAGTGCTTCGCACTTTTTATCATAAATCTATAAAATGACTATTTTTCAAATCAAAATTTTCTTTCAAGATGAGCTTTCTAAGATTTATTCCAAATCTGAGATTGAGGAATTGTTCTCGATTTTTTGTGAATATTTTTTGAATTTGAACAAAATTGAATTGCGACATAATCTTGATAAAAATTTATCTGAAAGTGATTCTAATCAATTATCAAAAGCAATTTCGGAATTGAAAACAGGGAAACCTTTTCAACAAATCCTTGGCGAAACGGAATTTTATGGTATGAAATTTTTCGTCAACGAACACGTTTTGATTCCAAGACCAGAAACGGAGGAACTTCTGGAGTTAGCTATTAGAAAGATACAAGAGAAAATTAAAAAGAATCGAATCTCTAATAATGAGCTTCGAGAGCCTCAGCCTGACAACTCTGAAACCCTCAAACCCTCAAACCCTCAAACTCTCCTACTCTCCCACTCTCCTACTAAAATCCTAGATATTGGAACGGGAAGCGGAATTATCCCGATTGTTTTGAAGAAGTATTTTCCTGATGCGGAAGTGACTGCGATTGATATTTCGAACGATGCTTTGGAAGTTGCGAGAAGGAATGCAAACTTTCATCAAACTGAAATTAATTTCATAAATAAAGATTATCTGAATGAAATCTTCGACTCCGCTCAGACTGACAAAGAAATTTATGATATTATAATTAGCAATCCGCCATACATCGGGATTGAAGAAAATCCTGAGATTGAGGTTTCTGTGAAAGACTTTGAACCGAATTTGGCGCTCTTCTCTCCTACTTCGGATGCTTTGATTTTCTATAGAAAAATTGCAGAAGATTGCAAAAATCATTTGGCTGAAAATGGATTTTTATTTTTGGAAATTAATCAGAAATTGGGATTGGAAACTTTCGAATTGTACAAAGATGGATTTTCTGAGGTTGAACTCTTGAAAGATATTTCGGGGAATGACAGAATGATTTTTGGAAGGAAATAATGATGGAAATAAAAACTCACGACTTCAACGATACAAAAATTGCAGAAATTATTTCAGATGAAATGATTATCAATTCTGCGGAAGATGCGTTGGATTTGGTTGGAAATATTTATTATCAAGGTTTTGATAAAGTGATAATTTCTGAGAAAAATTTTACGCCCGATTTCTTTGATTTGAAAAACAAATTGGCTGGTGATGTTTTACAAAAGTTTTCAAACTACAGAATTCGTTTGGCGATTATTGGTGATTTTGAAAAATATGAGAGTCAGAGTTTGAGAGATTTTATTTTCGAAAGTAATAAGGGAAGACAGATTAATTTTGTTGGAAAGCTTTCTGAAGCTCTATAAAAACTGTCATATTTTTGGACTTTGGAAATCTCGCAGATTAATCAGATTTTTTTGATATTCTTGATTTATTGGATTTTTTAATCGTGAAAAGAATAGCAAAACCTCAACATAGCCCCGATGGGAACGGCATCCTTTTTTGTGATTGCGAAAAAAATGTTTGATTGGATTGATTATCGTCGCTCGCAATCACAAAAAAGATATAGTGGACAGCGGGTTGGAATGGTGAAACAAAAATGGAATCGTCTTGCTCCTGAATATAAAAGATGAATGATAGGTGATAAATGATTGCTAGCCGATTCTCTTCTTAACGAAGATTTCGTAGGCCAAATAAATGAGTGGCAAAGCCATAATCCCGATGAACAGAGCATTCTGCATCGCAAATTCTGGATAGGAAGCCACGGCATAAACCAAACCGAAAAACGCGCCACCGAGATGCGCGGCGTGACCGATATTGTCATTTGCTCTTGGGTTGAGCATCATATAAACGGAATACCCGAAGTAAAGTGCGCCGAATGCAAAACCTGGAATGAACCAAATCTGAATGTCATTGGGAGCCAAAGCTACCGCGGCAAACAAAACGCCTGAAACCCCGCCACTTGCGCCAATCGCAGAATAAAAAGGCACATTCTTGTAAACATAGAGGCAAAATAGATTTCCTAAAATAATGGAACCCAAATAAATAATCAAAAATCCGCCAATCCCGAATCCTATTAGCGCTATGGGCGCAAAAATGTACAGCGTGTACATATTGAAAAGGAGATGCATAAAATCGCCGTGCAAAAAGCCGGCGGAGAGAATTCTGATGTATTCTTTGCGTCTTTGGATGGCGCCAACTTCGAATTTGTACTTCTGAAAAAACTCCGGTTGCTGAAATCCGATGTAGCTGATGACGCAAGTGATTGCAATGATTGCGACTAAAATATATAGTGAAATGTCCATTTTTTAGTTTAAATTTTAATTGATTTCTTCATCGAAAAGGCTTCCGATGGTTCCGCCGTCGTCGTCCAAATCTTCATCTGATTTTTCTTCGATTTCCGGTTCTTCTTCTATGATTTCTGGCGGTTCTGGGATTGTGATATTGATGTTTTTGACTTTGTCTTTAGTCAATTGATTTCCAATTGCTTTGATTCCTTTCACGGTGATAAACTCGTCCAAATCTACGGTTTCTGCATCTTTTTGTTTCCCTTTGATTGTTGGGAAAACAAGTTCTGCAATAGCGCCAATTTCTGTGGTTACAAATTCTAGGAAAGATTTCGGATTCTCGTTGCTGAAAAAGGATTGAACATTGTTTGTAGCTTCCAGCAGGAATCGTTTTACAAAATACTTGTCCTTTTCTCCATCGAAATAAATACAGGTGATTGGCTGTTCTGGTTTCCATTTTTCGAGGATGAGATAATCGTCATCGAAACGGTTCATCAAATCGAATGAAATTAGCTTGGCTTCGCCTTGGGAATTGATGGTGAGAATCTTGTCGTCACCTTTGAAATTTCCGAGTAAAGTTCCTCTTCCATCAGCGTTCAAACGACGTACGGACTCATCGAACCAAATCTTCCTTGGTGCCAAAGTGGAAACGCCTTCTTCTTTGAGATCGACTTTTTTCACGGCATATTTGGTTACCAGATTTCCTTTGGAATCTCTGCCTTTGATGGCAATTTCGGAGAAATCAATATCGATTTTGTTCTTTCTGACTCTTGCATTTGGTTTTAGCAAAACTGAAACAACTTCGGCTTCACCATTTGGATTAGCAGAGAAATAAAGCATTTCTGAGAATTTTTTGTCAGATGCCAATTTGTAATCCGTATTCCTTGTAACGCCTGTCACGGAGAAACGCTTCATATAATAAGGACCTTCTCTGCCTTCTCGGTAAATGGAATTGTAAACTGTGCGTTTGTCGTTCTTTTTCCAAATGGCAACGTGAACGATATTTTTCCCGATGAAAGTTTTGGCTTCCACTTTTACGACCTTCATTGTACCGTCTTTTTGGAACGTGATAATGTCATCAATATCGGAACAATCGAACAGGAATTCGTCTTTTTTGAGGGAAGTTCCTATGAAACCTTCTTCTCTGTTGACGTAGAATTTTTCATTAGCAACGGCAACTTTTGTTGCATCAATCGTATCAAAAATCCTTAATTCGGTTTTTCTTTCTTTTCCTTTGCCGTATTTTTTTTGAATATTAAGATAATAATCTATTGCATAAGTAATTAAGTTCGCCAAATGATGTTTGACTTGCTCTATTTTTCCTTCTAATGCGAGAATGTTTTCTTTAAATTTATCAAGGTCGAAACGTGAGATTCTTTTGATTCGGATTTCGGTTAATCTTACGATGTCTTCTTCTGTAACGGCTCTCAGCAAATGTTTGGTATGAGGTTTCAGACCTTCATCAATGGTTTTGATAACATCTTCCCAAGATTTGACCTCCTCAATATCGTGGTAAATTCTATTCTCGATAAAAATCCTTTCCAAGGAAGAAAAATGCCAGCTTTCCTGCAACTCGTGGAGTTCGATTTCCAGTTCTTTTTTCAATAAAGAAACCGTGTGGTCTGTGTTGTGTTTCAGAATATCCGAAACTGACAAGAACATTGGCTTGTCACCAACAATTACACAAGCATTTGGAGAAATAGGAACTTCGCAATCTGTGAAAGCGTAAAGTGCATCAATCGTCTTATCTGGCGAAACATCGGGATGCAGATGGATATTGATTTCTACAACATCCGACGTATTATCTTCAATTTTTTTGATTTTGATTTTCCCTCTTTCATTGGCTTTCAAAATACTATCGATAAGATCTCCGGTATTTTTTGAAAAAGGCAATTCTGTGATCGTGAGTGTGTGTTTATCTTTTTGAGTAATTCTCGCTCTCGCACGGATTTTACCACCACGTTTCCCGTCGTTGTAATGGGAAACATCCAACATTCCAGCAGTCAAGAAATCTGGAAAAATTTCGAATCTTTTACCTTTCAAATGAAGAATAGAAGCCGTTATCAATTCGTTGAAATTGTGAGGCATAATCTTGGTAGAAAGTCCTACTCCAATTCCCTCCACGCCTTGTGCAAGCAGTAACGGAAATTTAACCGGAAGATCAATTGGCTCATTGTTTCTGCCATCGTAAGATTTTGTCCAATGTGTAGTTTTCGGGTTGAAGACCACATCCAAAGCCAAAGGCGTGAGCCTCGCTTCGATATATCTCGCAGCAGCGGCAGAATCGCCGGTATAGATATTTCCCCAGTTTCCTTGGGTATCAATCAATAACTCTTTTTGCCCAATCTGGACCATTGCATCCGTAATAGAAGCATCACCGTGCGGATGATATTTCATCGTATTTCCAACGATGTTTGCTACTTTGTTATATCGACCGTCTTCCAACTCGCGCATAGAGTGCATAATCCTGCGCTGAACTGGTTTCAATCCATCGAAAATAGAAGGAATTGCCCTGTCCAGAATTACATAAGAAGCGTAGTCTAAAAACCAATCTTTGTATAATCCGGAAACTTTCTTCAGGCTTTCTTCGTGATGCGTACTTTCTTCCATTAATCTGTATTATCTTCTTGTCTGGTTTCTCTATTGGTTTTAATAACCTTATTCAAGGAAAATTTCAAATCTTTCACTTGTTTCCTTGAGAGATAAGAAATATCATATTTCAAAATTGTTACGTGATTTTTTTTACTGCTGATATAAATATACAATCGTCTGAAAATAAAACCATTGACAAAATTAAATTTCAGCAACTTATATTTTGGAAATTCGTCTTTTGCATTTTTTTTAGATAACAAATACAGAATATGATTGTTCCTAAAATTGAGCGCTTCTCCGTCGCTGTCATACTCAAAAACTGGTCTTCCCAAAATGTATAATAATAAAAAAAGAATAGCAGGAACTGCCAGCAGAACCCAAGCTTTGTTACCAAATACATCAAACTTATTGATCTCAAGAATATATGCTATGATTCCGAGAATAAAAATAATACCTACCAAGGAATATATGAAACTGTACAATGGTTTCCCATTCCTGTTACTTAATCTCATTTGTTTATTTTTATTTATGAAAGTTAGACTTCAATTTCTTTGATGGCTTCTTTGTTATCGATATCCATATCTTCTACTACCAGATTGTCCAAGATGAACAATTGTCTGTCCGGTGTATTTTTCCCCATATAGAATTCCAGAAGCTGAGCAATAGTCTGATCTTTTCCGAGAACAACCGGCTCCAATCTGATATCTTTTCCGATAAAATGCTTGAACTCATCTGGCGAAATCTCTCCCAATCCTTTGAATCGTGTGATTTCTGGATTTTTCCCTAATTCATTCAAGGCTTTCAATCTTTCTGAATCGGAATAGCAATATCTCGTTTCTTTTTTATTTCGAACCCTAAAAAGTGGCGTTTGCAAAATATAAAGATGTCCGTTTTTGATGAGATCTGGGAAAAACTGAAGGAAGAATGTAATCATCAACAATCTGATGTGCATCCCATCAACATCCGCATCTGTAGCAATTACGACGTGATTGTATCGCAAGTCTTCCAAACTTTCTTCAATGTTTAGCGCCGCTTGCAAAAGATTGAATTCCTCATTTTCGTAAACTACTTTTTTCGTGAGTCCATAGCAGTTTAATGGTTTTCCTTTCAAAGAAAAAACAGCCTGTGTTTCCACATCTCTAGATTTGGTAATAGAACCAGAAGCCGAATCTCCCTCGGTAATGAAAATCATCGTTTCAGACTTTCTGGATGCCTTTTGGTCATTGTAATGATGTCTGCAATCTCTCAGTTTCTTGTTGTGAAGCGATACTTTTTTCGCTCGTTCTCTTGCTAGTTTTTGGATTCCGGAAAGTTCTTTTCTCTCTCTTTCAGAAATTAAAATCTTACGCTGAATGGCGTCTGCAATTTCAGGATTTTTATGAAGGAAATTATCAAGTTTATTTTTGAGATAATTGATAACGAAAGTTTTAATCGTCTCCAATTCCTTCCCATCTTTATCTTGTCCCATTGTCGCAGAGCCCAATTTTGTTTTGGTCTGAGATTCAAAAACAGGATTACCAACATTGATGTAAACCGCTCCAATAATAGCTTTTCTAATATCAGTCGCTTCAAAATTTTTATTGAAAAATTCCCGAATAGTTTTTACATACGCTTCTTTGAAAGCATTAAGATGCGTTCCACCTTGCGAAGTATATTGTCCATTGACGAATGAAAAATACGTCTCTGACTGGGATTTGTCGGAATGCGTGATTGCCAATTCCATATCCTCATCTTTGATATGAATAATCGGATACACGATCTCTCCGTCTATTTCTTCTTCCAACAAGTCTTTCAAACCATTTTGAGATTCGAAAACTTCGCCGTTGAAATAGATTTTTAAACTTAAATTAAGATAAGTGTAATTACGGAGCATTTTCGCCACATATTCATTTCTGAATTTGAAATTGATAAAAATGCTATCATCTGGAACAAACGTGATTTCTGTACCGTTTCTTTCGGAAGTTTCGGTCTCATCGTGCAAAACATCCAATCTTCCTTCGCGGAATTCGGCGATTTTCATTTTACCTTCCCGAACCGATTTTACTTTAAAATAAGTCGATAAAAAGTTGACCGCTTTTGTTCCGACACCATTCAGACCGATGGATTTTTTGAAAGCGCCGTCGTCATATTTTCCTCCCGTATTCATTATGGAAACCACGTCCACAATTTTCCCCAAAGGAATTCCTCGACCGTAATCTCGCACGGTTACAGTTCCGTCTTTGATTTTCACATCAATTCTTTTTCCAGCTTTCATCCTAAATTCGTCGATGGAATTATCGAGAACTTCTTTCAGCAAAATATAAATCCCGTCGTCAACAGACGATCCATCTCCCAGCTTCCCGATATACATCCCAGGTCGCAGTCGCACGTGCTCCCTTGGCTCGAGGGTTCGGATATTATCTTCGGAATAATTTGCAGGATTAATTTCGCTCATAAAATAGTAATTGGCTTGTGTTGAAAATCGGTAACTCACAAATTTAACGAAATGAAATTTAATTTGAAAGTTTTGAGAATTAATTTTAATCGATTAATATAATTTATCCATAAAAAAAGCCAGACGAATGCCTGACTTTGAATTATGGACTGTGGAAATACCTTTTTATTTCTTAAGAATCTTTTTAGAAATAATTTCTGAGTTCGTGTGAACATTCAGAATATACTGCCCAACTGGAAGTTTTCTAAGATCAACTTCAGAAGATTTCGTTTCCAAAACCATCTTTCCTGAAACATCATACATTCTGATTTTCTGAATATTATCAACTCCATTTATCTTAATAAAATCTGAACTTGGATTTGGATAAACCTGAAGATTAGCTTTGCTAAAATCTGAAACCGCCAATGTTTCCGTTTCCAAAACCTGAATATTATCAACCATTAA
This sequence comes from Epilithonimonas xixisoli, assembly GCF_004365655.1. Classification (GTDB taxonomy): domain Bacteria; phylum Bacteroidota; class Bacteroidia; order Flavobacteriales; family Weeksellaceae; genus Epilithonimonas; species Epilithonimonas xixisoli. Next base: position 699,392 of record NZ_SOEO01000003.1, on the reverse strand, counting down.
AACCAAAATATTAGTGCAATCAAAATGCCTGAAAACCAGCTGTACGTCCTGACCTGCAAAATCTGCGAGATCAATAGTTACATGTTTTGCTTCTTCCATATATCCAGCATCCAAAGTCTCCTCAAAAACAGGAGTTTCTGCACCTGTAAAAGTTGAATTGGCAGGAATTACGTAAACAGCATAATGTTCCTGAAACTCTACATCATCATAAGCACCGACATCAAATTTCAGTTTTAGCTGTTTGCCAGAATTATTGGGTAAAGAAATGGATTTACTTGTCAAAGTATTATCCGGCGTAAAAGCTCCGAAAAACCAAGACCAAGAAGTTGCATAATAGCCCGTGAAAGCATCGACAGAACTATTATCGAATTCCCATTTCTGAGTGTCTCCATCGCGATCTGTGTTGGTCCAAGAATCTCTTCCAGCCTCAGTTTCAAAATCTTCACTGAAAATTACGGTTTGAGCCGACATTGACAATCCCGTCATCAATAAAGATGAAAATAGTAATTTTTTAAGCATATATTTTTATTTTTAAATTTTAGCTAATGTAAATAAAAAACGCTCTCATTTCTGAAAGCGTTCTAATATATTTTAAAATTAAGCTTTTAAACATTGAATCTAAAGTGCATAATATCGCCGTCTTGAACGACATATTCTTTACCTTCCACAGACAGTTTCCCAGCTTCTTTCACTTTCGCTTCTGTTCCGTAATGCATATAATCATCATACTTGATCACTTCCGCACGGATGAAACCTTTCTCGAAATCTGTATGAATCACACCAGCCGCTTGTGGCGCCGTCCAACCTTGACCAATCGTCCAAGCTCTAACTTCCTTCACTCCAGCCGTGAAATAGGTTTGTAATTTCAAAAGATCGTAAGCTTTTCTAATCAATCTGTTCACACCTGGTTCTTCCAAACCTAGCTCTTCTAAGAACATTTGTCTTTCTTCAAAAGTCTCCAATTCGTTGATATCAGCTTCGATTTGCGCCGCCAAAACTACAACTTCTGCATTTTCGGATTTTGCCATTTCTTCGATTTTAGCAATCCAATCGTTTCCATTTTTGATAGAATTCTCGTCCACATTACAAACGTACAAAACTGGTTTGTTGGTCAGTAACTGAACATCCGCTAAAATAGATTTTGCAAAATCATCTGCAGGAAACTCTCTTGCGTTTTTGCCCTCCTCCACAAAAGTCAAAAGATTTTGCAAAGTTTCATAGGTCAAAAGATCTTCTTTCTTTCCAGATTTGATGAATTTTTTAGCTTTATCAACAGCTTTTCCAATCGCTTCGATATCTTTTAATTGAAGTTCAATGTCAATGATTTCTTTATCTCTCATTGGATCTACAGAACCTTCCACGTGGATGATATTTCCGTTATCGAAACATCTCAAAACGTGAATGATCGCTTCACACTCACGAATATTTGCCAAGAACTGATTTCCCAATCCTTCACCTTTGCTCGCACCTTTTACCAATCCGGCAATATCCACAATCTCTACAACTGCAGGCAAAACGCGTTCTGGATTTACGATTTTTTCTAATTCAAAAAGTCTAACATCCGGAACAGAAACAGTTCCAAGATTCGGTTCTATGGTACAAAACGGATAGTTTGCAGATTGTGCTTTTGCGTTGCTAAGACAATTAAAAAGGGTTGATTTTCCTACATTCGGAAGACCTACGATTCCACATTTCATAACGAAATTTTATTTGTTATTTTAAGTTATGCTACCTTACGGTTTCATAATTCTTTGTTTATGGTTTAATGTTCTGAGTTTAAACTTTGAATTTTAAACATTGAACATTGAATTTTAAGTTTGCAAATATACTGATTTTTGGGTTTGAATTTTCTACTTTTACAATCTTAATTAAGATCAGGAAACGAATCCAAAATGGCAAGAAAAAAACGCGAATATCAATCTTCAGAACTTGTGAATTCCTTCGCCAGAATCTATGGTTTTGAGGATAAATTGAAAGCTTTTGAGATTAAGGATTTTTTGGAGGATTATCTTTCTAACGATCTTTACGCCGAAATCGTGAGCGTGAATCTGAAAGAAAAAGTCTTAATTATCAGAATAAAATCGCCACTTTTAAAAAATGATTTCAGATTGAGAAAAACTTTTTTCTTGAAGAAATTTCGAGAAGTTTTGAAGGATGAATCTTTGATTAATGATCTTCTGATTTTGTAGAAATATCCTGAATCATTTTTTTGCTTTTTTCATCCAATCGGGATCTCAGCGGAAAGAAAAACCTAAACGGATTTCTAAGGAAATAACTGAAAATCTCTCTGAAAATCTCCTTTACTTCGCTCATCTCAACTTTTCTGGAACGGAATGCCAACAACATAGACAATCCAAAACTGACTGCAAAATTGAAAAACCCAATGATGAAAACTGTCACAAATGCAATCCAAAAAGCAGAAGAACTTATTACAAAATCTTTCCCGTAAAGTCCAAGTGCAAAATTACCAGCAGCAAAAGTAATGTGCCGAATATCCAAGTCTAATCCCAAGAAAAGCCCGACTGGTGCAGTGGCTCCAAGGAAAACTCCGAACCAGAAATTGGAAATAATCCCCGCCCAGTTTTTAGAATAATAAACCGAAAGCTGCTTCGCAAAACTTTGTCCAAAGAAATAATTGATAAATGGATTTTTGGCAATCCGCTTGGGAATCTGATAAAACACAGAACTATTGCTCAAATTCCCGGAAATGACGCCGGAAATAAACAGGAAAACTCCCGCGATACAAGCATGCAAAATAGCCTTGGAATGAAATGGATCCAAATCATACAGCAATTTCCCCGACTTTTCGAAGGCGAAATTTTGTTTGAAAAGCACTTCCAATCCGTAAATAATAAGCAAAGAAACCGGAAATGACAACAGCACATTTCCCACAAAAGCGATAAACTGAGACCTAAACAATTGTGAAACCACGTGCGCAAATTCTATATAAGTATTTCTGCTGTTCCCTTCTGACAGGACTTTTGCCATCGTAGCTGCCGTCATCGCAGGTTGTTTGGTAGCCAACGAAAACCGCATCAGGTAAATCATTATGAATCCCATCGCATAATTCATAGAAAACAAAAATGCGTGGGCAAAATCACTGGCTGGAACATAACTGTAAAGCATCTTCAGTACGCAAAGTGCCCCAACAATCACGCCTCCACCAGAGGCTTTCCAAAACATTTTCATGTAGGATTTGAATGTGGAAGTAATGTAATGCGTTCCAGTTTCCGCAGTATGGTTTGTGATGAGATGCGACTTTAGTCTTGTACTATCTGAGATGAGATCGCGCAGATTATTTTTGTGTGATTTATATTTTAAGATATTGAAAAACAACTGCTTGGAATTAATCAAATAATCCTGCTCGTCATTAATCAAGAAAAGTTTTATGATATCCGACATCCTTGTCAGCTGTTGTCTTATTTTCAACAAAGACTGATTGGTCTTGCTGGAAATACCGTATTTGGAAGAATTCTTGAACGCAATATTCACAAATTCCAAACATTGATCCAGATAGATTTTGGTCTGTTTATAAATATCATCCGTCGAAGAAAGCTGAAAATCCGGATTTGCTTTGAATTCTGCATTCAGAACATCCAGTTCGTTTTGAAGAGCTAGAAAAGGATTGTCAAAATTCCTGTATTCTGGCGCCATTTTCATCACTTCCACGTCCAGCGCATTACCGATTACGCGCCACGCCAAAATATTAAGCGAAAACAAAAGCTCATTCTTAACGTGTTGATTATTAATAAACTTATCAATTCTAAGCAATCGGAAAAGTTCATCCATCTTATCTTCCGGTGAATTCTGGAAAAACTGAAGATCTTTTCTTGGCGTTACCAGCACATTATCAACCAGATACCAAATTGTATTTTCGTTTTCGATGGGCGGGAGAATCTTGTTCAGAATTCTCTTTTTGAATTCGGGATAGAACGCATTTTCGGAAAGAATGTCCGCTTCCGTCAAAGAAAGATTGAATGGTTTGTCTTGGAAAATATGATGAATGTAGAATAATAGATTTTCTTTAATCTTCTCATTATCTTTCAGATAGGCTGTAAAAACGCCCAAATCTTCACGCTTTAGGCTTGTGATAATTTCCGATAAAGGCTGCAAAGACAGCGTTTCGTTTCTTTCGCTGAAATAATTTTTCAGAATCGTGCTGAAACTGTCTTTTTTAATTAATCTAATCGCCATCTTACGACAAAAGTAGTCATTATTTCAAAACAATGTTATTCATCTGACGCATAATCCAATTGTGTTTTTTGGTAAGGTACGGACTTGGATTTTTCGGATCGTATTTTTTTGGATTTGGCAAAACTGTCGCAATCCACGCCGCTTGGCTTTTTGTCAAATCTTTTGCAGGTTTGTTGTAATAATATTGTGCCGCAGCTTCCACACCAAAAACGCCTTGCCCCATTTCTATGACATTAAGGTATCTTTCAAGGATAACATCTTTTCCCCAAATCTTTTCAATAATGAACGTGTAAATTGCTTCCAAACCTTTTCTCAGCCAACTTCTGCCTTGCCAAAGAAAAACATTTTTTGCCGTTTGCTGGGAAACCGTACTTCCGCCACGAACAACCTTTCCTTTCTTATCATTCTTTTTCATTGCTTTTTCAATTTGCTTGAAATCGAAACCATTATGATTGAAAAACGCTTGATCTTCCGATGCTAAAACCGCTTTTTTGATATTAGTTCCCATATCGTCGTACGAGATATAGTCACGTTGCAATTTTCCATATTTGAAAACACTTCCCAACTGCGTCCAAGTGATTGGCGGATTGAAAAAGATTCCAAAAATAATGAAAAGAATATTTGCGATAACAATGATGTAAAACAGTTTTTTGATGAACTTCCACATTTGAAAAAGAAATTTTTTGCGAAAATAAAACAAAAAAATATCTTATGCGAACAAAAGAAAAAGTGCAGTTGTAAAATAAATAAAATTATCAAAAAGCAGAACCCAAAATATCCCAGAGAAGTAAGACTAGTGTTAAAATAAGACATAACACAAAATCATCAAAGCTGAATTTATTTGATTGTAAAGCCAATCTGCTCCTATAATTTTGATGATTTCTTCTTTCTAATTCTTGTTTACCCTCCAGCTTGCTCGTATTTGAATATTTTTTATGATTCATCTTTAATCAGAAGTAATTTTTTAAATATGCTAAAAGCTTATTATTTTTTAAAGATTACAAATATTAAATTAAAATATGAACACGAAAATAAAAGACAAAAAATAAACAGAAATGTAACATTAGTTAATAAATCAAGTATTATTATTAAAAAATAATTACAAAACAGTTAACACAGAAATAAGACAAAAGCCACTAACAAACGATAGATTTGAACAACAAAAAACCTCACAACTTGCATTGTGAGGTTCTTGTGAGCGCGTCAGGATTCGAACCTGAGACCGTCTGCTTAGAAGGCAGATGCTCTATCCAGCTGAGCTACGCACCCATTTGTAATTTTTTCGAAAATTACTAAAAATTGTCGGGGCGGCAGGATTCGAACCTGCGACCTCCTGGTCCCAAACCAGGCGCGATGACCGGACTACGCTACGCCCCGAGTAAGTCATCTTGTAGTTGCGGAGAGTAAGGGATTCGAACCCTTGGAACCGTTTCCAGTTCGCTTGTTTAGCAAACAAGTCCTTTCGGCCTCTCAGGCAACTCTCCTTGCAGTTTCAGAGATATATTCTATTCCGTTATTGCGAGTGCAAATATAGAAGACTTTTACATAACTACCAAAACTTTTTCTTCATTTTTTTTCATATTTTTGAATGAAATTTAAACACAAAAATAACTACAATGCGTAATTCATTATATCTCACAACTTTAGGAATCCTTATCATTTCTTGTGGTTCACAACAAAAATCGGTAAAAAGTAAAACTCCTATCAAATCTACTACTCCAGTAGCGGTCGTTCCTATAAAAAAACCGGAAATCAAACAAGATGAAGGCGACTATTATAAAGTCAATATCGCGGATATTACCAAAAATGACAACACGATAAGTTATGGTTCTATCGTCAGCGCAAATCCTGCGGGCTATAAAGTGACAAAAAATTACTTCCCATCTATCGGTCAGAATTTTCGTCAACGCTATGTGATTCTACACTATACTGTATTGGATGATGAAAAATCCATCAACGTTCTCACACAACAAGGCGTAAGTGCACATTATCTTGTGAATACCTTGCCTGACAAGGAAATCTATCAATTGGTGGATGAAAACAAAAGGTCTTACCACGCAGGAGTCAGTAATTGGAGAAAAGATCAGAATCTAAATGATACTTCGATTGGAATTGAAATCGTGAATTTGGGTTATAAGACAGACTCTACTGGTTACCGAGTTTTCACGCCGTTTCCAGAAGAACAGATCAAGAAAGTTGGAGCTTTGGTAAAAGATCTTGTCGTGAGGTACAACATTCCGCCGACTAATATCTTGGCTCACTCTGACATTGCACCGACGAGAAAGCAAGATCCAGGTCCACTTTTCCCTTGGAAGAGATTGTACGACGAATATCAAATCGGGATGTGGTATGACGAAACTGCGAAACAGACTTTCCTCAATCAAATTCTGCAAACTGATTTTGCTACGCAGTCCAATTCGGCAGATTTTATCGTAAAAGCACAAATACAGTTGAATCAATTTGGCTATAACATTCCGCCCACTGCAGTTTGGGATAAACAAACGAAACAAACGATTGAGGCTTTCCAATTTCATTTCCGACCGAGCAATTACAATGGAATAATGGATGCGGAAACTTGGGCAATTTTACAGGCTTTGATTCAGAAATATCCGCAGAAGTAAATGAATATTATTTTAAAAACTGAAAGATTAATTATAAGGCCCATTTCGGAAAATGATATTGAAAATGTATTTGAATTACAATCTTTGGAACAAACCTCCGAATTCAACACATCCAAATCGCCATCCAATATTAATGAAACAAAAATTAATGTTGATAAATGGATTGATGAAAACAATAAAGAAAACATCAAGCATTTTACATTTGCAATTAAACTAATTGAGAATGAAAAATTTATTGGTTTGATTGGAATTAATTTAGGAAAAGAACATTATAAGAATGCAGAAGTTTGGTTTCAATTTGATTACAAGTTTTGGAACAAAGGTTATGCAACAGAAAGCTTAAGAACAATCATTGAGTTTGGTTTCGAGGATTTGAAACTTCATAGGATTGAAGCTGGTTGTGCTGTTGAAAATATTGGGTCATACAGTGTTTTAGAAAAAGTGGGAATGTTGAGAGAAGCACATACGAGAAAATTATTGCCTTTGAAATCTGGATGGTCAGATAATTATGGATATGCGATTTTGGAAACAGACTTAAGAAAATAATCGCTCTGTAACTATAAATATTGTCATAAAAAAACCTCGAAAATAATTCGAGGTTTTTAATTTTATTACTTACTCAACAACAAAGAAACCCATTCTTCTCTTTGGATTTTCTTCTCAAGCTTCAGATTTTGCTCCTTGCAAACTTCCAGAATATCGTCCACATCGAAGAAGCAAAGTCCGGACAACAGCAATTTTCCTCCATCTTCCAAAACCGAAACATAAGTCGGGATGTCAGAAATCAAAATATTTCTGTTGATGTTCGCCAAGATGATTTCGAATTTTTCTTTACCAAGATTATCCGCCGTTCCCAACTCGATGTCCAATTCTACATTATTTCGAATAGCATTTTCTTTGGAATTTTCAACAGACCATTCATCAATGTCGATAGCAACAGTTCTACCAGCGCCTTTCTGTTTGGCGAAAATGGCCAAAACCGAGGTTCCGCAACCCATATCAAGCACTTTTTTGTCCGCCAAATCCATATCCAACATCTGCTGAATCATCAAGTGCGTCGTAGGATGATGGCCGGTTCCGAATGACATTTTCGGCTGAATCACAATCTCGTGCATTTGCGGATCCGAGTCGTGGAATTCGGCTCGGATTAAGACTTTATCTTCTACATTGATGGGCGAAAAATTCTTTTCCCATTCCTCATTCCAGTTGATATTTGGCATTTCTTCATAAGTGTAAGAAATCTCGACTTCTTCGTTCTGAAGAAGATAGATATTTTTCAACTCATCTTCTTTAAAAAGGTCTTTTTGGATATAGCCAAGGATGCCGTCATACTCTTCTGTGAAGCTGTCAAAACCGATTTCTATCAGTTCCGCCATCAATATTTCGTTCCAAGGTTGGAGAGGTTTTATTTTAAAATTGAATTCCAGATAAGCTGCCATTGTTTAATTTTTTGCAAATTTAGGTTAAAACCACAAAGTCACGAAGTTTTTCACAAAGAACACAAAGAATTTTTAAGCTTAGAAAACTTGTGAACCTTGTGCAGAACCTTTGTGCCTTTATGGTTAAAAAAATTTAGTTCATTTTAATCTGATAAGTGAAACCTACGTGAAACCATCTTCCAGGCATTGGAACCAAGTTAGTTTCTACATATTTCGCATTCGTCAGATTGTTGATTAAGACATAAAAATTCAGGTCTTTGTATCGGAAATTAATTTGCTCATCCAAGACATTATAACTTCCAAGATTCACACGTTCCGAATATTTATAAATTAACTGATTGCTGAAATATTTCAAGAATTTCACATCGACTTGCGCCACAAACTGATGTCTCAGATTCTGCAAAGCATATCTGGAAAGTTCTTCATTTTTATATTGATTATCAAGATAAGTGTAGTCCAAACGATAGTTCAGGAACGAAAACAATTGATGTTTAAACTCAGTTTCAAAACCTTTGAGATGGATTTTTCCAACGTTTTCCGCTTTCCAAGGACTTTCCGCCGTTTCTTTCAGCCAATCGATTCCGTTATCTGTATTTCGGATAAAACCACTGACTTTCGCCAATATCTTTTCATTCTGGAATCGATAACCTAATTCTGATGAAATCGCACTTTCCGGAACCAAATTAGGATTTCCAATTTCCGCCGGACTCACATAATACAAATCGGTGAAAGTTGGGATTCTGAAACCTTTCGAAACCGCTCCGAACACTTTATGATTAGGATTAAAGATAAAACCAACATCCATCCCAGGATAGAAGAAATTCTGCCCAGAATAATTCGCCCAACTTGCGCCAGGATTGATTTCCAATTTCTGATTAAAAAACTTGAATTGGTGGTCAAAAAACACCTGCGTCACGTCTCTTTCTCTATCTCCAAGATTGCTACTCGCAAGAAATTCTTTCCTGTAATCCACACCAATTCCAGTGGTTCCAAGTGATGATTCATAAGTCGCATTCACCGTTCCGCCAACGTTATTTCCGATGTGCATATTCCTGTAATACGACGGATTTTGACGGATAAAAAGATACATATCCTGCCCTCTTCGCCAATAAACACTGGAGTTTACAGACAATTTATCAAACCTTTGCTCATACTGCAAACTCACCACAGAAGCCTGCGTCTCTTCGTATTGATTGATGGCGGTTGGCGATGCATAAAAACCATTAGCACCAAATTTCTTCTCAGAAAAACCAGCTTGTAATCTCAGACTCCCATCATTCAGTTTTAATTTATTTTGATAGAAAAAATTTCTTATTTGATAATCCGTATTGTAACGATAACCGTCGGATGCGCCATTGCTAATGGTAAAAAGGTTTGTAAATTTCTCCGAACCAAAAGTTGCAGAAGCCGACAAATCATAAGTTTTGAAATCACCACCTTGCGCTTTTATCGTCACTTGTTCTTCGGAAGATGATTTAGTAACGATGTTAATGACACCCGCGTAAACATTCTGCCCATAGAGTTTTGCCGACGACCCTTTCATTATTTCAATCCTTTCAACCGCCGAAATATCAAACGGAAGATTGAAAGTATTGTGACCAGTCTGCGAATCATTCATCCTGATGCCATTCACCAAAATCAAAACCTGTTCAAACGAACTTCCGCGAATCGTAATATCGCTCTGAACACCATTCGAACCTCGCCTTTTGATATCCAACCCCGAGTGGAATTGCAACAATTCATCGATGCTTGTCGCTGGGCTGTTTTGGATTTGTTGCTTGGTAATGACCGTCACATTTTCATTCACATCATTATAAGGAATCGAGAGAAATCTGCCTTGCAAATTAACCTCATCAATCTCTTTTTCCTGATTCTGCGCCATCAAGTTCTGTTGAAAAGCCAATACAGAAAGCGCAAGAATTAATTTTTTCATAGTTTAATTTCCTAAAAAATTTCGGCGAAAGTATAGAAAATAGATTTCATCTTCATTTTCATTAATTGATAATCAATATCTTTAATTAGAAAATAATTTGTAAAAATATACCCCTTTATCGGTATTTTAATTTAACTTTAAAGGTGTAATCTTTGTAAAAACAAAATATAATGATTTCTGTTGCAATCGTAGAAGATGACAAATTTTATAACGATACTCTGAAAAAAGTTTTGGACTATCATCCAGACCTGCATTGTGCTGGTCAGTTTTTTTCTGGGCAAAGTGCGCTGGAAAACATTCCCAATCTTCATCCAGATGTTGTGATGATGGATTTGCAATTGCGCGATTCTATGGGACATCAAATCATCTCTGCGCTACTTCCGCAACTTCCAAAAACGAGTTTCATTGTATGTTCCAACCACGAGGAGGAAGACAAAATATTTGATGCATTGAAGGCTGGCGCAATCGGCTATCTTATAAAAGGGGAAAGTCTGGACAAAATTGTGGCTTCAATTTTAGACGCTTCCAACGGTGCGTCGCCTATGAGTAATTCTATCGGGCGAAAAGTGTTGAAGTATTTTCAAAATCAAAATATGGAAAAACAACTTTTGCAAAGCCTGACAAAATCTGAAATGGAGATTCTTTCATTAATATCAAAAGGTCATCAGTATAAAGAAATCGCAGAATCCAAAAGCATCTCTACCGAAACCGTGAAAAAACACATCGCCAATATCTACAAAAAACTAGGCGTGAATAATAAAACGGAGGCAGCAAATATCTTTAACCAAAAATAAATTTAAAACTATGAACGACACAGAGAAACTAATCAATCTATTAAAACTAGGTCTTGATGATGGATTTAAAAGACTTAAAACACCGAGATCAATTCCTGTTGTAGGTCCAATTGATTATGAAAATGCTATGGACATGCTAAAAAAGTTTGCATCAGAAAAATTTGATGATGGTAGCCTCATTTCCAATTCTTATATGATGAAAGAGGAAGTACAAGAAGAATTGGTAAAATCTTTGAGTCCTCCAAAAATTAATACGTTAACGCTTCATCTTATAATTGTTTCAAAAGATTTTCATCAGGATCTGAACAGGAAAGATGTGCATTTGCAATTTGCTTTCGAAGTAAACAATAAAAAAGAGTATTACATCGGTCTAAACACCGACAAATTAATCAAACTTTCAGGAGACAAATTTCAAGAATTCCAAGCCAACTTTGAAACAAGTAGTCTATGCAAATCTCTGGATAAATTTATTTTTAATAATACTAAAGGCATCCACTCTAAAAACACCCGGAAAATTATTATTGATGATATTGAAAGTGGAAAGAATATAGTTTTGGGTGAACTTGGGAAAGAAAATTCAAAAGCTATTTTTATGCATCCTGCTATCCAAACCCTTGCTTTAAATAAATTAGAAGATTTGGATGAAAAAAATATTCTTCAACTATTTTCATTCGGTCTTATTAGTTCTTCGGTAGAATTAAAGAATGAGGAAACAGCAATTACCTTCGGTCCTCCTGTAGATGACAAGTACAGAAACTGTCCTCCATTGTGCTAAAAAAGTAAGAATGTGGAAATAATAGATTGGACATACATTATTATAATTTCTCTTTGTGCAATTGCTTCTATAATAATGCCAATTGCACGACGGGAAAAATTGTGGGTATATTTTGTAGTTGTTTGGATAGCAGAAATTTACGTTTTCTTTTTTCAGGCAAGGTATGTTTTTGAGATTTACTTTTACTCAGTCATGCTATGTAACTTCTATCTAATTTATTATTTTCTAAAAAAGACCCCGCTTTGGATTTATCTTCTCATTGTGTATGCAGTTGTCTCCGTATTTGTAATAATGAAGGGTAAACTTTACAATGAGATTGATAACATCAGTCTCATTCTTCTCTATTTGATTTTGGCATTTCATTATTTCATCACTCAAATCTTGACACCCAATGAGATTCCAATTCAAAAAAAACAAAAATTCTGGATTGCGACGGGACTTTTTATTTGGAGCATCGCCTATGCCTTTAATGCATTTCCATTGTATTATTTATCCAACGCTGATTTGGTCTTTATGAAATTAGTGAACAATATTTTTCATTACGTTACAGTATTTTCTTATCTGCTTTTCTTAATTGGCCTCAATTGTAAAAATCCTTAGATGAAGTCTCTTCCTTACGAAATTAAAATCACTTATTTTTTCATTTTCATTGTTATGATGATTCTGACAGGATTTGTAATTTTCGTCATATTAATGTATAACAAAAGACAGCAATTTTACATCAAAGAAAAACAACTCAAAGACGCCGAATTCAAAAATCAAATTCTAGAAAAAGAACTCGAAAAACAAAAATCTTTGGAAAACGAAAGAGCCAGAATCTCACGCGATATGCACGACGAAATTGGTGCCGGAATCTCCGCCATCAAACTGCAATCTGAGATTCTGAAAATGCAAAGCCAAAACATCAGTCATCAGGAAATAGATGAACTCATCAAGATTTCTGAAAATATGAACCATTCTATGCGCGAGATGCTTTGGTCCTTGAATGTAGCGAATGACAACATTGAGAATTTTACAGATTACTGCATTCATTATTTGGAGAATTACTTTTCAAAAACCAATATCAATTTTAATTTCCAAAAGAATATCCAGAATCAAAAAAGCATCATCAAATCCGAAATCCGGCGGAACATTCTAATGGTAATCAAGGAATCTGCCCACAATATTGTGAAGCACAGCCAGGCAAGCCAATCCACTTTCCAAATCACAGATGAAAACCAAAATCTCAAAATCAAAATTTCCGATAATGGCAAAGGTTTCTCCTCAGAATCTTCCTCAGTCGGCTACGGATTGTCATCTATGAGATCCCGAACAGAAAGTTTGGATGGTGAATTTTCATTAATTTCCGACGATTCCGGAACCACAGTTTCTCTGTCCATAGATTTGGAAAAATAACGAAAAATAGGTATTTCATCACAATCACAGTTTCGCTAATTTTGATGATAGAATTTAGCATTCATCATTGCACTAACTAACTAACTAACTAACTAACTAACTAACTAACTAACTAACTAACTAACTAACTAACTAACTAACTAACTAACTAACTAACTAACTAACTAACTAACTAACTAACTATTTTCTAAAACCTGTCAACGGACTAAAAGTTGGCAGGTTTCTTTACATTTTTTCCGTAAATTTGTAGGTCTTATTTTTACTATGGCTACAACAACCGACATCGATATCAAGAAATTTCTTTTCGTTAAAAACGCACACCTCAACAACCTGAAACACATCGACGTTCTCATCCCGAAGAACAAACTGATTGTGATTACAGGCGTCTCCGGAAGTGGAAAATCTTCACTGGCTTTCGACACCATTTATGCCGAAGGACAGAGGCGTTATGTGGAAAGTTTGAGTTCCTACGCGCGTCAGTTTTTGGGGAAATTAGAAAAACCGAAAATCGATGACATCAAAGGTTTGGCGCCATCGATTGCGATTCAGCAAAAGGTGATTTCGTCAAATCCGCGTTCTACGGTTGGAACTTCTACGGAGATTTACGATTATATGAAGTTGCTGTTTGCGCGAGTTGGAAGAACTTATTCTCCAGTTTCAGGTGAAGAAGTAAAGAAAGATAGCGTAACGGATGTGATAGATTTCATTAAAAATTCAAAAAAAGATTCGACGTTTTTGCTTTTGGCTCCTTTAGCATTTGATGCTGAAAACTTTGCAGAACAACTTAAAACCTTGAAAGTTTCAGGTTTCACAAGATTGGAAGTCAATGGAAATGTGGCTGGAATCGAGGATTTGGAAAGTTTCGGATTTGTGCCAGAGAAAGATATGACGATTAATTTGGTCATCGACAGATTTAGTTATGAAGAAGATGAGAGTTTCCTTCAACGATTGGCGGATTCTATCCAAATGGCTTTCTACGAAGGTCACGGCTATTGTTCTTTGAAAAATACAGACACAGAAAAAGTACGGGATTTCTCGAATAAATTTGAATTGGACGGCATTGTTTTCAATGAGCCAACCGTTCATTATTTCAGTTTTAATAATCCTTATGGCGCCTGCCCGACTTGCGAAGGTTACGGAAAAGTGATTGGCATTGATGAAGATTTGGTGATTCCAAACAAAAATCTATCGCTTCACGAGGATGCAGTCGCGTCCTGGCGTGGCGAAAGTATGAGCGAATGGAAAAAGGATTTCATCAAAAAGAACAAAGACTTCCCTATTCATAAGCCTTACCACCAGTTGACCAAAGAACAAAAACAGTTACTTTGGAGAGGCGACAAAACGAAAACCTTCCCAAGCATTGATAATTTCTTCAAAATGCTGGAGGAAAATCTTTATAAAATCCAGTACCGCGTGATGCTTTCGCGCTACCGTGGTAAAACGCTTTGCCCGACTTGCGAAGGATTAAGATTAAGAGAAGAAACGAGCTGGGTGAAAATTGATGGACACAATATTCAATCGTTTATCGAATTGCCTCTGGATGAATTTCTCCCGTTAATAAAAACTTTAAAACTCAACGAACACGACAGAGAAATCGCCAAACGACTGACCTACGAACTCGAAACCCGATTAGAATTCTTGACAAAAGTTGGTCTTGGTTATTTAACCTTAAACAGAACTTCGAATACACTTTCCGGTGGAGAAAGTCAGAGAATTAATCTGGCAACCAGTTTGGGAAGTTCGTTGGTTGGTTCGATTTATATTTTGGATGAGCCAAGTATTGGTTTACACTCCAGAGATACGGAAAATCTAATTGGCGTTTTGAAGCAACTTCGAGACCTTGGCAACACGGTAATCGTTGTAGAACACGATGAAGATGTGATGAAATCTGCGGACCACGTCATTGATATTGGACCGGAAGCTGGCTATCTCGGTGGTGATTTGGTTTTCAATGGAAACTATGAGGAAATGATGAAATCCGATACGCTGACCGCAAAATATCTGAGTGGCGAGATGGAAATCGAAGTGCCTAAAAAACGCAGGAAAACGAAAGAATTTATCACCATCAAAGGCGCGCGTCAAAACAATTTGAAGAACATCGATGTGAATGTTCCGTTGGAATGTTTGACGGTTATCACAGGCGTTTCCGGAAGTGGGAAATCGACTTTGATGAAAGAAGTGATGACGAATGCGATTCAAATCCAACTCGGAATGGGTGGAAAAAAAGCGGATTATGACTCCGTGGAATTTCCTTCTAGATTGATTCAAAATATCGAATTGATTGACCAAAATCCGATTGGAAAATCGTCACGTTCCAATCCTGTGACTTACCTGAAAGCTTATGACGACATCCGTGACCTTTTCGCGAAACAAAAATCAGCGAAAGTTCAAGGTTTGAAGCCGAAACATTTCTCATTCAATGTGGATGGTGGACGTTGTGACGAATGTAAAGGCGACGGTGTCATCACAGTTTCAATGCAGTTTATGGCAGACATCGAGCTGGAATGCGAACATTGCCACGGCACGCGTTTCAAGAAAGAAATTCTGGAAATCAAATACGACGAGAAAAATATTTCCGACATTCTTCATATGACGGTTGATGAGGCTTTGGAATTCTTCTCAGAAAACCACGAAGAAAAAATTGCGACCAAAATAAAACCTTTGCAGGACGTTGGTTTGGGCTATCTTCAACTCGGACAATCCTCTTCTACCCTTTCCGGCGGTGAAGCGCAAAGAGTGAAACTCGCATCATTCCTTGTAAAAGGTGTGACGACCGACAAAACGCTTTTCGTCTTCGATGAACCTTCGACAGGACTGCATTTCCACGACATCAAAAAATTACTGAAATCACTTCAGGCTTTGATAGAACTCGGACATTCTGTTGTTGTGATTGAGCATCAGCCGGATATTATGAAAACAGCAGATTACATCATCGACATCGGTCCAAATGCCGGAAAATACGGTGGTGAAGTTGTTTTTGCCGGAACGCCGGAGGATTTGGTGAAAGTGAAAGGTTCTGCTACGGCGAAGTATGTTGCGGAGAAATTGTAAAACAACAGACTTATCCACAAAAAAATGTGGATAACTACGAAACTTTAACATTCAGTTTACATTTCGTATTGTTTTTCTTTATAAATTTACATTATAAGATTAAGGAAATCGTTATGAAAACTTATCTATTTTCAATCAGAATCAATCAAACTAAATTTGATATAAAAATCAAAGGATAGCACTGTCGGCTATCCTTTTTTGTTGTTGTTTAACTAAAAAAATGAGATGTCTTTATCTACTGAGCCGGCTTCTAAAGAGTCGGTTCTTTTGTGTTCATTAAACATAAAAAAGACTGTTTCTTGCGAAACAGTCTTCTCCTTTTCATTTTAAAAACTAATTATTTGGTAGCATTCACATTGATTCCAATCTCAATGTCTTTGCTGATCATCCATTCTGCTGGGTCAGTTTCATCTGTCCCGAACTTGATTCCCCAATCCGCTCTATTTACAGTGAATTTAGCTTCGATGCCAGCTTTTCCATCAGCAACAGTCACTTTCGCAGGGAAAGAAACGTTCAAAGTCTTTCCAAGCAATGTCAAGTTTCCGCTTACAGTTTTATTAGCTCCAGCAACTGCATCTTTTGGAAGTTCTCCAGCCAAGTCAGTTACAGACGTGATTTTGAAGTCAGAAGTTGGATTTTTTGTTACATTGAAGAAATCTTCATTTTTCAAGTGACCTTCAAGATCTGCTGGTTTTTTGTCGGCTTCTGTTACAGATGCAGGATCTACTTTCAAAGTCGTCATATCAATCACGAAATCTCCAGAAGTTACCGCGTTGTCCGCAACTGTAATTTCACCAGATTTCAAGTTGATAGTTCCCCAACGTGGTGCGAAACCGCCTTTGTGAAACGCTTTCCAGTTTACGTTAGACGTTGCCAAATCTACATTATACGCATCTCCAGATTTCTCTGCAACCTCCACTGGGTCTTTCCCGCCCTCTTTAGATTTTTCGTTACACGCCGTGAATAATAATGCTGCACCCGCAAATGCCAATACTGTTAATTTTTTCATTGATAATATTTTGTTGTTAATAATTTTCTAATCCTGCAAATTTAATACCTTAAACATCCAACCCACGTTGATGTACATCAAGAAAGCATATTTTAGAATTTTTTAAACTTTAATTCACCAATTGATAATTTAACTTCGTTAAGAGTAAATTAAAAAATATCAGTTCAATTATTTAACATAATCAAATCTATTAAACACAAAAGTGCTAACGATTTATAAAACACTGATTACCAACCTAATTATTTTAAAAATATTTTCTATATTAATTCAAATCGGTATAAAATTTGATATTAAATCTTAACATTATTAACATTTTTTAACAATCTTAAATTCCTTTAATTACAATGAAAAAAACTTTTGCAGAAAAATCAAACATTTTGGTTTTTCTTGGGACTGCTACTCTAATGATCACAGCAGTTTTCTTTTTGAAATCCTGTAACAAAAATTCGAAAACAGATCAGGTAAGACTATCAAAAGAAACAGACGCCAACAAAATTGTCCCCAATTCCGCAAAAGTAATCTCCGCAAAACCAGATATTCCCGACGACCCGAATAAACGCTACATCTATCTCACCTTCGACGATGGACCAAATAAAGGAACGGAAAATTTAATTAAAATCATCAACAAATATCAAATCCCAATTACTTCATTTATCGTAGGCAAACACGCTTACGATAGCAAAACGCAAGCAAAAAACTTGACCGAATTAAAAAATCACAAACTCGTAGAATTGGCAAACCACAGCTATTCACACGCAGAAAATCGATATTCGGAATTTTATAAAAATCCAGAAAAAGTCATCCACGATTTTGACAGAGCAAAAGACAATTTGAAATTCCAAAACAAATACGCCAGAACACCAGGAAGAAATATCTGGAGAACCACAAACATCAACGCTACCGACATCAAAACTTCGAAAACTTCTGCCGACGAATTGCAAAGAGCTGGTTACGTTTTGGTTGGTTGGGATTTGGAATGGAAACCTGACAATCAAATGAAACTGAAAGGTTCTCACAAAGAAATTTCCAAAAAAATAGACAGCATTTTTTTCAACGATTTGGAAAAAACTTCCCGACATTTGGTTTTCCTCACACACGACCAATATCTTCAGGACGATGATTCGGTGAGAGAATTGGATTTGTTTATTTCCGATTTGCAAAACAGCAACCGTTTTGAATTCCGAAAAATATCAGATTATCCTAAGATTAATGATATTTTAAAATAAGAAAATCCTCTTTTTTTCATCTCGCTGATTTAGCGAATTTCGCAGATTCATTATCAAAAAAATCTGCTTAATCTGTCAAATCAGCGAGATTTTAAATTCATTCAAACTCTTTAGAAACTCCCAATCCAAACAAAGCAAAATCATAGATTGCTGGGTCAGCAGAATTATATTTTCTGAGAATTAAATCCAACTCTTCCACCGCTTTCCAGTCGTTTTGTTTTCTGGTTAAGATTCCTAATTTTCTGGAAATATTAGCTGTGTGAACATCCAAAGGAACAGACAGAAACTTCGGGTCAATGTTTTCCCAAATTCCAAAATCAACGCCTTTTTTATCTTTCCGAACCATCCAGCGCAAAAACATAATCAATCTTTTGGAAGCCGAATTTTTATAAGGTGAACTCACGTGTTTCTGACCACGATGTTTTTCAGAAATGAATTGATTTCTGAATCGTTCAATCGAATGATAGAAATTGGTTTCGTTTTCATTGATGAGAAACGCATCTTCCAAACTTTCAAATTGAGAATAAATCCGACGGAAATTCCTTAGAAAGAAAATAAAATCTTCGTGATTGAAAGTTCTGTGAATCGCTTTTTGTGGAATTTTATTTAAATCAGAATCACTAAAATTCATTACAAAATCGTACGGCGAATTCCCCATCAATTCCATCATTTTATTGGCATCATTGATGATGGATTTTCGGTTCCCCCAAGCAATACTTGCTGATAGAAAACCTGCAATCTCAATATCTTGTTTCAAAGAAAAACGATGCGGAATTTGGATTGGGTCATCATTTATAAACTCTGGAGAATTGTAGAGTTCTGCTTTTTCATTGAGCAAATCGAAGATGTCTTTTTCTTTTAAATTCATAATCAGTTGCAAATTTCCACAAAAAAATTGTCATTCTGTCGGAATCTCGAAGTTTAGATTCTTTCAGAATGACAATATTGTGTTTTAGATTAATTTAAAATCGTGATTATAATAATTGATTAAATTATATTTCAGATTTTTAAACCAATATTCCGGAGCTTCCCTCCTATCTATTTTGATGTTTCATTTTTCTACCAATATTTCGCAACTTCGTCGCTTTGGAATTAAAACAGAAACTAAAATCATCTAAATTCTAGATTCTAACATCTAACTTCTACTCTCCTATCTTCCAATCACTTCTGTAATTGGATTTCCGATATTTCCACTTGGGAATTCGATGTGGAGAAGTGCGGAAACTGTTGGCGCAATATCGGTCATATTGTACGGTGCATTGCTCTCGCCGTGCTTGATTCCCCAACCCATAAAAATCAATGGAATGTGAGAATCGTAGGAATTCCAAACGCTGTGAGTCGTCCCTTTTTTGGCGTAGCTAGGCAACATTCCGTCGTGCGAAATGATTTGAATATCACCACTTCTTTGCCAGTTATATCCATTAATTGCTCTTGATTTTATCGGTTCCGGAATAGCTGAAGAACCCAATTTTTTCAAATCAACAGCGTATAAAACTCGCGGGTCTTTGTTCAGATTATCGATGATTGTAGATTTGATATCGTCTTCGTTCAGATTTTTTTCTTTGATAAGACTTTGATTCAAATAAATTTGATAATTGTCAATCCCGTGAATTATTTTAGAGTTTGCGAATTTATTTTCCAATTCTGCACCTAGATTTTTTTCCATTCCATCATCGAAAAATCCGCCTAAAATTTTATTGGCTTTCAAGAATCCTTCTGCATTTGCGCCACCGTGGTCTGCGGAAAGGAAAACGAGATAATTGTTCTTCCCAACTTTCTCATCCAACATTTTGAAAAATGTCGCCAAATCTCTGTCCAATCTGATGTAAGTATCCTCAACCTCAATAGAATTTGGACCATAAGAATGCCCAACATAATCAGTAGAAGCCAAGTTGATAGCCAAGAAATCTGTTTCAGAACCTTTTCCTAAACTATAATTATCCAGCGCAGATTCCGCAAATTTCAAAGTCAAAGTATTTCCGAAAGGTGTCGTTCTGATCACACCTTTTTTCGTTGCATAATCTGTTAACAAATTATTGTAAGGAAAAACTGGATCTTTCGCCGTTCCAACTGGTTTTTCCCACGCCACATTATCCGCTGTGCTTTCGGTGTATTCGCTAATTGGTAAAGCTGTTTGCCAACCGTTTGCCAAGAGTTTTTCCGGAACTTTCTGATCGTTAAAATCATTGACCCATTTTGGCAATTCGTTCATATAATAAGAACTTGTGATGAATTTTCCATTAGAATCATCAAACCAAAAAGCGCCAGTTGGATTGTGACCAGCAGGCAAAATCGAAGCCCGATCTTTCAAAGAAACACCCACAACTTTTGAACGGAAATTGCTTGCAATCATCAATTGGTCTGTCATTGTGGTAGACCAAAGATTTTTCGGAGAATGACTTCCGCTTCTTTTGTTATCGGTTCCGACAGGTTTCATATCCTCGTCCGCAGTACAATAAACGTTTTTTCCGGTTGCTTTGTCCGTCCAATCGTTCCCAGCAATCCCGTGAATAGACGGAACTGAACCTGTATAAATCGAAGTGTGACCAATCGCCGTCACCGTAGGAATGTACGGAATATGAACATTATTAAGAGAATAGCCTTCGCCCAAAAGCCTCTGAAATCCGCCTTTCCCGAATTTCTTTTCATAACGGTAAAGGTAATCCCAACGCATCTGGTCAACGACTAATCCTACGACTAATTTTGGTCTTTCTCCTGAATTGATTTTTGTTTTCTGAGCATTTACATTTCCGAATGTAGCAACCGCCAAAACGAAAATCTGAATTTTTCTGAACATTTAATTTTACTTTTATTGAAGCCAAATTTACGGCTTTCAAAAGTTTTGGGTGTGAAATTTTTATTAAAGTTTGTTATGTTGCGGAAATTAAACGCAAAGTGCGCAAAGGTTTTTTTTGACCTAATTGAAAATATTTTTAAAGTTCGCAAAGGCGTTTCACTCAGCAAAGAGTTCGATTTAATTTTTAAAAAAAAACGAGCAAATTTGCCCGTTCTCATTAATAATATAAATTTTAAAAGCTAAAAGCAATTCGCTACTTGCTTCCGCCAGAGTTTTTCTCAACATCTGTTTTGGTGTTTTCTTTTACTTTTTGGTTTCCGAAACGCTTCACGAATGTGAGCGAGAATCCGTACCAATCCCATTTGTTTGTATTTTGAAAAGATCCGATTTGGGTAAAAGTCGTGGTGTCCATACTTGGTCTTTTGAAAATATTCATCAACTGCAAACTGGTCTCGATTTGTGAAACCGGGAAAAGCTTGGTCACAGAAATATTGTGGAAAAAGTTGTATTGATTCGCTACGGAGTTTCCATAATTCTGATTATCAATACTCATCCAAGCACTAATGTTGATGTTTTTATTAAACAAATTGGTGTAAGACAAATTGGTAGAACCCGAGAAGAAATTGAGATAATTATTCGCACGTTCCAATTTATTTCTTGTGTTGAAATCGCTGTTGTCTGTATAAGACCAGCCTAAACTCAGATTGACATTCAGTTTATTTTTCAAGAAATTCTGATTGGTATTGGCAGAAAGATAAAATTTCTCCACTTTTCCTTTGAAGTTATCTGGGAATGAAATCGTTTTCACGAGTCCGTTTTGAGTTTCTTGACTGTAACTGGTCCAATAATCCTGGTCTGTAAAAGTATATCTCGCAGAAAGGAAATATTTTTTATGAATTCCGAATTTCAATCCAATTCTGTCACTAGGATTTGGTAAAAGATTGACATTTCCTCTGTAAAAAAATCCGTTGTTACCAGGCATTTCAAAATCATTGAACTCAGAATACCAAGGTCTCCAAAGGTTGTGATTGTAAGTTAAGCTTAAATCATAATTCGGTGTGAAAGCATATTTCACCAACAAATTCGGTAACAAAGTTCCATAAGATTCTCGTCTGGTTTCGGTTCCGTTTTGATGAATTTTGTAGTCGATAAATTCGTAGCGAAGTCCAATTCTGGTTTCCAGTTTTTCGAAAAATGTTTTGCTATAGTTGGCGTAAAGGGAATTCAGATTTTCCGTGTATTGAAATTGATTAACATTTTCCAACAGACTATTGTTAGAAATCACACGATAATCATTCGGAATCACATTATTATTAAAGTTAGCCTTTCCACCAACTTCAAAATTTCCACCTTTCCCCAATGGCGATGTGTAATCCACTTTTACAAAGTAATTTCGGTTTTGATTAAAATTTGCAAAATGTCTAAGTTCGGTAATTTCATTGTTAGGATTTTTTCTTGTGAAATCTGTTGTTCCTTTTTCCGAATCATAATTAATTCCCAGATTCACATCTAAAATCCTGTTTTTCTCCTTATCATAATATTTATAGAACAAATTGGTTCCCAAAGTATTACTATTTGTACGCCCCAGATTATCTTGAGAAAAAGAATTCAACAAAACATCATTAAGATAATTACTTTCAACAGAATTAGATTCCGACGTACGATTTCCTCGGAAATATTCCATAACAAGACCAATGTTATTCTTGTCATTCAGTTCAAATTCTGAAGTAGAAGAAAAAGATGGATTCTTACCTGTATAAGTGCTTTCCACATCAATCAATTGCAAAGAATTATCTTTATAATAAGTATTCTTGCTGGAATTTTTTGTGATGAAAACATTATCACTATAACTTCCCGTAAAAGTCTGCGTGAAATTCTTTTTGTGATAATTAAGATTCAAACTTCCGTATTGGTTGTTCTTCGTATTCTGGTTATTGGTAAGGGAAATACTACCTTTCATACCTTCGTCATCACGTTTTTTGAGGACAATATTGATGACAGAACCAGAAGCTTCATAACGCGAAGACGGACTTGTAATAACTTCGATTTTCATCAAGTTATCTGCCGGAATCGTCTTAAGATATTCCTTCAATTCTTTGCCTGTGAAAACCGATTTTCTATCATTAATGTAAACCGTAACCGATTCGCCTTCCGCTTTCACGTTGTCGTTGTTATCGATGCTTACGAGAGGCGTCATTCTTACGATGTCCCAAGTCGTGTTTCCAGCAAGAATAGAGCTGTTTGCCACATTGAAAACCGTTCTGTCCGCTTTGCTTTCTACGGTTGGTTTTCTGGCGATGATGCTTACCGCTTCTATTTCTTTGGACTTTAAAGTATCTTGAGTTTGAGCAATTGCAAATGTTGTAACTAATAATCCCAAAAGGGTTATCGATGATTTCATTGTAGTTTAGTTTGCTTATTAGACAACTGTGATTGCGATAATGTTACATCCGAAAAATAATATTTATTAATCAAATCATATTTTAATTAAATTTGGGAAATCGATTGTACGAAATTTATACTTTTAAATTTATAATCTTTTCAATATTAACACATTATGAGCCCTAAAAATAAACTAACACCTCAACAGCAAGAAGAGCTTATCCAAACTATAAAAATTCGTTTCGAAAAAAATCCGACGCGTCACGAGAATCTTAAATGGGAAAATGTTCAGAAAAAACTAGAATCCAACCCTGAAAAACTCTGGTCGCTCCACGAAATGGAAAAAACTGAAGGCGAACCAGATGTTGTAGGTTACGATGAAAAATCAGACGAATATCTTTTCTTTGATTGTTCCGCAGAAAGTCCAAAAGGAAGGCGAAGTCTTTGCTACGACAGAAAAGCATTGGACTCCAGAAAAGAAAACAAACCGGCAAACAGCGCAATAGATTTAGCAAACGAAATCGGAATTGAAATTTTAAATGAAGAGCAGTACAGAGAATTACAAAAACTTGGAAATTTTGATTTGAAAACATCAAGCTGGGTGAAAACGCCGGAAGATATTAGGAAATTAGGTGGTGCAATCTTCTGCGATAAACGTTACAATACGATTTTCCTTTATCACAATGGTGCGGAATCTTATTATGCTGCGAGAGGTTTTCGTGGGTTTTTGAAAGTTTAGTTTTTCTTTTTATGGTTTTCCGTAAAGTTTATTCTAGATGTATTTTTACATTTGTTTGATAATTAAAAAATGAAATTTTGATGAAGAAAATATTATTAGTTTTCACAATATCTCTATTATTTAAAAGTTGTTCTGAAAATAAATCAAATATATCTATAACAGAGAAAATAAAAACTCCAGCAACAGATTCTCTTTTAACAAAAAAGATTGACTCTTCTGAATTAACAAAATATAATTCAGTTAAAGAAATGCTAGAAGACGCAAACGATTTCAGCATTGAACAAGGGACTTTGAAACTCATAAATAATGATGAAAATGATTTGAAAATTCAAATTTCGAAAACTATTGTAAAGGGCGAATTAGAAAAATCAATCAACGACATTGTAAAGAGAGATATTGTGTATGTTGCTTTTCAAGCTTTCGCTCAAACTCCAATAAATAAAATTACAATAACTTCAATTCCTATTGATTATGATGATAAAAATAAATATTATAGTAATTTTAAAAAGACCATAACTGTAACAAGAGAACAGGCGAATGATATAATGGAAAATGAATTTGGAACATTAGATTATTCTATACTTTTTACCGACTTAAATGGAATACAAGTTCCAAGTGATGATTTTGGCAAATTAAAATTTGACAATCTTGATAAAGTTTTTAAGCAATTATCAAATTAAGCGCAATCCTTACAGGTTCCCGTCAAAATACAATTTACACTTTCCACAGAATATCCATTTTCTAAAGAAAACTGAACTTCAATTGGCAGGCATTCTATCGTTTCACATTGTTTACATCTGAAATGAAAATGATGGTCTGCCAGTTTTTTTTCTTCACATTTAATGCAAACTGCAAAATATTGTTTTCCGTCCTCGGCAACAATTCTGTGGAGAATTCCGTCTTCGCAGAATCTGTTTAATACCCGATAAATCGTGGCTCTGTCAATATCAATATTGATATTTTTTTCGATAGAATCCTGACTCATCGCTTTAGCTTTATGAGTTAACAAATTCAAAACGGCTTCTTTTGCTGGCGTATTTCTTCTTATCATTTTTATTAATGCGATTATGTTGCAATAATAAAAATTAATCTTAACTTTGACAAATAAAACGACGTAAATTATTTAAAATGTTAAAGCAAAATCAATTTGATGTTATTATAGTTGGAGGAAGTTATGCAGGACTTTCGGCAGGAATGTCTTTGGGGCGCTCTTTTAGAAAAGTATTAATCATAGACAACGGAAAACCCTGCAATGAGCAAACGCCTCATTCTCATAATTTTTTGACACAAGATAGAAAAACACCGAAAGAAATTTCTGAATTATCGAAGAATCAGGTTTTAGAATATAAAACGGTAGAATTTCATCAAGGTAAAGCAATTGAAGCTAAAAAGATTCAAAATGGTTTTGAAGTTATCACAGAAAATGGAGAAAAATTTAATTCCAAAAAAATAATTATTGCAACAGGAATTGTTGATGAAATTCCGAATATTAAAGGCTTTAAAGAATCTTGGGGAATTTCATTAATTCATTGTCCTTATTGCCACGGTTATGAATTCCAAAACAAAAAAACAGGAATTATTGCGAATGGCGAACGTGGTTTTCATATCGCATCATTGGTCAATAATCTTACAACAGACATTACCATTTTCACAAGAGGTAAAGCTGATTTTACAGAAGAACAATTTCAGAAATTAGAAAAAAATAATATTAAAATCATCGAAACTGAAATTGAAGAATTGAAGCATCAAAATGGAAATGTTGAAAGTCTGATTTTATCTGATGGTAAAGTTTTGAATTTCGAAGCAGTTTATGGAGCGTTTCCTTTTAAACAACATTCTGATATTCCAGAATCTTTGGGTTGCGAAATGACAGAAATGGGTCACATCAAAATTGACCAATTTCAGAAGACAAATGTTGCAGGATTGTTGGCTTGTGGCGATAATTCCAGTCCAATGCGTTCTGTTGCCAGTGCGGTTTATACGGGAAATCTTGCTGGCGCGATGGTGAATGCGGAGTTAGTCAATGATAATTTTTAAAACAGAAAAAACCACATCTCACGATGTGGTTTTTCATTTATATCAAGTTTGAAATCTTAAAACTTCAAATCGCCATTCACTTCTCTTACAGCTTGAGCCGCTTCAGCAAATTTCGCTTGTTCTTCTTCTGTCAAAGTGATGTTTACGATTTTCTCAACACCATTTTTCCCGATGATTGCAGGAACACCAAGACAGATGTCGCTTTGTCCATACTCTCCGTCCAACATTAGAGAACAAGGAATCATTTTTTTGTGGTCACAAAGAATTGCTTGAACCATTACAGAAACTGCCGCACCTGGAGCATACCAAGCAGAAGTTCCTAATAATTTAGTTAGAGTTGCACCGCCAACTTTAGTTTCTTCGATTACAGAAGCTTTTTGCTCATCGCTCAAGAATTCTGACACTGGAACACCGTTTCTTGTTGCTTTGCTGAAAAGTGGCAACATTCCTGTGTCAGAATGTGCTGCGATTACCATCCCGTCAACGTCTGAGATCGGAGCCTCCAATGCTTCTGCCAACCTGTATTTGAATCTTGCAGAATCCAAAGCACCACCCATTCCAATGATTCTTTCCTTTGGAAGACCAGAAGTTTTGTGCACCAAATATGCCATTGTATCCATCGGATTTGAAACCACGATGATGATAACATCTGGCGAATGTTTTACCAAGTTTTCCGTTACTTCTTTTACGATTCCAGCATTGATTCCGATCAATTCTTCTCTCGTCATTCCCGGTTTTCTTGGGATTCCAGAAGTGATCACGGCAACTTTGGAACCTGCAGTTTTGGAGTAATCTCCAGTTGTTCCAGTGATTTTGGTATCGAAACCATTAAGAGAAGCTGTTTGCATTAGATCCATTGCTTTTCCTTCTGCGAAACCTTCTTTGATGTCCACCAAAACTACTTCTGCTGCAAAATCTTTCATTGCGATGTATTCTGCACAACTAGCTCCTACTGCGCCTGCGCCAACTACGGTAACTTTCATATTTATATTTGTTTAAAAATTTATTTAAGTATTGCTCGTAAATATAATAAAACTTCCAAAACTGAAAAAAAATTTAATTCTAACATTTGTCATATTCTAAGAAAATGCTAATCATTAATTTATGATATATTTTACATTACAATATTGCTGTCCATTCTTAAATGTGATTGATATTTCGTAAATTTGCTTTGAAAAAATTGAAAATATGTCAGAAAACAACATAAAATCTATTGCTGTTTTAACCTCAGGTGGCGACGCTCCTGGAATGAATGCCGCTTTGAGAGCTGTTGTAAGAACAGCAAACCATTTCAATATAGATTGCTACGGAATCCGTGAGGGCTACAATGGTCTTATTGCAGGTGATGTTACAAAAATGGGACCTCGTTCCGTAAAAAATATAATCAACCAAGGCGGAACGATCTTGAAATCCGCTAGATCCAAAGAATTTATGACACCAGAAGGCAGAAAGAAAGCCTTTGAACAATGTCAAAAACTTGGTGTAGATGCATTGGTTTGCATTGGTGGAGACGGAAGTTTTACCGGTGCAAAAGTTTTCAATGAGGAGTTTGGAATCAAAGTTATCGGAATCCCGGGAACTATCGACAATGACATTTTCGGAACGGATAAAACAATTGGATACGACACGGCACTCAACACTGCGATGGATGCGATTGATAAAATCCGTGACACAGCAACTTCCCACAACAGAGTATTCTTTGTAGAGGTGATGGGCCGTGATGCTGGTTTTATCGCATTAAATAGTGGAATCGCAACTGGCGCACTAGACATCCTTATTCCGGAAAGAAAAGATAGTTTGGAAGATCTTTTCAATACTTTCAAAACGGCAGAAAAAGTGGGCAAATCGTCCAGCGTTGTTGTCGTTGCAGAAGGTGAAGAACTTGGAAGCATCTATGATTTGGCAAAAGCTACGAAAGAGGAATTTCCCAATTATGATATCCGCGTAACCATTCTTGGTCACATCCAGAGAGGTGGATCTCCTAGTTGTGCAGACCGAGTGCTGGCAAGTCATCTTGGATACGGAGCTGTGATAGGACTGATGGAAGGCAAAAATAAAGTGATGGTGGGAATGCAATCCAACAAAATTGTTTACACACCCATTGAAGAAGCCATCAAAAAACACAACGAAATTGATAAGGATTTGCTTAAAATAGCAGAAATTCTTGCTATGTAATTCGTCAAATTTTCGTAAATTTATAGAACAAAATAAAACCTTAATATTTTAAATAATATGTCAACAATTAAAGTAGGAATCAACGGATTCGGGAGAATCGGACGTTTAGTTTTCAGAGCAATGACTGAAAGAAGCAACATCGAAGTAGTAGGAATTAATGACCTTATCGATGCTGAATACATGGCTTATATGCTAAAATACGATTCGGTTCACGGAACGTTCAAAGGAGAAGTATCAGTACAAGGAAACAACCTTGTGGTAAACGGAAAAACAATCCGTGTAACTGCTGAGAAAGATCCTAACAACCTAAAATGGAATGAAGTAGGTGCAGAATATATCGTAGAATCTACAGGTTTATTCTTATCAAAAGATACAGCACAAGCTCATATCAACGCTGGTGCAAAGAAAGTAATTCTTTCTGCTCCTTCTAAAGATGATACGCCAATGTTCGTAATGGGTGTAAACCACACAGAATTGACAGATGACGTAACTGTTTTCTCAAACGCTTCTTGTACAACTAACTGTCTTGCGCCATTGGCAAAAGTAATCCACGATAACTTCGGAATTGCAGAAGGACTTATGACTACAGTTCACGCGACTACTGCAACTCAAAAAACTGTAGATGGACCATCTGCAAAAGACTGGAGAGGTGGTAGATCTGCGCTAAACAACATCATCCCTTCTTCTACAGGTGCTGCAAAAGCGGTAGGAAAAGTAATCCCTTCTCTTAACGGAAAATTGACTGGAATGTCTTTCAGAGTTCCAACTGCTGACGTTTCTGTAGTGGATCTTACTGTAAGATTGGAAAAACCAACTTCTTACGATGAAATCTCTGCAGCTATCAAAGCGGCGTCTGAAGGTGAATTGAAAGGTATTCTTGGTTACACAGAAGATGCTGTTGTTTCTCAGGATTTCGTGAGCGATCCAAGAACTTCTATCTTCGACAAAGAAGCTGGAATTATGCTTTCTCCAACTTTCGTAAAATTAGTTTCTTGGTATGACAACGAATGGGGTTATTCTAACAAATTAACTGACCTATTGGTACATTCTGCTTCTCTATAATTTTTGAAGCAAGCTATAAAAACAAAACCTCTGAATTAATTTTCAGAGGTTTTTTTAATGAAAAATCTAACGTGCTAATCCTGCGTATGTGTCCAATGGGCCGATTGTTGATCTATTGTATTTAGGCTCCCAGTATATTTTTGTAGAACTTGATTGTTCTTAACCAATCGTACCGTAAAATCAGAATTCTTGCTTCCAGTACTTCCACAATTGTCATAATATTTGATCCAGAACTCGTACTTTCCTTTTGGCGCTGTCCCATCTGCCCAATAAATATTTTCGTTTGGACCTTGCGGACAGTCGTCACAGAGACAATCAACATCCAGCTGACCATTATCTGCCCGTACATTCTGATAAGAAATAATATTTCCAGCCGGTGTTTTCACGTACAGATCCAAATCTACATTTTCCGGATTTGTGAACTGAAGATTGAATCTCGGATTTCCAGGATTTCCTATCAATTCTTCTACCTCGTTTGTGTCATCTTCTGGCTCATCATCGTCTTTGTCACAAGAAAACATTAGAAATGGCAAAGCACAGATTCCTAAAAAATAAATGAGTTTTTTCATGGTTATTAGTTTTTAAAGTTAGTTTTAGTTTTTATGGTTATTAATTTTTTTGATTAATTAAGTTTCCATGGTTATTAGTTTGATACAAATGTATTTCGGAAAATCATTCAAGTAAATACCGAATTCGGGTAATCTTTTTGATTAATTTTTGATAAATTTAGAAACAAGATGACGATCTCCAGCTTTTACTTTTACGATGTAACTACCTTTCTTCAAGTCTTTTACATTAATATTAATCGCAATGGAATCTAGAATCGATTTCACAAGTCTTCCCGACACGTCGTAAAAATCAATTTGCTCGATAGATTTCACGTTATCAATTTTCAGATTAAGAAAATCTACTGTAGGATTTGGGTAGAGTGTGATGCTTTGCTTGGCAATATCAGAGGTGGCCGCAATAGGAACACCAAATTTTGTAATTTTTACAGAAGTTCCTAAATCATTATAAAAATTAGTAAGGGAAGCAAAACCATCACTTGTTCTTACTAAGCTATCGGATGAAGAATTACCCAAAGCACCAAAGTTTTTCTTCCAAACAAAATTTCCAGATTCATCAATTTTCCGAAGTTCAAATGTATTCAAAGAAGGATCCGTATTTTCTTCTATCGTTGACAGAACGTAGCCATTATCAAGACTTTTCTGTATAGAAGAGATGTAATCTGTTGTCACTTTACTCCACAACACATTTCCATTAGAATCATATTTTGCATATTGACAGTTGTAATTTGTAGTGCCACTGTCATCATCAAATTCTGATAATATTACAAATCCACCATCATTGGATAACAATATTTTTTGCGGCCAAACTTCTGAATTTGCAGGAACTGCGATTCTCTTTTCCCAATTCACATCACCATTAGCATTTAATTTCACTAGATTAGTACCCAGCATATATTCCGCTTCCAAATTATCACCATAAACTCCAGCAACAATGTAACCTCCATCATTTGTTTGAGTTATTGCTGTTGGCTCAAAATACATTCCGTTCAATTTCTGTGATTTTTTTTCCCAAATCGTAGTTCCATTATTGTTCATTTTTCTAAACAGATAATAGAAGTCATTTTCATCGAAGTTCACCCCAATAGTCAACAAATTATTATCGGAAGTTTTAATAAACTCATTGGTGAAAAAATCGTTACCAAAACTTTTTTCCCAAACCAATGCTCCCGTGGCGCTGAATTTCTGCAAAGATCCATCATTTTCATTTGAAGTTATAAATGCATTATCTGTAGTAGCTAAAAGCTTGTATGGATAATAAAATTCTGCGTCTATATTTACAGTAACATCTGATACAACTCCCCCAGCATTTAATCTTACCAGATGAATATTATCAATAGTTTCTCCTGACTCTGTATCAAAGTAAGAATCTTTTGCAAAAAAAGTAAAATTATTATCGTTATCCAGTCCTAGATTATAAGAATAGGTATTATTAATCTTATAATTCTGCGTCCATTCCACAGATGGTGGAGATTGTTGCGCAAATAAAATTACCGAAGTTGTAATCGCTAAAGTTGTAAATATTGTTTTCATATCGTAAAGATTTTTATCAAATTTAGATACGATAACACATATTGGTCAATACCTATTTTGGGGTATTTTTTTATTAATATTTTATAATTTTCAATCAAAACATAATGATTAAAAAGAGATAAATGTTTCAATTTTAATAATCAACAATTTGTTTAATATTAAATAAGATTGTTGATTTTGTAGAATTTAATCCAACAAAAAAATTAGTGAATCAAGATTAAAATGATTATTTTTGAGAATAATTTTTTGATATAATGAGTACAAACGACGATAAGAAAAAAGCACTGCAACTGGTGCTGGAAAAACTAGATAAAACCTACGGAAAAGGTACCGTAATGACTTTGGGCGAGGATTCTGTAGATCATACAATTGAGGTTATCTCTTCTGGATCTTTGGGAATCGACTTGGCTTTGGGCGTAGGCGGCTATCCAAAAGGTAGAGTAATAGAAATCTACGGTCCAGAATCTTCCGGTAAAACGACATTGACTTTGCACGCCATCGCAGAAGCTCAAAAAACTGGCGGAATTGCCGCTTTTATAGATGCTGAGCACGCATTCGACAGAAGCTATGCAGCAAAACTAGGCGTGGATCTTGAAAACCTAATCATTTCTCAGCCAGATAATGGTGAGCAAGCTTTGGAAATCGCAGACAACTTAATCAGATCCGGCGCAATCGACATCGTGGTCATAGATTCTGTTGCTGCTTTGACACCGAAAGCGGAGATCGAAGGCGAAATGGGAGATTCCAAAATGGGATTGCACGCGAGATTGATGTCTCAGGCTTTGAGAAAACTGACAGGCTCTATTTCTAGAACCAAATGTACTGTAATCTTCATCAACCAGCTTCGTGAAAAAATCGGCGTGATGTTTGGAAATCCTGAAACGACAACTGGTGGAAATGCACTTAAGTTTTATGCTTCTGTAAGAATTGACATCAGAAAAGCAAGCGCACCAATCAAAAACGGTGACGAAGCGATTGGTAGCCGCGTGAAAGTGAAAGTGGTGAAAAACAAAGTCGCTCCTCCTTTCAAAATGGCTGAATTTGACATTATGTACGGCGAAGGAATTTCGAAATCTGGAGAAATCCTGGATACTGCAGTAGATCTTGCTGTTGTGAAGAAAAGCGGATCTTGGTTCAGCTATGAGGATACAAAACTGGGACAAGGTAGAGATGCAGTGAAAGACCTCTTGAAAGATAATCCGGAACTTTCCGAAGAAATTGAAAATAAAATCCGAGAGATTATCAAGAATAAATAAGATCATTACGATAAAACAAAGGCTGTGAAAATTCACAGCCTTTGTTTTTTATTTGAAGAAATAAGTCAATCCTAAACTCAAAACTTGTTCAGATTTTTTCTTTTGCGAATCTGGATCCATAGTCCAAGCTTCTACCAAGTTGGGATAGGCATTGGACAATCCTATATCATATTTCAGTGCAATCTCCAACTGACGCTTGTAGCTAAATCCGACACCAACGCCAACACCTAAATTAAAAGCATTAGCTTTTCCATTGATTTCAGGATAATCGGGATTTACCACATTGGGATCGTAATATTCTCTTCCTGCAGGAACATTTTTTACTTTTTGGTTAATTAGAAAATTAAATCTAGGACCTATCAATCCATAAAACTCTGATTCTGCTTCGGAGAAATACGCTTTGAAATTAAGGGGAACACTTAGGTAGTTATTACCATAGATTGCGTCGTAACCTTTACTTCCTTTAGCATCTTTCGCTTTACCTGTTTCGCCAGCTCCAAAATACAAAGCTTCTATCTGAAGATAATATTGCTCTGTAGAACCTATTGGTGCTTGTGCGGTAACACCTCCTAAAACCGAAATTCTGGGCCCAGAAGGATTGTGTGCGTTTCTAACTCTGGAGTAAGTGCCTCCTGCCACCAAACCGAATTCAGTGGATCGAAGATCCAACTGTGCTTGGGAGAAGAATGACATTAAAAATAAAGATCCGAAAAGGATTTTTTTCATATTCTGTGTGTTTATAAGTATTTTCAGTTTCAAATTTAATCAAAAAAAATGAGAAGCCCAGATAGAGCTTCTCAAAATATATTTTAATTAAAATAATAACTAAATTATGCAAGAACTTTCGCTACAGTTACGCCAATCTCTGCTGGAGAATCTACAACGTGAATTCCGTTTTCTTTCATAATAGCCATTTTCGCTTGTGCCGTATCATCATCACCACCTACGATTGCACCTGCGTGACCCATTGTTCTTCCTTTTGGAGCCGTTTGTCCTGCGATGAAACCTACAACCGGTTTTGTAGAACCACTTGCTTTGTACCATCTTGCAGCCTCAGCTTCCAAAGATCCACCAATTTCTCCGATCATTACAACCGCTTCCGTTTCTGGATCGTTGATGAACAATTCCAAAGCTTCTTTTGTAGTCGTTCCAATGATTGGATCTCCACCAATTCCGATAGCTGTAGAAACTCCGAAACCAGCTTTCACAACTTGATCTGCCGCTTCGTAAGTTAAAGTTCCAGATTTTGAAACGATACCAACTTTTCCTTTTTTGAAAACGAAACCTGGCATAATTCCAATTTTAGCTTCGTCTGAAGTAATGATACCAGGACAGTTTGGACCGATCAAACGAACGTCTCTGTCTTGGATATAATCTTTAACTTTTACCATATCAGCAACAGGAATCCCTTCTGTGATACATACAATAACTTTGATACCTGCCTCAGCAGCTTCCATTACAGCATCTGCAGCAAATGCAGGCGGAACGAAAATAATACTCACATTAGCACCTGCTTTCTCTACAGCTTCTGAAACTGAGTTAAAAACCGGCTTACCAAGGTGCTCAGAACCTCCTTTTCCTGGAGTTACACCTCCAACAACGTTGGTTCCGTAGTCGATCATTTGACCTGCGTGGAAAGTACCTTCGTTACCTGTAAATCCTTGTACGATAACTTTAGAATCTTTGTTTACTAATACTGACATTTTTTATTGTAATTTATTGATTTTATAAAACTTTGTTACTCGCAAAAATAACGATAATAATCCAAAAATTTCTTGTAATCAATAATTTTTTAGATTAATAAAATATGATTTACTTCAGATTTTTTAGTTTCACCTCTTTTCTGAGATAATCTCGGAATTCTTCAGCAATTGGTCCAAAGTAAGTTCCTTTTTTCAAATCTCTGTTGACCCCGCTTTTTGCCAGCAGAATGGTCCCACTTTCTACACGGACTCCGGATGCCATACCAACTTGTCCCCAAATTGTGACATCATCCTCAATAATACAACAACCTGCAATTCCCGTTTGGGAAGCGATCAAACATCTTTTACCAATAATTGTGTCGTGACCAATTTGGATTTGATTGTCCAAAACAGAACCTTCTCCAATGATTGTTGGATCAGTCACACCTCTATCAATCGTACAGCCGTTTCCTATTTCCACGTTATTTTCGATAATAACATTTCCTACTGAAATT
This sequence comes from Epilithonimonas xixisoli, assembly GCF_004365655.1. GTDB lineage: Bacteria > Bacteroidota > Bacteroidia > Flavobacteriales > Weeksellaceae > Epilithonimonas > Epilithonimonas xixisoli. The sequence continues at coordinate 664,211 of NZ_SOEO01000003.1, read as the reverse complement.
AATCTGTCAAAGTTGCCGTTGAGTTTTCTGTAATAGAAAGCGTCTCCACCCAAGACAGTATTGGCCTGGATAATGACATTGTCACCGATTATGGTTCTGTCTCCAATCACAACATTGGGGAAAATGTGGCAGTTCTTCCCTATTCTAACTTCATTTCCAATCGTAACAGAAGGATGAATAAATGTTCCATCACCAACTTCCAAGTCGTGAAGTTCTTCTTTGAAATTTGAAATTCTTGTGAAATGTGTATTGATTTTATTGAAATCTCTGAAAGGATCATCGGAAACCAAAAGTGCTTTGCCCTCAGGACATTCTACTTCTTTGTCAATTAAAATAATTGTTGCGGCAGAATTGAGCGCTTTGTCGTAATATTTTGGATGATTGACGAACACAATTTCTCCGGCTTTTACCATATGAATTTCATTGGTTCCGAGCACAGGGAAATCTTCTGCGCCTATATATTTTGCATTGATGATATCTGCAATGGTCTTCAGTTGCTGTGGCTGATTGAATGTCATAGTTTGATATTAGAATTTGACATTAGATGTTAGATTTTAGTGAGAATCGTCTTTATAAATACGAATCTGCAGCCCGACTTGAGCGGAAATCCTTTTTTGTGGCTGGAAAAGCTAAGGCAAAAAAGATTGGGAGCGGAAGGCGGAAAAGCTGCCATAAAAAAACGAAAGCTGGAAAACTTAATGCTTCCAGCTTCCTGCTATATTTTATTTTACTCTTTCCAAGTAAGAACCGTCTTCTGTACTGATTTTGATTTTGTCGCCTGGCTCAATGAACAATGGAACCATTACTCTCGCTCCAGTTTCTACGATGGCGTTTTTCAAAGCGTTGGTCGCAGTGTTTCCTTTCACGCCTGGGTCAGCTTCTACAACCTCCAAATAAACTGATTGAGGAAGTTCTGCAGAAAGGGGTGTTTCGTCCGCTTCTTTCAAGATGATTGTAACTTCTTCTCCGGCTTTCATCAAGTTGGAGTTCTCAATCATTTCTTTGTTAAGATAAAGCTGAGAAAAATCCTCGTTGTTCATAAAGTGGAATCCGTTCTCATCATCATATAGATATTGGAATTTTCTTGTGATTACCTTTACTTCGTCAATCTTGTGACCAGCGGAGAATGTGTTGTCCAACACTTTTCCATTGGTTACAGATTTTAATTTTGTTCTTACGAAAGCAGGACCTTTGCCTGGTTTTACGTGTAGAAATTCGATTACTTTGAAAATATCATTGCTGTATTCTATGCAAAGTCCTTTTCTGATATCGTTGCTTGTTGCCATTAGTTATGTATAAACTTATTTATTATTTTTTTTATTATTCAGAATCCCACTTACAACACCTTCTAGTAGAGATGCAACTAATGGTTTTTGAATATCTTGTCTCAATTTCTCTTGTTTACTCTGAAATGGGTTATCAGACGAGAAATAATTAATATCTTTTCTAAAATAATTGTTTGAAATTAAAATTTGCTGTTTACTTAAGTTTAGACTTTTGTTGACCGAAGAATACAAACCATCTTTCATAACAAATTGATTTTCTTGAATTTTCAATTGTCCAAAACAAAAGCAACCTAGAGAAATACAACTTAAAACAACATATTTCTTCATTTGAATTATTCTTTGTTAGAACCGTATCCTTTTACAATGCCTCTTGGAGAATTTTGGATGAATTGGATGATCTCATCTCTTTCCACCGTTGGAAGCATTTCTTTCTCAATGAATTCAATTGCTTGGGTTGTATTCATTTTCATTTGGAAAATGGCTCTGTAGATTTTTTGGATTTCGAAAATTTTATCATTGGTAAAACCTCTTCTTCTGAGTCCCACAGAATTGATACCGGCGTAAGATATTGGTTCTCTCGCTACTTTTACGTAAGGCGGAATATCTTTTCTAATCAGTGATCCTCCGGAAACCATTACGTGTTTTCCGATTTTTCCAAATTGTTGTACTGCGGAAAGTCCTCCCATTACTACAAAATCGCCAATCTCAACGTGTCCTGCGATTCCACAACCGTTTGCAATAATCACATTATCACCAACGATGCAATCGTGAGCAACGTGCGAGGTTGCCATTATCAGACAATTATTTCCAATTTTTGTGTATCCTAAAGCTTTCGTTCCTCTGTTGATGGTCACGCATTCTCTTAGCGTAGTTCCGTCTCCAATGATTACCTGCGTGTCTTCGCCATCAAATTTGAGATCTTGCGGAACGGCACCAATTACTGTTCCGGGGAAAATCTTACAATTTTTACCAATCTTCACGTTCTCCATAATGGTAACGTTTGGACCAATCCAAGTGTCTGAACCTACGGTTACATTGGCACCAATGGTTGTAAAAGGCTCTATCGTGACGTTTTTCCCAATCTTTGCGCGAGGATCTACTGCTGTAAGCTGATGAATCATAGATTAATTTTTTGTTTTTGCAACTTGGGCCATCAGTTCAGCTTCTACGACTACGCTGTCGCCCACATAACCGTAACCTTGCATATGTACAATTCCTCTTCTGATCGGCTCTATCAATTCGATTTTGAATATCAGCTGATCTCCAGGAACTACTTTTTTCTTGAATTTTACATTATCCATCTTCACAAAGTAAGTGGAATAATTTTCCGGATCTGGCACATTAGCCAAAACCAAAATCCCTCCAACTTGTGCCATCGCTTCGATTTGCAAAACGCCCGGCATCACTGGTTCTTTCGGGAAGTGACCTACGAAAAACGGCTCATTCATCGATACATTTTTCAATCCAACCACGTGGGTTTCTGACAATTGTAAAATCTTATCGACTAAAAGAAACGGCGGTCTGTGAGGCAATAACCTCATAATTCCGTTGATATCGAAAACAGGTTCTGCCTTCAAATCAAAATCAGGAACATTTTTTCTTTTTTGCAATTTGTATTGTCTGTTTAGTTTTTTTGCGAACTGTGTATTCACAAAATGCCCAGGTTTATTGGCAATAATTCTTCCTTTGATTCTTACACCAACTAGGGCCAAATCACCAATCACATCTAGCAATTTGTGTCTAGCAGCTTCATTGGTAAAATTGAGCGTCAAATTGTCCAAAATACCGTTGGGACGGATAGAAACTTCGTCTTTACCAAAAGCAACTTTTAGTTTTTCTAAAGTTTCCGGCGTTAATTCTTTATCTACATAGACGATGGCATTGCTGATATCGCCTCCTTTTATCAAATTAGCATCCAAAAGTTGTTCTAACTCGTGCAGGAAACTGAAAGTTCTGGCAGGTGCAATTTCTTCTTTGAACTCAGACAAGTTTTTCATACTGGCGTTTTGAGTTCCTAACACTTTAGTCCCAAAATCTACCATGGTTGTAATCTCGTAATCGTCTGCAGGAATCACTGTAATCTCAGAACCAGTAGAAGGATCGATGTAATTCATCACTTCTTTCACCACAAGATATTCTCTTGCCAAGTCTTGTTCTTTAACACCAGCTTTCTCGATAGCCTCTACAAAATACTTGGAAGAACCATCCAAAATTGGAGGTTCTGCACTATTCATTTCCAGAAAAACATTATCAACGTCCATTCCCACCAATGCTGCCAAAAGATGCTCGCAAGTGTGGATTTTGACGCCTAGTTTTTCCAGCGTGGTTCCTCTCTCTGTAGTTGTGACGTAATTGACGTCTGCCTCTACCTGAGGGTGACCTTCGAGGTCTGTTCTTACAAATACAAATCCAGTGTTTTCTTTAGCTGGTTTGATTGTCAAATTAACCTCTTTTCCTGTGTGAAGACCAATTCCTGAAAGGTGTATGTCTTCTCTGATTGTTTTTTGTTTATCGCTCATTGTATTAGTTTTGAGGCGGGAAGAACTGTGTCTTGGCTCCTGATACCTTTACTCTGATTTTTTATTTTCTAAATCGTTTATTCTCTTAACTATGTCTGTGAAATTACGGAAATGCACGTAATTCCTTCTGTAATCGCTGTAATTGATCGCAGGCGAACCGTAAAGTGTTTCTCCATCTTTTGCAGAGGAGTTCACGCCACTTTGCGCCTGAATCTTAACCTGATTTCCAATTTTGATGTGACCAACAATTCCTACCTGTCCGCCAATCTGATTCCAATCACCAATAACTGTGGAGCCTGCAATCCCCGCTTGTGAAGCAATTACATTATTCTCACCGATTATCACATTGTGTGCAATCTGAATCAAATTATCAATCTTAGTTCCTTTTCCTATCATTGTAGAACCAATAGTTGCACGGTCTATACTACAATTGGAACCTATTTCTACATCATCACCAATAATGACATTTCCTAACTGTGGAATTTTCTTAAAACCATCTGCCGTCGGCTGGAAACCAAATCCGTCGCCACCAACTACAGTGTTGGAATGGATCACACAATTATCACCTACAATACAATAATCATATATTCTTGCACCGCTGTCAATTTTGCAATTCTTTCCAATCTTCACACCTTTTCCGATGTAAACGTGAGGAAAAATCTGTGTTCCATCGCCAACTGTGGCTTTTTCTGAAACATAAGTAAATGCGCCTATGTAAACGCCCTCGCCTACTTTCGCAGTCTCGTGAAAGAAAGAACCTTCTTCAATTCCTGTTTTCCTGCCCTGCATCTCCTGATACAGATTCATCAAAACCTGAAAAGAAAGATATGCATCTTCCACAGCAATGATAACGGGTTTGTAAGCCTTGTCCTGTACAAGTTTTTCAGAAACTATCAAGACAGCACAATCTGTTCTGTCTATATAATCTGAGAAACGCTCCTGCCCAACGAAAGACAAATGTCCCTGCTGACCATTTTCTATTGGAGAAACACCTGTAATAACAGTTTTGCCGTCACCAATTATTTTGCCGTTTATTAATTCTGCAATTTGTTGTGCGCTAAATTCCATAGTTTGCAAAGATAAATATTTTATTAATTATCTTTTAATTTTTTATGACGAATCAGAATTACTTTTACTTTAATCATAAAATCTCTCGTGGAAAATAGATAATATATTTTTTCGTCGCATTCTCCATACATCCAAACAGTATCTGATTTTCCGACTCTTCCAGTTTGAATTTGTTTCCGGTTTTATCCATCAGATAAATCGGTTGTTTCTCTGTATCATAGGGCAAAAGCGAACGTGAAATCTGCCCAACCAATTCTTCACCATTTGTGATATTAAAATATTGATTGGTCTTATTAATTTTATTCTGAATGAAATCCTCAGAAAATGGTTTGGATGAAATGATACTTTTCGGAAAATCTCTGTAAATAACAACTTTACATAATTTTGAGAGAATGAAATCTTCACTTTCCGTCCAAACTTTAATTGCCTGGAAAACATCCATATCATCCAGCATTGTGAATCTTCTGATGTCTTCTTCCGTGGCTTCATCGAATTTATTTTTAATCAAAAAATACTTCAAATTTGCTGGTGCTTCCAAATCGATATTCTGAGAGACTAGGAATTTTGCTCTGTTGAGAATCTCTACCAAAATATGCTCCGCCAATGCCGCAGTCTTGTGATAATACACCTGCCAATACATAAACATTCGGGCGGTGAGATAATTTTCGATTGAATAAATTCCTTTGGCATCGATGACCAATTTCTCATCGCTCACATTCATCATAGAAATGATTCTCTCTACATTTACGCTGCCTTCGGAAACGCCTGTGTAAAAACTATCGCGTTTCAAATAATCCATTCTGTCAACATCCAACTGTGAGGAAATCAATTGATTGAAAAACATTCTGTGGTATTTTCCCTGGAACATTTCAATCGCTAAATCCAGTTTCCCATCGAATTCTTCGTTCAACCTTGTCATTAGTAAAATCGAAATTTTCTCGTGGTGCCAATCGTCCATCAGCATATTTTCCAAAGCGTGAGAAAATGGCCCGTGACCAATATCGTGCATCAAAATTGCCAACATTGCAGCTTCCTCTTCTTCTTTCGAAATCGTAATTCCTTTTAGTTTTAAAGTTTCCAGAGCTTTGAACATCAGATTCATTGCTCCAAGAGCGTGGTGAAATCTCGTATGTTTTGCACCGGGAAAAATAAGGGAGAGAAGTCCCGTCTGAGAAATCCTTCTGAGTCTCTGAAAATACGGATGTTCTATAACATCGAACAAAATCTCGTGTGGAATTTTGATAAAACCGTGAACCGGATCGTTGATAATTTTGAGTTTATTCTGCACCTTTTATAGTTGATGATTGATACAAAAATAGGGAAATTAAAATGGTTTTATGTAATAAATAATAGAATGGAAATTTAATTTTAAACAATCAATTTCAAATTGAAATTTTAAAATATGTTTGTATATTTGAACGTAACTACAATCATAAAACTCACAATGTAAATGGGATTATACATTTCTTCATTACAGCATATTCCAGAAAATGCAAATCGAAATTATTTTATTTACTTATTAGATTATGGATGGAATGAACCTTTAATTGAAGCTTTAGAAAAAAATTATGATAGAATGGCTCAATTTGCTGCAGAAAATAATGCTGTTGTAATTAAGGAACTAGAAAAGTACACTTTGAAGATGAAGTACTATCTTGGCATAATATAAATGGTGAAAATGCAGAAAAAATACTACCTGCAATTTTAATAACAAATAGACATCCAGCAAAATTTAAGGAGTCTTTCGGTACAAATCGTTCAGAGGAAATCGAAAATGATTTAAAAATGATTTTAATTCCATTAAAAAAGTTTTGTCAAACCACTACAGATGTAACTGAATTAATATCAAAATTATTCAATGATGTCCGTCAACAAAAAGATCTGAATGATTTTAAAATAGCGAAAGAGGTAAAAAAGGGATTTGGAAAAGCTTTGGCTGACTCATTAATATTAGAACCTAATTTTAATGGATTGGGAATTGATTTTAAAAAAATTATTGAATATTTTAAAAAATAATATACACTCCTTAAACCAAAATCCTCAAACTCTTCGGCAAAACCTTAATAGAAATCGGAGATTTTATCTTTTTGAATTCGCCGTCGATGTGCCAGTTTCTGGTGTTGACTTCGAATTCTATTTCCGAAACCGGAAGATAGGTCACATAATCATCGTCTTTCAAACGTTTTGTGAACATTCGGAAGGCGAAAAATGGAGAATAAGTCAACGGAAATTTCTTTACCAAAACCAAATCCACCAAACCATCGCTTTTACTTGCCATTGGCGCAATGTAAGCGTTGTTCCCAAATTGGCGCGTGTTGGCGATATTCAACATCAGATATTTGCCGTTGTATTGCTGGTAATTCTCTTCTAAAAATTTGATTTTGATTGGTTTATAATTAAAAAAAGTCTGGATAGAAACTTTGATGTAATTCTTAAAACCTCGGCTTGTTTTTTCAAATTCTTTTACTACTTTTCCGTCAAATCCGGTTCCTGAAACGTTGATGGAAAAATGATTATTCACCGTAAAAGTATCGATACTTCGGGATTTTTTCTGTTCCAATTTTTCCAAAAGCAAAGAAATATTCTTGCTAAAGTTGGTTTCATTCGAAAATCCATTTCCTGAACCTGCGGGAAAAACGGCTAGAATTTTATCCGTATTAATGAGCTTTTGCGCCACCACAGAGATCGTTCCATCTCCACCAACTGCCACAAAAACATCCACCTCATTCCAGTTTTTCTGAATAAAATCATCTGTATCTTCCAAAGATTGTGACACGATGTAAAGCGGATTTTCAACCTTTTTGGAAAGACTTTCCAGAAAAGGCTGATAGTTTTTCTTCGCAGAATAAGGATTGATGATGAAAGCAAATTTCATTCTTCAAAAGTAAAAATACTCTGAGGATTTCAGAGTATTTTTTTATTATTTATGGATTAATTTTTATTTATTGGGCTTCGAGAACCTCAGCCTGACAATGCTTATAATTACTTGCGAAGAATTTAAAAATTCTAAATCCGTTTGTTATCAGCTTTCCAATTTTTAATATTTTGTTTGATTTGAGAAGACGACCAATCATTTTCGATGGTTTTGTTCATTAATTCTAATAAATCTTCATCCTCAGAAAACCTCAACGCAAAAACCTGAGAATCGGAAAAGTGATAATTGGAATTTTCCAATCTTGTTCCTGCTAAAGTGAAGTATCTAAATTTGAATTCATTAATTATAATTCGGTCTTGCAATCCCAAAGCATAATGTTGGCGGAGCATAAATGATAAGACGATCATCAAAACCACAACTGCTGCAATCGCACTCCAAATCATCACAAAAGAGCTATTGTGATTGATGTTAATGAAAATCTGAAACAAAGAAACACACAACAGAATCAACGAAACCGGATAAAAAATAAAATGATGAAGCGGATAAAACTTCTTGTGATTTTTTAAGTTTTGAGCGCTCATTTTATTTGATGTTAAATTGTTTGATGAATTCTGGTTTCAGTTGATCTTTGATGTCTTTGAAATTTAGAGTGATGTAAACTACTCCAGCTGCATAAGCCGTAATCTCGTATTGATTGTAAACGAAAGTAATTTTTTCATTATCAAAATAAAAATTATTGTTCAGAGCAATTTTGTCAACAATCATCATATCTTTTTGATCTTTCTCTACGAAATTATTTTTGAGAATCTTGTCCCAATTCACATCAGTCAGATTTTTGAAAATATCGTTTTGGGAAATTACTTTGTTGTTTTTCAAATCAAAAGTTTTATAGCTTTCAAAATAATAACCGTGCGCACCACCAGAATATCCGTCTCCGAAATATTGCAAAGTCAAAAGATTGTTTTGATGTGAAACAAGCTTCATAGCAGAAGATTCTTCCCAAGTTTGTTTGGACTCTGGCATATAATCCTGAGAATCGTCTTTTTTCAAAGAGGCTGTTTTAAACTTTTCCAAAACTTCCGTCAAAGTCTTCTTAGAATAATCCTCAGACGTGATGTTGGCAGGTTTGTAAATACTGTCCAAAATGGTTTTGTTGGTAATATTTGGGAAGAGCAAAATTTGTTTTTCAAATGACAAAGTCAATGTTTTTGCGACTTGTAGCGAGTCTTGAACTTTGATAGAATCTATTGCGAATTCGTTTTTGGTTGCGAGACTGTCGGATTTTGTATTGGAAACAACTTTTTGATCTGTTTTGTTGCAAGAGAAAATCAATGCACCGAAAGATAAGATTGCGATTAGGTTTTTCATAAATTTTAATTTTTTGATTTGATAACAAAAAACCTTCCAAAATTGGAAGGTTTGATTTATAAAAATGATTTAAACATCAATTCTTGCGTAAACCGCATTTTTCTCAATAAATTCTCTTCGTGGCGGAACTTCGTCGCCCATCAGCATTGAGAAAGTGGAATCTGCTTCTACAGCATTGTCAATCGTCACTTGTTTCAGAATTCTGCCATCCGGATTCAGTGTCGTTTCCCAAAGTTGCTCAGGATTCATTTCCCCAAGACCTTTATATCGCTGAACTTCAACACCTTTTCCGTCTGGCGCCATTTCGAAAGTGAATTGCTCACGTTCTTTTTCGTTGTAAGCGTAGATTTTTTTGTTTCCTTTTTTCAATAGATACAAAGGTGGTTGAGCAATATAAATGTATCCGTTCTCGATCAATTCTTTCATATATCTGAAGAAGAAAGTCAAAATCAAAGTCGAAATATGAGAACCATCGATATCCGCATCGGTCATAATGACGATTTTGTGGTAACGAAGTTTTGCCATATTCAAAGCTTTGGAATCCTCTTCTGTTCCTACAGAAACGCCAAGCGCTGTGTAGATATTCTTGATTTCCTCGTTGTCATAAACTTTGTGAACCATTGATTTCTCTACATTCAAAATCTTACCTCTCAAAGGCAAAATTGCTTGGAAATGACGGTCACGACCTTGCTTAGCCGTTCCACCTGCAGAATCTCCCTCCACAAGGAACAATTCTGATTCTGCTGGGTCTTTAGAAGAACAATCGGACAATTTTCCTGGCAATCCAGAACCTCCCATTGGAGATTTTCTTTGCACCATCTCACGCGCTTTCTTCGCTGCTTGTCTCGCTTTCGCTGCCAAAACAACTTTCTGAACGATGATTTTTGCTTCGTTAGGATTCTCCTCAAGGAAGTTCGTTAGCATCTCGCCAACGATTTTGTCCACCGCACCAGAAACTTCGGAGTTACCTAATTTCGTTTTGGTTTGTCCTTCGAACTGAGGTTCCATTACTTTTACAGAAACTACAGCAGTCAATCCTTCACGGAAATCGTCACCTGTAATCTCCACTTTTTCTTTTGCCGGAATCCCAAGGTCATCCGCATATTTTTTAAGCGTTCTTGTCAAAGCTCTTCTGAAACCTGCCAAGTGCGTTCCACCCTCGTGGGTATTGATATTATTAACATAAGAGTGCAAATTCTCTGTAAACGAGGTATTGTAACGCATCGCCACTTCTACAGGAATCCCTTCTCTTTCGCTTTCCATAAAAATCACGTGCTCCATAATAGACTCGCGGTTTCCATCGATGTATGCTACGAATTCTTTAAGTCCACCTTCGGAATGGAAAACTTCTGATTGGAAACTTCCGTCTTCGTTTGGATGTCTCTCATCAATCAAAGTAATCGAAATACCTTTGTTTAGGAAAGACAATTCTCTCAATCTATTCGCCAAAGTATCATAGTTGTAAACCAACTCTTGGAAAATAGTTCCGTCTGGTTGGAAGAAAACTTCCGTTCCTCTTTCCTCAGTCGTTCCAATTTCAGCAACATCTGCCAAAGCTTTTCCTTCAGAATATTTTTGTTGGTACAATTTACCATCACGGCTCACTGTCGCTACCAATAGTGTAGAAAGTGCGTTCACACAAGAAACCCCAACCCCATGAAGACCTCCGGAAACTTTGTAGGAATCTTTGTCAAACTTACCTCCAGCTCCAATTTTGGTCATTACAACCTCCAATGCAGATTTTTGTTCTTTCTCGTGGAAATCTACCGGAATCCCACGTCCATTATCTTTCACAGAAATGCTTTCGCCTTCGTGAATGGTTACTTTTATCGTGTCGCAATATCCGGCCAAAGCCTCATCTATGGAGTTATCCACTACTTCATAAACCAAATGGTGAAGACCTCTCACGCCAACGTCCCCGATGTACATCGACGGTCTCAATCTCACGTGTTCCATCCCTTCCAATGCCTGGATGCTACTTGCTGTATATTGTTTTTGACTCATATTTTGTTGATGGCTATTAGCTTTAGGCTCATAGCTTTTTTAGATTAATTTTCATTAAAAATGCTCACAAATATCGTGAAAAAAAACGAGATATGAAAGGTTTAAAATCAGTCGAAAATGATAAGTTTTTAACAGGGATGTTTGGGAATAAAATGATGTTTTTTAAGAAAAAATTAATGAAATAATAAAGCCAATACGTCATTTAATTTTCAATGATAGTGGATTACAATTAACATTAAAATAATTTTAAATTTTTATAATTAAATCATTCACAGTTAAAATAATTTTAGACAATACAAATAATTGATTAAAATTTATAATTAATTACAATAATTAAACAAAATAATTATATTTACAACAATTAATCAAACCCATTATTATGAAAAAGATAATTTTCACCCTTGGTGCTTTAGCGGCACTATCATTAACTTCTTGCAAAAAAGAAGAACCGAAAACCACAGAGACAACACCAGTAGCAAACTCAACAGAAGCTGCTGAAAAAGTGGAAGATGTAGTTTCATCATCCGATGTTCCAAAATTTAGCGACCCAGAGATTACCAAATTTGCAGAGGAATACAATACTTACGTAAAAGATATGATGGCTGCAAGTAAAGCTCAGGACGCAGCGAAAATCCAAGAACTTTCTGCAAAAGCACAGGAATGGGCTACAAAATCGCAAACTGCAATGGCAAAAATGACTGCAGAAGACCAAAAACTTTGGTCAGATTATTACACAAAACTAGCGCAGGATATGACCAATGCTGCGATGGGCAAATAGTCCATTAAACAGTTATTTTCACAAAAAAAGCGAGTCTAGTAATTTGGACTCGCTTTTTTCTAAGAAAATAAATTTATATAATAACTTCAAATTATTGTTTTATTATTTTTTTTCTGTAACTGCCATTATTAGTAGTTATCTCAATAATATAAGCTCCAACAGATAAAAAAGTTACACTAACGTTTTTATTTTTAGACTGTTGAACTAACTTTCCATCCATTGTATAGACTTTTACATCATTTAACTTTTCATTCTCTTTTAATCTAATATTAATGATATTATTTACTGGGTTAGGATACACCAAGACGTTATCATTTGTAAGGTTATCTACGGAAAGCAAATCAATTCTTTTATACTTAAAAGATTGAATAGCCGGACTAATTCCATATCTTACTTGTAACGTTACTAAATATTCGTTATCTGACAAAATTTTATATCCATCAACATTCCCAGCAGTAGCACCACTTATGCCATTAATACCATGGGTTGAAAAATATTTGTTATTTGAAAAAGTATTATCTGTAACACCATAATTGTTAAATCTCAGAATAGCAAGAGAGGAGTAATGAATATTACTTATTCGTGCAAATATTAGCAGATTACTATTGGAGTCAAAATCTAATTGTGGATAACCTCCTAAAGAATATTTAGGTCCATTTGGACCTACATCTATTAAAGCCGTAAAATCAATCATTATACTACCAGCAGAACCAAAAGTATCATCAACAATTCCGTTTGCCTTCAACTTTGTGATAGTCTTATTATCATTTAAAAACAGAAAAATCTCATTAAGCTTATTCATAAAAAATGCTCGTGGATACAGTGTAGAATTAAATATCAGAGTACCATTATTTCCAAAAGTCAAATCCACGGCTCCAGTAGGTAGATTTTTTTTAATAATTGTATTACTGCCATTCCTAAGAAAATAGATTAAAGAATCATCTTCAGATCTTTTAAATTCTGTATACATATTACCTGTATCAATAATGCCAAAATTTGTATCGTATGAACCATTAGGTAAAAGTTTTTTGACTTCACCAAAACCAGTTATATAAACAGATCCGTCGGAATTAACCAAAAAATCCTCCATATAACTATCTATTAAAACCTTTCCATTGTTACCAAACGTAGTATCCAGAATTCCCGCCATTGAATATTTTGAGAGATAAGCATCATATCTATTTGAAATTATTACATAGATACTGTTATTATAAAATTTCATCAAATCAATGTTATCATCCGGTATAGTAACCACACCATTCACACCAAAATTAACATCCAAATAACCAGTAACGGAATATTTAGCAAGTTTTTTGGGAGCCACATACTTATAAATACTTCCATCATCAGCCAAACAATAAGGTCTGAGATCATAGATCGAATTGTATTCTGAATCTTTTATGACAGAATACTGTTGAGCATGTAAACTACAAAACGCGTTAAAACATAGTAAAACAAGTAAAAAATTTAGATTTTTCATAGTTTTTTTATTGGTAAATATACTATTTTATAAATAAAAAAGCGAGTCTTAAAAAACTCGCCTTTAGTATCTTAGCATGTAAAACATCAAACCAATTTCATCCACAAAACCTCATCTATCTTATCAACTTTCACCAAGTTATTTTTAGTCAAAGTTTTAGAAGCTTTGTCCCATTTTTTCCCGGAAAGTTGGGAACGATTTTTAACTTCATTAAGTTCTAAAGGTTCTTCCTGAGAATTAAGGATTTCGAGAATTACTTTTTCATCTTCTCCCAACTCTACTTTTGGAACCACTTTTTCTGGTCTCATTTGAGGGAAGAAAAGAACTTCTTGGATTGAAGGATTATTTGTTAAAAACATAATCAATCTGTCCATTCCGATTCCTAATCCAGATGTTGGTGGCATCCCGTACTCCAAAGCTCTTAGGAAATCTTCATCGATGAAACCTGTTGCTTCGTCGTCACCTTTTTCGGCTAATTTCAATTGTTCTTCGAAACGTTCCCTTTGGTCGATCGGGTCATTAAGCTCAGAATAAGCATTTGCGATCTCTTTTCCACAAACCATCAATTCGAAACGTTCGGTCAAACCTTCTTGCGTTCTGTGTTTTTTGGTCAAAGGCGACATTTCCACAGGATAATCTGTGATGAACGTTGGTTGGATGAAGTTGCCCTCACATTTCTCTCCGAAGATCTCGTCGATCAATTTTCCTTTACCCATTGTTTCATTTACATCGATTCCGATAGATCTGGCGAAATCGAACAATTCCTGTTCAGATTTTCCGGTGATGTCAAAACCTGTATATTTCAAGATGGCTTCTGTCATAGAAACTCTCGGATAAGGTGCTTTCCAGCTGATGGTGTGTTCTCCGAAAGTTGATTCCGAAGCGCCATTTACTTGATTTGCACAGAATTCCAACAATTTCTCGGTGAAATCCATCATCCAATTGTAATCTTTGTACGCGACATAGATTTCCATCGCGGTAAATTCCGGGTTGTGGGTTCTGTCCATTCCTTCATTTCTGAAGTTTTTCGAGAATTCATAAACACCGTCAAATCCGCCAACAATCAATCTTTTCAAATATAATTCGTTCGCAATTCTAAGATATAATGGAATATCCAAAGCATTGTGATGCGTGATGAAAGGTCTTGCCGCAGCACCACCAGGAATCGACTGAAGAATTGGTGTTTCTACTTCGAAATATCCAGCATCATTGAAGAAAGTTCTCATCGCATTGAACAATTTTGTTCTTTTTACGAAGATCTCTTTCACTTGAGGATTCACGATTAAATCTACATAACGCTGTCTGTAACGCAATTCTGCATCATTGAAAGCATCGTGCACGACTCCATTTTCATCAGTTCTTGGTTGAGGAAGCGGGCGAAGTGTTTTGGTTAAAATTTGAAAATTGGTCACCTTCACGGTCATCTCGCCAACTTGCGTGTTGAACAATTCACCTTCCACGCCAATGATGTCACCAATGTCAAGGAGATGTTTGTAAACCTCGTTGTATAAAGTTTTGTCTTCACCAGTACAGATCTCGTCTCGGTTAAAATAAACCTGAATCTTGCCTTCGGAATCCTGCAATTCTGCAAAACTTGCCTTTCCCTGAATTCTTCTGGACATCAATCTTCCAGCGATTACCACCTTCTTCCCTTCCTGGAAATCCTGTTTTATAGATTTTGTGGAATCGGTGATTTTGTATTCAGCGGCCGGGAATGCATCGATTCCCAGGTCGGTCAGTTTTTGCAATTTTTCGCGACGGATAATTTCCTGTTCTGATAATGACATTTTAATTCAATTTTTTGGAATTGCAAATTTATGAATTTTAAATTTACATTAATCATAAAAAAACCTTTCGGAAATTAGTCATCCAAAAGGTTTATTACATTTAAAACATATTCTAATTTTTAAAGTTTTGTAAAAACAACATCATATGTATCACCGCCTTCATAATTTTCTATACATTTGAGTGTTAATTCAGTTGATTGCAAATTTAGAGAAGCCTCGAAATCAATATCTCCTATACTTTCAAAAAGATCTCCTGCCAAATGTATAATTGATGAGGTAACATAATTACCATTGTTGATAAGAGGATTAATAACAGCAAACAATGTAGTATCATTTGGATTATCAGGATTATCAGGATTCACCTCATTAATTTTTAGATAAATTTTACTTCCCTCTACATAAGAAACTAATAAATATAAATCTAATCCATCCAGATTCGCCTTATACATACCTTGAAAATTCGTTGCTAAACCAGCTAATCCACCTGCTGCAAATGCGTAACCAGCAGTATTAGAATAATTAGCATAAGGAACACTCAACAATTGCGTTGTACTGGTAATAGAATAATTACTTCCACCAAGAGGATCTATCTCGGTTTTTACAAAATGATTTCCTCCAGCCCAGTAGATTGCATTGGTATAATTTCCACTTTCTGCTGTTCCACCTCCAATCTGGATGTTGAACAATCCATTGTTATTGGTCTGAACTGTATGTCTCTCTGTATAAAAAGGTTCTCCAGTTGCGCCTATCATTAGACTAACCTTTACTTTCACATTTTGGTTTTGAACCAGTTGATTTGCAGCATTTCTAACTACAGCCTGATATCCAATATTTTGTGTCGCCTGTCCAAAAATTGATACAGAAACAAACAAGATTAAAATTTGTAAAAAAGTTTTCATAGTTTTTATTTTTTGATGATTTTGTAAGTATTGATAGTTTTGCCAAAATGGTTGATCTCAAGCATATAATTGCCAGTGGATAGATTTTGCAGATTGAGAACATTTGAGATTTCTTTTAATTCACCTTTAGTAATCAATCTGCCGTTTAAGTCAAAAATTCTGTAGCTGTATTTTTCATTTTTATAATCCTGCGAAAATTTCACAGAGACATTTTCAGAAAAAGGATTTGGATAGATTTTGATTTCAATATTTTTATTTTTGATATCAACCACACTCAAATGCATAGAAATTTCATACGGCTGTTGGCTACCAGACGAAACTGTGTAAGACCCATTCCCGACAACAGTAGCTGGCGAAAGACCTATAGAAGAAGAGATACTTCCCCCTGAACTACTTTCGGATTCTCCCCCGGAAAGCGTGAGGCTTTGTGATTTCACATTCCCAATAAATGAAAATAACAAAAGCCCTGAAAAATAAATTTTGTATTTCATAAGCTATAAATTTTATGACTTCAAAATTATCGTACAGTTTCCACGTATGAAATAACCCAAAAGGAGTATTTTTTCACAGAAAAAACCCTTTCATAGGTGGGAACTTTGAAAGGGTAAGAATATTTAAAAATAATGTAAAAAGCTAAAAGAATTTTAAAACCACCTTTTTCTGCTTTCTTTCGGTACAAATGTCCACGCCAAAATCCGGCTGATTTTTTGACCTTGCGCCATATCGATGGTTTTGAATTCTGGGACTTTGAGGTTTTTCAGTAAGGTCGTGAGCTGGTGGAGATTGTCTTTTTTGGAAACCAAAGTGGTGAACCACAAAACCTGCGACTTGAACTGGACACTTTCGTTTATCATTTTTTTGATGAAAGCTTCTTCGCCGCCTTCGCACCAAAGTTCGGATTGATTTCCGCCGAAGTTGAGAATTGGTTTTTGAACTTTGTTGTTTCTTAGATTCTTGGTTTTTCTGCGATTGCCTTGCAAGGCGTCTTCCGCAGATTCGTGAAAAGGCGGATTGCACATCGAGAATGTGAATCTGTCTTCGGATGACAATATATTTTTTAAGATAAAATCAGAATCTGGTTGGAATTTTAAATTGATATTTTCTGATAAATCCGGATTGGTGTCTAAAATCTTCTGAGCGTTTTCCAAGAAGTCTTTATTAATATCGGTTCCCAAGATTTTCCAACCGTATGAACTATTGGCAATCAATGGATACACGAGATTGGCGCCCGTTCCAATATCCAAACCTTTCACTGAATTTCCAGTTGGAATCTCGCCATTTTCTTCCGCTAACAAATCTGCCAAATAATGAACGTAATCTGCACGACCTGGAATCGGAGGACAAAGATTACCTTCGGGAATGTCCCAATCTTTGATATTATAATATTTCAAAAGCAAAGCTTTGTTGAGCAATTTCACCGCTTGTGGAAGACTGAAATTGATGGTCAAAGTATCGTAATCGTTTTTGAAAACGTAATGTTTGAGTTCGGGAACTGATACAATCAATTCTTCGAAATTGTAGGAATTGCGGTGGATATTTCTGGGATGAAGGCTGGATTTTTCGGTCATTATTTCGAAGATAAAATATATTGCGCCATATATTTAGCATTTTCTTTGCTCATTCCGTTGTGCGCCGGCATTGGAACATCGCCCCAAATTCCAGAACTTCCTTTGATGATTTTTTCGGCCAAGATTTCTACATTTTCCGGCGTGTTTTCATATTTCGCCGAAACTTCTTTGTACGACGGGCCAATCATTTTTTCATCCAATTTGTGGCAACCGAGGCAGTCTGCACCTTCAATCAAAGACTTTCCTTCGGCAATTGGGTCTGTTACAACTTTTGGAGCTGGCTCAGGTTCAAAAGCGACTTCTTCTTTTTCGGCTTTAGACTTATCGGAACAGGAAAATGTGACGGCTAGAACAGTTGCTAGTAATATTCTTTTCATTATTAATTATTATATCACAAATTTATTAAATAAAGAATCAAGATTGATTTTAAATTAGTCCCAAAATGAATCATTATCTTTGCAGAATGGTAAAAATTGGCAACATAGAACTTCCGGATTTTCCACTTCTTTTGGCTCCTATGGAGGATGTGAGTGATCCGCCTTTCAGAAAATTGTGCAAAATGCACGGCGCAGACTTGATGTATTCCGAGTTTATCTCTTCGGAAGGCTTGATTCGTGATGCGATTAAGAGCCGAAAAAAGCTGGATATTTTCGATTATGAAAGACCTGTAGGAATCCAGATTTTTGGTGGTGATGAGGAAGCGATGGCAATGTCCGCGCGGATTGTGGAAACTGTTGAGCCGGATATTGTTGATATTAATTATGGTTGTCCTGTAAAAAAAGTGGTTTGCAAAGGTGCAGGTGCAGGCGTTTTGAAGGATATTGACTTGATGGTAAGATTGACCAAGGCCGTTGTAAATTCCACCCATTTGCCAGTGACCGTAAAAACCAGATTGGGTTGGGATAATGACTCCATTAATATCGATGAAGTTGCCGAAAGATTGCAAGATGTCGGAATCAAGGCTTTGACCATTCACGCCAGAACTCGCGCTCAAATGTATAAAGGCGAGGCTGACTGGGAACATATTTCAAGAATCAAAAACAATCCGAATATCGAAATCCCAATCTTTGGAAACGGCGACATCGATTCCCCTCAAAAGGCTTTAGAATACAAAAACAAATACAACTGCGACGGCATTATGATTGGTCGTGGTGCGATTGGCTATCCTTGGATTTTCAATGAGGTGAAACATTTTTTTGAAACGGGCGAGATTTTACCAGAACCAACCATTGCAGAAAGACTGGACGCGGTGAAAAATCACGCACTTTGGTCTGTGGAATGGAAGGGCGAACGTCCAGGAATCGTGGAAATGAGACAACATTACAGCAATTATTTCCGTGGAATTCCGCATTTCAAAGAATTTAAAACTAAGTTTCTTCAGGCTTTGACACTTGAACAAATCGATGAAATCATTGAGGAGACGAAGCATTTTTATTTGGAAAATGTGATATAATAAAGGTTGCTAACCCTTTCAGAGTTTGAAACTCTGAAAGGGTTTTTTGAAACGCAAAAAATAATTCTAAAATCCTGTAACTTTTAACAGTTCACCATCAACTTATTAAATCTCAAAAAAATAAAAATGAAAAAACTACTTCTTCTTTCCGTTTTGGCGATGGGATTTTCCAAAGCTCAGTTTTTCGAATCTCCTGAGAAATTTACCAAAACTGATTCACTGAAAGGTTCTAATACCAAATTCAGGAACTTTTGGGATGTTAAAAAATATGACATCGTTTTGGAACCGAACTTCGAAGCAAAAAGCATCAAAGGAAGCAACAAAATCAGCATCGAAGTTGAAAAAAATGTGACCAATCCTATTTTTCAAATCGACCTTCAAAATCCGATGAAGGCTGATAAAATCAAAGCAAATTTTCCAATTGTAGAGCAAAGAGTTGACGGTGATTTTATATTCCTTCACACGAAAAGAAGTTTCAAAAAGGGAGAAAAGTTTGTGATTGACATTGACTTTTCCGGAAATCCTGTGATTGCAAAAAATGCACCTTGGGACGGCGGTTGGATGTTCGCAAAAGACAAAAACGGCAATCCTTGGATGACGGTTGCGGATGAAGGAATTGGCGCGAGCATTTGGCTTCCTTGCAAAGATATTTGGAGTGATGAGCCTGATAACGGAACAACTTTCAAAATCATTACACCGAAAGATTTGGTTGGAATTGCAGGCGGAAGGCTCATTAAACAAGAAAATATTGGTGATAAAAAATCTTGGCTTTGGGAAGTGAAAAATCCTATCAATGCTTATTCTATCATTCCATCCATCGGAAAATATGTGAATTTCAAAGATACTTTTGATGGTGAAAAAGGAAAACTGGATTTGGACTATTGGGTTTTGGATTACAATCTTGACAAAGCCAAAAAACAATTCGAGCAAGTGAAACCGATGATGAAATCTTTTGAAAGTTGGTTTGGTCCTTATCCGTTTTACGAAGATTCTTACAAATTGGTAGAGTCGCCACATCTTGGGATGGAACATCAGAGCAACGTGGCGTACGGAAACAAATATATGAACGGCTATTTGGGTCACGATATGTCTGGAACTGGCATCGGGATGAAGTGGGATTACATCATCATCCACGAAACGGGACACGAGTGGTTTGCGAACAACATCACGGCGAAAGACCAAGCGGATATGTGGATTCACGAGAGTTTCACAACTTATTCGGAAACACTTTATGTGGAAAGCCTTTGGGGAAAAGCTGATGGTGATAAATATACACAGGGCATCAGAAACAACATTCAAAACGACAAAGCAATCATCGGGAAATATGGCGTGAGAAACGAAGGAAGTGGCGATATGTATCCAAAAGGCTCAAATATGATTCACACTATTCGAACGGTCATTAATAATGATGAGAAGTTCCGTCAAATCTTGAGAGGACTTAATAAAGATTTCTACCACCAAACCGTGACATCGGAACAAATTCAAAATTATTTCATTGAAAAATCCGGCGTTGATTTGAAATCAATTTTTGACCAATATCTGAGAACGGCGAAAATCCCAACTTTGGAATATAAACAAACGGGAAATCAATTGACATACAGATGGACAAATGTAATTCCTAATTTGAAATTCCCAATCAGACTCGCAGACGGACAAGAATTGAACCCGACAGAGCAATCGCAAACTGGGACTTTGAAATCTGACAAACCTGTGGAATTCAATAAGAATTATTACATTTTTTATTCAAAGCAATAATTTGTAAAACTTAAAAAAAACCAGCAATTCGTTGCTGGTTTTATCATTTATCAACTATGATCTATCATTCATAAATTATTCCCACTCAATAGTCGCAGGTGGTTTTGAACTGATGTCGTAGGCAACTCTATTGATTCCACGAACTTCATTGATGATTCTGCTGGAAACTGTATCCAAAAACTCGTAAGGTAATCTACTCCAAGTTGCAGTCATAAAGTCAATGGTGTTTGCAGAACGAACAACTGCTGTGTATTCATAAGTTCTTTCGTCACCCATTACACCAACGGATTTTACTGGAAGAAGAACCACGAATGCTTGAGATACTTTTTCGTAAAGGTCATTTTTATACAATTCCTCAATGAAGATATCATCAGCTTCCTGCAAGATTCTTACTTTTTCTGCATCCACTTCTCCCAAAACCCGGATGCCTAAACCTGGACCAGGAAACGGATGCCTGTAAACCAACTCGTGCGGAATTCCCAATTCCTCTCCTACTTTTCTAACCTCATCTTTGAACAACTCTCTCAAAGGTTCCAACAATTCAAATTCCATTTCCTCTGGCAATCCACCAACGTTGTGATGCGATTTGATAACAGCAGAAGGTCCTTTCACAGACTGAGATTCGATGACATCTGGATAGATTGTTCCTTGCGCTAGGAATTTTGCACCTTCGATTTTTTTGGATTCTTCATCGAACAAGTGAACGAATTCGTTACCGATGATTTTTCTTTTTTCTTCCGGGTCGCCAACGCCAGCTAATTTGGATAAGAATCTTTCGGAAGCTTCCACCAGTTTGATGTTCATCTGGAAATGCTTGCCATAATTTTCCATTACTTTTTTGTCTTCGTCTTTTCTCAAAAGTCCTGTGTCCACGAAGATACAATTCAGTTGGTCACCGATTGCCTTATGGATTAAAACGGCCGCAACGGAAGAATCTACACCGCCGGAAAGTCCTAAAATCACTTTGTTGTCGCCCACTTTTTCTTTGATTTCGGCAACAGTTTTTTCGATATAATTGGTTAGTTTCCAATTTTTTTCTGACTTGCAAATTTCGAAAACGAAATTCTCCAACATCTTCCCACCTTCTTCGGAATGAGAAACTTCCGGATGAAACTGAACACCGTAGATTTTCTTTTCAGGATTTGAAATGGAAGCGATAACGCCAGATTTTGCATTCAGTTCGAAACCAACTGGCAATTCTGAAACCTCATCAAAATGGCTCATCCAAACGATGGAATTTTGGTAAACGCCTTTCAGCAAATCATTTTCTTTGATGATTTCCAGATGTGCTTTTCCGTACTCGCCTTTCTCGCCTTTGGTGACTTTTCCGCCTAAAAGATGTGCTGTGAGTTGCATTCCGTAGCAGATTCCAAGAACTGGGATTCCTTGTTCGTAGAGTTCTTTTTCTACGAGATGGGCATTGTCTGCATTCACAGAACTTGGTCCGCCGGAAAGGATGATTCCTTTTGGTTTTCTTTCCAAAATCTCAGACAATGGTGTGTTGAATGGTAATATTTCTGAATAGACTTCCATCTCGCGGATTCTTCTTCCGATAAGTTGGTTGTATTGGGAACCGAAGTCTAAAATGATAATTCCGTTGTGCATTTTATATAATTGATAAATGATGGTTGATAAAATATAAATGATGATTGATAAATGATGAATCTTTACGGCTAAGTTCGCTAAGATTTTTTTACATTTTCAAAATTGTTTTTTTAATTTTTTGATTTTTATAAATGTTCTATTGATTGACAAATCTTCAATCGATATGGAAAACCCTAGCCCCGATTGCAACGGCATCCTTTTTTTGTTTTTGAGTAAATTTTGTATTGATGACAAAACGTCGTAAACAAAAAAAGATATAGTGGAAAGCGGGATCAAGCTCCTAAAAAAAAGAGACGTTGGTCGCCCAACATCTCTTCGTACTTTAAAATTTCGCAATATCGTCGCGGTAAAATCCGTAGTCGAAATCTACCGGAACTGCGTCCTCATATACTTTTTTGCGCGCCTCTTCGTACGTGTCGCCAAGGGCAACGATGTTCAGAACTCTACCGCCTGTGGAAACAATTCTGTCGCCTCGGTAATCTGCACCTGCGTAGAGAAGTGTGCTGTTTTTCACTTTTTCTGCGCCTGTGATTTCGTAACCTGTCTCGTGGTTTTTTGGATAACCGCCGGAACAAACAACTAGGCAAACTGCTTTTTTGTTTTTGAATTTGAGATCTAGTTCTCTTCCGTTCAGACAATCATCGATAACATCTACCAAATTGTTTTCCAAAAGTGGCAAAAGCACCTGAGTTTCAGGATCTCCCAATCTCATATTGTACTCGAGAAGGTATGTTCCGTTGTTGGTAATCATCAATCCGAAGAAGATGAATCCTTTGAAGCTAAGTCCTTCTTTTTTAAGACCTTCCACCGTTGGATTCATAATATTCTGGATGAAATCCTGGTTGTGTGCTTCTGAAAATTCTGGGCTTGGCGCCACAGAACCCATTCCGCCTGTGTTTGGACCTTTGTCGCCGTTACCTGCTTTTTTATAATCTTTTGCAGCAACGAAAGGGAATATTTTTTCACCGTTTGAAACTCCTATGATAGATGCTTCAAAACCTTTCAAAAACTCCTCTATAATCACTTGGATTCCTGCATCTCCGAAGATTCTTTTGATCATAAAATCGTGAATCGTTCCTTCTGCTTCTTCCAGATCTTCTGCAATCACAACACCTTTTCCGCCAGCCAATCCGCTAGCTTTGATTACCAAAGGAAACTGCTGAGTTTGCAAATATTCTTTAGCTTCTAGGTAAGAATCAAAAGTGACAGATTTTGCGGTTTTGATGCCGTAAGTCTGCATAAACTTCTTAGAGAATGCCTTGCTACCTTCCAAAGATGCCGCTTTTTGTGAAGGACCGAAAACTTTGAGATCAACTTTTTTGAACTCATCCACAATGCCTTCTACAAGCGGTGCTTCTGGTCCAACAATGGTAAGATCGACTTTGTTTTTGATGGCAAAATCTCTCAGTAGAATAATGTCGGTTTCGTTGATGTTTTCTCCTAATTTTTCGGTAGTGGCGTTTCCAGGTGCGAAGAACATTTTTGTAATTCTCCTATCCTCGCTCAATTTTACAGCTAAAGCCGAAGCACGGCCACCATTTCCAACAATAAGTAATCTCATTTGCTAATATTTAATCTTTTTTTCAAATGCAACGCTCAAATCTTATTTCTGTTTCAAAAAGAAATTAAACGTGAGCGTTTCATCCGTTTTTCAGTTTTACTTTTTAAACTGCGAATTTAAGTTTTTTTGAGGACAAATGTTATACCCTTTTTGCTGTAATTTCTTAAATATTTAATAAATTATTAATTTAATTTGGCAATTGCATTGGAACTTCCATCAATAATATTTCTGAATTTTCCTGAGCTTCCATTACAAAACTTTCTGCATCCCAAATTCCGAATCCGTCTCTGTCATCCAAAATTTGTTCGCCGATTTTCACTTTTCCTTTGATAACAAAAGCGTAAACTCCGTTTCCAGATTTGTTGATTTTATATTCTTTGGAAAAACCTTTGTCAAATTTCGCTAAGTTGAACCAAGCGTCTTGATGAATCCAAACGCCCGCATCATCTGCATTGGGAGATAAGATTTGTTGGAAATCATTTTTGACAGAATTTTCCTCGATATTGACTTGGTCGTATCTTGGTGTAACATCGGTTTTGTTTGGGATGATCCAGATTTGCAAGAATTTCACGGGTTGTTCCGTCGCATTTTCTTCGCTGTGCATAATTCCAGTTCCGGCTGACATTACCTGAATATCGCCTTTCTTAATAATCCCGGAATTGCCCATATTGTCGCCGTGGCGCAACTCGCCTTCCAATGGAATAGAAATAATTTCCATATCTCTATGTGGATGTCTGCCAAATCCCATACTGCCTTCCACAAAATCGTCGTTCAAAACACGAAGAACACCGAAGTTCATTCTTTCTGGATTGTGATACTTAGCAAAACTAAATGTGTGATTGCTTTTCAACCATCCGTGATTGGCTTTGCCTCTGCTGTCTGCGCTGTGATATACTGTTTTCATAATTGATGATAATTTGTTTGTTGATTTTTGTTCCACAAATTTCATCAATTCAAAAACCTTGCGCATTGATGTACGGTAAGAACGAAAAAATCCGCACTGTGGCGGATTTTTATATATGAGCACTTAGACAAGCTCAGTGTGACAGTTCTTAAAAATGAACTTGTTGGATTTCTTCTTCGATTTCTTTTGGTGTTTCATCTTGAGATTTGATAAAAGCCAAAGTGATAATTGCTCCTAACAACATACAAACTCCTCCAACCACAACATAATCTATCGCCATTTTCCCAAAAATATTAGAAACAATTGGTCCTCCGAAAATACCATTGATAATCTGTGGAACTACAATAAAGAAATTGAAAATCCCCATATAAACGCCCATTTTCCTTTGTGGAATCGCATCTATCAACATTGCGTAAGGCATTGCTAAAATACTTGCCCACGCAAATCCTAAACCTATCATCGAAATCCACAGCATCGATGTATCCTTGATGAAATACATAGAAATCAAACCTAAACCTCCACTTGCTAAAGCCAAAGCGTGGGTTTGTTTTTTTCCAATCGCTTTTGCAATAGGCGTTAACAAAAATGCAAATGGAATCGCGAAAAGATTATATAAACCGAATAAATGTCCTGTCAAATCTCCAGCTTTGTTAAAGTCAACGGATTTTGTGTCTTCCGGAGAAAGCCCGAAATGATGAGTCGCCAAAGCACTTGTGGTAAAAACCCACATCGTGAAAAGCGCAAACCAAGAAAAGAATTGTACAATTCCTAATTTTTTCATTAGGTTTGGAATGTTTGCAAAATCTCTAAACATATCAGAAAATTTTGAGGGTTCTTCCACCACGTCTTTTCCACCTTCAAACTCTGCAAATTCCTGTGGCGAATATTCTTTGGTTGTGAAAATCGTGTAGAGAATTGAAACAATCAAAACTGTGGCACCAACATAAAATGCATAAATCACATTGTCCGCAACATAACCTTCTGGCGCAACATTAGAGATTCCTAATTTAGTTAACCAGTTTGGCATTTCTGAACCAATCACCGCTCCAATTCCAATCAAAATGGTTTGGATTGAAAAACCTAACGTTCCTTGATGTTTTGGCAACATATCGCCAACCAAAGCTCGGAAAGGTTCCATTGCTATGTTTACGGAAAAGTCCATCATTGCAAGGAAAATCACAGCAAGCAATAAAACATTTGCGGCAATCATATGTGTGACGGACGCAGCATTCGGAAGGAGAACCAATCCGATGGCACATAAAATCGCACCAATCAAAAAGTACGGTTTTCTGCGACCAAGCGGACTCCAAGTGTTGTCTCCCATATGCCCAATAATTGGCTGGACAATCAATCCTGTAACCGGCGCGACCAACCAAAACCAAGAAAGTTCGTGAACGTCAGCTCCAAGGTTTGCGAGAATACGGCTCGCGTTTCCGTTTTGCAATCCAAATGCCATCTGGATTCCCAAAAATCCCATACTCATATTGATAATCTGAGCAATGGAAAGATTTGGTTTAATTTTTTTTGTCATTGTTTATTTTAAGGTTTTTAAGGTCTACTTTAATTTCTGAATCAATGCATCTTCAATCGGTGCTTTGATTTTTGTCACTTCATCCACGACATCATTTGGAACTGTAACTGAGAGAACGTATTGTCTGATTTTCCACTTTCCGTTGATTTTTTCTACCACGCCGGAGCCTCTGCAGATTTTCATTTGAGTATCCAGAATCTCATCAAACCAAGCGTAATTTCCGTCTTTGCTGAAAAAAATATTTCGTTTCAAGGATTTGAAATTCCAGGTTGTCTTTTTGTCGAAGTATGGTTTTGACCAGTCTTTGAATTCTTTTTTCGTCCAAACTTCCGTCGCATCTGTTCCGATGTATTGAGATTCTTCTGCAAAACATTCGAAATATTTTTCGAACTCTGCATTCGCTGCCAAAACATTGAGGTCATCCAATAATTTATTGATATTCTTTTTCTGAACATTTTCGTAAAAGCCTTTTTTCTGGGCAGAAATTGAACCTGAAAATATTAAAAAAGTCAGGATGAAAAGTGAAATTATTTTTTTCATTTTAATTTTATTTAAGCTCTAAAATTAATGAAGATTTTCCAGCGACAGACAAATTTGTTTTCAAATCAAAATCTTTGTCAGAGATGATATCT
Source organism: Epilithonimonas xixisoli (assembly GCF_004365655.1). Lineage (GTDB taxonomy): Bacteria > Bacteroidota > Bacteroidia > Flavobacteriales > Weeksellaceae > Epilithonimonas > Epilithonimonas xixisoli. Next base: position 637,138 of record NZ_SOEO01000003.1, on the reverse strand, counting down.
TTTCCTTTTGTAAAGTTTTTGATACCTTCAGAAAAACGCTTCAAATCTAGGTTCTGATCTTTTTTATTATTGTTGATGACAACCATTACGCGTTTGTTATCTGTATATCGGAAATAAACATAAACATTGTCATTCGGGATATAATGCAAAGTTTTCCCGGTATGAACTGCTTCGTTTCCTTTTCTCCAGTTCAGAAGTTTTTTGGTGTAATCGAAGTATTCATTTTGAGAAGCCGTTCTTCCAGATTTTGTGAAAGCATTGTTTGCATCGCCAGCCCAACCGCCTGGGAAGTCTTTTCTGATTTCGCCATCGCCACCATTGTTTTTATCGCCAGCCATTCCAATCTCGGAACCGTAATACAATTGTGGAATTCCACGAACTGTTAGGATTAAGCTCATCGCCAGTTTGTAATCTGCAACATTCGGGAAAATCTGGTTGAATCTATTTGTATCGTGATTCTCAGCAAAAACCAAAAGATTATTGATATCCGGATAAAGGAAATCATTCGCCAGATTATCATAAACTCTCTGCATCCCAGAATCCCAACCTGAATCCTCACGGAAAACCTGACCAAGAGCGTCGTGCATCGTAAAATCCATCACAGAAGGCAAATAGGAATTGTAACCTTCTATCGCCGCAATCTTGGAATCCTTTTGCCAATAAGACATCTGAGCCTGATCGTGCATCCAGACTTCTCCTACGATATTGAATTTTGGATACTCATCCGTAATTTTTTTTGTCCAATCGGCGATTCCTTTTTTATCGTTGTAAGAATAGGTATCTACACGGAAACCATCCAAACCAGCATATTCTATCCACCAAATCGCATTTTGAGCCATATAATTTACAACCATAGGATTGCTTTGGTTCATATCCGGCATCGTGGTATCAAACCAGCCGTCCATACAAGCCGCTTCATCCACTTTTGAAGCGTTGGTATCGAACTGCGTTGTCATTCTGTAATTACTTCTCTGGAAACCATCTTTTCCACCAGCCCAATGGTGAATCCAATCTTTCGCAGGCAAATCTTTGATAATCCAACTTTTTGAACCCCAGTGATTGGTCACATAATCCATCACCAATTTCATTTTTCTTTTGTGAAGTTCATCTGCCAGATTTTTGTAATCTTCATTAGTTCCGTAGCGAGGGTCGATTTTGTAATAATCGCTTTGTGCGTAGCCGTGGTAAGAAAAACTTGGCTCGTTATCCTCCAGCAACGGCGTGTTCCAAATCGTGGTAATTCCTAATTCTTGCAGATAATCCAGATTTTTCACAATTCCGGCAATATCTCCACCGTGGCGACCGCCGGTTTTGCTTCTGTCTGCTTTTTCCGCAGTGTCTGGCGTGTTGTCATTTTTCGGATTTCCATTGGCGAAACGGTCTGGCATAATGAGATACATCACATCAGAAGACGTGTAAGAATCTCTGCTCGCCGAGTTTTGTTGTCTTTGTTTGAATTCGTAATCAATGGTTTTAACGGTCTTGTTTGCGTTTTTGAAGTTCAATTTTGTTTTTCCTGGTTGAACGCCGTTTGTATCGATTGTCACAAAAAGGTAGTTTGGATTTTCTACTTTTTTGACTTCTTTGATTTTGATTCCGGTTGAGAATTCGGGTTGAAGATTTTGAATGTCTTTTCCGTAAACTAAAAGTTGAAGTTCAGGATTCTTCATTCCGCTCCACCAAAATGCAGGTTCTACTTTCTGAACCTGAGAATAGAAAACGGATGAAAACACTAGTGAAGAAATTGTTATTATTTTTTTCATAATGTCAATTTTTTGAGTGAATATTTTTTAAGGTCTATATTAAATTTAAATAAAAAATTGGTTGCTAAAATATTGATTATTAAGATTAATTTTAAAATTAAATCTCAACAAGTTCTGCTCTTTTCGCCAATTTATTAGCAAGCCAACTTACGTAGAATAATTGAAAACTGTGGTAAATCATTACCGGCAACAAAAACAAAACTTTTTGCTCATCCGGAATTCCTAAAACCAATAGAAACAAACTCCCGTGAACTAAGGATTTCTTTGAACCACAAAAGGTTGTTGTGATGACATCTTTCGGTTTGAAGTTCAGTTTTTCTGCAATGAATTTCAGAATGTAATAGGTCGCGAAAAACAAAAAGACAACGCTAAATGCCAACGCTAAGAATACAAATGCTGGAACTGCAACAAAAATATTTTCTATAAATGCGTGCGAGAAACTTTCGTAAACAATCAACAAAATTATCAGTCTGTCAAATTCTGAAATGATATTGGCATATTTTGTTACCCATTTTTTGAAAATCGGGTTGAATAAAATTCCTAAAATGATTGGCAACAAAACTTTGAGTAGCAATTGTTGAATAATCTCGCCTTGGTCGCCAGATTCTCCATTTTTGATTAGGAAAAAACTCATCAAAAGTGGTGTCATTACGATGCCTATAATTCCGGAAATTGAAGCATTGAAAATTGCTGACGTGACATTTCCTTTTGCAATGGAAACCATTACCACGGAAGATGAAACTGTGGAAGGCAAACTTGCCAAAAAGAAAACTGAAAGCCAAATATTGTAATACGATGTATCTTTCAAAAACGGATAAAACATCAACGCCAACAATGGAAAAATAATGAAAGTTCCCGACTGAATCAGCAAGTGCAGTTTCCAGTTGGAGACATCTTTTACGACTTCTTTGAGATTTAGTTTGAGTCCATAAAGCAGGAAAATCCCTGCAATTCCCCAATCTATGAATCCTGAAAGATTAAAATATTGATTATAAGATTCTTGGAACGGAATGACTTTCGCCAATATGACCATTCCTATCAAAAGGAAAAGAAAGGTATTTTGTTTGTTGAAAAGTTTGGAAATCCAGTTCATATTATAGGATTTGGAGAAAAATTGAGAAAAAAAACTTTGTCAAAGCGTTAAACTTTGGCTACGCCGAATCTTCGATTTGACAAAGTTTTGTTTGGTTTTGGAAACCCATAGCCCCGATAGTAGCGGCATCCTTTTTTGTTTTTGTAAAAATCTGGATTTGATGACAAAAATTAATAAAACAAAAAAGATACAGCGGATAGCGGGATTAAGCTCCTGAAAAAACTACCCCCAATTTCCGAACAAGTTCGAAAATCTCCCCTTCAGGGAAGGGGAATTTTTATTATTTTATCGGTTTCAAAGAGATGGCGTAACCACCGCTTCTTACCAAATGGATTGGCAATTTTGTTTTGCTGTCAACTGTTTTTTTGTAGATTTTGTAACTCTGCGGATTTTTCTCATAATCTGCATCTTTTCCGTCTTCGTAAACAGTTGCTTCGTACTTTTTACCTTTGTCTAGGAAAGAAAAATCTACGGTGTAATCTCTGGCGTTTTCATCAGTAATTCCACCTACAAACCAGTTGTCTGTTCCTTTTGCTTTTCTTGCTGTGTGAACATATTCGCCTGGTTCTGCGGACAATATTTTGGTATCATCCCAATCTGCCGCCACATCTTTGATAAACTGGAAAGCGTCCATATGTTTCGCATAATTCTCTGGCAAATCTGCCGCCATCTGCAAAGGCATATACATCGTTACATAAAGTGCCAACTGCTTTGCCAACGTGGTTTTCACGAAACGCTTGTCGCCTGGGAAGTAGTAATCTAACTTGGTTTGGAAAATCCCTGGCGTGTAGTCCATAGATCCGCCCATCCATCTTGTAAATGGCAAAATAACGTGGTGGTCTGGATTGTTGCCGCCAAAAGCGTCATACTCTGTTCCACGTGCTGCTTCTGCAGAAATCCAGTTTGGATAGGTTCTACTTTCTCCGCCCGGACGCACAGATTCGTGCGAGTTGACCATAATTTTGTACTCGTTTGCTTTCTCAGCAATTCTGTAATAATGGTTGTTGGTCCATTGCGAATAATGGTGTTCACCTCTTGGAATAATGTCGCCCACATAGCCAGTTTTCACAGATTTGTAACCGTATTTGTTCATCAATTGGAAAGCTTTGTCTGCCCATCTTTCGTAGTTGGTTGCGGAGCCAGATGTCTCGTGATGCATTATCAAATCTACGTTTTTGGAATGTGCGTACTCATTTAACATTTTGATGTCGAAATCTGGATATGGCGTGATGAAATCGAAAACGAATTCCTTGGAATGTCCGAACCAATCTTCCCAACCTGTGTTCCAACCTTCTATCAACAAGCCTTGGAAACCGTTTGCTGATGCAAAATCGATGTATTCTTTAACTTTTGTATTGTTGGCAGCGTGTTTTCCGTTGGGTGTCAGTTTTGAGAAATCGGTTTTATCGATGTGAACATTTTCTGCTGTGGAGTATGCCCATTGGGATTTTCCGATGATCATTTCCCACCAAACGCCCATATACTTGGTTGGTTTGATGTAAGACGTGTCTTTGTATTTTGTAGGTTCGTTCAGGTTGAACATCATTTTGGAATCCATTACCACTTCCGCTTTTGGCGAAACGATGATGGTTCTCCAAGGCGTAGTAGATGGTGTTTGAACGTAAGCTTTTGCGCCTTGTCTGTCAGCCGTCAAATGCGTTTTGAATTTGAAATTCTGAGCATCTACTTCCAAATGAGAAGCCGGATAATCCAGAACTGCAGCTTCACCAACGTTTACGTAAAGTGGTTCTTTACCTTCTTTTTTCAACATCAAAGGTGACTGAACTGCATTTTTGATCAAGGTCTGAGACGCATTTGAGTCATAAGCTTTTGGCCATTGCGTTGGAATCTCGGAGATTTTTGTGGTCTGGTATTGATATTCCTGAGAATCGTAGTCTGCAACAATCCACCAAGCTTTCATATCTGTTGGAAAATCTATTTCAGAATCTTCTTCTCTGATGACGAAATAATTAAGATTTTTCTGCTGAGGAAACTCGTATCTGAAACCTAATCCGTCATTGAACAATCTGAATTTCACAATAATACTTCTGTCAGAAGAAGCTTGATTCAATGTTAATGCTAACTCATTATAATGGTTGATATAATTTTTCTTTTCGCCAAGAATTGGTTGCCAAGTTTCGTTTTTGGAATCTCTTTTTTCGGCTGTTTTTGTAAAGCCGTTATTCAGGTCAAAACTTGCGTCTTCCGGTTTTGCAATCTCGGAAGCGAACTTGATAGACGAATCTTTGAACAATCTAATTCCTAATTTTGAATCTTCTACTACGACACTTCCGTTATACTTTAAATTATAAACTGGAACGCCGTTTTTCAGTTGGAAATTCATCTCAAATTTTCCGTCTGGAGATTTTAGACTTTGGGCATAAACTCCATTAAACATCATAGTAAGCAAAGCTGCTCCAATGGTGAATTTTTTCATTTGACTAAATTTATTTCTAAGGTTTATATATGACTACAATATAAAAAAAGTGTTGCACATTGGCAACACTTTTAGATATTTTAATATCAATTTACTATATCGGTTTGATTGTGTAAGTTCCCATTTTCAAATCAACAGTGATTGTGTAGAAAGTACCTCCTCCATCGAATTTGATATTGTTGTTATCTCCATTTGGACCTAAGAAACCTGTGTTACCTACAGCGTGGATATTACCCCATTCTTTACCAGTCCAATTTTGCTGGCCTAGGAATTTAAATTCTGCTCCATCAGGAATTTCTCTTATCATTTCAAACTTACCATTTCCAATTGGACTGAAAGCTTCAGCGGTAGAATCACTCCAACCTTGCAAAGAACCAACTAGATAAAGGTTTGGAATATCCCAAGAAGCTGTTGTAGGCGTCACAGTAAGAGATTTAACTCCAAAATCTGCGTCAATGACAACTTTGTAAATACCTGCTGTTCCTGTTAATTTCATATTCTCATCTCCACCGCCTTTCACGATGTTTGATGAAACAGTTTTGAAGTATTTGTAATTATCTTTGATACCTGCCACATCCATACTATAATTGATCGGGTTCCAATCTGCCTGACCTAAGAATCTGAACTCGTCTGGTTGCAAATAAGTATAGATTTCTGAAATATTATCATGCTTGTGCAATTTCTGAGCTCCAGAAGCATTCCAACCAACAGCGCTCGCACCACCAACTAGAAAGAAATCTGGATAATCTACTTGATATGTAGTTAATTTTGCAGTTGAAACTTCAGATATTAATTCAATACCTGGTGTAGAAAATTCTGTTTTGGCAGTTACTCTAAAATCTAACTCTGTTTCCACATTTACTACTGCGCCAGCATTAAGAGCTGCCGTATTTAGATCTTTATTAGAAATTGCTAAAGATCTTGTAATGTTATCCGGATTTGGAATTGGAATTGTCACCTCTCCTAAAGAAACAAAATCTGACGATCCTTTCTTAGCTATTTCCACAAGATATTTTACTGTTGCACCATATTTTGAATAATCACTCCAAGTAATAGTTGTCGCAATTGCTGATTGATCAGAAGAATTAAGAACAATAGTACTTCCGTTTGTAGGAGCTGTAATAACCGGTCCTGCAATTGGATAAGGTGTAATTGCAAAAGATATTACATTAGAAACTTCAGATCCTGCTTCTATTCTTACATATACAGCGGATGATGAAAATGGAGACATGCCAGCTGAAAGAAACTTGCTGTTAATATCTCCAATAGTTGTGGTAAAAGTATTGGTAGTAGATGTCCCTAAAGTAATTTTATTGGCAAAATCTTCGGTGGTAGAAAATACAATAGTATAATCTGAAGAACTTGTCTTATCCCAACTCAGTACAAAAGGATTGTTTTTCATTGTCTCGTACAAGACATTGCTACCTAATGTTGTATCATATAGTTTGAAACTGGCTTCGGGCGTTGTCCAATCTCTATCAGCATCGTTGTCACAAGCTACAAACAAGATTGAAACAAGAATTGATGCAAATAATAGTTTTAATAAATTTTTCATATTCTAAAAATTAAACTGAAAATTATTGTTTAACAATAGTATAAATACCAGCTTTGATATTTACTGTAATTTTGTATGATCCTCCGTCTCCTGCGAATTTAATATTACCGTTATCATCCTTTGGTCCTAAAAATCCGGTATTACCAGTTGACGAGATATTCCCCCAATCAAGAGCTCCCCAAGATTGCTGTCCTAAGAATTTGAACTCAGCATCGGCAGGTAAAGTAGTTGTAAATTCGAATACTCCAGCTCCCGTTTTTGTCATAGCCACCGCACTTTCTACAGTCCAGTTTACACCTGCTACATTCCCTACAAGATAAACTTGTGGAATATCAAAAGCTAAAATAGGTGAAGCTGTAATTTTTAAAGACTGAACAGTTTTATCTGCATCAATAACAACTTTATAAATACCTGATTCACCACCAAACTTCATATTCTCGTGATCTGCTACAGTAATATTTGAAGAGACTTGTTTGAAATATCTGTTTCCAGCATCTGTTGTTGCATCATCTATACTGTAATTAATTGGATTCCAATCTTGTTGACCAAGAAATCTAAAATTTTTATCTTTTTCTAGATATGTATAGATAATAGACTCATTTTCAGACTTATGAAGAATCTGTGCAGCACTTGCTGTCCATCCAACATAAGAAGCTTCACCTACTAGAAAGAAATCTGGATATACAAGTTTATAAGGGGTTACCATTACAGATGTTACATTGGATTCTTGTTGTAATTGTTGAGTTGTTCCAATGTAAGACTTAATTTTCAGATACATCTTCCCCGCAACATTTGCAGGTAATCCAATCCCTGCGGCTGCATTATTCATTTGAACAGCAGTGAAAGTTGCATATTTAACAGACTGCCCAAATGTCCCTAAGACATAAGGTTCTGTAAAATTTTCCGTGCTAGAAGCTTCAATGATATAATTAACCTCTGTTGGAATTGAATAGCTCGCTGCTTCCCAGTTAACTGTTAAAGCTGGATTGTTTGGAAAATTACCATCAAGAAAAACCGATTCTTTAGACAAATCCATTACAATTGGAGAACCTGTGGAATCAATAACAAGTTCTTCCCTTTCTTCGCAAGATATAATACCTAGAAATACTACTATTGCGAAGAAAAATTTATATATATTATAATTTTTCATTTTTTAAATCTTTAAAATTAATACCCTGTATTTTGAGAAAGATTACTATTGAGATTAAGATATTTGTTTGGTATTGGGAATACTTGTCTGTACTCTGGAAGACTGTTTCCATTGATACTACCGCCTTTCCACTGCCAGTTATACCCTGATGTATATTTACCGAAACGAATTAAGTCTTGACGTCTATAACCTTCCCAGTATAATTCTCTTGCACGTTCTGCTAGTATGAAATCAGCATTTAAAGCAGATTGTAAAACAGTTGCAGATCCACCTCTGGTTCTAAGTGCATTGATATAAGTTAATGCATTTGCCATACTACCTTTACCATTTACAACCGCTAATTCTGCGTACATTAAGTAAGCATCTGCCATTCTAAATAAAGGGAAGTCTGCATCTGTAAAATTAAGATCACTTCCGTTTGCTCCAGTAGATGTTTTGTTTGAAAATTTAATTAATTTAGTTCCTTGTTCAAACTTGGAATAATCTGATATAAATTCTGGATCTGTACTGCCTAAAACCTTCATAACTCTTGGATCTGTATTTCCAACGGTTTGCATGAATTCTTGGCGAACTCTAAATCCTTGCCATCCAAAGTCTATTCCTAATGTTGCACCGACTTCATTTGTACAGCTTGCATGGATAAGGTAGGTAGTTCCTCCATATGTTCTAGTTTTAACTCCGTCAAAATTTATTGGAAAAATAATTTCATCTTGAGCTCCATTTGTATTATTATCAGCCTTAAAAAGATTAGAATAAGGAATTTGTGCTACTTTATATGACGATCCAATTACTTTTTCTACCTCTGTTAAAGCTTCAGTACTTTTATCCGCTCCTGTGTATACTTTTGAATTGAGATATAATTTCGCTTTAAGCATCCATACAGCAGCTTTATCAGCTCTACCATACTCGTTCATTTTGGGTGCTGGCAGGTCGGCTTCTAAGGCATTTAATTCAGTAATAACATAATTAAACATAAATTCTCTCGATTGCATAATTGGTTTAGTTCCTAATGCATCATTTTCTGTTGCAAAAGGCATTTTTCCATAAATATCAATTGCGTGATAATAAGTCAATGCTCTTAAAAATCTTGCTTCAGCTCTATAAGTTTTAATTTGATTTTTCAAATCTTCCGAAACACCTCTTGAGCTCAATTTTTCATCTGTCGTTTCTCTTAGATATTCATTCACTAAGCCTACCTGGAAAAACACTCTAGCAAAAAATGCTTCATTGAAGACATTATCCGCATTCCAAGTATTGAAGTTAAGATCTCTAATCGTTGGATTATCACTTTCTCCCCAAGCAATTATCGCTTCATCAGTAGTCAATTCTTGCAATTGCCAATATCCTCGAAGATATTGAGAAAAACCTTCATTTGGTCCACCATCATCTTCAGAGCCTAAATCTGATTGCCCATTTCCCGATTGTTGACCAGTTACGGATAAACCTGCATAGATTTTTGCTAAAAATTGTTTGTATGAAGCTGGATTGGAATAAAATTGCTCCGATGTGTATAGTTCATCATCATTTACAGATACATCAAGATCATTCAAACATGAAGTTGTTGTTAAGAAAAATACGCCTGCAATAGCTAGGTTTCTTAATTTAAATATATTTAGTTTCTTAATTTTCATTTTAAGTAGATTTAAAAATTAGCGTTGATTCCCAAAGTAAACATTCTTGCTCTTGGATAGATAGAGTTATCCATACCATTATTAAATACCTCAGGATCTAAATTTTTGTATTTTGTGATTATCAATACATTTTGAGCAGCACCATACACTCTGAAAGTAGCGTTATTACCCATAAAATTTGTAAAAGTATAACCTACAGTAAGATTATCAAGTTTTAGGAAATTACCATTCTTGATATAGTAATCTGACACTTTATTAGCCTCCGTAAAACGAGTACTATTAAAATCTACTGGTGCATTATTGATATTATTATCTACAGTATTGTTAATATGATTCATTTGAGATCTATCAGCAGAAATCTGATCATATACATAATTACCTAAACTCGCTCTCCATCCCATAGAAAAGTCCCAATGTTTACCAATTGTAGCATTAGTCATTAGCCCCATTGTCACATCAGCTTGCGGTTTTTTGTAATTGTATTTATCCGAAGATGTTATTTCACCATCACCATTTCGATCTACATAAGCACCTTCAACAGGTCTTCCATTGGAGTCATAAACTTGTTGATAAACCCAGAATGCATATGGAGAATAACCTTCTCTAAATGTTTGAACAAAACCACCTAAGCCAACACCTCCTTTATCAACTCCATTAACCTGTAATTCTTTTATCTCCATTTTGTTGTAAGAGACATTATAATTAAAGTTCAAAGAAAAACTCTCATTTCTTACAGCTTTAACATCCAAACCTAGATCAACACCTTTTGATTGTAATTTTCCAATGTTTTGAGGTCCTATAATTCTTAAATTTTCTAATGGTCCTTCTGGTACAATTGATAATAGATCTTTTGTATCCGCCATATAGAAGTCTAGGGTTCCTTTAATTCTGTTATTAGCAAATCCAAAATCCAAACCTAAGTTGTATTTCAAACTCTCTTCCCATTTTAGATTTTCATTATATCCATTTGGCTTAGCAATAAGATAATATTCATTTCCTAATTGATAATACAATGTGGAAGAGACATTATAAGTTTTGAAGTAATCATATCTCCAATTACCAATATCTTGCTGACCAGTTTTACCTACACTAGCTCTAAATTTCAAATCAGAAAGTGTAGAATTACCTTTTAAGAAACTTTCTTCGGAAATCTTCCAAGCAGCAGCAATACCACCAAAGTCTCCCCATCTGTTGTTTTTGCTAAAACGAGAAGATCCGTCTCTTCTATAATTAATTGTAAGTAAGTATTTGTTATCCCAACCAAAATTGAATCTCCCAAAAAATGCTTGAAGGTTCAAATCTGGTTTTGTATCAGGATTATAAAAATTATTCGAAGGATCTAAAGAATACAACAAAGTATTACCCGAACTGGAGCTTATTTTATGATAATTTTGATACTCATAACCTCCCATAGCTTCTAGATTAAACTTTCCAAAAGTCTTTGAATAGTTTAACTGAACATTTCCGTTTTTGTTAAGAATACTTTCATCCGAATAAGAATTTTCTCCATAGAAATTAGGATTACCTCCCGCAACTGAAAAATATCCATTTCTAGAATAAGGATTGGTTGTTACGTGTCCATCCAATTCTTTACTATCAAGTCCAGCATTTACGATTAATCTTAATTCTGGCAAAAAATGAAATTTATATTCCATATTTACGTTTCCAAAGAATCTTCTAAAATTCTGAACATCATGTCTATTTCTAAGCATACTTACAGGGTTACTCACTCCAAAAGTCTTTAAGACACCCGCATCTTCCCTTGTCCATTCTGTATATCCATCAAATGGGGAATTTGCATCATAAACAGGTTTTGTTGGATCGTAAGAAATTGCATTTTTAATAGCATCCTCACTTGCATTATTCTTAAAAGTATAAGAATATGTACCTGTAATATTAAACTTCAAATGGTCATCGAAAAAACTTGGACTTATTGCAAGATTAGCCGTAGTTCTTCTAAATCTTGAAGTCATTAAAAGTCCCGAGTTATCAAGATTATCTATAGAAAAACGGGTTGGCACTTTCCCAAACAAACTTCCAGAAACAGAAGCATTGATGTCAGTAGTTACAGTAGTTCTAAAAATTTCTTTTTGCCAATCAGTATTTGCAGTACCCAGTAAGTAAGCTTTTTCTGGAGCATATTGATTAATAATTTCTCTGAATTGATCCCCAGAGTACACATCAATTTTTTTAGCTAGCGTATTAACTGTTGTAAAAGCATTAAGTGATACTCTCAGTTTTTTACTACCTTTTTTTGTAGTAACTAGAATCACTCCATTAGAACCTCTAGATCCATAAATCGCAGTAGAAGCAGCATCTTTCAAAATAGAGAAAGATTCAATATCATTAGGATTTATGGTAGATAGAGAAACTCCATCTAGAGGCAATCCATCCACAACTAATAATGGATCGTTACTCGCATTTAGAGAAGATCCTCCTCTAATTCTAATAGTTGCTTCACTACCTGGTGTTCCCGATTGGGTAATAACCAAACCAGAAGAACGACCATTTATCAATCCTTCTGCTGTAGTTACCGCACCTTTGTTAAAGTCTTCTGTAGTTAAAGAAGTAATAGATCCCGTAAGATCCGTTTTCTTCTGCTTACCATAACCAATCAGCACAACCTGCTCGATCTCGGTTTCTTTGCTCACCGTATCTGTGGTTTGTTGTGCATGTAGCATTGATCCGAGCAATAAGAATGCAGGAGCAATTTTTAATACATTATAGTTTCTCACAAAAAATAAATTTTTAAGGTTTAATATTATTTTCTTAATTCAGAATTGTACACAATCCCGTTTTGCAATTTATAAAAATTTCATCATTCTGTTAAAATATTTTTAAATTTTTAGATTTTGACGATTTAAATCAGGTCAATTATGATTTATTTTTATTTCAATTAGCTACAAATCAGAAACTTAAAACATTTAACACAATTGCTACAAATGTGAAATTTTAACGTTTTTTTAAACGATTGTTTAGCGTTTTTTACTCCTAAATTAACCAATATTAATCCTATATTAATGAAAAATGAAATTAAAAAAAACAAATGTTAAAATTCTGATTACCGATTTTCGAACGCTTTTTAACATTCGTCATCAATTTAATAAAATCACAACGCCATCGATTTTAAAGCGGAAAGTTGTACTTTTGCAACTCAAAATTTCAATTAAAAAATGTCAAACAGAAAGATGATTACGGCGGCTTTGCCTTATGCAAACGGACCGGTTCATATTGGGCATTTGGCGGGAGTTTATATTCCTGCAGATGTTTACGCAAGATTCCAAAGAAGATCGGGAAAAGATGTAGCTTTTATCTGTGGATCAGATGAGCACGGCATTCCTATTACTATAAGAGCAAAAAAAGAAGGTGTCACGCCTCAAGATATCGTCGATAAATATCACGGAATTATCAAAAAATCTTTCGCAGATTTGGGAATTTCTTTTGATGAATATTCCAGAACGACTTCTAAAAACCACTCTGAAACAAGCCAGGATTTCTTCAAAGTTTTGTACGAGAAAGGCAAATTCACAGAAGAAATGTCTGAGCAATACTTTGACGAGCAAGCCAATGAATTCTTGGCAGATCGATATATCGTTGGAACTTGCCCGAATTGTGGTAACGACAATGCTTACGGCGACCAATGTGAAAAATGTGGTTCTACTCTTTCGCCATCAGAATTGATCAATCCAAAATCTATGTTGAGTGGAAATGTCCCTATTCTTAAGGAAACCAAAAACTGGTATTTACCTTTAAATGAATATGAAGATTTTCTAAACGAATGGATTATCGAAGGTCATAAAGATGACTGGAAACCCAACGTTTATGGCCAGGTAAAATCTTGGTTGAATGACGGTTTGAAACCTCGTGCAATGACCAGAGATTTGAATTGGGGCGTTCCCGTTCCACTTCCAAATGCAGACGGAAAAGTGCTTTACGTTTGGTTTGACGCACCAATCGGATACATTTCTTTTACTAAAGAATGGGCAGAGAAAAACGGAAAAGACTGGAAAGATTACTGGCAAAGCGAAGAATCAGATTTGGTTCACTTCATCGGAAAAGACAATATTGTTTTCCATTGCATCATTTTCCCGGCGATGATGAAGGCTCACGGCGATTTCAAAATGCCAAAAAATGTTCCCGCTTTCGAATTTTTGAACCTTGAAAACGATAAAATTTCAACTTCCAGAAACTGGGCTGTTTGGGCGCACGAATATGTAGAAGATTTCCCAGGACAGCAGGATGTTTTGCGTTATGCATTACTTTCTTCAGCTCCGGAAACGAAAGATAATAACTTTACTTGGAAAGATTTCCAGACTAAGAATAATTCTGAGTTGGTGGGAATTTTCGGAAACTTCATCAACAGAGTTGCGGTTTTGATTCACAAATACTATGATGGAATTGTTCCTCAACGTGATATTAATGCTCCTGAATTAGGAGAAATCAATAAATCAGCGAAAGAAATTTCAGGTTTCTTGGAAAACTATGAATTTAGAAATTCTTTGACGGCTTTGATGAATTTGGCACGTTTCGGAAATCAATATTTGCAGACAGAAGAGCCTTGGAAAACCATAAAGGACAATCCTGAAAAAGCAGCACATTCTTTATTTGTTGGTGCTCAGATTGCTGTTGCATTAGCACAGTTGTGCGAACCGTTTATGCCTTTCAGTTCTGAGAAATTATTGACGATGTTCAATATTCAAAAATCAGATTGGAATGATGTGGAAACTAATTCTGTATTGATAGAAACCGGACATCAAATCAACGAAGCGTCTCTTCTTTTCTCAAAAATTGAAGATGACGTAATTGAAGCTCAAATTCAGAAATTAGAAAATACAAAGCAATCCAACAAAAAAACAAATCCTAACGCCAATCCAATGAAAGAAGAAATCCAATTTGATGATTTTTCTAAAATCGACCTTAGAACAGCTACCATTTTAACAGCTGAAAAAGTAGAGAAAGCAGACAAACTTCTGAAATTCACGGTTGATACAGGCGTTGATGTAAGAACAGTCGTTTCTGGTGTTGCAGAAAGTTTTTCTCCTGAAGAATTGATTGGAAAACAAGTAATGATTTTGCTAAATCTTGCGCCAAGAAAAATCCGAGGAATCGAATCTCAAGGGATGTTTTTGCTAACCACAAAGCCAGACGGAAAATTATCTTTCGTAACGCCGGATGAAACTGTGGAAAACGGAATTGAAATAGGATAATTCTAAAATTAAAAATATACAGATGGGCATTTTCGAGTGCCCATTTTTTATAATTTATGGTCAATCGAAATGTTTTAAAAAAGCTTTCTGATTCTGAACTGGAAAAATATTTGAAGGAAGACAGCCGCTTTGTTCCCGAAGCTGTTCAGATAGCTTTTGAAATTTTAGAGGAACGAGGCAGGATTTTTTCCGATGAAGACACACTTCGAATTAAGGAAATTATTCTAAATAAAAAAGACAGTCAAGAAACGGAAAAGATTGAAAAACAGGAAATAGGAAAAGATCATATCACAGAAGATCCAAATGCAATCATGCTTCACTCACGCGGAGTAATCTTATTTTTTGGAGTTTTCTTCGGCTTTATCTCTGGAGCGCTTTTATTGAGTTTCAATTGTTTCAAAATAAAAAAATACAAAGACGGAATCGGAATTATCATACTTGGAATCCTGTTTTCTATCTTGCAACACTTTGGGATTCCTTTGATGCATCAGATAAAAACAAATAACCACATTACAAGTTACAGACTCAGTCCTGAAGTGTTTTTCACTATTTTAGGTTTTTTGATACTTTATTTCATTTGGATAGAAACAATCAAAAAACTTCCATACAGACCAGATTCTTTAGTAATTCCCACGATTATAGGTTTACTCGCATCATTCTTAATTTATATTAATTATAATGGCTTTTTGCCTTCTTACTTTCTGGTAGGCTTATTAAAATAAGGATACTTCTCGATATTTTTCTTCATAATTTCACTGTTCTACTGTTCAAAAAATTTTCATTTTATATCACTCTCATTAGATTTATCTATTTGCAATTGATCTTAGTTGTGGCAATATTTCCCTAACTTGTCTATTCTAAAAATAGTAAGACAAGGTAATGACAAATAGAGATTTTAATTTCCATCAAGGCTTTACTTTCAGCAAACATATACCTGAAGAAATATCCAATTTCGACAGGGTTTTTGGCATTTTCAAAGATTTGTTGACGCATACTTCCGGCGATATCGAAGAAGCTTTCAGTTGGCTCGATATGCTTGATAAAGAATACGATATTTTCACAGACGACTACACGTTGGAAGATTTCGAAGAAGATTTGAAAAAGCGAGGTTACATCAAAGAAGAAGATCCGGAAGACGGAAACACTGGAACGGGAAAAGGCAAGAATATTCTTACCGCAAAACTGGAAGCTGCCCTGCGACAATACGCATTGGATCAAATCTTTGGTAAGTTGAAAAAAAGCGGCATCGGAAATCACAGAACTACAAAATCCGGCGTGGGCGACGAGCGCGATGGTGAAAACCGAAACTTCCAATATGGTGATGATCTCTCCACCGTGAATATGACCGAGAGTTTAAAAAATGCCCAAATCAACCACGGAATTTCTGATCTTCGGATGACAGAGGACGACCTCATAGTGGAAGAAACCAAACACAAAGCGCAGATGAGCACGGTTTTGATGATCGACATCAGCCACTCGATGATTCTCTACGGCGAAGACCGAATCACACCAGCCAAAAAAGTGGCGATGGCTTTGGTAGAATTAATAAAAAGAAAATATCCGAAAGATTCCATAGACATCATTGTTTTCGGGAACGAAGCCTGGCCAATCCAGATCAAGGATTTACCTTATCTACAGGTCGGTCCATATCACACCAATACCGTTGCGGGACTGGAATTAGCGATGGACATTCTCCGCAGAAAACGAAATACGAACAAGCAAATCTTTATGATTACCGACGGAAAACCAAGTTGTCTGAAACTTCCAACCGGCGAATATTATATGAACAGCGTGGGTCTGGATGAAAAAATAGTTTCTGAGTGCCTCAACAAGGCAGCACAAGCCAGAAAACTGAAAATCCCCATCACCACTTTTATGATTGCGCAGGATCCTTACCTCAGACAATTTGTAAAAGCTTTCACAGCTCAAAACAAAGGAAAAGCCTTTCTGACTGGACTTTCCGATTTGGGGCAAATGATTTTTGAGGATTACGAAAAAAATAGAATTAAAAGGATTTAAGAAAAAGTAAATATTCTCTCGCTGATTTTACAAATTTTGCAGATTAATTTTAAACTAAATAATTTGCGTAATCTGACCAATCTGCGAGAATTAAAAACATTATTAATTAGTAAAAGAAATGAAGAACGATACAACATTCAAAGAATTAAAACAATCGGGATACACAGATAAAACCATCAATCAGGAAATCCAAGCGAATCTGATTGCAAAAATCAAAGCTAAAGAACCAGTGTTCGAAGGACTTTGGGGTTACGAAGACACTGTGATTCCACAATTGAAAAAAGCAATCTTGGCTGGACATCACATCAATCTTTTGGGATTGCGCGGACAGGCAAAAACCAGAATTGCCAGAAGTATGGTTAACCTTTTAGACGAATATATGCCAATTGTCAAAGGCTCCGAAATCAATGACAGTCCATTTCAGCCGATTTCAAAATTCGCTAGAGATGTGATTGCTGAGTTGGGGGATGAAACGCCAATTTCTTGGGTTCATCGTTCGGAGAGATTCTTTGAAAAACTGGCGACTCCAGACGTGAATGTCGCCGATTTGATTGGAGATATCGACCCCATCAAAGCAGCAACTTTAAAATTACCTTATTCCGACGAACGTGTTCTACATTACGGAATGATTCCGAGAGCGAACCGTTCGATTTTTGTTTTAAATGAATTACCGGATTTGCAGGCGAGAATTCAGGTTTCTTTGTTTAATATTTTGCAGGAAGGCGATGTTCAAATCCGAGGTTTCCAATTGAGAATGCCTTTGGATATTCAGTTTGTGTTTACAGCAAATCCTGAAGATTACACCAACAGAGGAAGTATTGTAACTCCGTTGAAGGATAGAATTGGTTCTCAGATTTTCACACATTATCCGAAAACCATCGCATTAGCAAGACAAATTACGGAGCAGGAAGCGTTGATTTCTGAAGATGATAAAGCAAAAATCCAAGTTCCGGATTTGGCGAGAAACCTTTTGGAAGAAGTCGCTTTTGCCGCCAGAGAGAGTGAATACGTCGATGCCAAAAGCGGCGTTAGTGCAAGATTAACCATTAGCGCAATGGAAAATCTTATTGCTGCTGCGAAACTGAGATTATTAGAATCTGATTCTGATAAAACCAATATTCGTTTGTTGGATTTTATGTCGATTATTCCATCCATCACAGGTAAGATCGAATTGGTTTATGAAGGCGAACAAGAAGGTGCGGATTATGTTGCCAAAATCTTGATTGATGATGCAGTGATGGTTCAGTTTGAAAGTCTCTTCCCTCGAGTTTCCAAATTAGAAAAAGAAGGCCTGAAAACACCTTATACTGATATCATCCAATGGTTCAACAACAATCATCTGGAACTAAACTATTCTGACACTGACAAAGAATTCTACAAAAAGCTAGACAGTATTAAACCTTTGACAACTTTGATTGAAGAAAACGTCCCAGAATTAGACAACAACGATAAAAACTTCTGCAAAGAATTGGTATTATGGGCTTTGACCATCAGTAAGAAATTGGATAAGTCTGAGAATGCTTCTGCCTTTAGTTTTGAATCTGCTGGGATTGGGCAGTTTTTTAGGAGTTAATTAGTAAATTAAAAAAACAGCCTGCAAGATTAATTTTGCAGGCTGGTTTTTATTGAAAAATTATAGATTTATTCTTTGATTATTTTAAAGCTTTTTACTTCTTTATCCGTTTCTAAAGTCACCACATAAGCACCTTTTTGCAGTTTGCTCACATTGATTTCTTTGGCTGCTTTTTTCGTAAGCATCTGTCTTCCGCTTGCATCATAGATTGTAATAGTTTTCACACTCTCTCCATTATTTTGGATGTGGAGAATGTCTTTTACTGGGTTTGGGTAGATGCTTATTTTGTTCAATTTCGTTAATGATTCGTTCGTAGACAAGGTTGTTCCAGTTGTAAATGTTGAATAAGAAGTCTGTGTAAGAATATTATTATTTAAATCCTTCAAAACATTTGGTTTGATACGAACATAATATTGTTTATTTGGCTCCAAAATAGAATTAGGTTTTATCTTAATGATATTATTATCTATCGTAGCTGTAAAACCTAAAGTCTTTTTTTCTGTTTTGTTACTTGGTGAATTGTTAGATTTGATAGTTTTATTTTCTGTATCATCTTCGGAAACAGCAACATTTTTACCTTCACCTGTACTTTTGTTCGATCCCGTTTTAAAATTATACATCATTTGAGTGGCGAAAGAATTATTTGCTAAATCTTTCACTACATTGGGTTTTACAATTAGATACAAATAATCACTATTTGGATAAATCTCATCGGTTGATATAATTGTAAAAGTATATGTAAACGGGTCATATATGGTATCAAATGAAAGTCCCATTGGAAGCATCCCTTGCTTAAGCTCAAAAAGCGGATGTACAGAAGTAGTATTTCCAATCTCTGTGCAATTGGCATATCTGATGGCTTCACTAAATTGAACTGTAGCTGTAAACGCAGTAGAAACTGTAGAACCATCTGCAGGACTAACTACCGCTGTAGGAAACACAAAATCTTCTACAAGATAATTACCAAAATCTAGTATACTTATAATATTGATATTGTTGAGAGGCGTTCCATCAATTAATACATATGCATTACTGAAACCTACTTCTATATCCGTATTCATTGGAACATTAGTAATACAACTAGTTGGATAATAAGAAATTGTTGTAGGAATAGGATTACCATCCAAAGAAAAATTATCAAATCTATGACTACCCGAGTTGCCAGAGAGAAACTCTACTTTTAATTTAAAGTTTGGATTATTCTTTACGTTCGCAACATTCTTAAAATTCAAAGTGATGAGCTGTGGATTTATATTCTGAACCGTTACAGACTGAAAGACATTATAGGTACTTCCATCTGTCGTGTAGGACCATCGTTGTACGCCGCTGGACATATCTGCAACACGTGTTGCGAATTTTACAACAATATTTTCAAAAAGCGTTGTAGGAAGAGAAAAAACCAAAGAACCCGAAGTCGGACTATTGTAGCGAAGGTGAGTCCCAGATACATCGCCATTTCGTGCATTTAAATTCTGAACATTGAAATTCTGTCCAGTTCCTCCGTTGAAATTTACAACACCACTTCCCGCAGAAATCAATGATGCTCCACCAACAAGAGATACATTTGGATTTGAAATACTTTCAAGAGTTGAATTATTGTTAAAATTCCAATAATGAACCAACTTTTGAGCTTTCATTGCTACTGTAAGCAACAAGAGCAAAACTGTAATTTTAGTTTTCATAATCTTATTTTATTTACAAACCGAACAGTAATTTGTCCATCCACAATCATTGCAAACGCGGCAATTGGCTTGATTGAAGTAATCTGCTTCGTTGCAACCGTAGATTTTAGCAAAATATTCTTGAGCTTTTTGGCATTTTTCGCTACCTTTTGGTATTGGAACCGTACTCTTCGTTCCAGATGGACAGGTGAATGTGTAATCGTAACCTGGTTTTTCATTTGTTGTAGTAGCTTCAACCTCCTCCTCTTCTTCAAGCATGTCACAAGAATAATTAAAGGTCAATAGTGTAAAACATAAAAAAATGGTTCGGAGAAATTGTTTTGTTTTCATAATGTATAATTTAGTTTACTACAAATCTATATCAATTCAAAGCCATAAAAAATAACCCAAAAGAGGTATTTTTAACGGATAATTAAGATTGAAAAATCATTACAAAACCGTCAAAAACCTCAGCAACAAAAGCATTTTAGTAGTATTTGAGGTTTGTCGAAAATATACTGAGGTTTCGCACCCATCTCTTCTGGTGAGGTGCGTATCCTGACACGTGTCTTAGTAGTTCGGAGCCGTGGTTTGGCATTCGGTTGGCGTCTGGCGGAGGTCGGTTGGCGTTGGCAGACCTTAAGTTTGGGGTTCCGGATGTCTCGGATGGGGTGAGAGACCGCAACCTTGAGGTAAAAAACAAGTCGGTTGCGGTAAGACTACCACAACCGACTATTAAATAACGTATCGGAAGGTCTGTTTTAGTTCTCCGGATCTTTCGGGGTGTCCTTCGCTGGGGTTTTGGAGAAGAATTGTTTTAGTTCATTCATCTTGTTTTCAAAACCATCGGCGGCGCCGGTACCAGCCATGTAGCAGGTGTAGGCGTAGTCTGTAAGTGCCGCTTGGTAATTGTCGTAATCATGCAGAATCTTGGCATTTTTCAGTTTGATGATCAGACTTTCCAGACGGCTGATGATGTTTTCCATCCCCAATCGGCTGGTGTGGTCTTTCTCAAACTCTGACCAGTCCACCTGCGCAGTGTCCAGCTGAGATTGGTTTTGATGAAAGTCACTCACTTTGTTCACGAAGAGCTTATTCTGCTCGTTGATGCTTCCATACTTTTTGCGGTCTTCTGGCGTCAGCGTGACATTGATGGGTTGAAGTGCATTTTCCAGTTCTGCTACAGAATCCTTGGCAGCGGTAATTTGTGCCACAGAGAGATGCGTGTTGTTTAGATTTGTGATTGGCATTTGTGTATGTTTTTTAATGCGAAATTATCATACCAGCTCGTCCAGTATTTGATTTTAAAATTAATAAAATTTAATATTAAAAAATAAATTATCCTCATTTTATTATCATTAACACAACTAATCATCATCAATAAGGTTTAAAAATGAAAAATATTCAATATTATTTTTAATGAAAAATTAATCATATTCGTAAAAAAAACACACTCAAGAGCATGTTTTTTGATTATGATTATATAAAATCTATTTTTAAAAAATTCCCTGCTGAATACAATTTTTAATCAGCTGAGCCGTATTGTTGCATTCTGTCTTTTCCAGAATATTGCTTCTGTGCTTTTTGACGGTGTGAGGACTGATGGATAGCAGGATTGCAATCTGCTCATTGCTATTGCCGTCACTTATTAATCGGATGATATCAATTTCTCTTTTGGAGAGTTCTATCCGGCTGTTATTTTTGTCCTCTAGGCTTAGATTCATATAAGAAGGCTCACCATTGAGGCCAATGAGAGAAATCTTGTAGGTATTCTGATGACTGAGATGGTCTATCTGGGTGTGAATGTTGAGCGATTTTCCGGTAAGTCCATCCCCGCTCATAGACAGCATAATCGCCTGATGATTGAGCAGTTTGTACTTTCCATCCTTCATTTTGCTTCGGAAGCTGTAACTCATTTTGTAATTCAGAAGCTTGTCTTTTCCTAATTTTTCATAAAAAAATTGGGTAATAAATGCCTCTGCCTGCACTACGAATTCCAAATCATCGGGATGTATGGTTTCCAGTATCAAATCCAATGACAACGGGCCAGTCTGAAAATCATGAATATCATAAATACTAGGACTGATACTTGAAAGACTCAAGTCAAAAAAATCAATGATGTAATAATAAAATGGACCGGTGGAAATAATGGAATTAATCAAATCATCAAACCCAATTTGATCCGACGCCTGCAAGTCTTTTGAACGGCTGAGAGACCACACATCGTGCAGTTTTTGAATGCTAGTGGTGTTTTTTTCCAAAGTTTTAGTTTTAAGTAAATATAACAATTGAAATCAATATGATAAAATTAATTAGATATTAATTTTAAATCAACAACAATATCAACCAAACAAAACCGATATTTTAAAATTAACATCATAAAACAATTAAAACCCCAATGGTGATACCAATCTGAAAAGCAAAGCCCCGCTTTGAAAACAAAACAGGACTTCGCAAGTAAAAACAAAGGTTAACTTTTATATTACAGGCCCAGCGGCGTCTTTTATTTCTTCTAATAATCTCTTTCTCTCCCGCAATCTTCTTCTTGCAATCACAGATTTTCCGCTTACCAATCTAATCAATCTTGGATATTTGAATTTCTCTTCACCGAAATGATGTGTCAAAACGAACAACAAAACTCCGAAACCAGCCACAATAATATATCCGAAAATTTTCTTATTGGCTGCAAGAATCGCATTGAGCTGAATGCTTTTTAAATTGGTTGAAAGGTTTTGAGAAGTCAATGTCATTCCGTCTAAATAGACTGCTAAATCACCAAGACTCTCAACCTGAAACTGATATTGAAACCACGAAAACAAAGCGGAGAAAAATCCTACTGCAAGGAACGTTCGCCATACCAAAACCAATCCGATAGCGGCCAACATATCATCTAATTCCAATTTATCTAAAGTGTAATACCAAACGGAAATAAAAAGCGAGCCCATCCCGAAACCTTTCAAGAACATCGGTAAATACCAGTTTTCATAATTGAATTCCAACACCATCGAAAAGTACATTATGATCGTATATCCCAGCATTGCTGAAAATCCTGAGAAGATGAACATTTTGAGCGGTTTTTCTTTTTTAAACCAGAAAACTGCGACAATTCCTGCCAAAATTAAGCCCGGAATCATCATCAGACTGAGTTTCGCATTGGTCAATTGGTCATAACCTAAAACGCCAACTGAAAATATATTCTGAATGGAAGTTGTTCCTAAAAACATCCCCAGACAAAATAGCATAAATAATCCGTTCTGAACATTACTTCGGGTAAATATTTTGAAAGACAGATAAGGTCTTTTCAAAGTCAGCTGTCGAATTGCCAATAGTGCAAAACTGACGAATGCTGCGATACTTACATTGATGATTTTGGTTGAATTCAGCCAATCCTGTTGTTTACCAAATGAAAAAACATAAGCGGAAAACATAAACGTAGAAACGAATAATAAAATGCTTAACCAATCGATGTAATGCAACGGAACTTTTATAGCAAAATATTTATCGTGCATAAAAATCCAGCAAATCAAAGCCATCACAAAACACTGAATCGCTGCGATGATGAAAAACTGTTGCCAATTGTAAAGTATGGAAATCTCTACCGCATAATAACTTGAAATCTGATTCAACGTCAAAACGAAAGTGTAAAACACCCCGTAAAAAATTCCTCTTCCGCCCATCATCGCCATCAAAGGCAGAAACAGCTCGATGGTAATCATCATTTTTAAAAATCCGATAATCAAAGCACTGACGATAATAATTGCAGGTTCCATTGTAGAACCGTTGATGTAACTCAGCAATCCTAAAAGCACGAGTAAAAGCACGACTTTATTACGGACTTTATATCTCATTTTGAATCTGAGAACAACCGGCATACAAGCGCCCATCCCGATGGTGGTGGCATAATTTGCCCACAAAAAATATTCGGTAAGTTGTCCCGTTCCGCTTACCATAAAGCTAATATTCCCCGTGTAAACACCTCCCAAAGGCATCACGGCTGTGAGAAGCAAAACTATGATTAACAGCTGAACAGGTTTGGGAACCCAATCACTGAAAAGACCTTTGTTGTACATAACGTTGTTGGATGCTGGAAGTTGGATGTCAGATGTTACTTCCATCATCCTTCTTCCAGCCATTTATTTAATATTTACATTCATATTCATTCCCGCACTCAATTTTGCTACATCTTCTTTTTTGTTGGAATCTGTAAACTCGATTCTTACCGGAATTCTCTGTTGAACTTTGATGAAATTTCCTGTAGAATAATCTGTTGGAACGCTGGAATATCTTGAACCTGTTGCCGCAGAAACCGCAGTGACTGTTCCTTCAAACTGTTTTCCGCCTAACGCATCGGCAGTCATCATTATCTTTTGTCCGATTTTGATATTTGGCATTTGACTTTCCAAAAAGTTGGCGGTTACCCATTTTTGATTGTTCAAAACGATGGTTCCAACCTGTTGTCCCGGCTGGATGAGCTGACCTTCCGAAATCATTCTTCTTCCCATCACACCGTCGTAAGGTGCAATAATTACCGTATAAGAAAGATTGATTTTCGCCATATCCAAAGCCGATTTTGTTCTTTTGATTTCTGCATCGTTGATTCCTAATTTAGATTTCACCTCGGTCGTTGAAAGATTTGCCGATTGCTTTTGGTTGACTAATGTTTCGTAAGCTGCTTTTTGCGCATCGTATTCGGTTTTCATTTGGTCGTATTGCTGTCTTGTCACAGCTTCTGAAGCCAATAAATTTTTGTATCGGTTTAAGTTTTGTTCGGCATTCCAAAGTCTGGCTTTTGCTCCAGCAATATTAGATTCTATTACGCTTACGTTATTAGAAACAGTGTTCACAGATGAACTTGTTGCTGACCTTTGAGCCATTGCATTTTGATAAGCCGCTTCCGCCTGACCAAGCTGTGTCAGAATTTCTCTGTCATCTAGAATCACCAAAGTATCGCCTTTTTTCACCTGTTGGTGTTCGATAAATTTAATTTCCTTAATGTAAGCCGAAACTCTCGTATTGATTGGATTAATAAATTCCTCCACCTGAGCGGCTTCCGTATAAGTTTTGTCGCCGATGTGAAAGTACTGACGAACCAACCAATACAATCCGAAACCAATCACCGCAAAAACGATAACGTTTGAAATGATGGCTCTGATTTTATTCTTTTTATTTTGTTTTTTCTTAGCTTCTGCGCTTGAAACCACAGGTTTTGTATCTTGAGTATTTTGTTCCTTGTTTTCCATTATCTTGATTTTCAGTTTTAAATAATTTTTGTATTGACTTAATTTAAACGCAAAGATTTCATTTTGAAAGTGATGATTTCTAAGTGTGCAAAGGCAAATAAATTTGCTATGCGAAGCTTGTACATTAGCTTCATAAAATCAACTTTGTTGATTGATCTTTGCCCACTAAATCAAATTTTCAATAACCTAAAAACTTTGCGTTAAAAATTTTTGACTATTCCGGTGTTAAAGCGTTCCCGTTGATTTCAAAAGATTGTAATATTGATAAAGCACATTGATTTCTGCATTGGCAAAGTCTAATTCCGACTGCAGTTTTTGGTTTTGCGCATCAATCATTTCTGCCTGAACAGCCAATTGATTCAGATATTTGGCTTCTGTAATTTTGTAGTTTTCGTCGGCCAGATTTTTAGCATCATTCAGAATTTCTGCCTGCTGAATCGCTTCCTGATATTTTGTGTAGGCCGCATTCACCGCCATATCAAGATTCTGCTGTACCAAAGTCATCGCATCATTCGCCTGATTTTTCTGTAGTTCACCAAGCTTTACTCTTTCTTTGGTTTTATATAAATTATCGATATTGTAACTCAAAGAAACGCCACCTTGCCAACCGCTGGAATACATATCCAGAACAGGATTTCTCGTCGTAATCGGTCTTTGCAGAGTATAACCTCCAAAACCTGCGAGCGTTGGCATTTTATCGGTTTTAATGATTTCGATATTTTTATCGGCAACTGCAATGTTGGTTTTTGCTGATTTCATCTGAGGATTACTGTCGTGAGCGAGATTAAGATAATAATCCATTCCGATTCCAGTTTCCTTGTTTCCTAAATCTTCTACAGGAACAATCTGTGTTTTAGAATTTAAACCTAAAGCAATGTTTAGATTATAATTAAGGATTTTTTTGTTGTTGACTAAGGCTAAAATTCCCTGGTCAAGGTTTTTGATGTTCAATTCTCCGCGGATGATTTCGTTTCTAGTAATCATCCCTTGTTTATAAAAATCGTTGATGTTTTTTAATCTTTCCTGAGCCAATTTTTTGTTGTTCTGAAAAACTTTTTCCTGATTGATGATTTTATAAATATCTAAATAATTTGAAATCACCAGGAACTTCACATCCTGTTTATTTTTCTCTAAATCCAATTCAGAAAGTTGTTCACGAAGTCCAGCCAATTCAATAGACTTATTAACTAATCCTCCTTTAAAAATCAATTGATTTGCCTGAACCGCATACGAACTCCCGTAATGTGGCATCGGAATCGTTGTTGAATTGGAAAAATCTTTGTCGATTGCCACCACATTTCCCAAGTAAAATTGACTTGTAGAAGCGGTGATTGTAGGAAGTTTCTGAAGTTTTATAATATCGATCTGCTGTTTTGCAATGTCGATATTTTGGGCAGAAACTTTGATTTGCTGATGATTCTGAATTGCCAAATTGGCAACTTCATCTGCTGTCATCTGTTTTATTTCTTGTGAAAAAAACAGCGCAGGAAAAAGACCTATCAAAACTGATAGTGCTGTTTTTATGTTCTTAACCATTTTACCTTGTTTTACAGATGCAAAGTTATGGCGATAACAAATTCAAACAAATGTTTGAATTTTGGAAAAAGATGTTCAAATGTAGGATTTAATTATTGGTATTGTTGTCTGTATTGACTCGGACTCATCTCCAAATGCTTCTTAAAAAAGTGCGAAAACGAATACTGGTCGCTAAAACCAAGAACAGTTGAAATCTCTGAAATAGGCATTTTAGAGGAATTAAGATACACTTTAGCTTCATTGATTACAATGGAGGCAATAATCTGACTTGCAGACTTTCCTGTAGCCGACTTGACAACCGATGAAAGATGTCTGGTTGTAATCGACTGCCGTTCTGCGTAGAACTCAACATTCCGGTTATTGAGGTGATTGTTTGACAAATCATTCAGGAAAACAAAAACGATTTCTTCCTGTCTGGACATCTGATTCATCGAGTTATTGTCCTCCTTAGAAATAATTCCCGCCATCTGATAACAGAAAACCGAGAAAAGATGTTCTACAATTTCCTTTTTATAGGTCATTTCCGTTTCGGAATCGAGAATATATTTGAGGAAATTGACGCTTTTCCAGACGACATCTAAATCATCTTGAGAAAATGGAACTGCGACATTCATCTGCTGACGAAAATATCGATACGTAATTAATCTGTTGAATTTCAAAGATAAGGCAGAAATAAAATCCCGTTTGTAAGAAACCATCCTGGACTGAAAATCATCGCTGATGGAAATTAGCTCATATACAGTTTGCGGGTCTGTAACGATGAAAGTATTGGCAGAAAGCTCGATATCATTGAGATGTTGTTTTAGTTTTATGCTTCCACTTTTTATAAACAAAAATGCAGGGTTTTCTGGACGGAAAGGTTTATCAGCAGAAATTCTCTGATGAATTGTTTCCTGAGTAAAAATCTCAACCCCGAATTTTTCTAAAGCAATCATTGGGCAAATTTAGTGTTTTGTGGAATTATGGATGATTTTTAAACGCAAAGCGCGCAAAGATTTTTGATAAATGTGATTGCTTTTAAGATTCGCAAGGACGTTATCACTCATCAAAGATTTTTAAAAACCAAAAAACCTCAGACAAATCGTCTGAGGTTGTGGTATCTCATAGCCCCGATAGTAGCGGTTACCCCACAGCTAGCCTTGGGAAAAGCGTTGGCGCGAGGAGTAATAGCGGATAGCGGGATTAAGCTCCTAAATATTTATTTTGTTACGACGTAAACTTCTTCGTAAGGTTGAATCAAAACCCAACCGCTACCAGCAAATTTCATTTGGAATTCTTCGCCACTTCCTCTGCCGATGAGACTTTTGAGGGATACGTTGGTTTTAAGTTCTGGCGTCAGGTTTCCGGACCACGCAACTGTTGCATTGGGATCTGTGAAAACTGGCGCGTCTGGCGTTACCAAAAGCGTGAGTGGATGTCCGTGCGTTGTGATGGCGATGTGACCCGTTCCGCTCAACTTGACTTGGAAAAGTCCGCCTGCCATTACGCCTGCGATGCTTTTTAGCATTTTGATGTCGCTTTTGATGCTTTGGTCGTGCGCCAAAATATCGTTTCCGTTGACAGAAATCGATTCGTTTTCAAGATGAAGAATTCTTACTTTTTTGCCGTTGTCTGCAACGTAAAGTCTTCCTGAACCTTCAGCTTTCATTAGTTTTGTGCCTTCTCCGGAGATGGCTTTTTTGAGAAGATTGCCCAGTCCGCCCGACAACATTCCTTGTCTTTCAAAATTGATGTTCCCGACATAGCCAACCATACTTCCGGCCTTTGTCCAAACGGCTTGGTTGCTAAGATTGATCTCCAGAAGTTCTGGTTTTTCCAGCTCGAAATAGTCTCTTTCGTGTGGATTTTCTTTGGTTTCGTTGACGAAAGCTTCGATAGAAAATTTGCTCATAGTTGTATTTTTTAGTAAGACTAAACTAATGATTTTTTTGATAGGACTATATTAAATTTTTGAAAATATCTGAAACAAAAAACCCAACAAGATTGTCGGGTTTCAAAAT
The DNA here is from genome assembly GCF_004365655.1 of Epilithonimonas xixisoli. GTDB lineage: Bacteria > Bacteroidota > Bacteroidia > Flavobacteriales > Weeksellaceae > Epilithonimonas > Epilithonimonas xixisoli. The sequence goes on along the minus strand of NZ_SOEO01000003.1, from coordinate 608,273 downwards.
ATAATAAAAAAATTTGGTGGTCTAAAATTGTCCTCCTCCGAGTGCGCGGTAAAATTCCGTAACAGCTTGCAATTGCTGAAGCTTGTCATTCACAGCTGCTAGTTTCGCCGATAATAATGATTGTTCGGAAGTCAAAACATTGACATAATTCACATTAGATGAATAGGTTAATAATTCTTTATTAAATTCCAACGCTTTTTCTAAAGATTGAATTTGAAGTTGTCTTGTGGTTTCTTTTTCCTTCGCTTTTTGATAAGATAATAGAGAATTTGACACTTCGGAACCTGCTGTCAACAATGTTTTTTCAAAAGTATAATAAGCCTGCATTTTTCTCGCTTCTGTGATTTTGACCTGTGCTTTTCTGCTTCCTTGCTGGAAGATATTTTGCGTCAAAGTTCCACCCAATGTATAAAAAAGAGAATTGGTGAAGAAGTTTTCTAATAATCTTGTGGATAATCCCAGAGTTGCAGTGATGTTCAAAGATGGGTAAACCTCTGCCATTGCAACATTTTTGTTTTCGAATGCGGCGCGAAAAGCCAACTCTGAAGCTTGAACATCCGGTCGATTTTTCAACAATGAAACCGGAACGCCTGTTTTCAAATCTGAATAAACTAACTGAGAATCAATAGAATTTCTATCAATCGTTTGCGGATTGTCATTCATCAAAATACTTAAAGAATTTTCCGTCTGTTGGATCTGAAGTTCCAAATCCGGAATCATCAATTGTGCAGAATAAAGATTGGCCTTGCTCTGCTCCACATCTGCTCCGGTAAGATAAGCAGCATCCATCAACAATTGGACAGTTTCCACATCTTTTTTACGAAGTTCGATGGTTTGTTTCGTAATTTCCAATTGTTTGTCCAGTGACACCAACTGATAATACAAAGTTGCCGCCTGAGCAACCAATTGCGTTTGAACAGCTCTTTTGGCAGCATCGGTCTGAAGGAAATTGGCATAAGCAGATTTCTTCAAAGATTTGATTCTTCCCCAAATATCGATTTCCCAACCTGCGGAAAGTCCGAGTTGGTAGTTCATTAAATCTGGCATTCTGAAATTTGCACCTTGCGCCGCTGCACTGTTTTTGGTATCACGGACAGATGCAATTCCATCTATAGTTGGAAGGTTTTGCAGTTTTGATTGTTTGAAAACAGCATCCGCTTCTTGGATTCTTGTAATTGCAATTTTTAGGTCCAGATTGTTCTCAACCGTTTTTTTGATGATATTCTGTAGCTTGACATCCGTAAAGATCTGATTCCAACTTACGTTTGCTGTGGAAAGCGTGTCAGAACTGGTTTTCTCGCGGAAGAGATTGTCTTTTTTGGACTGCTCCACTTCCGGATTCTGATAAGTATCCGTGACTTTGCACGAGTAAAAGAAACCAGCGACACCTGCTAATATGATTAGATTTTTTAATTTCATCTGTTAGATTTAATTTTTAAGAGATCATATGGAACGCTTTGCGTTTCATTTTTCTCAATTTTGGTTATTCGCTAAGTTCGCCTTCATATTTATCAGAGACTTTTTTGCTGCTCACTTTTTCTTGCAAATACATAAAGACAGCAAACAAAATCGGGATAAAAAACACACCGAAAATAGTTCCGAATAACATTCCTCCAATCGCTCCAATTCCGATGGACTGGTTTCCGACCGCTCCTGCTCCTGTAGAAATCGCTAACGGAATCAAACCGAAAATGAACGCAAACGAGGTCATCAAAATCGGACGAAGCCTTTGTTTAGCGCCACTAATTGCTGCGTGGGCAATTGTGTAACCTTTTCGCCTCGCATCGAGGGCAAATTCCACAATTAGGATCGCATTTTTCGCCAAAAGTCCAATCAACATAATGAGTGAAATCTGCGTGTAGATATTATTAGAACCACCAATCCAGCTACTGAACATCATTACGCCTGCCAAACCAACCGGCAACGATAACATTACTGCAAATGGTAAAATATAACTCTCATACTGCGCCGCCAAAAGGAAATAAACGAAAACACAACATAAAATAAAGATGAAAACTGTTTGTCCTCCTGCGGTAACTTCTTCTCTTGTCAATCCAGAAAATTCGTAGCCGTAGCCTTGTGGCAAAGTTTCTTTTGCAACTCTTTCAACAGTGTTGATTGCGTCTCCAGAAGAGAAACCAGGATTTGGTGTTCCGTTCAGAGAGATTGCTGTAAATAAATTAAATCGCCCAATGGCTTGCGGACCATAAACTTTTCTTGCTGTGATGAATCTGCTTAATGGTGCCATTTCGCCATTTGAATTTCGAACTTGGATCATATTGAAACTTTCCAGATTTTCTCTGTCTTCGAAAGGTGCTTGATAAATTACACGATATTGCTTACCAAAGAGATTGACATTCGAGGCATAAACACCACCATAATAACCTTGCATCGTCGTCAAAATATCATTGATGGTGAATCCTGCGGCTTTGGTTGCAGCAATATCAATATCAATCATATATTGCGGATAATTGGGGTTGAAAGATGTAAATGTTCTCTGGATATCCGGTTGCTGATTCATTTTATCGATAAAATCATTGGTCACTTTTGTAAGGTCGGCAATGCTTCCACCTTTCTGATCTTGGATTTGCATTTCGAAACCTGCGGCATTACCAAAACCTTGCAACGTTGGCCTTCCGAAGAAAGTCATTTTTGCATCCTTGATTCCTGCAGTTTCTTTGTACATCCTCGCAACGAAAGATTGCAAGTCGGTTCCTTTATCTGTTCTATCTTTCCAGTCTTTCAGTTTTACGATGAGCATTCCGTTGTTAGAACCACTTCCACTGATCATTCCTCGACCAGAAACTTTGAAGATGTGTAGAACTTCCGGTTGTTTTTTGACGATGTCTTCCACTTTCTGCATCACTTCTCTCGTCCGATTCTCATTGGAACCGATTGGAAGCGAGATATCCATAAAAATCCCACCCATATCTTCACTTGGAACGAAGGATTTAGGCGTCGTGTTCATTAACCAAACAAAGATTCCAGCGAAAACTGCCAGACCTGCGAAGGCCATCCATTTTTTTCTTAATAAAAATAAAATTCCTCGTGTATAACGTTTTACCATTGCATCAAAAATGATGTTGAAATTGGTGAAAAATCTTTCCAAGAAATTCTTTTTCTTTTCTTCGTGAGAATGAGGCTTAAGGAAAATCGCACATAATGCTGGACTCAATGTCAAGGCATTTACGGCGGATAATATAATCGAAATGGCTAATGTCAATCCAAATTGTTTGTAGAAAACCCCAGCAGAACCGGAGATAAAACTCACCGGAATGAAAACCGCTGCCATTACCAAAGTAATACTGATAATTGCGCCACTGATCTCATCCATCGCATTCACGGAAGCTCGAAGTGGTGATTTCTCGCCATTTTCCAATTTACTGTGAACCGCTTCTACAACTACAATTGCATCATCGACCACAATTCCTACCGCCAAAATCAAGGCGAAAAGCGTTAATAGATTGATTGTAAATCCAAAAATACTTAGAAAGAAAAATGTTCCCACAATGGCTACCGGAACCGAAATCGCCGGAATCAAAGTAGAACGCCAATCTTGAAGGAATAAGAAAACCACGATAAATACAAGGATAAACGCCTCAAACAAAGTATGAATCACTTTCTCGATAGACGCATCCAAAAAGTCGTTGGCGTTGACAAGCGCAACATATTTCACGCCTTTAGGAAAAGATTCTTGTGCTTTATCAAGAACCGCAATCGATTGGTCGATAACTTCCTGCGCATTGGAACCTGCCGTCTGTGCAACCGCCATACCAATGGAAGGGCTTCCGTCTGTGACACTGGTTCCTGTATAATCTTGCGCACCAAGTTCAACTCTTGCCACATCTTTCAGTTTCAAGGTTTGTCCGTTCTCAGTGGCTTTGATGATGATATTATCAAATTCTGGAATTTGCGTTAATCTTCCCTTATATTTTAAAGTATATCGGAAACTTTGGTTACTTTCGTCTCCTAAACTTCCCGGCGCCGCCTCGATATTTTGTTCAGCCAAAAGCGTGCTGATATCCGATGGTACAAGTCCGTAGGAAGCCATCTTGTTTGGATCCAACCAAATTCTGATTGAGTAATCCTTAGAACCAAAAACCGTTACATCACCAACTCCCGTTACCCTTTTGATTTGAGGAACAATATTGATATTGGTGTAATTTTGAAGGAAAGTCATATCGTACGCAGGATTCTCACTGTAGAGCGAGAAGATCAATACGTTGGAACTTTGTCTTTTCAAAACGGTAACTCCGGCTTGTGTTACTTCTCGAGGTAGAAGAGAATTCGCTCTGGAAACCCTATTTTGAACGTTTACCGCGGCGATATCCGGATCAACACCTTGTTTGAAATAAACAGTCACCGATCCCGACCCGTCGTTGGTAGCGGAAGAAGTCATATACGTCATTCCTTCCACACCATTGATCTGCTCCTCGAGAGGAACGATTACACTTTTCAGGATTACATCGGCATTCGCACCTTGGTAACTTGTGTTCACCACAACCGTTGGCGGCGCAATATCTGGATATTGAGAAACCGGCAAAGTCACGATTCCCAACACACCAAGGATCACGATGATGATGGAAATAACGGTGGATAATACCGGACGTTCTATAAATTTTTTAAACATATATTTTTAGACTAAAAGAAAAAAGATGAAGGATAAAAAACTTTCAAAATTAAAAGCTTTCAAATTCTCACTTTTGACATTAATAAAATAATTCGAAAGACTATTTTCTGTTGATGACATTTTGCAAAGTCGTTTCTTTTGGAACTACGACGGTTTCATCTTTCAAAAGCCCAACACCTTCTACAACCACTTTGTCGCCTGCCTTCAATCCAGAAGTCACGGCGTAAGTCACACCGTCTGGGAGATTTTCAACTTTGATTTCTGCAGATTTTACTTTGTTGTCCGCGCCAATTAGATAAACAAAAAATTTCCCTTGAAGTTCATAAGTTGCCGCTTGAGGAACGATGATCACATCTTCCAGATTGTTTGGCAATTGAACCGTTGCGCTGTAACCACTTCTGAGCAAACCTTTTGGATTTGCGAAGGTTGCTCTCATAGAGAATGAGCCTGTGTTTGGATCAACCAATCCACTGATGGATTCAATTTTTCCTTTTTCGTCATATTTACTTCCGTCTGATAAAATCAATTCGACTAAAGGTGAATTTTTCAATTTTTCTTTGATGGTTGCACCTTCTGAATGTTTGAAGAAGTCTAACTGTTGCTTTTCATTAATTGAAAAATAAGCGAATATCTTTGAAACATTTGAAACCGTTGTCAACGGTTGCGCTGTAGCTGTGCTGATATAACTTCCCGCTTTGTATGGTAGTGTTCCAACTACTCCACTCACTGGGCTGTAAAGTTTCGTATAACCTTGATTTACTTGTGCATTGGTTAATTGAGCTTGTGTTTCTGCCAAAGATGCTTTTGCAGATTTAAGCGCCAACTCCGCCGCCTGAAGTTCGTAAGCAGAGATGATTTTTTTATCAACCAAAGGTTTGGTTTTTGTGACTTGCATTTGCGCGGTTGCAACTGCAGCTCTTGCGCTGTTTACTGTTGCTTGTGCTGCCAAAACAGATTGCTCGTATTGTGGATTTCTGATAAGGAATAAAAGCTGACCTTTGCTGACTTGGCTACCTTCATCAATGTAGATTTTTTCTACAAAACCGTCAATTTTCGGACGGATTTCTACATTTTCTACACCTTCCAATCTGGCAGGATATTGTGTCAAATTTTCAGCGGGACCACTTTTTGCAACGATATATTGATATGGTTGAGGCGGTAATTCTTTTTTCTCGTCTTTGTTTTCTGACTTGGAACAAGAAGTCAGAAGACCTAAAACAACAAAAAAGCTAAGCGCGATATTCCTCATAAATACTAATTTTTTAGATATGTTTTCAAACAAACGTTCAAATTTATTGATTAAATACAAAATACACGTTACGTATTCAATAATAAAATCTATCAAATATAATCAACAAAACTATGACAATTGACTTTCAATAAGTTAAAAAATAATTTTAATGAATATTTAACACTTCGCAATCAAACAAATGTTTGAAACACCTTTTCAATTTTGATTTTTTTTAAAGATAAATCCTGATTTCAACATCAAAAATTTGATTTCAAATATTCCATCTTTGATCTTGATAAATTTGCTCGCAACAAAACTATGTTCTAATTTTCACAAACCACTTACCTGAATTACAGAATTGATTACCAATATCACTTATATTTACATTTAATAATTTTGTCTATGAAAGAAGTCTTTTTCGAACTTTTATTTGCTGGAATCACGTTTATGTTTTTCGTGGTATTTTTAATTCTTGGACTTTTAAAAAAGAAAAAGAATTTGGTAATCACGTCAATCGTCATTTTATTTATTTCAATAATTGCTGGATCCATTGCGATTTTCACAATTACGAAGAAAACTTATCACATCACAAAAAAGGTTTATAACGAGGTTTCAGAATTGAGCAAACCAAGAACTGGGATGGAAATTTATGATAGTTTACTTGGAAAACCAGAAACTAATTGTGTCGAGATTTTGAATTATCAAGACCAGACAGCTCCAATAATTGATTATGCCATTTTGCTTCATTTCAAAACTTGTCCGCAAGAATTGAAAAGAATATTAGCCCAAAAAGAATTTGAGTTTGAAAAAATAAAAACATCCGGACTTTCCAGCGATGATGATTGGTTTGAGCCAGAAAAAATGGGCGACAGTATTTTGACGTTCAAATATTATGACACCAACGGAAATGGACAAGAAATCTACAGCTCAAAAGATAGTACAGAAGTCTTTTTAAAAGATATTCTTAATTAAATCTAGATGCAAATGAAACCTCAACAACTTCCAATCATATTCAGCCTCAACTCATTATACCTGTCGTTTCTATACTTCAGGTTATTTTGGGTTTCTAATGGCTTTGAAACGCCCGAATATTTGATTTATAAATACGCACTCTATTCCGTCTTCTTGGTATATCCGCTTTTCATCTTCTCGATTCTGATTTTTTCGAAAGGTGCCAATGCCAATATATTTCTCAAATTTGTGATTTTTGGATTGGTTTTGTCTGGTCCGGTTTTGTATTTCTACACGTTCGATTTGTTTGAGCAAGAAGAACTTTTGTGCGGTTATTTGGTGATTTTGATTCAATGTTTGATTCAATCTCAAACCATAAAAGATGAAGAAATGACAGTGAGATTTGCAAGTGTTTATGCAGGAAAATTATTGTTATGGTTTTTCCTTTTACTCTTTTCTTTGTCTTATTTTTTGTTTGATGACAACGAAATCAAGATGAATCTGATGTTTGGCGGAATCTATTATTTAGGCGTGGCAATCTTAGATTATTATGTCAATAAATCTAAATTCCTAACAGAACAATAGTTTTTATTTCCTTACGACAGGAAGAATCTCATTCTTATTAAGGCCAAATCTTTTGATTTCCGTTTCTGAGAATTTTTGAGAATAGAAATTGACATCAGCCTCGAAGCCAACGCTTCTCAAACGATCAAAATAATCCATTCCATACCAACGAACGTGATCGTACTGTCCAAAATGTTTCTGACGTTCTTTCGGATCTGTGATTGTGAAATCTTCGTAAGTTGTTTCAAGAGAATTTTTCATCGGAACTTGCACGATTCCCCAACCTTTTGGTTTCATTACGCGATAAAGTTCGGAAATCGCTTTTCTATCATCGATAATGTGTTCCAAAACGTGATTGCAAATGATGACATCGTAAGTATTATCCTCAAAAGGCAAATCCAAAATATCAGCTTTCACATCCACAATCGGTGAAAAAAGATCGGCTGAAGTGTAATCCAAATTCTTCATCTTCTTGAACTTTCTCAAAAATTCTTGCTCTGGAGCGATATGAAGAACTTTCAGTTTCGCTGTAAAAAAGTCAGTTTCGTTTTGAAGATAAAGCCACATTTGGCGATGTCTTTCCAATGACAAAGTTCCTGGTGAAAGGGCATTCGCACGCTGTTTTCCGTAGCCGTAAGGTAAAAATTTGCGATATGATTTCCCATCAATCGGATCCGTAAAATTATCGCCTTTGAAAAAGAGAACAATCAACGGACGCAAAAAAATGCTTAAGTTAATAAGCATTGGTCTTGGGATTTTATTGAGTAGAAATTTGGTGAATTTTTTCATTAATTAAAAATCCAGCTGAAACGATTTTTCCTCATCCGACTTGATTCCCAAAGCTTCGTAGATGTAATCATAAGTGGAAAGCAGAACCGGTTTTCCATTGATGATGCAAACATCGTGTTCAAAATGTGCGGATGTTTTGTTGTCAAGCGTAGTTACAGTCCAACCATCATTATGGAATTTCACTTTCTCAGTTCCAAGGTTGATCATGGGCTCGATGGCAAGCGCTATTCCATCTTTCAGGACTTTTCCGCTTCCCGGTTTTCCGTAGTTTGGAACCTGTGGGTCTTCGTGCATTTTTCTACCAACGCCGTGTCCTACCAATTCGCGGACAACGCCATAGCCTTCTTTCTCACAGTGTTTTTGGATTGCGTTGGAAATATCACCAACACGTTTTCCTCTCACACATTGCTCAATTCCCTTATAAAGTGATTCTTTCGCAACTTTCAACAATTTTTTGTCTTCGGCAGAAACTTCACCCACTTCAAAAGTGTAAGCGTGATCGCCCACAAATCCATTCCAGAAAACACCGCAATCTACGGACAAAATTGTCCCTTCTTTTACAGGTTCAGAATTAGGAATTCCGTGAACAACTTGGTCATTCGGTGAAATACAAAGTGATGCAGGAAATCCGCCATAACCTAAAAATGCTGGTTCTGCACCGTGATCTTTGATAAAATCGTAAGCTAATTTGTCCAGATGTAAGGTTGTAACGCCCGGCTTAATTTCTTTCGCCAACATTCCCAAAGTCTGGGAAACCAATCTTGCACTTTGCTTCATCAACCGAAGCTCCTCTATTGTTTTGAGTTGAATCATTTATAATTGTATTAATGTATGATGTAAAATGTACAATGTATTTTCAATGCGATACTTTGTACTTAATTACATTTTACTTTGTACAAAAAGACTTACCAAAAAAGCCCTCTTTTCTTTTCCTTTTTCATTTTGGAGTAAGCGTGAACTTCGCCTCCTGCTACTTGGAACTCTATTCTTTCGTTGATGATTTGATAGATTTCTCCCCAACCTGGGAATCCACCAAGATTTCTGTCATCGATGAAAAGGTCGGCGTCTAATTTTCTTGATTGAGTTTCAGAATCGAAAACTTCGCCTTCAAAACTGGAATTCACTGCATAAAATTCTATTCCGTTTTTTCTGCAGAATTCCACAGCATCTTCCAAAGATTTTCCGTGACGGTAAGTCCAAAGAATCAATCTGTAACCTTCTCCCTGAAGTTTTTTTAAAGTTTCGAATGCAAATGTTTTTGCCTTCCCGATTCCCGGATAAGCGTCATCTACAATAGTTCCATCAAAATCGATTGCTAGTTTTTTATTACTTTTTATCATTACTGTTTTTTTATGAAAATAAGTGAGCAAATATACGAATTATATAAATTCCTTTTTTAAGATAGAATTAGATATTGGATCCAGAGCAATTTTTAAGATGATAACTTATAACCCGTAAAAAATGCGTCTGTTTGACGCATTGATATTTTAACTTTTCACCCATTTGAAACTGTAAGGCAGTTCCGGCGTTTTGATTCTGTCTGAGATTCTTTGCAATCTGTCCGGTAACTTCATTAGATAATCTCTGGCTCTTTCGGCTTGGTCGTTCAAATTTTTCATTTGATCGATTTTCCATTCGTCCAAGAGATCAGAAAGAATATTGATGTAATCTTGAGCTGTATAAACCATTGCTCTCTGCGCTGCATCGGAAAAATGCTCCCAAAGTTCACCAGCTTTTTGTCCAGACTCTCTGAGTAAATGTGCTGGCATAACAATTTTTCTTTTCATCATATCTTCGAAGGCGAGCATCATTCCGCTGGCATCCATTTCGAAAATTCTGGCTGAGAAATCCTTGTAAGCTTTTGCGTGTCTTGCTTCATCTGCTGCGATGACGCCACACATTTGTGCTAATTTTTTGTTCCCGGATTGCTTTGCCAAAGTTCCTACTCTTCTGTGGGAAATATTGGTTGCTGTTTCCTGAAAACTTGTATAAACGAAGTTTTTGTAAGGATCTGAACTTGTTCCGATATCGAAACCGTCGCTGATCAAATGTTGAGTTGTGATCTCCATTTCGCGCATATTCACGCGGCCACAGAGATAAAGATATTTTCCGAGAAGATCACCGTGACGGTTTTCTTCTGCGGTCCAAGCTCGGATCCATTTGGTCCAGCCTGTGTTTTTTTCTTGATTTACACCGTCTAGGTTCATTAACCAAGATTCGTAAGTTGGCAACGCTTCTTCTGTGATGCAATCGCCAATTAATGTTACAAAAAGATCATAAGGCATTTCTCTGGCAAACGTTTGAAGTTCTTCGATTTCATATTTGAAATTGTCGCTAGAACTGTCCGGAAGGAAATCCGAAGGTTGCCATATTTTTTCGATCGGGGTGAGATATGATGCGATAAACTCGTCCATATTCTTTTCCATCGATCTCATTACCTCTATTTGTAACTCTTTTTCGTGCATTAATCTGAAAATTATTTTATGGTTTCAAATATAACAAAATCATACCAATGATATTGAACTACCGAAGTTTGTGATTGTTTTTGAGTATGAAGCTGTTGTGTTACAATGGATAAAGTTTGATTTTATAATAGAATCTCTCGCAGCCCGACTTGAGTGGAAATCCTTTTTTGCGTAATCTCAAGTTCTATTGAAATGGAAATCGTCTGCAAAAAAGATTGACTTCATCGAACCACTTCGTTAGGTTTGGGAACGGAAGGCGGAAAAGCTGCCCAAATAATTTTAATAAAAAAAGCCGGCTGTAAAAACCGACTTTCTATTTAATTTATTGTTTTAATCTTAATTTGCAATAATATTCCCAGTCATTTCTTCCGGAATATCCACGCCCATTACTTTCAAAATCGTTGGAGCGACGTCACCCAATTTTCCTGGTGTCAGATTCCAAGTGTGGTCTTTATCCATCACGATGAGAGGAACCAAGTTTGTGGAATGTTGCGTGTTTGGAGAACCATCCGGATTAATCATTACATCTGAGTTTCCGTGATCTGCCAAGATGAAAACCGCATAACCATTGTCGTAAGCCGTAGTTGCCACTTTTTGAATGCACTCGTCCACCACTTCTGCGGCCTTCACCGCTGCGGAGAAAACGCCTGTGTGACCTACCATATCTGTATTTGCAAAGTTGAGAACCACAAAATCTGCTGTTCCTTTTTCCAATTCTGGAACGATTGAGTTTGTGATGTCGTAAGCGGACATTTCTGGTTTCAAATCGTAGGTTGCAACGTCTTTTGGACTTGGGCATAGCAATCTTCTTTCTTGAACAAATTCTGCCTCGCGACCGCCTGAGAAGAAGAAAGTTACGTGCGGATACTTTTCTGTTTCAGCAATTCTGATTTGGGATTTGCCTGCAGATTCCAACACTTCGCCCATTGTTTTTTGTAGAACATTCTCATCGAAAACAACTTTTACATTTTGGAAAGATTTATCATAATTGGTCAAAGTAACATAATATAAATCCAGCTTTTTCATTCCATACTCTGGGAAGTCTTGTTGCGTTAAAACTTCTGTGATCTCACGGCCTCTGTCAGTCCGGAAATTGAAAGAAATCACAACATCGTGGTCTTCGATTTTACCAATTGGGAAATGGTTTTGAATTGCAACAATTGGCTGGATAAACTCATCCGTCACATCTTCATTATAAGAATCCTGAATCGATTGTACAAAATCTTTACTTTCCTTTCCAACACCGTTTACCATCAGGTCATACGCCAACTTCATGCGCTCCCAACGTCTATCTCTGTCCATCGCGTAATAACGGCCGATGAGCGACGCCAGTTGTCCGGTTGTAGATTTCATATGCGCCAAAAGCTCTTCAATAAAACCTTTCCCGGATTTTGGGTCACAATCTCTACCGTCTGTGAAAGCGTGAACGAAGACATTTTTATCCAATCCAAACTCGTGAGCGGCTGTCAATAAGCCTTTCAAGTGATTGATGTGAGAATGCACACCACCATTGGAAACTAAACCTATGAAATGTACTTTTTTGTTGTTTGCCTTTGCATATTCGAAAGCGTTTTGGATGACGTTTTCTCTGCCGAGACTTCCAGTTTCCACCGCCATATTCAGTCTTACGAGATTTTGGTAAACGACTCTACCGGCGCCAAGATTCATATGTCCAACTTCGGAATTTCCCATTTGTCCGGCGGGAAGACCAACTGCCAAACCACTTGCTTCGAGGGTTGTGCTTGGAAAAGTTTGAAGGGCGTAATCTATAAAAGGCGTTTTGGCTTGTTTGAGAGCGGAAACTTCGTCATTAAGACCGATTCCCCAGCCGTCTAATATGGCTAGTATTGCTTTTTTTGACATTTTTAATTTTGTTTTGTTACTACAAATTTACGAAATGGAATGGGGAATGGGGGAATTTTGGTGGGTGTTTTTTTTGAGATGCTTAAAAAAGCAAAGTTTGAGGCCACAATAACTTAATATTAAATATAGTCTTAGCTTACAATTGCATTTGCTTTTTTAAAAGAATTTTAAATTTTTTGATATCACTATCAAATAAATCTATATTTTTCCCTATCCATCTATAAATCTCATTTGCTAATTCTACTGCCGTTCCATTATCTCCAGAAACTGAATATCCGTGACCAATCATAAGATATGTTTTATCATCTACATTAATTGAAAATGAAAATCCCTTATTTCGCATAATTCCTATTTCTTCATCGTTTAAATTTGGATACCATTGCCCTCCTCCAACTTCATAAGGTTCTATAAGATAATTCCAATTATTTCTGATTATTCGAATAATATCTTTATTACTCCAAACGTTTTTGTCATTATGCTTCTTTAAATCTAAAACATATGCCGTATCTTCAGATATTTTCACAAATAAAAGTTCTCCCGTTCTAATATTAAAGTAATCCGTTGAATTCTTTTTTGTATGATTTAAATGTAAATGATGAATTGCCCAATCGTTGAACATCATATCGTGATAATCTGAATTGAAAAATTGTTTGCTTTGAAAAGGATTAACATCAATTCCATTTCTTAATTTTTCAAGTAAAAGAAAAATGCTTTCTCTATTTTCAGAAAAATAAATATTTGGTAAAGATTCTTTAGAAACATAGACATTTCTTGGTCTTACGGCGATTAATTTTAATCGAAAATTAAAGTATCTTGACAAACTTATAGATTCATCTTTTTGATGTTTATATTTAATACCAATCCCATTATAAAATTGTTCTAAAATTTCGTCAATTAAGTCTTGAGGTTTCACTTTGTTAGATTTCTTTTTAAATTAAGTAACTAAAATTCAATTTGTAATAAGCTCTACTTTAGTAAAATTAAGAAGTAAAAAACCAAATATAAGTATAAAATTTGTAAGTATTTTTTTGCTCAACAAGCAATATAAAAACTCCTCACATTTAATTCTCAAAATAAAAACCACAACACCCCCCCCACCACATCTTTTCCAGAATAATAAATATCACTACCTTTAAAACCCTTATTTAAATTGATAAAATGGACTTGAGAGACCAACTGAAAAACCTTTTTCCACAACACGATGAGCAGGATTTTGAAATGCCTGACGAAGAAAAAGAAAATTTCAAACAGAAAGAACCGCTCGTTTGCAAATTCGAGAAGAAAGGCAGAAACGGGAAACCAGTCACCATCATAGAGGGCTGGGAAGGCGATGACGAAAGTTTGAAAGAGATCTCTAAAAAAATCAAAACAAAACTCGGCATCGGTGGCTCGGAAAAAGACGGCGTCATCATCATCCAAGGTGACAACCGCGATAAAATAATGACCATCCTAAAAGAAATGGGCTACAAAACCAAACGTGTTGGAGGATAACATTGTCATCATTGGCGCTGGTCCTGCAGGATTGATGGCATCACAAATCCTTGCGAAAAAAGGTTTCAAAGTTCAAATATTTGAACAAAATAAAGCTCCCGGAAGAAAATTTCTGGTGGCAGGAAATGGTGGTTTCAATCTAACGCACAGTGAAGAATTAGAAAGTTTTATCGAAAAATATGACGCGCCAGAAATTCGGGAGATTGTAAAAAATTTCGATAATAAAAAAGTGGTGGATTGGCTTTCTGACTTGGGAGTTGCGACCTATGTTGGAAGTTCGGGGAAGATTTTTCCTACGAAGAATTTCAAGCCAATTCAGGTTTTGAAAGCTTGGCTGGATAGATTGGAAGAACTTGGAGTTAAAATTCATTACGAACATACTTTTATTGATTTCGATGAGAATTCTGTCACTCTTAAAAATAAAGAGAACGAAATTAAAATTGAATATTCAAAATTAATCTTAGCAATGGGCGGAGGCTCTTGGAAAAAGACAGGTTCTGATGCGAAATGGATTGAGATTTTAAAATCAAAAAACATAGAAATCACACCTTTGGAATCTGCAAATTCCGGTTATGACACAGATTTTAAATTCCATCAATTACAAGGTCAATACCTTAAAAACATCAAAGTTTCATTTGAGAATAATGATAAAATTGGAGAAGTTGTTTTCACAAAATACGGCATCGAAGGAAGTCCAATTTATTACCTGAATCGATTCACAAGAAAACACGATTTTCCATTAATCATCAACATCGATTTAAAACCAAATCTCTCAGAAGCAGAAATCTTAAGACAACTCAACGGAACTGAAAAGATAAGTCAGGTTTTAAAACGGAAATTAAAACTCTCGACAACTGCGCTCAATCTGCTGAAAACATTAGACAAAGAAAGCTACACCAACATTGAAATTCTTTCAAAATTAATCAAGAAATTCCCGATAGAAGTTCTCAGTTATCGACCGATTGATGAAGTGATTTCAACTTCTGGCGGTGTTTCATTTTCAGAATTGAATGACAAACTTGAATTGAAAAAATTCCCAAATGTTTTCTGCGCTGGCGAAATGATAGATTGGGAAGCGCCAACTGGCGGTTATCTTTTGCAGGCTTGTTTCAGCACGGGAAATTGGATTGCCAATCAAATCGAAAATTCTTAGAATTTTAAATGTTTTCAAAATTAAAAAGCCTCAATCCTTTTGCGGATGAAGAATTTTGTTAACTTTAAGACCTTTTTATTTTCAAAATATTCAAATAAATAAATTATAAATATGATTAACAAATTAGCAGATTCCGAACTGGTTCTAAACGACGACGGAAGTGTTTATCACCTTAACCTTCTACCCGAAGACCTTGCCGAAAAAGTAATCTTGGTGGGCGATCCGGACAGAGTTCCGAAAGTTTCAAAATACTTTGATACGATTGACGTTAAAAAAAATAAAAGAGAATTCTACACGCACACGGGAACTTTGCGTGGTGAAAGAATCACCGTAATGTCAACGGGAATCGGGACAGAGAACATCGATATTGTGATGAACGAGCTGGATGCTTTGGTGAATATCGATTTGAAAGCTAAGGAATTCAAAACCGACCATAAAGCTTTGGAACTTTTCCGTTTGGGAACTTGCGGAAGTGTAAATCCGGACATCGAGGTTAATAATATGTTGGTGACAGAAAATGTAGTTGGTCTGGACGGACTTTTGCATTTCTATCAAGATTATCAATTTGAGAATGAATTCAGTAAAAATTTCTTGGAGAAATTTCCTTATGCTAACATCAAACCAATGTTGTATTTTTCAGATTGGGCAAAGGATATTTCGGATTATTATGCTGATGCAAAATACAGAGGGAACACAGCAACTTTCCCAGGTTTCTACGCACCTCAGGGTCGTCAGTTGAGATTGAAAGCTTTGGATGACCAATTCCTTGAAACGTTGAATGACCTTGGCGTTTCCAACTTTGAAATGGAAACTTCCGCAATCTATGGTTTATCAAAACTATTAGGCCACAAAGCACTTACTGTAAACTGCGTCATCGCCAACAGAAGACGTGGCGAATTTGCAAGCGACCACCACGCATCAGAAAAAATGATGATTGAGTGGGTTCTTGAGAGAATCATTAAATAAGACATTAGAGCTTAGACTTTAGATATGAGAAGCAACATTCAGAAATGAGTGTTGCTTTTTTCGTGTTTGGTTTTATTTATAATTACTTTAACGTTCATTAAGATTTCTCGGCATTCTAATTGAATAATTGATGAGTATCAAATCAAATTTTTCAATACTAATCACAAAAACAAAATATTATGAGTACGCAAGACGAAAAATATAATGACGCAGAAAGAGCAGTTGACAGAACTGAAAACTCATTAGAAAACGCAGCAGAAAATGCTAAAAACAAAGTCAATGAATATGCAGACAGAGCAAGAAATTACATTGACGAACAAAAAAGAACCAATCAGGAATCTACAAAAGAAGGATTCTTTGAAAACCTAAAAGCAAATGCAAAAGAAACTTGGGAAGACACCAAAGACTTTGCAGAGAAAGCTTGGGAAAGCACAAAAGATACCGCTTCTGACGCTTGGGAAAAAACCAAGGATGCTAGCGAAGATGTAAAAGCAGAAGTCAGAAAAGCAACGAATTAGTTTTAAGTTAGTAATAGTTTTTCAAACGAAAGGAGAAGACAGTTATCAAGTCTTCTCCTTTTTATTTATATTTGCGTCCTATTTTATTCATAATGAAAAACTTACTTTTCGCCGTTATATTTTCAGGATTCTTTGCAAATTCTCAAACTTTCAATCAAGATTATGCGAATGTCAGCAATCTGGTTTCTCAAACCAACATCAATAATAATTTGTTAGAATTCGAAGATTTGGGCGTCAAGACAACAGGTTCCACAGCCAACAACAATGCTTACAATTGGTTGAAAAATAAGTATCTATCTTTTGGATATTTGGAAAATCAAATCACAAAAGATAATTTCACTTACGGCGGACAGTCGTCTTCCAACATCATCGTCACAAAACAAGGCTCCAAATATCCAAACATCTTCGTCATCATCTGCGGACATTACGACACCATCAATGGCCCCGGAACCAACGACAACGGAAGTGGCGTTTCCGTCATCTTGGAAGTAGCGCGACTTTTGAAAAACATCAACACAGAATATTCTATCAAATTCATCAATTTCTCTGGCGAGGAACAAGGCTTGATTGGTTCATCTCATTATGTAAACAATGTCGTGAATGCCACCAGCCCAAAAATGAACATCCGATTGGTTCTAAACATCGATGAAGTTGGCGGAATCAAAGGACAAACCAATGACACCGTCACTTGCGAACGAGACGAATCTCCCAATCCAAGCACAAACAACACCGCATCAAACACTTTCACACAACAATTAATCAATTGTGTGAAGCTTTATTCTCCGCTCAAGACCAATCTTAGCCATGCCTATTCTTCAGATTATATGCCTTTCCAAAGCAACGGCGAAATCATCACAGGCTTGTTCGAGTACAACGAAACGCCTCACGCCCACACCGCGAATGACAAATACATCAATCTCGATCCCGTTTACATCTACAACATTGCGAAAGCTACAACAGGCGCAGTTCAGCATTTTGCAGTTGCCACCCAGAATTTGAGTGTTGACAATGCAAAAGAAGCTATCTCAAGTTTCACAGTATCTCCAAATCCCGCAAAAGATTACATTCAATTAGACTTTCAAAACAGCAAAAATCAAAAATTTAGTTTTACGATTACAAGTCTGGAAGGAAAGACCGTGAGTGAAACCCAAAATCAAACAAGGATTGATGTTTCCAAACTTCCGAAAGGAATTTACCTCGGAACTTTCATAGTAGAAGACCAAACCATCACAAAGAAAATTATTATCGATTAATTAATTCTTTATTCAAAACATAATCTACCTGACAATTATGAACACTTTCATCTCGTACGAAGGTTTGCCTATAAAATCAGGTGGTGCACATAAATTAAATAAAAAAGATTCAAAAGAAATCTATAATGAAATTTCATTCTTTTTGAAAAATTTTGCTTCGGATGTAAAATTAAACCAAATTGAAGTCTCTTTATATGAATCAAAAGAAAAAACATATTCTACATTCAAACTTTTATTTAAATTAATTCTGAAATTTGGACTTCCAAAATATTTAAATGATGGTTTGTTAAAATCTTGGACTTGGAATTTATCTCAAAAAAAATTTCAAAAAGGATTTGAAATTCTTGAGTTAAATAATCAATTACCAAATAATCCTTTCGGTCCAATATCTTTAAACTTCAAATGGAATTTCCACTTTAAGAATAACAAAACAAACATTACCTTTCCAAATCAAAACTTAATCCCAGAAATAGATTTTAGAAATAAAAACTCACAGATTTATTTGAGAATTTCGAAAAAATCAACCATTTCTACTTGGTTTGCTTTTCCTTTTGAAGAAATCAACAAATTTGAAAAAGAATATATTAATGAATTAAAAACTAATTTACCTTTTAAACTATCTGATAATCATTGGAAAATTTGGAAAAAATCTCAAAATGGAAATTGGTTTTCAAGAAAACATAGAATTCTAAAAAATATCAAATTAGAATTTGTAAATCGTATTTTCATTTTCGCGAATAAACAATCATAATAATTTCACTTTACGAATTTTAAAATTTGTATCTTTGCCGTTATGCAGAAAATCTTAATAGTAGAAGACGAAAAAGCAATTTCCGGCGTTCTACACAGTATTTTATCGGACGAACTTCCTGATTACCAATTCGAAATAGCCGAAGATGGTCTTGAAGGTTTCAAATTCATAGAAAAAGAAGATTTTGCTTTGGTGATTTCTGACATCAAAATGCCAAAAATCTCCGGAACCGAACTTCTGAAACAAAGCCTTCAGCTAAAACCTGAAACCACTTTTGTGATGATCTCCGGGCACGCAGACATAGACACTGCAGTCGGCTGTTTGAGAGAAGGCGCTTATGATTTCATCTCAAAACCGATCGACATCAACAGATTGATTACCAGCGTCAAAAATGCATTAGACAAAGGTAATCTCCTGAAAGCAAACACCAATCTGAAGCAGGAAAACTCCCAGCTGAAGAAAAAAGTGAATAAGAAATACCAAATGGTTGGGCAATCGCCTGCGCTTAAGAAGATTCAGGAAATCATAGAAAAAGTGGCAGTTTCTGACGCTAGAGTTCTTATCACAGGACCCAACGGTGCTGGTAAAGAATTGGTAGCACACGCCATCCATTCCCAAAGCGAACGTTCACGTGGCCCAATGGTAGAAGTAAACTGTGCTGCGATTCCATCAGAATTGATAGAAAGCGAATTATTCGGTCACGTGAAAGGTTCTTTCACTGGCGCAATCAAAGACAAATCAGGGAAATTCGAGCAGGCAACTGGCGGAACAATTTTCTTGGACGAGATTGGTGATATGAGTTTGGTTGCTCAGGCAAAAGTGCTTAGGGCATTGCAAGAGAGCAAAGTTTCTCCTGTGGGAAGCGACAAAGAAATCAAAGTTGACGTTCGTGTCATCGCTGCAACCAACAAAAATTTGGCTAAAGAAATTGAGCAAGGAAAATTCCGTGAGGATTTGTATCACAGGCTTTCCGTGATCGAAATCAGCGTGCCGTCTCTTAATGACAGAGCAGAAGATATTCCATTGTTGGTAGAGCATTTTACCAATTTAATTGCTTCAGAAAATGGTTCTGCGCCAAAGAAATTTGATGATAAATCCATCAAAGCTTTGCAGCAATATGACTGGACTGGAAACATCCGTGAACTAAGGAATGTTGTGGAGCGTTTGATTATTCTTGGAGCTGATCCTGTGACTGCTGATGACGTTGCGAGTTTTGTAAAGAAATAAACTAAATTAAATATTATATTTAACCGCAGTTTATTCTGCGGTTTTTTTTTGAATAAAAATGAAAAATCACCAATTATTATTTTTCATTTGACAATAATAAACACCATTTAAAAAAATGAAATTTTTAGATAAACAATACACACAGCAAGGGTTGAAACTGGCACTTCCTGTGATGTTGACACAAGTCGGACAAGTGTCCGTAAACCTTTTCGATAATATCATCGTTGGGAAACTTTTGGGCGCGCAGGCTTTGGCTTCTGTGTCTTTGGGAAATGCCTTATTCTTTTCCATCTTCGTTTTGGCATTGGGATTTTCTTTCGCGATTCCACCTTTGGTTTCCGAGGCTAATTCACAAGGAAAACACGATACAATTAATTCAGTTTTCAGACACGGATTTGTCATCAATTTGGGAATAGGGATTTTGCTGATGATTATTTTATTGGCTGCACTTCCTTTGATTTATCACATGGATCAACCAGCGGAAATTATCCCGGACACGATTGCTTTCTTAAGCATTATGGCATTTACGATGATTCCATTTATGATGTTCCAGACTTTGAGAGAAGTTTCGGAAGGTTTGTCATTTACGATTGGTGTAACAAAAGCAACAATTATTGCGAATGTGATAAACATCATTTTGAATTATGTATTCATCAAAGGAATGTTTGGATTCCCAGAAATGGGCGTTGAAGGATCTGCTTTGGCAACATTGATTGCCAGAATTTTTATGGTGGTTTTTCTATATTATGTCTTAGTAAAAGAGCCAAAAACAAGACGCTACATCAAAGAATTCTCTTTAAAAATTGCAGAATTCAGCAGAGAAATGTTCAGTAAAATGTTCAAACTTGGATTGCCAACGGCTTTACAAATGTTCTTTGAGGTAACGGCTTTTGCGGCAGCCGCTTTCATTTGTGGATTAGTAAGTTCTCAAGATATTGCGTCGCATCAGATTGCTTTGTCGATGGCGTCATTTACCTTCAATCTTTGTATTGGATTCAGCGTCGCTTCGACCGTGATGATTGGAAACAAAATGGGTGTGAATGATTTTGTTGGATTAAGAAAAATCGGAATTAATAATTTTAAATTAACTCTAATTTATATGGGATTCTGTGGCGTTATGTTCATTCTCTTCCGAAATGTTTTGCCGCATTTCTTCACGAAAGAAAGTGATGTTTTGGTAATCGAATTGGCCTCAAAACTAATGATTATTGCAGCACTTTTCCAGTTGTCTGATGGAATTCAGGTTACTGCTTTAGGTTGCTTGAGAGGAATTCAGGATGTAAAAATACCGAGTGTAATTACATTTTTGGCATATTGGGTTTTCACGATTCCGGTTGGATATTTCCTTTGTGTAACGATGAAAATGGGCGCATTTGGGATGTGGATCGCTTTGGGAATTGGTTTGACGATCTCTGCGATTCTTTTGGTCATCAGGTTTTTGAGATTGAGTAAGAGGAAAGCTTTGGCTGTAATCAGCTAATACTTTATTGCAAAGGCGCAATTTTTTTCCTATTGATATGTTTACAAGTCGCCAAGTTGGAATCGGGAATAAGTCTTCGACTCCGCTCAGACTGACACTGACACAAACTTTTAGAGACAAAACGAGATTAGGAAACCGAATCTGCAGCCCGACTTGAACGGAAATCCTTTTTTGCGTGGACTAAAGTTCTATTTAAACTGAAATCGTCTGCAAAAAAGATTGGGAGTGGAAGGCGGAAATAGCTGCCCAAATAATCTCAATTATATAATTTGCGACTTTGCTTCAAAAAGCTATTTTAAATTTTTAAATTTGCAACACAAAATTCTGAAATGAATATCATACAACATATACAATCAAAAATATCCGAGATCATCCCGAAACTTTACAATGTGGAAGGTGTGAATCTGGATGTTCAAAAAAATAAAACAGAGTTCGAAGGTGATTTTACTATCGTTATTTTTCCATTGGTAAAACTGGCTAAGAAAAGTCCGGATGCTATTGGAAACGAACTTGGAGAAGCTATCAAAAATGAAATCGATTTTATCGAAAGCTTCAACATCGTGAAAGGTTTTCTTAATCTTAAATTGAAAGACGTGGTTTTTGCGAATCAATTGTCCGAACTTCAGGATGATTTTGACAACGTAACGCCGAAAAATTCTACAGTAATGGTGGAATATTCTTCGCCAAACACCAACAAACCTTTGCACCTTGGACACGTTAGAAATAATCTTTTAGGTTATTCTGTTGCTGAGATTTTGAAAGCTGATGGTTACAATGTAATTAAATCTCAGATCATCAACGACCGTGGGATTCACATCTGCAAATCGATGTTGGCTTGGGAGAAATTTGGGAACGGCGAAACACCTGAATCTACTGGTCTGAAAGGCGATAAATTGGTCGGAAATTACTACGTGGAATTCGATAAGCTATACAAATCCGAGATCAAAGCAATGGTCGCGGACGGCATAGATGAGGAAACGGCGAAAAAGCAGGCTCCAAGCATCATCCAAGCTCAGGAAATGCTTTTGAAATGGGAAAATAACGATCCGGAAGTTCGAAAACTTTGGGCGATGATGAACGAATGGGTCTATGCTGGTTTCAATGAAACATATTCCCGATTGGGCGTTAATTTTGACCAAGTTCAGTATGAAAGTAATACTTATATTCTTGGGAAAGATTTGATTCAAAAAGGGCTTGACAGCGGGATTCTTTACAAAAAAGACGACGGTTCTATCTGGTGCGATTTGACGGATGAAGGTTTGGATCAGAAACTACTTTTGCGTTCGGACGGAACTTCGGTTTATATGACACAAGATCTTGGAACTGCGGTGGAGCGATTTAAGGAAAATGATATTCAGAAATTGATCTATACAGTTGGAAATGAGCAAGATTATCACTTCCAGGTTTTATTCAAAATCTTGAAAAAATTAGGTTACGAATGGGCAGATCAGCTTTACCATTTGTCTTACGGAATGGTGGAATTGCCCGAAGGAAAAATGAAATCCCGAGAAGGAACCGTGGTTGATGCGGACGAATTGGTTGAAGAAATGATCTCCACTGCGAAAGAAAAATCTGAGGAATTGGGGAAATTGGAAACGCTTTCTGACGAAGATAAAGTTAAATCTTACGAAACGGTTGGACTGGGTGCTTTGAAATATTTCATTTTGAAAGTGGACCCGAGAAAGAAAATGCTCTTCAATCCTGCGGAAAGTATTGATTTTAATGGAAATACGGGGCCATTTATTCAATATACTTACGCGAGAATCCAGTCGCTTTTGACTAAGGCTGAATATGCTGGAAAAGGAAATTCTGGCGCTTACGTTCCGAATGAAAGCGAAAAAGAAGTGATTATGCTTTTGGCTGAATTTAAAGAAGTTGTTTCTCGTTCTGCGGAATCTCTAAGTCCAGCTTTGGTAGCGAATTACGTTTATGAATTGGTGAAATCTTACAATTCATTTTATCAGAATAATCCGATTGTAAAACAGGAAGATCTGGATGCGAAACAGTTCCGTCTTCAGGTTTCTGATTTGGTTGGGAAGACGATTAAGAAAGCTTTGACGATGTTGGGAATCAATGTAGTGAATAGAATGTAATTGGCTGATGGTGGATTGCTTTTGGCGATTGGCTTTCGATTTGAAAATAATATTAAAACTCTGCTTTGGCGGAGTTTTTTTGTGACTTGGAATAATTGAGTTTGACGCATTTTTAATTTTATTCAATTTAGATTATTAATTTTTCAGTTAACTTAGTTCTTCTGAATTTATCGTATTCATTCGAATGAAATTTATTAAAAAAGAATATTATGAAAGCCAAGCAAATCTTATTGATCATTATTTTATGCCTTGTCTGTCTTTGTTTAGGATTTGCAGGTGCGAAGATCTATAAGGAAAAAAAATCCGAAATGAAAATTGTGAGCACGACTAATGATAGCATTCAAAAGAAAAATATCGATAGTAGTACGAACCAAAAGCAAATGAGCAGTTCAACTCAAACAGAGCAGAATTTTTCAAAAACATTAAAAGGAAAATATATTCTGGCTGGTGCAGACTATGCAGGATTCGAATTTATTGATTCGAATACCATCACTTGGACGAACGAAATGTTCCCGATGGATCCCCATTCTATGAGACTGAAATGGATTGATGGAAATACGTTTGTCACAATTTTTAACCAATCGGAAGATGATGATTGTGCACCTCCTGTTTGGATACGTAAAGTTGAATTTTATGACGGTAACAAATTAGTTATCAGAAATTTTTGGACTGGTCGTAAAGATTTGAAAGACTCCAGTGAAACATTTTATAAAAAATAAAACTCATTTTTACTCTAATTATTCTCCATTCTTTCTGATATATTTATCAAACATGTGTTCTGATAATTTTTGCAATGCTTTTCCATTTTCGGGATTTACCCCATCCGCGGTGAAAAATTCCACCACATTTTGATGTTTGGAATACCAAATGTTTTTAATTGAAGTAATCGTGTCTGGCGTTGTGATTTTTTTGAAATTATTGACCAATTTCATATCAAGAGCAATCAAACCATTTGGCGTTTCACTGCAATGCGCCGGCATATATTCTTTCCCAGTCCAAAACATACATTGCATTTTTTCCTCCTTATCTTCTTCTTTGTTCACAATTACTTCAATTGGAATAATTTTTATCTCTGAAGCATTTGAATTCTCTTTGGGAACATTGTCATCACTTACAATAGAATCTTTTATCTCTGCAAATTTAGCAACCGGAGTTTCTTCTTTTTTCAAATAATTATTCGTCAGAAATCCACCGAAAATCAATATTCCAATAATTCCAAAACCGCTTTGCTTTGCGAAAAATTCTTGCAGTTTTAGAATAGGATTGGTCGTGATGTTAACTGTAATATTTGGATGCTTTTTATCTGAATCGGAATCATCATCAATGCTAACTTTCACACTTGTAAAAGACGAATCCGGGTTTTCTTTCGTCAAAGTCGCTGTGTTGCAGAAGTCTTTGTAATCTTTAAATTCCAGATATTGACTGAGTTTATCCAGCGTTTGCGAATCAATATTTTTATCTTCATTATCTATCAGAAATGAATCATAATATCTTACAAAAGTTCTTTCTGATATTTCAAATTTCCATTCATCATAAAAGTAAAGGCTGAGATAAAGCGCTATTCCACTTTTGCTATCTCTCCCCGATTCTTTTTTTCCTTTTTCAAAAATCTCACGAATTAGTAATTTTTTGGACATAGTTAGTTTTTAGTTCTTGTAAAATTGATGATTTTCTGACACTCAATTTTACGGAAATCCGTAATCCATATTCCTAGCTGTCCATCCGTGTCCAAGAATTGTCTAACATCTGCTTTCATTTCCTCTGCATCTTTGCCTCAGAAATCAGTGATAAACAAAACTTTACAAACACAAAGTTACAAAACTGATCTCCAAAAAACAACCCGATAAGACGGAGGAAAATCTCTGGCTTGGGAAGCAGAAATTTCTCTTCCGTTTTTGAAGGTTGACTTCCCAAAAATTTAAGAAGCGCTTCTTTTTCAATCTGTGTCTACTGCTCGCAATCAGCTTTGCGGGAAAGAACACGAATGTCAATTTTTTAAATTTTTACAACTATGTTAAACTTAATTTTAATCTTATTGGGATTGATTTCGAATCCTAACTCAAATAACACTTCAAACTCTGGAAATGATGGAAGTACAACAACTACATCATCAGCTCCACAACCTAATCCCAATCCTGGAGGAACTGGCGGTGATGACGGACAAGTTCCACCAAGAAAATAAACCATTAATGATAAGCGAAACAGCAGTTTCGCTTATTTTTTTTTAATTTTACTAAAAACTTTGAATCTGAAACTCAATTTACTCTTAGTCTTTCTCATCCTACTCTCTTGTTCCCAAAATGACCCAGTCATTAAGCAAATGAACACGAATGATAGTTTGTATTATGAGAAAGCAATTGAATATAGGGATAATAAAAATCTAGATAGCGCATTTTTCTATTTTTACAAGGCAAAAGAAACATTTCTTAAAAGTAATGACAGTTTTGGTGCTGGTAAGTGTTTGATAAATGCAGCTATTATCCTAAATGACAAAGGAGACTATTTTGGAAGTCAGGAGACGGGTCTAGATGCGATAAAATACTTTAATAAAAGCAATAGTTCTCATCAGCATTATCTGGGTACCAATTACAATAACTTAGGGATTACAAGCTCCAAAATTAATGAGTACAAACAAGCTATAGAATTCTACAAATTAGCTATAGATTTTTCAGATAGTCCTTTGGATACAAAAGTCTATTTGAATAACAAAGCCAATGCTTACAGAAAAAATAAAGAGTATAAAAACGCATTAAATATTTATCAAAAAATTTTAATGGACAATTCTGTGAAAAACGACAAAGATTTTGCTCGAACTATCACAAACATTGCTGAAAACAAATTTCTTCAAAACCCAAATTATAATCCTGTTCCAGAATTCAAGAAAGCTTTAAGAATAAGATTAAAAGAGAAAGATAACTGGGGACTCAATTCCAGCTATGCACACCTTGCGGATTACTATATTGAAAATCAAAAGGATTCTGCTCTTGTGTACGCGAGAAAAATGCTACTCGTAGCAAAAGAAATTAAAAGCCCCGACGATCAAGTAGAAGCTCTTCAAAAATTAATTTCTTTGGAAGATGCCAATCATTCAAAACAATATTTCAAAGCTTATCAAAAACTAAATGACAGCCTGCAAACCGCGAGAAGCAAAGCGAAAAATCAGTTTGCACTCGTCCGCTACGAAACCGAAAAAAATAAAGCAGATTTTTTGAAAGCGCAAGCTGAGGGTATTGAGAAGGAAAATCACATCATCACTCAATATGTATTTTTATCTATTGCGTTACTCGTCATCATCGGACTTTATCTTTACCTCAACAGAAGAAAAAAAATACATCAGCAGGAAAAACTTTTGGGAGTAAAGAACACGGAACTCAAATATTCCAAAAAAGTACACGACCGCGTTGCTAATAGGATTTATCAGATTTTGTCTCAGGTGGAAAACACCGAAAATATTGACAGAGATGCCCTTTTATTCAATCTAGAAAACGTCTATGAAACATCGCGGGATATATCTTATGAGAATGCTGATGTTTCCGAAACTCAGAATTTTCGCCTTCAACTTTCTAATATGCTGAGATCTTACGCTTCTGAGCGGATAAAAATTTTCATCACCGGAAACGAAGAAGAAATCTGGCAAAAAACGAATCACCTTCAGAAAACCGAGATCTATCTCATTCTACAGGAGTTGATGACCAATATGAAAAAACACAGCAAAGCAGAAAAAGTTTTTATCAAATTTTCCGACGAAACATCCGTCATAAACATAGCCTACATCGACAATGGAATAGGCATCCAACAACTTTCCAAAAAAAATGGACTTCAAAATACGGAAAACCGTATTAATACTATCCACGGAACAATTACTTTTGACACCGAAACAAACCGGTTACTGAAAATTAATATTTCGTTTCCGATCTAAAAAAAACAACAAATGTTCAAGAAAATTTTAATCGCTGAAGACTATGAAAGTTCCAACATATCTGTACAAAAAGCTTTGGAAGATCTTAGAGTTCCGCATCCAAGTTTTGTAAGCTATTGTGATGATGCGCTAAGCCGAGTAAAAATGGCTCTCGTAGAAAATAATCCCTACGAGCTATTGATTACCGATCTTTCCTTTGAAGAGGATCATAGAGAACAAAAAATCAAGAATGGGAAAGAATTGATAAACGCTATCAAAGCAATACAGCCCGAGATAAAAGTCGTCGTTTTCTCTGTCAACAAGAAGCAATCTATTATAGACGAACTCTTTCAGGAGCAGCAAATCAATGCCTATGTAAGAAAAGCCAGAGAGGACGTGAAAGATCTAAAACGTGCTGTAAAAGCTGTTTATAATAATGAAAAACATTTGACTTATGACTTGAAGGGAATAGAAAAAAATGCATTTGAGTTCACAACCTACGACACGCTTCTTATTTCTTACATTTCGCAAGGAATTTTGGTGAAAGAAATTCCCACGCTTTTGAAAGAATTAGACATCAAACCCAACGGAATGAGCTCAGTCGAAAAAAGATTGAGAGACATCAAAATTTCTTTGGAAGTTAGCAGCAACGAGCAACTTGTGGCATTTTGCAAAGACTTTGGAATCATTTAGTCTTTTGAGTTTACTAAATATTAGAGGAGATTTCAGATTTGGAATCTCCTATTAATTTTAACACTATACTCCAAAAAAAACAATCAACTGATTTTCAGTTGATTGTTAGTTTACAATTGTAGACCCACAGGGATTCGAACCCCAGATGACTGCACCAAAAACAGTAGTGTTACCGCTACACCATAGGTCTGTCCTTTATTGTGGTGCAAATTTAGAGCTTTTTTCTGAACTTCCAAATTATTTTTAAAAAAAATTGCATAATTTTATAAAATAAATTTTCGCTCAACCTAATGTTAATCGACCTTTACAAACCTTTATCCAATCAAGAAACACCATCTAACGAATTTGAAACCAAAGTTTTAGACTTCATCAAAGAATGCTTTTCGGACTCAAAAACGGTTAAAATCCAAAGTTCTGGCTCTACTGGAATTCCAAAAATTTTTGAGGTAGAAAAATCAAAAATGTTGAATTCGGCGGAAATGACTTGTGATTTTCTGGGTTTAAAAGAAGGAAATATTGCATTAATTTGCCTTCCGATAGAATACATCTCCGGAAAAATGATGGTTGTGAGAAGTATTCTTAGAAAATTAAAACTAAAAATCGTCGAACCTTCCATAAATCAATTAGAGAATATCAATCAAGAAATTGACTTTTGCGCGATGACGCCTTTGCAAGTTGAGAGCTCTCTGGACAAACTTCATTTGATAAAAAATCTAATCATAGGTGGAGCATCAGTTTCCGAAACTTTAAAACAAAAAATCTCTAAAACTCTCAAACTCTCAAACTCTCCAACTCGAATCTTCGAGACATACGGAATGAGCGAAACGCTTTCTCACATTGCTCTAAAACAAATTTTTCCCAATCAGGAAAATTGGTTCACCGTTTTTGAAGGCGTTGAAATTTCTTTGGACGAGAGAGATTGCTTGAAAATATTTGCGCCAAAATTGAATTCGGAGGTTTTGCAGACAAATGATTTGGTTGAAATCAATAATGAAAATCAATTCAGATTTTTAGGAAGAATTGATAACGTCATCAACTCCGCAGGCGCAAAGATTTTCCCTGAAGAATTAGAAAAATTAGTCAAACAAAACATTCCAAATGAAGTTATCTTTCTTGGAATTGCGGATGAAAAACTCGGACAAAAATTGATTTTAGTTTTAGAAGATGAAAGGTGCAAGTTGCAAGGTTTGGCAAATAATGATCCAAATTCTGAACTACAAAATCTCAAATCTCAAATCTCAAATCTCAAATTCGAAAAGTCTTTTCATAAACCAAAAGAGATTATTTTTGTAAAAGAAATCCCAAGAACGCCAAACGGAAAAGTGAACCGGATGGAACTGAAAGAAATGTTGAAAAGAATAAGCAAACGTCCGCAATAGCGATAGAAACGGTTATCCTTTTTGCTTGCCTTGCTAGGCAAGCAGAAAGATAATAGTGGATAGCGCGGTGACACAGATTTTGGAATGGAATTGGCGCTGGAAATCTGTGGCAATTGCCAAAATCATCAATTTATGAAAGATTTTTCTACCGAAATAACTTACAAAACTTCCCGTTCCTCAGGCGCTGGCGGACAAAACGTGAACAAAGTGGAAACGGCTGTCACAGCGATTTGGAACGTGATGGAAAGCGCAATGTTCACCTTCGACGAAAAACTGAGAATCTCGGAAAAACTAAAAAACAGAATCAATTCCGAAGGGCTTCTTCAAATGACATCGTCGGAAAGCAGAACGCAACTTGCGAACAAGAAAATCGTGACAGAGAAAATGTTGGAATTGGTAGAACAAGCACTTTTCATCCCGAAAAAACGTTTCAAAACCAAACCTTCAAGAGGTCAAGTCCAGAAAAGATTGGACAACAAAAAGAAATTGTCGGACAAAAAGGAGAATCGGAAATTTAAATTTTAAAATCCGACAACTTCTCGATTTCCGCATCTATTTTAGCAGAATATTCAAGTTGTTTATCCCGGATTCTGCCGTGATTTGTAGCCGTTTCATAATCTTGCTGATAATTTTTATAATCATCATAAATCTCGGTGTAATATTTTTGCAAAGCTTTCGCATCCATCGTTTTGTCACTGATTATTTTTCTGAATCGCCTCGCAAACAATTCCGCAATATCAAAATGACTTTGCTCGTGCATCAAGATCAAATCTGTCCGATGATCCCGATGCGCCCAAGATTTGGACGGAACGAAGAACGACTCAATTTTCACCTGCTTGGACGTGAATTTTTTGGTAGAACTACTCAGCAAATAAGAGATTCCGCAAAATGTTGTCGCAGCGGTTTTGGAAGTATTGGGTTGAGTTTTGGATTGGAAATCTATCCATTCCAACTTGCGGTTTTCGTCCCAGAAAATCTTGTCCTGAGCCTTGGTGAATCCTAAGAAAAACAGAGGAATGAGAATCAAAATTTGTTTTAGCATAACTGTTGGATTAATTTTTTGAATAAATGTTAATTTATATCCACAAAACTTGTATTTTTACCTCCCCTCATTTTAAAAAATGGAAAAAGAAATAAAAATACAATTTGATGTAATCCCGAATTACAATCAACTCAGCGATATAGAAAAAACACTTTTCGAAAAGGCCAAAACCATCCGCGAGCAAGCTTACGCCAAGTATTCAAACTTCGCCGTTGGATGTGCTCTTCTATTGGAAAATGGCGAAATAATCACCGGAAGCAACCAAGAAAACGCCGCCTATCCATCTGGATTGTGCGCCGAGAGAACCACAATCTTCTGGACTTCTGCCAATTATCCCGATGTAAAAATCAAAAAAATATTTGTGATTGGAGGCCCAAAAGACATCGCCAGCTCTGTTCCAATCCCGCCTTGTGGCGGTTGCAGACAAGCAATCTTGGAGTATGAAGCCAAGCAAAAAGAAGTCATAGAAATCTATTTTGCCGCACCCGACGGAGAAATCATCAAAACAAAATCTGTAAGAGATTTACTGCCTTTTTCTTTTGACGGAAGCTTTTTATAAATTTTAGGAGCAAGACGATTGTTTTATCGTAGGACATTTCCTGCCTGCTGTCCACTATATCTTTTTTGTTTTTTACAACGTTTGCTTTTCCCATCGAAGATCAATCAAAAAAAACAAAAAAGGATGCCGTTCCCATCAGGGCTATGTTCACATTTTGCATTTCTTTTCACGACAAATAAAATCGAAAATCCCATTCAAACAAGTGAATGGGATTTTCTTTAAAATGTAGATATGGATATGAAAACTTTGGTTATTAGTTTTTAATTATTTTCTGAGTCGTTTTTTTACCATTTTCCAATTGGATTTCTACAACGTAAATTCCTTTTTCCAAACGAGAGAAATCAATCGTAGAATCAGAAGTCAATCTCGCATTCACAATTTGACCAGAGAGATTGTAAACTTTATGCGATTTGATTTTGCTTGTAGATTTCACATTCAAGACATCTTTCACAGGATTTGGATAGATGGAAATTATTGTATTTTTCACATCAGCAACGCCCAAAACTGCAAATTCTTTTTCTTGAGATTTATCAGAATATTTCTTGGAAGCATCAATAGATTTTACGCTCCAGAAAATCTTGGAAGGCAAATTGGTTTTATCCAAATACCAGCTTTTGTTGGTGACAATATATTTTGCAATATCAGATTTCCCAGCTTCCGAACCAACGCTCAATTCATATTGAAGAGAAAGCTCCGGTGTTTTGTCATCGCTTGCTCCAGACCAACTGAAATTGATTTTGTTATCATTATCGGTTGCAGTAAGAATTGTTGGTGCATTTGGTTTTTGATTTGTAACCGTTGTCGTATTTCTAAACAGCTTCGTGTAAGGCAACAAATCCGGGTCAGACCAATCGAAACCGTTAGCAAGAACATCAAGATTCCCATCGTTGTCATAATCAAAAACCGCCAAAGTTCCCTGACTTCCTAGATTGTAAAGATTGGCATTTTCATCTTTTTCAAATTTCTGAAGTTGCGGATTGTAAAGAAAAACTTTGGAATAAGATTCGTAATCATAATCACCTATTACAACGAAATCGTAATAGCCATCGTTGTTCAAATCGCCAACTTCCACATTTCCCGCAGATAAACCTTCGCCATCAATTTTAGTTTCTGTGAAGTTTCCTTGCCCATCATTGATGAAAACAGCCAAGTAAGCATCATAATTTTCATCCTGCGCCGCAACTACAAAATCCTGAAAACCATCACCATTGAAATCTGCGAAAGACATCTTGCTATCACTTACCGCAGGAAGTTCAGATTTCTTCACCAACGTTCCGTTTTCATTGACGTAAACTGTAAAAGTCCCTTCCATCTCTGCATTGAAACCATTGACAATCAAGTCCAACTCGTTGTCATTATTAAGATCAATGACTTTGAAACTTCCGTTTTGAGTTCCCGGCATCCAAGCTGTATTTTGCTGAAAACCCGAAGAATGATTAAGATACAAATCCAAATCGTGCGTGAAACCTACACCTGCTACATACTGAGTTCCGTTGATTGCATAATCCTGTTTTCCATCGTGATTGAAATCAAAAACATCTAATCCACCATAGATTTTTCCGGGTGCATTGTTCATTAATGTAAATCCAGAACCTGTATTTTTCCATCTGTATTGCTGATAATTGACGATGTCATTATAACTCAATCCCGTTGTGATAACATCCAAAAGTCCGTCATTATCAAAATCAAGAAACTTCACGGCACTTAGATGAACCGAGTTGTCACCAAAATCCTGAACAGAAGAAAATACGCCATTCGTATTTTTGTAAAGACTGTTGGAGGTTACATCAACATTGGTATCGCCGTCAGAATCTATGGCGCCTGTGAAAAATATTTCCTGAATTCCGTCGTTATCAACATCCGCAACTGCGGCGGAAGAATAGAAATAATTTTGAAGATTGGGTTGAGATATTTCCTCAAAACTCTGAGCTTTGGCAACAATTGCTGACAAAACAAGAATAGGAATGTAAAGCTTTTTCATAATATTTTTATTTAGAATAATTAAAAATTACTTTGCAAAAATATACAAGAAGCCTTACCAAAAAGGATTTTGGAATATGATATTTGTCTTGTTTTAAAATTTACAAGACTGAAGAATTGTTTAAAATAATGATTTACAAATGAATATCTGTGAATTAAGAAATTTCGAAAATCTTACTTTCTTCGTGGATTCTCTTTACAACATTTTCTGTCCGTTCCTTGTGCGTATCTGTAATAAAGATTTGTCCGAAGTTTTCTTTGTTCACTAATTCAATGAGTTGCGAAACTCTAGTGTCATCAAGTTTATCAAAAATATCATCAAGAAGAAGGATTGGTGATTTGCCTGTCAGTTCTTTGATTCGGTTGATTTGAGCCAATTTCAGAGAAACCAAAAACGATTTTTGTTGACCTTGAGAACCTATTTTCTTTATTGAACTTCCATTCATTTCAAAAACCAAATCATCTTTATGAATTCCTTTGGAAGTGTAGGTCAAAACTCGGTCTTTGTCAATTGAACTGGTTAAAAGTTCTTGAAACGTGTTGTCAGAAAGATGAGATTCGTAAACCACGGAAACCTTTTCCTTTCCGCCAGAAATAATGTCGTAATAATGCTGGACAATTGGATTTAGATTCTCAACGAATTCTTTTCTTTTCTCGAAAATCCTTGTTCCAAAGTTTGAAATCGGGTCGTCATAGATTTCCAAAGAATCTTTATCAAAATATCGATTTTTAGCAAAATTCTTCAACAACGCATTCCTCTGCTGAATGGTTTTTTGATACTGAATCAAATCAAAAAGATAAACAGAATCCGTCTGAGAAATCATCGCATCCAAAAACTTCCTGCGACTTTCCCCAGAATCCGAAATCAAATTGGAATCGTACGGCGAAATCATAACACTCGGCAAATAGCCAATGTGGTCCGCCAATCTATCGTAGGTTTTATCGTTTTTCTTAATGACTTTTTTCGCTTCTCTTGGCATCAGAATCTTAATCAAATCTTCCTTTTCCTCATTCTGAATTTCGGAATCGATGACGAAGAAATCCATAGTCATCTGACTTCCATCTTCTAACTTATGACTCAGAATATTATTGAGGTCAGAATTCCCAAGGAAACTTTTGCCAACAGACAGATAATGAAGCGCATCCAGAATATTGGTTTTCCCGACGCCATTGTTCCCGACGAAACAATTGATTTGTGGCGAAAAGTCAAATGAAACTTCGGAGTGGCTTTTGAAATTGATAAGTGAAAGTTTGTTGATAATCATAATCCTAAAATATTTTCGAGTGCTTCAGGATTCTGATGGTTTTCCCAAAATGAAATGATTGAAATGGTTTCTTGTTCTATATTATAAATCAAACTATAATTTTTAAAAACTAACATTCTCGTGGTTTCATTGATAGTTTTCTTTCCAGAAAATGGTTGAAATTTTAATTGATTGGTTTTCTCTTTGATGACCAGATTTAACTTTTTAGAATAAGAATTACTTTTGTTTCTATTATTCCAATATTCGAGAATCTCATCTCTTTGTTTCTTTGCAAAATGGGTCCATTCGACTTTTATTTCAGCCATTCTTCATCCATTTTATCCATTTCTTCCTCTGTGTAAACCCTTCCATTTTTCACGTCATCCATTCCTTGTTCTATCATCTTCAGGACATAGTCTGGGAGAACGACTTTCTCTTCCTTAAAATATTCATCAACTTCTTCTTCCGTCATTGGTCTTTCGGATTCGTAGATGGATTCTGGTTCTGCGACGATGTTGGCGGATTTACTGTCAAAATTTTTCAGAAGTGAAGACAACAAATAATAATTCTGGGATTCGCAGATTTTCTGAATCAGTTTTATTTTAATGTCGTTGATATTTTCCATCACTCAAAATTTATGTAAAGATAAAAAAACGGATTTAGAATTAATTTTAAATCAAAAAAGAATTGAAATTTTAAGCAATATTTTGTCGAACCACAAAAGTCACAAAAGCTCTATTAGAATTTAGTTACTCAAAAGTTAAAAAAAGGAGATTGTAATAAAAACTTCTTTTGTGACTTTTGTGGTTACAAACCTAGTTCCCAAAATTCACAAAATGCGGAATATCTGCGCCAAAACTATTCAGTGGCAAAACGTTGTTTCGATTGCTGTTAAAATCAAAAAGAGAATTATTGTCAAAGGGAACTCGAGGATAATAAGTAAAGGAAATCTGAATCCTGTTGAACACCAAATACGGATTATTAATCAAAACGCCAATTCCTATTTTCGTGTTTGCATTGGTTTTCATTAGGCTATCATTCGGCATTGCTAACCAACCAACGGCAGTTGTCAAATATGGACTAAAATGAAAATTCTTCCACGTCTTGTTTACAAAAAGTTGAAGCTGATATCTCAAAACCAACTTCTTTGTTCCAATGTAATCGGCGTTGTAAACAGGGAATTCGTCTCGGGCAGAAAGATTGATTCGGTCTCGGTAAGAATAATTATGCTGAGGATTTCCAAGCGCTAAAGTTGGTGCGAAAAAATGTCTGACTTTCGCAAATTTCCAATCCATCAGATTTGTAAAATACGTTCCGTCCAATCGGAAAGACTCCCTGTTTTGGCTGTCCTCATTGAAAAACCGTCCAAACTGAGCTTTCAAATTGAAATAACCGATTTTTGTAAACTCACCATAGCCGGCAGAAATTCCAGCGTACGGCATCACTTCTTTGCTTCTCGTAAGTAAGCCGGCGGTCACACTTAATGAGTTTCCGTAAGAGATATCTTCGGGCAAATCGTATTGGAAAATATTTTTTTCGACCGCAAATTTCCTTTGGATAAAACCAACTGAACCCAACAAACTGCTGTAAGTTTTGAAGTAATCAAACTGGTCAATTCCCGGACTATCTTTGTATTGATAATTCTGAAAACGCCCAATGAAGGCGATGTTGCTGGAAACTCTTTCTTCTGGATTTGCCGAAACAGGAATCTGATATCCGCCCCACAAATCCTGGCTGTAAACCTTGATTTGAACCTCTGGCAAGGCACTTCTGTCCACCATCGGCAAAGCGACATTTCGCATAAAATATTCGAAGGAGAAACCGCCAGCCCATTTCGTCAAGGGCGAAAAGAAATCTCTTCTCGCGTTGACATTGATTCGTTCATTTTTCCAAAAATCCCGTTCGCCCAAAACTTGCGCATTGATGTAAGAACCGAACAAATTGTAAGCCGTGTAACTTCCCATCATATAATCCTGATCCTGCTTGGAATCGTTTCTGTAGAGGAAATTGGCTTCGTGACCAAGTCCTAAAAAATTCTCTTCCGTGACGCCCATTCCGATTTTGCTTCCTGAGAAACTTCCGCGCGGTTTCAAACTCCAAGAGTCCAAAACTTGCACGACGACATCTATCGAATCTTTGGTCGAAGTGCTGTCTGCAATACTGATTTTCACGCGGTTGACGAACGGCATTTCACGGAGAAGACGTTCGGATTCATAGAGTTTTTGCGCGTTGTATTCTTCGCCTTTGTTGAAAAGGAGATAATTATTAACCGTCGAAATTCTGGTGTTGGAATGGAGGTGATTTGTGAACCAGTCGTACCATTTTGCTTTTTCCTTTTTTTCTTTGGTATTGTATCCAAAAGGGTCAATCGTCTCGATTTTTATATTTCGGATGTGCTTTCCGTCGTAAGAGGCTTGCGCTTCCTTCTCGGTACGGGTTTTCACAGAAACAGAATCTGCTTCCCTACGAAAGATGAAACGATGGATGAATTTGGTAAATTTTCGTTTATCAGAGTAGTTTTCAATCTTATAATAGATAGAATCTTTTTTCTCTTTCTCCTGCGCAAACACAAAAGAAACGCTACATAAAAACAAAATCAACGTAAGAATATTTTTATGCATCAGATTACAAATATTTCAAAAATTAATTAATAAAATCCTTCTATCAATTTGCAAGCCAATAAAGCAAAATCACCAACAAAGGCAATCCGCTACAAGATTCTACCCAAAATGAAAAGTAAGTTCCCTTATTATCATTTTCAGAAAAATAAATCAGAATAAATGTGAAAACCGTTGTTAATAAAAAACTTAAGGAGAACTCTCTATCAAGAAATACCAAACTTAAAAGACAAGAAACAAAAACTAAAAGATAAGCCAGATATTTTGTTTTCTGAACACCGATTAATATGGGAAAAGTCACCACATCATCACTTTTCATATCGCGAATATCGAAAGGCAGAACCAAAGCCGAGATAAACAACCACGAAATCCAAAAAATCTCCCAATTAAATTCAGGTAAAATCAACCACGCATTAATCAAAGCCCAAGTCAAACCAACGTAGAATATTTTGAGTAACGGAATTTTCCTGATGAATTTTTCAAGGAAAAAGGAATTATAAAGTAAGCCAATGACAACAATCACAGCCCATTTTAACAATCTGATTTCGTTGTGATTAAAGACAATCAAACAAAAACTTAGAATTCCACAAATGAAATTGAAAATTAAAATTTTGATGAACGTCTTCTTTCGATTCTGATATTTCGTGTAAAGATAACCGCTGAAATACGTGATGAAAATCAACAGCAAACTCGGCCAACGGAATATGTTTTGCTCCAGCATAAAAAATCCAGCCATCATTGTTCCCATCAGTGAGACAAAAATCTGGCTGTCAATCACATATTTTTTTGCTAAATTTAAAATCGACATTTTACTTTTAACAAATGTCCGAAAAATTGTTCTAACAAATTAAGTTTTCCAAAATGTTAGAGCTTATTTAAAATTTTATCAAAATTATTTCCCCAACCCTAAAGGGAGTAATTTTGATAAAATTTTAATTGATTTTTGCTCCCTTCAGGGTTGGGGCAGACAAAAATTAATTAAAAATTTTAAAAAAGATTTTAATCTTTCCAACCTTTGATAAAATAATGCATCTTTATACGGTGAATCATTCATTCAAAAAAAAAAAAAATAAAAGTTCAAATATGAAAATCATTAAATCCGTCTCAGTTTTCTTGCTGATGCTTTTCTTTATCAATTTTTCGGCGCAGAATTACTACGATTCTCAATGGAAAAAAGTGGAAGAAAACTACAAGAAAGGAACTTACAAAAGTAATCTTCCGATAATTCTGGACATTCAAAACCAAGCGATGAAAGACAACAACGCCATCCAAATCATCAAATCTCTGAAAGCGGAATTCAGCATTCTGAAGCAAACGCACGATGATATGCAGAATGATGAAAATTCCAAATTCTTTTCGAAACTTCAAAGCACGGAAACCAAACTGAAAGGCGATGAGAAGCAATTGTTTCATCTTCTGATATTGGAATTCATCAATGATTATTACGATAATAATTCGTGGAAAATCAACCAGAAAACAAATATCGATAATCAAAATCTGTCACAAATTGAGACTTGGAGCAAACTGGATTTCAAGAATTTTTTGACTAAGAATTACTCAGATTTGGAGAAAGAAAATTCGGTTTTGAAGAAAATTCAGACTCAGAAATACAAAGAAATTTTTGAAGCAACAGAAAATTTGGATTACTTCCCTACGCTTTCGGATTGGTCGAATTTCAATTACATCGAGTTTTTGAGAAATCAAAATCTGTTCACACCAAACGAGCTGAAAGTCAATTCGAAGAAAATCAATGAGCTTTATGATTCGGAGATTTTGGTTAATTCTGGAAATTCAAAACTGTATTTCCAACATCAGAAAATCAATTATACTTGTGAATTGAATCATTGCAAAGACAAATTCGCTCAACTTGAAAAATTGGTTGGCGATGAATCTTCGAAAGGCGATTACAAAGTTCTCATTATTGATGAAATGATTGAGCTTCTTCAACAAAAAGATGATAATAAAACTGCTTTGGTTTGGGTCAACAAAGCGAAAGAACTTTATTCAAAATCGAAGTTCATTAATAATATTCTCAACAAAGAAAATGCGATAAAAAATCCGCAACTCAATCTGTTTTACGAGAAAGAAACACAACCGAACAAACCAATCCACATTGTTGCGGAAGGTAAAAATGTGAAGCAATTTTCATTGAATATCTATGAAGTGAAAGATGATTCGCAAGGTTTTTTGAATCACGTTTTCGATTCTTACAAAACGCCTTTTTCAAAGGTCAAAAAATCATTGGTGAGAAAGGATGAATTTACTTTGCCAACGTCTTCTGATTTCAAATCTCATAAAACATCTTTGGAGCTGAAGGCACTTCCAGCAGGAATTTATTTGGCGGAATATGTGGTGGAAAATTCGGTTCATGGGAATTATTATTTCATTGTTTCGGATTCGAAAATTATTTTTTCTAAGAAAGACGACAGCAATCCAAAAGGCAATATTCTGAAACTCGTCAACAACGAAAACGGAAAAGCTTTCATTAATGAAAACCTTGATGTTACTGAATATGTCAGAGGAAAAGCGGTTACAAAATACACTGTGAAAACCGACAAATCCGGTAATTTCCAGTTTCCAAATTCTGCGAATCAGGAATATTACAGAAACTTCCTCGTGAAGAATGGAAACAATTTTTCGATGATAAATGTTTATGGTTACGATTACGGCGACCGAAACAAATCTGAAAATCAGGAGAGTGCACAGATTTTCCTCGACAGAAAAATCTACAGACCTGGACAAATCGTTTATTTCAAAGTGATTGCAACAGTAATCAACGGCGAAACTCAGAAAGTAAAAACACTGGAAAAAGTGAAGTTGAACATTACTCTGAACGACACCAACGGCGAAGAATTACAGACTTTGAAATTGACAACGAATGAATTTGGTTCCGTAAACGGCAGTTTTACTTTGCCAAAAAATAAGCTGAACGGGAATTTTAGTATCGAAGTTGATGATGATAATAATTCCGCTTATAACATTTCAGGTTACACGGATTTCAATGTTGAGGAATACAAACGTCCGAAGTTTGAAGTGACTTTTGAACCGATAAAAGATGAATACAAATACGGCCAAACCATCGAGCTGAAAGGAAAAGCGATGATGTTTTCCGGTATTGCACTGAGCAATTCGACTGTGAATTATGAAATCAAAAAACAGAATATCCGTTGGCGTTATTTCTGGTGGTATCCGCGTGGAAACGACAATGAAAACTCAATTCTCGGAACGGCAAAAACCAATGAGAAAGGCGAATTTACCATCAAAGTAGAACTTAAAAAAGATGAAACTTTGGAAGGCATTCAGATTGATAATTACGCCATCAACGCTTCTGTGACTGATATCAACGGCGAAACACAATCTGCGGACACGAATGTAAAAGTGGCTTCAGTTTCTCATTATATTTCGGCGGACAATGTTGACAATATTTTCTCTGATGAAGCTGTAAAACTGACTGTTTTAACGAAAAATTACAACGACCAAGTTCTTGCAAAATCTTACCAAGCAAAACTGGAAAAACTGGAAGAACCGAAGCAGATTTTCAGAAGCCAGTTTGAAAATACGATTCAGGATTTGCCGAAACTTTCTAAGGAAGAATTTGTTCAAAAATTCCCTCACGACAGATTTGATAAGAGTGATGATATGAAAAATTGGAAGGTGGAAAAAGTTGTTTTGGAGAGACTTGAAGAACAAAGAGAAAAGAATAAAGAAAATCCATCAGCCAACAACCGACAACCGATAACTAATTTAGATTTGGGGAAATTGGAAGCGGGAATTTACAAGCTTCAACTATATAATATCGAAGGAAAAGACACGATAAAAACGGAGCAATTCTTTAAAGTTTGGGATAAGAAATCGCTTGGGCAAAATCAAAAACCATTCTTGGAAGTCATTAAACCAAAACAAGATTTCAAGCGTGGTGAGAAGGCGAAAGTGTTTGTTTACTCCGCCGTTCCGGATGCTTTGGTGAATGTTTTTGTTCAAAATGGAAAAGGCGAAACGGTGACGGAAACGCATTCTTTCAAAAATGGAATTTTGGAATATGAAACTTTGATTCCGAAAGATGAAACTATTTCGAGAGTTAATTTACAATTTCAGTTGGTTGCATTTAATGATGTGAAAACTGAGAATGCTGATTTGAAAATTGCTGACAGCAAAGATGATTTGAAAATCGAAACGGTGACTTTCCGCGACAAACTTCAGCCTGGACAAAAGGAAAAATGGACGGTGAAAGTTTCTGGAGTTGACAAAGATAAAATCAATGCGGAAGTTTTAGCGAGTATGTATGACAAATCGTTGGACCAATTTGCTTCGAATAGCTGGAATTGGCAGGGATTTTATTCGCAGTTTTTCCAGAGTTCTTATGAGTTGAGAAATGGTTTAAATCAAGAGAGTTTTAATAAAAATTTTAAGTATTTAAAAAATTATAATATTAATACTCCTCAATTTAATTGGTTTAGTGGACAAATATATAGACAAACATTTTTAAATTCTATACAAGGTTCGGCTCCTGGAGTAACGATAGAAGAAGCTGTTGTAGTAGGCTATTCAAGAGCCACTGCTCCCTTGGCAAAAAAAGCTCCGAAAGCTGATGCTGATGCCATATATGGAAGTCGTGCTGGAGATGTTGAAGGTTTATTGAAAACTTTACCAAGTGTCAATTCAAATGTAGAAGTGAGTTCTCAAGAAAAAGGTGACTTAGACAAAATCCCAGTTCGTCAAAACCTCAATGAAACGGCGTTTTTCTATCCAAATCTTTTGACGGATAAAGATGGAAATGTGAGTTTTGAATTCACTTCTCCGGAAGCTTTGACACAATGGAAATTGTTGTTTTTGGCACATACGAAAGATGCGCGTTCTGCGACTTTGGAAAAATCTGTGGTGACGCAGAAAGAATTTTCAATCACGCCAAATTATCCAAGATTTTTGCGTGAAGGTGATGAACTGAATCTTCAATCTAAACTATCGAGTTTGGTGAATCAAAAACTGAATGGTGTGGCGCAATTGCAGATTTTGGATGCGTTTACGAATGAGGATATTTCTGAAAAATTCGGGATTAGTCAATTGACGGCGGTTGCAGGTTTTAATAAAGAACAAGCTTTTACATTATCGGAAAACGGGAATTCTGTGGTGAATTGGAAAGTGAAAGTTCCAAATGATGTTTCATCAATTATTATTAAAATCGTTGCGAAGGCTGGAAATTTCTCTGATGGCGAACAAAAAGCAATCGCAGTTTTGCCGAACAGAATGTTGGTGACAGATGCGCTTCCGATTTTCGTGAAAGAAGGACAGACGAAAACTTTCACTTTGGAAAATCTAAAAAACTCCAATTCCAAAACTTTGACCAATGTTTCCAACACTTTGGAATTGACGACGAATCCGATTTGGGAAATTATGTTTGCGTTACCAAGTTTGAAAAATGACACGAACAATTCTGCGGATGTCATCTTCAATAAATGGTTTGCGGATGTTTTGGCTTCGGAAATTTTCAAAGCCAATCCGAAACTGAAAACGGTTTTTGATGAATATCAATCGAAAGGTTTACTGACTTCGAATCTGGAGAAAAATCAGGAGCTGAAACAATTGTTATTAGAGGAAACTCCGTGGGTTTTGGAATCGAAAAACGAAACCGAACAAATGGAGAAACTGGCGAGATTGTTTGATGCGAATACGATGCGAAATTCGATCCAAAATGATTGGTCAGAATTGCAGAAATTGCAAAATCCTGATGGTGGTTTCAGTTGGTACGCAGGTTATCCGAGTTCGTATTACAATTCGTTGTATATTCTTAAAAATTTAGGAAAAATCAATGAATGGCTGAAAGGAAATGTGGCTGATTATCAAAGTTCTGAGCAAAAAGAAATGGTTGCGAAACTGGTTTCTTATGTCGATAATGAAGTGAATAAATATTGGAACACTTCGACTCCGCTCAGTGAGACAAAAGATAATGTTTGGAACAACTTCGTGATTGATTATCTCGACACCCGAAATTATTGGGAAAAAGAATATCCTTTGAAAAATAAAGGTGCGACATTGAAATCTTTAGTAATAACAAAAGCGAAAACCGCAAAAATTACCGATTTTACTTTCTTTGGATTGCATCGTTTGGCTTTGTTGTTCAATAATTATAGTTTGAAAGAAGTTTCGAAAAAATTAATGACTTATCTGAAAGAAACTTCGACAGACACGGAAACTCAAGGTGTTTACTGGAAACAAAACCTAAACGATTGGGGTTGGTATTCTTCCAAAACGGTGAATCACGCCGGAGCTTTGGAAGCGTTTAATAAATTGACACCGACGGATGAAACTTTCATTGAAGAAATGAAAATCTGGCTCATTACCCAAAAAGAAGTGAATTCTTGGGGAAGTTCGCGCGGAACTGCGGAAGTCATTTTCACTATTCTGAATTCAGGGAAATCCTGGACTTCTGCGGAATCCGACAAAGCGCAAATTACTTGGGGCGGAAAAGCTTTGAATCCACAAACGCAAGCGACTGGTTATGTGAAACAGGCAATTACTTCTGATAATTTAGATAAAAATCTGGCAACGGTTTCCATTAAAAAAGACAGTCCTGGAATTGTGCAAGGTGGTTTGTTCTGGCAATATTATGAGGATTTGGATAAAATAAAATCTTCGGAAAGTTATATTTCCATCACGAAAGAATTGTACAAAAAAGTGAAAACTGAAAACGGTGAACAATTAATTAAAATCAATGAAACTTCTCCTTTGAAAGTTGGCGATAAAGTAACGGTAAGAATGATTTTGAATACCGATAGAAATATGGAATTCATTCACCTGAAAGATATGAGAGCAGCTGGTTTTGAACCTTTGGATGTGATTTCGGGTTACGAGTGGAAAAATAATTTGGGTTACTATCAATCCACAAAAGATGCTTCCACCAACTTCTACATCGAATATATGCCGAAAGGAAAATATATTTT
This sequence comes from Epilithonimonas xixisoli, assembly GCF_004365655.1. Classification (GTDB taxonomy): domain Bacteria; phylum Bacteroidota; class Bacteroidia; order Flavobacteriales; family Weeksellaceae; genus Epilithonimonas; species Epilithonimonas xixisoli. Next base: position 564,497 of record NZ_SOEO01000003.1, on the reverse strand, counting down.
CGAGTATGATTACGTTGCGAATGCAAGTGGGAAATTCTCTAATGGAATTACAACCTTGCAAAACTACTATGCGCCGCAGATGAATGCGCATACCAAGGGAACTAAAATTGTGATTGCGGAATAAAATTAATTTTTAAAATGTTAAAATGACAACCAAATGCAAATATTTGGTTGTTTTTTTTTATTTTTAACGACTGATTTTTATTCTTATGGATAACAATTTGATGATTTGATATTTATTTTGTAAAAATTTACGATTAATGTAATATTCAAATCATGTGAAATTTGGTTTAAAAGAAAATTGAAATAGTATAAATTAATTATGGTAAAACAATTATTAACGGCTACTGGCATTATGGCTTCCATGATGTTAAGCGCTCAAAAAAACTTTTGGAATCAGGTCCAAAATGTAAACACATTTGGAAAAAAAGCTCTGAAAGAAAGAACAACGACACCTACAGATTACAAACTTTATAATCTGAATGTGCAAGGATTAAAAGCTGAATTAGCTAAAGCACCTAGCAGAGAATCGCAGGATGAAAGCCTTGTATTGAAATTCCCTACTGCGGATGGTAAATTGGTAGATTACATTGTGAAAGATGCGCCAACACTGTCTAAAGAATTAGCAGCGAAATATCCAGGAATCAATTCTTATGTAGGTTACCAAAAAGGAAATTCTGGAAATACAATTAGATTCAGTACTTCTCCTTTTGATGGGATCAACATCATGTATTTTGATAATTCGGAAGTGAGTTATTTGGATACCTATACAGATGATGCTTCTACTTTTATTGTTTATAAAAGAGAAAATTTACCTGTAAATCCAGAAAAATTCAATTGCGGATATGAAAATGATGACATAGCTGTGCCACATACTGAAACAATTGCAAATAAAGCACCTTTGGTGAGAGATGGGCAATTGAGAACTTATCGTTTAGCTCTTGCTTGTACAATAGAGTATTCTGCTTTTCATGTAAATAGAGCCAATTTAAATGGTGGAACACTTGAACAAAAAAAAGCAGCCGTTTTAGCAGCAATGAATGCTTCTATGACTAGAGTAAATGGTGTTTATGAAAAATCATTATCTCTTACAATGGTAATAGTACCTGATAATGACAAGGTTATTTTTATAGATTCTGATAATTTTACCAATAATAACCCTCCACCAACTTATCCAATTTTAAATGAAAACCAAACTGTATGTGATAATTTAATTGGAAGTACAAATTATGACATTGGTCACGTTTTCAGTACGGCATCAGGTGGTGTTGCACAATTAAGATCTCCTTGTCAGACAGGATCTAAAGCTAGAGGTACTACTGGAACAAACTCTCCTATCAATGATCCTTTTAATATTGATTATGTTGCACACGAGATTGGTCACCAATTTGGAGGAAACCACACATTCAGAAGTTGTGGTGGAAATGAAAATAATACAACCGCTGCTGAACCAGGTAGTGGAAGTACAATTATGGCATATGCTGGGATCTGTGGTGCAACAAACAATGTACAAACGCGAAGCGATGCGTATTTTCATTCCATCAGTATGAATGAAATGTATATTTTTATTAGTAGATCAACTGATTGTTCTGTAAAAACACCTAATAACAATACTGTGCCTACAGCTGATGCAGGACCAGACTATACAATTCCTAACGGTACGGCTTTCGTACTTACTGGACAAGGGACCGACCCAGATGGAGACTCCATAACTTATCTTTGGGAACAAATTGATACTGCAAGTAATGTACAACCTCCAATAACCACAGGAACAGTTGGCCCTATCTTTAGATCATATTTTCCAAGTGTTTCTAATGAAAGATATTTCCCTAGATTACCTTCAATCATTGCTAATACTCTTACACCTAAATGGGAGGTGATCCCAAGTGTATCAAGAGTATTAAACTTTTCACTCATTGTTAATGATAATAAAGCGACAGGAAATCAAACTGCAAGAGATCTAATGGTTGTGAATGTTGCCAATGCAGGACCTTTCAAAGTAACTTCTCATACCGCATATTTAGAATACAATGGTGGAGAAGCTACAACCATCACTTGGGATGTTGCAGGGACAAATGCAGCTCCTATCAATACAGCAAATGTTCAAATTTTATTATCTACAGATGCTGGGCTTACTTTCACGACTGTTTTAGGAGAATTCCCAAATACTGGCTCTGCAAGCGTAATGCTTCCAAATGTGAATGTTGCAAGTGCTAGAATTATGATTAAAGCAGTTAACAACATCTATCTTGCGGTTAACTCATCTCCTTTCAAAATCAAAGAAGTTCTTGCTGTAAACGAATCTGCTTTCAACAAAGGTTTTGCAATCTATCCAAACCCTGCAAAAGGTGAAGTTAATATTTCTCTTAGCAAAGCGGCAAAAGATGCAACGTATCAGATTTTGGATCTTTCTGGGAAATTAATTTCTACAGGATCACTTCCAAATGAGAAAACGCAAGTGAACATCTCTAGCTTGAAAACTGGAACTTACAGAATTGTAATCTCAAACAACGGAGAAACAACCAGTAAAAACCTTATTGTTAAATAATAAATTCAACAATAAAATCCATAAAAAAGACCAACTGAATAGTTGGTCTTTTTGTTTTTGAATAATTCCTGATATTAAAATCCGTATTGCAATCCTACTTGCAACGTATTGTTTCGAAGCTGTTTATCATCATTGCTCCACGTTGTAGATCCAGATTTCTTGATGTCTGTAAAACCAACAACATATCTTGCTCCAATGGTCATATTATTAAATCTAAAGCCAAGCCCTACGCCTCCACTCAAATCAAAACTGTTGTAGTTGGAATTGTTTCTGTATTTTTTTATCGTCACCACATCGTCCGTTTTATTACGATCGCTATTGCCTACCAAAAATGAAAATTGCGGTCCAGCTTCTACAAACAATTTTGGAATAGGCTCAAACTGAAACATAATAGGAACTGACAAATAATCCAATCCCAAAGTATGTGACACTTTCCCATTCTCATATTTTACACCAACACTATTGTAAAGAATTTCTGGCTGAATGCTGAAAACACTATTAACTGGTGCGTGCATATATAACCCTGCGTAATATCCAATTCGTGCATTGGTATCATCCCAAGCTTTTTCTTTGCTGATAGTCGCAACATTCACGCCTCCTTTCACTCCAAATGACTGTGCATATCCTAGGGAAATTGCCATAACACCCATTAATGCAAAAATTTTCTTCATAATATTTTTTATTATGACAAAAATATAAATTATGAAATAAAAAAAGACCGAATAAATCGGTCTTTAGCAATATTTAAGATATTGTAATATTAGAATTTGTAAGACAAACCAACTTGGAATGTGTTATTTCTGTTCTTATTGTTATCATTTTCCACAGATGTTGTTCCATCTTCTCCATCATTTTGTTTGTTGATATCTGTAAAACCAGCTACATAACGAGCGTTGATTCCAAGATTTGGTGTAAAGTTAAAACCAATACCTAAGCCTGCTCCCATATTGAATTTTGTAATATTATCTTTAATATCAGTGGAGTAAGCACTTGTTTCAGAAGATCCTCCAGATGGCGTAACTGTAGTGTCGCCTTTAGCTTTTGCACCTACCAAGAATCCAAATTCAGGTCCAGCTTCTAAATAAAATGCTGGCGTAGCGTGGAATTGGAACATCACCGGAACTGTTACATAATCTAAGTTTACACTTGCAGAATTTCTAACTGAACCTAGTGCTGAAGAATATGTATCAACAGTTTTTGCTCCATATTGGCTATACAAAACCTCTGGTTGGATACTGAATTGCTCAGATAATGGCGCATTCATAAAAAGACCACCATAGAAACCTGCTTTTGATTTTGCATCTTCATAACCGTCGTCAGAAATTGATGAAATATTAAGACCCGCTTTAACACCGAATGTTGGACTAGTTTGTGCAAACGCAAATGTTCCAGCTACAAGACCTAATCCTAAAAATAACTTTTTCATAATATTAAATTTTAAATTTTTGTTTTACGAGGTGGATAATTCCAAAATCTCTGCCAAAAATTAAGTTTAATATTTTAAAATATTTTCAATTTCAATTAAAGAACTCATTATCAACCAAATAAAAACATTATTCAATGAATAATATTATTGATTCTGATGCAAATTTTTGTAGAAATCCAAGGTCAAAATGATTTGTTCAACATTTACTCTCTGATCAAACAGGCAAGATCCTACTCCATTAATCAATGAAAAATTGATATTTCCGCCATCATTTTTCTTATCATTATACATCAAATCTGTGATAGCCCCATTTTTAAATTCCGAAATATCGATGTAAGGAAATAGTCTTTGGATCTTGGTAATGATGTCCGATGAAACTTCTACGTCTATCAATCCACAAAGAAAAGCCAAATGTGTTTCGCAAATCATTCCAAGTGCAACCGCTTCGCCGTGAGGAATTAAGTTCCCTTTTTTCATAAAAAGACTTTCCACTGCGTGTCCGATGGTATGACCAAAGTTAAGATTTTTCCTAATATTCTCTTCTTTGAAATCCTGAGAAACCACTTCATTCTTAATTTCCATACTTCGGTTGATGTAAGGAGAAACAGATTCTGGCGTTATTTTTTCGAGAGAACTTAGCTCATTCCAATGTGCTACATCGGCAATCAATCCATGTTTCAACATCTCTGCAAAACCACTTCTGAGTTCTTCAAATTTCAAAGTTTCTAAGAATTTTGGATAGAAAAAAATCCGTTCAGGCAGAGCAAAAGTCCCGATAATATTTTTGAGATATTGATGATCGATCCCGGTTTTTCCGCCAATAGATGCATCACACATAGAAAGCAAAGTCGTGGGAAGATTGATAAATTTGAAACCTCTTTTGTACGTAGAAGCCACAAAACCACCGAGATCTGTAATCACACCACCACCAAGGTTGATGAGGAGCGATTTCCTGTCTGCTTCCATTTCCGATAGAATTTCCCAAAGTTGCGTTGCGGTTCCAATATTTTTGTTCTCTTCGCCTGCTTCAATTTCTATAATCTCAAAATGAGCTTCAGTTTCAAGATTGGGGAGCAAAGTTGGGAGGCAAAATTCGTGGGTATTTTCATCTACTAAAATGAAAATTTTGCTTGGTTTTATATCATCAATATATTCATTAAGACTGCTGAAATCTTGGTCAAGTTCCTTTATCATAACTCAAATTTTAACAAAAATAAAAACAAATTAATTAGCAACTTAATTATTTGAAGATTAATTTCAATGATATTCATTATCAAGAAACATTAATCTGAAATCAAATCATTGTGATTTATAGACTTTCAAATCATTTTGATAAATCTTCGCTTGTTGCTTGATAACGGAAACTTCCTCTTGATTTATTTTTTCATTTTGATTAATGACATTACCATTCACAAAATAAAACCTTGATTCTGAGGTTAATTTCGGTTCACGTAGATTTCCGTTTTCACCGATAGTTTTAAATTTTTTCCTAAGTACAAAAATCAAGTTGTCTTTATCAAAATAAAATTGTGTCGTAATTTTCGTATTTGATAATCCGAAAGAATGAACTATTTTCTTCAATTCTTGATTTCTGTAGTAGCCTTCAACTTCTTGTCCATTATCCATCACTTCATTTTTTACATCGACAAAATAATCGTTGGAGATTTTCTTTACAACGTAATCTTTGGAATTGTTAATGACCTCAACTTTTTTTCTAATGACACTAACATTTTGACCGAAACCAAAAACTGACAGACAGAAAATCAAGACAATAACAAACTTTTTCATAAGGTTAAATTAAACAAAAAAGAGAAGCAAAACTGCTCCTCTTTATATGTTGAATATTTAAAATTCTAAGATTACATGTGAATCGCTCGCTTTCCAGTTGCGTCCAAAGCAGCTTCTTTCACAGCTTCTGCGTAAGTTGGATGTGCGTGAGAGCTTCTTGCAATGTCTTCCGCACTTGCACGGAATTCCATTGCGATAACGCCCTCTGCAACCAAATCAGCCGCTCTTGCTCCAATCATATGGAAACCAAGAACTTCGTCCGTTTTCTCATCAGCAATGATTTTCACAAATCCGTCTGTGTCGCCACTTGCACGGCTTCTTCCAAGCGCTCTCATTGGGAAACTTCCCACTTTGTAAGCCACACCTTCTTCTTTCAATTGCTCTTCAGTTTTACCAACGCCTGCAACTTCCGGCCAAGTATAAACAACGCCAGGAATCAAGTTATAATTGATGTGAGGTTTTTGTCCAGCCAAGATCTCCGCAACCAAAGTTCCTTCCTCTTCAGCTTTGTGAGCCAACATTGCACCTTTGATCACGTCACCAATCGCATAGATGTTAGAAACATTCGTCTGCAAATGATCGTTGGTTTTCACTCTTCCTCTTTCGTCAAGTTCTACACCCGCTTTTTCCAATCCAAGTCCGTCTGTATAAGGTCTTCTCCCTACAGAAACTAAAACGTAATCACTTTCGTAAGTTACCTCTTCACCTTTCTTGTTTTTAGCAGTTACCTTCACAGAATCTCCATTTCTCTCAACTGCAGAAACAGCTGTAGAAAGTTCAAATTTCATTCCTTGTTTTCTAAGAACTTTTTGTAATTCTTTAGACAAGCTTCCGTCCATTCCAGGAATGATTTTATCCATAAACTCAACTACAGTTACCTGAGAACCTAATCTCAAATAAACTGAACCAAGCTCAAGACCGATAACACCTCCTCCAATTACAACCAAATGTTTTGGAATTTCTTTAAGATTAAGAGCTTCCGTAGAAGTGATGATTCTTTCTTTATCAAGATTGATGAAAGGTAAACTGGATGGTTTGGAACCAGTTGCGATGATTGTATATTTAGATTCGACCACTTCTGAAGAACCGTCGTTTTTGGAAACTTTGATCTGGGTTGCAGATTCGAAACTTCCAAGACCTTCGAAAACTGTGATTTTATTTTTGTCCATCAAAAAGTTGATACCCTTTGTAGTTTGATCTACAACCTCATTTTTACGGGCAATCATTCTTTCGATATCAGCAGTCGGCTCATTGATGATGATCCCGTGATTTGCAAAGTCGTGTTTTGCTTTTTCGAAATGTTCAGAACTATCAAGCAAAGCTTTTGAAGGAATACATCCAACGTTAAGACAAGTTCCGCCTAAGGTTGAATATTTCTCAATAATTGCTGTTTTGAAACCCAATTGGGCAGCACGGATTGCCGCAACATATCCACCAGGACCAGAACCGATAACGGTTACATCAAATTGACTCATATATTTTTGATTATTATTCGAATAAAAATTTTCTCAAATTTACGAATTTCAGACGAATTTCGGAACTGATTTTTGTTAAGATAATTAATGTTTATTTTTGCACCAGATTTTAAAATCCAACCAAAATGTCAATCGAAACAAATTATCAAAACATCCTTTCCCAACTTCCCGAAAATGTAAAGCTTGTTACAGTTTCCAAAACCAATCCTGCTGAGAAAATAAAAGAAGTTTATGACTTGGGACAAAGAGCTTTTGGTGAAAATAAAGTTCAGGAATTGTTGGAAAAGCAACCGGTTCTTCCGAATGATATTGAGTGGCATTTGATTGGACATCTTCAAACCAACAAAGTAAAATTTGTGGCGGGTTTTATCTCAATGATAGAAAGCGTTGACAGCGAAAAACTTTTGAAAGAAATTGACAAAGAAGCGTTGAAAAACAATCGAAAAATCAATGTTTTGCTTCAAGTGAAAATCGCAAAAGAAGAGACGAAATTTGGATTGACAGTTGTAGAAGCAAAAGATATTTTCAATAAATTCTTAAACGGAAATTTTCCTAATATTGAGATCAAAGGCTTGATGGGAATGGCGAGTTTTGTTGAAGATGAATCTCAAATCCGTGAGGAATTTGGAATTTTGAAACAATTATTTGATGAACTTTCAGAATTAAAACCATTGGAAACTCTGTCAATAGGAATGAGCGGCGATTTTCCTTTGGCGATTGAATGTGGCTCAAATTCCGTGAGAGTTGGATCGGCGATTTTTGGAGAAAGAAATTATTAAAAAAGACTTTCGTAAACCTTCATCACATCTCGCGCAATCACCTCATCATTAAATTTCTGGACAAACTCCAAACCTTTTTCAGCACGGCGTTTTCTCTCTGGTTCATTGTTCCAGAGAAAATTGATTTTTGATTTAACATCAGCTATATTTTTCGGATCAATGTAAACAGAATCCGGACCGCCTGCTTCGGGAAGACAACTCGTATTGCTCGTAATCACAACTGTTTCAGAATACAAAGCTTCAATCACGGGAATTCCAAAACCTTCGAAAAAACTTGGATAAATGAAAATTTCGGCAAGTTTGTAAATAGCAGATAGTTCCTCCATCGAAACGCTTTGTAAAAAGTGGACTTCAACCTTGCCTTTTTTGATTTCCTTTTCTATTAATTTGAAATATTTTGGTTTCTTCGTTCCCACCACGACTAATGGAATTTTAGAATCTTTCAAAGCTTTAACGACATTCAAAAGGTTTTTCCGAGGTTCGATCGTTCCAACATTGAGAAGAAATTTCTCAGGAAGGTGGAATTTTTCTTTGATTTGATCAAGAATTTCCTGCGACTGCTTCTCCTTGAAACTTGCGTGGCAACCTTGATAAACCACTTCAATCTTACTTTCCGGAACTTTCAGATAATGAATAATATCAAGCTTAGTTTGCTCAGAAATAGCAATAATTTTATCAGCCGCAACCGCCGCTTTTTTGAATTTCCAAAAATGAATTCTACGATCCAGCCAAGTGTAATATTCCGGAAACCTTTCGAAGATCAAATCGTGGATTGTGACAACTTTTTTGATCGGTTTTTTGTTCCATTTCAATGGTAATTCGCCAGATAAACCGTGGAAAATGTCAGCATTGTTATTCTGTGCATCGATTCCGGTTTTGAGCTGTCGGGAAAGCGTACCTTTAGTTGTTTGCACAAAAGTGACATTGGGCAATTTCAATATTGCTTCGCCACGTTCCGATTTTTTTTTATTGAACAATAAATATTGATTATCAGGAAAATACGTTGATAAAACCCGAACCAAATCGCGGGAATAATTTCCTAAGCCAGACCAGCTGGAAAAAATACGTTTGGCGTCGTAAGCGATTTTCATTAATTCTTATTTTTTTGAGTCCAATCTTCCAAAAATTCTCTGGTTGTAGAAAATTGATAGTTATTTTTCTTCGCCCATTTTATGAAATCATCAAAACGATTTACCATCGCTTCATTCGTATTTTTGAAGGTGAAATTTGGCAATTTATATTTTGGATCTGAAATGTCTGCAAATTCCCACGGGTGAAAATAGATGTTCAAAAATCCTGTGGAACTCAACGATAACTTGGACAGAATTTTGTAAATCCAAAGCGGAAAGTTATGAAAACTTAGCCAAAACAAAGGAATTCTGAAAATTGTAGAAACCGAAGCGGGAAATTGAAGAACTTTCTTTTGCCAAAATGGCTTTCTGCTGACACCAAAGTTGTTATATCTTCCCGGCAAATATGTTGGATTGATGGACGAATTGTAAAAATATCCTGCATCAGAAACAGCATCTTCCGAAACTGGACTCATCCTCGGCATTCTGAGGCCATCGACTTTCGTATCGAATAATTTTTCTAATTCTTGCTTCGAAGTTGCTAAATGTTCTTCATTAAAATCTGAGTGAAACCACGTGTGAGAAGCCAACTCGTGTCCTTCCAAAAGTAGATGTTGTACCAAATCCCGATTATTTTCTGCAAAAACAACTGTCGAAAAAAAAGTGGCTTTGATACTATTTTGATTTAAAATCTTCAGAATATTCTGCAATCCTTTTCTGGAAACAGCCAATTGCTCTTCAAGAGAAATTTCGCCTTGGTATTCCAAAGGCATATCAAATTCTTCGATGTCGAAACTTAGTAAAATCATTAATTGATATTTTTTGAACGGACAATATAAATTGGTCTATCTTTCATCTGCTTGAATATTTTACCCATATATATTCCCAAAATCCCAAGGATTATCAACTGCACGCCACCGAAAAAAACGACTGTCATTATTAATGATGCCCAGCCAGATATCTCAGATTCATTGATGAATGAATAAATAACATAAGGAATGTAAAGCAATGGTAATAACGAGAAAAAGAATCCCAAATATGCTGCCAAATACAAAGGTTTCACACTGAAAGCGGTAATTCCCGTAAAGGCAAATTTTATCATTCGTCCCAAATCGTACTTGCTGCTTCCCGCAAACCGGTCTGCTGCTATGAAAGGAATGGAATACTGCCGGAAGCCAACCCATTTTACCAATCCACGAAGAAAAATATCCGATTCGCCAGATTGTCTGATCACTTCTATGACAGAGGCATCCATCAATCGAAAATCTGAACTTCCTTTCTCCAATTCTACATCTGATAAGCTGGAGAGCAAATGGTAGAAAAAATCAGAGGTTTTCCGTTTAAAATAACTAATGCTTTTGGAATATTTTCTGATAGTGTAAACAATATCAAAACCTTCTTCCCATTTCTGAATCAATTGTGGAATCATTTCCGGCGGATGTTGCAAATCTCCATCCATTGAGATTACACAATTACCGTCGGCAAAGTCCAAACCTGCCTTTACAGCATTTTGATGTCCAAAATTTCGTGAAAATTCTATGAATTTGACCTGCGAAAATTCTTTCGCCAAATCTTCCAAAATCAATTGAGTATTGTCTCTGCTTCCATCATTTACAAAAATAATTTCATAATTATAACCAGACAAAGATTTGAAAACCTTATCAACAGCAAGCCTGATCTGAGAGAGATTCTCCTCCTCATTGTAAGCCGGTATAACTATGGAAATTTTTTTCATTAATCTAATTTATAATCTTTCTCGAAATCTTTTGTCAACAATTCATACATTACTCTGAACCAAATCACTATACAAGGAATTGCTTTTGTAGAATATTTTATAAAATAATCTTCTTTGATAAATTTTGGAAACAAATCCGAAAATGCAAAACAAGTGAAAATCATAACGAAAACCAATAATCCGATGTCAATCTTTGATAATTTCTTTTGCATCAAAAACCAAATCATAACGCCTGCGATTGCAATGATGTAAGTCGGACTTTCTGAACCCGAACTGAACAAGACCAGAAACAACAATGTAGAAGCCAAAATCATCATTTGAAATGGTAAAAATTTGAACTGTTTACATCTAAGATAAGGCAACATAAACAGTACGAATCCAGGAATCATAAAAACCAAATTCGAAATATCTGCATTCCCTACAACCCTTCTCACAACGCCCATCAAAGAATAATCTTGTCGATTTCCCAAAACCTGATTGGCCTGATTTTTTTCAGATAACGAAACGTACCAGTCCATATATGACTGCACCCCGAACTCCGGACTTGAAATCAACATTGGAAAAAGAAAAAATAAAATTCCAATAACCACAAGTGAAATGATAAACTTAGTCTTATTTTTAATAAAGAAAAATGCGGAAAGCCCTACAACACCGTAAATCTTAACAAAAGTTCCAATTAGAATTGCAATAGCAGACTTTGTTTCTTTTCTTTCATAAATATAAACTGCAGAAAGCATCAAAAGTCCTGTGAGTGCAATATTAAACTGAAAATAAAGTGCCGCCGTGATAAACTCCTGCAGACAAAGCCAAGCAAAAAGCGCTTTTTTCTTATTAGAAAATGGGAACTTGTAAATCGCAAAAAGGAAAACAATAGCATTGGCGACATTCCATAAAACCGCTCCCATCCAGTCTGGCATCATTGCAAATGGTGCAATCAAAGTGCTAAAAAAAACACCGTAATGATTACTGTCTGTAAACAAATCAGGGTATTGAAGAAAAATATTTTTCTCTTGACTGGTATTGAAAAATACGTTTTTGAAAATCAAATAATTATTGTATCCGCCGCCGCCTCTACTTTGCTTGCTGTAAGCCGAAAGCGCCGTAACTATTAGATAAACGGCAAAAACAATCCTGTAATCTAATAAGAATTTCAAAAACTTTTGTTTCACGATATTTTCAATGGTTATTGGTAAAAAAAAATGTCATTCTAATAAGATGGTTAATCTCATTAGAATGACAAATATAAGTTTAAAATCAATATCTATTAAACAGCGACATTATTTTCTCTCAAAGCATCATTAAGAGAAGTTTTTTTGTCGGTTGATTCTTTTCTTTTACCGATGATCAATGCGCAAGGAACCTGATATTCTCCTGAAGGAAATTTCTTGGTATAACTTCCTGGAATTACAACAGAACGTTCTGGAACATAACCTTTTGTTTCAATTGGCTCTGGTCCTGTAACATCAATAATTTTGGTAGACATCGTCAAACAAACATTCGCTCCCAAAACTGCTTCTTTACCAACTCGAACACCTTCTACCACGATACAACGTGATCCGATGAACGCATCATCTTCAATGATAACCGGCGCCGCTTGCAATGGTTCCAAAACACCACCAATTCCCACGCCTCCACTTAGGTGAACATTCTTTCCGATTTGTGCACAGCTTCCAACCGTCGCCCAAGTATCCACCATCGTTCCGGAATCAACATAAGCACCGATATTAACGTAAGACGGCATCAAAATCACACCACTTGCTACAAAACTTCCGTGTCTTGCAATAGCGTGAGGCACTACTCTAACACCTTTCTCAGCGTAATTTTTCTTCAAAGGAATTTTATCGTGAAATTCGAATGGGCCAACTTCTATGGTCTCCATGGTTTGGATTGGGAAGTACATCACCACACCTTTCTTCACCCACTCGTTGATTTGCCAACCGCTTTCTGTAGGCTCAGCTGTTCTAAGTTCTCCAGCGTCAAGTTTTGCAACAACTTCTCTTACTGCATTTTGGTATTCTTCTTCTTTCAAAAGTTCGCGGTTATCCCAAGCTTTTTCGATTTTTTCCTGTAAAGACATATTGATATAAATGATAATTGATAAATGATAATTGATCTCTATTGGACAACAAAGAATCGTCCGTAGCAAAAATAATAAATCTAAAGCACACTTCTCGCAAAAAGAAAAGCTTTGTTCCAGTAAGCCTCATTGAGCGATGAGATGATAACGCCTTTGGAAGTGGAAGAATGGATGAAAGTCACTTCCCCATTGTTTAAGATATCATGAACGATTCCCACGTGCGTCACTGCAGATCCGCCAGCGGTTGCAAAGAAAAGAAGATCTCCTGGTTTTGCTTCGGAAACGTTGATAGATCTGCCTTGTTTCGCCTGATCTGCTGAGCGTCTTGGCATTTGGATTTTGCTTTCATCAAAAACTTTGCAGACCAGTCCGGAGCAGTCGAAACCTGCTGGTGTGTTTCCCGCGTATTTATAAGGAGTTCCTAAATAATTTTCCGCATTGTTCAAAACGGAGGCTCTGCTTCCAGAGACATTGCCTGAGTAAGTTGAATTCAATTTTTTGAGACTTACAGATTTGCTTGTTACGGGTTTTTTGTAGGTGTATTTTTTTGTGGATTTGGAAGCCCCACAAGACACTAGAACTAGGGAAAAAAGAATTACCAGTACAGAATTTTTCATTTAATAGATTTTAAAAGTAATTTTTTCTCGATAAAACTATTTTTTGATGTCTCTACAAAAATAGAATAGTTATCCAAATTAAACAAGAGTTTGACAAAAATTATCCAGAAGCCAACAAATACTACAAAATAAACTATTATCAAATCTACCGATGTGATTGAAATCATAAGTTTCCAAGATACATCTTTATACTTTTGAATCGCATTAAAAACGATGTTATTTAAAGCTAAATTTCTCTGTAAGTTTTAACAAAATTTGAGACAATAGAAATTTAGAGACTTTCTTATTTATGGTTATCGACGAACGAATTTTACTATCAAAAGGTGCAATATCAGAAGAATACAACATTGCAGATTTGATTTTTACAGAAGGTGATGTGCTCAAATATTATTATCAGATTTTGGAAGGCACTGTGAAGCTAAATAATTATACTGATAATGGAAAAGAGACGCTTCAGCATATTGTGGAGAAAGGAAACAGCATTGGAGAATATTTGCTCTTTCTGGAAAATGCACCATCGCCGATCAACGCCATTGCGCTCACACCTTGCAGAATTCTAAGACTTCCAAAAATTTCCTTTTTCAACCTTCTCAATCAGCATCCGGAAATATGCTTTGAGATCAATCAAAATATTTCTCAGAAGCTGTACTTCCGTCAAATTATGGCTAAGAATATCAGCACGCAAAGTCCCAGCATCAAGCTAAAGGCATTGCTGGACTATCTCAAAAGCCAACAGCCAGACAAAACACCATTTTCTTTCCAGGTTCCATTAACAAGGCAAGAGATGGCCAATTACACCGGGCTCAGCGTTGAAACCACGATTAAAACCATTAAAACCATGGAAAAAAATAATCTGGTTAAAATCCTGAACAGAAAAATACTTTATTAATTAAATCAACTCAAAAATAAAAAATCCTTACAAAATTTTGTAAGGATTCAATATTGTGGAGGATATCGGGATCGAACCGACCACCTCAACACTGCCAGTGTTGCGCTCTAGCCAGATGAGCTAATCCCCCTTTTGTTGTGCAATGATAAGGATTTTCTAAAGGATTGACAAACATTAATTTTAAAATTGAAATTAAAGAAAAAAATCGGGCTCAAATAAATTTGAACCCGATTTCTGTAAAACGTAAAATTTAAAAATATGAAATCAATTTTGATTTGATTTTAGGTATTCATCGATGATCTCAAATGCTCTTTTCTCGTCGTTGAGATCAACTTTAATAAACGTATTGGTTGCAGTGGGAGTCGAAAGAAAACTAAGGTAAGAGTTCTCAACATCACATTTAATTCCTGCATCTTCCAGCTTCGATTTCATCAGCTGGATTTCCTGGGGACTGCTACTTTCGTAGACAGAGACTCTAGTGGTTGCATCCATAATTTTTCAGATTTTGATTATTTAAAGCATAGCAATTTATAAAAAAAATATCAAAATCCGAAATTCTTTATATTAAATTCTCGAAAACATTGTTAATTTTATCTAAAACAATCTGTATTTCTTCTTTTGTTACGTTGAGATGCGGACGGAATCTAATCGACTGATCGCCACACGTTAAGACAATGATTCCTTCATCATATAGCTTTTCCCTCAGCCAGTTTCTTGTATCGTGGTCTTTCAAATCGAAAGCGCACATCAATCCTTTTCCTCTCGATGCGAAAATCTGCTCTGGGAATTTTTGTTCTAATTTTTTCAATCCATCTAATAAAAACTCGCCCACCACTTTGGAATTTTCTACCAGATTTTCATTTTCAATAATTTCCAAAACCAATTGAAAACGAAGCATATCCATAAAATTACCACCAAAAGTAGAATTGATTCTAGAACTTTCTTGGAAAACGTGATTCTCTACTTCATCCAGTTTTTCTTTGTTAGCCAAGATTCCACAAACCTGCGTTTTTTTACCAAAAGAAATTACATCCGGAATGATTCCCAGATCTTCGTAAGCCCACATTTTTCCAGTCATTCCTATTCCGGTTTGAACTTCGTCCAGAATTAGAAGGATTTCGTTTTCGTCGCAAATTCTTCTCAATTCAGCGAAGAATTCATTTCTGAAATGATTGTCGCCACCTTCCGCTTGGATAGGCTCAATAATGATACAAGCCACTTCGTCCGGATTTGCCAAAATCGCTTCCTGAATATTAAGCAAAGCCATTTGTTCGTGCTTGATGGTTTCTTCTAAATTTTCCTCAGTGATTGGGAAATTCAATTTTGGATTGGTAATTCTTGGCCACTCGAATTTTGGGAAATATTGGTGTTTTCTTGGATCTGATGTGTTGGTCAAAGACAATGTGTAACCACTTCTTCCGTGGAAAGACTGTTTGAAATGAATCACCAATCCTGCTTCTTTGTCAATATTTTTTTGCCAGTTTTTTCTGGTTTTCCAGTCGAAAGCCGTTTTCAAAGCATTCTCAACTGCCAAAGCGCCCCCTTCTACGAAAAAGCAATAAGGTAATTCTTTAGGAATCGCAATTCGGGAGAAAACCTCCATAAAATCTGCATATTCCTGCAAATAAACGTCACTCAAAGTTGGTTTGTAGATGGCCATTTTTCCCAACCAATTTGCTTTTTCCAAAATGTAAGGATGGTTGTAACCAACGGAAGCCGAGGCAAACATCGAGAACATATCGAGATATTCCTTGCCCGTTAAACGGTCAACGATGTAGGAACCGTGGGATTTTTCAAAATCCATTACAAAATCGAAACCGTCTGCAAGGATGTGTTTTCCGAGGGTTTCTTTTACTTTATTTTCGTGTACAAGTGTGTTCATTTTTTATAATTGATAAATGATGATTGATAAATGATTAATTCGCTGATTCCAAATGGCTTTTTGCTATTAGTTTAAAAAACTTCCAGCTTCCGACTTCCAGCTTCCGACTTTTTAATCTAAATCGAATTTAATTCCTTGTGCTAAAGGTAAACTAGTGGTGTAATTAATCGTATTAGTTTGTCTTCTCATATAATATTTCCAAACATCGGAACCAGATTCTCTTCCGCCTCCAGTTTCTTTTTCGCCACCAAAAGCACCTCCGATTTCAGCTCCAGAAGTTCCGATATTCACGTTTGCGATTCCACAATCTGAACCTCCGTTTGAAAGGAATAATTCTGCTTCTCGCAAGTTTTGCGTCATAATTGCGGAACTCAAACCTTGTGGAACATCATTCTGTAAAGCAATTGCTTCGTCCAGAGTTTTATATTTAATCAAATAAAGAATTGGTGCAAAAGTCTCGTGTTGAACGATTTCGTAACTGTTCTCAACCTCAGCGATGCAAGGTTTTACGTAACAACCAGAAGTGTAGTCTTCGCCTTCCAAAACACCACCTTCAACTGCGAATTTCCCGCCTTCAGCTTTACATTTTTCGATGGAATCTTGATATTGTTTCACGGCATCTTTGTCGATCAATGGACCAACGTGATTTTTTTCATCCAGTGGATTTCCGATTTTCAATTGTCCGTAAGCTTTTACCAAACGGTTTTTCACTTCGTCATAAACAGATTCGTGGATAATTAATCGTCTTGTGGAAGTACATCTTTGTCCAGCCGTCCCAACTGCGCCGAAAACCGCGCCGATGATTGACATATTAAGATCCGCATTTTCTGTAATAATGATGGCATTATTTCCACCCAATTCCAAAATCGATTTCCCGAAACGTTTTGCTACATTTTGCCCAACAATTCGTCCAACTCTAGTAGAACCTGTGAAAGAAACGAGCGAAATTCTTTTATCATTAACTAACTTATCGCCAATCTCGTGGTCTGCAATCACCAAACTTGAAATCCCTTCCGGAAGTCCGTTTTCTCTTGCTACTTCAGCAAAGATATTTTGACAAGCAATGGCACAAAGTGGTGTTTTTTCTGATGGTTTCCAAACGACAACATTTCCACAAATCCAAGCCAAAGAAGCGTTCCAAGCCCAAACCGCCACCGGAAAGTTGAATGCAGAAATTACACCGACAATTCCCAGCGGATGATATTGCTCGTACATCCTGTGACCTGGTCTTTCGGAATGCATCGTGTAACCGTGAAGCTGACGGGACAATCCAACTGCAAAATCGCAGATGTCTATCATTTCCTGAACTTCACCAAGACCTTCTTGTAAGGATTTTCCCATTTCGTAAGAAACAAGTTTTCCTAAATCGTCTTTGTATTCTCTTAATTTATTTCCGAATTGACGAACCAAATCTCCTCTTTTAGGCGAAGGAACTTGTCTGAATTCTTTATAAGCTTCTTGCGCTTTTGACAACACTTTTTCGTAGTCGTTGGCATCCGAAGTTTTGACTGAAGCAATCTGATTTCCGTCAACCGGAGAAAAGCTTTCTATATTTTGACCAGAGGAGAAAAATTCTAATCCGGTGGAAGTTCCATTGTTTTCTGTTGAAATACCTAATCTTTTAAGGCTTTCTGAAATTGAAATTAAGGACATAAAGTTTTTATTTTTTGAAGTTTCTAAAGATAAAAATATATTTTGAACGACAAAATTAAAAAACTAACAATCGTTAGTATTTGAGTTGGAGGGTTTTCGAGTGGGAGAGTTTGAGAGTGGGAGAATTGGTGGGTTTGGGAACTAAATATTATTTTGAACAAATCTAAACTGAGTAATTTTTCTTAATTTTGAAAAAAATAAAAAATGGAGAATCAGTTACAGACAACGGAAGAAAAGAAATTGCCGAAGTGGAAAAGTCTGCTGAAAAAATTTGGCGTTGGCGGGATTATTTTTTTCACTGTAAAAGGAATCATCACTTCTACCCTTATTTATTTTCTTGGTAAGAATTTTTGGGTGATTATCAAAGATTATTTTGCCCAATGGTTTAATTAATACAATGGTTCTTTTTTGGAGAATAGCCAATCTAAAGAATATTTTCCAGAACCTAAAACCAAGATTGCCAAGTAGAAGAAAAAGTACATTAAACTCAATTCTTTGACCGTGTAGGGATCTGCACCATGAACGACGAAAAACGCAACCAACATTGTAATCATCAACGGAATTGTCGCCAATCTTGTGAAAAATCCGAGAATGATGAAAACTGAACACAAAAATTCTGCAAAAACCACCAATACGAGAGAAATTGCAGAACCTAATCCCAAGAAATTCATAAACTCTATATTATCGTTCGCAATTAGTTTTTCCAATTTTGGTAAAGCGTGCGTCAACATTGAAATTCCTACGAATAACCGAATTACTAAAATCAAAGCGTTTAAAAGTCCTTCACTTGCAGGTGATGAATTGAAATTTCTCATTGCCAGAATCAAATTTCTACCAAAGCTAACAAAAAAATCCTTTCTGAAAAAAGGATTTAGGGGGATTTTAACGGTAACCGAAATTTTTGAGGTCTCTGTCATTCTTTCGCCAGTCTTTTTTGACTTTTACAAAAAGGCTAAGATGTATTTTTTTACCAAAGAATTTTTCTAAGTCGATACGCGCTTCTGTACCTACTTTTTTGATCATCTCGCCTTTGTGACCAATGATGATGCCTTTCTGTGTGTCACGTTCCACGTAGATGATAGAATCAATAACGATAGCTCCTTCTTTTTCCTTAAACTGTTCCGTCACCACTTCTACAGCATACGGTATTTCTTTCTCGTAATTCAACAAGATTTTCTCACGGATTGCTTCATTGACGAAGAAACGTTCTGGTCTGTCCGTGTACATTTCCTTATCGTAATAAGGTGGATTTTCCGGCAACATATCTTTCAGTTTTGGAAGGATAATTTCTATGTTGAAAGAATTAAGTGCAGAAATAGGTAGAATCTCAGCCTTAGGAATTTTCTCGTGCCAGTCTGTTGCTATTTTTTCAAGATCCTGTTGATTGGTTTGGTCAATTTTATTTAATAATAATAAAACTGGAACAGGAATTTTGTTCAGTTTATCAATAAGGAATTCGGATTGTTCCGCTTTGTCCGTCACATCTACAATGAAAAGGAAAACATCCGCATCTTGCAAAGAATCTTTCACCACGTCCATCATCTTTTCCTGCAAACCGTACTTCGGATCCAAAACGCCTGGCGTATCAGAAAAAACGATTTGAAGGTCTTCTTCATTATAGATCCCGAAAATCCTGTGACGTGTGGTTTGAGCTTTTTGTGTAACGATAGCGAGCTTCTCTCCCATCAATTGGTTGAGAAGTGTTGATTTTCCGGCGTTCGGTTTCCCAACGATATTTACGAATCCTGCTTTGTGCATTTCTTATAATTAAATGATTGAAAAATTAAAAAATCAAGAAATTAATCTTTTAACGGATTGCAAAGTTACGGAATTTTTGGAGGAAGATTTTGATTAACATAACATTAAAAATATCAACAGAATACATTTGAATATTAAAAAAGCTTTAACTTTAAGGTCTAATTAAAAAACTCTCAATTATGAAAAAACTTTACATTTTATTATTCAGCTTTTTGTGGCTGTTTGGATTTTCTCAATCCTATTTACCATTATTGAATGTCAATTGGAGAATTGAAAAAATTGAAAAGAATAATACATTCCACTTCCCTTCAGTATTTGCTGGGTTTGGAATGTTAAATAAGCAATTTAGCACAATTACCAATAGTGATTATTTCCATTTATCTTCAGGATTGTACAATTCAACTTTTGGGGAAATAACTTGGAATGAAACCTACTTCAAAATCCCTTCTGTAGGCTCCACTTTTGGAGTATATGAAGGAACAAATTACCAAGCTGTTCAATTTTTTGATGGTCTTATCTTTGAGTTTTATCGTGGGACAATCGTCGATGGTTCGAATTCTGAAAATTATTATTTCACTTATTATGAAAATAGTAATGGAAAAAATTTAATTGTTTCCAGAACCAATGGCGATAAAATCTTCTATACAACCGAGTTACTTGGCACTACAGAAACTTCGAAATCAAAAATCTCAGTCTATCCAAATCCCGCTATTGATATCATAAAAATTGAAAACTTAAAACCAAATGCTTCATTAGAATTGATTGATAGTTCTGGAAAATTAGTAAAATCGATTTACAATAATAAGTCATCCAAAACTGAGGTTAATATCAAAAATCTGCCATCAGGAATTTATTATTTGAAAGTTGATGTACAATCTGTTCAGAGGATTATTAAAAAATAATATTTAAAAATCTATAGAAAATCGGTTTCAATTTGAGCCGATTTTTTTATTTTTAGTTTTACCTTTGGAGCTTCACTTTTCAAATAATCATTTATGTTTACAGCCAAAGAAATCTCAGAGATCAACGCGCTTCTCGTTCCGGAAAACAATATTGTCATCGTATCCCATCACAATCCCGACGGCGACGCAATTGGCTCTTCTCTTGGACTGAAACATTATCTGAAAACAAAAGGAATCGAAGCGACTGTAATTGTCCCAAATGACTTTCCAAAATTCCTAAAATGGATGCCGGAAGCCAAGAAAATTGTGATTGGCGAATACAAAAGAAAAGTGGCTGGCGAAGCAATTTATAATGCAGATGTGATCTTCTGTCTTGATTTCAATTCTCCAACGAGAATCGGAATTCTGGGTGATTGGGTAACGAAAGCGAAAGCGAAGAAAATATTGATCGATCATCATCAGATGCCAGAGCAATTCGATTATGTGTATTCTGACACCACGATTCCGGCGACTTGCCAAATGGTTTATCATTTCATCCAAGCCAACAATGATGAAAAATCTGTAAATCTTGATATTGCGCAATGTCTCTACACCGGAATAATGACCGATACAGGCGGTTTCCGATTCCGATCTACAAGCGCAAGCACACACAGAATTATCGCTGATTTGATTGAAAAAGGTGCAGATCCGGCTATCATCACTTCGAACACTTGGGATACGAATACGATTTCACGTTTACATTTACTCTCTTTAGTTCTCAGCAGAATCGAATTGACGAAAGATGGAAAAGTTGCGATTCTTTGGCTGAAACGTGCTGAGTTGAAAGAATACGGTTTTGATAAAGGCGATACAGAAGGTTTTGTGAACTATGGTTTGAGCGTTCTTGGAACCAAAATGGCGGTTTTCTTTATGGAAGATCTTTACGAGGATTTCATCAAAATATCTTTCCGTTCAAAAGATGCTGTGGACACGAATCAGTTTGCGAGAAAACATTTCAACGGTGGCGGGCACATCAATGCTTCTGGTGGGAAATATTTCAAATCTATGGAAGATACGATTGAGGATTTTAAAGAGAAGGTTGAGGCGGAGGAGTTTTAAAAAGATTCTAGACAAAAGGCGAAAGAAACAAATTAATAAGAATTGAATCAAATCCCCTAGTCCCGATGGGAACGGCATCCTTTTTTGTCTTATGCAAAAACTTGTTTTTAGTGACAAAACGTCTAAGACAAAAAAGATATAGCACTTCGACTTCGCTCAGCATAAATTACCAGCGGGATTAAGCTCCTAAAAATCTATCTCAACAACACGAAAACCAAAGCGATAATCGCCGGCAAAGCTTGAACAAAAAATATTTTCTTCGAAGCCGAAAGTGCGCCATAAACTCCTGCGACAATCACGCATCCAAGAAAGAAAATCGCAATATTTTTTGACCAAATGGTGTCGCAAATAAACAAACTCCAAATGAGTCCGGCGGAGAGAAACCCGTTGTACAAACCTTGGTTGGCGGCTAGTCCTTTTGTTGGTTTGAAAAGCTCGTCCGGAAGTGATCCTTTGAACGTTTTCTTGCCTAAAGTTTCCCACGCGAACATTTCCATATATAGAATGTAAAGATGCTCTAGCGCGACGATTGCGATGAGGATTTTTGAAATTAACTCCATAGTCGTTTTTTTTGTTTTAAAAAGTAGGATTCAAAATATTTGTATGATAAATGCGCCAGTAAAACGGTGCCTAAAATTACTAAAATATTAAATAAAACAATCGATAATACATCCGAAAAATAATGGTGGATTTTCAAATAAAGAAACCCTACAACCTGCATCACAATGGAATGCAACATGTAAATTCCGTACGATATTTTACCGAGATATTTGAGTTTTGCATTCTCTAAAAATGACATTGGATAATCTATCACCGAAAAAATAAAGACAGAAGAAACCAACATCCCAAACAATTGATAATAAAAACCCGAAAGATGACTGAACCAAAAGTTTGTAAGGAAATAGGATAAAAATAAAAATGAAGATATTAATAAAACAATTTTGTTGGCTCTGAATTTCGGATTTTTGCAATGCAATATTGCAAGAAAACCACTCAGCGAAAAGTAATAAAAATAGAGTTTGTTTTCTTTTGCAAAGGTCCAAATATCCCAATTGTAAATAAGGAAATATACGACTGTAAACCCAAGCAAAAATGTGATCATTCTTTTCGCAGGAAGCAAAAGAAACAAGGGAGCAACAATTAGGTAAAACTGCTCTTCTATAGCAATCGACCATAAAATTTCTAAAACTCCGCCTGGCTGATACTTCGCCAGAATGTTTGCAAAAAAAGTAGCTCCAAGCAAAACTTCCTTCCACAATGGTAATTCTGTATCTTTTGGCAACATTCCTAATGCAGGCAAAACCCAATTGTAATAAATGATTCCAAAAATAAAAACAGAATAATACAATGGAAAAATCCTCAAAATTCGCCGTTTGTAGAAATTACGGATTGATATTGTAGAAGTTTGTACTTTTTCGATGTAGAGATTTCTGATAATCAAAAAACCACTTAGCGAGAAGAAAACATACACTGCTTCTGTTCCTTTTTGAAATATTGCAAGATCCTGAAAAAACGCAAAACCCCGATTAGCTGCAAACTGAGGAACATGATACAAGATAACCAATAATGCCAGAAAAAACCTAAGTGAGGTTATGTTTGGTAAAGTGTTATTCTGCATCTACAAAACAAGATTTTTCGGTAAATGATGTAGCAATTCTGTGTTGATAATCGAAGCACAAACCTCAGGTTTTTCCCAATGTCCGTTGTGTCCGCAGTCCAGAACGTAGGATTTGATGTTTGTATTATCTGGGAGATTTTTGATGGTTTTTTCGGAATTGACAGCAGAATCGTGTTTGCCAGATAAAACGAGAATTTTCCCTGCGAAGTTTTCTAAAACTTTGGATCTGTCTGGACGCTCTATCATTCCTTTTTGAGACGCAAGAACGCCATCTACGCTTGATGTGTAAGCAATTTCTTTCGCAATTTTGATTTTAGATTCGAGAATATCGTGCTCATTTGGGTTGAAGAGATTTGGAACGCCAGCATTTACGAACGCTCTCAGGTTTTCTTTGATGATTCTCAAACCTTTGGCTCTGGTTTGCTTCTTTTCCTCGTCGTCCGCAAAATAGGTTGAGAAAAACAGTGTGAATGATTTCAAATCTTTAGGATATTTTTCTGCAAAAGCCAAAGCAATATAACCACCCATCGAATGTCCGAGCAAGTGGAATTCATTTAATTTCAGATGGTCTGTGAGTTTTTTTAGTTCGTCAGCCATCAAATCCATTGTTTGAATTTCTGCAATCACTTCTGACTTTCCAAAACCAGGCAAGTCGATTTTTATCAATTTGAATTTCTCTGACAGATATGGTTTCAAATCCTCCCAAATTGAGAGATTCTCCATAAATCCGTGGAGTAAAAGGAGGTTTTCGGTTCCGTTTCCTTCTATTTCGTAGTTAAGCATAAGTTACATTTTAATGATGATTTTGTCAGAAAATCCAGCGTTATTCACAGATTCGTGAAGCTTGAAAGTTTTGCCTCCATCTTTTGTAGAAAAATTTCTTTTTCCATTTCGCACATCCAATTTTCCATTGTCATACTCCGAAATGCTTTGCTTGATGCTTCCATCAAATTTAAGATTTTTCGAAGAAGTCATTCTCGCCGTTCCATCGATTAACAAAAAATCTTTGCCTTTTACTTGTTTTCCGGAAACTTGATATTCATCTTGTCCAGTTTTCTTAAAAGTAATTTTTCCAGTTCCAGAGAGTTGATCGTGGGTCAAACTGTGTGTTCCTTCAAGATTTTTGAAAGCTCGGCTACTGAGAATACTATCGTTGATTTTGGTTCTCGCAACATTGATGGAATCGATGATTTTTGAGCTATCAACTTTTGAAACATTGGTCTCTTCGGTTTTTTTGCAAGAGATGACTGACAGTAAAATGAGAATTGGGAAAAAGTTTTTCATTGGCTAAATTTTCCTCTAAAATAAATAAAAAAGAGCGTCCTCGAGACACTCTTAATGAAAAAACTTTGTCAGAGTTCTGAACTTTGACAAAGTTGAGCGTTATTGAATTTTGTTTTCGTACAATTCTTTTTCCTTATCATTCATTTCCGAAATGCCGTAACGTTCAGATTTTGTGAGCGTCAATTCGTCCAGCATATCCACCAATGTTTTATATTTAGAATCGTCTGCAGGTTTTACAATCACGGTGAAAATTTCTTTTCTCGGTGCATTGGCTTTCGCAGATTCTATGGTTTTTGCCACTTGAAATTTATCAAAAGAAACTTCCTTCAAACTCTTACCATTCAAATCTTTTTTATCAGATTGATAATAGAAAACTTTGCCTTCTTTTCCAAGAATGAAAGTGATTTGGTTTCTGTAATCGATTTCTGTTGGTAATCCAGTATTCTTCGGAGGATTGGAAAAGTTGATGACATTTGGTTTTGAGAAATTGGTGGTAAACATAAAGAATGTAATTAGTAAAAATCCCAAATCCACCATTGGCGTCATATCGACGTGAATGCCTTTTTTAATCGTAGTTTTCTTTCCGTTCACTTGCTCTTTGATTTGAATTTCGGCCATAGCTTTAAATTTTATTGATTGATATTAAAAAATAGAAAATCCATAACGATTTGTCATCATTATGGATTTTTGAATACAAATTTTGTACCTTATTTTTAATTTAATTATAAAATCATTATTTACCGAATTACAAATTATGCCATTGCTCAAATGTCATTTCAAATTTGATTTCTTTTCCGTGCATTCCGATTTCTTTCCAGCCGGACAATCTGTAGAATTTTTCCGCTCTTGTACTTGGCGAAGTTCCTAGCCAAACTGCGGTTTTTGTTTGTTGGAAATACCAATTCAACATAAGATTATGCAATTGTTTTCCAATACCTTGATTTTCAAATTCTGGTTTTAGAAACAAAGCCCAAATATTATTTTCAACCAAATCTACGATGGCAAATCCGACAATTTCGTTTTCAATTTCGCAGACCCAACCTTTTCCGTTGTCTGTTAAATAAATTTCGTAATCTTGATTTTTCACCAAATCAGGATTGGACAATTGATTTTCGTTTACAGAATTGCGAACAATTTGCATTTGTGGAATGTCATTAATATTAGCTTCTCTGAAATTCATAATAAATTTGTAGTAATCAACCACAAAAGTCACAATAGTTTTATTGAAAAATTTTCTAGAACAAATAATACTTATTTGTTCTTAGAGCCTGTTTAAATTTACATTGAAAAGTTTTATCAACCACATAGGCACATAGTTTCAATGTAGATTTAGGGCAAAATAGCATTGTGTTTTAATTCTATTCTATCTTTTTAAGCTTGAATTTTACACTTTTCTATGTGTCTATGTGGTTTTACTATTTTTTAAACAGGTTCTAATTTTAAATTTCAAGTATTAAATAATTCTTTTGTGACTTTTATGGTTTTAAAAATTATTTATTCTTATAAAAATCAATCCCGCATTTCAGAAACTTCTTGAAATCCTCTTTTGGCATATAACCAGAAACCGGAATATTGATCACTTTCTGATCTGGCGTCACCAAAACATAATGTGGCTGGGAATTGTTATTAAAATTAACTTGCTGGAACAAACTCCATTTGTCACCAATTGTTTTGATTTTTTTCATTTGACCTTCACCCATATCAATTTTGATTTGCTCATTTTCTGGCAATTCTTCTTTGTCATCTACATAAACCGATGCGATAATCAAATCGTTTTGAAGAATCGGCAAAATATCATCTTGACTCCAAACGAATTCTTCCATTTTTCTACAGTTTTCGCAACCGTAACCAGTGAAATCTATCAACACAGGTTTGTTTTCTTTCTTCGCCACTTCTATCGCTTCGAAGTAATTGTGATATGGTTTCAAGCCGAGAATTCCATCTTTTTCGTCGTGGAAATAACTGACATTTAGTGGAGGCAAAATCCCGCTTAGCATTTGCAGTTTTGGTTTCTCTGATGGAATCAATCCTTGAATCAAATACGCCACAAACACAATTCCGAACACGCCCAGAATTCTTCTTCCTAAACTAATTTTTGGTTTTTTATCATCGTGCGGAAATCTGATTTTCCCGAACAAATAAACGACTAATCCAATCGCAATGATAATCCAAAGGACAATGAATAATTCTCTTTTCAGCAAGAATGTTTTGGAAACCAAATCCGCTTTTGAAAGGAATTTTAGAGCCAAAGCCAACTCGATGAAACCAAGAACGACTTTCACAGTATTCATCCAACCGCCCGATTTTGGTAAACTTTGAAGCGCTTGTGGAAACAACGCCAGCAATCCGAAAACCAATGCCCAAGCCAATCCGAAACCACCTAAAGCGAATGTCAAAAGCGTTGGAACATTCGTAGCGCCTGCAACTACGCCACCGAGTAAACTTCCCAAAATAGGACCTGTACAAGAGAACGAAACGATGACCAAAGTCAAAGCCATAAAGAAGATTCCAATCATTCCGCCAGCTTCTTCGGCTTTGGAAGATTTGTTCGCAATCCAGCTCGGCAAGGTGATTTCGTAATAGCCAAAAAAGCTTAATGCAAAAAACAAGAATATCGCGAAGAAGAATAAATTCAGCCAAATATTGGTTGAAATTTGATTGAAAATATTCCCCGAAATTCCATCAATAATATGAAAAGGAATACTCAACAAAACAAAGATCAAGAGAATGAAAAACCCATAAATAAATGCATCTCGTTTTCCTTTTGCCTTGTCTTTGTTCCCTTTGGTGAAGAATGAAACCGTCAATGGAATCATCGGAAATACGCACGGCGTGAGCAATGCAATCAATCCGCCTAAGAATCCTAATCCGAGAACCAACCAATTATCATCGTTTGGTTTCTGTGCAACAGTTCCACAATCTGTTAATGGATTTTTGAAGTCAAGAGAATTGATCTTAAGACCATCTTGTTTTGCAACTGGTGTTTGTTCAATATTTATCGGTTTCAAAATCGTTCCAACTTTTCCACGAGATGTAACTTCGTAAAGGGTATCTTTTGATTTTTCAACATTTTTTTCGGGAACAACAGCCGTTTTACTTCCTTCGATTTGTTTTTCAAATTCCAAAGTATTTGGAGCAAGACAAACGCGGTCGTTACAAGTTTGATACATTATCTCCGCCGTAATTGTTGCTGGTTTCGAAGCATCTTTCGGCTTGAATTTCTGCTTGAAAACCACTTTATCCGAATAATAAACAATCTGCGCTCCGAAAGCTTCCGAAAACTCATCGTGTTTTTTACCAATCTCTTGAACTTTTCCAATGAGTTGAATTCCCTGCTTTGAAGTAATTTTAAATTCCGTTGGAATCCCAGAATCTGGTGGTAAATCTTGAGAATAGATATGCCATTTATCTTCAATCGTTCCAGTCAGAACCGCTTCGTATTGATCATTCCCAACAGAAACCACATCAAATTTGAATTTGACAGGATTTTTGATTTGTGCGTTGAAGATGCTGATTATAAATATAAAAAGTGTGGATAACACTAATTTTAAGTCTTTCATTTCTTAATTTTAAATTTTTACTTCGAAGGATTTAGAATCATCTGAATTAAACCTTCCATCTTGCCGAAAAGGTAAAACTCCGATAATCTGTTCATTAGCATCACAAAGAAGCCAGATTTTTTGCTTGGCTAAAATAGACAATTTTTCATCCTTAAAAAATTTGGAAATTTTCTTTTTACCAATCATTCCGATAGGAAAAAACACATCGCCTTCTCGTTTTTTTCTCAATTTGAGAGGCAATTGAACTTTTTGTTTATCGATTTTCCAAAAACAGTTTCCGAATTCCTGGATTTCGCTTTTAATATTTTCCGGAATTAGAATTTCTTTATCAATAATTTCTAGCAAAATTTCTTCTAAATTCTCATTTCTAACTTCTAACTTCTTCTCAAAAATCAACTCATTTCTATTGATTACTAATTGAAATTCAGAGTTAAAAAATAAACTTCCCGTTTGCGCAGTGAAGATCTTTTGCATTTCCTTTTCATCACTAAAACCAAACCGTTTTAAAATCTCAAAACGGATTAGATCTGATTCCTTTGAAAATTTATCTTTATCAATGATTGTTTGTCCAGTTTCAACATTAGTTTTAAAACCAGTTATTTTTTCATTAATCAAATCATTCAGAACATCTTTAGTTTGATTCAGAATCTCCATACTTTTTGAAAAATTCTGAAGGAAATTCTCATTAATTTTTTCTAATTCTGGAACAACATTATGTCGAACTTTATTCCTTAAATAATCGGTTTTTTGATTGGATTTGTCTTCCCGAAATTCAACCTTATTTTCTTCCGCAAACTCATAAATCTCATCCTTAGAAAAGTTGAGAAGCGGACGAATTATTTTATTTTCATTCGCTGGAATTCCACTTAAACCTTTTATTCCAGAAGCTTTCGAAAGATTAATAATGAAAGTTTCCAACTGATCATTCAAATGATGCGCAGTGACAAGATATTCGAGATTTTGTTCCTTTTGGATTTTTCGAAAAAACTGATAACGTAATTCTCGTGCCCAATTTTGAATTGAATTTTCCGGTTTTTTATCCTTCGCCGAAACTTCATACAAGTGAAAAGGAATTTTGTAACGTTCGCAAAAGTCGGAAACCAGCTTCTGATCGAGGTTAGAATCATCATTACGAAGATGATAATTGATGTGCGCGATTTGGAATTTCAAACCCGAAACCTGAAACAAATCAGCCAAAACCATAGAGTCCACGCCTCCACTTACCGCTAAAAGGTATGTTTTTTGTTGCGACTGAGGTTGTAATTGCTCAAGAACGTTTTGAAATTTTAAGAGACTTAACACAATTTTATAACGAAACATTAAGTTATAAGCACAAATATACAGTTATTAATTCTTACTTTTGAATCGAACTAACCTGATAAAAGCGAATTGCGTTTGTGTCACTCAGCTCAGAGCAATTTTAATTAAACTATTATAAACAAATAAATATTTATTATGAGATTATTTAAAATCTTGACCATTACAGCCGTGGGACTTTCCCTCGCTTCTTGTGTCAGCAAAAAACAATTCGACGCACTGAATCTGAATTACAAACAATGTATCGAAGATGCAGGCGAAAGAATGCGTCAAATCCAGGATTTGAAAGGTGAAAACGCCTCTCTCAAAGGTCAAAACGATTTGCTAGTTGGACAAAACAACGCGCTTAAATCCAGCTTGGACGCTTGTCTTTCCAACGCAGGAAAAGGTTCTGCCAATATTGATAAATTGGTAGGCGAAATCAACGCTTCCAATGCTTACATCAAACAATTGATTTCCGGAAAAAGCAAAAACGACAGTTTGAATTTGGCTTTATCCAACAAACTAAAACGTTCTCTTGACAACGTTGCAGACCAAGATGTGGATGTGAAAGTTCTGAAAGGTGTTGTATTGATCTCATTATCAGACAAAATGCTTTATCAAGTTGGAAAATATGACATCCAGCCGGCAGCAGCAGATGTTTTAGCGAAAGTTGCGAAAGTCATCAACGATTATGACACTTACAGCGTATTAATCGAGGGTAACACAGATAACTCGCCGTTGAATAGTAACAATTCTCCAAGAGACAACTGGGAACTTTCTGCGCTTAGAGCGACTTCTGTAGCGAAAGTTTTACAAAACCAATTTGGTGTGAATCCTAACAGAATCACTGCTGGAGGTAGAGGCGAATTCAATCCTAAAACTACCAACGCATCAGTTTCCGGACGTGGCGAAAACCGTAGAACGGAAATCATCATTATGCCAAAATTGGATGAGTTTATGAAACTGATGGACATCGCTCCAGTGAAGAAATAAATGATAAACGATGAATGATAATTGATTCATTCGAAAGTTCATAATTAAACCTTGTCAGAAATGGCGAGGTTTTTTTGTGCTTGTATTTTGGGCAACTTATCCGCCTTCCACTCCCGCTATTTTTTTGCTTTGCTTTCCAGCCACAAAAAATGAGCTCCGTTCAAGTCGGGTTGCAGATTTGTTATCCAATCAACATTGGTTTATCATTTCAAATTACATTAACTTTGAAATTTAAACATCAAACTCCGAATATCAAATGAGTTATTTCGAAGAATTAGACAAAGAAATGGACCGCTACTTGGAAGAAACAGCTTCCGAAGAACCAGCCATTCTCAAAAAATTAAGAAAAGAAACTTATCAAAAGACGACACAACCGCATATGATTTCTGGTTATTTGCAAGGCAGATTGTTGAGTATTTTGTCGCATATTGTTCAACCAAAAAATGTTTTGGAAATTGGGACTTTTACAGGTTACGCTTCTTTGAGTATGGCAGAAGGATTACCAAAAGATGGGAAAATCTACACGATTGATAAAAATGAAGATTTGGCCTACATTCCAAAAAAGTATTTTGCGGAAAGTGATTACAAAGACCAAATAGAATTCATCATTGGCGATGCAAAAGAAGAAATCAAAAAACTGGATAAAGTTTGGGATTTGATTTTCATAGATGCCGACAAAGAAAGCTATCTGGAATATTTGAAACTCATCAAACCAAACCTTCGTTCTGGAAGTATCATTCTCATCGACAACGTTCTCTGGTACGGCAAAGTCCTTGAAAACGACCCAAAAGACAAACAGACAGAACAAATCAAATTGGTGAACAAAATCGTAGCCGAAGATTCGGATTTCGAAAATCTAATCTTACCTTTGCGAGACGGATTACACTTGATTAGAAAGAAATAATTCGTATTTTTAAATTCATAATTGATTGAAATGAATAAAGGCATTTGCAATGTTTCCATCGCTCCTCTAAGAGCTGAAAATTCTGATAAAAGCGAGATTATTTCTCAACTTCTTTACGGCGAATCTGCTGATATTATCGAAGTGAAAGACAATTGGACCAAAATCAAAACACATTACGACAACTACGAAGCGTGGATGGACACAAAACAAATCTCGCCCGTTTCTGATGAATTTTTGGCATCCAGAAAAACAAACTTTGTGAAAGAACCTTTCCAATCCACGATGACGGAAAGTGGAAAAGTGCTTTTATCAATGGGGTCGGAAGTGACTTTTGAAACTACTGCGCCAACTCGTGGCAGAGATCTTAGTGAAAGTATTGTGAATTGTGCGAAAGAATTTCTAAATGTTCCTTACTTGTGGGGTGGAAAAAGCTTTTTCGGAATCGATTGCAGTGGTTTTACGCAGATTATTTATAAAATTCACGGTATCAAAATCCCGAGAGATACGTATCAACAAGCGGAAATCGGAGATGCTTTGACTTTCATTGAGGAAGCAAAACCAGGCGACTTGGCTTTCTTTGAAAGTAAAGATGGCAGAATCCATCACGTTGGGATAATCTTGGCAGACCAAAAAATCATCCACGCTCACGGAAAAGTGAGAATTGACAGTTTGGATTCATCTGGTATTTTCAATAAAGACCAAAATAAGCACACGCACAAATTGAGATTTATTAGGTCTTATTTTTAACCAAGATGTCGGTGCTTCGCACCTTTTTATTCTCGAGTTTCGTATTTTTTTCTACCAACATTTCGATGCTTCGCATCTTTATTAAATATAGCAAAAAGCTTCCAAAAATTTGGAAGCTTTCTTTGTTTTTATAGAAGAAAAATCTATTAAATTAAATTTCGTTTTTTCGCTTCGTCCTGTGTTTTTCTGTAAGTAATGATATTGGTAATCAGAATTGGAAAAAAAGTTAACGGCAAAATCGTGAACACTCCAAATCCTTTTGTAACCGTGATGTAAAGACAAGTGCACAACATCAAAACAAAAATTACGGAAAATGAAATCAAAGTTCCTTTCGCCAATTTTACAGTTCTCAACAGTTGTTCGTCAGTAAATTCTGATGGATTTTTCGGTTTCATTTTAATCTAATTTTTATAGTTTGAATTCCAACTTCACGTTGAAGAATCTTCCCGTCAATCTCACTGGCACAGGATAGTACAATGATGGCGAAGCATTAATATCACTAATCCATTGGTTCGCAATGGTGTTATTGATATTAAATGCGTTGAAAATCTGAACTCCCAAAGTCAATTCCTTGAATTTGCCCCAGAAATTTCCGCTCGCTTTGTTGTCTTTTTGGTCGATGAAAACTTTCGTCAAACCAATATCAACACGTTTGTAAGCTGGCAAAGTTTTTTGGTAACGGTAAGCGGCCAAATAATCTGGAACGCCATTTCCATCAAACATCACAGGCGTTCCCGATGGTAATCCACTGGCGTAAGTCAAGGTCAAGTTCACGCGCATACTTGGGAATTTTGGCATATAATCCTGATAGAACATCGCAAATCTGAAACGCTGGTCAGTCGGTCTCGGGATGTAGCCCATTCCTTCGATATTCTCATAAACTCTGGCGTAACTCGCAGAAATGTAAGAATCGATGCCTGGTACAAACTCTCCAAACAATCTCGCATCCAAACCATAAGCATAACCTTCGGAATTATTTTTACCGGAGTATCTAACTCGCACATTGTCCATATAATACGGAATCAGATTTTCCATTTTTTTGTAATAAGCTTCAGTTGTGAGTTTGAATTTCCTTTCTTTAAACTGGAATTCGTAATCGTTGGCTAGAATAATTTGATAAGACTTCTGAGCGGTAATATCCGGATTGAAAGCGCCTGTCAAATCCTTGATTTCCTTATAAAATGGCGCCTGATAATAAACACCTCCAGCCAATCTGAACAACATATCCATATCCCAATTTGGCTTGATA
The DNA here is from genome assembly GCF_004365655.1 of Epilithonimonas xixisoli. Lineage (GTDB taxonomy): Bacteria > Bacteroidota > Bacteroidia > Flavobacteriales > Weeksellaceae > Epilithonimonas > Epilithonimonas xixisoli. The sequence continues at coordinate 531,146 of NZ_SOEO01000003.1, read as the reverse complement.
GCAAACTGTGCTCTTGGGCTGAAAATCGTTTCTTTGTTGAAACTCCAGTTCTGGATTCTCGCACCTCCATTCACGAAGATTCGGTTTGTTCCCCAATAGAATTTTTTAGAAAACTGAGCATAAGCAGAAACTCTGGTCGTATTAATATCGTTTTGTCCTGCAATATGGAAATTAAGATTCATTGCCGATGTGTCTAGATTTCCCGGAATCACAAAATCTCTCGGATTGCTGTAACCGATGGAATCTACAAACTGCCACTCATTGGTGAAATCTTTAATGCTTTCTCTTTCATATTTAACACCAAATTCAAAATCAGTATTCACATCTGGAGAAAATTTGGTTCTAAATTGCGAACCAGCCACACGAACTAACAAGTCGTTTCTTGCGTGGTCTATTTGTCCGCCAGCATCGTAGCCAGCTGTCGGATTTCCGTCCTCGTCAAAAGCTTCCAAAATGTAGCCCGATGCGATGGAGTAATATTCTCTCTCTCTGTTTTGGTACGCAAAATTATCCAATGAAAACTGCCACTTTTTGCTTGGCTTGAAGTTCACACTCACCGTTCCCATCATATTTTTGTATTGGTCATCTTCTTGTCCGTTGTAGAAAACCGTCAATCTCATTGGTTGCAAAACACTTCCGAAATCAACTTCTTTTTGCTTCGGAAACATCTGATAATCGTTCTTTGCGTAATAACCTAAGAATGACAAAGACCATTTTTCATTAAATTGATAATTAAGATAAGACTGCAAATCCATATATCTTGGGTTGAAATCTGTATCTTCATTCAAAGTATTCAAAACAAGATTTGTGTTTCTGTAACGCCCAGAAATCAATCCTGTAAACTTTTTATCTTTAGAAGCGAAACCCGTTGTCAATCTTCCGCCAATCAAACTTGCTTCTCCGGAAACTTCGAATTTTTCTGGTTGTCTGTAATAGATATTAAGTGCTGAAGACATTTTATCGCCATATCTCGGTTCAAATCCACCAGGAGAAAAGTTGATTGTAGAAACCATATCCGGATTCACAATACTCATCCCTTCCTGCAAAGAATTACGAACCAAAAACGGTCTGTAAAGCTCGATATCATTGATGTAAATCAAATTCTCATCATAACTTCCACCTCTTACCATATATTGTGAACTCAATTCTGCATTGGAGTTTACAGAAGGTAAACTTTTCAAAAGTCCCTCTACACCTCCAGCTAATGAAGCCACTTCTTTTGCTTCTTTTGCGGAAATTTCTATAGAAGTAATATCGTTGGTTTTGAATCTTGCTTTCTTCTGAAATACAACTTCCTGAATTTCATTTTCTTTCACACTCGAAAGGAAAAGAACGTTCACATTCTGAGTTTTAGGTGTCGTTTTGATGACTTTGGAAAAACCTTTGAAGTTTTCTTTTTGAACATTCAAAGTTTGTTCAGAATCCGAAAGTGGAACGCGTACATTTCCATTTTTATCGGTTTGATACGTTTGGTTGTTGTAAAACACTTGCGCTTCGGAAACTGCTTTTCCATCTTCGTCAAGAACTTTGATATTAATTTGAGAAAATGCCAAAACTGGCAAAAAGAAAAGGATTAAAAGAATATAGTTTTTCAAAGCTTTGGTTTTTGATTTTAAAAAAATTGCTTGTATCAGCAAAAATAACAATTAATCTAAAGAACGAAAGAATATTTGTAATTGTTATACAGAAAATTGATTTGTTTCAGAATATTTGTTGATGAATTAAGAAATATTAAGTGAACATTCCGAATTAGTTCTCAATAAACCAAAAAAAGTCCGAAAATATCGGACTTTTAATTTTATAAAATTGCTTCTCTTATTCTTGTCAGTTTCCCGAGCAAATCGTCCAGCAAATCGAGTTTCAGCATATTGGCGCCGTCCGATTTTGCAACAGAAGGGTCAGGATGAGTTTCTATAAACAATCCATCTGCACCAACTGCAATTCCTGCTTTGGCGATAGTTTCTATCAATTCTGGTCTTCCGCCTGTCACACCGGAGTTTTGATTTGGTTGTTGAAGTGAATGCGTCACGTCCAAAATCACGGGCGAATATTCTCTCATTGTTGGAATTCCACGGAAATCTACAACAAGGTCGCTATAGCCAAATGTGTTTCCTCTTTCGATAATCGCCGTTTTATCATTCCCAGAATCTCTCACTTTTTGAACCGCAAATTTCATTGCTTCTGGAGAAAGGAACTGTCCTTTTTTCAAACTAACAGCTTTTCCAGTTTCTGCCGCAGCGATTAACAAATCGGTTTGTCTAACCAAAAAAGCCGGGATTTGTAAAACATCTACATATTCTGCAGCCATTGTAGCGTGTTCGTTTTCGTGAATATCAGTAGTTGTCGGAACATTGAAAGTCTCTCCAACTTTTCTTAGAATTTTCAACGCTTTCTCGTCACCAATTCCGGTGAAGGAATCTACGCGACTTCTGTTTGCTTTTCGGAAACTTCCTTTGAAGATGTATGGAATACTGTACTTATCTGAAAGTTTTACAATCTTTTCGGCAATTTGCAAAGCCATTGTTTCGTCCTCGATAGCGCAAGGTCCAGCAATCAAGAAAAAATTTTTGGAATCTTTGTGATGGATTTTATCCAGATATTGTATCATTTATTTAAAGATATTAGATGTGAGATTTTAGACTTTCTTTTTATCTAAAATTTGAATACAAATATACGGATTTTACAAGAAATCACTCTGAAGGAGCCAGAAGTTTTAACTTTAACAGACTTCTGTGTTATCAAAATTTCTTAATGATTTTCTCAAAAGTATTAATATTTCTGGATGTCATTTTATCTTTCAGGCTTTTTTTGCCGAGGATTTTTCCGAAAGTTGAGTTGAGCGTTTGTCCTTTTGGAACTTGCCAATAGAAAACATTGTTGATGATTTTTGCTTTTTCGTCGTCTTCTTTTGTAGCTTTTTCGAATTCTTCAAGCAAAGTTTCTTCTACTTTTTCGCTTCCGATAAAGATGTGGTTGTGGAAATTATCTATCGCTGGAAATGGATTGTTTTTGAAAATATCATTGATTTCTTTTTCGTTTTTGATGAAGAGAAAAGCGTCATAATTAAAATGCTCTGACATTGCTTTTTCTAAAATCTCCTTCAAATCAAATAAATCTTTGTCTGACTGAAACAAGATATTTCCACTCGCCAAAACTGAAGAAACATTTTGCATTCCGACATCGGAAAAAATTTTGCAAACGTCTGCCATTTTCATATTGGTTCCTTTGACATTGACACCTCGGAGAAAGGCACAGAAGTTTTTCATAGTTGATGGTTGATGGTAAAATTAATTCTAATTGTTGAATATTGGACGTAAAGTTTGCAAAGAGTTTTTTAAATATATTCTATTAGTCAACTACTTATTGCCGTCCGATAAAACAAAAATAGAATTAACAGGTCGCTCCTCTGGAGCTTTCTTTTTGTGGATTTCATTTTTTCTATTAACAGTAAGTCCCGATGGGACTAAATTCAGCTCCAATAGGAGCTAACTGTTAATAGAAAATAGTTATTTTAGAATTTAAATTTAAGCTCCGGAGGAGCGACCTGTTTATTCATCTCGTAAACATTGCATTCGTCAAGTTGTTTACAATTTTTACGGTCAAAAATGATTTATTTTATAGAAGTATTTATAAACAAATCTAATTATCAACACTTTATATTTTTACATATTGAAAATCTCTATTGATAGTTAAAGTTTCAAATTGTTTGGAAAACCCATAGCCCCGATTGTAGTGGAAATCCTTTTTTGCTTTTTGTGAAGTTCTAAATTAATTACAAATCATCGAGCAAAAAAGATTGCAACGAAAAGCGGGATTAAGCTCCTAAAAATTAGATTTAAAATTAATGAAACTTGGATTTGCAATGCAAAAAAAGAGTCTGGAAATAATCCAAACTCTTGTATATTTTTAGGTTGTAGAATGTGATTTAAACCAACTCTCCAATCAAATCGTAATCTTCGGCTGATGTGATTTTCACGTTTGCAAATTCTCCAATCGAGATGTAAACGTCCTTTGCAGGCACCAAAACCGTGTTGTCAACATCCGGAGAATCGTACTCGGTTCTGCCGACGAAGTAGTCGCCTTCTTTTCTGTCGAAGATGCATTTAAAGGTTTTTCCAATTTTCTCCTGATTTTTCTCCCAAGAAATTTGCTGTTGGATTTCCATAATTTGCTCTACTCTATTTTGCTTGACTTCGTCTGGAATAATGTCTTCCAAAACGTAAGCGGTCGTATTTTCTTCGTGGGAATAGGTGAAACAGCCCAATCTGTCGAATCTCTGGTCGCGAACCCATTGTTTCAATTCCTCGAATTTTTCTTCTGTTTCGCCTGGGAAACCAACGATCAATGTGGTTCTGATGGCCATATCTGGCACTTTCTCACGGAACTTGTTCAACAGAGCGTTTGTTTTTTCGAAAGTAGTTCCACGTTTCATCGCTTTCAACAGTTCTGTATTGATGTGCTGAAGTGGGATGTCGATGTAGTTGCAAATCTTCGGTTCTGTTCTGATGATGTCCAAAACGTCCTCTGGGAAACCTGTTGGGAAGGCGTAGTGAAGTCTGATCCATTCGATACCTTCTACTTTTATGAGTTCTTGAAGCAATTCTCCCAAGGCTCTTTTTTTGTAGATATCGAGCCCATAGAACGTCAAATCCTGAGCAATTAAGATCAATTCTTTCACGCCTTTTTTGGCTAATTTTTGAGTTTCGATCACCAATTTTTCGATTGGTGTAGAAATGTGATTTCCTCTCATCAACGGGATTGCGCAGAATGAACAAGGCCTGTCACAACCTTCGGAAATCTTGAGGTAAGCATAATGTTTTGGCGTTGTTGTGAGTCTTTCGCCTACCAATTCGTGTTTGTAGTCGGCACCAAGATGTTTCAATAAAATCGGTAAATCACGCGTTCCGAAATACTGATCGACATCTGGAATCTCACGGATCAAATCTGGCTTGTATCTTTCGGAAAGACAACCTGTTACAAACACTTTTTCTACAACACCTTGGTTTTTAAGATCTACATATTCCAGAATTGTGTTGATGCTCTCCTCCTTTGCATTATCGATGAATCCGCAGGTGTTGATGACCACAATATCGCCTTTTTCCTCGTGCACTACGCTTTTACCATTAGCCTCCAGCTGACCCATCAGAACTTCTGAGTCATAGACGTTTTTGGAACATCCGAGTGTGACGATATTTATTTTTTTCTTACCTGTTGATTTAGTACGCATCTTTATATAAATGATGATTGATAGATGATGGATGATATTGAAATCCTAAGAAAGACTTCAATTTTGAGGTTGCAAATTTAGGAATAAAAAAAGGAATCGTTTTTTGATTCCTTGTTATTTGTATTTATTAAAAATTACCTTCTTTGAAGCTGGGTGATATTTTGTCTTTTTCTGAGAGGATAACGTCTGTTGCTGGTAATTGCCAATCTATTTTTAAATCTTCGTCATTCCAAAAAACGCTGACTTCTGATTCTTTGTTATAGAAATTATCACATTTGTAAGAGAAAATTGCAGTCTCACTCAATACAGAAAACCCGTGCCCGAAACCTCTTGGAACATATAATTGTAATTTGTTCTCTGCTGTGAGTTCTAAGGAAAACCATTTTCCAAATGTTGGAGAGTCTTTTCTTAGATCTACTGCCACGTCTAGAACTTTGCCCTCCAAACAAGAAACTAATTTTGCTTGTGCATGTTCTCCTTTTTGCAAGTGCAGACCTCTTAGAACGCCGTAGCTTGATTTAGAAATATTGTCCTGAACGAAATGTCCATTCAGTCCTGTAAATTCTTCAAATCTTTTTTCATTGAATTTCTCAAAGAAATAGCCTCTTTCGTCTTCGAAAATCGTGGGCTCAATAATGTAGCAATCTTTGAGTGGTGTTTCTTTTATTTTCATTGAGATTGATTAGATCGTATTTTGTTCTAAATTTTTCTTTAAATAAACTTTGAATAAAGTGTAACTGATACCCAGCGGAATAACGATGATCAAAAAGTAGTTTCCGAATGACCAATCTGTGGAAATCAATATGTAATTGACAACCATTTGAATAAGCGCATAAACAAAACTTATTAATAAGTGTGATTGTTTTTTTTCATTAACCAACAATTGATATAGATGTCTCCTGTGTGCATCGAAAATATTTTCTTTTAATTTTAATCTTTCAAGAATGGTAAGTACAGAATCTACGCCATAAACTGTAAGGAACAGCAGATATTTGTAGTTTCCTGTATAAATAATGATTCCGGCAATCAAGGTAATAATCCAGAATGAAATACTAAAACTCCCAATATCTCCGGCGAAACATTTTGCTTTTTTTCTAAAATTAAAAAACAAGAATACCAAGCTTGCTAAAATTGGAAAGATAATGAAATCAGTATCAAAAACATTCAAGTTTTCATTTACGAAATAAAGCGTCCCCAAAGCTACAAGGCTGTATAGCCCTGTGATCCCATTGATGCCATCCATAAAATTGTAACTATTTATAATCCCAATTACAAATATATAATACAAGGCAACAGCCCAAAATGGTAATGAAAAAGCATTGATTGCGTACAATAGCAATGTGACACAAAGGAAATGAAAAATAATACGAACACGAGATGACAACATCATAATGTCGTCTATAAAACTGATGATGGAAATAATAATTAATCCCAAACCGAAAATCCAATAGTTCACATAACTACTGCTATCGTCGCCGAAAAGTAAAGTAATTAAAAAGCAAACAAAAGAAATTGGATAGATGATTCCGCCTCCGCGGATTGTAATTTGTGTATGAGAACTTCTCTCATTGGGCTTGTCTATAATTTTAAATTTCTTTGCAATTATAAAATACAACAATAGACAGAGAAGTAAGAAAATGGTTATTATCAGATGGTACATTTGTAGTTTTATACTGCAAAAATAAAGATTTTGTGTAACATTCTAATGATTAATAGTGAAAAAGCTTGAAATAAGATGAGAGATTCTTATTTTTGAATCGTACAAAAAGTTCTTTATGAAAAATATTCTTCTTTTCTTTACATTGTTTTCGGCGCTTGTAGCGGCAAGACAAAATTCTACAGATTTACTTAAAACAAAGAACTACAGCCTTACAGACTTCGGTGCAAAAGGAGATGGAACGAGTGATGATTCTTCCGCATTCTTAAAAGCCCTTGAAACAGTGGGCAAAACTAACAGTAAAAAATTGATCATTCCCAATGATTACATTTTCAATCTGGGTAATAAGACAATTGATTTTGCTAAGGTTTCATCAGGAATTATTTTAGATTTTGATGGTGGATATTTCAAAAATGGGACTTTCATTGGGAACAAAACAAAGATCAAAGCAGAGCGAATTAAAATCTTCGAAAATATAAAACTATCGGGAACTTTTTTCTCCTCGACTGATTTTGCATATCCAGAATGGTACGGTATCTTTCCGAATGACAATACTTTGGATGTTGTAGATGCGTTGAAACAACTTGATCCCGTTTTTTTTGACATTTCTCTCGGCGCTGGAGATTATCATACCAAAATAGGAGAATATCAAGTAAAAGGACTGAAGGGAGTTTCGATGGCAAAATCCAGGCTCATTCTCGAAACAGACAAATCCAATACATTTCTAGTGTCTATGGGAAAAGTAGGTGGTATTTTAAAAGACCGTACGTATGATTATAATTATATTAAAGATATTACCCTCGTCATTATTAATAGTAACAAAAAAAGGCTGAGAGGCAATAGAGGAATCATTGTAGGAGCGGTACACAAACCTTTGATTCAGAATGTTAAAGTATTTCAACTATCAGACTATCAACTTTTTAACAAAAAAGATTTGGAAGAATTCATTTTGAATAATAACAAATTGAAAGATGCTAATATAGGTGTGGAATTCAACGGAGACTCTGAAGTTACGAGTATCTACAACTTGTTTACTTTGTCTGATGTAGGCATTTTGTTTTCAAAATTCACAGATTTTGTAACTGTATTTGATTATATGAATTGGTCTGGAAAATATGGTTTGGCAAATGTTTATTATAAATCAGACGCTTTAAATTCTCAAAACATTTTGTTCTCAGGATCACAAAGCTGGAATCAAGGTTTATTTGGATTATATACAGAAAATACGCAATCACACAATTCTCTGCCAAATGTAAAATTTGAAAATGTAAGAATTGAACAATTAACTTCAGAAATTAAAAACCAAGGAAAACTTGCAGGTGCCAACTTTTGGTTTGGTGAAAATGAAACAATTTCCAATTTACAACTTAATAATATTATGCTTTCTGGAACTGCAAATGGCATACATATCGGAAATACAACCTATGGCAGAGTTTCATTGGAGAACATCCTCACCTGGAGTGATAAGCAGGTAAAAAAAGAATTTGCTTTGGATGTCAATTTCAAAAATAGCGATGCACCGCTTGTGGTTTACTTAAAAAATATTTCATTGTATCCAGATACAGAATCTTACTTTAAAAATGGAACTTTGTTATCCAACACGACAGAACAAAATGAGACTTTTGAAGGGAAAAATTTTTTCCAAAACCATATGATTATCAGCAAGCCAAAAGTTTTCAGAAAAAATGCAATCTCAGAAGGGTTCAAATCATATGCCCAACAGATTAAAATTGCAAGTAATAATATTGATTTTATTCCTCTTAATAATTCTAAAAAGGGAGATATTATCCAAAATAAACAAACTGTAAAGTATGCTGTAGAAATCTTTGCAAATGATATCTATGACACATTCGAATTTGTAATTTACAAAACTGGAAAAACAGAAATCATCAACAATGGAGGAAAATCTATCTTTTCACTTGGCACAGAGATAAAGGATCAAAAAATAACTTTTTTAGAAGACAAAGATTCTGGAGTTATTTTCCTTTACAATCGTCTAGGAACGGATTGCTTAATAGATATTCAAACTAAAATATTGGAATAATTATATTTTCTTATCAATAAAACTTCTGATTGTTTTGCGCAATCCTTCCTCTGCGCTTAATGGTAGTTTTTCTATTTCCAGTGCAGTTTTAATTTTTTGGTTAGAAACTAAAAGATTGGATGTCATCTTCTCTAGTCTTACACTATTTAAGGGAATTGGCAAAACATCACCAATTTTTGCGATTGCTTTAACAAAAAATTTCGGAAGACTTACGTTTATTACCTTTTTGCTTGCTTCGTTTTTGATAATATTAATAATTTTCGTTGTGGAAACCGGCTCATCATCTGACACGTTATAAATACCACTTATCAATTTGCCTTGATTATCAATAATCTTCTTCACAAAATAACAAAAATTATCTATTGAAAGAAAGGATCTTTCGTTCTTGAAGGCATTCAAAGGATAGGGAATGCCTTTTGAAATCAACTTATACAATACTCCCAAATTCCCTTTATCGCCTGGCCCGTGAACCATTGGGGGGCGGAGTACGATTACTTTCTTATCTGTAAGTGGTGTTTTTTTCAAAATCCATTCTTCAAAATCCCTTTTACTTTTGCCATAAGTTGTGACTGGCTGGCAAGGGTCATCCTCCAACAAGGCTCTATCAGATTTTAATTCTTGTTGTGCAGCCAAAGAACTTACATGAATGTACAACTTGGCTTCTGATTTTAGGAAAACCTCGAAAACACGTTTCGGTAGATCAGAATTGGCATAATAATAATCTAACTCTGTAGCTACACCCTTGTGATCGTGTGCTTTTCCAACAAGATTAATATAAACATCACACTGTTGAAGCTGCGTTTCCCAATCTGTATCACGAAGAGATACTTCTACGACCTCAAAGGTTGATTTAAGATGTTGGCATAAGTTTTTGCCCATAAATCCATTAAAACCCAAAACACCTACTTTCATAATAAAATTATTTTAAATGCTGTCTCGGTATCTGTTTAGTATAGACTCTTCAGAATAAATTGTTTCTGCCAAATGTCTTGCCTTGACTCCAAAATTTTGAAGTTGCTCTTTTTTATCGATGGTCAAGGAATTAAAAAACTCGAGAATCCCATTTTCATTATGAAAACTATAGCCGATCTTTTGTTCTTTTACCAACAGGTCAATTTCACTATTTACATCGCCTATAAACATGACGGCCTTACCTGCAGCTAAAATATTATAGGTTTTAGAGGGCACACCCAAGCCAAACATTCCTGGCGATAGGGTAACGATAGAAATATCACAAGCATTGAGAACTTCTGTTTGATCCTCTCTTTTGTATGCACCCTTGAAAACAACATTCGTCATTTGATTGTCTTTCACAAAATCTATTAACTCTTGTTTAATGGCACCCTCACCTACAAAGTGGAATTCTAGAATATCATTATTCGTCTTTTTTATAATTCGAATCAACTCAGCCAAGCCTTGTACCCTACCTAGATTGCCAGCAAACTGAAAAATAATTTTATCTTCTCTATCTGTGGCAGATCTTTTTGGAATCACTTTCTTTTCTTCTGCCCAGTTTTCTATCACTTCTACTGTGGCAACAAGTTTTGCATTACTCCTAACTTTATCTTGCAAGACTACCTTCATATCTCTGCCAACCACAATTAGCTTATCCGCTGAGGCATACGCAGAGTTAAACCATTTCAGTAAAATCTTATATAAAAAGGACTCTTTTGACTTTATAATTCCTGCAGGTACAGTGTTCTCTGGAAAAACATCGTGAACAAGAATAATAAGTTGCATCTTCTTAATAATTTTTAACCATTGGGCTAAAATAATAATTGGAGCTGGATTGGTTACAATTACAACTTTATCTGTAGATTTGACCTTACGCAAAAGTGTTACAAACATCGACAGGCTTAAAAAAACAAATCGAACAGCTCTAGCAATAAGATTGTTTTTTGAACCTTTAAAACCATTTATAACTGTTCGTTTCACTTTAGTATCAAGAAAATAATTTTCACTTTTCTTGTCTAGAGTATCATAATTACTGTTACCACAGATAACTTCTACTTCATCATATTTTTCTGACAGTTTGTTAACAATTTTTGTCATAACAAATGCTGTAGATGTTTCTTCCGGATAAAATAATTCGGACACGACAAAAAGTTTACTCATAGAAATAGGCTGTTTTGTTCTTTTCAAATATCCAATCTCTCATCTCCATCATCATCTCTTTATAAGTGGGAACATTGTAAACATAATCAGTTCTCTCACTTACCAAGCTTTTATCGGAATGATAATCTCCGTTTGATAGAATTTCAATTTTTTCATTTTTAAAGATCTCATTGAAAAGTGAAATCAAACTATACTTATCGATTTTCTCCCGGGAAATTTGCTTCAACCCGGTGACTTTATTTTTAATGGCATCATCTACGACTTTAGCAAGTTCCAGTGTAGTGATACCTGACCAAAAGACATTTGAAAAACCTTTTAGTGTGGCATCATCCGGCTGGCTCATAAACCAATGAAACAGTCCAATTCCATTTTGATTGAGTTCCGGACCGATGATTGAGGTTCTGATGGTTAAGTCCTTATCATTATCCAACTCGCCTAGAGCTTTGGATTGGGCATAAAAACCAATTCCATTTTTAAAACTAGTCTCTGCATATCCACCATTTTCCTTCCCAGAGAAAACACAATCTGTACTGATATGAATAATTTTTGTGTCAGTCCCTTTGGTAATTTCCTCTAAGAAATGAGGAAAATAACTATTGAACCAAATGGCTTTCGAAGGATTGTCCTCTGCATCTTTGTTCAGAATACCAATACAATTGACTACATAGTCAAATTGATTTTCAGTGATAATAGATTTTAAAACAGATGTATCTGAAACATCAAGATTAAAAACTTTATCAGACGGCTCTATGTTTCTGGCAATTCCATAGACATCATACAAGTTATTCTGCTGGTAGTATTGGAACAGGAGATGCCCCGCCATACCTTTGATTCCGATAATAAGTATTTTTTTCATAGCTTAAATCTTTTTGTCCCAAGTAACTTTATTCACTATTGAGGTATAACTTTGTATAACTTTTATGACTCTGTCTGCCGTATTCTTCACTTCATACTCAAACGGTTGCTGGATATCTACGTCGTGCAAACCTCTTGCAATTTCTATAGAATTCAGGATTTGATCCTCTGTGATTCCTCCCAAAACGATGGTTCCTGCATCTATGGCCTCAGGTCTTTCTGTACTTGTTCTGATGCTTACCGCTGGGAAGCCCATCATAGCGGACTCCTCACTAATGGTACCACTGTCCGACAGTACGATGAATGATTTTTTTTGCAGATTAACATAATCAAAGAAGCCAAGTGGTGGAACATTGGAAATCAATGGATGGAATTGTATGTTATTCTTTGCAATTCTGTTTTTCGTTCTAGGATGTGTGGAAAAAATAATAGGCATTTGATATTTTTCCGCTACAGCGTTTAGAGAGTCTACTAAAACATCAAAATGATTACTCAAATCAATATTTTCTTCTCTGTGTGCGCTTACTACAATGTAATTATTATCCTTCAGTCCTAATCTTTCTACAACATTGCTAGACTCTATTTTAGAGTTATACTTTTCTAAAACTTCCTTCAGAGGTGATCCTGTCACGAAGACGTGATCCTTGCGGAAGCCTTCACTTAGCAAATATCTTCTGCTGTTTTCTGTGTAAGTCAAATTAATATCACTGATATGGTCCGAAATTTTTCGATTGATTTCCTCCGGCACATTCTGGTCAAAACATCTGTTTCCTGCTTCCATATGGAAAATTGGAATTTTAAGTCTTTTCGCAGCTATGGTACTCAGCACACTGTTGGTGTCTCCCAAAACAAGTAATGCATCCGGCATTTCCTTTGTCAAAACGTCATATGATTTGGCAATCACATTACCGATAGTCTCACCCAAGTGCTCACCTGCAACATTCAAGAAATAATCAGGTTTTCTAAGACCCAAATCTTCAAAAAATATCTCGTTGAGCTCGTAATCGTAATTCTGTCCTGTATGAATTAAGATGTGGTCAAAGTAGATATCACTTTTTTTTATGCATTCTGCCAGTCTAATGATTTCTGGTCGTGTTCCTAATATTGTTGCTAATTTTAGCTTTTTTGTATTTTTTACCATTTGTTTTTGTCGAATTTATAGTTATCATCCACTTGTCCCGCTGCGTAATCTGCCATTACAAGAAGTTTTGATTGCTCTTCCAAAGCCTGAATAGATGTTGCAAAGCCAGGTGGAACTTTTAGAATAGAAAAATCGGAGCTTTCGAGTTTGAAACTTTCTATAGGTAGATTGTCAGATGGATCTGTCCAATTATCAATTTTCACAACTTTTATTTCAAAACTACCTCTGCTGGCTATGAACCATCTTTGCTCTATGGCGTGTCCTTGCCAAGCTCTTACCACAGATGTATTTGCATTTTCTATGATATAAACTTTTTTAATTTCTGAAAAGTCTAAGCTATTATTAAAGAAAAGCGATCCTCTATCATCTGAGAATGATTCCCCCTTAATATATTGAATATCCTTTTGAGTCATTATTAAAAATATCTAATGTTGATAATAATTTAATCACACCTTCCAAATCTTGCTGTTGTGTATTATGAGAATTATAATCCTCCAATTCTTCTTCTATATTTTTACCTTCGGAAAAGAATTTTGCGTAGTTTAAGTTTCTATTATCAGCAGGAATTCTGTAAAAGTCACCCATATCTTCTGCCTTTGCCATTTCTTCTCTCGTACAAAGCGTTTCGTAGAGTTTTTCGCCGTGTCTTGTACCAATGATTTTGACTTTGTTATCCGCATTCTTCATTTTTTTTACGGCTTCGGCTAGAATTCCAATATTTGTAGCTGGTGCTTTGTTTACAAAAAGATCTCCTGGATTTGCATGTTCAAATGCAAAAAGTACCAACTCTACAGCTTCGTCCAAAGACATTAGAAAGCGGGTCATGTTCGGATCTGTGATTGTAATATCTTCATTATTTTCAATTTGTTTCAAAAAAAGTGGAATTACGGATCCTCTGGAAGCCATCACATTCCCATATCTGGTAAGGCAAACCACAGTTTCATCCAGATTTCTGGCTTCTGCGACAGCAACTTTTTCCATCATAGCTTTGGAAATCCCCATTGCATTGATAGGATAAGCCGCTTTATCTGTACTTAGGCAGATCACTTTTTTGACTTTGCTCTGTGAAGCTGCACGGATGACGTTTTGTGTTCCTACAACATTGGTCTCCACAGCCTGCATTGGAAAAAACTCACAAGATGGAACTTGTTTCAAAGCTGCGGCATGGAAAATGTAATCCACACCTCTGGTTGCTGGTTCTACTGAGTTAAAATCTCTCACATCACCGATATAGTATTTAATTTTATCGTTTTTGTAATGATTTCTCATATCATCTTGCTTCTTCTCATCTCGGGAAAAAATTCTGATTTCTTTGAAATGGTCCGTCTGCAAAAAGCGATTAAGAACTGCTGTTCCGAAAGAGCCTGTTCCCCCAGTGATTAGGAGTGTTTTATCTTTAATTTCCATGGGTCTTAATGTTTCAATAAATTTATTAATTTTTCAATGTCATTATGTATTTTTTGCTCGGAGAAAGGGATTTTATCATAATCAATACCTTTCTTCAGCGCTGCTAAAATATTATCTTTATTCTGGGGTTTTTCTATCAAAATACTTGCAACACACGCTTGGTGTGCATAAGGTAAATCCGAAGCAATGATTTTACACCCATTTTCAATAGCTTCTACCAATCCCAGTCCAAAACTTTCGGCCAGAGACGGAAAAACCAGGTATTGGTGCGACTGATATTCTCTATACAACTCGTCTCTCGAAACAAAACCAATATTATTGATGGGATAGCCTAGATCTACTTTTTCTTTTATTAATTTCAATATTTCCGGGAATGTTTCGTTCACCGTTACTGTGAGCAATCCCTCTTTTTGCTGATCAAAAAATTCACAAAAAGCATTGATTAAATTCTGATGATTTTTATGAGGATTTGCATTACTTACAAAGATAAACGAATTCTTTTTGCGCGAAAATAAACCTTCACCTGTAAGTGGTGGATAAAATGGCAACAACAAAACTTTTGACTCTTCAATATCAAATTTATTTTGCAATGCATTTTTTATAAAATCACTTTGCACAAGCCACTGGTCGGTATTTTTTTTAAATAATCTGAGAATCGCAATTTTTAGCTTGAACTTAATGGTTTCTACAATGCCAAATTCTTTTGGGATGCTAAGATACATTGGCTGGTGAAAGTACGTCAAAACTTTTGCTTTGAGTCTCACATTTGGAGGGATGTTCCCAAAACAAAGTACAGATTTGAAATTTAATGTGTGATTTTTGTAGAATTTGGATCTTTGTGAGAATCCATCTAAAAAATGAATCTGTATATTATCTTTCTTTTTTGATGGATATTCGTGTTTTAGTCTGGAGTCTATCAAAAACACAAATGTATTATCATCAATTTTTGATAATTCATCGTAGAGATAATCTAATAAAATCTTACCTCCTCCGTTGTTGATGAAGATTGCATCAATAAGGATTATATTATCTATTATCATTTTAATATTCTAGAATTAATCTTATAAATTATTTTACTAGGATCTAATTACTTTCAATTAAATCATCCCATTGTTTTGTAATGACTTCTTCTGAATACTTTTCGAGTTGCTCTTGACTTGCTTTTTGAAATATCGAAATGATGTCATTTTTGTTTTCAATCAAAGTTTTAAGACCTTCAACAAATTCCTTTTCTGTTTCTACCAAAATCCCATTTACTGAGTTCTCAATCAATAATTCTGTACCTTCGTTTCTATATGCAATTACAGGAAGTTTGTATGATTTAGCTTCTAACACTACCATGGGCATAGCTTCTGTGTATGAGGTAAGCATAAATATTGAACTTTCTACATACTTTTCCTCAATATTTTTTGTAACTCCTTTTAGGTTTACATTATTTATATTGTTGCTTTTCAGACTTTCTGCAAAATCATTTTTAGAAGGTCCATCTCCATATATATCAATTATCCACGTTGAATGATAATCTTGCAAGTACTTTGCAATAGGAATAATTCTATCAAAACCTTTTTCTGCACTAATTCTACCAACCATTATAATTTTTTTAAAATAATTTTGGTTCGGTAAATCATAGCTTTTATTTTTTATAACATTAGGTATGACATAAATTTGAGAATTTAGTTTCCGTGCTTTTAGTTTTGCTTTTTCAGATAAAACAATCAGTCCTGACAACTTAGGATAGGATATTGACATTAGAAGTTTTGAGACTTTGGGAATGGTATCGATATCAATATGCTCTGCTCCGAAGATTTTTGTTTTTTTACTTTTAAGATATGGCAGAAGAAAATTGATATTGTGTCCTGTTCCCAAAATAAAATCGACTTTATCTTTTTCTAATCTTTTTTTTAACGTTTTAAAAACTTTGTAAAACCAAACTATTTTTTTTGATATTGATGCAGGAATTTTCTCTTTATCGAAATGAACAATTTTTACATTTTCTGGAAATAAAAAAAAACTTTGATCATTTTTTCGAGAACTTATGCTATAAATTAAAACTTCGTGATATGTATGGAGCATATCAGCAAAATTCTGTATCGCCCGTTCTGTACCTCCAAATTGAGTAATATCTAACGTTATGACAACAATCTTTTTCATAAGCTAGGAAAATTTAAATTTACTTTTGGTGAAAAATATAATTACCAAAGCCCAAATCATATATCTTAAAAAGTAAAAATATTCTGCTCTTACCAAGAAAACAGCATATGACATTAAAATAGCATAAATGGTTAAATAGTAAATACTAGATTTTGAATAGAATTTTGATTTAGCAACCATAAATCCTAAAAGAAACATTAAAACTAATACACCGATCAAATCAAATGATAAATAGATGTCAGCTATTATATTAGTTCCCAACCCAAAGCCGTCAAACTCTCCTAAAGTGTATTCTGTAAAAAATCTTGATGAGGAGATATGATTTTCATCAAAGCCGTAATTAACAAAAAAACTTTGCAAAAACGGAATAGGTGCTGCAAGGGGAGAAATCATATTTTCTCCAAAAGTCAATCCTTTTTCGTCTACTATTTCCAAAGCCAAGTAACTACTGCGATTATTGATAATCAAATCCATTACAACATCTCCTAATGAGAATGCGTCATCTTGTGTGTAGCCTCGAAAAATAACTATTCCAAACATCAAAATCAAACCTACAAATATTGAGGTTATAAATCTTATTAAATTAATATCTTTATAATAGAGTGAGTAAACTCCAAAGAGCAATAAAATAATTTGTAAAGGAACGGTTCTACTACCACTTAAAAGGATTAATACTAAAATTGTAAAAGTGGTTACAAAAGATATTAAACTGATTTTTCTCTTCTCAAATTTTTTTGGTGACAGGTTGCGTAAGTTATAAAACTCAATTATAAGCGCTGAAAACAAAAATGCTGGACAAAACAAGAAAAAATAAAAGGATATTCCAGAGCTTTCTTTTATTTTCACTCCAGAATAATAAGCTTTCATTTCCTCATACCCACCTGTGAAAACATAAAGTAAAAATGTGACTAGCGAAATAATATAAAGGTGCTTATTTGCTATTTTTTTATAATTTGAAGAAGCGTCGATATTGTCATAAATATTTATCTTTTTATCATTAAAAAACAATCCTCCTGCCATGTATGATGCAACTCCTAAAATTGCCAATGCAGAACCCCTTGGAATATGATTCTCGTTGAAAGGGAATGCAAACATAAAATATCGAGTTGCATCTGTTTCAAACATAAATATAGGATAATACAAGGTGACAAAGAAATATGTAAAAAAGAAAATGGAGTCAAAATCCAAATAATTTTTCTTTTGTTTGAGAAAATAATAAACTATTATAAGTATTAAATATATGACACCACAGATGATACTATAATTATAATCATAACGCGTTGGGGCATATTCAAACAACAAAACCCCTAATACTATCATTACTATCGCAAATATCTTTCTCATTGGCTTTATTGTTATACTATTTCAACAGATTTTTTATGGATTCCTGTTTTAAAAAATAATAGGGCATAAATTATAAACGATACCGTATTAAGTATCAAATAAGATAAAATCAAATAATAGGCAGCATTTTCTATATTCTCATATTGGATAAAATAGAAGAACAGTGCACAGGTTCCAATATCTTTTAAGAAGCTTATAATAAAAACAATCCAATTTTTAGATTTTGAAAATAAATACTGTTCCATTACACTTACAATACTGGAAAAGATCGGAATGATTGACATTAATCGTATAATTTCGCTCAATCCCACAAAATTATTTCCATACATCTGCTCAATAAATGAAGAGAAAATGAATATGAAAACAACAGGAAAAAAGGTACTGATAAAAGATAGAATAATTGCGTTTTTAAAAACATTTTGTTCTAAATTCTTCTTAGAAAAATATGATAAAAGGACATTTTTCAACACCATTGGAATGAATAACAAAAGAATGTACCATTGCATAGAAGTAGAATATAAAGCCACCTCTCCGTAATCATAGTTGTTTTGTAACAAAAAATAATTAACCCACAAGGATATAGAATAAATAGCCTCAATAAGGGTCAATGGCAATGAATAGGATATAATATTCGTATAACTTACCTCGTCCAACTCCAAATTGGTGTAAGCTTTCATATTGTTTCTAATAAAATATTCATTCACAATACAGTTAACCGCCTGAATGATTAGTAAACTAATACAAGCTCCAATTATGTCATAATAATACGCAAATAATGGTATTAGGATGAGAGTTGTAATACCAATGCTGATATTAACGTAAGTAAATTTTTTAAAAATTCCAAGCCCTGCTATAACTCCATTTTGAGCAGTACTCACAGCAAGCAAAACAATCCAAATTGACAATATTCTTATTTTAAGATCGAAAGCGGAATTATTATAATAGAGTTCTGAAATTTGTGGAGCAAATAAAAAAGTCAACAATCCTACAAGAACACTAAAGCCTAAAGCAATTTTATAAATTTTTGCTATAATTTTTTTTGGATTTTTATCGGAATCTGAAATGCAATCTGCTACAAATTTTGTAGAAGTATAACCTAGACCAAAAGTGGTAAAAATTGCCAAAGTGGTAAGTGTATTTTTAAGTGAATTAAATTCTCCGTAGGCATTTTTTTGAAGAATTTTTGCTAATAAAATAGACGCTATTAATCCAGAACCTCTGAAAATAACATTCCCAATTAGTGCCCAAAAGCTATCTCTAAAAAAATTAGATTTAAGATTTTTTTTAACAATTGATATCATGAAATATTATTTAAAATATTTCTCAAACCAAGTATTCTTTGATTCCTGTTGGTAACCATAACCATATTGATTTCCATAGCCGAAATTGGTTTTATGCACATCATTCAAAACAAATCCTGTATTTTTAATTTTCCCAGACGCGATATTTTTGTTAGCAAATTCTATAAAATCTTTCTCTGTAGTTTCTGATCTTGTAACATAGATTGTGGAATCTGCTACTTCTGAAATGAGGAAAGAATCTGTTACCAACATTAGAGGTGCCGTGTCCAAAATGATGTAATCGTAATCATTTTCTACAGATGAAAGCAATTTGGCATAGCGTCCGTTTTGTAGTAGATCCGTTGGATTTGGCGGAATACTACCAGAATAGATGAAGTCACAATTCGGATGGAAACCACTTGGTTTTATAATATCCTTACTATCATTTATCTCTTCGTAGAGGTATTCTGATAATCCTTTTGCATTTTTCATTGCAGGATTGTACCTCTGGAGTTGCGGATTTCTTATATCTGAACCAATAACCAAAACTCTATTCTGTGAAGTAGCCAAAGCCAAAGACAAATTCACAGAAATAAAAGTTTTACCCTCACCTTTCATTGTAGAAGTTACAAAAATAATCTTTGCGGTATCTTTTCTTGGTAGCATGAATTTGATATTGGTAACCAAAATCCTAAACGATTCTGCCAAAGGAGAGACGTCATTGTGCTGGATAAGTTCATTCTCTTTACTGGACAATCTTGGGATTTCGGCAAGGACAGAGGATGAAGTCAGATTATCCAAATCGTGTTTATCAACAATCTTAGTATTAAGAAGCTCTCTGATATAAATAAACAAGAATGGCAATAAAGCGCCTAAGAATAGTGCACCTGCAAGAATAATCATCTTTTTAGGTGACACAGGTTTTTTGGCCGCATATGCTTCATCTACTACTCTAGCTTTACTATCGGTGATAGCCATTGAGATGGCAGCTTCTTCTCTTTTTTGTAGTAAAAGAAGGTACAGATTTTCTTTTATTTGCTGTTGTCTTTCTATATTTCTAAACAATTTTTCTTGTCTCGGAACTTTTTGAACCAATGCGTCACTGTAAGAGTTTTCTCTGTCGATTTGATTCTTCGTAGCATTCATATTAATCAAATAACGCTGGATGCTTTCCCTCATAGCATTTTTTAGACCTACCAAGTCTTTGTTAACTTCTTTTACCAATGGATTTTCCGGCGTTGCATTCTCCAGAAGCCTATTTCTATCCATCACTAATTTATTATAAGCAGTAATGTTAGATGTGGCTGTAGGGTTATCCAAACCAATATTAGTTGGAAGAACCTGATAAGTATTAGTTTGATTGTCTATATACCCCAGTAGCATTCTGCTCAATTCTATTTGGGTATCCAATTCTAGACTTTTTCTTCTCGTTTCGTTGGAAATTTGCAGATTCATCTTGGCTTCGGTTCCAATATCAATGATATCGTTATCTATTTTGAATCGCTCTTTATCACTTTCGACTTCACCTAATTCTTTGGATATAAGAATAATTCGTTCATCTATAAAGTCTTTGGTTTTCTTCGACTCTGCATTTTTATCTTTAATCGCATACTCATTGTAAATACTCACAAGGCCATTTAGAATGTCTTTTGACTTATCGACAGTTGCATTGGACATAGATAGACCGATAACTGTTGCATCTTTATCCAAAAGGTCAACTTCTATAGCTTTTTGATAATCATCTACAATAGTCACAAAATCTGAAAATGTGAAATAGAATTCTTTCAAATCCAGTTTTTTAACTTTCTTTCTATTGAATTTTGGATTCTTCTCTATGATAAAATTGGCATAAGGAAGACTGATAGTTCTGTTGAAACCAGTAACAATATTTTTTTTAAGTTCTTCGGAAGATAGAGTGATTACATTCCCATCAATTTTGATATCAATCGGTTTCTTGGGAAGTTCTTCGAATTCTTTTTCATTTACAACATGGATGATAAAAGGATTGGTATCCTTATATAATTCTACATCATAATATTTTTCTTTAGAGTAAACAGAAACCTGAAGTTTTAAGTTTTTGCTTACATCTTCTACAATTTTTTTAGATTTGAAGATTTCCAACTCATTTTCAATACTGTTGGTTCCCATTCCAGCAAATCCTCCTAAGCCTGCTAAAACTCCGAAATCCCCAGCAGCATTAGACATTTTCTTAGCATCCTTTATCAATACGGACGATTGTACTTTATAAACAGGTGTAGCGAACTTGATATAAACAATTGCAAGTAAAGCAGTTATAAATGTAGAAATAAAAAACCAATACCATTTTTTCAAATAAGGCTTGATAAGTTCTCTTAAATTGAATTCTTCTTCTCTATTCTTTACGTCCATCTAAGTAGTAATTATTATTTATTATTATATCCATAGCCATACTTGTTGCCATAGCCAAAATTTTGTTTTGTCACATCATTCAGTACAAAAGCTACATTATCCAATTTTCCAGACTCAACAGAATCATTTGCAAAGTCTATCAATTTTTTATCTGTAAAATTAGATCTTGTAACGTACAATTTCAGGTCTGCATAATTAACAAAGGTAAATGTATCTGTCACCAGAAGTAATGGCGCAGTATCTACTATGATATAATCGTATTTTAATCTCAAATCATCCAAAAGAGCACTCAATCTTCCATTCTTTAATAGCTCTGTAGGGTTTGGCGGAATAGTTCCGGAATAGATTATATCACATTTGTTATTAACGGGGTTTTTGAATGTAATCTCATCTAGTGTTGTGTTTTTATCATATAAAAATTCTGACAGTCCTTTGCCAGGGTTCTTTCCATTATTGTACCTCTGCAGCTGCGGATTTCTAATGTCCGCACCAATAATTACCACTCTCTCATTAGAATAGGAAAGTGATAAAGCCAAATTCATAGAAACAAAAGTTTTTCCTTCCCCTTTAATGGAAGAGGTTACAAAAATTACTTTACCATTATCAATTTTCGGCAACATAAAACCGATGTTGGTTGTTAAAATCCGGAAAGACTCTGCCAATTGTGAAAAATCATTATGTTTGATTACGTGATCCACATTTTTCCTGATAGCAGGGATTTCTGCTACTACCGGAATCGCAGTCAATGATTTAAGATCATCTTTTGAACTTATTTTTGTGTTGATTAATTCTTTTAAATAAATCAAAACAAAAGGAATCAAAACACCTAATATCATGCTTACCAAAAGTATAATCATTTTTTTTGGTGCTACAGGCTTATCCGCGATATATGCAGGCTCTACCACACGCGCTTTAGGAGCAACGACAGCTAATGATATTGCCGTTTCCTCACGTTTTTGCAACAACAGAAGATAAAGATTTTCTTTAATTTGCTGCTGCCTTTCCAAACTTCTGAAAAGTTTTTCTTGATGTGGTATTTTTGTAATTCTATCACCTATTTTACTCTGCTCAGACACATATTCGTTGAGCGCTAACTGTAGGGCTAATTTATTTTTTTGCAACGATTCGGAGACAGATCGTTTCATAGAATTGATCTGCTGGCTGATATCCTGAACCAATGGATTCTGAGGTGTAGCATTTTCCAGCAATCTGTTTCTGTCCAGTACCATTTTATTGTAAGCAGCAATATCAGTGTTAGATTCCTGACTTTCCAATCCTACATTGACTGGCAATAATTGATTCGTATTTTGTTTGTTGAGATAAGAAATCAAATCATTTGTCAGTTCAAGCTGTGCATCCAGCTCCAATTGTTTTTTTTTGGCGTCTGCAGAGCTTTCGAGATTGATTTTGGCTTCTGTCATAAGATCTGTAATCTTATGATCTGTTTTAAATCTTTCTTTTTCTGATTCTACATTTCCTAATTCGCCCGATATTTTATCAATCCTGTCATCGATAAATTCTTTGGTCTTATGAGACTCCGAATTCTTGTCCACAATTGCATCTTTGTTGTAAGAATCTACCAAGGATTTTAGAATTGTCTTGGCTTTATCTGTCTCTGGATAATTTACGCCCAAACTGATAATTGTACCATCTTTGTCTGCAAGATCTACTTGTATCAATTTTTGAATATCGGAAGCTGCAGATTCTAAACTAGAAAAACTGAGTTCAAGCTCTTTATTAATTTCCTTTGCCTTTTCTCTGTCAAAAGCCTTATTCTTTGTAATGATTATATTAGCAAAAGGAAGACTTACAGATCTTCCATACTCAACAGTTTTATTAAAATTAAATTCCTCGGACTTTAGATTTACTTTGCCTTTCTCAAAACTGACCGTAAAAGGTTTTTTGGGAAACTCCTTATTCTTTTTTTCATTTATGATGTGAACAATTATTGGAGATGTATCTCCAAACAACTCTTTCTTCGTAAAAAAAGAATTTGAAAGTAATGTAGTTTGAAGATGATTGATTGATGCAACATCTCGGGCTAGTTTTTTAGTTTTAAAAACCTCTAACTCGTTCTCAATACTATTGGTGCTCATACCACCAAATCCGGAAAGGCCTTCTAAAACACCCATACCACCAGCACCTCCAATTGATTTTTTCGCATCTTTGATCAGAACCGCACTTTGCACATGATAAACTGTTACAGCAGTCTTTATGTAAACAATTGCTAAGAAAATTGCTAAAAACAGGAACACAACAAACCAATACCATTTCGACAAATATGGTTTAATTATCGAATTAATATCTATTTCAGAAGGGTTATTTGTGTTTTTTTCCATGGAGAACTTAAAATAAGAATTACCTAAACAGCAATGCCAAAAGCCCCACAACTACTGATGCAATAGATATAAATACTCCAGTCTGAGGACCAAATGCAGATGAATTCCTTCTTGTATTGTTTGGAGAAACATAAATCACATCATTCTGTTTTACATAGTAGTATGGAGAATTGATGAATTCTGCATTGGTAAGATCTATGTATTCTTTAGTCGTATTACCATCAATATTTCTTATAATCAGAACATTTTTTCTTTGTCCGTAGATAGTAAGATCTCCCGCAAGACCAAGAGCACTCAATAGTGTTACCGATTGACCAGTTGGCATTAGGAACTGCCCTGTTTTATTGACTTCTCCCAATACCGTTATCGTAAAATTAGTATTTCTAGCACTTACTCCAGGATCCTTTACGTATTGCTTAAGTCTTTCTTTAAGGCCTTCACGAAACTGCTCCAAAGTTTTGCCCTTAGTGTCAATATTTCCTAAAATAGGAAATTGAATAAAACCATTAGAATCTACAACATAAGTAGGACCAGAAACAGAACTCTGTCCTTGCACAGGCAAATTACTATTTGGCAATGAGAATTGAGAAATCTCGCTAGAAGAATAATTTTGGTTAAAAGGCTTTACAACATCCATGTCTTTAGCTGTTACCAAAATCACCAATTGATCACCACTTTGGATTGTAAATTTTGAATTCTGAATTGAGGTTTGAATTGCAACACTCTCAATATTTCTCATGTAGTCAATATCCTCTCTTACTTTACATGAAAATATAACACAAAACAAGGAAGCCATAAAAATTATGGATAAAGCTCTTCTCATAAATGATTTCTTAAATTGAAGGTTTGCAAATATAGCGATTCTTATTTATCTAACGATTCATAAATAGAATTATTGCTTTTAAATTCTTTTACGATAGATTTTAAGATTCTCACAATTTCTTGCTTTTCTTCTTTTTTGGAATAATCAATTACTAATTCTGTCAATTCGTCGATTTCTTCAAACGCCATCGATGGATCTTTGGAGATCATAATTTTTTCGTGAGAAGTAGGAAGTGTTTTGGCATCGTCACTTAGAAGTTCTTCATAAAGCTTTTCACCTGGTCTCAATCCTGTGTAGATAATTTTGATATCGATATCTGGTTCGAACCCGGAAAGCTTTATCATTCGTTTTGCAAGATCCAGAATCTTGACAGGCTCTCCCATGTCAAAAACGTAGATTTCGCCACCTTTACCCATTGTTCCGGCATTCAGCACAAGCTCACAAGCTTCTGCTATGGTCATGAAATACCTTACAATATCTGGATGGGTGATGGTAACTGGACCTCCTTTTGCAATTTGTTTTCGGAAATGAGGAATTACAGATCCATTCGAGCCCAAAACATTTCCAAATCTTGTAGTAATAAATTTGGTGGAATTACCTTCTAAATTTTGCAAAGACTGTACGAATAATTCAGCAACTCTTTTGGATGCTCCCATCACATTTGTCGGATTCACCGCTTTGTCTGTAGAAACCATTACAAATCTATTAACGCCATACTTACTGGAAAGTAATGCAAGATTTTTGGTGCCTAAGACATTTACTAAAACACCTTCATGTGGATTTTCTTCCACGAGTGGCACGTGTTTGTAAGCCGCTGCGTGATAGACCATAGAAAAATTATACCTAGCAAAAATAGGCTCCAAACGGCTAAGATTGGAAATATCCGCAAGTACAAATTTGAAATTGATATGAGGATAAGTTTCCCTCATTTCCAGCTCCGTATCGTACAATGGCGTTTCTGACTGATCCAAAATCACAATCTGCAAAGGTTCCAAAAGAGCAACTTGTCTTACAATCTCTTTACCAATAGAACCAGCTCCACCTGTTACTAAAATTGTTTTTTGGAAATGTCGTTTTTTGATTTCAAGATTATCTAATTTGATAGGTCTTCTATTAAGCAGATCTTCAATTTGAATGGTCTTAATATGGTTTATCATCTCATTGCTACGCAACTTCTGCATAGATGGTGCTTTGTAAATCTTAAGATTATTCTCCAAGAAAATATTAACCCAAAAATCCAGTTCCTCTTTCTGTAGCGTTTCCTTGATTATCAAAACACCACTTATGTCGTGATCTTCATCTTTGAGATGGTGAATAAAATCTGACTTTGTAACAATATTTTTTCCAAGAAGTTTGATGCTGACTTTCTTATTATGATAAGAAATGAACCCTAAAATATCAAAAGGAAGATTTGGGTTGGAAAGAATCGCCTGTGCTATTGCAACAGAAGTATCATCATCTCCTAAAATGTATATTTTTTTTCTTACTGCGCTTCTTTTATTTTCTTTAATAGCATTAAAAAATGTTTTAACAAGAAGCCTAAAAACAAATAAAAACAGACAGGAGAACGCAAAATAAAAACCAATAAAAGGTATTAATATTATTTTCTTGCCAAACAAAAAGTAATATGCATAATTGAGAACCCCTAGAGTAATTGCCGTTCCAAAGTTTGCAAAGATGATCTTAAACAAATCTATAAAAGTAGAATGCCTAATAACCCCCAAATAGGTTCTGAACAAATACATAAAGAAGACATTAATCCCAATAATCGATAAGAATACTAAGACTAATGGATATACGTGATAATGCCTTACATCCAACCCAAGTATGAGTAAATGTGAAACAACTATAGATAGTGCAATAATACAAATATCTATAAAGAGAATAATCCATCTAGGTAAATACCTAAAATCCGAAAGATTAAAAACATTTTTGTTTATATAATCTTTTCCTTTTCGTGCATTAGAGAACAACATATTATTAGTTTTTTTTTAGCAAATTGCCTGTAAAGATGAAGTCTATTTTTCAAAACAGGATCTAATACATTTTGCTATTCTATCTTTTTCTTCTGTGGTAAGATTAGAACCAGATGGCAAACATAGGCCATTATTAAATAATTTTTCACAGACACCATTTCCAAAGAACTTTGCAGATTTAAAAATTGGTTGCAAGTGCAAAGGCTTCCACAATGGTCTTGACTCTATGCCTTCTTCCAAAAGTTTCAATCTCAAAGTTTCTCTTGTAGCAGAACCTGCTGATGGATCTATTATAATATTTGTTAACCAGAAATTAGAGAAATAATCTTCATTTGGTTCGGAAAAAACTGTAACCGCATCAATATCTTTAAAGATATTTTTATAAAACTCATTATTAGCTCTTCTTTGCGCAATTCTATCTTCCAGAACTTCCATTTGCCCTCTTCCAATTCCTGCACAAACATTACTCAATCTATAATTATATCCCAATTCGGAATGCTGATAATGCGGTGCCTCATCTTTTGCTTGCGTAGATAAGAACACAGCTTTATCTTTATACTTTCTATTCTTTACAACAAGTGCTCCTCCTCCAGATGAAGTTATAATTTTGTTACCATTAAAACTTAAAATAGAGAGATCACCAAAGGTTCCACATTTTCTATTTTTATAAGTACTTCCCAGTGCCTCTGCACTATCCTCTATAATCGGAATCTCATACTTATTAGAAATCGCTCTTATTTCTTCAATTTTATAAGGCATCCCATAAATACTGACAGCGATTATTGCTTTGGGTTTTTTACCATTTTTTATTCCTTCTTCAATAGCTTCTTCTAAAGCTATGGGACAGAGATTCCAAGTATCTTTTTCACTATCTATGAAGACAGGGTTTGCACCCATGTATAATATTGGATTTGCAGAGGCCGAAAAAGTAAGAGACTGACAAATAACATCATCCCCAGGTACCACTTTCAACAACATTAGAGCAATATGTATCGCAGACGTTCCAGACATTAATGCGGCTACATGCACTCCTTCACTCAAAAAGTTTTCAAGATCAGCTTCAAAGCCATTCACATTTGGACCCAATGGAGAAATCCAATTCTCATCAAACGCCTGTTGAATGTACTTCATTTCTCCACCACCCATATGTGGTGACGATAACCAAATTTTAGATTTCACAATTACAATTAATTATTGTTATAGGTTTTAAAAACATGCACAAACAAAAACCTTTTACTATTCTACATTTTAAATTGCCAAGAGCAAACCTGAAACATAATTTGTGCATACTATTTTCAAAACATTTGTGTTATGAGTTACTTTTTTAATATTTTCTTTTTTTCAAGAAAAGAAATCTAAATTCAAAAATCAATATACCTAAAGTCTTAAACATTTTTCCATTTTTTAGGAAAATTTTAACACTTTTTAATTATCAGCAAATTTAAGTATTTAAATTGAAAAAACAGATTAAAGTCTAAAAACATTTTTAGTTAAATGAAATCATTAATCCAAATGCAATTTTATTGCAATTTTTTTCATCACTAATAAAAATCAACTTCTATTTGTTTTCACAAAATATTATTTTTTAGATACTTAGCAGGATTCCCAACCATTATGGCATTATCCGGGACATCTTTTATCACTACCGCTCCTGCACCTATTACAGCCCATCTACCAATAGTTACATTCTGCTTCACGCAAGCGCCAATTCCCACTTGCGCACCTTCCCGTACTGTTACATTTCCCGCCAAAGCAGCTTTGGGTGAGATATGAACAAAGTCTTCAATTACACAATCGTGATCTATACTTGCAGAGGTATTAACAATACAGTGCTTTCCAATTTTTGTTGATGAATTAACAATTGCGCCCGCCATCATTACAGTACCAAATCCAACTTCTGCAGACTTAGAAAGCACGACAGAAGGATGGATCAAATTAAATTGTGCCGTTGAAAAAAGTTCAGAATTTGATTTGCGATTTTGATTATTTCCTAACGCTAAAATTACATTTTTTTGAAATTGGAGATTCTCAAAATGATGCGAAACAGGATAATTTAAAACACTGTTAACATTAGTATTTTGATCGTAGATGGCCTCAATCTCATAATCCAATATCTCTGCAATTTCTATCACAACTTTTGCATGACCACCTGCACCTATGAAACAAACTTTCTTATCCATTACTGCCTTCAAAATTTTTTGTGGTAGCTTGTCCTACTGTATTAATACCCTCAGATTTAATCACCTTTTTTATGGTTAATAAGAAGATTTTAAAATCTAATGCAAGACTGATATGATCCACATACCAAACATCTAACTCAAA
The DNA here is from genome assembly GCF_004365655.1 of Epilithonimonas xixisoli. Classification (GTDB taxonomy): domain Bacteria; phylum Bacteroidota; class Bacteroidia; order Flavobacteriales; family Weeksellaceae; genus Epilithonimonas; species Epilithonimonas xixisoli. Next base: position 502,077 of record NZ_SOEO01000003.1, on the reverse strand, counting down.
TTTTTTCTCCCAACTAATTGCATTTCTTCCATTGACTTGTGCCCAGCCTGTGATGCCTGGCTTTACAAGATGTCTTCTTTTCTGAGCGTCATTATACAAAGATAAGTAGCTTACCAAAAGTGGTCTTGGACCTATGAAGCTCATGTCGCCTTTCAAAACATTGATTAATTGAGGCAACTCGTCCAAAGATGTTTTTCTTACAAATTTCCCCATTCTCGTGAGCCTGAATTCGTCTGGCAAAAGGTCACCATTCGCATCCCGCTCATCTGTCATCGTTTTAAATTTGATAATCTTAAAAACTCTTTCGTTCTTACCCGGCCTTTGCTGAAAAAAGAAAACATTCTTTTGATTGAATAGGTACAAAAAGACAATCAATAAAATAAAAACCGGAGAAAGCAAAATAACCATTACCAAGGCCAATGAAAAATCAAAGATGGACTTAAGAATATCTCTGTACATAGTTTGAAAAACAAATCCGAAATTTTACAATTCCGGATTTGATATTTAAATATTAATTTTTTTATTTCTTCTTTGATAGTAAACCATCAAAGTCAATCCACCAATGATAAGCAATGGAACATATCCATCGATAGGAACAGGCTCTCCCGGGTTACCTGGACCTTCTTCCTGATCTCCCGGATCTGGCATGCCATTTCCAAAAGAAGATGGATTTCCTTCCTCGGCGGAACCATTGGATTCTACTTGAGCAGAATTACTTAACTCTGATTGTTGCTGCACAGTCCTATCTTTTTCAAAGACATTGTCTTGAAACTGAGCAAATGTCATAACACTCAAGGTTATGTAAATTAAGGTCAAATATTTTTTCATCGGTAGTTTAAAACTAAGCATATTTTTCAGGTTGTAAATATATAAAAAATTCTAAAAATTCTAAAAATTATTAACATTAAATAATATTAACAATTATTTTAACTTAATTTCTATTTAATTATCTTCTTTGTTCTAGTAATTCCTGAATTTTCAGCTTTTATGATATAAACACCGGAAGGAATCAAGGCTGCATCCAATCTTATTTCTTTGTCAGACGTTTTGTTGGATTGCACCAATCTTCCGCTGATATCATACAACTCTACTCTACCCAGATTTTTAGAAGACTTCACTACAAAATGGTTCCCGTCTTTATAAACTACAAAATCAGATTTTGCAAATGCATCGTTTCCAAGAACTTCTTTATTTTTATAAACAATCTCAAATCTTGCATCATCGATCCCTTTGTTTGCCGTGAATGTGTAATCCTGCGCAGTAAGATCTGTGTAAGTATTATTGATCTTATCTACCAAATAAATCTGCTGATTGGACGAGAACACACCTTCGCTTTTCCCCAATGAAATTTTATAAGTTCCAGTCGTAGAGTATTTGGTTCCCAAAGGAATAATATCTTCCAAGTTAAGCGGATTGTTTCTAGCCTGAATCTGAAGTTTCTGAGTATTCAGTTTGGAATAGAAAGAATCATCACCTATCGATAGAAGATCCGCATCATAATCTGCATCATAATTATTGGTGGCACCATCCATATGCGCCACGAGGATTGTATTCACAATATTAAATGGCGATGTCAATTTCAGCCAATAACGGTTGATTCCACTTTGTGAATTTTTACTATTATAAAAATACCCTGTGTTGTTATTGGTTCTAATGGAGTTATCAAACTTCAAAATAGCCGTGTTTGGCGTAGTTCCTGTAGGTGCAGTTCCTTTCATTTCTACGATGAAACCTTGAGCCACTTTTATAAACTCGTTTGGAATATCCAGTGTTGGGCTTTCTGTCTCATTACCATCTACTCCAGTTGCAGGCACTCCTCCGGCAAGAGACAAAATTGCATAATTATTTGGTGTATATGCAGACCCACCTTGAGATGTTGGCGCTCCAGGCACATTGGTCCAGAACCAAGCTTTACCCAAAATATGATCGCTATTCTTCTTTCCATCACCGTGATCTAAATTAAAGAATTTGATAAAGTCGATATTGGATGGGTATGGATTTCCAATCATATTATAACCGTGTGTATATTCAGTTGTTCCAATAAAAGTATTTTTAGACTTTTGAATTCCTACGCTGTAAGTACCATTGTTTGCAATTCCTGTGAAAGTAAATTGATCTGCTACAGGCACATTTGATGGGTAATCTACCAAATATCTATCTTTTCCTCTAATCGCATAAGCTTTTGCAGGGATAAATTTAGCGTCTGTTGCTGCTTTAAATTTATCATTTGGCTCGTTGTACTCATAGATTCTGCTGTTAGGTGTCCCTTCGGAAAATCCTCCTAGATTGTGTAATGTAGCATTAGCTCCACCAGAAGTATTTAATAAATTTTGTCCTGTCACAGGTGTTCCCCAATATGTGTAATCCATCTTACGCATGTGTGTATCACGTTTCACAAGAATTTTTCCTGCGTTGGATACTGGATTAGTTTGCAATAATGTAGCATCGCTTTCCAATACCAAATTGTCATTGTTTACATTATTGGTAATATTAATAGCATCTGTCACTTTTAGAGAGCTGTTTGCATTGATGTTAACTTTTCCTGTTTCTGCGATGGTCAATGATTTGGCTTCTGCGTTATTGATGTTGATAACAACTGATTTTGTAGCCGGAACGCTCACACACTTGTCAGCATCCGGAACCATTGTTGGAAACCAGTTGCCATTATTGCTCCACAGATTATCTACAGTTCCTCGGAACTCATGTTTTAATCTTTGGATAGATGCAGAAGTAGCTGTTTTTTCACATGTCCCTAATGTGGATTTCGCCTCGTAAGTGGTTGCGATTGATGGTGCTGCGTAAACAGTTGTTGCATTTGTCGAAGCAACATAAGGAATAGTTAATGTTGCATCGGTATATAACCCTGTGACTGGAGTCCAAGTAATTTTTGGTGTTACATTTACTTTTACATTATCAATTAACCATCCATAATAATTACCAGAATTATCATGACTCATTTCAAAACCAATGTAAACTTGAGAATTACCAGCTAAAGAAGACAAATCTATAACCTCAGACTTCCACATAGAATTATTAGGAATTGAAGAATTAGTGAAACTGCTCCAATTTGGATAACTATCCATATCAAACTGAATATAGTTTATATCTGTAGACCCCACTCCAGAATAAAAGGACATGGGCATTAAGTTGAAGTTTGTACCATCTATCGAATAATAAAGATTTCCGTAATCATAATCCAATCCTTCCATTGCAGCAATATGATCAAAAGTTAGAGTTGCATTTGCTGCATTAGTAAGATCAATTGGTGATGATAATTCCATATCCATATAACCATTTGCAGAACCGGAATAATTCAATCTAATAGATTTTGTGCCTTCGGATGAATTAGAACTAATAATTGTAAAATTAGAATTTGCTAACGGCGATGCAAATAAATCAAATTTTGTATTACCATTTTCAAAGCCTTCATTTACAATTGGTATAGCCAAACTTCCCGAAACATCCAATTTAACATAATCCAAGACACAAGCATCAGCTCCAACTGGAGATAATGTCGATGTCAGTATGATGTCTGTTGGCGCCGGATTAACTGTAACCGTAATATTTTGTGTTGTAGTAACTAAACCAGAATTACCCGTAACCGTATAAGTTGTTGTAGCCGTAGGACTTGCTACCACACTTGCACCTGTCGTAGAACTCAACCCTGTTGCCGGTGACCAAGTGTAAGAGTAAGCTGTCGCACTAGAAGCGGTAAGTGTAGTAGAAGATCCACTACAAATTGGTAATGTCACAGAAGATGTAATGGTAATTGGATCTGGAGTAGGCTGTATTTTCACAGTATCTAGAAACATATTATTTCCATTACTGCCTAAGAAATTAAAACCTATAAAGAAATTACTACTGTTTGCCAAAGCGCTAGGAATAGTAACTACTTGTTTTTCCCATCCGGATACAGTTGCACTATACCTAGGAATGAAAGATCCTGCATTTACCCAACTTGTCCCATCAAGGGAATATTGCACTTGAACACCTTCTGTTGTTGCAGTCGTAGAATACCCATTATCTCTATTAAAATAAAATTCCACATCAACACTTGTATTTCCCAAAGAGGATAAAGGCATACTTGATAATCTTTCATCTTCAGAAGTATTAAAAGAATTAAATCTTACCATATGATCTCCTTCTTGTGTAGAAGTTGTAGGATTTGTTCCACTTGCAACAAAACTAATTCTTGTACTTGACGGAAATTGAACTTTCCAACAATTAGGTATGGTTGCAGAATTAAATCCTTCTGCTATTGCAATAGGAGTTACAACACAAGATGTTGTAAAAGTCTCTCTACTACTCCAAGCACTAACAGCCGCTCCACACCCTTTCGTTCTTACCCAAAAATAATAGGTAGTTCCAGCTGAGAGTGCTGATAGATTTGCAGTCAAAACATTCCCAACAACTGCTCCGCTTGGCGTAGTTCCAGCAGATGGTGCTGTGTTAGTTGTGCTGTAATAATAATCATAACCTTTTATTGCGCCGGTTGCAGGTGCAGTCCAGTTGATCGTTGCAGTGGTTGTAGTAACTGTAGTTGCAGGTGCTACTGTTGGAGCACTCACGCTCACAGTTGCATCCCCAAGGTCTAAGAACAAATTCTCAGTTTGGTTATTGGATCCAACACCACCACTTGTATAATATTGATTTTGGAAATTAAGATCAATACCTGTGATAATATCTGTGGTATTGTTGACACAAAGTACATCAGCAAATTTAATAGTTGCTTTATAAATGGTCGGATCAGTCTGCTGAACAAATTTTACCAATGTAGCTCTATCACCAAAGTTTTGAGCCCCTGTATGATTGAAGGTTGTAGCACCTACACGAGCACCCGCATACATCCATATTTCCGCTTGTCCGCTGGTGTAGAAATCCGACCCCGGAACATAATCCTTGAAATATACATCAATAGAATTATTCACAGTATTATTAGGGGTAACAGCTGTTGTATAAACTTCGTAGTTTACACTTAGTTTTCCGTTTTTGTTAGTCGTTCCATCCCAGAAACCACCACCGCTTGCTGAGTAGCCACCATATTTCATTGGTCCGCCGTTCAGTTGGTAACGGAAAGAGTAATAAGTATCGGCTTGTCCAGATATAGGTGTAATACTACCTTTCCATTCGTCGTTATTTCCAGACTCTCCATGATAAGTTGCGGAAATCCAAGAACCAGTCCACGCCGCAGATGATGGATCTACATCTGTTGCATTTTTTGAATACCATACTTGTAATCCTGCTCCTGCTCCAGCTCCTGGTGTTACGCCTGGCTCATAAGTTTGTCCATAAATTTCAACTGCTGTTCCAGTGGTTGTCGTAGAAACTCCTGGATATTGGATATTGGCGTAATCAACTGCGTCGGTTGGTGTTGAACGGATGTCGACGGCATCTATATAAATATTGTATCCAGTATTTCCACGCAATAAAAATCCGACATATAAAATAGGTTGATTTCCAGCACCAGCAGGCAAAGTAAGTTTTTTTAAACTCCATCCTGTTGTTGCATTATATCGTAATATTTGTGGGCCAGCATCTATCCAAGTAGTTCCATTTGTTGAATATTGTACGGTAACACCTTCAGTTAAATAAGAAGTAGCTCCTCCAAGTGCGGAATGGTACCATTGAAATTGTACATCTACACTAGCCACTCCAGTTGAAGTAAGCGGCAAACTAACTAGTCTTGTTGCTGAAGTATTATTATATGAATTATAATAAACCATATTTGTCCCCTCAAAAGGAGCAGAAACGGTTGGGTTTGAGCCACTCGTAGGAAATGTTATAGCTAAACTTCCAGAAACATTTTGTTGAGACCAGCAAGTAGGAATAGTCGCAGCATTAAATCCCTGAATTAATGGCAAATTAGCAATTGCACACGCTGTAGTAAAATTACTTACAGTCGAGTAGTAAGTCGTTCCTCCAGCATTAGTTGCATATGCTCTGTAATAATATGTTGTAGATGGATTTAGTCCACTAAGAGTTGTACTAAAAGTTCCACCAGCAGAACCACTAAAACCTGTCCCAGCTACTTGTGCTCCTGTACCACCTGTGAAACCAGATGTAAGACTATATTCTATACCATAACCTGTAACAGTAGAACATCCTAACGCACTAATATTACTTCCAGTTATAGTTGCTCCGTTTGAAATTATACTTCCCGCAGTTCCGTTGGATGATAAAGTAGGTGTTGTGTTTATACCTGAGCCAGATGCTGCTACATTTACGATAGATGCAATCCCACCTCCAGTAATTGGAATATTCCCAGCATAAGATTGTACTAAGATTGGATTAAATTTCACAAAAACTGTTTGAGACAAACTACCAGAAGTAGGCGTTAATGTTAGAGTTGATGTATAAGTTCCTCCTGAAGTAGTAGAATAAGTATATCCTGCCAATGCACCAACCGTAACATCACCCGTAAGATTTCCACCTGTAAGTGTAAATGAATTAGCAGCTGTAGTCGTGTTGATACAAACATTTCCAAAAGCAGTTAATGTTCCTGCTGTTACAAATGGTGATGTTGATTCAATTACTAATTGCATTTGGTTTCTATAATTAACCAGAGTCCCTGTAAGTGATATAGATGCAGGATCAGGGTTAGTCGTATCATTTTGATAATATAAACCAGAATTCGTTGTAGCACTTGGAGCTGTTGGAGTAAAAATTCTAAAATAAGTATCACTTGAGGAACCACGGGATCCAAGTTGATTCTCATCTACTGCAACAACTAAATTATTAGTATTATTATAATTAAACGGAGTTGTAAGAGTTATTTCCATCCATCCAGCACTACTCGGAGGCGTAACCGTACCAGAAAAAACTTGAGTCATTGCACCTGCTAATATCCAATCTGCACCAGAAGAAAAACTAGATTTTGAGGTATGACCTAAATATATAGTCCAGTTATTAGAATTATTTAAGGCAGTTGCATTTGAATAAAATCTTAACTTGGTAATGGATCCTGCAGTATTAATTTCTGCTTTGGGAATAATTTGTTCGGAAAAAGAATAGCTGTACCAAGGTACTACTGGCAATTTACTTCCGACGTTTGTACCACTACCAATAGTAATTGTCTGCCCCCAAACATTCCCCCATAAAAAAAGAAGAATTGGTAGCAAAAGGATTTTCGAAAAATGTTGAAGAGATCGTCCGCGCGGAGTGGATAAACTTTTTCTCATATAAGTGTTGTTATTTTTTTATTTTATATCCTAAAAAAGGATTGCAAATGTAATTAGATTTTTAATATCTACAATCAATTATTATTAATTTAACAATAATCCAAACATTCATTTAAAAAATCCAATATGGAAACATCAGGAGACAAGAATGTATAAATATGATTAATAAAGGATTAATGATAAAAAACACCCCAAAATGAGGTGCTTTTAGTTTAAAATATTCCATCGAAAAAATCTGCATTTTTCGGAGGCTTATCATTTTATTTAATGATTTTTTTCGTTTTCAGATCTCCGGAATTCTCTGTCTTGATAATATACATTCCAACTGACAAATCAGAAACATTGATTTTGAGCATTTGCTGGCTGGTCACAAAATTTTTCAGCAGTTGTCCAGTCATATTATAGACTTCGATTCTTCCCAGATTTTTGCGGGATTTGATAACGAAATCTTCACCATCCCTGTAGATTTGGAAATCGGAAGTTTTACTTTCGCCATTTCCAAGCACTGTGTTTTCTTTATAAACAATTTCAAAACGATTCTCACTCAAACCTTTGACTGCGGCGAACGTGTAATTTTCGTTTTGCAGATTGGTGTAGGTATTCGTTTGTTTGTCGTGCAGATAGATATTTTGTCCGTTGGCAAAGATGCCCTGTTTATCTTTCAAAGCGAAAGTGTAATTGTCATCTTTGTAGAACTGCGCACCCAACCTCATCACATCTTCACTGATTTGATTGCCATTTCTCCCTTGGATGCTGAGTTTTTTAGAATCATTTTCCGCAAAAGTGAATAAGGCATCGGAACTGAGAGATGACAATTCGGAATCAAATTTGTCAAGAATATTCTGCGCATTCTCTTTATAAACTACAGCTGTGGTATTAGTCAACTGGGAAGGCGAAATCAACTGTAACCAAAAAGCGTTCTTCTGTTGATTTTGTTTTGCAAAGAAAACGCCAGCACCAGCAGTTCTCATTGTATTTTTGAAAGTTACAGATGGACTTGCCACGCCAGATTTAGCTTGAACAATGAAGCCTTGTGCCACTACTATTTTTCCGTTCGGGATTTTGCTGGCCTCGTTTTGAGTTCCTGTTCCTGGATTTCCAATTTCTGCACTTGCATTATAAGTCGCAAAATTGTTAGTTCCATAAGCATCATATCCGCTTCCCATCTGTGAAAGAGCATTGTTTCCTGTATTATCCCAGAAATAAAGCGTATTCTCTATCTGAGATTCATTTTCGGCATAAAATTGATCTGCATTGATATTAGACGCATAAGGATTTCCTATCAAATTAAATCTCTGACCCGTAGCTGCTAGACCCACAGTAGCGTTGCCATTATTAGGTGCTCCGAAAAACACGGCATTGGAATTTCCAGAATTTTCGCCTTTGATGGAATAACCAATCGCTTTGCTGAAATTTCCAGAATTAACTACAGTATAACGATCTGTAAGGGTGTTGTATGTAAAAACCTTTTTCGGTGCTACAACATTTCCGGATTGATAAAAATTATATAAATCCTGTCCAGAAACCGGCGAACTCCAGAAATTGTACTGAATAGCGGGAACAGACGCATCCCTCTTCACACGGATATTTCCTGTATTTGCAACAGATGAATTGTTTTGAATCAAATTGGCGCCACTTTCCACAACCAAAGTTTTGATAGTTGAGATTCCATTGTTATTAATCAACTCATCATCCACAGTCACAGATTGCCCGCTTGGAATGGTAAGTCCTACTCCATTACTAATTGTTAATTTCTTAGCAGAGAAAGATGGTGGCGAAGTAAGATCTGTTGCGATGATGGCTGGACTTGTGATTACAGGACCCGAGCCATTGTTCCATTCTCCAGCCGTTGCTCCAGCATTTGGAATCCATGTAACGATTTTATTGATATTAAGTTTCAGACTTTTGTAAGGTCCAACCCCCCAGATTCCACCACTTACATTATCCGTCGTATCCTCGGTTCCGCCATAGATGTATCCGCCAGAGTCTTTTTGAAATCTTGACGCTATATAATATGTCCCAGCAGGTAGGTTTACACCAAATTCCTGAATCATATATTCATCATTGTTATCCGTAAGGTAAGATTGGAAACTGTTGATGGTTGCTTCTTGCCATTGAACTTCTGCCCAAGTATTAGGGTTTGTATTGCTTGTGCTGTAACCAATCCACGCTCTGATTCCCGGTGCTTGTCCTGCACCCGGTGTAGAACCTGGCACAAAAACCTGAGCATAAACATCAATTCCTACACCTAAATAAGCATCGGTTTCCATCTTTGGCGACTGAATGTTTGCCCAATTGGCAGTTCCGGATGTTGCTGCACTGTTCACTACCACTGTTGCCACATTACTTGCCGAAGAATCACAAGATCCGCCTCCCGTACTGGCAACGGCATAATAATAAAATGTCCCCGAAGTGTAAGTATTCACGACATAAGAAGAATTGGTTTCCCCAGGAATTGCCACTCCTCCAGCATTGGAATTGCTTGTATTTCTATACCATTGATATGACAATGAACCCGAGGCATTGCCTGATGCGGTTACCGAAAGTGTTGTATGTGCATATAAATTTACAGTCTGCGTCACCGTTGGCTGCGTGGTAATTTTTGTGGTTTGCAAAACTGTAAGTACACCCGGATCATTATTTAAGATTCCGTTTTGTCCGCCCAATACTTCTGTACAATCTCCAATTTTAAATTTAAAACCGTAATAATAAGTTCCTGCTGATAGCGTGTTTGCAGGAATAGTGTAATTATATTCGTCTTTTGTTCCGTCTATGCTTGCGCCTTGCGTATTGTGAGTGGCATCCACCCAAGTCCACGCACTTGGATTGTTGGATAATCCGTAACCAAATTTTGCCGAAAGATTAGAGAATGGTGTTGCGTCGTTATTAGTAATTCCAGCAGCACCTACTCTTCCATAAACCGTGAATGCTGCATTTTCACAAACGGTTCCGGTTTTCGGACTTTGAATTATTGCCGAAGAAATCGGTGGATAAATCGTTAAATCGCTGCCATTGTTCCCTCCTGCAACATTGGGATTACTCGATACTACTCTTATTCTGTAACCTGTTCCATAAGCAGTTCCCGTTGGAATTGTTGCAGAAATAGTTCCAGATGTGGTAGAAGTTAATGTTCCAATAGTTTGAGGTGTAGCAAATGAACCCGTCGCATTTGACAACTGCGCTGTAAAAATATTTCCAGAACCGAAAGTTCCAGTTGCCGTGTAAGGAACATCGACTGATGAACCTGCACAAATGGTGGTTGGAGTAATATCATTCGCAGAAACATTTGGACCCGGCGCCATTGTCATCGCTCCTGTGTAAGGATTGAAAGTGACTGTTACCGAGGCATTACTGTAAGAAGCACCATATCCCGTAACTTGAGATGTTGTTCTGTACAAAAATTTCGTTCCATTAATAAAGATATCGAATCCAAATCCGCTTGTATAAGATGTGGTTAAAGTATAAACCTGATTGGCCGCATCATAAGTTGTATTGACTTGAGTTCCCCATCCACCAGCATAACCTCCCGAAGCAAACTTAACGATTCCAACATTTGTCATTGTAGAAGTGGTCATTAATGACGTGAATGTATTTGTACCATTGTACTGCCCCCAAGTGTCTTGGCTAATAGTAATATCTCCAGTTTGACTTCCCGAACCATTAATATTATTTAGGATGAATTTTTTCTGAGGATTAATATTATCTGAATAAAAACCGCCTCCTGCTGCATCATCAAATTTAACTGATGGATTTGCAACATTATTTCCCGGCCAGCCAGATGCTTCTACAGGATCAAATTTATAAAGATTTACTCTACCAGCATTTGTGGTTGTAAAGTGAAGTTTTCCTTGCCCAAAAAGCATGGTCACTCCACAAAGGAATAACCATAAGAAAAGTTTTTTCATCAGGTATTTGTATTTTTAAGGTCTGGCGCAAAATTAAATTAATTAATTCATAACCAAATTTTGATGAATCAGCCTAATAGATTGATTATTATTTTGAATTATTAATACAATCAAATCACTATAACACAAACTATTAAAAAATAATAGATTATCATTAACTATTATGAACTAAAAATTAATAAAATAAAAAAAACACCTCAATTGAGGTGTTTTTTATGATAAGTACAAATGATAATTTACTTAATAATCTTCTTGGTTTTGATATCGCCAGAATTTTCTGCTTTGATGATGTAAACTGCATTCGGCAAATCCGAAGCATCGATTGTCAAAGTGTTTTCTTTGGAAGATAATTGACGAACCAATCTGCCTCCGGTGTCATAAATCTCTACTCTACCTAGTTTTTTAGAAGACTTCACTACAAAAGTATTTCGATCTCTGTAAACTATAAAGTCAGATTTTGAGGTTTCATCATTTCCAAGAACCGAACTTTCTTTGTAAACGATCTCAAAACGGGTTGCATCTACACCTTTTACTGCGGTGAAAGTATAACTTGTTTCTGTACTAAGATTAATATACTTGTTCAGCAACTTATCTTTTAGGAAGATATTTTGAGTTCCATTGAAGATCCCTTCCGGTGTTTGCAAACCAATCGTGTAAGTTCCATCTACTGAAAATGCGTTGCCTAGAGTTACGACATCTTCGTTTGAGAAGTTTCCATCTTTCCCTTGTATTGCCAATTTTTTAGCGCCAAGAACAGAATAAAAAGAATCGGAACCTACAACAAACAACTCACCATCAAAATCGGTTTCGAAACCGTTGGTCGCGCCTGGAATGTAACCTAGCAAAATCGTATTCACCATATTTTTTGGTGACCTCATCGTAAGCCAGAATCTGTTTTTAGCAGCGCCTTTTTGGTAGAAAGTTCCATTATCTGTTACTCTCATTCCATTATTAAAATCCAATGAAGTAGAAGCTTTAACCTGAACGATGAATCCTTGCCCTACTTTTACATTTCCGTTTGGAATAATTCCACTTGGATTTTCTGGATCATAATCGGCGTGATCAAAAGCTGGAGGAACGCCACCGGTTCCATTATAAACGGCGTAATTATTACCTGTATATCCCGATCCCATTTGTGTCGAAATATAAGTAATGTTGGTCCAGAACCAAGCTGTATTATACATCTTACTGCTGTTCAAAGCATAGAACGTATCAAAATTCATATTTGAAGGATAAGGATTTCCTACAAGATTGTAACCTTTGTCCGCTCCAGCGGATCTTGTTAAAGCTGGAGAAGTAATATCTCCATTGTTTGGCACACCTGTGAAACTGTAGGTTTTGTTGTATCCATTTGCTAAAACATTTTCTGCACGGATGGAATATCCTTTTCCCGCCTGGAAATAAGTATCTGGCGTCGTTACGAATTTGTCATTAGCTTCATTATATTGTTGATAGCCCGTTGATGGAGTATTTGGTGAGAATCCATTTACTCCTTTGATTAGCTGTTCAAATACCGGTGAACTCCAGTACACATAATCTACCTGAGCACCAGTACCCGTTGCTTGATTATTCATATTCACAACGTTTCTTTCCACTTTTATAGCACCTTCGTTCACGATGTTATCAACCTGAATTAAGTTAGCATCACTTTCCACCACGAAACTATTAAGCGTCGTATTACTATTGGTAATTTTCTTTTTGACTTTGATTGGATGGTTTGGTTTTACCATTACAGTTCCAGTAGAGTTTACAGTTAATGCGCAAACATCCAAAGCACCATTTACCTGTGTGTCATAATTTCCAGCGATGATGACTTTACTCGCTAATATTGGTGTTCCATTGGACCAGACATTAGAAGTAGTCCAAGTATTATTAGCTTCTTTAATTTGAGCGGCATTAGTCGCTGTGAAACAAGTAGCAGTATTTTCCCTTACCTGACAATAATATTGATAATTATTAAGTCCTGTAATATCACTGATATTCAAAGTCTCTGATGTCGCTCCAGAATACACGCCTCCATTTGCAACAGCTGTCCAACTGGTTCCGGAACTTGGCAAAACATACCATTGATAAGTCAAACCTAATCCTCCAGCGACTCCTTCCGTAGCGGAGATGGTCATAGAAGAATTATCCACTTCACAAGATAATGTATAACTTGGGTGTGTGTTCACCACTGGTGCAATTTTCACTACTGGCGCTTGCCCGACATCCGACAAACATTGATTTGCTACTAAAAATTGATTGGTCCATTGTGAGCTTACAAAAGTTGTACTTGGAGATAGATTTTCGTTCTTTCGTCTAAGGTAATATCCAGTCGTATTCGGTGCATGGACTACATCTACTACCGTAGATCCGTTCATCAACCTAAGTCCGTCATCTGCATTAAATCCAGTAGCTCCGAAACTTCCATTGCCCGTAAGAATGCTGGTGTAATTACAAGATGACTCATCATTAACTCCAATTACCGCGACCGCGCCTGCCGCCAATGTGCCTGAAAGGTTGGCATAAGTATAATAAGGTTCGTTTGGCAAATCATTATGATCTCTACTTCTTTGAATAGAATAAGTACTCAGATTGACAGCAACACCTGTTCTGTTAAAAATAGTTACCAAACCACCGGAACCTGTTTTTACATCATAAACTTCATAGATCACCAAGTCCGATGCGGTGCTTGAACCACCCGAAGTAGCTTCACAACTGGTGAGATCAGAAGTCGTAACATCAAATGTGTGCGTAAAATTACAGCCATTTGCTAAGGTGACGATGAAGTTTGCATCAAGCGCACCAGCCGGAACTGCCACTTCTAGTTTAGAGGTCGTAGCGGATATTGGTGACACAGTTGCACCATTATAGGTAATAGTAGCTGTGCTCAGATTATTGATTGATGATGTAAAAGTAACAATGGTATTTGCAGGACCCGAAGCAGGTGATGCAGCAATCGAGACTGAAGCCGTAGAGCAGGTACCCGTCCCTTGAATTCTGAAAGTATAAGGATTTTCATCACTATCATCATTTGCGATGCTTACATCCGCCTCACGGATTCCCGCTGCTGTAGGACGGAATAAGATTTTAAACGAAGTATTGACACCATTTACAACCGGAGAAACAGCCTGTTGTGTCACGATAAAGTCTGACGCATTAGCACCTACAATATTAATAATTGGGGTTCCGGTAAGGTTAAGATTTGCTAATCCTAAGTTTTCTATAATAAATTCTTTTTCTGGAGAATCAGAACCTAAAGCCGTTGAAAGTAATATTGTATTATTAAACGGATAAGGTGTGTCAGCCTCATTAGGAATATTATTACCACCTCCCTTGATGTTGATTTCTGCGTTTGCGGGTTGTGTAATTGTGATTGTGTAATCCTCTACTTCACCATAAGCATAAGTTCCGCAAGGTGTTAAGTTAATAGGAATGCTTGGACTATTGTAATATTGAGTTGCAACTCTCATTCTAGTATTACCTAGGGTAGCGGTAGATGGCACTGTAATATTAAGGGGGGACAAACTTGTTAACTCATTAGTTCCTGTGAATGCATCTCCCAAATCGTAATCTTCTCCGGCATCATTAAAATCTCCATCTTGGTTCCAATCTATCCAAGCCTTAGTATAATTTTGGAAACCATCTGTATTCACATTAACATTTAGGGAATAACTACCTCCACGCAATAATGTTGTAGAAATTGATGTATAAGGACTGTATGCATTAGTACTTGTCGATGTATTATCAATCGTATTAAATCGTACTCGGGTAATTCCCGTAGGATCTGGAGTGGTGCCTTGAGATTCGCAATACGTAATTACTGGTATCGCACAAACCTCAACCCCATCACTCCAAACAGAACCTCTTCTTACAAATATTTTAAAACAATAATTAAGACCGTTCGTAAGTCCGGCAATCGTTTTAGAACTTACAGATGTGCTTGTTGCGTAAGCTACTCCATTTGCAACATATCCAAAATCACCATTGGTGTAACTTCCGGAAGGTGTAAAAGTAACTGACCCTTGGTTTGCAACAATAATTAATTGATCCCAACACGAAGAAGGTAATGGCACATTCCAATTTAAGGTAACCTGATTGGTTCCCACGGTTGGTACTAAATTCCGGACATCATCTTGGGCGATAACGTTTAAAGCTCTACCACCATCTGCAGCCGTATTAAATCGTCTTACTGTGCCTCCGTCTTGGTAAGCTAATACTAAAAAGGAATAATTTTGATTTTCTGTTAGCCCCGTTATATTTACAGAAAGGGATGTTGGATTACCTTTATAAAGTAATTTCCCTAAACTAGAAGGAACTGCACTATTTGTTACAGCTGAAAAATTTGAATCTGCATTGCTATAATCACCTAAAGCATTCGTTAAAGCTCCCGAAGGCGTTGTTGCACTAGCAACAGCAAAAACCATGTATCCTGTTGGGGTAACACCTGATGCAGGAGCAGTCCACTTAATGGTTCCTCCATCGTCAGTCAAACAAGCCGTTGTATTTGTTACTGTGTTTAAATTCCCATTAAATGTTGTGGTAAAAGTTTGAACTAATCCATACACATAATTTGTACCGTCAAAAATATAAGCTCGATACGAATACGTTGTGCCTTCTGCCAATACGTTACCTGTATTTTCAGCATAAGCATTAGATGCTAAAGTTGCTGTCTCTACTAACTTAGAAACATTTGAACCAAGAACTACGGGAGAAGAATTTAAAGCTGTAATTGAATACACAAAACCTCTTTCTATACTTGCAGAACAAACGCCTAAGGTTGTAGCAGAAGCTCTAAGATTTGCACTTCGATAATCTACATTATTAGCTGAATTTATGTCTGTAGTAACCGATTGTGCGGTAATATTTGAATTCCCAGAGACATTCTTAGTTACATTTGGAGCAGCACCTCCAGAAACTGTTATTGTTCCATTATATGTTTGATTTGATGCTGTTGGCGTTAAACGAACATAAATAGTTTTAGTTGCTAACGTTCCTCCCAAATGTGAGAAGCCCGTAATCGCACTACCTCCTAGAGTTTCTGAATACGTATAACCCGCTATTGCAGAAAAATTAATTGTTCCAGCTTTTAAATTAGTTCCGCTAATTGTAAAAGATTGATCTCCAAAAGAACCATTACATACTGTTCCAAAAGCTAAATTACCACTGCTTAAGGTTAACGTTTCTGTAACGGCAGTAACAGTTAAATTATTTGAAGTTAAATTGGATACGGAAGTGAGTTCGCTACCATTGATGATAACATTAAAATTTGTAACATTAGTATCAAAATCTGTATTATCATACGCCAAAGTTACTGTTGCACTTGTGGCAGAATTGTAAGTAATACTTTGAATGCTGACTCCGGCCGGTGCGTTGCCCAAGGTAAAATTAGCAGCACTTAATGTCGCATCTGCAAAAGTCGTATTATTGAGAGTCAAATTGACCGTTGCTCCATTGAGCGTTGCTTCATTTAATGTTCCAGAAGCGGTTACACTTGGTGCTGACGCAGTTGTGAGATTACCCGTAAGCTTCGTTAGATTATAACAAGTTCCAGTGCTATTATATTCATATACCGCAAAATGATAATTGGTACCCGTAGCCAATCCTGTTAAATTGACCGATGTTCCCGTTCCATCGTACACCACATAATTCCCTGCTCCGATTTGTGTTCCCGAACCAAAAGTAGCATTAGCAGTATAAGTATTTCCACTCGCAGGATCTGCATCTACAGCACTTCCTGACTTTGCCAAAACTAAAACCCTATCCCCAGATCCTCGTGTCCAGCTTGCTGTTGCAGTCGTTTGCGTACCAGCTGAACTTGAAAAAACGGAGGCTTGTGTGGATGGTGATGTGCAAGTAGAAATAAGTTTCGTTATAGAAACATCGTCCATTGTCATATTGCTAGAACCCTTTGTAAATGTCCACCTTATAAAACGAGTTGTTGCTTTTAATTGATAAGCTCCTTTTGGTGTACAAGAAGTTGGAAGATCTGTTGAGCCACTCATATTAATAACACTTGTATAAGTGGTTCCGTCATCCGACTCTTGTATCAGCAAAGAAGATGTTGTGCTAGTATTAGATTTAACTGTAAAACTTAATTTATCTGGAGAAGAATCCAAAAACACTATTTTAGAATCCCCGCTAGTGTCAAATTTTGCTCCATTATCGCCACTGCAAGCAAAAGATGTTGTATAGCTGTCTAAAGGCGTATCCGTCCAACCTGAGGGAGTACTATTCCAAACTGTCCGGGTATGTGGTAAAGTTACCTGCCCCCAAACATTACCAAAAAAAAGTATAAAGAAAGAAAAAAGAAGTGTTTTTAAGGCAGGGGAAACCTCACACTTCTGGTTGAAGAATAAATATTTTTTCATATCGTTTAGTGTTTTCTTAACAATACAAATATATATTTATTTTAAATATAATATTAAATTAAAAGAAAATTAACATATAACCCATTTTAAAAATAACATTAATCCATAAAAAAACCACCTGCAACAGATGGTTTTTGATTGATATTTTTTTATTGCATCCTACTTGATAATCTTTTTCGTTTTCACATCGCCAGCATTTTCTGCTTTGATAATGTACACACCCTGTGCTAAATTTTCAACAGGTAGTGTCAAAGTTTTCTCTTTGGAATAGAATTGGCGAACCAATCTTCCGCTTGCATCATACAAGGCTACGGTTCCAAGTTTCTGAGAAGATCTTATAACGAAATGCTCGCCATTTCTATAAACTTCGAAGTTTGATTTGGAAACCTGATCTTGCCCTAAAGCAGATCCATCTTTGTAAACCACTTGAAAACGGTTGCTGTAAGTGCCTTTAGTCGCTTCAAAAGTATAACTGCCTTCACTGCTTAGATTGATATATTTGTTTAATAAATTATCTTTCAAATAAATATTTTGATTGTTATTAAACAAACCTTCCGGATTTTCCAATCTTATGGTATAAGTGCCATTCCCTGCGAATACATTGCCAAGAGCTATGACATCTTCTGTAGAAAAATTGTTCGCTTTTCCCTGAATGGCTAATTTCCTAGCCCCCAAAACTGAGTAAAAAGAATCTGACCCAATAGCAAACAACTCCGCATCGAAATCGGTTTCATAATTGTTACTCGCTCCTGGAATATAACCTACCAGAATCGTATTCACCAGATTATTAGGCGCTTTCATAGCGAGCCAAAAACGATTTTTAGGCGCTGTTTTTTGGTAGAAAGTTCCATTATCTGTCACTCTTACGCTGTTTTTAAAATCCAACGCGCCAGCAATTTTGGATTGAACAATGAAGGCCTGCCCTACTTTTATTTTACCGTTTGGTGCCACTTTATAATTCGGATTCAAATCATCATAAGTGGACTGCACGCCTCCTGTAATATTATAAACCGCATAATTGTTTCCTGCATATCCAGAACCCATTTGCTGTTTTGTGTAAGTATTATTGGTCCAGAAGAAAGCTGTAGCGTAGATTTTATCTGAGTTTAATGCGTGAAACTGGTCAAAATCAATATTAGATGGATATGGATTACCAATCAAGTTGTATCCCTTGTCCGCGCCAGCAGATTTGTCTAATGGTGGCGTAGAGAGATCTCCATTGTTCGGCACACCTTTGAACTCATAGACTTTGCTATAACCATTTGACAACAAGCCTTCTGCACGGATAGCATAACCTTTTCCTGTAAGAAAATCTGCGTCTTTTGTCACCACAAATCTATCGTTAGACTCTTTATATTCCTGATAACCGCTTGCAGGCGTATTGGGTGAAAAACCTTTGATGGCTTGTCCACTCACCGGCGAACTCCAATAAACATAATCGATGGCTGTAGCGGCATCATTGTTCATTCCTGTGACGCTTCTTTCTACTTTTATAGCACCTTCGTTTGCGATGTTATCTGTTTGAATCAGGTTTGCATCACTTTCTACAACAAAACTATTATCCGCTGTATTATTGTTGATGATTTTCTTTTTAACAGTGATAGGATTGTTCGCTTTCACCATCATTGTTCCTCCAGCATTTACGGTTAGTTCGCAGACATTCAACGAGCCGTTAACAGCTGTATCATAATTCCCTTCGATGATGACTTTGCTTGCCAACACAGGCATTTTATTGGTCCAAACACTTGCTGTAGTCCAGGTATTTGTGGCTTCTTTGATTTGAGTCGCATTGGTCGCGGTGAAGCAAGTTGCTGTATTTTCTCTCACCTGACAGTAATATTGATAATTATCCAGACCGACAACATTGCTAATATTAAGCGTTGCAGTAGTTGCGCCTGAATAAACACCAGTATTCGCAACCTCTGTCCAAGTTCCATTGTTTCCTAAAACATACCATTGGTAAGCTAAAGTTCTTCCACCTGTGTAACCTTCCGTAGCGGTAAGGGTCAGTGCAGCATTATTAACCTCACAAGATATCGCGTATGTCGGATTTTCTACAATGGTAGGCGGCGGCGATGGTAGAGCAAGTGTTGGTGCTACTCCTACACCTGTTAAACATTCATCTGTATCTACACTTGTCTCTACCCAATCATTAGCATCAAAGGTAGATTTTGGTGATAAGTTAGTTGCTTTTCTTTTTAGATAATAACCTGTATAATTAGGTGCTTTTACATCATCTATAATTAAAGAGCCTTTCTTGAGTCTGAAACCATCATTATCATTGAACCCATTACTGATCGATCCATTGGTAGGTAAATAAGGACATTTAGAACCACTAACACCTACTAATCCAAGTTCTCCCGCAGCAATTGAACCCGTCAAAGTGATGTATGTATCATTATAAGTTTCTCCATAATCACCCGCTCTTTGAAGAATATAATTATTAAGACTTATGGATGAAGTGGTTCCATTAAACAACGTAATCGTACCACCAGTTCCTCCATTTTCATCATAAACTTCGTAGATTATGAGATCCGTTGCAGGAGTAGAACCTGTCCCACCTGATGTACTTTCACAACCAGAAGCATCTTCTTTGATTAGTGTAAAACTTGTTTCAGAAGGACAAGTTAAAGATGTCGTAGCAATTATATTACCATCTGCTCCAGCAGGAACAGTTGCTTTGATTTCTGTTGCGCTTACATACTCCACTGTTGCATTGGCTGTTCCGAACTTAACTGTAGAACCTGTTACAAAATTACTTCCAGTGATTGTAACTATTGTACCTACTGGTCCCGTTGTTGGGAATGCGTTAATAGTTGGAGGTGTACAAGCTGCGATTACGTTTCCTTTAAAATTAAAATCATTGATACTGAAAGTTCCTCCTAACGCGCTCGCTCCCCATCCATAGATTCTAAAAGTAATTGGAGACGTTAAATTTTGATAGTCTGTGCTTGTCAAATTAATAGAAATTCCATTCGCTGAAGGAATACCTATGTTACTTACATAATCATCAATACTACTTCTAAATGCAAAACTAGTAGGACCAGTTCCAGAAGCTTGACCAGTATATTCAAAACTACTGAGATCAATTCTATAATTATCATTAGGTGTCAATGTAAATTCAAAATAAGCAGTCAAATCTATAGCCGAAGTATTCCATCCATTTGCTGTATAACGATTATTTGCATTGGTGCCTGTAATACCAGATCCTCTTCCAATACCAGACACTTCTATGTTAGCATTCTTAGTATCTCCGATTGTATATGGATTAGAGGTATTAGGATTAGTTCCCGTAATCTCATTACTCCAAATAGAAACAGGCGTATTATTAACACTCAACGTTGCCACATTAGAAGTCAACGTTCCACAAGTATTACTCAAACGAACTCTGTATCGGTAGCCGTTCATGGCCAGCGTTGTAGCTGCTGTGGTGTATGTTGAAGCAGTTGCACTTGGAACATTAGTCCAAGTCGTTCCATTGTTTGTAGAAACTTGCCATTGGTAGTTTGATATATTAGATGCAGTAACAGCAAATGTAGCCGTTGCTCCCACCGTTGCAGATTGATTAGCCGGATGAGTCGCCACTGATACTGGCGAAAGAATGACAACCGTATCATTCATCTCGAATGCAGGTCCCCAGCAACTGCCATTATAGCCACGAACATAATATTTCCCTCCCGTAGTCACGGTGTAGATGTTATTTGTAGAGTTAACAGTAGAAGTCCCATTAGCCGATGTCTGCCAATAATAGCTGACACCCGACTGTGGTTGTAAAGTTCCGTGTTGGTACACAAGATCTACAGACCCGCAAGATGGATCCACATCCACCTCTCCATTTGGCATTGCCGGCACATCGCAAAGTGTCGCTTGGCTTCTTGGATTATTTGTAGGTGCCGTCATGTTGTAGATATAGTTGCCCGAGCAAATGTTGTACTCATAAACTCTGTACCAATAGGTAGTAGAATGTGACAAACCTGTTACTGCTACCGTGTTTCCTAATCCAGCGTAGATCACCTGCTCTCCACTTCCTGCATAAACTGTATTTGCAGTGGGCAAAGCATTGGAGCTGGTAGGGTTTGTAAAGCTATTGGTTGTATTGATTTTAATGATTCTCCCTACGCCGTTTCCTGCAGTCGCATTCACAGTCATTCCATTGATACCAATTGCTGTGAATGTAGAGAGTGTAGATTGTGTTGTAGGCGCAAGACAAGCAGTCACTGTTCCAGACAGAGCAACTTCGGGGCTGGATGACACGCCACCACCGCTTACAACGATGATATGATTACTGGAATTATTATAATTTCCTACTGCCAAGCCAGCTTTTAAACGGACCGAAACTTGTCTAGAGACAGAAGAACCTGTATAAGGCACATTCACTGGTGCATTGCTGTAATCCAACCAAGTGACTCCATTATCAATGGATATTTCATAATCATCTCCGGGGAGAATGCTGACATTAGAACCATCCAAAGTACTACCCGTAATGGTAAAATTCTGCGAAGCAGATGAGCCATTGCTCTCTGAATAGGTAAAGCCGGATAAACTGTTTGGGCTCAATGTAAGTGTAGCTGCATTAAGAACCCAATGCGCGTAGAGTGTAATTGCACTACCAGATACAATGTGGGTATAAACACCTCCTGCACTATAGTTGGCTGATGCGCCACCTGCAGTAGTCTTCCAACCACCGAAAGTGTATCCTGCCCTTGTGAAACCCGAACCATTATTCAAAGTCAATGTTCCAGATTTTACACCTGTGGTTCCATTGTAATATCCAGTTTGAGCAGTTGCCGTTCCTGCACCACCATTGTTACTATAAGAAACCGTGAAACCCCAACGTGCATACAATGTATGGTCTGAGGATATTGCATAGCTTGTGGTTCCTGCGTTATAATTAGTTCCTGTACCTGAAATATTAGTATTCCAACCAGAAAAACTGTAGCCAGACTTAGCCATTGTCCCGGCTGCTGCAAGTGTTGTAGAACTAGCTGTTACAGCAGAAGGTACAGTTCCTGACGTATTATCGTTGCCGTTGTACGTAAGTGTATATGTTGTAGCATCCTCACAAGTAAGACTAATATTACTAATTCCTTTCTGACGTGCATCACCAGATCCATCTATAAATCTTATTTTTCTAAGACCTGTATACGAGCTCAAATCGACAGTTTGTGAAACACAACTAGAAGCACTGGAAAAATCAATGGTAGCCACCGTAGCCCAAGTTGTATAAGCTGCATTTGTAGTAATTTGTAAAGTCATCGTCCTAGTAGACAAACTGCCACTTCTTTTTTTGGAAAAAGATAAATTTTGTGGATTGTTTACTTCTGAACTTGTAACAGAATCTCCCGAAGAATCAAAACCAAAAACAGCACCTCCACAACCTTGAAAATTCCCTGTTCCTGAGCCTACCCAAGTTAAATCATCGCAAGTCTGCCCCCAAGCAGAAACCCCAACGAACATAAAAAAAAGAAGAAAAAAAGCCTTTGCTGATTTGACAAGAAAAAGTGTTCTCTGAGAGAATAAATTTGTTTTCATTTTCATTTGTTTACTTAGAACGCAAATATACCCATCTCAGCCAGCCAAAAACCGCAAAAAGGAATTCTTAACGCAAATGTAATTATCGCTTCCAAACACCCTTATCTATTGTAAAATTAATACCGGAATTAACATTAAATTCAAATTTAATTAGCATCTGTTTTATAAATAATTAACATTAGCTCTTGCAACACCAGATTGAGGAGCTAAAAAAAACACGCGTGCCATCGTCTGATGACACGCGTGTGGTTGATCGATGACACGCTTGCCGTTGGGTGACGACACGTGTGCTTTCTCAGCAGACTATTCTTTCTTTTTGAAGGTTGCTGTGGAAAGAATATCTAAAATACGCTTTCCCGGACGGTAATTAACCTTGGCAGATTTGATGTTGGCCGCGGTAAAATCTTCGGGTTTCACAACGCCTTCACTGGAAAGGCTTGGGTAGAAGCTTCCCAGCTTATCCATCCGGATGATTTTTCCGTTTGCCAGTTCGTCCTGCATCACATTTTCCAGTGCAATCACGACACCTCGAATATCTGCTTCGGAGAGTGCAGAGAATTTCTCTATTTGCTTCACCAGATCATCGATAGTGACCTCACCATCATTATAAACATTGGCGTACCACTTCTTTGTTCCTCCGTTCACAACTCCAGGTTGTGATTTTTCAATCAATTTGTACTTAATGGGCATAATAAATTTTTTTTGTATTTCTGCAGTCATTTGCATTGGTGTGAAATTAAAAAATAAATTAATTCAAAGAGTAAATTTTACCACAAAAAAATTCATAACATTCTATTTAACATAATATATTAATCTATGATAACAAAATAATTTAACATAATATTCACTTTATAAAACAATATTTGTATCCTAGGAAAAGAAATACACTCCCGCTTCGGAAGTGTATTTCTTTTGTTGATGATAATTGTGATTTGAAAATCTATCGAATGATTTTCTTGGTCCGCACATCGCCACTGTTTTCTGCTTTGATGATGAAGATGCCATTGGGCAGCGTCGCCGCTTCTATTTTGAAATCTTTGGTATGGGAACGATAGCTTCTTACCAGTTTTCCACTCGCATCGTAGAGTACAATCTCACCCAAAACCTTGGAAGATTTTACGACAAACGCTTCGCCATCTCTGTACACTTGGAAATCTGACTTTCCAGTTTCTGCATTGCCCAGAACTGTAGATTCTTTGTAAACGATTTCGAAACGTGTAGCATCTGTTCCTTTCACTGCTGCAAACGTGTAGCTGTTTTCTTGACTTAGGTTGATGTACTTGTTCAGCAATTTATCTTTCAAATAAATGGTTTGATTGTTTTCAAAAATCCCTTCCGGCGATTGTAATTTGATGGTATAATCTCCTGCAACGGAGAAAACGTTGCCCACTGGCACCACATCCTCCACGCTAAACGCATCAGACTTCCCATTGATAGCCAGTTTCCTAGCCCCTAAAACAGAATAAAAAGAATCCGAACCTACCACAAACAGCTCACCATCGAAGTCAATCTCATATCCATCCGTCGCACCCGGGATATAGCCCACCAAGATGGAATTGACGATATCTTTAGGCGAAGTAAGCGTGAGCCAGAATCTGTTTTTGGACGCTCCATTTTTTTGGAAGAAAGTACCATTATCCGCCACCCTTAGTACATTGGAAGCACTGTAAGAATTTCTGAACTGAAGACTGCCCGTTCCAAAATCCTTTTTCTGAATGATGAAGGCTTGCCCTACTTTCACAATTCCATTCGGAGCCACCGTGATACCTGTGCCATTGGCTGCCTGCGTGGCACTGTTGCCTCCTGTCCCATTGTAGATAGCATAGTTGTTTGGCACATATCCCGAGCCTGCTTGGTTTGGTGTAAAATTGTTGTTGGTCCAGAAATACGCCGTGTTCCAAATCAAAGCACTGTTGCCGAGATACAATTCATCAAACCTAATGTTAGAAGGATACGGATTTCCTACAAGATTGTACCCGTGGATTACACTGTTGCCAGCGCCAGTGTTTGGCGATCTTTTGATATCATAATTAATGTTTCCATTGTTTGGCGTTCCTGTGAAAGCATAAGTTTTGGAACTGCCGTTCACCACTGTACTTTCTGCCCGGAAAGCATAACCTTTTCCCGCCACAAAGTTCGGCTCCAAGGTTTGATTCACCGCATTGAAGAGGTCGTTGCTTTCGTTGTATTGATATAGTCGGTTAGCTGGCGTACCCGGAGAGAAAGCCTGCAAACCTTGCCCCGCTACCGGCGAACTCCAGTAGATGTAGTCCATACGGGTGCTGAGGTTGTTGATATCTGTTGCCAATCTTTGGGATTGGATATTTCCCACGTTCACCGCATCGGCATCCTGCAACAACTGGGCGTTGTTTTCGAAAGTAACCGTTCCGCCTGTATTTTGAAGTCCTTTTTTAGCTGTAAGAACGATTGCCGATACATTGTCTGCTGTGCTTGGGATGATGAGCGAGCCTCCTGTGACTCTGGTCAAGTTGGCAACTGTTGTAGTACCACGTAATGTTTTGGTGCCCGTATTGGTAAAGGCCAGATTTTGGTAGGCGTTGCTAGCTCTCAAGATTTGGTTTCCTGTAGAGGCCAATTCTATCTCTCCGCCCGCAAGCTCGAACTTTAGGAATCTCGGAACATATTCTGCTTCGGTTGCACTTGCTGAGGGTTTGGTAATCTTATAGGAAGTGCCGGTTGCCATTTTGAGCGTACCAGAACCGCTGACTGTACTTCCATTCGATATGAAGTTGGTATCCGTCTCTTCTACTCTTCCTCTCCTGATGTCCAGAGCGCCTCCCAAGCCATTATTAATATTAACGTTTGGTAAATTAATCAGCCTAAATTCGTTGCTAGGGGACAAAACTAAGCTGTTATTATCCAGCTCCACAATCACAGCACTTCCGTTGAGTCCACTTCCAATGCCCGTACCCATACTCTGGTTCACCTTTCCGATGTAATGGAATGTGCTAGCAGCAAAACTTGGATTGTTGGTCGTTCTAATGTTGCCTACAGCCCCTGCAGTATCAGAAACGCCTTGCGGGGATGAAATCTTAAGATACGCACCTGCTGAAGCCGTAAAATCTGTCGCCACTCTTCCGTTTCCGGTAATGTTGTTAGGCGTAGTTCCTGTAAATCCAAAATCCAATACAGCGCCGCCTTCTACGTAAAATCTGGAATTATCACCCAAATCAAAATCGCGGGACAACTGCACGTAACTTCCTGTTTTTGCATAAAACTGGATTCTTCGGTTCCTTGCAGCATCTGGAAACGCGACATTCAAACTCTGGATTTGACTTGCCGAAGTTCCATTTCCAATTCCATTAAAATTAAAAACCTTACCTGTATTGTTGCCTTGTGTTGCATCCAATTTTCCAGCACTACTTATGGTAAGATCTCCTTTGAGGTTAACAGTGGAAGTCGCACCAGCAGTTGCGTTGGCATTCATATTAAAAGTACCTCCAGTGATACTCATATCGCCATCGATGTTCAAAGTATTGTTGCCACTTGTAAAGTTGGTAAGATTCACAAGACCTGCAGATTGCGTATAATTCCCTTGAACATTGATTGTATTCCCTTGTCCAATCGTAAACGTTGCAGCCCCGCTGAATCTTAAATTGTTGTAAGTGAAAGGTGACAAAGTGTAGTTGTTAGCTGCTGTTGGTGAGAAATAGTTTACTGTACTTCCTGTCACCGTGTAAGTTCCTACGCCAGGCGTAAAAATATTACAGATCCCGACTGTGCCAGTATTTGGCAGAATTCTGCTTCCACCAGTAGCATCCAGCGTACCATAGTTAAGAGGCGGAATGGTTTGCGATGAGGCACTTCTGATTTCGATTTTGCTGGCGCAATTCAGATTCGCAGCAGCAGAACCGTTGTATGAGACATTTCCTCGGATAATCAAATTACTATTTGCCGCCATATTCAAATTACCATTCAATGCAAAATTATTGATGGTGCGATTGTCTGTAATATTAAGATTGTTTGCTCCGGAAACGATGGTGATGTTATCAAAAGTAGTTGGAATGCCATTGGGCGACCAGTTCGAAGCAATCTGCCAATTGGAATTCACGTTTCCGTTCCAAGTATAATTGTTTGAGATAGATGAATCCACAATATTGACATTATAGTCTTCTGTATCGCCATATATACTGGTATTACAAGCTCCTGCGTTTGTATATGCTGTATCACTTCCGCCTCGCAATCTTATTCTTTTTTGTCCCAGGCTTGCCCCGGCAGGTATAGAAAAAGTATAAATCACGCTGGCGTTGCTGGTTGCTGGAGAAGTTGCCATTGCAATGGTTTCTGAAGCTTCAAAAATACCATTACCATTAAAATCTATCCATGCACCACTGTACTGTACATTGGCAGGATCATCTGTACCAAAAGTCATAGAAAGTGTATTGGTCGTAGAACCTCTTACAAGATCCAATGGCGGTTGATTATTGGTGTACAAATAGCCAGAATTTCCCGTAGGAGTCGCATTGGTATAAGTTGAACCTAATGAATTAGTAAGGCTCATATTTAGAATCCTGTCATAGGTGTTGGTGGTAGTGGGATTGATAATACAGCTATTGACATTTAAAGAGACATTATCAATAGCAGCAGGTGGTTGAGTTCCAGTATTACCATCATTTCTCCATTCAAAAACAAGTTTCATTGTGGTTCCGGCAAAAGTGCTGAGGTTTTCAGTGCCTGTAAATGTTACAAAGGATCCTTGCCCTCTAAAATTACCATCTACTTGTATGTTTCCTCCGCCAGCAGTAATTTGAGTTCCCGCTGTAGGATTAAACGTAGAAGGCACTAGCCAAACACGAAAATAATCATAATCAGTACAAAAAACAACTAAAGTACAACCCCTCTCACCTTCGGCCCGCCAATCAAAGCTAAGGGTTGTATTGGTAGTTCCAGCTGGAATCGTAATACCTCTGTAGGCGTGTGTAACGGAAGCACTATTGATGTTGTATGTATTGTTTACGCCATTATCATTTGAGATATAAAGCGATTTAGATCCCAAACCATTAGATGTAGCACTGCCCACATGCCATTTGTTGGCTTGAGTTCCATTTACAAAAGTCCAGTTGTTGGTACCTTCAAAATCCTCAAAATAGTTCAGAGTTGCTTGCGCAGAAATATTTACTACACAAAATAACATTAAACAAAAAAATATAAAATTGCGAAATACCCTTTCAAAGCCACAAATCAATAAATTTACTTTCATAATATGATACTATTTTTACCTTATTACCAAATATAAACTTATTTTTCAATTAAAATAACAATTTCATTTAAATTAATTCAATACATTATAAATCAATATTTTAAAAATATTTTACTTAATCACCATCATCTGACTGTAAAGATTTTCCAAATGCAGGATCTTGGTAAACGGACTTTTCACTTTTTTAAGCTCCTCTTTGGCGTGGATGTAGCTGTAGCGCGAGGCGATGTTGTGCATATTGGAAACCAGCACCAGCCAGCACTCTTTCGCTTTGCTGTTGTACAATGGGTATTTGGAGTTTTTCTTTTCGATGACTTCCAATATTTTATCAGAATGCAGCTCATCAAACAAAGACAACTGATACTCCAAAAACAAAAGAACGCCTTTTTGATGGGGCGTTCTTCTAATATGTTTTACGAGTTTTGTTCTTTTGTTATTGGTAATGGCAGACGATATTTCCTTGATTAATTGCTCAGGTTGCTGGTAAAAATCGTCCTGAAAATAATCGATATTAAGATGATAGATCCCGGAGAGACTTTTGTATTCGGACAAAAGTTTTTCCACAGTTCGGAAAATATGATTGATGTAGCTTTCCTTTTTCTTGAGCTCAAGATGGTTGATAATCTCCGAAACTTCTACACCAATGCGCTTTCCCTGATAATTAATAATGAAATCCGGACTTTCGCCAATCAAATTTTCAATCTCGATATCCGGATAATGGGCGAACAAAGTGCTGAGCAAAAGGAGTTCGGTTTTCTTTTGATATTCTTCCCGCTCGTGCAGATTGGCGCTTGTAATGGAGTCATACCATTTTACCAGATCATTTGAATTACTGGTTTTGGAGGCCACATACACATCCAAATTCTTCTGAAGGTCTTCACAATAAATCATCGCATTATTATTAGAAATTAAACCTGTACTAATCTAATAAATAATTGATTACAAAATACTTATGTGAATAAAATTTAACGTTTCGAGGTTTTATTTTTTGGATTTTGAGTTTCAGATTGCGATATAAAGTTTTGTCAAGGTTTGAAATCTTGACAAAGCTAAATCCAAGACGAAAAGTTAAGAAACAGGTATTGGGACGCAAATGACTGATTGTGTCAACCTAATTTTATGACTTTATAACACCTAAGGCACTGTACCAAAAACTATTTATTATATTTGCAGCCATATAGACAAGACCTTTTAAATTATTAAACTAATGGATTTTAAAAACTTCAAGATGCCTTACAGCATCAATCCAGATTACACAAAAAAAACAGCTTATTTCTCCATGGAATTCGCGATAGATCAGGCACTGAAAATCTACAGTGGCGGTCTAGGATTTCTTGCGGGTTCTCATATGAAAAGTGCGTACAATTTGAAACAGGATTTCGTGGGAATCGGAATCTTGTGGAAATATGGCTACTACGACCAAAGCAGAAATATGGATCAAACCCTAAATCCGATCTGGACCAAGAAAATGTACAGCTTCCTGGAAGATACGGGCATCAAATTTCAAATCGAGATTCACAACGCTCCGGTTTGGGTAAAAGTTTGGTACTTGGCGCCAGAGACTTTCAAAACTTGCCCAATGTTCTTCCTAAGCACAGATGTGCCTGAGAATGACCATTTATCAAAAACAATTTGCCACAAACTATACGACGCAAATGAGTCCACCAAAGTTGCACAATACATCCTTCTAGGAAAAGGTGGTGCAAAACTATTGGACGAAATGAATTTCGAAAGAGATGTTTACCATTTGAATGAGGCGCACGGATTGCCAGCGGCATTTTATTTATTAAGAAAATACGGTGGTGATTTGGCTAAAGTGAAAGAAAAATTAGTTTTCACAACGCACACACCAGAAGAGGCTGGAAACGAGAAACACAACATCCATCTTTGCCACGATATGTCCTATTTCTGCGGATTGACAATCGATGAAGTTAAAACCATCGAAGGCGTTCAAGACGACAGATTCAACCACTCACTTTGTGCGTTGAGAATGGCGAGAGTTGCAAATGGTGTTTCCCAGTTGCACGGCGTGGTTTCCAGAGAAATGTGGAACAAATATGAAGGGATTTGCGAAATCAAATCTATTACCAACGCTCAGGAATTCGGTTATTGGGGAGACAAAGCACTTTATCAGCACAAAGACAATGGCGACAATGAAGAATTTGACATCAGAAAAGCTTATCTAAAGAAAAGAGCCTTCAGAATCGTAGCAGATCAAACTGGCAATATGTTTGACACAAAAGTTCTGACCATTGTTTGGGCAAGACGTTTCGCAGGTTACAAAAGAGCCGACCTACTTTTGGCAGACAAAGAGCGTTTCAGAAGAATGCTGGAAAACAAAGAACATCCGGTTCAGATCATTTGGGCAGGAAAACCATATCCGATGGATTATGGCGCAATCTCTACTTTCAACAATTTGGTGGAGGAAAGTAAGAATCATAAAAATATGGCGGTGCTTACTGGCTACGAATTGGCTTTAAGTAAAGCTTTGAAGCAAGGTTCTGACATTTGGTTGAACAACCCAAGAGTTCCAAGAGAGGCTTCCGGAACCAGTGGGATGACCGCTTCTATGAATGGATCCGTCAACCTTTCAACCGACGACGGATGGATTCCGGAATTTGCGAAACACGGCGAAAACTCTTTCGTAGTTCCAAAAGCAGATTACGACAATTGGCCAACGATAGAGCAGGATCAATTTGACCTTAATAATCTTTATGATGTTTTGGAAAATGAGATTATCCCAGCTTATTACGAAAAGCCAGACCAATGGAGAAAGATCGTTCACAACGCGATGGACGATGTGAAAATCCAGTTCGGAAGCGATAGAATGGCAGATGAATATTACAAATTGTTGTATTAATTCTGAGTTAATTTCTCAAACATAAAATTCCAAACCTCTTCTCTTGAAGAGGTTTTTTGTTTTGAATATTTTTATTAATTTTAAATCTCAAAACACAAACAATGATCCTCGATTTTCTTTTTCCAAACCGTTGTCTGGATTGCAATCAGTTGATTGACAAAGATGAAATCGTTTGTGAAATTTGCAAAGACAATATTCATTTTTCCAATCATCAATTCTGTGATAGTAATGGTTTGAAAGAGAAAGCCTCTCTCCTATTTCCTGTTGAGAATGCATTTTCTCTAATGTTGTACGAAAAGGAAAGTCTGGCGCAGAAAATCATCCAACAACTCAAATACAATCACCGGGAAAAGCTTGGAAAAATCCTTGCAGAATGGACCATCGAGAAATTAAATTTCGAAAACCAAAAGCCAGATCTCATCGCACCTGTTCCACTCCATCCCAAAAAATTAAAGCAGAGAGGTTACAATCAACTTCATATTTTCGGAAATGAATTGTCAAGACATTATCAGATTCCAATCAATCATCAATTACTCAAAAGAACAAAACATTCCAAAGCTCAAGCGAAGAAGGGACAAAGCGAACGATTGAAAACAAAAAATGCCTATCAACTGACTGAGAAGATCTGTGATAAGCATATTTTATTAATTGATGATGTTTACACAACGGGAAACACCAGTTCTAACATCGCTTGGGAAATCCTGCAAAATTCTGAAAATGTGAAAATCAGTTTGCTTGTGATGGCGATGGATGTGTGAAACAAATATTTTGACAAAAAAAGACAGAAAATGAATTTAGAAAATTATAAAAAAGAGAAAAAAACTATTGATCTCCAGAAAGCAAATTCCGCAGCATTAATATACCTGGTTGTAATTACTCTTATTTTTGCTATTCCCTATTATTTCATTTGGGGATTTAATTTTTCATTGAAAAACGTAGGGAATGTCATTCTGTTAGCTTTCTTGCCTTTTGTTGTCTTAATTTTAGGGATTATTCTTCACGAATTGATTCACGGGCTGTTTTTCTCTCTGTATGCAAGCCGAGGATTTAAATCTGTAAAGTTTGGAATACTATGGAAAATGCTCACACCCTACTGCCATTGTAAAGAACCATTACAAATCAAAAACTATGTTGTTGCTTTGCTTGCGCCTTTCTTTTTAATAGGCATCATTCCAGGGTTAATTAGTTTAACAATCGGGAATATTCCTCTTCTATTGTTTGGAATTTTTTTCTCTAGTGCAGCGGCTGGAGATTTGATGATTTATTCTCTAATAAAGAAAGAAGATCCTGAAGACTATGTCCAAGATCATCCCTCAGAAGCAGGATACTATATTTTCCGAAAAATATCTTAACATTTATCGTTGCAATTTTTCCCCGTAAGACAAATCCCCTGCATCACCCAAACCTGGCGTGATGTAACCTTTTGATGTCAAACTTTCGTCTAATGCGCCAATCCAGATTTTTGCGTCAGGATAGGCTTTTTGAATCGTTTCTACACCTTGCCTACTTGCGATAGCTGCTACGATATGAATCGAAGTTGGCTTTCCGTTTGTCAAAAGATCTTTGATTGCTTCGATGAGTGATGCGCCGGTTGCTAGCATTGGATCTGCAACAATCAATGGGCGACCATCTAATTTTGGACAAGTCAAATAATCTTGTTTGATGGAAAAGTAATCATTGGCATCGTGCTTTCTGTAAGCTGCTACAAAACCACAATCTGCTTTATCAAAATAATTTAGAACACCTTGAAACAAAGGAACGCCAGCTCTTAGAATGGTTGTGATTACTGGTTGAGTTTCTATTTCTTTCACCTTGATATTTTCAAGTGGTGTTGTGATTTCGATATCTTTATAATCCAAAGTTTTGCTAATCTCGAAGGCGGCAATCTCGCCGATGCGCTCCATATTTCTACGGAACTTTAAACGGTCATTTTGTACCTCAACATTTCGAAGATCATTGATCCAGGAATTCACCAATGAGAATTCTTCTGATAAAACTTTTAGCATTTCGTTTATTTTGTGGGTAAATATCGTAAAATTTTACAAATTGTTTGGATTTGGATGATTTTTTTGATGAAATTTTCTCTCGCAGATTTTGCGAATTTTGCAGATTTTGTATCGTTATTAAACAAATTCAACTTTTTTTATTTTGGTAGGTCGCTCCTCTGGAGCTTTGCTTGTGTTGATGTTCTTTTTCTATTAACAGGTCGTCGCTCTGCGACTTTTCCAGAATTTACTTTGTCATCGTACGCGTTTTTCAAATAGTGAAAGATGATGGGAAACCTCAACATAGCCCCGATAGTAGTGACATCCTTTTTTGCTTTCTTTTAGAAATTTTCTATTGATGACAAATCGTTCTGAAAGCAAAAAAGATATAGTGGATAGCGGGTTGGAATGGTGAAAAGAATCCAAAAACGTGTTGCTCCTGAAAATAAAAAACCCTCTCGAAGTTTGAACTAAGAAAGGGTTGATGTTTTATTTTTGCCTGAAGTAAACTTCGATTGGAACTCCGGTAAATCCGAAATGTTTTCTCAATTGATTTTCTGCGAAGCGTTTGTAGGGCTCTTTCACATATTGCGGAAGGTTGCAGAAGAACACGAATTGTGGACTTGGCGTTGGCAACTGCACGCAATATTTGATTTTCACAAATTTTCCTTTGATGGCCGGCGGTGGCAATGCTTCGAAAACAGGAAGCATCACTTCATTCAGTTTGGAAGTTTTGATTTTTTTGGACCTTGCTTCATACACTTCCATCGCCATTTCTACGGCTTTCAGGATTCTTTGTTTCGTCAAAGCCGAAACGAAAAGGATTGGAATATCTGTAAATTGTCCGATTTTGTGCTTGATCGCGGCCTCAAAATCACGCATTGTGTTGGTTTCTTTTTCTACAAGATCCCATTTGTTTACAACAATTACGATTCCTTTTCTGTTTTTCTGAGCCAATCCGAAGATGTTCATATCTTGAGATTCCCAGCCCAAAGTTGCATCTACCATTAGGATGACAACATCGGAATACTCGATAGAGCGGATGGAACGCATCACGGAATAGAACTCCAGATCTTCGTTGACCTTAGATTTTCTTCTCATTCCGGCTGTGTCAACAAGGACAAACTCGTGCCCGAATTTGTTGTACAAAGTCTGGATGCTGTCTCTCGTAGTTCCTGCGATGTCGGTTACGATGTTTCTTTCTACATCCAAAAGTGCGTTCGTCATCGTCGATTTCCCTACGTTTGGACGACCAGCGATTGTGATTTTTGGCAATCCTTCGAACGGATCTTTATATTCCGTTGTTGGGAAATCGTTCACGACATCATCCAACAATTCTCCTGTTCCTGAGCCTGTTGCAGAGGATAAAGTATAATATTTTTCAACGCCCAATTGGTAGAACTCGGTTGCTGGCAATTCTTCTTTTGAGGAATCCACTTTGTTCACCACCAAATAAAGCGGTTTGTTTGCTTTTCTTAATAATTCGTAGATCTCTTGATCTGTGTCTGTAAGACCTTCTTCCACATTCACCATAAAGATGATGGAAGTTGCCTCGTCCACAGCCAATTGTACTTGTTTGCGGATTTCTTGTTCGAAGACATCCTCCGTTCCAACATCATAACCACCCGTATCGATTACTGTGAAATCTACACCAGCCCAGTCAGATTTTCCGTAATGACGGTCACGCGTAACGCCGGCTGTAGAATCTACAATGGCTTCTCTTCTTTCTAATAATCGATTAAATAATGTAGATTTTCCTACGTTGGGACGCCCAACGATTGCGACAATATTTGACATAAATTTGTTTCTTGGTCTCAGCTCAGGTTAAGAATCATTGAGCGTAAGACTTGGTTAAGAATGGGTTACTCCGACTTTCGAAGCCCAAAATTTTTGCAAATGTACGAAAATTGTTGTTTAGGTTGGGTTTAATGTTTTGAGTTTCAGATTCAAGGTTTTTGTGATGAATAGTTATACGGAAATTTTAACACAAAGTCCGCTAAGATTTTTTGACATTGTTGAAAATATTTTAAGGTTCGCAAAGACGTAAAACTCATCAAAGATTTGAAGGTCAAAACCAAAACTTAAAATTCTTAATTTACTGATTTTACAAATTTGGATCTTTATACTTTTAATACTTTTGTCTTTTTTCTTCCTTGTCAGGCTGAGGTTCTCGAAGCCTTTTTTCTTGATTCATAATTTTGGACAAGAATTTGTAATATCAATTTTAAAAATCAAACTATGAAAAAAGTATTAATTGTTCTTTTGGTGACTTTTGTGATGATTCAGTTTTTTCAAATTGATAAAGTGAATCCTGCAACCAATGACGGAATGGATTTTATTAGGATTAAAAATACCCCGGAACCGATTGCAAATCTCATTCGAAATTCCTGCTACGACTGCCATTCCAATGAAACCAAATATCCGGCTTACAGTTACATTCAGCCAGCGGGTTGGCTTTTGAAAAATCATATCGATGAAGCCAGATTGGAACTTAATTTTTCTACATTTGCAACATACGATTCCAAACGCCAAATCCACAAATTGGAGGAAGCCTCGGAATATGTAGAACAGAAAAAAATGCCTTTGGAAAGTTACACTTTGGGACATCCAGATGCGAAATTATCTGACGAGCAAAGAAAACAATTGGTAGATTATTTCCGAATGGTTCAAAAACAAATCCAACAAGCAAACGCCTTATGACAAACGAATTATCAGCTAGTTTCAAAGACAAACACATCGTTTTCTACGACGGAGAATGTGGATTTTGCAACCATTGGGTGCAATGGATTTTGGAAAAAGATAAAAATAATAAATTCTTATTCTCATCTCTGCAATCGGAATTTGGACAGAAGTTTTTAACAGAAAGAAATCTTCCCAATCAGGTTTTTGATACGATTTATCTTTGGAAACCAGACAGTTTTTATTTAACAAAATATCAGGCAATCCTAAAAATCGCTTCTGAAATAGGCGGAATATATTCATTGGCTTCGATAGGAAAAACACTTCCAGATTCTATTGGAAATCAATTTTATAATCTTGTTTCCAGAAATAGAAAAAAATTGGCTTCCAATCAATGTTTTTTGCCTAGTGCGGAACAGCGGAAGAAATTTATTGAAAAATAATTTATATTGGGCTTCGAGAGCCTCAGCCTGACAGAAGTAAAAAACTTTTGAACCTATTAATTTCAGTCTGTAGAATTAGATTAACCACATAGACACATAGTTTTTATTGAGTTTTAAGATGAAATAGTTGACACCTATTTCTATTTTAGCTTTTCAAAAACAGATATTATATATTCTATGTGTCTATGTGGTTTTATTTTTTTTAGGACGTAATTTTTTCAAGCCAGAAAACATTAATCAAGAAAAAATTTAAACACTCGATTTTGAATTTCAAAGTTTGAACCCGAAATGTTTTATATTTGCACATTATGGATTATAATACCGACAGAACACAACTACTAATGCCCGAATATGGGCGCAACATACAACAGCTTGTGGAGCATTGCAAAACCCTAGCTGACAAAGAAGAACGCAATGAAATGGCGACTGCAATCGTAGAATTTATGGGACAGAGAAACCCACATCTTCGCGACGAGGAGAATTACAAACACAAACTTTGGGATCACCTTTTTATTTTGGCAGATCATAATCTGGATGTTGACTCACCGTACCCGATTCTTTCCGCAGATGACTTGGTTACCAAACCAAGAAAAATGGATTATCCTTCTTTGGACAATGCCTACAAATTCTACGGAAAAAGCATTCTTCAACTCATAGATAAAGCAATTGCCCTGGAAGAAGGCGACGAGAAAGACGCACTGATACAAGTGATTGCTAATAATATGAAAAAATCCTACAATGTTTACAACAAGGAACACGTGCAGGATGATGTGATTTTCCGACATCTGAAAGAACTTTCTAAAGAAAGATTGGATCTCACAGGTTTGGATTCATTAGACAAAAGCAAAATCTACTACGCTACGAACAGAAATAACAACAACAATCGAAGCAACAACAGTAGAAATCAAAATAACAACAATAATCGTAAGAATAATTTTCAAAATCATAAAAACAAAAGAAGATAAATGGAGGGAGCTTTTGAAATAAGAGGTGGTAAAAAATTGAGCGGAGAGATCACGCCTCAAGGTGCGAAGAATGAAGCGTTGCAGATTCTTTGTGCTGTTTTGCTGACGGAAGATGAAGTGAGGATTGATAACATCCCAGACATCAAGGATGTGAATAAATTGATAGAAATCCTTCAGGACTTCAACGTAAAAGTGACGAAAAACGGAAAAGGTGATTTCACATTCAAAGCAGATGAAGTCAACTTCGATTATATAAAATCTAAAGAATTCAAAAAAGACGGTGCAAAACTGAGAGGTTCTGTGATGATTCTTGGACCAATGTTGGCGAGATTTGGCGAAGCTTATTTGCCAACTCCTGGTGGAGACAAAATCGGAAGAAGACGTTTGGACACGCACTTCCAAGGTTTTGTGGAATTGGGTGCAGAATTTTCTTATGACGAGGAAGAAGCATTCTATTCACTTAAAGCTAAAGAATTAAACGGGAAATTCATCCTTCTGGAAGAAGCTTCTGTTACCGGAACTGCAAACATCGTAATGGCAGCAGTTTTGGCAAAAGGAAAAACAAGAATCTACAATGCCGCGTGCGAGCCGTATCTTCAGCAATTATGCAAAATGCTGAACAGAATGGGTGCGAATATTTCCGGAATCGGTTCCAATCTTTTGACTGTGGAAGGCGTGGATAAACTTCACGGAACAGAGCATACAATGCTTCCAGATATGGTGGAAATAGGTTCTTGGATTGGTTTGGCCGCAATGACGAAATCTGAGATCACCATCAAAAACGTAAAATGGAATGAGCTGGGCGTGATTCCAAACACATTTAGAAAACTAGGAATAGAATTGGAGCAAAGAGGCGATGATATTTATATTCCGTCTCAGGAAAATTATAAGATTCAGAAATTTATTGACGGTTCTATCTTGACAGTTTCAGATGCGCCTTGGCCTGGATTTACGCCGGATTTGTTATCAATAATATTAGTTGTGGCAACTCAGGCAAAAGGTTCTGTTTTGATTCATCAGAAAATGTTCGAAAGCCGTTTGTTCTTCGTAGATAAATTGATTGATATGGGTGCGCAAATCATTCTTTGCGATCCGCACAGAGCAACTGTCATCGGAATGAATCAAGAAACGCCATTGCGCGGGACAACAATGGTTTCGCCAGACATCAGAGCTGGAAATGCTTTGTTGATCGCGGCACTTTCCGCGGAAGGAAAATCCGTGATTCAAAACATCGAACAAATCGATCGTGGTTATGAAAATATCGATGAAAGATTGAGAGCGATTGGTGCTGATATTAGAAGAATTTAAAAAAGAAATTAGAGTTTAGATGTTAGAATTTAGACCTTAATTATAAAATCAAAAGGAAGCTCTTTATGAAGCTTCCTTTTTTTGTTGTAAGACAGGTATTTTGCAACTCATCATTTTATATTCGCCAAGATAATTTTCGATTTTGTCAATCTCATCATCCGTTATTTTCAGAAGAAGTTTTACGTTTCCGAAGTTGTTTCCATTCAGATATTCGATGTGTGCGTTCACGATTTTATAACTGATTTTGTAATGGTTGTGAATCGTGTAAAGCAGAAGATCAAATCTGATTTTTCCATTCAGTTCTATTTCCAGAATAATTTCCTTTGCTGGCTTCGGGACAAAATTGTTGCCTAAAGTTTCTTGTTTGTAAATCATAATCATATATTATTTTGGTGAGTTGTTGAATTTGTTTTGAATCGGGACAATTAGAAAATTAAAAATGTAACAGCCAACGCAGACTTGGAAAACACTTTCCAAAGAGGCCAAAGCAATCAGCGTAATTCCAAGGAAAATCCCGATTTGAGAATCATAAGAAAATGCAATCAGGATTGTCATTACAAATCCCAGCATCGCTGCAAATCTCTTGGGTCCTGCAAAAACAGGTTTCTTTTCAAAATAGAGAAACTCTGAAACTTTTTTCGCAACGAAATATAATGGCGAAGCGAACAATCCCGTGGCTCGAAGAAGAAAATCGAAAGCCAGAAAAAGTAACAACCATTGCTGTTGGAAATGGATTCCAAAAACAGTTATCAAAATCACTTGATAGGCAACAATTGACGATGCACTGTCATCAATGTAGATATTTTTGTTAGCAAATTTTCCCATAGTTTTATATTAATTTTAAAAAAAAAGCTCTACCGAAATAGGTAAAGCTTAAAGACATATTCTCTCCTATCCAATGATTTACTTGGGGTTACACATTATGATATGAGAGAATATGCTTTTCATTTAATCTTAATTCTATTGCAAATATATAAATTATTTAATTCCCACCAAATAAGTAGGAATTAAATTTATACTAATTCATTATTAATTAATATTGGAACAATTTCTTTTGGCTTGTTCAAACTTTCAAAAGCCAACAACAATTGATCGATTTCTTCGTCAGAATGCTCTGCTGTCGGGATAATTCTCAGCATTACCAAACCTTTTGGAATGACAGGATAAACCACAATGCTCGTGAAAATCCCGTGAACTTCACGCAATTCTTTCACAATCAAAGTCGCTTCCAATGTATCAGCTTTGATGAAAACCGGCGTGATGCAAGTATTTGTTTTCCCAATATCAAATCCTAAATCTCTCAGACCTTTCTGAATTTTAAAAACATTTTCCCAAAGTCGAGTTCGGAATTGCGGATTTTGTTTTACCAGTTCCAATCGTTTTCTGATGCCAATGACCATTACAATTGGCAAAGCTTTGGCAAAAATCTGTGAACGAATGTTGTATTTGATATATTTGATGACACTCGCTTTCCCGGAAACGAAAGCGCCGAAACTTGCAAATGATTTTGTAAATGTAGAAAAATAAAGATCGATTTCGCTTTGGACGCCTTGCTCTTCGCCCGTTCCTACTCCATTTTCGCCCATCACACCGAAGCCGTGCGCATCATCCACAATCAGTCGGAATGGGTATTTCTTTTTGAGTTCTACAATTTCTTTCAGCTTGCCTTGTTCGCCATTCATACTGAAAACACCTTCCGTCAAAACCAAAATTCCACCGCCAGTTTCCGCTGTGATTTTTGATGCTTTTTGGAGTGATTTTTCAAAACTTTCCATATCATTGTGCGCAAAAACAAAACGCTTTCCTCTGTGAAGTTTTACACCATCAATTGCACAGGCGTGACTTTCCGAATCATAGACTACGACATCATTTCTCGTCAACAATGTATCAATCAAAGAAAACATTCCCTGATAGCCGAAATTTAGTAATATTGAAGCTTCTTTTTGGGTAAATTCTGCCAGTTCTTTTTCCAATTCCTGATGATGTTTGGTTTGTCCCGTCATCGCTCGAGATCCCATTGGATAAGCCAATCCGTAAGATTGCCCGCTTTCTGCATCTACTTTTCTAACTTCGGGATGGTTGGCAAGTCCAAGATAATTGTTGAGACTGAAGACGATCATTTCTTTACCCTTGAAAAACATCTTGGTGGAAATCTCGCCTTCCAATTGAGGAAAAATGTATTCTCCGTCGGCATAAGTTGCGTATTCTCCCAGCGGACCTGGGTTATTTTCTATTCTATCAAATATATCCATTGTAAAAATTATGAATCAAAAATAGAATAATTTCAAATTCATACCAAATAAGTATGAATTAATTTTAAAAAAATAGGATTAAAGTTCTCCTATTTTATCAATTTTATTAGAATTTGCCAATCCATTTGGGTTACAACCCGGCTCGCCTTCCGGAACTTTCAGTTTTTTATCTTGATAAAATTTTTCCCAAAACGCATTCGTCTGATTGGTTTTTGGATCGATGAAAGTCATTGGCTCCAACTGAAAAATTTGATTTTCTCGAAAAGCTCTTTCCACAAAATCTGAACAGTAATAGGAATTCTCATCCAAAATATAATTAAAATTGTAAGGCTTTCCAATCAAAGTTTCAGCTTTGGAAACAGAG
This sequence comes from Epilithonimonas xixisoli, assembly GCF_004365655.1. Classification (GTDB taxonomy): domain Bacteria; phylum Bacteroidota; class Bacteroidia; order Flavobacteriales; family Weeksellaceae; genus Epilithonimonas; species Epilithonimonas xixisoli. The sequence continues at coordinate 461,035 of NZ_SOEO01000003.1, read as the reverse complement.
TTTGGAATAGATGATTGAAATTCTGATTTTAATCTGTAAACATCAATTTTTTGTCCAGATTTAGATTGTTCTTTCAGAAAAGAATGAAGTTTTTGTTTTTGAGAACCGCCTTTTGGCGATGCGTGAAGAACATAAAGATGATTCTCTTCTTTTTTTAAAATCCCAATATGGTCATAAGACGTTTTTTTCTCTGTCTGAGTGACATTATTAATCGCTCCAGACAATCCAGAATCCACAGATGGCACGAAAAGCAAATCGCCGTTTTCCAAAATAGATGTGTTGTAAGTTTTACAGCTTAATAATACGAAAGTTGCAAAAATAAGATAAAGGAAATTACTTTTTAAAATTCTTTTCATAAGACGCAATCCATTCCTCAACAGAGATTTTTGTACAAAGCTCACCAATTAAATCAAAAGTAATATCTTCCATTTTTTTGAATCTAATGCAAGATTTTCCCATATCCAATTTCTTTTTGGAATGATTCGGAAATTCTTTGACAAACCAATCCAGAATCACTGGATCGGCGTAAATTCCCATATTGTAAAAAGCGACAAAATTCTTTTGTGAAGCCACACTTATGAAAGGCAAAGGCGTATCTTTCGCACAATGATAACCTGCGGGATAAGTTTCCATAGGCACCACCCAAGTCACCATTCCATATTGCATCGTCTGCTGAAAACCTTTCGGAAGATTGGCATCAACAGTTTCCAAAAGCTTTCTAAAAGCATCTCTTCTTTCCTCAGGAATCTGGGAAATATATTCTTCCACTGTATCAACAAAAATCTGCATTGTTGGATTTATTTTAAATCAAAAATACTAATTTTTTTGTTGAAAAATTAAAGCTTATTTTTGTCATTCAAAGATTAAAAATAATGCCGAAAATATCTCAGCGCGCACAACATATGCCCGCATCACCTGTAAGAAAATTAGTTCCATTTGCAACGCAAGCAAAACAAAAAGGAATCAAAGTTTATCACCTCAATATTGGTCAGCCAGACATCGAAACGCCACAAACTGCTTTGGATGCAGTAAAAAATATCGACCTGAAAGTTTTGGAATATGCACTTTCCGAAGGTAATCTGGATTACAGAATTGCGCTTAGAGATTATTATCATTCATTAGGTTTTAATGACCTTACAACAGATAATTTCATAGTAACCAACGGCGGTTCGGAAGCTTTGAACTTCGCCATTTCTACGCTTTGTGATGATGGAGACGAAATCATTATTCCAGAACCATATTACGCCAATTACAACGGATTTGCAGGAACTTTCAACATCAATATCGTTGCTGTTCCATCTACGATTGATACAGGATTTGCTTTACCTTCGATTGAAGAATTTGAGAAAAGAATTACGAATAAAACAAGAGCAATTGTCATCTGTAATCCAGGAAATCCAACTGGATATTTGTATTCACGAGACGAACTTCAGCAATTGGCAGAGATTGCAAAAAAACACGACATTGTGATTATTTCTGACGAAGTTTACAGAGAATATGTTTATGATGGCGAGCAACAAATCTCAATGTTTGAGTTTCCAGAAGTTGCCGCAAACGTCATCGTAATCGATTCTGAATCAAAAAGATACTCGATGTGTGGTGCGAGAATTGGTTGTCTGATTACACGTTCCAAGAAAATCCACGATGCAGCTATTTTGTTTGCTCAGGCAAGATTGAGTCCAGTTCTTTTAGGTCAAATTGCGGCAACGGCGGCTCACAAAAATGATTCAGAATACATCGCAAAAGTGAGAGAAGAATACACAGAAAGAAGAAATCTTTTGGTAGGATTATTGAATGAAATCCCGGGTGTGATTTGCCCGAAACCGAAAGGTGCATTTTATTGTGGCGTAGAATTGCCTGTGGATGACACAGAAAAGTTCGCTCAATGGCTTTTGGAAAGTTATTCTAATAACAACGAAACTGTGATGGTTGCTCCAATGGGCGGTTTCTACAGCAATCCTGAATTGGGAAAAAAACAAGTGAGAATCGCTTATGTTTTGAAACAAGAAGACCTAAAAAGAAGTGTTGAAATCTTGAAAGATGCGATTGAAAAATATAACGCTGAATTCAAATAAATTTAAAAACATAAAATGATGAAAATAATAAAAATAAGTTTTGCTCTTTCGGCAATTTGTTTGCTAATGTTGAGCTGTAAAACAGTGGCTCAGAGTAGCAACATCAAGTCGATTTCCTATTCTCACACGTTTGGGAGAGGCGGTTCGACCAACATTACAGCAACTCCAGATTCTTTGGAATCTGTAGCAAGAGGCGGAAGAACAACCCAATTTCCGACTTTAAAAAAGAAAATCAATGCCAAAGATTGGGAAAAGCTGGTTTCCGGAATCAACATTTCAACTTTAGACAAAACTCAAAGTGGTGAAAGACGTGGACATTACGATGGACCAGATCAGATTTTTAGAATTGTAACAGCAGAAAAAGAATACGAAATCTATAACGTTCCTACTGAATCTGCAGGTTACAAACAATTGGAAAAATTGAAAACCGAATTGAATAATTTGCTTCCTCAATATAAATAATGATTCAAGAAAACATTTCCCTAAAACCATACAACACTTTTGGAGTCGATGTTTCCGCAAGATATTTTGCCGAAGTTAATTCCGCAGAAGAACTTACAGAAACCCTCAAACATTCCAATCCTCAAACTCCAAAACTTTTCTTAGGTGGCGGAAGCAATTTGCTTTTGACAAAGGATTTTGACGGTGTGGTGATTAGACTAAATCTGAAAGGAATTACGGACGAAATAATTAATGAAAATGAAGTTTTTGTCACTGCAAAAGCGGGCGAAAACTGGCATCAATTTGTGATGTTTTGTCTGGAGAAAAATTACGGTGGATTGGAAAATCTATCCTTAATTCCAGGAAATGTAGGCACTTCGCCGATGCAGAATATCGGAGCTTATGGAACGGAAATCAAAGACGTTTTTGAGTCTTGCAAAGTTTTGAATCTCGAAACGCTTGAACTCGAAACCTTAAACTCAGAACAATGTAGATTCGGTTACAGAGATTCGATTTTCAAGCAGGAAGGAAAGGGAAAATATGTGATTTTGGAAGTGACTTTCCGATTGACAACAAATATTCACAGAATTGATGTGGAATATGGCGCGATTCAGTCAGAGCTTGAAAAAATGGAAATCATTAATCCTACCATTCAAGACGTTTCGAAAGCTGTCATCAACATTAGACAAAGCAAATTACCCAACCCAAAAGAGATTGGAAACGCCGGAAGTTTTTTTAAAAATCCAACAATTCCACTCGCTCAATATGAAACTTTAAAACTAAAATTTGAAAATATTCCAGGTTATCCTAATGGTGATTTTGTGAAAGTTCCGGCTGGTTGGCTGATTGAACAATGTGGCTGGAAAGGCAAGCAAATCGGAAATGTGGCTTCTCACAAATTGCAGGCTTTGGTCATCATCAATGCGACTGGGAATGCGACTGGAAAAGAGATTTTTGATTTTTCAACGATGATTATTGATTCTGTAAAGGAAAAATATGGAATTGAGCTGGAGCGAGAAGTGAATATTATTTAAAACCACCAGAAACCCCTTCAGAGTTTGAAACTCTGAAGAGGTTGTAGAATTAGAAAATATTTAAAATAACAAAAAATGAAAGTAGATATTTGGAGCGACACACGTTGTCCGTTTTGTTTTGTGGGGAAGAGAAATTTTGAAAAAGCACTTCAGGATTTTACCCAAAATGAAAAAGTGGAAGTCAATTGGCATTCGTTTCAGTTGGACCCGAATATGAAAACAGATTTATCTAAAAATCATTACGAATATCTCTCAGAAATCAAAGGTTTTCCGATGTCTCAAATTATGCAGATGCACGAAAATCTGATTCAAGCTGGGAAAAATGCTGACATCGATTTCAATTTTGATGATGTGAAAGTTTCTAATTCTTTCAAAAGCCAAATGCTGGTTCAACTGGCTAAAGAAAAAGGAAAAGCCAATGAAATGGAAGAACTTTTGTTTGAGGCTTATTTCATTTTAGGAAAAGATATTGACGATGTAGAAGTTCTTTCGGAAATCGGAGAAAAAATTGGATTTTCTAAAGACGAAATCACTAAAGCAACTCAATCTTCAGAATTAAAAAATCTTGTAAATAAAGACATTGCCGAAGCTTCAAATCTTGGAATCCGTGGTGTTCCGTTTTTTGTATTCAATCAAAAATATGCAATTTCGGGAGCGCAACCAACGCATTTATTTTCAGAAGTTTTGGAAAAAAGTTGGAATGAATTTGCTGAAAACGATTCGAAATTTGATATTATTCAAGATGGTAATTCTTGTGATGTGAACGGGAATTGTTAATTCTTAGGTACGCAATAAATGAGTAAAAAAAATCCACTAATTCTTTTGGTCTTACTTCTATTACCAAATTTTGTTTTGGCAAATGCTGGTTCTCCAATGATGTGGTTTGGATTTATACATTTAGTCTGGATAAATGCTATAATTGGAATTTATGAAAGTAAAATTTTAACTTCAAAATTCAATGTTTCAAATAGAAAATGGCTCATTATTCTGGCGAATTACGTTTCAATGTTTATAGGATTATATTATATCGCCCCACATTTTTCTGAACTTAGTGGAAATACAGATTTTTGGGGAGGAAAAACTAGATTAGGAGAATATAAATTAGGTGGCTTTTTAAGTGGAATGGGAATTTCTTTCATTGCCACTTTGATAATTGAATTTCCATTTTATTTTTTAGCTTTAAAACAAAAAACGAAAGATTGGAGTATAATTAAGCCTTTCATTTTTGCGAATTTAATCACGAATATAATAATGTTCATCATTTACTTCATCATTGTATCGTTTGGAGTAAAATGGAATTAAATGATTCTTTAGTTTAAAATTTTATAAATAAAAGCTTTAATTAAAACCAAAAAACACAAATGAAAATAGCAGTTCTCGGCGCAGGAAATATGGGTTTATCATTTTCAAAATCATTCTTGAAATACGAATTGATAAAACCACAAAACCTACACCTCATCACCAGAAATGAGAATAAAAAAACCAAACTAAAAGAATCTTTCCCCGACTCGGAAATCTCAACTTTTGAGGAAATCCAAAATCTGGAAGCTGATTTAATTATCATCGCTGTGAAACCTCAGGATTTTGCTTTCGTTGCGGAGAATCTGCCTTTCAAAATTTCGGACAAATCTTTGGTCTTATCGATAATGGCGGGAATTTCCATCGAAAAAATTCAGAAACTTTTAGATCATAAATTCGTGGTTCGGGCAATGCCAAACTCTCCTACGCTTCTAGGAATGGGAATCACAGGTTACACTGCTGCAGACGGAATTTCTTTTTCTGAATTGATGAACGTAGAGAGATTATTAAATTCCACCGGACGTTCCGTTTACTTGGAAGACGAGAAACTTTTGGATGGCGTAACCGCTCTTTCCGGAAGCGGACCAGCGTATTTTTATTACATCATAGATGCAATGATAAAAGCTGGAACACAGATGGGAATCGATGAAAATCTTTCTAAATTATTCGTGAAACAGACAATGCTTGGCGCATATCATCTTATCAATAATTCTGATAAATCTTTGGAAGAATTAATCAAAGACGTCGCATCAAAAGGCGGAACTACGGAAGCTGCACTCAAAACTTTTGAGGAAAACGAATTGAAATCAATCCTTAAAAAAGGAATCTTGGCGGCGGAAAACCGTGCTAAGGAATTGAACAAATAGTTGAATTGTAATTTTTGTAGTGAATTTTAAAATCTCGCAGATTTGGCAGATGAAGCAGATTTTAATTGTATTGAATCTGCAAAATTTGCTAAATCTGCGAGAGAAATATCAAAATATCATTTTGATTTCCAATGTCAGGCTGAGGCTCTCGAAGCCAACTTTTTATAAATCCAAAATCCAATTGCAACGCCAATTGTATTCAAAATTACATCATCAATATCGAATACGCCAAGTCTTGTGAAATATTGCAGACTTTCTATAATGATGATTGCGGAAAGAAAGTTGATAATTAATGTTTTAAAATCATTGAGTTTTGGGAAGACAATTCCAAGAAAACCAAAAGGTGTGAACATTATTACATTTCCGAAAACATTAATAATAATCGTTTTCAAATCCACCGTTTTCATCACAAAATCAGCAGTCGAAATCATTGGAAGCAATCTTACGATATTAAAATCATATTGACTTCTCCCAAATCCAAAAAACATCAGATACAAAAGAAAAACCGTGTAAAACGGAATTAAAATCTTGTAACTATTTCTGAATATTTTATGGAATTTTTCTGTCATCAAATCAATTCAATATAAAAAAGCGATACAAATATAGCTTGATAATCTGTATTAATTTTCTTATATTCGTTATAGTTAACATTCACAGATGAATTACGATTTAGAGAAGGAAAACAAGGAAATCCTTGCAAGATACAAAGACCTCATTACCAACACTTACCGAACGCTAGATGAGGAGCAAAACAAGCTGATCCGAAAGGCTTTCGATATCGCTTTGGATGCGCACAAAGATCAACGCAGAAAAACCGGCGAACCCTACATCTATCATCCGATAGAAGTCGCAAAAATTGTAGCCAATGAAGTCGGTTTAGGAGCAACAAGTATTGCCTGCGCCCTACTCCACGACGTGATCGAGGATTCTGAATACACTTACGATGATCTCAAAAAAATCTTCGGCGAAACGATTGCCGACATCGTGAATGGTTTGACAAAAATCTCTGTGATGAACCAGCAGAATATCTCGGTTCAGTCTGAGAATTACAGAAAGTTACTGCTTACACTTTCAGAGGATTTTCGGGTGATTCTTATCAAGATTGCCGACAGACTGCATAATATGCGGACGCTGGAAAGCATGCATCCCATCAAACAGAAAAAAATTGCGGCAGAAACAGCTTACATCTACGCACCTTTGGCTCACAGATTTGGACTTTATTCCATCAAATCGGAACTGGAAGATTTGTCTTTAAAATACAATAATCCAGAAGTTTACAATGACATTCTGGACAAATTGGAAACAGCAAAAGAGGGTCGAGAAAAATATGTACAAGAATTTTCCAAAGAAGTTTCTGAACAACTGAAAGAGGAAAACCTGAACTTCACCATCAAAGGCCGCGCAAAAGCCATTTCCTCGATTTATCGTAAAATGCAAAAGCAGAATGTGACTTTTGAGGAAGTTTATGACAATTACGCCATTCGAATTATATATAAATCCGATCCTCGAAATGAAAAATTCCTGGCTTGGAAAATTTATTCTATCGTTACAGATCTCTACCACAGCAATCCTGCCCGAATGCGCGACTGGATTTCGCAGCCGAGATCTACAGGCTACGAAAGTCTCCATCTCACTGTGATGGGCCCGGACAAAAAATGGATCGAGGTGCAAATCCGTTCCGAAAGAATGAACGAAATTGCCGAAAAAGGAGTCGCCGCGCATTACAAATACAAAGAAGGCTACCGAAAAAACACCGATGATCAACGTTTTGAAAATTGGGTTTCCGAGATTCGCGATGTTTTGGAACAACAGCAAAACCTTTCTACATCTGAACTTCTTGATAACATTAAACTAAATCTCTATTCAAAAGAAGTTTTCGTTTTTACGCCAAAAGGTGAAATCAAAATTCTGCCAACTGGCGCTACAGCTTTGGATTTTGCATTTTCTGTGCACTCAGATTTGGGAATGAAATGTCTGGGCGCAAAGATCAACGGAAAATTGGTTCCAATTAGTTACGTGCTTCAAAACGGAGATCAGATTGATATTCTGTCTTCTCAGAATCAAAAACCAAAAGCAGATTGGTTGGAGTTTGTAGTGACTTCCAAAGCTAAATCTAAGATTAAGAACATCCTTAATTCTGAAAAAAATCAAAATACAGCGGAAGGAAAAGAAATTCTGCAAAGAAAAATGCGCCACGCGAAACTGAACTACAGCGAGGAAGAAGTGAATGCCATTCAGAAATTTCTTAATCTAAAAACCTCTCAGGATTTGTTTCTCGGATTCCAAAATGGAACTTTTGACATTGGCGACATCAAACGCTATGCAGACGGAAAAAGCATTCTGAGCAACCTTTTCCAACGTTTCAGAAAGACTTCGAACAAGGAGCAATTTGTAGAAAAAGTAGATTCTAACCTGGATATGATTGTCTTTGGGAAAGATGAGGAAAAACTGAATTATTCTTTCGCAAAATGCTGTACGGTGATTCCAGGTGATAAGATTTTTGGGTTCATCACTATTTCCGACGGCATCAAAGTTCACAGTGAAAATTGCCCAAATGCCATCAACCTGAGAGCCAACTACGATTACAGAGTTTTGCAAGCCAAATGGGTGAATGCGGAAAGCTTCAAAAATAGAATTAAAATTGAGATCGAAGGTCTGGACAGAATGGGAATGATTAATGACATTACAGCCGTCATCAGTGGATCTATGAATATGGATATGAAAAGTATGAGCATCGCTTCCAACGATGGAATTTTCACCGGAAACATCAATCTGGAAGTGAAAAATAAAAGCCAATTGGAAGAGACATTTAAAAAACTGAAAAGCATCAATGGTGTTTCTAAAGTGAAGCGACTCGGATGATTTTAACTAAGTATTTTCAACAATTTTTTCACAACAGCAAAAGCTCCGGAATTGTTCTGATAGTTTGCGTTTTGATTTCTTTGCTGGTAGCAAACAGCTCATTATCCGCAGATTTTCAAAGCTTGTTAGATTCAAAATTGGGGACAGACATTTTCCATTTGAATTATTCGGTTTCGGTTTGGATTAATGATGGATTGATGGCGATTTTCTTCCTTTTGGTTGGTTTGGAAATCAAGCGAGAACTTTTGGAAGGCGAACTTTCGGACATCAAAAAAGCCAGTCTTCCGATCTTTGGTGCCGTTGGCGGAATGTTGATTCCTGCGCTGATTTATTTGGCCTTCAATTACAATTCCGAATACAAAAATGGCTGGGCAATCCCGATGGCAACAGACATTGCATTTTCTTTAGCCATCATTTCTCTGTTGGGAAAAAGCGTTCCGGCTTCACTCAAAATATTCCTTAGCGCGTTGGCAATTGTGGATGATTTGGGTGCGATTCTCGTGATTGCATTGTTTTATACAGCTCAAATTGACTGGCTGTCTTTGGGAATCTGTGGAGGAATTTTAGTTTTGTTAATAATTTTAAATAAATCAGGAATTAAAAACTTAATATTTTATCTGATTCCGGGTTTATTTCTTTGGTATTTTATGCACCATTCTGGGATTCACGCGACAATTGCCGGCGTTATTCTAGCTTTTACAATTCCAACAAACATTTCCGAAACAGAGCCTTCGCCATTGGAAAAATTGGAACAGAAACTTCATATTCCCGTTAGTTTTGTGATAATGCCTTTGTTTGCTTTGGCCAACACGAATATTACTTTTCAGAAAGAGATTTTTGAAGGTTTTATCAATCCTTTGAGTTTGGGAATCATCGGTGGATTACTGGTTGGAAAAGTTTTGGGAATCAATATATTTTCATTTTTGGCAATCCGATTGAGATGGGCAGAACTGCCAACTTTCTCCGCTTGGAAAGATATGTTGGGCGTCGGATTTCTCGCAGGAATTGGATTTACAATGTCGATTTTTGTATCTCTGTTGGCCTTTCCAGATGAAGTTGAAACTCAGAATATTTCCAAAATCAGCATTTTGATAGCGTCCGTTTTGTCTGGAATTATTGGATTTATGATTTTGAAATTTAATAAAAAAGCCTTTCAATAATCTATCGAAAGGCTTAGGTATTAATCTCTTTTAGAAGCATTTTTCTTTTCTCTTTTGGCTTCTTTTTTTTCCTTTGCTGTTTTCAGCGGTTCTTTTTTTGCTGCTTTTTTTGCATCTTGTCCTTTTGCCATTGTCTTAATTTTTTGAAATTCGTTTTATAAATATAATTAATTATTCAATTAAATACTTGATAATATTAATAAAACTCAATTAAAACTAAGAATACATCTCTTCTCGGATGAGTTTTTCCAGCTTCACTTTTTTGATGGCGAGATTGAGTTCATTGCCCATCAAGACAAGAAACACATTCACATTCACCCAGACCATCACCAAAATAATGGAGCCTATGGAACCATAAAGCACGTTGTATCTGGCAATATTAGCCACATAAATAGCGAAGAAGTAAGTGAGTAAAACAAACAAAATCGTGGTAAGAATAGCGCCAGGAAAAGCTTCCCTAATTCTCGTAATCTTGATACAACCAACCCAATAGAACAATGACAGCAATACGAAATAAAAAAGTGGAAAGGATACAAAACTGATAATCTTCGTCAGGTTTTTGGTGAACCAAGTGATGTCGTAAGTCGGTGTGTAAAGCTTCAAAACGACCTCGCTGTAATATATTCCGAAAATCGAAAGACAAACCAAACTCAGGAAACAAATGGTGACGAGCATCGCCAAAAGATATTCTTTCACAAAAGTTCTCTGTAATTCTGTATTTCTATTAAAACCATTAATCAAGGTAAAACAGCCGTTGGTTGCAAAAACGAACGATAATAATATGGTTAGATTGCTAATGGACTTCATATTCGGAATAATACTCTCCTGAATGTACGTCGTGACATCGCTCTGCATATGAGACGGGAAAACCCTTGGCATCAAAACTTCGAAGATATAAAACTGTAGTTTGTCGTAATGTGGCATAAACGGCAAGACGGACAAAAAGAACAAAATCATCGGGAAAAGACTTAGGAAAAAATTCCAGGAAATGCTGGCAGCCTGTCTTCCCAAAGGATTTTTGAAAATCGCATCGGAGTAGATCGAAAACATTTTCCAGAGAGAAATCCCGAGAACCGGAATGTGAATATCATCGAAAAAGTTTTTGATTTTGAGGAAAAAACGCTGTAATTTTTTTGCCATTCAGTTATCTTTGCACCACAAATATACTAAATGCGTATTAATTTGATCTGCATCGGGAAAACCGACGATAAGGAAATCATCTCGCTTATCAAATATTATCTTCCGAGAATCCCAAAATACTGGAATTTTGACCTCATCGAAATTCCGGATGTGAAGAACGCCAAAAACCTAAGTTCTGAACAACTGAAAAAAGAGGAAGCCAAATTATTCCAAAATCAAATCGATTCTTCTGACCTTGTGATTCTTCTGGACGAAAAAGGAAAACAATTTACCAGCCGGGAATTCTCAGAAAAAATTGATTTTTGGATGGGAAGTTCTGTGAAAAAAGTTAATATCCTGATTGGTGGTGCGTATGGTTTTTCAGACGAAATCTATCACCGTTCCAATGAGAAAATCTCACTTTCCAAAATGACCTTCACACACCAAATGATCCGGTTATTTTTTGTAGAACAAATTTATAGAGCCGCAACTATTTTGCAAGGGAAACCTTATCATAATGATTAGGTTGTAGATTTTTTAGGAATTAGGTCTTAGTTGATTCTTATAGATGACTTTCTTCGTCAATTCTGCCAAGAAGCCGCCGAGTAGAAAACCGACGAGCGCGCCAAATACGACATCAAACGGAAAATGAACGCCCAGATAAATCCGGCTGTACGACACAAGGCTCGCCCAAACAAAAACAATAATTGACAAGTATTTGTACTTCTTTCCTAACAAAATAGAAACAAAAGTGGCAACAAAAAAGGAACTAGAAGCGTGCGCCGAATAAAATCCGAAATTACCGCCACAGATTACCATTCGCATTTTTTCCATCAGCAACTCATCGTGGCAAGGCCGAAAACGCTGTATCCCGTGCTTAAAAATACTCGCCAACTGATCCGAAATCGTAACACCAATAGCGATGAAAACGAGAATGAAAAAGAATTTGCGAAGCGGAAAACTTTTATAAAACAAGTAAAGTAGAATGACATAAAATGGAATCCAAAACCATTTCCCCGTAATCGTAAGCCAAAAAGGATCAAAGGCAGAATTGCCCAATCCATTGAGAAATAATAATAGTTCGTGATCTTTTTCTATAAGTCCGTTCATACTATCTGCTTACTGGACCTTCGTGGGAATCGTCTTCGGAATGGTCTATTTTTGGAGTATCATCTTTGGGAAAAGCATCATTCTTCTTCTCTGCCAATGGATTGAAATCCTGTGCAGATTGCTTCACCTTTTCGATTTCATTTTTAATTTCGGACAATGGATTGTCGGCTTCCTTCATGATTTCGGTTTTGATATCATCTACTGCGCCACGCATTTTACGAACGCCCTCGCCAAGACCTCTCGCGATCTCGGGTAACTTATCTGGTCCGAACAAAACGACAATCGCCAAAGCAATCATCAGCATTTCTCCAATACTCAATTCCATATTGCAAAATTAAGAAACATTTACAGAAGTGATATACAGATTATTGATAATTTTTCCTTAAAAAAACCTTGAAATCAGTAATTGCGCTTTCTCCTTCGTCAAACAAATATTTTTGCCGTAAATTTGTGAGCTTTAAGAGTTTGAGACAATGACAAGACAGAAAGTACAGGCACACAATTATTTAAAATTAATAACATCTTCATTATTCATAGCCGTTATTGCTTCTGTTTTAGCCTTAAGTCTCAAGAATCTCACCGAATATTTTCAGGAACATATTTTCGAATGGGCAGAGAAAACATCCGTTTATCTTTTCATTATTCTGCCAACAATTGGAATTACTGCCATTTATTTTTTAAGGAAATACGTATTCAAAAACCGAAGAAACAAAGGGATTACTGAGATCTACAAAACTGTGGATCAGCGGAAAGACCATTTGCCATTTTTTAAAATTCCTTCGCATTACATCAATGGATTTTTGACCGTCATTTTCGGAGGCTCCACTGGCATCGAGGTTTCTACGGTAGTGGCGACTGCAACGGTTGGAAATTCAGTTTACGAAAAACATTTTGCAGCCAACGTTTACAAACTGGAACTCATTTGTGCAGGCGTTGTCGCAGGTGTTGCGATTCTGTTTGGGAATCCTTTTGTCGGATGTCTGTTTGCGTTGGAAGTCATTGCGCGGAAAGTTAATAAAACATTATTGCTAAGTTGTGCTTCTGCCGCCATCATCTCTTGGATTTTCCTGTACTTCTTCCCATCCAATCCTTTAATCAATTTCCCTGTGAAAGAATGGCATTGGGTCGCAGTTCCGTTTATGATTGTATTGAGTTTGTTGAGTGGTACTTTGTCGGTTTACTTCACATTATTGGTCATCAAGATCAAAGAATTTTTCTCGGGCATCAATAATAATTTTGTGAGAGTCAATCTGGGTGCGTTGGCTGTGGGTGGTTTGATTTGCTTGTTTCCTTTTTTGTATGGAGACAGTTATCATTCACTTAATGAATTGCTACATCATCCGCATCATTTCTCACTATTATTTTTATTGGGATTGATATTATTAAAACCTCTCGTATCCTCACTCACATTGGGTGCCGGTGGCGACGGTGGTGTTTTTGCGCCCAGCATTGTGGCAGGCGCTTATTTGGGATTGGCATTTGCCATTGCGTGCAACACGTTTTTCGGAACCTCTTTGATTTTGATTAATTTCGTTTTGATAGGAATTGGCGCCACATTATCGGCTGCCATATTTGCACCTTTCACCGCTTTGATATTGGCTTGCAGTCTCGTTCCAAATGGCTACGAATTATTTTTCCCGATTCTAATAGGTTGCGTTCTGTCCAAGAAAACGGCGGAGAAAATCATTCCGTACAATGTTTATACTTACGTTCCGAAAGCTTAGTTTAATTCGTTCTTAATATTAAAAGAATCTGCAAAATCAGCCGAATCTGCGAGAAAATTAAGTCTAAGATTTCTTCCCTTTAAAACTCACATAAACAAAATAAATCCCAGCCAAAAACAACAAGAAAGCCAAGAAAAATGGCGCTCCCGGGAAAATAAACGGCGCTTCTTTGTGCGTGAAATAATAGAACAATTGCGTCATCAGCGGTGGGCCAATGATAGCGGTGGCACTCATCAAACTCGTGAGCGCGCCTTGCAATTCACCTTGCTCATTAGACGGAATATTTTTGGTAATAATAGATTGCAACGCCGGACCACAAATCCCGCCTAAACAATATGGAATCGTGAAAACCAACATCATCCAACCCTCGGTAGCAAAGGCGTACAGCAACATTCCCAAAGAATACAACAGCAAGCCATAGATCACGCTCTTCTGATCGCCAATCTTCGGATTGATCCATCTGATCAACACACCTTGCACAAGACCGACTAGCAAACCGACAACACCGAGCGAAATCCCCACCATTCTCTCATCCCAACTGAATCTGTACATCGTGTAGAAACTCCAGTTGCTTTGGACTGCGTGTCCGCCAATGTAAATTAAAATCAAAGCCGTTGTAAGTGCTGAGATCTCTGGATGTTTTTTTAAGAATTTGAAAGATCCAATCGGGTTGGCGCGTTTCCAACTGAATTCCCGTCGGTTTTCTTTGGAAAGGCTCTCTGGCAAAACGAAGTAACCATAAATAAAATTGATCATACACAAGACCGCCGCCGCATAAAACGGAACTCTCGCACCATAATGCCCCAAAACTCCCCCCAAAACAGGTCCGATGATAAAGCCCAATCCAAACGCCGCCCCAATCATCCCGAAGTTCTTCGCACGGTCTGCATCTGTAGAAATATCCGCGATGTAGGCACTTGCCGTTGTGACGCTCGCACCAGTAATTCCGGCAATGATTCTTCCCACGAAAAGCCACCAAATACTTGGCGCCAAAGCCAGAAATATATAATCTATTGAGAATCCAAAAAGGGAAAGCAAAATCACGGGTCGTCTGCCGTATTTATCACTCAGATTTCCCACCAGTGGCGAGAACACAAACTGAATAAACGCATACGCAAAACTCAACCAACCTCCATATTTCGCAGCCTCGCTGATGTCTGCGTGAATCAGTTCTTCTATCAGTTTTGGAACTACGGGAATGATGATTCCCCAGCCTGTAATATCTATCAACAGCGTGATAAAGATGAAACCAATGGCAGCGGATTTTTGATTTTGTTTCATAAGTTGCGAAGATAGGAATTTTTTGATTTTGCTATCTCTCAATAAAGATAGAAGTATTATCAATAGATTATTTTCAAATTCAAACGATAAAAATTAATAGAAATTCATTAATAATACACAACAACCTTTTCTACACTTTTTAAAGTTTCAGCTAAATTTAATGAAAGAGCGTATTCCATTGATTATAGGTATCATAAACTATATTTTGTTTTTTTTCATATTCTCAGAATACTTAATTTTTGGAATTATAATTTTTATTACTTGCCTGATTTTTGTATGGGCTTACAAAACAACAGTTATTGAAAAAATTCTCTTTACTTTAATTCCACTACTTTATTTATTTCTACCAAATACAGATCTGTACGAAATACTAGCTGAAAAATATAGATTTTACAACTCTCAAAAAATTGACTTTATTTTTCCAGAAAACTTTAATGGTAATGCAGTTATTATTACTGAAAAAGAATGTGGACAAAAAGTAATAGTAAAAGATGGATTTGAAAAACTATATCTTCCAAAAAATGGAATTCTATTTTATAATGGGACAATCAAAGATTATGGAGGAAACTATTATTTTAGATATTACAGAATAAATAAAAATGACACTTTAGAAATTCCAGGGAAATATTTAGGAAGTTTTATAAACCCAATTAAATCAGATAGTAAAGTAGTATACGTTGATGCAACTATAAATGAGGATAAAAATTTATCCAAAATTCTTCTTAATTTTTATTCAACTAAGAACAAACTTGATGATGATACAGAACTATTAAAAAAAGATTACAATTGTAATTAAAGTTGATTCTAGCAAATATTTTACAAAATCTACTTGCCTTATCTTCAGTAAAAAAACCTCGCTAGCACGAACGTCCCGCTCGTGATTCAATAAAAGACACGAGCAAGATGCTCGCGCCTGCATAATAATTTTCAGCAGAAAAATAGACAGGTCGCTCCTCTGGAGCTTATTTTTAGGATTACTTCTTTTTCTATTAACAGTCAATCCCGATGGGATTAATTACGGATTACGGGTTCATCAGACTTTTTGTTAAAAATCACAATTAGATTAAACACACCTCCATTAGGAGCGTTCTGTTAATAGAAAATAGCTTCTCCAAAATTATTACAGCTCCGGAGGAGCGACCTTTACATTATATTTTAATATTCATACAATGATGATTAAAATATTCAAAAAATCCGAAAACACATTACAAAGCACCTTGCTAGCGCAAGCGTCCCGCTCGTGATTCAAACATAAAAAACACGAGCAAGATGCTCGCGTCAGCATAATAATTTTAAGCAAAAAAATAGACAGGTCGCTCCTCTGGAGCTTTATTTTTACGAATACTTCTTTTTTCTATTAACAGTCAATCCCGATGGGATTAATTAACATAAACATGCACAAAAAAGCCCTCAATCTCTTGAGGGCTTTTTCATTATATATTTTGAGGAAATTTATTCTACTATTTCAGCATTGCTGATAGAAGATTTCCCTGTTACTTTGTCTTCTTTTTTCTTTCCTTTTAGGAAGTCATAAGCCGTAGCCGATGCGATGAAGATGGATGAATAGGTTCCGAATCCGATACCAATCAATAGACAGAACATAAAGCCTCTCAAGTTGTCTCCACCAAAGATGAAAATCGCAAGGATTACCAAAATCGTAGTGAAAGAGGTGTTGAAGGTTCTACCAATTGTACTGGAGATGGAATCATCAAACAATCCTGCTAAAGTCAATGCTTTTTTCTCACGCAGATATTCTCTAATTCTATCGAAGATGATAACGGTATCATTGATGGAATATCCAATCACCGTAAGGATTGCTGCAATGAAATCCTGATTGATCTCCATATTAAACGGCATCACTTTGTAGAACAATGAGTAAACCCCAAGGATTACAACCGCATCGTGGAATAAACCAACAACTGCTCCAAGTGAGAACTGCCATTTGTCAAATCTTACCAAGATATAGATAAAGATTCCTAATAGAGCCGCACCTACTGCCAACATACCGTGCGTCTTGATGTCATCTGCAACCGTTGGTCCTACTTTCGTAGAAGAAACAATCCCGGCGTGGTCTTTATCTGCTGCTTTAAACTCTGCCAAAGTCATTCCTGCCGGCAAATCTGCCTTGATGCCTTCGTAGATTTTTTGCTCTACTGTTTGATCTGCTGCAAGAGACTCATCATCAATCAAATAATCTGTAGTGATTTTCAACTGAGAAGAGTTACCGAAAGTTTTAGCTTCTACAATATTGTTTTGACCATCTGCAGTTACCATCAATTTTCCAATATTAGCTTCAATTTTTTCTGCATCTACAGGTTTTTCGAATCTCACGACATAGTTACGTCCACCTGTAAAATCAATACCATATTTGAAGCCGTTGATTGCGATAGATGCGACAGCGATTACCATTAAGATAGATGATACGATGTAAGAATATTTTCTTTTCCCGATGAAGTCGATCCAAGTATTTCTGAATAAGTTCTTAGTTGGTGCAGTCCAAACAGAAAGTGATTTTCCTTTCTCCAATCTGCTGAAGATCATTACTCTTGATAATAGAACGGATGTGAACAATGTCATTACCAATCCAATCATCAATGTTACTGCAAATCCTTTGATAGGACCAGTTCCGAAGATGTAAAGAATCAATGCTGTGATGAAAGTCGTTGCGTGACCATCGATAATCGCAGAAATCGCGTGTTTGAAACCATCTTTGTAAGCTTCCATAATGCTCTTTCCTCTAAACAATTCTTCTTTGGTTCTCTCGTAGATGATAACGTTCGCATCCACCGCCATTGCCATAGATAGTACGATACCCGCGATACCAGGAAGCGTCAAAGTAGCATCCACGGAATCCATAATTCCAAAGATGTAGAATAAGTTGATCACCATTGCAATGACTGCATAAATACCAGCACCACCGTAGTAGAAAATGATATAAACAATAATCACGGCAAATGCAATAAGGAATGAAAGTACACCATCATTGATAGACTCAGCTCCAAGAGATGGACCTACAACGTCTGCCTGTACAATCTTCGCACCTGCAGGCAATTTACCAGCCCCTAGAACATCTACCAAATCTTTAGCTTCTTCCTGAGTGAAGTTTCCGGAAATCTGAGTTCTTCCATTTGGAATCACTTCATTTACAGAAGGCGCAGTGTAAACTCTGTTGTCCAAAGTTACAGCCACTACTTTTCCTTTGTTTTTTTCCGTCATCGTTTTCCAGTCACGTGCACCTTGAGAATCCATTTGCATATCTACAACGATACGACCTAACTGGTCATAGCTGATGTTTGCAGACTCTACAGCACCGTCAACTGGCGCTTTCTGAGTGATGTTTCCACGGATGGCGTACAAAACAAGACTATTCGTATTGTTAGTCTCTGGCTTGTAGCCCCACATAAACTGCGTATATTTCAAGTTAACAGGTCTGGCTTTGATGGCCACATCGCTGTTAAGTAATTTGTTTACCACTGCTGTATCAGACAATTTCACATTCGCCACAGCATTTCCAGGTGTAGAATTCAATTGAATCAAGTTCATCAAATTCGTTGTTTTTGCAACGCCGATAGAATCTCCTTTAGCCTTAACCAATTGGTCTAGCTGAGAGAAATATGGAACCACTTCTTGCCCCAACTGCACTTCCCAAAACTGAAGTTTTGCAGAAGTTTGAAGCATTTTTTTAACTCTGTCGATATCTTTGATACCAGGCATTTCTACCAAGATTCTTCCAGTTCCAGGAACTCTCTGAACGTTTGGTTGCGTCACACCCATTTTGTCGATACGTGTTCTAAGAACTTCATAAGCCGTTCCTACAGACGCATCAATTTTTTTTCTGATAATATTTTTTACCTGATCATCCGGTGTATTGAACTTGATCTCAGAAAGATTGGTGTTTCCGAAGATCTCAGGATCTGCAAGTTTTAGGTTGGTACCTTTTTCTTTGTTAACAGCTTCGAACTGGATGAAGAAATCCTCGATGTATTGTTTACTTGAGTTTTTCTGTGCTTTGTCTGTTCTGTTAAGTGCTTCTACTAAAGTAGCATTTGTAGAGTAATTACTAAGATCATTTACCAAATCTCTCTGATTGATCTCCAGCAATACGTTGATACCACCTTTAAGATCCAAACCAAGTTTCATTTCTTTCTCTTTTGCAGATCTGTAATCCAGCGATGTAAAACCTAGATTAAGAGTGTCTTTAGAAAGTCTTGCGAGCTCAGCCTGGTATTTCACTGGATTTTCACCGGCAATTGCTTTTGCTTCTTTTTCTATTTTGTTGGCATAGAAAGAAGGCAGAAGCTCATTGAGGCAAATTAATCCAAGAACGATGGCAACTAATGTAACGAGTCCTTTTCCTTGCATTTTCTTACGATATATATAAATTAAGTCGGCAAATATAATGATTTATAGCGGAAATAAGAATTTGAAAATGAGAAAAGTGCATTATAGTTTTGATAATGAAAATAATTCCAACTTTTCGTTCAAAAATCAAGTTAAAAATTAGGTTTTGTTATTAATTAAATAATTATGAATTGGTAAGGTATGAAATTTGGTAACTTTATTAATAATCTCAAAAATAATAAGTTATGCGAAAATTAATACTCATTATCTCTTGCGCATTTGCAACGGAAATATACTCACAACAAATCATTTTGGAAGAATTTGCAACGGCTACCAATCCTGTGGAAATCATCGCTTCTCCAACCAATGACAACCGACTTTTCGTAGTTCAGCAAACCGGAACGATTAGAATTTTGAACACCAACGGCACTTTTGAAACAACCGATTTCCTAAACATTACAGATAGAGTCAATTACAATGGCGAAATGGGATTGCTTGGTTTGGCCTTTCATCCGGACTTTGCAACCAATCGTTATTTCTACGTTTATTACAACCGAGCTGGCCGAACGATTACGGTTTCAAGATTTACAGCCAATTCTACAAATCCAAATATTGCTGATCCTTCAACTGAAAAAGTAATGATGTCGATTCCTAAATCTGAAACCAATCATAATGGCGGAAGTATTCATTTTGGAGCGGACGGTTATCTTTATATCTCAACCGGAGATGGCGGTGGCGGTGGCGATCCAGATAATAATGGACAAAACAGAAATTCGCTTTTAGGAAAGCTTTTGAGAATTGATGTCAACACTAATAATCCATACAATGTTCCAACTGACAATCCTTTTGTAGGCGTAGATGGCGCAGACGAAATCTGGTCTTATGGACTAAGAAACGGCTGGAAATTTTCTTTTGACAGAACAACGAACAATATTTGGATTGCGGATGTGGGACAAAATTTGATCGAAGAAATCAACAGAGTTCCTGCAACCACGCCCGCCGTGAATTACGGTTGGAGATGCTATGAAGGAAATAATGAATACAACATTGCTGGTTGCGCCAATGCTTCTACAATGACTTTTCCAGTCGTAGATTATGACCATTCTGGTGGAAAATGTTCGATTACTGGCGGTTATGTTTACAGAGGAAATCTTTATCCTGATCTGGTTGGAAAGTATATTTTTGCAGATTTCTGTTCTCAGCAAATCGGAATTTTGGATAATACCAGCATCACTTGGTCATCTGCTTTTAGTGGAAATAGTTTCACAACCTTTGGAGAAGACAATCAAAAACAACTTTATGTTGGGGCGAGCAATGGTAAGATATTCAAAGTAAAATCCAGCAACTTGTCGGTGAACGACATTCCTACAACTAAGATTTTGGTTGCGCCACTTCCGGCCAAAAATGTGCTTTACATCAAAAACCTTAACGAGAAAAATGTGAGAGCCGAAATTTTAGATTTGGCTGGAAGAACAATCTCAGAAAGTAATGTTGCAGAAAACGACAAAAGTGTTGACATCTCACTTTTGACGCCTGGAGAATATATTTTGGTTCTTAAAAAAGATGATGTTAAAATAATGAGCCAGAAGATACTTAAGGAATATTAGATTAATGGTCTTCGAGAGCCTCAGACTGACAGTTTTGAAGTCTTCGAGAGCCTAAGACTGACAATCGTTGGAGTCTTGTAGAATATCAGACAAACAAAATAAAAAGCCTTTTAGAAATTAATTTTGAAAGGCTTTTTTATGGTAAAATTTTAGAACTGATTGATATTAATAAAATTCCATTATGTAAACACAAATATGTCGCTCCTACGGAGCTCTGCTTGACTTGCGTTTTTTTTCTACAAACAGTCCGCTCCTCTGGAGCTTTAATTTCCTTGTGCTATTTTTTTCTACCAACAGGTCGCCACGCTGTGGCTTTCTATTTTAGAATTAAAAAACGGGCTTAAATAGCCCGTTTATATTATTTATGATTCTAGCGAAAGTCTATGAATTGGTCATTTTTTTTAAGATTTTGAATAAACCCATCAACCGACAACCAAATACCATCAACTAATTATTTACTCCAATTCACTCTCGTCGTTTTCACTTCGCTGGAGCTGGTTCCGATCATAATATCGAAATCTCCGGCTTCCCAATCGTATTTCAATTGGTTGTTGAAGAATTTCAAATCTTCTGGAGAAATCTTGAAAGTCACTTTTTTGCTTTCGCCTGCTTTCAGGTAAACTTTTTGGAAACCTTTCAGTTCTTTTACAGGTCTCGTGTTGCTTCCAACCAAATCTCTGATGTAAAGCTGAACGATTTCTGCACCTTCATATTTTCCATTGTTCGTCAATGTTACAGAAGCTTCAATCGGTGTATTTCCAACTGGTTTCGCATTGCTGACAGAAACATCTGAATAGCCAAATTTAGTATAACTCAATCCAAATCCGAACGGATAAAGTGGCGTATTGCACTCATCCAAATAGTTGGAACGGAACTTTTCAAATGTACATTTGTCTGTATTTTCTTGGCTTAATGGACGACCTGTATTTTTCGAATTGTAATAAAGTGGCACTTGTCCTACGCTTCTTGGGAACGTCATTGGCAACTTCGCTGATGGATTTACTTTTCCGTAAAGAACGTCTGAAATTGCGTAACCAGCCATACTTCCTGGGAACCAAACATTCAGGATTGCATCTGCCAATTGAGATTCTTCCGTCAAAACCAATGGACGACCTGTGAACAAAACAATGACGATTGGTTTTCCAGTTTTTTTCAGTTCTCTCAACAATTCTTTTTGAGTCTCAGGAATTCCGATGTCTGTTCTGGAGCTGGATTCACCGCTCATCTCAGCACTTTCTCCCATTGCCAAAACAATCACATCCGCTTGATTTGCAATTGCCAAAGCTTCTTTTCTGATGTCTTCTGCAGGACGACTGTCTCTTCCTGTATCCTTGCCAAACATCGCCACTTTTTCTTCCATTTTAGCATCTTCGTAAACGTTGCTTCCTTTTGCAAAAATGAAATTAACGTCTTTCCCAACGGTTTCCTTCAAACCTCTTAACAAAGAAATAGAGTTAGCGTGTTTTGCTGCAACACTCCAAGTTCCGGTCATATTCATTGCGTTGTCTCCCAACGGACCGATTACTGCAACAGTTCCAGATTTCTTAAGTGGAAGAACTTGTTTATCATTTTTCATCAAAACCATCGATTGAGAAGCAATTGTTTTTGCCGCCTCCAAATGTTTCGGACTGAAAACTTCTTTCTGCGCTCTTTTCGTATCTGTATATTTGTAAGGATCATCGAAAAGGCCAAGATCGTACTTAGCTTCGAGGATTCTTCTTGCAGCATCTGTCACAGTCTGTTCGGTCACTTTTCCTTCGGAGATGGATTGTTTTAGAGTTTTCAAAAATCCTTCTCCAACCATATCCATATCGATTCCGGCGTTCATTGCCAAAGCGGAAACTTGTTTCAGATCTCCCATTCCGTGGTCGATCATTTCATTGATTCCAGTGTAATCCGTTACCACAAAACCTTTGAAGTCCCATTGTTTTCTAAGAACGTCTGTCATCAGCCATTTGTTTCCCGTTGCAGGAATTCCGTCCACTTCATTGAAGGAAGCCATCACAGAACCTGCGCCAGCATCTACGGCCGCTTTGTAAGGTGGGAAATACATATTGTACATCTGAACGTGACTCATATCAACCGTGTTGTAATCTCTACCTGCTTCTCCAGCGCCATAAAGTGCGAAATGTTTCACGCAAGCCAACATTGTATTTTTCTTGGACAAGTCATTTCCTTGATAACCATAAACCATTGCTTTGGCGATCTGGCTTCCCAAGTACGGATCTTCACCAGAACCTTCGGAAACCCTTCCCCATCTTGGATCTCTGGAAACATCTACCATTGGTGAGAATGTCCAGTTGATTCCGTCTGCGGTGGATTCTTGAGCGGCAATTTGAGCCGATCTTTGAATCAAATCCATATCCCAAGATGATGCAATCCCTAATGGAATCGGGAACGTTGTTTCGTAACCGTGGATCACATCCATACCGAAGATCATTGGAATCTTCAGACGACTTTTTTCAACAGCTACTTTCTGTACATCCCGAATCTTATCAACACCTTTGATGTTAAATAAACCTCCAACTAAGCCTTGCTCAATCTTTTTTCCAATATCCGAACTTTGTGCAGTACCAGTTGTAAAATCTCCTGAAGAAGGCAAATTGAGCTGACCAATTTTCTCATCCAAAGTCATTTTGGAAATCAAGTTGTCAACAAAAACTTTTTTCTTGGATTGATATTGAGCAGATTGGAAAGACTGAACCGGTTTGGATACAATGTCCTGCGCCATAAAAAAAGGCGACAATGCTAACGCAGCAAGGATTACAAACTTTTTCATAAGTAAAATTTATTTTTTAAGTCTTTGAAACCACAATTTTTAAAAACTTTCAGATTTTCAAAAAGAGTGATTTCAGTTCTATATATTTTTAATTTTTTTTAATTTTAATTTTTCTTCAAAGATAACATCCATTCGTATAACTTTGGATCCGAATAGGTAGAATCCCAAGAATTATGATTGTCATTTGGGAAAATCGTGAGTTCTGCTCTTGGATTTACTGGATGTAATTTTTGGTAAAAGTTAAAAGCATTTTCCGGAAGCACAATATCGTCCATTCCACCGTGGAATAATTTGATATTAAGATCTTTATAATTGTGGATATTTGCCCACATTGCGCGATCTGTCGGTGCACAAACGGCTGAAACCGAAGCAAACATTTCGGGATGTTCGCCCGCTAATTTCAAAGTTCCCCAACCGCCCATCGATAATCCGGTGAGGTAAATTCTGTCCTTATCAATCTTATATTTTTCAGAGATTTCTTTGATGAGGAAATAAACTGCTTCTGTATCCCACCAAGTATTCGCTGGACATTGAGGTGCTAAAATCGCAACGGGTTCTTTGATTAAATTCTTATAAGTAAATGGGCTGTGATTTTTCACAATCTCCAGATCGTTGCCTCTCTCGCCAGAACCGTGAAGGAAAACGATCAAAGGAATTTTGGATTTTGTGTTTTGAGGCATATCCAAAATGTAGGACATTTTTTTCTGGACTTTGACTTCTTTGTTGAACTCAGATTTGATTTCCTGAGCGGTTGCCAAAGATGTGATTCCTAAAAATAAAAACGGAAGAAATTTTTGTTTTAAATTCATTTTGTTTCGTTTTTCGAATTGTGTTTCGCAAAGGCGTTTCAATTAACAATTTTAAAAGATGACACAAACATATCGCTCCTACGGAGCTTCGCTTTCTATGATTTTTGAACGCTACAAACAGGTCGCTCCGCTGGAGCTTTTATTTAATAGCATTATTTTTCTACACACGTATCGCTCCTTCGGAGCTTTAAACTTAATGTATTTTTTTAATTACAAACGTTTTGTTCCGCTGGAGCTTTTCTTATAATTTCTAATCGATGTTACAAATTTTTCTTTCCTACGGAACTATGACTTATGTGAAATATCTCGCTTATTAACAAATGTTTCAATTGATTTACAAATCCCATAGCCCCGATTGCAGTGGAAATCCTTTTTTGCGTATGCTCAAGTTCTACTTTATGCAAATCGTGATGCAAAAAAGATTGCAACGAAAAGCGGGAAATAGCTCCTAAAAACTATTCAATGTCTCAAAAAGATACATTAAATATTCGTGTTTAAAGATAGTACTTTTTGGTTAGTCAATCTTATGTTCTGCGGACTTAAAACCGATTTTTTTGAGTCCGTTTCGGATTTCTGGGGCATTCATAAAGAGATTCCAGAGCAATCCTGTGCGGTAATTCTCGATCATTGGGGCGATAGTTCCCTGATCTATAGCGAGATAACGAGGCGTTGTCCAGTCATTAAAATGAATTGAAGTTGCGTCGTAAGGTCCAGCTTTTCCTATGAAATTTGGTTTTTCTTCGTATAAAAACCTTAGAAAATCCATAGATTCTTTTGGCGTGTAAGGCATCGAGCTGAGCGCAGCGGTTGGCGTAATGACACCCAAATCTTCTTTCATTGGTTGGTGAGCGGCGTAACCTACAGAACCGTCTTTGTTTCTGGTGTAACCTGCCGTCAATCCCCAATATTTCTCGGAGTAACCTTTGTAATTGAGCGGGTTTTCGACGCAATATTTGTAATCAATTAAGACGTGATTTCGGTTCAAATCCCAGTAGCTTTTTACGTATTGATCTGACAATCCTCTTGGATCCAAGCCTAAATACGAGTATTGAGACCAGAATAATGGGCCACCGAATTCTTCTGCGTAATTGTGTTTGACGTAAAGCGGTAAACCGTATTTTGTTCTGTCTGTTGTGTAGGTTCCGTTGCGTGACCAACCTTTGTTGTAAGTTTCGGAATCGATGGAATAGTCTGGTGATGCAGCGGCTAAAACGTAAGTGATCAGACACTCGTTGTAACCTTCGAGCGGAAAGTTCATTTCCCAGCCGTAACTTGGCGACCAATGCCAATAGAGGACTTTCTCGCCACCTTTTGTGTACCAGTTCCACTCCACGCCTTTCCAGAGTTTGTCCATTTTCGCAGCGAGTGCTTTTTCTTCTTCGTTTCCGTCTTTGAAATATTCACGAACACAAATAATCCCTTGAACAAGAAATGCGGTTTCCACCAAATCTCCGCCATTGTCTTTCTTTCCAAACGGCGTCATTTTTCCTGTTTCGCCATTGATCCAATGTGGCCAAGCACCGTGGAAACGTTCTGCCTTATCTAGAAAATCTGCGATGTGAGTCAATCTTTTTACGGCTTCTTTTCTTGGAATGAATTTTCTATCGATTCCTACCAAAAGCGTCATCAATCCGAAACCTGATCCTCCGGTGGTGACTACGTGTTTGTCATTATCCGGATAAATATTGTCCTCGTGGTAGCGTTCTCTTCCCAAGAGAGAATTTGGTTCTGCAAAATCCCAGAAATACTTGAGGGCATCGCTTTGAACTTTGTCCATCAATTGATTGTCTGAGAGGTTTTTTGAAATTGTTTTGTTATCAGTACTTGAACTTGAAACTTGAGAATTTTTGCAAGATAACAATACTGATAATGAAATGATTGATAATGATAATATACTTTTCATAATTTTATATTATAATTAATTTATAAAAAAAGAGGAGAATAAAAACTCTCCTCTTAGTATTCTGAGTTATAAAAACTGTTAGTTATAACCAGGGTTTTGTGTAAGAATGTTATTACTTGAAATAATAGCATTCAATGGAATCGGGAATAGCTCATTTTTTCCTTTCTGGAATCCTAATGGCCCTAAGAAAGTTTCAGCCTGACCAGTTCTTACAAGATCCGGGAATCTGTCCATTTCCATTGCCAATTCTACTCTTCTCTCTTGCCAGATTGCTAATCTTAAAGCGGATTGAGAAGTAGCAGGAGTTTCTCCAAGATTCGCTCTCAGTCTTACTTTATTAATGTTTGTAATTGCAACACCAGTATTTCCTAACTCATTTGCAGCTTCTGCATTAATCAAAAGAATATCTGCAAATCTTAGAATTCTTAAGTTCTGTATTGATCCATATCCACAAGCATTATTGTTTAATGAAGTTGGAACATAAACTTTTTGACTCCAAGTATTCCCTGCTTGAGGATCTCCTTTTTTGATCAAATCACCTTCAAGAGTGGTTTCACCCTCTCTCAAAATAGTGAATTCTTTTCTGATATCGCCAGGCTCAAATGCATCTTCCAAGGCTTGAGTTGGCGTAAAGAAGCCCCAACCGAATTGATTTCTAACACCTTGAACCTCTGCATATTGACTACCGCCAAACTCAGCAGAACATCCGCAATTAACTTCAAAAACAGACTCTGTACCAAATTCTCCTGCTGGTCTAAACAAATGATTGAAATCAGGATCTAAACTGTAACCCATTCCAATTACTAAGTTGGACGTATCATAAGCTTTTTGGTAATCTTTCATATAAAGATATACTTTTGAAAGCAGGCCTAAAGCACCACCTTTTGTCACTCTTCCCAAATCTGCCGCTCCATATGAAGTTGGTAAAACCTCAGAAGCTTCAGTTAAATCTTTTACGATAAAAGCATAAACTTCTGCCGCTGAATTTCTCGGAATATTATAGTTTGTCTGCAATCCGTCGAAAATTGGAACACCGCCATAAATTCTCACTAAATTAAAATAGAAGTAAGCTCTTAGCATTTTAGCTTCTGCAATGAGTCTATTTTTAAGTGTAGCATTCATCTCAATGTTTGGTACATTGGTAATAACTTGATTGGCTCTACCAACTGCTTGCCATTGACCAATCCAATAGCCGTTCACTCCATCATCACTAATTGTAAATGAGAAGTTGTCATAGGCATTAATGAATGATGCATCACCAGGATTTGATCCTTTCTCCACATCATCACCAGTCACCCCAAAAACATACTGAGCAGGGAAACCTGTATTTTCCCAACTTCTTAGGAAACTGTAAATTGCATTAGTCGCTTTCATAGCATCTTCTTCTGTTTTGAAGAAATCTGTAGCCTCTATAGCGCCTTCTGGTTTTATATCTACAAAATCATCATTACAGCTAACTATGAGTGAAAATAAAGATAATGTTAAAAATATTTTTTTCATGATTTTCTAATTAAAATGTTAAGTTCATACCCATTGTGTAAATGGCAGAGATTGGATAAATGTTTTGGTCGATACCCATCTGTACTCTGTCTGTGTTCATAATCTCTGGAGAGAATCCGTTATACTTGAAACTTGTCCAAGGGTTTTGAGCACTTAAGTAAATTCTTAGTTTATTAACAGATAAAGAATTTGCGATATTTTTTGGTAAAGAGTAACCCACTTGGATATTTCTAATTCTGAAATAACTACCATCTTCTACATAGAAGCTATTCGGAGCAATAATCAATTGGTTAGACGTTATCATAGAATTTGTATTCGATGTTCCTGCTCCGGTCCATCTGTTATTATACATATCAAGATCCCAACTTTCGTTACCATATCTTTGCTCACGGTTGTAATTGTAAATCTTGTTACCAAATACACCTTGGAAATCAATTCCAAAATCGATAGCGTGGATATTTAAATTAAATCCGAAACCGTAAGTTCCTTTTGGAATTGGGCTTCCTAAGAATGTTTTATCTCTAGAATCGATAACACCATTACCGTCCATGTCTTTGAACTTGAACCAACCAGCTCTAGCAGCTCCTCCGTTTTGACCAGAAGCAATAGCATCTGCATCATTTTGGAAAACGCCATCTACTTGATATCCATAATAAGAACCAACAGCTTGTCCTGTTTGTAATCTAATAATGGAATTTCCAAATAAACTAGCTCCAGTTTCTAGGAAAGAACCTCCATAAACATCTGTGATTTCATTTTTAAGCGATGTAAAGTTCCCGTAAAATCCAAGTTTTACATTATCACTTAAATTTGTATTATAATTTGCAGAAACCTCAAAACCTTTATTTCTGAAAGAATAAGCATTAGTTACATAATTTCTCCAGTTTTCAGCTCCCGATACAGTTCCTTGGAAAATACCGTAAACTACATCTTTTGACTCTTTGTTGTAATAAGTTGCTTCAATTTTCAACTTGTTATTCAACAATGCCATTTCTACACCGTAATCCATACCTATTGTAGTTTCCCAACCAATTGTATCGTCAATAACTGTATTGATAGTAGCAGCCGGATAACCATTATTACCATAATAAACACCCGTAACATTGGATACAAGTTGGTTGAAACTTCTTTGCACTTTAGGATTTCCTAACTCACCCCAGCTAGCTCTGAATTTCAACAAATCAAAAACGGTTTGATTACTCATAAATCCTTCTTTAGAAGCTACCCACCCTATACTCACAGCTGGGAAAACCTTAGCTCTGTCTACGGAAATTTGTGAAGTTGCATCTCTACGAATAGATGCGTTCAAAAGATATTTTCCAGCATAATCATAATTAATTCTACCAAAGAAAGATTCTATTCTTTGTTGATCCTGAGTAACTGCAACTGGTACAGTCTGGGTATTCGCAAAATGTACTATATCTGTTCCATTTTGAATGTTTAAAGATCCGTTTGTTCCATCATACATTACATTATTTGCAGACCAGTAATCTTCTGATCTAGAATCTCTAATTCTAGAAAAACCAGCTAATAAATCTAAATTATGACTACCAAAACTTTTCTTCCAGTTGATTGTATTATCCCAAACATAATTGCGATGTCTCACATCTCTTGTAATCAAAAGTGGATCCCTTTGATCTGCAGTAGGTGCAAAAAATAATGTTGGAGTATATTCATATTTGCTTGGGCTATAATTATCACTTGTATAGCTACTTCTAAAAGTAAAGTCTTTCAAGAACTTAACTTCGGCCCAAACGTTATTCAATAGTCTCTCTTGTCTTTCTTGAGAACGGTACAAATCCAGTTTTGCTCTTGGATTGGGCACAGTTACCAAAGTAATATATTGGTACATTCCTGTATCCGGGTTAATTGTTCCAAAAACAGGAGGTGCATTACGAGCATCCAATAGTGGGTTTTGGGCTATATCGGTACGCATTTTGGAAAAAGCAAAGTTATTTCCAATTGTAATGTTATCTGTTACTTTATAGCTTAGGTTCAATTTTGTATTAAATCTATTGAATCCACTTCCTGAATTGATTCCTCTACCTGCAGCTAAATTACCTTCATCTTGAAGATAACCAACGCTACCATAATAATTCAGTTTTCCTAAACTTCCAGATGCTGAAAAATCATTGGAATTAATCATGCTTGTACGTAAAATCTCTTTGAACCAATCGGTATTACCAGGATAACCTGCTTTGGTTATAGATCCTGCAGTACTGCCATTGTTATCATTAATCAATCTCTCGTTATACAATTCTATGTACTGATCACCGTTTACCATCTTAGGTACATTGGTCACGGTTTTGATACCCAAATAAGAATTCAGATTGAAAACTGGTTTTCCTTTCCCTGTTTTAGTTTTGATAATCACAGCACCATTCGCTGCTTTTGCTCCAAAAATTGCTAAACTGGATGGATCTTTCAAAACACTCATCGACTCAATGTCCTGAGGATTAAGGAAAGAGATATCCTCTGTCAACATTCCATCTACGATAAAAACTGTGTTTCCAGATAGTGATCCAATTCCTCTAATATCTACACGAGGAGAACCTCCCGGTGTACCAGAGTTCACAACATTCACCCCAGCCAATCTTCCTTGAACAGAACTTAGTGGATTTGCATTTGGTTTATCTGCAAGATCTTTTGCAGAAACAATTCCAATACTTCCTGTAACATTTTCCTTCTTTTGTGATCCATATCCAATCACAACCACTTCCTCAATCTTATTTTCGGCAGCAGCTGTATCTTGTGTGGACTGCGCATGCAAATTGCCTCCAAAATAGATTGCGGCGATCAGCATCGGTAATTTCACATAATTTTTTCTCATAATATTCTTATGTATTATTTTCTTAGTCCGAATATAAATAATTTATTAACAAAAAATTAAGTTAAAATAAAAAATTAATAAATAATTGATATTCAATACTATAAATTAATATTTTAACATTTACAAGTCAAAAAAGGATAAAAAAAATTCCCTGTTTTGGCTCGTTATTTGCCCATTTTCATCAATTCAAATCTTTATTTACTCAAAATGAGTTAATAATAACTGGTCAGGAATTTGCAGTTTGAGTAATCTCAATTAATTAAAAAATAAATCAAAATATCAGAAATATGAACACCAACAGATTATCAGCCAGAATGCAGGAAGCATTGATAAAACAAATGACAAAAGAGGCTCACGCTTCACAAATTTTCCTTTCTTACGGTTGTTGGGCAGACGTGAAAGGTTACGGCGGGATTGCCAATTTTCTATACCGTCATGCGCAGGAAGAGCGAAATCATATGATCAAATTTATGCGCTACATCCTAGACAGAGGTGGCGAGGCAAGAGTGGAAGCCATTCCTGCTCCACCGGAAAATCCACAAAATCTGACAGACGCTTTCAACAAAGTGTTTGAACACGAGGTAGATAATACCACTGCAATCTACGACATTGTCAATCTTTCTTTTGAAGAAAAAGACTGGGCAACCTGGAATTTCATGCAATGGTTTGTAAAAGAGCAAATTGAGGAAGAAAAATTAGCATTAGAATTGATTGATAAGCTCAAAATCGCAGGTGGAGACAGTGCATCCGACGAATCACTTTTCACATTGGACAAGGCTTTGGAAGCTGCTCCGGACGACGTTTCTCTCCCACAGGAAGCTACGGCAGAAAATCCTTCGTAACAACAAATTAAATATCATTACCTTTGATCTCCGTTTTTTGCGGAGATTTTTTATTAATCAAAATTAAAATTAGATGGCAGATATTATAGATACCAATCACACAAATCCAGAAGAATTTTACAAATCACTGAAAGAAAAACTAGAAGAACAGCATAATTTCCCAGAAGAATATCTTTTTAAATTCATTGTAACAAGTGATCCCGAAAAGATAACGGAAATCTTAAGAGCATTCGATAATTTGAAATATACTCTATCTAATAAGGAAAGTTCAACAGGAAAATACACTTCTGTTTCTATCGATTGTTTTGTGCTAGACGCAGACCAAGTCATCAGAATCTACAAAAAGGTGGCAGAAATCGAAGGTGTGATGATGCTGTAATTATAATTAATAAATGATGGTTGATAAATGATTTTTGGCGTGGCTTGAAACTTGTATTTTAATCATCAGTATTTTAAAAATTTCAAGTTATGAAAAAAGCATTTTTTAGAGTTCTGAATAACATCAACAAAGCTATTTTACCAAAGTACAGCAAAAGAGATTTTACAAAGCTGAACAAATTTCAGAAACTGATTTTCGGTTATCGTTACAAAGTCTTGCTAAACTCATTAGATTAAAGCATCAATCTTTAAACATAAATAAGAAGCGTTCAAATCATTTTTGGACGCTTTCTTTTATTCTAAATTCTAAAAATCAGAGTTTAATTAATTTTAGAAATAAGTTTTCTGCACAATTCATACAATGGTTTTTCAATTAAAAGATAAATGATAATTGAACAAATCCAAAGCAGTACGAAATTACGATCGGGAAGATAAACGTAGGATTTCAGTTTCATATTAAAATAACTCAAATGAATCAAATAGAAAACAAATGAGGCATTTCCCAAAAGAATAAAAAACTTAGAAGAAAGTAATCTTGAAACGAGCGTTCTTTCTGTCATCAATCCCCAAAAGAAAACAGCAATTCCTACGGGCAAAAACAATTCGTGAATCAATCTTCCTTCCCATCTTTCTACGCCGTGTACAAAATTGTTTCTGGCGAAAAAGGCAATACAAACATTTAAAACTAAAATCGAAATTCCACCCCAAAGTGTTGGTTTTTTGAGTTTATTTAAAAATAGAATTCCTTTTTCATTTTTCATCAGATATGCCAACAACATTCCGAAGAAAAACTCAAGACTGCGACCGAAAAATGTGCTTCCAATCATAAATTTTAAAGGTGATAAAAAACCTTTCGGATTTCCATTCAACTCGTGAAGACCGGATCCAATTCCCCAGCCTAAAAAGAAAAATCCAATTAAAAACAGAATGCAATACTGCCAGCTTTTCTTGAGTAATAAAAATAGAAAAGGTGCTAAAACATAAAAGAAAAACTCTACCGTAAGCGACCAAGCTTGTACAATTCCCGAAACGGAATAACTGTCAAACAAAGAATAAAAAAGAGAATATTGTAAAAAATAAGTATTGACATTTTTGGAATAAGCTGTATCGAGAAAATAACAACTCAACAAAATCCAATACAAAGGAAAAATCCTTGCGATACGGAGAAGAATATATTTTAAGTAAGATTTTTTGGATTCCAAAGGTTTTCCTTCGTACCGATAAGCCAATAAAAATCCACTCAAAACAAAAAAAACAGTCACGCCAATATGCCATTCGCTGATGAAACGCATCATTTCAAAAGGCAAATCGTGACGCCAATATTTTCGATTGTGATACACAAAAACCATAATCGCCGCAATGGCACGCATTCCGGTTAAAGCATCGAACTTATTTTTCTGTAACGTATTCAAAATGAATTTTTAAGAAATTTTTCCGTCTGGTGTGGCAGATTAAGAAAAAGAAACGTTTCAAAATTTGAAACGTTTCTCTATAACTTCAAGCTTCAGACTTCCATCTTCAAGCTCTTTATGAATTCTCAAGAATATAACTGAACATCAATGGTGCACAAATAGTTGCGTCACTTTCCACGATGAATTTCGGTGTGTTGATATCCAATTTTCCCCAAGTGATTTTCTCATTAGGAACCGCTCCAGAATATGATCCGTACGAAGTTGTAGAATCTGAGATCTGACAGAAATAACTCCAAAACGGAATATCGTGCATTTCCATATCTTGGTACAACATCGGCACCACACAGATTGGGAAATCACCTGCAATTCCACCTCCAACTTGGAAGAATCCAACACCTTTTCCACCAGAATTTTTCGGATACCAATCAGCTAAATAAGCCATATATTCGATTCCGGATTTCATTGTAGAAAACTTCAAATCTCCTTTGATACAATAAGACGTGAAAATATTTCCCATTGTAGAATCTTCCCATCCCGGCACCACAATTGGCAAGTTTTTCTCAGCCGCAGCAATCATCCAAGAATTTTCTCTCGGGATTTCATAATACTGCTCAAGAACGCCTGACAAAATCATTTTGTACATATATTCGTGCGGGAAATATCTTTCTCCTTTAGAATCCGCATCTTTCCAGATTTCATAGATGTGTTTTTGCAGTCTTCTGAAAGCTTCTTCTTCAGGAATACAAGTGTCAGTCACTCTATTAAGTCCTCTTTCCAGCAAATCCCACTCTTCTTTCGGCGTAAGATCTCTGTAATTTGGAACTCTCTCGTAGTGCGTGTGTGCTACAAGATTCATCAAGTCTTCCTCAAGATTCGCCCCAGTACAAGAAATGAAATCCACTTTCCCTTGACGAATCATCTCAGCTAGAATTTTTCCCAATTCCGCCGTTGACATTGCACCAGCAAGCGTGATCATCATTTTTCCGCCATCTTTCAAGTGGGCAACATAACCTTTGGACGCATCTACCAAAGCCGCAGCATTGAAATGCAAATAATATTTTTCTATGAACTCAGTAATCGGTTTGCTCATTTTGTTTAAGATTTTTGCAAAGATAAGGATTTGTTTGGATGATGGAAGTCAGAAGTCGGATGTATGATGTCTTTAACAATAATTATTTGGGCAGCTTTATCCGCCTTCCGTTCCCAATCTTTTTTGCTCGACGATTTTTGTTTAAATAGAACTTGAATATCAGCAAAAAAGGATTTACCCTCAAGTCGGGCTGCGGATTCAGCATAAATTCAAGTTTTGTCTTTAAATAAAAGTTGACCATAATCAATCAACAAATGTCAGGCTGAGGCTCTCGAAGCCAACTACTCTTTCAATAACATCTTAATTATTAAGCAAATATAAACTTCCAACATCCAGCTTCCATCTTCCAGCATATTTCACTACTTTTGCAAATTCAAATAAAATATAGAATACAATGCTTTCGGTTCAGGGATTAGGCTTACATCACGCAGGAAATTATCTTTTCAAAGACACCAACTTCACCATCAAAAAAGGCGATAAAATTGGATTGGTCGGAAAAAACGGAGCTGGAAAATCCACGCTTCTCAAAATACTTTCTGGAGAAATCAATTACTTTGAAGGCAATGTGGTTACTGAAGGTAAGATCACGATCGGTTTCCTAAAACAGGATCTTGATTTCGTAAAAGGAAGAACTGTTTGGGACGAGACGATGCAGGCTTTTGAGCAGATCAATGCTTTGAAAGATGAATTGGAAGAAGTCAACAACCAATTGGCAACTAGAACCGACTACGAAAGCGATGCCTACACAGATCTCATCAACAGAATGACGGATTTGAATGATTTGTTGATGAATTTCGACGCATACAATTTGGAAGGCGATGTTGAGAAAATTTTGTTTGGATTGGGTTTCAAAGCGAGTGATTTTCATAAGATTACCGACGAGTTTTCCGGAGGTTGGAGAATGAGAATCGAGTTGGCAAAACTGCTTCTTCAGCAAAACGATTTGATGCTTCTGGATGAGCCGACCAACCACTTGGATATGGAATCTATCATTTGGCTGGAAGAATTTCTGAAAGATTATTCAGGTTCGATGTTACTGGTAAGTCACGACAAGCAGTTTATGACTTCGACTTGCAACAGAACTTTTGATGTTAACAACCGAAAAATCGATGATTACAAAGCCAATTATTCCAAATATCTTGAGCTAAGAAAAGACAGAAAAGAAAAACTCATCCAAGCGAAAAAGAATCAGGATGCAGAAATAAAACATACCGAAGAATTAATCAATAAATTCCGTGCGAGTGCTTCCAAAGCTTCGTTTGCGCAGTCATTAATTAAGAAATTGGAAAAAGTAGAACGCATTGAAGTTGAGAATGAAGATGTTTCTAAATTCAATATTCGTTTCCAGCCTTCTGTAACGCCAGGGAAAGTAATTTTCGAAGCTAAAAATCTGGGGAAAGCTTATGGCGAAAAACAGATTTTTGACAACGTGGATTTCTTCATCGAACGTGGCGACAGAATCTCACTTTTGGGACAAAACGGACAAGGAAAAACGACTTTGGCGAAGATTCTTGCGGGCGACATCACCGATTATTCCGGAGAATGGAATCTTGGTCACAACGTAAGCATCGGATATTTTGCTCAGAATCAGGAAGAAGTTTTGACGCCGGATAAAACGGTTCTTCAAGAAGCAGAAGATTCTGCAACGGAAGAAACCAGACCTAGAGTTCGTGACCTTTTGGGTTCTTTCCTATTTCAAGGCGAAGATGTGACGAAGAAAACCAAAGTTCTTTCAGGAGGTGAAAGAAACCGTCTGGCACTTTGTAAATTGTTGCTTCGTCCGTTCAACACGTTGATTATGGATGAGCCTACGAATCACTTGGATATTCAGTCCAAGGAGATTATCAAGTTGGCGCTTCAAAAATATGAAGGAACCTTGATTGTGATTTCTCACGACCGTGAATTCCTGCAAGGTTTATCCGACAAAATCTTCGAATTCCGTGATGGAAAAATGAAAGAATTCCTAGGAAACATAGATGAATACTTGGAATACAGACAAAAAGAAAGCATCCGAGAAATCTCTGCAGAAAAAGCAAAACTACATCAGGAAGAAGTGGTTGAAGAACCAAGGCAAAAGATTCAAGAATCAAAACCAGCAACTAACAACCATCAACCAACAACTATTGTCAGTAAGGAACAAAAGAACATTCAGAATAAAATCAAAAAAGTCGAGGAAAAAATCTCTGAACTTGAATTGAAAATTGAGGAATTCGAAAGTTCTTTTACCAAAGAAAATCCTTCTGAAGAAACTTTGGAAACTTATAACAAAACCAAAGAAGAGTTAGATTTGACTTTGCAGGAATGGGAATTCTTGGGAACTCAGCTCGAAAGTTAAGATTTGAACTTTAAAATAAAATATAAACTGCATTGGATATTCTGATGCAGTTTTTTGTTTGCTGAAATTCGGTTTGTTTTCGTAATTTCACTTTTTAGAAATCATATTTTTAAAAATGAAAAATCATTATAAGCTTACAATAATATTAGCCTTAGTCATCCATTTTGTAAATGCTCAAAATTACGAGTGGAAAAAAATAGAAAATAACTTTTATCAAACTACTATTTTCCAAAAATCTAAAGAACTATTACAAAATAAAGACAGTTTAAAATTAACTGTTTTTGCATTTGATAGAAATGAAATAATTAACCTATCTGATTCAACTAAACAAGCATTTCCTAAAATTAATCTCACATTCGAAAATCTCAAAGACAAGCTTTCAGTAAGTAGTTTTGCGCCAGCACTTACAAGACAATCAGAGTTTTTAGTAAAGTATGAAACTCAAGAAAAGAAAGTTTACGAATATGAATTTTTTCTGTTAGACTCCATAAGTCAAAGTCAACTTAATGATTTTAAAAAATACTTGAATGAAACTCTAGAGATTATAAATTTAAAATACATTTCTAAGAAGGATGCTAAACTAGAAGCTTCAAAACTTTTAGGAATCGAATCAAAAGATTTATTTGAAGGAGACATTTTTCCTGCTAGTGTAATTATCAAAACAAATAAAAAAGTTAATTTAAAAAATATCGAGATAAAGTTTAAAAAAATTTTAGATGATTCTATTGAAAACAATTCTGATGATGTAATCCATATATTTAAAATAGAAACTGAATAACTTTTCTTATAATTACAAAAAAATAAAACAATGATAAACGATATAAAGAAATTCCTGAACGAAGATCAAGATCCAAAAGCAGTAGAAAAAATTGCTGAAAAGGTGAATGATCTGCTAACCAACGGGGAATCTATAGAATACATCGCGGTTCAAAATAAACCAGCCATCAACATTTCGCCAGATTCTATTGTTCTTACGAATAAAAGAATCATATTTTTCCGCTCCAAATCGTTTGGTTTGGTGACGGATTTTCAGGATTATCTTTGGAAAGATGTTGGCGAAAGTCACATTAGCGAAGCAATTCTTGGTTCAACTTTCAAGATGACAGCGGTCAGCGGATTTGTGGAAACGATTGACTATATCCCAAAATCTCAAGCGAGAAAATTGTATCAATACGCACAAGCCAAGGAGGAAGAGATGATAGAATTTCGCCGACAAAAAGAATTGGAAGACAAACGCGCAACTTCTGGCGCAATCACTGTCAACACGCAACCCGAGCAAAAAGAAGAACCCAAGCCAGAAACTCCAACAGAGAATCCAATGGAAACATTAATGAAACTGAAAGCATTTTTGGACAACGATTTAATTTCCGTCGAAGATTACGAGGCCAAAAAGAAAGAGATTCTAAGTAGAATGTGATAAAATTGAAAGCAGAATGTGAATTGGCATTTTGCTTTTTTGTTTAATTTTACAAGCTTCAAAGAAAAACTATGTCAGAACTATTCAAAGCTAATTTACAGAAATTCATCACGATGACAGATGAGGAATTTGCTTTGATAATGGGTTATTTCGAAGTCAAAACCTTTGACAAAAAACAGAATCTGTTGGAAGAAGGGCAAGTTTGTCATCAGAATTATTTTGTTTTGAAAGGCCTTCTCAGAAAGTTTTACATTAATGAAAAAGGCATCGAACAAACCACAGATTTCGCGCTGGAAAGCTGGTGGATGACGGATAATTTTTCTTTTGAACGGAGAACTCCGGCAGATTTTAGCATTCAAACCGTTGAGAAATCGGAGGTTCTTGCCATCAGCCACGATTCTCAAGAGAAACTGCTGAATGATTTTCCGATAATGGAAAAATATTTCCGTTGCATTTACCACAGGGCTTTTGCGTCCAATCAGCGGAGGGTGAAATATATTTTTTCCTATTCCAAAGAAGAATTTTACTTCTCGTTTGCGAAACAATATCCTGAATTTGTGCAACGAGTTCCGCAATATTTGATTGCTTCATTTCTTGGTTTCACGCCCGAATATCTTAGCGAGATTCGGAAGAAAAGCGTTTCTTAAAAAGTTGTTTCTCACAGATTTGGCAAATTTTGCAGATTAGTATAAATCTGTTTTAATCAGCAAAATCTGCGAGAGAATTACTTTCTTAAACCAGTTTAAGTTTTTTCTGTTTTCGATTTCCCAACTTTGTACCATCAAAAAACAAAGAAATGGAAAACACCACAACCAATCACTTCCTACAACTGTTCTTGCGAATGGCTCTCTCGGTAACGATGTTGTCTGCAGTCGCAGACAGATTTGGATTTTGGGGTGACAATTCAGCTTGGGGCAATTGGCAGAATTTTGAAAATTACACCAAACAATTGACTTCATTTTTACCCGAAAGTCTGAGTATTTTCGGAGCTTACTTCGCTACAACTTTAGAAATAATATTTTCAATATTTCTTATCATCGGTTTCAAAACCAAGTTCACAGCTTTTGCAACAGGCATTCTCTTATTGATATTCGGTTTATCAATGAGCATTTCTTTAGGAATCAAAGCTCCTTTGGATTACTCGGTTTGGGTAGGTTGTGCTTCGGCTTTTTTGCTGGCGAGTCAGAATCAATATTATTTTAGCATCGATAACAAAATCAATCATTAATCAATTAAAATCAATAAAATGGACAAACGCATCAACATCAACACGGTAGAACCTCACGCTTACAAAGCTATGCTTGGATTGGAAGCTTATCTGGCTCAATCCGAAATCTCAAAAACCATCAAAGAACTCATCAAAATCCGTGCATCGCAAATCAACAATTGTGCGTATTGTCTCGCAATGCATACAAAAGATGCCTTAAAATATGGAGAAAACGCAGAGAGACTTTTCATCTTGAGCGCTTGGCACGAAGCAGAAACACATTTTACAGAAGAAGAAATTGTCGCGCTGAAAATGACAGAAGAAATCACCCAAATTGCTCAAAACGGACTAAGCAACGAAACTTATCAAAGAGCCTCCAAAGTGTTTTCTGAAAAGCAAATT
This sequence comes from Epilithonimonas xixisoli, assembly GCF_004365655.1. Taxonomy (GTDB): domain Bacteria; phylum Bacteroidota; class Bacteroidia; order Flavobacteriales; family Weeksellaceae; genus Epilithonimonas; species Epilithonimonas xixisoli. The sequence goes on along the minus strand of NZ_SOEO01000003.1, from coordinate 421,212 downwards.
GCTGAGATTATTATGGCAATTGTCACCATCAATGCTTGGAACAGAATTGCGGTAAGCACGCATCTTCAAATTGGGGAATTTTAATTTTCATTGATAATTTTTTTTAGACCTTGAGAATATTTATAAGCAAATGTTCTCAAGGTTTTATTTGAATAAAAAAATCCGGAATCCAGCCATCAGCCTATGAAAATTGAAAGCCGAATTCCGGAAAAAAAATAAACTATGAAACTATTAATCTTATTTTTATATACGAATTAATTCAGAATTTGGTTTTTAAAAATCACAAAAAAAGTTTCCTTTTTGGAGACGTTTTTACTTTTTGTAAATATTTTCTTCCCACAACTGGATGGCGTAATTCTTAAATGCAGTTGGCGCAGAATCGAAAGTTTTATCAAATTTATATGCTCCACCTATATATTCATTAGCGCCAAACTTAATTTTGTTTTCGCCTCGCATTGCGTATTTTTTGTTGCCCTCGTAAATCATCAATTTCAGAGTAACTGGGCTTACATCGCCGTGGCAACCGACTTTGTACATTATCCAGACTTCGGTGATTCCATTTTTGTTCAAATCTGTAATTACTGGAAATTGAGGATAAAATTCGGCTTCGATATCGACTGGACAGTCCGCCACAAAATCATACATTTTCCAAGTATGCGAATTATTTTTATCTAAACTAAAATTATAAGCAAACAATTCGAAGTCTGCACTGTCATCAAACTCGTGCCTGAATTTTTCATTTCTATGAGGACCTGACTCTGATAGAATGACCAAATTATCTCCAACTTCATCTTTCCATTGAACTGCTTTTTTCAAATTCCCATTATAAAGAATCGATTTTGGAATCTGAATAGAATCGATTTCAACAGCAATTATTGAATCCTTTTTATCGATATTTTTAACCTCAGTTTCATCAACTTGGTTTTTATCTTTTGAATTACAACTGACAATTAGCAATATCAGAAATAGAGGGAATAATAGTTTTTTCACAAGTGATTTAGTTTTTACTAAGTTAATATTTATAAAACAAAAAAACGCTTCCGAATTGGAAACGTTTTTCAATACTTTGTCAAAGTTCTAAATCTTTGACAAAGTTTATTTAATAAAACCTCTGCTTCTCAAAAGCGGTTTAATGTCTGCTCTATGACCTGTAAATGCTTCAAAAGCTTTGTTGAGATCTACACTGTTCCCAACGGAAAGAATGTATTTTCTGAATCTGTCACCGTTTTCTCTCGTCAATCCACCGTTAGCTTTGATCCATTCCCAAGCATCAGAATCCAAAGTTTCTGACCACAGATAAGCGTAATATCCAGCCGAATAGCCACCGCCCCAAATGTGTGCAAAATATGGCGTGTGGTATCTTGGCGGAACTTGCGGAACCAACAAGCCATACTTACTCAAAGCTTGATTTTCGAAATCCAAAACCGGAATCAGCTGGCTGTCAGAAGTTACCGTGTGCCAATTCATATCCAACGTTGCGGCCGCTACCAATTCTGTGGTTGCATAACCTTGGTTGAAGTTTGACGCTTTTTTGATTTTATCAATCAAAGACTGAGGCATTGGTTGTTTGGTTTGATAATGTAAGGCATAATTTTTCAAAATCTCTGGCTCCAGCACAAAATGTTCATTGATTTGAGAAGGAAATTCAACAAAATCTCTCGGGGTGTTGGTTCCGGAAATCGAAACATATTTTTGATCTGCAAACAAACCGTGCAAAGTGTGACCAAACTCGTGGAACATCGTTTCTACATCGTCATAAGAAATCAGAGAAGGTTTTCCAGGCGCAGGTTTTTGGTAATTGAAGACATTCACGATTACTGGTTTTTGTCCCAGCAAATGAGATTGAGGAACAAAATTATTCATCCAAGCGCCTCCACTTTTGTTGCTTCTCGTGTAGAAATCCAAATAGTAAAGTGCGAGAGATTTTCCGTCTCTGTCGAAAACTTCGTACGCCACAACATCCGGATGGTAAGTCGGAAGATCTTTTCTTACTTTGAAAGTGATCCCATAGAATTTCTCAGCCGCGAAGAAAACGCCTTTTTCCAAAACTGTTGTCACTTCGAAGTAAGGTTTGATTTCGTTTTCATCCAAATCATATTTTGCTTTTCGGACTTGCTCAGAGTAGAAATTCCAATCCCAAGGTTCTACTTTGAAACCGCCCTTTTGCGCATCTATCACTTCCTGAATTTCAGTTGCTTCACGTTTTGCGGTTTCTACAGCAGGCTTTGCCAATTGTGCCAAAAGTCCCATCGCCGCTTCCGGCGTTTTTGCCATTTGATCTTGCAAACTCCATTCTGCAAAGTTTTTCTTGCCGAATAGTTGCGCTTTTTGCAATCTTAGTTTTGCTAATTTCTCAACCGTTTCGCGTGTGTCATTCTCGTCGCCTTTTTCTGCTCTCGTCCAAGAAGCTTTGAAGAGTTTTTCTCTTGTAGCTCTGTTTTTCAAGTTTTGCAAAAGTGGCTGTTGCGTGGTGTTTTGCAACGCCAAAAGATATTTTCCTTTTTGCCCAGCTTGTTCTGCGTCTGTTGCGGCTGCGGCGATTTCGTCTGCGGAAAGTCCATCCAATTCTTTGACGTCAGAAAATAAAACCGCTCCTTTCTTTCTAGCTTCCAATAATTTGTTGCTGAATTGTGTGGATAAAGTTGCCAATTGCTGATTGATTTCCTTCAGTTTATCTTTTTTCTCTGCAGATAGATTGGCTCCGGCAAGTTCAAAGTTGGTGAGATAATACTCTGTCAATCTTTTGCTTTCTGCGTCTAGCTTGTCGGTTTTTACAGCTTTGAATCGGTTATAAAGTTTATCATTCAAATAAATCTTATCCGAATGAGACGCGAAAATAGGTGCAAACTCTTCCTCCAATTTTTGAAGAACATCATTGGTATTTGAGCTTGTGAGGTTGTAGAAAAGAATGGTTGCTCTTCCCAGAATTTCACTGCTGTTTTCTAATGCCAAAACTGTGTTCTCAAAAGTTGGAACCGCCTTGTTATTAATGATTTTATCGATGTTGGACAATTGTTCTTTCAAACCGAATTCAAAAGCGGGTTTGAAATGCTCGTCTTTGATTTTATCAAATTCCGGAGCTTGGTATTGCAAGGTGCTTTTTTTGAGAAAAGGATTATTGTTCATAGATTTTTCTGTAGTTGCAGATGTTTTTTTCTGCTGTGCATTTATCGTCAAATTCCCTGCGTTGATGGCAAGAAAAGTTATCAGTAAAGTGGTTCTTATTTTCTTCATTTAATAAAAATTAATTGGGGAATAAAAGTAATGAAAAGTGAGGGAATAATCGAAGTGTGTTTTTGAAAATTCGATTTTTAAACGAAACCCCAATCTATTGACTAATGTTGTTCTATGAGGAATCTGTAGCCCGACCTGAGTGGAGCTCATTTTTTGGGAATTGATCAATTTCTTTCGAAGATGAAAACGTGTGGCAAAAAATAGCGGGAACGGAGGGCGGATAAGCTACCCAAAACATTACTCTACTTATCCTCGTCCTCATCGCCACTCCAATGGTTTTCCTCGAAGGAAATGCTGTCCAATGCAAGCAATTCTGCTTCACGCTCCAATGTTTCTCGGAGGGTAAAAGTGATTAGGTTTTTGTCTTTTTCTTTAGCCAATCGTCTGGTCATCGCCTTATCGATAATCATAAATCGTTTGCCCATTCTTCTGGCTGTGTACTTTCGCATTCCGTTTTCCTGAAGGATATCAACTGCCATATCTACAGCGGTTCCCAAAGTTTCACGGTAGATATTATCAACTTTTTTATTGAGAAATTCGTAGGCGTCCAAACGGTTTTTGGCTCTTACGAAGATTTTTAGGTTGGGATAATTTTCCTTGGCGTAATCTACGAGCAATTTATTTTTCTCCGGATCATCCAAGCAAACAACGAGCAATTCTGCATCTTCGATTCCGGCAGAACGAAGCAATGCTGGTTTCGTAGCATCACCGTAATAAACATTGAAGCCGTTTGAGCGCAACAAAGCCACTCTGTCTGGATCATTATCCAAAACCGTGGAACGGATTCCGTTCGCTTTCAACAATCGCCCAACTGTACTTCCGAAATAGCCGAATCCTACAATGATAATTTTTCTTTGTTTGATGATGCCGAGTTCTACATTTTCTTCAGTTTTTTGTTTGATAAATCGACGATCCAAAACTTTTTCTTTGAATATCAAAAGCAGTGGTGAAATACACATCGTGATTGCTACGATTGCCATCAATTCTGAGTTGGCTTGATAATCAATTAAAAATAAACTGGCAGAAAAATTAATCAAAACAAATGCAAATTCACCGACTTGCGACAAGGCAAATGCAAGGAAAAAACTTTGCTCGTTATTCATCTTGTAATATTTTCCAATCCCGAATAAAACAGAAGCTTTGATGGCTAAAACTATAAATGCGGCGGAAAAAATGAAAACCGGTTTGGAAGCAATGATGTCAAAGTTAATTGTCGCACCAACGCTCACAAAAAACACAGCCAAAAGCAAACCTTTGAACGGATCTATATTACTTTCCAACTCGTGGCGGAACTCACTGTTTGCTAACATTACACCAGCGATAAACGCACCCAAGGCAGGACTCAAACCAATGGAAATCATCAATTCTGAAACGCCAATCACCAAGAAAAGTGAAGCGGCAGTCAATAGTTCATTCAATCCGGATTTTGAGACAAATCTTAAAAACGGAATGAAGATGTATCGACCTAATAAAATCAATGCCAGGACGGCTCCAATTACGGTAAATGGCTGTAACCATTCGGGAATATAATGAAGTAAAACTTTTTCGTGATCTGCCTGAGCAATGGCTTTTTGAGACTTTGCAAGAAATGGCAAAAGTGCCAAAATCGGAATCACCGCAATATCTTGAAATAGCAATATTGAAAAGGAAGATTCTCCGCTGACTGTCCGGAAGAGGTTTTTTTCCTTCAAGGTTTGCAATACAATCGCCGTGGACGACATTGCGAAACAAAGCGAAATGATAAACGATTTTTGAAGCCCAAAACCTGCGATGTAAAAAACAACGAAAATCCCGACAATACTGAGTAACATTTGACTCAATCCCAAACCAAGAATCCTTTTCCTGATTTGCCAAAGTTTCTGTGGTTCCAATTCCAAACCCACTAAAAACAAAAGCATTATCACACCCAATTCTGAAGCGTGCATAATATCTTCGGCATTTTTTCCCGTCAATTGCAAACAAAAAGGACCAATGATGATTCCGCCGAGAAGATAACCAATCACGGAACTCAAACCCAGTTTTTTCCCCAACGGTACCATAATAATGGCAACGCCCAGAAAAATTAGAATCGTCATTGCAATTGAGTTTTCCATCATTCCACCTTCAGTATTTGTGATAATTGTTTACACGAAATATCCAGTTGCAGATCGTCCAGATTGTCTGCATTGTAAACAATATGTGTTTTTTTCAGTTCGATATGATTGATGTCCAGCGAAACGCGAAGTCCTGTGAGTAGTTCTTCTGCGCTGGTTTTATATTTTCCTTCTTTGGAATAATTATTCTCGCTTCCGCCAACGCTTGTGATGATGAGCGCATCTTTTCCTGATAGAATATTGAGTCCACCTTCGGAGATCCAGCGCATATCAAAAACCTCATCTATCCAAAGTTTCAACAATGGTGGCAATCCAAACCAAATGATTGGAAAGTGGAAAATCAAACGATCGTACTCCACAATTCTTTTGCGTTCCCGAAATGGCTGAATATGAAAATCTGGATAATCCTCGTACAAATCTCGAAAAGTGACATTTGGAAACTCGTTATAGCATTCTAACAATCTAACATTGGTTGTAGAATGTTCGAAGTATGGATGCGCAAAGAGTACGAGTGTTTTTTTCAAAGAGAAATACGATTTTCGTAAATATAGTGATTTTCTGTTTTAATATCAAGATTTAATTCTTTGAAAATCATATTATTTTTCCTGAAATTTAATTAACAATAAAATAATTTTACGTTAACAAAGCCTTATTCACACTCATTTTCAAGCATTTTGCATTATATTTGCACATAGACCTAAAATAATCAGTTATCACAACAAATGTTTCAAAAATATAAATATCTTTTCGCATTATTCTATTTTTCATCTTCAATCTGGTCTTCATTTTATTCTCAACGGGTAGATTATATTTACAGTAATTTTAACGGTTATTGGAATACGGGGATGACATCTGTACCCATAAACAATGACAGCGAGCTTTTGGCTTTCCGATATAACAATGGCACAACAACGCGGGTTTACTCTACCGGTGTTAATAATTCCATTTTAAGCACTAATGGTGTCGCGTTTCAAAATACAAGATTCCGATCTCTGCCTATTAAAGATGTAAAGTTTCCAGGAAATGCTGCAGGCGCACCCAATTCCGGACCCGGCGGACCATTTTTATTTGCATTTGCTTCTGCAATTGATGGAAATGTGAATCAAGCGCTTACACCGCCTTTTACTTTTCCCGATTACAAAATATCTGCCGCATTGAACAGAGGGATTCAAGGAATGGGACTTGGCTCTGCATTGACGAACGTACCATCCACGACTCCATTTGAATTTACGCTTCAAAACAACCTAAATCCATTAAAAATAAACGACGGCACTCCTGATCTTTTTTTCACTCAGCAAGCAGATCCTGGTACCAATGGTTTTGACGAAGTCTGGTTCGAAGACAACAACGGCATTATGGTTGGAAATATTGTTACCATCAATTTTTCATCCAACACACAAAATCCTTCGGTTGGAAAATGGAATATGGATTTTTATGAAATCAAAGCCAACACACCAGTCTGGAACACCAATGGCGTGCGAGACATTCGACTTTTTGCTGTTGACATCAATTCCTTTGGCATCAACACTACCAATTACAGTTCAGTGAAAACGCTTAAATATCGTTTCAACGGTCAAAGTGATCCGGGAATCTTAGCTTACAACGAAGAGTCTTTTACTTTTTTCTTGGCTAATGATGATTTTGCCACCACCAATCCTAATACATCGGTCAGCATTCCCGTTCTTAACAACGACTTGTACAACTCAGCAAATCCCTTGACGTTGACCATTTTCACACCTCCAACAGAGGGAACAGCAGTGGTTTCCGGTAACAATATCATTTACACCGCAGCACCTAATACACAAACCAACAATGTGGTCACTTTTGAATATCAGATTTGCGATGGAACACAATGCGACAATGCATTAGTAACCGTTACAATCCCTGGAGGCTATTGCACCAAACCATTCAACAATACCGCAAGTGCCAACGCTACAAAAGTCGGAATCAACACACAAGCTTCTACTGCTGATAATTGGCCACAAAACATCCCGAACGGATTCATCGCTTTGGAATCTCAAAATAAAGGATTGGTAATCACCCGAACGACCGCGGCAGCCATTCCCGTAGCAAACCGAGTAGAAGGAATGCTAATTTACGACACAGCAGATAATTGTATAAAACTTTATAACGGATCCATTTGGCGTTGCATCCAAAGAATCTGTATTGATTGATTATGAAGAAAGCCTTATTAATAATTTCGATTTTCATATTTTCCGGACATTACCAATCACAAGTTGCCATTAGCAAGTCGCCTAATAATACAGGTGCCATTTTGGATTTTGCCACCGGAACCACAAACGGAATTATCCTTTCCGCAGTCACAACTCTGCCTGCAAGTCCTGCCAACGGCACTTTTGTAGTGGATAAATCTGACCTGCGGGTAAAGATGAGACAAAATAATACTTGGGTCAATATGAGCAGTCCCGGCGATTTGTCAAAAGTGGCTCAAAACTCAAGTTCCGAAGTTGGGAACGGTGTCATTATCGGCAGCAATACATCTTCTGCCAATGGCGTTTTGGTTTTGGAAGCAACAGACAAAGCTTTGGTTTTACCCAGAATTGCTTCACCTCAAACCAATGTCAGAAGTCCATATCCTGGAATGATCTGTTATGATACAACCTCAAAATCCGTTGCTGTTTTTGATGGGAAAGTTTGGAATTTTTGGAGATAAAAAAAGTCAAAACTCAATTGAATTTTGACTTTAAATTTTTATTAATGTAATCTACCAGCCACCAGAAGCACCTCCACCTCCGAAACTTCCGCCTCCGCCAAAGCCTCCGAAACCTTCGCCTCCACTGCTTCCGCCTCCAAATCCGCCACCGCCGAAACTGCCTGGGAATGGGAAAGGGAAGAATCCGCCTCGGTATCGTCGGTTTCCTTTTCGGGAAAGTGTGTAATCATCGTCCTCATCATTTCCTCGGTTGTTACCATTCATAATGCTTATTAGAATGATGATGATAATGACAATCAGAATAATACTGCCAATACTGATGCCGCCTTTGCTATTTTTCTTTTTTACAATCGGTTTGAATTTCCCTTGGACTGCTTCCATTATCGCAGAAGTTCCGCGGTCTATTCCGTTGTAAAATTCTCCTTTTTTGAAACTTGGCGTTACCAAATAATCCAGAATCTGACCCGCAACCGAAGCTGTCAAATATTGTTCAACCGCACGACCTTGTTGGATGGACATTGTTCTGTCTTCAGTCGCAATCAGGAAAACGACACCGTTATCAACACCTTTTTGTCCGATTCCCCATTTCTCGCCATACATTGTTGCGAGATAATTGACATCTTCGCCACTTGTGGTTGGAAGAATAATAACCTCGATTTCTGTAGAAGTAGAATCGGAGAATTTGATTAATTTTTGATTCAGCGCATCTTTTTCAGATTCCGAAAGTAATCCTGCTTTATCATAAACCGGATACAGAACTGCAGGTTTTTCCGGCACCAACTGAGCTTTGGAAAACAATCCAAAAACTAAGAATAATGCAAAGATATATCGTTTAAGAGAAGCTGAGATCATTTGGTAGTTCATTGATATTTTCCCCTTCGAAAGGGAAATATTTTTTCAGTTCGAAGCCTGTTTTCATGATGGCTTCTTTCAGTCCGTTGTGGTAATTTTCTTTAGCAAATTCAGCTGTGATCTCATCGTGAAGCGTGTCCCAAAAAGATTGTTTCACTTTTTTGTGAATGCCTTCGTCACCAATAATTGTCAGATAATGCTGTTCAAAATTCACATAGAACAAAACAGCATTTCTCTCCTTGGTATTGTGCATTTCCAAAGATTGGAAAATACTGAAAGCTTTTTTCGCAAAGTTATCTAAACCCGTAGAATCTATGTGCACACGAATCTCACCGGAAGAGTGGTCTTCAGCTAATTTGATGGCTTCCACGAGGGAAGCCATCTCTGTATTTGTAAGAAAGTGATTCATTATTCTGAGAAAACGGAAGGTGCGTTTGCTGATCCTTCTGTTGCTTTGAAAGTTGGTTTAGTTTTAAATTTTGGGAAGAAAGCGGCCACAATATTTCCCGGGAAAGTTTCCACAAGATTGTTGAAAGCTGTCACAGAACCGTTGTAATAAACAGTTTCTGAACGGATGCTGTTCTCAATTGCTGTGTATTCTCTCTGGAAATTGATGTACTGCTGATCTGCTTTCAAATCAGGATATTTTTCTACAACCATTAGCAATTTTCCTAATGCTCCACTCAATTGACCTTGCGCTTGTTGGAATTTTGCCATATCTGCTTCTGTCATATTTGTAGGATCTACATTTACAGCAGTTGCTTTTGATCTTGCTTCTACAACTTGTGTTAGAGTTTCTTGTTCAAATTTAGCATAAGATTTTACGGTTCTTTCCAAGTTAGGAATTAGATTCGCTCGTTTTTGATAAACCGTTTCTACGTTTGCCCATTTTTCCAGAACGTCGTTATTCGCCTGAACCATAGGATTATATCGACCTGCTATCCAGAAAACGACTAACGCTATTAATCCTAAAATTACGGCTACTACAATACAACCTTTACCTTTCATAGTTTGATGTGTTTTAAAAATTTAATTAAACCAAATATACAAATTAAATAAAACGAAGAAATTTTATTTTTCAGAAACCTTAGCTTCTTCCCAAAGTTCATCCATTTTTTCAAGATTCAAATCGGAAAGGTTAAGGTTTTTCAACTTCGCAATCTCTTCCATTTTCTGAAATCTGGAAATGAATTTCGAATTCGTTCTTTCCAAAGCTGTGTCAGCATTCAAGCCCGAAATCCTAGCATAATTAATCAAAGAAAAAAATACATCGCCTAACTCCTGCTCTTTTTTGTCAGCCTCAGTTTCTGCGTGAAATTCCTCCAGCTCCTCCTCCACTTTTGTCCAGGCATCTTCCGCAGAATCAAATTCAAAACCGATTCCCTTCACTTTATCCTGAATTCTGTAAGCTTTGATAATCGGCGGTAAACTCTTCGGAACACCTTCCAAAACGGACTTATTTCCTTCTTTCAATTTCAGTTTTTCCCAATTCTGCTTCACCGCTTCTTCATCTTCCGCAACAGCATCGCCATAAATATGCGGATGACGGAAAATCAGTTTTTCGTTCAGAGAATTAATCACATCAGCCATATCAAAACTCTCTTTCTCAGAACCTATTTTTGCATAGAAAACCAAATGCAGAAGCACATCGCCAATCTCTTTCTTGATTTCCAAAAGGTCATTATTCAGGATTGCGTCAGACAATTCGTAAGTTTCCTCAAGAGTCAGATGGCGCAAACTTTCCAAGGTCTGCTTCCTGTCCCACGGGCATTTTTCCCGCAAATCATCCATTATATCGAGAAGCCTTCCAAAAGCCTCCATTTTTTCCTCTCGTGTGTTCATAAATGATGAATGATATTTGATAAATGATTATTAATTTTATTCTTAATTATTTGGGCGCCTTTATCCATCCTCCGTTCCCGCTTTTTTCTGTCATTGCGAACGACGTGACTCAGTAAATTGAACTTTTCCCAATCGCAATAACAGAAAAAGAGCTCCACTCAGGCTGGGGCGCGCTTCGCAAGGTTCAACATTTGTCATCCAAAGTCAATTTCCATCAACTTTCAACCAACAACTATCAACTATTTTCTCACATCTTCAATGACAATATGACTGTTGATTTTCAACAATTCCTCCAAGAATTCATCTTGATTTTCTGGTGTGATGTAAAGGTCATTTTTATTTTTCGAAAAGACAATCAGTCCGCCCGTCGCAGTTCCACATTTATGAAAACCGCTCCACATTGTTTCGCCAATTCTGATTTTCGTGATTTTAAAAATATTGATTTTGAATACATTATAGATGACGCTAATTATCAGTTCTTCATCTTTGATTTTAATTTTAATAAAGAAAAAACTGATTAATATAACAGTGATTCCTCCCAAAATAAAAACCATCAACATTCAATCCCAAAAGTCGCTATCAAAATAAGACACAACCAAAATGACAGCAAAAATCAAAGTGATTCCTAAAAATATAGAACCATAAATCCAGTCTCTTCTGCTCTTATAAATTTTCATCAGTGTGATTTATTTTGCAACATCGGAACAAACTTGTAAACCCCAAATTCCTCTTTCTCAAACTGCATATCAGAAATTTTCGTAAATCGGTAAAGAATCTGTTCATCAGTTTTTCCAAGTGGAATTACCATTTTCCCTCCGACTTTCAATTGTTTCAGTAATTCGGTGGGCAAAACTTCTGCTCCACAAGTTACCAAGACTTTGTCAAAAGGTGCAAACGTTGGCAAACCCGCAAATCCGTCTCCAAAACTTTGAAACTTAGGTCTCATATTCAATTCTCTGAAAATCTTAGTAGAAAAATCATACAAATCTTTTTGTCGTTCAACCGTGTAAACCAAAGCTTTCATTTGGAGAAGAACTGCTGTCTGATAACCGCAACCAGTTCCTATTTCAAGGATTTTTTCGCCTTCATTCACTTCAAGCAATTCGGTTTGTTCCGCAACAGTTGATGGATGCGAAATGGTTTGTTTCGCCAAAATCGGGAAAGCGCGGTCTTCGTACGCATAATCCTCGAAAACACTTTCTATGAAAAGATGCCTTGGAACCTCGTTCATCGCAGACAAAACAAAACCGTCAGTGATTCCAATCTTCTGATGAAGATAATCCATTAATTGTTTTCTTTTCCCTTTGTGAACGTAAGTATCTCTCATTATTGCTGTTAGTTCTTTGTATTATAACTTGCAATTTCCGAAGGATAATTTTAAAATCCAAACAAGAATCATAATTTTCAACATTTATTAAAAATTTAATCCCAATTCAGATTAAACTTTATAAATTTGATTGTTTTTTTACCAAATATTTAAATAAACTTTTAATTAATTGAATGAACGAATGGATGTTATGCAGAAAATAAGAGCTTACATTAAAGGAACTGGCTCGTACGTTCCACCAAAAATTTTAAAAAATGACTTTTTCGAAAAAGTAGGTTCGTCCGACGAATGGATTTTCAAAAATCTCGGAATCAGAGAACGCCGAATTGCAGAAGGCGAAGTGACCAGCGATTTGGCCTACAAAGCAGGACTAAAAGCTTTGGAAAACACCGATGTAAAACCGGAAAATATTGACTTAATAATCGTCGCCACTTCTACGCCTGATCGTCAAGCGCCTTCAACCGCGTGTTTCGTTCAGGAAAAAATGAATTCACCACAAGCCGTTGCGTTCGATATTTCAGCTGTTTGCTCAGGCGGACTTTACGGGATTGCGATTGGTTGCCAATTCATAGAAACCGGAATGTACAAGAATGTTTTGGTCATAGGCGCTGATACTTTTTCGACGATTACGGATTGGGAAAGAAAAGATTCGGTTTTCTTTGGAGACGGTGCAGGTGCGATTTTGTTATCTGCAACAACTGAAGACAAAGGCTTTTTCGATTTCAAATTGCACGCAGACGGAACGGGGAAATATCATTTTAATATTCCAGCAGGAGGTTCGGAAATGCCAGCTTCGGAAGAAACTTTGAAACAAAAACTTCACTATTTCCAAATGAACGGCAAAGAGGTTTTCGAAACTGCAACCAGAGTTTTACCAGAAACAATCGACGAAATATTGGAAGCCAACAAAATGACTTCTGACAATGTAGATTGGGTAATCCCACATCAGCCGAGCATCAGAATTCTTCAGGAAACGGCCAGAAAAACAAACATTCCTTTCGAAAAAGTGATGACGAATATGGACAAATACGCCAACACTTCTGGCGGAACAATCCCAATCGTCCTTGATGAAACGTACAAAAGTGGAAAAGTAAAACCTGGAAACATCTTGCTTTTCGCAGCGGTTGGCTCGGGCTGGACTTGGGGAACTGCGCTTTATAAGGCATAATTGATAAATGATGATTGATAAATGATAATTGATTATTAAAATAAAATCAGACAAGATTATGAGGTCTATAATCTATTCGTCTATAATCTTAAAGTCTCAACAAAAATGTTAGAAAATCAAACTTTCCTGATTACGGGAATTGCAGATGAAAATTCTTTGGCGATGAAAACCGCTGAGAAAATATTAGAAAACAACGGAAAAGTCGTTTGCACAGGTTTGGGCGTGACACCTTTCCACAACAATCTTTCGGAAAAAGCGGCTGGATTTCTCAATAAAAACTACGAGGATTTTGAATCGGCTTGTAAGAAAGTTTTGGGTAATGATGTTTACACCGCGCCTTTGGATGTGACGCTTCCGGAAAGTTTAAAATTCCTTGCTGAGGATTTGAAAAATAAAGACATTCAGCTGAATGGATTTCTACACGCGATTGCGATGGACAAAACCATCCGAAACAAATCTGTAAAACCAATGCTGGAAGTAACGGCTGAGGAATTCAATGATACGATGAATGTTTCGGCATTTTCATTGATTTCGTTGTGTCACGCTTTGTTGTCCAATGGCGTTTTGCAGAGAGGTTCTTCTATTGTTTCGTTGAGTTATATCGCAGCAGAAAAAGTTTCGTTTTTCCCTTACATCAATATGAGTATTGCAAAAGCCGCTCTCGAAAGGCTGACGATTGAAATGGCTTATGAATTGGGAAAAGAATACGGAATCCGCGCCAACGCCATCAGATTTTCGCCTTATATGGGAAGCAAAGCTGGCAATGCAACGCTGAAAATTGAAGATGTGGAAAGAGCTGACAGAATCAGTCCGCTTGGAAATGCTTTGCCTGAAGATTTGGCGCACGAGATTGTTCATCTGTTCCGAAAAGAAACGAGAATCACTGGAGAAATCCGTCACGTGGATGGTGGTTTTCACATTATGGGATAATTTGGGTTTGAGAGTTGGAGTATTTTAGAGTCTTAGAGTTTTGAAGGTCTTCGAATCCGCTAAGAGTGACAAATCTAATTTTAACAATTTATTCTCAGCGATGTCAGGCTGAGGCTCTCTAAGCCTTATCTAGAGAAAGCCTTATCTATATTAAAGTTTAATAACAAATCTCTCGCAGATTTGGCGGATTGAGCGGATTTATAAAAATTAAGTCTGCAAAATCAGCTTAATTTTGCGAGATTTTATTTTAATTTTCTGTGACTTTTGTGGTTTTATTTTAAATTTATTGCGATTTTGCAAGACAGAAATCATTTCAAATTAATTGTAAAATTTTATGAGAAAAATAAAAACAGCTTTGTTGGCTTACGGCGGTTCCGGGAAATTGTTTCACGCACCGTTTTTCGAAGTTCACGAAGGTTACGAATTATTGGGCGCTTATGAACGAAGCAAAAAATTAATCCAACAAGATTATCCGGAAGTCACGAGCTTTGATTCGTTGGAAGCCGTTTTGGAGAGCGATGCGGAATTGGTTGTTGTGAACACGCCAATCGACACACATTTCGAATTCACAAAGAAAGTTTTGGAAGCTGGGAAAAATGCTTTGGTGGAGAAAGCTTTTACGACAACTTCTGAGGAAGCTGAGGAATTACACAAACTTGCAAAAGAGAAAAAACTGAAACTCTGCGTTTATCAAAACCGAAGATATGACAGCGATTTCAAGACTGTAAAAAAGGTTTTGGATGAGGATTATCTTGGCGAAATCGTGGAAGCAGAAATCCGTTTTGAAAGATACAATCCGGAACTAAGCCCGAAAGCGTGGAAGGAAAATGGAAATCCAGGCGCAAGCATTTTGATGGATTTGGGTTCGCATATCATCGACCAGGCTTTGACTTTGTTTGGTTATCCTGAGAAGGTTTTTGCAGACATCAGAAGGACGAGAGAGAATACGCAGATTGATGATTATTTTGATATTTTGCTTTATTATTCGGACAAACGCGTGAGATTGAAATCTAGTTATTTCGTCAAAGAACCAACGCCAGCTTATGTTTTCCACGGCAAAAAAGGAAGTTTCTTAAAACATCGTGGCGACGTTCAGGAAGATGAATTGAAATTAGGAAAAGTTCCGAATCGCGAGAATTGGGGAACGGAGCCGGAAGAGAAAACCGGACTTTTGGTTTACAATGACAGAGTTGTCCACTTCCCTACTTTTCAAGGAAATTATCTTAACTTTTGTGATGACCTTTATGACGCGATTGTGAATGATAAAAAAGTTCCTGTAACTGCGAAACAAGCTTATCATACGATGAAAGTGATTGAAGCGGCGAAGGATAGCTCTGAGAAGGAAGAAGTGATATCTTTAGACTGAAAACATTTATGTTTTTAATTTTTTTGTAAATTTGATATAAATAATTTCAAAATGAGTTCAGCCGAATTACAATTAAAATTAGATGTTATCAATAAAATAACCGAATTGAAAGAAATTCGGGTTATACGAGAAATCAAAAAACTGTTGGATTTTGAACTGGATGAAGATGTTTTCGTATTATCAAAGCAGCAAGAAAACAGAATTGCAGAAGCGAGAAAAGAATATGCAAATGGAGAAATATCCAGCAATGAAGAGGTAAACAAAGAGATTGAGCAATGGCTAAACGAAAAATAGTCTGGATTAATTCTGCAAAACTTGAACTTAAAGAAATTCTAATTTATTGGACAAAGAAAACAAAATCCAAAACTTATAGCAAAAAGCTCAGCATATTAGTTACCGAAGCTATCAATCTCCTATCTCAGCATCCAAAAATCGGAAGAACAACAAATGATGCAAACACCAGAATCAGCATTGTTCACAATTACCTGATTTTCTATGAAGTAACTGAAACGCAGTTAATCATTTTATCAATTTGGGATGCAAGAAGAGATGAAAATGAAACAGACTTTGACTATACTTAAAAATATTTAAAATGATAAGACTCAGAAAGTTTAAAAATTCTGGGTCTTTTTTTATGTTGGTTGGCGATAATTCTTAAATTTACGTCTTTAAGAAAATTAAGCTATGATAAAAGCCGGACTTGTGGGCGCGGGACATTTGGGAAAAATCCATTTGCGATTGTTGAATCAATCTGAGAAATATGAACTCGTTGGTTTCCACGACAAAGATGCAGAAAACGGCCGAAAACTGGAAGCGGAATTCGGTTATAAATATTTTGAAAGTTTGGAGGAACTTTTGAACGAAATCGAAATGTTGGATATTGTGACACCAACGCTTTATCACTACGATTACGCCATAAAGGCGATTGAAAAAGGCATTCATTTTTTCATTGAAAAACCTGTGACGCAAACTTTGGAACAGGCGGAAGAAATTCTTCAAAAATGCAACGAATTTGGAATAAAGGCGCAAGTTGGTCACGTGGAAAGATACAATCCAGCTTTTATTGGTGCGAAAGATTATATTAAAAATCCAATGTTCATCGAGATTCACAGATTGGCGGAATTCAATCCTAGAGGAACGGATGTTTCTGTAGTTTTGGATTTGATGATTCACGATTTGGATATTTTGTTGAGTTTGGTAAAGTCGAAAGTGAAGTTGATTCATGCGAGTGGTGTTTCTGTTGTGAGCAAAACGCCGGACATTTGCAACGCCAGAATCGAGTTTGAAAATGGTTGTGTCGCGAATTTGACGACTTCAAGAATATCGATGAAAGCAATGAGAAAATCAAGATTTTTCCAGCAAGATGCTTATGTTTCTGTTGACTTCTTAGAAAAAAAATCCGAAGTTATCCGAATGAAACCTGCACCAGAAAATCCGTCTGACTTTGATATGATCATCGAAAATGCGGAAGGTGAGAAAAACCAAATTCTTTTTGAATATCCAAATATTCAACCAAATAATGCTATTCTTGATGAATTGGAAAGTTTTGCCAATGCTATCACATATGATGTTCCTGTTCAAGTTTCTTTGGAAGATGGAACGGAGGCTTTGAAGGTTGCTTTGGAGATTGTAAGGTTGATACAGAAATAAATACTTGAAAAATTACATTAAAATAATATTATTAGTATTTACGTTCTCTTGTCAAAAAGAGAATAAAAAAGTTCTTGAAGGAAAATGGATTTTTGTTTCAAATTATAACATTCCACATTATACTCTTGATGGATTTGAAGAGCCACCTTTACCTCCAAAAAATGATCTTGGATTTAATTTTTTTTCGAAGGACAGCTGTGAAGCTAATAGTATATTTTATAATTTAAAATCTTTAGATGTCGATTATTATCGAGAAAGTTTTGGAAGAAAAACGGTTTTCAAAATTGATAAGGATTCATTGAAAATTTTTGACAGATCGCTAAACAAATGGACTTGTTACAAAATAATGAGTCTGGACGAAAGTAATTTAGTTTTAAATTATAATGATATTCAATTAAAAAATTATGTGAAGATTCTAAAAAATTAAATGAATGACTCTCCAATCCTTAGAATCCGAACTCAAAAAACGCATCAACTTACCTTACAATTGGGGAAGAAAGCAGTCTGATGATTGGGATTTTAAAACGAAATTCATTTATCAGATTAAGGTTTTTGAAGATTTGGAAAGTCAATGTAAAGATTTTGATGAAGGTTTGAGAAATTATGCTTTCAATCGTTGGCTGAATTTCTGGTCTGCAAAAGCGGTTGAATATATTTTTACATCCAATCATTTGGTAAACAAAGAAGAAAATCAGTTTTCTAAGACGGTGGATTTTTATATTTCAGGAATTCCGTTTGATCATAAAAGCAGTATTTTCCCGAAACAGTTTGGGGAAAGTTTTGAGTATGCTGTTGATCACAAAAAAGAATTGATTGAATGGCTTTACAACAATCAAAGTCAGCAAGGAAGAAAACATCATGCGAACCGGTTGTTCATTATTTTTTATGATGCGAAAAATGGAGAA
This sequence comes from Epilithonimonas xixisoli, assembly GCF_004365655.1. Taxonomy (GTDB): domain Bacteria; phylum Bacteroidota; class Bacteroidia; order Flavobacteriales; family Weeksellaceae; genus Epilithonimonas; species Epilithonimonas xixisoli. Next base: position 403,171 of record NZ_SOEO01000003.1, on the reverse strand, counting down.
CATTGGAAACTGAAGACCGAACTTTCTTTAATCAAAGAAAAAATCACAGAATATCTCAGCAATTTTTCGAGAGCCAATTTAGTTTCCTTAAATTTGGAATCTCACGAGATCCTTTCAGATTTGATTTGGATCAAAGCTTAATTCATGAATTACATCGGTTCCAAAAACAAACTTTCAGATTTCATCAAACAAAGCGTTTATCAAGTTGTTGGTAAAGACTTGAGCAGCAAAACATTTTGCGATCTCTTCGCAGGAACCGGAATTGTCGGACGAAATTTCAAAGCGGAAACCAAGAAAGTCATCAGCAACGATTTTGAATTTTACAGTTATGTTCTTAATCGAAATTACATCGGAAATCATAAGAATTTCGATTTTGAAGATTTCATTAATCAATTGAATTCGATAGAAGGAAAATCTGGTTTTATTTCAGAAGAATATTCGGAAAACGGGAAATCGGAAAGGCTTTATTTTTCGGAAGAAAACGGAAATAAAATAGATGCCATTCGACAGAAAATTGAAGATTGGAAATTGTCTGAAAAAATCAATGAAGATCAATACTATTTCCTGCTTTGTTCACTTTTGGAAGCTGCGGATAAGGTTGCGAATACAGCCTCTGTTTATGGCGCATTCCTCAAACAAATCAAAAAATCGGCTCAGAAAAAATTAGAAATCGTTCCTTCTTTTTTTGAAATCACGGAAAATAAACACGAGGTTTATAATGAAGATGCGAACGAATTAATCAAAAAAATCGAAGGAGACATTCTGTATCTCGATCCACCTTACAACGCTCGTCAATACGGAGCTAATTATCATCTCCTAAATACAATTGCAAAATACGACCAATTCTCTCCAAAAGGAAAAACGGGACTTCGAGATTATCAGAAATCAAAATATTGCAGCAAAGTTGAAGTTGCAAAAAGCTTTGAAGAGCTCATTAAAAACGCGAAATTCCAGCATATTTTCCTAAGTTATAATAATGAGGGATTGATGCCTGAAAGTGAAATTAGAGATATACTTTCCAAATTCGGGAAATATGATATATTTACAACCGAGTATCAACGTTTTCGGGCAGACAAAGAAGAGAACAGAAATCATAAAGCTTCGGAAACGACAGAGTATCTTTATTATCTCGAGAAAGAGTGATTAGGTTTTAAGAGTTAGGTTTTAGACTTTACTTCAAATCAATATTTAAAAAATTAAAAATTATATAAATGAAACCGAAAGGTTTGTAATTGATAAACAATTAAAATATGAAAAACATTGTTGTAATAGGCGCAGGAACTATGGGAAATGGGATTGCCCACACTTTTGCCCAAAGTGGATTCCAAGTGAGTTTGGTGGATGTGAAACAGGAAAATCTGGACAGAGCGATCAAAACCATCACCACCAATCTAGACAGAATCATCGCCAAAGGAAATCTGACGGAGGAAGAAAAAACCAGCACGCTTGGAAACATTACAACATTTACGGATTTGAAAGATGCAGCGCCAAAAGCTGACCTCATCGTAGAAGCTGCGACAGAAAATTTGGATTTGAAACTAAGAATCTTTGGACAGATGGACGAACTTTCGCCAGCCCATTGCATTCTTGCGACCAATACCTCATCCATTTCTATCACGCAAATTGCTGCTGCAACAAAACGTCCGGAGAAAGTCATTGGAATGCACTTTATGAATCCGGTTCCGATTATGAAACTGGTAGAAATCATCAAAGGCTACTCGACTTCGAAAGAAACATTTGACGAGATTTTTGAATTGAGCAAAAAATTAGGAAAAGTTCCAACCGAAGTGAACGATTATCCCGGATTTGTAGCCAATAGAATCCTGATGCCGATGATCAATGAAGCGATTGAAACACTTTATAACGGCGTTGCTGGTGTTGAGGAAATCGATACGGTGATGAAACTAGGAATGGCGCATCCGATGGGACCTTTGCAATTGGCAGATTTCATCGGGCTTGATGTTTGCTTAGCAATCCTAAATGTAATGTACGAGGGTTTCAAAAATCCGAAATATGCGCCCAATCCACTTCTTGTGAATATGGTAATGGCAGGCAAAAAAGGTGTAAAATCTGGTGAAGGTTTCTACGATTATTCCGAAAGTAAAAAAGCGGAGAAGGTTTCGAAAATGTTCTTAAAATAAATTGAAATGTTTGCAAAAAAGTATTTGTTCTTTTGCCTATTTCCTACGCTGATTTTTGCGCAGGAGAAAATACTTTCTGCAGATTTTGATGGTGATAAGATTAATGACAAAGTCTATTTAGATTCCAAAATTGGAGCCGTGGTTTATCAACTTTCATCCCAGAAATTCAAAAAAGTGTCGTCTGACCAATTTGAAGATTCCGGCGAAATATTTTTTTATAAAGCTAAAAATGGTTTCCGGGTGAGTCTTAATCAAATGCGGGCTTCCAACGCTTATCAATTTCGATTCGAAAAAGAAACCGGAAAAATGAGATTGATAGGAATGGAACGTTATGAATTTGGTCCGGCAAATAATGATGGAAGTGGAGAATCCAGCGTAAATCTTCTTACGAATACTTATATCGGTGAATGGAATTATTGGGATAACCACAAAACAGAATTAATCAAAATCCCGACTATCAAAAAGAAAATGGTTTTACCAAAAGCATATTTTGACAATCTCGGAAATGCTTTTTCAACTTATATAAATAAAGACACAAGCTACTATCTCGCAGAGAAAAAACGGCTTTATAAAGAATAGATTTTCAAATTCGGAATTTCGGATTACGATTTATAACTTTGTCAGAATCAGATTTGGTTCTGACATTTTATTTTTAAAACTATGATTTCCCTAAAACTGAAACCAAATTACGAGAGAATTCTGCAAATTTTTCTCATCATTGCTACCTACGTGATGATTGTTTTGAGATTCCTTCTCAACGAAAAAGGACGCGTGAATCCGGATTCCATACGATATATGAGGCAATCTGAGATTTTCCCGATTATAGACAACACCACGGCGCCGCTGGGCTATCCTTTACTCATCAAGTTTTTTACGATTTTTGGAATCGATGATTTCTGGAGCAGTAAACTGATTGGAATTTTGGCCTTCACCGTTCTGTTGATTTTCTCTTACAGGAAGAATTTTTACTTTCGGGAACTATTGATTGTATCGGCACTTTTCAGTTTTGTGAGTATTTTTTCTTTCACGATGAGCGAGGCTTTAACCCTGCCTTTGGTACTTCTTTTTTTCTACATTTCGCATCAAATTATCAAAAATAAAATCTCTGCGACGAAGGGTATTTTCGCATTAAGTCTAATATTAATTCTCCTCATCAACATCCGTTACAGCGCCTTGTTTTTCTGCTTGGGAAGTATGGCTTTCGGGGTTCTTAATTTCAGAAAAAAATACTGGAAAAGCTTTGTGATTCCGGGAATTGTTGGTTTGGGATTCTATGGTTTGTACAAGGTTTTGTTCATCGATTATTTTAATGAAAACTATGTTGATACTTTTCTAGAAATCGGGCTAAAATCAACGCCTACTCTGCTTTTGGAATTGTATCAAGGTTTGGCAACCACTTTTAATCCGTTCATCCATATTGCAGATCCAAACGGTGGCAACATCAATTACGGAATCTATGGCATTGGTGTTTTGACGATTTTGGCAATGGTTTATATTTTCATTAAAACCACACTTTCTGAGACGGAAAAATTCATCCTGATGATCTCATTCATCACTATCGTTTTGTCCTATTTTGTACAGTATTTCTACTCGGTAAATGCGATAGATTATCGTTTGCTGGCGCCATTTTCTATTGGAATTTGGATGGTGTTTTTCAGAAAATTGTTTCAGATTTTTAATAGTTTGACCTATTCGATTGCATTTTTGAGTTTGATGACGGGATTTGCTTTCACTTGGCTATCCAAAGGTGATTATCTTGAGAATCGAAAAATCATTACAGAATATCTGGAGAAAGAAAACATCAAAGACGAAACCATCAAGTTCTATCTCAAAAGTGAAGACAGCGGTGATGATATTCAAACTGCTGAACTTATCAGCACGGTAAATCCGAAGATATACGTCACCTTCAAAGCGGAAGACACGCTGAAAAAGAGTGTGCTCACGAAGCAAAGAGTGGAGCGAAAAATCAATATCAAAAAAAATAATTATCAATAGTAGTTTTCGGGAATTTTTCTATCTTTGAACCATAGAGCAAAGCTCAGATTTATTTTTAAAATTAAATATTTTACATATGAAATTACCAAAGTTTTTATTAGCCGACAATTCTGAATTTCCAGAAGATCTTTTTGTAGTTCACACAGAGTATCCACGTTTTATCCTTAACGTAGAAGAAGAGGACGTAGAATGGTTGGACGATTTGGAAGGAGATGATGAGGAAACTGTAGCAAACGAGGCTACAAAAGTGGTGGAGGAAGCCTTCAAATGGTGTGATGAAGAGCTTGCAAAATACGACGACGAGGAAGACGAAGAATAATAAAAAAGGAACTCAACACTGAGTTCCTTTTTTTATGCCTTTTTTTGCGATCACAAAAAAAAATTTATCGAGGATTCATCCAAATCAATTGTGAAAATATGAGAATAGCTTTCACAAGAATTTAAATTAATCTTGCTTTTTATTGAATTTCAAAAGTAGCAAATTGTCTTTGTACAATTCCAATGTCGTTTCTGTCACCACATATTTGTTCACTTCCTGCAAAACGCTGATGTAGCTGGTTTCCGAAGTCATATTGTTGCAAATTTTTCTGGTAGAACCTATGTTTTTTGCAGAGAAATTTCCCGCCGAAGTATCAATGACTGCATCAGAAAAATAATTGTTGCAGCCTGCATTTCCAGAGATTCTGTTTTGCTCAATCAGCAATGTTGGCTTATTCGTAATGTCATCTGCCAAAACCCATTGCGTTCCTGTCACAGGTGCTTGATTTTTCCCTAATTTAGACGCATTTCCTACTCTACTGGTACAAGAAACAATCGTAAGGGACAATATAGATGTTAAAAGAAGTTTTTTCATTTTTATAAAATTACATTCCAAAGATAAGATTTTCTTTTTAACATAATCTTTTTTCAATGATCGATTTTCGGACATAATCTTTTAACTTTTAATGATCGAATTTCCATTTGGCACTTTCTAAAGATTCGAGATTTTGAAATTGTGGGTGAAAATCCGTTTTGCTTTTTTATGTTTTCTTTATATTTGAAAAAGTAAACCTTTGCATCATCGCTTTGGTTTTGATTAAAAAAACAAACATCAAATGAAAGAAGAAAGTATTGATAAATTGAATTCTCTGTTTTCCAATCTGAAATCTGAGGAGGAAAAACTAAAAGCCAGTCAGGAAAAACAAAAAAGCGAAGAAGACTTGTTTGTAGAAGGTTTCAAAACGCTTTGCAAGAATTTGATTGACCCAAAAATGCAGGAATTCAGGAGAATGTTACGACAAAATGGATTTGGTTGCAAAATCACCATCAATGAAGACAGCAAAAGCGGAACTGGCATCAATGCGCAACCCAATATCAAACTTCAAATCTCCAGAAATGTAGATTCTAATTTCTACACCAACAACAAGTTTCCGCACGTCATGTTCACGGCAGACAAATATTACAAAAAAATCGGAATTCATCTTGACACCGTTTTCCAAAATGGCGAAGGAACTGCCGCAATGAAGGAACAAAGCTACACGCTTGAAACGCTGAACGAGGAAATCGTAGAAAAAGAAATCCTGGAATCTATCGAAAAAATCCTGACCAATAAGTAAATTTTTCCTTTCCAAAATTAACTTTAATTCATCAAATAAATTAATAATGAATAAGTTATGATTTTTAAATTTTAAAAGCTTAATTTTGCACCCCGAAAATAGGCATTGCAATACGCCTTGACAAATCAATAAAATCTAATTATGAAAAGAATAGGCGAACACAGAAAGCTTCTTGGCGTTGACAAAACTGCAACTCTGAAAGACCTGAAAACCATTTACAGAAACACAATGAAGGACACGCATCCTGACAAATTTGTAAATAATGAAGCCGGAAAATTGGAAGCTGAGGAAAAAAGCAAATCCGTAATCGAAGCTTATCATTTCTTAGTAAGCATCCACGAGGAAACGCAGGAAAAGTACAAAGAAGAATATACGGAGACGATTACTACATCTAATATCCAAGATTTTTTCTTAGAAAAATCAATTTTGACCGTTCAGCATTTGAATGGAAAAATGTTTGAATACATCGGTGTTCCAAGAAACATTTACATCAAAATGGTAAACTCAGATTCTGCAAGCCGATTTGCGAGAAGACATATCTACGGGAAATTTATCTACAGAAAATCTGGCGAAGCGATGGCAGATTAGGAATTGATATTTAAAAATATTTTGAAGACTCTCAGATTTTTTCTGGGAGTTTTTTGTAATTAAAGTGTTTTAAGCAAAGAAAAATAAGCTATATATTTACAAAAACATTATTAATAACTCAAAAAATGAAAACCAGAACTCAAGAAGAATTAATTCAGGAAATTGTTGAGTATTTCAAAGTTTATATTTTTGAAAATCACATTACCGCTTCTATAAATACGCATTCAAAACTCAAAAGTTATAATATTAATCCTATTGTTGTCAAATATTTATCAAAGGTTTTAGAAAACGATTACACAGCTATTGGTGTTGCAAAAGCATTATTTTATCCTCGAGTTTTGGGAACCTCTATTAATACGTCTTTCGGAACAAGAATTCAAAATATGTTTGTTGATTTAAAAATTGCAGAAGGCTCTTTAATAAAAGGAATGGATATAGAATTTTTAGATAAAATTGACAATCGAAGAAAATGGTGTCAACTCAAATCTGGACCAAATACTATAAACTCTGAAGATGTAAAACCTTTAATTAAAAAATTTACAGATACAATCAATCTTGCCCGAACCAATAAAGCATTTAAAAATATTAATAATACTGACTTTATGGTTGGTGTACTTTACGGAGAAGTTGATGAATTGAGTATGCATTACAAACTCATAGATAAAACTCATCCGGTTATTATTGGAAAAGAATTTTGGCACCGAGTTACCGGATTTCCAGATTTTTATGATGGATTGGTTGAAAATCTCCAGCTTTTAATAACAAATATTGACACACAAGATTTGATTAATGTAGGAGTAGAAAAACTTTCAAAGGAAATTGAAAGTTCTCAACTTTTTGATTTTAAAGAGTAATATGAATTCAAAAATTTAATAATAGAATAACCTACTTCCCTTCCCAAATTTACAGGAACCGCATTTCCAATTTGTTTGTATTGTTGAGCCAATGAACCAGCAAATTCCCAATCATCAGGAAAAGTTTGTATTCTTGCATATTCACGAACGGTAAACGGTCTGGTTTCATCCGGATGACATCTTTCAGTTTGTTTTTGAGCAGGGCTGCAAGTCAAGGTTAAACTAGGTTCATCCCAGCCAATTCTTCTCGCCATACCTGTTTTTCCTCCACCCAAAAAGAAACTTCCGCCCATATATTCTTTTTGAATTTCTAAAGGTAAATCTCTCCAATAGCCTTTTGGTGGAACTAAATCCAAAACTACTTTTTTACTTTGAGGATATTTTGCACCGCCCGAAATGGGAACATCAGTATCAAATAATTCTCCTTTTTTCAAAGCATCTTTTAAATTATAAATTTTATTAAATGGTTTTGGATAATCAAATTTAATTTGAATATCTTTTCTAATTCCCACCAAAATTAATCGTTCTCTTTTTTGAGGAACTTTGTAGTTAATAGCTTTTAAAACCTCTACAGGAACAACATTGTAACCAATTTCATCCAAAATTGAAATCATTCCTTTCAATGTATTTCCATTTTCGTGGCTTATGAGACCTTTTACATTTTCTCCGATACAAATTGGAGGGTTAACTTCTTGAACAGCTCTCGCAAATTCATAAAAAAGTGTTCCTCTGGCATCTTCTAAACCTAGTCTTTTCCCCGCGTAACTAAATGCCTGACAAGGAAATCCACCAGTAACCACATCAATTTTATTTTTAAATTCTGAAAAACTGAAATTTTTAATATCGCCTTCAAAAACTTTCCAATGAGGTCTGTTTTGTCTTAAAGTTTGACACGCGAATTTGTCTATTTCATTCAAAGCTTCACATTTCAAGCCTGCCTTTTCTAAACCGATTGCCAAGCCACCTGCTCCAGCAAAAAGCTCTAGAACTTTGTAATCATTATTTGGTTTTACATAATTGTTTAGTTGACTATTATTTTCAATTAAAAAATCTGGAAACAAATTCTGAATATCATTTCGATGATAAACACGATAATTACTCATTGGTTCTCTTACGGCAACCAATTTCCCTTCATCATCCCATCTTCTGAGTGTTTTTGTACTTTTATTTAAAAGTTCAGCAGCTTCAGAAATCGTATAATAATCTTTCATAACCAAGTTGTACAACATTAGACATTGGTTACAAATTTATATTAAATTTAGTCATTTGACAAGAATTTTGAAAAATAAAATTATTATTAAAATTCTAACAAAAAAGCCGCCTCATTCGAAAATGAGACGGCTTTCAACTTAACTATAAATATTAATCTACGTGTTTCGGCGTATAGCCATCTTCACTTAGTTCTCTGTGATCATAATCTGCTTTCATTTCTGCGTCATAATCTACAACTTCATTTTTACCCATTCTTCTCAACATGGAATCGAATAATGAATAAACTACTGGCACGATAATCAAAGTAAGGAATAAAGATGATGTCAAACCACCGATGATTACCCAAGCCAAACCGTTGTTCATTTCGGCTCCTGCTCCTTTTGCAATTGCAATCGGAATCATACCGAAGATCATCGCAATCGTCGTCATCAAGATCGGACGAAGACGCGCGTGGTTGGCCTGAATCAATGCATCATGCGTGTTGGCTCCTGCCGCTTTTCTCATATTGGCAAAATCGACAATCATAATCGCATTCTTCGCCACCAAACCAATCAACATAATCATCCCGAGCATCGTAAAGATGTTCAATGAGTTTCCTGTGATCGCCAGAATTACCATTACTCCAATCAATGCCAAAGGAATCGAGAACAAAACCACAAACGGATAAACAAACGAGTCATACAAGGAAACCATTACCAAATAAACCAATACAATAGCCGCCAACAAAGCAATTCCTAATGTACCGAAACCTTCGGTCTGGTTTTCCATATCTCCACTCCAGATGTAGCTTACGCCGGCTGGTTTGGTTTTTTCGTTGTCCATAAACTGAGCAGACCATTCGTTGGCAACATCACCCACGGGACGACCTACCACTTTGGATTTTACCTTTACAGAAGGTGCTTTGTCTCTACGTTCTAGCAAACTTGGTCCAGATCCCATTTTCACCTCAGCGAACTGACTCAATCTGATTTGTTCTCCGTTTGTATTGGTAAACATTAAGTTTCTAACGTCATCAATCGATTGTCTGTTGGCATCTCCAAAACGAATATTGATGTCATATTCATATTCTCCGGCTCTGAATTTTCCATCTGTATTTCCAGAGAATGCAGTCTGCATTGTTTGTCCTACACTGGAAAGATTTAAACCTAAAGTTGACATTTTATCTCTGTCGATATTCACCTGAACTTCCGGATTTCCTGAGTCGGTTGATAATTCTGCATCCACAGATCCGGGAACTTTTTTAAGCAATTCTAAGATTCTGTTTGCTTCTTTGTTCGCCGTCGCGTTGTCCTGAGCGGTAACTACCATTTCGATTGGTGCAGCATCTGCTCCCATCAATCCAATTGGTGCGGTTTTGAACTCAACGCCTGTGAATTTTTCTTCTAATGCTCTCTTGATTTTAGCGGATTTGATGTCTGTACTTTCGTTACGTTCCGCTTTATCCACCAAGATTACTTGAATTTCTGATTGATACAAAGTCGCCTGAGCTCCACCAAAACCTGATGACTGCTGACCAACCGTTGTAATCATATCCACAACATCTTTGTCATCTCTAAGGTATTTTTCAACCGCAAGAGTCAATTGATTGGTTTTTTCAACAGAAGCATCTTTCGGTAATTCCATCTGAACAAGGAATTGTCCTCTGTCCATTTTCGGGAAGAATTCTCCTCCAATAAATCCAAATGCCACCAACATAAATGAAGCAATCAAAATAACAAAGGTTACAATAACTGTCATGATTCTTCTTAATGTTGACTTCAATGCCCATTCTAGAATATCACTGATCCAATGAGTGAATTTCTCCAATTGTTTTTCAAACCAAAGGATGAATTTCTCGAAAGGATTTTTACCAGTCAAATGAACCAATTTTCCAAATCTTGAAGACAACCAAGGAATGATCGTAAATGATGCTAACAATGAGAACATTGTCGCAATAACTACCGTAACACAGAATTGTGCTAAGATGTCTGACACTAGACCAGAACTCATCGCAATTGGTAAGAATACCACCACGATTACCAAGGTAATTGCTGTTACTGTAAATCCAATTTCCGAAGCTCCATCATAAGCTGCACGGATTCTGCTTTTTCCCATCTCCATATGACGGTAAACGTTCTCCAATACCACAATTGCATCATCCACAAGAATACCTACAACGAGTGAAAGTCCCAATAAACTCATCAAGTTCAAAGTGTATCCCATCAAATACATTCCAATCACCGTTGCAATCAACGATACTGGAATCGAAACCATTACGATAAATGCATTTCTGATGTTGTGAAGGAACAATAGCATTACCACTGCCACCAAAATAATCGCTAAGAATAAATCGAAAATTACGTGATCTGCTGCATCCAATGTAAAATCTGTAGAGTCATCTACTATATTTACTTTTATGCCCTGCGCTTTGTAATTACCTTCAACCTGAGCGATAGTTTTCTGAACCAATTCTGAAACCGCTACTGCATTGGCATCGGATTGTTTTTTCACCTGCATCAAAATCGTAGGATTTTGATTGAATCTCGCTACTTTTTCTACATCTTTCTGAGTATCAAAAACTGTTGCAACATCGGAAAGACGAACTTGTACTCCATTTTTGTTGGATACTACAAGGTTGTTCATCTCAGCAATATCTCTGTATTTCCCAGAAAGTCTGATGGTTGATCTTGAAGTTCTCGTTTTCAAAGCTCCCGTTGGGAAATCTAAGTTCGAAGAAAGAATCGCTTGCTGCACATCTCCGATTGAAAGACCGTAGCCTTGCAGTTTCATCTCGTCCAGACTTACCTGGATTTCTCTCTCCTGTCCACCAACAAGATCTACCTGAGCCACACCATTTACACGGGAAAAGATCGGTTCTACTTTTTTATCTAAAAGATCATAGAGATCCTTATTATTCATTTTATCACTGGTAATACTCAATGTCATGATTGGTAAATCATCCAATGAGAATTTCTGTAGTGACGGCGGATCTGCATCTTCCGGAAGGTCTGCCAAAATTGCATTCACCTTTCTCTGAGCATCATTCAAAGCATAATTGACATCGGCACCTGTGTTCAACTGAACCATAATTACCGATAAACTTTCGTAAGAAGATGACTCAACTTTTTTTACGTTTTCCAAAGAACCAACGGCATCTTCAATCTTACGCGTCACCGATGTTTCCACCTCTGCAGGGGAAGCTCCGGGATAAACCGTAGAAATCGTTACCATATTGGTTTCAAATTTCGGAATCAACTCGTACCCCATCATGGAGTAACTAAGCAAACCTCCCAAGGTCAAAATCGTAAACAATACGATGACAAGGGACGGTCTTTTAATGGATATTTCTGCTAACTTCATCTGTACTCTACTTTACAATATTGATTTTTGAACCGTTGTCTAGGTTGATTTGTCCGCTGGTAATCACTTGCTCACCACCGTTTAGTCCGCTGATGATTTGTACTTTGTCACCATACACTTTTCCGGTTTTTACGGTAATCATTTTTGCAGTTCCGTTTTCTACGATGAAAATCTGACCAGAACTTACGCCATTAGCAAAAGCTTGCGCAGGAATGGTCAACATATTTTGAGTCTCCGCACCGTGGTTGGTTTTGAAAGTAGCTGTTGCGTACATACCTGCTTTTAGATTTCCTTTGTTTTGAACTTCTATTTCAACAGGGAAATTAAGCGAAGCATCACTTTTCGGAGCGATGAAGGTAATTCTTCCACTGAAAGATTCTTCTGGCAAAACATTGACGTTGATGTTCACCGTTTGTCCAACCTGGATTCTTCCAACTTGGCTTTCGTCAACCAAAACAGAAAGTTTTAGGGAATTGATATTTACGATTTCGAACAATGCTGTTCCTGGTGCAACAACCGCTCCCGGCTCTACCATTTTCTTATTAATCGTTCCGCTGATTCCCGCTCTTACACTTGTATCATTGATTTTAACACCTTGCGCTCTCAAAGATGCCTGAGCATTTTTAAGCTGCAATCTAGAGTTGTCCAATTGTTGTTTCGTAACACCACCAGTTTTGAAAGCATTTTCGTAACGTTGGTTGTCGATAATTGCGTTTTGCAAATTGTTTTGAGCCTGAGTCACATCCACTTCGATCGCATCTCTTTTGATGGTTGCCAAAACCTGACCTGCGCCAACTCTGGAACCTTCTTTCACAAAAACGCTTACTACTCTACCAGAAATATCAGCAGACTGATTGGTTTCTTGTTTCGGGATGAAAGTTCCGTTTGCAGAATAATCTGTATTAATGTCAGTTCTAGAAGCCGTCACAACATTCACATTGATTTTATCAACCTGTTTTGCCACTTCTTTCACCTCAGTTTCCTGCTTCTTTTTGTTATCAGCAATTTTGTAAGCTGCCAAACCGATAAGAACAGCTGCTACGATGATATATATTAAAGTTTTTTTCATTTGGAAAATTGATTATTTTTTTGATAGTCAAAAGGAATCTCAATCATAAAAATCAATGAGATTTCTTTTATAGTTTATTATGGATTTTGTAAAGTATTAAGTTCTCCTTTTGCTTTAATTAATTTAATTTCAGCTTGCTTGTAGTCTAATAATGACGTTGTGTAATTCTGTTTAGCATCTGTCAAAGCATTTTCAGAATCAAGAACCTCTGTCAAAGTAGCCAATCCGTATTGGTAATTGGATTGTGTATCTTTCTGCACTTTCTCAGCAAGTTCTACGTTGCCTTTCATATTTTCGATATTGATGATGGAATTTTCCATATTCTCAATGGCATTTTTGTATTCCAAATTCAAGCTCAGCTGTGTATTTTCGATATCAACATCCAAATCCTGAATATCAATCTCAGCTTGCTGAATTTTTGATTTCGTAGCCCCACCTGTGAAAATCGGAATGTTGATATTCAAACCAATCGCTGAATAATCGCTCCAAAGAACGCCGTTGTTCAAACCATTTGTCAATGGGAAATTTTTACCCATTCCAGCCCATCCGTAATTTGCGGTCAAACCAACAGTTGGATAGAGATACGCTTCTGTCGCTTTCAAATTGTACTGAAGAAGTTCTCTATTTTTGTTCAAAACTTTAACCTCCGTTCTCTCATCCAGATTTACATTTCCCGCTATCAATTCTGGTCTTGGTTCGATAGATTTAGCTTCCAATTCAATTGGCTTATCAATCGGAACACCCATATAAAACTTCAACGAATTTTTGGAAAGTTCTACGGCATTTACCAATTGTTGTCTGTTTGCGCTAATATTCGTCAATTGAACATTGGTTCTATCCAAATCAATCCCTTTTGCCAATCCATTATCTACCAAACTCTTGATTACGTTTCTAACTTTTTCTGTATTAGCATAACTTACGTTGAGCGTTTTCAGATTTTCTTCTTGTACGAAAACTTGATAATAAGCCGTTGCCACATTCTCAATGATTTGCTCATTTGAAAGCTGTGCGTTCAAAACGTAAAATTCTCTGGTAGATTTTGCCGCTTTCAGACCTGTGAAAACTCTTTGGTCAAAAATAGCTTGGTTCAAAGTTACCACCGCTTGCGACACCCAAGGCTGTCCCATTCTGGCAATCAGCCTTTCTCCGCCAAACTCCAAAAGTGATTCTTGGATGATTGGATTATAAGTAATTCCCGCAGTTGCGCTGATTTGTGGCAATGCGCCCGCTCTGGCTTCAGCAATTTTGTACTCTGCTTTTTTCACCTGCAAAGCTGCCTTTTTGGCTTCTGCCTTATTTTGCAACGCCTGCTTTATGGCTTCCTGCAAAGACACCTGTTGCTGTGCAAAAGCAGATGTAGAGCCGAAAATCATAAATGCTGCCGCTATTCCTAATTTTAGCTTTTGCGCAGGCACTAATTTTCTATTCATAATTTATTAATTCTATATTTTTAATTTTTTTCGTAACTTTTCTTTACTCCTTACGGACGAATCATCTTTATTAATACTTTAATATTTATTAAATATTTTTATTAATTTTTAAATAGCATTTTTAAGATGATATCTTTTCGATCAGAAATCAATCTGTCAAATTCCTTATCATCGATCATCATATTCTCCATAAACAATGGTCTAATGGCACTCGGAAATATCAAAAGTGAAATCATATTAATGATGAATTGGATAGGTTCCATTTTTTCTATGTTGCCTAGATTCATCTCTTTTTTGATGTCTTTATAAAACATTTCCAAATCCTCCTTTTCCACATCTCTTTTGTGGCAAGTTCCCTTGTTGATCTGTGAGACAATGTAAGTTTCCAAATAAGGATATTGCAAACTGGTCTGCAAGCTACCTTCGATAAAATGAGTTATTTTTTCTTTGAACGGAAGTTCCGATCTCATTATAATCTCAGATTTCTCTTTTTCAACTTTATGAGCTTCATCGAAAACAATCTGTACCAAATTATCTCTCGAACGGAAATAATAGTTGATGAGCGTTCTGTTGACTCCAGCCTCATCCGCAATCTCTTGTGTAGTCGCACCAAATCTACCCTGAACGAAGAATAGATTCTTCGCAGTTTCTTTGATTAACTCTTGTGTTTGGTCTTTTTTCTCTTGTTTTGACATTTTTGTTAAACAATTTTGTGCAAATTTAAATCAAACTTTTGTTTTGACAAAATTGTTAAACAATGATATTTAACATATTTGATAAAATTAATGCTAAATTAATATGAGCATCAAAATGAACCACTATTCTCATGACAAGAAATCTCGGGAACAATTAATTTTAAAATCAGTAACTTTGCAAATACTTATGACCAAAAAAAATCTAACAACTACTCAATAAAAAACAGAATCAACATTCTTTTATCCCTAATTAAAACTGCATAAAAAAAATGAGGACTCTTGAAGATTGGAAAGTTTACAAATTCGGAAAAGGTTTTGATGATGATTATCAACTGCTATTTTCCACTTTTGGCGAAGTAAAATCTTGTACCAAAAGCAATCCGGATGGCAATATCATCAATGGCAGTCTGAGAGACGGCTATCCCATTATCAGTTTTACCCAATACAAACCGATAAGCGAAGAAAATCAGTCAATTTTTGAACTACAAGAAGATAAAATCAAACTATTACGTGAGGAAAACAGAAACCTCAAAAAAATAGCGAGACGCAAAAGCACTCCAAAAAAAGATCTTATCAAAATCCGAAAGGAAATTACCAAGATTGAAAAAACAATAACAAAGAACTTAAACCAACTGTCCAAACAACGTAAGGAAGAAAAGAAGACAAGAGCTATTCACATTCATCTTTTGGTACACAAAGCAGTTGCAGAATTGTTCATTCCCAATGATGATCCCAAAAACAAAAAATTTGTTATCCACAAAAACTACAACAAAACGGACAACCGTGTAGAAAATCTTAGTTGGGCAACCCAACAAGAGGTCATAGAAAGAAGTCAAAAGAGTCCCAATTACATACGACACACAATCAACAGACCCAAAAGAGATCCCAACATTGTTGCAAAACTCACACGGAACGAAGTGGTTCTTATCAAACGAAAATTGGAAAAAGGCGAACCAATGTCCAGATTAGCCAAGAGATTTGGCGTATCTGATATGCAGATTTATAGAATAAAAACAGGCGAAAACTGGGCTAATGTCAAAATGAGCCTATCAGAATAATTAATAATAAACTTTATCATAATTAATGGAACTTATACACCGCAATCTTTTAATCGGAATTCACGATTGTCTTCAAGAAACGTTTTTCGAAGACCGAAAATACGCCGACAAAGTCATAGAAAGACTCCTGAAAGCCCATAGAAAATGGGGAAGCGAAGACCGACGCGTGGTTTCCGAGATTTTTTACAACATCATCCGTTGGAAAAAACGCTTGGAATACTATATGGGAGAAAGCGTAAAACCTACGAATGTTTACAAAATGATTATTGCGTACTTGCTTTGGAGCAAAACGCACTACAAAAAATTTGAAGAATTCGACGGCATCAAAGTCGCTGACATTCTTACAAAACTTAAAAAAGGAACCGTTCCTACAAAAGCTATCGAACATTCGATTCCGGATTGGTTGTCAGAAACTTTGGAAAAAGAATTGGGCAAAAGCTGGGAAAGAGAAATGCTAGCTCTCAATGAGCAAGCGCCAACAGTCCTGCGTGCCAACACTTTGAAAACGACGCCAAGAGAATTGATCGCTGACTTAAATGATGAAAATGTTGAGGCATTCACCATCAAAAATTATCCTGATGCCATCCAATTGGCAGAAAAGAAAAACGTGTTCTTGACCTCAGCTTTCAAAGACGGATTTTTCGAAGTTCAGGATGCGAGTTCTCAAAAAATCGGAGAATTACTAGACGTGCAAGAAGGAATGCGTGTTGTAGATGCGTGCGCTGGAGCTGGTGGAAAAACTTTGCATTTGGCCGCTTTGATGAAAAACAAAGGTCAAATCATCGCACTGGATATTTACGAATGGAAACTTACAGAACTGAAAAGACGTGCCAAAAGAGCTGGCGCTCACAACATTGAAACCAGATTGATTTCTGACAACAAAGTCATCAAAAGACTTCACGAGAAAGCAGATAGATTATTAATAGATGCGCCGTGTTCGGGTCTTGGTGTTTTGAAAAGAAATCCAGATTCCAAGTGGAAAATAGATCAGGCTTTTATCGATAGAATCAAAGGCGAGCAACAGCAAATCCTGCAAGACTATTCCAAAATTCTAAAAAAAGGTGGACAGATGATCTACGCAACGTGTTCAATTTTGCCTTCGGAAAACAACGAACAAGTCAAATTGTTCCTTAGCAACAATCCGGATTTCACGCTTGTAAAAGATCAAAAAATAATGCCAAGCGAAGGCTATGACGGGTTTTATATGGCGCTTATTAAGCGTAATGCATAAAAAAAATCCTGAACAGTCATAACAACTGATCAGGATTTAAAAACACAAATGATGAAAGGGCAAATCTAAAACAAAACGTATAATAATGTCTTATCATTTGGTAAGATTTTATCTGAATATGATTTTAAACATAGTAAAAGTGATTCTTCGGAATCACTTTTTTTCTACTCAAAATCCCTATTCTTGGGACATACAAAAGATTTGATCAGATTTATTTATTAATCCAATTAATATCATATTTTAGAATCATTCTAAAGTTATATTTATTATTAAATTTGCTATTCCAAAATTTTATATAAATGTTTGAAACAGATATCATTATAATAGGTGCAGGTCCTACGGGACTTTTCACAGTTTTTGAAGCAGGATTGTTGAAGTTGAGATGTCATTTGATTGATGCACTTCCGCAGCCTGGTGGGCAATTGACAGAACTTTATCCTAAAAAACCAATCTTCGACATTCCTGGATTTCCAAGTGTTGATGCAGGTGTTTTGGTAGATAACCTGATGGAACAAATCAAACAGTTTGAACCTCAATTTTCATTAGCCCAAAAAGCAGTGAGCTATGAAAAAACGGAAGAAGGTGATTTCATCGTCACCACAAGCCGTGGCATCCAAGTAAAAGGGAAAGCCATTGCCATCGCTGGTGGACTGGGAAGTTTTGACCCAAGAAAACCAGAATTGGCAAACATCGATAAGTTTGAGGAAAAAGGCGTAGAATACTTTGTAAGAGAACCAGAAATGTTCCGCGATAAGAAAATCGTAATCGCGGGCGGTGGAGATTCTGCATTGGACTGGTCGGTTTTCTTGGCAGACGTAGCGTCTTCAGTCACTTTGATTCACAGACGTAATGAGTTCCGAGGCGCTTTGGATTCTGTAGAAAAAGTAACAGAATTGAAACATCAAGGAAAAATCAACCTCATCACACCTGCAGAAGTGACAGGCTTAATTGGCGAAGAAACTTTGTCCGCTATCGAAATCGAGAAAAATGGCGAAAAATCCATCATCGAAACCGATTATTTGATTCCATTGTTCGGATTGACGCCGAAATTAGGACCTTTGTCCGATTGGGGATTGGAAATCGAGAAAAATGCCATCAAAGTAAACAATGCTTTGGATTATCAAACAAACATCGAAGGCATCTACGCAATTGGCGATATTAATACTTATCCTGGAAAATTAAAATTGATTCTTTGTGGTTTCCACGAAGCAACATTGATGGTTCAAAGTGTTTACAACAGACTGAATCCGGGGAAAAAATTTGTTTTGAAATACACCACAGTTAGCGGCGTTGACGGTTTCGACGGAACCAGAAAAGAAGCAGAAAAAGCGGTTGTAAAAGCGATTGATTAAACAAAGAGATAATGGACGAAAAGATGATAGACAATAAATTTTTCAAATACAATTTTTAGTTTATTTTCTATCTTCTAAAAATCTATTCTCTTATATTTGCAATATGTCAGACGTTAATATTACAATCATAGACAGAAACGGGGTTTCTCATTCTATTCCGGCTCCAACAGATATGGCGATGAGCCTTATGGAAATCGTACGTGCCTACGAATTAGCGGAGGAAGGAACCATCGGAATCTGCGGCGGAATGGCAATGTGCGCCTCTTGCCAATGCTATGTTTTGAGCGAAAATGTGCCGCTTCCAGAAATGTTGCCCGATGAAGAAGCAATGCTGGATGAAGCTTACAATGTAAAACCAAACAGCCGACTGGGCTGTCAGATTCCTGTAACTATGGAATTAGAAGGTCTCATCGTAGAGTTGGCGCCTGAATCTTAATTTAATCAAATATTAGAAACAACGTTTTGTTTCAGTAAAAATAAAAGAGCAAATAGAAATCCAAATCTACTTGCTCTTTTTTTATTCTTAAAATCTTGTTGTTGTGTGGTTTTAAATTATCAATCCAAAATAAATTTCTTAGTAATGACTTTTCCAGATTTTGTTTTGAAAACGGCTAAGTAAAAACCTTTGTTCAATTTATTAAGATCAACTTTCCCGATGGATAAAAGGTTTTTCGATTCTATCAATTGTCTTCCGCTGGTATCAATAATCGCTAAACTCTCCACAGAATCTTTTCCGAATCTGTAGTTAAGTGATTTATCTTTAACATAAATTTCTACCAAACTTTTATCAGTTTCGGAAATCGATAGAGCTGAACCTTTCGCAGTTTCAATAATAAATTCTAAGCCCAACTTTGCAAACTTTGCAGCGTGCGTAGCTGTATTGTTACTACGTGATAAAGTGTCGTTTGCACTGTGAATATAAGGATTGGATTGCGAGAAAGAAGCTTCAAAAGGAAATGCTGCGTCGAAACCATTTTGCGCCCAACTGAAGTGATCGGAACATCCATAATTACAAATTGTACTTCCATATGTGAAGGCGTGAGCACCCGTTTTGTTGTAATGCTCCATCAATTCTATCAAAAACAAATTGAGATCATTGCTATTATAAGCATCTGTAGATACATAAACATCTCTGCTGGAACCCTTATAATTTGTCATATCAAATTGAACATATGACAATACATTTTTACCCTCGGAAGCGTAATCCTGAGCTATTTCCGAAGATCCAACCAAGCCAATTTCTTCGGCTGCATATGCCATAAACTCAACCGTTTTTGCAGGTTTGTAGTTCATATCCAAAAGCACGCGCATCATCTCTGTGATGGTTGCAATTCCAGAAGCATCATCGTCCGCACCCGGCGCTAAAGCGGCGTTGGAAATCGTATCCATATGCCCGCCAACAATGATATATTCACTTGGAGAAACGTTTCCATTAATTGTGAAAATCAAAGAAGGCATAGGCGTTCCCACGTGATTTACAATTCTCACAGAAACATCCGTTCTTCCCGAAGTAGCAATCAAACCTTCCCATTTTGTTTTCAGATCTTGTACAGAAGTCTTGGCCTGTTGGGTGGTATGTCTGCGGGTTCCGTAAGCTTCCATCACCAAAATGTGGCTTTTGATATTCTCTGCGTTTACCAATCCAATCGCCTGATTTACAAGTGCATCTTGAGAGATCGTAAAATCTAAAATTCTATTGGATTTTTTCGCAACTTTTATCGCAGAAAGCGCTTCCTCCGGAGAGGATTTATAAACATATCCAGGGCCGTGCGTAATGACATTATGATGCAGATATTCCGCTGCTTTTTCGGATAAATGGACAGCAGCGTGTTGATTATTGGTATTGATAATCTGAATTTCATCTGGAAATTTCTCTTTCAGTGCAATGGCACTTTTGGCATCTGTGGTGGCATAAAACCTTTCAGACTGAGCAAAAGCTTCGTTGAACAATACAAGAGAAAGGATAGAAAATAATTTTAGTTTCATTGATTTTGCATTTCAACTTTTATTTTGGTAAAAATAATCAAATTATTATATCAGTTTTTTAAATTTTAAACCATTCTTAAGAGATGATGGAATTATTTTTGAATTAACCCAGAAAATAAGATAAAATGAGAAAATTCATCAAAATAGCAATTCCCGTATCGTTGGGAATTTTAGGTCTTGTCCTTTTACAAAACTGCTCTGCAGGCATTCCGGAAAAAGCCAGTGCCGTTCAGAATTTTGAACCGGAAAAATACTTGGGAAAATGGTATGAGATTGCAAGATTTGATTACCGTTTTGAAAAAAACATGAACCAAGTGACAGCCACCTATTCCAAAAATGCAGATGGCACAATCAAAGTCGATAACAAAGGTTACGACTACGTAGAAAAAGAATGGAAACAAAGTGTGGGCGAAGCAAAATTTGTGAACGAAGAAAACGAAGCCCGATTGAAAGTGTCTTTTTTCAAACCATTTTGGTCTGGTTACAATGTTATCGATTTGGATGAGAATTATAAATACGCCCTAGTCGCCGGCAAAAATCTAGAATATCTCTGGATTCTTTCCCGCGAAAAAACCATCCTGGATGACATCAAATCCCGATTTCTGGAGAAAGCAAAATCCGTTGGTTACGACACATCAACCTTAATTTGGGTAGAGCAATAAGTTTAAATAGTCCATTGATTATTTGCAATTCCAACGAGATAATATTGATCTTCTATCTTTTCGAAAATCAAAATCAGACTGTTCCAGTCCATATAAGAATATTCCGCAGTTCCTTTGATGTAGTTTTCTACCACCACGGAACTCGGATATTTTTCTTTGATATTATTAATCGTATTGCCTCGTCCTTCGAAGTTTTGTATATTAAATTTAGCTTTTGAAAAGTCTTTTTTGAAAACCCAATTTTTAAAATAATCCTTCAACGAAACCGAATATTTTTCAGCCAAACCATCCTTCTCACCAAAGGTAAAGCGGATGTCAGAATTAATATATTTATCAAAATCTAATTTGGAAAACGTTTTGTCCTCGTCCGAAACAAAACTGTACATAGAAAACCGCAAACCTTCATCCAAATGAATGTAAGTGGACAAATTTGCGTAATCTTCTTTTTTAAGAATCTCCAAAATTTCTTTATTGAGCTTGGTCACAATTTGATCTTCCGAAAGCTCTTGATTAGTGTCAACTTTCTTAGATAATTGTGGATCTGAATGGTTTTGTTTCTCATCAGATTTTGTGCAACTCATCAAAAATAATATGCCTATTAATAACCAATTTTTCATCTTTAATTTTAAGAAAATAAATTAGAATAAACAAATTTACAATCCAAAATCTTTGTAATTTTGAAAGATGGAATTATATGACGTTCTCATTATCGGTGGCGGTCCCATTGGCTTAGCCTGCGCTTTGGAAGCTAAGAAAAACAACTTAAATTACATCGTGATCGAAAAAGGAACGGTGGCAAACAGCCTGTACAACTATCCTTTATATATGACTTTTTTTTCCACTGCAGACCGTTTGGAAATTGGCGAAATCCCCTTCATCACCACAAAACCAAAACCGGGCAGGCAAGATGCGTTGGAATATTACCAGGGGATTGCGAGACAAAAAGAAATCAACATTCGTCCCTATGAAAAAGTCATTAATATCCAGAAATCTAGTTTCTTCCAAGTGGAAACTAGCAAGCAAATTTATTTTGCTAAGAATGTCATCGTTGCAACAGGTTTCTATGACATTCCCAATCTGATGGAAATTCCGGGCGAAGATTTGCCAAAAGTAAAACATTATTACACAGAGCCTTATCCGTATGCTTTTCAAAACGTTGTGGTTATTGGCTCCAGCAATTCTTCCGTAGATGCAGCTCTGGAAATCTACAGAAAAGGCGGAAATGTAACCATGATTATCCGAAGCAATGAGATTTCTAAAAGTGTAAAATATTGGGTAAAACCCGACATCGAAAATCGAATCAAAGAAGGCAGCATCAAAGCTTTTTTCGGAGCAGAGCTTTTGGAAGTGAAAGAGCAATCTGTCGTTTTCAAAACCAAAAAGAAGGAAATCCACGAAATAGAAAATGATTTTGTTCTCGCAATGACCGGCTATCTTCCCGATTTCGAATTCCTAAAAAACATTGGAATCAATCTGAAAGGCGAATGTCTGAATCCGCACTACAACAAAGAAACAATGGAAAGCAATCTACAAGGAATCTATCTCGCAGGCGTGGTTTGCGGCGGAAAAGACACGCATCTTTGGTTCATAGAAAACTCCAGAATCCACGCCAAGCAAATCATCAAAGATATTCTTGATAAAGCTTAAGCCAATAGATTTCTACTTTGGATCTTTACATTTGAATGTTGTTTCTTTTTTAATCTTTTTTATTACAAAGTGGTATTCTTTTTGTAATTTATTGGACGACAAATAAAAACTATGAAAAAAAACACAATTCTCAAGTTATTTCCTTTATTCATCGTACTTTCACTAATATTGATTCAATGTAAAAAAGATGAATCTGTATCATCCTCAGATTCGGGCAACAATCCAATTACGGACATTCTGGGTTCTGATGACAAAAAAGAGGAAGAGAAAAAAGATGAAGAAACAGAAAAACCAAAAGTTCCGGATGTTGTAATTCCGAGAAAAGATTTCGGCTACTTTCCTTGGGTTTATAAAAATCAAGACTCAGTTTCTCAAAAAAACAAAAAAGAATTTACCGGCAAAGCGCTTTACACCATTTTGGCGCTCAATCGTCTTGACAGATCCAATATTGGCGCTGCAGACACCCTCGTAGTTCCAGCCAAAATAGAAGAAAATTTCTTGATCTACTCGCCGTTTCCAGGCCATATTACAACCTTGGAAAATGTGAAAAAATTCGTATTCTTCTCGTATCCCATTCAGGCATTTGGCGTTTACGAATACGGAAATCTTGTAAAATGGGGACCCACAAGTATGGGAAAAAAAGCAACCAAAACCAAAACAGGTTTGATGTTTGCCAACTGGAAAAAAGAAGTCGCCATCTCCACCGTGAGCGACGAGTGGAAGCTAAGATGGAACGTAAATGTCGCCAACTTTGATGGAATTGGCTGGCACCAGTACGCAATGCCGGGCTATCCCGCTTCGCACTCTTGCCTCCGAATGTTGGAGGAAGACGCCAAATGGATGTACACGTGGGTTGACACCTGGGTTTTGAACAAAGGCGGACAAACCACCAGAGCCAAAGGAACACCAATCATTGTGCACGGCGATTATCCGTGGGGAAAACGCAGACCTTGGAAAAAACTGCTCGATTCTCCGGAAGCTAATAATATTTCGGAAGATGAGATGAATAAAATCATAGAACCTCAGCTCGCAGAAATCCTGAAAGAACAGGAAAACCGTGAATTGGTAATCCAGCAAGTGGAACAGGAGAAAAAAGCAAAAGCAGATTCCCTACTTGCCAGCAAAACCGAAGCATCAACGAATATTAATTAAATTTCTTAGGAGCTATTTCCCGCTATCCGCTGTATTTTTTTTGTTTTTCCACGCTCTCTCATCCGATAGAAAATGATCCATAAAAACAAAAAAGGATGCCGCTTCTATCAGGGCTATGGGATTTTTCATCCAAACGACATTAGTCTCTTAACATCAACAGTTTAAATAAAAAACAACCCCTTCAACGTTTGAAAATTTGAAGGGGTTTTCTATTTTAATTTAAAACGTTCTAATCTTGCTTTTAAATATTTCCAACCACCGTTTTAATTTGCGTGAATTCCTTGATTGCCTGTAAAGACAATTCTACACCATAGCCAGAAGATTTGGCGCCACCAAAAGGCAATCGCACATCCGAACTCGTTACTTTATTAATAGAAACCGTCCCCGACTCCAGATTATCAACGAAAAACTGAGCTCTCCTTTTATCTTTGGTCCAGACAGAATTTCCCAGTCCAAATGGAATACCATTGGCTAATTTTAGAATTTCTTCATCATTTTTTCCAATCATCAGAATGGCCAAAGGTCCAAATAATTCTTCCTGCAAAATTGGATTTCCTTCTTTCACCAAAATGATTCCGGGACGAAATTCACTTTCCGAAATACGTTCCAAAGCAAGAACCACTTCTGCCCCATTTCTCAATGCTTTTTTATATTGACTTTCCAACTCATCTGCCAAATCCGGACGCGCCATCTTGCTGAGTTTGGTTTCACTTTTCATTGGATCTGCTGGCTGGTAAGCATTATATTCCTGGATAAATCTAGGAACAAACTCTTTTTCCACTCTCTCGTGCACGATGAAACGTTTTGCAGCGTTGCAAATCTGTCCTGTATTTTGCAATTTTGCCCAAGGCGCTTCCGTTGCAGCTTTCTCAAAATCAGAATCTTCCAAGACAATGAAAGCATCACTTCCACCCAATTCCAAAATAGATTTTTTGATATTTTTTCCAGCCAATGCCGCTACCTCACTTCCTGCTTTTTCGCTGCCAGTCAAACTTACGCCACGCACCAGTGGATTTTCCAAAACACTTTTGATTTCGCTGTGCCCAATTCTCAGATTCTGAAAAATAAATTTTGGAAATCCAGCTTTTTCAAAAGCATTTTCTATCTCATCTCCACTTCCGAAACAAATGGATGCGTGCTTTAGCAAAATCACGTTGCCGGCCAGAATCGCGGGAACTGCAAATCTCAAAACCTGCCAAAAAGGAAAGTTCCACGGCATCACCCCAAGAATGATTCCCAATGCATCGTGATGCACATCGCTGATATCGAACTCGGTTTTGATTTTTTCTGGTTGAAGTACGTTTTCTGCTTTTGCATAAAACTGGATCATCCCAGCGCTTTTTTCGATTTCTGCGATGGATTGCGAAATCGGTTTGTGCATCTCTAGGGTAATGATTTCTGCGTACTTTTCTTTATTTTTTTCTAGAACGTCTGCTAGTTTTACCAGTAATTTTTGGCGATCTGCGAAAGGCACTTTTTTCCATTCGGTAAAAGATTTGTACGCAGAATCTATTGATTTTGATAAGTCCATTTTTTATATTGATTATGGATTATTGGGTTCAGTAATTGTACCAAACTTTCTTCGATGACTTTGACAAATGTCACTTGGGATAACAAATCCCATAGCCCCGATAGTAGCGGCATCCTTTTTTGCTAGGGAAAAGCTTTGGCAAAAAAGATATAGCGGATAGCGGGATTAAGCTCCTAAAAAATTTATCGATTCAAAAGTTTTGCAACTTCTGGAGCGGCATAGGTGAAAATCATATCGGCGCCAGCTCGTTTGATGCTGGTCAAGCTTTCTATGAGAACTTTGTCATTGTCCAGCCATCCGTTTTGTGCTGCGGCTTTCAACATCGCATATTCGCCACTGACTTGATAAACGGCGATGGGCTGCGTAATGAGTTCGCGAACCTTGGAAACAATGTCCAGATAAGGCATTCCGGGTTTTATCATAATGATATCGGCTCCTTCTTCTACATCTCTCAGCACTTCATCTATGGCTTCTCGGGAATTGTGAAAATCCATTTGGTAAGTTTTCTTATCTGCCGGAATCTCTTGATTATCAACCGGTGCGCTATCCAAAGCACTTCTGAACGGGCCATAGAAAGCGCTTGCATATTTGGCCGCGTAGGACAGAATCCCAACATCTGTGAATCCGTTTTGTTCCAATCCTTCGCGCATCGCAAGGACTCTGCCGTCCATCATATCGCTGGGTGCAAGAATGTCCGCGCCCGCTTCTGCTAGAGATACTCCCATTTTTACGAGTGCATCTACCGTGGAATCGTTGTCTATTTTTCCATTTTTGATAATGCCATCGTGACCGTAAATTGAATAAGGATCCAAGGCTACGTCTGGCATTATGATGACTTCCGGAATGGCGTCTTTTATAGTTCTGATCGCTGTTTGCATCAATCCATTTTCATTCCAGGCTTCTTTTCCTGTGTTGTCTTTCAGGTTGTCGGAAACCTTCATGTAAAGATTTACAGCTTTGATTCCTAAGCTGTAATTTTCCTTGATGGTCTGAACTGTAAGATCCAAACTTTGACGAAAAACGCCGGGCATAGAAGAAATGGCTTCTTTTTTGTTATGACCTTCTGTAACAAACATTGGGAGCACCAAATCGTTTGTTGTAAGGGTAGTTTCACGAACTAGACTTCTTATGGAATCGTTGGTTCTGAGTCTTCGGTTTCTTGAAATCATCTTGATAAAAATTATTTATGCAAATTTAATTATACTTTTATTGTTAAGCTATTGCATAATTAATTTATTTAAAATATATTTGTTGTAATTGTTTAAGTACAGACTAAAGCGAATGAAAAAATTTCTATTCTTTATAATATTTACGGTAGTTTCAGTTGGATTTTCGGGAGAAATGAAGGCACAGACTGCACGTACAATTAACTCTCCAAAGACCGACGATGGTGTTTTGATTGCTTATCCTAATCCTACTAAGGATGTTTTGGTATTGAAATCGAAAAATATTTCGGTGAA
This sequence comes from Epilithonimonas xixisoli, assembly GCF_004365655.1. Lineage (GTDB taxonomy): Bacteria > Bacteroidota > Bacteroidia > Flavobacteriales > Weeksellaceae > Epilithonimonas > Epilithonimonas xixisoli. The sequence continues at coordinate 376,174 of NZ_SOEO01000003.1, read as the reverse complement.
AATAAAAACAGTGACTTTCTTCTCTATCTTGGGAGCTCAAGTTGCTGAATATAATATCAACAATAATAATACTGAGCTAAGACTTGATAAATTACGTCCTGGGAAATATCTGATGAGATATACTTTGGATGACAATACACAGAAAATTACGCAGATCATTAAGCAATAAAAATGATTTTAAAATAATAGGAATGTCGGTTTTTTTAGCCGGCATTTTTTATTGGACAAATATTGATAAATTCTGTAAATTTGTGATAACCTAGAAAACTAAATTATGAGAAAACTTCTACTCATTCTCTTGCTCTCTTTTGTCCAATTTTTCAGTTCACAATTACGAAATTCACTTTACGATAACAATCAGATTAACATATCTTTGCGGGGCGGTTTGGATTTTCCATCGTACGATAATCAAACCAAATACATAGATTACAAACCGAATTTGAACCTTGGGATTTCTGCGGATTATTTTTTCAATTGGATTGGAGTGGGAATAGATGCGGACTACTTGCAAAACACGCCAAAAAGTTCTTATCCAACAGAAAATTTATATTTAGGAAATACAAAACTTACTGATCCTAAATTGACAGAAGAAAAAATCCAACGATACTTCTTCGGAATCGGTCCTAACTTCCGATGGATTTTGACTGACCAACTGGGTTTGACTTTCAAATTAAAAGGTGGAATCTCCAATATCAAAGGTGGAGAAACAGCTTTGATTTCTTCGGCTGGGAACAACAGTTACCATCTTAATTTCCACAAAGGTTATGATGAAAAAAATGTTTTCTCCGGCAAAGGCGAATTGGAATTCAATTGGTTTTTCTCCGAGAATATCGGGTTGAATGTCGGTGGATATTACCTTCAACATTTTAAAACAAAAGATCTGGTTAGCAATGGAAATGCGACAGGCTACATTCCATTTCTTGCAAATGACAACAGAAATACGATTGCTCCTGCCAATGCTGAAATCAGAACTTCGGCTTTGAATCACGAGGTGCACTCGGTTGGTTTTTTTGCGGGGCTTACATTTAGGTTTTCCGGGAGAGATTCGGGTCCGAATTACGGATTGTCTGTGATAGCGCGGGACAAAGAAACGGGACAGATTTTGCCAGACACTTTCATTGAGCTTTATAAAAACGGAAAACGGGCTTACTTTGCCAGAACCAATGCGCAAGGCGTGGCTTTCTTTAAAAACATTAAACCAGAAAATTACGAAATCAAAGGAAGTCTTTACAACATCGATTTGATTTCCAGCAAAGCTGATAAAGATGAGTTTGTAAAAAACTCGACTATTAAAAAGGAAATTTCAACAGACAAGGAAACTTTCTTTGTGAAAGGACAAGTGAATATTTGTAATTCCAAAAATCCATTGAGAGATATTACGATTGTCATCAAAAATAATGAATCGGAAATCTATCACGAAGTTAAAACGAATAATGAAGGTAAATTCTACTTCAAAGCGGAAAAGAATACGACTTACAATATCTACGGTAAAAAAGGAAATTATTTCTCTCAAACAGAAACTGTAACTTCTAAAAAAGTGGACAGAAGCAACACTTTTTTTCTTAATCTGGAAGTTTGTATGGAAGAAACGACTTGTGGAAAACCTATTAATCTAAAGAATATCCATTACGATTTGGACAAATATTTCATTCGCGAAGATGCAAAGGCCGAACTCAACAAATTGGTTCAGTTTATGAAAGATAATCCAAGCGTGAAAGTAGAATTGGCGTCACACACAGATTCGCGTGCATCAGACGATTACAACAAAACACTTTCTCAAAACAGAGCGAATGCTGCTGTGGAATATTTGGTTTCCAGAAGCATCAATAAAGCTAGATTAAAACCAATTGGATACGGAGAAACTCAGCTTTTGAACAAATGCAGCAACGGAATAGATTGTACTGAACCTCAACATCAAACCAACCGACGAACAGAAATGAAGGTTATTTGTCCGTAATGATAAACCATTTTTTGTAAATGATAAAACCTAAAGACATTCCCAGAGTATTCAGCATCACATCGTCCAATTCTGCGAAACCTCGATTAAAATAATATTGGGAAAACTCTAAAATATTAATAACTACTAGAAAAACTACTAACAAGTAGCGATAAGAATTTAGTTTTGGATAGAGAATACCTAGAAATCCGTAAGGCATAAAAAGAATAATGTTACCAAATATATTACTTAAATTTTCATATGGATATTCTCCCGAAAAAACTATTAATTGATAAATAGTTTCGAAAGGTATTGAATTTATAAAATAATGATTACTGTCAATACTATCTCTACCGTATGCAAAAAACATCATATACAATATCCAAATGGTATATATATTGATAAGTGGCGGATAGTAGAGATTCAGGAATTTTTTCAGCATCTATTAAAACAATTAAGTACAAAAATCAATAAAAATAATTTAATTAAAAAATGAATACAACAAAAATAAAAGCTTTCGGAACGCAAGCAGCAGAAAATGATTTGGAACTATTAACAATCGAGAGAAGAGAAGTTCAGGCAAAGGATATTGAAATCGATATTTATTACTGTGGTGTTTGCCATTCGGATCTTCACACGGCACGAAATGATTGGGGCGGAACAGTGTACCCAGCAGTTCCTGGACACGAGATTGTAGGGAAAATTTTGAAAGTTGGGAATGAAGTCTCCACATTCAAAGTGGGCGATTTGGTTGCTGTAGGTTGTATGGTAGATTCTTGCAGAACTTGCAACAGTTGCGAGCAAGACTTGGAACAGTTCTGCGAAAACGGCTTTACAGGAACTTATAACGGAAAAGATAAATATTTTGAGGACACGAGAACATTTGGTGGCTATGCAGAATCTGTGATTGTGGATGAGCATTTTGTTCTAAGGCTACCAGAAAATCTGGATATGGCTGCGGCGGCACCACTTCTTTGTGCGGGAATCACAACTTGGTCACCTTTGAAACATTGGAATGTGACAGAAAACTCAAAAGTAGCGGTTGTAGGACTTGGCGGATTGGGGCATATGGCCATCAAGCTGGCAAAAGGTTTGGGCGCAGAAGTGACATTGTTTTCTAGGACTCCAGGAAAAACTGAAGATGCAAAAGCCTTAGGAACAGATCATGTGATTATCTCAACGGATGAAGACCAAATGAAATCGGTTCTGAACAAATTCGATTTGATAATCGATACAGTTCCGTACGAGCACGACATCAATCCTTATATGAATACCTTGACGGTGAACGGAACTTTGGTTCTTGTAGGATTTATCGGAGATTTTGAAAGTGCCGTGAGTACAAAGCCAATGATATACAAAAGACGTTCTGTCGCAGGTTCGCTAATAGGCGGAATCAAAGAAACTCAGGAAATGCTGGATTTTTGCGGCGAGAAAAATATTGTTTCAGACATCGAAATTATCAAAATGCAGGACATCAATGAAGCTTATGAAAGAATGCTGAAAAGTGATGTGAAGTACAGATTTGTGATTGACATGAAGAGTTTAAAAGATTAAAATTAATTCTCAAAAAAATAAAAGGGAAATACAAAATTGTGTTTCCCTTTTTTATTTTTTTGATTAGCAACTATTTACAGGATTTTTTATTCAAAAATTTAGGACTTAAAATCAATAATTTACAGTTTGTGGGTACGCATTGGGCATCTTTTTTTTAGCATAAAAAACCAATTATCTATTTCTTTGCCTCGTGTTAATTACAATTGATTTTGAGCACTGAGTTCAAGATTGACAGAAAGAAATCCAGTTTGTTTTCATCATTTGTAAACTGGAAATATTGGAAGTAATTTGTGTGTTAAAACCTTCCGAAATCTCCCCTTAAAACTATTCTGGTTTTAGGGGATTTTTTTTAATTCCAAAATTATTTTTCCCGTTTCAAGATGGGTTTTAAAATTTTGAAATTCCCATCAATTTTTTCATCGATTTTCAAACCAAGAATTTCTGTGACCAAAGGATAAACATTCACGTTTTCGAATTCATCAATCTTAAGATTATTCTTAAATTCTGTTCCCCAAGCGAAAAATGTGGACTTCATTTCCGGTACCACTTTCGGATCGTAGCCGTGTTTTCCAACAGAGGTTTTTCTTCCTGTCTCTAAAAATATTTTCGGAGCTTTTGGAATTAATAAAATCTGTCCTATTCTATTGTATTTGTCATCTCTTGTGGCAAAATGAAGATATTTTGGTAATTTCTTATCCAGATAAACTTCGTAATCGTCTGTCCGATTGGCTTTCAGTTCTTTAAAAACAGTCTTCACCTCATCCGGATTTTTCACATAAACCCTTAGCAACGTCTGAGAATTAAAGTAATCAAATCTATTTTTATCGAACAAAATTTCTGGAATCTCAAGTGGATTTCCTCCATCAACCTGAATCATCCCGTGGTCTGAAACGAAAATGAAGTTGACATTTTTCAATCCCAAATCATTGACTTTCTGAACCAATTCTCCAATGGCATTATCAACCAAATGAATGGCCTTTTCTGTTTCCTTTGCATCTGGTCCGAAGTGATGTCCCGCGCCGTCCACTTCCGGAAAATACAAACTGATAAAATGCGGTCTTCTGTCTTCGGGAAGTTTCAGCCAATTGACAACTTTATTCACTTTTTCCGAAGGGGAAAATTTCTCGTGATAATGATAATAATAAGTTGGTCTCATCCCTCCTGCATCACTCGCAGAACCTACCCATTGCAAAGAAGCGGAGATTACATTTTGCTTTTCTGCCAAGCTCCAAAGTGGAATTCCGCCGTACCAAGTTCCGTCTTCGGCATTTTCCCGATTGCTCATTGCATAGGCTTTTTTCTTATTGTAATCGTAGAAAAAATTATCGATCAAACCGTGATGAGAAGGATATAAACCTGTAATCAAACTCCAGTGATTGGGAAAAGTAATACTTGGATAACTTGGAATCATTGCTTTTGCCTGTACGCCTTGATTTGAATAGTTTAAGAGATTTTTGGCGTTGTATTTTTTAGCATAATCATATCGGAAACCATCTGCAGAAATAAGGATTACATAGGGTTTCGACTTTGCTTCTTCGCTATTCAATCTGTTTGGTATTGCAATTTGAGTGGTATCTACAGGAACTCTCTGGGCAAAGATTAATACAGAAAAAAGCAGCAGAAAAGCTGCAAGTAGCTTCTTCATTTAAAAACATTTTGGCAAAGGTAATCGCTGGATTTTCCAGATGAAAGAAATTTGGGTTAATAAAACATTAATCCTAAAAAAAGATGGATATTAAAACAAAAAAATCCCGACTCTTACAAAGAATCGGGATTGTTTATGTTAAGAAAAAATCTTAAGCTTGAACGTTGTTTCCTCCAACTACGAAAGGCTCCAATTCTTTGATCTCTCCGAATTGTTGCTCATAGTTTGTGATGTTTTGTTGCAATGCTGCTAAAACTCTCTTAGCGTGAAGTGGTGCAAGAATTACTCTTGAACGCACGTTAGCTTGCTGTACACCTGGCATCAATTGGATGAAATCTACTACGAATTCTGATGGCGAATGGTTTACCAAAGCAAGGTTGCAATATGCTCCTGCAGCTACCATTTCGTTTAGATTGATGTTGATGTTGTTTGGATCTTGGTTTTGATTATTGTCCATTTTGTTTTGTTATTTTTTTATTAAAATTTGAGGTTGTGAAAGTATAAAAAATAATTCCAAACCTCAAATTTCATTTTGATTAATTTTAGTTGATGTCTTCGAATTCTTTTCTAGAACCAACGATTACGTTTTGATAATCTTTAAGACCTGTACCTGCAGGAATTCTGTGTCCTACAATTACATTTTCTTTCAGACCTGTCAAGAAGTCGATTTTACCTGAAACAGCTGCTTCGTTCAGAACCTTAGTTGTTTCCTGGAACGATGCCGCAGACATAAATGATTTGGTCTGCAATGCTGCTCTTGTAATCCCTTGCAATACTGGCGTAGCCGTTGCAGGAAGAGCATCTCTTACTTCTACCAACGCTTGATCTTCACGTTTCAGTTTCGAGTTCTCATCTCTAAGTTCTCTAGCTGTAATCATCTGACCTGGTTTGAATTCTTTAGAATCTCCCGCTTCCATTACTACTTTAAGACCAAATACTCTGTTGTTCTCCAACAAGAAGTCATATTTGTGTTCCAAAGCACCTTCTAGGAACTGCGTATCTCCTCCATCCACAATCGATACTTTTGTCATCATCTGACGAACAATAATTTCGAAGTGTTTGTCATCGATCTTCACCCCTTGAAGACGGTAAACTTCCTGAATCTCATTAACCAAATATTCCTGAACCGCCGTTGGACCTTTGATTTTCAAGATATCGTCTGGCGTTACAGAGCCGTCGGAAAGTGGTCCTCCAGCATACACGAAGTCATTTTCCTGAACCAAGATTTGATTTGATAATTTAACCAAATATTTCTTGATTTCACCAGTTTTAGCTTCCACGATTAGCTCACGGTTACCTCTTTTGATTTTACCGTAAGAAACTACACCATCAATCTCTGTCACAACCGCTGGGTTGGAAGGATTTCTAGCTTCGAATAACTCGGTAACTCTCGGAAGACCTCCGGTGATATCCCCTGCTTTTGCAGATTTTCTTGGGATTTTGATTAGGACTTTACCAGCCTTAATTTTCTCACCGTCGTTTACCATAAGGTGGGCTCCTACAGGTAAGTTGTATGCTTTTTGCTCAACGCCTTTAGAATCTACCACTTTCAACGTAGGTACAGCTTTCTTATTTCTGGATTCGGAGATTACTTTCTCTTCGAAACCTGTTTGCTCATCGATTTCCAATACGAAAGAGATACCTTGGATAATATCCTCATACTCTACCTTACCAGAAGTCTCTGCAATGATAACCGCGTTGTACGGATCCCATTTTGCAACAAGATCACCTTTCTTCACTTTATCACCTGGTTTCACGAATAGCTCAGAACCATAAGGAACGTTTGCTATCATGATTGGTGTTCTAGCTTCGTTGTCTGCAACCAATCTAAATTCAGTTGAACGGGAAACAACTATATCCGCTGATTGTCCTTCTTCGCCTTCAGATTTAATCGTTCTAACCTCATCCATCTCCACAATACCATCACGTTTTGCAACGATACTTGGATTTTCTGAGATGTTACCCGCAGTACCCCCTTGGTGGAAAGTTCTCAATGTTAACTGAGTTCCCGGCTCACCAATTGATTGTGCTGCAATTACACCAACAGCTTCTCCCATATGGATTCCTTTACCTGTTGCAAGGTTACGACCGTAACATTTTGCACAGATACCTTTCTGAGCCTCACAAGTCAATGGAGAACGAACTTCAACAGCTTCGATTCCTGCTTCCTCGATTTGTTTTGCAACTGCTTCTACGATCAACTCGTCTGCATTAGCAATTAACTCATCAGTTTCCGGATGGTAAATATTATGAAGAGAAACTCTACCAAGAATTCTCTCAGCGATTTTTTCTACGATATCATCGTTTTTCTTAAGTGCAGTGATTTCTGTACCTCTAAGTGTTCCACAGTCTTGTTCTGTAATGATAACATCCTGTGCAACATCTACCAATCTTCTGGTCAAGTAACCAGCATCGGCAGTTTTAAGAGCGGTATCTGCAAGACCCTTACGAGCACCGTGGGTAGAGATAAAGTATTCCAAAATCGACAAACCTTCTTTAAAGTTTGCAAGAATCGGGTTTTCAATAATCTCAGCTCCAACAGAACCAGCTTTTTGTGGTTTTGCCATCAATCCTCTCATACCAGATAACTGACGGATCTGCTCCTTAGAACCCCTCGCACCAGAATCAAGCATCATATATACAGAATTGAATCCACCTTGATCTACTTTCATTCTGCTCATAATCATTTCGGTAAGGCTGGCGTTGGTATTAGTCCAAACGTCAATTACCTGATTATAACGCTCAGTATCTGTGATCAGACCCATGTTATAGTTAGCCTTGATCTCATCTACAGTTTCGATAGAAGTAGCAATCATTTTCTTTTTCTCAACTGGGATCACGATGTCTCCTAATGAGAATGAAAGTCCACCTTTGAATGCGTTTGCATATCCAAGATCTTTCATATCATCCAAGAACTTCACGGTAGTTGGGAAATCTGTGTCTGCCAATACCTGACCAATGACGTTTCTAAGAGATTTCTTAGTCAATAACTCATCGATATAGCCAGATTCTTTCGGTACGATTTGGTTGAATAAAATTCTACCAACTGTCGTAGGGAATAACTTCGTAGTGATCACACCATTCTCTTTGATTGGAAGACGACATCTTACTTTTGCATTAAGAGAAACTTGTCCCTCAGCATAAGCGATCTCTACTTCTTCCGGAGAATAGAAAGCAAGACCTTCGCCTTTTACTTTCATCTCATCTGTAGAATCCAATTGTTTGGTCATAAAATATAGACCCAAAACCATATCCTGAGATGGTACCGTAATAGGAGAACCATTTGCAGGGTTAAGGATATTCTGAGAACCCAACATCAATAGTTGCGCTTCCAAAATAGCTTCTGGACCTAGAGGTAAATGCACCGCCATCTGATCCCCATCGAAATCGGCGTTGAAAGCCGTTGTTACCAATGGGTGAAGTTGGATTGCTTTACCTTCGATCATCTTCGGCTGGAACGCTTGGATACCAAGTCTGTGCAAAGTAGGTGCTCTGTTCAAAAGTACAGGGTGACCTTTCATTACGCCTTCCAAAATATCATAAACTACAGGCTCTTTTCTATCGATGATTCTTTTAGCTGATTTTACAGTTTTTACAATTCCTCTCTCAATCAATTTTCTGATGATGAATGGTTTGTAAAGCTCAGCAGCCATATCTTTCGGGATACCACACTCGTGAAGTTGAAGACTAGGTCCTACAACAATTACGGAACGAGCGGAGTAATCTACCCTCTTACCAAGTAAGTTCTGACGGAAACGACCTTGCTTACCTTTCAATGAATCAGAAAGGGATTTCAATGGTCTGTTTGATTCAGATTTTACAGCAGAAGATTTTCTTGTATTATCGAATAATGAATCTACAGATTCCTGAAGCATACGCTTCTCATTTCTCAAGATCACTTCCGGAGCTTTGATCTCCAATAGTCTTTTCAAACGATTGTTTCTGATGATAACTCTTCTGTAAAGGTCATTCAAATCAGAAGTTGCGAAACGTCCTCCATCCAATGGAACCAATGGTCTCAATTCCGGTGGTATAACTGGAAGTACACGCATAATCATCCACTCAGGCTTGTTGATCATTCTTGTATTAGCACCTCTCAATGCTTCTACAACATTTAATCTTTTAAGAGCCTCAGTTCTTCTTTGTTTAGAAGATTCGTTGTGCGCTTTGTGACGAAGATCGAATGATAAAGAATCTAAGTCGATTCTCTTCAACAATTCTTCAACCGCTTCTGCTCCCATTTTCGCAATGAATTTGTTAGGATCAGAATCATCAAGATATTGATTTTCTACAGGAAGCGTCTCTAGAACGTCCAGATATTCTTCTTCTGTAAGGAATTCTTTGTCATCAAAGTCAGAACCGTCTGCTTTCTTAGCAATACCTTGCTGGATCACAACGTATCTCTCGTAATAGATGATCATATCCAATTTCTTGGATGGAATACCTAATAGATAACCGATTTTGTTTGGCAAAGAACGGAAATACCAGATGTGAGCCACAGGAACAACCAGACCGATGTGTCCGATTCTTTCTCTACGTACTTTTTTCTCTGTTACTTCCACCCCACATCTATCACAAACAATTCCTTTGTAACGGATACGTTTGTATTTTCCACAAGCACACTCGTAATCCTTTACAGGACCAAAGATCTTCTCGCAGAACAATCCATCTCTTTCCGGCTTGTGTGTACGATAGTTAATCGTTTCTGGTTTTAAGACCTCTCCTCTCGATTCCTGAAGAATGGATTCTGGTGAAGCTAAACCAATAGTGATTTTATTAAATCTACTTGTTTTATTTTTATTTGACATTTGTTTTATGTATTTGATTAAAAGATTGAAACATTAAATGATTAAAAAATTACTTTTAGAAATCATTTTTTTCAACCATTGGTTAATAATTTAATTTTAAATTTTTTGATAATTTAATTTAAATTACTCTTCCAATCTTACATCAAGTCCAAGACCCTGTAACTCGTGAAGTAATACGTTGAAAGATTCCGGAATACCTGGTTCAGGCATTGCTTCTCCTTTCGCAATCGCTTCATAAGTTTTTGCTCTACCAATCACGTCATCTGACTTCACAGTCAAAATCTCTCTCAAGATATTGGATGCTCCAAATGCTTCTAGAGCCCAAACCTCCATCTCTCCAAATCTCTGACCTCCAAATTGCGCTTTACCTCCTAACGGCTGTTGCGTAATCAATGAGTATGGTCCGATAGAACGTGCGTGCATTTTGTCATCTACCATGTGTCCTAGTTTCAACATATAGATTACACCAACTGTAGCTGCTTGCGTAAATCTCTCTCCAGTACCACCATCGTAAAGATGTGTATGACCAAATTTAGGAAGACCAGCTTTGTCAGTATATTCAGTGATTTGATCTAATTCTGCTCCGTCGAAAATCGGTGTTGCAAATTTCAATCCTAGTTTAGTACCAGCCCATCCAAGAACAGTTTCGTAGATCTGACCGATGTTCATACGAGAAGGTACCCCAAGTGGATTCAATACGATATCTACTGGTGTTCCATCTTCCAGGAACGGCATATCTTCTTCACGAACGATTCTTGAAACGATACCTTTGTTACCGTGACGACCAGCCATTTTATCTCCAACATTCAATTTACGTTTCTTAGCGATGTAAACTTTAGCTAGTTTGATAATACCTGCAGGAAGCTCATCTCCGATAGACAATGCAAATTTCTCACGGTTTTTTACACCTGCAAGATCGTTGTATTTGATCTTATAGTTGTGAACCAATTGCTTGATCAATTCATTCTTGTCGGCATCAACTGTCCAATCTGCACCGCTGATATTGTTATAATCTTCAACATTTTGAAGTAATCTCAATGTAAATTTAGTTCCTTTGCTGATCACTTCTTCTTCAAGGTCATTTTGTACACCTTGAGAAGTTTTCCCAGAAACCAATGTATTTAATTTGTCAATCAAAGTATTTCTTAGACCGTCGAACTTAGCTTTGTAAGTATTTTCGATCTCTTCCAATTTGATTTTCTCTTCGCTTCTTTTCTTTTTGTCCTTGATATTTCTAGAGAACAATTTTTTGTTGATCACAACTCCTCTAAGAGAAGAATCTGCTTTCAATGAAGCATCTTTCACATCACCAGCTTTGTCTCCGAAGATCGCTCTAAGAAGTTTTTCCTCCGGTGTAGGATCAGATTCACCTTTTGGTGTGATTTTTCCGATAAGGATATCACCAGGCTTCACTTCTGCTCCGATTCTGATCATACCATTCTCATCAAGATCTTTGGTAGCTTCTTCAGAAACGTTAGGAATATCTGCTGTCAATTCTTCCATACCTAATTTGGTATCTCTAACCTCAAGAGAATATTCATCCACGTGAATTGATGTAAACCAGTCCTCACGAACGACTTTTTCATTGATTACAATCGCATCCTCAAAGTTGTATCCTTTCCAAGGCATAAACGCAACTACTAAGTTTCTACCAAGAGCTAACTCTCCATTTTCAGTTGCATAACCGTCGCAAAGCACTTGTCCTTTTTCTACTACATCACCTACTCTTACGTTTGGTCTCAATGTAATAGTTGTACTCTGGTTGGTTTTTCTGAACTTGGTCAGTTTATAAGTTTTAGTTGCAGAATCGAAGTTAACCAAATCGTCTTCTTCACTTCTTTCGTATTTGATCACAATTTTCTCAGCATCCACATATTCTACAACTCCAGTTCCTTCTGCATTGATCAAAACTCTAGAGTCTCTAGCTACTTGTTTTTCCAAACCTGTACCTACAACTGGTGCCTGAGGTTTCAATAATGGAACAGCCTGACGCATCATATTCGATCCCATCAATGCTCTATTCGCATCATCGTGCTCTAGGAACGGAATCAATGAAGCAGAAATACCAGAAATCTGGTTTGGTGCCACATCAATCAAGTCCACTTGTTGAGGCTCAACTACTGGATAATCTCCATCTAGACGAGCAATAACTCTGTCTGTTTTGATGGTACCATCATCGTTCATATCAACGTTTGCCTGAGCAATTACTTTGTATTCCTCATCCTCAGCATTAAGATAAGTTGGCGCCGCTTGTAAATCAACTTTACCGTCTTCAACTTTTCTGTAAGGCGTCTCGATAAATCCAAGGCTGTTGATTTTCGCAAACATACCTAAAGAAGAAATCAAACCAATGTTTGGTCCCTCAGGAGTTTCGATTGGACAGATACGACCATAGTGCGTATGGTGAACGTCACGAACCTCGAAACCTGCTCTTTCTCTTGATAAACCACCAGGTCCTAGGGCAGAAAGACGACGCTTGTGCGTGATTTCTGATAGAGGATTGGTCTGGTCCATAAACTGAGAAAGCTGGTTGGTACCAAAGAATGAATTAATAACAGATGTCAAAGTCTTAGCATTTACCAAGTCAACCGGTGTAAAAATCTCGTTATCTCTAACGTTCATTCTTTCTTTGATCGTTCTAGCAATTCTAGAAAGACCTACGCCGAATTGTCCAGACAATTGCTCTCCAACAGTCTTGATTCTTCTGTTTGACAAGTGATCGATATCATCTACCTCAGCTTTTGAGTTAACTAGCTCGATCAAGTGCTTTACGATAGAGATAATATCTTCTCTTGTCAATACTTGATTTTCTTGAGAGATATTAAGTCCTAATTTTTTATTCAATCTGTAACGACCTACTTCACCTAATGAATATCTCTGCTCTGAGAAGAATAATTTTTCGATAATTCCTCTTGCAGTTTCCTCATCTGGTGCATCAGCATTTCTCAACTGACGGTAGATATATTCAACCGCTTCTTTTTCGGAGTTGGTTGGATCTTTTTGTAAAGTATTCTGAATGATAGAGAACTCACTGCTATTTTCTTTGTGGATCAAGATTGACTTAACGCCAGAATCCAAAATAACATCTAGGTGTTCTTTTTCAAGAATAGTTTCTCTATCCAAGATGATTTCGTTTCTTTCGATAGAAACTACCTCACCTGTATCTTCGTCCACGAAATCTTCAAACCAAGTGTTCAAAACTCTCGCAGCCAAAGTTCTACCTTCTACTTTTTTAAGCGCTGCTTTAGAAACTTTCACTTCCTCTGCAAGGTCAAAGATCTGAAGAATTTCTTTATCAGACTCATAACCGATTGCTCTTAGCAATGTAGTTAAAGGTAATTTTTTCTTACGGTCGATATACGCATACATTACGTTATTGATATCCGTAGTAAACTCCATCCAAGATCCTTTGAAAGGGATAATTCTTGAATAGTAAAGTTTAGTTCCGTTGGCGTGGTAAGTCTGTCCGAAAAACACACCCGGGGATCTGTGTAACTGAGTTACGATAACACGCTCTGCACCATTGATGATGAATGAGCCAGAAGGTGTCATATAAGGAACCGGACCTAAATACACATCTTGCACAACAGTCTGGAAATCTTCGTGTTCCGGATCTGTACAGTATAATTTAAGTCTAGCTTTTAGAGGAACGTTATACGTTAAACCTCTCTCAACGCACTCATCTATAGAGTAACGTGGAGAATCTACCAGATAATCTAGGAATTCCAAAACGAATTGGTTTCTAGAATCTGTAATTGGGAAATTTTCCTGGAACGTTTTGTAAAGTGATTCATTCAAACGTTGCTCAGGAAGCGTGTCTAGCTGGAAAAATTCCTTGAAAGACTGGATTTGGATATCCAAAAAGTCAGGAGTATCGATTCTACCTTTCGCAGTGGAAAAGTTGATTCTTTCTGTTCCTTTTACTTTTGGAGTTGCCTGTGTTTTACTCATAAAATTATAAGAAAAATGGGTTAAAAAATATTTTGATTCACAAAAAATATCAGGAAAAACTTAAGAAACAAGATAAAAGGCAAAAGGAAAAAGTGTTTTGGCGCGCACGTGAGACCTTGGCTCTTTTTACTTTATTCTTGGCTCTTCCTAAGAGCAACACCGGTATATCTTTTCACGGCGTAGTGCAAAATATTTTAATTCTTAAGGATTGATTTCATTATATCAATAAACACAAAATCCCCTTCATTTAGAAATGAAAGAGTATCAGTTATTTAAAGTATATTATTAAGTCGCGCCAAAAGATTTGCAAATATACAAATTAATATTTAAATCTTGCAAATCAGAATCATATCACAAAAAAACTCCCAAACCTAGGCTTGGGAGTTTATACTTGGATGTAAACCAGAATTATTTCAATTCTACTTCAGCACCAGCTTCTTCTAATTGTTTTTTCAAAGCTTCAGCCTCGTCTTTAGAAACACCTTGCTTGATTGGAGCAGGAGCACCATCTACGATGTCTTTAGCTTCTTTAAGACCAGCACCAGTTAAATCTTTTACCAATTTAACAACAGCTAATTTAGAAGCACCAGCTGATTTAAGAATTACGTCGAATTCTGTTTTTTCTTCAGCAGCTTCACCTGCACCACCTCCTGATACTACTACAGCAGCAGCAGCTGGCTCAATTCCGTACTCATCCTTAAGGATAGTAGCTAATTCGTTTACGTCTTTTACTGTTAAGTTTACTAGCGTTTCAGCTAAATTTTTTAAATCTGACATTGTTGTAATGTTTTTTGTTGATTATTGATTGATTTTTTTGAGTTCTAATTATTCAGCAGCTGGAGTTTCCTCAGTGCTTTCTGCAGTTGGAGCTTCTGGAGCCGCCTCAGCAGGAGTTTCTTCTACAGCAGGAGCAGCAACTTCTTCAGCGCTAGCTTCTACAGCTTCAGATTTGTTTTGAAGAGCAGAAACAACTCTTTGGATTGGAGACTGAAGCAATCCGATGATTTCACCGATCATTTCTTCTCTAGACTTGATGCTTACTAATGCGTCTAGATTCTCATCACCAACATAGAAAGTTTCTTGAACGAAAGCAGATTTAAGAGCTGGTTTCTCTTCTTTCTTTCTGAAATCCTTGATTAATTTTGCTGGAGCGTTAGCCGTATCAGCAATCATCAATGCGGAGTTTCCTTTGAAAGTTTCGAACATCTCAGCATAATCTACACCTTCGATTTGTTCCATTGCTTTTTGAAGCAATGTGTTCTTCACAACTTTAATTTTGATATTTTGTTTGAAAGCTTGTCTTCTGAAGTCAGAAGATTTTGCAGCGTTCAAACCTTGTAGATCTGCTACATAAACTACTTTTGCATCCTGAAGCAAGTCTTTGATCTCTTGTATTGCTACAACTTTTTGGTCTTTTGTCATTGTCTTAAGGATTATAATTAGTTAACAGATTTAGTATCAATTGCAATTCCAGGACTCATTGTAGAAGACAAATAGATGCTTTTTACATAAGTTCCTTTTGCAGCAGTTGGTTTCAACTTGATCAATGTCGAGATTAATTCCTGAGCATTTTCTTTAAGTTTAGAAGCATCGAAAGATACTTTACCAATACCTGCGTGGATAATACCATATTTATCTACTTTGAAATCGATTTTACCAGCTTTCACCTCAGCTACAGCTTTTCCGATTTCCATAGTTACAGTACCAGATTTTGGGTTTGGCATAAGACCTCTTGGTCCTAAGATTCTACCCAATGGTCCTAATTTACCCATTACAGCTGGCATAGTAACGATAACGTCAACATCTGTCCAACCGTTTTTGATTTGAGCTAAATAGTCATCAAGACCAACATAGTCTGCACCAGCTTCTTTAGCTTCTGCTTCTTTGTCTGGAGTTACCAAAGCCAAAACTTTGATATCTTTACCAGTCCCGTGAGGAAGAGATACAACACCTCTTACCATTTGGTTTGCTTTTCTTGGATCTACACCCAATCTAACAGCGATATCTACAGATGCGTCAAATTTTGCAAAATTTACTTCTTTTACCAAAGCAGAAGCTTCGTCAAGATTGTAAATTTTATTTTTTTCCACTTTGCTTAAAGCTTCTTTTTGCTTTTTTGTCAATTTTGCCATTTCTTTAAGTTTTAAGCGTTAGTTGGTTTAGTTCCTGTTACTCTCAATCCCATAGATCTAGCAGTACCAGCTACCATAGAAAGTGCAGGTTCAACAGTGAAACAGTTTAAGTCTCCCATTTTGTCCTCAGCAATTTTCTGAACTTGAGCCCAAGATACAGCACCTACTTTGTTTCTGTTAGGTTCTCCAGAACCACTTTTCAACTTTGCAGCTTCCAATAATTGGATTGCAACTGGAGGTGTTTTAATGATGAATTCGAAAGATTTATCTTCGAAAACCGTAATAACTACCGGAAGAACTTGACCAGGTTTATCCTGAGTTCTACCGTTGAATTGTTTACAAAACTCCATGATGTTCACACCTGCAGAACCCAATGCTGGACCTACTGGTGGAGAAGGGTTGGCAGCGCCACCTTTCACCTGAAGTTTTACCATTTTAAAGACTTTTTTAGCCATTTTAATGTTTTGATTTGATTAATAAATAATTGAATGTGGAAGCATTAATTATTCAATATAAGTCACTTCGCATAAAAGAAGACCTATATTTCGGATTGCAAAAGTATAAAATATTTTTGAAATAGCAAATGGAATGTGTTGATTTTTAAAAGATTTAATATTCTAAGAAAAAATTTGCTCACGTCAATAGTGATTTACAACATCGCTTAAGATTATTAAAACAATTAAAATCTAATTTTTAAGTAAATCTTCAAAATTACACTTAATTCAATAATGATATTTCATAAAAAAACCATCGCGTAAATTACGGATGGTCTTTGATTTATTTTTAAATTGAATTTATACAACTTTTTCTACTTGCATAAAGCTTAATTCCATTGGAGTCTTTCTTCCAAAAATAAGAACTGAAACTTCAATTTTCTTTTTATCTTCAAGAATTTTTTCTATCGTTCCGTTGAATCCGTTGAAAGGACCATCGATCACTTTTACGTTTTCTCCTACGATGAAAGGAATTTCTACATCTGTAGCAAATTCTGATAGTTCATCCATTCTTCCGAGCATTCTGTTGACTTCAGATTTTCTCATTGGAACTGGCTCACCCCCTTTAGTTAAACTTAAGAAAGAAATAACGCCTGGAATATTTTTGATTACGTGAGGAACTTCCCCAACCAAATCAGCTTCTACCATTAGATAACCAGGATAATAAGGCTTTTCTTTAGGAACTTTTTTTCCATTTCTGATCTGGATAACTTTCTCCATAGGAATTACTACTTGAGTAACATAAGCATCCATTCCTAATCTTTGGATTTCGTTCTCAATGTAATTCTTTACTTTATTTTCCTGTCCGCTAATAGCTTTCAGCACATACCATTTCGATTCGCTCATAAGGAAAGTAATTTAGGATTAATTAAATAGATTGATAAACGTTGCAATAAAATTCTTGATAGTAACACTAAACAAAGAATCTACTCCAAATGTAAATAAAGCAAGTATAACTGTAGTTACTGCTACAACAATTGTAGAAGACTGCAAATCTGGCCACTTCGGCCACTCTACTTTATCTTTAAATTCTGTATAAGAACCTTTTAAAAAATCAACTAGTGAGCTCATTATTTTTTATTTGCACGGGCACAAGGATTCGAACCCTGATCAACGGTGTTGGAGACCGGTATCCTACCATTGGACGATGCCCGTAGATTAAAAAAGTTCCGTAAGTTTCCTTACGGAACTTTTATTATATTAAGATGATTAGTCTAGGATTTCAGTAACCTGACCTGAACCAACTGTTCTACCTCCTTCTCTGATTGCAAATCTAAGACCTACGTTAAGAGCGATTGGTTGTAACAATTCTACAGTGATCTCTAAGTTATCACCAGGCATTACCATTTCTACACCTTCTGGCAAGAAGATCTCACCTGTAACGTCAGTAGTTCTTACGTAGAACTGAGGACGGTACTTGTTGTGGAATGGAGTGTGACGTCCACCTTCTTCCTTAGAAAGGATATAAACAGATGCTTTGAATTTTTTGTGTGGCTTCACAGAGTCTTTCTTAGCGATTACCATACCTCTCTTGATGTCAGTTTTTTCAATACCTCTCAACAATAGACCTACGTTATCTCCAGCTTCACCTCTATCAAGGATTTTTCTGAACATCTCAACTCCTGTAATAGTAGAAGTCAATTTCTCATCACCCATACCAACGATATCAACTGGATCTCCAGTGTTGATAACACCAGCCTCGATTCTACCAGTTGCAACAGTACCTCTACCTGTAATAGAGAATACGTCTTCGATTGGCATCAAGAAAGGCTTATCAGTATCTCTTGGTGGTTGCTCGATCCAAGTATCAACAGCATCCATCA
The DNA here is from genome assembly GCF_004365655.1 of Epilithonimonas xixisoli. GTDB lineage: Bacteria > Bacteroidota > Bacteroidia > Flavobacteriales > Weeksellaceae > Epilithonimonas > Epilithonimonas xixisoli. The sequence goes on along the minus strand of NZ_SOEO01000003.1, from coordinate 357,831 downwards.
ATTCTTCAACAGATTTGAACCATTTATCTTCAGTATCAACTGTAGCAGCAGTAGCAGCAGTAAGAGCTCCTAATGCAGAACCTTGGATTACTGGAGAGTTATCACCGTCGAAATCATAAGTAGACAATAGGTCTCTCAATTCCATTTCAACAAGCTCTAACAATTCTGGATCATCTACCATATCCACTTTGTTCATGAAAACAACGATTCTAGGTACGTTTACCTGACGGCAAAGTAGGATGTGCTCTCTAGTTTGAGGCATAGGACCATCTGTAGCAGCACATACAACGATAGCACCATCCATCTGAGCAGCACCAGTTACCATGTTCTTTACGTAATCCGCGTGACCTGGACAGTCAACGTGAGCGTAATGTCTTTTTTCAGTTTCGTACTCGATGTGAGCAGTATTGATAGTAATACCTCTTTCTTTTTCTTCTGGAGCAGAGTCAATAGCAGAGAAATCTTTTTTCTCAGCAAGACCTTTGCTCGCTAGTACAGCAGAAATAGCAGCTGTAAGTGTAGTTTTACCATGGTCAACGTGACCAATAGTACCAATGTTCAAGTGGGGTTTGTTACGATTAAACGTTTCCTTTGCCATGATTTAATATTTATTAATTAATTATTTATCTTTTTTCGGTTTGCAAATATAGCGATTTTTTGAATATCAAAAATATTTTTCTTAAAAATTTCAATATTCAAAATCAAAAACTGCAAACACGTAAAGTTTTGTTTTTAGACTGGGCAAATTTACATAAAAAAATCAATTAAAAAAAGCACCTTCTAAAACCAAGATTACTTTTGTCTCGTATATAATTATGAAACTATAAAAAAATAATATTTATGAAAAAATTATTCAACTTTTTCATTGCTGCTTTTGTAATCGTCTCGGCAATGTCTTGTAACAATGATGACGATATGAATCAAGTGCCAGAAGAACCTAGTGCTGTTGGACCAAACCAAATAGCTTATGCTCTTACGGAAAATAATGAACTTGTAGTTTTCAACGCTAGTAGCCCCTCTACTTTCAATTCTAAAACTGCAATTGCAGGAATTACTTCCGGAGAAAAACTTGTCAGTATTGATTTTCGACCAGCCACTGGTGAACTTTACGCACTGTCTAACGCAAGTAAATTTTACATCATCAATACCACGACCGCAACTTCCAGGTTGGTAAGTACGACCGCCTTTACGCCGGCAATTACTGGAACAATCGCTTCTATTGATTTCAATCCTACTGTAGATCGTATCAGATTGGTGACCAATACGGGACAAAACTTACGTCTCAATCCTGAAACTGGAGCTGTAGCTGCAACAGATGGAAGTATTGCTACATCTTCATCAATCACTGGCATTGCTTACACTAATAGCAAATCTGGAGCAATGTCCACAACTTTGTATGATCTCGATGCTACATCAGGAAAATTATTCAAACAAGATCCTCCAAACAACGGAACATTGGTTGAAGTTGGAAGTCTGGGAATTAATTTTACTGGGCAAGCCGCGTTTGACATCAATCCAGATAACAACATTGCATTAATCGCAACTACAAGTGATTCTAAAAATAATCTTTACACATTGGATCTAACTAATGGTAAAGCAACCAACATTGGGACACTATCTCAAAAGTTAATTGATATTGCTATTCCTACCGATGCTGTTGCTTATGCTATAGATGCTTCAAATATGCTTCAAATCTTTAATCCAGGCAAACCCGAGCCAGTTTCAAAAACCATCACAGGATTGCAAAATGGTGAAGGAATCTTAGGCATTGATTTCAGACCTTTGAATGGACAGCTTTACGCTTTGGGAAGTTCTAGCAGAATCTATACAATCAACTTAGGAACAGGTGCCGCTACTCAAGTTGGATCAGGAACATTTTCTACACCACTTATCGGAACGGATTTTGGTTTTGACTTCAACCCCACAGTTGACAGAATCCGAGTCGTGAGTGATTTGGGACAAAATCTACGTTTAAATCCAATTGATGGATCTGTTTCCTCAGTTGATGGCGTAATCAATCCTGGAACACCTACATTGAGCTCTGCGGCTTACACAGACAACTTTGCTGGAGCCACAACTACATCGTTATTTGTAATCGATCATAATACCGATAAGTTATATCTTCAAAATCCACCAAACGCTGGAACATTAGTTGAAAGAGGTGCTTTGGGAATCAATATTACTTCTAACAACGGATTTGATATTGGAAGTACAAGCCAGAAAGCCTATTTGGTAGCTACTGTTGGAACTGACACAAAAATCTATACCGTGAATATCGCAAACGGAGCAGCAACCGCTGTTTCAAATTACCCAAATATGGTAAAAGGATTTACGGTAGGTTTAGGATTTTAAAAATAGTCTTTAATTTTTCATAAAGAAGCCCAGAATAGAAATCTATTCTGGGCTTCTTGTTTTAACAACAGTTCTAATTCAAACATAAAAAAATCCCGAAACAGATTCGGGACCTTTTGAGCCAACTACGGGATTTGAACCCGTGACCTCTTCCTTACCAAGGAAGCACTCTACCCCTGAGCTAAGTCGGCCTAAAAAAAAATCACATTCCGTGAGGTTTGTGATTTTGAGCGAAAGACGGGGGTCGAACCCGCGACATTCAGCTTGGAAGGCTGACGCTCTACCAACTGAGCTACTTTCGCATTTTGTTTCCAAAAAGGTTGGTTAACGGTCTGCAAATCTAAAAATAAATCTTATAATTTGCAAATGTTTTTTTTCATAAAAAGTGGGGAGAGCAGGATTCGAACCTACGTAGCCGAAGCAGCTGAGTTACAGTCAGCCCCATTTGACCGCTCTGGTATCTCCCCAGTATTTTTTATAAATGAGCCTCCAGAGGGACTCGAACCCACGACCTGCTGATTACAAATCAGCTGCTCTAGCCAACTGAGCTATGGAGGCAAATAGATTTCAAAAAAGAACTCTGTTTCTGCGTTGCGGTTACTTCCGTTTTGCGAGTGCAAATATGAGAATTTTTTATTTAAACCTGCAAATCTTTTTTTAAAAATTTTTTGTTTTTTTTATCTAATCTGAAATTTCAATCAGTTTAAATAAAAGTAGGTTTCAAAGTAAAGATCATATTTCCGCATCGTGGATAATTCCGTTTTGCGAGTGCAAATATGAGACTCTTTTTTGAAACCTACAAATGTTTTTTTACAAAAAACGTATTTTTCGATTAAGCTAATTCTTTTTTCTTGATTAACAGTTTCTTAGCAGTTTCTGCACAATCGTCCAAACTTTCTTCAAAAGTAGCACAAGTCTTCTTTACTACGATATCATTGCCCGGAATCTTCACAACAAGCTCTGTCGTTTTATTTTCTTTTTCTGATGTATTTTCGATTTTAAGATAAACTGCTGTCTCCACAATCTTGTCGTAGAAGGTCTCAAGTTTAGCTAATTTTTTTTCAATTCTTTCTTTTAATGGTTCGTGCGGTGTAACACCTGCAGTCTGAATTGTAATCTTCATAACGTCTATTTTTAAATGGTTAAACAATAAAAATGTAAATTTTTACTTCATATTAGTTTTCTTTTTTAATTTCCCTTGGATGCGCATTCCTGTAAACTTCTTTCAACTGCTCTATATTGGCGCTGGTATAAACTTGTGTACTTGCTAAACTGGCGTGCCCCAAAATTTTCTGAACTTTTGATATCTCCGCTCCGCCATTTAAGACGTGGGTAGCAAAAGTATGTCTCAAAATATGCGGACTCCTTTTCTGCTTAGAAGTGACTACACTAAAGTACTTATTAACTATTAAGTACACAAACTTTTCACCTAGTTTTTTTCCTTTTTTATTAACGAAAAAATAATGTTGGTTTTCGGAATCGGGTTTACGGATATTGACATATAATTGCAAATCTGACAACAAATCATCCGCCAAAGGAATCACACGGGCTTTGTTTCCCTTACCTATTATCAAAATTTCTTTCTTAGAGAAATCCACATTTTCTAATAAAAGATTACACAACTCCGCTTTTCGGATTCCGGTTTGGTAGAGGGTTTCTATAATCATTTTTTCCAGAAGACTCATATTTCCTTTCTCCTCTACTTCTGTTTTCATCTGATCCATTTCTTCCACAGAAAATGGAATTCTCTTTTCTGCATAGAATTTTAGAGAATCAATGGTTTCCATTGGTGAAACTTTTATCTCCTCTAGTTTCAGCATAAAAACATAAAAACTGCGGAGCGAAGACAACTTTCTATTGATACTCCTTTTGCTGAGCCCAGAATTGCTTAGATTGACGATAAAATTCTTAATGACTTTTTTATGAACATGAACCACATCTTCCGTAGCCTCTGTTTCTAAAACGAAAGCTGAAAAGTCCGACAAATCCTTTTTGTAATTGGTAAGTGTGTGTGGAGAATATCGTTTTTCTACCGCAATGTAATCCAGGAATCTTTCTATCATAGGTCTATAAATGCAAAATCACTTCCAAATATAGAAATTTGAAAGTGATTTTTGTTATGTTTTGCTAAAAAGAACTTATGCTTGTTCTTCTTTGCTAAGATTTCTTTGCTTGTGAGCTGCTTTAAGTTTTGCTTGTCTCAAAGTTACAGAAGGCTTAATAAATTGTTGTCTAGATCTTAGTTCTCTTACTACTCTAGTTTTATCAAATTTTCTTTTGTACTTTTTTAAAGCTCTGTCGATAGACTCTCCGTCTTTTACTGGTATTATTAACATAATTTACATCTCATTTTGGATTGCAAAAATATGAATTATTTATTAATCCACAAATTTTTAAAGTGTTATTTTTAAAATTATCTTGAGTTATTTACTTTTGAATTATTTTAACGCAAAGACCGCGAAGATTTTTTGATATTATTGAAAATATTTTTAAGGTTCGCAAAGGCGCTTGGCTCATCAAAGGTTTTAAAAACATATCGAAGATTTAGCAAATTTTGCAGATTAAAACAATATGCTATTTGTCATTGCGGAGGAATCTCAATAGTTAGGATTACTGTAAAAAGACAAATAGTGTTTTTAATATTGAATGTTGTTTGGATGAGAAATCCCCTAGCCCCGATTGCAGTGGAAATCCTTTTTTGCGTTGACTAAAGGTTCTATTTAGAAAGAAATCGTCGGGCAAAAAGATTGCAACGGAAAGCGGGAAACAGCTCCTAAAAGCTTCTACAAAATAAAAACTCCCGAATAAGTTCGGGAGTTTCTAAGTTTTATGCTTTGATGTAAAGAGCGTTTTTGATCTCTTCTTTCACTTTTTCCACTTTCGGGAACCACTCCGCAAACAATGGCGCTGAATATGGCGCTGATGCATCTGGCGTGGTAATTCTCTTGATTGGCGCATCCAAATAGTCGAATGCTTTCTGCTGAACCATATAAGTAATCTCGGTAGAGATGCTTGCAAATGGCCAAGATTCTTCCAGAACTACCAATCTGTTTGTTTTCTTTACGGACTCCAGAATTGTGTCGTAATCCAAAGGACGGATCGTTCTAAGGTCAATCACTTCTACAGAGATCCCTTCTTTTTCCAAGTCTTCTGCAGCTTGCAAAGCTACTTTCATAATCTTACCCCAAGAAACCAAAGTCACATCTTTTCCTTCTTTCTTGATGTCTGCTTTTCCGATCGGGATGTAATATTCCTCTTCTGGGATTTCCATTTTGTCACCATACATCTGCTCAGATTCCATAAAGATCACTGGATCGTTGTCTTGAATCGCAGATTTCAAAAGGCCTTTTGCATCGTAAGGATTGGAAGGAATGATCACTTTGAGACCTGGACAGTTGGCGTACCAGCTTTCGAAAGCCTGTGAGTGTGTTGCTCCCAACTGACCTGCTGAACCTGTAGGACCACGGAAAACGATTGGAATATTCCATTGTCCACCAGTCATCTGGTACATTTTCGCAGCGTTGTTGATGATCTGATCGATCGCAACCAAAGAGAAGTTGAAAGTCATATATTCTACGATCGGACGATTCCCGTTCATTGCTGCGCCTACAGCGATCCCTGTAAAACCAAGTTCCGCAATTGGTGCATCTATGATTCTTTTTTCTCCGAATTCAGCCAGCATACCTTTGGACGCTTTGTAAGCACCATTGTACTCTGCAACTTCTTCTCCTACCAGAAAAATGGATTCGTCTTTACGCATTTCTTCGCTCATAGCCTGAGCAATTACTTCACGAAATGTATATTCCTTCATTATAATGTAATATTGATTATGAAAATGTTCTTTGTTAAATTTCGAAATACAAAAGTATTAATTTTTTTATTATCTGCATAACAAAAAAGGCTCCCATCTGGAAGCCTGTCAATTATCATAAAGATTGTTAGTTCACTTTGTGCCAAGTTTGCGTTTTAACGGCAATTCCCAATACAATGGCTTTTACTTTCAGGACATCACCTTCACGTACAAGCTCAGTTTTGTAAGATTTTCCGTCTTTTGGATTGGTGATGGTTCCGCCAGAGAATTCATTCCCATCTTTTGAAAGACCACGGATGATCTCTAATCCGATCAATGGTTTGTTTTTGCGGTCATCTTTACATTTTACGCAGTTCGCATTTTCTGGTTTGATCAATAGTTGTACGATCTTCCCGTTGTACTTCCCTTTGGAATCTTTGAAAATCTCTACGATGGATTTTGGTTTTCCGGTTTCGTCATCGATGGTTTTCCATTTTCCTTCGATTTGAGCGAATGAAAGAATGCCGATGAATGATAAGGCAAATGATAATAATAACTTTTTCATTGTCTTTATTTTAAGTTTGTTTGTTGTTTGATGTGATTAACTTGTTAACGTTAAATTAATATTGATAAAAATATAAATTAATTTTAAACAAACAAGAATTATTTGCTATCCAAAGCATAAATAAAGCCAATTGACAGATTTTTCTAATCTTAAACACCTTTATTTTAATACAATTTCCTGTTGATGACGCGATCCATATAATCCTGATACCACGCCTTTGTTTTCAGGATCCCAAGTTTTTGTTCTGGATTAAGGTTTTTGCTGAAGAGATTTTTGGATAAGGCCAGATCTGTTTTATCATAGATTCCCGTCACGTCTTTTCCATCAAAAATGTAGACGTAGTTTCCAATTACAATTTGCTCATTGATGGAATCGGAGTGGATGATCATATGATCTTCATTATTGTCCGAAACCAAACTTCTGCCCCAACTTCTGATTTTTTTGTTATAACCAAGCAGGTCAGCCAAAGTTGGATAGATGTCGATTTGTTGGGCGAAACGGTCATCGATTCCTTTCAAATTATAACTAGGATTTGGAGAAAAAAACAAAAGTGGAATAGCAAATCTATTCATCGCTTTTTGGTATTCCTCATAATGAATCTGATTTGTGTGGTCGGCTGTTATCACAAAAATCGTGTTCTGATACCAAGGTTGCTTGCTCGCCGTTTCGAAGAATTTCTTTAACGCATAATCTGTGTATTGGATTGGAACGTGGATCTGCAATGGCCCAGATTTGAATTTATTCTGATATTTCTCCGGAACTTTGAACGGGTCGTGAGACGAAGCGGAAAACATTGTGGACATAAAAGGTTTCTTTTTCCCAATGTTCCTAGCAAAATATTGAAAAAATGGTTCGTCCCAAATCGCCCACATTCCGTCGAAGTCCTTGTCATTATTGTATTCATTTTTCCCGAAATAATTTTTGAAACCCAAAATATTTCCAAAACCTTGAAAACCCATCGAGCCATTTGGCGCGCCGTGGTAGAAACTCGTGTCATAACCCAAATCACTACAAACCGAAACAATCGATTGGATTTTTTGATTGGAATAAGGCGAACTCGTGAAAGCATCCGTCAAACTCGGAATTCCCGCAAGCACAGAACTCATTCCGTGGATGGATTGTCTTCCGTTCGCAAACGCATTGGTGAAAATCAGACTTTCTTTTGCCAAGCTGTCGAGAAATGGCGTGTAGGAAACAAAATCTTTGATTTTTGTATCTTTATTGAACGCTCCAGAATATTCTTTCCCGAAACTTTCCATAATGAAAATGACAACATTTGGCTTGTCTTCCACTTCCCTTTCGTATAATTTATAAGGTTTAATTTCTTGGTTAATGAATTTCTCATCAACAAAATGAACGAGCTTAAAATTATTGGTATTAATGGTTCTGAAAAACGAGAAAACGCTGTTCAAAACAAGATTTCCCTGCAAAGGATTGCTGACGTGTTTGTTGGCATCAACCAAATTGATTGGTCTTGTTGAATGTTTGAAATCACCACGGATTCCTCCAACCACCAAAAGTGCGGTCACACACAAAATCACAACGGACGAAACAAAATATTTGATTAAATTTTTCGGTTTTTCTTCCGTAACTTTTACTTTTTTATAAAGGAAAATCCACAAAAGAATTATTAAGATAAGAGAAACAATCACAAATGGATTTTGCAAAACCGCATTGAAAAAGACTTTCCCAATGTTACTTTCATTTTTCGCTACAGAAAAAGCCGCAGACGTCAATCGCGCTTGGCTAAATCTGTAATAAATCATATCACCAAAGTTGAACGAGTAGGTAATTCCATTCGTGATGAAATACCAGAAGAACAAGAATTTCTGATAATTCTTTTTTGTATTAATGACAATCGGGATGATGCTCAACAGAATAAAAACCGAGTTCACGTACAAAATTGCAGTCGTGTCAAATGCAGTTCCGTAATAGGAAAGCTTGAAATATTCCGAAATCCCATCCACTTTTACCAATTCCTGATTGAAAAACCAAAACAGGAATCTCGCTATCTGATAAAAGAAAAACACCAAAAACAGTCTGTAAACCAAAGCAAAAACTTCTTGCCCTCTAAAATTCTTCATTCTGCAAAATTAAGAAAAGTTGGTAGTCAGAAGACGGAAGATGGAAGTTTTTCTACGCTCCTTAAAAACTTCCATCTTCAAACTTCCATCCTCCAACAAATTTCCTATTTTTGTGATATGAATTTCATCAAAAACAACCTTGCCAATGCATTTACTTTGGGGAATCTTTTCTCGGGTTGCGTTGGGATTGTTCATCTCATTTCCGGCGATTATCAAACGACAGCGATTTGCATTATTATCTCATTGGTTCTCGATTTTTTCGATGGTTTTATTGCCAGAGCTATGAATTCCAGCAGTAATTTGGGTGGACAATTGGATTCTTTGGCAGATATGGTAAGTTTTGGATTTTTGCCTGGGATCACAATGTTTGTTGCATTGGAAAACTTGACACTTTCTGGTCTTCCCGAATTTATGCCGTGGATAAAATATTTAGGTTTCATTATCACACTTTTCTCCTGCCTAAGATTGGCGATTTTCAATTTGGATGATGACCAAAAATATTATTTCAAAGGTTTGAATACGCCAAGTAACACGATTTTGATTTTCGGCATGTTTTACGCTTTCAAAGAAACTGGCGCTTTCAGTTTTCTATTTGACAATGAGATCTACTTATTAATTTTAACCGTTGTTTCTTCTTGGCTTTTAATCAGTCCAATCAAGATGATTGCAATGAAATTCAAATCAAAAAAATTAGAAGATAATTATCCGAAATTAGCTTTATTAATTGGCGGAATTTTGATTTTATTAATATTCAAAGCAGTCGGAATTTCTTTAATTATCATCTATTACATTTTAATTTCATTGATATTTCAAAAACAATTGAAATAGTTGGAAGATGGAAGTCGGATGTCCGAAGTTTTTAAAATTTTAAATTATAATATTCATAAAAATATTTTTCTCGCAGATTTTGCGGATTAAGCAGATTTAAATCTGCAAAATTTGCCTAATCTGCGAGAATTAAAATTCATCAATCATCATTTATCAACAATCATTTATGAATCTCAAACTATATAAACCACTTTGCGTTTTCGATTTGGAAACGACGGGAACCAACGTTGGGAAAGACAGAATCGTGGAAATCTGCATCCTGAAAGTAAATCCTGATGCTTCCAGAGAAAGCAAAACCTGGAAAGTGAATCCTGAAATGCCAATTCCAAAAGAATCCTCCGCAATCCACGGGATTTATGATGCTGATGTTGCAGAAGCGCCAACTTTCAAAGACATTGCGCCGAAAATTCTTGAAATGATTACTGGGACAGATTTGGGAGGTTTCAACTCCAACCGATTTGATGTGCCTCTTTTGGCCGAAGAACTTTTGCGTGCAGGTTTGGATTTCGATTTGAGTAAATTCAAATTGGTAGATGCGCAGACGATTTATCACAAAATGGAACCTAGAAATCTTTCTGCTGCATACAATTTTTATTGTCAAAAAACTTTGGAAAATGCACACTCTGCAGAAGCCGATGTTTTGGCGACTTTCGAAGTTTTGGATGCGCAAGTTGGACATTACGAAGATCTTCCAAAAGAAATCGCAGGTTTGAGCGAATTCTCTTTCCACAGCAAGTTTGCGGATTTGGCCGGGATGATTCATTTCAATGACAAAGACCAAGAGATTTTTGCTTTTGGAAAATATAAAGGGCAAGTTGTGAAAGAGGTTTTCCAGAAAGATATTGGTTATTACGGATGGCTTCAAAGCGCTGATTTTCCGCTTTATACTAAGAAGATTTTCACTAAGATTCAGTTGAAATCTAGGTTTTAAAATTAAATTTAACCAAATGAAAATAATCTGCGTAGGAAGAAATTACGGCGAACACGCTAAAGAATTAGGAAACGAAATCCCTGAAGATCCAGTGATCTTTATGAAACCTGACACAGCCATTTTGAAAAAAGGTTCAGATTTTTATATTCCAGAATTTTCTGACGACATCCATTATGAATTGGAAGTTGTTTTGAAAATTTCGAAAGGCGGAAAATATATCCAAAAAGAAAATGCCGGAAATCATTATTCCGAAATTGGATTGGGATTGGATTTCACAGCGAGAGACCTTCAAACAAAACTAAAAAATAAAGGTTTGCCTTGGGAATTGGCGAAAGGTTTTGATGGTTCTGCGGTGGTTTCGGATTTTGTATCGAAAGAGAATTTTGATTTGAATAATCTTGGTTTTTCATTAATCAAAAACAATGAAAAAGTTCAAGACGGAAACACGAGGGAAATGATTTTCAGTCCTGATGAAATCATTGCTTTTGCTTCTCAATATTTCACTTTGCGAGTCGGCGATTTGATTTTCACAGGAACGCCAAAAGGTGTTGGGAAAATTTCTGAGAATGATTTGTTGGAAGCTTATTTGGAAGATAAGAAACTGTTCAGTTTGAAGATTCAATAGTCAGATTTGATCGATGATTATTGGTTAAAAATTGACGGTTATTAATTCTTAATTTTTTAAAATGGCTAAATTTTTGTACTTTGTTGGTTATAAACTTAGATTATGAAAAAGATTATTTTACCCGTAGATTTTTCCGACAGTTCTAATAAATTGGTAGATTATGCCATCGGTTTTGCAAAAGATGTTAACGCTGAAATCCATTTGATTCACGTTGCGGCGACAGATATTGGTTTTGTAATTGGCGATATGGGATTCCAATATTTTCCGGAAGTGGAGGAAAACGAAATCAAATATGAATTAAAAGAACTGAATAAACTTCAAGAAAGAGTTGTTGCGCAAGGCGTAACGTGCAATCATATTTTAAAACAAGGCATCGCTGGCGACACTATATTGGAATTCGCTGATGAACAAACTGCAGATTACATCGTAGTTGGCTCGCACGGAAGAAGCGGTGTTTATGACGTTTTCATCGGAAGTTTGACTAAGGAAATTACTAAGAAATCAAAGATTCCAGTTCTGGTTGTTCCTTGTCACGATGAAGAATAATTTTGAAGAAACAAGAGTCAAGATATAAGAATCAAGACTTAGACGTCAAGATTAAAATAAAAGAACCCGTCTCGTTTTAGCAACAAGACGGGTTTTTTATTATATAATCAATTTATTTAACCTTCGTTTTTATAAATTTTTGGGTCGTAATATGGATGATGCCCTTCTGTTGGTGAGAAGTAATCTTTATCCTTTTGCCCTCCCAAAGTTACTACCAAAATATAGCACCAGTAGCAGAAAAATCCTGTAGCTACAAGGAACAAAACCCAGTTCAGTACGTTGCCTGTAAGATTAAAAAATCCGAAAGACCATTTGAAAGCTGCACTTAATGCTAACCAGAAAGATGTCATATTTTTCTTTTTTTAAATTAACTTTGCACAAATTTATAAAAAATGTTTCGATTACTTTCAAAAGAAAGCAATATTTTTTCTGTCCCGGCTTACATTGGTTTTTTGTTTCTAATCATCATTTCTCTTAATATATTAGATATCAGAGATATAGATTATTTTTCTACAGGAATTACCTTTATGGGAATCAGTTTGGGATATTTTTTATTCAATAAGATTGCACTGAATCAGTTTTCACATCTTCCACTTTTTCTGTACACCATTTTTGTAATTTGTTTTTATCCCGGGAATCTGGATTTAGGATTGGCATTTACCTTTCTTTCCAGCTCTATTATTCTTTTGATATTGACCAGTCAAAATGACCAATTGCGCAAAAGTTCTTTTATGCTTGTGGGCGCCATTTTAGCATTTAATTTTCTGGTTTTCCCTGCAAGTTGGCCACTTGGTGTGTTTGTGATTTTCCATATTATTGGAACTTCCGGAAGGGTTGGTCTTAATATTTTTCGTTTGATATTTGGGATTATTTTGGTGGTTTTAAGTTATTTTGGCGTGATGTATCTAATCCACTACACGACTTGGGACAAACATTATTTGCCTTTTTACGGGAAATTCGAAATGCTAAATTCTTACTTTCCGTTGTACGTTTTGGCTCCAGTTGCAATCATGTTGATCTTCTCCATTACAGATCATTTCAAACATTACAATGAGAAAAGCCCGATCAGCCGGTACAAATATACTTTTGTTCTAGTGTTTTCTCTTGCCCAGCTGATTACGATCATTTTTTATATGGGTTACCATTACGAATATCTATTGCTTCTGGCGTTGCCCGCCAGCATTATTATCAGTAGAATGTTGCGTTTCTTACCCAAATATTGGATGCAGGAATTGGGACTTTGGATCATTGTTTTTACGCTGGTCGTTTTTAAAATAGTTAATTTTGTATAAAATTTAAAAAATATTGATGCTGTATGATTCAGATAGATGATAAATTAATTTCAGAAGATGTTTTCGCAGAGAGTTTTGTCTGCAATCTTAGCAAATGCAAAGGCGTTTGTTGCGTAGATGGCGATACAGGCGCACCACTTGACAAGGACGAATTGCCAATTCTTGAAGAAATTTTCCCAAAAATAAAATCTTACCTAAGACCAGAAGGTGTGAAAGCCATAGAGGAACAGGGAACTTGGGTTGTTGATCCTTATGACGGCGGATATGTGACGACTTTGGTGAACGGAAGCGAATGTGCCTATGTTATTTTTGATGAGAAAGGCACCACAAAATGTGGCATCGAAAAAGCCTATGAAGATGGCGTTGTAGATTGGAAAAAACCAATTTCTTGTCATTTGTATCCAATCCGCGTGAATGACTATAAAACTTTCGTGGCGCTGAATTATCACGAATGGGAAATCTGCAATGACGCCTGTACTTTGGGGAAAGAATTGCAAGTCAGAATCTATCAATTTCTGAAAGAACCTCTTATCCGAAAATATGGCGAAGCTTTCTACAAAACACTTTGCGAAGCCGCTGAGGAATGGGAAAAGGAATATAATTCTTGAGAAGACTCGAGATATTAGACATAAAAAAGGATTCAAAATGATTTGAATCCTTTTTTATTTTATTACTAAGTTCAATTATTTGAACTCATCATCAGAAACTGGTTGATTGATTTTGATGTCAGAATTTTTCACAGTGACTTGCTGTCCTGCGGCATCGATAGACATTTCCTCCACGAATTTGATTCCGTCAACATCTGTATATTTTGAAATAACCATCGTTCCTTTATCGCCTTCCGTTTTAGCAAGCAGATTGGTTTTTGCATCGAAATAATACTTGCTGTCATCAGAAGAAAGAACCACGAAATCTTTTCCATCCACGTTTTTCTTTTCAACAGTTTTCATTTTTTCAGGATTCATTCCAAGAGCATCCATCAATTTTGCAGATTTTAGCTTCGCCACTTGATCTGCCGGGAAATCCATTCTTTGTCCCATTTGATCTGCATAACCTTTTTCTCCGTCAAAAACTTGTACCATTTCTTGTCCCATCATAGACTGACTAGACTTGAATTTGTTATCTTTTTTCACTGTTTTTCCTTCCATTTCCATTCCCATCACGCTGATGGTATTTTTCATAGAAAGTGTTTTTACAGATTCCAATTTTTGCTTTCCACCTAAGGCAATTACATAATTATCAATCACTTGCTTTGCTGTTTGAGCCGAAATATTTGCTACTGAAACTACAGAAAGAGCAAATGTCAATACTAATTTTTTCATTATATTTTTTTTAGTTATGTGAACGAAGATAGTTATTTTCCAAAGAATAACTTTCCTCATTAGTTTAGTTAAGTTTGTTTTTGTTACAAAAAAACAACTTCAAAAACTGAAGTTGCTTAATTATTTTTATAAAATATTAATCTTTTTTCTTGATGTCATCTTTCACATCTTTGTAAGTTTCGCTTACTGCATTGGCTCCTTTTTTCGCTGTCTTTTCAGTCCACTTTGCACCGTCTTTTACACCTTCTTCTGTCGCATTTGCTCCTTTTTTAACCGTTTTGCCAGTCCATTTCGCTCCTTTTTTTACGCCTTTTTTGGTGGCTTTTGTGCCTTTCTTAGTTTTGTCTCCAACCCATTCTGCGCCATCTTTCACGCCTTCGCCTGTGGCTTTTGCACCTTTTTCGACTGCAGTTCCAACAGCTTTAGCATCTTTTTTCACTTGCTCTTTTACGGTTTGAGCGCTCATTCCAATTGCAAAAATCACAACTGCGGATAATGATAATAATTTCTTTTTCATCGTTTTTTGATTTTAAAATTAATTTTACAATATTAGCATAAAGTAAGCCAAATTTTTTCATTAATATTTTAATTAACAAAAAATAAATTTTCGCGTTTTTCAAATCGATAAAAAATATATTTTTGCAAAACTTATGGCGAAGATCAATCCGACTGCAAAAAGAAAAATCCATCAAAAAAGAAAAAACGTTTTTATGAAAAAGCGTTGGATTCTGTTGATAATTCTTTGTCTTTCGCTATTAGGAACAGGATTTTATCTGCGCCAAAAAATCAATTATTATATTACATTCTACTTCGGAAAAGAATTCGAACATAAAAAACTTTCCAATTCTGAAAAGGAAAAAGAAAGAATCGAGAAAATCACCGCACTATATTCCAACCAGACTTTTGGCTTCGATATTTCTCATTATCAAAGAAAAGAAGACATCCAATGGGACAGTCTCAGCATCGGAAACCGTACAATTCCTTTGAAATTTGTGGTTCTGCGGGCAAGTATGGGAAACCGAAAATTAGACAAAAACTTTGACCATTTTTGGGAAACGGCGAAACAACACCAACTGATTCGTGGTGCTTACCATTTTTACAGACCAGACGAAGATCCTGTGATGCAGGCGAATTCTTTTCTTTCTGTGGCAAAGTTGGAATCCGGCGATTTGCCTCCTATCCTCGACATCGAAAAAGCGCCAAGAAAAAAATCAAAAGAGCAATTGATTTCTGACCTCAAAATCTGGATCAAAATAATGGAAGAAACCTACGGCGAGAAGCCAATCATCTACACTTATTATCACTTTTACAAAGATTATTTGAAGGGAGAATTTGACGATTATCCGCTTTGGCTCGCCAATTACAATGATGTTCCCACACCTTCTCCCGACGACGAATGGCAGTTTTGGCAATTCTCAGAAAACGGCATTGTTTACGGCATCAACACAAAAGTTGATTTGGATATTTATAATGGTAATCTTTGGAGTTTGAAAATGTTGACGATTGATTAATTCTTTATAAACTCAATCACATCTTTACTCAACTCTTCTGCTCTTTCAATCGGAACGCCGTGTGATGCGCCTTTATAAATTTTCATTTTAGAATTTGGGATTTCTTTTGCGATGTATTCTGTATGAGAACGAAGAATCAAGTCATTTTCGCCAGCAAGTACAAAGACTTTTGCTTTGATGTTATTGAGTTGTTCTTGGGTAATTTTCGGTTCATCAATCATCAATTGGAGTAATCTGATATCACGCTCTGGTTTATTTTCAGTACGCATTTTCTCAGCATCTTTTTTCATATTCTCCACTTCATTTTCACCAACACCATTTGGAAAAACATTAGCACCACTTGTGATGATTTTATTTGCCATTTTTGGATATTTGATAGCAAATTCAATTCCTGTATTTCCTCCGTCACTCCAGCCGAGAATATTGATTTTCTTTAATTTTAATTCATCAGCTAAAGCTTTCATATCGTCCGCAAATTTTATGTAAGTCAAAGGCTCTTTTGAAGTATCTGTGCTTTTTCCTTGTGCTCGCGTATCCATCGCAATGACTTTAAAATATTTAGAAAGTTCAGGAATTTCTTTAGAAAAAGCATCAATACTTCCTCCGTTTCCGTGGAGCAAAAATAACGGTTCGCCTTTTCCGTAAACTTCATAATAGATATCCGCATCTTTCAAATTAAGAATTTTTCCAGCTTTCCGATTTTTACCAAAGTCTATAACTTGGGCAAAAGAAAATGCAAAAACAAACAGAGTGATTAGGGCTAATATTTTTTTCATTTCAAGTGATTGATTATCAAATTTAAAAATAAATTGAATCACTTTTTCACAGTCACATCAATATTAATCGCGGGCGCAACCATTCCAATTTTTTGCCAAGCACCATAAAAAGATCTGTAATAACCGGATCTGAAAAGCGCACCACTCAAAGCAACTTTCCCATCGGACTCGCCAATGAACTGAATGCCAACAAAAAATTTACCCTCCAACCAGATTTTTTCTTTTTTAAGATCCAAAGAGAATGTTGAATCCTGCAATTCATCTTTACTAATGGTCGCAATGATGTCATTCTGCAAAATCAAATTATTCGGTTTGCCATCTTTTTCGTCGTAAATTGTGTAACGAACTTTGATTGGCGTGGTAGATTCGAATCTGGAAAAATTGATATTGATTTTATTGATTTTCAACTTTTTATTAGAACTGAATTCTACCGCAGTCTCCTCCACTACCGCATTTCCTTTCTCCATATTTGGCGTAAACATTATCGATTTTGACTTACTGTTCACACCCAGATTCTTCTCTTTATAATTTTTTGGAGCGATTACAACTTCTTGGATATTGGTCACTTTTTCGTACAAATAGATATTGTGAGGATTCTGTTTTACAAAATCTTCCACAGAACTTCTGAACTGTTTGTATCCAGGAACATCTACAATAACTACTTTATCCTTCGCTACATTATCAAGCTTAATTTGGAATTTCCCATCTTCGCCAGCCTGAATTCCATAATCGCTATTAATGATTCCAATCTTGGCAAAAGGAACAGGTTGGTTGTCATCTTTAGAAACAACTATTCCAGAAATAACTTGAGCTTCAAGGGTTAGAAATGCGAATAATGCAAAGATAAAGTTGATTTTTTTCATTGAAATTAATTTTCAGCAAACTTCTGAAATTTTCCATTTCAATTATCTCAATGAAAGGTTAAATCAATTTTGTTTTTTGTTAAACTTTCCTAAAGATGCCTATGAAACGTAGAATCTCCGCAGCCCGGCTTGAGCGGAAATCCTTTTTTGCGTGGGAAAAGCGTTGGCAAAAAGATTGGGAGTGGAAGACGGATAAAGCTGCCCAAATAATTATGATTATCTGAATTTTAAAATTTCATTTTCGTACTTTCGCAGCTGGAAAAACTTCCAACATCTAACCTCCATCATCCAACCTAAAATGAATTACGTTTCTGCAGAAAATCTTAGCAAATCTTACGGCGTCAAAGTTCTGTTCAAAAATATTACCTTCCACGTGAACGAAGGCGACAAAATTGCCATCGTTGCCAAAAATGGAAGCGGAAAATCTACACTTTTGAAAATCCTAATGGGAAAAGAAATTGCGGACGGCGGTGAAGTGGTCATTAACAAAGACATTCAAGTTGTTTTGTTTGACCAGGAAATAGATTTTGACCCGAAACTTTCTGTGGAGGAATTTATGATGACTTTGGATTCTGCACCAATTTTGGCTTTGAAAAAGTATCATCACGCTTTGACTTCAGAAAATCCGGATGATATGGAAACGGCTTTGGCTGAGATGGAAATCCATAAAGCGTGGGATTTGGAAAATGAGATGGAACAAATTCTTTCTCAGTTGAAAATCACAGATTTATCAGCGAAAATGGGAACACTTTCCGGAGGTCAAATTAAAAGAATTGCATTGGCAAAACTCTTAACAGAAACCAGAGCGGAACATCGTCATACGCTTCTGATAATGGATGAGCCGACCAACCACTTGGACGTGGAAATGGTAGAATGGCTGGAAAATTATTTGAGTAAGGCAAAAATAACTTTGCTTTTGGTGACGCACGACCGTTATTTCCTGGATGCAGTTTGTGACAAGATTTGGGAAATGGAAGACGGAAACCTCTATCTCCACAACGGAAGTTACGCGACTTATCTTGAGAATAAAATGATTCGTGAGGACAATTTGAATTCGACGATTGATAAAGCGCAAAACCTTTACAGAAAGGAATTGGAATGGATGCGAAGACAGCCGAAAGCGAGAACCACGAAGTCAAAATCCCGTCAGGATGACTTCTACGAAACTGAAAAAGTAGCGAAAACCGACACGAGAAAAGAAACGTTGGCGCTTGATTTCGAGATGAAAAGATTGGGGAATAAAATTCTTGAACTTAAAAACATTAATAAAAGTTACGACGAAAAAGTATTATTTAAAGATTTCTCTTATCAATTTCAAAGAGGTGAAAAAGTGGGAATTGTTGGAAAAAATGGGGCTGGAAAATCAACTTTACTGAATATTATTCAAGGTTTTGAACCGAAAGATTCAGGAGAGATAGAAACCGGAGAAACAATTAAATTCGGATATTTTGCGCAGAAAGGACTTCAATATAAAGAAGACGAACGTGTGATTGATTTCATCAAAGAAATTGGAGAAAATTTCCCTTTGGCTAATGGAAAAACCATCTCGGCTTCTCAGTTCTTGAGATTGTTTTTGTTTGATGACCAAACACAGTATTCGCCGATTTCGAAACTTTCGGGAGGAGAAAAACGCCGTCTGCATTTGATGTATATTCTTTATCAGAACCCGAATTTTTTAATTTTTGATGAGCCTACGAATGATTTGGATTTGCCGACTTTGACGGTTCTTGAGAACTTCCTTCAGAATTTCCAAGGAAGTTTGATTATCGTTTCTCACGACCGTTATTTTATGGACAGAATTGTGGATCACGTTTTGGCTTTTGAAGGCGAAGGGAAAATCAAAGAGTTTGTAGGGAATTTCTCAGAATATCGTGAGAATCTTAAAAACGAGGAGAAAAACCCAAAGGTTGAAGCTCCGAAAGTTGAAAAGGTTGAGGCTCCGAAAGAAACGCTTGCGCCAATTGTGAC
The DNA here is from genome assembly GCF_004365655.1 of Epilithonimonas xixisoli. GTDB lineage: Bacteria > Bacteroidota > Bacteroidia > Flavobacteriales > Weeksellaceae > Epilithonimonas > Epilithonimonas xixisoli. Next base: position 338,378 of record NZ_SOEO01000003.1, on the reverse strand, counting down.
AAATCAACCAGCTAAGAAAAAATTATCTTTCAAAGAGCAACACGAGCTGGAAACCATTGAAAAGGAAATGCCAAAATTAGAAGCTCAACGAAGCAAAATCCTTGATGAACTGAATAACGAAACCGATTACGAGAAGATTGCAAAATTCTCTGCGGAATTGGAGGTGATTTCGGAAAAATTGGAAAACTTCGAAATGCGTTGGTTGGAGCTTCAGGATTAATCTTTGCTTGAAGTTACCATTAGATAGATACTGGTTAAAAGCATTAGGATTCCGAGAATCAAAAAACTGTATCGCAAAATCTCATTATCTTCAAATAGAAAAGAGCCGGAAACAACGAACAATAATCCAATAACTGTGAAGCTTGTTGATTTTCTTTTTTTCATAACACTTAATTTAATAATAAGTAGTTAAAGCTTAGCAAACGTTACTGGATTGAAATAAATATCAAACAATTTAAAAACAAACTATGGATAGAATCAAAGATACGAGAAGTTTTATGAGAATCGTTCACCGTTATCTGGGCTATTTGATGGCAGGAATTATGGCGGTCTATTCCATTAGCGGTGTAATCTTGGTTTATCGTGATACTGATTTCTTGAAAAGAGAAAATCATTACGAAAAAATCTTTGATAAAAATCTGACCGAAAAGCAATTAGGCGAAGAAACGAAAATCAAGAATTTTGAAATCACCAAAATTGATAACGGCATAGCATATTTCAAAGAAGGAACTTATAACTCTCTAACCGGAAAAGCAGATTATACGAAGAAAGAACTGCCTTTTGTTTGGGACAAAATGACGAAACTTCACAAAGCAAAATCAGCGCAGGCTCTTTCTCCACTCAATACATTTTTTGGAGTTTGTCTTCTTTTCTTCGTCATATCCAGTTTTTGGATGTTTCCGCCAAAGTCCAAAGTTTTCCGAAGAGGAATGATTTTCGCAGCTATCGGATTTGTATTGGCATTGCTTTTAACCTTTGTATAAGATGAAATTTAACTCTTTAAGACCTATTCTCTGGACCGATAAATTTGAAGAAACAATAGAATTCTACACAGTAACACTTGGTTTTGAACTTAGCGAAAAGAATGATGACTGGGGCTGGGCGACTGTTTTCCGAGACAATGTGGAACTGATGTTTGCCAAGCCAAACCATCAGTCGGTTTTCATTAAACCTAATTTTACAGGAAGTTTTTACATCAATGTTCAAAACGTAGATAAAATCTGGGAAAGTCTAAAATCTGCAACTCAGATTTGCTACGGATTGGAAACGTTTGAATGGGGAATGCGCGAATTTGCGATCTATGACAACAATGGTTTTATCCTACAATTTGGACAGGAAATCAGGTCATAATTAATAAAACCTTTTCACATCTATCTCTGGATCCAGCTCGGTTTTGTGTTGCAGATAATCGCACATAACATTGGAAAAATAACTTCCATTGAGCACACCTCTCGCCCCAAGACCATTGAAAATTTTCAAATTGTCATATTCAGGATGCGTCCCCAAAATCGGTCTTCTGTCATCTACCGTTGCACGAAATGCGGTTTTGACTTTGACAATTTCATATTGATTTTTATAAAACGCTTTTAGTCCATTTTCCAATTCCTCTACAAATTCCGGGTCAATCTCTTCCGAATTATCTAGCCGTCCGTAAGTTCCGCCATAATAAAAACGATTCTTCGAAAGCGAAAAAAGGAAGTGTTTTTTCTTGATGATAAAAGGATCTATCTCTTGGTTGATTTCCACTTCCAAACAATGTCCTTTGTTCGGCACAACGGGAAGCGTACTGAAAAATGGATTTTGATTGACATGAATTCCTTCACAGAAGATGATATTCTTAAAAGTGAAATTTTTATAGACCGAGTTGCTTAAGTCGATGGAATCATAATCGAAATTGTCATTAATGATATGGCCTTGACTTTCAAAATATGTTCTCATATCATTAAAAAAACCTTCGACATCTATACGGCAAGACCCACTCACAATTCCCGATTCCAATGGATTTTCGACGCTTTCTAATGTTACGAAATCCTGACTTAAGAAAGGTTTTAAATCGTCTTTATCAGAGTTTCTCAACCATTGTACTTTCTCAGCTTGGTCATGAAATATTCTGGCAACTGGCTCTTTTATAAGGTAGTTTTTGCGGGTGTAGGTTTCAATTTCGGAAAAAATAGTATCCAAATAATCCATTTGAACTTTGGACTTCCAGAAAGTACTGAATCGCTTTAGAATAACCGGATTACAAACGCCTGCCGAGATATGTGAACCAGAAATCTGACTTCCATTGAAAATGACAAAAGAAGCGTTGCTCTTCTTCAACTGATGGGCAAGAAAAAAACCTGCAAATCCACCTCCGACAATGATATAATCAACTTGATTCATAAAAATAAAAAACCTGAGTAAAGATACTCAGGTTTTTCTATTTGGAATATGAGAAATATTAGTAATTCCACATATCGTTTTCCATTTGAAGAATCTGTGCTTTGATTCTATCGCTTTCATCTAGTTGTCCGTCTGCATCAGCTGGGATGTACTCGTCGATGATACCACTTCCGCCTCTTCCCATTCCATTATCGGATTTGTAGATTACCGCTGAGAATCTTCTTGCATTCAAGACATCATCAAAAGTAATATCAGAAGTAGAGTTCTTGGCATTGAAGATATAGTTGCTAGATAAAACCTGTCTCGCATCTGGATAATAAATCCAGAAAAGATCGATCAAATCCGCTCCAATATCCTGCATTGCTGAAGGATCTACAGGAGCACCAGAATCTTGCATTTGTTGCATTCTTTCTTTCTTAAGAATGGCAGAATTTGGATCTTCGCCCATGGCTGCAATTCCAAGCAATCTGTATCTCAATTGTGTATCTCTTTTATCGATATACCACATTCCCATCAACTTAAGTGCTTTAACTTTCTCACTATTTGTTTCAGCAAAACCAACATTGGCATCAATATCCGATTTTTTGATTTTGTACCAAGATCCGTCTAAATTCACGAGTACAGTGCCAGGTTCAATTGTAGGAGCTTTGGATTGTTTTTTAACAGTTTTCTTTTTCTTTCCCTTTCCGGTAGTTACAGTTTCTTCTGTAGCTGCAGGTTGAGCCGAACCATTAAATTCCAAAACATCAGACAATCTAGTAGAATATTTAATAAACAAACCAGTGATCTGTTTATTATCCGACCCTTTAAGAGACGTAAAATATTTTAAAATTCTCTGAGCTTCTGCATCTTCTATCTTACCTTCGTTTAATTTTTCAGTAAAGTAATCATCAACCATTGGAACAGATGTTGCGGCAGCAATACCTTCAGGAGTCAATCTTGTAGTAAAACTATCATCAGAATAAACTTCTTTTACTTTACCGGAATTAACTGATTCCAATAAAATTTGATAAAGAGATTTATTTTGTGTTACCAGCCCATCACTGTTATGATAAAAAGGTTGATTAATCTTATCATTCATATCAATAATTTCCCACACCACCATACTTCTTAAAATGTCCTTATCTTCGATAAACCCATACTTAAGAGGTGTAATACTATCTTTCTTGATCTCACGATCTTCTCTAAATGTCTGTGGTGAATTAGCATTAAGAATGCTACTTTGACCAAAAGCCATAGTTGAGGAAAGACAAATTAAACTATATAAAATCTTTTTCATAATAAATATTGAAATATAAAATCAATAAGTTGATAATAACTTTTTTTTAATAAATTAAAGTACGCTGATAACTACTCCACCAATATTAGGAAGTACAACGCCACTTAATCCTTGGGCTGTCGCTTGAACATCGAAAATCGCAATATTGTCGCCAGATCTAAGTCCTTTTGTCAAAGATTCTACTGGTGCCAATGAATTACCATTAACTGACATAACTGCTTTTCCTGGTACTTTGACTTTAAAACTTACAACATTGAAGCTAACTGGGAAATCAAAATCCTTAAGAGTTGCTGTCAAAGTTTGTTTCGAAATCATATTTGCAGGCATAATGTCATAACTCTTACCTCTGATTTCTCCTCTTGGTGGCGGAATATTTTTAACTCTAAATTTGAAAGGTTGAGAAATAGTTTTCCCACTTGGAGATTTACCCGCAATTGTAAGTGTTACTTCATTTGCTCCACTAGGAGTTACATTCCATTTTCCTTTTCCTCCACTTACAGATGCTCCTGCTGCAGACAATGTAGTCGCTTCAAGATTAGCACCTAAAATAGAACCAGAAACTGGGTTGGATAAGCCTCTGTACAAAACGTTCATTTTGTCTGCTGCTAAGATTGCACCACTTTGCTCTTTCAATGCTTCTGCACCAGAAACTACATTAAGTGTATGTGCGTAAGGAAGAGAATGAACTTTTCCATTTTTATCTGTAAATGAAACAGTTCCTTTCAATTCTTGAGTTCCAACTGCGCCAGTTGCTGGAGTAATGATTCCTTGACCATTTACAACTTTAGCACCTGTAATCGCTAAACCTGGAACAGAACTTGCGAAAGTTCCAATCGCTACTTTAATCTGAGCTGGTTCTCCTTTCATTACTGAACTAGGTCCAGAAACCAAAGCTTCGTAAGCATCAAACTTGATATCTGCATCCACTTTTTCCTGTAGCATTGCCGCAACAGCATCTGCCTGCAAGTTTCTAGCTTCTGACTGAATTAATTCAAGATTAGATAAAGCTGCAATCAAAGGTTGGTTATAAAACTTGTATTGAAACCAGTTCTTACCACTATTTGCTCTTTTATCACCTTTAGGAAAATCTGCCAAAAGGTTGTTGGTTGCTCTATCTGCTACAGATTTCAATTGTTGATTATTCGAAAAAGAAGTCACAATGAAATTTCTCAAATCATCAACTTTGCTCTTCAACTCTGTTGACTTTGGGGATATTTTCTTTTCATCTCCATCTGTAAAAAACAAAACCGTCGCGGGCTCCGTATTGTTAAGAGCGGTAAAGCTTTCTTCAACTTGTAATCCTGCATTATATTCAGCTTGTGCTGACATTTCTTGTTTATACTTTTCTATCAAACCAACCAAAGCATCAGTTTTACCAGACAATTCCTCATACTGACCCTGTAAAGGACCATAAATTTCTGGAGATGTAGCTGCCTTAGCTTTTAACGTGGTATAGAAAATTTTATTTTTCTCTTCTACAATGTTTGTTCTTGTATTAGTAAGAGAATCATTGGTATCCTTATATGATCTGATGATTTCCTGATCGATCTGCATTGCTAACATCGCAATGAAAACCAAGTACATCAGGTTAATCATCTTCTGACGTGGTGTCTGTTTGCCTCCTGCCATTTTAATAAATTAAATTAATTGTTAAACAAAAATTAAAATGATAGTGAATTAAGACTTCATTGCGCTAAGCATGCCACCGTAAACTCTATTAAGATTATTTAGATTACCTGTAAGTCCTTGTAGCTCTTCGTTGAATTTCTCAGAATGTGCAGCAGATTTTTGAATATCTTCAACATATTTTTTACTGAATTCTGATTGCTTTTGTCCTTGCTCCAATTGAAGTGCATACAAAGCATTCATACTTTCCAAATGAGAAGCAGCCATATTAAGTTGCTCGTTATATTTGTGAGTAGAAGCAGAAACATCAACAGTTTGGTTGATTTGATCTACTGAAGAAGAGAATTTATCTATTCCTCCTCTCAGTCTTTCGAACAATGAAACATCCAATTTAGCATCTGCCAACATTTTATCAAGTTTGTCGGACAAAGATACTTCTAGTTCTTTATTTTCAACTTTAGCTACAGCTTTTCTTGATTGTCTCTCAGCAGTTTCATCTAGCAATTCTGGGTAAACATTTTCCCAAGCATAATTCTCTTCAGATTTTGGTGGATCGAAGGCAAAGAATAAGAAGATTAATGCTTCTGTAATCAAACCAGCTGCAAGCGCTACGTTACCAGTAATAGGACCAAGGCTCCAGTGTGTCATTTTGAATAGAGCTCCAAGGATTACGATAGCTGCACCAAACGAATAGACAAAATTCGTGATAGAATCTTTAGTTTTAAACATTTTTTTAGTTTTTAGTTAGTTAGTAATAGTTAGTTAATTATTTAGTTGTTCTTTTAAATTTACCTGCTCCGGAAGGAATATCCTGGATGGTTCTGAAACCAATGAAACTTCTTGCAGAATCCTTTCTCTCCCAGTCTCTGTAACCAGTCATTAGTAAATATCCTACATCTTTCCAAGATCCACCTCTTACGGTTTTCTTCGCTTCTCTGTAAGCTTGATTTGACAAATAAGGATTCAATGTTGAAGAGAATTCGTAAGTAGAATTGCTGTATGGCGACTCTGTCCATTCTGCAACGTTTCCGGCCATGTCATACAATCCGTAACCGTTTTTAGGGAATTTTCTTACAGGCGCTGTGTAGGTGTAATTTCCTTTTTTCTCATCCTCTATATAAGAACCTCTTTTTGGTTTGAAGTTAGCAAGGTAACATCCTCTTGAGTCTTGCAAGTTAGGACCTCCCCAAGGATAAGAAGCATTTTCAATTCCTCCTTTTGCAGCATATTCCCATTCTGCTTCTGTTGGAAGACGGAATCTCATTGCTTTTTGTTTCTTCTTTTTAAGACTATTGTTGTGATCGGTTTTCAATTTAGTTTTGAAATCACAGAACGCTCTTGCCTGATCCCAAGTAACACCTACTACAGGATATTCCTTATAAGCATTATGCCAGAAATACTGATCGAACAGTGGCTCGTTGTAAGCATAATTAAAATCTCTGATCCAAACGGTTGTATCCGGATAAACTGCAATACTTTCTTTTTTCAGATAGTTTGCACTTCTGTCTTTATCTTTAACAGCAGAAAGAACATCTTCCCATTGGTAATTGTATTTAATTTTAGACCAGTCGATAATTCTCTCGTTGTTGATTCTCTTTTCAGCAGGCAAATACATAGACTCTAAGATCTCTGCGTATTTCTCATCTGGATAAGCTGATGTATTATATTGCAATGGCACTTTCCAATCCAATTTTTTAGATTCGTTGTAACCATCTCTACCACCTTGAGACTCCATGAATTTTTGATAAGCATTAGCTTCTTCATCTCCAGTTTTCTTACCAGCATAAGCATAATCGCCGATAGATCCTCCATCACCGCCTTCTTCTCCACCGCCTTCACCAGCAGCTTCCGCTAGCAAACCTCTTGCGATAGAATCTCTCACAGCATTAATGAATACGCGGTATTCTGCATTGGTAATTTCTGTTTCATCCATAAAAAAGGAATTCACGGTAACCGTTTTTGGCATCGCTTTTTCTGGAGTAGCGGCAAAATCTTGGTCTGCCATACCCATTACGAAAGATCCACCGGGAATAGAAACCATCCCATAAGGTCTTTCTGCAATAAATGATTTGGCTGATCCTCTCGGAACAAGTTCTCCCTTCATACCGGGCTTACCAGCACTTCCCTTGCTCCCTTTGGAACAAGAAACAATAACCGACGTTGATAATAATATTAGTAATATCCTTTTCATCCTATTTTAAAGAAATTAAGCGGTAAATATATAATTTTTTTTATGAATAATTATTAATTTTTATTCAAAACGTAAATTGTTAAAGAATATTTCACAAACCATGAAATTATTCTACAGTTACTGATTTTGCAAGGTTTCTCGGTTGGTCAACATTTGCTCCTCTTTCTACTGCAATGTAGTAAGATAGAAGTTGCAATGGAACAGAAGCCAAGATTGGAGAGAAACATTCTGAGGTTTCAGGAATCTCAATAATATAGTCTGCCATAGCTGCAACTTGAGTATCTCCTTTATTGATAACCGCAATTACTTTTCCTTTTCTTGCTTTGATTTCCTGAACGTTGCTTACAATTTTATCATAATGTCCAATTTTTGGTGCGATGATTACGATTGGCATATTTTCATCTATCAAAGCAATTGGTCCGTGTTTCATTTCAGCAGCTGGATAACCTTCTGCGTGGATGTAAGAAATTTCTTTCAATTTCAAAGCACCTTCCAAAGCGGCAGGGAAATTATATCCTCTACCTAGATATAAGAAGTTGGTAGCATCTGCAAAGTGTTTAGCAATCTCTTTTACATTACTATCCACAGAATTCAGTACATCTTCTACTTTTTTAGGAATAGATTCCAATTCGGTAATCAATCTCATGAAATCTGCTTTACCAAGATTTCCATTGTGATTTCCTAACTTAATTGCAATTAATGACAAAATCGTCAACTGAGCTGTGAAAGCTTTTGTAGAAGCCACTCCAATCTCAGGTCCTGCGTGCGTGTAAGCACCTGCATCTGTGTATCTAGCAATAGAAGAATCTACAACGTTGCAAATTCCGAATACGAAAGCTCCTTTTTCTTTAGCCAATTTGATTGCTGCCATTGTATCGGCAGTTTCTCCAGATTGTGAAATTGCAATCACAACATCTTTTGGTCCTATGATTGGATTTCTGTATCTAAATTCTGATGCATATTCTACTTCTACAGGTACTCTGGCAAATTCTTCTATTAGATATTCTCCAATAAGACCTGCATGCCAAGATGTACCACAAGCAATAATAACAATTCTTTCTGCATTTGTCAATCTTTCCAAGTGATCCCAGATACCCGCCATTTTGATGATTCCTTCATCAGCAAGTAATCTACCTCTCATTGTATCAAGAATAGATTTTGGTTGTTCGAAGATTTCTTTTAACATAAAATGCTCGTAACCTCCTTTTTCTATTTGCTCAAGATTTAGTTTTAATTCCTGAATTGCTGGTTCTATTTTAGCATTTTCTTTAATTGTTCTGATGTCAATTCCAGACTCTAAAGAAATAGTTGCCATGTGACCTTCTTCCAAATAGACAGCTTCTTTTGTAAATTCTACAAACGGAGAAGCATCAGAAGCCACGAAATATTCGTTCTCGCCAATACCTACCGCTAAAGGTGATCCTAATCTCGCTACAATCAGCTGACCAGGGAAATCTTCGTGCATTACAGAGATAGCATAAGCTCCATAAACTTCGTTCAAAGCATATCTTACAGCTTCAGAAAATTCCAAAGTTGGCTCTTTGTCCATAAAATACTGGATAAGATTTGCCAAAACTTCAGTATCTGTTTCAGAGTGAAATTCGAAATTTTTATTGATAAGCATGGTTTTGATTGTATCATAATTTTCGATGATACCATTGTGAACCAATGCAATTTTTCCGTTATTAGAAACGTGAGGGTGAGAATTTTTATCACTTGGTACGCCGTGCGTAGCCCATCTCGTGTGTCCCATTCCAATTTTTGAAGTATTTTTCAATCCATTAGAAATAGCAACTAGGTCATCCACTTTACCTTTCGTCTTTTTAACTTCGAAGTTTCCATTCTCGGTTTCAAGCACAACTCCGGCACTATCGTAACCACGATATTCCAGACGACGCAATCCATTGATTACAATATCATAAGCGTCACGAAAACCTGTATATCCAACAATTCCACACATTTTTTTATCAGTTTTTAATTATTTTTTGGTGTATATTAATCTTAATTGAGCAGCCTTTGAAGTTGCATTCAACTCTTGGCCAATTTTGGTTTGATCTGTTCCTTTCAGAACGATACGATTTGGCGTATAAGCCCTGTTATTATAATTCTGTCCTAGCAAAAGTCCTGTAGAAGCATCAGAAGAATAAGTTCCCAGATTCACAAAAAATTCTTTCGCCTTCGTTACATCATAAGTTTCATCTTGAATGATTTTCTTAAGAGAAGCTGTAATTCCTATATCATAATAAGCATCTTTAGTTGATAGATTTGCAGTTCTGATAAGAGAATATCCTGTTCCATTCAACTCACTCATATCTGGTAAAAATCCTTTTTCTCCTTTTTCGATGACAAGCATACTGGTAGGCTTTCTATAAGAATTGTTCCAAGTAACATCATCATTGTAAACTCTGATTTTTGCAGATACAATTCCGATTTTTTCGTTCTTATATTGATTTTTCAATTGTACGATTATTGATGCAGGAATCTTAATCCCAAAACCAGCACCTCCCATTCCTTGTGTGTAGAGAAGTTGATCTCCGCTTACATCATTTGGAGTTCCTGCAGCAGACATTGCCGCCACGTAAGAAGCAGGCCTATTGTAAACAATTTTGCTGATATGGGCATTACCTGAACCTAAGCTAAGAGCTGTTTCTGCTTTTGTACGAGTGACTACATTATTTGCCGTAACATCATTTTTATAATAAATCGTAATGGCTGCATCATTTGGTCTCATAGAAAAAAGATAACCGTCGGAATCCGACACAGATATACTAATTCCTTTGAAATATCTAATGAAAGAAGCAGCATCTTTCAATACTTGATCTCCTTTTTTAGCAATAATTTTGTTTTGGAAGAAATCTTTGTCGAGGTTCACTCTTAAAGATGGCGTGATCTCAGGAATTATATCACTGTTATCAGAATCTTTTGTGATTTTGACAGAATTGATTGTCCCGTTGAAATTTTTAGATCCTATTTCTGCTCCGACTGCAATCGCTTTGTTAGAAATTACCTTGTCTGTAGATGCACCTAAAAAGTCATTTACTTCATTAACCTTGATAGTCAATGGTGTTTTTTGACCGCCTATTTTGTATTTACCATACTTGCTTACTGGATAAGTCGTAACTACTTTTTTTGCAGCCACAGATCCTTCCGGATAGATATAATCTTCATTTGTTGTAGTTGTAATAGAGTCTGTAGCTGTTGCATACCTTGGCTTCAAAGTAAGAACAACAGAATCTACCACAGGGTTTACACCAAAATCTGGATTATAAGTATTGAGTCTCAACTGTGTAATGTAAGATACTTTCTGACTCCCAAAAACAGGCTCATCAAAAGCACCAATTCTTACACTGTCAATTCTCGAAGCATCTGTTTGAATTGTATCATTATTATTGATATTATAAGCTACAATTCCAAACATTTTATCCACACCTTCCGATGCGCCTGCCTCTACAAGCTGTGAACCTAGATCATCCAGCTCTCCTTCACAAGAATTTAAAACCACCATTCCCATTACCAAAAACGGGATCATCTTCATCAAAGTTTTTATCTTTATCATTATAAAAAAATCGTAATTAATAAACTTTAGCTATCGAATCTGCATTCAAGTAATCCGATTTCTCGGTTTCTGCCTTTCCATACGCTTGATCCAGCTTTTCTTCCAAAAATTCATTTCCTTTTACGATGACATCTACATACTGCATGCTATCATTCACAAAATTCAAAAAGCTAGGATTATCTAACGATTCCAAATCGGAAATATTATCAAAAGCCAAAATTTCTTTTGTATTATTATTGAGTTCTACATCATCTTCATTGTAAACCGAAAGTACAATCTTGGTATCATTGAAGTAAGTATCATCTTTGTAATAAGTCTTCAAGTAAATCGGAATCAAAGCAGACATCCAGCCATTGAGGTGAATCACATCTGGAACCCAGTTTAGTTTTTTGATGGTTTCTATCACACCTCTTGCGAAGAAAATAGCTCTCTCATTATTATCCTCAAAAGCTTTTCCCTCGTCGTCGTGATAGTATTGTTTTCTTTTGAAGTACTCTTCGTTATCGATAAAATAAACCTGCAAACGCTCACCTGGCAAAGAGGCTACTTTGATAATTAGAGGCTGGTCCAAGTCATTAATAATAATGTTCATCCCGGAAAGTCTGATTACCTCGTGAAGTTGGAATTTTCTTTCACTTATTTGTCCGAATCTAGGCATAAAAACCCTGACATCGTTACCACTTCCGTGCATTTTCAGCGCCATTTTGTGTACCAAACTTCCCATATTGGTTTCCTCTTGGTACGGAAACATCTCTGTAGTAACGTATAAAATCTTTTGATTAGGCATAAAATTTACTTTAGATGAAGTATAAAATCTTCATTTTGCAAAATTACAAAAAATTAAATCAAATTATTTATTTTCATTAACATTAATACTATTATTCAAAATAATCTAAATATCAACAAGTTAAGAATCTAAATATGTTAATTTTCACTGAATATGATTTTTTTTAACCCATCTATATTTCATCAAAATATTACACTAAGCCACATTGCCCTCAAAATCCTGAATATTGACAATTAATCTATCACAGAATTTACAAAAACCATTACCTTTGATCTAATTAAATACAATGAACATGCAGGTCTTTTATGACAAAAACTCATTCGCAGATTACATCACCAGTCAAAAACAGCTTAATAAAACCATTGGATTGGCTCCTACAATGGGCGCGTTGCACGCAGGACACATTTCTCTCTATGCCGAAGCAAGGAAAGAAAATGACGTCGTAATTTCCTCAATTTTCGTCAATCCAACCCAATTCAACAATCCGGAAGATCTGGAAAAGTATCCACGAACTGTGGAAGATGACATTAAAAAATTGGAAGATTCAAATCTTGTGGACGCCGTTTACGTCCCGAGAGTTGAAGATATCTACCCAAATGGAATGGATCGAAAACACTATGACTTCGGAGGAATCGAAAATGAGATGGAAGGCGCAGCAAGACCAGGACATTTTGACGGCGTCGGAACTGTGGTGGAAGAATTGTTCTTACAAGTCCAGCCAGACAATGCATACTTTGGGGAGAAAGATTTTCAACAGCTTAAAATCATTGAAAAATTGGTAGAAGGTCTTGATTTGAATATCAAAATTCACGGTGTGAAAATCCATCGAGAAGAAAATGGACTAGCCATGAGTTCCAGAAATATGCGACTTTCTAAAATAGAAAAAGAAACATCGGCACTCATTTACAAAACTTTGAAAAAAGTGAATGACTGGTTCCGCGTGATTTCTGTTCCGGAAATCAAAACCCGAGTTGAGGAGATTTTTGATAATGAAGAAATGGATTTGGAATATTTTATGATTGCTGAAGAATCGACTTTGAAAGAAGTGGATTTCTTTTCTGCGGATGACGATTTCCGCGCCTTCATCGTCGTGAATGTAGGAAATGTTAGACTGATTGACAATCTACATTTGGATTAAAATAATTTTCTTAATCCGTGAGATACAAACAAAAAAAGAAGCTTCTTTTACAAGAAGCTTCTACACCAAATCACAAAATATTAATATGAAAAAAATTTACTTGCGTAAATTGTGACCCGGCTGGGATTCGAACCCAGGACCCATACATTAAAAGTGTATTGCTCTACCAGCTGAGCTACCGAGTCGGCCATTTGATGAATGATAATTGATGAGAAATAAATGATTCCGTAATAAATCAATTATCGACTATCTTTTATCGATTATTTTTGCAGTGCCTGCGACTGGACTCGAACCAGCACATCCTTAGGAAACCACCCCCTCAAGATGGCGTGTCTACCAATTTCACCACGCAGGCAAAAAAAAACCGTATCGCTACGGATTTTTTGCTTGTGACCCGGCTGGGATTCGAACCCAGGACCCATACATTAAAAGTGTATTGCTCTACCAGCTGAGCTACCGAGTCGGCCACATTTAAAATTTCAATATTACTATTTCGTTTTAAAGTGGTGCAAAGATAGGTCTTTTTTTAAAATCTCAAAATTTTTTTCGAACTTTGTTTAAAATAAAATTATGATTATTTCCCTCTTAGGCTACATGGGTAGTGGTAAATCTCACATTTCCAAAAACTTGAGCCAGAAAATAAATTTTAAATTAATTGACCTCGATCAAAAAATTTCTGAGCAACACGGAATCAGCATCCCCGAAATTTTCCAAACAAGAGGCGAAATCTATTTCAGAAAGGAAGAAAAAAGAATTTTAGAACAACTATTAAACTCCGAGGAAAATCTTATTCTCAGTCTTGGCGGTGGAACGCCCGTTTACTATGATAATATGAATATTATCAACGAAAAATCCAAAAGTATCTTTCTACGAGCTTCCGTAAACACTCTTACCAATCGAGTCTTATTACAAAAAAACTCGCGTCCTTTGATTTCGAAATTAGAAGATTCTGACATTCCGGAGTTCATCGCAAAACATTTATTTGAGAGAAATCCCTATTATTCCCAAGCGCACTTCAGCATCGATACAGATTCTAAAACGGCATCAGAAATCTCTGAGGAAATCATCAAAAAATTAGAATTCTAATCTTCCGATTCTGGATTTTCTTTGAAAAAAGCATCCCAATCATCGCCATCCATATCTTCGGTAGAGCCATCCGCGGAATAATCATCCATATCTCTTCTGTCTTTTTTGGTTGGTCTGCCCACACCTTTTTGGCGGTAATATTCTTGGGAAGACTTTCTCATCTGCAGGATTTCGTATTGATCTTTCTCCGTCATATCCACCACGTACAAAGCCACCAACTTGGCTCCTACTCTACTTTTGGGAATATCAATGACCTTAATTTTATAATCAATTTGATTTTTTCTGATTTTGATTATGTCACCCGCTTTTACTTCTTTTGAGGACTTTACCGTATTTTCGCCAATACTAACTCTGTTCTTTTTGATCTCATCTGTAGCGATAGTTCTTGTTTTATAAAATCTTACACTCCACAAATATTTATCTATTCTCATAATTTTTTATACTTTTGTCACGTTAAAATTAATCGCAATTTAACATTAAATAAAAAAAATGAAGAAAATACTTTTAGGAATTGCTCTATCTGTGGTCGCGCTACAAGGATGCAAGAAGGATGGTGATGATGAGGAAGAAGTTGTAGCCCTTACAATAGAAGAGCAAAACGCCTATGATGATGCTGCTGCAACCAAGTTCTTGGACTCGCACTATTTTGACAGCAAAGGCCTTATAGTTGCTTTTGATGATAAAGTAGATACGGATGACAACAATCCAAAACTGTCGTCATACAGCCCCGTGAAATTACCTTCTGGTGTTATTTACATAGTAAGACCGGGAGCACAGCCTACTGTGGGGAAAGAATTAGCTACAACAGATGTTTTAAGCTTGATGCAGGTAACAACAAGTTACGTTTCTGCAAAAGTAAATGAGCAGATTATATTTGCTAGTTCTACTGTTTTTAGTAATAATATTGAAGGAAGCGGCGTACCAACTGATGATCCTGCTTATTATTATGTAAAAAGTTCAGTTCTTAAAAATTACAATACAACTTATAATACAACCCACGGCAGAAGTTTTTACGAAATGGAAGGTCTGCAAGAGGGTTTGAAATATTTTAAAGCTTTTGATTTAGAGCCTTCTGCAGATTACAATATGCAAGGGGTCATCATTGTACCATCTAGGGCAGCTTATGCTAGAGATGCCAATGTTTTCAATTACACCAATAGAAGTTTTGTTTTCAATTTCCAGCTTTATAACGCGAAGACTAGAAATATGCAAACTGAAGATTAATCGTCTTCTTTCAATAAAATAAAAAAGCGACCTATTTTTAATAAGTCGCTTTTTTATATTTAAATCTAAATTTTTAAATCTTAGCTAAGAAATCTTCAAACTGAGTTTCTATGATAGATACGCTTCCGTCTTCCAAAATCTTATCAAGGATGATAAATTCTGTTTGATTGATAGATTTCTCATCGAATGCTTTTGAAACTCTGACATAATTTTCTGTAAAGCCAAACATCAATCCATTTCTATTTTCGTGCTCCCAAAGAACGCTTAGTTTTCTACCTAATTGATTTCTGTAGAATTCCATTTTCTTTTTCTCAGACAGGATTCTTAGCATTTTGTTTCGCCTTTTTCTTTCCGGAATTGGAACTGCGCCAAACATTTCTGCAGCCTCCGTATTTTCTCTTTCTGAATAGGTAAAAACGTGCAAATAACTGATAGGCAAATCATTCAAGAAATTATAAGTTTCCATAAACAATTCTTCTGTCTCGCCCGGAAAACCAACAATCACATCTACACCAATCGCAGCTTCTGGCATCACTTCACGGATTTTATTAACTCGATTATAATATAAATTCGTTAAATAACGACGCTTCATTTTCTTCAGTAATTCATCACTTCCAGACTGAAGTGGAATATGAAAATGTGGCACAAAACTTCTGCTTTTGGAAACCAATTCTATACTTTCGTCTTTCAAAAGATTTGGTTCTATGGATGAAATTCTTATTCTTTCGATACCTTCTACGTTGTCCAATTCAGAAATTAGGTCTAGAAAAGTATGTTCGTGTTTTTTATTACCGAATTCGCCTTTTCCGTAATCTCCGATATTAACGCCGGTCAAGACAATTTCTTTGATATTTCTACCTGCAATCTCTTTTGCATTAGCAACTACATTATCGATGGTATCAGAGCGCGAAATTCCTCTCGCCAAAGGAATTGTGCAATAGGTACATTTGTAATCGCAACCATCTTGAACCTTCAAAAAAGCTCTCGTTCTATCACCAATTGAATATGAGCCAACGAAAAAATCAGCTTCGTCAATCTCACAAGAATGAATCTCAGCGCGACTTTCAGATTTTTCCAAATCATCAAGATAACTTAGAATATTGAATTTCTCTTTGGCACCTAAAACCAAATCAACGCCTGTAATTGCAGAAATCTCCTCAGGTTTCAATTGCGCGTAACAACCGATGATTGCTACCAATCCGTCTGGATTTGCTTTCGCAGCGCGCTTCACGTGGAGTTTGCATTCTTTATCTGCATTTTCCGTTACAGAACAAGTGTTGATAATATAAACTTTTGCAGGCTCATCAAAATTGACTTTCTGATAGCCAGCATCCGTCAACTGTCTGGCGATAGTGGAAGTTTCTGCAAAATTCAATTTGCATCCAAGTGTGTGAAACGCAACGGTTTTCGGTTGAGAAATTACATCTGACATAAGTCTGCAAAGTTATTAATAAAATCCAAATCCATCCAAATGCAGATTTGTTTGAAATCCTTAAGTTATTAAGAGTCTATTAGAAAAAAATTAAACCACATAGACACATAGAAAAGCGCAATAAATTCCATCAAAAAAAGACAAAATAGAACGAAATGCTATACTATTTTGTCTTAAAATCTTTACAACAACTATGTGTCTATGTGGTTGAAAAAACTTGACATTATAAATCTAAACAGTTTTTAAACCAAAAAAATCCGAATTGAATCCGGATTTACTTATAAAATAGTGATTTGAATATTTTTAATCTGATGATTTTGGAACACTTACTGCGACTTCGTAAACCTTCGTATGCATCAAGTATTTTGATCTTTCTCTAGATGTCACATTTTCAATTTCCCCTTTGAAAAGGACAATTACCGCATCCTCTTCAATCTGCCAGTCCGCATCAGAGAAGTATTTTTCGTCCGGACTTTTCTCAGTCACAGCATTTTGTCTTTCTTTCAGCTTCTCTGCCATTTCCTGAAAACCATCGTCCGAAGAATGTAAGATCTTGTAATCTGGTCCGGCAAAAGCTTTATAATATTTATTTTCGTTGATCAGATTTTGCGAAGAATCTTCGACTGGATTATCATTTCCATCCAGGAAGCCCACTTCTACCAAAGTTCCATTTCTATCTTCGGCAAATTTTCTGGCTTCTCCTACAGACCTAAAACCTGTGTAAACGTTGCTATTGTTGTACTCGTACTTGTTGAGTCTTTCAACTATATTTTCTGATTCCATAATTTATTTTTTTTGTGATTATTATTTTCTGAACTATTATCTGTGTCTTGTCCCTGTTTTGTGATAAGTTACATTTCTGTTCACAGGATTTTGATTTTTCGGGCTAAGGTTTTGATTAATACGAGAATCGATTTTGTTGTTCGCATCTGTCAAATGTTGCGGCGTTTCGAAATTCACTTTTTTGCCATTTTTGAAAATCTCACCTTCCGAATTTCTGTACATTTCATTTTTGATGTACTTGTGACCATCTGGTGCTGTAAATTTTTCGTTTTCCTTTTTCTTCTTCTTTCTCAATTGATTTAGTAAAATCAAAGCTCCTCCTGCAGCAAATCCCAACGCAACTTTTATCGTATTTTTCATATAATTTATTTACAAGCTTAAAAACAAAAGTTCTGCCAAAAGTGGATTCACGAATTTCTTAAGTTTTAAAATTCAGATTTGAAACTTAAATTTTATGGAAACTTTGACAAAAAAATTACGATTAAATTTAATTTGATATAAGTTTACAATTGTTAAAACTGCCAATTTGACTTAAAATAGAAGAGAATTTATTAAGGAATTTTTAAAATTGGTTAAACTTCGTTAAAACTGTAACACTAAGTTTTTAGTTCATACTAATTTAGCATTAAATTTGTGTATCAATAATCTCAAAAAAGAAATGAATATTAAGATGAAGAATACTTTAAAAAAACTAATGCCTTTTGCATTGACCGGCGTTATCTCCGGAGCTACGGTTTTCGGAGCAAGTCAATATCTTAGCTCAAACAACAATGGTGAAGATTTCTCATATTTCACAACTGCTTCCAAAAAATCAGCTTTCGTAGGAATGGGTTCTACGGTTGGAGATGATTTTGTAAAAGCCTCTAAAACAACAGTTCCAGCTGTTGTTACAATCAAAAATTACCAAGACCGAGCGGCTTCTCAAAGAATGCCAGAAACAGATATGTTTGATTTTTTCTTTGGTCCACAAGGCGGAAATCAGCAAAGACCTCAGCAAAGGCAAACACCTAAAAATATGCCTTCTGGAATGGGATCTGGTGTGATCATTTCCCCAGACGGGTACATCATCTCAAACAATCACGTGATTGCAGGTGCTAATAAACTGGAAGTGGTTCTTAGCAACAAAAAAACCTACATCGCCAATCTAATCGGTACAGATCCAAATACAGATATTGCCCTTTTGAAAATTGAGGAGAAAGGTTTGCCTTATCTTAATTTCGCCAATTCTGATTTGACAGAAGTTGGACAATGGGTTTTGGCAGTTGGAAATCCACTTGGACTTAATTCCACTGTAACGGCGGGAATTATTTCTGCGAAAGGAAGAAGCATCGATATTTTAAGTCAGCAATCCAGAACACCAATTGAAAGTTTCATTCAAACCGATGCAGCGATCAACCCTGGAAACAGTGGTGGCGCATTGGTCAACGTGAATGGAGATTTGATTGGAATTAATACAGCGATTCAATCTAAAACGGGATATTATGAAGGTTATGGATTTGCAGTTCCTTCGAATCTTGCCAGAAAAATCGTTGAAGATATCAAGAAGTTTGGTTTGGTACAAAGAGGTTTCCTTGGAGTCGGAAGTTTAGATTTGTCTAATGAAATGCAAGTTGCGGCCTACAACCAAAGAGAAAAGAAAAATGTAAAAGCCGGCGACGGAATCTACGTTACAGAAATCACGAAAAAAAGTGGTGCTGAAGATGCAGGAATCCAACCAGGCGACATCATCACAAAAATCGACAACACAGACATTTCCGGATTCTCTGACCTTTCTTTAGCGATTGGAAGCAGAAGACCAGGTGACAAAGTAGCGGTAACTTACACCAGAAATGGTAAAGTTAATAACGTGAATGTGACCCTGAAAGATTTGAAAGGCGGAACCTCATCCAGAAGCAAAGATGACCTGACAGTGACTGAAAAAATCGGCTCTGAGTTCGAGCCATTAAGCGAAAGAGTGAAAACTGATTACGGTCTCGAAAGCGGTGTTATCGCGAAAAATGTGACAGAAGGAAGCGAGATGGATAAAATTGGTGTCGTTGATAATTACATCGTGATGGAAATCAACGGAAAACCAGTTAATTCTCAGAAAGATGTTGAGAAAATCCTGAATGGTTATAAAGGAAACGTGCAAGTGAAATATGTGGACGCTTACGGAAGAATCACGACGAGAGGATTTAAATTACAGTAAGATTAGATGTTAGATTAATTCTAAATGATAAATTTTGAAAGCCATTCTTTACGGATGGCTTTCTTTTTTGGGTAAATTTGCGGTTCGAAAATCAGAATGAAACTTTTCAATTCTTACATTAAAACTTTCAAAGGGCTTTCAAGGGAAGCCTGGATGTTGTCTATCGTAATGCTCATCAACCGTTCTGGTTCGATGGTTTTGCCATTTTTGGGTGTTTATATGACAGACCATTTGAAGTTCAGTTTGGAAAATGCAGGAATTGTTTTGAGTTTTTACGGGATTGGTTCTGTGTTGGGTTCTTATTTAGGTGGATTTTTAACGGATAAGTTTGGTGAATATTATGTTCAATCCTGGAGTTTGTTTTTGAGTGCACCAATATTTCTCATCATTCCATTTTTTCCGAGTATTGAGATGATGGCATTTTTGATTTTCCTTCAAAGTACGATTAGCGACACATTCCGTCCAGCGAATTCTGTAGCGATTACCAAATACGCAAGACCAGAAAATCTGACGAAAGCTTTTTCATTGAACCGAATGGCAATCAATCTTGGATTCTCGATTGGGCCAGCTTTGGGTGGAATCTTGAGCGGGATTTCTTATAATTTTTTATTTGTTGTGAATGCAATCGGAGCCTTGGTTGCAGGCATTATTTACGTTGTGTTTTTCAGAAAGAGAAATCAAATCTTCCGGGAGAAAAAAAGATTGGAACCTGAAAAAAAGGTTGAGAACGTCGCCACGAAATCACCTTACAAAGATTTCCCATTTTTGATTTATAGTATTTTGTGTGCTGTCTTTGCGGTTTGTTTCTTTCAGTTTTTTAATACGATTCCATTGTTTTATAAAGACGTTGCGAAACTGAGTCAAAGTACGATTGGGTTTATTTTGGGATACAGCGGATTTATCATTGTGTTGTTGGAAATGCCTTTGGTAAGTATTGCTGAAAGAACTTTGAAGATTCCGCAAATCTTATTAATTGGAATTGTGATGGCTGGATTGTCTTATTTGATTTTGCTTTTGGGAAGTAATGTTGCGTTGCTTTTGCTTTCGATGACGATTTTGTCCGTGGCTGAGATTTGGGTACTTCCGTTTATCTCCACTGTGACCGCTTTGCGCGCTGAGCGGGGAAACAAAGGTGCGTATATGGGACTAAATGGGATTGCATTCTCCTTCTCGTTTATCTTCACTCCGTTTTTGGGAACTTATGTGGTGAGTCAATTTGGGTTTAACAGTTTGTGGATTGGGTCGTTTGCCGTGTTGGCGTTGTCTGCGGTTTTGATTTATATTGTGGTGAAGAAGATGATTCCGACGCGGTAATCTATTGGTGTTTTAATCAATGATTTTGTTTGTTGTTGTCATTAACAGGTCGCTCCTACCGAGCTGAGATTCTATTGGTTTTTGCTATTCTATTAACAGGGTACTCCTACGGAGCGAATTTCAAGAGAATATAATTTGCAGGAGCGCGAATATTGTTTGCAGGAACAAGAATATAACTTACAGGAGCAAGAATATAGTACGCAGGAGCAAAAATAGAAGTTACAGGAACAATAATATAATTTGCAGGAGCAAGAATATTGTTTGCAGGAACAAGAATATAACTTACAGGAGCAAGAATATAGTTCACAGGAGCAAAAATAGAAGTTACAGGAGCGAGAATATTGTTTGCAGGAACAAGAATATAATTTACGGATGCAAGAATATTGTTTCAGGATGCGAGAATATTGGAAATTCGAGTTTGTGAAAATTACTTTTATCTATTAGCTAAATCCATCAGCTCCAGCGGAGCGCTCTGTTAATAGAATTCGAATATCGGCTAATCAAGTTCCGTAGGAGCGACCTAAAAATTATATTTAATGTAGTTTGCGTAGTAGGTTTGAAGCTAGGTACAGATTTATTTTTCATTTAAAACCGTATCTACTTTGTTGAGATTCCTTCGGAATGACAAATTTTGGTTTAATTTTAATTGAGGAGCTACTTGTTTTGTATAACGACTTCTTTGGGTTTTCTATGGAATGATAAGCGTTGTTATGATAAACTTCTTTTGTTTGGATGAGAAATCTGCAACCCGACTTGAGTGGAGCTCTTTTTGTCATTGCGATTGTACAATGGTTCTAATGATTGCTTCACGTCGTTCGCAATGGCAAAAAAGCGGGAACGGAAGGCGGAATAGTTGCCCAAATAATTATTTTCACACCAATGCGATAAAAAAACTATTTTTGTTCAACTCAAATTTGAACAATGAATCCGGGAACTATTTTATTATTATTCGTTTTTGCCTATTTTATCGGGCTTTTGGTCATCTCTTATTTTACAAGCCGTAACTCGGACAACCAGTCTTTTTTCATTGGAAACAAGAAAAGCAAGTGGTGGCTGGTGGCGTTTGGGATGATTGGGACGTCGCTTTCGGGCGTGACGTTTATCTCCGTTCCGGGCACGGTCGGCAAGATGACGGCGGGCGATTATGCGTTTGGCGGTTTCGAATATTATATGATGGTGATTGGGTTTTTCATCGGTTATTTCATTGTGGCGGGCGTTCTGCTTCCACTTTATTACCGGATGAATCTGACTTCGATTTACACTTATTTGGGACGAAGATTTAATGTGGAGGCGCACAAAATCGGGTCTTTGTTTTTCATTATTTCGAGAGCGATTGGGGCGACGGCGAGACTGTATTTGGTGGTGAATATTCTTCAGATTTTCCTTTTGGAGAATCTTGGCGTTCCGTTTTGGGTAACGGCTTTTGTGCTATTGCTGATGATTTTGCTTTATACTTTTGAAGGTGGCGTGAAAACGATTGTGATTACGGATACGTTGCAGACTTCGTTTATGATTTTGAGTTTGATTGCGTGCATCGTTTATATTTTATCAAATTTGAATCTGTCGTTCGGTGAAGCTTACTCGATTTTGGAGCAAAAGAAGTACACGCATTTCATTAATACTGACATCAATTCAAAAACTTTTTTCCTGAAAACCATTCTGGGCGGGATGTTCATCACAATTGCGATGACGGGTCTTGACCAGGAAATGATGCAGAAAAACATCTCGGTGGACAACCTGAAAAACTCGAAAAAGAATATGCTGACGTTTGCGGGAACTTTGCTTTTTGTGAATCTGGCGTTCTTGTTTTTGGGTGGTTTGCTTTATCTTTTTGCGATACAAAATGGGGCAGTTTATGGCGCTGGCGTTTTCGGATTTAAAGGTGCCGATGGACAAATCAACAACATAATGGGCGACGACCTTTTCCCAGCTTTGTCACTCGGACATTTTCCTATTGCTATTTCTGTGATTTTCATCATCGGATTGATTTCGGCTTTGTTTCCTTCTGCTGATGGTGCTTTGACGGCGGTGACGAGTTCTTATTGCGTTGATCTTTTGGGCTTGAATGAAGACCAACAAAAAACCGAGAAGCAAAAGAAAAGATTGAGAATGAGAGTTCATTTGGCTTTCACAGTCATATTTTTCGCGTTGATTATGGTTTTCAAAGCTATCAATGAGAAGTCGATTGTTTATTTGATTATGGAAATTGCAGGTTACACTTACGGCCCACTTTTGGGATTGTTTGCTTTTGGGATTTTGACGAAATTTACGATTGTTAAAAAGTATTCGATATTGGCTGTGACGCTAACTGCGCCGGTTTTGACTTATTTGATAAATCTCTATGTTACCAATAATACGGATTACAGAATTGGGGTGGAACTGATTATTTTGAATGGGTTTTTGACGTTTTTGGGATTGTGGTTGGTGCGGTCGAAAGGTAAAATTGTTGCAACGACATAATTTTCAAAAATGTATAAGAATGTTAGAAATTTTGTTTTAATAATTATAGCATCTACTATAATTTATATTTTAAAATCATCTCAATTTTCTGGAGGAGAAGCAGGAATGGCTCCGATATTTATTATTCTGACAAATATATTTGGATTTATAATAAGTGTTTTGGTTATTTATATTTTCAGAAAAAAGCTTGAGTATAAATACGATTGGAATATTTTAATTTTTGTTGGAATTTGTTTTTCAATTTTAATATTCTATTTTAAAGCAAATCCTTTTAGTAATGAACTACAAGCTCCTCATATAGAATTAACCTTTTGGAATTACATTGCAATTTTAACTTCTGCTTTAAGTGTACTAATTATTCAAAAAGTAATTAAATAGTGAAAATCCATACCACCAATTACACAAACACTTTAATAGAAATCGCAGAAGATTCTCCGGTTTCCAAAGCAGTGATTCCTGTTATGAAAAATGAGAAGAAAACGATTGCCAATTATCAATTCGAAAAGTTGTCGAAAAAGCCTTTGAAATATACTTCCGACGAATTGCTGTTTGAAATTTTTGCGGAACGAAATGATATTTCGCCCTCGGAGTTTGAAGGAGAGAAACAGAAGTTCTTTTCAAAAGGTCAGGCTTGTTTGCGAACGTCACCTTTGGCAAAGAAAAATGGATTTGGGATTTTTCATAATGAAGATTCTAAAATCCAATTGGTTCCGGCAGAATCTGATGATTATCAAAAATTGTTGGCTGATGATTCTATCAAAAAAGTAAAAGCAATGAAATCTAAAAAGTAATGGAATCATTCAATTTCAATATCACTTTTGACCAAGAAATCTCTCAGCTTTTCAAACAAAATAATTGTTCTGATTTTCATTCGGCTTCGGAATTTGTCCAGAATTTACCTTATCGAAGAAACCTCAACAAAGATAATCTTGCGACCGTTTTCATTGATGAATGCGGAACTTGCAGTACGAAACACGCTCTTCTGAAAACACTAACAGAAGAAAACAACCAATCTGATTTTAAATTGATTCTCGGGATTTTCCGAATGAATGGCGTCAATACACCGAAAATCAAATCAGTTTTAGAAACTTACAATCTCGATTATATTCCCGAAGCGCATAATTATCTGAAATTCAAAAATCAAATCTTAGATTTCACAAAAAGGAATTCTTCGAAAAATGATTTTATCACTGACCTTTTGGATGAAATAGAAATCCAACCTCATCAAATCAACCAATTCAAAATTGAATTTCATAGAAGTTATTTGAAAAAATGGCTTATTGAAAATCCTCAAATCCCCTACTCACTTGAAAAAATATGGGACATCCGTGAGCTATGCATCGCGCATTTGTCTTAGATTTGTTCATATACAATTATTGATTTAATCAATGCGCAGGCACCATTATTGTTGCGGAAAAGCTTTATCATTGTTCTATGAAAAAGATTTTTGCACTTGCGTTCCTTATTATTTCGACCTTATTTTTTAGTCAAGAAAATCGTCCGATTTTGGATATTATGTTGACAAATTATGAATATCCGTACAAAGTCGATTTCCTGAATTTCAAAAGCCAAAATCAGGATTTGAAGATGGCCTATATGGACATCAAACCCAATAAAGCGAATGGAAAAACTGTGGTTCTGCTTCACGGCAAAAACTTCAACGGCGCTTACTGGAAAACGACAATTGATGCTTTGACAAAAGAAGGATTTCGAGTGATAGTTCCTGACCAGATTGGATTTGGAAAGTCATCAAAACCAACTGACTATCAATTTACTTTTCAGCAATTGGCTCAGAATACAAAAGCCATTTTGGATGATTTGAAAATTGACAAAATCTATTTGCTCGGACATTCGATGGGCGGAATGGTGGCGACAAGATTTTCATTGATGTATCCCGAAACCGTTGAGAAATTAATCCTAGAAAATCCAATAGGACTGGAAGATTGGAAGCTGGTTGCGCCTTACAATTCAATCGATAAAAATTACGAAACAGAACTGAAAGCCGATTATGAATCCACAAAAAAATATCAAAACGGATTCTATTACGACAACAAATGGAAACCGGAATATGACGAGTGGGTTTATCTTTTGACAGGTTGGACAAAAGCGCCAGATTATGCAAAAGTCGCTTTGGTAAATGCCAAAACTTCGGATATGATTTTCACGCAGCCAGTCGTTTATGAATTTCAAAATTTGAATGTTCCCACTTTATTAATTATCGGAACAAGAGATAGAACAGCCATCGGAAAAGCCAACGTAAAAGATCCGAAAATAGCTGAAACGATGGGACGATACGACTTATTAGGAAAAGCTACTCAACAAAAAATCAAAGGTTCAAAATTGGTGGAACTTGATAATGTGGGACATCTTCCGCACATCGAGGTTTTTGACCAATTCATCAAACCAGTTAAAGAATTTTTAAAACCTTAAATTATTAATAAATTATCAAAATGAAAAAAGTAACTATTAAAAATACAGACTTAGAAATCGCGCCTATCAACTTTGGAGGAAACGTTTTCGGATGGACTTTGGACGAGAAAGAATCGTTCGATATTCTGAACAAATTCGAAGAAGGTGGATTTAATTTCATCGATACAGCCGACACTTATTCTTGGTGGGTAAACGGAAAAGGTGGACAATCTGAGGAAATTATCGGAAAATGGATGAAGGAGAAAAAGAACCGACAAGACATTGTTCTCGCCACAAAAGTTGGCTCCGAAACTAAAGAACACGGCTTCGACATCAGCAAAAAACACATTCTGAAATCGGTGGATGAATCTTTGAAACGTCTTGGAACTGACCATATCGATTTGTATTACACGCATTTTGATGACAAAGTAACGCCTGTTGAGGAAACGCTATCTGCATACGACGAAATCATCAAAGCCGGAAAAGTTCGATACATCGCCGCTTCAAACATTTCGCCAGAAAGATTGATTGAATCTTTTGAAGTCGCTGAGAAAAATAATTTGCCAAAATATGTTGCGCTTCAGCCTCATTATAATTTGGTGGAAAGAGAAAAATTCGAGACAGAATATGCATCATTAGTTGAAAAATACGGATTGAGCGCTTTCCCATATTGGTCTTTAGCAGCGGGATTTTTAACCGGAAAGTACAGAACAGAAGCAGATTTTGAAAAAACAACCCGAGGCGCCGGCATCAAGAAATATTTTGATAATAAAGGGAAAGCAGTTTTGAGTGCACTTGACAAAGTTTCAGAAAAACACCAATCCCAACCTGCAACTGTTGCGTTGGCTTGGTTGTTGGCAAATCCATTAATCACAGCGCCAATCGTAAGTGCGACGAGCGAAAGACAATTACAAACGATATTTGATGCGCCGAAATTAAACTTGGATTCTGAAGATTTGGAAATCCTTAATCAAGCTTCGAAATAAGCGATGTCAGAAGTACAATCACAACTGAGCAAAGGTCAGGTTTTGGGAATGGCTGTTGTCGCAGGAATCAGTGTTTCGAATATTTATTTTGCGCAGCCAATTCTCCATCAAATTGCCGAAAGTTTCCGAGTTCCTGAAAGTAAAATGGGAATTATGGTCGGACTCGGACAAGTCGGTTATGGCGCTGGACTTTTGACATTAGTTCCGTTAGGTGACAAAGTTGACCGCAAGAAATTGATTCTGACTTTACTGGGAACTTTATTCCTTGTCTTGATAGCGATTGGGTTGGTTTCCAATTATTATTTTATCTTTTTATTCAGTTTATTATTGGGATTGACGGCGGTCGCGGCTCAGGTTATTTTACCAATGGCAGCGGAATTATCAGGGAATGAAAAAGGAAAAAATGTTGGAATTATTTTTACCGGAATTCTTGTCGGAATACTAATGGCAAGGGTTTTCAGCGGATATATTTCGGAATGGAGCAGTTGGAAAATAGTGTATTATCTTTCGGCTGGATTCACGGTTTTCTCTTTGGCTTTTGTCTATTTCAAATTGCCGAGTGTAAAACCGACGTTCAAACAATCTTATTTTAAATTGATTTCATCGTCATTTTATCAGTTAAAGAGATTTCCACAATTGCGGTTTATGGCTTTGCTTGGCGGAATTGCATTTGCGGTGTTTTGCTCGTTTTGGACAACTTTGACATTTTTGTTGGTTGAAAAACCTTACAACTACAGTTCAGACACAATTGGACTTTTCGGAATATTGGGAATTGCAGGTGCTTTGGTTGCGCCATTGATTGGAAAAGCTTCTGACAAAGGTGATTCCAGATACACACAATTGATTGCAAGTGTGATTCTGTTGGCAGGTTCGGTCGTTATTTTTCTTTTTCCAAGTTATTTAATTTCAATTATTCTCGCCGTGATTTTCATTGATGTTGGCGTTCAGTCTATTCAATTCACGAATGTTGCATTGATTTATAGACTTGATGAAAAAGCGAACAGCAGAATCAACACGATTTATATGACTTCATATTTTGTTGGTGGCGCTTTGGGAACTTTCATCGGTCTCAAATGCTGGGAACTTGGCGGTTGGCATTATGTTGGAATTCAGCTCGTGGTATTCAGTTTAGTTGTACTTTTAATGAATCTAATGAACGTCATTAAGCAGAAGAAAATTAATCAAACAAAATCTTAAATATGAAACTCTCACTCACATTATTCGCTGTGTACCTCGGAATGCAACTCACATTAGCACAAAAATTAAAACCAGTCGCTTACCAAGACGGCTCTCAAAAATTGAATGGTTTAGTCACTTCCAACGCAGGAAAAAAACTTCCCGGCGTTTTGATTCTTCCAGCTTGGAAAGGCATCGACGACGAAGCGAAAAATTCGGCAATAGAATTAGAAAAGCAAGGTTACATCGCTTTCATCGCTGATATTTATGGCGAAGGAAATATTCCGACTGACAATGCTTCAGCTTCAAAGATTGCAGGAACTTACAAGCAAGATTACAAAGCGTATCAAAAAAGAATTGCTCTGGCTTTGGAAGAACTGAAAAAACAAGGTGCGAATTCAGATAAAATTGCGGTTATCGGTTATTGTTTCGGTGGAACTGGCGCTTTGGAAACCGCAAGAGCTGGACTTCCAGTTGTTGGCGTTGTCTCTATTCACGGTGGTTTGGCGAAAGGCAATGACCGACTGAATGTTCCCATCAAAACTAAAGTTCTCGTGGAAAATCCAGCCGACGACGAAAGCGTAAAACCGGAAGATATGACCAACCTGATTGCTGAATTAAAAACGGGAAAAACCGATTTTCAAATCATCACTTATGCCAATTCCAAACATACTTTCACCAGTCCCGAATCTCCAGATTACAATGAAGTAATGGCGAAACGAGCGTGGAATCACACCTTGACTTTCCTTAAAGAAATATTGAAATAGAAGTTAGACTTTAGATATTAGAAGTTAGAAAGACAGCCATTACAGCTGTCTTTTTTTATTTTTTGATAAGTAATGAAATGATATCCTGCAATACTTTCTGAGAAACAAAATGCATAAAATCAATCCTTTCCAAATGTGGCAGAAACAGTTTGGAAGTTGTTTCATCGTTTCCAATTCTAATCGTGTAATAAACCATTCCAACATCTTTCCCGTCCTCGCCTTTTCCAGGACCAGCAACGCCAGTGGTAGAAACCGCAATATCAGTTTTGAATAATTCCTGACAACCTTTCGCCATCTCGGAAGCAACTTGCTCACTCACTACCGTGAATTCCTCGATTTTTTTCGGATTAACTTTCAGAATATCGATTTTCTTCTCGGTCGCGTAACTCACAATTCCACCGATAAAATATTTTGAACTTCCTGTTATTGATGTAATTAATCGCGATAATTCTCCACCAGTACAACTTTCAGAAACCGAAATTGTCAACTTTCTGTCATTCAACAATTCGCCAAGGATTTTTTCGATTTTATCTTCCTGTGTGGCGATGATATTTTCGCCGATGATTGGAATTAATTTCTGGATTTCAGTTTCCAACTCCTTTTCTAATATTTCCTGAGAACTTCCCGAAGCGGTTAATCTCAATTTAACTCTCGTTCCGATTGGCAAATAAGATAGCGCAATATGTTTCGGCAAAGCCAGTTCCCAACCTTCAATATTTTCTGACAGAATACTTTCGGGAACATCCACAACGGAAACGATTCTCGTCACGATGTGCTCTAATGATAATTTCTCTTTCAGAAATGGAATGATTTGGTCTTTCACCAAAGGTTTCACCTCGAAAGGAACGCCTGGCAAACTGAAACAAAACGTTCCGTTTTTTTCCACCATCAAACAAGGTGCAGTCCCAAAATGATTCATAAAAACCTTCGCTTTAAATAGAACCATCGCTTGGTCTTTATTATGTTCCAAAATCCAAAGTCGGTTTCGCTTTTCGAGATAAGCTCTCAAATGTTCGTAAACTTTATCGGAAAAAATCAATTCGTCTTCGAAGAATTCAGCGTAAGCTTTCTTGGTAATATCATCTTTCGTTGGCCCCAATCCGCCAGTTGTGAAAACCACATCAGCCACTTCAAATGCTTTTCCCAAAGTCGAAACAATCGCATTTTCGTCATCGGGAATTGTGAAGATGGAAGTCACTTTCACACCAATTTCTTTGAGTTGTGTGGCAATGAAATTGGAATTGGTATCAACTGTGTTTCCTGAGAGAATCTCGTCGCCAATGGTAATCAGAACTGCTGTTTTCATAAGAACAAATTTCGGGAATAATTTATATTCTCAACCACATAGACACATAGTTTTTTTTAGATTAAATAGAGAAATTGCTCAACTCTTTTTTCTTCTAAAATTTGATTTATCTCTATGTGTCTATGTGGTTTTATTTTATCTTTGATTAAAATTGAGGAATGAAATCATATTTCTGGAAAAACTACAGCAACATCATCCTGCTTCTCATCGGGATTTTCATCGGAAGTCTCGTGGGAATTTTTGCACCGGATTTTGTCGTTTACCTGAAACCGATTGGTGATATTTTCCTTAATCTCTTATTCGTCACAGTCATTCCACTCGTCTTTTTTGCAATTGTTTCAGCCATTTCCGGCATCGAACAACAAAATCAATTGGGAAAAATCATCGGAACAATGGTGTTGACTTTCTTAAGTTTCATATTGATTTCGGCAACGTTTTGCATCATAATGGTTTACTTTTTCCCAACCGAAACGCCGAAAAATATCAGCGAAACCATATCAGAAAATCTTCAAAATAATTCTAATATCAATGACCAAATCGTAGGATTCTTTACTGTCAGTGAGTTCTATCATTTGTTTTCGAGACAAAATATGCTCGCATTGTTAGTCTTCTCATTTTTAGTTGGAATCTCCATTAGAAAATCAGGAGAAAAAGGGAAACCTTTTCAAAACTTCATCTTTTCCGGCAACGAAGTGATGAAACAGCTTTTGTTATTAATTATGAAAGTTGCGCCCGTCGGATTAGGCGCTTATTTTGCGTACCAAGTGGGTACAATTGGACCTCAATTATTCGGATTTTACGCCAAGCCATTGGGACTTTATTACATTGCCGGAACCATTTATTTCATCGTATTTTTCAACCTTTATTCCTTCGTTTGGAAGGGTGGAAAAGGCGTGAAAGCATTCTGGAAAGAAAGCCTTTTGCCGACCGCAACAGCCATCAGTACTTGTAGTAGTTTGGCAACAATGCCAGTCGCCATCGAATCCGCAAAAAGAATGGGCGTTCCAGCATCCATCGCCAACGTCGTGATTCCGATTGGGACTACGATTCACAAAAACGGTTCTTCCATCTCATCTATTATCAAAATCTATGTGGCTTTTCAGTTACTCGGCTGGAATTTCTTTGAACCAATGAATCTTATAATGGCTCTTGGAATTACAGTTTTCGTAAGTGCCGTCGCTGGCGGAATTCCTAATGGAGGTTACATCGGAGAAATGCTGATGATTTCAGTTTACAAAATTCCGCCCGACGTCGTTCCAGCGGTCATTATCATCGGAACTTTGGTGGACCCGTTGGCAACTGTCCTCAATTCCGTCGGAAACATTTTGGCGTCGATGATTGTCTCGAAATTCGTGAAAGTAGAAACCGTCTGAATTTTTTAGGAGCTATTTTCCACTATTTACTTAATTCCCGAAGCTTCGGGAGATGCCTTTCCTATCGGGGCTATGTCACGATTCTATTTTCTATTCACTTCTTTTCACAGGCTCCAGATTTTCCAATTCTTCCGCCGTAAAAAGTCTGTAATGAACTTTGAAAGTTTTGCCCAAAGGCGTTTCCAGAGAAAACCCTCCTGGTCCCCATCCTTCCAGAACATCCAACGTAAAATGCGAATATTTCCAGTATTCAAAAAGGTCGCGGTCTATCCAGAATTCGAAGCCGTTGATGGTTCCAATCATAGCGTCATTCATCCTCGGAAAATATCCACCTTTCTCGAAACATTGTGGTTGCGTGCCTTCGCAACAGCCACCAGCTTGGTAAAACATCAGTTCACCGTGTTTTTTTTCGAGTTCCCAGATGACTTCCATCGCCTCGTCGGTCACGGAAAGTCTGGAGATTTTATCTTTAGTTTCCATCTTTTTTATTTTAAAGTTAAACAAAAACCCGACAAAAAATTCTGTCGGGTCTTAATTTTGAATTTTAGGTTTTTACAACTTATCGACTCGCGTCATTTGGATTTGAAATCCGCAACCCGACCTGAGTGGAAATCCTTTTTTTGCTTCTACAAACGTTATTTTGATAGACAAACATCTGCAAAAAAAGATTGGGAACGGAGGGCGGATAAGTTGCCATAATCATTATTAACAGATTAGAAGAACCCTAATTTATTTTTATTGTAAGAAATCAACATATTTTTGGTTTGACGGTAGTGGTCAAGCATCATTTTGTGATTTTCTCTACCAATTCCGGACTGTTTGTAACCTCCAAAAGGCGCACCAGCAGGATAAGCGTGGTATTGATTTACCCAAACTCTACCCGCTTCCACGTGTCTCGGGATATTATACAATTGATGTGCATCACGCGTCCAAACACCGGCTCCTAAGCCATAAATCGTATCATTCGCAATTTCCAAAGCTTCCGCCTCATCTTTGAAAGTCGTGAAAGCTACAACTGGACCGAAGATCTCCTCTTGGAAAATTCTCATTCTGTTGTTCCCTTTGAAGATGGTTGGTTTGATGTAGTAACCTTCTTCCAAACCTTCAACAGTATTCACGTCGCCACCAGTAAGGACTTCTGCACCTTCTTCCTTACCGAGTTTCAAATAACCCATAATTTTATCTTTCTGGATTTTCGAAGCCTGCGCTCCCATCATTACCGTTTTATCCAATGGATTTCCGATTTTGATAGCTTCGGTTCTTTCGATTACTTTTGCAATGAAAGCATCTGCAATATCTTCCTGAACCAACAATCTTGATGGACAAGTACAAATTTCCCCCTGATTAAGAGCAAACATCACTGCACCTTCAACGGCTTTATCAAGGAATTCATCGTCCTCATCCATCACGGAATTGAAGAAAATATTTGGTGATTTTCCACCTAACTCTAAAGTAACTGGGATAATATTTTCTGTCGCATATTGCATTACCATTCGCCCCGTCACCGTAGAACCTGTGAAGGCTGCCTTGTTAACTTTTGGATTCGTAACCAATGCTCTACCAAGTTCTGCTCCGAAACCATTGACGATATTCACGACGCCTGCAGGAAGCAAGTCGCCAATCAATTCCATCAAAACCATAATAGAAACCGGCGTGCTTTCTGCTGGTTTCAACACCACGCAATTTCCTGCGGCCAAAGCGGGAGCGAGTTTCCATACTGCCATTAAGATTGGGAAATTCCAAGGAATAATTTGTGCAATCACACCAAGTGGCTCGTGAACAATCAACGAAACGGTATCTTTGTCCAACTCGTTGTGAGAACCTTCTTCTGCTCTAATTACGGAAGCAAAATATCTAAAATGGTCAATCGCCAAAGGAATATCGGCGGCCAACGTTTCTCTCACGGCTTTACCATTGTCAATCGTTTCGACTGTCGCGATATATTCCAAATTCTCTTCTATTCTGTCAGCGATTTTATTTAGAATGATGCTTCGTTCTGTTGCGGAAGTATCTTTCCACGTTTTGAAAGCTTCTGCTGCTGCGTTGACGGCGTTTTCCAAATCTTCTTTGTTGGAATGTACGGCTTGCGTGAAAACCTGACCATTGATTGGAGAAATGACATCGAAATATTGCCCGCCTGCTGAAGGCACAAATTTTCCGCCGATGTAATTATCATATTTTGGTTTGAATTCTGGCCAAGACAAAGTGGTTGAATTTTGTGTTTGTTCTGCTGTAGTACTCATAATAATATTTGGTTTTATTAATACTGAATTAATATTTGATTAAAGCTAAATTAATTATTAACCCAACAAGAATTATAGCACAATCCTCCAAATAAACAGTAAAATCCTACATTTATAATAGTTTATAAGTCCTTAACAAAATTTAAGAGCTGAAGTCATAAATAAATCTTATATTTGAAAAACAGGATGTTACAAAACTTGAAATTATGAATCCAAATCATTTTCAACTCAACAAACCAAGCCTGACGCACGAAAACAAATTGAATACGTTTGTAGAAAATCAAACCAAGTTCAGTTTAAATAATTGTGAACTCAGTGTCTATGAAACGCACAAGACGGCTTACGATGTGAAACTGCATTTTGAGCATCTGGCGTTCACTGGAATGTTGCGAGGAAAGAAATGGATGAAGCTTCAGGATAAGAGCAATTACTTCGAATATCTTCCGGGAGAAAGTGTTTTGGTTGCGCCTGGAGAAACAATGGTGATTGATTTTCCGGAAGCTGATGTTCAGCCAGCACAATGTGTTTCTTTGACTTTGAATCCTGAATTTGTGAAAGAATCTTTGGAGAACTTAAATTTCACTACCACAAAAATCGATGATTCTTCGCAATGGAATATTTCGCTTGATGAGTTTTATTTGCTCAATAGTAAATCTCTTGCTTCAGCGACGAACAACATTATGAGAATCGCGATGGACGATAATTCCCACAAAGACGTGATTGCAGATTTTGCTTTGAAAGAATTATTAATAAGATTGATGCAAACTCAAGCGAGAAATCTGGTAGAAAAAAATACTTTGAAAACTCAATCGAGAATTGGTTTTGTAGCAGATTTTATCAAGAAGAATCTTCATCAGAAATTATCGATTGATGTGATTGCGAAAATGGCTTATGTCAGCAAATCGAATTTCTTTAAGATGTTCAAACAGGAATTAGGACTTTCTCCGAATGAGTTTATTATTAAAGAAAGAATTAAGAAAGCTAAAGAATTGTTGATTTCACGGAGTTCTGTAAGTGAAGTAGCTTTTAGCACTGGATTTTCGGATACTAATTATTTCATTCGGGTTTTCAAACAAGTGGAAGGTGTGACGCCAAAAATATTTCAGAATAAAAAATTAATTTGAATTAAGTTAGTAGTTAGTTATAGATTTTCAAAAGAAAACGAGCAGAAATTTTCTGCTCGTTTTCGATTATGATTATATGATTAGTGATTTAATAATATAAGATTATCAGGTCGCACCTACGGAGCTTGTATTCTCTCGCATCATTTTTTTCTATTAACAGGCAGCACCTACGGCGCTATTATTTATTATAACCATAATATCTCGCACCTTTCAGAACTGGACTTTCTTTTTCAATTCTCGTCAATCCAAATCCTTTGTATTTTTGGTTAACCGAAAAATCTAGTTGTTTACGATGTAGTTTCTCATAAGTCTCAAAATCGATTGGCAATCTGTTTTTCAGTTCTTCAAAAAGATTCCATTTTTCTACAACTGATTTCCATTCTGGAGAAACCTTTCCGACGAAAACCTTTGATTTAGAACCACTTCCATAAGCAAGAAATCCAATTTCTTTTTCTGATAAATCTTCATTTTCATTAAACGAAGTTTGCAGAGCTGACAACAACGCCATAAAGATTGAAGCTGTGTACATATTTCCAATCTCGGAAGAAGCGCGTTGAGATTTTTCTATTTTTTCATTAATGAAATTGATATAATCTTCGGATTTTGCGATGGCTTTTTGTTTTTCCGCATCAGAATAATCCAGATGATTTTCTAAACTATAAATTTCGGTGAAGACTCTTTTTCCGTGGAATGCATACGGTAAATGGAAAATCAAATATCGCCAATTCTCATAAGGTCTAACTGTAAAAGTTTGCTCTTTGTAATGCTCATAGGCTTCACGGATTCTGTCCTGATAACAAACATTTGAATATTGTCCATCGAAAACAGGTTCATCTGTAAACACTTCAATTTTATCAGGGAAATTTTCTGGAGCAGTTGGAAAATCATCTTTGGAAAAATGACGTCTCGGTTTGAAGAAATCGAAAACGCTTTCTGTCGCAACGCCCCAATTGTTGTCAATCTCGATTAATTTCGGATTGGCGGAAACCAATAAGGCTACTGCGCCACCTCCTTGCGTATATTCGCCTGACGAAGCCAACTCGTATTTTGCATAATCGCTGGCAATGACAACAGCTTTCTTGGTTGGATTTGCTCTTACGAAATCCAAAGCGTTATGCAAAGCATCCACAGCTCCAATGCAGGCGAACGTCATATCGACAACGTCACAATGTTTGAAAACTCTTTCACCAAATTCTTCGGTTAAGAATTCTTCCACCATTTGAACCGCGTAAGTTGCTGTTGGTTTTGCTGCATCCACAGCACTTTCTGTTCCGAGGTAAACTTTGGAGATTTCTTTAGGATTGAGATTGTAATCTTGAATTAATTTGAGCAAAGCTTCAGCAGCAAACGTTGCTGCATCTTCGTGAACATCGGGCAAAGCCATTTTATGTAAACCTAAACCTTTTTCCAGTTTTGCTGGTTCGATTCCTCTTTTCTCTGCAAGGTCTTTGATTTCTAAATATAAAGAAGGCACATAAAAACTGGCCGCATCCACTCCGAATTTCGTCATCATAAAAAAATTTAGACACGAATTTAGAGATTTTTTTGATGATTTTGGGTGTGTTTTGGTGAGAAAATTAAGTAATTAGTTAATTACAAATTTTTGATTAAATATAATCATTGAGTATTTCAGAATCAGGACTATTCATAAATTTACTTAGAAAGACTAGAGCCTTTCTTTGAATACTTTCAAAATTTTCAATCTCCAGATCCCCTACTATTATACATCCATTATGACAACCTAAATTTTCCGATAAATATGTATCATTATCACAATAATAATCAATAAAAACATCAGTCCCTGAAAAACTAAATGTTAAAGAACATTCTAAATTATAAATATAATCGTCTGAGCCAAATTCTGGTTTAGCAAAACAAATTATTTGTGTTTCAGGATTATAATCTAATAAAGTAGGTATGTAAAGTTTTCCAAGATCTATCATAGCTTCAATCTTTTTCCTCCAAATTTAAAAATTTTAAACAAAAAACCTCGCTGTTAAAAAACAAACGAGGCAAACAAAATAAAATCTTTAATTTTTAGATACAGCTTTCATCGTGCTGCGACAAATCAAGCCCAATATTTTCAGAATCTTCCGCCACTCTTAACGGAATAATCACATCTGTAAATTTGTATAAAATCAACGAGCCTAAAAACGTAAATGCGGAAACTAAGACGAGAGCCATCATATGATGCGCAAAAACTTCGAAACCGCCGTGCAGAAGACTTGCATTCTCTCCTTGTGCCAGAATCGCTGTTAGAATCATTCCCATAATTCCACCAACGCCGTGACAAGCGAAAACATCCAAA
This sequence comes from Epilithonimonas xixisoli, assembly GCF_004365655.1. Lineage (GTDB taxonomy): Bacteria > Bacteroidota > Bacteroidia > Flavobacteriales > Weeksellaceae > Epilithonimonas > Epilithonimonas xixisoli. The sequence continues at coordinate 301,240 of NZ_SOEO01000003.1, read as the reverse complement.
GTGTCATCCACTTTTTTCAAACGTTTCCAGTTGCACATCAAATTAGAAATGATAGCTGAAATAAATCCAATGAAAATAGCGTGTGGAATCGTCACAAAACCTGCAGCAGGCGTAATCGCAACCAATCCGACAACTGCTCCGATACAAGCGCCCAAAGCGGAAACTTTGCGCCCGTTTACCCTATCAAAGAAAATCCAAGATAACATTGCTGTAGCAGAAGCGACCGTCGTTGTTCCAAAAGCCATCGCTGCTGTTGCATTGGCTGCCAAAGCTGAACCTGCATTAAAACCAAACCATCCAAACCAAAGCATTCCTGTTCCTAAGATGACAAATGGAATATTCGAAGGTTCGTGGTGTGGATTTTTTCTTTTTCCAATCATCATCGCGCCTGCCAAAGCTGCGAATCCTGCGCTCATATGCACAACTGTTCCTCCAGCAAAATCCTTCACTCCAAAATATTTGTTCAACAAACCTTCTGGATGCCAAACCATATGACAAAGCGGTGTGTAAATGATCAAACTAAACAACACCATAAATAACAAATAGGAAATAAATCGAACACGTTCCGCAAAAGAACCCGTGATCAAAGCGGGTGTGATGACAGCAAATTTCATCTGAAACATCGCAAACAAAACGAAGGGAACCGTAGAAGCCAATTGGCTGTGAGGCAAAACACCAACATTGTTGAAAAACGAATAGGTGGTTGGATTTCCTATCAATCCGTAATGTTGACCATTAATTGTGATCCCAATAGATTCGCCAAAAGACAAACTGAAACCGACAACTACCCACAAAATACTAATCACGCCCAAGGCAATGAAACTTTGCAACATCGTAGAAATCATATTCTTTTTCCCCACCATTCCACCGTAGAAAAAGGAAAGCCCAGGTGTCATCAACAAAACCAAACCGGAAGATGCCAAAATCCAAGCGACATCCGAACCTACAATATCTTCTTCGCCCAAGAATGTTCCTGGCTTTGGAAGCGATGTTTGCTCTGGCCAGAATAAAGCCGTGATTGAAACAAGACTGATGATGATAAAAGAAATAATCCAGCGCTTCTCGATTTTCATTTTAATGATTTTAATTTTTAACCCTGCAAATATATGGGGTTAATTTCAAAAAACATATATTTTAAAAACTAAACCCTCATAATTTTTACAGAAAATAAATTAATCGCATTAAAATTATTCAAATAACAATCAGGCATTAGTTTTGCAATAGATTAAAAAAATCAAGCTATGCGATCAGATATTCCAAAATCAGACAGCCAAACCAACAAAGGCCCGATGATTGCCATCATTGTTATCATCGTGTTATTTCTTTTAGGCTATTTCGGTTATATGATGTTCATCCCAAAACAGATTGAACAAATGAACAAAACCGAAAACATAGAACCAGTAGAACAAACAGTAAAAGACTCCATATAGGAGTCTTTTTTTATTTTAAATCTGATAAAAATCTTAGTGAATATGCTTCTCTGCGTGATAAGAACTTCTCACCAAAGGCGAACTTTCTACGTGACGGAAACCTAAACTTCTTGCAAAGTCGCCATACTCGTCGAACTGTTCTGGCGTGATGAAGCTTTTTACAGGAAGGTGTTTTTTGGTCGGCTGAAGATATTGACCCATTGTAATCACATCCACATTTGCGTTTCTAATGTCTTCAATCGTTTGGAAAACTTCGTCTCTTGTTTCTCCAAGACCTAACATTACTCCAGTTTTTGTACGATTTTGTCCAGCTTCTTTCAAATATCTCAGAACTTCGAGACTGCGCTCGTATTTTGCTTGTATTCTTACTTCTCTGGTCAAACGTTTTACGGTTTCCATATTGTGAGAGATCACTTCTGGAGCAACTTCTACCATTCTGTCCAGATGTTTTGTAATGCCTTGAAAATCTGGAATTAAAGTTTCCATCGTAGTTCCTGGGGAAATTCTACGAACAGCGTTCACCGTTTCGCCCCACAGAATCGAGCCCATATCTTTCAAATCATCACGGTCAACCGAAGTCAAAACAGCGTGTTTGATTTTCATTAATTTGATAGAACGCGCTACTTTTTCTGGTTCGTCCCAATTTACATCCAAAGGTTTTCCGGTTTTCACACCACAAAATCCACAACTTCTGGTACAGATGTTTCCGAGGATCATAAAAGTTGCCGTTCCTTCGCCCCAACATTCGCCCATATTTGGACAACTTCCACTTTGGCAAATGGTGTTCAGCTTATATTTATCTACCAAATGTCTGAGCTCGCGGTAATTTTTACCAGTTGGCAATTTTACGCGGATCCATTTTGGTTTTTGAATGGCTGTATCTTGTTGAATTAAATCCTCCATTTTGATCTTAAATTTAAAAATCGGTTTCGTCTTCTTTTAACAATTCGGCCAAGATCTTTTTGGCGCGCATTATTCTCACTTTTGTATTGGCAACAGAAAGATTGAGTTCTTCTGCAATTTCTTTGATGCTTTTTTCCTCGAAAAACCTGAGTCGAATGATGTCTTGATTTTTCGCATCCATCGTTTCGATGATTTGAATAATTTTTTGCTGATCTTCTTCAGAAATCAATAATTCTTCCGGTGATCTTGCAAATTCGTTTTTCAAATCCTGCAAGTTGGCGTTTGGATCTTCGTTTTCTCGGCTTTTCTTTCTCCAGAAATCGATGATTGTATTTTGTGCAATCGTAAGAATCCAAGTCTTGAACTGAAAGCTGGGATCGAAAAGATCTAACTTATTCAGCACCTTCGAAAATACCGAAACTGTGATCTCATCTGCATCATTTTCATCCTTCACTTTGTTCATCACAAAAGAAAAGACATCCACCCAAAAAGAATTAATGAGTTGTGTCTGAGCCTTTTGATCTTTGTCTCTGGCTTTTAGGATGAGTGTGAGCAACTGATCTTCTTTCATTTTTTCGACGAACAAAGATAAGGCATATAAATTAAAAGATAAGACAATTAAAAGATTGAAAAATTCTATTAAACAGACACTATCAACAATTTGAATTTAGAAAAAAAATAACGCAAAGCACGCTAAGTTTTTTTTAACATTATTGAAAACATTTTAAGACTCGCAAAGACGTAAACTCATCAAAGAAAAACAATTCTATCAGATATTTGTAATTGCGGAAAGATAAAATTTTGCATTTCTATTTTCACTTTCACTCGTAAAAAAGCATATTTATCTATGTGCCGAGATTGTGAAAAGATTAGCATTTTAGATTTAATTTAAATAACAAATATCAAGATTGAATTGTCTTTAAAAAGGTTATTTTTACGGGCTTGATTTTTGCAAGAGAAAATTTATTAATTGACTAATATTCAGAAAATTAAACGAAACCGAATTGCAACTCGCGTTCTGTCTGAAAATGAAACAACTATGAACAAACAAATCAAATTTTATAAATACCAAGGCACCGGAAATGATTTCGTAATGATCGATAACCGCGACCTCGAATTTCCACAAAGCACGGAACTCATCGAAAAACTTTGCGACCGCCGTTTCGGAATTGGCGGAGACGGCTTGATTCTTCTTGAAAATGATGATTCTCCGAGACAAAATGCAGATGATTTTGCCCCAACCCTAAAGGGAGATGAAAAATCGGATTTCAAAATGGTGTATTTTAATTCTGACGGAAACGAAAGTACAATGTGCGGAAACGGCGGAAGATGCATCGTAGCATTTGCCCATTTCTTGGATATCTTCGAAGACCAAACGACTTTTGACGCCATCGATGGACTTCATAGAGCGGAAATTAAAAATGGAATTGTGAAGCTTAAAATGATTGATGTTATTGATATTAATAATGACGGAGAAGATTTTGTGATGAACACCGGCTCGCCACATTATGTGAAATACGTGGAAATGTTAAATAATTATAATGTTTTCAAAAACGGTAACGAAATCCGCAATTCTCCGACTTACAAAGCAGAAGGAATCAATGTGAACTTTGTGGAAGCCTTGTCTGATAAAGAGATTTTCGTGAGAACTTACGAGCGTGGCGTGGAGGATGAAACCTACAGTTGCGGAACTGGCGTTACGGCTTCGGCTTTAACTTTTATGGATAAAAACAATCAAACTTCCGTTGCAGTCAAGGTTTTGGGCGGGAAATTGAAAGTTTATGCTGAGAAAAATGGAGCGGGATTTAATAACATTTGGCTGGAAGGACCAGCAAGTCAGGTTTTTAGCGGAACAATTTCTATTTAATAAAAATAATAGAATGCAATTAAAAGATTTTTAAAATTCTGAATCTCTTTTACTTTTTTAAACTATGAAAAAAATAATTCTAATAATTTTTGTTGTCGTCATCGTAATTCTGGGATTTTTTGGAATTAGATTTTACAATAAATATGCTGGGAACAATGTGGAAAAAGATGGATTTGTCTTGATTCCGCACAATGCAAAACCTCAGCAGATTTTTGACTCGATTGCGCCTCTCATCAAAAATAAAGATTACTTCACCAGTGTTGCAAAAGATAAAAACCTCGCTGAAAATTACAAAGCTGGACGCTACGAATTGAAATCCGGAATGAACAACCGCGAAATCGTAAATATGATTCTCGCAGGAAATCAAACCCCGAATTCATTCAGAATCAAAGACTTTGATGACGTTTATCAAATGATCGGACGAGTTTCTAAGAAGACAGAAATCGATTCTGCAAAATTCGCGAATGAGTTGGATAAAATAGCTATCAATAAAGGTTATAAGAATGCAGAAGATTTGAAGAAATATTTCTTTAATAATACTTATGATTTCTTCTGGACTGTGACGCCAAAAGAATTTTTCGAGAAATTCGATAATGAATACAAAGCATTTTGGACTGCGGAAAGAATTGAGAAAGAAAAGCAATCAGGACTTTCGAGAGAGCAAATCTATGCTTTGGCTTCTATCGTTTACAAAGAATCTGGCGGAAAACCCGATGAGCAGAAAACAATCGCCGGATTGTATTTGAATCGTTATAAAAAAGGAATGAAGCTGCAAAGTGACCCGACGGTAATCTACGCCATCAACAAAGCAAATAATTTTACGCAAAAGATAAAACGTGTTTATTACAAACATTTGAAAGAACCTTCGCCATATAACACATACGCCAATGTTGGAATTCCGCCAGGACCAATTTGTATTGTGGACAAAAATTCTTTGAATGCGGTTCTGGATGCGGAAAATAATAATTACATTTTTATGTGCGCCGATCCTGAGAGATTTGGTTATCATAAATTCACGCACAGCGATGTTGAACACGCGAAAAATGCGAAAGCTTATCAAGACTGGCTGAACAGCAGACAAATAAAATAAATAAAGAGTATAGACTCAGTAAAAAATAAAAGAATGAAACGAACGGAAATTGTAAGTATATTTCAAAAGAGAGCTTTTGGTTTAGCTTTGACAATAGGTGCAGCTAGCTTTGTGATGGCGCAGCAGAAAGTGAATATTTCGGGAAATGTAAAAGACGCTAATGGTGGTGTTGGCTATTCATCTGTCACTTTTAAGAATACTCAAAATTCACAGTTAAGCGATGCTGTTTTGGCAGATGTGGATGGGAATTACAAGCTGGACTTGGCGCCAGGAAATTATGACGTAAGCATAGAAGCGGTAGATTACAAAAAATTCACTCAAACCATCCGGGTTGAAAAAGCAGGAGCCATTGCGCCATTTGTGATCACATCTGATGGGAAAGCCAATCTTAATAACACTACCAATATCCAAGGTGTTGTAATTACCGCAGCAACTACAAAACCTTACAAAGTAGAACTCGATAAAAAAACTTACGACCCTTCTCAGGATTTGGTGAGCAAAGGTGGAAGTTTACAGGATGTTTTGCAAAATGTACCTTCAGTTTCTGTGGATACGGACGGAACAGTTTCTATGAGAGGAAGCTCCAATGTGAGATTTTTGATCAATGGAAAACCTTCTGCCCTACTTGGAATCGATGATGGTGCAAATGCGTTGCAAAGTATTCCGGCAGATCAAATTGAAAAAATTGAAGTGATTACGAATCCTTCTTCGAAATTTGAAGCGAGCGGTACAGCTGGTATTTTGAATATCATCCTTAAGAAAAACAAAAAAACAGGTTTCAACGGAAGTGTGATCGGAACGCTTGGTTATCTTCCTCAAACCAATCTTAATACAAGTCTTAGCTGGAGAAAAGGAAAATTCTCTTGGTTTCTAAATGGCGGAGGCGGATACAGAGAATCTAAAAATACCAACAGAAACACCAATATCTATAACGACGTAACGATAGTTGGAAATCAATTAGAATCTCGTCAAAATTCTGAAATCACAAACAAAAACAGCAACTACAATGCGACGGCTGGGATTGTTTATGACATCAATGATAAAACTTCGGTAAATGCTTCCGGAACTGTAAGAACGTTTGAAAGCGACAATGTTGGAAATATTGATTATAATTTCTCACTACTGAATGCGCCAAGCACTTATACTTTGAGAAGAAATATTGGGACTAATAACAACTTGGCTTTCCAAGGAGATTTTGGTTTGGATCATAAATTTGATGACAAAGGACAGAACTTATCATTATCATTAAGTTTACAGAGAAACCGTTCCAACAATGATACAAACATCTTGGAATACGAGAATTTCAATCCTGCAACTTCCCTTGAAAACATTATCAATCAAAAAACTAAGAATCAAAACATCGTTGCAAAACTTGATTATGAATTGCCAATTGGTGAAATTTCAAAATTAGAGGCTGGCTACCGTTTGGATTCCAATGATAATAGCTATGACAATAATGTTTTGGAAGGTACATCTGCTCAAAATTTAGCATTGTTACCTTTGTATACTTATGATGCTAATTATAAAGAGCTATTCAATGCTTTCTACTTACAATTTAAAAGTAAAATTGGAAAAATAGGTTATCAAGTGGGACTTAGAAATGAACTTTCCAATGTAACAATTGATTATCAAAATCTTTTAACTCCTGGATCTGCAGGTTACACACCACCCATTGTAAACGATAAGAAAACTTATAACAATCTTTTCCCAAGCATCTTCTTGAGCTATGAGTTTGCTAAGGACAATCAATTATTGGTAAATTACTCCAGAAGAATTGACAGACCAAGAGGATTTTTCTTGATTCCAAATCCGAGCTACAGCGATAATCAGAATATTTTTGATGGAAACATCGACCTTAATCCTGCTTATGTTGACTCTTTCGAAGTTGGATACAGTATTTCTAAGAAAAAATTCACGATCAATCCGACTTTATATTATAAGCGTAAAACTGATGACACCAAAATGTTGGTTTACAATAAAGCGATTGAATATAAATATCTGGATGATGCAGGAATCGAACAAACGGGAAAAAGGATAGAATTCCACACAAGACCAATCAACCTTGGATCAGAAGAAACTTATGGTTTGGATCTTAATTTCAATTGGGATGCGACCAGTTGGTTGAAGTTTATGGGAAATGTGGATGTCTTTGGATATAATATCAAAGGAAGTACTTTGTATGATACATTGGATCAAGATTTAAATGATATTGTTCGTACAGCCAATTTTAACGGAACCGGAGTTTCCACAAGAAGTCGATTGACAAGTACTTTTAAACTTGATAAAACATTAAATTTCCAAGTTCAAGGTTTCTTTAGAGGTGCTACGAAAACGGAATTCCAACATAGAAAAGAAATGTATGCCATCAATTTTGGTGCTTCCAAAACTATCTGGAGCGGAAATGGAACTATTGCCTTCAACATTCAGGATGTTTTCAACACAAGAGCGATGCAGGCAACTACTTACACAGCCAACAGTACAAGAGATACGTATATGCAATGGCAACCAAGACAGTTCACGGTTTCTTTGACGTATAGATTCAAACAAGGGGAAAAAGTAGATCAACCTAAGCGTAAAAAAGACATCAACTCCAATGCAACTGGCGGTGATGAGCAAGGACCAATATAATAATTGGATCTCTATCATAAAATTAAAAATCCTGCAAATTATTTTGCAGGATTTTTTGCATTAATTATAAAAACAAAAAATCCGTCTCGCTATAAAAACGAGACGGATCTTTTTAACAATTATAATTTAAAGGTCTATCTATTTCTTTTGTTCCTTCAGTTCTTCTTTGTCTTTGTCTGATGGATTCCAAACTTTCACTTCCGCATTCTTATCGATTCCGGAAAGAATCTGAACATTGATCCCGTCACTTGAGCCTAACTTAACATACACTTTTTTGAAACCGCCATTCGGTTGTTTCACTTCTACAAAGGATTTGTTGTTGCCCTTTTCATATTGAATCAATGACTCATCTAAAAGTAGTGCATTTTTCTTAGAACTCAATAAGATTTCTCCATTCGCACTGAATCCAGCTCGGATGTATTCGCCTGTTTTATTATAAACATCGCCTTCCACAGCAAATTTAATCGTTCCGCTTTCTTCCGTTCCTTTTGGTGCAATCAATGTTAATTTACCCGGGAAAGATTTGTTTTGCAAAGCTCCAATTACAACGCTCATATCCATTCCTTGTTTCAATTTTCCAGCTTGTGCTTCATCGATATTACCTTTAAAAATCAATGAATTAAGATCTGCGATAGAACAAATCGTAGTTCCAGCGTTGAAAGAGTTAGCTTCGATCACCTGACTTCCGACTTTCACAGGAATTTCCAAAACCGTTCCGGCAGCTTTTGCACGAATCTGAGTGGTTGCCATACTTTGAAGTTCTGGCGTTGCTCCCGTTCTTACGATTTGCAATTGTTTTTGCGAAGCATTAAGTTGTTGGGCAGCCAATTTTTGTTGTTGAATTGTTGTCTCCAATTGCTGTTGCGCCGTGATGTATTCCTGTTTAGAAATCACACCTTGCTTGTACAACTTCGCCTGCATTTCGTATTGTTTCTGTTGATTTTGAACATTCACTTTCGCGTTGGTCAATTGGATTTGAGAATTGCTGACCTGCATTGTCGCATTATTCACTTCCGTGATATTCGGAACGATTCTGATGGTTGCAATCAACTGTCCGGCTTGTACTTTGTCGCCTTCGTCCACATTGATTGTTTGGATGATTCCGGCGATGTTTGGTTTGATTTCAATCTCTTCGCGAGGTTCGATTTTTCCGGTTGCCATTACCTTGTCATCCAGATTTTTGATGCTTGGTTTTCTGGTAAGAAACACTTCGTTCTCAGCCGAATTGGATTTGATAAGATAACCGATTCCACCGATCACAGCAACTGCAAAAAGTAATCCCAGAAATATGGAAATTGCTTTTTTGAATGTAAATTTCTTCTTTTCTTTTTCCATTATATAGAAATATAGTTTATTATTAATTTTTTATTATTCGTTATTCGCTTCTCAAAGCTTCAATTGGTTTGATTTTTACCGCTCTTTGTGCTGGAATCAAGCCGATAATCAGTCCAAGGAAAATCATAATTCCCATTGCAGAAAATACATTACCATAGTCAACCGTTGGATTGCTGAAAGGAAAAGCATCGTTGTTCATTGTCGCAATATTCAGAATGATCAAAAGGAAAATTCCCGATAGAAATCCAAGCAATCCGGATGACAAAGTAATCACAACACTTTCCAGCAAAATCTGATTTCTCACCTCAGCTGGTTTTGCACCCAAAGCACGTCTGATTCCAATTTCTTTGGTTCTTTCTTTTACTGTAATCAATAGAATATTTGAGATCGCAATAACGCCTGCTAAAATCGTCAACGTTCCCACAGTAATGGTCAGTAACTGCATCCCTGTAAGGAATCCCGTCAATTTTTTAAATTCTTTTGCAAGATTGAAACTTCCAAATGCATTGGTATCTTCTGGCGAAACGTGATTGATTTTTTTAAGTTCATCTTTCACTTTGGTTTCTACAATGGAAGCTTCTGCATTGGGTTTTCCAACAATCGCAAAGAAACCAACTTTATCACCTTCATTATACATCCCAGAATAAGTTGAAAACGGAATATAAGCCGATTGGTCATTTTCCATTCCGCCACCTCTTGGCACTCGAAAAACGCCTATGACATTGAAAAATATGCCTTTCAAATTGACCGATTTTCCAATTGGATTTTCGTTTTTCTTAGCATCGAAAAGATTTTTATAAATCTCCTCTCCTATTACAATCACATTTTTTTTGGACTGAATATCGGCATCATTAATATACCTTCCGAATAATAATTTTTTCTTAGAAATCTGATTACCAACCGGAAAATCCCCCGTAATCATATAAGTATTTTTCTTTCCGTTTCGGGAAATCTGCTCGCCTGGCGTTCCAAAATTTCCCCTCACACTCTGCGGCGATATATAATCAACTTCCGGTATTTTCTTCGTGATGTATTCGATATCTTTTAGATGAAGGTCCATTTTTCTGCCTTTCGCAAAACCTTCGTAAGGAATATTGGTATTCTGTGGCCAAAGGAAAATCGAGTTGGTTGCAAAGCCGGAAAACAACTTGTTGAATCCATTTTCCATTCCTTTTGCCGCACCCAGCAGACTCACATACAAAAACATACCCCAACCCACGCCTATCATCGTAAGAAACGTTCTGAGCTTATTGTTCCGAAGGGAATAATAAATCTCCTGCCAAGTATCTCTTTTGAAAAGTATATTCATTTTTTAGTTGATGATTCTTAGTTGAAAGTTTTGGAATCTATTGTCTTGATTATTTGTTCTCTACTATTGTTTCTTTAGTCTGTTCTTAATGCTTCAATCGGTTTAATTTTCGAAGCTTTGTAAGCCGGAACAAATCCTGCAATTGCGCCAGAAAGCACAAGACAGAAAAATGCTGCCGCAATCAATCCCCAACCTACGGACGGTTCTGTGATGAAGTATTCTTCCAGATTATTTCCAATTAATTTTAAAGTCAAAACGCCCAATCCCACGCCTATAATTCCGGAAATTACTGTAATCACAATACTTTCCTGTAAAATCAGGGCGACAATCCCGGCTGGTTTTGCACCAATTGCTTTCCGAACACCAATTTCCTTAGTTCTTTCTTTAATGATATAAACCATTATATTACTGATTCCAATGATTCCCGCCAACAACGTTCCAAGCCCGATAAATCCTACAACGATGGTAATCACAAACAAGAAAGCAAATGAATCCTGCGTGTTTTTCGCATTATTATTAATCCTGATTCCTTGCTGATCTTCCGGAGAAATTTGGTGTCTTGCTCTGATGTTTTTTTCTAGTTGATCGCCGTATTTTACACCTTCTTCCGGTGTCATATTGGGATTATAAGAAAGCATCACGGTGCTAATTGTATCAGAACTTTTTTTCATCTGCTGAAGTGTGGAAAGCGGAACAGAAATATGCCGCTCGTCCCAATCACCGCCTGGGTCAGAAAAAACGCCAACCACTTTGAACATCGTTCCATTGATTTCCAAATCTTTCCCAATCGGATTTCCATCTCGAATCAAATCTCTCCAAACCATTCTTCCGATGGAGGCTACATTTTGCTTCAGTTCGTTATCTCGTTCATTGATGTATCTACCATCAATCATCGTTCTGTTTTCAAGAAATTTCTCATCTCCCAAAACACCATTGATTTGGTATCCTCCGCTTTCCTTACCATATTTTACGGTAAGACTGGTTTGATATCTTGGTGACGCGTACTCTAATTTCCCTTCACTTTCTTTGACAATGGCATCGAAATCATCATTGTTAAAAGTAATGGTTCTGTCCGATTGTAATCCTGCGTAAGGAACTGTGGTTTTGCCAGCCCAGATCATAATCAGATTGGTAGCATCTCTCGTGAAAGCTTTCGCAAATGAGTTGTTAAGACCATTTCCAATTCCAAATAAAACAATGAAAATAAAAAGCCCCAGCGCAACTGTAAAACCAGAAAGCACCGTCCGCAATACATTACTGCGAATGGAACTAAATATCTCTTGCCAGCGGTCTAAATCAAACATATTTTTTTAGGTTGGAAGCTAGAAGCAGGAAGTTAGAAGTTGCCCGCTTGTCGCATTATTTTTTATTTCGTAATCTCTAAATTTTCAATTTTTAAACTTCCATCATCCAGTTTTAAAGTACTATTTGCTTAATGAATTCATCACTTTCTATTCTGCCGTCTTTCAGGACAACATTTCTTTTGGTTTGCGCTGCAACATCATTTTCGTGAGTTACAACAACAATTGTTTTTCCCTCGTTATTAATTTCCTGAAGCAACTTCATAATATCGTGCGTCGTTTTGGAATCCAGCGCTCCGGTTGGTTCATCAGCAAGGATTAATTTTGGTTCGGAGATTAATGCTCTTGCAATCGCAACTCTTTGTTTTTGTCCTCCGGAAAGCTCGCTTGGAAGATGTTCTGCCCATTCTCTCAAACCTACTTTTTCCAAATATTCGAGAGCTTTTTGGGTTCTTTCTTTTCGGGAAACATTTTGATAATATAGTGGAAGCGCCACATTTTCCAGCGCCGTTTTATAATTAATCAAATTAAATGACTGAAAAATAAATCCAATGAAACGGCTTCTGTATTCCGCCGCTTTTACTTCTGTAAGATGTTTGATAGGAAATCCATCAAGCTCATAGATTCCGTTATCAGCTTCATCCAAGATTCCGATGATATTAAGCAAAGTCGATTTTCCGGAACCGGAACTTCCCATAATAGAAACAAACTCACCTTGATTGATATTAAGATTAATACCTTTCAGCACGTGAAGTTTGCTCTTACCTGTATCGTAAGATTTGTTGACATCTTCTATTTTCAGAATCGGATGAGACATTGTCTGGATTTTACATATAAGTAAATCCGAATACCAATTTGTTACATTAATTAAGAAATATTATTGAAAAGGTTGAATGATTGAGTATCATATTTTAGCTCCGATTTTCCATTTAAGATTATAAAATAACAAAAGCTACTCAGTGAATAGCTTTATTGTTTTTAAATGTTGTAATAATTTTTTTAATAAAATCTTTAAATTTCATCAATTTTCTCTTGTCCGCTTTGCGCGTGCAAAATTGCGAGAATAATAATTTGAAATCCATCTATCGTATAATAAATATGATAATCAAATTGTTTCAAAAGGACGGTTCTTATGTGAGGACGTTTTACTTCAAAACCTTCGGGCGTATTAAGTATTTTGGTCTTAGCTTCTTCTATTCTGTCCAAAAAATCTACCGCCAAACTGGGATTTATTGTGAAATAATAATCTACAGCTTCTATAATATCATCATAGACTCTAGGTCTATTTTCGAAGACAAAACTCATAAACTATATTTCTCTCTAATACTTTTCATCATTACATCAAAATCCATATTACTGTTCGGATTTTTGCGATAATCTTCCAAACGCTCATCCAATATTTTTTTATGCCAATCTGGAATATCAAAATTTTGAAATTCTTCATCCTGCAGACCTTCATATTTTTCCTTTAAAGACTGCCACTCTTCAATCGGGATAATAACAGCAGTTGCATTTCCTTTGTTATCGTGTATATATTGTAGGTTCATTGTCTTAAAGTTTTAAATTATAATGTGAAAATTTCTTTTAGTGACTAATTCCATCAAAAAGAAACAATTCAAAATTAGTCAAAAAAAGGAAAATTTAAACAATAAAGGTAACGAAAATAAAATTTCCATTTTACAATTTTTCATAAATTACAGTATGGTGATTTTTTAAACTATGTTGTAACATTTTGGATGTTTTGAAGTCTTATTGTATATAATTTTTCTTTTATGCTTAAAAAAGTTTTTTGTATTTCGCTTTTGTCTATCGGAGTTTTGGTATTTTCTCAGAAAAAATGGACGATTCAGGAATGTGTGGATTATGCCATTAAAAACAACTTGCAAATCCAAGCACAGGCTTACAACAAAGATGTACAGACAAAAAATCTTGAAATGGCAAAGAGAGAATATTTGCCTGGTGTTTCCGGAACGATTTCTAACTCAGCTAGTTTTGGAAATTCGCAGTTTGTGAATACGAGTATTAGAAATGATAACTTCAATAATAATGCGAATGTTGGCGCCAATATTTTGGTTTACAACAATGGAAGATTAGAGAAAACGATTCGTAAAACAGGTTTCGATTTAGATGCAAGTTTGCAGGATATTGAAACCATAAAAAATAATATTTCGCTCCAAATTGCTCAGCAATATCTCAACGTGATGCTAAACAGAGAAATCAAAAAAATCTCTGAAAGTGCGATGGAAAATGCACAAAGGTTATACGACCGAGCCAAAATAACGACAGATGTGGGCACAACTGCACAAACCGTTTTAGCAGAAGCAACAGCGTCATTGGCAAGAGAAAAACAGAATGTGAAAACAGCTCAAATCAATGTTGATAAAGCATTGTTTGCAATGGCTCAGCTTCTTCAGCTTCAGGATTATAAAACTTTTGATGTGGTAGATATTCCTGTCCCAGATGAATTGACGCCTCAAACCGAATCTGTGGAAGAAGTTCTTAATATTGCTTACACTTCTCAACCAATCGTGAAAGCGGCAGAAATAAGAATAAAAGCGGCAGAAGCTCAAACCGAAGTCGTAAAAACCAATTTTTACCCCACGATTTCTGCCACGGCTGGAATTGGAAGTTTCTACAACAACCGACTGAATACCAACAACATCAGCGGAACACCACAGCTTTACATCAAGGAACATAGTTTTGCGGATCAATACAGAGAAAACTTTGGACAGCAACTAAGTTTGTCTGCAAACATTCCGATTTTCAACAAAGGAATTACAAAACTGCAGGTGGAGCAAACGAAAATCAATGAAGTGATTGCGAAGAATAATTTGGAACAACAAAAGTTTCAGTTGAAGCAGGATATTCAGCAAGCTCAGTTCAATGCTGATTCTAATTATGAAATCTATGTTGCCGCGATAGAAGCTGAAAAAAGCACGAGATTAGCCTTAGATTTTGCAGAGAAAAGTTATGAAGCTGGACGTTCAACTATTTATGATGTGACGATTGCGAGAAACAATTTTGCTAATGCGCAAGGTTCTGTGGCTCAAGCAAAGTACAATTATCTGTTCAGTATCAAAGTTCTGGATTTCTACGCTGGACGTGGGATTACGCTTTAAAATATTTTCAATTAATAAAATTCAAAAGTCGCAAAGTCAATCTTTGCGACTTTTTTTATGTGGAATTAGCATCTTCAATACTTCAAATTTCCTTATCTTTGAGATATGCAGATTTTTGGAAAAGACTTACTTAGAGACATCAAACAAGCGGAATTATTGGGCGAAAATGCGCACAAAATCTATTCTCCGCCCTATCGTCCTGTGTTCAGTTACGAAGATATTTTGACAAGGAATCCAAAGTTTGCAGCCGTCAACATTCTGCTTTATCTTAAGAATAACGAGTGGCATTTTCCATTGATTGTTCGTTCTCAAAACGAAAGAGACAGACACAGCGGACAAATATCCTTGCCTGGTGGAAAAAGAGAAAAAGAAGATTTGGACTTTGCCCACACCGCAAAACGTGAAACTTCAGAGGAATTGGGAATTGATGAACATTACGTCAGAATCATCCGCGAAATGTCGCCGATTTACATTCCGCCAAGTAATTTCTATGTTCATTCCTTTGTTTCTTACACCAAAAAGAATCCAGAATTTTTCCTTCAGGAAAGCGAAGCCGTGGAATTGATAGAGTTTCCAATTTCATCTTTATTAAGTCTTCCCGACCAGCCAAAAAATATGGTTTTGCCATCTACAAACGGTGCAGAAGTTCCCGTGATAGATTTTAATGGCTACATCATTTGGGGCGCTACTTCAATGATTCTCAGCGAGTTTAGCAACTTGTTAAAAATTGTCTAATTTTGCAGTAATTTCTGACCTTAGAAATTATAATTAATTATCAATGGCAAAAAAAAATATTTTTACCGATTCTTTTGGAAACATCTATGTTTTGAAAAGGTTTATTATTTTTATTCTTGGATTGGTTTCTTACCGGAGATTCAATGGCTTCAATAAGCTCAAAATTTCAGGGACAGAAAATCTGGCTGATCTTCCGGACAGCAACGTGCTGTTTGTTTCCAATCATCAGACTTATTTTGCCGATGTCGCCGCGATGTATCATACTTTTTGCTCGGTGAATAATGGTTTTCATAATACGATCAAGAATCCAGTTTACCTTCTCAATCCAAAAGTAGATTTCTATTATGTCGCAGCAGAAGAAACGATGAACAAAGGACTTCTTGCAAGGATTTTCAAAATTGCTGGTGCCGTTACTGTAAAAAGAACTTGGAGAGCCGAAGGTCAAAACGTGAACAGAATGGTAGATCTCACCGAGGTCGAAAACATTATGAAAGCGCTTGATAATGGTTGGGTCATCACATTTCCGCAAGGAACAACTTCCGCTTACGCACAAGGCCGAAAAGGAACTGCAAAGCTGATTAAAAACCAAAGACCAATAGTGATCCCCATTAAAATTAATGGTTTCAGAAGAGCATTTGACAAGAAAGGATTAAAGATAAAAGTGACTGGAGTAAAGCCAACGTTGGAGTTCAAACAAGCTTTAGACATTGATTATGATAATGAGTCCGCCACTCAAATCCTAGACAAAATAATGCATGCCATCGAGCAAACGCCAGAACATAACTTGCTTCACGAGTACGACGCAAAACAAAAAGAAATAAAATCCCAGTCTCAACAATAAAAAAACGGCTACTGAAAAAGTAGCCGTTTTTGTTTTATTTTAAGAACCTAATAAGTCTATTATCTCTTAGTCTTAATTAAGCTTCAATACTTGGAACTTGAACATTCTCATTAGCATCTTTCTCATAATCGATTCCGTCAACTTCGAAACCGAAAAGATTGAAGAATTCTTTTCTGTAACCAGCAATATCACTGATTTCAGAAAGGTTTTCAGTAGTAGTTTCTTTCCACAACTTGTCAACTTCAGCCTGAACATCATCCGCCATTTCCCAATCGTCAACACGGATTCTACCAGCTTCATCCAAAGGAACTTCGCCATTTTCCGTGTAAAGTCTGTCAGCAAAAAGTCTTTGAATTTGCTCGATTGTTCCTTCGTGCGTTCCTTTCGCTTTCATCACTTTATACAGTAAAGAAATATACAATGGCACTACAGGAATCGCAGAACTAGACTGAGTTACCAACGCCTTGTTTACAGAAACATAAGATTTTCCGTTAAGGTCTTTCAATAAATCATTTAAAACAGTCACAGTCGCTTCAAGGTCGTTTTTCGCTTGTCCGATGGTTCCGTTTCTGTAGATTGGGAAAGTCAGTTCAGGGCCGATGTAAGAATAGGCAACCGTTTGAACACCGTCAGCTAAAACACCAGCCGCTTTCAAATCTTCCATCCAGAATTTCCAATCTTCGCCACCCATTACGGCAACCGTGTTTGGAATATCTTCTTCGTTTTCAACTGGAGCAATCGTCACATCAGAAACTACGCCTGTGTGGAAATCAACAGTTTTGTTGGTGTAAGCTTGCCCAATTGGTTTAAGAACTGATGAATGTGCAACGCCCGTTTTTGGATGCGTTCTTCTTGGAGAAGCCAAACTGTAAACTACCAAATCAACCTGACCTAAGTCTTTTTTAATTAATTCAATTGTTTGTTTTTTGATGTCGTCTGAGAATGCATCGCCATTGATACTTTTGGCATAAAGTCCAGCTTCGTGCGCTTCTTTTTCGAAAGCGGCAGAATTGTACCAGCCTGCAGTTCCCATTTTACCTTCAGAAGCTGGTTTCTCGAAGAAAACACCAACTGTTGCCGCATCGGAACCGAAAGCCGCCGTGATTCTGGAAGAAAGTCCAAAACCTGTAGAAGCACCGATTACCAAAACTTTTTTTGGTCCGTTTTTGATGGCACCTTTGGACTTTACATATTCTATTTGATTTTTAACTGCCTGAAGTGCGCCATCTGGATGTGCCGTCAAACATATAAATCCTCTTGTTCTTGGTTGAATAATCATTGTTGAAATTATTTTTAGCATTGCAAATTAAAGAAATTTGAGCAAATAATCGGAATTTTTTGTTTAAAAAGAACTTATTCAATTTTAATTTGATTAGCATTAATCAGACTTTACGAATATGTAAATCTTTATTTTATGCAATCGATTGCGCAAGTTGTTATTTTTTTTAATTTTACCAGCAAGCAGTTGCTCTTATTATTGCGGAAAGCACTTCGACAGAGTTTATATTGAGCGAAGCCGAAATGCTCAGTGTGACAATTCGAATACCAATTGTTTTATTTATACATTGTCAGTCTGAGCGGAGTCGAAGACTTTTAATTTAAAATAAAATTGAAACAGCGAATCTAACGCAACCCGACTTGAGTGGAAATCCTTTTTTGTGGCTGGAAAGGTTAGGCAAAAAGATTGGGAACGGAAGGCGGAAAAGTTGCCCAAATTATAATTAATGAACTGACTTAACTAAAACATTTATAATTAATCAAAAGAATTCATATCAATAAACAATGAAAAAACTATTAATAGGTCTTGCGTTTTCTGTTGCAACACTCATTTCTGCGCAGAAAAATGACATCCAATATTACATTGACAAAGCGCCATTCAAATTTGGACAAATGGTTTTGCCTAATATTCCAGAAAAGGATTACAACTTCAAAGATTTTGGAGGTGTTGCTGATGGAAAAACCTTGAACACAAGAGTCTTCGAAAAAGCAATCACAACAATCTCCGCGAATGGTGGCGGAAGATTGATTGTCCCAGCTGGAACTTGGTTAACGGGTCCAATCGAGCTTAAAAGTAAAATCGATTTTCACGTGGAGGAAGGCGCAATCGTGCAATTCAGCAGTGATGTAAAGCAATTTCCAATGAGAGAAACGTCGTCTGGGAAATTTGAAGTGACGGCTCCGATTTGGGGAAATAATTTGAAAGACGTTTCCTTCACCGGAAAAGGGATTTTCGACGGCGCCGGAGAAGCTTGGCGTCCTGTGAAGAAATTCAAAACGACGGATGCGCAATGGAAAGAATTGCTGGCGAAAAAAGGAAGCACGCTGAGCGACGATGGGAAAATCTGGTGGCCAAGCGAGTCGGCAAAAAATGGTGAGCAACTGGCAAAAGTGATTACAAAAACGCCCAATGCGACGATTGATATGTACCAGCAGTTGCACCATTTCTTGAGACCTATGATGTTCACATTATCAAAAGTGACCAATCTTTTGATTGATGGACCAACGTTCCGAAACTCTCCGAAATTTGTCATCAATCCGAAACAAATTACAAATCTTGTCATCAGAAACACAACTGTTTATAATCCAAAATGGGCTCAAAATGGAGACGGAATTGATATCAGTGCTTCGAAAAATGTGATTATTTACAACACAAAAGTGAACGCCGGCGACGACGGGATTTGTATGAAATCCAGCGGAACACCTAAAAACGGTGAAGCAAATTTGCAAAATGTCATCATCGCAGAATGTACTGTTGGTGAGGGTCACGGAGGTTTCGTAATCGGAAGTAATACGGATGGCGGAATGAAAAATATATTTGTTTCCAATTGTACTTTCGACGGAACGGACATCGGAATCCGTGTAAAAAGCAACTCTGGAAGAGGTGGCGATGTGAGTCAGATTTTTATTGATAATATCGAAATGAAAAACATTGTGAAATCTGCCATTTTCTTTGACACTTTCTACGCAGACGCGCCGGTTGGAAGCACGAAAGAAAGCGAAGAGGCGCAACATTCTGGAGACAAAGTGCCTTATTTCCACGATTTTTTTGTGAGCAATATCAATTGTTCTTCGGCAGAAACGGCTTTCAGTTTCAGTGGACTTCCTGAGAAACTGATTGAGAATCTATTCTTTAAAAACGTAAATATCACGAGTAAAAAAGGAATTGTTGGGAAAAATGCCAACAATATCGTTTTCGAAAATGTTAAAATCAATAACAGTACAGATTATAAAATCGATAGTAATCTGAAGAAAGCAATTGTTGTGAAATAATTTTTTACAATTATTAAAGGTGTTATTTTCAAAACCCTTTCAGATTGAAGCTGAAAGGGTTTTTTCTATTTTAATGAGATTGAAAAATCTTCGTTCATCAACAAAATTCCTTCTTCCTGACCTCCTGTAAAACCTTTCAGTTTGGAAGTTTTGCTTTTAAGAATCAAATCTTGAAGTTGCTTTTCTGACAGTTTTTTTCCGAATATTTCGAATGAAACTTTGAAACCACAAGCTTTGAAATCCGAACATCCGATGGCGGTTTTTCCTTTCATCAAATTGTTGGCTTTGCACTTTGGACATTGGGTTTCTGTCCAGATGATTTCGGTTTTTACTCTTGGTACTTTTTCTTTTGGTGGAGCCGGTTTTTCTTCCTCAAAATTAATCACTTTCCCTTTGGAGCTTATGACTTTTCTTGTCAATTCCGTTACCATTTCTATCAATTCGTCTTTGAATTGGTTGGCTTCGTACTCGCCTTTTTCGATTCTTCTAAGTTTTGATTCCCATTCTCCCGTGAGTTCGGGACTTTTGAGAACTTCATCTTCGATGGTGTCAATCAAATCAATCCCAATAGAAGTTGCAACCAGGTTTTTCTTTTTACGTTCGATGTATTTTCTTCGGAATAAGGTTTCGATGATGTTGGCGCGGGTTGATGGTCTTCCGATTCCGTTATTTTTGAGCATTTCGCGAAGTTCCTCATCTTCCACTTGTTTCCCTGCGGTTTCCATTGCTCTCAGCAAAGTCGCTTCTGTGTAAGGTTTTGGTGGCGAAGTTTTCCCCTGATGAATCAATGGTGCGTGGTCGCCTTTTTCGCCGGCTACAAATTCCGGGATTGTTTGTTCCTCGTCTTTATTTTCTTTTTCAGATTCGTCCTTTTTGTCTTTGGCATAAACCGCTCGCCAGCCTGGTTCCAGGATTTGTTTTCCCGACGCTTTGAACGGAATCGTTCCAACTTGTCCTTCTACCAAAGTGTTTGAAATCTTACATTCGGGGTAGAAAACGGCGATGAATCTTTTGGCAACAAGGTCATAAATCAGTTTCTCCTCACGACTCAAATTTGATGAAGGCGGAATTTCTGTTGGAATAATCGCGTGGTGGTCTGTTACTTTCGTATCATCAAAAACCGCTTTTGTTTTCGGGATTGGTTGAGAAAGTAAAGGCGAAATCAAGTCTGAATAAATCGTCATACTTTTCAGAATTCCACCGATTTTTGGATAGAGATTTTCTGATAAGTAAGTCGTATCTACTCTTGGATAAGTCGTGTGTTTTTTCTCGTAAAGACTTTGGATATAATTAAGTGTATGTTCCGCAGAGAATCCAAATTTCTTATTTGCTTCCACCTGAAGTCCCGTCAAATCGAATAATCTTGGGTTCTTTTCTTTTCCTTCTTTGATTTCAAAAGAGACAATTTCGAATTGATTTTTCTTGAGATATTCTAAACCTTTTTCTGCTTTTTCTAAAGTTTTTAATCGGTCGATTGATGCACTAAAAAGGACGTCTCGATACTTGGTTTTAAGTTCCCAATATTCTTCCTGAGAAAACGCATCGATCTCTTTTTGACGCTGAACGAGCATTGCCAAAGTCGGCGTTTGAACCCGTCCGATTGACAAAACCGCTTTGTTTCCTCCAAATTTTTTCGTGAATAATCTCGTGGCATTGATTCCCAAAAGCCAATCGCCGATTGCTCTTGCATTTCCAGCCTGATACAAGTTTTTGTAATCTTCCGCAGGTTTCAAATTTTCAAAACCTTCTTTGATGGAATCTTCTGTCAAAGACGAAATCCACAAGCGTTTCATTGGTTTGTCGCATTTCGCCTTTTGCAACACCCAACGCTGGATGAGTTCTCCCTCTTGCCCAGCATCACCACAATTGATAACTTCATCGCATTCCTCCACCAATTTCGCTATCGTGTTGAATTGTTTTTCGACGCCATTGTTATCAATCAATTTTATTCCGAAGTTTTTTGGAATAATGGGCAAGAAAATTAAATCCCAGGATTTGAAATGTGGTGCGTAATCCTGCGGTTCTTTCAATGTGCAAAGATGTCCGAAAGTCCAAGTGACGCAATAGCCGTTTCCTTCCATATAACCGTTTTTGGGAGTTGTAGCACCCAAAACTTTGGCAATATCACGGGCAACGCTGGGTTTTTCGGCTATACAAAGTTTCATCTGACTTGGCTTGAAATAAGGCTTGCAAAAATGCGATTTTTAAATTGAAAAAACGAGGGATCTTGAACACAAAGTTCACAAAGTTTTTTGAATTTATAGAAAATAATTTAGGTTTACGAAGCGCTTCGCTTATTAGAGATTTAATTTTGGAATTGTTGTTTTAAACGCAAAGTGCGCAAAGGTTTTTTTGAAATTATTGAAAATATTTTAAGATTCGCAAAGACGCTTCGCTCATCAAAGATTTTATTTTTCTCGCAGATATAGCTGATTTTGCAGATTTGAATTGGACGAGAAACGTTGGATTGAAAGACAAATCTTCAAATTTGCGAAGCGCGCCCCGACTTGAGTGGAAATCCTTTTTTGCTTTGACTTTGGTTCTAAATTATTGAGAAATCGTGAGCAAAAAAGATTGGGAACGGAAGGCGGATAAAGGCGCCCAAATTTATTCAAACAAAAATCCCTCCGAAGTGTGAGCCATCAGAAGGATTTGAGAAAATAATATGGAATGTGAATGTATTTTTTTTAAAATCCAGCTTCGAAAACTTTTAGTAATTCGGTTTGTTGGATAACGTCATTTTTACTATTGATTAGATTGTAATTTGCTTGTAACCAACCATTTCTTACAACAAAGAATGTGTACGCGTCCATCAAGCCTTCCTTGTATTTTTCTTCGGATTTTTGGAAAGATAGTTTTTGGTTTTCGAAGTTGGCTTCCAGAAGATTGTATTTTTCCTGCGCATTCAAAAATTGGGTTTTGATGGAATTGATACTTTGAGTGAGATTATTAATCACAATATCTTTGTCGTAATTGGAATTGATGACGTTCAATTTCGCAATCTCGACATTGTTTTTGACTTGTAACTTATTGAAAATAGGAATATTGAGCCCGAAACCTAATTGCTGATTTTTGTTCATTTTAATTTGTTCCGAAAAATTAATTGCTGGTTCTCCCAAAACCCTGTTGTAAAAACTGGACCAAGTGTAGGAACCGTTCAAGGTTGGCAAATAACCAGATTTTGCAACATCCACACTTTTTTGTTGCGCTTTGATTTCCGCCAAAGTCGTTTGATAAGCGGGATTTTTCTCGAGAAGATTTTGGATGAAATTAGCATCGTTAAAATTTGAAATGGCAAGGTTTTCTTCGGTCATTGTAAAATCTAAAGTATCATTTGTAATCGCTAAAGCATTAAGCAAATTAATCTTCGAAAGATCTCTTTGATTCTTCGCAGAAACCCATTGTTCCTGCATTGTTCCGAGATTGGCTTTGATGTCATAAATATCGCTTTTCGGCCGATTCCCAATTTCAACTTCTTTTTCTGTCCGTTTGATTTGATCTTCAATTCCGGCTAATTGCGTTTGCAAAACCTCGAGCCAACTTTTGCTGTTTTGGTAAGTGAAAAACATCTGAATGACATTTAGTTTAATCTCATTCTGCGTTTGCTTCATTCGGAACGTAGAAGTTTCTTTGTTGATTTTGGACAGAGAAATATTGAGATAATTTCGCCAATTCAAAAGTTCCCAATTCGCTTGAGCGTAGAGATTGTCGGTTTGCGTGTTGATGGCCTCGCGCTGGTTATTCTGCGGATTAATCCCGTTTCCAAAATTGTAATTGTGATTGACCCCAGCATCCACAGACGGAAGTAACATTCCTTTGGACGCAGAAATCAATCGGTCATTTTTTTGAATGTTGATGGCAGATTGCTTCACCAAAGGATGATTGGCAGACGCATAATCCAGACATTGTTTCAGCGTCCAACTTTCTTGCGCTGGGAAAAAATTGATGATGAATATGAAGAATAGTTTTTTCATTGTGGAAATTTTGGTTGGAAGATGGATGATGGAAGCTGGATGTTTTAAATATGATATAAAAAAACCTCCAGCTTCCATCATCAAACTTCCTGCTTTACTCGTATTTCAGATATTTGACAAGGTTAATTTTTGTAGCTCGGTAAGCTTTGAAACTCACGACTGCGAATGTTAAAATCAGTAACAAAATCATACTCAAAACGTAAGGCCAAACGGGCATATCAATCCTATAAGCGAAATCTTTCAGCCATTCGTTCATCGCATAATAACCAAATGGAATACTGATGAAAACCGCAATTACACAAATCAGTAAAAATCTTTTGGTCAAATCCCAGACAATCGTCCTTTCGTCTGCTCCCAAAGTTTTTTTGATGGCTACGTCTTTCAATTTTTGTTCAATTAATAATGATGATAATGCAAATAATCCTAACAATGCAATGACCAAAACCACGATATTTAAAGTTGTGAACAATGTTTGTTGTTTCTGGAATTTCTCAAATGTTTTAGCAAATTGTTTATCTACAAAATTGTAATCATAAGGATAACCCGGTTCTGCTTTGGTTGTCCAGAATTCTTTGATTCTTTCCAAGGTTCCGTTGATATCGTTTGCATCTATTTTTATTTGCAGATTGGTCATACTATTTTTTGACCAGTTTCTCTGGTAGTTATAAAAAGAAGCCGATTCTATTGGTTTATCAACTCCGCCATAATAGAAATCCTTTACAACGCCCAGAATTTTGTACTTCTTCTTATCTTCCCAACCTGGCAGAATTTCTTTACCAATTGCCTGCTGATTGCTCCATCCCATTTTCTTTGCAAAAGTTTCATTAATGACGGTTCCATTAATAGTATCTGAGGCTTTTCTCCAATCTAGGTTACGTCCTGCAACGATTTTCATATCATAGAATTTGAAATAATTTTCTTCCATTCCGCCCAATGCAACATTGTTCACAACTTTGGTTGTATCGGCAGCATTTTTTGCACTGGAAGCATTACGTAATCCCATTCCCAGAGATTGTACAGAACCTGTAGTTGCTACAACGCCTGGGATTTTTCTGACTTCATTTCTAAGCAGTTCGTACTTTTTGACATCATAATCTTTCTCATTATAATTTGTTTTTTTGAAATCGATTTGAATCACTTGATTCCCTTTGAAACCCAACTCTTTCTTCATCATAAATTTTACCTGCAAATGGATAATCAATGAGCAAATAATGAAAAATGATGAAATCACAAGCTGTAATGTCAGAATAAAATTCCTCAGCCAAACGCCTTGTTTGCTTCGGGAGAAATTACCTTTCAAAGTATTGATAGGTTTGAAATTCGATAAATAAACAGATGGAATGATCCCTGCAAATAATGCAAATACAATCAATAATAGACCGGAACCTATAAAAACATCAGGGTCGTTAAGTTTAATTTGTTTGCCTAAATATTGGTTATAAGATGGTAAAAGCAATTCTAATAAAGCCAATGCAACTAGATAAGCCACCAAACAAATGATAAAAGTCTCTATTAAAAACTGGAAAATTAAATTTGTTTTGGAGCTACCAACCACTTTTCTTACGCCAACTTCTTTTGCTCTTTGGGCAGATTGTGCAGTCTTCAGATTTATTAAATTGATGCCTGTCAACATCAGGATCAGAATTGATAAACCCAATAATATCTTCAAAGATTTCTTATCTCCTTTTAAGATCCCATCGCCTTTTGCATCCAATTTTATTTTTGTGATTGGAGTCAGGTAAACTTTTGCAGGTTTGTTTTTATCAAATGGAGCACCCCATTTTTTGGATAGAATCTCTTCTTGTTCCGCTTGTTGTTTGGACAATTTTGCTTCCAATTTCTGAACATCTGTTCCTGGCTTCAATTTAAACAAACCAAAAAAACTATAGCTTAACCATTGGTCATTATCTTTGGGCTGAGTTTCCAATATGAGATAATCTGCTTTGAAAACCGAATTTTTCTCTGGCAATTTATAAATCAAAGAAACTGTGTAAATATTACCATTTTGGTCTTTTTTTACCGTTTTCCCAATGCTATTTTTATAATCGTCCCCGAATAATTGTATCGCCGTTTTTTCCGATAATGCAATTTGAGATTTATCTTTCATCGCATTATTAATATCACCAGCAACAGTTTCAAAAGGGAAAAATTTAAAAAACTGACTAGAAACTTGTCCTATCGAAGAGTAGCTAGAATTATCGCCTGCAATCAATCTTGTTTTATACCAATCCCAAATATTAGCAATCGTATAATCTTCAATCTCTGGAAACTTCTCTTTGGAAGCATACAATTGAGGATAACTGGACTGCGACATATCTCCAAAACTATCAATATGATTCTCGACCAAATATATATTCTCCTTATTCGGAACCCAATCTTCATAAGATTTTTCATCTTGCCAATGGATGAATATCAACAAAAAAACGCACAGACCAACGCTCAATCCCAAGATATTGATAATGGTAGAAAGCCAGTTTTTTCTGTAGTTGATGAATGCTATTTTGAGCCAGTTTTTTAACATAATTGATGAATGATAGTTGATAAATGATTTTGGGTGGGAAGTTGGGTGAGGGAAGATGGAAGTTTAATTTCTGAGTTAAAAAACATCCAGCACCCTTCTTCAAACCTCCCCGTTTTACTCGTATTTTAGATATTTCACAAGATTCACTTTTGTGGCTTGGTAGGCTTTGATGCTCACCACTGCGAATGTTAAAATCAATAATAAAATCAGACTGAGGACGAACGGGAAAACCGGCATATCAATTCGGTAAGCGAAATCTTTCAGCCATTCATTCATTAGATAATAACTGATTGGAATACTGATTAAAACTGCTATCAAAGTAATCCAGAGGAATTGTTTTGTCAAACCAACAATCAAAGTTTTGTCGGATGCGCCCAATGTTTTTCTGATGGCAACATCTTTCAGTTTCTGCTCAATCATCAATGATGACAAAGCGAATAATCCGAGTAATGCTACCATCAAAACCATTGCATTCAGGATTGTGAAAAGTGTCTGCTGTTTTTGATATTTGACAAAACTCTCGGCAAATTTTTTATCCACAAAATAATAATCAAAAGGATAACCTGGTTCTACATTGTTTTGCCAATATTTTTTGATTCTTTTTACCGTTCCATCGATATCATCTGCTTTTAATTTTAGCTGAATATTGTAAACATTGTATCGTTTCCATTCGGTTTCTCTGTAATGGAAAAATATGATTGGGTCTACATCTATACGAGGATTGAAAACATTGAAATCCTTTACAATTCCTACAATATGGTAAGGTTTATTATCAAATCCAGGACGAACTTCATTTTTAAAAGCCTGGTCATCTGTCCATCCAAATTTTCTAACAAAAGCCTCATTGACCAAAACATTAGCGATAGTATCAGAAGCGAGATTTGGATTTAACCAGCGTCCTTTTTTCAGTTTGACATCCATAAACTGGAGGTAGTTGTAATCCATAGAACCGTGCTGAGCGAAGATACTTTTGTCCATATAATCCATATTAGAATTACTGTATCTATTACTTCCGGGAGCCGCTTCTCCATAAGAAACATCGGCAACACCTTCGATTTTTTTCATCTCGTTTTTGATGCGTTCGTACTTCAACCAAGGTTTTGCATCATTCTCACTGAAATTAATCAACAAAACTTGCTTTCCACTAAAGCCAAGGTCTTTGTCCATCATATGCTTTACTTGACTGTTAACAATCAATCCACCAATAATGAAGAAGGATGAAATAATCAATTGCAAGGTCAAAATTCCATTTCTCAGCCATATTCCGTGTTTACTTATGGCGAAATTTCCTTTCAAGGTTTCTATCGCTTTGAAGTTGGCTAAATAAGTTGCCGGAATCAATCCCGAAATCAATGTAACAGCCAAAACCATTGCAAATGAATAATAGTAAATATGCCAATCATTCATCACTATTTCTTTGTCGTAAAACTTGTTGAAGCTTGGCAAAAGCAATTCTGTTAAAGCTAAAGACAAAAGATACGATGCAAAACAAATCACAAAAGTTTCCAACAAAAACTGAAGAACTAAATTTGATTTTGTGCTTCCAATCGCTTTTCTGACACCTATTTCTTTAGCTCTTTGAGAGGCCTGAGCTGTCTTTAAATTAATAAAATTAATGGCTGACAAAACAACAATCAAAACCGAAAGTGTGAATAGAATCATCATCGTTTTGAAATCTCCAGTTCCAAACCACGATGCTTTGGCGTGCAATTTTATCTCATCAATTGGTGTGAACAAACTTCCTGTCGGTCCGTACAATTCCAAATATTTCACTGGAGTTACTCCTGCTCCTTGCGCATTTATTTTTGCTCTGTATAAAAAGATATTGTCGTAGAATTTCTGTTGCAAAGCTTCCACATCTGTTCCCGGTTTAAGCAAAAAGAAACATCCGTAATTGAAATTTCCCCATTGTTCTTTGTCATTTTTCATCTGCTCAAATGGCGAAATGATAAACTCCGGTTTTATCTGGCTGTTTTCTTTTGGCAATTCATAAACCGCGGTTACTACAAAACTTCCATTATCGAATTTCACAGTTTCTCCCGCAACATTGGTTTTTCCAAAAAGGTTTTTGGCCGCTTTTGTGGAAAGAGCAATAACTTTATCGCCTTTCAAAGCATCTTTATAACTTCCGGAAACCAATTTGAATGGGAAGAAATTGAAGAAACTTTCAGAAACAGACATTCCATCTCCCTGATAAACAGTTTTGGTTTTTGTGGTCATTTTATATCCCATTCCGGAACCATTGAACAAAACGAAATCCTTAACCTCCGGAATCACTTTCACAGCGCGCTCCGCCATTGGAACAGAAATATTATTTCCATAAGTATTTTCTGCTTTGTTATGAGTTTGGAAAGCGTAGATATTTTCCTTCTTTGGATTCCATTTTTCGTAAGATTCTTCGTCATTCCAATGCATCAGGATGAGCATAAATCCTGTCAATCCGATTGTCAATCCAAACAGATTGATGATTGTGGAAAGCCAATTCTTTTTATAATTGATGAAGGCAATTTTGAGCCAGTTGTTTAGCATAATTTATTTTTTTGTTGCAGGAAGGATGCTGGATGTCGGAAATTATTCATCCCACATCCAATCATCAGACATCCTTTATTTAACAATTATTCGAAATTTTTTGCGTCTGCTTTTTCGAAAACATCTTTTCTTTGAGAAGAATGTTCTTCACTAAAAATCTCGCCATCTTTCATATTCACGATTCTGGAAGCGTAACCTGCATCGTAAGAAGAGTGCGTTACCATTGCGATTGTAGAACCTTCTCTGTGCAGTTCTGCCAAGAGATTCATCACCTCATTTCCGTTGGAACTATCAAGATTTCCAGTTGGCTCATCAGCAAGAATTAGTTTTGGTCTCGTGACCAACGCTCTTGCAACCGCCGCTCTCTGCTGTTGACCTCCGGAAAGTTGCTGTGGATAATGTTTTGCTCTGTGCGCAATGTTGATTTTCTCCATAATTTCCTCCACTCGTCTTTTTCTTTCTGAGGAAGAAACACCGTTGTAAATCAATGGCAATTCGATGTTTTCATAAACCGTAAGTTCATCAATCAAATTAAAATTCTGGAAAATGAAACCGATATTTTTCTTTCTGATGTCTGATTTTTTCTTCTCAGAAGTTCCGATGGTTTCCGTTGATTCAAACTGATAAGAACCTGAAGAAGCGCTGTCCAGCAAACCAAGAATATTAAGAAAAGTCGATTTCCCACAACCTGAAGGCCCCATTATCGCTACAAATTCGCCATCTTTGATGTTGAGGCTTACATTGTTCAAAGCGTTGGTTTGAACATCTTCAGTTTTATAGATTTTTGAAAGGTTTTGAATGTTTATCATTGTTGTATATTTTTTAGATTTGTTAATTATTGTTTCCAGTTTTTAATGGTGTAATTCAGACTCGTGTTTTTATCAATTGATAAGGCTACATCTTTACCTTCTTCGATTCCGTCAATAATTCCTTCTGTCTGCCAACTTCCTTTAGTTAATTTAAATCTCAAATCAGGATAAGTATCGAAAGTAATTTGTCTGGTAGTTTCGTTGGTTTTATAGAGTTTAATTTTCTGAGGATTCCAAGAACCGATGGCAGATTGATTTCCTGTGATATAAACATCTCCACTATTTTCAGGAACAGTAAGCGTCAAAGTAATCTGGTATTTTTCATTAGGCAAACCCAATTTTTCTCTTACTTTTTCTACACTTGTCTCATCTAAAACAGTTAACAACTCAGGAACAAATTCTTTAAATGTTTTATATTTTTTTCTGTTGTTTTCATACTCTTCCATTTTCTTTTCGAAGTCTGGAATGAGAACAAAAGAATTTTCTTGGATGTGTTGTTTTCTTAATTTTTCAGCCAACTGAGGATTTCCATTAGTCAAAGCAATTCTGATTTCTCCCGTTCTTACGATATGTTCGCCCACACAAGACGGCCAATAAGAGTAACCTTGTCCGTCCATTTTCCCAATAAAAGCTTCAGACATCAGGTTATTACTTTGATTAATTTTAGATTCGTATTGACCTAAATATTGATTGACGAAGGAATGTCCAAATTCGTGCGTAATTAAAAAATTGGTCGTCTCAGGATGATTGAATCCAAATTCTGTGTAATCTTTGAGATTATTTTTCTTTTTCAACGGAACATACGCACTGCTAATCATATTCGCGATTTGTCCTTTGTCAGACTTGAACATCGGTCCGTTGCCGTGCCAGAAAACCTCGCTGTAAGGCAAAACATCAAATGGATTAACGTAAAATCTGTACGCCAAAAACTTCGCTCCATAATATTTTTCCATTTTCGACATATAAGAAGCAGGAATATTTTTTCTGACCTCGTTCTTTGCTCCTTCTATAAAATAGCTTTGGTCTTTGAAGAATTTCCCTAAATTTCTTTCGATGTAAAATTCCCTCAACTGTTCTGCAAATTTCTCCCCAGCTTCTTTCTTGGCAATATCATTTTCTTCAATTGGGAAAGCGAATCCTGTTGCGGGAAAAATATTATGTTTCAATAAAGCCTGATAAGACAAATCCTGTTGTTGACCTGCAATTTTCAGATAATCCTGCATCGCTTTTATGATTTTAGAATTATCATATTTCTCCATTTCCTTATTGGCCAAATCTGCTAACGGAAGATAACTAATGTCTGTTTTTCCATCAATATAGAAAAGTCTTCCCTGCTCTTTTGCAACCAAATATTCAACAATGGAATAAGTCGAAATATTAGGACTGAATTCCACATCAACTTTTGATTGAGATTTCAGATTCACAGCAAATAAAAACATCAACAGGGTCAATACGCTTTTATAAATCATCTTCAAGGTCATCATTTAAAATCTGAGTTTTTTGAAAGAATAGTTTTATTTTAAATTGAATCGATTGTTCCACCGGAACTTCTGCTAGCAGAAAACCTGATTCCAGATAAAGTTTTATATCTGATTTCACCTAATGAACTTGCAGAAGCTGTCAACTCTTTGGAAATACTTAAAATAATTGATGATGTTGCTCTTGCAGTTGCTTTTGCGGTTTGAATATTCATATTTTTTGCATCCAAAGAACTTGCGCTGTCTACATTGATTTCCGCATTATCAGCAGAACCACTCATTTTCACAACACTAGCAGAATTAGCATTCACCTTCAGGTTTTTTGTATTGATTTTTCCTGAAAATCCGCCTGCACTATTTGTATTAATATTAACAGCCGAAGCTTTTGAATCTGCATAAATTTTCCCGCTTCCGTTACTTTCAAAAGTTTGTTCAGCATTTTCAAAAACACTTTTCAATTTTATAAAAGATGCGTTTCCAGCTTCTGCTTTTATAAGGTCTTTTGCGTACACAACCACTTTTGTATCGGCATTCTGAAGAGAAACATTCGGTTTATATTGCACATAAAGAGTTTTATTTTTCACTTCGATTTTAAGTTCTGACAAATGCGTACTTGTCGCAACCGCTTTTTCTTCGTCTGACTTTACAATTTCCACTTCAATCGCCTGAGAAGTTTTCACAGCATTGAAAAGAACTCAAATTAAAAGTTTTAGTTTCTGATTTCTGAATCACATTCGAAAAATCATTTCCTTTCAACGTTGTTGAAGTCACAAAAAGGCCGACAATCATTGTTATTAATAGTAATAATAGTTTTTGCATTGTTATATTTTTTTTAGTTTTATTTAATAATCAATCTCTGGCTGTTATTTTTGAATTTCAAGCATTTCGTATTTTTTCAATTCAGAATAATCTGAAGTAATCACAGATTCGCCTTGTTTCAGTCCAGAAGTCACTTCATAATAAAGAGGATTTTCTCTTCCCAAACTGATGTTTCGTTTTTCAGCTTTGTTATTTTTCACTACAAAAATCCATTTTCCGTTCGTGTCTTTGTAGAAATTACCTTTCGGAATCATCATACTTTGCGTATCGGCAGACAATTTCAGTTTCACTCCGAAAGTCATCCCAATTTTCAGGTTTTCGATTTTCGCATCAATGAAATTCAGTTCCACAGAAAACTGTCCGTCTTTCACTTCAGGAAGAATTTTCGTGATGATGACTTCATATTCTTTTCCGTTGTTGTCAAGCGTTCCTTTGATTCCGTTGGTTAATTTATTAATGTAATATTCATCGACTTTTGCAACCAACTTGTAACCGTCCATCAAATCGATTTTCCCGATGCTTTCTCCGCTTGTCAAATTTTGTCCGAGAGAAATATTGAATGACGACAATCTTCCCGAGGCCGGCGACATTATCAGGAAATTATTTTTGTTGGAACGAAGAATATTCAAGCTTTTTTCCATTTGATTAATGGAATTATTGATTGCTGAAAACTGAGAATTTCTAGAAAGTTTCTCATTCGAAGCTCCTTTTTCTACAATTTGTTTTCTGTCTTTTTGATAATTCAAATTCTGAAGTGCAATATCATAATCAGTTTTCTTTCCGATTTCCGCATCGTACAGTCTTTTTTGAAGATTAAAAGTCTGCAACGCAGTATTGTAATCATTTTGAGACTGAAGCAATTCCTTATCCAGATTGAATTCCTGATTTTTCAGTTCTAAAAGTGAACTTCTCATCTGGCTGATTTGTTGCATAATTCCCGTTTCCTGATTCAGATAATTGAATTCCGTATTCGGATTGTAAACTCTTGCGATTGGTTGTCCTTTCGTCAATATTTGTCCGTCTTCCGCAAAAATTTCTTTCACAGCACCACCTTCCAAAACATTCACAAGAGAAGAATTAAGAGATTGCGTCTGCGCAGTTACCATCAACATATCTTCGAATTTCCCATTGGTCACTTCATCAATCGTGATATCTTCCGACTTTACATTATAAGTTTTTTTCTGATTCAGGAAATACCATCCAAAAACAGAAACTGCCAATGCAGAAACAATGATAATTGATATTAATTTTAGTTTAGATTTCTTTTTTACTATTTTCGTATCCATATTTTAGATAACTAATTTGCTTACAGATAATTACACAATGCAAATGCCAGAGAT
The DNA here is from genome assembly GCF_004365655.1 of Epilithonimonas xixisoli. GTDB lineage: Bacteria > Bacteroidota > Bacteroidia > Flavobacteriales > Weeksellaceae > Epilithonimonas > Epilithonimonas xixisoli. The sequence continues at coordinate 267,942 of NZ_SOEO01000003.1, read as the reverse complement.
TTATAATTCTGTAACGCTCTGAAAATGTGATTAAACTTCAATTTATTAATTTTAAAACTGTTCATTATCGAACACTTTTTGTGCGGAAACGGACAATTTTAGTTGATAGTTAATAGTTGTCAGGCTGAGCGGAGTCGAAGCCTTAATTTTAAATTCAAAAATGCGAAAAAAAGAAGCTCATATTTTAATTGTAGATGACGACGAGGATATTTTATTTTCGGCGAGAGTTTGGCTTAAGAAATTTTTTACAGAAGTCAGCTGTCTCAGCCAGCCGAAGAATATTCTGAAGTTTTTAGCGGAGCAACAAGTTGATACGGTTCTTCTCGATATGAATTTTCGGAAAGGTTTTGAGAGCGGGCAAGACGGATTGTATTGGATGAATGAAATCAAAACGTTGGAACCACAGCTTCCAATTATCCTGATGACCGCTTACGGCGAAGTAGAATTGGCGGTTGAAGCTTTAAAAAACGGCGCGTCAGATTTTATTCTGAAACCTTGGAATAACGAAAAATTATACGCTTCTGTGAATCTCGCCGTCGATATTTCCCGAAAAAACAAAAAACTGAATCAGTGGGAAAATATCAGCATCAAAACCAATCAATATCAATTAGAAACAAAATCTCCCGCGATGCAGGAAGTAATGGGTCAAATTGAACGAGTTGCCCCGACTGATGCAAATGTCTTGCTTTTGGGAGAAAACGGAACTGGAAAATATGTTTTAGCGGAACATATTCACGAATTGTCAGAAAGGAAAAATCAGCCATTTGTTCATATCGACTTAGGAAGTCTTTCTGAAAATCTTTTTGAATCCGAATTGTTCGGTTACAAGAAAGGAGCATTCACAGATGCGCATCAAGATTACGCAGGAAAAATCGAAAATGCAGAAAACGGAACTGTTTTCCTTGATGAAATAGGGAATCTTCCACTTCATCTTCAGACCAAATTATTGAGTTTGATTCAAAATAGAAAATTGTCTAGAATCGGGGAAAGCAAAGAAAGATTGTTGGATGTGAGATTTATTTTTGCGACCAATGAAAATCTTAAAAAAGGTGTTTCCGAAAATCGTTTCCGAAAAGATTTATATTATAGAATCAATACCGTTGAATTAAATATTCCGAGTCTGAGAGAACGTTTGGAAGATATTTCAAATTTAGCTGATTATTTTTTGGATAAATACAAACAGAAATATCATAAACCTGACTTGATTTTAAATGAAAATTTAATTTCGGAATTAACGCATTATTCCTGGCCGGGAAATATCCGCGAGCTAGACCATTGCATCGAAAGAAGCGTGATTCTTTCCAACGAAAAAAATCTTAAATTGCTGATGCCTCAAGATGAAGAATCCGAGAAAACAATTGTCAATTTGAACATTGAAGAAATGGAAGAAATCCTCATCAAAAAAGCTTTGAAAAAACACCGTGGAAATATTTCTTTAGCGGCGGAAGATTTGGGATTATCTCGAGCAGCGCTTTACAGAAGAATGGAAAAATTTAGTTTATAAAGCTGGGTGTTTGATGATGGATGTTTTTTATATTATATTTTAAAATAATTTCCGAATTGCAAGACATCAAACATCCTTCATCCAGCATCCAACAAAAATAAAATGAATAAACAAAAAATATTCTGGATTATATTTATTCTGCTGGCAATCGTCTGTGGGATTTTTGCATTTGATTTTTATTCTCAGAACAAGTGGATTAATTTCGCTTTGTTCACGATGATAACGATTGGATGCATCATTTTGGCGCAGACTTCCGCTTTATCTTATATTCAAAAAACGGAAAAATTACTTTTGGCGATTCAGAAAAAAGATTTTTCATTGTTTCCGAAAACCGAAGAAAACAGCTTGGTCGATAATGCTGTAAAACTCTATTATCAAAGCAAAGAAGAGCATCTTTCGTTGTCTTCGTACAAACTTTTGTATGAGGAAATCTTGAATCAATTAGAAATCGGATTGATGATTCTGTCAGAAAAAAATAATCAATGGGAAGTTTTTTATGTGAATCCAATTTTCTTGGAAATTCTTCAGATTCCAAAATATAATTCTTGGGATTTATACGAAGCTAAAACATCAGAATTTTATAAAATCATTGAGCAAACCAATTACGAAAACTCGCAGGAATTTTTCGATATTTCGATTAATGAAAATTTGAAACAATCCTTTTCTCTTCGAACAAAAAAAGTACAGAATGTGAAAAATCGTTTCTGCATCATCAGTTTGGAATCCGTTCAGAAAATCATTGAACAAAAAGAAAAACTGGCTTGGAATAATTTGATGAAAGTCATTTCTCACGAACTTCTGAATACTTTAACGCCGGTCAATAGCTTAATTCAAAATCTTGAATATATTGCCAATCAGGAAATTGTTGAAAAAGAAGACCAAGAAGAAATGAAGGAAAGTTTGATGATTATCAATTCAAAATCGAAACAATTACTGAATTTCGTGGATGATTATCGCCAAGTTGCCGAACTTCCAAAGCCGGTTTTCAAAACTATTTCTCTAACAAATATCGTGGAATCTGCGCTTAATTTCCTCAAACCGGAATTCGATAAAAATCAAATTAAAATTATCAATTCGTTAGAAAACCAAGTAATCTTTGCTGACCAGAAAATGATTGAAAGATGTCTGATTAATCTTTATCTGAACGCGATTTACGCAGTTGCAGACAATTATTCAGAAAGAATTATTAAAACTGAAATTAAAACCTTTAACAAACGAATTCTTTTAAGCGTAGAAGACAACGGAATTGGAATCTCAAATGAAATTAAGGACAAAATTTTCCTTCCATTCTTCACTACAAGAATCAGCGGTTCCGGAATTGGTTTAACTTTGAGCAAAAGCATTATTGAGGCGCATAAAGGTTATCTTAATTATAAACCTTTGGAAAAAGGAAGTAGATTTGAAATCTGGTTTGTAGAGCAATAAAGACACAAGAAAAAAGAGTAAAGAATAAAGACATAAAAGCACAATTATGAAAATCAAAAACAACGCTGGCGAAACGGTAGAATTTGAAATCTCGAAACTGGAAAACTCACTTAGGAATTCGGGAGCGGACGAACAGTCTGTGAGAAAAGTCTTGGAAACGGTTTTGCCGAAATGTTTTGAAGGCATCACAACCGGCGAATTGTACAGAATGGCTTTTGAGGAATTGAAGAAAATATCGAATTCTGTCGCGGCGCGGTACAGTTTGAAAAAAGCGTTGCTGGAATTGGGACCTGCAGGATTTTATTTTGAGCAATGGATTTCGAGAGTGTTTCAAAATATTGGTTACAAAACGGAAACCGGACAATTGATAAAAGGACATTCGGTAACGCACGAAGCAGATGTCATCGCTAAAAAAGATGAGAAAACTTATTGGGTAGAATGCAAATTCCGAAATGCGGAAGACACAAAAATATCCGTCACAACGCCGATGTACGTTTTGTCGAGAATCAAAGACATCTCTGGAATCGATTATAATTTATTTGAAACTCAAACCAAATTTACCGACGGTTGGCTGATTACGAATACTTATTTCACCAAGGATTCTGTGGCTTTTTCAGAATATTATGGACTGAGATTGCTGTCCTGGGATTTCCCGAAAAACAAGTCGATTAAAAATCTAGTTGACCAAAATGCGCTTTATCCAATCACTTGCCTCACGACTTTGGATGGAAAACAAAAGCAGAAATTATTGGAGAAAAAATGTGTTCTGGTAAAGGAATTATTCAATAACCAAAATTTGCTAGACGTTTTGAATCTTAATCAAAATAAAAAATCAGAAGTCTTGAAAGAAGCAAAAGAACTGATGATTACAAAAATATCAGAATAAAAAAACCGCTAATGATAGCGGTTTCTATGCTTCTCGCAGATTTTGTAAATTAGGCAGATTTTTGAAATATTCATCTGCGAAATCTGTAAAATCTGCGAGATATATTTAAAACTATTTCCCTTTCTGGGGCGGATAATTCGCCATTATCTCAGCCACAACTTGCGGGATTTGTTTTTGTTTAGACTTTGGAGAATCTACAGAAAGTCCGCTTCCGATTCCCTGCCAAACCAACTTTTGTGTTTTCGCATCCACGATGTCAATCACTATGGTTCCGCTGTTGTAATTGTTCGTCCAGGTATTTCCCATTCCGAAGCCACCGCCCCAGCCCCAAGGTCGTCCCCAACCCCAGCCCATTCCGCCTCCCATAGAAGTCGTAATGTCTTGAACTTTTTTGTGCGATGCTTTTACATTCACAATCAAATCCGGATTTTGACCAGAAGTTAAAGCTTTGGATTGCAATTGTTTAGACAATTCATTCAAAACTCTGTCTTTGTCGAGGTCATTCAGTTTCAAATCGTCTGTTCTCAGCAAATAAGTTTTATAATTCGCAAAATTTGCCGTGGCAGAATAATCTGATTTCACTTGGAAAGGGCTACAAGAAGTCACTCCCAAAGAAACCGCTGCTAGTAATATGAAGAAATATTTTTTCATTTTATTTAATTTTTTGATTTTTTAATAAATGTATCCGTCTTTTTATCATAGCCATACGGGCAATGTCTGCATCCACTTTTACAGCAATAGCCACGTTTCAGGTGGAATTTTTCTGTGAAAACCTTATAACCTTGCTCGTTATAATAAAAGTCCTCATTTTCTTTGATGTCATTTAGTTTCATAAGTTAAAAAACTGTACCAAAATATTTATCTTTGATAGATTAATAAGTTAAATTTTTATGGCAACTATTTCCGCCTTCCACTCCCGCTATTTTTTGCCATCGCTAAATTCCAGCCACAAAAAAATGAGCTCCGTTCAAGTCGGGTTGCAGATTCGCTGTTCCAAATATCATTTTAAAACAACAAATGAACATTTAAAATCTAACTTCTAAATATCTCACATCTAAACAATGATTATCATCGTCTGTCAAAGATTACTCAAAAATACTAAAATTTCGGGGATTACACTTTTCCCGTTTATTTTGCTGAAGAAAAAAGAATACAGACAAAACAAGATTCTCATCAATCACGAAAAAATCCACATTCGTCAGCAATTGGAATTGCTCATCATTCCATTTTACATTTGGTACTTGTCAGAATATTATATCAAATATTTAAAATACAAAAATCCAGAACGCGCTTACCGCAATATCAGCTTTGAAAGAGAAGCTTATGACAATGACCAAAACTTAAACTATCTCAAAAAAAGAAAATTCTGGAGTTTCATCAAATATTTGTAAAATTTAAAGTTAATCAGACTTTCAGAAACAAATTAACCAACTGATTATCAATTCAATAATTTTAAAACCCAAAATATTTCAGCTTCCTATATTACATTTTCATTAAAAAAAATTTTCAGATTGTAAAATAATCTAAATTTGCAAAATTATTTTTTAGAATAATTAATTATGTCGCAAGATAGTAGTGGTCATTTTGACCTGAAAAAACTTTCCGCAGTTGGCGTTTTAGTTTCATTAGGAATCGTTTTCGGAGACATCGGAACATCGCCGTTGTACGTAATGAAAGCCATCATCAACGCTGGAAAAGCTGGCGGCATTATCTCCGAAGAATATATTGAAGGTGCATTGTCTTGCATCATTTGGACCCTGACTTTGCAGACGACTATCAAATATGTTATCATCGCGCTTAAAGCTGATAACAAAGGCGAAGGCGGCATACTTTCTCTGTACTCTCTCGTCAAACGATTTAAGAAAAAGTGGCTCTACATTATTGCAATCATTGGTGCGGCAACTCTCGTGGCAGACAGCATCATCACCCCATCTATGACTGTGATTTCTGCCATAGAAGGTCTGGAACTCGTAATGCATAAACCGCCGATTGTCCCGATAACATTGGTTATTTTGGTCATCATCTTTTTCGTTCAGCAGTTTGGAACCAGTTTCATTGGTAAATTTTTCGGACCAATTATGGTCATTTGGTTTTTGGTTTTAGGAGGTTTCGGATTGGTTCATTTGATAGATCACCCGATGGTCTTGAAGGCTTTCAATCCTTATTACGCAGTCAAATTAATCTACAATTCTCCAAGTGCGATTGTGATTTTGGGCGCCGTTTTTCTTTGTACGACTGGTGCAGAAGCCTTATATTCTGATCTTGGACATTGCGGCATCAAGAATATCCGAGTGAGTTGGATTTTCGTAAAAATAATGCTGATTCTGAACTACTTAGGACAAGGCGCTTGGCTTCTTAATAATTACAATGAAGTGTTCCAAGGAAAGAATCCTTTCTTCGGAATTATGCCTGAATGGTTTATTATCCCAGCCGTGGTTCTCGCAACAATGGCAGCAATCATCGCCAGTCAAGCGGTAATTACAGGCGCTTTTACGATGTTTTCCGAAGCAATGTCACTCAACTTTTGGCCAAATCAGGAAATCGAATATCCATCGGGAATCAAAGGTCAAATGTATATTCCTAAAATCAACTGGGGATTATTGTTACTTTGTTTTGTAGTGGTTTTATTCTTCAAAGAATCAAGTAAAATGGAGGCCGCTTACGGACTTTCCATCACTGTAACGATGCTGATGACAACGATTCTTTTGATTTTCTGGTTCCTAAAATCACGAACTAAAAAAGTCTTTATCGGAATTTTCGCCGTTATTTATATTAGTATCGAAGGAGGATTTTTCAGTGCCAATATCATCAAATTTATGGATGGCGGTTGGATGTCTGTTCTTCTTGCCGGCTTCATCGGAATCTGTATGTACGCTTGGTACAATGGTAGAATCATCAAGACAACATTTATCAAATTTGTAAAACTTGAGAAATATATTTCGACCATCAAGGATATGAAACTGGATGAGACGATTCCAAAATACGCGACCAATCTTGCCTTCATCAGCCGTGCAAAAAGAGAAGACGAAGTGGAATCGAAGATTATTTATTCAATTATCAGAGCTCAGCCTAAAAGAGCGGATCATTATTTCATTTTAAATATCGTCAATCAAGAAGATCCTTATAGTTTCAAATACAATGTAGAAGAAGTTTTGCCTGGAACGATTTACAAAATCAGTTTTCTTTTAGGATTTAAACGAGACAGAAGAATCAATGATTATTTCCAGCAAGTATTGACAGATATGATGGAAGAAGGCACCATCCCAGCCAGAAGTTCCCATCCGTCTTTGCGTGCTCACAATATTCCGCCGGATCTTAAATTTGTGATTATTGATAATGTTTATATCAATGATTTCTTATTGACAATTCGAGATAAGATTATTCTTAATATCTACAATTTTGTGAAGAAATTAGGAAGTAATGATTTCACTGCATACGGTGTTGCCAGCCACAATGTGGTGGTGGAATCTGCACCACTACTCGATCAGAAAATCAAAACTGAGAAGATAGAAAGACTCGAAGGCAAGCATTTTGATTAATCAGAAAAAAAATCGCTAATTTTGTAAGATGGATACGAAACAAAAAGAGTTGAATATCGCAACTATAAAAGATGTTCTAAGACAATACCTTATGGATAAAGGTTTCCGGAACACGCCGGAACGCTACACCATTTTGGAAGAAATCTACAATATGGAACATCACTTCAACGTGGACGATCTCTATCTTCTGATGATGCAGAAAAAATACCACGTGAGCAAGGCTACAATCTACAACACAATTGAGATTTTCCTGGATGCAGGCTTGATCAGAAAGCACCAGTTCGGAGAAAAAACATTGAGTACATCTTCTTACGAGAAATCTTATTTTGATAAGCAACACGATCATTTGGTGATTTACAAACAAGATTCTGACAAAGAAATCGAAGAGATTATCGAGTTTTGCGATCCAAGAATCCAAGGCATCAAAGACTCTATCGAGAAGGCATTTGGCGTGAGTATTGATACGCACTCTCTGTATTTTTACGGACACAAGAAGTCTGAAAATTAATGAAGAAATCCTTTTTTCTAATTCTATTTTTCATTGTTATCAAACTATTTGGACAGGTAACGCCTACCCAAAATCCCGGTTTGGTAAAAGATCCTTTTTTTAATAATCCAAATCCTAAGAAAGAAGCTTCGAAGAAAGTTCAGCACAAGCATTCTGATAATTTTGGAGTCAAAGCGGACAAATACGAAGGCAATCCTGTTTTTTCTGGAAATGTGATGTTCGAGCAGCAAGGTTCTATTCTCACAGCAGACGAAGTGGTTTTTTATCAAAAAGAAAACTTCCTGAAAGCTATCGGAAATGTGGTTCTCACCACGACCGACGGAAGCAAAATCACTGCAGAAGAAATGGAATACGATGGCAACACAGAACGTGGAATTGCCAAAAGAAACGTCGTGCTTACCGATCCAAAGCAAACCATCAAAACAGAAACACTTTATTACGACAAAATCCCAAACACCGCTTATTTCAACACCGGCGGAACGATTTATAGCAATGACGGAAGCGTGATGTACACCAAAACAGCGACCTATCATCTCAATACTAAAATGATCGATTTCATTGGACGTTCCAATATCGAAACTGATAAATACACCATTGTCAGCGATAATATCAAAACCAATCAAAACACCGGCGTTTCAGACTTCTTTGGTCCAACAACCATTCGAGCCAAAGACAATCCAAGAAATTACGTTTACACAGAATTAGGAACGCATAATTCCAAAACCAACGAATCTTTCCTCAACAAAAATTCCAGAATCCATTACAACGAAAAAGTTCTGACGGGTGACAAACTTTACTTCAACAGAAATACAGGCTTTGGAAAAGGAACCGGAAATGTGACCTTAGACGATCCAAAAGAAAAACGCTACATCAAAGGTGGTTACGGCGAAATCTACGAGAAAAAAGATTCTGCAATGGTGACGGACAAACCTTATTTGGTCAAGGTTCTCAGCAAAGATTCCGTCTATATGTCGGCGGACAAATTCCTGAGTTTTCAAAAACCAGATTCGGCAAACGCACTCAAGAAAAAAAGCTTCGTGAGAGCTTTCAGAAAAGTAAGAATTTTCAAACCCAATATGCAAGGCCGCGCAGATTCTCTTAGTTTCAACGAGACCGATGGCGAGATGCACCTGATGCGCAAACCAATGCTTTGGATGGGTGCAAAACAAATCACTGGCGACGAAATCCGAATCTACAGCGATCCCGAAAAAGAGATTACAGATTCCATCCGCGTTTTGGGCAACGCATTCGCAATCAGCAAAGCAGATTCTTTGAATTTGAAAGATGAATTCAATCAAATCAAAAGCAAGAATATGATTGTTTATCTCAAGGATAATTCGATTGACATTGCAAAAGCTGTCGGCAATGCACAAGCCATCACTTATGCTGATGACACCAATGAAAAAACGAAAGAAGTCACCAGAATTGGCGTGGCGCTTTCCACTTGCGGAGAGATTGTAGCGCATTTCATAGAACGCCGCTTGGAGCAGGTCGATTGCAATGTAGGAGCCAATTCCGACATCTATCCGATGAGTAAAGTTTCAAAAGACGAACGTTTTTTCAAGGATTTCAATTGGAATACCAAAGATCGGCCTCAGAAATGGGGCGATATTTTCCTCGACACACCCAACTATCCCGAAATCGTTTACGAATCAGATAATTCTCTCTTCGAACGAGCCGATGCTGAACGCAAGAAGCTCGAAGAAAAGAACAAGCCGAAAACGCCAACTCGCGTGAAGAAGTAATTTTATTAGGGCGCCTCATCCGCCTTCCACTCCCGCTATTTTTTTGCCTGTGCTTTTCCAGCCACAAAAAAATGAGCTACGTTCAAGTCGGGGCGCGCTTCGCAGAGGTGAAACATTTGTCATTTCAAAGAACATAACTTCAAAATTTCGGAACTTTGTAATGAATTAAGAAGAGCATTTCTTACTGAAAATCAATGGATGCAAAATCCCATTTCTAAAATCTAATTTCTAACATCTATTAAAAAAAATGAAACAAGATTTCTTTCAATACCAAGCCCAAACAACTCCGTACGCTGCAGGTTTCGAAGTAGAAAAAGCAGAAGGAAGCTACATCTACGGAAAAAACGGAAAAGCTTATCTCGACTTTGTAGCCGGCGTTTCTGCAAATACTTTGGGACATTCGCATCCCAAGGTTGTGAACGCTATCAAAGAACAAGCAGACAAATACCTTCACGTGATGGTTTATGGCGAATACGCACAGGAAAAACCGGTTGAGCTTTGCAGACTTTTGGCACAATCCACACCAGAACCTTTGGAAGTGACCTATCTCGTAAACTCCGGTGCAGAAGCTATTGACGGAAGTTTGAAATTGGCAAAGCGTTACACGGGAAGAGAAGAAATCATCGCGTTCAAAGAAGCTTATCACGGGAACACGCACGGCGCACTTTCGGTTGCAGGAAACGAAGTTCACAAACGAGAATTCCGTCCGTTGTTGCCAATGGTCAATTTCATCGAGTTCAATAACGAGAATGATTTTGATAAAATCACAGAGAAAACGGCTTGTGTGATTGTAGAAACCATCCAAGGTGCGGCAGGATTTATCATGCCAAAAGACAATTACTTTATTCAGCTGAAAAAGCGTTGTGAGGAAGTTGGTGCTTTGTTGATTCTTGATGAGATTCAGCCGGGTTTTGGACGTACAGGAAAATTATTTGCGTTCGAACATTTTGGGATTGTTCCCGATATTCTTGTAATGGGAAAAGGAATGGGCGGCGGCGTTCCGGTGGGTGCTTTTATGAGTTCCAGAGAAATTATGACCAGCCTTTCACATTCGCCGAAGTTGGGACACATTACGACTTTTGGTGGAAATCCGTTGATTGCTGCCGCTTCTCTTGCAACGTTGAAAGAAGTTTTGGAAAGTGGATTGATGGAGGAAACTGATAAAAAAGAAAAACTCTTCCGAGAATTGCTCGTTCATCCAAAAATCAAAAATGTGAACGGAAAAGGTTTGATGTTGGCTGTAAATCTTGGAAATCCAGAATATACTTTGAAAGTCGCTTCCAGATGTATGGAAAAAGGATTGATTGTGTTTTGGCAACTTTATCGAAATGAATATATGAGAATCTCCCCGCCTTTGACCATCTCGGAAGATGAAATCCGGAAAGGTTGCGCGATTATTTTAGAAGCTTTGAATGAAGTGGAATAAATATTTGAATAAGATTAAGAAACCAGCATTTCAGTGCTTCGCACCTACTTTGATGATTAGCTTAATTTCCTACCAACATTACGCAGCTTCGCCGCTTTTTGAAACGACAAATCTTATTTTATATTGAATCTGCAGCCCGGCTTGAGTGGAAATCCTTTTTTGTGGCTGGAAAAGCGTGGGCAAAAAGATTGGGAACGGAAGACGGAATAGCTGCCATAAAAAATAAAACCCAGCTTCAAAAGCGATCGCAATTATTCTAAAAATTAGTATTAATCATCTGTATCAAATCGGCTAATAAAAATCATACATTATTTCTATAAAAATTTTGTATTTCCATAGACATTTTGATTTGGAAATAAGAAATTAATTTATATATTGCGCCACAATTAGAATTAGAATATGGCGAAAACGAAAGTGCAGTATGAATACAATATGCATTGTCTCTCGGAGATTTTGTATGAGTATTTGGCAAGTGCAGAAGGATTATCAGAATGGTTTGCAGACGACGTTGTAGAGCGTGGTGACGATTTCTTTTTTAGCTGGGGCGGTGGTCCTGCTGAAAGGGCTACACTGATACGTTATAAGCCGGAAAGTTTTGTAAGATTCCGTTGGGAAGAGGACGAAGGAACCAAATATTTCTTCGAACTTTCTATCGTGATTGATGAAATTACAGACGACCTTTCTCTGAACATCACCGACTTCTGCGAGGATGGCGATGAAGAAGAAAACCAACTCTATTGGGAAAACTTGATAGAAAATCTACAGATAAAATTAGGCGCCGCTTAAAACAAATGGATGAACGATTTTTGATCGTTCATTATTTTTTTAAATACCACAATGCAGAAGATAGTTTACACACAAGACAATTTACAACTACTGAACCGTTCATTCCTATTTGGAGATTCGGTTTGGGTTTCATTTTTTATAAGAAACGGTCAAATCATAATGGCTGAGGAATCTTATTTTTTCCTAATGGCTTCGATGAGGAAAATGAGATTAAACATTCCGTTGACTTATACTTTAGAATTTTTCCAGGATTTGTTTCAAAAAGAAGTCTTGGACCAAGGTATTCTGAACGGAATTATCCAACTAATGACTTACAGAATCCAAGATGAGAAGGCTTTGTCAAAATCCGAAACAGCGTTCTTTTTCGAAGTGGATGAGATGGAAGATATTCTTAAAATCCAAGGAAATGTGGAGCTGGATTTGATTAAGGAAATCAATGTGAATGCTAATCTTTTGAGTAATATCCGCGTGCATTCTCCGGAAAATATCTATGCGCAAATCTATGCGAGAGAAAATGATTTGGACGATGTGATTCTCCTCAATCCAAACAAGAAGATTGCAAGAAGTATCTTCGGAAATCTTTTGTTCCTGCAAGACAACGTGATCAAAATCCCGAAACAGACGGAAGGCGCGTACATCTCGCCACTGATGGAAAACTTTGTCACTTTCATCCATAAAAACAAACTGGCTGAAATAGAAGAAGCAGAAATCATCGCATTCGAATCTCAAAAGGCAGAAGAAATCCTGAGAATTTCTGACGAAAAAGGTGTCCATTCAGTTTCCAAAATCAGAAATAAGACTTTTGAAAATACACGTTTTTCAGAAATGGTAGAAAAATGGAGTGAGTCTTTCAATCCTTCTTTATAAAAAACAAAATCCAGCAGATGCTGGATTTTTTATTGATTGAACTTTAAAATTCAATTAGTTTTCATTGATGAAACTTAGGATTTTCTCAGCCGTTTCAGTTTGTCCTTTTTCGCTGGCAAGATAGCTTCTCTCATTAGGATTGTTGATGAATCCCAGATCCAGCAAAATGGTTGGCGTTTTAGATTCTCTTAAAATATGCAGATTTGCTGTTTTTTGCACCGTATTTTGGAACTTTTCAGAAAATTTACTTGCCAATTTTTTCGAAGCCTCATTTTCTTGCGAGTAAACTTCCATTCCGCTTCTCTCTACCGTTTCTTTGATTGAATTGTTAACGTGCAAAGAAATAGCATAGTCCGGTTTCAATTCATTGATTTTACCTGTTCTATCCGTCAATGACGGGTAACTGTCATCGTCTCTTGTCAGGATGATTTCGATATTTTTATTTTGGTTTAATGCTTTGATTTTCTTGGCGATATTGAGGACTATTTCTTTTTCATAAATCCCGTGTCGGTTCGCTCCCAAATCTGTTCCGCCGTGACCTGCGTCTATGACCACAACTTTTTTCTCTTTTAAAAAACTGAAAGACAGCAAAATACCAAGCGAAAGAACACTTGCGATTTTAAGTAGATTTTTCATAATTAATTTTGTTTATAATGGTTAATAAAACAAAGAACGAGAAAACAAACCAAAATATAAGTTAAGGATTTTATAAAAAATGTTAATCTTACGGCGCCAATCTGGATATTTTCCAATCAAAATCCGCGGTCAAAGTGTAAATAATTCTGTCGTGAAGACGATTGGGTCTGCCTTGCCAAAATTCGATTTCGTAAGGTTTTGCGATGTAGCCACCCCAATTTTTCGGTCTTGGGATTTCTTTGTTTTCGAATTCGGATTCCAAATCTTTCAGTTTATTTTCGAGGAAACTGCGATCGGGGATTTCCTGACTTTGCGGTGAAACCATTGCACCCAACTGGCTTCCTTTCGGTCGAGAGTGGAAATAACCATCGCTAAGATTTTCCGCAATCCTTTCCACATTGGCTTTGATGATAATTTGGCGTTCCAGACTTGGCCAGAAAAAATGCAGACAAGCTTTCTGGGTTTTCTCCAATGATTTTCCTTTTCGGCTTTCGTAATTGGTATAAAAAATAAAACCTTCCCAATTATAGGATTTTAGCAAAACCATTCTTGTTCTGGGACAGCCGTCATCTTCAACTGTTGAGATTGCCATTGCGTTGGCTTCGGACACTTGGGGATTTTCTTCGGCGTCCAGAAACCAGTTCCGGAATTGCTCGATTGGATTTTCCTTGATTTCGGTTTCTATGAGTTGGGACTTGTCATAGATTTTTCTTTTATCGTGGAGGTTTTCTGACTGATTCATTTGTTTCTGAATTCTAAAATGATGACTTAGGTTGATTTGATAAACAATATTTCTTTTTTGCGAAGCGCGCCTCGACCTGAGTGGATCCCGATGCGAAATCGGGAGGGAACAGTGGGTGGAAAAAGGCGCCCAAATAGTTTTAGTTTTGGTAATTTTAACTTAAATTTTCCTTTAATTCTTTTTCAAAAAAAATATTTTTTTTAGCTTTGATAGATGAATTACTCTTACAAAGGTAAAATTTTAATATCAACGCCGGATGTGTCGGGCGATATATTTTCCCGTTCGGTTGTTCTGATTGTGGATCATAATGAGAACGGCGCTTTTGGCCTCATCTTGAATAAAAAAAATCAAAACATCAGCTCCCGACTGATGAATGCTTTCGGCTTTCCGGTGGAACTCTACGAGGGTGGCCCAGTGGAAAATGAAAGAATCTACTTCATCCTAAAAGGCGAAAAAATAACGCCAGAATTTATCGAAATCAACCACGAATTCTATCTTACGGAAGATATTGATTCTGTGATTTCTGCAGTTGTAAATCAAGAAATAAGCGTGGCGGATCTCAAGGTTTTTTCTGGCTATTCTGGCTGGTCTGCCTTGCAACTGGAAGGTGAATTGCAACGAAAACTGTGGACGATTGTGGATGTCTATAATCTGGATTACACGCTTCCGAATGACCAGAATCTTTGGAAAAATATTATGCAAAATCTGGGAGGCGAGTTTCTGCTTTGGGCGAATGCGCCGGAGGATGTTTCTCTCAATTAGACTGGGAGATGATAGAAAAAAGATGAAAGACTTTCTGTAAATGTTTAAAATAAAAAATCCCAATTAGATTGGGATTTGTTCTTCGAAAATATTGGTTCCGTCTTCTGTGTAGTAGGTGCAGGTTTTTGCATCGAGATCTACTATCCATTTATAAATTCCGCTGTCGGCGCAATCTTTACAAAACTGGAAGAAGTCGGTTCCGCCTTGTTGATGAATTCGTAAATCGGATAAGAATTTTTCCGGATTTGGAATGCCGTAAATCAATAATGGCGCATATTGCAGTGGCGCAGAAACTTTGTAATCATCTTTTCCTAAATAATTGGTAGAACCATCTTCCACGAAAGTTTCCAGACTTCTAACGCCCAATTCTCTGATTGTTTTTGCAAATTGCGGAAATCCTTTTCCGCTTTCTACGTTGGAATGCGCATCTTGAATTTGTTGTAGTGTAAACATTTTATGCTTTTTTTGTTTTAATTTGATAATCTTGAGTCAAGTTTCCTGCCGAAGCAAAATTAAATAAATTTGACTTCTACTTTACCAGATTCGTGATAGAAAAATCCGTGCTCGTCGTATTCGATATTCGAGAAGCCTTCCAAAACATCATAGACCATTTTCTGCAAAACACCGTCGCCGATTCCGTGGATGATTTCGAGGTTTTTGATGTGATTTTTCCGACAAAAATCTATCGTTTCCAATAGTTTTTCCTTTTGAATCATTAATCTCTCGAATGCGTCATAATCAGACGGATTTCTAACCAAAGATTGAAAATGAAGATCTAATTTTAATGGGTTCTTGTTGTGCTTTTTGGAAACGTTTTTGGAGGTTTCATTTTTTTTGATAACAGGAGAATTCTCATACAAACCAGAATCAATAATTGTTAATTGATCTTTTGAAAAATTATATGTAAAACCGTGCTCGTCCTCAATCTTCACCTGATTGGCAATGATTTTCAAAATAATTCCTTTCAAATCGTCATCTATGACAGAAACTTTGTCTCCTATTTTCATTCTTAATTATAATTGATAAATGATGATTGATAAATGATTAAAAATTCTCAAACTTCATAGGAATAAATTCTTATGCTTAAATATCTGTCGGCCCTTTGGGACTTTCTATATAATCTGTTTTAATCTATAATGCTCAAAATCTCCCACTCTACTTGCTTCCCAATTCTATCACTTCCAAATCTTTGATTTCTTCTTTATCAATGTTGAATCGCATCATCGTTCTCACTTTGTGCCAGCCGACTTTTCCGCAAGCGCCTGGATTGAGATGTAACAAATTGTTTCTTTTGTCATACATTGCTTTCAGGATATGTGAGTGTCCAGAAATAAATAATTTCGGTTTCTTTTTCACAATTTCTTCCTTTGCCAAAGCAGAATATCGTTCCGGATAACCACCGATATGAATCATCAAAACATCCACTTCTTCACATTTGAAACTCAAAACTTCTGGGAAAATGGTTCTGATTTTAGCTTCATCGATATTTCCGTAAACACCACGGATTGGTTTTATTTTTTCTAATTCTTCAATCACCTTCATATTCCCAAAATCGCCGCAATGCCAAACTTCATCGGCGTCTTTTGCATAATCGAGAATTCGATCATCGATGTAAGAATGTGTGTCTGACAGCAGGAGAATACGTTTCATTTTGAATTTAGATTAATTATTAAAGCTGAAAAGTAATTCCATATTTTGAAAAATACCAGATTGCTACAGCCAACGAAATTCCCATTAATAATAAAATCATCAGAAGCCAAAAAGCCAAACTCTTAATTCCCTTTTTGTACAAAATCACAAATGTCGATTGCAAAATAATAAAAAGGATCAGCAAAACCACGACGTTGACAACAATCTGCGTTTGCGATGATCCTTGACTGAATAGAAAAACTGAAACCAAAACAAAAATGATGACCATTAGCTTAATAAATTCTGCAGGATTGGAAAGTTTGTTGGTGTTCAGACGTTTCATTTTAATGATTTTGGAAATGCGAAATTACGAATTAAGATTTTCTTTATAATTAAAAAAAAATCAGGAAATTTACAGCCGAAATGAGATATTTTATAGAGTTTTCTTACAACGGTTCGGCATATTTTGGTTATCAGATTCAGCCCAACCAAATTTCTGTGCAGGAGGAATTGGAAAAAGCCTTGTCAATGATTCTGCGAGAGCCCATAAAAACAACGGGAGCAGGAAGAACTGACACTGGCGTGCACGCCAAAAAGATGTTTGCACATTTTGAAACTGAGCAAAAGCTGGATGAAAATTTGGTCTATAAACTCAATTCTTTTTTATCAGAAAACATTTCCATCAAACAAATTTTTGAAGTTCCAGCCGATATGCACGCGAGATTCAGTGCGACTTTCAGAACCTATGAATATTATATTTCGTTAGAAAAAGATCCATTTTCCAAAGATTCTTCCTGGCAATATTGGCGTCAAAAACCATTGAACATCGATGCTATGAACGAAGCCTGCAAAATCCTTTTCGAATATGATGACTTCACAAGTTTTGCCAAACTCCACACCGACAACAAAACCAACATTTGCAAAATCTACACAGCAGAATGGGAACAGTTTGAAAATCAATTGAAATTCACAATTTCGGCAGATCGATTTCTGAGAAATATGGTAAGAGCAATCGTTGGAACAATGGTTGAAATCGGGACTGAAAAATTACAACCAAACGACTTGCGAAAGATCATCGAAGACAAATACCGAAATTCAGCGGGCGTCTCTGCACCTGCGCAAGGTCTTTTTTTGGTGGATGTTGGCTATGAGTTTTAATTTATATTTAAGTTTTCAAATTAAGATTTAAATTTTTAAAACCTTATTTTTGCAAAGATTTTTTCAACACTGGAAAATCTTCGGAATCTAAAAAAATGAAGAAACAAACGACCTGGGACATTGTAAAACGACTATTTCTGATTGGGATGAAATTCCGGTCTTGGTTTATTTTCACATTGATTATCTCCATCGTTTTGGCAATGATTTCCACCTACAGGCCCTATCTTTCGATGCAAATTGTGGATAATGACATCATCAAATTCCGCGACAAAAGTTCTTTGATGAAGCATATTTATCTCTTCATTGGGCTGGTAGTTTCGGAAACGGTTCTCAACTTTTTCTTGGTTTATTTCTCCAATTTCATTTCACAGAATGTGATTAGAGACATTAGAGAAAGATTGTATCACAAACTCATCTATTTCCGAACTGCATTTTTTGACAAAACGCCGATTGGAAGTCTCGTAACAAGAGCAGTTGGCGATGTAGAAACGATTGCCACAGTTTACACAGACGGATTTCTGATGGTTTTTGGAGACATTTTGAGAATCGCTTTTGTCCTCTTTATGATGTTCCAAGTGGACACGCATCTGAGTATGATTTCTTTGGCAATTCTTCCGATAATGGTTGTCATCACAAGGATTTTTCAGAAAAAACTGAAAACGGCTTTTGGACAGGAAAGAAGTTGGACTTCCACCCAGAACAGTTTTGTGCAGGAACGTTTGGCAGGAATGCCTTTGATTCAGGTTTTCAACCGACAAGAAGCGGAGTTTTCGAAGTTTGATAAAATTAATATTGAATTGAAGAAAGCTTTGTTGAGAACGGTTTTCATCTTTTCGTTATTCTTTCCGGTGGTTGAATTGATTTCTTCACTTTTTATTGGATTTATTCTATTTTATGGTGGTTTTATTAAATCTACGCCCGGTGTAATCATTGCTTTTATTCAGTTTATTAATATGCTGATTCGTCCGTTGAGACAGATTGCGGATAGGTTTAATAATATTCAGAGAGGAATTGTAGGCGCGGAGAGGGTTCTCGGCGTGATGGATGAAGACCAAGCGATGCCAAATAACGGAACAATTGCACGAGACCATTTCGATGGAAAGATTGAATTC
Source organism: Epilithonimonas xixisoli (assembly GCF_004365655.1). GTDB lineage: Bacteria > Bacteroidota > Bacteroidia > Flavobacteriales > Weeksellaceae > Epilithonimonas > Epilithonimonas xixisoli. Next base: position 249,217 of record NZ_SOEO01000003.1, on the reverse strand, counting down.
CAGAATGTTCATTTTGCTTATGACGAGAAACAATTGGTTTTGAAAGGCATTGATTTCAAAGTGAATTCTGGAGAAACTGTAGCAATCGTTGGAGCAACCGGCGCAGGAAAATCTACGATTATCAGTTTGATTACCAGACTTTATGATATTAATTCCGGAAAAATAATGTTGGATGATGTTGATATTCGGGATTATGAATTGTATAATTTGCGAAGTCATATCGGCGTTGTTCTTCAGGACGTTTTTCTTTTCCACGGCAGTATTTTTGAAAACCTGACTTTGGGCGACGAAAGCATTACTTTGGAACAAGTAAAAAAAGCTTCGAAAGAAATAGGCGTTGACGAATTTATTGAAAGTTTACCAAACGGATATGATTATGTGGTGAGCGAAAGAGGCTCTTCCATTTCCCTTGGACAGAGACAATTGTTGTCATTTTTGAGAGCTTATCTTTCTGACCCGAAAATTTTAATTCTTGATGAAGCGACCTCATCCATCGACCACGAAAGTGAAAAATTAATCCAAAGAGCGACAGAAAAAATCACGAAAAACAGAACATCAATTCTCATCGCGCACCGACTTTCGACCATTGAAAAAGCAGACAAAATCATCGTGATGGACCACGGATTGATTGTAGAAGAAGGAACGCATCAGGAATTGCTTGTGAAAAATGGGTATTACTCTTTGCTTTACAGGGCTCAGGTGGTTTCGCCGGATGGAGATGCGGTGATTTAGAAAAAATAATTAACTTTATTTGATGAAATATTACACTTATTGGTCAATACTTGATTCTCCAAGTTCCACATCTTCTAGTTCTGTTTCGCTAGTTATTTTTATCATTTCATTTTTCCTTTTTTTATCAATTCTTAAATTTAAAAAATCAGATTTTGAAAAAAAGTTTTATTTATTCATAGTAAGTCCATTTGTAATTATATCATTTTCAGGCTACGTTTATTTAAAGTTTTTCTCAGAAGACAATACAGAGAAAAGACTAACTAAATTACTTAATTCTGATAGAGTTCAAAAAGTTGAAGGAGAAATTTCAAACTTTAAGAGAATAGTCGCATATCCTAGAAGTGGAAAAACTACTGTCGAAAAATTTAATGTTGATTCTATCCAATTTAATTATTTGGACAATGCTTTATATGAATTCAACCATTTTGGAGGAAATCATTCCAATACTTTTTATGATGGATTAAAAGTGAAAATTACGTATATTAAAGGAAATAATAATAACGAGATTCAAAAAATTGAAATTGCTGAAAATCAACAACTCTCACGAAAGAATATAAATTAATAGTTATAATTTTCTTTAAAAATAAATTTGTAATTTTGATTAAAACATATTGAAAATGAATATCGAAACGAGAAAAATAGAATTTGTTCAAGCTTTTCTAAATCTTCAAAGTGAGGAATTAATCTCTCAATTCGAGAAGCTTTTGAAAAAAAACAAACAGTCTGAGAAAGAATTAAAACCTTTTACAGTTGAAGAACTTCACGAAAGAATCGCAAAATCTGAGGATGATTTTGAAAATGGAAGATTCAAAACAACTGAAGAACTTCTTTCTAAATATGGCTTATAAAATCGTTTGGTCAGAATTTTCTGAACAACAAATTGATGAAATTTTTCTTTATTATCAAGAAAAATCTAAAAGCTATAATGTTGCTCAAAAAATCATTACCAAAATTCTTTTAGCCCCTGATAGATTAATCAACAATCCTAGAATTGGGCAAAAGGAACTCTCTTTAATGTATAAAAACATTGACTACCATTATATTGTCGAATCTAATTACAAAATAATATATTCAATAAATGACGATGATTTTCAAATAAAAATTGTCGACATCTTCGACACACGCCAAAATCCCACAAAAATTGAAAGAGAAAGTAGAATTAATCTTTCACAATCCTACTCCTAAAACTCAACATTCCAGAAACAACAATCAGGCAAATCACAATGATGATTTTCGAAACTAACAATTCCTGACAAAGATTTCTCCCAGAAATCAGCGAAATGCAATCTTTCATATTCTCAGTTTCATATGTCAAACTGACCTGGATGTTGACAACGGCAAAAACCGACATCACAATTACCAAAATCAGAAGGCTGATGATGGTTTGATACACCGATTTTTTCATAGTTTAATTGATGGTTTTTAGTTTTTAATGGCTATCAGTCAGATTTTAAAACATTCCACGCATTTTCGATTTCATTGTTTTTTAAAAAGTTCTGAGCTAATAAATGTACATCTTTTTCTGATGAAAAAGGACCATTTGGTAAAATTTCCACATTCGCCAACATTCCCAAATCGTTGCCTGTAAAAATGTCGCTTTGTTTGATTTCGTCAGGAAGCTTGTCGTAACCGATTCCTTTCGTCACTAATGGTTTAGGAACTTCGAAGATATTGTTTTCATTATTTCTGGAATAGAAATTACTCCCCAATCTCGCTACCAAATCCAATTGTTTCTGGTCTAGATTTCCGGCTTCATCCAGATATTTTTCATTGATATGAATTTTCACAATTTCTGCAATCACGAGATTTCCTGCGCCTCCAAGTTCTCCTAAACTTTTAATTTCAAGAACTTTGCATTCGAAATTGACGGGAGATTCTGCAATCAAAGGTGGTTTTACAATGTCTGCAGGTTGCATTGTTAAACCTGATTTAATAAATTCATTCACGCCATCTTCATATTCGGTACTCGCCAAGGAAACCTGCTGAACCATCTCGAAATTCACATTTCCAATGACCAATTCTGGAACTTCTTTCAGATTTTCCAAAGTATGTTTGGTCGTATTATCACGAACTCTTCTGGAAGGCGAAATTATCACAATCGGTGGAACCGTGCTGAACATATTGAAAAAACTGAAAGGCGAAAGATTGATTTCTCCTTCTGCATTTATTGTACTTGCTAAAGCAATTGGTCTCGGCGCAATCGCTGTTTGCATTACTTGTTGTAATTGAACTGCTGAAATATCGGATGGGATGATTGTTTTCATTTTTTTTCTTTAAAATATTTTTAACCACTAAGCTCACAATGATTTTTCACAAAGACCACAAGGAGAAAAAAAATTTGTGAACTTTGTGAAAACCTTTGTGTCTATTTTGGTAAAATAGCCGGCAAAATCTTCCCAGAAACTTCCCCAAACCCAACTCGGATGCCGTCTTTTTCTGACCACGCTTTCATCGTAATCGTATCGCCGTCTTCTATAAATTTTCTTTCGATTCCGTTTTTGAGTTGCAATGGTTTTGTGCCTTTCCAAGACAATTCCAGCATCGAACCGTACGATTTTTTATCTTCTCCAGAAATTGTTCCGCTGGCATAAACATCACCAACTTCCACATTGCAACCATTCACGGTATGATGCGCCAATTGCTGGAACATATTCCAGTACATAAATTTGTAATTGCTTTGCGAAATCAGATTTTCTTCGGAGTTTTCTGGTTTCAAATAAACTTCGAGATTGATGTCATAATTTTTATCTCCTTCAAATTTCAGATAATCTAAAACTTCTGGTTCTTGCTTTGGAGATTCTGTTTTGAATGGTTTCAAAGCTTCCAAAGTTACAATCCAAGGCGAAATAGAAGAGCCAAAATTCTTACCTAAAAATGGACCAAGCGGAACATATTCCCAACTTTGAATGTCTCTTGCCGACCAATCATTGAAAATCATCATTCCGAAAATCGCATCTTCTGCCTCAGCCACAGAAATCCTATCGCCCAAATCTGTATTTTTATTCACCACAAAAGCCATTTCCAATTCGAAATCGAGTTGTTTTGACGCGCTGAAAATCGGTTTGTCTGCATCTGGTGGTTTGATTTGTCCGCAAGGTCTGATGATATCGATTCCTGATAAAACAATGGAAGACGCGCGACCGTGATAACCAACCGGCAAATGTTTCCAGTTTGGAAGAAGTGCATTGGCTGGGTCGCGGAACATCATTCCGACGTTGGTGGCGTGTTGGATACTGCTGTAAAAATCGGTGTAATTTGGGATGTGCAAAGGCATCATCATTTGGATTTCGTCGAGATTGTAGAAGCAGTCTGTAATCGTTCGTTCGTCTTTTGAAAGAAGTGAATCTTCCAGTAGAAGCTGTTGGATTTTTTCTCTGACTTTATTGGTAACAGGTTTTCCAAGTTCAATAAATTCGTTGATGGTGTAGGCTTCGAAAACATTTTCGTCCATTTCGGTGATTTCTTCAAAATAACCAAGGTCGTACAAGGTTGCCAAATCGATGACGATATCGCCAATTCTTGTTGCGCAGGCAATAAATTCTTTGTTAAAAACACAAACACCAAACGGAATATTGTGAATGGAAAAGTCTGAATCTGAGGAATATTCTATGAATGATTTCATTATATAGAAGTTAGAGTTTAGATGTTAGAATTTAGACAAAAAATTAAAGCATTAAAAATAATGCTTTAATTCTATAGTGAATGATTTGGTTTATAAATTGCCACGTTTTTCCTGTTCTTTTTCCAAGGCTTCGAAAAGGGCTTTGAAGTTTCCGGCTCCGAAACTCTGAGCGCCGTGTCTCTCGATGATTTCGTAGAACAAAGTTGGTCTGTCTTCGACTGGTTTTGTAAAAATTTGAAGTAGATAACCTTCCTCATCACAATCCACCAAAATTCCCAAACTTTGAAGTTTCTTAATGTCTTCATCGATGTTCCCCACTCTATCCGGAATCATTTCGTAATAGGCTTCTGGCGGTGGCGAAAGGAATTCTATCCCACGACTTTTCAGTTCTGTAACAGTTTTGACAATATCTTTTGTCGCAACGGCAATATGCTGTACGCCTTCGCCTTCGTAGAAATCCAGATATTCCTCCACCTGAGATTTTCTTTGACCTTCGGCTGGTTCATTGATTGGGAACTTGGCAAATCCGTTTCCGTTGGACATTACTTTTGACATTAAAGCGGAATATTCTGTATTGATTTGTTTGTCGTCAAACGAAAGAATGTTGACAAATCCCATCACTTTTTCGTACCACTCAACCGTTGGAATCATCCTGTCCCAGCCAACATTTCCTACGCAATGGTCCACGTACAGAAGTCCAACATCGGACGGATTGTAGTCGCTTTTCCAAGGTTCGTAGCCTGGCATAAATGCTCCATTGTAATTTTTACGTTCCACGAACATATGAACTGTTTCGCCATAAGTGTAGATTCCGGACATCTTCACTTCTCCGAATTCGTCGGTCAAAGTTTGAGGCTCCAGATATGGTTTCCCGCCACGTTTTGTGGTTTCTTCAAAGGCTTTCTCGGCATCATCTACCCAAAGTGCCAAAATCTTGACACCATCGCCGTGTTTTTTCTGATGTTCACAAATTGAAGAATCCGACTTGAGTCCCGAAGTCAATACCAATCTGATTTTTCCTTGCTGAAGAACGTAAGACGCTCTATCTCTGACGCCAGTTTCCGGACCAGCATAAGCTACGGACTGAAAACCGAATGCGGTTTTGTAAAAATGGGCCGCCTGCTTGGCATTTCCTACATAAAACTCTAAATAATCTGTTCCGTTGATGGGGAGAAAATTCTCGGCTTGTGCGATTTTCTCGGCAAAAGTGAGTGTTGACATTTTACTTTTTACTTTTATATCTGTTGATGCCAAGATAAGAATTTTTTGGGAATAAACTAACATCTGTTAGTTTTTAGTTTTAAAATGCAAACTACATTAATTAAAAATGTTAACTTTACACTAATTAACTAAATTTAAGCATTATTTGTTAAAATAATTATCTTTTGTTAATTATTAATTTAATAAAAACAGAAAATATATAAAGAAAACACAATAAGTAGTTTTAAGTATTTTTAAGTTTAAGTTTTATGGATTTGTAGTGTTACATTTGTTATAGAAAAATTCAGGATTCTAAAAACATAAATGCACAGATTGAAAAAATGAAGCCGTTGTTTACGGCTTTTTTTCTATTTCATTATTAAGCAATCCAGAGTTTGGATTGTAATTGTCCCAGATTTTCCATTCATTGTTCTTTTTCTTGATGAAGTAGATTTGGGTATTAAGCTCATTCACGATATATTCCTCCTCAGAGTGCTCTACCACAAACACCAGATTCCAAAACTCCTGTGTTTTCACTACGATTTTTTCAGGCTCTTCTGAAATAATATCCAAATCAAAAATCTCAAAATTGGATCGGTTGTTGTTGACAACAAGTTTCAATTTTCTCTCGCAAAGTTGTGAACTGTAATTTCTAATTCTCTCACGGAAAGGTGCTTCCGGAAAAATTAAATCATCGAAAATATCAAGCTTTAATTCGGGGAAAACTTTGAAAAACTCAAAATTTGTCTGGCAATATTTGTAAACTATATCAGTCGTGAATTCCTTTTCGAATGCGGATTTGTTATAAAGATTCTTATCCTTCACATTCATCACGAAAGCACTTAGATCTTTGAAACCCAGGAAAATACAAACCTTATCCAACGTTTTCAAAAAACGCAGATCGTTGTGAGTCTTATAATCATAATCACTCTCAAAAAAACGTTGCAAAGTGATATGAGAAATACTGGTTCCGAGTTCAAACTTTCTCTCATTCTGCAATTCTTCTTTTTTAGAAAGTTCCTCTTTGATAATCTCAGAAAGAATGATATAATGACTCCTTTTCCACGGATTTGCTTTCCCCAAAATGGATTCCTGAATATTGGGTTGCTTCCGAATTTCCTCTTTTATTAAGTTATAAATTGATTTCAATTAAAAAATACTTGTGTGTTATATCAAATATACAACAAAAGTGAGAAAAAATTAAAAGTTTGTTTAATTTTATTTAAACCGTTCAAAAGCCGCTCTCTCCAGCATTTCTCTGTCATCAGGATGAGAAATATCAATCAAAGCTTTGGCTCTTTGACGAAGATTTTTTCCGTACAAGTAAGCCGTTCCAAATTCCGTCACAACGTAATGAATATGACCTCTCGTTGTTACAACGCCAGCGCCTTGTTTGAGGAAAGGAACAATTCTCGGAACACCTTTTTTGGTTCTGGATGAAAGTGCCATAATTGGTTTTCCACCTTCACTCAACGCGGCGCCTCGCATAAAATCCATTTGTCCGCCGATTCCGCTGAACTGGTAAGTCCCGATAGAATCTGCGCAAACCTGACCTGTAATGTCAATTTCGATAGCCGAATTTATCGCGTGCATTTTTTTGTTTTTCATAATGTTAATAGGAAAATTCACGTGCTGAACATCCATAAACGCGATCGAAGGATTGTCATCTACAAAATCATATAACTTTCTGGTTCCGAAGCAAAAACTTGTAATTGTTCTGTTGGTATGCGTGCCTTTATACTTATTATTAATGATGTCATTTTGGATTAAATCAATCACGCCATCGCTCAACATTTCTGTGTGAACGCCAAGGTCTTTGTGATTTCCAAGGCATTTCAAAACCGCATCCGGAATGGTTCCGATTCCCATTTGTAAAGTTGCTTTATCATCAATTAATTCTGCGACGTGCTTTCCTATCAGCATTTCTTCTGCGCCAACTTTGGAGCCATAATCGATGGTCAAAAGATCTTCCTCATTCCAAACCAGCTTTTCGATTCGGTTGATGTGAATCATTCCGTCGCCGTGCGTTCTAGGCATTTTTGGATTCACAACCGCAATGATTGTTTTCGCAGTATCAATCGCACTTCTCGCAACATCCACAGAAGTTCCAAGCGTACAATAACCGTGATCGTCCGGCGGAGAAACGGTAATCAAAGCGACATCAATTGGCAGAATTCCGTTTTTGAAAAGCACAGGAATCTCACTCAGGAAAATCGGAACATAATCTCCATTTTCACCATTCACAGCCTCACGAACCGGCGTAGAAGTAAACAATGAATTGATGAAAAAACTGTCTTTATATTGAGGTTTAGCAATTTCTACATTACCTTGTTGCGTGATGGAAACCATCTCCACATTGCTGAGCCTGGAAGATTGTTTTGCCAACTCATCATACAAAATATTAGGCGTACAAGCACTTCCGTGTCCGAAAATCCTGTCGCCACTTTTAATAATTGAAACTGCCTCTTCTGCTGTAACGTAATTGATCATCGCTTAAATATTTTTCACAAATTTATATCCTAAAGATAAACAAAAAAATGAGCGTTATCAGTTTGGTAAAAAGTCATATTAATTTGAAAATAATTTTGAAAGTTTAAAAAATATTTATTTACTTTGTAATTCAAAGTTCTTTACAACCAATTAAACTTTAAAATTATGATAACAACTAATCAAAGAAGCGTACTTCTATTTTCAATTCCGTTTGTTTTATTGAGCATTCCATTGATTGCGATGCAGTTTACAAAAGAAGTCAATTGGACTTTGTCCGATTTTGTAATTATGGGAATCTTGCTGTTTGCAACCGTTTTCACGCTTGATTTTGTTTTGAAAAAAGTAAAAACTTTCAAATCGAGATTGATTTTGGTTTTGGGAATTGTTGCTTTGTTAATGCTAATTTGGGCAGAAATGGCGGTTGGGATTTTTGGAAGTCCGATTGCTGGGAATTGATATGGAAAATCTAAATGACTATCACCATATTGTAATTACAGTTCTATTCATTTTTATATTTTTGATTTTTTCTGTATTCATAATCATTCCATATTTAATATTGAAATACATTCGAAATATATTTGACATACAATCGAAATATTTAAGCAATAATATGCTTGTATTATACTTATTCATTTCTTCTGCATTACTTTCTTTCTATTTTTCATACACTGCGGTTTACCCACCAAAAAGCTTTTATTATAATGAATTTGAATATGTTACAAAACAAAAAATTCCTAAATCAGCAGAAATAAAATTTAAGAGTTCAAGCTATCCAGATTTTCACGGCGATTACTTTTCCAAATCAATTATTGAATTATCTCTATCGGATTACAGTAAATTACTCAAGGAATTACAAAATGACAATGCGCTAAAAGAATCAATTGAAAATGGTAATAAAGTTTTTGAAAGAAAAATTATTGGAGAGGAAGATAGACATCTATTTATCCATTTTTTGAAAGACAGAAAAACGATAGTGGTAAATGTGGATTTCACTTAAAATCGAAAAGCTAACAAAAATGTTAGCTTCTCATTTTTAAAAATTGATAGCAAGCCCAAAATTAGTAATTGGAATCTGCATATTCTTTTGATATTCGTAAGTAATTGCGGGAGACAATTTTAACTTACGCTTTTTCACATAAGCCGTAATGTAAAACGGAATTGAAACTGAAGCTGTAATAATTCCAGCAATTATAACCATCACACCTGCAAATTCTTGTCCTGAAATAATTGTAATCCAACCATTATCTTCCGAATTATCAGTTGCAATCAGAATCCCACCAATCAGCATCAATCCGCCTCCCGAAGCCAAAAGGATATTAGCCGTTTTCATCAATGGCTTGTAGGATTTCAAATGTTTTTCTTTGGTAAAACTGCTGTCAATCTTTTTTTGCTGAGCAAGGTTAAAATTAAAACCAAGCAACAAAATCATAAAAGTCAAAATTGTTTTCATAAGTGTAATTTTCATCAAATTTGAAGAAATTACACATTCAAAAAATTGATTCAAATCAAGACTCCAACTTTTTCTTACATCGGGAGTAAGTTTCCGGCGTAATTTGTAGATAAGACGCTATAATTTTGTCTGTGATTCGGGATTCTAATTCTGGATTTTCCTTAATGAAAATTTCAGTTTTTTCTTGAGGAGAATATTGCGTGAGAAACTCCAATCTTTTGATTTGAAAATTCTGAAATTCTTCCAAAATAGTTGTGTAGATTTTCTTTGCATTCTCGGATTGAGAAACAAATCTAAGAAAATTCTCCTGAGAAATTCTGAACAAAACACAATCTTCCAAAGCCTGAATAAAAGCCGGCGAAGCCATCTTCTCTTGGAAACTAATCAAAACCGTACAAAACTGATTTTCTTTCACAATCAATCTTGTGAATTCCGTTCCGTTGGAATTGATATGGAAAGTTCTTAGAATTCCTTTTTTGACAAAATAAATATTTTTGCAAACTTCTCCAGAATTAAGTATAATTTCGTTCTTTTTAGGCGTTTGAATTTCAAAATAATCATCGATTCTTTTAACGTCAGCATCATCCAATCCAAATGTATTTTGGGCATAATTTATCAAGTAATCGAAATCGGACATATAAGAAATTATATTTAAAATTAATCTTCCAACCAACTCGTCTTGTAACTCGGGTCTTCCACTTTTATCGCTTCTTCCGTCAGTTTGAAAGGTCGGAATGGGTCAACCATTACCGCATATTCATCCGTAGATTTTTTGCCGATGCTTCGTTCCATCGCGCCTGGATGCGGGCCGTGAACAATTCCGCCAGGGTGAAGTGAAAAATCCATCAAATCCACGTGGTTTCTGCTCATAAAATCGCCTTCTGTATAAAACAAAACCTCATCGGAATCGATGTTTGAATGGTTGTACGGCGCAGGAATTGCCTGAGGATGATAATCGTACATTCTCGCCACGAAAGAACAAACCACAAAGTTATGCGCTTCGAAGTTCTGATGAACCGGAGGCGGTTGATGAATTCTCCCCGTAATCGGTTCGAAGTTCTTGATATTGAATTTGTAAGGATAAAAATAACCGTCCCAACCAACCACATCAAAGGGATGAGTGGCATAAATGAAATCCGTCATTTGATTTTCCTTTTTGACTTTGATGAGAAAATCGCCTTTCTCATTTTTCGGTTCTACGAAAGTTGGCGGAACAATATCACGCTCGCAAAAAGGCGAATGTTCCAGCAATTGTCCGAATTCGTTTCGGTAACGTTTTGGTGTGTAAATCGGGGAATGCGCTTCTATGAATAGGAAAACGTTTTCTTCAGATTCCAATTCTAGCTGATGAATTGTTCCTCTCGGAATGATGAGATAATCGCCGACAGAAAACTCAATATTTCCGAGCATTGTTTTCAGAATTCCTTTTCCGGCGTGAACGAAAAGTAACTCGTCGCATTCTGCATTTTTATAAAAATAGTCTGGTGATTTTCTTGGTTTTGCCAGACCCATTTTCAAATCGTTGTTTAGCATCAGAACCTTTCGGCTTTCCAAAAAGTCATCTTCGGCGGTCACTTTTGCGCCTTTTATCATTCTTGGCGTGACGTTTTTCTCGACTGCGATTTTCGGTGTCACGTCTTTTGCTTCGCCAATGGATTTGATTTGAGTCGGGCGATGCGTGTGATACAACAACGATGCAATGCCGTGAAAACCCTCTGTTCCAAAGAGTTGCTCGTAATAGAATTGGTCTTGTTCGGATTTGAAAACCGTGTGTCTTTTTGGTGGAATCTTACCTAACTGAACGTATCTCATTTTGTTGGATTTGGCTTTTCTCAAATGTAATATTTTTTTCTGACACTTAGATTTTAACGCAAAGAGCGCAAAGATTTTTTTGAAATTATTGAAAACACTTTAAGGTTCGCAAATCAAAGATTCATCGATTCCATTAAAAAAATAACTATTTTGAGATAAAGGCGCTTCGCTCAGGTAAGATTAAACACAATCTTTGTCATTCCGTAGGAATCTCAGCAGTCTAGATTCCTACTGAATGACAAAATATGTTTTTAGGAACACTGTTGTTTTTATGCTGAAACCCATAGCCCTGATTGCAGTGGAAATCCCACAGCAGGCGATGGGAAAAGCAAGGCGCGAGGAATTGCAACGGAAAGCCGGTTCCCGGCTCCTGAAAAATAATTATGAAAGTCTTAAGATTCGTTTTTATTAGAAAATGTTATCTTTGAGATTATTAAAATTTTTACAAATGAATGATTCATTAATGGTTTCTGAGATTTCGGAAGTCGAAAGAGCAGAATTTTACAGAAAAACTTATATGCACGTCGCATTGGCGATTTTGGCGTTCGGAGCGGTGGAAAGCATCTTGCTGAAAGTGGTTCCGATGGAAATGATATTGTCTATGATGTCTGGAAAATACACGTGGTTACTCATCATCGGTGTGTTTTGGATGGTGTCTATGTTGGCAACCAAATTGTCGTTCTCGGTTTCAAAAACGACGCAATATCTGGGATTGGGATTGTTTGTTTTGATACAAGCCGTGATTTTTCTCCCGATGTTGGGCATCGCAACTTTGTACGCACCAGAAATCATCACGCAAGCAGCGTTGGTAACAGTTTTTATGTTTGCTGGATTGACGGCGGCAGTTTTCCTTACAAACAAGGATTTTTCTTTCCTTAGAAACATCATCGTGATTGGTGGATTTGTAGCGTTGGGCGTGATTGTGGTTGGCGCAATTTTCGGGTTCAATCTTGGACTTTGGTTCTCCTTGGCGATGGTTGCGTTGGCAAGTGCGAGTATTTTGTATGAGACTTATAACATCAAAAACCAATACTCGAAAGGGCAATATGTGGGCGCAGCTTTACAATTATTCTCATCCATAATGCTTTTGTTCTGGTATATTCTGAGAATATTTTTGAGCAGAAGAGATTAGAAAAGATGTTAGAATCTAGATTTTAGATTTTAGACAATTAATATTAAACTCATCATTTTTTTGATGAGTTTTTTTTGTGTGCGAGAAATTAAAACCAAAGTAAATTTTTTATTTCTAATAAAATTGTTAGCTTTGTCTAACATTTTTGTTTTAATGAAATTACTTTACATCATACTCAGTTTATTTTCGGTTTTAATTAATGCGCAAATTGAATCTATTCCGAAAGATTCTTTAAATTCTTCCGTGGACACTTTGAAGGTAGTGGAAACTATTCGGCAAGATTCCTTAACCGCGTCCATTGACACTTTGAAGAAATCAAACGATATTGACGAAGTCACAATCACCCAATTTCCCGTGCAGAAATTGAACAGCCCGATTTCGACAGATGTTTACTCGCAACAATTTTTCAGGAAAAATCCAACGTCTAATATGTTTGAAGCGATTGCGATGGTCAACGGTGTGAAACCTCAGCTGAATTGTGCGGTTTGTAATACGGGCGACATTCACATCAACGGTTTGGAAGGCGCTTACACGATGATTTTGATTGATGGAATGCCCATTGTCAGTTCACTTTCCACAGTTTACGGACTCAGTGGAATTCCGAATAGTTTGATTGATAGAATTGAGGTAACGAAAGGTCCGGCTTCGTCTATTTACGGTTCGGAAGCAATGGGTGGCGTCATTAATATCATTACCAAAAATGCTTTGCAGGCGCCGGATTTTGCGACCGATGTGATGACTGGAAACCAAGGTGAAATCAATCTTGATATTGCGAAAAAAATGTTTGATAACAAGAATTTTTCCAGTTTGTTGAGTCTTAATTATTTCTATTTCGGAAACAGAATTGACCAGAATAAAGATAATTTCACAGACACGCCTTTGCAAAACAGAATCTCAATTTTCAACAAATGGAATTTCAAAAGAAAAGAAAATCGACAGGCGAGTTTTGCTTTGAGGTATTTTTGTGAAGATAGATTTGGTGGCGAAATGCAGTGGCAAAAGCGAAACCGAGGTTCTAATGATGTTTACGGCGAAAGCATTTACACCAACCGATTTGAGTTTTTTGGAATTTATCAATTACCTTTGAAGGAGAAATTTTTGCTTCAATATTCTTACAATTACCATCATCAGAGTTCGTTTTACGGGAACACTTCTTACTTGGCGACTCAAAAAGTTTTGTTTCTACAAATGAATTGGGAAAAGCAGTTGGGCAAACATCTTTTGAAAAGCGGAACGACTTCGAAATCGACTTTCTACGATGACAATACGCCTGGAACAGCAAATTCTGAAGGTGAAAATCAACCGATGAAATCACCAATTTTAGGATTTTATGTAGAAGACGAATTGGAAATTAATGATAAAAACACCTTGCTTTTGGGTTACCGATATGATTATCACAAGATTCACAAATCTGTGCATTCCCCGAGAGTGGCTTGGAAATTTGAGCCAAACCCTTACCATACTTTGAGATTTAGTTTTGGAACAGGTTTCCGTGTGGTGAATCTTTTCACAGAAGACCACGCGGCGTTGACTGGTTCGCGGGAAGTGGTGATTGCAGATGATTTGAAGCCGGAAAAATCCTTGAATACAAATTTGAGTTATCTGATGAAAATTCCAATCCAAGATTATTTTATTAACGTGGATGTGAACGGATTTTACTCTTATTTCAACAATAAGATTGTGGGCGATTTTGATTCGGAGCCGGATAAAATCATTTATGATAATTTGGCTGGACACGCGATTTCGAGAGGAATTTCAGCAGACATTAGCACGAATTGGAGTTTGCCTATTCAGCTAATGTTTGGATTGACTTATATGGATGTTTATCAGGAAAATGAAGGCGAGAGAATCCAGCAATTGCACGCGCCGAAGTGGAGCGGAACTTACAATTTGAGTTATCAATTTGCTAATAAATTTTCGATGGATTTGACGGGACAATTCTACGGCCCAATGCGATTGCCAACTGTTCCAGATGATTTCCGACCGGAATATTCGCCTTGGTTTACGTTGATGAATATTCAGCTGACTAAGAAATTTGAAAATGGTTTTGAGATTTATGGAGGCGTAAGAAATCTATTAAATTTCACACCGAAAAATCCAATTCTTCGTCCGTTTGACCCATTTGACAATCAAGTGGATGATGTTGCGAGCAATCCTTACGGTCACACTTTTGATACGACTTATGGCTATGCGCCGATGCAGGGAATTCGGACGTTTTTGGGGATTAGATACCAAATTAGGTAGAGATTAGAAATTAGATTTTAGAAGTTAGATTAATGAAAATATTGACTTTCATATTATTAATGATTTCCGGAATTTTTAATTCACAGGAAGTGAAGAATTATGGATTTGAAAGTTTACCGAAAAAGTTGGACAAGCCAATTTTGATTTATATGAAAACTGATTGGTGTTCGATTTGTAAAATTCAGAAATATCAAGTGGAGAAGGATTTGGAGTTGAAAAATCTGATGAATGACAAGGTTTATTTTATCACTTTTAATCCTGAAAAAAACAAAGAATCGATTAAATTTTTTGGTGAAAATTACAATTATATTTCGAATGGAAATTCTGGGATTCACGAATTGGCGGTTGAGATTTCATCAAACAAAAAACAAGTTTATCCAAGTTGGATTTTGATTGATAGAAATGGGAAAGTTTTGTTTCGGAATGAAGGATTGGTCGGTAATGGGACTTTGAAATTATTATTGGGAAAATTAGTAATTCATCAGTGAATTTTTACATCAACAATATCAAAATACTCTTCTAAAGATGCACCAGCCTCTGGGTTAATTGGAATGCACAATCCGTGAATTCTGACTTTACCATTTATCAAATCTTTCTTTGCAAAGTTTGCAGAAGTATTTAATTCTAAAAATTCAATTTTCACAGAATCCGCATTGTCAATAATATTTCCAGCAAAGGTTTTTTCAAAAGGCTTATGTTTGGTAATTGTTATTGATTCAATTTCAGAATTTGGTACATTTTCTCTCTTCTCAATCTTCCCATTTGAATTGTGAACATCATAATTTAGCAAAGAAAAAGAAACCTGTAAGTTTTGATAATTCCTGTAAATTTTTATTAGTTTTTCAGATTTTTCAGGTTGAATTTTCAAAATCAAACTAATTTTTTCTCCAATTTTATAATCAGTTTTATCAGTTTGTAATGTTCTTTTTGTTTCATAAAAATTATCCGTTGAACAACTCACAAAAACAACTAAAATTAAAACAAACTTTAATAACCGTTTCATTATTATTTAATTTATTTCGTCAAATCCAAACCTCCGAAATTACCGGAACTCATCATTACAAAAGCGCCTTTCGATTTGTCCAAAGTTTCCCAGTATGCGTGAAGGTCTTCTGCACTGGTAAAGACTTTCAGGTTTTCATTTTTGAATTTTTCCTTAATCAAATCCGGAGAAATCGGGTCCATTCTTTTGATTTTCAAAGCATCTTCGGAATAGAAAACTACCGCATTATCCAAACCATCCATTGCGTGGTCGTATTGCTCCAGGAAAACCGGATTCAAACTTGAGTACGTGTGCAATTCTAAAAATCCAAACGTTTCGGTTTTTTCAAACTGTTCTGCAAATGCGGAAACAGTCGCTTTTACTTTGCTTGGTGCGTGTGCGAAATCTTTGTAAAGCAAACCTCCATCGGCTCTTTTGACAACTTCGAGACGTTTAGAAGCGCCTTTGAAACTCATAATCGCTTCGTAGAATTCTTCTTCCATAATGCCCAGTTGCGAACAGATGAATCTCGCACCTTCCATATTCAGCAAGTTGTGTTTTCCGAAAAC
Source organism: Epilithonimonas xixisoli (assembly GCF_004365655.1). GTDB lineage: Bacteria > Bacteroidota > Bacteroidia > Flavobacteriales > Weeksellaceae > Epilithonimonas > Epilithonimonas xixisoli. The sequence goes on along the minus strand of NZ_SOEO01000003.1, from coordinate 232,984 downwards.
AGATAATGGAATATCGCCCATATCGGTTTTCAGATTGACAATTCTATTTTCTATTTTGTAAGCTGGCGTTTTGTATGGGATTTTTCTGAAATAATTTTCGGCTTCTTCAACTACTTTAACAACTTCAGCATCTTCTTCGTTATAAACCAAAACGCCTCCAGGCGTGATGCTCGCCACAAATTTTCTGAATTGCTCAATGTAATCATCAAAGGTTTTGAAAACATTGATGTGGTCCCAAGCAATGCCGGAAACCAAAGCGATATTGGGTTGATAGAGTAAAAATTTGGAACGCAAATCAACCGGAGAAGACAAATACTCGTCGCCTTCGAGAATCATAAAATCATTGTCATCCGTAATTTTCACCATACAATCGAATCCTTCCAATTGGGCGCCGACCATATAATCGATATCTTTCTGATGGAAATTTAGAACGTGAAGAATAATCGATGTGATCGTGGTTTTCCCGTGGGAACCGCCGATGACAACTCTGGTTTTTTCTTTGGATTGTTCGTAGAGAAATTCCGGATAAGAATAGATTTTCAAACCTAATTCTTTTGCTTTTGCGAGCTCAGGATTGTCTGCGTGAGCGTGCATTCCGAGAATTACGGCATCAATATCCGAAGTCAGTTTTTCCGGAAACCAGCCCAATTCTGCGGGAAGAATTCCTTTTTTGTCCAATCTGGATTTTGAAGGTTCGAAAATAGCATCATCTGAGCCTGTGACCTGATAGCCTTTATCTTTGAGCGCAATGGCAAGATTGTGCATCGCAGAACCGCCAATAGCAATGAAATGGGTTTTCAATTCTGAATAATTTTAGACAAAAGTAAGGAAAGATGTGAGAAGTTAGAAGCCAGAACCTAGATTTTTACTTTCATTAAATTCAGATATAAAAAAACCTGATTCGTTTTTGCAAATCAGGTTTTTTATTTTTTAAGCTACAATCTCTTTTTGTGTAAGATTGTGTTCAACTTTCAATTCCTCGCCTGTGAGCGTGAAATAGATATTTTGTAATTGATGAAGATGGGTGCATTTGATGTAATTTCCAAAGAACAAAAATCCTTCAAGAATTTTGTTTGAACTAAGGTCAAAATCATATCTGCAAAAATTCGGAAGGTCGAATCGCACTCTAGTAGATGAACGATACACTTCCTTGAATCCCAATTTTGAAAACCATTCTGCCGTAAGTGCAATCGGTTTTAGCTTTCTTTGATCTACCGCAGTGAAGGAATCAATCTTTACAAAAAGACCATTGTGTTTATTTTCCATCCCGATTACTGGTACGATCTCATCTTCATAGATGACCAAATTGTTGAGTCTAAGTTCTGTGGCTTCCATATTGTGAAAATGTTTTGTGATTATAAATAGGTAAGTACTACATTACAAAATCGTTGCCAAAAATCTTAAACGAATCGATTTTCCTTACAAAAGGGAAACTTTAACAGTTAAACAGGATAATGAAAAACTAAATAAACTTAAGCTTTTATTATGTAAAGCATAAATTTAATAAGATCGACAAAATTTGTGAATCGATTTTTAAAATTTAAAACAAAAACTGGATTGAAATAAATTTGAGTTTTGGGAAATTTATTTTATTTGAGAAAATATGTTTGGCAACATAATTGTTTATGAACAAATACCATTCACACTTATATAGTTTTTTTTAAGAATAAGTAGGGGGACGCTTAGTTGGTCTCCCTATTTTATTTTGTTTCCAAAGAATTTTTATGCTCAAATTTCAAACATAACAAAAATAAAAAACCCTAAAACATTGTCAATAAATGAATTAGGGTTTACCATTGAGGTGCCTAGCGTACCCGACAAACGAGTTTTATAGCATTTTCGTAAAACTTAAAAATACACCGCAAACCCTTTATTTATAGTACTCTACAATGGTATGTAAGTGCATAGCGTTTTACTAAATTTCAGAACGGTTGGAATTTGGTTGGAATTAATTCCAACGGATTTTGTACATTTGATTGTTCAAAAATTTCAAATATGGCAACCGTTAAATTTCGGGTTTTACACAAAACCGAGAACGCTCAAATCTATATCCGTTTTTCAATTGATAGAGATAATGTTTTCCAAATCAAAACAGGGAAAATCATCAATCCGAAATACTGGAGCGTAAAAACATCCCGACCTATCCAAACCCAACCAGAGTTCAAAATACTTTACACAGAGCTAAATGAGTTGGAAACCTTTGTTTTGAAAGAATATAATTCCGATTATTCCAAAGGCGTTATTTTCTCAAAAGATTGGTTAGCTGAAAAGATTGATAAATTCTACAATCGCATAGAGATAAAAGAAGATGATACTGTTTTCATAAACTATCTGCAAAACTTCACAGACTTCAAACGCAGTACGGCATCCTATACAGAATCCACTTTAAAAAAGTACAACAACCTGAAAGACCGTTTTCTATCTTATCAAAAGAAGAAAAAGAAAATCTTTCTATTGCAGGATGTGAGTTCCAAAATCTTAATTGATTTCAAAAACTATCTCATCACAGATTGCAATTTGATGGAAACCACAGCCGTAAGATTTATTAAAAATCTGAAAACAGTTTTGTTTGATGCTGAACAAAATGGCAAATCTATTCACTATTCCATTAGAGGATTCAGTACAGGAACAACCAACACAGAGTACAAAGTTTTCCTTTCCTTTGATGAGATTGAGAAAATAAAAAATGTTACTACACTCAATACGGATTGGAATATTGCCCGAGATTGGTTGGTACTTGGTTGTTATCTTGGACAGAGAGTTTCAGACCTTTTGAGGATGAACAAACGAATGATTTACACCAAAACCGATAGCGAGGGGAACACATTCCGATTCATTGAGATTAAACAGCAGAAAACAGGTGAAAAAGTTGTGATACCAATCCACGATGAGGTGGAAACCATTTTGCAGAAATACAACGGAGATTTTCCGCCAATACTTGCCATTAATTTTGATTCCAACGCCGTACTGTTTAACCGCTACATCAAAAAGGTTTGCGAACTTGCAGGAATTGACGAAATGATAAAAGGCAAAGTGTACAACGAAGACAAAAAGAAAAACGAAATTGTAGAAACGGAAAAATACAATTTGGTAAGTTCCCACGTTTGCAGACGTTCGTTTGCTACCAATTTCTACGGGAATAAAGAATTTACCACACCTCAATTGATGAGTATCACAGGACATAAAACAGAAAATATGTTTCTGAACTATATAGGCAGAACCGCAGACGATTGGGCAATGCAGACCGCAAAGACTTTCAAAAAACTATCAAACCAGAAAATATCTTAAAAACAGAATGTAATTAATTTGTTACATTTGCATAGTAATTGATATGAGAATATTATTTAGAACACCCGAATTTGATGAGTTTGTAGAAAATTCAAACGAAAGACTTAGAAACAAAATCCTTTATGTTTTTGATATTTTGGAAACGCAAACAGTTATAAATAATAAAATAATCAAGAAACTCACGAATACAAATTTGTATGAATTGAGAATACAAACAGAAAACGAATATCGGATATTAACTTTTTCTATCGACCACGAAAACATCAATCAGGCAACAACCATTTTATTGATTTCGGGATTTATGAAAAAGGCAACAAAAGACTACGACAAAGAAATAAAAAAGGCAATTAAAATTTTAGAAAAATGGACAGACCAAAATTAGACATAGAAAAAATAAAAAGAGAACTACCAACCGCAAACGACTATTTAACCGAAAAATATGGTAAACACGGCACGCCCGAACGTGAAGCGTTTTCTGCAAAGGCACTAGCCTACTACTACGGAGAACTGATAAAAGAAACCCGAAAGGAGCAAAAACTAACCCAGCAGGAACTTGCCGACAAAATAGGAAAAGAGCGTGCCTACATTGCCAAAATAGAACAAGGCAAAACAGATTTGCAGATTTCTAATTTTACCCAAATCATCAATGCATTGGGATTGAGTTTGAAAGTGGGATAAAGTAAAATTATGGAAAAAGTTATCCCTGACGTTTACCGAAAATATACTCCCTATGAATATCAAAGGAAATTTGAGAGAATAGAAAAAGAAATAAAACAAATGGATGATGTAGATTTTGAAATAATTGTTAATACTGACATTCCGTTTAAAATAGGATATTTGGAAAGTTGGAAACGTCCATTTTCGAATTTATTACAACAGCCAATAAGTACACAAAAACAAGTTTATATCAGATGGTTGGAAAATATTTTTATGTTTCACAACTCAATGTTTCAAAGAAATTAACCAAAAAGGCAACCACTTACAAATGTTCAAAATATGGAGATACCGAAATATCTGTACTACACGGATTTTAAAGAGAATTATTTAATTGATTTTGAAAATGTACAATCTAGTAGAGGGACATTATTGTGGTACAGTAACCAGCAACTTAAAATCTACAAAGAATTTAAGGAATTTATTAGTTCGCCTAACGAAGAGGTATTTAATGATTTATTTAGAATATTATGTAAAGATACAGCATTAGAAAATTATGAACTAGATGGAAGTGAGTTTGATAAATCAGCACTTATGATTTTGCACTTAAACACATTTTCGAAGATTCTGGAATTAGATAAAATCATAGAATTTTTAGAGAATGAAACTGATAGGGAGAAAATTAATTTATTTAAATTTCAAAACAACACCAATCAAACTCAAAATATTGAAATTGAACATAATATCACTAAGAATTATGAAGCTTTGCACGTAAAGACGCAAACAATTTATGATTTCTTTGATAAAGTAAAGGATGAAGATTTTGGACGTACTGATATTTTGATGAAATTAAAGGAACTATCTCACAATTTTGACATTGATATTTTACGGTCAATTCTATATGATTTAGATTATTATCTATTTGTAGAACGTGACGAAAAGGAATCAGAATTTACCCCCGAAGATATTGATAATGCAATTGAAGAAAGAAATAATAAAGGTCTTGAAATTCCTTATCACAAGATAACGCCAAACGGAATTGTTGGTGACGCTAAAATTCTGAATAAGGAAGAATTACTTTTTCCTTTTGAGTTTTATAACTTATACAGTTTAAAGAATCTAATAAATAAAAAAATAAACACACCCGAAAAAATAATAAATAAAATTGTAGATACTGGCGAAATTACTCAAAACAAAAATTCTGCGCTCAAACAAAACCAAATTGATATTGATTTATTAAAATATCTTTCAGATAATTTTACTTCATCAGGTATAAGATTTAATGAACTTACAAAATACAATCAAATTTATAGATTTCTAAACGAGGGAAGAGATTACAACATTGAACATAGAGCGTATAAGAATCTGATAAAAGACTTGTTTAATTTTGATTACCTCAACCGTGAAATATCAATGGGTACACAAAAACATTTAACGCAACTCGAAAACCTCGCACTCAATTACAACAATTCCAAAAAATAAACTTATTCCGTAGTATCCGAATAAAAAACTAATATCTGCGGAATATTAGCCGAACAACTCATTCCCACCTTTGCAATATCAATAACAAACAAAAGATATTGCAAATGAGTACAATCCAATTTATCGGCACAAACCCGACCGACCTCATCACAGAATTAAAAAATTCTTTGATACCTGAATTGAAGGCGCAACTTTCCGCCCAATTCCAACCCATCCAACCAACGGAATACCTCACACGTTCCGAAGTCTGCAAACTTCTCAAAATCGACCTATCCACACTTCACAGATGGCGCAAGGAAAAAATGATTCCGAGTTATGGATTTGGCAACCGTGTGTACTTCAAACGCAACGAAGTGGAGCAGATTATTAACCAAAACAAATTGAGTTAATATGAAAACGGCAACCACTTACACACCCGACCATTATCCGATGTTCTACACCCTAGATGAGGTTAAAAAAACATTCAGGCAATACAGACTATCCAATTACGAAAAGATAGCATTTTCCGAACTGATACGCACCGAGAAAAACAACGGTCATAATTCTACCATAGGAGCGGACAACTTTTTAAAAATTCGAGATACATCCAACTGGAGCAAATGCACCATTACAGGATTACGCCCAGCAGGAACAAAGGGATTTTACTATGCAGATTTACAAGTAAAGGAAAAAAAATCTCTGTTTGTCGCATTCATCCCCGAAGATTGGGAAACAATTTATATCCGCATTTGTCCGCAGTTCTATCCATTCATCATAGCAGACCGCACGATAATAGTAAAGGAAATCATCAAAGTAATGTTAAACGATATGAACGAAAAAGGGAACGATTAAAACCGCTCCCTAATTGTTCAAATGTGTAATAGTGGCAACCATTACAACAGAGCAAATATAGGCAAATGTTAGACAATACAAAGTTTTCCGTTACAGATATTGAGATAATAAACAGGATGTTATTGCATCCTGATTTTGTAGTATGCAGACCAAAAACAAACTATTATCATTCTTTGAAACATAGAACGCACGGAGTAAAATTGAGTTTGGATTTTCGCAAGGCAGTAGAGAACGGAAATGTAATTGGTTATGGACATTTGGAGATTAATGTAAGTCCACATTATCATTTTAACCAATACCAGCACAACGGCAACGATTTCACGCCCGAAAATAGCATTAAAACAATTATTGAGATTCTGAACTATTTGGGAATAGAACAACAAGAATACAACGAGCTGAAAGTAGTGAATATTGAATTTGGTTTAAATATCATTCCCGAAACTGATATTAAAAATTTGATTGATGGATTGTATTTCTGCAAAAAAACACCTTTCAAAACTGGGGCGTTTCCCTATTTCAAAAAAACAGATGCAACCAATTACAAACAAATAAAGGCGTACGCCAAAGGATTGCAGTTTTTAGAGTTCCCACAGTATGGTATCAATCCAAATACTTTCCGTTTTGAAGTGAAGAGTAAAGAGGCAAAGAATATTAAAAATTATGGAATCTGGAATGCAGACGACTTGACAAAACTTGACATTTACAACATACTCACTCAAACAATATTAGACGAATGGGAAGATGTTCTATTAATCAATCAAACGCCTGATTTCAGCAACTTAAAAACCGATGAGGTACAATTTATCAGAAATGGAAATAAAATTGATTTTTGGGATGATTTAAAGAATGATTCAAACCGAAATAAATTCAATCGGTACAAAGAAAAATATTACAGATTACTGAAAGGGAAAAACAATCTGCACAACCTCATCAAACTACAAATTATTGACAAACTCAATTCTTACCAAAGTGGTGCAAATTCCACACAGGGAAACCCTATTAACACGAGAAAAGAAGTTTTACCACAAACACCCATCCAACTGATAAACTTGGAATATGCACCACCTAACGAAAATAACAGAGTTTGTTTAGTGACTGAATTGGATATTTCTATGCAGAGAAAAGGGAGTAAATTTTTGTGTTTTGGAGGTTTGAAATATTACAAAGAATTTGAACCTAATATTTACAAAGACCTCGAAAATAGATTTTTGTCTGAGAAGATGAAAATTCGAGATACAGACAGCCAAATTTATTACATCGCTCACAACATTAGAAACACAAAAACGAACCCAATACACAACCCAAAACACAGCCGAAAGAGATTTGATAAAAGGAATTATAATGACTTACAGATGGAAATCGATTTTAATTGACGGTTAGCAATATTAGTATTTAAAAATTAGATAAAAAACCAATAATTAACTTGTCAATTTATACGCACGAACAGATAGGTAGATATTTTAAAGATTTTACCAATTAGACTCTGTTTCAGCAGGTTTTTTCACCAAATTTTCACCGATTTGAAATAACTCAGTTTGATAACTATCAATAAATTTTCGCAACTTTAACCAATTCTTATCTGCAGTTTTTTTAAACATTTTATAATTATTGTAGGGATATAAATCGGTGTTTAATACTACACCCATACTGGCATTACTACTATGCCTAAAGTCTGTTAAAGATATTTTAGATCTGCCATCTTTGAATAAAAACGTCATAAAAAATTCCACGTAACCACCAGCAAAACTATTGAAACCCTCCTCAGGATATGGTTTTGAAAATTTAACCTTAATAATACCTTGCGATTTATCAGATATAACAACATCTCTTTCAAACTTAAAGTTACTACCAAATATTAAAATTAGTTTATTGTTAACTCGATTGAAAAGTTGTTCTTTGGTAATTGTAGAATCAACAACAACAATCTTTTCAAAAGATAATTGCTCTTGAGAGAAAACAAATGAAGAACAGAGCAATAAAAAGTAAAGTATTTTTTTCATAGTGTAAAGTTTTTTCAAAAATACTAAGATTATCTAAACAGTTAAATTTCTTTTTTAATTAATTTCCTAACTTATAATCAAATTGAATCTATTTTCAAGTTCCCTAATAATTTAGGTTTAAAACAGTTCCAATTATGGGAAAATACGCCACCTATCCAACAGAGATTGAAAGATTAAAAATGATTTCAATTACAGACCTTAAACGAATGAAAATATTAAATCCAGATAGTTTCATTAGTACATCTATTAATTGGACAAACCAAAGTACTAATCAAAATAACGGTTCAATATCTGTCTCGATTAAAACAGAACAAAATAACGGCATAATTACATTTGATTACACATATAGAGATGTAGATAAAATCAACTACACCGCCCTACTTATAACAAAGCCATCCAATTTAGGAAAAGGCAAAATATGGTTTTTTGTTTGTCCAAAGACAGGAAGAGTTTGCAGAAAACTACATTTGATAAATGGTTATTTTGTACACCGTTCCGCCAATCCAAATTTAATGTACGAAAAACAATTAGAATCTAAGAAAATGCGAGAATGGAGCAAAATGTTTGGAATTATGCTAAATGATGAGGTTTATCAACAATTGTACAGCAAACATTTTAAAACACATTACAACGGAAAACCAACAAAAAGATATTTGAAGTTAATGAAACTGATAGGACAAAAAGAAAATACAAGTATTGAAGATTTTGAACGGTCTTTTTTGATGTAATTATCTATATTCCACTATCTGTACACCCGTGAGTAAAATATAAAAAGTTAGACAAATCTAACAATTAACTGATGTAATAATGTTTCAATATGTTTCGGAATTTTCGGAGTCCATAAAAAAGAAATAAAACACACTTTTTTCAAATGGTTGGAATTTGGTTGGAATTATCAGCAAACAAAAAACCCTAAAACATTGATAATAAATGAATTAGGGTTTACCAGTGAGGTGCCTAGCGGATTCGAACCGCTGTAGATGGTGTTGCAGACCACTGCCTAGCCGCTCGGCCAAAGCACCATTTTGTTGGAGTGCAAATTTAATGAAATTTTTCTAATTTCAAATTTTAATGGCCCTTTATTTCAAAATTTTTTTTTAGCCTTTGTAAAATGTTGATTGATAGGCCAAACGTCTCCTAGCCCTGATGGTAATGGAAATCCCACAGCAAGCGATGGACAAAGCCTGGCGCGAGGAATTGCAATGGACAGCAGGTTCCCGGCTCCTCAAAAATATACAGGTTTTGCATATCTTTAATCGATTTTTACAATCTTTATTTAGGTTCTAAATAAGTATCTTTGCAAAAAAATTTTAGTACAATGGATAAGATCCAACTTAATACGATAGCGGAAGCCATAGAAGACCTCAAAAACGGGAAAATGATCATCGTGGTAGATGACGAGGATCGTGAGAACGAAGGCGACCTTCTTGCTGCTGCAGAACTGACCACGACGGAGATCATCAACTTTATGACGATCCACGCAAGAGGTTTGATCTGTATGCCGCTGACCGAAAAGAGATGTGACGAACTGGAACTTAACTCGATGGTTGCCAATTCTACGGATCCGAAAGAAACGGCGTTTACGGTTTCTGTGGATTTGCTTGGAAAAGGTGCTACAACCGGAATCTCTGCCGGTGACCGTGCAAAAACGATCTTGGCCATTATGGATCAGAACACCAAACCTGGCGATCTGATGAGACCTGGACACATCTTCCCACTTCGTGCAAAAGAAGGCGGTGTTTTAAAAAGAGCAGGACATACAGAAGCTGCCATTGATTTGACAAGATTAGCCGGACTAAAAGAAGGTGGCGTAATCTGTGAAATTATGAAAGACGATGGCGATATGGCGAGGCTTCCAGATCTTTTGGAATTCGGAAAGAAACACAACCTAAAAGTCGTTTCCATAGAAGACCTCATCCACTACAGACTGAGACAGGGCGACCTTGTAGAAAGAATCGAGGAGCGTGATATAAAGACACATTTCGGGGATTTCAAGTTTTATGTTTTTGAGGAAAAGCCGACGGAGCAGATTCATTTTGCTTTGACGACGGGAACTTGGACGCCAGACGAATCCGTGCTTGTGAGAGTTCAATCTTCGAGTTCTTATTTCGATGTTTTGAGCAGACTTTCTAATGGCGAACATCCGTTGATGCAACGTGTTGTGGATCTCATCAATTCTGAAGGAAAAGGTGCGGTGGTTTTCATTAATAATGTTTCGAACAAAGAAAATACATTGAGTAAACTTCAGCATTTCCTGAATTATCAGGATGGAACGAGCGAACTTCCTACCATTGCCCCAAACTTCCGCGATTATGGAATTGGAACGCAGATATTGAAGGATCTGGGTATTAATAAATTTAAAGTGATCACACAGAATCCTAGCATCAAACCAATTATTTCTGGTTATGATGTTGAAGTGACGGAGATGGTGGCTTTATAGACTAAGAGACAATAGACGAATAGATGATAGACTTTTATCATTATTATATAACATAAAAAAGCGCTCCAATTGGAACGCTTTTTTGTCTATTATCTATTCGTCTATTGTCTATCAGTCTTAGTTCCCTGGCCAAACATTATTTTTAGCATTCACATCTGGAACTGTAGATTGAGGATCCAATTTTACTTGAGTCACTTCTTTCGTAGAATCTATTTGGAAAGTCCATTCTGTGTTTCGTTTCCAAACCTCCACTGGAAGTTTCACCACTTCTGTTGTTCCATCTTTGAATTTCACTTCCACCGTAGTCGGCATTGGCAATTGTCCAAGATTTTCTACCGTGATTTGCGCACCGTTTTTGAAATCGCCGTTCACAGGTTTTACGTTTTTCACGGCTTGGTCTATTTTCCATTTGTTCATAAACCAACCTCTCCAGAACCAGTTGAGCTCCTCTCCGGAAACATTCTCTATCGTATGGAAAAAATCCCACGGCGTTGGATGTTTGTAAGCCCATCTGTTGATGTAAGTTTTGAAAGCTTTATCAAATTTCTCTGGTCCAAGTACGCTTTCTCTCAAAACGCCAAGTCCCAATCCAGGTTTGAAATAAGCTAAAACCCCAATGCTTCTCTCCTTCATATTGTCTGGACCAACCATCACTGGCTCAAAACTATCATTAAGGACGTAAGCTCCCATTTGTGCAATATTCTGCTTGCGGTGGTATTCTCCTTTGTTGAATGCTTCGGTAGAAAGTTCATTAATGAAAGTATTGAAACCTTCGTCCATCCAAGCAAAAAGTCTTTCGTTGGAACCCACGATCATCGGAAACCAAGTGTGACCAAATTCGTGATCTGTAACGCCCCAAAGTCCTTCTCCTTTGGAGTTCATATGACAAAAGACAATTCCTGGATATTCCATTCCGCCCTCATTTCCTGCTACGTTTGTTGCTGCTGGATACGGATATTCGAACCATTTTCCAGAATAATGTTCGATGGAAGCTTTGGTATATTCCGTAGATCTCCCCCACGCTTTTTCGCCAGCACTTTCTACTGGATAAGCCGAGATTGCCAAAGATTTTTTACCGCTTGGAAGATTGATCCTCGCGGCATCCAAGATGAACGCTGTAGATGAAGCCCAAGCAAAGTCTCTTGATTTTTCTATTTTGAATTTCCAAGTTTTTGTACCCGACTTGGTGTTTTTACCCAATTCTGATTCCGGACGAATCATCACGGTTTTCTCACTGGTTCTTGCCTGATTCCAACGGCTGATCTCTTCTTTGGAATAAACTTCTTTTTCATTAAGCAATTCTCCCGAAGCTACTACGTAATGATTTGCCGGAACGGTGATGTTTGCTGATAAAGTTCCATACTCCAAAAAGAATTCCGACGCACCTAAGTAAGGTGTTGTGTTCCATCCCAAAATGTCATCATAAACGCACATTCTTGGGTACCATTGCGCCATTGTAAAGATTTTCCCATTTTTGGTATCTTCGATTCCCATTCTGTCAGATCCGTATTTCGGGGAAAGGAAAGAATATTCGATTTTCAATTTTGCAACGCCTCCATTGGCTTTCAGATCATTTGGAAGATCGATTTGCATTCTGGTATCAGTAACGGTGTATTTGACATCTTTTCCATCGTATTTCACAGATTTGATTCTGTAGCCACCATCAAAGTCTTGACCTTTCGCTCCATTTCTACTTCCGGAAAGTGGGATCAAAGCATTGCCGCGTGAATCTTTTGCAAATAGATTTTGATCCAATTGCAACCAAAGAAAACTTAACAGATCTGGACTGTTGTTGGTATAAATAATCTCTGCAGTTCCCGTGATTTCGTTTTTATTTTCATCGAGGCTCACATTGAGTTGATAATCTGCCGAGTTCTGCCAATATTTGTGTCCCGGTTGTCCGCTTGCCGAGCGGGTTTCTGTTCCGCTTTGAGGATAAAATAAAGGTTTAAAAGCTTCAGTGTAACTGTACTTTGGCGATTCCTGCGCGAACACATTTGTTGTAAATGCAAATATCGCAACAGCGGAAAAGAGTGTTGGAAGTTTGAAATTCATTGATGGAAAATTTTAGTGATAAATAAAATTAGTCAATAAAATCCGAAACTTGTTACATCATTATAACGAAGTATAAGCAACTTCATAAAAAAACCACGCGTGCTATCAAATGATGGCAAGTGTGGTTTCGATCCTTGACAAGCTTGCCGTTGAGTGACGGCAAGTGTGGTAATTTTAACTATGTGCTAAATTGAATATGATTTTAATTCGATTTCTTCGCTTTAATCATATTCTCAAGCATATCCCACATTTCCTGCGGAATATCCTCCAGCATATTGAATTCGCCGGCACCTTGAAGCCATTCGCCACCATCGATGGTCACGACTTCACCATTCACGAAAGATGAAAAATCTGAAACCAGATAAGCCGCAAGATTGGCCAATTCCTGATGTTCCCCTACTCTTTTGAGCGGATTTTTTTTGGCCAAATCAAATTTATCTTTCATATCTCCGGGCAACAATCTGTCCCAAGCACCTTTCGTAGGGAATGGTCCTGGCGCAATCGCATTGAAGCGGATGTTATATTTCCCCCACTCTACAGCCAAACTTCTTGTCATAGCCAAAACGCCAGCTTTTGCACAAGCGGATGGAACGACGTAAGCCGAACCTGTCCAGGCGTAAGTAGTTACAATATTCAAAACGGTTCCAGGCACTCTGTTGTCAATCCAATATTTCCCGATGGAAAGTGTGCAGTTTTTGGTTCCTTTCAAAACAATATCCAAAATAGAATCAAATGCGGAATGCGTGAGTCTTTCGGTTGGTGAGATGAAGTTTCCAGCGGCGTTGTTCAAAAGAATATCAATCCTCCCGAATTCCTTCAACGTGGCTTCTTTCATCGCTTCCACTTCGTCCCAGTTTCGGACGTCGCAGGCTACGCAAAGGACTTTTCCGCCAGTTTCTTCCTCCAATTCCTTTGCAGTTCCTTGGAGTTTCTCAAGATTTCTGGAAGTGATTACGACTTTTGCGCCGAGCTGAAGAAAATATTTGGTCATTGCTTTTCCTAGTCCGCTTCCGCCACCTGTTACGATGGCCACTTTATCTTTGAGTGCGTCTTCGCGCAACATTGGTTGTGAATATGGATTCATTAAATAAATGCTTTTGAGATTAAAATTAAAATCAATTGTGTCTTTGGTAAAATTAGATTTTTATTTCGTGATAAGAATTAACAAAAGTTATGCAAGAAATATGAACCGTGATCTGCATACAATATTCTTCATTTTGAATACATCAGACTTCTAATTTCTGCTGAATTTTGTATCAATAAAAATCAACATTATGAAATTGAATCAGGTAAAATTAGGAAATCAAGGATTAATCATTCCGAATATCGGCTTGGGATGTATGGGAATGACCAGCTTTGGAGATGCCGACACTTACGGTAAGCACGACGAAAAAGAAGCGATTGCCACCATTCACCGTTCGCTGGAATTGGGCGGAAATTTTCTCGACACTGCCGACCTTTACGGGCCATTTACAAATGAACGACTCATCGCAAAAGCCATTGAAGGAAACCGCAATGAATATATTATTGCAACGAAATTCGGTTGGGAAATTGATGACAGCGAACAGATTACGTGGAAAATTAATGGACAAAAAGATTATGTGAAAAAGTCTGTTGAGCGTTCACTGAAAAACCTTAAAACAGATTACATCGACCTTTATTATATGCACCGTCTTGATAAAAATGTTCCGGTTGAAGAAACGGTTGGAGCGATGAGCGATTTGGTGAAGGAAGGAAAAATCGGGTACATTGGTCTGTCGGAAGTTTCTTCTGAAACGGTGAAAAAAGCGCACTCAATTCATCCGATTACAGCGGTACAAAGTGAATATTCTCTGTTTGAAAGAACGGTTGAAGAAAAAGGTGTTATTAAAACTTTAAACGAACTGGGAATTGGTTTCGTGGCATATTCTCCGTTGGGTAGAGGATTTTTGTCGGGACAAATCCGTTCGATTGATGATTTGGCAGAAAATGATTTCCGCAGAGCAATTCCGAGATTTCAGGAGGAGCATTTTTATAAAAATATTGAGCTCGTGGAAGCGATTGAAAATATGGCGAAAGAAAAAGGAATCACTTCTTCCCAACTGGCTTTGGCGTGGATTATCAGCAAAGGAATTGTTCCGATTCCAGGGACGAAACGCAGAACTTATCTTGAACAGAATATTGAAGCCAGCAAAATTGTCTTGAGCGAAGCTGATGTTCAGAAGCTGGAAAGTATCGTACCTTTGGGAACAGACACCGGAGCGACTTATGATGAGTTTGGGATGGGACTTTTGGATTATTAGTTCTTGCCACAAATGCACGAATTTTAATTTAAAAAACATTAAACCTTCAAGGTTTGTTTAAAACGCAATACGATTGCGCCCCGGCTTGAACGGAGCTCTTTTTGTGAGGAGGTACGACGAGCAAAAAAGCGGGAGTGGAAGACGGATAAAGGCGCCCAAACCTAACAAAGTGGTTCGAGTCAAATTATTACCTTTAATATTTAGAATTTTAAGTTATGAACACGATAAAATCCATCTCCGCTTTTCACAGATTACTGTCGCTTCCGGAGCCGAAACATCCGATGGTCAGCGTTATCAATCTTTCTGAAAGTGTCTTTATTGAGGATGAGGTTTGGAAGGGTTTTGTGAGCCGGTATTACTGCGTTGCGCTCAAACGGAATGCGACCGGAAAAATGAGGTATGGCCAGCAACATTACGATTATGACAAAGGTGTTTTGAGTTTCACGGCGCCAAATCAGGTGCAATATCTGGAATTGAAAACGATGGATTGTGAAAACACAGGTTATCTATTAATTTTTCACGAAGATTTCCTGCTGAAACAGCCTTTGGCAATGACCATTTCGTCTTATGGATTTTTTTCTTATGCTGTAAATGAAGCCTTACATCTCTCTGAGGATGAAGAAAATGATTTGCTGGAAATTTTAAATAAAATTGATAAGGAATGTCAGCACATTGACCAGCACACGCAGGAAATTATTTTGTCTCAAATTGAATTGTTGCTGAATTACTCCAAACGGTTTTATGAAAGACAGTTCATTACCAGAAAAAGCGGGAGTCATCAGCTTTTGACGAAGTTTGAATCGTTTCTTAATGATTATTTTGATAGAGAATCATCCGAAAAAGGTTTATTGACCGTTCATCAGATTGCCGAAGCGATGAATCTTTCTCCGAATTATTTAAGTGACTTATTAAGAATTCAAACCGGACAAAATACTCAGCAACACATTCACGAAAAGTTGATTAGCAAAGCGAAAGAGAAACTTTCTACGACTGAATTATCCGTGAGTGAAATCGCTTATGAATTGGGGTTTGAACATTCGCAATCGTTCAGTACACTTTTTAAAAAGAAAACGAAAATGTCGCCTTTGGAATTTAGGCAATCTTTTAATTAAAAACAAAAAACGACTGCAAATTTGCAGTCGTTTTTGTTATTCCTGAACTTCAAAAAGCAATCGTTCCCCGAATTTCTCTTCATTAATTTTCCCGTTTTCATAAGCCAGATTTCCGTTCACGAAAGTATGCGTCACTTTAAAACTGAAATTCATTCCTTCCAACGGACTCCAGCCACATTTGTACAGGATATTTTCTTTTTCAACAGTCCAGTTTTGATCCAAATCAACCAAAACCAAATCTGCTTTATATCCTTCTTTTATAAAACCTCTTTTCTCAATTCTAAACAGAATCGCAGGATTGTGACACATCTTCTCAACGATTTTCTCCAAAGTGATTTTACCGTTTCGGAAATTCTCCAGCATCACGACCAAAGAATGCTGAACCAACGGCGCTCCTGATGGACATTTTGTATAAACATTCTGTTTTTCTTCCCAAGTGTGAGGCGCGTGGTCGGTTGCGATGACATCGATTCTGTCATCCAGCAAAGCTTCCCAAAGTCCGTCTTTGTCTTTCTGCGTTTTTACGGCTGGATTCCATTTGATTAATCCGCTTTTTGTTTCGTAATCTTCATTCGTGAAAGTCAAGTGATGAACGCAAACTTCGGCTGTTATTTTTTTATCTTTTAATGGAATATCATTTCTAAAAAGCTCTGTTTCAATCGCTGTTGACAAATGGAAAACGTGTAAACGCGCGCCTGTTTTTTCTGCCAGTTCAATAGCTTTTGAGGAAGATTTAAAGCAAGCTTCTTCGCTTCTGATGAGATGATGAAATTTCACTGGAATATCTTCGCCGTATTCCGCTTTGTACTTTTCTGTGTTTTCCCGAATGGTCGCTTCATCTTCGCAATGAACAGCAATCAGCATTCTGGTATTGCTGAAAATATTTTCTAAAGTTTCAGGATTATCAACCAACATATTTCCTGTGGATGAACCTAAAAACAATTTGATTCCGGGAACATTTCTTGGATTTGTTTTTAAAACTTCCTCAAGATTATCATTCGTTCCGCCCATCATAAATCCGTAATTGGCGAATGATTTTTGAGAAGCTATTTCATATTTATTAGCTAACAATTCCTGAGTGACCGCATTTGGAACTGTGTTCGGTTGTTCGATAAAACTGGTTGTTCCACCTGCGATTGCAGAACGGGATTCAGATTCTATATCACCTTTGTGAGTTAAACCTGGTTCGCGAAAATGGACTTGGTCATCGATGATTCCAGGCAAAAGATATTTTCCGGAAGCATCGATGATTTGGTCAACATTTTCTTCAGAGATATTTTTTGAAATCTTTGAAATCAAATCATTTTCAATCAGAATATCACTTTCGAAGACCAGATTTTCATTTACGATTTGGGCATTTTTTATTAGAATTTTCATTTTACTTTTTTAGATAGAAACAAAATTAAGTTTTTGAATTAATAAACCACAAAAGTCACAAAAGAAAAAAGCAATCTTCATTAATTAGGTCAAAGAATACAAAGTTTTTCATTATTTAGGATTTCTAAAGTCAAGAAAACTTTTGTGTCTTTTGTGGTTTTAACTAAATTGCTTCAAAATTCCAAAGAATGTCTCCAAGAAAATACATTTTAATTCTGCCCGTTTTATTCGTTTCATTATTCAGTTCTCAAAAATTAGAAAAGCTCTCAAAATTCGTGAATCCAATCATTGGAACCGAAAAAATGGGACATACTTTTCCGGGAGCAATTGTACCTTTTGGTGCCGTTCAGCTAAGTCCGGAAACTGATTCACTTTCTTATGAAGTCAATGGAAAATACAATCCTGATGTTTATAAATATTGCGCTGGCTATCGCTACGAAGACAAAACGATTGTTGGATTTTCGCACACGCATTTCAGCGGAACGGGACATTCGGATTTGGGCGATTTTTTGATAATGCCAACAGTTGGAAAATTAAAATTAAATCCCGGAACGGCGCAAAATCCAGAAAGTGGATTCCGTTCCAGATTTTCTCATCAAAACGAAAAAGCGGAAGCAGGTTATTACAAAGTGAAGCTTGACGATTATAATATTTTGGCAGAAATGACCGCTACAACGAGAGTTGGCGTTCATCAATATACATTTCCGAAATCGGATGATGCGCATATTATTTTGGATTTGATGGCAGGAATTTATAATTATGACGATAAGAATGTCTGGACTTATGTGAGAATTGAAAACGACCACAGAATCACTGGATATCGACAAACCAACGGTTGGGCAAGAACGAGAACAGTTTATTTTGCAATGGAATTTTCAAAGCCGTTCAAATCTTATGGTCAGAAAAATTTTGATACGAAACAAGCTTACCGCGGATTCTGGAGAAAATGGAATCAGGACGAAAATTTCCCAGAGATTGCCGGCAAGAAAATCAGAATGCATTTTGATTTTGACACGCAGGAGAATGAGAAAGTTCAAATCAAATTTGCGATTTCGCCAGTCAGTCAGGCCAATGCTTTGGAAAATTTAACCAAAGAAACGCCGGATTGGAACTTCGAAAAAATAAAATCTCAAGCTCAAAATTATTGGAATAAGGAATTGAATAAAATCGTTGTCAACACACTTTCCGAAGATGACAAAGTGAATTTTTATACGGCGATGTACCACACGTTCATTAATCCAACCACTTATATGGATGCGAACGGCGAATACAAAGGTCTTGACCAAAACGTACATCAAGCCAAAGGTTTTACGAATTACACGACGTTTTCACTTTGGGACACTTATCGCGCGTTGCATCCGTTTTTCAATATCATTCAGCCAAAACGGAACAATGATATGATTAAATCGATGATGGCGCATTACGACCAATTCAGTTTGAAAATGTTGCCGATCTGGTCACATTACGCCAACGAAAATTGGTGTATGAGCGGTTATCATTCGGTTTCATTGATTGCTGATGCGATTATCAAAGGCACTTACACTGGAAATCCGGACGAAGCTCTGAAGGCCTGCATTGCGACTTCCAGCAAAAGAAATTACGAAGGCATCGGCGAATACATCGACAAAGGTTACATCTCTTCGGAGAAAAATGGAACGTCGGTTTCCAATACTGTTGAATATGCTTACGACGATTGGGCGATTGCTCAAATTGCTAAGAAATTAGACAAAACTGATATTTATAATGAATATCTAAAACGTTCCGAAAACTGGAAAAACGTCTTTGATAAATCCATCGGATTTATGAGACTGAGATTGTCTGACGGAAGTTTCAAAAAGGAATTTGATTTGATGAGCACACACGGACAAGGCTTCATCGAAGGGAATTCCTGGAATTACAGCTTCTTCGTTCCGCACAATCCTGAGGAATTGATGAAATCGATGGGTGGACAAAAGAAATTCGGGGAAAATCTTGATGAACTATTTTCAATGCATTTGCCTGACGCGTTTTTTGCGGATACGGAAGATATTACCAGAGAAGGAATTATCGGCGGTTATGTTCACGGAAACGAACCGGCGCATCACGTGGCTTATCTTTATAATGTTGCTGGACAACCTTGGAAAACTCAAGCTCAAATCCGAAAAATCCTGACAATGCAGTATAAAGCAAAACCAGATGGTTTGGGAGGAAATGACGATTGCGGACAGATGAGCGCGTGGTATATTTTCAGCAGTTTGGGATTCTATCCCGTGTCGCCAGGTTCCGATGAATACTGGATTGGAAGTCCGAGTATCGTCAACGCAAAATTGAATTTGGAGAACGGAAAAACCTTTGAAATCGAAGCTAAAAATCAATCAGAAAAGAATGTTTACATCGAAAGAATCGAGCTGAATGGAAAACCGTTTGAAGGCTACAAATTGAAGCACGACGACATTATGAAAGGTGGAAAATTGGTTTTCTTTATGAATTATAAGTTGAAGAAATAAATCGGATTCTTGTCAGAATAGATTATTTTTGCAAAAATTTTTGAATTGAAGAAATTACTTGGACAAACTGCGCTTTATGGATTAACAACTGTGATTATCAGGCTGTTTCCATTCGTCATTAATCCAATTATAACGAGAACTTTTGGTCCTACAGCTTATTCACCTTTTGCCGATTTTTATTCTGTAGCGGGCGTTATCGCCGTACTTTTGACCCACGGAATGGAAACCACTTTTTTCCGATTTGCCTTGGATGAAAAAGATGACAGAAAACTGATTTCGACTGCTTTTTTCAGCGTTTTGACAGTAACATTAATCTATTTATTTTTCACATTACTCTACCGACAGCCTTTAGCAATTGCTTTCAAAACGCCTGACCAAGTGGATTTACTGGCAATTCTTACAGTTACTCTGGCATTAGACGCTTTTTCCGCAATGCCTTTTGTAATGCTAAGGAAAAACGAAAGACCTTTAAAATATGCCGGAATCCGAATCACTAATGGGATTATCAATTTCCTATTAGTTGTATTTTTCATCATCATTCTTCCAAGATATCCAGAAGGAATTTTCGGTTTGAAATATAATTCTGAATTTGGAATTGGTTACGTTTTTGTCGCAAATCTGGTTGCAAGTGCTGTCACTTTTTTGATGTTGTCTCAAGAATTATTAATTGCAAGGATAAAGCATTTTTCTTGGGAACTTTGGAAAAAAATGATAAAATATTCTTGGCCAATTACCATAGCAGGTTTAGCTGGAATCATCAATGAGACCTTTGACAGACAGTTCCTTAAATTCCTTTTGCCAGACGAAATTGGAAGACACGAATTGGGCGTTTACGGCGGTGTTGCGAAAGTGGTGACGTTTGTAATTTTGTTCAGACAAGCTTACTCTTTGGGAATCGAACCGTTCTTTTTCAGTAATTCGAAAAATGCAAATGCGAAAGAAATGTATGTCAAACTGATGGACATTTTCATCGCCATCAATTGTTTGATTGTCTTATTTTTATCCGTTAATTTGGATTGGATTGCAAAAATTTACATCAACAATCCGGAATATTATGAGGGAATTTCGATTCTCCCAATTTTGCTTTTTGCAAGCTTGTTTTTGGGAATCTATCTCAACCTATCCATTTGGTATAAGTTGACGGACAAAACCATCATTGGTGCTTACATTTCTACCATTGGCGTTTTAATAACCATAATAATTAATTTTTATTTTATTCCTAAATATGGATATTGGGCCTCGACTTGGGCAACGATTGGCAGTTATTTTGCTATGATGGTCATATCTTACATTTGGGGCCAATACAAATATCCTGTTCCTTACAATATTTATAAAAACTCGATTGTCATTTTAATAACAATGTTGGCATCTTTGCTATGTTATCAATATTTAAAACAAAACATTTGGCTGGGTAATCTTATATTTATACTTTTGGCAACCGTTTTACTTAAGAAAGAAAATATGATTCCTAATAAAATTTTAAGTAAATTCGAAAAAAAATAAAAACTCAAACAAATTAAAAACCAACTGATAACCAATTATTTAAAAACAATTTTATGAAAATAATCGTACCTATGGCTGGACGTGGATCCAGACTGAGACCACATACTTTAACAGTTCCAAAACCTCTGATTCCGATAGCAGGGAAACCAATTGTACAAAGGCTGGTTGAAGACATTGCAAAAGTAGCGAATCAGCCAATCGAGGAAATCGCTTTCATTATTGGAGATTTCGGACCAGAGGTTGAAGCTTCCCTTATCAAAGTAGCGGAAAATCTTGGCGCAAAAGGAAGCATTTATACCCAAACCGAACCTCTTGGAACAGCGCATGCCATTAACTGTGCGAGAAAAAGTATGAGTGGACCGGTAATTATTGCGTTCGCAGACACACTTTTCCGTGCTGATTTTCATTTGGACACTAATGCTGATGGAGTAATTTGGGTTAAAAAAGTAGAAGATCCTTCTGCTTTTGGTGTTGTGAAATTGGATGATTATGGTTTCATCACAGATTTTGTGGAAAAACCGAAAGAATTTGTTTCTGATCTTGCCATTATCGGAATTTATTATTTCAACTCTGCTGAAAAATTGATGGCAGAAATCGACCATATTATGGATAACAAAATTATGGAAGGTGGGGAATATCAATTGACAACAGCATTAGAAAACCTCAGAGCAAAAGGCGCTAAATTCTCTCTTGGAAAAGTAGATGACTGGATGGATTGTGGAAACAAAAATGCGACCGTGGAAACCAACAGCAAGATTTTGGAATACGAAAAAGAATGTATGGCAACCTATCCAAGCTCTGCGAATATCGAAAATTGCATGATTATTCCGCCTTGTTTCATTGGTGAAAATGTGAAGATTTTGAATTCGAAAATTGGACCTAATGTTTCTCTTGGAAATAATACTGTGGTAATTAATTCTAACATTGACAACTCATTGATCCAAGAAAACACAATCATCGATCACGGAAATCTGAGCAACTCAATGATTGGAAACTCTGCAAAATACTTTGGTGTGGCAAGAGAAATTTCTTTGGGAGATTATTCCGTTCTTGATTTTCTTTCGAAAGATTAAATTCACTCTTAATAATATATCAACTTTGTCAAGGCTTGAACTTTGACAAAGTTTTTGTTTTTTAGCTCAATCAACATTGAAAATATTAATTCATTTTTGGCGTTAATATTGTAAGTTTCACCATAAAAAGTTATGCAAAAATACATTCTTATCATACTTTCTGCGCTGGCTGTTACCTCTTGTAAAGTTCAGAATAATCAAACTACGACGCCTGTCAGCACTACGAAACCAATTTCCAACAATGCTAGTTTTTTTTCAGCGATTGATAAAAAATCAACTTTTGATGCCGTTAAAATCAACAGTAAAATTGATGCAAAAACAGGTTCTTTCATTCCCACGTTGGATGCTGTGATTTACATAGAAAATGGTCAAAAAGTTTGGATGAATCTCACAGCCGTCATTCTCCAAGCTGCGAGAGGCGTTGCAACACAAGAAGGCATCAAAGGCTATTACAAGCTTGACAAAACTTATATTGATTCAGATTTTGGATATCTTAATAAATTACTGAATGTCAATTTCATTGATTATAATGCTTTGCAAAATTTATTATTAGGAAAAACTTTCATTCCTGTTTCCGAAAATGATTATAATCTGACTCAGAATATTTCCGGCTACACATTAACATCAAAACAAACTCAAAAAATCACAGAAAATGGGAAAACTTCTGAGTATAAAATTGCTTTGGATTACGATGCGGATTTCAATTTAAGCCACGTTTTACTAACGAATTTGGCAAACAATGACCAATTGGAAATCACTTATTCAAACAGAGAAATTTTGAGTAACGAGAGCTTTCCAAAAAGTGTTAAAATAATTATAAAAGCAAACAAAACAGACGAAATATTAATTGAAAATACGAAATTTGATTTTTCCCGAATGGAGACGCCTTATTCCGTTCCTGCCAATTACAAAAAGACAGAGATTAAATGATTAAGAAATTAAGCTTTTTTATAAGTATTATCCTTTTCGGAAGTGCGTTTGGACAGAAAGATAAAGAGCAATTGCAAAAGCAAAATGCCGATCTTAAGAAACAAATTTCCTCTCTCAATGCAACTTTGAACCAGACCAAACAAGAATCAAAACTATCGATTGCTTACCTAAATGCTGTAAACCAAAAATTAGCTTTGCGCGAAAAGGTTTACAACAATACTCAGAAAGAGAAAAGATTTATAGAAGATGATATTTACAAACGTCAGCTAGAAATTAATAAAAACAATCGTGAGTTGGAAGTCCTTAGAAAAAACTATGCTGAAATTCTTGTAAAAGCTTACAAAACAAAAGGTGTTCAGAACAAAGTTACCTTTATCTTATCTTCCAAAAATATTGGTGAAGCGCTTAATAGAATAGAATATCTAAAAAGATACTCTGAGTATCAGGACAAAAAAGCTGCAGAAATTTCTAATAAAGCGACAGAAATCAAGAAAAACATTTCGCTGAAAAAGAAATCAGTTACTGAAAAAGACAATCTCTTATTGACTCAGAAAAAAGACCTTTCTACGATAGAAGTGGAGAGAAAACAAAAACAGCAGTTACTGGATGAATTCAAAAAGAATGAAGTGCAATTAACTGCCGAATTGCGTCAAAAGCAAGCGCAACAAAAATCTTTGCAAAAGCAGATTGCCAATATCATTGCAGAGGAAATAAGACTTGCTAAAGCCAAGGAAGAAGCGGAGAGAAAAGCCGAAGCGGAGAGAAAAAGATTAGCCGACATAGCCGCCAAAAAAGAAAAAGAAAGAATAGAAGCCGAAAACCGAGCTAAGCTTGCAGCAGCAGAAGCCGAAAGAAAACGTGCGGAAAACGAAGCGAAAAGAGCCAACGAATTAGCAGCCAAAAAAGTAGAAGAAGAAAGAAAACTAGCAGAAACCAACAAGGCTGTTGAGAAAAAAGAAGCGGCTGAAAGAGCCAGCCGAGAAGCAGCAGAAAGAGTGAAAGCTGCTAATGAAAAATTAGCTGCCGCCAAAGCAAATGAAGCCGTTGTCAACAAAAAGAACGACGACGCAAAAGATGAAGCCGAGAAAAAGGTAATGAAAAGTTACGGCGTTGGATCTACCGTAGGAAGTAATTTTGCGGACAACAAAGGTAGAATCGGTTTTCCGGTAGAAAGAGGAACAGTTACACACAGATTTGGAAGACAGCCACACCCTGTTTTTAAAAATATTGTGGAAGAAAATACGGGAATAAAAATTGCTGTTACTAAAGGTACAAAAGCACGATGTGTGTTCCCTGGCGTGGTTTCCACTATTCAGGTTATCAACGGAAGTCGTACGGTTTTTGTGAAACACGGAAATTACTTCACCGTTTACTCCAATCTTGCCAATACCTTGGTAAAAGCCAACCAGCAAGTTTCTGCTGGAACGTTAATTGGAGAAGTTGGCAGTGATTTTGATGATTCTATCACACTGGATTTCCAAATCTGGAACGGAGAGAATCCGGTAGATCCTCTTGGTTGGGTTTCGTATTAAAAAATAATTTAACTTTGTAAAAAATTTAAGATGATAATATCCACCGTTTTATTAAGTATTTCTTGGCAACATATCTTAATAGTTGCTTTGATCGTGCTTTTGTTGTTTGGAGGTAAAAAAATACCTGAACTAATGAAAGGACTTGGCTCTGGAGTGAAAGAGTTCAAAGACGCTGTGAAAGAAGATGACAAGAAAAAAGACGCTTCATCTACCAATAATGATCCTTCTTAATCTGAAGCATTAAATGAGTTTAACAGAAAAATCGTGGGAAATCTTTAATCAATCTATTAAAGATTATCACATCAAAGACGATGTCAATTCTGAAGAAAATAATCCATTCCAGGTCAACTCTTTGGAATGGATTTTGTATTCTAAGAATTGGATTGATACCGTTCAGTGGCATTTGGAAGATATTATCAGAGAAGAAGATATCGACCCTTCGGAAGCTTTAAAAATCAAAAGAAGAATTGATAAATTAAATCAAAAAAGAACAGATTTGGTAGAGCAAATCGATTTTTGGTTTTACAAAAACTTCGAGACCATAACTCCGAATCCGGATGCCAGAATAAACAGCGAAACGCCAGCTTGGTGCATAGATAGATTTTCGATTTTATCCTTGAAAATATTTCATATGTCTATCGAAGCTTCTCGGGAAGAGGCTTCTGAAGATCACAAATTACAATGTTCTCAAAAACTAAATGTACTTTTGGAACAGAAAAAAGATCTTTCTACAGCTATAGATCAGTTGCTTTCTGATATTGAGAATGGTAAAGTTAAGATGAAGCTCTATAAGCAGATGAAGATGTACAATGATGAAAGTCTTAATCCAATCCTGTATCAAAAAATGCAGAAAAAATGAAAAGTTTAGCCAAGCTTTTATCGGCAATCGCAATATCAGCAATTTTAAATTCTTGTTCTACAAATTCAGCAGCGTCGGAACAGGTTCATTCTGATCTATTGTCTGATACTTACGCATATCTTACACCAGAAGCTATTGTTTATGCGTCTTCCATCAGTAATTTGATTTCTACATTTCCCAAATTCAAAAATGATGCGGTGAATAAAGAAGTTTCTTATCTAAAAAGTGCACTTACAGATTATTTGAACTCTGTGAGAGAACTTAACATTTCTTCGAAAACCAAATCTTTGAAAGATTTTGAGAAGAATTACAAAAGTATTCAGAAACTCAGAAAGTTTATGACAAAGGATGATGACGAAGTTTTGAACAGATACATGGTTAAGATCAAAACCAACATGAATCTTTTGGAAGCGGCACAGAGCAAGACCGCAGAGGCAGGATCTATGTCTTCTAACTAAACCACCTTTCTATTTGATGTTACAACTACAAGCAGAATCGAATGTTCCCACAGATTTTGGGGAATTCAGAATGATGGCTTTTTCTGAAAATGAGAAAGACTGGATGCCACACATGGCGTTGATTGCTAAAAATACCGACTTAACCAAACCCGTTAACGTAAGAATCCATTCCGAATGTATCACCGGAGAAGTTTTCCATTCCCAAAAATGTGAGTGTGGACAACAACTTAATTCCGCAATGCAATATATGCAGGACAATGGTGGAATGATAATCTATCTAAGACAGGAAGGTAGGAACATAGGAATCATTAATAAACTAAAAGCATATGCTTTGCAAGAGAAAGGTTTTGACACTGTTCAAGCCAATCTTGAATTAGGATTACCAGCTGACGATCGTAATTTCGACATTGCTATAGAAATGCTGAACAAACTAAATGTAAAATCAGTAAATCTAATGACCAACAATCCGGAAAAGATTAAAATCATTGAGGATAGTGACATCAACTTCAATTCGAGAATTCCTTTGCAGATTAAATCAAACTTGTCCAGCGCATCTTATCTTAAAACCAAGAAAGACTTTTTCGGACATCTTTTGGATGACGAAAATTCTTAATGACATAAAATAAAAAAAACCGTCTTGCGACGGTTTTTTTATTTGAATAAACTCAAATAAATTATTTTTTCTTACCTGTAGCAGGACCAGCAACAGCAGTAGCTAAATCAGCTCCAGCTTTAAACTTCGCAACAGTTTTTGCAGCGATTTGGATTGGTTTCTTAGTCGCAGGGTTGATACCTTGTCTTGCAGCTCTTTCAGATACAGAGAAAGTACCGAATCCTACTAGAGAAACTTTACCGTCTTTTTTCTTAAGTGTTTCTGTTACGTTAGCAACAAATGATTCCAAAGCTTTTTTAGCAGCAGCTTTTGTGATTTCTGCATCCTTCGCGATAGCGTCGATTAATTCAGACTTGTTCATAATATTTATTAATTAAAGTTATGTTGTTATAGCAAATATAAGACAATTTTAATATCGTGCAAATATTTTTATAATATTTAGATAAAAATCTATGTTTCGATTTGATATGATGAATTTTTGATAAATCAATATTTTACGAAAACACTCATTTTTTTATGATTCAGTTTCAAAGATTCGCCACTATTAATCAACAATCGAACCAAATAATTAGAATTTTATTAAAATTCATAAATTCATAAAATACAAGTATGAAATCATATGTAATTACAATAACTTTTTTGAATACATAATTTTTACTCTTTTATATATTTAATGTAAATTTGCACCTATGTTTATCGAAGTTTTTAAATCGAAAATCCACAGGGTCCGCGTCACAGCTTCGGACTTAGATTATATTGGAAGCATTACCATTGATGAAGATCTCATAGAAGCCGCAGGTTTAATCGTTGGAGAGCGCGTTTACATTGTAAATGTCAATAATGGAGAGCGTTTCGACACTTATGTCATCAAAGGGAAAAGAAAATCCGGTGAAATATGTCTGAACGGTCCAGCTGCGAGAAAAGTCCAGAAGGGAGATATCATTATCATCATTGCTTACGGACAGATGACGCCGGAAGAGGCAAAGGATTTCCAGCCAAAAATCGTTTTCCCAGACGAAAAAACCAATCTTCTAACATAAAAACATCTTGGAAGAAAAGAAACCATCACTGCTCAAAAACGTTCTCACAGTTGTAATTTCCATAGCAATTGCCGGATTATTTCTCTGGCTTGCGCTGAAGGGATTGGACTTTGACAAAATCAAAGGTTCATTACAAAAAGCCAATTATCTTTGGGTTCTTTTTGCAGGATTTTTCGGAGTGACGGCTTATTGGTTCAGAGCCATCCGTTGGAATCTTCTGTTGGAACCAATGGGCCACAAGATTTCTAGTACCAATTCTCTCTGGTCACTTTCTTTCGGATATTTAATGAATTTGACGATTCCAAGAAGTGGCGAAGTTGCCCGTTCAACGGCGCTTTATGGGGTGGAAAAAGTTCCTGTAGACAAGTCTTTCGGAACAATTATTTTGGAACGAGTGGTTGATTTGGTTTGTATGGGAATCTTCGCATTATTGACTTTGATTTTCAAATATGATGCGCTTTTGGCTTTTTACAAGGCAGCAACACAACAAAAAAATCAGACAAAACCTCAATCAGATTCAAACCTGACTTACATTATTTTAGGCTGTGTAGTTTTTATCCTGATATTATTATTCGCTTTTAGAAAATCACTACAAAAACTTTCTATTTATAATAAAGTTATTGGCTTCGGAAAAGGAATCATCGAAGGTTTAAAATCTATTTTGACCTTAAAACAAAAAGGAAAATTCATCCTTTACACAGCAGGAATCTGGATTTGCTATTTCTTTGCTTCATACTTAGTTTGCTTTGCTCTTCCCGAAACTTCTAATTTTACGCCAGCAGACGGTTGTTTCATTTTAGTAGTCGGAACTTTAGGAATGATAATCCCTGCAAGTGGCGGAATCGGCGCTTTCAACCTGGCAATGAAATTTGGCTTCACTGCCTTGTTCATTTCAATGGGAAAAGATGCTATAGAAGGCGGAGAATTGGGACTCGCCTACTCTTTCATCACATTGCCTCTTCAAATCATCATTATGCTCGTAATGGGCTTGATTTCGATTCCGATGTTGGCGAAGAACAGGAAGATTTAAAACAATTTTCTTTATTCTAAATCATCAAATTTTGCCTTCATAGTCGGATTGCCATAAGTCAGTTTTTTTATGGTCAAATCTTCTGCTTTATTGTTGGCCAAACGGAGATTGTTTACTGATGACAATAAAGCGTCTTTTGTTTTTTGAAGATGGCTTATCGTTTTATCAATTTCGTCAACTGCAGTTTTAAATTGTCGGCTTGCCAATTCATAATTTTTCGCAAATCCTTGTTTGAAAATATCTATTTTCTCTTCAAAATTGGTAATATCAATATTCTGATTTCTCATCAAAGCGATTTCCTTTTTATATTGCAAGGAATTCATTGCCGCATTTCTCAGAAGTGTAATAATTGGTATAAAAAACTGTGGCCGAACAACATACATCTTCGGAAATCGATGCGAAACATCTACAATTCCTGTATTATAAAATTCGTTTTCGGCTTCTAATAATGAAACCATCACTGCATATTCGCATTTTTTTTCAGTTCTATCCTTATCTAGTTCGCGAAAGAAATCTTCATTTCGTTTTTTGGTCGCCGTTTGGTCGGCTTCGTTCTTCATTTCAAACATTATCGAAATAATTTCATTGCCAGATTCATCAACTTCACGATAGATGAAATCGCCTTTACTTCCCGACCTCGAATCATTATCCTTTTCAAAATAGACATTTTGAAATGCAGTCGCACGCAATTTATTAAACTCAATTTCGCAATGCTGTTCGAGAGTTTCTCCAACCATTTTTGTAGAAAGTTTGGCCTTCATCTCCTTCACACGGTCGATTTCTTCATCCTTATATTTGATGATGATATCTTTGGATTTGAGCTTTTCATCAAACTGTTCCTTCAAAGATTTTTCCGAAAGTTCTTTTTCTAAATCTTTATTTTTCAATTTATTACTCAGTTCATTTTTTTCGTTTTCGATACTGTTTTTTTCATTTTCAACTTTCTGAACGGCTTCCGAAATCGCCAATTTTTTTTCAGTTTCAGCTTTTTCAATTTTCGCTTTCAGTTCCAGAATTTCCTTTTCTTTTTCCGAAACTTTGCCCGTCATCTCCAGCTCACTCACCGACTTTAACTGCGAAATTTCAGCATCTTTTTTGGAAAGTTGCTCTTGCAGATAACTTTTGAATTTTTCTTTATTAAGTTCAATCTCACTGTTCTTTTCTCTTTCGGCAATTCTCAATCGCTCTTGTAATTCTTCCTCAAATTGATGATTGCGAACTTGTTTCAGAATCTCAGCAAATCCAGCTTCGTCCACTTTAAAGGCTTTTTGACAATTTGGACAAATGATTTCGTTCATAATATTTCGGTTTCGTAAAGGCAAGGTACAAATTAATCGATAATTTTAAAAAATAATATTATTGTTGAATGAGTAAATTCGCAGATTCCTTTTAGGTTTAAAATTTGCTCAATCTGCGACATCAGTGAGATTTTAAAAATTAGAACAAGCCTCACATTTATAATTCATATTCCGTAAATTTGCTCTGTGAATCCCAACTTAGAACTTCAACTCAAAACACTTCCATCGGAACCCGGCGTTTATCGTTATTATGATAAGAACGACCAGCTTTTGTATGTAGGAAAGGCAAAACACCTCAACAAAAGAGTTCTCTCCTACTTCAACAAAAATCAAAATGGCTACCGAACCAGAATTATGGTTTCGAAGATTCACAGATTGGAGACAACCGTTGTAAACAGCGAATATGACGCACTTTTATTGGAAAATAATCTGATAAAAGCGCATCAACCTTTCTATAATGTGATGTTGAAGGATGACAAAACATATCCGTGGATTTGCATCAAAAATGAGGATTTTCCAAGAATTTTTTTGACCCGAACCAAAATAAAAGACGGCTCGGAATATTTTGGCCCTTACGCTAAAGTAAAACCTGCGCGAGTTCTGCTTGATACAATTAAGAATCTTTATAAAATCAGAACTTGTAATCTGAATTTGGCTCCATCAAAAATCGCTGAAGGAAAATACCGCGTTTGTCTGGAATATCACATTAAAAATTGCAATGGACCTTGTGAAGACCTTGAATCCAAAGAAGATTACGATGAAAAGGTAGAAGCGATAAGAGGAATTATCAAAGGAGATTTCCGTTTTGCCAAGAAATATCTGGAAGAAAGAATGTTCCGTTTTGCATCGAATCTTGAGTTCGAAAAAGCTCAGATGATTAAGAATAATATTGAGTCTCTCGAAAATTATCAGGAAAAACATACCGTCGTAAATCCAAGCATTGATGACGTGGATGTTTTTGGAATGACGAGCGATGAAACGGCAGCTTATATCAATTATTTTAAAATCAGAAATGGTTCCATCGTTCAAAGTTTCACAACTGAAATTAAAAAAGTTTTAGAAGAAACCGATGAAGATATGTTGGAGGAAGCTTTGGTGGAGATTCGTCAGAAATTTGATTCCACTTCTAAAGAGATTTTGATTCCGTTTCACTTAACATTAGAAATTCCGAATGTTAAATTGATTGTTCCCAAAGTCGGCGACAAAAAAAGAATCGTGGAACTTTCCGAGAAAAATGCGAAAGAATACAGACTGGAAAAACTGAAACAAGTCCAAATCATCGACCCAGAAAGACACACCAACCGAATAATGGCAGAAATGCAAAAACTCCTGCATATGCCGGTTGAACCAAGACACATCGAAGGTTTTGATAACTCGAACATCCAGGGAACTAATCCTGTTTCGGCTTGCGTCGTTTTCAAAGACGGGAAACCTAGCAAAGCAGATTACAGAATTTTCCATCCGAAAACTGTGGTTGGTCCGGATGATTTTAAAACGATGGAAGAAGTCATCTACCGCCGTTACCGAAGATTGCTGGAAGAAGGCGAACCGTTGCCGCAATTGATTCTAATTGATGGTGGAAAAGGACAATTATCTTCGGCAGTAAAAAGTTTGAAATTGCTTGGACTTTACGGAAAAATCACAATCGTTGGCATTGCAAAACGCCTTGAGGAAATCTATTTCCCAGAGGATTCGATTCCTTTGTATATTGATAAAAAAGCAGAAACGCTGAAAATCCTTCAACGCGTGAGAGACGAAGCACACCGTTTTGGCGTGAAACATCACAGAACAAGACGAACAAACTCAACTATAAAATCTGAACTGGAACAAATCCCAGGCGTGGGTCCAAAATCCATAGAAATGCTATTGACAAAACTAAAATCCGTCAAAAGAATCAAAGAAGCAGACTTAGTGACCTTGGAAGAAATCCTTGGAAAAGTGAAAGCTAAAGTGGTTTGGACGTTTTTTAATTCTTGAAAAACTAATCATTCTTAGTAAATTCACCTTCAACAATATCAATCATTGATTCGGAAATTCGGTCGCGAATCATTATCTTTGCAACCTAAATTTTAAAAATGAACAAGTACATAAAATTCGTAATTGCTGCAATCATTATCGCTTTGGGCGTTTACTTGATGTTCAACCGAAACATTGGCTGGGGCGTAGTTTTGGTGATTTTGTCTGCGATTCCAATTGCGCTTTTCTTCAAAAACGAATACATTCTTTTGGCTTTTTGGCAATTGAGAAAACAAAATATGGAAAAAGCCGAGAAATTTCTTGGTAGCATTACCAATTACACATCTCAACTTCACAAGAGTCAATATGGTTACTTCCACTATTTGCAGGCTTTGACATCGGCGCAAGATCATCCAACCAAAACAGAAGGACTGATGAAAAAAGCATTAGATTACGGCCTGAATATGAAGCACGACCGAGCAATGGCAAAGTTGAACCTTGCCGCATCAGCACTTGCCAAAGGCAGAAAAAACGAAGCTCAAAAACTTCTGGAAGAAGCCAAACAGCTGGATTCTGCAGGAATGATGACAGACCAAATCAAAATGATGAAAGATCAATTGAAAATGCCAACGATGCAAAAACATATGCACAATCCGAATATGAGGATGCGAGGCAAATTCAACTAAGGAATAATTTAAAAGGACTGAATCTATTTTCAGTCCTTTTTTATTTTTTAGGAGCCGGGAACCTGCTTTCCACTATATCTTTTGCTCTTCGTTCCTCATCACAAAAGGATGCCGTTGCAATCAGGGCTATGATTCGAGTCGTTTACATTTCCTGATTACTTTCGTAGCCATAGAATTTCGGGATTCTCCAATGGTATTTTACCGCCAAAGTTCGGATCGTTACAATCAAAAGAATCGTGAAAATCTGAACAAAAGTGTAAGATAGCGTAGAAAATTTGGCAAATAACAAAAATATTCCACCGCCAACAATACAAGCCGTAGCATAGATTTCTTTTCGGAAAATCAATGGAATTCGGTTTAGTAGAATATCCCGGATGATTCCACCAAAACAACCCGTGATGGTTCCCAAAGTCAAACAAATCAAAGGATGATAACCCAAGGTCAGACCTTTTTGTATTCCAATGATTGTAAACAGTCCCAATCCAAAACTATCGAAAATAAATAAGGTGACTTTGAAATTCTTCTCAATCGATTTGAAAATCATAGACAAAACACAAGTGGAAAGTATCAGCACAAATGTCAAAAGATCTACCATCCAAAAAACCGGAACATCCAAAAGCAAATCTCTAACAGTTCCGCCACCAACCGATGTTACAAATGCAATAATCAAAACGCCAAAAGGATCCAAGCGTTTTTGCATCGCAGCAAAACTGCCCGACATTGCAAAGGAAATGGTTCCCAAGATTTCTATGATAAGATTGATTTGTTCGTGCACGGATTTTTATAATTGATGATTGATAAATGATGGATGATAAATTGCGACTGAATGAAATCAATTATCACTCATCGCATATCATTTATATTGATAGCTCAACCATTACCGGGCAATGGTCGGAATGTTTGACTTCTGGCAGGATTACGGCTCTGGTCATTTTCTCTTTCAAAGGTTCCGAGACGAAGTTGTAATCCAAACGCCAGCCTTTGTTCCTTGCACGCGAACCAGCTCTGTAACTCCACCAGGAATATTGGTCCGGTTGGTCATTGAAATGTCGGAAACTGTCTGTCAAACTATTTTCGTTCATAAACTTCGTCATCCACTCTCTTTCCATCGGGAGAAATCCGGAAGTGTTTGCCAAACCAACTGGATTATGAATATCAATCGCCTGATGACAAATGTTGAAATCTCCACTGATGATGAGATTCGGGATGGTTTTTCTGAGTTCTTTTATGTATTCTAAAAAGTCAAAACAGAATTGCATTTTGAATTCCAATCTTTCGATATTGGAAGCAGACGGAACATAAACTGAAATGACAGAAAATCCCTCGAAATCTGCACGCATAATCCTGCCTTCGTTATCATAACTTTCGATGCCACAACCATATTCAATGTGATTTGGTTTTACTTTGGAGGCGATTCCTACGCCACTGTAACCTTTCTTCACTGCGGAATGCCAATAGCTGTGATAGCCTAATTTCTCCAAACTTTCTATATCAATTTGGTCATTTCCTGCTTTGCTTTCCTGGATGCAGATAACATCCGGACTGGCGACGTTGAGCCAACCCAAAAAATCTTTTGTAAAAGCGGCGCGGATTCCGTTGACGTTGTAGGAAATGATTCTCATTTTTTTATGATTGATGAATGATGGTTGATAAATGATTTGCTTACTTTAACACAAAGGCACAAAGATTTATTTTATTTAATATGCGTTTTTAAGGCACTAGGAAAATCCGAGATTTTTCAATTTAACGAAGTTAAAACTTTGTGGCTTAATTACGAAGATTTCTCATTTACATTTGTGTCTTTGTATTGAAATTACTTTAGTCTGCAAAGTTCGGGATTTTGATTTGAATTGTGAAAGGAAATGTTGAAATTAGCCTTGTCAAGGTTTTGAACCTTGACAAGGCTGGGCATTGAATAAAATCGTGAAAAGAAATGAAAAACCTCAACATAGCCCCGATTGCAACGGCATCCTTTTTTGCTTTTTTGGGAAATTTTCTTTGGATGACAAAACGTTCTGAAAGCAAAAAAGATATAGTGGAAAGCGGGTTGGAATGATGAAAAGAATAGCCAAACTTCTTGCTCCTAATCTATAAAAAGGCGGAAAAAGTTGCCTCTTTCCGCCCAGTAAACCCAAATCAAATAAACTATGAAAAAACTACTTGGGTTCTAATATGCTTATCGGGATGATGACTTCCTCGAGGGAAATCCCACCGTGCTGATAAGTTTCTTTGTAATAATTCACAAAGTGATTATAGTTTTTTGGATATGCGAGGAAAATATTATTCTTCGCAAATATATATTTTGAACTCAGATTTCCCTTTGGTAGAAAGAGTTTTCCAGGATCATTGATTGCCCAAACGTCTTTGTCTTCGTAGGTTAAACTTCGTCCGGTTTTGTATCTTATGTTGGTAGATGTTTCTCTGTCGCCAACCACCTTACTAGGTTTTTTAACATAAATTGTGCCGTGATCGGTCGTAATCACCAATTTGAATCCATTTTCTGATGCCAATTTGATAATTTTCAATAATGATGAATTCTCGAACCAGTTGTAAGTCAATGACCTGAAAGTTTTATCGTCTCTAATCAGTTGATTTACAATATTGTTGTCGGTTTTTGCGTGGGACAAAATATCGATGAAGTTGTAAACAATCACCAACAAATCATTGTTCTTATGCTGATTGAAATCTTCTAAAATCTTTTTTTCGAAATCTGAATTTAGGATTTTCAGATATTTCATTGATTTGCTGGATAAGCCCAAACGTTTCATTTGATCTTCTAGGAAGTCTCTTTCGAATTCGTTTTTGTTGCCTTCTTCGTTATCATTGAACCAATTGTTTGGGAATCTTTTTTCGATTTCTGATGGCATCAATCCTGCAAAGAATGAGTTACGAGCGTATTGCGTGGCGGTTGGCAAAATACTGAAATAGTAATCTTCTGAAGTTTTGTTATAGAACTTTGTGAAGAGCGGTTCTATGACTTTCCACTGGTCATATCTCAAGTTATCGACCATCAAGAGCAGAACTTTTTCTTTCTCCAATTCCGGTTTCACTTTGTCTTTGAAAAGCGTGTGGCTCATCATCGGTTTCTCGTTGCCGTGAAGCCAATCTTCGTAATTATTTTCGATGAATTTCGAGAATTGGATATTGGCTTCTTCTTTTTGATTTTGAAGCAAATCACCAAATTCATTGTCCGAAACTTTGTCAAATTTCACTTCCCAATTCAGGATTTTCTTGTAATATTCTGCCCAATCTTGGTAAGTTCTAAGATAAGATAATTCCATACTCAAGTTTCGGAATTCTTGCTGATAATCCACGATTGTTTTTTGCTCAACCAAAGATTCGCTTTGAAGGATTTTCTTTAATGACAAAAGAACCTGATTTGGATTCACAGGTTTCAAAATATAATCCTCTATTTGAGAACCAATTGCCTGTTCCATAATGTGCTCTTCCTCACTTTTGGTGACCATTACGATTTTCAGCGCATTATCTTTTTCTTTAATCATTGGAATCGCTTCCAGACCGGAGATTCCGGGCATATTTTCGTCAAGAAGAGTCAGAACAAATTTTTCTTTTTCAATCAATTCCAAAGCCTCATTCACATTATTCACTGGTGTTACACTATAACCTTTGTTTTCCAGAAAGACAATATGAGGTTTGAGTAAATCTACTTCATCATCGATCCATAAAATTTTTCCTGACATATATTTTTTAATTTAAGTTTAAGTATCAAAAGTATGACCAAAATATCATAATTATATTTTAAAT
Source organism: Epilithonimonas xixisoli (assembly GCF_004365655.1). Taxonomy (GTDB): domain Bacteria; phylum Bacteroidota; class Bacteroidia; order Flavobacteriales; family Weeksellaceae; genus Epilithonimonas; species Epilithonimonas xixisoli. Next base: position 196,234 of record NZ_SOEO01000003.1, on the reverse strand, counting down.
AACAGAATGTGTGCGTTAAATATTAGTTAATACAAACAAAAAACTTTGCCAAATATTTAGCAAAGTTTTTAAATTTTTTAATTGGAAAAGCTTATCAATTCCTTTTTCTGAGCGTTGTAGAGATGGAACTCCAACATCTTGAAAGAATCTCTAGGAATGATAGTTACCCATTTTTTGTATTTGAGAAACCATTTGTTTTGGATGCTTGCCAAACCTTTCGTAAGATAAGCTTCTACAAATGGATGCACGTGCAGATAAAGTTTCCCTTTCTCTGTCGCCATAATAGTTCTGATGGAATCTTCCATCTTTTCGATAATCACGATTGGAGCGATGATTTCGCCATCTTTGTTCGGATTTTCTTCGTTGGTTTCGATGTTTTTTTCTGCGCGGACACGCTGTCTTGTCATCTGGATGAGACCAAACTTGGAAGGTGGTAAAATTTTGTGTCTTGCCTTGTCACGCTTCATTTCATCTCGGAAATGCTCGTACAATTCCTTCCTGTGTTCCGCATCCACCATATCAATGAAATCCACCACGATGATTCCGCCCATATCACGAAGACGAAGTTGTCTTGCGATTTCTGTGGCCGCCATTTTGTTGACCGTCAAAGCGTGCGTTTTATTGGTATTGGCAGAAGAAATATTGTTTCCAGAGTTCACATCTACCACGTGAAGCGCTTCTGTATGCTCTATCACGAGATACGCTCCTTTGGAAGCCGGAATATTAACGTGTTTACCAAAACTCTGCTTCAGTTGCTTTTCAACGTTGTAATATTCCATCAAAGGAATGTGAGAATCATAGAATTGGACAATATTCTTACGCTCCGGCGCAATCACCTCGATGTAAGATTTCATATCCTCCACCATTTTCTCATCATCACAAATGATACTTACGAAATCCTGGTTGAAGTTGTCTCTTAGAATAGAAGAAGCTTTATCTTCTTCACTCAAGATCTTACTAGGAACTTTATTTTTCTGGATATTCTTGAAAGTCGTTTCCCACTTTTTCACCAGCTGATTCATATCATTGTGAAGTTCAGCCACTTTTTTCCCTTCCGCTACAGTTCTAATGATGACACCAAAACCTTCTGGACGGATGCTTTCAATCAAAGTTTTGAGGCGTTCTTTTTCAGCGCCGTCGCTCACTTTTTTGGAAATGGAAACTTTATTATCAAAAGGAATCAGAACCAAAAAACGTCCCGTGAGAGAAATCTGTGTAGAAATCCTTGGACCTTTCGTAGAGATTGGCTCTTTTGTAATCTGAATCAGAACCAAGTCGCCGGCTGTCAAAACTTTATCAACTGTCCCCAGTTTATCTATGTCTTTGGTTCGCTCAGCTGTTTTCAGGCTAGACGTCTGTTGTTTCTTTGCAATGGTATTTTTCAGAAATTTCTGATAAGAAAGAAACTGCGGACCCAAGTCTTGATAATGCAAGAATGCATCTTTATCTGTTCCTATGCTTACGAAAGCTGCATTCAGATTAGGAGCTAGTTTTTTTATTTTCCCTAAAAAAAGATCCCCAACTACAAAATCGGATTTGGCTTTCTGCTCATGAAGTTCAAAAAGGCGTCCATCTTCCAACAATGCAATCTTTGAAGCATCTTCCTCATTGGAAATTATCAGTTCTTTCTTCATAACGCCATAAAAGGGTTTTTACTAAAATTAGGTTGTAAATATAAAACAAAAATATAGTTGGCAATAGAACCAACTATATTTATATGTGTAAGACGTTAAAAAAAAATCTTATTTCTTCTTGTGTCTGTTTGCTCTTCTTCTTTTCTTTCTTTTGTGAGTTGCAACCTTATGTCTCTTTCTTTTTTTTCCGCTTGGCATAATTTATATTTTTATACGTTATATTATTTTATTCTTATTTAACTGCAACTTTGGTCTTAACTTTTTCTACAAAAGTTTTTGATGGTTTGAAAGCCGGAATATTGTGAGCAGGGATCTCTATCGCTGTATTCTTAGAAATATTTCTTCCTGTTTTAGCCGCTCTAGTTTTGATAATGAAAGACCCGAAACCTCTTAAGTAAACGTTATCTCCGTTATACATAGATGTTCTGATCTCCTGCATGAAAGCTTCTATAACTTTCTGTGTATCATTCTTTTCTACTCCCAGCTTGTTCGAGATGGTATTTACCAATTCTGCCTTTGTCATTTTCTAAAATTCTTTATATTTTTGGTGTGCAAATATAAGATATATTTTTGAAAACAAACAAACAAAATGCTGATTTTCTTCACATTGGAAAAAAGCTCATAAAGTGGTATCAGACTAATGCCAGACAACTTCCTTGGAGAGAAAACCAACATCCTTATAATATATGGATCAGCGAAATTGTTTTACAACAAACTCAGGTAAAGCAAGGCCTTGGCCATTACCTCAGATTTATCGAGAGATTTCCCACAGCCAAAGAACTTCACAAGGCTTCTGAGGATGACGTTTTACTGTACTGGAAAGGACTTGGTTACTATTCCCGAGCTATCAATCTTCACAAGGCAGCACATCAAATCATCGAGGAATTTGATGGTAAATTCCCTACTCATTATCAAGACATTCTGAAACTGAAAGGCGTTGGAAAATATACAGCTGCGGCAGTCGCAAGTATTTGTTTTGATGAAAAGATTCCGGCAATTGATGGGAATTTCTATCGGGTTTTGTCACGGATTTTTGCGGATGATTTTGATATGTCGAGTTCCAAGGCGTTTCAATATTTCACGGATTTGGCTTTATTAATAATGCCGGAAGACAAACCTGGGGATTTTAACCAAGCAATTATGGACATTGGTTCGGAAATTTGTAAACCAAAAAATCCACTTTGCGGCGAATGTCCTGTGAATGATGATTGCATCGCTTATCAAACGGGAAGAATCTCGGAATTTCCTATGAAAACCAAGAAAGCAAAAGTCACAGACCTGAGTTTGAAATATTACTTCATCAAATTTCAAAACCAGTTTCTCATTAAACAAAGAGGAAATGATTTTATCTGGAAGAAATTGTATGAATTTCCGACTTCTGTGCCCGCAGAATGGGAAGAATTAATTATGAATTCAAAGATAATCAATCATAAACTGACACATAAGAATATGACGATTGAAATCAACACTATTGAATTGGAATCGAAAAAAGCATTGGAGAAATTCGCTTCGGATAATGAATATTTAATTGTTGATGAAAAATTGGCGGACGAAAAATCTTTTCCAAAACCGTTGGAAACTTTTTATAAAAAACGAAATGTTGGAGAAATTGGAAGATTGCCTTTTTAATGAATCTTGATATTGTTGCTTGAACTTCATTATATTTGCCGAGAATTTGGTTCCCGAAGATTCGGGATTAAATGGGAATGGAGCGTAATTCTTCAACTGTCCCCGCAACTGTAAATCGCAAAAAAAGAGATTTTGTAATCTTTGCCATTGCCCGCCATAGGCGCGTGAGAAGGCGCAAAATCAGCGAAAGTCAGGAGACCTGCCAGAGAAAATTAAAACTAAATGCTTTCGGAGGAAAGGCAGATTGTAATGAAACGACTTTTTACACTTCTTTCTTTGGTAATTTTGCATCAATTTTCCGCTCAGGAATCTTTGATAGATACGGTTTTTATTGATAATCAATTCAATAAAGTAGGGAAAACGGCGAAAATATCTCGGATCAATTCTGAGAAGATTTTAGAAAATTCGACATCACTTTCGGACCTTCTGAGATTTCAATCTAATATTTACATCAAAGAAAATGGTAGAGGCGCAACTTCTTCGCCATCTTTCCGCGGAACTGGTGCGCAGAGAACGGCTTTTGTTTGGAATGGCATTAATGTGAATTCGATTTTTTTAGGTCAAGGTGACATCAATAATTTGAATCTTCTGAGTTATGAAAACGTCGGAATCAAATTTGGTGGCGGAAGTGTGATTTATGGAAGTGGTGCGATTGGAGGTTCGGTTCACCTGAATAATACTTTGGATTTTGATAAAGGTTTTCACGGAAGTTTGTTTTCGGAATTTGGTTCTTTTGGAACGCTCAACTCTTTCATTAAAACCAAATTCAGCAACGAAAAATTGAGTTTCAGTTTTTCTGCAAATCATTCGAAAAGTGATAATGATTATGAAGTTGCGGAGAAGAAATTTATTAATAGAAATGGTGAATATCAAAATACGGGATTCAATCTTGGATTGGCTTATAAGATTAATGAAAACAACGAATTCTATTGGCAAACTCAACATTACGACAGCGATCAGCACTACCCTATTTTTGATGAAAATCAAACCAAAACTAAATATTTAGTTCAAACTTTCAGGAGTTTGGCAGGCTGGAAATCACATTCAAATAAAATAAAAAATGATTTGAAATTGGTTTATCTGGAAGACAATTTTCAATATTTTGGCGACATTAATAAAGCAAAATCCAATGGTGGAATCGGGAAACAATATATCGTTCGGAATGACTTCGATTATTTTGTTTCAAACAAATCTTCATTCAATTTAATTTCAGAATATCAATACAATCAAGGCGAAGGTTATCAATCGGGAATCCAGAATCCGAAACGAAATCAAGTCAATCTTTCTTTGCTTTACAGAAATGAACAACTTGCGAAATTCTATTGGGAACTTGGTGCAAAATATGATTTTGTAGAAGGCTATGAAAGTCCTTTTTTGTTCTCAGCTAGCGGAAAGTACAAGGTAAATGATTGGTATCAGACTTCCATCAATATTTCCAGAAATTTCAAAGCTCCAACTTTCAATGACTTGTTTTGGACGCCTGGTGGGAATCCTGATTTGAAAGCGGAAACGTCTTATCAGGCGGAGATGTCGCATTATTTAAGTTATCAAAATTTCAAATTGGGAATCACGCCTTATTATATAAAAATGAAAGATATGATCCAATGGGTTCCGGTGACTCCCGCGATTTGGTCGCCCATCAATGTGGATAAAGTGGATTTTTATGGTTTGGAAACGGAATTGTCCTTCAATAAAAACTGGACAAATCAAAAATTAAATTCTCAAATCAGCTATTCTTACACGAAAGCCATAGACCAAGAAACGAAGAATCAGCTAAGTTATGTTCCGATTCATCAGATTAATTTCAACACCAATTATCAATACAAAATCGTCGGATTATTTTTCCAAGCTTTGTACAACAGCAAGCGATTTACAAATAATACCGAAAGCAACTTTCTGAAAGATTTCTTAGTTTTGAATGCTGGAATTAATATTAATCCAATCAAAAATATTCAAGTTGGTTTTAAAGTGAATAATATTGCTAATCAGATTTATGAAACGGTGAATTACTACTTTATGCCGAAGAGAAATTATGCTGTTAATCTTAAACTAAACTTTTAGAGCAAAAAACAATAAATAAATATATTATGAACTCGCATCAGCGATAAACATAATTCAAATAAAAAACAATAAATAAAAATATTATGAACTCGCATCAGCGATAAACATAATTCAAATAAAAAACAATAAATAAAAATATTATGAACTCGCATCAGCGATAAACATAATTCAAATAAAAAACAATAAATAAAAATATTATGAACTCGCATCAGCGATAAACATAATTCAAATAAAAAACAATAAATAAAAATATTATGAACTCGCATCAGCGATAAACATAATTCAAATAAAAAACAATAAATAAAAATATTATGAAATTCAACAAATTTTTAACCGCAGTTTTTGCATCCACGCTTTTGTTTGTAGCATCTTGTAACGACGATGATTTTGATTTGGACAATCAGGAAAAATCGTATAGTGGAATTCTTGTAACCAATGAAGGGAACTTTGGAACGCCTAGTGGAAGCGTTTCTTTTATCCCATCTGATATTTCGACCATCGAGAATGACATCTACAAAACCGTAAACAACACAGCGTTAGGTGATGTTGTGAACAATATTGGATTCTCAGGAGACCAGGCTTACATTATCGTTAACAATTCTAATAAAATTGAAGTGGTAAACCGTTTCAGATTTACGAAGACAGCGACTATCACAGACAATGTGAAGCAACCACGTTACGTCACTTTCGCAAACAACAACTTTTATGTAACCAACAGCACTTATTTGGGAGAGCAATATGTTGCAATCTATAATGCTGCAAACAACAGTTTTATAAAAAAGGTTCCGTTCACAGATACGGTGGAAAGAATCGTTTCGGCTGGAAGCAAAGTTTTCGTTCAGCACGCGTCTTATGGATTTGGCAACACTATTTCTGTCATCAATAATACAAATGAGGTAGAAAAAACCATCACGCTTCCACACGGACAAATCAGCAAAACAGTTGCTTCTGACAATTTTGTTTACACGCTAACGCAAGACGGAACAGACACTTATCTTTATCAAATCAATGCGGCAGGCAATATCGCAAAAGAAACCAAATATGCAGGCATCGCAAACGGAGAAAACTTGAGCGTTGAAAATAATCAAGTTGTTTTTAATTCCAAAGGCAATGTATACGTGACTACAGTTTCAAGCCCAGCAACTCCGGCTCCAGCATTCACGATTGCACCTTTTGCAGATTTCTCTACCATCTATGCATTGGAAATTTTAAATGGCAAAATTTTCATTTCCGATGCCAAGGATTATCAAGAAGCTTCAAAAGTTTCCGTTTACTCATTGAGTGGCGCACTTCAAAAATCATTTACAGCAGGCATCATTGCTGGTGGTTTATATAAAAACTAAATTTCATCATTTGAAATTTTCAAGCCTTGTCAAGATTTTTTGGCAAGGCTTTTTTATTTTTAAAAAATTATACTTTTCATAAATTTTAAGCACAATTTTTGCATTTCTTCAATCTCGAAAAAAATAAGTCTTAAATTTGTAAAAAATTCGTGATGCGGGAAAAAATTGTTATTATCGGAGGTGGATTTGCAGGTTTGCAACTCGCCAGAAATCTTAATAATCAAGGCAAATATAAAGTAATGGTCATCGACAAGATGAACCATCATATGTTTCAGCCGTTGTTCTACCAAGTGGCAACTGGACGAATCGAACCATCCAACATTTCTTTTCCTTTCAGAAAAATCTTCCAAAGGTCAAAAAATATTCAGTTTCGAATGACGGAGGTTAAGAAAATCATCCCGTCTGAAAACAAAGTGATTGGCGATGATGGCGTTTTCACTTATGATAAACTCGTGATCGCCACAGGTTGCAAAACCAATTTCTTCGGAAACCAAAAGATGCAAAACTTGGCTTTGGGAATGAAAAATACGCAGGAAGCCATCACCATTCGAAATCACATTTTGATGACATTCGAAAAGATGATTATCGAAAGAAAATCCAGCGACGATGGCAACTGGAATCTCGTAATCGTCGGAAGCGGACCAACCGGAGTGGAATTAGCTGGTGCATTTTCTGAAATGAAATCCCACATTCTGCCAAGAGATTATCCTAGGATGAACTTTGACGACCTTAATATTGTTTTAATAAGCGCAGGCGACAAACCGTTGGAAGCAATGAGTCAGGAATCGCAGGATGCTGCGGAAGATTATCTGAAACAACTCGGTGTCAAATTTCTAAAAAACGAACGCGTTACAGATTACGACGGAGAAGTTATCAATATGGCAAGCGGGAACTCAATCCCAACAAATAATGTGATTTGGGCAGCTGGAGTAACCGGAAATATCATTGATGATTTTAATAAAGAAAACTTGGTTCGAAATCGATATATAGTTAATCGTTACAATCAGGTTAAAGGTTTCGATAACATTTTTGCCATTGGCGATATCGCTTATATGGAAACGCCGAAATATCCGCAAGGCCATCCACAGGTTGCGAATGTCGCCATTAACCAAGGCAAAAATTTGGCTAAAAATTTCAAAAAAGATTCTGAAAAAGACTGGACAGAATACGAATATATCGACCGTGGTTCTATGGCAACCATTGGAAAACACAGAGCTGTTGTTGACCTTCCGAAATTCAAATTTCAAGGTTTTCTTGCTTGGTATTTGTGGATGTTCTTACATTTGATGCTGATTCTGAGCGTCAGAAACAAACTGGCAATTTTCTTCAACTGGATGTGGAGCTATATCAACAAAGATTCTTCACTAAGGCTGATTATTGCGCCATCAAGAAAAAATCCGACAGAACAATAATATAAAGATAAATGATGATTGATAGATAATCATTTATCGCTTATCAATTATCATTTATAATTATATGAGAATAGACATCATAAGTGTACTCCCTGAACTGATGGAAAGCCCTTTCCAAACCTCAATCCTGAAAAGAGCAATGGAAAAAGGACTTGCAGAAGTGCATTTTCACAATATACGAGACTGGAGCACCAGCAAACACCGCAAAGTAGATGATGAACCTTACGGTGGCGGCGCAGGAATGATAATGACTGTGGAACCTTTGGACCTTTGTATTTCTGAACTGAAATCCCAAAGAGACTACGACGAAATCATCTATCTCACACCAGAAGGCGAAACCTTGAATCAAAGAATTGCCAATACACTTTCTATCAAAAAAAATCTAATTTTTCTTTGTGGACATTATAAAGGCGTTGACCAACGTGTTCGTGACCTTCATATCACAAAAGAAATTTCCATCGGCGATTATGTTTTGACAGGCGGAGAATTGGCGGCCTGCGTTTTGGCAGATTCCGTAATTCGACTTTTGCCTGGCGTTTTGAATGACGAGCAAAGTGCATTGACAGACAGTTTTCAGGACAATCTACTTTCGCCACCAATCTACACAAGACCAGAAACTTACAAAGGATTATCTGTCCCGAAAATCTTATTAAGTGGCAATACATCAGCTATTGAGGATTGGTTGCACGATGAAGCGGTGAGAGTGACGAAGGAAAGGCGACCTGACCTTTTGGAGTAAATCCTTTTCATCAAACTAAAAAAACTTAACCAAATTCAAAAAACAAATGAGACATTTTTTCAAACTGCCTTTCTTTGTTGTGGCTTTTTTATTAATTAATTTTAATTCTCAAGCTCAACAAAAAGACAATTCTTCTTTAAAATCCATCTCCCAAAGTCGTATAAAAATTTATTCTAAAGCTTACGGAAACAGAAAAAATCCAGCGATTATTTTTGTTCACGGCGGACCGAGAGGAAATTCCACACTTTTTGAAGGAACCACTGCTCAAAACTTGGCCGACAAAGGTTTTTACGTTATTGTCTATGACAGACGTGGCGAAGGACGTTCTATAGACTCAACTGCAACTTTTACTTTTCAGGAAGCGAATAATGATTTGAATGAGCTGTACAAAACCCACAACATCGGCAAAGCAAATATCATCGCTCATAGTTTTGGAGGTTTGGTTTCAACAATTTTCACAGAACAAAATCCTGAAAAAGTATCATCATTAATTTTAGCCGGCGCATTATTTTCTCAGCAAGAAACTTACGACCATATTTTAAATTCAACCAGAAAAAATTATCAAAAAACTAAAGACAGTTTGATGCTTTCTAAAATTTCGGGAATAGAAAAACTTCCGAAAAACTCTGCTGAATACAGAAAAGAAGTTTATGAAGTGGCGAGTAAAAATAATTATTTTAAAATGCCGTTTCCAACAGCAGATGCCAATCAACTTCGGGAAGAGTATGAAGCGAGCGAATTTGGAAAAAATAATATCCGAAATGATAATGCACCCATTTTATTCTATCAAAATGAAAGCAGAAATAATATTGACACAAAACCAATTCTGAAAAAATTGAAAAAGAAGATAAAAATATTTGCAATCTACGGACAACAAGACCATATTTTTTCCGTCAAACAATTGGATGATATGGAGAAGATTGTAACAAAAAATAATTTCAAAATCATTGATAATTGTTCTCATTATTTGTTTGTCGACCAACAGCAAGTATTTCTTGAATCGATTGAAAAATGGCTGAAATAAAATTTTCTAATTACCATAAACCTTAATTTAAAAACATCAATGAAAAACTTTTTCAAACTGGCTTCGGTTGCTATTATTACGTTATTCACTTCCTGTAATTCATCGGCTCAACAGAAAAACGATTATTCAGCACAAATTGACAGCTTAATAAAAAACATTAATCCAAGAACTTTCAACGGCGTGGTTTTAATTCAACAAAACGGGAAGGAAAAATATGCGAAAGCTTTTGGCAATGTTGATTTCAACAAGAAAAAACCTTTGAAAACCACTGATAAATTTTCGACAATGTCCATCGCAAAGCAGATTACAGCGACATTGATTTTGCAGGAAGTGGAAAAAGGAACGATTGATTTACACGTACCAATTCGAAAATATTTACCGGATTTCAAATATTCTTGGGCAGATAGCATTACTGTTCATCATTTGCTGAATCACACTTCGGGACTTTACAGCGATGATTTGAAACCGAATTTGAAATTGAAAACTGGAACGGAATTCAGTTATTCTAATGTTGGATATTCTGTCGCAGGGTTGGTTTTGGAAAAGCAAAGCGGGAAAAGTTATAAGGAATTGGTGACGGCATTGTTCAAAAAATGCAAGATGAATGACAGTTTTTATCCTAATGAGACCAACAGCAAATTTCTGGTAAAAGGTCATACCATCAGAAAAGACGGAAGTTTTAAACTGAATGAAAAATCAGGCTTTGATACTTCTTACTATTTTGGAAGTCATCTGATTGTAACTGCCCCAGACTTAGCCAAATGGAACGAATGTCTGCACAACGGCAAACTCTTGAAACCGGAAACTTATAAATTGATGACCAATTATTCCACAACCGCAACGCATCAACTTTTCGGCAAAAATCCGATTGGTTATGGATACGGTTTGAGAATCAATGACAAAGCTGACATTAATGAAATCGGGCACACAGGTTTTCATCCAGGTGAAGGTTTTACGGCGGTCAATTTATATTATCCTAAGACCAAAACGAGCGTTATCGTAATGGAAAATGTGGCGAATGAAAATTTTGATATTGCTTATTATTTCGAGCAGGAAATCAGAAAGATTGTGATGGATTCTAAACTTTTGAATTAATATCCGATGAAAAAATTAATATTAATTCTCAGTCTTTCTCTTTTCTCGGTTCAATCGTTTGCTCAAAACTTAGTTGAACTTCGGAAAGAACTTAATCAAATCATCTCAACAAAGAATGCAACGGTCGGAATTTCATTAAAAGGAATCGAAAACAAAGACACGTTAAGCATCAATGGAAATATGAATATGCCAATGATGAGCGTGTTCAAATTCCATATTGCCTTGGCAGTTTTGAATGAAGTGGACAGAGGAAAACTTGCTTTGAATCAGAAAATTTTTATTAAAAAAGAAGATTTGAAGGAAGATACTTGGAGCCCAATCCGTGAGGAATTTCCCAATGGAAATATGGATTTGACCTTAGACCAATTGTTGCGCTACACCGTTTCTCACAGCGATAATAACGGTTGCGATATTCTTTTGGAATTGATTGGCGGAACAGAAACGGTTCAGAAATTCATTAATAAAAACGGCATCAAGGATTTTACAATCAAAATGAATGAAGACCAAATGCGGACTTGGGAAAATCTCTACATCAACACCACAACGCCGATTGCCACGACAAAATTGTTAGAGAAATTCTACAACGGAAAAGTTTTGAAAAAAACCACTACAAAATACCTTTACCAAATAATGGTCGAATGTTCCCGAGGCACAACCTGGATGAAAGCCGGACTTCCCGCAGGAACCGAATTGGCGCACAGAACAGGAATTTCCGGAACTAATGATAAAAACCTTCGCGTTTCAATGAACGATATAGGAATCATTAAACTTCCGAATGGAAAACATTTTATCCTTTCCATTTATCTGAAAAACATTACCGAATCAAGGGAAGACACGGAGAAAATCATCGCAGATATTACAAGAGCGACTTGGAATTATTTTATCAAGAAATAAACAGCGTTGGTTTTGGAATAATTTATGATTTTCATAGTTGAAATATACCTTTCTAAATATTTTTAGAGAGGTTTTTTATTTGTTTTATTAATTATTATCTTTATTCAAAATTGGATTTATGCAGAAGACGGTTTACGATAAAAGTGAGTTGCGCAATTTTGTGAATGACAGCATTTCGGGGAAAGTGAAAACGCTTGAGTTTTACCTCAATTTCTCTCTGGAAGCCAGCCGAGACATCAAGAAAACTTCAAAATACGATTCGATAAGAGAGGAAATTCAGGAGGAAATTTATCTTTTGGACAAGCAAATGGTTTCGTTGAAAAATATGCAACGCGAAATGCGAAGAGTTCTGAACTCCGTTTCCGACAAAGTGAAACTCGGTTCATTGGTCATCACAAACAAAGCACGTTTTTATATTTCGGTTTCTTTGGGGGAATTTTTCTTTCAAGGCGACCGTTTCTACGCCATCTCGCCAGAAAGTCCAATGGCACAAACGATGATGGGAATGCAAGCAGGCGATTCTTTTGTCCTCAATAAAATCGGGCAGGAAATTATAGAGATTTTCTAAAAAATTCCCCTCCTCTGGAGGGGTGGCGAAAATTTGAAAAATTTTTTACGGGCTGGTTAATACTTGACTCTTTTTACTTTATTCTTGTTTCTTTCCTCTTTGCTCTTTTATCTTTCTTCCCGTATCTTTGAACTATGGAAAACGCTAAAATTTTAAAAAACATCATAGAAGAGCGCAGAAGCATCTTCCCAAAAGATTACACCGACAAAGAAATCTCACAACATATTCTTGACGAAATCCTAAGCAACGCCGTCCTTGCTCCAAATCATAAGCACACAAAACCTTGGCGTTTCAAAACTTTCAAAGGCGAGGAAAAACAAAAATTGGGATTGGAACTTCAAAACATTTATAAAAATTCGACGGCGGAAGCTCAGTTTTTGCAGAAGAAATATGATGATATTGGATTCAAAATCTCGAAAGCAAATGTTGTTATTTCAATCGTTGTCAACTTCAGCGGATTGGTTCCGGATTGGGAGGAAGTATCAGCTGTTTCTATGGCGGTTCAGAATATGTATTTGACCTGCACGGCAAATAATATCGGCTGTTACTGGAGCTCCCCAAAAATCGTTGAACAACTGAAAGACTCTTTGACCATCGAAGAAAACCAACAATGTTTGGGATTGTTTTATATGGGAAGTTTAGAATAATTTTTATTGATTGTTTATAAAATTATCAATGCAAAAAGTTTCAATATTCTGGTTTCGGCGTGACCTTCGTTTGGAAGACAACAAAGGTTTGTCCGAGGCTTTGAATTCCGGCGAGAAAGTGATTCCGATTTTTATTTTCGATAAAGAAATCTTGGGTCAGCTTGAAGATAAATACGATCGAAGAGTCGATTATATTCATCAGGCTTTAGAAAAAATAAATCTAGAACTGAAGGAATCCGAAAGCAATCTTCTGACTTTCCACGGAAAACCTATGGATATTTTCCAACAATTGCAGAAAGATTATGATTTACAATCCGTCTATTGCAATCGGGATTATGAACTGTCAGCCATCAAAAGAGATGAGAAAATAAGGGAATTTCTTAATTCAAAAAAGATTGATTTTCGTGATTTCAAAGACCAAGTGATTTTTGACAAAAATGAAGTTGCTAAAGATAACGGCGAGCCTTACACAGTTTACACGCCTTTCTCCAACAAATGGAAAAAACTTCTGACTGAAAAAGATTACGCTTCGGTTAAAATTGATAAAACCCATTTTCTTAAACTACCTTCGAAGAAAATATTAAGTCTGAAAGAAATCGGATTTGAGAAAACAGATTTTGATTTTGAAGAACCTAAGTTGGAATCAAAAATCATTAATAATTATGATGAAACACGTGATTTTCCAGCACAAAATGGAACCACAAATCTGGGAATTGCACTTCGATTTGGAACAATCTCAGTTCGAAAGTGTGTGAAATTTGCCCTTAGTCACAACGAAACCTGGCTGAATGAATTGATTTGGCGGGAATTCTTTATGCAAATCCTTTTTCATTTTCCGAAAGTGGTCAATTATTGTTTCAAAGAGAAATATGAAAATATCCCGTGGCGAAACAACGAATCCGAATTTGAAAAATGGTGCAACGGCGAAACTGGCTATCCAATCGTAGATGCCGGAATGCGCCAACTGAACCAAACCGGACGAATGCACAACCGAATCCGAATGGTGGTCGCAAGTTTTCTCACAAAACATCTTCTGATAGATTGGCGTTGGGGCGAAGCTTATTTCGCTAAAAAACTTTTGGATTATGATTTATCAGCCAACAACGGAAACTGGCAATGGGCAGCAGGTTGCGGTTGCGATGCGGCGCCATATTTCCGGGTTTTCAATCCGGATGAGCAAACGAAGAAGTTTGATAAGGATTTGAAATATATTCGAAAATGGAATCCTGATTTTGAAAAGGATGTTATTGAAAATAGAATCGTGGAGCATAAATTTGCTAGGGAAAGGGCTTTGGAGACTTATAAGAAAGCTTTAAACGGATGTTTTTAACCACAAAAGACGCAAAAGTTTTTAACACTTAAGTTGATGATAAGATTTGTGAGGTAGTGCAGTTAAGTACACATAAGTTCTGAAATCTTCGTTTTTTTTGATTTAATCATTTTATTAGAATTTTTGATAACTATCTAAATTTTGACAAATCTTGATTGGATGACAAAACCCATAGCCCTGATTGCAGTGGAAATCCCACAGTAAGCGATGGGAAAAGCAAGGCGCGAGGAATTGCAACGGAAAGCAGGTTCCCGGCTCCAAAGATTCAACGTCTTATTTGTTCAAAATTCGAGGTTTGAAAAACTTCTGACATCTGACTTCCAACTTCTGACAAAAATTTTTGTAACCAAAAAATTTTATTATCTTTGCACACTTAATATTTAACCGGGACGTGTTCCCAAAATTTTTAAACATATGTCAGTAAAAATCAGATTACAAAGACACGGGTCTAAAGGGAAACCTTTCTTCCACATCGTAGTTGCAGATGCAAGAGCTAGAAGAGATGGTAGATTCATCGAGAAACTAGGAACTTACAACCCAATTACAAACCCAGCAACTATCGACTTGAACGTTGATTCTGCTGTTAAATGGTTGAACAACGGTGCTCAGCCAACTGACACTGCAAGAGCTATCCTTTCTTACAAAGGTGCTTTGTACAAAAAACACCTTCAAGGTGGTGTTGCTAAAGGTGCTTTTGACGAGGCTGAAGCTGAGAAGAGATTCGCTGCTTGGGTTGATGCAAAAGATGCTAAAGTACAAGGTAAAGTAGAAGGTTTATCTACAGCAAAATCTGACGCTAAAAAAGCGGCTTTGGAAGCTGAGGCTAAAGTAAACCAAGCAAGAATTGATGCTGCTGCGAAAGCTGAAGCTGATGCAAAAGCTGCTGAAGAGGCTGCTAACGCGCCTGCTGAAGAAGTTGCAACAGAAGAAGTTGCGACTGAAGAGCCAACTGCTGAAGCAGAAGGGACTGAAGAAACTCAGGCTTAATTCTTTACAAAAGATACAATCTCAAAGACACGATAATCTCGTGTCTTTGTTGTTTAATAAAATTTACCACCGGAAATAATGAAAAAAGAAGACTGCTATTTTTTAGGAACCATTACCAGAACACACGGCCTACAAGGCAACGTGATCCTAAAACTGGATACAGACCAACCTGAAATGTATGATAAACTGACATCGATTTTTTTAGATATCAATGGTTTGTTGGTTCCTTTCTTTGTGGAAAAACAATCTTGGTCCAGAGGCGATACTAAAATCATTACTTTCAAAAATTCTTCCGAAGCATTGGTGAATCAATCGATTGGAAAAGGTGTTTATCTTCCGCTTTCTACGCTTCCGCCGTTGACGGGGAAAAAATTCTATTATCACGAGGTTGTTGGTTTTGAAATCCGTGAAGAGGATGGGAAATCTTGTGGAAATATCGTTTCCATCAATGACCAGACTGCTCAAAATTATTTCATCCTTAATCTTGCCGGAAAAGAAATCATCATTCCACTAATCAGAGATTGGATTCTACAAGTGAACCGTGAGGAGAAATTCATCAAAATGTTTTTGCCAGAAGGCTTGATGGATGTTTTCTTGGTTCCTTCTAAAAAGGATGAGTAATTTTTAAAAATCTGTTATAGATTTTCTCTGTATTTCTATTTTCTGATACATCCTGTTGAAAAACAGTTTCCTATCACGATTTCCGGCCGTGTTCAGAGATTTGCAATTTTTGATTTGATGTTCAAAATAGTTCATCGTTTCTTTGCAAGTTTTGGAATCATTCATTAACAGATAACCAAACATATTGCACGGAATTGCTAAGGTAGATTGTTGACCATTATTAACAAAAATATCATTGGAAAGATGAACCAATTCGTTTTGATAAATTTGAAAACGAGGATTAGTTTCCGTTTTATTTTCGATGTAACGAATCAAATCATCCAGTTCTGAAAGTATGTTTACAGCATCTTCTTTTTTGAGAAGTCCAATTTCAAAATAGAACGAAATCTGCAAAAGAATGCTGGAAATCGTCATATCATTCCATAATTCTATTACATTTTGTTCTTCGTAAATCTCTCTCAGAATTTTTGTTTTTGAATCAAATTGTGGTGGCTGAAAATCCTGAAACGGGATAAAAACCTGTTTAGAATTCAGAAGATTCATCCAAACATAAATTTTGAATCTTGACAAAAGCGTATCCGAAACCGTATAAAAAAACGGAATATCCTTCGCCGAATAATAAATCACAGAATCTTCTGAAAATTGAATTGAACTTAAAATATCCAAAGTATTATCAAAAAACGAATGCAAATCTTCCGTTTTACTAACGGCTTTCGTCTTCTTTACCAAAAGATTGTCGCTATTTTCAAGAAATCTATCTAAAGAAATATTATAAAACTTCGCAAGCTGTAAACTTTCTTCTAGAGAAAATTTAGACTTCATCGATGTTCTTCTGTGCGCAGCATCATAACTAATGTTGAGGACATTCGC
Organism: Epilithonimonas xixisoli; assembly: GCF_004365655.1. Taxonomy (GTDB): domain Bacteria; phylum Bacteroidota; class Bacteroidia; order Flavobacteriales; family Weeksellaceae; genus Epilithonimonas; species Epilithonimonas xixisoli. Next base: position 179,380 of record NZ_SOEO01000003.1, on the reverse strand, counting down.
TAATTCATCATTCAGAGATTTGTCTCCGATTTTGTTTCTGATTTCTTTCAATAAAAGTTCCTGATACATCTTTTGCGATTTTCACAAATTTAGAAAAAATATTAATTCTTTTCCGCATTGAGAAGGTGGAGTTTCGAATATAATTTTACATCATCATTAAAAGATATAATTATGAAAACGCAATTATTAGGACTCGCCATTCTTCTGACAACGCTCACTTCCTGCGTCAGCTTTGACAGAAAATTAATCAAAAACGATTTGACAAATATTTCCGAAAACAACGGGAAATCAATCGAAGGAAAGTATAAATTCAAAGGTTACGACAACTCAAGTTCATTATTATCAAAACCTGTAGAATCCATCGGAATTGCCAGAATGTTGGATTTGAAAAATCAAGATTTGGAAGATTGCGATTTTTTGGAAATTAAATCTAAAAAAAATGGACAGCAAACTCTACGAATTGGAATTGACATTATTCAAAAATGATTCTGTAAAACATTCTTACAAGCTGAACGCCACTTTGAAAAACGGAATCTTGACCTTGAAAAACCGAACGACAAAATGCACCGGAATCCCTTACTTTCTTGGTGGATGCGAAGTTTCCCAATCCAGAATCGGTTTGACGGCAGATAACAATCTCGTGATTCACAGCTACAACGACAACAACGGTTCTTTCCTTTTTCTTATGTGGGCCGGCAGAACGATTAATTACGCAGAGAAATTCAACCGTATTCAATAATATTTAAAACATTAATTATGAAAAAATTACCATACATTCTCATCGCGACAAGATTTCTACTTGCGCCAATCATATTTCTGCTGGCTTATTTTGAAATTGAAAATTCTCGGAATTTAATTTTTATATTAATGTACTTCGGATTGTTCACCGATATTCTTGATGGCATCATCGCTCGAAAAGTCGGTGTTTCATCAGAAAAACTAAGACGATTGGACAGCCAAACCGATTTGGTTTTTTGGTTATCAATCGGTTTCGCCACTTATTTTCTGAATCCCGAAATCATCCAAGAACATTGGAAAAATATCGCTTTGATTTTCGTAATGGAAGCTTTATGCTACATCGTCAGTCTTTGGAAATTCGGGAAGGAAACTTGCACGCACGCTTGGCTTTCCAAACTTTGGGGATTGAGTTTACTCATCGCTTTCACTTCTCTCATTGGATTTTCTGAGGCTGGCTGGGCATTTTATCTCTGCGTGATTTTGGGTTTTATCTCGCATTTGGATGTTATTTTGATTATTTTAATTTTACCGAAATGGCAATATGATGTTCCAAGTTCCTATCACGCCTGGAAAATCCGAAACGGAAAAATGTTGAAAAAATCTGTTTTGTTGAATTAAAAATTTCAAATAATTGAGAATTTTAATCATTAATTTTCAATCTAACATCTAAAGTCCAATATCTAATATCTATTTACAACGTTTTTTCGTAAATTTGCACTCACTAATTTTTGATAATGAAACGACAGACAATTAAAGACCTATTAGCAGATTACAAAAAAGTATTACATCACGACATTACCGTTCAAGGTTGGGTTCGGGCTTTCCGTTCCAATCGTTTTATCGCGCTAAATGATGGTTCTACGATTAATAATTTGCAAATCGTGGTTGATTTTGAAAGTTTTGATGAGGAAACCATCAAGAAAATCAATACGGCTTCGTCTTTGAAAATTGTAGGTGAAGTGGTGGAAAGCCAAGGCGCTGGACAAACCGTGGAAATCATTGCAAAAAAAATCACGATTCTGGGCGACAATTTCTTTGAGGAATTGCAATCCACGATTCTTCAGCCAAAGAAACACAGTTTGGAGAAATTGCGTGAGCAGGCACATTTGAGATTCAGAACTAATGTTTTTGGAGCGGTTTTCAGAATCCGTCACTCGGTGAGTTTTGCGATTCACTCGTTCTTCAATCAAAATCAATTTTTCTACATCAACACGCCGGTTATCACTGGAGCTGATGCAGAAGGCGCTGGAGAAATGTTTGGCGTTACAAATTTTGACCTTAATAATATGCCTAAAACCGAAGAAGGAGACATCGATTTTTCTCAAGACTTTTTCGGAAAGAAAACCAACTTGACAGTTTCAGGACAATTGGAAGGTGAAACTGCAGCGATGGGATTGGGAAGAATTTACACTTTCGGACCGACTTTCCGTGCAGAAAATTCTAATACGACGCGTCACCTTGCTGAGTTTTGGATGATTGAGCCAGAAGTTGCGTTCAACAATCTTGAAAATAATATTGACCTTGCAGAGGATTTCTTGAAATATGTGATTCAGTACGTTTTGGACAATTGCAAAGATGATTTGGAGTTCCTTGACAAGCGTTTCGAAGAAGAGCAAAAAGGAAAACCTGAAAAAGACAGAGCTAAAGAAGGCTTGATTGAAAAACTCACTAACGTGGTTGCGAAGCGTTTCAAGAGAGTTTCTTATACGGAAGCGATTGAGATTTTATTAAACTCAAAAGAAAATAAAAAAGGCAAATTCCAATATCCGATTGAGAAATGGGGAACCGATTTGCAGTCTGAGCACGAGAGATATTTGGTAGAGAAACACTTCGAAACACCAGTTGTCCTCTTCGATTATCCGAAAGAAATCAAGGCCTTCTATATGAAACTGAATGACGACGGAAAAACAGTTGCCGCAATGGACGTTCTTTTCCCAGGAATTGGCGAAATCATCGGTGGTTCTGAGAGAGAAGCGAGACACGATGTTCTTCTAGAGAAAATGAAAGACTTCGGTGTTGACGAACACGAGCTTTGGTGGTATCTTGACACTAGAAAATTCGGTTCTGTTCCGCACGCTGGATTTGGTTTAGGATTGGAAAGATTGGTACTTTTCGTAACTGGAATGACGAACATCAGAGATGTGATTCCTTTCCCGAGAACACCTAAAAATGCAGAATTCTAAGCATTAATTAAATATAAAAAAGCAAATTCCTTCAGTTTTAATTGAAGGAATTTTTTATTAACTTTACTTAAATTTTAAAAATGAGCACCATCACTTTACATAACGAGTCAGAAAATCAATTAAAATTAATTGAAGCGCTTCTGAAGGAATTGAATATAAAATTTGAGGTTTCAAAAAAAGAAAAGTTAACAGATTGGCAGAGAAAACAATTGCAAGAAGGCATTGAACAAGCCAATCAAGGTGAATTCTTCACTGAGGATGAAGCTGAAAAAATTCTTGATAAATGTTTCAAATAAAATGGACGAAAAAAGCTTTGCTAGATTTAGCAGAAACTTTAAAATATTGGAATATTCATAATTCATCCGAAACTTTTTCGAAAAAATTAAGACTTGAAGTCAAGAAAAAACAATTAGAGCTATCTGAAAATCCTAAAATTGGAATAAAGACTGCCTTTGATGAAATATATAAAATTAAAATCCTTAAATATTATTCATTATTCTTCAGATTTCAAAATGATAAAATCGAAATTTTAGCCTTTTGGGACAACAGAAGAAACCCAGATAATCTTGAACTATAAATACAGTATTTCGTATATCCCATTCATATCGAGTGGGATTTTTCATTTCAGAAGACCTCTAAAAAATTAAAATTCCATACTTTTGAAAGTATTAAAATAAATCTCAATGAAAAAGATCAGTATTTACGTGATGACGATTGCTGCAACATTCTACTTAGAATCTTGCTCCACATCACAAAAAACTACAGCAGAACAACCAAAAACAGAATCAGAAGTTCCGAAAACCATTAAAGAAGAAGGACTCAACCTTTCTTATATGGACACAAGTGTAAGACCTCAAGATGATTTCTATAATTATGTAAACGGTGGCTGGATGAAAACCGCGGTAATTCCTTCGGACAAACCAAGTTGGGGCTCATTCAATGCTTTGAGGGAAGATGTGGATGTTGCGTCATTGGATATTTTGAATAAAGTACTTTCAGAAAAATTCGATTCTAATTCCGAAGGCGAAAAAATCCAAGCGCTATATGGCACTTTCATCGATTGGAACAAGAGAAACGCAGAAGGGATTACTCCAATCAAATCTCAACTGACAAAAATCGATGCGATTAAAAATGTAAAAGATTTGCAGAACTATCTTATCGAAGCTACTCCTTCCGGCGACAATCCTTTTTACGGATGGAGAGTTGGCGCAGATATGAAAAACTCTGTAATGAACGCTGTTTATCTTGGCGGACCAAGTTTAGGCTTGGGTAAAGATTATTATCAAAAAGCCAACGAAGCCAACACCAAAACATTAGCCGAATATAAAAATTACGTTGCCAAGCTACAAACAGTTCTTGGAAGCAAAACTCCAGATGCGACAGCTCAGCAAATTGTTGATTTTGAGAAAAAACTAGCTCAGGATCTTTTGACTTTGGAACAAGGTCGTGATGCGAATTTGCGATACAATCCTAAAACTGTTGCGGAACTAAAACCATTGGTAAAAAATGTTAATCTTCCTGACTATCTTAAAACAGTTGGTGCCAATACTGACAAAGTTATCATTGGGGAATTAAAATATTACCAAAATATGGATTCTTGGATGACGGATAAAAACATCGGTCTGATTAAAGAATATATGAAATATGACCTTTTGAACAGCAATGCGGGAAATCTTGATCAGAATCTGGATAACATTCGTTTTGATTTTTATTCCAAATATCTGCAAGGCCAGCAAGAGCAACGTTCTATGGAAAAACGCGGACTTGGTTTGGTAAATGGTGTTCTTGGTGAAGCTTTTGGAAAACTTTATGTAGAGAAAAATTTCTCACCAGAAGCGAAACAAAAGATGGAAACTTATGTAGATTACATCAAGAAAGCTTTCAAAGTTCATATAGAAAATCTGGAATGGATGTCTCCGGTAACGAGAGAAAAAGCTTTGGAAAAGTTATCAAAATTCAAAGTGAAGATCGCCTATCCGGACAAATGGAAAGATTATTCTAAATTAAATTTACAATTAGCTTCCAACAATGGAACTTATTACAACAATCTCGAGAAAATCTCTGAGTGGAGTTACGCAAAAAACCTTGACAAAATAGGAAAACCAGTAGATAAAACGGAATGGGGAATGTCACCACAAACGGTGAACGCTTATTACAGCTCATCTAATAATGAAATTGTTTTCCCAGCGGCCATCTTGCAACCGCCGTTTTTCAATTTCAATGCAGATCCTGCAGTTAACTTTGGAGGAATTGGTGGCGTTATCGGTCACGAGATTTCTCACGGATTTGATGACAGCGGTTCTAGATTTGACGGAGACGGAAACTTAAACAATTGGTGGACAGAAAGTGACAGAAAAAACTTCGACGAAAAAGTTGGACAATTGGCATCGCAATATGATAAATATGAACCAGTGACAGGAAGTTTCGTAAATGGAAAATTTACCAGCGGAGAAAACATTGGAGATTTAGGCGGAATTAATGTCGCTTACACAGCGCTACAAATGTATTTGAAAGACCACGGAAATCCAGGAAAAATAAGCGATTTGACTCAAGATCAAAGATTCTTTATGAGTTGGGCAACGGTTTGGAGAACCAAATCCACAGATAAATATATGACCAATCAAGTAAAAACAGATCCGCATTCGCCGGGTTATTACAGAAGTTTTGGACCATTGGTGAATATGGATTCTTTCCAAAAAGCCTTTGATGTTAAACCCGGAGACAAACTATATGTAGCTCCGGAAAAGAGAATCAAAATCTGGTAATAAAACAAAAAAAACCTTCAGAACATTCTGAAGGTTTTTTTGTTAACTTTTATTAACTCATCAAAAATCGTGCTAAACTTGTTGTTTTTTGAAAATAAATTTCTAACTTCGTAAAAGTTAATCATTATTGATAAACGTCAAAAATTATGCTAAAGCAAAATCTACAAATGCGACTCGGGCAAAAGCTCGCTCCTCAACAGATTCAACTGATGAAACTCATACAGCTTCATACTTTGGAATTTGAAGAAGAACTTGAACGTGAACTAGAAGAAAACCCAGCTTTAGAAAAGGTTGCGGACGAAAATTCTGAGGAAGAATATTCCAAAGCGGACGAAGAGTACGAAAGCGAAGGGAGCGAAAGCATAGAAACAGATTTTGATGTTGATGAATATCTTTACGATGATGAGCCAAGCTACAAAACCGCTTCCAGCAACTATTCTGCAGACGACGAAGATTTTGACAACCAATCACTTTTAACAGAAGGACAAACACTTTATGATTATCTTTTGGAGCAAATTCGTCTGTCAAGCGTAGATGAAGAAGATTTGAAAATTTGCGAATACGTTATCGGAAACCTCGACACAGACGGCTATTTGAGAAGAGATATTAAATCTATTGTTGATGATTTAGCTTTTTCACAAGGCATTTACACCACGATAGAAAAAGTGACCGACATTCTTGAAAATTATGTTCAAAAATTAGATCCACCAGGCGTTGGCGCGCGAGATTTAAGAGAATGTCTTTTGCTTCAAATCGAGAAAAAAGTAAGTTCAGATCAAACTGTTATTTTAGCAGGCAACATTTTAAGAAATCAATTTGACGCCCTTGCGAATAAGCATTATAACAAGATTCTTCAGAAATACGACATAGAAGAAGAAGATTTGAAAGATGCTTTGGATGAAATCTCCAGATTATCTCCAAAAGTTGGCGGAAACTTTGATACTCAAACGATTACAATCAACCAAGAGATCATTCCAGATTTTATGATCCAAGTGAAGGACAATCAAGTGATTCCGACTTTAAATAATAAAAATGCGCCTTCCCTTCGAGTTTCTGATGAGTACAAAGAAATCTTAACAACTTACTCTCACGATAAGAAATCTGCTGAACACAAGCAAGCTGCCCTTTTCATCAAACAAAAACTGGATGCAGCAAAATGGTACATCGATGCTATTAATCAAAGACAAAACACATTGTTGCAAACCATTACAGCGATTGTGAAACTTCAGAAAGATTATTTCATTTCTGGCGATGAGAAAAACATCAGACCAATGATCTTGAAAGATGTTGCCGACATTACCGGTTTTGATATTTCTACAATCTCCAGAGTGGTAAAAAGCAAATATGCCGACACGCCAAACGGAATTGTTTATTTGAAAAATTTGTTCTCAGATTCATTAACAAACGATGACGGCGAGGAAGTTTCCACAAAAGAAATCAAACAACATTTACAGGAAGCGATTGGCAAAGAAAACAAGAGAAAACCTTACACAGACGATGCTCTTGTAGGAATCTTGAAAGAAAAAGGCTACAACATCGCCAGAAGAACGATTGCAAAATACAGAGAACAATTGAACATCCCAGTCGCAAGATTGAGAAAAGAGTTATAAAACAAAGCCTCGGAATTATTTTTCGAGGTTTTTTATTAATATTTAATACAGAATGATTATTAAAGTAGAAATATTGTTAACATTCTATTAAAGTTATTTAGAAAGATTACAAACTGTATTTTTCTGACATTTCTCAATGTTAAGTCAGTCAACATTTTTCTAAATTTGTGAAAATTCAAAATAACAATAGAATTATGGCAGGGATTACGTCTTCTATAGGCAGAAAATATGCTATGGCAATTTCAGCAATGTTTTTGCTGATTTTTTTGGTGATGCACTTATCCACCAACATGATTTCCATTTTTAGCGAGGATGCGTTCAACGCGGCTTCACATTTTATGGGATACAATCCGGCGGTTCAGTTTCTGATGCAACCGATTTTGATTTTCGCAGTCGTTTTCCATTTTGTGATGGGATTCGTTTTGGAAATCAGAAACAACAGCGCAAGACCTGTGAAGTACGCAATGAACCAAGGTTCTGCAAACTCCACTTGGATGTCCAGAAATATGATTATTTCGGGCGCTGTGATCTTAGCATTTATTGCCTTGCACTTTTACGATTTTTGGTTTCCAGAGATCAGCTACAAGTACATCCAAGGTAACAATCCAGATGAGATGAGATATTGGGAAGAGTTGCATCACAAGTTTCACGATTTGTGGAGAGTTGTGCTTTATGTAGTGGCTTTCGTTTTGTTAGGTTTGCACTTGGCGCACGGCTTCCAGTCTTCTTTCCAATCTGTTGGAGCTAGACATCCAAAGTACACGCCTGCTATCAAAGCATTCGGAAATTGGTATTCTATCATCATTCCACTTGGATTTATCATCATCGCTGTTTATCATTTCGTTACTCAATAATCATAAAATAAATTATGGGTTTAGATTCAAAAATTCCTCACGGTCCACTTAAGGATAAATGGAAAAATCATAAAGATCATATGAACTTGGTTGCTCCAAACAACCGAGACAAAATAGATATCATAATTGTTGGAACAGGATTGGCCGGTGGCTCTGCTGCTGCGACTCTTGCCGAGCAAGGATACAATGTAAAGGCATTCTGCTATCAGGATTCTCCAAGAAGAGCACACTCTATTGCTGCTCAAGGTGGTATCAATGCTGCTAAGAATTATCAAGGTGATGGGGATTCAACTTACAGATTGTTCTACGATACGATCAAAGGTGGAGATTACCGTGCAAGAGAAGCTAACGTTTACAGATTAGCGGAAGTTTCTGCAAACATCATTGATCAATGTGTTGCTCAAGGTGTTCCTTTCGGACGTGAGTACGGCGGACAATTAGATAACCGTTCATTTGGTGGCGTTCAGGTAAAAAGAACTTTCTATGCAAAGGGACAAACTGGACAACAGTTATTATTAGGAGCATATTCTGCAATGAGCCGTCAAATCGGTAAAGGTAGAATTCAGATGTTCAACCGTCACGAGATGCTAGACTTAGTAATCGTTGATGGAAAAGCAAGAGGAATCATCGCAAGAAATCTTGTAACTGGAGAAATTGAAAAACATTCTGCTCACGCTGTTGTAATTGCTTCTGGAGGTTATGGAAATGTCTATTTCCTTTCAACAAACGCAATGGGTTCAAACGTTTCTGCAGCTTGGAAAATTCATAAAAAAGGAGCGTATTTCGCAAATCCTTGTTATGTTCAGATTCACCCGACTTGTATTCCTGTTCACGGAACTCAGCAGTCCAAATTAACTTTAATGTCAGAATCTCTAAGAAACTCAGGAAGAATCTGGGTTCCTAAAAATATTGAAGATTCTGTTGCCATCAGAGAAGGAAAATTGAGACCAGAAAATATCGCAGAAGAAAACAGAGATTATTATCTTGAAAGAAGATATCCTGCATTTGGAAACTTGGTTCCAAGAGACGTTGCTTCCAGAGCTGGAAAAGAAAGATGTGACGCAGGTTACGGAATCGAAAACAATGATACGAAAGAAGGCGTTTACCTAGATTTCTCAACAGAAATTATGAAAAAAGGTAGAGAAGCCGCTATCGAAAAAAATATTCACAATCCATCCGAGCAACAGATTTATGATCTTGGTAAAAAGTGGATCGAGGAAAAATACGGTAACTTATTCGTAATGTATGAGAAAATCACTGCTGATGATCCTTACACAACGCCAATGAAGATTTATCCTGCCGTTCACTACACGATGGGTGGCGTTTGGGTAGATTACAATTTGCAATCTACAATTCCTGGATGTTTCGTTGTTGGAGAAGCTAACTTCTCAGACCACGGAGCAAACAGACTTGGAGCTTCTGCTTTGATGCAAGGTTTGGCAGACGGATATTTCGTTTTACCTTACACCATTGCAGATTATCTTTCTGCTGATATTAGAACTGGAAAAATCTCAACAGAAACTCCGGAATTCAACGAGGCTGAAAAAGAAATCAAGGATAAAATCAATTTCTTCTTGACGAATAAAGGAACACATACGGTAGATCATTTCCACAAACAATTGGGTCACATTATGTGGAACAAAGTTGGGATGGGAAGAACTCCTGAAGGACTAAGAGAAGCTATCAAAGAAATCGAAGAAGTAAGAAACAACTTCTGGAAAGATGTAAGAGTTCCTGGTGACGCAGACAATTTGAATCCTGAATTGGAAAAAGCTTTCAGAGTTGCTGATTTCTTGGAATTAGGACAATTGATGGCAATTGATGCACTAAACAGAAATGAATCTTGTGGAGGACATTTCCGTGAAGACCACGCAACACCGGAAGGTGAAGCGGAACGTGACGATGTGAATTTCAAATACGTTGCTGCGTGGGAATATAAAGGGATGGACATCAACCAATCTGTGGTTCACAAGGAAGATTTGGTGTACGAAAACATCGAAGTTAAAGCAAGAAGTTACAAATAATCTCCATTCAAAAATATATAAAAATGAGTGCAAAAAAAGGCTTAAATCTTACGCTGAAAATTTGGAGACAAAAAAATAATAAAACAAAAGGTCAGTTCGAAAGCTACAAACTGTCCGATGTTTCCACGGATTCTTCATTCCTGGAAATGTTGGATATCCTAAACGAGCAGTTGATCAACAACGGACAAGATCCTGTTGCCTTCGATCACGATTGTCGCGAGGGAATCTGCGGAATGTGTTCACTTTACATCAATGGTAGAGCGCACGGACCAGATACAGGAATCACAACTTGCCAGTTGCATATGCGTCATTTCAAAGATGGCGAAACCATCCACATCGAACCTTGGAGAAGTGCTGCTTTTCCGGTAATTAAGGATTTGGTGGTTGACAGAAGTGCTTTTGACAGAGTAATGGCTGCAGGCGGATTCGTATCTGTGAATACTTCCGGAAACACTTTGGATGCCAACGCAATCCTAGTTCCAAAAGAAGACGCTGACAAAGCGATGGATGCTGCGGCGTGTATCGGGTGTGGAGCTTGTGTTGCTTCTTGTAAAAACGGTTCAGCAATGTTGTTCGTGGGTGCAAAAGTATCTCAGTTCGCATTGTTGCCACAAGGTCGCGTAGAAGCTACAAGAAGAGTTCTGAATATGGTAAAAGCAATGGACGAAGAAGGCTTCGGAAACTGTTCCAATACCGGCGCTTGTGAAGTAGAATGTCCGAAAGGAATCTCTCTAGAGAACATCGCAAGAATGAACAGAGAATATGCATCTGCAAACCTTAAAACTGCAAATCCATAATCTAGATTTTAGAAGTTAGATATTAGAATTTAGACTAATATTTCAAAATACAAATCCGGTTGAGTTTTTCAATCGGATTTTTTTGTGGATTATTATTTGGGCAGCTGTTTCCGTCTTCCGTTCCCAATCTTTTTGCCACCGCTTTTCCAGCCACAAAAAAGGATTTCCACTCAAGCCGGGCTGCGGGATTCTGCATAAAAACAATATTTGTCTATAAATACAAAGTTTGTCTTCAAAATTTGCTAAATCTGCGAGATTATTTTTTTTACAGATCAAAAACACTCGGCCTCTTCGTCACAATACAATCCTTTATCCAAAGCATAAACGCCAATCCAAGATAAAACAAAAAGAAAATCCCAGCCGTCGCAAACGTTGAATAAATAAAGAACACACGCAGTTTCGAAACCGGAATTCCGAGTTTGGTTCCATATCGTGTGAGCACGCCAAACCATTCTCTTTCCATTTTGTGGCGCATTCCGTTGATTACAATTGGCTCTTTCATTTTGGATTTATTACTTTAATCTTGGCTCTTCAACAACTGAAAACCGATACTGCAATTTAAGCATTTTTTTTGAGTGCAAAACGTTTTGTATTGGTAGAGAAAAGCCTGTGTCTTCAACGCATTTTCAAATTTCATACCCAAGTTTTTCCATTCATCAAGAACAGAATTCTTCTCCGGTTTCAGCTGTTTGTAGAATTCAAAAATATCATCCACGATTTCCGGGTTGTGATTCTTTTGATAAAAATATTTAATCGGCAGAATCGCATTGATGATAATCAAATCGATGAAATCTTTGCTTAATAATTTTTGACTTTCAACCGGCGAAATCTTCCCAAAATTAAAATGATTATCCCAATATTCCGAAGCTGAAATGTTCTCGAAAATTAAATACAAATCATCAATCGTTTTCGCCTCAATAATCTTCGAAAATAGATTCGGTTGAGAATGATAAAGATTCGCCAATTGTGAAAGGCGAATCGTAGGGAAATTTGGTGGACGAAGTTTTGAGAATTTCGGAGCGATTCTGACTTCCTTCAAATTAAATTTAATCTTCAGAAAATGAAATTCGCGTTTCCAGACTTTCATCATTTCATCTTTTGGCTCATCCAGAAAATTACAAATCCCGAATAATAAAGCTTCCAACTGCAGTTTATTCTGTTTGATTTTTTGAATGAGAGAAAAATCCAAACTTTCAGCTAATTGTAGGAAAATCTCCGCATTAACTTTCAATCCAAAAGTGTAAGCCAATTGTTGGAACAAAACAGCTTCGTAATTATTTTGATTTTTCTTTAAGGACAATTCCAAAGATTCCGATTTGAAATCCAATTTTTTGAGCAAAACTTCTTCTTCAAAAAACAATGGAATTTTATCCTTATCAAACAAATTTTCACAAGGAATAAATGAATGTTCTTCCCTCAAATTCTGATGTTTTTGAATTAAGGTTTCATCAATATAATCTCTGAGTTCCAAAGTCGGAATCTGCTGATTTTTCAGTTCGGGAATGTCGCAATCGTTGATGTAAACGGCGTGAAGAATCAGATTTCCAAACTCAGGATTTCCGGAATGGTTGTGGAAAAACCAATCGGATGCTTTGGTGTGAATCTCGATGTTTCCGGCGAAAATGATGTCGTCGATTTTAATCTTTGCAAACAAAAAATCCGGTCCCGAATTCTTATTCCATTCGCCAAAGTCTAAGATTTCGATATTCTTTCCATCGACGGAAACAAAATCGAAACGCCGGAATTTTTTGAAATTCCAGAGATATTGTAATATTTCTTCATTCATTTGTGTGTTTGATTTTCGTTAAACAAAAACCCCTTCAAAATACGAGACTTCGAAAGGGTTAAGTTATAAAAATTTTGGAAATTTCTAATTATTTTGACAGCGAAAAGCGGTAATAAAGTTTAACGCAAAGCCCGCAAAGATTTGTTTATAATTGCTGAAAATATTTTAAGATTCGCAAAGACGTAAAACTCATCAAAGAAGAGAGACAATTTCAAGACCTATTTGTCATTCCGTAGGAATCTCGACAGCGAAGTTTAGATTGACTGCATCGAACCACTTCGTTAGGTTTCCTACGGAATGACAAAATTTGGTTTTTAGGACTAATGTTGTTATATACCGAATATGCAGCCCGACTTGAGCGGAAATCCTTTTTTGCTTCTACTCAAGTTCTAATTAAACTGAAATCGTCTGCAAAAAAGATTGACTTCGTCGAACCACTTCGTTAGGTTTGGGAGCGGAAGGCGGAAAAGCTGCCCAAAACTTGCTTATTAAAGTCAAATTATCTTAATTCCCTGCGTCAATCAACTTTGCTTCTTCAAACTTCGCAATCGTCGTTTCGTACATCTCGATGTAGATTGGCAGGATATTTTTTAGGTCGAATTTCAGTGCTTGTGCTTTGGCGTTCTTTTTCATTTCGGCAAGAAGGTCTTCATTGCTCAAAAGTTTGATGCAGTAGTTGGACATCGCTTCCACATTGCCGATTTCTGCCAAGAAACCAGTTTCACCTTGAATATTGACTTCTGGGATTCCACCAGCATTACTGCTGATTACGGGCGTTTTTGCCGCCATTGCTTCCAGAGCCGCCAATCCGAAACTTTCCTGCTCGGAAGGTAAAAGAAACACGTCTGAAAGTTGTAGAATTCTATAAAGGTCGTTGACTTTTCCAAGCAATTTGATTTTACCAATCAGTTCTGGATTTTCTTCCAAGAATTGGTTGATTTTCTCCATTTCCGGACCTTCTCCAATGATGATGAGTTTGGATTGTACTTTTCTATTGACATTCTTGAAAATCTCCAAAACATCCTGAATCCTTTTGACAGGACGAAGATTGGAAACGTGAATCAGAATTTTTTCGTCATCCGTCGCAAATTGCTCACGTTGGCAAGTTGTGCAATCATCAAAAACAGAATTATCAATAAAATTGGTAATCACCTGGATTTCTTTCTGAATATTGAAAAATTGCAATGTGTCTTTTTTAAGACTTTCGGAAACCGAAGTTATCGTATCACTCTGATTTATAGAGAATTCGACAGCGTGTTTGTAACTTGGATGTTGACCAACCAAGGTAATATCTGTCCCGTGAAGTGTTGTCACCAAAGGCACATCTTTGTGTTCGGCCTTCAACATTTGCTTCGCCGTAAACGCTGCGTAAGCATAAGGAATCGCATAATGGGCGTGCAGAATATCCAATTTATATAGGTTGACAACGCGATAAATCATCGATGACAACGCGATATCGTAAGGCTGATATTGGAACAGCGGATAGGTCTGAACATTCACTTTATGGAAGAAAATGTTCGGATTGGTAACGTCCAAACGTGCCGGCAATGCAGAACTTATGAAATGAACTTCATAGCCTTTGTCGGCCAGACTCATTCCTAATTCAGTTGCCACAATTCCGCTTCCGCCGTAAGTTGGGTAACAAAGTATTCCTATTTTCATTTCTTTTTGTACAATGTATTATGTAAAAAGTAGCAAGACTTTTTATCTGATTTTATTCTAAAAATAACATTTCAAATTTACTCAATTACCGTCTTAGAATTTTTTGATTCTGAACTATTTTTTCTATCGGTTTGATTGGTTGGGATTTTTGCGTCAATATCCATTCCCATTCCGAATTTTAAGTTGTCATTTACTAAAACTGGCAATCTTCCCCAGATTTTTGTTTGACCTAAAAGTCCGTTTGCTGTGGCTTTCATTGCGTCGTCATTATTTTCATATGAAACTAGGACCGTGGAAACTTTAGAAATATCAATATCTTTCAAAGCATAAGGGCTTCCGAAAACATCCAGAATCACAGTTTGGTTTTTACTTAAATCTGAAAGAATTTTTTTGCTTGAATCTGAGATTTTATATGGTTTGTAAGCTGTGGAATTATCTTTATGGAAACCAACAATCACTTTTGAGTTGGCTGGAATTGAATTGATTTCCGAAGCTTTTTTCAAAATTACAGTTGTTCCAGTATTCAATTGATTGAGGAAAGTTTCGTAAGGCGCTTCTTCCAACGGAACGTAATAATAAGTTTCTTTGCAATCAAGTGGCAACAGTTTTTTGTCATCTTTAATTAATGTCAAAGCGTTGGAGTACATTTTCTGAACAATTTCGGAATGTGAAGCGTTGTTCAAATCTCCATTGATGTTTTCCGGATTGATATTAGAATATTTCTCAAGACCTAAAAAATATTTGGTCAACAGAATTTTCTTCACGCTCTCCTCTACTCTGCTTTGAGAAATTTCTTTATTATCAATAGCTTTCTGAATCAATCTTTTTCCGGTTGCAACATCTTGCGAAAACAACATAATATCATTTCCTGCTTTGAAAGCCAGCGCATCCAATTCCCCCGCTTTGAATTTGTTTGCCACCGCGCCCATATTAAGCGCATCCGTGATAATCAAACCTTTATAGCCGTATTTTTCTTTTAATAATCCAGTGATAATTTTTTTAGAAATGGAAGCTGGAATTCCCTTTTCGCTTTCAAGACTTGGAACGTACAGATGCGCAACCATCACGCCACCAATTCCTTTATCCATCAAGGCTTTGAAAGGCGCCAATTCGGTTTTTTCCAATCGTTCCATATTGTGGGAAACAACAGGCAAATCCAAATGAGAATCTTTGTCCGTATCGCCGTGACCAGGGAAATGTTTAATCGCTCCCAAAACTTTGTTGTCTTGCAAACCATTGGAATAAGCCAAAGCGGAATTCACAACATTATTGACATCAGAACCGAAACTTCTGTTCCCAATGATTGGATTGTTTGGATTTGTATTCACATCTACAACGGGTGCAAAATCCCAATTGATGCCCATTCGCTTGCAATCTTCAGCAATTTTGGACGCCATATCGTGAATCAGATTTTTATCTTGAATAGCTCCCAAAGTGATTGCCCACGGATATTTATGCGCTTTTGCAATCCTCTGGAAAACACCCCATTCTGCATCCATCCCAATCATCAACGGCACTTTTGACTTGGATTGGAATTCATTCACTAAATTAATTTCTCTCGCCGCATCGTCTTGCATTAAAATCAATCCACCAATTTTGTCATTCAAAACGATATTTCGGATTTGGTTGATGTGCGCTTCGTCCTTATTTGTATAAAGTGCAACGATAAAAAGCTGACCGAGCTTTTCTTCCTGTGAAAGCGCGTTGTAGGTTTTATCAACCCAATCGTTTGCTTTTTTGAGATCGGAACTGGAGAGATTTTTTGGCTGGTACTGAGGAAAATAAAATTGCGAAACAAAAGTTATTATTATAAGACTTAACCTTTTCATTTTTTTGATATCTAAATTTTAGAAAACTTTCCATAAAGATATTAAATCCGCTGAAAATGGCTATTTTTATGGTCTGTTATTTGTAATTAAAATCTTAACGTAAATAATTAAACTTATGAAAAAATTCCTTCCCCTCGTATTACTACTGATTTCCAGTATATTTATCTTCAGTTGTAAAGATGATAACGACGACATTGTTCAAGTTGAAGTTGACTATCCAACGGTTTATGACATCAATGTAAATTTAGTTCAAAACGCGCCAAACTATTTCGGTTATAATGTAGAGTTTAATCGTGCTTTACTAAATCAAGACCTTGTTTTGGTGTATCGAAAAAATAATCCTTCGCAAAGCAGTCCAGTTTGGGAACCACTTCCTAAAACTTATTTTTTTAACGAAGGAGAAATGGATTACACATTCAATTTTACAACGGCCGATGTGCAGATTGACTTAAATTCTGAGTTTGATCTTACTTTAAAACAAGATAATAATTTCAGAGCGACTTACCTTAATGGACAAACTTTCAGAATTGTCTTGGTTCCTGCGGTCTTTGGCGGAAAAAGTTCTGTTGATCCTAGAAAATTGAGCTACGAAGAAGTAATCAGATTGTACAATATTGATGATAGCAAAATCGGAAAATTGTAATTTGAAATTCCAAAATAAATCAAACCACATTCATTTGTGGTTTTTTTTGTTGTTAAATTTAATTTATACCAAACGAGTATGAATTGAATTTTTATTATTAAATTTGTTATACATTAATCAAAAAAATAAAAATATGTCTATAAAACTTGGCGACACTGCTCCGAATTTTGATGCAGAAAGCAGTCTGGGAAATATTAATTTTTACGAATATCTTGGCAATTCTTGGGGGATTCTTTTTTCCCATCCTGCAGATTACACGCCCGTTTGCACCACAGAATTAGGAAAAACATCGCAATTGAAACCGGAATTTGACAAGAGAAATACGAAAGTTCTGGCTCTAAGTGTTGATGGCATCGACAATCACAAAGGCTGGATATCGGATATCAACGAAACTCAGAATACGGAAGTGGAATTTCCAATCATTGCAGACCAAGACAAAAAAGTGTCAGAACTGTACGATTTCATCCATCCAAATGCGAGCGCAACATTGACAGTACGATCACTTTTGATCATCGATCCAAATAAAAAAGTAAGGCTCATCATTACTTATCCGGCTTCTACCGGAAGAAATTTTACTGAAATCCTGCGAGTTTTGGATTCTTTGCAATTGGTTGATGGCTATGGCGTTGCAACGCCAGTTGATTGGAAAGATGGTGAAGATGTGATTATTCCGCCGGCAGTTTCGCAGGAAGATGCTGAGAAAAAATTCACGAAAGGCGTGACTGTTGTGAAACCTTATTTGAGATATACACCTCAGCCGAATAAATAGCAAATGGTTTATCGCTAATGGCTTTTGGCTCTTTGCTTTAAATAAAAAATGGTCGGAATTGCTTCTGACCATTTTTGTTTTTTTTAAATTGAATTAATTCTAAAATTAATTGGCTTTGTAGATTTCTTTTGAAAATTCTCCGTTGGTTTTTGGAAGCTCGATGACGATATTTCCATTTTCGTAATAACCAATTGTAGATTCGCCTGAACTTAATTTAACTCGGAAAACATCGGCTTTTGTCGTTGATTTGAAAGTTGCAAACGGAACAGAACTATTTCCATCAACCAAAATAAATTGGGAATTATCGATTTGAATTTTTTGAAGATTCAATTTTCCATTTGTGAATTTTTGAGCAGATGTCGTTTCAATTTTCGCTTCTACTGTTTTGAATTCTTCTACAGGTTTTGTTTCTATAGTTTTTGTTCCTGCTAGCTTTTCCAAATTTGGATTCGAAACTGGAATCGAAACCAATGCATTTTTGACAGCATCTTGATATCCTGGCTCAAAATCTTTGATTGAACTATTTGCTTTTTGTGATAAAAGAACCTTATTATTACAATCTTTGAAATGCAAAATCACTCTGTTTTTGAACATATTGCTGTCATCAGAAAGATCTGCATTCAAAATCGCGCAAGGATTCTGAAGCGCTTCAGAAGGCCAATCGCTTTTTGTTTCGGGAAGAACTGTGTATTTTTTTGATTTCAATGATTTTTCTATCAATGTATTCAATCCAAAAGATTTTGTGCCTTTGAAGTCTGCAAACTCAGTTGGAATCACAATATATTTGTAATCGGAAACGGTTTGAGATTTTATTAATACAATTAAAAATATTGAAAATAGAAGTGATAGTTTTTTCATAAAAATTGATTTTAGTTTCTGAAACCTTGCATATCCAACTTCAAAGAAAAGAAATTAGAATAAAAATTAGAACCGCCAACTCCAGAATTTGTAATCGCATAATCCAAAGTTAAGCCTTTATATTTGATTCCAATTCCTGCACTTGGTTGAAAGGAAACTTTCCTTTTTAAATCCTCAATATCAGAAATGGTTTGAAATCTATTGAAACCTAATCTCACGAAAATCATATCTTGGAAAATCAATTCACCACCTGCGTAAGGCGTGATGCTGGCGAAATCTGTAGAAACCAAAGCGGCAGTTTTTGCAAAATCGACATTAAGACCAAATTCCGGTAAAAGTTTCAAATCTCTGTTGAACTCGTAAGTTCTGCTGACTCCAAAATTAAGTTTTGGCATCGTGATTTCCATCTTGTCCGTCGGAGCGGGATTGAATTCTTCTCCATTCACAACCGTTGATAATTCTTTCTGATTCACGGTCCAGAAGTTTACAGTCGTTGTCGCATCTCTTAGCATAACACCATAATTCCAATCGGTGTCTGTGCGATAAACTGCGCCAATATCGAACCCAAAACCGTAACCGCTGGCAAATTTACCAACATTTCTGTAAACCACTTTCGCAGTTGCTCCAACGTCTAATTTTTGATTACCATTTGGATGGAAAGCGTAAGAAAACAAAGCGGCATAATCTGATGTGGAGAAAGAACTGATTTTATCATAATCGACATTTCCCTCGGGATCAATCAATTGAGTGGTATTCAAAATATTATCGACGCCTAATCTTACGAGAGAAATCGCAAAAACACCATTCCCATAATCTAAAGGTTTCGCGTAAGAGATATAATCGTACTTGGCGATGGATTCGAAATATTCTGCGTGCATTGCGGCAACTTGCCAGTCATTTTCGATTTTCATCAAACCAGCTGGATTCCACATTGGGGAATAAACATCGTCCTGATTGGAAACCACTGCACCACCCATTGCGAGGCCTCTTGCACCTGCGCCAATATTCAAAAATTCATTGGAGTATTTTCTGATGATTTGTGCATCAGAAAATTGTGTGAAAATAATCAGTAAAAAAAATAAAAATCTTTTCATTAATAAGTGTTTACAGAGATTTCGAATCTGTAATTGCGTTTTCTTTTTTCCTTCTGGATTTGATGACACCATTGACTACAATTGATGCAATCATCACAAACGAAGCACCATAAAAAATCGGACTCATATGCTCTGTCGCTCCAAAGATAAAGAAAGCTAAAATAATCCCATAAACAGGTTCCAGATTTACGGTTAGGATCAATGTGAATGGGGAAATAAACTTCATCAGCTTCACACTTTCTAGCATTGGATAAGCCGTAAAGACAGAAGCCAGCAATACTATTAACGCAAGATCTGTGTAAGTTATTTCGCCAACTGATGAAATTTGTCCTGTAAAAAGAAAAAATAAACTGACAACCAGCCAACCACCAGCAATCTCGTAAAAAATAATATTCCCTGGACTGGTTTTTCCGAAAATTTTACCATTGAAAACTGAGAATATTGTTCCGAAAAGCGCACATAGAATTCCATAAATAATGCCTTCTTTATATTTCAGTTCCGCATTGAAAATCAGTGAAATACAAACAACAATGATGATTCCGATAATCAATTCTGCCCAATCGGGTTTTCGACGGAAAATTAATGGCTCTATCAAAGCTGCGAATAATGTAGACAATGAAAGACAAGACAAAGCAATAGAAACGTTGGAAACCTTGATGGATTGGAAGAAAAACAACCAGTGAAAAGCCATCACACTTCCAATTGCAACCAATTTGAATAATAATTTCCAGGAAACTTTGATACTTTCTTTTGTTACGAATCTTAGATAAACAAAAAGAAAAGCCGCTGCGAATAACATTCTGTAGAATACCAAGACATTGGCGTCCGCTAAAATCAGTTTTCCTAAAATTGCTGTAAACCCCCATAAAAACACAACAAAATGCAACTTCAGCAAGTAAGAATTCTTCATTGGAAACGATTGATTTTCTATGAGCGAAAATAAGATAAAATTTACAGACTTGATTTATAAAAATAACTTAAGGCCTAATTGCATTTTTCAGATAAAAAATCCGCATAATAAATTATGCGGATCTTCTAATAAGAACTTATTAAAAATAACATAAACTAACTAAAAATTTATATCTATCTCAATTACAAACGTAGAATTCATCGGATTATTGTATTGTTTTGAAATAAATTAATATCCCCAAAAAGTGTCTATTCTCCAAAATTTAATCCTTTGATAATTAATTAAAATTTTTAAATTATTTCAACTTTAAACACAACAATAATCGTTTATTTTAAATTAACTAATTCATTAAATAACTAATAATTATCTAGAATTCAAAATATGAATATTTTTTTTCACAATTAATACATATTGATTATTTTTGTAAAAACAAATAGTTATGAAAAAAATATTTTTACTCTTATTAGGAACCATCACTTTTGGTTTATTGAATTCCCAAACTTTCACAGGTGGATTTCCCGCTTTCAAACAACGAGGCGCATCTGCAGGCACGATTAAATATTACTGCATCGATAATGGTGGAGGTTGCAGCGGAAGAACCGTTTATGACGCAGCAGATCTTGGAACATCACTCTTAGGAAAACACTCACTCCGATTGATGGGTGGAGAAGCTAAAGTCTCTAGGTGCACATCCGAAACTATCTCTGCGGTAACAATGCATTACAGAGCTTTTAAAGTTGGAACTACACCTGGCGCATTCACAGCATTGAGCTATGCAAGAATCAGCGGCGCTGCTAACGGATGTGGAGGAGAAAATGAGACTTGGAGAAAAATAGAAAGCGGCGATGGAATTGCTATCTCTGCTGGTCCACCTAACAGCGTCGTAGAAACTGCAGGAACTTACACCATTGAAATATACTACGAAATGACTACAGGTTCCGGAACGGTACTTCTTAATAACAGCGGAAGTACCTACAAAGCTAATTTTACCATTGTAGATCACTCTACCTGGAATGGAAGTTCTTGGGACAATGGTGAACCTGGAAGCCAGACCAACGCCATTATAAACGGAAATCTTAACATTAACAGTGTCTTCGCTACAGACAATATGACTATTAATTCCGGTAATATCGTAACCATTGCAGAAGGATTTTCTTTAAAATCATATGGAAATGTTGTAAACAATGGCACTTTGGTAGTAGAAAACAACGCTACCTTTTTACAGGAATTAGGAGATATTTACTCGGGATCCGGCAATGCCATTGTTCACAGAAGAGCAAATCTTAAAAGGATGGATTACAACTACTGGAGTTCACCTGTTTCTGGGCAAAATCTTTTTAATTTCTCGGTAGGCACGCCAACCAATCGCTTCTATCGTTATAATGAAGTAAACGACCTACTTGAAGCGACAGGACTTGATGCTAGTTCTACTTTCCAAGCTGGAATTGGTTATGCAATCCGAGGTAAAAACAGTTACGCAGTCGCGACACCAACTAATGAGAATTTCACTTTCACAGGCGTTCCAAATTCAGGATTGATAAGTATCAATCTAAAAAGAAGTGCTGGTGCAGACAAGGGCTATAATCTTGTAGGAAATCCTTACCCATCTAATATTAATTTCAGCAGTTTATTCAATTACAGCAATAACAGAAATTCTATTTATAACAAACAATGGTTTTGGACAAATCTGAATGAAGTAAAATCGCAACAAGGATCGAGCTATGCAGGGAATAATTACGCAACATATGTTGCTGGCGTTGGCGGCGTAGGTCCAACTTACATCTCAACAAGCATAGAAGTGGTGTCATTAAGACCTTTAGCTTTTACCAAAGTTGGACAAGGCTTTATTGTGCAAGCTAAATATGATAATGCTCCATTGCTTTTCAATAATAATATCCGATCTTCCAATACATCAGACTCTATATTTTTTAATAAGAATCAATCGAACAAATCTGAAGAAGAAGAAGAAGAAGAAGAGCCAGAAACTTTGAATAGATATTGGCTGAAATTAGTATCACCTCAAAATGTAGGTAATACAATCTTAGTTGCCTACAACGACAACGCAACCAATGATTATGATCCAGATTACGACGCAGACCTTCTAAGTGTTGGAAATGATTCTTTTTTCTCAAACGTTGGTGCTCACAGACTGCAAATACAAGCTAGAGCAAATCCTTTTGAGACCAATGACATTGTTGATCTTGGAATTAAAAGCTCAACAGCTGGAAACCATGTGATAGCAATTGACGGAAAAGACGGTATTTTCTCACAAGATGCTAGCCAAGCTATTTATTTACAAGATAATTTTAACGGGAATATTCACAATTTGCAAGATGGGCATTATACATTCTTCACAGATGCCATTGAAGACAATAGCCGTTTCAAAATTATCTATCAAAACTCTGTTTTAGGAACGGATAACATTACAAAGTATCAACTCATCATTGCAAAAAATAGTTTAGGATTGGTAATTAGAGATTCTCAAAACATTAATAAAGTTGAGATTTATGATGCTGCTGGAAAACTTGTTTTGTCAAAAGATTACAACGCTGCGAATGTTAATATCAACACAACTTCATTTGCTAAAGGATTTTACATTGTGAAAGTGATTCAAAAAACTGGAATCAAAACTAAAAAAGTTATCCTTTAAAAATTAATGTTTTTGAAAAAATCCATCTTGCTTCTGTAGGATGGATTTTTCATCATAAAAAAAGCACATCATTGATCTGCATCATTTAACTGTAATCATTTTTCTAAAAAAAGTTTATCTTAGACGCCAAAGAAAAAAATAATGGATTTAGAATTCAATAAACGAGAGGACATCAATAAACTGAAACTTTCTGAGATCAAAAAAACCTTAACAAAAATCAAATTGGGAGGCGGTGAAAAAGCGCTTCAAAAACAACGAGATCAAGGAAAAATGACCGCCAGAGAAAGATTGGATTATCTTTTCGATAAAAATTCGGAATCTATTGAAGTTGGCGCATTTGCAGGCTATGAGATGTATGAAAAAGAAGGTGGTTGTCCTGCTGGTGGCGTGATTGTGAAAATAGGATATGTCTCCGGAAAGCAATGCATCGTTGTAGCAAATGACGCTACTGTAAAGGCTGGAGCTTGGTTTCCTATCACAGGGAAGAAGAATTTGAGAGCGCAGGAAATTGCTATGGAAAATCGTTTGCCAATCATTTATTTGGTAGATTCTGCTGGCGTTTACCTGCCAATGCAAGATGAGATTTTCCCAGACAAAGAAATGTTTGGAAGAATTTTCCGAAACAATGCGAAGATGAGTTCGTCCGGCATTATCCAAATTTCTGCAATTATGGGGAGTTGCGTGGCAGGAGGAGCTTACCTTCCAATTATGAGTGACGAAGCCATGATTGTAGATAAAACAGGAAGTATTTTTCTAGCCGGAAGTTATCTTGTAAAGGCAGCAATTGGCGAATCTATCGACAATGAAGCTTTGGGCGGCGCAACAATGCACAGCTCTATCTCCGGCGTCGTAGATTACAAAGCTAAAGATGACAAAGACGCTTTGGATAGAATCAAAAATATTATGAAGTCCATTGGTGATTATGAAAAAGCTGGATTTGACAGGATAGAAAGTTTTCCTCCAAAAGAGAATCCAGACAACATTTTTGGAATCATGCCAGCCGTAAGATCCGAGCAATATGACACTTTCGAAATCATCAAATGTCTGGTTGACAATTCTGAATATGAGGAATATAAGCCAGATTACGGAAAAAGCATCATCTGCTGTACTGCTCGAGTTGACGGTTGGAGCGTGGGAATTGTTGCCAATCAAAGAAAATTAGTCAAAAGCGGAAAAGGCGAAATGCAGTTCGGAGGCGTTATATATTCAGATTCTGCGGATAAAGCAACGAGATTTATCGCCAATTGTAATCAGAGAAAAATCCCCTTGGTTTTCCTTCAGGATGTGACCGGATTTATGGTTGGATCCAAGTCAGAGCAAGGTGGAATCATCAAAGATGGTGCAAAGATGGTGAATGCAGTTTCCAACTCAGTTGTTCCGAAATTCACCATCATCACAGGAAATTCTTATGGCGCAGGAAACTATGCTATGTGCGGAAAAGCTTACGACCCAAGATTGATCGTTGCGTGGCCGTGGGCAGAATTAGCTGTTATGGGCGGATCTCAAGCCGGAAATGTCTTGCTCCAAATCCAGGAATCATCGCTCAAAAAACAAGGAAAAGAAATTTCTGAAGAGGAAAGAAAAGAAATTCTGGATAAAATCCTAAAAGATTACAACAGACAGCTCCAACCGACTTACGCTGCGGCAAGACTTTGGACAGACGCAATCATCAACCCTCTAGATACAAGAAAATGGATAAGCATGGGAATAGAAGCAGCAAATCATTCCCCAATTACAGAAAAATTTAACCTCGGAGTTATTCAGGTATAAATTTTGCTATGATGAATTAGGAAAGTAAAAACACAAAACGATGAAAAATTTATTATTACTGGCTGCCGGTTTTCTGGCTAGCTCAACTTATGCGCAATGTACTATTGCGGGAAATGACAACATCAAACCCAATGAAACAACATCCCTAACTGTGGATGCAAAAGCACAGTGTGATGAGTGCTACTCGTGGAAATCTTCTGATCTTAACATTAAAATTGATGGCAAAACGAAAACCAACAAAATAGATGTTTCAAGTTCACAGATTGGAAAAAGCACCATATCCGTTTCTGTTTTTACAAATCAAGGTTTGCAACAATGTGAAAAGATTATAAATGTTGCTGTCCCAGCTCTAGTCGCCGCAACTCCTGCGGTGAAAGAATCAAAGCAAAATATTATAGAAAATAGCTGTGGAATCCCAGTTGATGATTTCAAAGACGTGAAAGTGAGTGAATCTATCATTTCCTTTTTTCCCAACGGAAATCCTACAAGTTACACATACAAATGGTCAGTCAGTTACGCAAACGGAGAAGTACAAGAATCTTCTGAAAAAATTCCTCAGTTTTTCTATTCCGACGTTAATTACATCACATTAGTCAAATTGAAAATCACTAAAAATAACCCTATTTGTTCTGTAACGATTTCGAAAAAATTTGATGAAAATTTCTGGAAAGCGAAAAAATATAGTAATCTTCAGCAAAAAGTATATTCGCCGATTAGTTACAGCGAATATGTAAAACCGGCAGAAGAAGCAAATTCTTCTAAGTAATTTTAGACTTACATAAAAAACTTCCTAATTGGAAGTTTTTTATGCCTAATATTTATATTATTAATCTCATTTAGTTTTCCATTACTTTTCCGATAATTTTTTTTCTGTGTTCAACGCCCCAATCTGCAAGATGTTCAATGATTTTTTTCAGTGTTCGTCCGTAATCTGTCAATTCATATTCTACACTGATAGGTTGCGTATTGAGAACAGTTCTACTCACCAATTGATTGATTTCTAAATCTTTCAATTCGCTACTGAGCATTTTTGCAGAAACGCCTGCAATCTCTTTTTGCAAATCAGAAAAACGCATTTTGTTATAACACAGCGCTGCAATGATCTGGACTTTCCAACGACCTTTCAAAATATCCATGGTATCCTGAACCGCAAGAAGATTGGTTTTACAACATTTAATTTTCATACCGTCTGTATTTTTCATCATAAATAAAGATTATAATTTCATTCTATCAATTTATTAACTCATTAATTATCAAATAGGTTACTTTTTAGTAACAGTAACATTTTGTAACTTAATTACAAATATAAACTTTTCTTCTTTACCTTTGTACTCTCAATTAAAAAATTATTGAAAATGAGCTTATTAGAAGACTTAAACTGGCGTTATGCAACAAAGAAAATGAACGGAGAAATCGTTCCTCAAGATAAAGTAGATTACATTTTGGAAGTCGCAAGATTGGCGCCTTCTTCCTCAGGATTACAACCTTACAGGATTTTCGTAATCACAAACAGAGAATTATTAGAAAAAATAAAACCAATCTCTTGGGATCAAGCTCAGATTACGGATGGTTCTCACCTTTTGGTTTGGGCAGCTTGGGACGGCTATTCTCACAACAGTATTTCTGAAGTTTTCGAAAAAACGACTGCAGAAAGAGGAATTCCAACCGAAGCGATGGACGACTACAAAGCCAGACTTTGGGGAATGTACGAACCACTTGGAAGTGAATGGCACGCAACTCACGCAGCAAAACAAGCTTACATTTCTTTTGCATTGGCAATTGCCGCGGCCGCTGAACAAAAAGTAGATGCGACACCAATGGAAGGTTTTGATATGAATGCGCTTGACGAACTTTTAGGCTTGAGAGAAAAAGGTCTCAAAAGCGTTGTGATTCTGCCTTTAGGTTACAGAGACACAAGCGGAGACTGGCTGGTAAATCTGAAAAAATACAGAACGCCAAACGAAGAATTCATCACAGAATTAAAATAAATAGAAAAAAGCGTCCCGAAAATATCGGGACGCTTTTTTTAACATTTAAAGTTCGTAGAATTTAGTCGGAAGTCATTCACTTATAGATAAAAACTGTATTTTTGCAAAAAAAAATTAATGCGTACAACTCTATCATTTTCATTACTCTTCGCAGGATTATTTTGTAACGCTCAGTTAGAAGTGAAAGTCCTCGATATCATTGCAAATCAGGTCATTTATGACTCAAATGCGAAAAAAATCTACGCCAGCATTCCAAGCGCAAATGGCGCAAACGGAAACAGCATCGGCGTCATAGATCCAGTAAGCCAAACTCTTGAAAATACTTATTTCATTGGCAGCGAACCAAATGTACTAGCTATTTCTGATAACAATCAATATCTATATGTTGGTTTTGAAAGCGCCTCTCTGGTAAGAAGATGGGACATAGCCAGCAAATCTGTCAACTTACAATTCTCATTAGGTGCTGATCCTTCGCTTGGAGCTTTGTTTGTAGAAGACATGGAGGTGATGCCAGGAAACCCTAATACAATTGCTATCTCTAGAAGGAATGTGGGTTTCTCTCCAAAACACGAAGGCGTTGCAATCTATGACAACGATGTAAGAAGACCTACTACCACCCAAGATCACACCGGAAGCAACAGAATCGAATTCGCAAGCAACAATCTACTTTGGGGATATAATAACGAAACTACTGAATTTGGCTTGAGAAAAGTCAACATTACCTCTTCAGGAGCAACACAAGGCACCGTTTATCCCAATCTCTTTTCCAACTTCAGTATTGATTTTATAAGAGAAGGTAATTTTTTGTATTCTACAGACGGAAAAGTAGTTGACATCTCAGCTGGAACGCCATTCTTGCTGGGTCAATTTACAAATACAACAGGCGCAAATACTTTTGACACAGCTACTCAATCTGTAGCCTATGCAAGTTCTGAATATTCTTCCGGGAATATCACTTTCAAGAGATTCAATCCAAATACTTTCTTGCTGAAAGACAGTACACCAATTCCAAACGTTCAAGGAACTACAAAATCGATGACTTCTTGTGGCGCTGGTTGCTATGCTTTCACAACATACTCCTACAACTACGGCACCAACGTCACAACAGGCAAAATCGTGATTGTAAAAGATAAATCATTGGCTGTAGAGAATCTTTTGAAGGCAAACAAGATCACTGTTTATCCTAATCCTGTTTCCAATTATTTGAAGATTGATACAGATAAAAAATTCACGGAAATTAAGCTTTCAGATTATACTGGTAAGATAATTAAAACGTTAGATGCAAAAGAAAGAGAATTTGATATTTCAAATATCGCACGCGGAAATTATTTGTTGATAATGACCGATATCAATGGTGCTAAAACAACAGAGAAAATCATTAAAAAATAGGTTTTCTTTATTAACGAAAAAAGGCTTTTCAGATTGAAAAGCCCTTTTTTTATGTTTAGAATTTAGATTCCTCTACTTGAAATTGATTGATTGGAATTTCAAATCATCTGCTATTTTAATATCCCAAAAGCTTCAGAACATCTTCCGCTCTTTGCTCTTCTCGGAACAATTCATAAGTAAAGTTTCCATCTTCGTCCTTATCAATCAAAATATGTTTTGGCTGAGGCATCAAACAGTGGTGAACACCGCCGTAACCGCCAATCGTTTCCTGATAAGCGCCCGTGTGGAAAAATCCGATGTACAAAGATTTTGTCTCATTGAAAACCGGAAGATAAATTGCATTCGTATGCTGTTCGGAATTGTAATAATCATCTGAATCACAAGTCAATCCACCAAGAAAAACCCTTTCGTAGGAATCTTCCCAACGATTCAATGGCAACATAATGAAGTGACGGGAAATCGCCCAAGTGTCAGGCAAAGTCGTCATAAATGATGAGTCAATCATATTCCATTTTTCTCTGTCGTTTTGACGTTTCTGAGAAATGATTTTATACAAATGTCCACCACTTTCTCCAACCGTAAAACTTCCGAATTCGGTGTAGATATTTGGTTCTTCAACACCTTCTTCCTCACAGAATTTTTTAATTTGAGAAACAATTTCGTTGACCATATATTGATAGTCATAATCGAAATTAAGTGAAGTTTTGATTGGAAAACCACCACCAATATTAAGAGAATCAACTTCCGGCGCAATTTTTTTCAATCTTGCATAGACGCGGAGACATTTGTACAATTCGTTCCAATAGTACGCCGTATCTTTGATTCCTGTGTTGATGAAAAAGTGAAGCATTTTCAACCTTGCATTCGGATGTTCAGCGATTTTCTGACTGTAATATGGGATGATATCTTTGTATCCTATTCCTAATCTTGAGGTGTAAAATTCGAACTTCGGTTCTTCCTCCGCTGCGATTCTGATTCCGATGTTAAAAGTTCTGTCGATGCTTTCTGTCAGCTTATCCAGTTCTCTATAATTATCAAGAATCGGTGTGATATTTTCGAAACCGCTATTAATCAAATCAGAAATTTTCACCAAATAATCGTCGGTTTTAAAACCATTGCAAATTACTTCGATATCTTTCGTCACTTTTCCTTTGTCATAAAGGGATTTCACGATGTCCATATCGTAAGCGGAAGATGTTTCCAGACTGATGTCATTTTTCAACGCTTCTTCTACTACAAAAGCAAAATGGCTGGACTTCGTGCAGTAGCAATATCTGTAAGTTTTTTGGTAATCGTTCTTTTCAAAAGCTTCCTTGAACCAGAATTTTGCCCTTTCAATATTCTGAGAAATTTTTGGTAAATAATTGAACTTCAAAGGAGTTCCGAATTTTTCCACAACTTCCATCAGGTTGATGTCGTGAAATTTCAGACTATTCTCTTCTACATTGAATTCTTCTGTAGGAAAATAGAGCGTTTGGTCAATTAGTTCAGAATATTTTATTTTCATTTCTGGCTAAAAAAATTTAATTGTTTTACGGTACAAAAATGATTAAAAAAACTGAATATATACGTTAATAATTCTATAAAAATTAATGAATTAATTCCCGACAAAAATCAGCAAATCGCCTTTTTTATATTTAATCACAACCTCTTTATTTTCAGCAATATTTCGAGTTCCGATTCTTTCTCCGAGAATCAAATCTTCTTTGTACAAAGGCCATTTCAATCCTTTGGTTTCGATGTTTTTGGCAATTGGAAAAGGCATTAAGGAAATCATTTTTCCTTTGACATCAGAAATTGTGAATTTTTTCGGGATAAAGTAATATGACGAATAATCATCAAAAAACTGAAGATTTGCTTTATCTTTAAAAGCAAAAGCGACACTCAAGTTCCCAAGAAAATGGTCTTGCTCACCTCCACTTGCGCCGTAAACATCAATGTTTTCAAAACCTTTCTCAAGAATAATTTCTATTGCTTTATGAAAATCGGTTTTGTTCTGGTCAGGCGTCTCTATGATTTCAAAATCGTACTGTCTGTCATCCTGAGCGGAGTCGAAGGACTCTGTGTAAGAATCAAAATCGCCGGAAATAAAATCCAATTTATCTAATGGAAAATTCAAATCTTTCAAATAATGAAAAGCACCATCTGTACAAGCAATTAACTCATAATCTGACAGATTTGGAAATTCTTTTGGTGGTTCGCCGTTGATGAATAAAAGTGCTTTTTTCAATTGCTTACTAGTCTATAAAATTCAAAATATTGTTGCCAATTCTTATTTGAATAAAAATACAAGTATCCCACAGTATGACAACAATCTCTGAAAGAAATTATTGCAAATTTTTTGTCTACAGAAAAAATAGGTGTTGATATTGAATAAAAATCTTGGTCTTCTTTTTTAATATTACCCTCTTGCTTTTTTAATTCTATATGACATTCCTTTCTTTTCTTTTCTTCATTCCATTTAGGATTGACTCTCACAAAAATCTGATTATATTTTTTATTACTGATGATACTATCAAATTTCTTTTGACTCATTTTCTTATCAACTAAAATATATTCATAAAATGAACTTTTAAATTTTGGAATTTTATCATCGGAATAAACTTTTGCTTTGTTAAGATTAAATTCGTTCCAATTTATTTTAGATTTTGAGATTATAAAATCTTGTTTTTTAAATGAAATTTCTTTTTCAAGTCCATAACTTTCAATTGCTTCATTTAAATTATCAACGTCAAAATTAATACTGAAACTTTCATCTAACAAATTATAATATTCAAAATCTTTAGAAACAAAATCCTTTGTGAAAGAGTTGACAAGACTTTCTGTGTCAGCTTTCTGAGAAAAAATAAAATTTGAACAAAGTAAAATAATTAACAGAAAAAATTTCTTCATTGATAGACTATATTTCAATCTAACTTCTATCATTCGGATTCCAATATTCCTCCGGCTCATTATTCAATTTTGAAACATATCTCGCCAAAACAAAAAGATAATCCGACAAACGATTCAGATATTTGATTAATTCCGCTCGCACTTCTTCCGACTGATTCAGGAAAACCAAACTGCGTTCTGCGCGTCTGCAAACGGTTCTCGCCACGTGAAGAAACGTTGACGCTTTTCCACCGCCCGGCAAAATGAAATATTGCAAAGGTTCCACTTTCTCTTCCATCGCATCCATCCAAGTTTCCAATTCTTCGATTTCTTTGTCTGAAATCACCAATGGTAATCTGGCTTTTCCATTCGCCAAAAACAATTTATCAATCGGTGTTGAAGCTTCGGAACCAACTGTAAACAAATCAAATTGGATTTTCTTAAGTTGAGAAATAACTTCTTCATCTTTAATATGAGATTTTGCAACGCCAATGTTTGCATTCAGCTCATCGATGTTGCCGTAAGATTCTACTCTTGCGCTGGCTTTGGAGATTCTACTTCCGCCGTAAAGTCCGGTTTCGCCTTTGTCGCCGGTTTTTGTGTATATTTTCATTTTTAGTTTTTATGAAAGTTTAAAATTAAGGTTTTTATTTTTGAACGCGTAGATTTTTGAACCACAAAAGTCACAAAAGCAGTCACTCTTTTTATTAATTCAAAAGAGCAAAAAAGAAAAATGTTTGCAAGATTATCTTTTTTTTCTCTCAAAAAATTTTTTGTGCCTTTTGTGGTTAATTAATCTAAAACTGAATGGTTAAGATTTATATCGCTTTCATATTTTTCTTAAATTGTACAAATGAAAAAGCCATTTCAAAAAACCACCAATCTCATTCATATTTATCAGCAGTTGCGACGCTTCATCAAGCCTTACCGAATGATGATTTTCGTAACATTGCTGTTGACTTTTATCGGTGCTTTATTTGCCCAAGTCAATCCTTTGGTTTTGAAATACACGGTGGACGAAGTGACAAAACTGACCCAACTTCCAAATCCAATGGAACAAGGAATCCACGTTTTGACGCTTATTTCAATCATCCTTTTGGGAAAAGAATTGGCGAATATTTTCATTCAGTTTGGACAGAAATTTTATGGTGAAAAAATTAGAATTAATGTCAGTTCCGAACTCGCACAAGAAGCCATCAACAAAATACTAACTTACCGAATTGCCTATTACAATGACGAAAATCACGAATCTGGAAAACTTCAAATCCGAATCGACCGAGGAATTGAGAGCTTAACAAAACTCGTTCAAAATTTCTTCATCGATATTCTTCCGCTTTTTTCAACGGCGATTATTGCGCTGATTGTGATGTATATGCAGAATATTTACGTTGGTTTGGTCTCTACTTTTGTAATTCCTATTTACTTTTATGTTACATCAAGACAGGCGAAAAAATTAGGAAATGTAAGACGAACACTCAGAAATCAACGGGAGCAGAAAACTTCCGGACTTTTGAATTTGATTAATTCGATAATGGTTATCAAAAGTTTTGTCCGTGAAAAATTTGAGGGAAGCAAACAGTACAATCTTCAAATGAAGCTGATGGAAAGTCAATTGTACACAAGACGAACCAGTTTTATTTATGATGGTTTAAAGACTTTCATCGAGCAATTCGGTGTCGTTTTGATTATCCTTTTGACGGTTTACCTTGTGCTCGACCAGCAGATGACGATTGGTGCGATTATGCTTCACATTATGCTGTTCAACAACGTTTCTGCGCCTATTCGCCAGCTTCACAGGATTTATGATGATATGAATGACGCCTTTATTTATGCCGAAGGTTATTTTGAAATCCTGAATGCCGACGAAGAAACCGAACCAAGCGGAACCATCAACAACATTCCCATCAAAGGAAATTTCGAAATCAAAAATGTGGATTTCACTTATCCAAACGGGATGAAAGCGCTTCACAACGTTTCCCTGAAAATCGAAAATGGAAAAACGACCGCTTTGGTTGGACTCAGTGGCGCGGGAAAATCGACAATCATCAATTTGCTTTGTAAATTCTACGAACCAGATTCCGGCGAAATCCTTTTGGATGGCAACAATCTTAATGATTTTGATAACGACTTTCTGCGTGATGACCTTGGATTGGTGCTTCAAAAAAATCATATTTTCAAAGGAAGTATCGAGGATAATATCCGTTACGGAAATCTGCACGCCACATTTGACGAGATAAAAGAAGCTTCCACAAAAGCCTATCTCCACGAGCAGATTATGGATTTACCGGAAGCGTACAACCACGACGCCACGCAACTTTCCGGCGGTCAGCAACAAAGAATTGCCATCGCCAGATTATTCCTAAAAAATCCACCAATTATCTTCCTTGATGAACCAACTGCAAGTTTGGACGCCATTGCTACGGAACAAATTAAAAATTCTCTCGATGCCATAAAACAAGGGAGAACTGTTGTTATTATCTCACATTCTTTGTCGCAGATTTTGGATTCGGATATGATTTATGTGATGAAAAAAGGTGCAGTAGTGGAAAACGGAACACACGAAGAATTGTATGAAAAAGACGGAACTTACCGTGAAATCTTCGATGCGTCTGCAAGAAGTTTGAATCTTGATAGATTGGTGAAAACTTATAAAGATGAAAATTAGACAAATTTTCTTGATAAATTTCATTCTCGCAGATTTAACAAATTCAGCAGATTTTCGGATAAACAAATTTGCATTATCGGCTAAATCTGCGAGAGAAACAATTTAACAGAAACTAAAACAGATGAATGAAGACCATTACATAAAAAAAATAGACCGCGTCACTTCGATTCTTGTGCAATTGCAAAGTAAACCGATTGTTCGTGCGCAGGATTTGGCGGATAAATTCGAAGTGAGTGTCAGAACAATTTACAGAGATATCAAAACTTTAGAAAATGCTGGCATTCCGATTTTTGGAGAAGCTGGTTCTGGCTATTCTTTGGTGGATGGTTACAAACTTCCGCCTGTGATGTTTACGAAAGAGGAAGTTCTCAGTTTCATCACGGCCGAAAAACTGATGCAGAATTTCTCGCACGAAAGTCTCGGTTCTCATTATAATTCAGCGATGGAAAAAGTGAAATCTGTCCTTCGAAGTTCAGAGAAAAATCTCGTGACTGATATTGAAAATCAAATCAACATCTATTCTTATCAACCGGAAAAAACGGATTCGATAAAAAATATTATTCCGACCATTCTGGAAAGTATTTCTGATAAAACGCAACTGAAAATCAATTATGAAAGTGCAAAAACCGAAGCTTCGGAACGGATAATTGAAGCGGTCGGGATTTTTTATGAATTCAATTATTGGTATGTGATGGCGTTTTGTACGATGCGGAAAGATTACTGACAATTCCGTGTTGACCGTATTTTAAAAATCATTAAAACCGAAAATCCTTTTCATCAGGAATATGGAAAGGTCGCCGATTACAAGCAAAAATCGAATACGGAAAAAGTCCAAGTCAAGCTTTTGGTCGAAAAGAAAGTAATGCCTCACATTATGCACTCGCTGAAATATTACGGTTGGACTGCCGATGAAGAAACGGAAAACGGAATGCTCATCACCTTCGAAACGAGCTGGATAGATGAGGGTTTTCCGCGCTGGCTGATTACCTTTGCGGATTATGCGGAGATTATTGAACCGGAATATCTCAAGGATACGATGAGTACTTTAATCGGCAACATTACAAAGAAATTAAAATAAAAAGCTTTGTCAAAGTTCAGAACTTTGACAAAGCTAAATCTTGAATCTTCCTTGATTCTTTTTACTTTACTCTTATATCTTATCTCTCTCTTTCCCAGAAAAAAGGTGGCTCGATTCCCAATGCTCTCAGGTAAACGTAACCTTGACCACGGTGATGAATCTCATTATCAACAAAATAAAGAATATTCTGATAAACCGGAAATTCATATTGACCAAACAAATTGAAAGTCTCCTGAAAACGTTCTTCCGAAATCTGACTGAAATATTCATTGATGATTTCTGTCTGCTCATCCCATTTTGTAAGGATTTCAGCTTTTGTAGTTGGCCGGAAAGCTTTCTCATCAAATTCATTGATTGTTCCATCTACAATAGATTTCAAAGCTGGTCCGCCGATGGCAATCATTTCCAAAACCAATTTCGAAAATGGTCTCATTCCACCGATTGAAAATTCGAATAAATCTTTTTCAGGAAAAGCTTCGATGACTCTTCTTGTCAGATTTCTGTGACCTTGCCAATGGATTAACAGTTGTTGTGAGCTGAGGACTGTGGCTGTTGCATTCATAATAGTTTGTTTTATTTGATACAAATGTACAGCGAGGTTGTGACAGCTGTTTGTCAGTAGAAATTTTTATTTACGAATTTAAAGCAACATTCTTTTCTTTTACTTTATTATTTATAATATCTAGTTGTTCAGATATTTCAATAATTTCTGATAAATATTCATAGTTTCGAATATTTGATTTTTCTAAATTCTTTATTTGCACTGCAGTTCCTGCCATACATACCATTAACATATTAGTCGAACCTGCTCCAATTTCATTAAAATCAATATCTGTTGAAATTACTGCATTTCCACCTAGCATTGCACATTGAATTCTTAAATCAGTTTTACAAAGTTCGGTTGCGTTATAAATTTTCTTATTTGTTGCATTAGAACCTGTTCCAAAAAAATCGTTCCAACTTCTAGACAATTCTGTAGCAAAACCAGTTCCTGAAGTTTGCTGAGTAGAGACCATTTCAATTACTTCATATTCCCAATTCGTTGGTGCTTCGGAAGATATAATAGGTAAGAACTTAATTAAAGTCTTTAATCTATTATTAAGGTCATTTTTGCTCTCAATTAATGTAGAATTTATTTTTTGCAGAATAGGAGTAGAGCAAACTGAACAATAGCTCTCTTTTTTATCTTGATGATATTTATTTATAAAATCAATTTGATTTTGAGACAACATATGTCCATTAGCAAAAAAACCTTTTACTTTTGTGGAACAATTTGGACAAACTTTAATATCTTCCATATATAAAACCTAAATCTTCTCAAACCTAAAATTCTCCCCAAGATAAGCCTGTCTCACTTCGGGGTCATTCGCCAAATCCTCAGGAATTCCCTCTTTCAGGATTTTCCCTTCGAACATAATATAGGTTTTGTTGGTAATCGCCAAAGTCTGCTGAACGTTGTGGTCGGTAATCAATATCCCGATATTTTTCTCCACCAGAGACCTCACGATTTTTTGAATATCCTCCACCGCAATCGGGTCAACACCCGCAAACGGCTCATCCAAAAGGATAAAATTCGGACTTGTCGCCAAACAACGCGCGATTTCCGTCCGACGTCTTTCACCTCCGGAAAGCAAATCGCCACGGTTTTTACGAACGTGTTCCAGATGGAATTCCTCAATCAATTCGTCACATTTTTTCTGCTGTTCTTTTTTGGAAAGCTTCGTCAGTTGCAAAACACCAAGAATATTATCTTCCACAGACAACTTCCTGAAAACCGATGCTTCCTGCGCCAGATAGCCGATGCCATTTTGCGCACGTTTGTACATCGCGTCCTTCGTAATATTTTGATTATCAAGGAAAACGTTTCCTAAAGTCGGTTTCACCAATCCAACAATCATATAAAACGAAGTTGTTTTTCCCGCACCATTTGGTCCCAAAAGTCCGACGATTTCGCCTTGCTGTACTTCCAATGATACGCCTTTCACTACCTTTTTCGGTCCGTATTCTTTGATTAAATTTTCTCCTCGTAAAATCATAAAACAAAGATATATATTTTTTGCTGGAAGTAGGGAAGCTGGAAGTTCATCTCCATACTTTTTAACAGACTGTAAGAAAATATTTCGATGATGACAAAAATTTGGGCGTGCCCCTCGCCAGCACTAAGGCCACCGCTCGGGTCAGGCTTTCCGTTGCAAGTCCTCACTCGTTGCCTCGCTCCGGGCTTTCCACTGCAATCCCTCACGCGCTTCGCCCCGATTGAACATACAACATTTAACAACGGACATTTTACATTATACTTTCTACATTGTACTTTTTACATTATACATTTTACATTATACTTTATACATTGTACATTTGTGAAAAATTTCCAAAAATGCTGATAGAAAGCCTTCAAAACGAAAAAATCAAAAGACTGACCAGACTTCTCACCAAAAATCAGGAAAGAAGAAAAGCCGGCGTTTTCATCGTGGAAGGTCAGCAGGAAAACGAGCGCGCTTTGGAATTTGGAAATCTGCCAGAGGAATATTACATCTGCGAAAACATCTTCAAAGGAAAATTACCAACGACAAAAATCCATTACGTTTCGGAAAAATTATACGAAAAAATCGCGTATCGCGGAACGACAGAAGGAATAATCGGGATTTACAAATTGGAATCCAGAACTTTAGAAGATTTCAAACCGAAAAAAGATTCAGCAATTATTATTCTAGAAAGTGTAGAAAAACCAGGAAATCTTGGCGCTATCCTCAGAAGTTGCGAAGCTTTCGGAATCAATGCGCTAATTGTCACCGACCCAAAAACAGATTTCTACAATCCAAATGTGATTCGCTCGAGTGTTGGCTGTCTTTTCGGAATGAATATCTTTCAAGCTTCGAACGAAGAAACTTTGGAATTCCTAAAAATCAATGAGTATCAAATCTTCACCACTTTTATGAGTGACGATGCAAAACATATTCAAGAAAAGGATTTGAAAAGTAAATCGGCGATTTTATTCGGAACAGAACACTCCGGTTTGAGTGACTTCTGGAAACAAAAAGGAGAAAACGTTCTGATTCCAATGGCAGGAACCATCGACTCTTTGAATCTTAGTAATGCGGCGGCCATTACTTGCTACGAAATCCTTAGACAGAAATTAGAGAAATAAAAAAACCGCTTCTCGAAAGAAACGGTTTCAAATTCTTAACTAGGTTAAGATTATTTTTTAGCAGTAGCAGCAGAATCAACTTTTGCAACAGCTGAATCAGCAGCAGCTTTAACTGAATCAACACCAGCAGTAGCAGCAGAATCAACTACAGCAACAGCAGAATCAACGTTTGCAGAATCAGCAGAAGCAGTATCTACAGTTTCAGTTTTTTTACAAGCTACAAGAGCAAAAGCGGCGATAGCAGCTACAAATAATGACTTTTTCATAATAATTAAATTTAAAATTGTTAGTTAATAGATTTGTTCTCAATTGAACGGGACAAAAGTACACCGATAAATTAATCTTGCATTTGAATATTAATTGTAATATATTTGTAAAACGAGATTTACAATTAAGAATCACTGTAAATCAATAAATTAAGAATTTTCACAACTTTGAGCGAGATCGAATTTTTACATTTTCAGTCCTTAAAAAAAGCGGTTCAGGAAAAATATCTTGAGACTCATTCCCCGTCTTACAGTGATATTTCTAAATGGAAAGGAATTGATATTATCTATTTCCAAGAAGATCTACGGCAAAAGGCTAAAGGCAACATCAGCGAAAAAACGTTTTACACCTACTTCAAAAACAATTCGCAGGAGAAAATTCCTAGAATTGATATGCTTAATATTCTAACCATCTACATAGGATACAACTCGTGGTCAGAATTTAAAAAGAAAAATCCAATCGAAATCGAGTTGGAAGAGAAAGCGGAAATACCGCAGACTACAGAAGAAAAGAGACACCAAACTCTTGACAACACTCCTACAGAACCAGCTGTAGATCTAGAAAAAACGACTGAGAAAGAAAGCGAAAAGACTCAAATATCCATAGACAACCAGGCTTTTGACGAAATCAATCAAAACATTGACCTTGATAATACGAAGCCGAGTTTTCTGCGTAGATATCTTTGGTTGGGCATTTCGGTCTTTCTTTTTGCAACGGTTTTGATCCTTGTTTTTTATGACAATTTATTCTATAAAAAATACACTTACGCCTTTACAGATGCAGACAGAAACTCATCTATCAAAGGGGAATTGGATGTAAAAATCATTCGACAAAACGAATCGCCTATTCTTTTCAAAGTAAAACCAAATTCACCGTTTGTGTATGAAACGAAAAGTAAAAGTTTGAAAATGGTCATCTCATCACCATTTTATAGAACCGACACCGTAACGCGAGATCTTAAGTCTGCACCGGAATCCGAAAATATAGAGCTAAAACCGAATGACTACGCTATTCAGTTATTCTATTATTCAAAATCGATTAAAGACTTTAAGAAAAAAACAGACCAACTGAATCGATTGATAAGTGACAAAGCTTTGATTTATCAAGTGGTAGATAGCGACATCTACGGCATCGAAACTTTGGACAAGCAAAAATACATCTCGCTGGTTACGCTTCCGACGACTTCTCTTGAGAACCTAGAAGTGATTGACTCTCAAATGGAAAACGGAAAAATTGTAATGATTAAATTTAAAATAACAGAAG
The DNA here is from genome assembly GCF_004365655.1 of Epilithonimonas xixisoli. GTDB lineage: Bacteria > Bacteroidota > Bacteroidia > Flavobacteriales > Weeksellaceae > Epilithonimonas > Epilithonimonas xixisoli. The sequence continues at coordinate 139,772 of NZ_SOEO01000003.1, read as the reverse complement.
ATGAAAAAATTAAATAAAAATATTTGGTGGCTATTATCTTTTCCAATGATAATAGTAGGAATGCACTCCTGCAATAAAAAATATGAAGGCGATGACAATTCTTTGGAGACTATCCGGAATGCCAACAATAACGTAACTTACTCAAAATCAAAACTTGACAGTTTGCAAGCCATTAATCTTATTACGTCTCAAAAAGTTCAGGATTTGTTGGATCTTTCTACACTCTACACCTCTGGTAACAAAGATACAGAGATTGATTCCGTGATTTATACGCAGATGCAGGCGCACTTTCTGACAAAGGATTCCAACAATCTGAAACCACTATTAAAAGAGATGGACAGCCTGAACGTTCGTTATGCAAAGGTTAGCAATCTTAGCACCTCGAAATCTGTAGTGGAAAAAGACACTTTGGATTTTGCCAACTTTGATGTTGAATATTATGACAAAAAGAGAACTTATCTTACAACAGTCCAGCGTAAAGCACAATATATGTTGAAAGCATCTCCGGTAAAATTCAAGAAAGAGTTTAAGTTTTATTTTGATAGCTTTTACAAAAAAGAATCTGATACTACAAAAACAACAAAACCCGCTAATTAGCGGGTTTTGTTTTAATTAAATCTGGGATTTAATTATTTTTTGATTTCTTCTTTTACAGCTTTTTCTTCAGCTTTTACTTCAGCTTTAGCAGAATCAGCAGTAGCTTTTACAGAATCAACTGTAGCAGTAGCTGTAGAATCGATAGCAGCAACAGCAGAATCAGCAGTAGCGTCAACAGAGTCAACAGCAGCAGCTTCTACGTTATCAGTTTTTTTACAAGCTACAAGAGCGATAGCAGCGAAAGCAGCTACAAATAATGACTTTTTCATGTTCTAAAATTTTAAATTAATTATTATTATTGAATTGTTTCATTAATTATTGTGTAATAATTACAAGACAAAAGTAGCACCGTCTGACAAAAATCATTAAAAAATAACTTGTAATAGCTCTGTAAAATTATTTTACAAATTAATATAATTGAAAATCAGATATTTAATTAAAATTTCAAAATTTGATCCGGCGTGATCAAAGCATTTAATTGCACATCTTTTTCATAAACATCAGTGATAATTTCATTGGGTTGAAAGAAATTTAGTCCTACTTTTTTTTCAATATTTCGATAATCAGAAAAGAACTGATCGTAGAAACCTTTTCCGTAGCCAACCCTATTTCCAAATTTATCACAATAAAGCAAAGGCGTCAAAACACAGTCCAGTTCTACATTTGAAGCGATATTTGAAATAGGTTCTTTGATTCCCCATCTGTTAATTTCAAATTCAGAATTGGTAAAAATCTCTACTGAAATGATTTTTTCACCTTGGATCTTCGGCACAAAAACTCTGATTTTATTCTGAAAAAAATAATTAATGAAAACTTGAGTATTGACTTCTTTAAACTTTTCAATCGACATAAAAACATTAACCTTTTGATTTTCAATAGGATTAAATTGTAAAATAAAGTTTTTCAGCAGTTTTTGAGACAAAAAATTGACCTCATCTTGAGACAAGGCCATTCTTTTTGCTTTATAAAGTGTTCTAAGTTCGCTTTTTGTGAGACTAAGATTCATCTTTATTTTTATAAGATTTTATATAATTTGTCAGACAATCTCACTCTGAATGGAAGCTCAAAAGTAATTTGGTCTTCAGCTTTCGCAGTTTGAACCGAATTTCCTTCAACAACCATTTCATTAATAACAATCTCTTGCTCTCCAGTCGTAGGCCCAGAAATCAAAACTTTATCACCAACAAAAAGTTCATTTGAAAGTAAAAACTGAGCAATCTTTGACCTCGTATAATAATGTTCCGCTTTTCCAATCAAGCTTTTCTTCAATTTTATCTTCTGACGAATATCATTTGCTTTAGCCAAAGGTTTATCTGTCAAATCGCCAGAATTTTTGAATTTCAAAGCTTCAGACTTTCCTTTTCGAAATACTTTATTACCAACCTGAAGTCCTTTTCTCAACGCCAATTGTTCTTCTACGGGCAAATGAATGATTTCAAGACATTCTGAAGAACAGGTATTTTCCATCACAGCTTTACAATCATCACATTGAATAAAAAGCAAATGACAAGCATCATTCGCACAATTTGTATGATTATCACAAGGTTTTCCGCATTGATGACATTGTGCTATAATATCGTCCGTAATTCTTTCGCCTAATCTGTGGTCAAACACAAAGTTTTTCCCAACAAACTTACTTTCAACACCTTCTTCCTTTACCTGACGCGCATATTCGATAATTCCGCCTTCCAATTGGTAAACATTTTTGAAACCCTGATGTTTAAAATACGCACTTGCCTTTTCACACCGGATTCCGCCAGTACAATACATTAAGAGGTTTTTATCTTCTTTGAAATCCTGTAATTGCTCATTGATAATCGGCAAACTTTCTCGAAAATTCTCAACATCCGGCGTTATCGCACCTTCAAAATGCCCCACTTCACTCTCGTAATGATTCCTGAAATCCACTACAATCGTATCCGGATTCGCCAGCAAATCATTGAATTCCTGAGCTTTCAAGTGAATCCCTTTATTAGTCACATCAAAAGTCTCGTCATTCAAACCATCCGCAACAATTTTGTTTCGAACTTTAATCGTCAACTTCAAAAAAGAGTGATTATCCTGCTCTACAGCCACATTCAAACGAATGCCTTTCATAAAATCATAAGCTTCCAAAGTTTCACGAAAAGCCTCAAATTGGTCCGCAGGAACACTCATCTGAGCATTGATTCCTTCGTGCGCCACATAGATTCGCCCGAGCGCATCCAGGGCGTTCCAAGCTATAAATAAATCGTCGCGAAATTTCTTTGGGTTTTCAATTTTGGCATACGCATAGAAAGACAATGTAAGGCGTTCCTTACCAGCTTCATCAATAAGTCTGGCTCTTTCTTCTGCGCTCAAGGTGTTGTACAGTTGCATGCTATAAACGTTTTAAGTGAGAAAAATAATGGCGCAAAGATAAGAAATTTGGTCGAAAGTTTTCGGTTGACAGTTATCAGTATTTGGGCGTGCCCCTCGCCAACCCTAATGCCACCGCTCGGGTCGGGCTATCCGCTACAATCTTTTCCCCACACCAATTCCCAGCAAAAAAGGATTTCCACTACTATCCCTCACGCATTAGCAATTCCACGTTTCAATAATTAGGTTCAAAACGATATATCTTTATTATATTTACGTCATTAAAATCTTAAAAATGAAGAAAGTTTTCTTATCTGTTGTTTTGATGACAGCAGTTTTCTCACAAAATACTTATGCTCAAGAAATTACACTCGATAAAATCTATTCCGGCTACTACCGCGGAAAAGGAATCGCAGGAATTGCATCCTTAAATGACGGCGAAAACTACGCAACCATCGAGAAAGATGGCATTGCAAAATACAATTACAAAACGTCTCAAAAATCCGGAAACATCGTGGATGGGAAATTCGAATCGTACATTTTCTCTGCCGATGAATCTAAAATCTTGTTGCAAAAAGAAAGTGAGTCTATTTACAGACATTCATTTTTGGGGAAATTTGATGTAAAGGATTTGAAATCAAACAAAGTAATGCCTCTTAATAATGGCAACTACATCCAAGAACCAAAATTCTCTCCGGACGGAAGCAAAGTCGCTTTTATTGTTGAAAATAATTTGTTTTATCAAGATTTGACTTCTGGAAAAATCACTCAAATCACAAACGACGGAAAGAAAAATTCTATCATCAACGGACTTGGCGATTGGGTTTATGAAGAGGAATTTGGTCACGCAGATTATTATCAATGGAACAAAGCGGGCGACGCAATTGTTTTCGTAAAATTTGACGAATCAAAAGTTCCGGAAATCTATATTCCAATCTACGGAAAATCGCTTTATCCAACCGAAATGCGATACAAATATCCAAAAGCCGGAGAAACCAACTCAACGGTTTCTGCTCAATTATATCAATTAAATTCAGCAAAAACAACAGCATTGAATCTTGGAAGTTTTGAGAATCATTACATTCCACAACTTTGGCAAACGAACGACGCCAATGAAATCGTCATTGCAACAAGCAACAGACATCACAGCAAAGTTGATTTGATTAAAGTGGATACAAAATCAGGAAACTTAACCAAATTATTCTCAGAAACAGACAACGCTTGGATAGAAACAGACAACCTGACATTGGAGTTTTTGGATGACAATTCTTTCCTTTGGGCTTCGGAACGTGATGGATACAGACAATTATATTGGTACGACAAATCCGGAAAACTGAAAAAACAAGTAGCTAAAGGCAATTGGGAAATCACAGATTACTATGGTTACAACCCGAAAACCAAAGAAGCTTACATCCAAACTACAGAAAAAGGAAGCTTGAACAAAGTGGTTTCAAAACTGAATATCAATTCTGGAAAAACAACCTTGATTTCTTATCCTGAAGGAAATAACTCGGCAAGTTTCAGCAAGACTTTTAATTATTTCATTAATACAAATTCTACCGCAGGAACACCTTATAAATATGTCTTGAAAGATGCTTCTGGAAAGGAAATCAAGGAACTTCAAAACAATAATGAATTGCTTTCCAAACTTCAGAAAGACAGTTTTGTAACAAAGGAATTCATCAAAATCCCAAATTCAGCAGGCGACCAACTGAATGCCTGGATTATTAAACCGAAAAACTTTGACCCGAACAAAAAATATCCATTATTTATGTTCCAATATTCTGGTCCGGGTTCTCAACAAGTTTCAAATTCTTGGGACGGCGGAAACGCAATCTGGTTCGAAATGCTGGCTCAAAAAGGTTACGTTGTAGCTTGTGTGGACGGACGTGGAACTGGTTTTAAAGGTGCGAAATTCAAAAAAGTGATTTACAAACAATTGGGGAAATATGAAATCGAAGACCAAATTTCTTCTGCACAATGGTTTGGCAATCAATCTTATATCGACAAGTCCAGAATCGGGATTTTTGGATGGAGCTATGGTGGATATATGAGTTCATTGGCGATGACAAAAGGTGCAGATGTTTTCAAATTGGGAATTGCTGTTGCACCGGTGACAAACTGGAGATATTATGACAGCGTTTACACAGAAAAATTCCTGCAAACACCACAAGAAAATCCAGAAGGTTACGACCAAAACTCACCAACGACTTTTGCGCAATTATTGAAAGGAAAATTCCTATTAATTCACGGAACAGCTGACGACAATGTACATTTCCAAAACTCAATGGAGTTTTCTGAAGCGTTGATTCAAAACAAAAAACAGTTCGAATTTATGGCTTATCCAGACAAAAATCACGGCATTTATGGTGGACAAACCAGACCTCAGCTTTATGAGAAAATGACGAATTTTATTTTGGAGAATTTGTAGGAAAGTTGGAAGATGGAAGTCCGAGGACGGAAGTTAAAAATCCGCAGAAGATGTTTTCTTTTGCGGATTTTTTATGCTTAGCTAAATTATAGATAATTTCTAAATCTTCACCCTACTCTGCTCAGTCTCAGAACCTCCGGATTGTCTAATTTTCAAAGTATTTCCTTTGCTAAAGCGGTAAGAGAAAGACAAAGTCACGACTCTGGAATCCATATAACTGAACCAGCCGGCTTTTGCATTCTGGATATTTCGGATTTCGCCTTCTACTTGATTGGTGTAGAACATATCGGAAACATTCAGTTTCAGCGTTCCTTGGTCTTTCAGGATTTTGGTCGAGATTCCTGCGCGGATGGAACCAATTGGCGAAATCAAGAATTGCCCAGAAAGTATTGAGGTTTGATATTGCCCAGCCAATTCTGCGCTCCATTTTTTGCTAATCGTAAATTGATTGGTCGGCATCACAAACCAATTCCATTTGGAATCATTCAGCTTTTCTGTATAGACATCACTTTTGAAAGCGTTGTGTATCAGCTCTGTATAAAGTTGAAAAGTCCACCATTTCGTAATATTTGTAGAACTGTTAAAAGTAAATCCGTACGAAATCTGTCTGTCAAAATTTCCCGGTCGGCTGTAGTAGATGCCGTTTCTTTGCTCATTGGTTTCGGAAATCAAATTGTCGATATAACTGTAATTGAAGCCTAACGTATAATTCTTTTTGAAGGTATAATTCAAATCTGCATTATAGGAAAAAGTAGGTTCCAAAAACGGATTTCCGCCGTAGAAAGTATAGTTATCCATCGGATACGTAAACGGATTCATATCCTTGTAATTTGGTCTGTCAATCCTTCTTCCAAGCGATAATCCTACAACGTGATTTTGCAAAGAATCTGCACGATATTGAATGAAAAACGTTGGGAAAAGGCTTGCATATCTTTTGGTAAATGCAGAATCTTTCACCACTGGATTTCCTTTTTGATAACCTTTGATGTCAGAATATTCCATCCTCAAACCAAGCTGAATCGAGATTTTATCAAATTCCTTGGCGTAATTGGTGTAAACGGCGTGGATATTTTCTTTGTAATCGAAATTGTTGGAGAAAGTGTAATTGGGCGTTTCAATTCCATCTTTCACATCTCGGAAATCGGCGACGTTTCCTGTTTTCACAAAACTTGATTTTGCGCCTAAGTCGAAACTTCCTCCAAATAAATTGATTCCACTATAATCGGCTTTCAAAACTTTAATCGTCACATCCGAAGGCAATTTGGAATCGATTCTCGTATCTGCAAAAACAGAATTATCCGGATTCAAAGTTTTGTTGAATTGACTTTGCTCGATTTTCGAATCATATTTAATATAATCTGCATTGATGCTCAACTCTTGTTTATCTTTGATTTTCCGAGTCATATTCAAATTAACAGAACCATTTTTGAACATTACATCCATTGGAATATTAGCCTCGATTTTATTGATTGTCTGCAAATTATTATCCTGAATTACCGCATTGTTCATCGTATTTCTTTCCGATGGATTGATGAAACCATTCAGCACAATTCCAAAAGTCGTTTTGTCATTCGCATAGAAATCTGCGCCAATTTTCATAGAATTGGTTCTGTTGGTTGGCGTGATGTAGGAATTTTGCGTAAAAATGGAAGTTCGTTCGCCTTCTGGCGTGAAATATTCTCTTTTAATTGTCAAATCCTGATAACTTCTGGTTTTATTGACACTGAGATTGGTAAAGAAATTCCATTTCTGAATTCTATAATTGAAATTGGCGCTGTTCACACTTCTCATATATTTTCCTTGTCCATAAGCCAAATTGAAACCACCGTTGAAACCTTTTGCCAAAGTTTTTTTGAGTCTAATATTGATGATTCCCGCATTTCCGGAAGCATCATATTTCGCTGGCGGATTTGGGATAACCTCGATACTTTCTATATTGGACGACGGAATCGAACGGAGATAATCCGCCAAATCCGAACCTGCGAGATACGTCGGTTTGTCATCAATGAAAATCTGAACGCCACTTTTCCCACGAAGCGAAACATTATCATTAAAATCCACATTCACCGACGGCGATTTTCCCAAAACATCCAAAGCCGTTGTCCCAGCATTGCTAATCAAAGCATCTGGATTGATGACCACTCTATCGATTTTCTGCGTCACAAAAGGTTTTTTCGCCACAATAGTTACAGCTTCAATAGATTTGGTTCCGCTTTTCAAATTAATATCGGGAAGATTAATATTCGCTTCGGAAGGTTTGATTAAATCTGATGTATATTTCTCATAATCCGATTGTTCGATAACGATTTTAGCTTCATCAAACTTTACATTTTCGATTTCGAATTTTCCTTCTTTATCAGTAATGACAACTTTCAAAGTTTCCTCATTAGAAGCATTGATGAGCAAAACCTGAACATCCGGAATTGGCAAATTGTCTTTCCCAAGGATTTTCCCAGTCAGAGAATTCTGGGCAAAAGTTATCGTGGAAAGTACGATTGCCAAAAGAAAAAGTAGTTTTTTCATCACCTTTTAGTTTTTAATTTATTTTATCAATCCTTTTCAGAATTTGCTGATAAGTATGAGCAAGAAAAAAAATGTTACTGATGTTCATTTAATTTTTTTAAAACCACAAAAGTCACAATAGTTAGGACCTTTTTTCAATCTTGAAAAGTTCAAAAAGAATCATACTTTTAAAGGCTTGCTTTTTTTTCTCTTACTCAAGTTTTTCTTTTGTGACTTTTGTGGTTTAAGTCAAATTCCGCTAAACTTTAAGAAATAGACAATCCGAAATACATTTTTGTTACATCAATTGAACATAAAAACCTATTTTTACGAATTCAGAAAACAGCTACTTATGAAAACTAAACATCCAAAAGGTTTACCTTATTTGTTTTTTACCGAGATGTGGGAACGTTTCGGTTATTATTTGATTCTCGGGATTTTTGTTCTTTATTTGATTGAACCACAAGGAATCGCCGGAGGATTGGGATTTCCTGATAAAGATGCTGACGATATTTTCGGGACTTTCATTGCACTTACATATTTGACACCATTTCTTGGCGGATTTTTGGCAGATAGAGTTTTGGGTTATATCAAATCCATTTATCTTGGCGGAATTCTGATGGCGTTGGGTTACATCGGCGTTGGTGTATTCAAAGAGTTGCCATTTTTTTATGGCTCACTCGCATTGATTATCATCGGAAATGGATTCTTCAAACCTACGATTTCCACACTTTTGGGAAATCTTTATTCCGAAGAACCTTACAAGGCTAACAAAGATTCCGGCTACAATATTTTCTATATGGGAATCAATATTGGTGCGTTTATCTGTAATATTATCGCGGCGTTTATGCGTAACAAATTTGGTTGGGGCGAGGCTTTTATCACAGCCGGCGTTGGGATGTTGCTTGGATTGGTAATTTTCACAATTGGACTCAAACATTACAGACACGCAGCGATTATGAAACCAAGTCAGGAAGGCGATACGAAACTGTCTGAAATTTTGATGAAAGTGTTCGTTCCAGCGATTGTGGCAGGCGTTATTGGTTGGTTTGTTCCAACAATGATTTTGGGAACTAATATTTTCGGTAGTACAAATACAGACGCATTTATCTTCGCTTGTGTTCCTGTAATTTATTTTTATGTTTCTCTTTATTTCAAATCCAATCCTTTGGAGAAACCTGCGATTGGCGCTTTGCTTTCGATATTTTTGATCAGTATGTTTTTCTGGGCAGTTTTCAAGCAAAATGGAACTGCGCTGACGCGTTGGGCAAATTATTACACTGATAGAAGCGTTTCCGAATCGGTAGAAAAACCTTTAGCTTCACTTTATCTCGTGGAAGAAAAAAGTTATGCGAATAAAGAAACTCCCGTTTTTGATGAACAATTCCGTTCTCAAAAAGATGCTGATGGAAAAACTTTGAAAGAGACAGGAAAAGATATTTACTTTAGAAATGTTTCCGCTGAGAGAAAAGCAGAACTGGAAGCTAAAATTGACAAGCCTGTTTTTCTTTATAACACAGAACTTTTCCAATCTATCAATCCATTTTGGGTGATTGCACTCACGCCGGTTGTTGTAGGTTTTTGGGCATTATTAAGAAGAAAAGGCAAAGAACCTCTCACGCCTTCGAAGATTGTTTTAGGATTATTCATCACCAGTTTGTCTTGTTTGGTAATGGTTGGAGCAGTTTACGCCGGAAACAACGGCGCTGAAAAAGTCTCCGCACTTTGGCTTGTAGCCGGTTATGGTGTTGTAACGATTGGTGAACTTTGTCTTTCGCCAATGGGATTGTCATTCGTCTCCAAATTATCTCCTGCAAGATTGACAGCCTTGATGATGGGCGGATTTTTCTTAGCAAATTCCGTGGGAAATAAATTATCTGGAATTCTTGCGAGCACTTGGTACAATTATGAAAACAAAGCCAATTATTTCTTAGTTAATTTCGGACTTCTGATTTTCGCTACTTTGTTAGGCGTATCTATGTTGAAGAGACTGAACAAAATAATGAAGGAAAGCGGACATTAATTATAATTGATGGTTGATAAATGATAATTGATTTAAAGCTAATCGATTATCATTTATCTATTATCATCTATTTTCTGAAAAGCCAATCTCGCAGTTCCGTCTGAAACGTAGATAATTCCACACTTTTCGTAGCCAAGTTTCTCTAAGACTTTTTGCATTGCGATGTTGGATTCGTGGGTGTCTATTCTGATGTTTGGAATTTGTTGGATGCTCCATTCGAAGCAGAATTTGGCTAAGCCTTTTGCCTTTCCGTTGGATGCCAATCTGTGGATGACTCCGTATTTTTCGTCATTCAGCCAATTTCCTTTTTCTATGATTTTATAATTTGGGTCTTCGCCAATAATGAGACAAAAAGTGCCCACCAATTCTCCATTTTCTTCGATTACAAATTGTTGATTGTCCTTGATATCATTTAGGATTAATTCTCTCTGAGGATAGCCATTTGTCCATTGAATTGTGTTTCCACTTTGGCGCATCAACTCTCGGGAATGGTTTATCATTTCCATCAAAGAATCTATTTCGTCGGCTTTTGCTTTTCTAATTTCCATTTTAGTAGAATTAATTATTACAAAAATAACAAACTTAAAGCTCCAAGAAAGCAGGAATTATCGTTGTGTTTCGGAAAAAAAACTATATTTGCTAATCTTTAAAAATTAACAATTAAAATATGGATACAGCCGTTCAAGCGAAAACCAAACACCCAAAAGGTTTATGGGTACTTTTCGGAACAGAAATGTGGGAGCGTTTCAATTTCTACGGAATGCGAGCTTTGCTTACTTTGTTTATGGTAAACTCTCTCCTGATCAAGGAAGCAGATGCCGCAATCATCTATGGAGGATTTCTCGCCTTGTGTTATTTGACCCCACTTTTAGGCGGTTTCATCGCTGACAAATACATTGGAAATAGAAATGCGATTTTGGTGGGTGGAAGTTTGATGGCAATTGGACAATTGCTTTTGTTCTTCAGTGCTTCAACGTTTTCAGCAGATCTTGGTACAGCAAAAGGATTGATGTGGTTGGCATTATTCATCATTATTTTCGGAAACGGATTCTTCAAACCGAACATTTCATCAATGGTTGGAAGTCTCTATCCGAAGCAAGAGAAGTCAAAACTGGATTCTGCTTTTACGATTTTCTATATGGGAATCAACATCGGAGCGTTCTTGGGACAATTCATTTGCCCATATTTAGGTGATGTGAAAGATGCTGGTGGTGTGAGAGATATCTTCGCTTTCAAATGGGGATTCTTGGCCGCTTCTATCGCAATGTTGATAGGAACTGTCACTTTCTTCATCCTTAAAAACAAATATGTAGTAACGCCGGAAGGCCGACCAATTGGTGGATTGCCAAAAAACAACACGAGCGAAGATTTCGAAGAAGGCGAAACACAAACAGCTCAATTCTCTGGAAAAAATATGGGAATCGCAGGTTTGTTGTTCGTTGCGCTATTCTTTGTGTTCAGATATATTTTGGTAAGCGAGGTTGGATTCAGTTCTGTAGGAATGGGACAATTGATCAAAGGGATTATTTATCCATTCATCTACGCTGCAGGGATTTCATTAGCATTTCTGATAATGAGTTCTGCCGAAAATAAGATCGAAAGACAAAGAATCTGGGTGATCTACATCGTTTCTTTCTTTATTATCTTCTTCTGGGCGGCTTTTGAACAAGCTGGTTCATCATTAACTTTCATCGCTGATAATCAAACCGATAGAGATATTTTTGGTTGGAATATGCCACCATCAATGGTTCAAATCTTTAACGGTTTATTCGTAGTTGCATTGGCTTTACCATTCAGTTTGCTTTGGGATAAATTGAGAGCAGAAGGAAAAGAACCCGTTTCTCCAATGAAGCAAGCAATGGGACTAGCATTGATCGCTCTATCCTATTTCATTATCGCTTACAACGTAAAAGACCTTGGAAACACAGGATTATTGGCTATCAAATGGTTGATGTTATTATACTTAATCCAAACAATGGGTGAACTTTGTTTATCTCCAATCGGATTATCTTTGGTAGGGAAATTAGCGCCAAAAAGATTTGCTTCTTTATTATATGGTGTATTCTTTATTTCAAATGCGGCTGGTTATGCACTGGCTGGTTCATTGGGAGCAATCATTCCTGCAACAGGCGACAAATTTGTAAAAGCCGAAAAATTGGGCGTAAATCTTCAAGACGTTTTGGACAAAAAAGTAACCTTGACACCCGAGCAAGTTGCTTTATTTGAAAAAGAACAATTGCCAATCGCTAACACTACTTTCGCTGGCGTTGAAATTCATAACTTGTTTGAGTTCTTTATGGTATTCGTTGTACTTTGTGGAATTGCAGCTGTGATTCTTGCGATTTTATCACCAAGATTGAAGAAAATGATGCACGGCGTAAGCTAAAGACATTTTTAAAAATAATATCCGAACCTCTGATTTTTTCAGAGGTTTTTTTTGTTAAATTCGTATGGTGTAAATCTCAATTGTTAACGCATTAAATCAACAATTGAATTAATTCTCAATTACCATTTATCAATATGAACTTAACTCTCGAAGAAATTCAAAACTTCAAAGGAAAATATCCAAAACAAATCTGGTCACTCTTTTTCTCCGAAATGTGGGAACGTTTCTGCTTTTATGGAATGCGTGGAATGTTAACATTCTTTATTATAAATGTAATTTTTGAAAATTCCACTTTAAAACCTGCAGAAAAAGATGAACTGGCCAATTTGCAATATGCTGCAATTCAAGCATTTGTTTATGCATTTACGTTTGTGGGTGGACTTTTTGCCGATAAAATTTTAGGATTCAGGAAATCTTTATTTTGGGGCGGTATTTTAATGATTATTGGGAGTTTGATTCTCGCTGTTAACCCACACGAATATTTCTTCCTCGGAATTTCATTTACTGTTGTAGGAACTGGTTTCTTCAAGCCGAATATTTCCACAATGGTTGGAAAATTATATAAATCCGGAGACACCAGAACCGATGCAGGTTTTTCACTTTTCTATGCAGGAATCAATTTGGGAGCACTTTTGGGTGGTTATCTTTGCATTGCCATCGGAAAAGGCGAAATGTTATCACACTTAATCCCAGAACACAAAAGATGGAATGTGGCTTTCGGTTTGGCGGCCATCGTGATGGTCATTAGTTTGGTTAATTTTATTTTCACTCAAAGACAATTAGGTCCAATAGGACTTCAACCTCAAAGGCTAAATGCAGACGGCACTTTCTCAGCCTTAGCAAAATGGAATGAGTACAGCGTTTATATTTTATCTCTCGTCTTTATTCCATTAATTATGATAATGGTTTCTGTTCCAGAATATACAGATTATTTTATGTGGACAGTCGGCCCTTTGACGCTGATTTATCTATTTTATGAAATGACAAAAGTAAGCTCATCCGAAAGAAACAAACTTTGGGCAGCCTTGGTTTTCATCATTTTCTCAATCGTTTTCTGGGGAATTTATGAGCAATCTGGAGGTTCATTAAGTATTTTCGCAGCGAACAATCTGAACAAAGATTTATTGGGATTAGACCCGAATGGCGTGAACAATTCCGGAGGTGCATTCTTTATTATTTTCCTGGCACCAATCGTTGGTTTGCTGTGGATTTGGCTGAGCAAAAGAAAATTGGAACCAAATACATTAATAAAATTCGGTTTAGGATTCATCTTCCTTGGTTTAGGATATTACGTGCTTTTTGCAACCAAATTCTTTGCAACTTTACAAGGAATCACTTCACTAAATATTTTTACAATCGCATTGCTGGTCATCACTTTCGGGGAATTGTGCCTCTCTCCCATCGGATTATCGATTATGACAAAACTTTCCACCGAAAAACTGCAGGGAATGATGATGGGAATGTGGTTTTTGGCCTCTGCTTACGGGCAATATGTAGCAGGACAAATCGGTGCAGGAATGGCAAAAGTAAAAACCGGCGCCAACAATTACGACGCCCTCATCACTTACACCGATGGATACAAACAATTGGGTTTATACGCCTTAATTGCCGGCGTTGTGCTAATTTTGATTTCTCCTCTCGTAAAAAAACTAATGCAAGAAGTGAGATAATGATTTAACTAAAGTCCTTTTCAACAATCCAAACACAGATGAAAAAAATATTAATTTTAATGATTCTCTTCGTGATTCCAACTGCTGGAATGGCGCAAGTCCAATGGATGACGATTTCACAAGCGTTGGAAGCTCAGAAAAGCAACCCGAAGAAAATCCTTATCGATTTCTACGCAGATTGGTGCGAGCCGTGCAAAGAAATGGACAAAAACACTTACAACCATCCCGAGATTGCAAAAATCATCAATGAAAATTTCTACGCTGTGAAGTTTGAAAGCGACGGAAATTCCACCGTTAATTTTCTTGGACACAAGTTTACAAATCCAGAATACAAAGGAAAAAAAGGAAAATCAACGCTTCATCAGTTTTCCAAATATATGAACATCAATATGATTCCGACGATGGTCTTCCTTGATGAAAAAACCGACCCGATTACTAGTCTTTCCGGATTTCTGAAAGCGAAAGAAGTGGAGCCTTATTTCTCGATGATTGCGTCCAACGATTACAAAACCATCAAATCCCGACGAGAATGGGAAGGTTATCAGAAGAAGTTTAAGTCGAAGATTAAGGATTAATATTTTTTTTAAAACTATTTCAAAAGAAAAGTAAAATTAGATTCCTTCAGAATAACAATATTGCGTTTTTCTTTTGTGACTTTTGTGGTTAGATTTTAATTCCCGAAATTCGTCGGAACAAATTTTCCTTTCTTGACATTAGAAACTTCCATAGAATTTCTCAAAGGCATCGGCACCGAACGCGCAAAACTCATCAGAAACGTGTTGGGGATTTCGACTGTGGAAGATTTGCTCACTTTTTACCCAATCCGATACATCGATAAAAGTAAAATCCACAAAATTGGGAATATAGCTAAAGACTCTGAAGCTGACATTCAGTTGAAAGGAAAAATTACGGACATACAAGAAGTGGTTTATGAGAAGGGAAAACGCCTGTCTGCGAAATTCCGGGACGAGACCGGAACGATGGATTTGGTCTGGTTCCGATATACGAATTGGATGAAAGATGCGATTCCATTGAATCAGGAAATTTTCATTTTTGGAAAGGTCAATTTCTTTAATGGAAACTTCTCGATGCCTCATCCGGAAATCGAGGTTGATGAGAAAAAAGCTTTGCAGGGAACGCTTCTCCCGGTTTATCCTGGAAGTGAAAAGCTGACTAAACGAGGCATTACAAATAAATCATTTCAAACCGTAATTTTCAATCTGCTGAAAGATTTACAAAACTTAATTCAGGAAAATCTGCCGGATTATTTGATGAAATCGATGAAGTTGATTGGAAGACTTAATTCCTTTTATTTCATTCATTTCCCAAAAGATTTAAAACAATTTGATGAAGCCAACAGGCGCTTGAAGTTCGAGGAAGCTTTCTTTTTCCAACTTGGTTACGGCTTGAAGAAACTTCATCAAAAAACAAAATCATTCGGAAATCCGTTTCCAATTGTCGGCGAATATTTCACCAGTTTTTATGAAAATAATCTTCCGTTCGAACTTACAAATGCACAGAAACGCGTTCTGAAAGAAATCAGAATTGATATGAAACGCTCGACCCAAATGAACCGGTTGCTTCAAGGCGATGTTGGTTCGGGGAAAACGATGGTTGCACTTTTGACAATGCTAATTGCGATGGACAATGGTTTTCAATCTTGTCTGATGGCACCGACAGAAATTCTCGCACAACAACATTTTAATTCCATCAAAGAATTACTTCAAAATACGAATATCAACGTTCGACTTTTGACGGGTTCTTCCAAAACTGCCGAGCGTAAAATCATCCACGAAGAATTGGAAAACGGACAACTTTCTATCCTGATTGGGACGCACGCGCTTTTGGAAGACAAAGTGAAATTCCAGAATCTTGGTTTGGCAATTATTGATGAACAGCACAGATTCGGAGTAGCACAAAGGGCAAAACTCTGGGCAAAAAATAATATTCCGCCACATATTTTGGTAATGACCGCAACGCCGATTCCGAGGACTTTGGCGATGAGTTTTTATTCCGATTTGGATGTTTCTGTAATCGATGAAATGCCGGTTGGAAGAAAACCAATCATCACCGCTCACAGACGAGAAAAAGACCGACTTTCGGTTTATAATTTCTGTCGAGAAGAGATTGAAAAAGGCAGACAAATCTATTTTGTTTATCCATTAATCGAAGAATCTGAAACTTTGGATTACAAAAACTTGATGGAAGGTTTGGAAAGCGTAATGAACTTCTTCAAAAGCTACAATGTGACGATGGTTCACGGCCGAATGAAACCTGCGGAGAAAGATGCCAATATGCAATATTTCGCTTCCGGACAAGCACAAATTATGGTAGCAACAACTGTAATCGAAGTTGGTGTGAATGTTCCAAATGCTTCTGTAATGGTCATCGAAAGTTCGGAGAGATTCGGATTGTCTCAGCTTCATCAGTTGCGGGGACGTGTTGGTAGAGGCGCAGAACAGAGTTATTGTATTCTGATGACGGGCGATAAACTCAGCAAGGAAAGCCGAACGAGAATCAAAACGATGGTAGCGACGACTGACGGTTTCAAAATCTCTGAGGTCGATATGGAATTGCGTGGACCAGGCGATATTCTCGGAACTCAGCAAAGTGGTGTTGTGGATTTTAAAAAATTGAGTTTGATAGAGGATTCTGCCATCATCAAAGCTTCAAAACTGGCTGTGGAAAAGATATTGGAACAAGATGCACTACTGACGCGTCCCGACAATCAGATGATGAAGCAATATTACATCAAGCAATATAAGGGGAAGAATAAGTGGTCGCAGATTAGTTAGGTTTAAATCGAAATCAAAATATTATGAATACTATTTTAGTTGGAAAAGATTTAATTGAAAAACAAAAACATCTAACTAAGGTTGGCGTGAGCGAAGATGGTTGGTATACATATTATGTTGATGAAAATTCGGCAAAATGGATTTTAGAATATCCAAATTCCGAATATCACGGCGGAGGATTGCCTCAACTGTGATTAATAGAAAAATTCCCTTGGGAAAAATAAAAAAAGTCTGCTACGGATAACAGACTTCTTAAATTTAAAAATAGTATATGAAGAAAAATTACTATCAGGCATTTGCTTGATTTCATTCTGCGACAAATCTAAAATTATACCTGATATCAAACTTTAATGAATCATTATCCCTTTGTTAATAATACTTAAGAATCAATTCAGGGAAGTTTCAACGAGAATTAATATCGCCATAACATTGTTTTGAAATATTGATTTTTAGAATATTTTTGATTTTATTAATGAACTTAAAATCAGGATTTAAATCAAAACAGAATTTTTTTTAGTTGACAAACTAAAATTTGAAGTTTCGAATTTGTTCATCATCCATTCATTTTTGACATTAAATCAAGAAGAAAATCAATCCCAAAAAAAGCATCTGCGAGGGTTGCAAATGCTTTAAAAGTTATTTATCGATGATGAATTCCATTAGATAATCATCCATCACATAACCGTTTCCAATATCAAAAATCGCTTCGTCATAGACTTTGAAACCTTGTGATTCGTAGAATCTTTTGGCATTATTGTTTTTATTGACGGTTAAAGTCAATCTTTTGTCGCCTGATTTTTCGGTTTCACTTTTTACAAATTCTAAAGCTTTCTTTCCTAATCCTTTTCCTTGTGCTTCCTTCAGAAAATAGATTCGGTGAAGTTTTGTCGTGTCTGGCTCATTATGAAATTCGAAACCGATAAATCCTAAGAAAACCTCATCTTCATTAATTAAATAATATTGATAATTTGGGTTTTCGAAATGGGTTTTCAATGTCGATTCAGAATACATTAAACCTAACATATAATCAATTTGTTTTTGCTCTAAAATATGTGCGTAAGCGGAGTTCCAAGACTTATTTGCCAAATCTTGAATGACTGGAATATTTGTTTCTGTTGCTTTGGAAATTATCATTTTAAAGTTTTAATATTAATTAAACCAACATATCGGTGCTTCGCACCTTTTACTTTAATGTTTTTATTTTTCTACCGAGATGTCGCAACTTCGTTGCTTTCTTACATTAATTAACAAAGATTTAAAAAATCTCTTTGATAATCTCCAAAGATCTTGGCTCACGAAAATCGGTGAAGTGATAATGATAATAAACTAAAATAGAATCCAAAAAATTCTGTTTTCCAAATCGGCTTAGTTTGATGTCATAAGGATTTTGAGAAACTATTAATTCTTTCCAAATGGCAGAAATATCTTTGTCAAAAAAATGGTGAGATTCTACATCTTCGAAATTTCCAGTTTCGGGATTGAGGAACATTTTGTCCGAGAATAAGGGTTGCAAACCTTGTTGTTTTAGCAATCTAAATATAAAAATCAAATGCGATTGGAAATTATCCAACTGCAACTGCCTCAAGAAAATAGAGATCTCAGAATAAATCCCAACATTCTGATTTTCATTCCTCAAAACTTGATTCAGCAAATCCGATATAAAAAACAAAATCGAATTTTTCCGAATATCAGAACTGAAAAAATCTACATTTTTCTGCTCGATTTTTTGAACATTTTGAATGTTTTTTTTCTTGTCGGAAGTAAAAAGCAATAATTCATTCAATGGAAAAAGGAAAGCCTTCTTTTTATTCTTTGGTGCGTAGATGCCTTTTGCAAAGAAACTTTCGAAGCCATTCTCCCTACAAAAACAATGGAGAACAGCATCGTGATCTCCATATTTTGTGTAAGACAGTAAAAAAACTTCTTGTGTCATTAAATCAATCAGATGTTAGACATTAGATTTTAGAAGTTAGATTAAGAATTGTTTTAATTTACTACAGCAATTTTTGCTGTTGCTGTATCTGTTCCGTCTTCGTTGGTCATCAAAACATAGTAGATTCCGGAAGCTACTCTCACGCCTCTTTGGTTGGCAAGATTCCATTCGAAATAACCGCCATTTGCGACTGCCGAATGCACCAAGTTTCCTGCGGCATCTGTGATTCTGATATTCGTTTTAGAAGCCAAACCACGGATTCTTACATTGCCTTTGTATTGAGCATAAACTACTGGATTCGGATAAACCAACACATTTCCAAATGTAGAAGTCACCTCGGCAACATCACCCTGATAAACCATAATTCCATCTAAAGTTGCAAAATAAACTTTCCCTGTTTTATTATCAATTTGGATGTCTGTGACACTGTCATTTGGCAACGGGGAATTGGCTCTTGTAAATTGATAAATCGTCCTATCTCCGTTTGAGCTCATATAAAAAACGCCTCCTCCATCTACAGAAACCCATTTTTGATTTCCTGTGTCTGTGGCAATTTGGAGAATATTAGCATTTCTGAATAGTTCTTCCGCCAATCCATTTTGCTCAATAATAATCTCATCTGCCTGCGGATTGTCTTCTAAAATTGCAGATTTTGGATTTGAAAGAATTCTAAGGCCTTCTCTGCTTCCTATCCAAAGATCTTCGTTATTATCTACACTTAAGGAAACTACGCCGTTGCTAGGAAGATTATTAGTTGTTTTAAGAACTTTCACCTTGTCATCAGAAGTATTGTCTGGCGTATTGTTATAATCATACATCAAAACACCACCATCACTTGGGAAAGGCGCTCCAATATACAAAACACCGTTTTTAGCAATAGGTTTTTGAGCTCCACCAATATTCAAAATTGGTTTTAATGAAAAGTTGTCCGAAGTAGCATTATATAAGTAATATCCAACCGTTCCATTACCTCCATTTAAAGTCATTACACTACAGAACAATCTATTCTGGTCATCATAAATCAATCCAATAGGTCTATCATAAACTACTGCAGGAGAACCCGTTAAATATGATTTTGAAAACTCATTATTAGTCATCTTATAAATCCCCTTTTGACCAGAAAAAACAAAATTAGTAAAAAAAATCTCCGATGGGTTAGACGGATTTGGTACAACATCTAGAATGTTAAAATTGGGATTTGATTTAAAATAATCTGGATAGATCCATTTTGATCCATCATAATGATAATACCCTAAGCCTCGATTTGCGGGATTATTATAACTCTCTCTTCCTCCAGTAGAAACCCATATCTGATTATTAAGAAGAGACATTTTATAAGACGCATTATTATAAGGCCCATCAGGCTTCAAAGAATTTTTCTGTTCGTTATAAATTCCGGATAATTTTGTTCCTGTAAAAACTTGATTGTTATAAACAAAAGCAGTGTTGATATTCTCGCCTATATTCAAAACTCTCTGCTGAACACCATTAATTCCATAAATATACACATCAGTCTTATCTGAAATAATGATTTGATTATCTGTAATTTTCAAATCTTGGACATTTACAAATTGTCTATTAATAGTATTAAACGAATTTCCAGATTTATACTTCACTTCGTAATAGAACTCTTCAGGAGTTGTTTGTGTTGCTGCCTTGGTAATAATTTTTTTAGCATACACAATGGTATTCCCGATATCAATTTTTGTAAACTCCCCTGATTCAATAATATTGGATGGAAAATTCCATTCAGAATAAAGTGCAAATGTGGCATTGATCTCATGATATTTCACGCCTGAACTTGTTGCGGCATACACAATATTATCTTTTATTACTGCAGAGTATACCACATCTGTTCTATCTTGATTAGTAATAGGATCTTTATACTTGGAAAAAGCTGTATCACCAAACTCACGGCGGGAAACATTGAAAATAGAAACGCCATAGCCTACAGAGATTATCGCTCGATCGCCATTCATAGAAATATGATTGATTTTCTTACTTCCATTGTATCCTGTTGCCAGCGGAATATCTACAATCAAAAAAATACCATTTGGTGTGATGACGTCCATAGAACCGTTTTGGTAACCTACGATTCCAGTTTGGGTTGTGGCATCATAATCGAAAGCTGAAATTTTCACCTCGTGTAAACCATTGGCTTTTGATAATTTCTTGATTTCGCCAGAGCTTGGATTATAATAGAAAACACCATTTTCAGTAGCAGCAATCAGTCTGTCGCCATCTTCCCGAATGGCCAAAACATTGTTATAAGAGAACAAATCGCTCCATTTGCTCGACTGAGCTTGGGAAACGAATGCTGTAAAAATTGATATAATTAATAAAATTTTCTTCATTCTAAACTATTATGTTTTCATCTATTAACTGATTATTCCAAGAAATATTTTTTACATTCTTACTTTTATCAAAATAAAAATCCAATCTTCCCAATAAAATCCCTGCCCAACCTACTTGGTTCACAATCACATTCTTGCCATCTTTGTTTTGGAAATTCAAAGGTTCTTTAAGGAAAGTGTGCGTGTGTCCTCCTAAAATCAAATCGATACCGGAAGTTTTTGCCGCCAAATGCTTATCGGACATTTTCTTCGGATCATCTTTGTAATCGAATCCAATGTGGGAAAGACAAATTACCAAATCACATTTTTTCTCATTTCTCAAAAAATCGGCGTAATGCTGCGCCATTTCTATCGGGTTTTGATAGATGGTTTCGCCATAACTTTTTTTACCTACCAATCCATTCAGCTCAATCCCGATTCCGAAAATTCCGATTCGGATTCCGTTTTTGTTGAAGACTTTATATTGCTCGGTTTTTCCGTCCAGAATTGTATTTTTAAAATCATAGTTGGAACAGATGAATGGAAATTTTGCATTCGGAAGTACTTTTTGGAAACCTTCCAAACCGTTGTCAAAATCGTGATTTCCCATTGTAGAAGCATCATACTTCATCATGCTCATCAATCTAAATTCCAACTCTCCACCAAAGAAATTGAAATAAGGTGTCCCTTGGAAAATGTCTCCGGAATCCAAAAGCAAAACATTTTTTTCCTCACTTCGGATCTTATTTACCAACGACGCTCTTCTCGCAAAACCGCCTTGGTTCGGATTTTTTGTGTAAGAAACATCGAATGGTTCTATCCTACTATGCTGATCATTCGTATGTAGAATGGTCAGTTTATGAGCTGAATTTTTATTTAAAACATCAAATTGTTCTGCAAGCAAAAGATTGGGAGCAAGCGTCAAAGCAAGACTTCCGCCTCCAACGTATTTTAGAAACTCTTTCCTTTTCATTATTCTTTTACTTTTTTATTTTTGAAAATCAATCTTATGTCGTCTGGTGAAGTAATCTCTGGATTCTGTTTGAATTTCTCTAAGAAAAGATCACGCATTTTAAGTCCCGTAGAAATCACTTCGCCTTTGCTGAAGAAAGACATATTGTCGCCTCCTAAAGCCAAATAATCCGAGGTTGCGATGTAATAAATTTTATTATAGTCAATTGATTTCCCATTGATTAACTTCTTCGATATCACATCATTCTCATCCGTTTCGATGAATAAATGAGAAACTGGATTGTTCTTCTGAGTTTTCAGGTAATAATCAAACAAACCTTCCACATCTTTACCATTCATTTTGATGATGACAATTTCATTTTCAAAAGGCATCACTTCATAGATTTGCTTGGTAAGAATATCTCCTTTTGGAATGATGGTTCGGATGCCGCCAATGTTGATAACCGCAGCATCGATTGATGGAATATTATTTTTTTTTGCCCATTCTTCGGCACCTTCAAAAGTATAATCTGCGAGTAAATTTCCCAGGTTGCTGTTGTCACCGGACTTGTTGAGTTCTGTATTGGTATGAGAAATTTTAGTGTTCATTTTCCCCTCCAATTCTAGTTTATAGGGCTGGATTACCGCTTCCATAGCTTTATCTGCCGGCAAAGCATCTGAAATGGTAATATTTTTTTCAGAATGGATGTTCGCAATATTGAGCGGCGTTTTGCAACCAATCAATAGAAAACCAACGATACCAAGACCTAATAATTTATTTATAGTCATCTATTTTTATTTTAATTATTGAAATTCGTGAATCTACGATTTCATTTAAAAATAATATGGATACAAATCTAATGATTTTCGGGATTTAAAACTAACTGAATAACAATTTGAAAAGTTATTGTTTTATTAATTTTAATAGACTTAAGTTCAAATGATTGATTGTGCCTATCAATTATAATTCTTGCCGATTAATCAAAATAAATTAACTTTGAGAAATTTAATATTTCAAATCAAAATGGGTCAGTTAAAAGGCGTTGGTGTTGCATTGGTAACACCCTTCAACGAGGATCTTTCAATAGATTTCGATGCTATCACGAGATTAATCGATTATAATATAGACAACGGAACCAGTTTTCTTGTAGTTCTGGGAACAACGGCGGAAGCTGCAACACTTTCTAAGGACGAAAAAGACAGAGTGGTTGCACACATTACCAAAATCAACAACAACAGATTGCCTTTGGTTCTGGGAATAGGCGGGAACAATACGGCAGAAGTAGTGCAACAGATCAAAGAATCTGACTTGTCCGATTTCGATGCAATATTGTCGGTTTCTCC
Source organism: Epilithonimonas xixisoli (assembly GCF_004365655.1). Classification (GTDB taxonomy): domain Bacteria; phylum Bacteroidota; class Bacteroidia; order Flavobacteriales; family Weeksellaceae; genus Epilithonimonas; species Epilithonimonas xixisoli. The sequence goes on along the minus strand of NZ_SOEO01000003.1, from coordinate 116,470 downwards.
TTATTACAACAAACCAAATCAGGAAGGTCTGTATCAGCATTACAAAGCGTTGGCAGAGACTGGAGAAAAAATCATCATTTATAATGTTCCAGGAAGAACGGGGCAAAACGTGGAAGCTTCTACAACTTTGCGCTTAGCCAAGGAATTTCCGAATCTTTTTATGATCAAAGAAGCCGCTCCAAACATTCTTCAATACTTTGATATTCTAAGACAAAAACCGGACAACTTTTCTCTAATGTCTGGCGATGACGAATATACTTTGCCTGTAACCTTAGCTGGTGGCGATGGCGTAATATCTGTCATTGGGCAAGCTTATCCTAAGGAATTTTCTACAATGGTAAAACTGGCAAGAAATCGTGAAGTGGACGAAGCATACAAGATTCACAACGCTTTGGTAGAAATTACAAGATTGATTTTCGCAGAAGGAAATCCTTGTGGTATCAAAACGATTCTTGCAGAGAAAGGATTGATTAAAAATTATTTGAGACTTCCGCTGGTAGCAGCTTCAGAAGGACTTCAGGAAAAGATAAAAGCAGAAATGCAAAAACTTTCTTAAAACATTAAAAAAGGTTCAGAGTTTTCTGAACCTTTCTTTTTTTATACATCCAAAGTAATTCTGTAAACATCGGAAGAGTTTCTTACGATTCCTTCTTCGTAGAATCCGCCTGCCTGCGGAATCAACTCTATAAAATCAAAAACTTTGCAGTCATCCGGAAGACCGGCAAATACAAGCGTGAACCAATATTCTTTTGCCACCGGAACATCTGTCCAATTGGGAAAAAGACTAATGTTTTCGAAATGAACAAGCTTGGAAATATGCTCAGATTTCCGATCAACAAGATAGGTGGAAGACCAGATTCTGATTTTTTCTTCTGTAATGTAATCGGATTTGAAACAGCAATGCAAAATCACCTGTTTCTCCACCACGGTTTGAGATTGCAGTTGTTCCAGTAGTTCCTCTGCAATTATGGGTTTAACGATCGTTTCCATTAGTATTCTAATTGTAATTTATCTTTAGAATAATCTCTGATTTGCTGGATTAATTCTGGATTCTCAGCTAATTTTTTGCCATAGCTTGGGATCATCTCCTCCAGTTTTTCTTTCCAGTCGGTTTTGATTTTTTCACCGAAACAATTTTCCAAAACCATTATCATGGCAAAAGCACTCGTGCTAGCACCTGGTGACGCTCCCAAAAGCGATGCAATATTTTTCTCTTTGTTCACCACCACTTCTGTCCCAAACTCCAATCTTCCTCCTTCGAATCTGTCTTTTTTGATGATTTGAACGCGTTGTCCAGCGTGTTTCAGTTCCCAGTCTTCATCTTTTGCATCTTTTACAAAATCTCGCAAATGCGACATTCTCTGTGATTTGCTCATCGTAACTTGTTGGATTAGATATCTCGTCAAAGGCATATTGTGCCACCAAGCGCCGAATAATGAACGGATATTTTTAAAATTGACACTTTCCGGCAAATCCAGATAACTTCCTTCTTTTAAAAATTTGGTAGAAAATCCTGCGAATGGACCAAACAGCAATGCTTTTTTCCCCTCAATAATTCTAAGGTCAAGATGCGGAACAGACATCGGTGGCGCGCCAACAGTTGCTTGCGTGTAAACCTTGGCGTGGTGTTTTTCCACCAATTCCGGATTGGTTGTTACCAGCCACTGTCCGCTTACTGGAAAACCGCCGTAGCCTTCGCTCTCTTCTATTCCGGAACTTTCTAGAAGTGGCAATGCGTATCCACCGGCTCCAATGAAAACAAAATCAGCATTTACGGTTTGCTTGTGGAGATTCTTCCTGTCATTCACTTCCAGATTCCAGCTTCCTTTTCCGTCGGCATCTATCTCTTTGATTTCGTGATACGTGAAAACTTCAACAGATTCAGTGGTTTTGAGATGATCTATCAATTTGCAAGTTAGATTTCCAAAATCCACATCGGTTCCCAGATCCATTTTGGTGGCAGCAAGTTGGTCTGTTGCCATTCGCTTTTGCATCATCAGCGGAATCCATTCCGATAGCTGTTCGTGATCGTCCGAATATTCCATGCCTTGGAACAATGGCGATTTCTGCAAAGCCTCGTGTCTTTTTTTGAGATATTCTACACCTTTTTCACCGAATACAAAACTCATATGCGAACAGGAATTAATGAATTCTTTTGGAGAATCAATAATACCTTTATGAATAAGGTACGACCAGAATTGTTTGGAAACTTCGAATTGTTCTGCAATATATTCCGCTTTTGTGATATCGATCTTTCCGTCTTTTTCTGGGGTGTAATTCAATTCACAAAAAGCAGAATGCCCTGTTCCTGCATTGTTCCACGCAGACGAACTTTCTTTTGCTACTTCTCCCAGTCTTTCGAAAATGGCAATTTCCAAGGTAGGATCCAGCTCGTGAAGCATCGTTGCAAGCGTTGCGCTCATAATTCCAGCTCCTACCAATGCGACATCATATTTAGGTTTTGGATTCATTTTCTGAATAATTAATAGGCAAAATTACAGATTAATGTTATAATATACAGGCGACTTTATGAATTCCTATCATTTGTTAAGTAAATCTCAATTCTGGCTTCGGAGTTTATTCTGAAATTTTAAATCGTTAATTTTGCAATCGGCTTCGGAAAATCGGAGCATTTGAAATGAAAGCTTTAAAAACACTCAATCCATATTTCTGGAAACACCGCGTCTTACTTTTTTGGGGATTTCTATTCATCATTCTGAGTAACTTTTTTGCGATTTATAAAATCCAGTACATTGGGCAGACTATTAATATTATTGAAAAAAATTATTCCACTCTCAACCTATCCGAGACGGCTGGAATTATAGAAAACGTTCAGAACAATTGGGCGTACTTCAGGGTAATTTTCATCAATTCTGGAATATTAATAGGATGTTCTCTACTTTCAGGATTTTTCACTTTTATGATGCGCCAAACCATCATTGTAGCTTCCAGAAGAATCGAATATGAACTGAAAAACAAAATTTACCGTCATTATCAGGAACTATCTGTCACAGATTATAAAAAAACCACCATTGGAGATCTGATGAACAGACTGAGTGAAGATGTTGTAGCCATCCGAATGTACCTTGGTCCCGGTGTAATGTATGTGGTGAATTTGATAATTCTATTAATCATCACAAGTGTCTATATGTTTATGACAGATCTGCAGATGACGCTTTGGACATTGATTCCGCTGCCAATTTTATCTTACGGCATTTATAAGGTGAGCGATATTATCAATAAGAAATCCAAGGTGATGCAGAAAAGTCAATCTGGGATTTCGACTTTTGTACAGGATAGCTTTTCCGGAATCCGAGTGGTGAAATTCTTCAGCAAGGAAAGATATATTGAAAAAAATTATGGCGTAAAAGTCAAAGATTATCAGGACAAAGCATTGGATCTGGCGAGGACAGAAGCTTATTTTTTCACCATTATCATCTTTGTAATCGGGCTTTTAAATGTCGCAATTTTGGTGATTGGCGGTCAAAAATATATTGCTGGCGAAATGAGCGTAGGAACGATTGCAGATTTCTTTATGTACATTAATATGTTGATTTTTCCTTTCTCTATGCTGGGTTGGGTAACCTCTGTGAACCAAAGAGCAGAAGCAAGTATGCAACGTGTCAACGAGTTTTTGGATATGGAATCCGAAATCATCAATACCAATAACGAAGTCTATCCAATCTCCGGAGAAATCGAATTCCGAAACGTAAGCTACACCTATCCAAATACAGGAATCAAAGCTATTGATAATCTAAGTTTCAAAGTAAGTTCTGGAAAATCTCTCGCCATAATGGGGAAAACTGGAAGCGGAAAATCAACAATTGCGCAACTGCTTTGCCGAATGATAGATCCGGATGAAGGCGAAATATTAATTGATGGAAAAAATCTGAAATCCCATAATCTGAAGTTGTACAGAAATCAAATTGGCTACACGCCGCAGGAAAGTTATCTTTTTTCTGATACGATTGAGAACAATATCGGCTTTGCGATTGACAAACCAAATCCTAGCTTGGTCGTAGAAATGGCGAAAAAAGCAGACGTTCACAAAAATATAGAAGAATTCAAAGAACAATACCAAACAATGGTTGGCGAACGTGGCGTAATGCTTTCTGGTGGGCAGAAACAGAGGATTTGCATTGCCCGAGCTATGATAAAACAGCCTAATATTCTTATCTTCGATGACTGCCTTTCCGCACTAGATACGGAAACTGAAGAAAACATTCTGCAGAATATTGACAGGGATTTGAAAACTACCACATCAATTATTATAACACACAGAGAATCAAGTGCAAAACGTGCAGATGAAATCTTGTATTTAAATTAGTTCTCATAATAAATTGGACGGAATTTTATCAAAAATTTAAGAAAATTAGCGTTTTACAAGCTTTTTTTAACAAAAAATTTTGAAATTCCGAGAAATCTGTTATATTTGTTAACAGAGATTTCTAAAAAATATTTAACGATGAGTGAATTTAAAGAACGACATGAGAATGAGATTTTCACTAAGGTGTTGAAAGCAGGCAGAAGAACGTATTTCTTTGATGTGCGCGAGACCAAAGCAGGTGATTATTATTTAACCATTACCGAGAGCAAAAAGAACTTCGGAGAAAATGGAGAAGCAACTTTTGAAAAGCACAAAATCTATCTTTACAAAGAGGATTTCAAAAGTTTCCAAGAATTATTTAACGAATCTACAGACTTTATCATCCAGCAAAAAGGCGAAGATGTCATCTCTGAAAGACACGATAAAGACTTCAAGTCCAAATCTTTCACCATAGAATCTGACGACGAAGTTTAATTCATTTTAAAAACAAAGCAAAAGCGCATTTCTTCTGAAGTGCGCTTTTTCATTGATAAATTCTAAATAAAAAAAGCATCTCATAAAATGAAATGCTTTTAATCTGTGGGTGAATGAGGGGTCTCGAACCCCCGACCTCCGGAACCACAATCCGGCGCTCTAACCAACTGAGCTACAATCACCGTTTTTGCGTGTGCAAATATAACATTTTATCGTTTAATTGCAAACTATTCCATCGAAATTTTTGATTGCAATCAATTTTTCTGTCGTGAAACCTTCTGCAAACTCAACGCCAGAAAGCCTTCCCAAATCTTGTGCTCTGTAAGTCAAGCTCTCTAGAAAGTCTTTGGTTGTAATCGGCGTCACTGGTTCTGTGGAACTTGGATCATAAAACTGGGTTTTGTAAGCCAAGCAAGATTCTATTTTTTTATCAAGAAACCCCGAAATATCGACTACAAAATCTGGTTCAACATTTTTCCATTGGATGTAATGGAAAATATGTTTTGGCCTCCAAACCTCTTGCAAATCGCCTTTATCATTATAAGTCTCAACTTTTCTCAATCCTGAGATAAAACAAGCATCAGAAATGAGTTTTGCTGCCTTTGCATGGTCTGGATGACGATCATCTATCGCATTGGCAAAAACAATTTCCGGTCGGTATTTTCTGATCATTTCAGCAATCTTAAGTTGATATTCCTCAGAATTATTGAGAAAGCCATCTTTCAGCTTTAAGTTTTCCCTTGCGCTGATACCTAATATCTTTGCGGCATCGCTTGCTTCTTGAGCGCGGGTTTCTATGGTGCCTCTGGTTCCCAGTTCGCCTTGTGTCAGATCTATGATTCCAATCTTTTTGCCTTCGGAAATAAGTTTAGCGATTGTTCCGCCACATCCCAATTCTACATCGTCTGGATGTGCGCCAATTGCCAGAATATCACATTTCATATTGTAACTTTTATTTTGTTTTTAATGATAACGTTTGGTACAAAAATACTAAAAACAAAACTTCCCAATCTTTCGAATCAGGAAGTTTTTATTGTCAATCAATTAAATTATTACTTGTTCAATGCAGTTTGAAGTGTAATTGCATCTTGGTAAGTTGGCTCATACTCAAGAGATTTTGCTACATATTGTTTTGCTTTCTCTGGATTTGAATCTTTTTCCAAAAATGCAATAAAGTAATATGCGTAACCCAAACTTGGTTTGCTAGCTTCTATCTCAGCAGGTTTTACAAGGGTAATAAATTTCTCGTAAGAAGCTTTTGCCATCTCATTGTTACCCGCTTGTTGATAAGCATAACCTTGGCTGTAATAAGCTGGCGCCCAATCTGGCAATGCAGAAGACATTTTGCTCCAAGTTAAAATGGCACCATTCCAGTTCTGAACATTCTGATATTCTGTTGCCAATTTGTAAAGAGAATCTGTATCAGCAGGATTTTCTATAACTTTCTTTTTAAGCGCTTCAATCGCTGGTGAAGTTGGACCTTGATCTACAGAAGCAGTATTAATCCCGCCTTTTATTTTCGCCAATTCTTCGTCCCATTTCATCGTCTCGTCTTTAGCTGCTTTTGCAATACCAATTTTTTGAGTTGCAAGAGCATCTAATTGTGCTTTTTTAGCCGCATCCTTCTCATCTTTTGCCATTCCAGCAGCAATTAAACCTTGCAAACCGTCATCAGATGGTTGGATTCTGCTTTTCTCAGCTGTTGACAAGAATGTCTCGATGCTTTTTTGAGCTCCTGCATAATCGCCATCTCCATATTGGATGTATGCTCTCAATCTGTGTTTGATAGGATCATTCACTTTATCAAAAACTGAATCTAAAGTAGATTTAGCATTGGCAAAATCTTCGTTTGTAAAGTAAAGTTTTGCAATTTCTAATTGCGTATAAGCATCCTCATCTGCGTATTTTGCATAATTAATCAAATTCTGAGTTGCTTCTGCATTTTTCTGATACTTGATGTTATAGCCAGCCAAAGCTTTGTAAGCCGGCGCATAAGTTGGATCTACTGCAATTGCTTTATCAATATTTTCTTTAGCTTTTTGCCATAGTTGAGCGGCCATCCAAAGTGTTCCTTTTCTTGTGAAAACTGAAGCTTTGTTTTTCGCTACTGCTTCTGCTTTGTCATAAGCTGTCATTGCGTTACCCGGATCTTTTTTGATTCTGTAAGCATCACCCAATGAGTAGTAATAATTTGCAGGAACTCCTTTTTTATCAGCTCTTTCTATAGCTTTGTTCAAGAATGTAATTGCCAAATCTGGCGCACTGAATTTTTCAAACAAAGTCAATGCCTCACCAGCTCTGAAAAGAACTTCTGCATCTTTCTCTCTGGAATCTTTTACAATCTGCTGGATCTCTGCGATCGCAGATTTGTCTCCTTTTCCTAACTTAACAGAAGCTAATCCTAGTTTGTTCAAATAACTTTTTGCATCTACCGCAAGACCTTTGTTAAAACTTTCCTGAGCCAAATCAAAATTAGGATCAAACTGAGTCAAATATGTGTTTCCTAAATAGAAATGATTATTCGCATCTTTAGGATTTTGGTTGATAAGGTCTGTGTAATTTTGTTTTGCTTTAGCGTATTTTTGGCTGTCAACAAAATTGATTCCGTCTTGTAAAGATTGTGCAAAACCAAAACTTGTAAAAAAACCTACTGCTGCTGTAAGAACAACTTTCTTGGATAAATTCATTATATTTTCTGTTTTCATTATTTTATTAAGAATATTAATCGATGGTTTGAATCACAATATTCAGACCATTATTTTAATTAAAAAAGTTTTTTCTGTTAAAAAAATATTAAAACTTAGCCTATCTCATTTGGACTTCTCGGTTGAAAATGTGATAAGGCTGAAGTCCTTCCTTCTCCACCACAATCTGACCTAGCTGTTGGCAAGAAAATCTGATAAGCCCATTTCCTAAACCATAATAAGGTTCATTGGTAAGAAAATAGAGCACTCTTGTGAATGGATAAGACATATTTTTCAGATTATCATTTGACACTTCAAATGCTTTATTATTTTTGATGACTTTCAGGACTTTCAGTTCATTTCTGAGTTTTTCTGCTTCTTTCCCAAATGGTCTGCTGATGGTGTTGTAACTGATAACACCAATTTTCCCTGGATGATTTTTCAGTTGTTCTGCTACATTTTCGTTTCCATTGATGATAGAAAATTTTAATTCCGATGGATTTTTCTGAAAAGTCTGAGCTACGAAATTAAGATTGCTGGAATTGGTTCCATCAAAGATGATTTTTTTGTCATCTGACTGGAGTTCTTTGTAAATATCTTCCATCGAAATAGACTCAAGAGGAGAATCCTTTGGAACGACAAAAAGAACAGCATCTGCGGCAAATTTCGCTGGTAACCAAGGAAGATCAACTTTCTGGTCAAATGCTTTTTTTTCTTTATCAGACAATTCTCTGGACATCACAATGACTCTTGTTTTTTTTTCCAATAAATCCAAAAAACCAAGATCTTCTTTCTTCACTATAATGTTGATTTTTGTATTGGGATAAAGTGCCATATATCTATCAACCAAAGCCTCGGTCACACTTTGGAAAGACTCATCTGTCGTGATAGTGATTTCGCCTTTGTTGGGCATATCCACTTCTGGCTTTTTCTCTTTGGAACAAGACAAAGCTATAGCAGATATTGCTATGAGAAGGAAAAAGAGTTTTTTCATTTTTAATCCTTGTTTTTGATTGATGTTGCAGCTCGCACAAGACGGAAAATACCGTAAGCTATCAATAATGCGCCCAAAGCGTATGCCACATTGGGTTCCAGTACGACTCCGAAAAATTTGTAGATGATAACAACGATTCCCAAAACAATGTAGATGAATCCTGCTAATAAAGAAAGCCATTTAAACATAACACAAATCTAATAAAAAAAGAGAAGTTATAAAAACTTCTCTTTTGTATAATAACTTACAATCAAGTTCTTATTGGAACTGCATTGTAATTGGAATAGAGTAATAAGATCTTACGTTTTCTCCATTTTTCTTAGCTGGAGCCCACTTTTTAAGTTTCTTTACAACTCTGATAGCTTCTGCATCAAAATCACTGTTTCCAGATTTCGAAGTCGCTTTCACATCAGAAACTGTTCCGTCTCTCTCAACAATAAATTTAAGTTTTACTGTTAACTGACCTTCACCTTCCATTCCAGAACTGTCAACATTGTCAGCGATGTATTTTCTTACACCATTCAAACCTCCAGGATATTCCGCACTTTGATCTACTGAGTCGTAAACCTCGTTTGTATTCACCTTCACCTCTGCAACAACACCTTTACCAGTTGATGGTGGTGGTGGCGGTGGTGTGTAAGATGGTTTAGCTACACCTTCTTGGTTTACAAGACCTGTTGTTGTTTCCAATTGTTTTGTAATTGGTGGCGGTGGTGTTTCAATCTTAGGTGCCTTTTTTGGTTCTGGCACAACGTTTTGAATCACTTCCTGCTTCTCTTCCTCTTTTGGAGGTGGCGGTGGTGGTGGCGGTTCTTCTTCTTTAGGTTGCTCTATGATTGGTTGATCTTCTAAAATTTCAACCAAATTTGCATCTACTTCTACCGTCTCTTCAGCAGTCATCTGTTGAATCTTAAGATAGATAAGCGGAGAAACTGCAAGAAAAACAAATAAAGCAGTACCCAATAAAAAAGACTTAGTAAGTATTTTTGGATAGGCCGTTCTTAAATCAAAAGCACCATACTCTTTATTTCTATTTTCAAATACAATCTCATCAAGAGTTGGACTGTATTTTAAATTATCTTCTGCCATTTTTATATTATTAAATATGATATTTGTAGCGAGGCATTACTGTCCAACTTTCTTTTTATAAATAGCTTCTTCCCAAGGTTTGATATCGGTTACACCGTATCTTTCATTCTTGGTGATTGCCATTTCATCCAGCATATCTACAAAATTCTTATATACTGCATCGTCTGTAGGCTTGATAATTACTGTAAAAATGTTTTTATCAATCGCACTAGCTTTTGCTTGCTCAATTACTTTCGTAATTCCTTCTCTGTCAAAATTGGTTTCAAGAAGTGTCTGATCATTAAGACCAGCTTGATCTTGCTGATGATAGAAAATTCTGTTATCCTTTCCTATAATAATAGAAATAGAGTTTTGTAACTTAATATCAATATCTTGAGGTTGTTGTGTCTTGTCTTTCGGTTTTGCCGGAAGACCTAGGTCCATAACGTTTGGTTTGTTAAAAGTGGTCACTAACATAAAGAATGTGATCAAAAGAAACGCCAAATCCACCATCGGAGTCAAATCTACGTGAGGCACCTGCTTCTTGGAGCGCACCTTCCCGCCTTTCCCGCTACTGTCTTTTACTTGTACTTCTGCCATTTCTTTATTATTGTGCCGTTTCCTGACTTGTTATTAACCAGAATTTAAGAAAATCAATATCTCTTAATCCTTCAAACAAAGATTTAACTTTTGGATACTTGGTTTGCACATCTCCTTTGATTGCCAATTTGTAATCAGGATTAACTGCCAAACTTTGTTGTACCCAGTCTATCAATTCTTTTTTCGTACTATCCATTGGGATTCCCGTTGGGCTTTTATATGCTTTTCTATCTGCATCTGGCAAAGCTAGAAAGCCTTTTAGTTGACTCATCGGTACACCAATTGACTGAGCATTAGAAAAATTAACTTTTTCTTTATCAGTAAATGTCATGCCGTACTTCTGTCCCATTTTATCTAGCAGAGCGATTCTTTCCGTTCCGTTTTCAACTGGAGTGAAATAGAATTTTCCGTCCGTTGTACTCAAAATAGTCATTAAACTCGCATCTGGAAGAAGCTTTTGAGAGATAGAAGATGGCGTCGTAATCGTCTCGATATCAGGTTTTGCAAACTGAGCCGTGAGGATAAAGAATGTAAGGAGTAGAAATGATACATCGGTCATTGCCGTCATATCTACCCTTATATTATGTCTTTTTGGTTTGACTCTCGCCATTATAAATTATTTATTTATTAAACTTCTTGTTTTTGAAATCCACTTCCGCAGAAGCAATTTCCAATCCTAGCGGAATTCTTAGTGGAATTCTGCGAAAGATTGTTGGATTGACATTGCGATCTCGTCAATCTTGAACGTAAGTCCGTCAATCTTAGAAGTAAAATAGTTGTAAAGTATAATTGCAACAGCAGAAGTACCAATACCTAACGCAGTATTAATAAGTGCCTCAGAGATACCGATTGATAATGCTGCAGAATCTGGAGTTCCTCCTCCTGAACCTAATGCGCTAAATGCCTTGATCATCCCGATTACAGTTCCCAATAGTGCTACCAAAGTTGCAACTGTACCAAGAGTTGAAAGAATCATCATATTTTTCTCTAGCATTGGCATTTCCAATGTAGTAGCTTCTTCGATTGATTTGTTAAGCGCAACCATTTTTTGTTCTTTGTTCATAGAAGAATCAGTCGCTAAAACTTTGTAAGTTGTAAGTCCTTCTCTCACTACGTTTCCAACAGAACCTTGTTGTCTGTCGCACTCTTCAATTGCTTCGTCAATTTTGTTTTGGTTTAGCAAGCTTCTTACTTTCAATACGAAAGCATCAACGTTTCCTTTACCAGCCGCTTTTGATAATGCTAAAGCTCTTTCAATAGAGAACACGATTACGATAATCATAAAAGAAATAAGGATTGGTACAATTGGTCCACCCATATAGATAATACCCATAAAACCGTCACCAGGGTGAAGTTCTTTAGATTCAATATCAGCAAAAGCTACTGATGACAGACCATTGATTCTTGGATCTGCTTTGAAATTGCCTGGGTTACCCAATACAAATAAATAAATTGCAACACCTATCACAATAAGGATAGGAATTATTAGCGCAGGGTTTAATCCACCTACTTTTTTAGCAACTACTTGCTCCTCGTTGTTTGAAACATTCATTTCCATATTAAAACTAAATTATAATTGTTAAATTTATTCTGTAAAATAAAGTCATTTTATTTAAAAATGCAAACTAAATAAATATGAACTTTTGTTTTTTTCATCATCGTTGTCAAGAGACTATTAACTTATTTTCAAAATTAAACTCATATTTTATGAATTTATTATATAATTGTAGAAACCACACAAGACAATTATAAAAAACAGGCATTATTTTTATCGCAAACAATTCAAAAAATATGCTTTGTTGGATATAATAAATTTTTGTTAAAATTTTAAAACGATCGTTTAATAGTCAATTATGAGACAATATTAATGATTTTCTTCGGAACAAAAATGAAATTTTTAACTGATTTTTCCCCTAAAAACTTCTTCACGTCCTCATTTTGCATCATTAGTTTCTCAACATCGTCCTTCGTAAGGTCTGCCGGAAGTTTGATTTTAAATTTCATTTTCCCATTAAAGCTCACAGGGTAATCTATCTCATCTTCAATCAGATAGCTTTCGTCAAGAGTTGGAAATTCTTCAAATTCTATAGAAGCATTATTTCCCAGCAAATTCCATACCTCTTCGCAGATGTGTGGCGCATAAGGCGAGATTATTATTGCTAACGGCTCCAGAATCGCTCTCTTATTGCATTTCAATTTTTGTAACTCGTTGACTGCTATCATAAATGATGACACCGAAGTATTGAAAGAAAAATTCTCAATATCAAAAAGCACTTTCTTGATTAAAGTATGAAGAATCTTGAATTCAGCTTTTGTCGGTTCTTCATCAGAAACTTCAAACGTATCGCCGTTGAAATACAAGTTCCAGAATTTCTTCAGGAAACCATAAACTCCACTAAGACCTTGCGTGTTCCAAGGTTTAGATTGTTCTAATGGCCCAAGGAACATTTCGTACAATCTTAAACCGTCTGCGCCATATTCATTACAAATATCATCTGGGTTGACAACATTGTATTTTGATTTGGACATTTTTTCTACTTCACGACCTGTGATGTATTTTCCGTCTTCAAGAATAAATTCCGCATCAGCATAATCTGGTCTCCAAGTTTTGAAAGCTTCTGTATCTAATTCGTTTGTTGTTCCTTTTAACAGCGAAATATCAACGTGTATGTTTTGAAGTCCTATTTTTAGATTATTAATTCCTAAACCTGCTAATTGATTTGAACCAGAATTTAGTTTTTGTAATTCTTGAAAATATAAATCTTCCAAATACTCTACTTCCTTCGGTTTTTCAAAATCAACAATTTGTTTCTTAAAATTATATTCTACCAATTTAGAATGATACTTCTCATAAATATTAGCAAAATTACTAGACACAAAAATATTTTGAGGCTCAATTAGTTTTTCATAATCGGGCTTTCCGTTGACTTGCTCTTGAGTATAGCTACCAAACAATCTATAAACAAACGCACTCATCCCCAAAATCATCCCTTGATTAATCAACTTTTGGAAAGGCTCATTTTGTTCAATGAAACCTCTGTCCTTCAAGAACATATTCCAAAAACGAGAATACAATAAATGCCCGGTGGCGTGCTCGCTTCCCCCGATGTACAAATCAACTTGTCCCCAATAATTGGTCAGTTCTTTTTTAGCAAAAACCGAGTCGTCGTTCGGGTCCATATATCTTAGGAAATACCACGAACTTCCTGCCCAACCTGGCATTGTGGATAATTCTAATGGGAAAACCGTTTTATCATCAATCAAATCTGTGTCAACCACTTTCTGATTCGCCTCGTCCCACGCAAATGTTTTCGCATTTCCTAATGGTGGGTCGCCGTCTTCTGTTGGTAGATATTTTTCAACCTCAGGAAGCTCCAAAGGCAAAGCGGAATTTGGCAAAGTGTAAGGCATTCCATCCTTATAATAGATAGGAACCGGCTCGCCCCAATATCTTTGTCTGGAGAAAATCGCATCACGCTGTCTGTAATTCGTCGTTCCGTGACCAATTCCTCGGTTTTCGATTTCAGCAATGATTTTGGATTTCGCATCCTTATAATTAAGGCCGTTCAAGAAATCAGAATTCACACAAACAGAATCCTTAGAATCATAGGCTTCTTCTTGAACATCCACATCAGATTCTACAACCTTGATGATTTCCAAATTAAATTTCTTCGCAAATCTATGGTCGCGCTCGTCGTGAGCAGGAACCGCCATCACAGCACCAGTTCCGTAACCCATCAACACATAATCCGAAATATAAACCGGAATATTCTTCCCAGTAAAAGGATTGATGGCGTAACTTCCCGTGAAAGCGCCACTCACGTTTTTCACGTCAGCCATTCTATCACGTTCTGTTTTTTTGGAAGTTTCTTCTATATATTGGTCAACTTCAGCTTTTTGTTCTGGAGTTGTTAAATTTTGAACCAAAGGGTTTTCCGGTGCCAAAACCATAAAGGTAGCTCCAAAAATGGTATCAGGACGGGTTGTAAAAACTTCAATTGTTTCTCCGTTTTCAGTTGCAAATCTTACTTGCGCGCCCTGAGATTTCCCAATCCAATATTCCTGAGCATCTTTCAAAGGTTGTGGCCAATCCAAAGTTTTCAAACCTTGCAACAATCTTTCCGAGTATGCAGAAATCCTCATACTCCACTGCATCATTTTCTTCTGGAAAACAGGGTAACCGCCTCTTTCGGATTTTCCGTCTTTTATTTCGTCGTTTGCCAAAACAGTTCCGAGAGCCGGACACCAATTCACGGTAGTTTCCGCACGGAAGGCCAGACGATAATTCAATAATATTTCTTCTTTCTTAATATCAGAATAAGATTTCCATTCTTCTGAAGTGAAATTTAATTCCTCATTTTGATTGGCGTTCAAACCTTCCGTTCCTTTTGCCTCAAAATGTTGGATTAAGGTTTCGATAGATTCCGCCTTGTCCGTATCTTTATTATACCACGAATGAAACAACTGAATGAAAATCCATTGCGTCCATTTATAATAAGAAGCGTCCGAAGTTCTCACTTCCCTGCTCCAGTCAAATGAAAACCCAATTTTTCTTAATTGCTCCTCGTATCTCGTGATATTTTGTTCCGTTGTAATCGCAGGATGCGTTCCGGTTTGTATAGCATATTGCTCAGCAGGAAGTCCAAAACTGTCATAACCAACAGGATGCAAAACATTGAAACCCTGATGCCTTTTGAATCTCGCATAGATGTCCGACGCGATGTATCCCAGCGGATGACCCACGTGAAGTCCTGCTCCGGAAGGGTACGGAAACATATCGAGGACGTAGAATTTCGGTTTATCGGTTGAGTTGGAAGTCTTGTAAGTTTGATTGTCTTCCCAGTATTTTTGCCACTTTTTTTCTATCTGCTGATGGTCGTAAAACATTTTATAATTTTAAATCAGTCACAAATTTAGGATTTTGAAATGAAAAAATCCTTACTTCGGAAAAGTAAGGACTAATTATTAAAATTTTAATTGCTGTAATCACCAGCACATCTCTAGTTCGTGGTCTTCCTAGCCGAAATTATCGTCGTTACCCGCACATTATCTTCCCCTTCAAAATCATATTCTCCTACTAATTTATAAACCAAATTGGTAGATGAAATAGACTCCACCGTTCCAGAGTGTGTAGAACCATCGGGGCTTTTCACAGTCAAATCATTGTTGTCCGGATTGAAGGTGTAGGTAAAGTTGGAATCGGCTTGCAAACTACAAGTTCCGTTTTCTTCTGAATAGAGCGTGGATCGTCCGGAATTATCCGAATTAAAAAGAATTCTAGACCTTTGTTGGCATTCATTTAAATCCGTTGTGTTATTGAACGGGCCTGTAGACAATGTTGCCGATTGAGACAATTTGTATGGCTGCCATTTCCCAATGAGGTTGGCTTTTTCCATATTATCGTCATCATCATTTTTACAAGAAAAAACGGAAATTAACATAAATAAAAAAAACAAGGGCATTAAAAATAACTTTTTCATAATGTGCATTTTTTTTGTTATTGATATTACACTCCAACTCTTATGCCGTAAATAACGTTCTGAATTGTAATTATTTTTAAATTTGCAGTTAATATGCCGGAAATCTCAATCATCACACCGAGTTACAATTCTTCAAAATATTTGAATGAAACCATCAATTCTGTCCTCAATCAAACTTTTCAGGATTGGGAATGGCTGATTACCGATGATTGTTCGACAGACAATTCAGTAGAAATCCTAGAAAAACAAAACGACCCACGAATTAAAGTTTTCAAAGCGAAGAAAAATGGAGGTGCAGGACACGCAAGGAATATTTCTTTGGAAAACGCGACTGGAAGATTTATCACATTTCTAGACGCTGACGATTTTTGGGAAACGAATTTCCTCGAAGAAATGATCACCTTTATGAAATCTGAAAATGCTGAATTGGCCTACTCCACCTATTCCCGTTGCGATGAAAATCTAAATCCTACAATTGGCGATTTCGAAGCGGACACAATTGTTAACTTTAATAATCTACTGAAAACTTGTAGATTATCTTTACTTTCATCAATGTATGATTCGAAACGAGTTGGAAAATTCTATTTTCCGGAAGGCACAAAACGCGAAGACCACGTAATGTGGCTGGAACTTCTGAAGAAAATCCCTCAGGGAAAACCTTTGAAAAAGACTTTATCAAAATACCGAATGTTGCCCAACAGCGTTTCCAGAAAAAAAACGAATATTATGAAAGACCAATATTTGGTGTACAAAGATTATATGAAATTTTCCACTTTGAGATCTCTGTATTACACAGCGAATTGGGCATTCAACGGTTTTATCAAATATTCTAAAATCTTCAATTAATGGAATATTCAAAAGAATTCAAGCAGGCTTTGAGCGAATTTTCTCCGTCAGAAAAAGACAAATTGATTTTCCGATTGTTGAAGAAAGACAAATTGCTTTCCAAGAAACTATATTTCGAATTAATTGACCTAGAAACGGTTGATGACAAGCGAGATGCGATGGAAGAAAACATCCGTGAGAAAGTTGCGTTGGCTTCAAAATACATTGCGAATCAAAAATATTTCCTTGTTCTCATCAGAAAAATAAGTGCGGAAATTACAGAACACGTGAAAATTACGACGGACAAATTCGGAGACGTTTCTTTGAATTTATTTTTAATCAATGAAATCTTAGAATACAACGAAAAACTTGGAACGCAAAGATTTGACAACGTTTACAAACTTTACATCTATCTCATCAACAAAATCTTCAAAGCCTTGACTTTAACCAAAAAACTGGACGAAGATTACTGGATGGAAATTGATGAATTTCTCGACAAACTTTATGAAAAAATTGACAACAATCTTTACTTACAGAAATTATGCATCAACAATGGTTTAGATTTCAACTGGCTGAAATGCGAAAACATTCCCGACCATTTTGAATTGATTGTGAAAGGAATTAAGAGTGAGGGATTTTTGAGGTAATATTTTAACCACAAAGACACCAAGCTCTACACAAAGAACACAATTAATCTTTTTGAAGAACTAAAAAATAGTGAGCCTTGTGCAAAAACTTTGTGAACATTGTGGTTAAGGTATAATTTTCCTCAAAATAATCTCCGTAGAATCTGGTTGCGACTCTACAAAATCGCCTGCGTTTTTTGCCATTTCTTTGAGGTAAGAAACTTCGCCTTCTTCGGTCGTCAAATCTTTTTTCATCACTTCCTCGATGAAAGCTGCGGCTGTCACAAAATCGTCGAAACTTTTTCCTCCTTTTGCAAGAATTAAATTATCTGCCTCAGGATTTTTCTGATAATGATTCCCGAAAATAACAGGAACACCATAAACCGCAGCTTCCAAAATATTATGTAATCCCGCCGAATGAAATCCGCCACCAACTACCGCCAAATCTGCGTAAGAATACAATTTGGAAAGTTTCCCGATGCTATCGATGATGAGAATTTGAGAGTTCGAGAGTTCGAGAGTTGGAGCGTTGGAAAGTGAACTGTAAAGAATGGCGTTTGGAAATAGTTTCAAGAGATGTGGAACGCGTTGTAAATCGTGAGGTGCGATGGCAAATTTGGTATCGGGAAGCTTCTTTACCAAAACCTGTGCAATATCTTCTTCGGCGTGCCAACTGCTACCAAAAACAACCAACTTCTGATTGCCTTTGAACTCTTCAATAAACTCCAAATGATTATCTCTGTCTAGAAATTGTTTCACTCTGTCAAATCTTGTATCACCGGAAACGGACGAATTAATCAAACCGACACTCTTTGCCAAAGCAGAAGATTTGGTGGTCTGATGGAAAAACCAATCGATGTTGTTCTTGAGTTGTTTTACAAACCATTTCCCATAGGTTTCGAAAAAAGTCTGATGCTCATAAAACAAGGCAGAAATCACATAAATCTTAGTTCCTCGATTTTTCAGTTCGTTTAAAAGATTGTACCAATAATCATATTTTACAGTAAAGAAAATCTGACAATCAAAGCTGTAAACGAATTCCTGAACGTCTTTCTTTTTATCAAAAGGCAAATAGCAAATCGCATCTGCAATGTGTTTTTTCTTCTTCACATTTTCATAACCTGACGGCGAAAAAAAGGTGATTAAGACTTTATAATCTTGGAATTGCTCTTTTAATTTTTCGAGAACTGGCAAACCTTGTTCGTACTCACCTAAGCTGGAGGCGTGCATCCACAAGACTTTATCTTCTGGAGAAAAAGCATTTCTTACAATTTCCAAAGACTGTTTTCTGCCTCGGACTCCTTTTTTGGTTTTGGAATCGAAGAGCGAAAAGACCTTCATCCCGAAAATCATCAAGTGAACGAAGAGATTGTATAGAGATTTCATCTTTTATTTTTCTACTGCAAATCTAAGGATTAGAAATTATTAAACTGTAATTCCGTCATTCTGAAAGAATCTCAACAGACTAGATTAACTTCGTCGAACGGCTTCGCTAGATTTCCTACGGATGACAAATGTTGATTCGAAGCTGGAATCTGCAGCCCGACTTGAGTGGAGCTCTTTTTTGGATTGGGAATAGCTTGGCAAAAAAAGCAGGAACGGAAGGCGGAAATAGCTACCATAAAAAAAATAACAACTAGCTATTCGACGAACGTCAAAAGCTGCCCAAATAAATCAAATTATAAGTTATTGAAAATTATTGTAAAAAAGTTTTCAAATACTTGCGGCGCAAAATAAAAGCTGTATATTTGCAATCTGAAAATTTAATAGTAATTACGAACTAAATATATTAGTGATGAGTAAAAGAACATTCCAACCATCTGAGAGAAAAAGAAGAAACAAACACGGTTTCCGTGAAAGAATGTCTACACCAAACGGAAGAAGAGTGTTGGCAGCTAGAAGAGCGAAAGGCAGAAAGAGCTTAACTGTTAGTGCATCTCGCGCTAAGAGATAATTTCTTCAAAAATTATCATATACAAAAAGTGTCTGGACATTGTTTCAGACATTTTTTGTTGTTAAAATTTCCCAAAAGTAGAAGCATTACAAGATGTTTTTATTACTTTTGAATTGATGATTTGTTGAATCATTTATCAATCATAACTTATCAATTATCGCAATTATGCCGCATAGAAACGACCCGGGAGTAGATATTATAGATTTGAGCAACGCAAAGATTGTTCAGAAAAACTTCACAGTCCTGAATGATGTTGACCTTCATATCAAGAAAGGAAAATTCTGCTACCTTATTGGAAAAACCGGTTCTGGAAAGAGTTCTCTTTTGAAAGTTCTTTACGGACAATTGCCTTTGCAAGGCGGAAGCGGACAGGTTGCCGGTTTCGATTTGAAAAAACTGAAGCAGTCTGAAGTTCCAAATTTGAGAAGGAAATTAGGAATTGTTTTCCAGGATTTTCAGCTTTTACCAGACAGAAATATTGAGAAAAATCTTCTATTTGTTTTGCAAGCGACTGGTTGGAAAGACAAATTGAAAATGGAAACCAGAATTGATGAAGTTCTATCCAGCGTTGGAATGAAAACCAAAAAGCATAAAATGCCTCACCAACTTTCCGGAGGTGAGCAACAGCGTGCTGCGATTGCAAGAGCTTTGTTAAATCATCCAGAATTGATTCTTGCAGATGAGCCGACTGGAAATCTTGACCCAGAGACGTCTAACGACATTATGACGCTTCTAAAGAATCTTGCGGAAGAAAACCATTGTGCAGTGGTGATGGCGACGCACGATTACCATATGATTCAGAATTATCCGGGCGAAGCGATTCGTTGCGAAAATGGACAGGTTTCTGTTTTGGATACTGCGGAACTTTTTGAATAGAATAAATTCGTTTTGCCCCAACCCTAAAGGGAGTCGAATTTCATTTATAAGAATACAACCCCTTCAGAGTTTGAAACTCTGAAGGGGTTTTTCGTTAGGCTTTTTTATTGAATTGATGAAAGTCTTTTGTCAGTTCAAGATATTCATCGGAATAGACTCTTGGGGATTTTTCTATGACGAAGTTTTCTACTTTAATTTCTTTTTCAATCAATGAATATTCTAAAACTAAACGTTTCGGTTCTGAGGTTTTTATTCCTTTGATGACGACTTTTCGATGGAGGAATAATTTATTTTTAAAACAAATCTCAGTGAATTCCTTTTCAGAATCGATTGGAATAATGACTGAGAAAAGTCCGTTTTTTGATAGCAACTGACTTGATTTTTTGATTAAATCTGAGAAATTCAATTCTAACCTTTGTCTTGCCAAAATATCTTTCTCGGAATTATTGATTTCAAAATAAGGTGGATTCGAAATGATTAAATCAAACTTTTCGTCGGTTTCAAAGTTTTTCAAATCTTGAAGTTGACTTTTGATTCTATTTGAAAAAGGAGAATTGGAAAAATTGGTTTGAGAAATATTGACGGCTTCAGAATTAATATCGATTGCTAAAATCTTCGCATCTGGATTTCTTTGAGCAATCATTAATGAAATAATTCCGGTTCCAGTTCCAACTTCTAAAACATTTTTAGCATCGGAAACGTTAGCCAAAGCGCCGAGCAAAACTGCATCTGTCCCCACTCGAAAAACCAATTTATCTTGCTGAATTGAAAATTGTTGAAATTTGAATTCTTTCATATATAATGCTGAAACCGACATTTCGCTCCTTCGGAGCTCCGTTTCTGTAGCTTCTATTTTTCTACAAACATATCACGGCTTCGCCGTTTAAACTTCGACTTATAAATTGGAAGGCATAGAAATCGTGAAAGTTGCGCCTTTATCAACTTCGGAAACTACGGTGATTGTTCCGTTGTAATCTTCCACCATTCGTTTTACCATCGTCAATCCAATTCCCATTCCGCTGTTTTTGGAAGTGAAATTTGGGTCAAAAATCCGATCCAGTTTATCCTCCGGAATCCCTACACCATTGTCCTGAACAGTGATTTTGATTCGTTTTTCGATTTTTTCCAAATCTACATTGATGACAGATTTTCTATCGTCTGATTTTGCTTGACTGGCGTTTGTTACGAGATTAGTGATGATTCTGGTGAGGTAATCTTTGTCAATTTTCATCAGAATCTCGTCGTGATTGGCGTGTACAAAAACATTCTCATCACTAAAAATCAAAAGTGTATTTTTAACTTCTTTAATAAGCGAAATCTCCTCATCATTTTTCTTCGGCAACTGCGCAAATTCTGAAAAAGCGCCTGCTACTCTACTGATAACGTCAATTTGCCCAATGATAACATCGCTCAGATTTTTAACTTTCGTAGCATTGTTTGGGTCATTTGGGTCAAATTTCCTTTCGAAGTTTTGCATCATCAGCTTCATCGGCGTCAATGGATTTTTGACTTCGTGCGCCACTTGTTTCGCCATTTCTTGCCAAGCAGATTGTTTCTCAATGTAACTCAACCGCTCGCGTTGGTCGGCAATCTCGGCAATCATTTTATTGTAAGCTTTTACCAAGGCATTCAGCTCATCATTTTTATAATATTTGATGGGACGCAGATTTTTATCAAACAGATTAATCTTGCTAATCATCGATGTAAAACGGATAATCGCCTCGGTCAAATTATTAGAAATAATCCAACTCAACCAAATACTAAAAAGGATAATCAGAATATTAACGCCGATGATGTAAGCAAAATAATGCTTAAAAACCTGCATATAAGCACTTTCGTTGTGATAATATGGGAAATAGATATAGGCAATATCTTCCAACATATTGTTTTTCAAAACCATATAAGACGAAACAATGCTTGCGCCTAACTTTTCATCATACGAGGTTTCATCATATTGCTTCCCATTTTTATGGATGGAATTGATGATTTCCGCCGGCATTCGCTTTTGTTGCACCAGATTCAATTCCTTATTCGAAATCAAATAATTGCCCTTCAAATCATAGATTACAATGTCGTGCTTGTTGATATCCGCAATCTCATAAATCTTATTTTCCAGAACTTTCGGAATATCATAAGTCTTAACCTGAGAATGGCTGAGTGCATAATCCAACGACGCCAAAAGTGCCTGCGACTTGTTCTGCATATCGGTTTTGCTCTGCATCTTTGCATTGTCCCTCAAGATTACAAACGACAAAACCGCCGAAGTTATCACACTCAAGATACAAATAGCCAAAAAACCGACGAACACACGATTTCTCAGCCTGTAACCTTTATAATCACTTAATGGCATTTTGTTTTTTTCATTTGTTGTTTTATGTTTAAAATTGCTACGCAAAACCCTGTCCTACTGATGTTTTTCTATTAAGTTTGACCTTTGCGATTTCAATAGTTTAGCAACATACTTTCCGATAATATCGAATTCCAGATTTACCACATCGCCTTTCTGCAAGTTTTTCATATTCGTGAACTCCCAAGTGTACGGAATTATCGCCACAGAAAACTTCCCGTCTCCGCTCTCAGCAACCGTCAAGCTGATTCCATTCACCGTTATCGAGCCTTGCGGAACAGTTGTATATTCAGCAGATTCGTCGTAATTGATGGTGATGAAATAACTTCCGTCCTGATTTTCGATACTTTCCACCGTTCCCGTTTTGTCCACGTGACCTTGCACGATGTGTCCGTCCAGTCTTCCTTCGAATCGCAAACAACGTTCCAAATTGACTTCCGTCCCGACATTCCAAAAATTAAGATTGGTTTTTTCCAGCGTTTCGTTGATCGCCGTCACTTTATAAGTATTCTCGGTAATCTCGACCACCGTCAGACAACAGCCGTTGTGAGCCAGACTTTGGTCGATTTTCAATTCCTGAGTGAAAGGTCCGCTCAGCGTAAAATCTATATTACTTTCGTTTCTGTCAATTTTCTCTACTTTTCCCGTAGCTTCAATAATTCCTGTGAACATTCTTTCTTAATATTTTTAAATTTTTAGGAGCTTAATCCCGCTTTCCACTATATCTTTTTCGCCCTCGCTTTTTTCAAGCCACTGCAGAAAAAGGATGCCGTTGCAATCGGGGCTATGGGCTTTGTCATCCTTAGAAACTTTGCAAATTTAATAACACTTAAATTTCATCAAAATTAATTTTCCAACCCTAAAGGGTGTAATTTTGATAAAATTTTGAAACTATTTCCCCCCTTTAGGGTTGGGGCAAAGAAAATTGTTATAAAAAATATTAGCATCCGTTTCATAAGAAAAACTACCTAAAAAATTGTAATTTTGTAAATTCTTTATAAATGTCAAAGATAAACAAATGAGCTCCAAACACCATAAAATCAGAGTAGGAATTTCAATCGGCGATTTCAACGGAATCGGTCCGGAAATCATTCTCAAATCTCTGAAAGATAAATCCATCACAGACTTTTTTACGCCCGTCATCTTTGGTTCAGGAAAACTGTTCACTTATCAGAAAAATGTTTTTAAACTTCAGACCAATTTCAATTACATCAACGAAGCGAAAGAAGCTCAGTCAGGTAAAATCAATATGGTGAATCTGACCAAGGAAAACAGCAATATAGAATTTGGTGTCCCAACGGAAGAATCCACAAAAATGGCCATCGACTCTTTGAACTCCGCAACAGAAGCATTATTAAACAAAGAAATCGACGTTCTTGTAACGGCGCCCATCAACAAAGACGAAATGATGAAATATGGTTTTGCTCACGCTGGCCACACCGGTTATTTCGAAGAAAAAGCAGGCAAAAAAGCCGTGATGTTTATGGTAACAGAAGCTTTGAAAGTAGCAGTTTCCACACATCACATTCCGGTTGCTGAGATTGCAAGCAACATTACCAAAGAAAATTTAAAAAAACAAGTCAAGCAATTGGTTGCAACACTTAAAGAAGATTTCTGCGTAGAAAAGCCGAAAATTGCCGTTCTCGGACTCAATCCTCACGCTGGCGACGGTGGCGTTATCGGAAAAGAAGAAATCGAAATCATTCAACCTGCGATTCAGGATTTGTTTAATGAGGGAATTATGGCTTTCGGTCCTTATCCAGCGGATAGTTTCTTCCAACCGGAGAAATATAAAGCGTTCGACGCCGTTTTAGCAATGTACCACGACCAAGGTTTGGCACCGTTCAAAACGATTGCTTATGAAGAAGGCGTGAACTACACTGCGGGATTACCTTTTATCAGAACTTCGCCAGACCACGGCGTTGCCTACGATATTGCGGGGAAAAATATTGCGGACGAAACTTCATTTTCCGAAGCTATTTTTACAGCCATCGATATTTTTAAAAGCCGAGACGAATATCAGGAATTGAGAGCGCACCGTCTCCGTCCGAAAGCGACACACGCACACAGCGGACCAGACGAGGATTTACCAAAAGAAAGATAAAACTTTCTTCAAAATTGAGACATTAAAATAAGTTTTTGGAGGACTAATTTTTTGCAATTCAAGTATTTCCAAAAAATATTTTGTTATTTGAAAAAATTAAATTATTTTTGCAAACCATTTTTATGGACAGATTTAGAAACTACGACATTGCTTTTGTAGGCTTAAAACCAGGAAAGCACGATTTCAATTATGAGATCAATCAGGAGTTCTTTGATTTATTTGAGACTGAACAGGAGTTTTTCAACCCAAATATTAATGTAAATGTTCTTTTGGACAAGCACACGACATTTTTGGAATTCATATTCGAAGTTTCGGGAACCGTTCAATTGATTTGCGACATTAGCAATGATGAATTTTCCGAAAACATAGAAAACGATTTGAAAGTTCTTGTGAAATTTGGAGAAGAATACGATGACAGCAACGAGGATGTAATCACCATCAACAGAAAAGACAGCGATTTCAACATTGCAAACCTTATCTACGAAACGGTGGTTTTATCAATCCCAATGAAGAAAGTAGCACCTTCTGTAAAAGACAATGAGGAATATCAGAATCTTTTAGACAAATACAGTCCAAAAATAATCGAGGAAGAAGAGGAACAAGTTGACCCGAGATGGGAAGCTTTGAAGAAATTAAAAGACAATAATTAAGAAATAACAACAATATAATTCGAAAGAATTTTTTAAAAAGTACTAACAATGGCACATCCTAAAAGAAGACAGTCGTCTACAAGAAGAGATAAAAGAAGAACACACTACAAAGCTGTAGTTCCTCAATTGGCTAAAGACGCAACGTCTGGCGAAATGCACTTATACCACAGAGCGCACTGGCACGAAGGAAAACTATACTACAGAGGAAAAGTTGTAGTAGAGAAAAACGTAGAAACTATAGAAGAAAACTAAGAATTATCTTTGATAATCTTATACTTAGCATAAAAAACCACTCGGATTTTATTAATTTGAGTGGTTTTTTATTATATTTGGCATTCAAAACAATTAAAATTTTATGGATATTAAAGACATTCAGAATCTTGTAAGATTTGTAGCAAAAGCAGGAGTTTCCGAAGTAAAATATAAAAATAAAGACTTCGAAATCTACATCAAAACACCACTTGGAGGTGAGCCTGTAAGCTATGTCACTCCTCAAGTTGCATATCAGACTCCAGTTTCTGCTCCAGCTGCCAGCCCAGTAGCTCCGGCTGCAGGTTCTGAAGCAGCTAGCTCTGCAGATGACAGCAAATATATCACAATCAAATCTCCAATGATTGGAACTTTCTACAGAAAACCATCTCCAGACAAAGATGTTTTCGTCAATGTAGGCGATTCTGTAACAGAAGGAAAAACGGTGTGTGTGATTGAAGCAATGAAACTTTTCAACCAGATAGAGTCCGAAGTTAGCGGAAAAATTGTAAAAATCTTAGTTGATGACGCTTCTCCGGTAGAATATGATCAACCATTATTTTTGGTAGATCCGTCTTAATTATAATTGATTAATGATGATTGATAATTGATAATAAATCAATTTCAAATTAAAAATTTCAAATTTCAAATTACATTAAGATGTTCAAAAAAATATTAATCGCAAACCGTGGCGAGATTGCAATGCGAATCCTTCGTACGGCTAAAGAAATGGGGATCAAAACTGTTGCTGTTTATTCTACAGCAGACAAAGACAGTCTCCACGTTCGTTTTGCGGATGAGGCAGTTTGTATTGGTCCGCCAATGAGCAAAGACTCTTATCTTAAAATTCCAAATATCATTGCTGCTGCAGAGATTACCAATGCAGACGCCATCCACCCTGGGTACGGTTTTCTTTCTGAGAATGCAAATTTCTCTAGAATCTGTGCAAAAAATGGAATCAAATTCATCGGAGCAACTCCGGAACAAATTGAAAAAATGGGCGACAAAGCTACGGCTAAAGCGACTATGAAAGAAGCTGGAATCCCTTGTGTTCCCGGTTCCGAAGGTTTGATAGATTCCTATGAAGACGCAAAGGCTACCGCAAAAGTAGTTGGTTATCCTGTGATGATCAAAGCAACTGCCGGTGGTGGTGGAAAAGGAATGAGAGCCGTTTGGAAAGAAGAAGATCTGAAAGAACATTGGG
Organism: Epilithonimonas xixisoli; assembly: GCF_004365655.1. GTDB lineage: Bacteria > Bacteroidota > Bacteroidia > Flavobacteriales > Weeksellaceae > Epilithonimonas > Epilithonimonas xixisoli. The sequence goes on along the minus strand of NZ_SOEO01000003.1, from coordinate 90,008 downwards.
ATTCTGCAATCCAGGAAGCTGTTGCAGCTTTTGGAAACGGCGGAATGTACATGGAAAAATTGATCGAAGAACCAAGACATATTGAAATCCAAATTGCTGGAGATCAATTTGGTAAAGCTTGTCACCTTTCTGAAAGAGACTGTTCTATCCAAAGAAGAAATCAAAAACTGATAGAGGAAACACCTTCTCCTTTTATGACGGATGAACTTCGTGAAAAAATGGGTGCTGCGGCTGTAAAAGCAGCAGAATACATTGCTTACGAAGGTGTTGGAACAATAGAATTTTTGGTAGACAAACACAGGAATTTCTACTTCATGGAAATGAATACGAGAATCCAGGTAGAACATCCAATTACTGAGCAAGTTGTAGATTATGACTTGATTCGTGAGCAGATTTTATTGGCATCAGGATCACCAATCAGTGGTAAAAATTACTATCCAAAAATGCACGCCATCGAGTGCAGAATCAACGCAGAAGATCCTTACGCAGATTTCCGTCCTTCTCCGGGAAAAATTAAAGAACTTAATATTCCTGGTGGACACGGTGTGAGAGTTGATACGCACGTTTATTCTGGCTACACAATTCCATCCAACTACGATTCGATGATTGCGAAATTAATCGTAACAGCTCAAACAAGAGATGAAGCGATTGCAAAAATGAAACGTGCTTTGGAAGAGTTCTATATCGAAGGTGTAAAAACGACTATTCCTTTCCACAGACAACTATTGGAAAATGAGGATTTCCTGGCGGGAAATTACACGACCAAGTTTATGGAAGATTTTGTAATGGATAAAAGTTTTGATAATCATATCTAAAGATTATCATCCTTATAGATAAAAATGCCTGACTTTAAAAGTTGGGCATTTTTATTAGGTCTTATTGATTCCAAATTTATTATTTTTACAAAAATTAAAAGTTATGTCAACAGCAGTTCAAGAAAAAAAATCGCAGTATTTCATCGACCTCGAAAATCAATATGGTGCTCATAATTACCATCCGCTTCCTGTGGTTTTGGAAAAAGGTGAAGGCGTTTTTGTTTGGGATGTAGAAGGCAAAAAATATTACGATTTTCTTTCCGCTTATTCTGCTGTCAATCAAGGGCATTCTCATCCAAAAATTGTAGAAGCGTTGGTCAATCAAGCTAAGAAATTGGCTTTAACATCGAGAGCTTTTTACAATTCAAATCTTGGAGAATACGAGAGAAAAATCACAACGCTTTTCGGTTTTGATAAAGTTCTTCCAATGAATTCCGGAGCTGAAGCGGTTGAAACTGCTGTGAAATTAGCCAGAAAATGGAGCTACGAAGTCAAAGGCATTGCTGAAAATGCTGCGAAGATTATCGTTTGTGAAAATAACTTCCACGGTAGAACTACAACCATTGTTTCTTTTTCTAATGATCCGGATGCGAATCAAAATTATGGTCCTTTTACGCCAGGTTTTGAGAAAATCCCTTACAATGATTTGAATGCTTTGGAAGAAATCTTAAAACAAGATTCTCAAAATATCGCCGCATTTTTAGCAGAGCCAATTCAAGGTGAAGCTGGTGTTTATGTTCCTGATGAAGGCTTTTTGAAAAGTGCTTCTGAGCTTTGTAAAAAATACAATGTTCTTTTCATAGCAGACGAAGTCCAAACCGGAATTGCAAGAACGGGAAGATTGATTGCTTGTCATCACGAAAATGTTCAGCCAGATATTTTAATTCTTGGAAAAGCTTTGTCTGGAGGAATGTATCCAGTCTCTGCAGTTTTAGCGAACGACGAAATTATGAATGTCATCAAACCAGGACAACACGGTTCGACTTTCGGTGGAAATCCGATCGCTTGCGCTGTTGCGGTGGCTGCTTTGGATGTTGTGGCAGATGAAAAGTTATCCGAAAGAGCTGAAGAATTAGGAAAACTATTCCGTTCGGAAATTGAGAAATTAATAGAAAAATCTGATCTCATCACCAAAGTGAGAGGAAAAGGTTTGCTGAATGCCATCTTGATCAACGATACTCCGGACAGCAAAACGGCTTGGAATCTTTGCGTTAATCTAAAAGAAAACGGACTACTTGCAAAACCTACACATGGAAATATCATCCGATTGGCGCCGCCTTTGGTAATCACCGAGGAACAGCTTTTGGAATGTGTAAAAATAATTGAAAAAACGGTTTTGGAATACTCTAATTAATCATTCAAAATCCTTTGATACAAGTTGTGGTATTGATTTGCCATCACTTTATAATCGAATTGTAAAGCCCAATCTGTCAACTGATTTTTCAGTTCTGGTTGGGTTTTATATTTTTCCAAACCACTGATGACGGTTTGCGCCATTTCTTTTGCTTCAAAGTTTTGAAAGTAAAAAGCATACTTCCCTCCTACTTCTGGAAGACTGGTAAAAGTTGATAAAAAAACGGGTTTACCAAAATACATCGCTTCAATTGGCGGAATACCAAAACCCTCTGCCAAGGACGGCTGGCAAAGACCTTCACAGTTTTTAAGAAGCGCATATTTATCGTTATCAGAAATGCATTTCAAAATATGAACTCTATCTTCTAAATTCAAATCTTTGATCTCAGAAAGAATTTGCTCTTCGTAATCGCTTTTACTTTCGGATGTTACAAGCACCAAATGCAATTCTGTAAAAATCAGCATTTTAATTAATGTCAGTTGATTTTTTTTGGGAAATAAAACGCCAATATTAATCAGATATTTTTTTTGATCCAGAAATGGGAAACTGTTCAAATTATAATCTTTATCCTCTGGAAAGCTGATTCCATTATGAATGACTTCGATAGATTTCAGTTTTTTCAGATCAAATAGATGTTGATTCTTTTCAAAATCTTGCTTCACAAAATTGGAAATACAGACGATGTGATCTGTTTCTTTAAGATTATTAGTGACTTTTTTTAAAATCCTGTTCTTCTTTGATTCTGAAATATTTTCATGCAAAAAATTAAGATCATGAACAGTGAGAATTTTCTTACCATTGAATTTTGTAGGAAAGTAATCACTAGATTGATGAAAAATGTGAACGATGTCAAAAGAGTTTAAATTGCTGTGGAAAAGCTTGTGCCAAAATTTCCACGGTTTAAAAATCATTCTTTTTTGTGACCCAAACTTCTTGATATCTGCATAAATGGTAAAGTTGAATTTTCTTTCGGGTATTTCACTGAGACCTTTAAGGAGATTTCTGCAAACCACAGAAATGCCAGAAAGATATCTCGTCCGTTCCGCATCAATGAGAATATTATTTTTCATACTTTTGTTATTTCATTTATCTATGAGTAAAACCATCATTATAGGTCTTCCAAAGAGTTTCAGTTTCTACAAGAATCTGGAAAAAAATCTTACGCAACTTGGTTTTACTGTTGTTGATATCAGCTATGTAGATCACGACTTCAAATATCCGAGTTTTTTTGACAAATTTTATAACTTTCTCAGAAAAACATTTTTGAACGACAAGGGATACAAAACGAGACTAAAATTTAAAAAATATGCCTCTGAAATCAATTCAAAGCTGAATAGTATTGAAAAAGCGGATTATGCTTTGTTGATTCGCCCAGATATTTATCCTATTGAGGTTATCAAAAAAATTAAAAAAAAATCTAATAAACTGGTGGGATATCAGTGGGATGGTTTGCATCGTTTTCCAGCTGTACACGCAACAATAAAATACTTCGACCGATTTTTTGTTTTTGATGAGAACGACATTTCATCGAAAGATAAAGTTCTTCTTCCCCTGACTAATTTTTATTTTGATTATGACAAAGACGCGTCACAAAATGAAGAAATTTATGATGTCTATTTTGTAGGTAGTTTCGTAAGAAAAAGAATGCAAAGTATTATTGATTTTACTAATTTTTTAACCGCTCATCATTTTGTCCCCAAGATTATGATTTACTGCCAACCAGTACATTTGGCAAAAGAATTTCCAAATGATGATGTAGAATATATTTTCAAGCATCTGTCCTATGAAGAAAACATTAGTTTTTTAAAGCAGAGCAAAATTGTGGTTGATTTCTTAAACACTGCTCATAAAGGATTATCTTTTAGAACGTTTGAAGCTTTATACTATGACAAAAAACTAATTACTACAAATTCCGAAATCAAAAAATATGACTTCTATAAACCGGAAAATATATTCATTTGGGATACAACATCTTCTACTACAGATGAACTTTTAGATTTTATGAAAAAGCCTTATTCTAAAGTAAATGAGAAATTAAAACAAAAATATTCTTTCACCAACTGGTTGAATTATGTCTTAGACATTCCTCCTTTTGAAGAAATAAAGTTACCAAAATAATTATGGAAGAAAAATTTGGAATCAATATTTCCGGTTACATTAACAAAGACTTTGGACTTGGTGTGGCAGTTCGGGCTAATATAAATGCTGTAAAAACGGCCAATATTCCTTTTGTTGTAAATGATGTCAATTTTTCTTTGCTGAAGGAAATAAAATCTGGCAATCATCACATAGCCAATCTTACTGAGGAAAACCCTTACAATGTTAATTTAATTCAGGTTAATTTTGACAATCTTAATAATTTCTTTAGTGATAAAAACAAATCTTATTTCGAAGGGAAGTACAACATTGGTTTCTGGGCTTGGGAGCTGGATTCTTTGCCTGAGGAAGCAAAACCGTTTTTCAAAATCCTTGATGAAATCTGGGTACCAAGTAATTTCTGCGCTGAGGCAATCTCCAAGGATTCTACGCTCCCTACTTTGAAAGTGATGCATTCTATTGCGATGGAAGAATCGGAGTTTAGACGTTCGGAATTTGACTTATCGGAGGAGAAATTTGTTTTTCTAACAATGTTTGATTATCACAGTAATATCGAAAGAAAAAATCCATTTGCAACGATTGAAGCATACGAAAAAGCGTTTGGAAAAAACGATACTAAAACCCTGTTGGTCATTAAAACCTCAATATCAACAAAGTTTCCAACCGAAAAATCAAAACTACTTTCACGAATTGCTGATAATAAAAGCATCATCCTAATTGAAGAAATTCTAGAAACTAAAAAACTTCAAGGATTAATCAATATTTGTGACTGTTTTGTCTCGCTCCACCGCTCAGAAGGATTTGGACTCACTATGGCGGAAGCTATGTTTTTTGGAAAACCAGTAGTTGCAACGGCATTCTCTGCAAATGCGGAGTTTATGAATATTAACAATAGTTTTCTTGTAAAGTACAATCTCATCTCTACTGGTGAGATTTACTATGGAAGCAATGATAAAAATCTGTGGGCTGATCCTGACATTGCTCATGCATCGGAACTGATGAAATACATTTTTGAAAATCCCAAAAGTTCTGAAATAATTGCCGAACGCGGTAAAGCTGACGTACGCAAAGAATTGAGTCCAGAAAAAATTGGAAATCAAATAAAGAAAAGATTACATGTAATTCATAAGGAAATTTTACCATTCAAATCAAGTTCTGCTTCTCAAGAAGTACAACTTATGCAATTTGAAAATGAAATCCTTCAAAAGAAAATTGATAAACTCCGAAGTCTGTCATCAATAAAACTGAAAGAAGGTTTTAAAAATTTCCAAAACAAAATTACAGGAAAAAACAGGAAGTATTTTTGGGAATAAACTACGAAGCAAATGATAAAAAAAGCAATATTCTTCTTCCCCGAAAATCCCTTCTCAAACAGGGCGGGCAATGTCAAAAGAGCATTTTCCACGCTTAACATCCTAAAAAAAATAGGTTATGAAATTGACCTGGTAGGTTCTAAGGATGTTTACCAAGAAATGTCGGACAAGGAATATTTTGATAAAAATGTTGTGAATACATTATTTTTAATTTCAAAAAAACCGAATAAGAAAAATATCCTAGTTTATTTGAAATATAAATTCAAAAAAAAAATTAATAAACCATTTAAATACAATGGTTTCCTCAGTAGTTATACTATCGATTCTTTTGAGAAAATTCTTTCACAAAAAAAATATGATCTAATTTTTGTTAATTACGAAACTTGGGCTCCACTCGTCCATAATACAATAGCAAAACAATCCAAGCTTATTATAGATACTCACGATTGGATGACGCTTAACAACTTCTACAATAATCCCAAAATAGATATAGGCGAAAAATTTGGCGAGGAAATTAAAAACTTATCATTTTTTAATCACATTGTTACCATTTCCATTGATGAATATTTTATTTTTAAAAGTTTTCTTGGAAAAAAAGTTATTAATATCCCGCCGGGCTTTCCAGACAAAACAGAAAATGAAACTTTAAAGTTTTCCGAGAAAAAGTATGACCTTATATTCGTTGGCTCCGATAACCCATTCAATATCAAAGCACTAAAATGGTTTTTTGAGACAGTGTTTCCATTGATTAAAATTAAAACAAAAATTTGTGTGATAGGTAGGATTTGTAATCACATCCCAGATTTTGAAAATCTTGATAAAATTATTTATGCTGAAGATCTTGATGGCTTATATTACAATTCAAAAGTTGCTCTTTGCCCTATGCTAGAAGGTACAGGTATCAAAATTAAAGTTGTAGAGGCTTTATCCTATGGTTTACCTGTGATTGGAACGACTAAAACAGTAGATGGTTTTCTTGATAAAAATGCTAATGGATGTATAACGGCAGATAACCCTCTAGAATTTGCATCAAATATTGAAATAGTATTATCGAATCAAGAATTTTATGATTTAATAAAAAATCAAAGCAAAACCTATTTTAAAGAACATTTTATGGAAGATAAAATAGCGCAATCTTGGAAATCAATATTAATGTGATAAAATTTACTCTCTATCATATTCATCATCCAATCTCACAATATCATCCTCACCAAAGTAAGTCCCAGTCTGTACTTCTACAAAAACAACAGGCTTGTCTGTAAGATTCATGATTCTGTGTTTCGCGCCTTGCGGGATGAAGATACTTTCGCCGTAAGCAAGTTGAATTTCCTTTTCGTCCAAAATCACAACAGCGTTTCCTTCTACAATTGTCCAGAACTCCTGACGGTGATGGTGAAACTGGTAAGACAATTTCCCACCTGGATTCACGATAATTCTCTTCAGCTTGTAATGAGGTTCATCTGCCAAAACAAAATAAGTTCCCCAAGGTCTTTCGCCAATTTCTAACATAACTCTTATTTTAATAAGCAAAAGTACTATTTCGGAAAAGATTAACCAAATTCAAAAGGCAAAACGCTCAGAATTTCTTAATTTTGCACCACATTTTTTAGACATCAGAATGTTATAAAGCAGATTTTATCATTTATCAATAATAATCTTTTATGACTTCTGAAAAAACAAATATTTGATTATGAAAAAAGTAAGAGTGCGTTTTGCGCCAAGTCCAACAGGAGCTTTACACTTAGGCGGTGTTCGAACTGCTTTATATGACTACCTTTTCGCAAAAAACCAAGGTGGCGAGTTTGTCCTTAGAATCGAAGATACAGACACGGCAAGATATGTTGAAGGTGCGGAAGATTACATTATGAATTCTCTCGAATGGTGCGGTATCATTCCAGACGAAAGCCCAAGAGTTGGCGGGCCTTACGCGCCTTACAGACAATCTGAAAGACGCGACATCTACGACAGATACAAAGAGCAAATCCTGAAAACAGAGTATGCTTATTTAGCTTTTGATACACCAGAAGAATTGGATGCGATCCGAAAAGACTTCGAGGCCAAAGGCGATGTTTTCTCTTACAATCATCAGACAAGACAACAACTTAAAAATAGTATTTCTCTTTCTCAAGACGAAGTTCAGAAATTGTTGGATGCAAAAGTTCCTTACGTCGTTCGTTTCAAAATGCCGGTTGATAGAACGTTGAATCTTCAGGACATCATTAGAGGTAATTTTTCTGTGAATACAAATACTTTGGACGACAAGGTTTTGATTAAAAATGACGGAATGCCAACTTACCATTTCGCTAATGTGGTTGATGATTTCGAAATGAAAATTTCTCACGTGATCCGTGGTGAAGAATGGTTGCCATCTATGCCATTGCACGTTTTGCTTTATGAAGCGATGAATTGGGAAGCTCCGGAATTCGCTCATTTATCATTAATATTAAAACCAGAAGGCAAAGGAAAATTAAGCAAAAGAGACGGCGCCAAATTCGGATTTCCGGTTTTCCCAATGAACTTCAAAGATCCTGAAAGTGATGAGATCTGGAAAGGTTACAAAGAATCTGGTTATTTTCCAGAAGCTTTTATTAATATGACAGCTTTGTTGGGTTGGACACCAGCAAACGACAGAGAAATTGTTTCTATGGACGAAATGATTGCAGAATTTGATCTTCACAAAGTTCATAAAGCAGGCGCAAGATTTGACCCTCAGAAAGCAAAATGGTTTAATCAAGAATATTTGAAACTAAAATCGAATGAAGAAGTTTTAGAATTATTAAAAGAGGTTGAGGAAGTGAAAGCTTTAAATCTTTCTGATGACAAATTATTGAAAATCGTTTCATTGATGAAAGAAAGAGCAACTTTTGTGATTGATATTTACAACGATGGAAAATTCTTCTTCGAAGCGCCAACTTCTTACGACGAAAAAGCATTGAAAAAAGCTTGGAACGATACAACTTCAGCGATTTTGAAGGATTTCGCAGGGAAATTAGAAACTTCAGAATTTGATTCTGAAACTTTGAAAGAGGCGATTCATCATTTTGCAGAAGAGCATTCTTTGGGAATGGGAAAAGTGATGATGCCACTTCGTCTTGCATTAGTAGGCGAACTGAAAGGTCCCGATGTTCCAGACATTATGAACATTATCGGGAAAGAAGAAACGCTTGCAAGACTAGAAAAAGCTATAAGTATAAATTAATATTTTAAACGCAAAGATTTAAAGAAGAAACTGATTTTTCAAGTGAGCAAAGATTTCTACCTTGTCGATGAAGAAGGATCTGAGTTAAAATTCAAGCTTCCTCAAGTCAATTTTAATTGATAAAAACTTTGCTCCCTAAATAATCGGAATTAAAACTAAACCTTTGCGATTAAATAAAATCCAATTCAAAAAAAAACATTATTTTTGAGGGTTTAATCCAAACAAAACATGGAATATTTAGAATTTGAACAACCTGTAAAGGAATTGATAGATCAGTACGAAAAATGTGTGCAACTGGGTACAGAAAGCGGCATTGATGTAGATGAATCCTGCAAAAAGATCAAAACCAAAATAGAAGAAACTAAGAAAAAAATATACGGAAATCTGACGCCTTGGCAAAAAGTTCAGCTATCGAGACATCCGGACAGACCTTACACGCTTGATTACATCAACGGTTTGGCGGACGCTGGAAGTTTTGTAGAACTTCACGGTGACAGAAACTTTGGTGATGATCCTGCGATGATTGGCGGAATTGCCAGCATCAGCGGAAACACGGTAATGTTGATAGGAACTCAAAAAGGAAGAACAACAAAGGAACGTCAGCACAGACGTTTCGGAATGTCGAATCCTGAAGGTTACAGAAAGGCTTTGCGTTTGATGAAATTGGCAGAGAAATTCAACATTCCTGTAGTAACTTTGATTGATACACCAGGCGCTTATCCAGGTCTTGAAGCTGAGGAACGTGGACAAGGTGAGGCGATTGCTAGAAACATCTTTGAAATGTGCTCTCTAAAAGTGCCAATTATCACCATCATCATCGGTGAAGGTGCAAGTGGTGGCGCATTGGGAATTGGTGTTGGGAATAAAGTTTATATGATGGAGAATACTTGGTATTCTGTAATCTCTCCGGAAAACTGTTCGGCAATCCTTTGGAGAAGCTGGGAATACAAAGAAACTGCAGCAACAACGATGAAGCTGACTTCTGATGATATGCTAAAACAGGAATTAATTGACGGCATTATTCCAGAACCGTTAGGAGGCGCACATTATGATTCTGCGACTACTTTTGAGAACGTGAAGAAAGTATTGTTAAAAGACATTAAATCACTATCCAAGCAAGCGCCTGAGAAATTGGTAAACGACCGTCAGGAGAAATTCATTGCGATGGGAGAATTCAAAGGGTAATTTGGCTTTTGGCAATTCGCTTTTTGCTTTTAGCTTAACACCTTTAAACCTAATAAAATATAACCCTTTCAGAGTTTGAAACTTTGGAAGGGTTTTTTGTTTGTCTAAGTTTCAATAAAATTCAAATCGTGAATTTATAACCAAATGTCCAATCTTGCGAAGCTGCAGCCCGACTTGAGTGGAGCTCTTTTTTGGATTGGGAAAAGCCTTGGCAAAAAAAGCGGGAACGGAAGGCGGAAAAGCTGCCATAAAAAATCAATAGATTGATTTCGACGAATGTCAAATAGCTGCCCAAAATAATTTCAAAATCAATTATTGTTCAAATAATATTACAAAAAAAGCGATTCAAATAAATTGAACCGCTTTTCTATTTTAGATAAAATCTGATTATTCAGCATCGAAATCAGCATCTGCGTCTGCAGAAACTTTTTCGCCTTCTTCTTTAGATTTTTCTTTGTCTGCTTTTCTTTGAGATAAACCTTCTTTGATAGATTCTGAAACTACGCTCAACAACATATCAATAGATTTTGAAGCATCATCATTTCCTGGGATTACGAAATCCACTTTTCTTGGATCTGAGTTAGTATCTACGATACCGAAAACTGGGATACCCAATTTTTTAGCTTCAGTTACTGCGATGTGCTCTCTCATAATGTCAACTACGAAAATAGCTGAAGGAAGACGAACCATGTCTGAGATAGATCCTAAGTTTTTCTCAAGATTTGCTCTTTGACGATCAACTTGTAATCTTTCTTTTTTAGATAAAGTTTCGAAAGTACCGTCTTTCTTCATTTTATCGATAGAGTTCATTTTCTTCACAGCTTTTCTGATAGTTACAAAGTTTGTAAGCATACCACCTGGCCATCTTTCTGTAATATAAGGCATGTTAAGTTCAGCAGCGTGTTTTGCTACTACTTCTTTCGCTTGCTTTTTAGTTGCTACGAAAAGAACTTTTTTACCTGCAGAAGTTAATTTTTCCAAAGCTACACAAGCCTCGTCCAATTTAACAGCTGTTTTATGTAAATCTACGATGTGAATACCGTTTTTCTCCATGAAAATGTATGGAGCCATATTTGGATTCCACTTTCTAGTCATGTGACCGAAGTGTACGCCAGCCTCTAAAAGGTCTTTTACATTTGCTTTTGCCATGTTTTCTTGTTTTTTGTTAGTTTACTTTCCGCTTTTCTGCAATCAACTTTACTTTAGATGGGAGTAAAGTTTGGATGCTAAACGTAACGGGCAATAGGCGTTTGGCTTTTTGCTAATAGCAATTGGCTTTTCGCCGGATTAACTTTAATAAATGATTTGAAAAAATCTGTAGCCAACAGCCAGAAGCCATTTGCCAACAGCAAGTCTTAACGTTTTGAGAATTGGAATCTCTTTCTCGCTTTTTTCTGACCTGGTTTCTTTCTCTCTACCATTCTTGCGTCTCTGGTCAACAATCCGTGAGGTTTAAGAAGTAATCTGAATTCTTCGTTAATTTCACACAATGCTCTAGAAACTCCTAGTCTGATAGCCTCAGCTTGACCAGTGATTCCTCCACCAAAAACATTAACTTTAAGGTCGTATTGCTCAAGTGTTTCTGTCAACAAAAATGGCTGATTCACTTTGTAAACCAAAACATCTGTACAGAAATAAGTCTTAGCATCTTTACCGTTTATCGTGATGTTACCAGTTCCTGGCTTAACAAACACTCTTGCAACAGAAGTTTTTCTTCTTCCGATTTTGTGTACTGTAGACATATTAATTATTTGAATTCGTTAACATTGATTACTTTTGGCTGCTGCGCTTCGTGTTTGTGCTCAGTTCCTTCATATAAATAAAGGTTTTTGAATAAAGCAGAACCTAATCTGTTTTTAGGAAGCATTCCCTTTACAGATCTTTCTAATACTTTAAGAGCATCTTTTTTCTTAAGCTCCTCAGCAGTCATAAACTTCTGACCACCAGGATATCCTGTATGCCAGATGTAAGTTTTATCTGCCCACTTGTTTCCGGAAAGTGTAACTTTCCCAGCGTTCAAAACGATTACATTGTCTCCACAATCTACGTGTGGTGTGTAATTCGTTTTGTGCTTACCTCTCAAAATCTTTGCAACGGTAGAAGCTAATCTTCCCAACGGTTGCTCAGCAGCATCTACAACAACCCATTCTTTATTTGCTGTAGCCTTGTTTGCCGATACTGTTTTGTAACTTAATGTATTCACAATTTATCGTTTACGATTAAACATAATTTTCCCTTACGGGTGTGCAAAGGTAGCAAAATTTTCTCGGATGAAAAACTTATCCGCAAAAAAGATTTTAAATTTCTAATTATTAATGAGTTATTGAAATAAATCCTCATCCGCATTTTAAAAATTAATTAATATCCGACTTCTTATATAAGGTTGCTTTTTTATATTTTTGGTGAAAATTCTGAAAATGAGCCACGGAAAACTGAGAGAAGAAAAAGACTGCTTAAACTGCGAACATATTGTCGAGGAAAAATATTGCCCCAACTGTGGTCAGCATAACATCCACACTAAACAACCTTTCCATTTCCTCATCACTCATTTCATAGAGGACTTCACGCATTACGATGGGCAATTTTGGGGAACGATGAAAAACTTGTTCTTCAAACCTGGAAAATTGACATCCACTTATCTGGAAGGAAAAAGACAGCAATTTGTTCCACCGGTCAAGCTTTATATTTTCGTCAGTTTTATTACATTTTTTCTGTTTGCGGTGTTTCCACCTTTTGATATTAATTTTGAAGGAAAAGGAAAGACAAAGTTATTTTCACAAAAGGACAAAATATCAGAAATACAAAAAGCCATTAATGACACTAAGACCAAAGAAAAGCTAACGAAAGAAGATAGTATGTATATTGCGAAACTCAACTCTGCTCTTACAGACTCTTCAAAAATCAATCAAATTGAAAGAACTTTGGATCTGGACCAGAAACTGCAGGATAATGAAGTCACCATTTCGGACAACAATTTCGTCAACCGACCTATATCAAATAAACTAGCTGAACTACAGAAGAAAGGTTACAAAAAAAGTGAGATTTTAACTGGATTTATAGAAACAACTATTCATAATCTTCCAAAAGCACTTTTCATTTACCTTCCGATTTTCGCTTTTATTTTATGGCTGTTTCATAACAAAAAGAGATGGTGGTATTTTGATCACGGTATTTTCACACTACATTACTTTTCCTTTCTGTTGCTCTCTTTATTATTTTCATTGTTATTATATAAAATCACAGAATATTCTAGCATACCAGCAATCAACAAGTTTTTATACTTAGGAATTGCTTGTATTTTCATTTACGACGTCATCTATTTTTTCATAGCTCACAAACGGGTTTACCAAACTCAAAAAAGAGTAAGCTTAATCATCGGATTTATAACGCTTTGGATTAATTATTTTGCGTTTTTATTTTTAGTAATAGGATTAGCATTCATAAGTTTCTTGATGATTCACTAAAAAAGCAAAAGCCAGATTTCCTAAGAAGTCTGGCTTTTTTATAAATTATAAGTATCAAATTGAAAGCAAATTGCCAAAAGCCAAATGCTATCAGCTAACTAATATCTCAACGATTTGCTTTCCCGGAAACTTGCAATCATATAATAAGCTACGAAAACTGTAGAGAATTTGATAATAGAAGGAACTGCAGTTTCGAAATCGAAAAATATCAGCCCGACAATTACCAAAGCAACAATTCCAATAAAAGAAATTACCATTTTTTTTGGCAAAGCCCAATCTGGATGGTCAACGAAATAAGCCAATCCCCAACCGATTCCGAAAGCTGAAGCCACATAAAGCTCTACCCAAAAACCTACAGGCTCTCCCATAAAACGTCTCAAGAAAAAACTAATTAACGTTCCGACTACAAAATACATCAGCGCTTTTACCATTTCAAATCATTTTTGCAAAAGTAAGAATTGTAAATTTTATGATGTTTTCGAAACCACAAAAGTCACAAAAGAAAATCTAATTAAAAACATTTTCAAAAGAGCAAAAAAGGAAAGAGTTAAGTTTCATTCTTCTTTTTTGAACTTTGGAAAGCTAAAAATAATACTGCTTGTGTGACTTTTGTGGTTTAAAATTAAAACAACCAAAATCTCCTCAACAAAATTCCTTAGATTTGTGTAAACGATATTTTTATGCGCGAAGTTCGGCTGAATTCTATTCTGGATAATGACTTTTACAAAATCACAATGCAAAATGCAGTCGTGAAATTATTTACCAACGAAATTGTAAAATACGAATTCATCAATCGAGGAAAACACGAGTTTCCGGAAGGTTTTGCTGACGAACTCAGAAAATCTGTCAATGCAATGGCAGAACTGAAGCTGACCAAAGACGAAAAAAAATATCTGAAAGTTACTTGTCCATATCTAGCACTTCCCTATCTTGATTTTCTGGAAGGTTTTCATTACGACCCATCTGAAGTAAAAATTGAACAAAGTGGAACAGAGCTTAAAGTTTCTGTAGAAGGACTTTGGTACAGAACGATTCTTTGGGAGGTTCCTTTGCTCGCTCTTATCAGTGAACTTCATTATGAAATGAATCATCTGGAAAGACAAACCAACGAAGAAGTCATTGATAAAACCGTAGAAAAGGCTGTTCATTTGACAGAACTCGGTGTTCCGTTTGCGGAGTTTGGGACTCGAAGAAGACATTCTTATAAAGTTCACAGATTGGTAATGGACGCTTTGATTCAGGACAAGAAGTCCACTTTCACAGGAACTTCCAATGTTCATTTGGCGATGCTTTACAACGTAAAACCAATTGGCACCCACGCGCACGAATGGTTTATGTTTCACGCGGCGGAATTTGGTTTCAAGATGGCGAATTCTATCGCATTGGAAAATTGGGTGGATGTTTACCGTGGCGATCTTGGAGTTGCACTTTCCGACACTTATACGACGGAAGTTTTCTTCCAGCAATTTGATAAGAAATTTGCGAAGTTGTTTGACGGCGTTCGTCACGACAGCGGAGACCCTTTGGAATTTGCGGACAAAACGATTGCACATTATCAGAAGCAAGGCATCAATCCATTATTCAAATACATTATTTTCTCAGACGGATTAAATCTTGAAAAAGTAGAAGAAATTACAAATTACTGCAAAGGTAGAATCGGGATTTCTTTTGGAATTGGGACTAATTTGACAAATGATGTCGGACTCAAACCAATGAATATCGTAATGAAACTCATCAGCGTAAAAGGCATTAATAATGAATGGATTCCGACTGTGAAATTATCCGACGAAAAAGGAAAATATACGGGCGACCCGAAAATGATTGAGTTGGCGAAGGAGTTTTTAAGGATTAAATAAAAAGTAAATCGCTAAAATTATAGAAGTTAAAAATGACCACTTTTCCAGTAACAGCTTCCACATTATCTGAAACAGAATTAGGAAATTTCATCAAAGAAAAATATCAATTAAATCAAAATTTCGATTGTAAGTTATTTAGAACTGGCGTCAATCACACTTACTTTTTGTCAGACACGAGCACGAAATTTGTTGTCCGAGTTTACTGTCATCAATGGAGAACTAAAATCGAAATTCAAGAAGAATTAGAATTATTAAAATTACTTCAAAGCCACAATCTTTCGATTTCATTTCCAATTCCTGACAAAGACGGAAATTACATTCAGGAAATAAACGCGCCGGAAGGACTTCGATACGCTGTCGTTTTCTCATTTGCCAAAGGAGATAAAATGAGATTTATGACCAATGAAACCTGCTCTGCAATAGGTTCTCTATTGGCGAAAATCCACAACATTACAGCAAATAAAAAAATCGATAGGATAAATTATAATTCTGATGTTTTGCTGAATCAACCTTATGATTACCTAACTACTTATTTTTCTGAAGATTTGTATGAAATGAAATATCTTAAAGAAATAAGTACCAAAATATCCAACAACTTTCAAAAAGTTAATTTATCCGACAATCAGAAAGGCATAGTTCATCTGGATATTTGGTACGATAATCTGAGCGTGAATAATGAAAACGAAATTACCATTTTCGACTTTGACAATTGTGGAAATGGGTGGCTGATTATGGATATTGGGTATTTCTGCAAACAGCTTTTCTTCATAGAATCTGATAAAAAAATCTACGAATCGAAGGTTGAAAGTTTTCTAGATGGTTATAGAAAAGAAAGATATTTATCAGAAATTGAACTAAAATTAATTGCAGATTCAGGCGCTTCGATTTTTATTTTTTACTTAGGCGTCCAGGCTCAGAGATTTGATTGGTCTAATATATTTTTTACTGAAAACTATCTAAAAATGTTTGTTGGAAGAATAAAGAATTGGATAGATTATTATAAAAACAAAGAAGCTACAATTTCTAATACGAAGTTTAAATAAGCCAAAAGTTTTTTGGATTGAGAAACTATTTCTTGAGAATAAAATAATTTTAAACCCAATTTTCCACTTCAAATACACTCATAAAAGATTATTAAACTAACAATAATCAAAATTCATATTTCTTATTGCTAAATATGTTTTTTCTTAATATAAAATACTGAACATCAATTCTATTAATTTTAATTAAATATTATTGATGGAACAAAAAAATAAATTAATTTTACAATTAGTGAAAGTTTGAAAAAATGTTCAAGAATTTATAAAAATCTAACTCTTTGGCATCAATTTTCATTCTTGTAAAAGCACAACTTAAAAATTATTTTTATACTATGAGAAAAACATTTAAAATCGCTGCTCTTGCCTTGATGGTTTCTATGACAGCCGTTTCTTGTAAAAAGAAAGTTTCTGATGCAGATTTGACATCACAAGCTACAACAGTAATCACGTCTTATCCTGGAACTTCTGTGGAAGTGAAAGAAGGACAAGCGCACCTGAGTGGCGTTTTCGCAACAGAGGCCGACAAACTTGCCGCTATCGAAGCTTTGAAAAAAGTAGAAGGCGTAAAAGATGTTCACGATATGGCAACTGTAGCTCCTGTAGCTGCGCCGGTAGAAGTGAACGTTGTTGACGCAGCTGTTTTACAAAGAGTAAATGATGCGCTGAAAGACATCCCGGGCGTGAAAGCTGAAGATGTTGCAGGAACTTTGACATTGACAGGTTCTACAACTTCTGCTAACGCAAGAAAAGTAAAAGAGTCTGTAGATGCTCTTAAAATTGGTAAATACGATAACAAAATCACCGTAAAATAATCACAAATGAGTTTACAAGATAAATATGCAAGTGTAGTTTCTGCAGCACAATCTGCTGGACTTTCTGACCTTTCTGTACAAGAGCAAGATGGCGTTTTGTACGTGACTGGAAAAGCAACAAACAGCGCAGCAAAAGACAGCGTTTGGAACGCATTGGGTGCAATCGACCCTTCTTATACTGCAACCGACATCAATGTAGATGTACAAGTTTCCGGATTGGCAGCTGGCGCATCTTTGACTGTTGCAACAGATGAATCTAACCTAAACATCCGTCAAGAGCCTTCTACAGAAGGAGCAATTGTGGGTAAAGCTGCAAAAGGAGAAACTGTAACTTTGGTAGAACAATCTTCTGACGACTGGTGGAAAATCAAAACGGCTGATGGCGAGGAAGGTTATGCTTACGCAAGATATTTGAAAGCTTAATTTCAAAACAACTTAATAATAATGAAACCTCTGATCTTTCAGGGGTTTTTTCTATTTTTGAAAGCTAAAAACTAAAAATACTTGATGAAAAAATTCTGGCTTGTTTTCATTTTTACTTTTTTGAAGCTGAATGCTCAAACGTACAGCGTAAATGGAAAAGTCTTTGATGAAAACAACAATCCTTTGGAAAATGTTTCTGTTTCATTGATGAAGCAAAAAGATTCCTCTATTATCAATTTCATCGGGACGAGCAAAAGTGGAAGCTTCAGTTTAAAAATTCCTGAGCAGAAAGAAGCTTCCTTTCTTCAGATTTCGGGCGATAAATTGAAAACTTTCACACGGAAATTCGAATCGATTTATCAAAATGAAAATCTTGGGGTAATTAAACTTAATAAAGAACTGATTACCAACATCGAGGAAGTACAAATCACTGTTTCTCCTGTAAAAATCAAAAAAGATACGATTGAATATAATGCTTCTTTTCTCAAGGTAAAACCGGATTCAAAAATTGATGAACTAATAAAAGAAATTCCCGGAGCAGAAATCGATAGCGATGGAAAAATCACGGTCAACGGAAAATCTGTGAGCAAAATCCACATCAACGGAAAACCACTGTTCGACAAAAACGGAAAAACCGAACTGGAAACCATTCCGGCAGACATTATCAAAAAAATTCAGGTTACTACTTCCAAAACCAAAGAACAAGAATTGACTGGCAGAGCGCCCATTACAGATAGTTTGACGGTTAATTTTGAAATGGACAAAAAGCATCGCCAAGGAACTCTAACCAATCTCAGACTTGGTTATGGTTCCAACAACCGTTATGACGGCGCGCTATTTTTCACCAAAACTAAACAAGATTCACGGCTGGCAATTTCTGCAGGCTCTAATAATATCAATGCAGGATTATCCGGCAAAACTGGTTCTGGAACAGGAATTTTTCGAACTTCGGTGGTAAATGTTACTTATTCAGACAAATTTGACAATCTAGATTTGGAACGTTTGAATGCCAATTTTTATGAAAGAAATACGGAAACTTATTCCAAAACCGCGCGGACAACGTTTTTACCAGACTACAAATTGGATAGAAACACAGAACGTTCTGACAACCGAAGTTATCAAAGATTGGGATTTAGTTCCAATGCGGTTCTTAAGTTGGACCAATTCACCAACTTGATTTTCTCTGCCGGTTTTAACAACAATATCACGGAAAGCGATGCCAATAATCAATCTTCCACTTTGCGAGACGACATTTTGCTGAACTCCAGCTCGGGTTCTGTGAAGCAAAAATCCATCAACAATGGGTTTTCTCAATCGTTGGGAATCACAAAGAAATTCAAGAAAGAAAGACGAACTTTTTCAGCCTCGGTTGATGGTAATTTTACAGAAAACAGCGGAACAGATTACAATTTGATGACAACGATTTTCCATCAATCTCCCGAAGAAAATGATTATCGAAATCAGCGTTCGATTTCCAAAAGGCAAAACACAGATTTTTCGTTTAATATGAAATATGACGAGCCTATTTCTGACTCGGCAATCGTTTCCACAGAATTGACTTACAAATCTTTGTCCTTGAGAAATGACAGAAAAGTTAACGATTTCGATACTGAATCGGAAGAATTTTCCATCTACAATTCATTGCTTTCCAATACGATTAATCAAGACATCAATTCCCTAAATGCCGTTGTTGGCTATGATTTGAATAAGACCAAATTCCGGTTTTTCTTCAATGCTCATTTGGATTTCAATGCGAATGATTTTCAAAGCATTTTCAATAGTGAGAATATCAATTTTAAAAGAAATTTTGTGTTTCCAAATTACGAAACAAGGTTCACCTATAATTTTTCCAACAGCAATTCTTTGGAATTGTACAACCAAAGCAACTTCACAGCTCCGACGATGACTGCGCTCAATCCTTTCACAGATATTTCCAATCCGCTGGTTACCACACAAGGAAATCCTGATTTGAAAAGCACTTGGAAAAACACGAGCTCCATCTATTTTGTCAACAGAAATCTTCCGAAAAACATCACGTATTCTGCGAAATTAAAATTCGATTATACTGATAATCAAATTTCAGACTTCTCTTTCTACGACGATACTGGACGACAGTTTCGAACTTACGCCAACATCAGCGGAAATAAAAATTTAAGTTGGGATGCTCGCTTTTCAAAAACTTACAAATGGAACAAAAATCAGCTTCGGATTTCGCCCACATTTTTCTCAAGTTATGCGCATAGAAAAGGCTTTGTAGATGGCGTGCAATTCACGAATACGATTTATAATTTTTCTCCTCGAATTAATTTGAGATTGAATTTGAAAGAGATTCTGGATGTGACAAGTTCTGCAAGTCTCAATTATAATTTTTCCAACTACACCAATTATCGGGTTGATAAAACGCGTTCTGCGCAACAGAATTACGCATTCGGAATCGTCAATTATTTTTTGAAATCGAATCTTTTTTTTACTAATGACCTCAACGTTACTAAGAATAATAATATTTCTGCAGGCTTCAATCGAACGTCTTATTTTTGGAATGCAAGCGTGAATTACAAGTTCTACAAAAAGCAAATGACTGTGAGATTTAATATCAATGATGTTCTGAACCAACGTCAAAATGCCATCCGAAACATTGGTGACAATTACATCGAAGATAGAGAAGATCTTGTGCTTAGACGTTATTTTATGTTATCAATAATGATGAATCTGAGTCAATTTGGAGGGAAGAAAAGTTAATACAAAACTTCTTTCGTCAAAATACTTTCGATGTTATCCGGATAATCCACATCAATTAGATTTTCAGAATTAATCCATTCACGGATTTTTATTGGATCCAATTTTTCGCAAGTCGAAATTCCCATTTTACTCAAAGCAAAGGCGTTGCATTCTTGTTCGTATTGATTTTCAATTGGGATTACGAATAGTTTTTTGTTCATAAACAAAGCTTCTGCAGGCGTTTCGAAACCAGCATTACAAAGAATTCCTTCACAAGATTCGAAAAGTTCGAGGTATTTTTTTTCATCAATCGGGAAAATCTCCACATTGTTGAATTTCTGATGTTGCTTTGCATATTTGGAAAAAACCTTCCACTGAACATCGATTCTCGTCAAAAAATTGGTAATCACCTCATCCGAAAAACTTGGAAGATAAACCAGATAATGACCTTGATTATTCGGCTCTAATTTCCTAATTTTCTGACGAATAACTGGTTTTTTAATACTTGAATTGTAATTATCAAAATGAAACCCGATTTTCTTCTTGCAAGGCACATAATTATTGAGAATCAAACTTCCCAGCCAATCTTTCTTTTCCGGTTTTGGCGTTTCCTTAAAAGTCAAAGAAGCCTGATGACTCAGCTCGATGATTGGCAAACCTCGAAGTTTGGAAGCCCAACCTGTCAACGGCTCAAAATCATTGATAATCAAATCATAAGCAGACAAATCCAAATCCTTTATCACTTTCATCGCCTTGCAAAAATTATTCTCAAGAAAGGTTTTTTTGTAAGACAATCCGCCGGTTTTGTTGTAAAGCAAAGACACACCTTTGAACCGAAAATCAATATCAAAATCCGATTTCAATTGCGTTTGATGTCCGCTAATCAAAGTGTCCACCAATGCGTGTTTTTTGAGAATCGGGATGATTTCCTGAGCTCTGGCGAGATGTCCGTTTCCTGTGCCTTGGAAGGCGTATAATATTTTCATTATTTGTGTTTTTATATTATTTGAGTCACGATTTTCATTAGTTCCTCACTATTCATTTCTTTTAATTCTTCAGGTTCATCGTCAATTAAAGTGTGCTTTTCATCTTCATAGACGAAGAGTTTCCATTCGTCATTTTGATATTCCAAAGCGGAGAGATTTTCCACCCAATCTCCGGAATTCAAGTAAGTGCATTTTCCTTTTTTGCCAATCACTTCACGGATTTGAGGTTGGTGAATGTGTCCACAAATCACGTAATCAAAGTTATTTTCTATCGCCAATTCCGAAGCTGTCAATTCAAAATCGCCGATGTATTTCACCGCTTTCTTGACATTATTTTTAATTTTTTTCGAGAATGAATATTTCTCCCTTCCGATTTTCTCCAAAAACCAATTCACGAGATTGTTAATCGCAATCAGCAAATCATAACCTTGTCCGCCCAATTTCGCAATCCATTTGGAATGTTGAACCGACGCATCAAAAACGTCACCGTGAAAAATCCAGGCTTTTTTGTCACCAAGTTTCAGAACGTGTTTGTTGCACAACTTCAGTTTTCCCAATTCGAAATCTGTGAAATTTCGGAACGCTTCATCGTGATTGCCCGTGATGTAAAAAACCTCCGATTCCTTTGTTGCAAATGAGATTAATTTTTTGACCACTTTCAAATGAGATTTCGGAAAATAAGATTTCTTGAATTGCCAAATATCAATGATGTCACCATTCAGAATCAAAGTTTTTGGCCGAATGGAATTGAGATAGCGCAACAATTCCTTCGCCTTGCAACCGTAAGTTCCAAGATGCACATCGGAAATAATGACAATTTCAACATCTCTTTTCATTCGTTGATTAAGGGCGATTTCATTCACAATCAGATTTATACAAAGAACGAATTCTAATTTGAACTGTGCGTGAATCGTATTTTATATTTGATGATGCGAAACGGATGAATTTCCTGATTGTCTTAATATTAATTTAAAAAATAAGTGGTTATTCTCTCAAAAATATTAGTTTTGTTCAGTTACAATTTACATTGCACATTTTGAAATGCTTTGCTGTGATTTTAACGCAAAGATTTTTGATTGCTGAAAACATTTTAGTGAGCAAAGATTTTGCTAAAGCAAATGATGAAGCGAGTGCTTAGAAACGGATTCATTCGTTCCTTTGCTCTCTAAAATATGAAGTCGCAAAAAAGAAATCTTTGCGTTTAAAAAAATTAGAATTTATAATAAAAGTTACATATGAAAGGTCAGAATAAACTGTTTTTCGCCATTATTTTCGCATTGATTTTGGGCGTTGTCTTAGGAGGAATTGTCCACACAACTTATCCCGATTCTAAAGAAGAATTTGCCAAAAACATCAAGTTGCTGGGAACTATTTTTATCCGTCTGATTCAGATGATTATTGCACCGTTGGTTTTTTCGACTTTGGTTGTGGGAATTGCAAAAATGGGTGACATCAAAATGGTTGGACGTGTTGGGACGAAGGCGATGCTTTGGTTTATCACAGCATCTTTGGTTTCATTGACAATCGGATTGGTTTTGGTAAATTGGTTGGAGCCTGGTCACGTGACACAACTTCCAATCACAGATACTTCTTCCGCTTCCGAAATCGTGAGCAACAGCAAAGGATTCTCGATGGAAGACTTTGTGAAACATATCATCCCTAAAAGTTTATTCGAAGCATTTGCTACCAATGAAGTACTTCAAATCGTTGTCTTCTCCGTGATGTTCGGGATTGCATTGTCTGCGATGGGTGAAGATTACGTAAAGCCTGTCATCAAAGGACTGGACGTGATTGCCCACGCGATTTTGAAAATGGTTGGCTACATAATGTGGGTTGCTCCATTAGGCGTATTCGGAGCGATTTCTGCGGTGGTTGCCACGAATGGTTTTGAGATTTTCAAAGTTTACGCCATCTATTTGCGCGATTTCTTTTTTGCTTTGGCGGTTCTCTGGGCAGTTTTGCTTTTGGTTGGCTATATGATTCTGGGCAAAAGACTTTTCGAATTGTTGAGAAGAATCAAAGAACCTTTGTTGATTGCATTTTCCACCACAAGTTCCGAAGCTGTTTTCCCGAAATTGGTAGAAGAATTGGAAAGATTTGGTTGCAACAGCCGTATTGTTTCGTTCATTTTGCCATTGGGATATTCCTTCAATCTAGACGGAAGTATGATGTATATGACGTTTGCCTCAATTTTCATTGCTCAGATTTATGGTATTGATATGCCATTGGGGCAACAAATCATAATGCTTTTGGTTTTGATGCTAACGAGTAAAGGAATCGCCGGCGTTCCAAGAGCAAGTTTGGTAATCATCGTGGCCGCGTGTGGAATGTTTGATATTCCAGTTGAAGGTATTGCTTTGATTCTACCAATTGACCATTTCTGCGATATGGGAAGAAGTATGACGAATGTTTTGGGCAATGCCTTGGCTACTTCTGCTGTGAGTAAGTGGGAAGGGCAATTGGAGAGTTAGATATTTATTTTACTATATATATAATTTTGTCATTCCGGAGGAATCTAAACTGTTGAGATTCTTTCAGAATGACAAAATTGCGTTTTAGTGATGTAACAAATCAAAGCTTAGAATTGTCCTAATGTCGTAAACCGATAACCAATGAAACAAGCCTTTTTAATCTTATTCTTTTTAAATCTTTCATTTTTAGGATTTTGTCAAAAAACAGAGCAAACAAAATCAATCGACAATTACCTGGCCGAAGTGATGAAAACTTACGATATTCCGGGTTTGGCAGTTGGCGTTGTAAAGAATGATAAAATAATTTTTCAAAAATATTACGGCAGAGAAAATTTGGAGTCTGATAAAAAAGTGGATTCTAATTCGCTTTTCAGGGTTTACTCTACGACGAAATTGATTACCAATATTGCTGTTTTCCAATTGATTGAAAAAGGACAACTTTCTCTTGAAGATAAAATTTCGAAGTATGTTGACAATCTTCCGAAAGAATGGCAAGATGTGAAAATAAAAAATCTGTTGTCGCATTCATCTGGCATTCCTGATTTTGAACGCCATAATTTACCTACAAACATTTCCAACTCTGAAGTTTTTGAACGACTGTCTAAAGAAAAAATGGAATTCGAAACTGGTAATCAATACAGTTATAATCAGACTAATTATATGATGTTGGCAATGATTACAGAAAAAATAACCGGACAAAAATTTGAGGATTTTGTTTTGAAAAATCAGTTTTCTGATGCTAAGAATAGAATCATATTCAATTCCAATTCTTTTGAAAAAATTCCGAATCGTATTCAGTTTTACAGATATAATGATTCTCTGAAACAGTTTAAAAAATCTACGCACGTTGGTGGTTTGAGAGCGCATCCTGCTAATGGACTGGCAATTTCCCTTCCAGATTTTTTACAATGGAACATCAACCTAGACTCCAACAAATTCCTAAAAGACGAAACAAAAACGTTGATGTGGAAACCTTTTGATTATACCAATAAACAAGATGTTTTTGCGCACGGCTGGGAAATTACCAAAACTGGAAATGTAACGTCTTATGGTTTTTCCGGCGGAAACGTGAGCGCTTACAGTATTTTTCCTGATAATGATTTATCAATCATTTTTATGTCGAACGGTTACAAATACAATTCTTTTCCACCTCTTTATTTTATAGTCAACCATATTGCAGGATTGATTGATAAACATTTAGAGAATCCTTATTGGTCAAGAGAAGAATCGGTTGCTTCTGAAATTATTAATAAGCCTCATATCAAAAAAGAAATCTATGGTTATAGAATTGAGAATGATAAAGTGATTTTCACTTACAAAATCCCTAAAGATTTAAATGCTGAAGCTATAGATAAAATATCTGTTGCTGGTTCATTCAATGATTGGAATCCTGGGAATACAGCTTATCAAATGGTTTTAAAGGACAAAAACAGGTTTGAATTGGTTTTGCCAAAATCTCAATTCGAGAAAGGAAAGATTTATGAATTCCGATTTGTGATGAATAAGAATGGTTGGTTTACGACACCTTACAGTGCACTTAACAACAATGGAAATCCTAATGATAATAATTTGACCATTAAGGTTGAGTAAACATTTCGCCCCTTCAGGGCTTTTTCATCGTGGCATCTGATTGACATCGGGTTTCACCCGACGCTACTGATATTGAGACACTTCGTGGCTCTTCAAATGAAATTTACTAAAAGATAATCTGTAATAATTGTCATTCCGGAGGAAAACTAACAAAGTAGTTAGATGAAGTCAATCTAAACTGTTGAGATTCTTTCAGAATGACAAAATTGTGTTTATTGACATAAGTTCAAATTGATGTACAAACTCCCTAGCCCTGATGGTAGTGGAAATCCTTTTTTGCGTGGGCTTCGAGAACCTCAGCCTGACAAAACGTAATGCAAAAAAGATCGCAACGGACAGCAGGTTCCCGGCTCCTGATTGAGTTGGAGTGTGGGAGAGTTTGAGAGTTTTTAATTGGTACTTTTCGCTCGAACGCTCAAACTCTCCTAACCAACCTAACCTGCCAAAAATCATCCAGATAGACAAAATCACAAATCGTATTGATTCTAAATTAATTTTAAAATCCGTAAATTTGTAGTCACAAAGAATAATAAATTTTATGCTAACGAAATCAAAAGTTCAGGATTTTCTGAAAGAGATAGAAGTGGATGACCTTGTGAGTAATTTCCAAGTGATGGGTGATGATGTGTATATCGATATGACCTCGCACTCGCCTGCAATGCACGAGAAAAAGAAATTGGAAGTTGCTATGAAACAAGCTTTTGCTTCGGAATTTGGCGAACACATCAACTTGAAATTGAAAATAACTTCCCCTGAATTGCCTGCCACTCCTGTGACAAACGAAATCAAAGGAAAGCAAATTGCTGGAATTCAAAATATCATCGCAATTGCTTCCGGAAAAGGTGGCGTTGGGAAATCTACTGTTGCGGCAAATCTTGCGGTGACATTGGCAAAAATGGGATTCAAAGTTGGATTGCTGGATGCTGATATCTACGGACCGTCTGTACCAACAATGCTTGACACGGAAGGACACAAGCCAATCTCTGTAGAAGTGAACGGCAGAAACCTGATGAAGCCAATCGAAAATTATGGTGTGAAAATGCTGTCAATCGGATATTTTTCAGGAGCAAATCAAGCGGTTGTCTGGAGAGGGCCAATGGCTTCCAAAGCATTGAATCAAATGATTCGTGATGCTGATTGGGGCGAATTGGATTTCCTTTTGGTTGACCTTCCTCCGGGAACTGGTGATATTCATTTGTCTATCATTCAGGAAGTTCCTGTTACTGGCGCCGTGATTGTGAGTACACCTCAACACGTTGCTTTGGCAGATGTGAGAAAGGGAATCGCAATGTTCAATATGGAAAGTATCAACATTCCGGTTTTGGGATTGATAGAAAATATGGCTTATTTCACGCCAGAAGAGCTACCAGACAATAAATATTATATCTTTGGAAAACAAGGTGCTCAGTTTATGGCAGAGGATTTGGGAATTCCAGTTTTGGGAGAGATTCCATTGATTCAAAGCATTAGAGAAGCGGGTGACGTTGGAAGACCAGCGGCGCTACAAAAGGATTCTAAAATATCTGAAATCTACATCAAGACTGCTCAGAATATGGTGGAAAGCCTTGTAGAAAGAAACACAAATTTGCCACCGACCGAGGCTGTGAAAATCACAACTATGGCAGGTTGCTCGCCTAAGAAAAAATAATAAAATGAATAATATTAATCAAATTCAAGAAGAACTGGTAACCAAAGTGATGGACGCTTTGGACAGCATTCGTCCGTTTTTGCAAAAAGATGGTGGCGATATTGAGCTAGTAGATGTGCAGGATGACAAAGTTTTTGTAAAACTGCTTGGAAACTGTTCTAGCTGTGGTATCAGCGCTTCTACGATGAAACTGGGTGTGGAAAACACCATCAAGCAATTTGCGCCGGAGATACAAGAAGTTATCAGCGTTTAAAAATAAAAATCCCGATTCAAAATTTGAATCGGGATTTTTATTTTTCTACTATTTCAGCATCCTGAATTTCTTTATTTCCTTTTCTTAGTTGGCTTTCCCAAAGCAAGAATTTATCCACTTCTTTCATCAGCATTGGAATGGCCAAAGCTAAGATTGCCAAATCATCCAAAGCGCCTACAACAGGCACAAAATCCGGAATGATATCGATTGGCGAAATGACATAGATCAATGCCAAAGCGGGAATCAAGACATCGGTGAATTTCATTTTATATTCGCCTCTGTACCATAATTTGAACATTCGGTACACGGAAGGAATCTTCTGGAGAAAACCTTTGTGTTTGATGGCCTCCTGAGCCAGTTTTAATTTTGAATATTTCATTTTTGTTTTTGTGTTTGTTTTTTTAACGAATCAAATTTCGCAAATTCTATTCCAATCAAATCATAGAAAATCGTAATGTTTTGTTAATTAATTACTAAGTCAATCTGTCGGTCAGCTTTGCAAATTGTTTCTCCGCATTTTTTCCTTCATAAAGAATGTCGTAAACAGCGTTGATAATCGGCAATTTCAATTTTTTCTCCTCGCAGATTGAGTAAATTCCTTTCGTTGCGTAATAACCTTCTGCCACCATACTCATCGATTGGATTGCAGATTTCACGGTGTAACCTTTTCCAATCAAGTTTCCAAGATTTCTGTTTCTTGAGAATAAGGAATATGCTGTTACAATCAAATCGCCGAGATAAGCACTTTCATTCACATCTCTTTTTTCAGGATAAATCGCTTCCAAGAAAATTTCCATTTCGCGAATGGCATTGGAAACATATACGGCAATGAAGTTGTCTCCATAACCCAAACCACTTGCAATCCCCGCTCCTATCGCATAGATATTTTTCAAAATTGCTGAATATTCGTTTCCGAGAATATCACAACTTGTATTGACCTTAATATAATAAGAGGACAAAATGCTTTGCAACACTTCCGCATCCTCTTGCCCTGCAACCGCGACCGTCAAATAAGACAATCGTTCCATCGCAACTTCCTCTGCGTGACAAGGACCAGCAATCACCGCCTGATTTTTGAAGCCAATTTTGAATTGGTCTTTCAAGTAATGCGCAACGATGTCATTATGTTTAGGAACAATCCCTTTGATGGCGGAACAGAATAGTTTGTTTTGGTAATCACACGTCAGTTTTTCCATAGATTCTGCCAAATAAATGGACGGAACCGCTAGAATTATCACATCACAATTGGAAACCAACTCGTTGATATCTGTTGTGATTTGTAGTTTTTTTAAGTTGAAAGAAACTGTTGTAAGATAACTCGGATTGTGCCCACGTTGCTCAATAGCACCTTTTACGAATTCATTTCGGACACACCAATGTACTGTTTTACAGTTTTCTGCAAGCATTTTCACAATGGCTGTGGCAAAACTTCCACTTCCTAAAACGCCGACATTCACATTTTTAGATGATTTAGTCAATTTCTTACTCATACTTTATCTGCATTTTCATTTAATAAATATCTATCCCTTTTCTGGAATTACAAATCTAATGCAAATTATGAATCTACCTAAATCTAATCTCGTTTTTACAATATTTTAAGAATAATTAACTTTTATTAATTAGAAAGATGCTTGAGAATATTATTAACACTGATAAAAATAAAATTTCCTTATTTTTGCAATCCATTTTAAAAATGTATTGATGGTTCAATTTCTAAAATCAAAAAAGAAAAAAAATATAGTTCTCATTTTGCTTTTGACGGTTTGTTTTATTCAGGCTTTGGTGATTGCAAAATTGTACAATGGAATAGATGACAAAGTCTATGAAGTGAACATTGTGAAAATCAATAATGAGAAAGACAGCATAGATCACCTCCAACTAAAAACCGATCTTGCCATCGTAGATCAAAGCATCAGAAGCATCGATGGATTTTTAAAATCTAAAAACGTCTCAGACCTAAGAATTGAAAATCTCGCAAAAGACAGTCTCCAAAATGAAGTTTACCTTGCAAAAGTGAGTAATAGATACAGCCAATATTTGGTTGACCTAGAACAGAGATTACAGCAAGTTCCGCTTGGCATTCCTGCAGACGGTTACATCTCTTCCAATTTTGGTGTCAGAAAAAATCCAATTCCACCGAAAGTTGACCCTTCAAAAATAGAGAATCCATCGCACATTGCTGAGGAAAAAGACAGTCTTGGAAATGTCATCAAAAGACAAGCAATCGTAAAAGAAGATAAAAATGCATCCAGCAATGCTCCCGCTGAAAAAGATCAAATGCAGTTCCACAAAGGCTTGGATGTAGCTGTAGCTTATGGAAGTCCGGTGAAAAGTGCGGCCGCAGGAAAAGTCATTTTCTCTGGCGTGAGAGGCGGATACGGGAATTGTGTGATGATAGAACACGGCAATGGTCTGGTAACTTTGTACGCGCATCTTTCCGAGCTTCTGGTGGAGGCGAATGACAGAGTGAAGGTGAATCAAATCATCGCAAAATCGGGGAACAGTGGCCGTTCTACGGGACCTCATCTTCATTACGAGGTTCATAAAAACAATCAGCCGATCAATCCGAGGTTGTTTTTAAATTTTTAACTTAGTATGACTTCGAGAGCCTTAGACTGACAACTTGGGAAGTCTTTGAGAGCCTCAGACTGATAAATAAAAAATTAGCATCAATGAATTTTCTGAATTTAGACTACTTGAAAAACGGTTCTGAAATCCAGAAGAGAATTTTTACAGTTTTGGAAAACCATCAAATTTTTCAAAAACTGAAGGCATACAAACCGATTCTTGCGGGAACATTTCCCATTGGAATTAATACTGAGGGAAGTGATCTTGATATTATTTTGGAAACAGATGATTTTGAAACTTTGAAAAAATTATTAATCAATGAATTTAAGGATCAAAAACAATTCAGCCTCAATCTAATTCAAATCAAGGAAGTAGAATCTCTGATCTGCCAATTTCAACTAGATGAATTTCCTATTGAGGTATTTGCCCAGAACAAACCTACTCATCGTCAAAACGCTTATCTGCATATGATAAAGGAGTTTGAGGTTTTGGAAAAAGAAGGTGAGGAATTTCGAAGAAAGATTATTGAACTCAAAGAACTTGGTTTGAAAACCGAACCTGCCTTCGCCCAATTATTAGGATTATGTGGTGATCCATACCTTGAAATTTTAAAATATTAGCCAAAAAAACGCTCCAGAAATCTGGAGCGTTTTTCAATATATTTTGAGGAAAATTACTTCTTCAATACTTCAAGAAACTCATCGTGAGAGATTGTAGTTTCTACTTTTTTAGATTTCTCCAAGATTACATCTTTCAATTTTGCCATAGCAACTTCAGAAGAGATTTGTCTTACTTGGTTTTCGTCTTTCAACATTTCTGCAGCGTATTTCTGAACCTCATCGTCACCCAAGTGGTGGATTCCGTAGATTGCTAATTGGTTTCTTACCAATTGCTCAGCTTGTCCAAGAACCTCAGCATAATCCAAATTGATTTCGTTATCGTTCATCAATTTTCCTTCTAGAATTTGACCTTTGATAATGTTTCTTTCGTTTTCAAGGATTTCTTTTGCTTGCTCTTCAGAAGTGATGTTTTGGTTTGAGAACAACAACCATTTGATCAAGAATGCCTCAGGTAATTTGATTTCTTCTTTCTCGTTTACTTGCTCTAGAACTTTGTTTACGAAGTGAACATCAGCATTTTGTTGGAAATATTCGTCCAATTCAGTTTTCACTCTTGCTTTCAATTCTTCCTCAGTCGTGATCACGTCTTTACCGTAAACTTTGTCGAACAATTCTTGGTTAAGTTCTGCCAAGTTCAATCCGTAGATGTCTTTCACAGTCACTTCTACCTCGTTGTGGTGAAGGTGTTCTGCTTCTTCTTTAGAGAAACCTAATTGTTTTGCCAATTCTTCTTTAGAAGCAAGATCTTCTTTAGAAACTTTTACAGACTCGTCTTTTTTCAATTTTTTCACCAAATCGTAAGCTTCTTTCTGATCTTTAGAAATGGTTACGTTTTTTGGAGCGTGGTTGTGCTCACCTTCTGCATCTGCTTCTACAACTTGTGCAATTTCCAATGCAACGTAAGAATCTTTACCAATTTTTTCTTCTGGTAATCTCTCAGCGAAACGCTTTTGCATATTTTCTACGCTCGTGTTGATTTCTTTTTCAGAAGCTTCTACTTTGTAGTGAGGCGCTTCGTATTTAGCTAGATCAACAGTGAATTCTGGCTCATATCCAACTTCAAATGCTACAGACAGAGATTCTGCATTGTGATTGAAATCGTTTACTGGCTGAGGAACTGGCTGACCAACTAATCTTAGTTTGTTCTCCGCAACATATCCGTTCAACGCTTCAGAAACTTGTTTGTTGATTTCTTCAAATGCAATTCCTGCTTCATATTGTTTTCTCACCATGCTCAATGGCACTTTTCCTTTTCTGAATCCAGGAACTTGTGCATTTTTTGCATAGTTGATCAGTTTTTTTTCAACTTTTTCTTTATAATCAGATTTTTCCAATGTTACCGTAAGCAATGCACTTACATCGTCATGGTTTGTAGCTGTAACGTTCATTAATTGAAATTTTTAGGTTGCAAAAGTAGGCAAATTATAAGGAAGTTCAAAATTAAATACAGACTTCATATTTATAAAAAAATCATAAAATTTCAACAAAAAATAAAGATGCCTTTCAAAAAGACATCTTTATTTCAAAATATTGATTGAATATTTAGATTAATGAGCATCAACCGTAATATCAACATCGGTTTCTCCACCTGTCGTTTGCCCTAATTGATTAGTTGCAGAAGGATAATTTTGATTTACAGTCGCTGGACCGTGAACCAATTTGATGTTCATTTTTCCTGTTGATTGCAAAGAATTGATTTTCCATTCTGTTCTCAATCCCAATTTTTGTCCGTCTGTTCTTACGATGTCGTTCGCAGATCTAAGAACTGTAATATCTGCATTTGCTGGAGCGAAAGTGATGAAATGGTGGTCTTTCTCTTCCTCGATCTCGTCAGAAGAATGATAATGATCGTCGTGTGCAATTTGGAAATCAAGTTCTGCCAAGTAAGTGTCACCAGCGTGCAAATGCAAATGCTTATCCGCTTTTCCACCAATCACGCTAACTGTATGAACATCCGTTGCGTCTGCTTTATTCGTAAGCGTCAAAACAACTTTCCCGATTTCGTCGTGCTCGTGAACATCTTCTGGAACTGCATCGTCATCATTTCTACAAGAGAAGATGAAAAATGATACTAAAAGAACTAATGTAATATTGATGAATTTTTTCATTTTGATTTAAATTTTAAGTTTTATTAATTAAAAATTGTACTTCAGAGTCACCACGAAATTCCTTCCTGGCTCGAACATATAATATCTGAGTCTGTTCAAATATTCTCTGTACTCTGTGTTAAATAGGTTGTTGATTCTGAAATTAAAATTCAGATTTTTGAATAAGTCTGCTCCAATAGAAGCGTGAAATAAGGTAAACGAAGCCGGCGTAGAACTGAAATCCACAATCTCACTTCTCTCCACGCCATTTTTGATAAAAGTCACCGGAAGATTTCTGATTGGAAAACGATTTTGTTTGAATGTATTTTCGTTCTCAAGACTGATGTAGAAATTTTTGGGTTTGTAAAGATTAAGCTCAATTGAATTTCGAAGTTTTGCTGGCATCATCAAAATCAAAGGTTCATTATTCGAAAGATCGTCGCCTCTCAAAATACTGAAACCCGATTTCCATTTCAAATTATGCAAAATCGAAAGTTCCGCATCTGCATCCACACCATAAATTCTCGCTTTGATCTGCTGATAAGTCCAAACCGGAAAAACGCCTCGATTCGTGTTCAGAACACTTGTCGGAATTTGATTTACGAAATTATCAGAAATCATCAAATAAGGATTTGCCTCGAAATGAAGACCTTTCATCACATTGAAATGAGCTGCCAAAGATAGATTCACGTTGTAAACCGTTTCTTTTTTGATGTTCAGATTTCCTTCTTCCATTATCGCCGCAGAATGGTGCAATCCGTCCGAGAAAAGTTCTGCAGCATTTGGCGTTCTGTCTGCTCTGGAAAGATTTAGTTTGAATTCCAAATTCTGAGTTGGTTTGTAATCCAATCCTACATTCGCGGAGAAATTATGATAATCCAGAATTGGTCTTGTCAAAATCCTGCTTCCAGATTCATTCACAAAAAACTCTGGGAAAATGTCTGCGTAATTGGCATTCCATTTATCAGCATCATAATATTTGTACGCATCATATCTGCTGAAGTCATATCTCACCGCCGCTTCTGCATTCAACTTCGAATTGAATCGATATTTGAAAACCGAAAACGCGCCCGCATCATATCGATAATAATCTGGAATCAAACGTCTCGCTTTGGTGGCAGGATTTGGGAAATTGTCTTGAAAACTTCCAGAAATTCCACTTTCCAAACTCCAGTCGGAACGTTCTATCAAATGAACCAAACTCGCCGAATGTGTTATCAATCTCAAATCCATTGATGGAATATTGCTCAATTCGCCTCGTCTGATGTCGTATTCTTTTCTGCGGTTTAATTGAAAACTATATTGAAAAGTCAGCTTCCCAAAATCAGCAAAACGTCTGTAAGCCGACAGTTTTGCAATGTGATGACCTACTTCCTGTTTCGGATTATCAATATTGTAAGTGAAATTATCAAGATAAAAAGGCTGTCCAAAGTTGACCGCATTGTAAAAATCCTCCGGACTCGCCAAATGCGCACCTCTGTAAATCCCAAATTCCTGATTGATTCCGCTATAAGACACATCAAAACCTTGCAAAAAACTATGTTTCCCAAATGAGAAATTGAAAGAATTGAATTCCATTCCCGTGTTTTGCAACGTGTGATGCGGAATGTACTGGTCACCGGTTTTCTTGTAACTTCCGCCGGCTTTTACAAACCATTGGTTTTCCCAAACTTTTGCTACGTTTGCACCAAGCTCGCCTCCTATACCATTGGAAATTCCGGAAAGTTTCACACTTCCCATTATCGTATCTTTCTTTGGCAAAATGGCAGGTTCCAAAACTACAACGCCACCAACGCCCTCATTCCCGTACTTCAAAGCGGAAGCGCCTTTCACAACATCGATGTGTTCGAAATCGTTGACATCCACATTGGGTGCGTGTTCTACGCCCCATTCTTGCTCTGCCATTTTCACGCCGTTGTTTAAGATGGAAATTCGGCTTCCGTACAAACCACGGATGACAGGTTTTGAAATATTGTTACCTGTTTTCAAAGCTGTAACGCCAGCAATTCGAGAAAGAAGATTTCCAAGATTTTCTGTGGAATTTCTCTCGAGTTCTGTTTTGTCCAGCGTTCTCATAATCACAGAACCCTTTGTCTTGTGACTTCCGTGGATTGTAACATTTTGAATTTCATTAGTATGATGTTCCAGCGTGATTGCCAAATGCACATCTCTGTCAACTTTTACATTTTCAGTATAATCATCGCAGAGAGGATGCTTTGCAACGAGTTGGTATGAACCTGCAGGAATGTCTCGGAAAGAAAATTTCCCTTTTTTATCTGTTTTCGCCGTGAATTCTCCGATTTTGACAACGGCGTTTTCCAGCATTGTCTTATCGTGAAAATCCTGAACCGTTCCTTCTACGGAATGCTTCTGCGCAGACACCAATGCAAGCCCGAAAAAGACCAACATCAGATTTATAATGTTTTTCATTTTTTTAAATGGTATAATGTACTTTGTACAATGTAAAAAGTAGGATGGAAATCTTTGAAATTAAATTGGAAACCATCTTGAGAATTGGCAATCTGCAGCCCGAGCTGAGTGGAGCTCATTTTTTGCGGTGGACTTAGCCTTGGCAAAAAATAGCGGGAACGGAGCGCGGATAAGCTGCCCAAATAATTCTCGGTTCATATCTACCAATATGTCGAGACTTCGTCTCTTTTTAAAATGGTTGATATTTATGCTACCGATATTCCGAGACTTCGTCTCTTGCCAAAAATGGTTTGATAAATTAATTCAAAGAAGATTCTCAATGGATGATTGAGAAAAATAAAATTTAGGAAAGTGCGGGTGGACCGCGGAGTTGGAAGGTGAATTTGGTTGCTGACCATATTTTTTCCTGTAAAGAAAAAGTTTGTTGTGTGTCGTGTGTGTGGTTTTCAAAATGGAAAGAAAACTGCTCCGGAACCAAAGAATTGCCCGTTACCAAGAAATGACAAGCCAAACAATCGCCAGTTTGACCTTTAGAAATGTCGGATGAAAAGGTTTTCTCCGTCTTTTTGAAACTAGAATCTCTGAAGAACGATTCGCCTTCGTGGCTATGCAATTGGGAGGAAAATAATGCCACAAAAAGATACATCCCGGCAAAAAATACCGAAATGAAATTATTGAAAGTTTTATTTCTCCTGTTCAACATAGCTACAAAGGTAGAACTTTTTCGTATTTTAATTATTATGTTAAATCAAAATTATTTTTCTTCTTCGAAATACAATCTGTAATATTTCCCTTTGTCGTCTTGTCCGGTTTCCAGTTTGTCTCGGTCGCCGTGGATGTAGATGTGGAAATTTTTATCGAGCTTAATGATCGATTTGAAATGTCTTTGTTGCTTCTTAACCGCTTGATTGTTAATTGGAAAATCTTCTGAGATGGAAACTTGCATATCGTTCTCATAATCAGATTTAAAGTTCGAAAAACTTTCTATGACACTATCATCAACCAAAACTTCTTTCACAAAATCATCATATTTGAACTCTTCTTTTTCTTTGAAAAAATTGATAGACTTATTCAAAAAATCCGCTTGGTCTGCTTTTGAAACTTCAAATTCTTCTGGCAACTTTTGCGTGATAAAATCTTTGTAAACGGACAAAGTTTCCTGCGTGTGGAAGTACTCGTTGTCGCGTTGTTTCACTTTCAAGAAATCTTCGAACCAATAATAGATGTCGCCGTTTTTGTTGTTATCTATAACAGATAAAACGTAGCCACTTTCTTTCTCGCTGTTGTAGATCAAAGCCGCTTTATCAATTTTCGACAAGCTGATTCCGAAGTCTCTTTCGATTTCAAAAGATTCGTCTTGAGGATTTATTTTCAGGAAACCTTCTCTTTTTTCGGTTTTGAAAATTCCGATAGAATCTGTCTTCTCACTTTTGCCATCTGCGGATTCAAAAACTTCGCCTTCAAAATAAACCACAAACAACTCGCCCGCTTGAACTCTCGGATTTTCTGCTGCTTCGTAAAGATGTTTGGCGATGTTTTCAGATTCCCACTGAAACTTTGCTTTGTCCTCAAAAATCTCGGAAACAGAACTGTAAACGGGATTATTGACCAAATAAGAATCGCTATAAAACTGAAACTGCTCCTCAGATTTGAAGGCATTGATGAAGTAATTCCCCAGCAATTCTGTCATATCCTCATCCAGCTGAAGCTCCTGCTGAGAAAGCGTTAAAGATTCTCCATTGATTTTATTCCCGACTCTGTGAACTGTGATTTTTGAAAACATTTTTTATCTTTTGAGTTTGCAAAGATATTCATTGTATTAATTATGGACTCTATTTTATTCCAAATAATCTTTGTACAAGATCATTAATTCCTGACTGCTGTTGATTTCCAATTTCCGGTAAATGTTTCTGATATGAACTTTGGTGGTTTCTACAGAAATCGACAATCGGTCGGAAATCTCGTTTTGTTTTTTGCCTTTGCAGATCAACAGAATAATTTCCAGTTCTCTTTTTGTAAGGTCGTTTTGATTATTTTCTCTGCTAGAATCTTCTTTTTTCTGGAGTAATGACAGTGCGAAAACGGGTTTTTCATTAATAAAAATACTTTTGGTAACGCCCAGAAACTGTTCAAATTTTCCAGCATTGTTTTTCAGTTTGTACTCCAGTTTCAGATAGCCTTCTCCGCCTTTTTTGAAATGAACCACAGAATCCAAAAGCGTGTGATAAGAAGAAGGATGGATGGTAGTGAAATAGTAAAAATAATCAATGTCCTGAAACGTATTTTTCTCAAAACCATAATAGTTTTTCATTTTATCATTAATGAAAATCGGTTTCAGTTTTTGCAAATCGTGTAGCGTGATGTACGAATCAAAAGCATTGAAGAAATTGGTGAAATCTGGATTAATGACATTATCGACTTCCAAGAAATTGTTCATTTCGATTTGATTAAAAACGGCATCAATTGTTTGGACAAGCTCTGCGAATTTGAGATGTTGATTGTTCATTGGTTGTATTGAGTTTCAGCCATTAAATTAATCATTCTATTTTAATTTTAATAAAAAAATACCCCAAAAGTGGTATTGTCTATTAAGATATATCACTCTAACTTCGATTCCAATAACTAATCAATTGAAAAAACAAAGAATATGAAAACAAAAATTATCTTTTCGATGATTTTGATGCTGACCATTTGCACTACAAAATCTCAAACTTTGATGGACGAAACTTTTACTGGCACAAGCCTACCTACAGGCTGGAGCATAAGTTCTACAGCAACAAATCCCGACGAGCAATGGACTTTTTATGATCTTTATGATGATGTTGAGGTTTATGAAAGTTCTACCACGCCACAAGAGGAATGGCTCTATCTTCCAGAGCAGAATCTACAAAGCTATTCTACTATGTTTTTTAATTTTTCGCTTTGGATGTACAACAAGAAAAGCTTTGCTGTAAACAAATCTTGTAAAGCAATGGTTTACATCTCTACAGATGGGGCCAATTGGTTTGAAATGTGGAATTCTCAAAACCTAAACACTGAAGAATTTGATGGGGATTTTCTGTATGACAGAATGTGGAGCATCAATCTAACACCTTATTGCGGAGCGGGAAAACCCAATGTGAAAATCGCAATCCGTTACACCAGCAATGCAACAAAAACCGAAACCAAGACTTCTTTTGCAGCATTGATCAGAGCAAACATCTCAGGACAACCCATTACATCCTTCAGCGATCTTGATAAAAATCTAATCCAATGGTATCCCGTGAGCGGATTTACTGGAACTTATGATATTTACTACGGCCCACTGGGAACCACTACAGGAAGAGCCGGCGGAACGTTGGTAACAGGACTCCCTGGCACAAGTTTTACAATACCCGAAAACTACTGTCAATACACAGCATATATAAGGTCCAACAATGGAACCCCGGGAGAATGGGTAAAACTAGATTTCCTAAATACAGTTGATAATATGACCGCAACCCCAACCCTTACGAGTGCCCAAATTGCGTGGACGGGCGATGCCGATTTGTATGATTTGGAGTATGGCGTTGGGAATTTTACAGTTGGCAACGGAACAAGAATCAATAATATTTCCGGAACCAGTCATAATCTTAGCACTTTACTGGCAAATACGAATTATAAAGTCTTTGTGAAAGCAAGTTGCAATACGGCATCCTGGAGAAACATTACGTTTGTCACCACCACACTTGGAACAGAAGAAACGGAAAAACAGACAATGAAAATCTACCCAAATCCGAGTTCTGATGTTATTCATTTTTCTGAGGAAATCAATTCCTTTAAAATCTTTGATATTAATGGGAGAATTGTAAAGTCCG
The DNA here is from genome assembly GCF_004365655.1 of Epilithonimonas xixisoli. Lineage (GTDB taxonomy): Bacteria > Bacteroidota > Bacteroidia > Flavobacteriales > Weeksellaceae > Epilithonimonas > Epilithonimonas xixisoli. The sequence continues at coordinate 51,243 of NZ_SOEO01000003.1, read as the reverse complement.
TGGATCATGCGACTGAAAAAATAGATATATCCAAACTACCGATTGGAAATTATACAGTTTCTGGCAAAGCAAAATCAGGAGAAAAATTTAGCCAGAAAATCATTAAAAAATAATTTTAAAATCCACCGAAAACTCACTACAAAAAAATCCCCAAGCTTTCGCTCGGGGATTTTTCATAATTACTTAACTTTATATTCTTCCTCACTAACAGGTTCAAACCATTGCGACGGATTTTTCTCGTGGTCGATGCTTACTGCAATGTGCGTCATCGCTTGGTCTGCTGTTCCGCCGTGCCAGTGTTTTACGTTCTTTCCAATTTTGATGACATCGCCTTTTTTGATGATTTGGACAGGTTTTCCTTCTTCCTGATGATAGCCAACGCCATCGGTCACCAAAAGCGTTTGTCCGCCGGGATGATTGTGCCAATTCGTACGACCGTTCGGCTCGAAAGTGACGTTGCTTACTCGAGTTCCCTCATCACTTAAAATGGCTTGGTAAACATTGCCTACAAATTTGTCATTCGGAACTTTGTGCCCTTTTTCGAATAACATTTCTGATTTTTCAGAACTTGCAATCTCAGAACTTTCGACTTTGCTTTCCTGACAAGAACATATTAAAATTCCTATTAATCCTAAAATTACTGCGTTTGCTTTCTTCATTTTTAACTTTATTTTGAATATTTGAATTGGTGCAACTGCAATTTATGGATTTTGATTTTAAAAACTTAGACAGAAAAAATCCCAAACCTAAGTTCGGGAATACTTTTATTTTTTAGAAGGATTATTATTCGCTGCTCTTGCATCAACCACTGTGTTTTGTCCGGAAGCAATTAGCCACTTCTCGTTCTGTTTTACAAAAACCAAAGTTAAAATATCGTCGCTCGCAGGCATCTTGTTGTTTCCGTGGTCGATGCCGTCTGGTGGGAAGAACTCACCTACACTGGAAATTAAAGTTGCAACAGCTACATCTTTTGTCAGAAATCTGGTTTTCAAACTTTTCTGCTTGAAAGGAACACCTTTGAAGAACGCTCCGAAGTTACCTTGATGCGCAGCCTTCACTTCTGCTCTTCCTTTCCACCACATTCCTACGATGTTCACCCATTCCACATCTTCTGTCATATAGGAATCCATATTTTTGAACTCGTGGGTGTTCCAGTCGGAAACCATTTGGGTAACCTGCGCTTGAATTGCTTTTTCATCGGTTTGAGAAAAACAAACAACGCTTGTCATTAATAATAAAAAACTGAAAACAATTTTAAGATTTTTCATTTTAATTAGATTTTATGTTTGATAAATCAAAGCTAATCAAATTATTACGAAGTTATTAAACAAAAATCCCCAAGCTTTCGCTCGGGGATTTCACTTCTTAATTTAAAATTCAGAATCACAATCATTGATACCGAATTAAAAATTTAGACAACTAACTAAATTTTTATAATATTATCTCAATTAAAAAAAACAAAAAACAGATTGAACCTTTTTTTGTTTTTTTCTAATTAGTTAAGTAATTATTTTTTGATCAATTTCACACCTTCTGCCGCATCGTTGATTTTAACAACATATACACCAGCTGGTAGATCCGCAACATTGATTTTGTTATCAGATACTTTGGAAATAGATTTTACTAATGATCCTGCAACGTTGTAGATTTTGACCTCTGAAATAGCTTTTGAAGACTGTAATACTACAATATCTTTAGCTGGGTTAGGATATAAAGCAACTTTGTTTTGAGAAGCAATATCATTAACACCCAAATCTGAACAAGTTACTTTAGTAGGAACATTGCTATTGGTTTGTGTTCCGTCATCATTCCCCAGCTGCCAGTATGCATCCCATCCCCAAGTGTAAATGCTCCCTACATTATCAATTGCAGCACTGGAATAATATCCTGCTCTGTATGGGATAGTTTTCCATGTTGCAGTACCCACCTGAGTAGGGGTGTTAATCCTAGCATCTGTTGATCCAGCTCCTATTTTACCATTGTTGTTGTCTCCCCAGCCCCAAAGTGTTCCATCGGTTCTTGTAGCAAATGATGAAAGCTTTCCTGCTGATATGGCTGACCAGTTGGAGCCACTCATCTTTTGAGGAGTGTAATAAGTGGTTCCTGTAGTACCCAAACCGACTTGCCCGTATGGGTTTCCTCCCCATGCATATAATTCGCCGTTTGTTTTAAGTCCAATAGCGTGGAATTCCCCACCATATACCACAGACCAGTTGGTATCTGTACCGATTTTCGTGAAATCATCTACTTCATTTCCTGATGCTTGCGGCAAGCCGGTTTGTCCATAGAGATTGGCGCCTGTTGCCCATAAAGTTCCATCTGTTTTTACACCGTATGTGTTATAAAGGCCTGTTCCTAACGACTTCCAGTTAGTGGAATTGGTAGATTCCTGCGTCCACACATTCACATAGCCAACGGATGTACCTATACCTAGACCGCCCCAGTCATTGTAACCTGTGCCCCACATAGTTCCATCATTCTTAATAACCACAGTATGAAGAAGACCTACAGAATATGTTTTAACATTTTGCATAATAAGCTTCGGAGAAACTTGATTGGTGTTATTTCCTAACCCCAACTGACCGTAATTATTACCTCCCCAGCCATATAAGTCACCATTAGCCTTAAGCGCTACAATATAGTTCTCACCTGCCTGCACCTCTGTCCATCCGCCACCTACTTCAGACATTTCCCAAGGGTGTTGTATTTGTGTATACTGACCTGTGCCGTTTCCAGAAAGACCGAAATTGTTATAACCCCACAGCCACAATGAGCCATCATCCTTAAGAGCCACAGTAAAACTCTCTCCTTGAGAAAGATTTTTGTATCCTGTTAAAGAACATTGAGCATTCATACTCAAACTAGCCAAAATAGCAAGCGAGCTAATAGCAGCTTTTTTCTGGCTTTTTAGAATTGATAAAATTTGTAACATAATCTTTTATTTTTATTGATTAACGATACAATATTACAATACTAACTATGCTATGGACAATTAATTTGTTGAATGAATTCGGAAATCATTCGTTGCTAAAAACCCCCATATACCTATGATAAACAAACATATACAGATAATTAATTCGTAAGAAAAATAGAAATAAAAAACAATCATTACAATGCCGCAAAAACTTAGCTCGAAGTACATTAATTTATAGTTTTTAAATTTAATTTTCAATAAAGTGCTAAATTAACTCCCGTAAATAAAGGAAAAACCAAAAGAGTAATATTCTAGAAAAATATATTTCAAAAAAGTCGTGGTTGTTCAAGAAACGAAATATCTCAAACGCATAAATAATGATATATTCTTTAATTTTATTCAATTCCAAACATCATCACTTTGATTAAAATCTCTGGTTTCAAACATGAAGATTTTATCTAATTCACAAAAAAAAAATCCCCAAGCTTTCGCTCGGAGATTTTATAATATTGATTGACTTTAAAGTCTTATTTCACTTCTTCGAAGTCTGCATCCTGAACATCTTCTGCTCCGTTTGCCTGACCTTGAGATTGTTGAGCTCCTGCATCAGCTCCCTGACCTTGAGCATACATTTCTTCTGAAGCCGCCATCCAAGCTGCATCTAGAGCTTCGGTTTTAGCTTTTACATCGTCACCGTTTTTAGCTTCGAAAGCGGTTTTCAATTCTGCGTGAGCAGTTTCGATGGCTGCTTTTTTGTCCGCAGACAATTTATCACCAAATTCTTTCAATTGCTTTTCAGTTTGGAAGATCAATCCGTCAGCTTTGTTGAAAACTTCAACCTCTTCTTTTCTCTTCGCATCCGCTGCAGAGTTTTCCTGAGCTTCTTTTTTCATTCTTTCGATTTCCTCGTCAGAAAGACCAGAAGATGCCTGAATTTTAATAGACTGCTCTTTTCCAGTTCCTTTATCTTTAGCAGAAACACTCAAGATTCCGTTTGCATCAATATCGAAAGTAACCTCAATCTGAGGAACACCTCTTTGTGCTGGTGGAATATCTGTCAAATCAAATCTACCAATCTCTTTGTTATCGTTGAACATTGGTCTTTCACCTTGTCCTACTCTGATGCTTACTGCAGGCTGATTGTCAGACGCTGTAGAGAATACTTCAGATTTTTTAGTTGGAATTGTAGTGTTCGCTTCAATTAATTTAGTGAAAACAGAACCCATAGTTTCGATTCCTAAAGAAAGTGGCGTAACATCTAGCAAAAGTACGTCTGTCACATCTCCGGTTAAAACTCCACCTTGGATTGCAGCACCGATTGCAACAACCTCATCTGGATTAACTCCTTTTGAAGGTTTTTTACCGAAGAATTTCTCAACTTCCTCTTGGATAATTGGGATTCTTGTAGAACCACCTACCAAGATCACTTCGTCGATATCGCTGATAGAAAGACCAGCATCAGAAAGCGCTTTTTTACAAGGCTCCATAGAACGTCTTACCAAGTCAGCAGATAATTGCTCGAATTTAGCTTTAGTCAAAGTCTTAACCAAGTGTTTAGGACCTGTAGCTGTAGCTGTGATATAAGGAAGGTTGATTTCAGTCTGAGGAGAAGAAGACAATTCGATTTTTGCTTTTTCAGCGGCTTCTTTCAATCTTTGTAAAGCGATTGCATCACCTTTAAGATCTACACCTTCTTCAGCTTTGAATTCGTCTGCCATCCAGTTGATGATCACATCATCAAAATCGTCACCACCTAAGTGCGTGTCTCCGTTTGTAGACAATACTTCGAAAACGCCGTCTCCTAAATCAAGAATAGAAACGTCAAAAGTACCACCACCTAAATCGTAAACTGCGATTTTTTGGTCTTTGTGAGACTTGTCCATTCCATAAGCCAAAGCTGCTGCCGTAGGCTCGTTGATAATTCTTTCTACTTTAAGACCTGCGATTTCTCCTGCTTCTTTAGTAGCTTGTCTTTGCGCATCGTTGAAGTAAGCCGGAACAGTGATTACCGCTCTTGTTACTTCTTGTCCAAGATAATCTTCAGCAGTCTTCTTCATTTTCTGAAGCGTCATTGCAGAAATCTCCTGTGGTGTATATTCTCTGTCGTCGATTTTTACTTTTACAGTATCGTTTGGTCCGCTTACCACTTTGTATGGTACTCTAGAGATCTCAGCAGAATCATCTTTGAAATGTGTTCCGATGAATCTCTTGATAGAATAAACAGTTTTTGTAGGGTTTGTCACCGCTTGTCTTTTTGCAGGATCTCCTACTTTTCTTTCTCCGTCTTCTGTAAACGCTACGATAGAAGGCGTCGTTCTTTTTCCTTCTGCATTAGGGATAACTACAGCATCTTTACCCTCCATTACTGCAACGCAAGAGTTGGTTGTACCTAAGTCAATTCCGATTATTTTACTCATTTTTTTATATGTTATTTTTTGTTATATAAATTATTACAATCTGCAATTCTCAATATTTGTACCACGTCATAAATTATGACAAATTGTCATTAATAAAAAAAAACTCCGCCTTTCAGCAGAGTTCGTGGAGTTAGTTGTAGTTAGAATAATTTAGTTCTTAATAAACTTCAATGATTTCACAAAACCACTTCCGTTGTAGGTTCTCACATAATAAGTTCCACTTGGAAGATTTTTAACATCAATTTTGTCAGTTTCATTTTGCACATTCGCTTTTTTGACCAATTTCCCATCACTTGCAAAAATTTCAACTTCATTGATTTTAACCAAGGGTGAAGCGATAGAAATATAGTTAACAGCAGGATTCGGGAAAACATTGATAGAGTTTGATTTTTCTACATCATCAACAGCTAGAAGTGAGCAAGCGTTAGAGTTTAGCAAACTAGCTCTTGGTCCCGCCATTGTATTCTGAGTAATCGTTTTTTGGTTGTTTGTAAACATGGCCATTTGTGCATCATAAACATAATCCATATAATTCATAAACATTGCGCCATTTGTACTGCTGGAACAAGTAAATTGATTGTCTGGGAAGACTGGATTATCTTCTCCATAATATGGCTGCTTAGTCGCTGGCGTATCTGCACAGCCATCGCTCCCTGCAGAAGTTCCACAAGAATCTTCTTCGTCTCCCCAAATGTGATTTAGACCAAAGTAATGTCCAATCTCATGAGTTCCTGTTCTACCCTTATTAAATGGAGCTTCTGCTGTTCCAGTCGTTCCAAAAACATCATAACCAATACAAAGTCCATCATAAGAAAGTCCTGCAGCATCAGGAAGATAAGCAAAACCCAATGTCCCTTCCCAAGGTTCACCAAACTCATCAAAACCGTCAAATTTCCCTACCCAAATATTAAGATATTTTGTTGGATTCCAAGCAGGTAGACCGCTGGATTTATAGTAACTATTTCCAAAAACAAAGGAATTGGAAACTGCTTTTCTTTCTATCCCTGATGTTGCAGAACCATCTGGTTTTTTGGTTGCAAGACAAAATGCCAGCTCAAGATCCGCTCCAACAGGCTTGAAAGCAGCTGGAACAACGGTATTAAAATCAGCATTTAGTTTTCTAAAATCATCATTCAAAACTTTGAGTTGAGATGCAATCTGTGCATCAGAAACATTTTGTGCTCCGTTTTTATACAAAACATGTACAACTACTGGAATTGTGACAACAGCCTTTGTTCCTTTATTCGCAGTGTAATTATTGTTTACAAGAAAGTCTCTTAGCGCTTGCTTGTTTGCTTTTGCTTCAGGATTGCTAGCGAAAAACTCCGCCATCTTCTTATCCGTCCCGCAAGTTTTTTGTCCATAAGCGCTCAAAAAAAACGCACTTGACACTAATAGTAAAAATTTCTTCATTTTTTTTATAATCAATTAAAAGGGTTGCAAATCTATATTATTTTTAGATATATTTTATAAATTTTATTAAATATTTTAACATCAACTATAAAATCCTCAACGAAACCACATTCCTTATTTATTTAAAAATTAGTTTACAGTACCGAAACATAGCTTTGCCAAAGAAGATTGTAGTTTGCGAAGCCAAAATAATACAATGAATTTTACTACTTTTGAGATAAACAAAACTACACTAATGCCACAAGAATTTAATCCACGCGATATCACCTGGCTCGGCTTCAACGCCAGAGTGCTGCAGGAAGCGATGGACAAGAGTGTTCCCATCCATCTCAGAATTCGTTTTCTTGGAATTTTCTCTAATAATCTGGATGAGTTTTTCCGGGTAAGAGTTGCCGGATTGAAACGTGCCATGGATTTCAAACAAAAGGTTCTTGCCGAATCTTTCTATGATGCGCCTTCCAAAATTTTACAAAAAATAAATAAGCTGGTCATCCATCAACAAGAAGATTTTGACAAAACCTGGAAGGATGTTCAGCGTGAAATGGCGAAGGAAAATGTTTTCATTAAAGATCATAAACATCTTACTGAAGCTCAAAAAGAATTTGTTGTCAAATATTTTGATGAAGAAGTGGAAAGCAATGTGATTCCGATCCTTCTGCACGACAACAAACCGATGCCATATTTGCGTGAGAAAAGTCTTTTCATTGGCATTGCGATGCGCAGAAAAGAATGGCAGTACGAAAGTCAATACGCCATCATAGAGCTTCCTGTAACCGCCAACGGACGTTTTGTTTTGTTGCCAACAGAAGATCCTACGCAAAAGGACGTGATGCTTTTGGAAGATGTTATCATTTACAATCTTCCACATATTTTTTCTTATTTTGGATATGACGATTTCACAGCACATTGTTTCAAAGTGACAAAAGATGCAGAATTTGATCTTGATAATGACATCAAAACAACCTTGGCAGACAAAATCGAGAAAGGTGTCAAAAGCCGACGAAAAGGGAAACCAACCCGTTTTGTTTTTGATAAAGAGATGGACAAAGCCTTGTTGGAATTCCTCATCAAAAAATTAAATTTAACAAAAAAAGACAGCATCATTCCGGGACAGAAGATTCATAATTTCAGACATTTTATGGATTTTCCTGATGTGTTCAAAGCGTATCAAAAGCCTGTCGAAAGAACCACTTTTATCCATCCGGAATTTGCTAATAAACAAAGAGTGACGGATGTCATTATCAAAAAAGATGTTCTGCTGACATTTCCTTATCATTCTTACGATTCTGTTATTGACCTTTTGAGAGAAGCGGCGATGGATCCTGATGTAAAATCGATCCAAATCACAGCGTACAGATTGGCATCGAGCTCTAAGATTGCGAATGCTTTGATTAATGCCGTCCGAAATGGAAAAGATGTGACAGTAATGCTGGAGCTGCGTGCAAGATTCGATGAAGAATCCAATCTTTGGTGGAAAGACAAGTTTGAACTGGAAGGCGTAAAAGTTCTTCTGGGCATTCCCAATAGAAAAGTACACGCCAAGTTGTGCGTCATCAAAAAAAGAGTGAACAACAGAACTATTCAATACGGATTTGTCAGCACAGGAAACTTTAACGAAAAGACCGCAAAAATCTATGGCGATCATCTTGTAATGACTTCCAACAGAGCTGTGATGGCAGATATTAATAAAATATTTTTAGCACTCAGCAAACCAAGAGTTGATCCTTCTGTCACACTGAAAAGTTGTAAAACGCTGATGGTTTGTCCAATTTTTATGCGAGAAAAAATCATCGCTCATATCGACAAAGAAATAGAAGAAGCCAAATCGGGGCGCAGAGCAGAAATGATTATCAAAGTTAATTCTCTGAGTGATAAAACCTTAATCTTAAAACTTTACGAAGCTGCAAACGCTGGCGTGACGGTGAAAATGATTGTTCGCGGCATCTATTGTGCTGTGAATCAGAAAGAATTCAAGAAAAAAATCTACGGAATAAGCATCGTGGATGAATATTTGGAACACGCCAGAGTGATGTATTTCTACAACAAAGGTGCAGAAAATATGTACATCTCTTCTGCCGATTGGATGACGAGAAATTTGGATTACAGGATAGAAGCCGCGACGCCAATCCTACAAAAAAATCTAAAAAAAGAATTGAAAACACTCCTAGATATTCAATTGGAAGACAATGTGAAATCCAGAATACTGGACAAGAATATGAGAAACGAATATGTGGAAGACGGCAAACAATTGCAAAAAAGATCACAAATCGAGACTTACAATTATTTGAAAAATCAGAAATACTAAAAAAAATATTCTATATTTATTTTTTTAATCCGTCCAATCCATGATAATCGCTGCTATAGACATCGGAAGCAATGCCGCAAGACTCCTCATCAATGAAGTAAAAGAAACCAAGGGCAAACCAGAATTCACCAAACTGAATCTCCTGAGAATCCCTTTGAGACTGGGTTTTGACGTCTTCAGCAATGGCGAAATAGGAGAAGACAGGAAACAAATGGTCATCAAAACAATGATTATTTTCCGCGAGATGATGGAGATCTACAAAGTGGAACATTACCGTGCTTGCGCCACCAGCGCGATGCGTGATGCAAAAAACGGACAGGAAATCATCGATATCGTAAAAGAGCAAGCGGACATTAATATCGAAATCATCACTGGCGACGAGGAAGCCACCTTAATCTATGAAAACCACGTCGCAGAAGGACTTGACAAAGAGTTCGCCTATCTGTACGTAGATGTTGGAGGCGGTTCCACAGAGCTCACATTCTACGAAAACAACAAGATGAAATACGAGCATTCCTTCAATATTGGAACCATCAGACTACTCAACGGTTTGGTAACGCCGAATATTTGGGACGAGATGAAGGACGAAATCAAAGATAAAATCAAGAGCAAAAAACCTGTGGTTGCAATCGGTTCTGGAGGGAACATTAATAAAATATTCTCTCTCAGCAAAACCAAAGACGGCAAACCAATGTCTGTTTCTATCATCAAAAAATACCTGAAAGAGATGGAAAAACTTTCTGTAGAAGAGAGAATGCAACTTTACCAGTTCCGCGAAGATCGTGCTGATGTCATTGTTCCGGCTTTACAAATCTATAACAACGTGATGACCTGGGCGGAAATCAAACAGATCTATGTGCCGAAAATTTCTGTGGCAGATGGATTGGTGAAAAGCATTTATTACAATTTGAAGAAGTAAAGATGATAGCTTAAACAATTCAACTTTCATAATTATCCTACATCAACGTCAGACAAATTCGTAAGTCTTAATTTTGTTTCTATAAAAATGAGACTATTATGGAATTAGGAATCGGGATGTTCGGAGATGTTTCTTTCGACACCAAAACCGGAAAATATAGAGACGCAAGCGTAAAACTAAACGAAATTCTGGATCAGGTAAAACTGATGGATGAAGTTGGTTTGGACGTTTTCGCAATGGGTGAGCACCATAGAGAAGATTATGCTGTATCTTCACCCGAAATCTTGTTGGCTTCCGCCGCAAGCATTACAAAAAACATCAAATTGGCAAGTGGCGTCACTGTTCTAAGTTCATCCGAACCTGTGAAAGTGTATCAAAACTTTTCTACCATCGATTTGATTTCGAAAGGCAGAGCAGAAATCTTCGTGGGAAGAGGAAGCTTCATCGAGTCTTTCCCGTTGTTTGGTTATGATTTGTCAGATTACAACCAGCTTTTCGAAGAGAAACTGGATTTATTATTGAAAATCAACAACGAAGAAAATGTAAGCTGGAGCGGAATCTTAAGAAGGCCAATGGAAAACCAAACCGTCTATCCAAGAGCTTACAACGAAGGTAAATTGCCCATCTGGATTGCAGTGGGCGGAACTCCGGAATCTGTTTTGAGAGCAGCAAAATTGGGATTACCATTGATTGTCGCTATCATTGGAGGAATGCCGAGACAGTTCAAAAACCTCATCGATTTTTACAAACAAGAATATCTGAGAGCCGGACACGATGAAAGCAAGATGCAGATTGCCATCCATTCTCACACCTTTGTAAGTGATGATCAAAAAGATATTGACCAATATTTCTTCAACTACAAATCTCAGATGGACAGAATCGGGAAAAGCCGTGGCTGGGCACCATACACCAAAGAGCAGTATGAAGGCGGAAGAAGCGAAGATGGCGCACTTTTCATCGGAAGTGCCAATCAGGTTTCTGATAAAATAGCTGAAATGAAGGAATTGTTTGGTTTAACAAGATTCATCGGACATATGGATGTGGGCGATCCTGCACACGATGTGATGATGAAATCTATCGAATTGTTCGGGGAGAAAGTGGCTCCAGAAGTAAGATAAGAACAATCAATATTTTACAGAGTTTGAAACTCTGAAGGGGTTTTTTTATTGTTTTTAAATGAAATTTTTGACCTTTGGTAAATCCGATTGATAGAGCGTTTGCTGAGATCATGAAAAAAAGTCCTGATGTTTCGTAAAAAGGTCTCGATGTTTTAAACAAAACGTCCGCATCTTTTCAAAGAAAGATACGGACGTTTATAAATAATATTAAATTATTCTTTAAAGTTTCTGCTTAGGAATGCCCCGCGCCATCATCCGTTTTCGGTGGCGTTTCGGTTTTTTTAACTTCTTTTACTTCCACAATTTGCTTTTCATCTTTACCTTTCAGATAAGAAGGTAAATCAAGTCCAGCCATATTGAACAAATCATTGAGAGGTGGAACGGTTTTCATCATTCCGGAAACGAAATTAGCCGTTGAGGTATTGCCGTCCTGATTGTTTCCGCTGTCCCAGACGGTTACTTTATCAATCTTAATATTCTTCACCGCCTCCACTTGAGTTTTCACCAATTCTGGAAGTTTTTCTATTAATAATAATTGGAAGGCGCTGTTGGTATCGCCACCTGCCGCTTTCACAATTTGGTCATAACCTTCCGCTTGTTTGGTCAGGATTTCATAAAGACCTTTTGCTTCGGCTTCCATTTTGGCAAAGATGGCGTCGGCTTCTCCTTTTGCTTGCAATCTGATTTTTTCCGCTTCTGCTTGAGCATCTATGATGGCTTTTTGCTTAGCAATTTCTGCCGGAACTACGATGTTTGCCTGTTGCGTGGAACGTTCTCTTTCTGCTCTGGCAGTTTCCGCTTTTTGCTCGGCAAGGTAAGACTCTTCCAAAGCTTTAGCCGCCTGAACTTTCTCAGCTGCAGTTGCAATTCTCAAAGCTTCTGCTTCTTTCTCTCTTCTTTCTGCATCGGAATTAGCGATGGTAATTTTGGCCTCATTCTCACCTTTTACAGCTAGTGAATTGGCTTCGGACGTTGCAATTCTGGATTCTTTTTCAGCTTCTGCTTTTCCAATTGCTTCATCTTTTCCTGCGGATGCAATGCTAACCTCACGATCCTTATTGGTAATCGCAATTTTCACATCGCGATCTCTTTGTGTTTCTGCAATCTGTGTGTCTTTTTCTCTGTCTGCAACAGCTTTTCCTGTTTCCCCGATTTTGGTTTGCTCTGCCACAGAAATGATGGCTTCGTTAATCGCTTTTGCCGCAGCTTCTTTACCCAAAGCTTCGATATAACCAGACTCATCGCGAATATCGGTTACGTTGACGTTGATTAATTTCAGACCAATTTTCTTCAATTCTGTATCAACATTTTTGGAAATATTGTCCAAGAACTTATCTCTGTCTGTGTTGATTTCTTCAATCGTCATCGTTGCGATTACCAAACGAAGCTGACCAAACAAAATATCCTTAGAAAGTTCCTGAATCTGCTCTTGCGAAAGACCCAAAAGACGTTCTGCTGCATTTCCCATCGTGTCTGGCTCTGTAGAAATCGCAATGGTAAATCTACAAGGCACATCCACACGAATGTTTTGACGGGAAAGTGCGTTGGTCAAATTGGCTTCGATCGAAATTGGTTTCAAATCCAAGTAAGCGAAATCCTGAATCACCGGCCAAACAAAGGCTCCACCACCGTGAATACATTTGGCAGAACTGCCTCCGGTTTTCCCATAGATTACCAAAATCTTGTCGGACGGACAACGTTTGTAGCGCGAGATCAGCGCCAAGAATGTTACAAATAATACGAATACTCCGACTAGAATCAGAATAAAACTTCCGTTAATCATTTCCATATAGTGTTATTAAATTTTTTCAACAATAAGTATTTTTTCTTCCACACGAATAATTTTCACCATAGTTCCAGATGGAATTTCTTGGGCTTCTGTTACAGCCAATAATTCGTGGTTTGTGCCATTTAGCGAAACCTGTATTTTACCTTTCCCCGATTTTGCTTCGGGAATTCTGAGATAGACTTCGGCGGTTTTCCCAACCAATTTATCGATATTGAAAGTGTTGTCTTCCGTCAATTTCATGATTTGCTTGATGACAAGAAAGAAGACGACGACGAAAAGACTTCCAACTATTGCCGCCAAAATCACCAGGAACATTTGGTTTTGAAAACTGTGATAAAACGCCACACCTGTCCAGCCAAATCCCATTAAAAAATTAATCAAATTCCGAAAAGAAAACAATTGGAAAGGGCCGTGAACAGCATCCAAATCACCATCGAAATCCGCCCCCAGACCATCGGACAAGTCTGTTCCAATAATGGTAAAAATAAGTTGAATCAGAAAAATAAAACTGGCGATGATTGCCACCCACCAGAAGGATTGCTGCAAAGTGCTCATCCCAACGAAGAAATCCATCATAGTTTTTTGTTTTGCTTAAAAATACATAATTCTTATTAAAAACACAAAACTTTATTTATAAAAACTATAATTATTTCAATTTATATTGTTTTCCTCCGTACACAAATGATTCAGAATCTTCTGGATAGTAATTGATTTCGAAATCAGAAAGTCGTCGTGAAACCAAATAAGGATTGATAACAAAATCTATAATTTTCTCTTCATTCTTATTTTCCTTAAGCCAAAAAACAAGCTGATTTTTCTTTTTGACGCAGATGATTTTGTCTTTATAAAAATGATGCACAAGAACTTCTTCTTTCTCAAAATTATAATAATTAAAACCGATTCTCAATCCGAAAAATAACAGAAGACAAAAACTAAAACGCAACAAATATTTGAGATTGAAAATATCTTTGATAATGAATTTCAGAAAATAAATCATCAAAAACAAAGCACTTAATTCTAATAAACCTAAAGAAAGATTCTTATTCATCAACGTATCGAAGCTGGAAAGCCAATGAATGACTTTCAAAACATAAAGAATAAACACATCGAAAATTTGGAAAACTAAGAGATATTTCATTCCAAAAGCTATTGCAATTACCATTAATAAAGATGAAATAATAATGATTTCCGAAAGCGGAATGATGAGCAAGTTGGCAAAAATGGAGACAAATGAAAATTGATGGAAATAATAAATCGCCAATGGCAAAGTTGCAATCTGTGCAGAAAAAGTCATCGCCGTGATGCTATAAACAAAATCTTCCAACCAATATTTGGGTTTTCGAAATAGTTTTTTAATTGGCCCAGACAACCACCAAATTCCTACAACCGCCACATAGCTCAATTGAAATCCGACATCGAAAAACTGTTTGGAATCGAAAATCAAAAGCATGAAAGCGGACAATGCCAAAGAATGCAACAAATCTGATTTCCGTTGCAACAAAACCATCACGTAATAACACGTAATCATCAAACAACTCCGCATCACAGAGCTTCCATAATCTATAAAAACGGCAAAAATCCAAATCAAAACCAAACTCAAAATGATAGAAAGTTTTCGAAATTTGATCGGGATAATTTGATTAAAAACAAACAAAGTCATCCAGAAAATAATCACCATATGCGAACCGGAAATTGCCAAAAGATGCGTCAGTCCAGTTTGATTGAAATCTTGGACGGTTTCGGAATCCATTTCGGTTCTGTCCGACAAAATAATGCCCTTCAAAAACTCCTGAATCTTGGGAGAAAGTGGTGTTTGATTGATTTTGTTGAGAATCTGAAGACGTTTTTGTCTAATCTGGTCGTAAAATGAAACTTCAGTTTTTTCAGTTTTCAGAATGTCATTTGGTAAATAAGCTTGCAGAAAAACGTCTTGTCTTGCCAGATATTTTTCATAATCAAACTGAAAATCATTATTAATTTTTTCTGGCTGATGAATATAAACTTCTGCATTATAAAAATGATTGAAGTCTAATGGTTCTTGATGTTTTGGAATGCTGAGAACCGTTTTGATTGGCGAGAAATCTTTTATGTCGTTTGAAGGAATTGCTAAGATTTCAACAAAATATCTTCTGTTTTTCTCATTTGAATTCAGTTTTTTGCTGAGCTGAAAAACGATGTTTTCTTTCTCTTTTAAAGTTGGAATTTCTGGTTTATCAGAATTTTGAGAATGTAGAAAAATTCCAATTGAGAAAAAGAAAAAACCTAAAAAATAATATTTTGCCTTCTGGAAAAATGGAGATTTGATGAGGATTGAAATTAAAGAAATTCCCGAAAAAACCAATAAATAAAAAATAGTTAATTCGCTCAAAATCAAATACTCTTGAAACAGTATCCCAAGTATGAGACAGATTACTAAAATGAGCAAAGGTTGTTTGTTCATCTGTGATTTGTGTTTTTATAAATCTACAAATTAAATTTATAAAAAAGTTTAATTTCTGTGAAATTTCACACAAACCTAACAGCGAAATAAAATTTATTTCAAAATATCATCCACAATTTTCAAATGATGATTGCTGTGAAGCCACAAAAATCTAAGCGTCGTTTTCTTATCAAAATCACCTAAAAATGGATGTATGATAAAAGATTTTTCCGGAAGATCTTCCACAGCTTTCAATCTTTCCTTTGCCAGATTAATCAGTTTCAAAATACTTTCCTGAGTTGGAACTTCTAATGGAATGAATTGTTTTGGCGCTCGTATTTTCCCTCTCGGAATCATTCCAAAATTCAGGAAAATAAATTTTTTAAGACTAAATTTTGGATTGTAATCTTTCGGATTTGTCATTGTCAAACCTTTCAAACTGCTATTTAAAATAAGTAAAGAATGTTCCAAATGCCAACCAATAGAAGCTTTGGAAACCTTCTCATTTGTCACATCAATTTTGGATAAAAGTGATTCTATATTTTGAAGTTGTATTTCGATTTTATCCATTATTTAAGGTTTACAATGATTTCGGAAGCGTTATTGCTCGCGCCACTTCCTCCCAATTTTGAGCGTAGAATTTCGTAATCATTGAGAACTTGTTCACGTTTTTCTGTGTTGAGAATTTTATTAAGTTCTTCAACTAGATTTTTAGTATTCAACTCATTTTGAATCAATTCTGTTACGACTTCTTTGTCCATAATTAAGTTGACGAGCGAAATATATTTGATATTTTTAATCAATCGTTTTCCAATTTCGTAGGAAATTCTGCTTCCTCGGTAGCAAACGACTTCCGGAATATTGAGCAAGGCGGTTTCCAAAGTGGCAGTTCCAGAGGTTACCAAAGCACCTTTGGAACATCTCAACAAATCGTAAGTTTTGTTGGAAACGAAATGAACATCATCATCTACAAACTGCTCGTAAAAATCCTTCTCCAAGCTTGGCGCGCCAGCTATTACGAATTGATAATCAGTGAAATGACTTCTTACAGACAACATCAATTCCAGCATTTTTGTGACTTCTTGTTTTCGTGAACCTGGCAAAAGGGCGATAATTTCCTTTTCATTCAGATTATTACCTGACTTAAATTTTTGAATATCAACCGGTTGCAAACCTTCTATTGCATCAAGCAAAGGATGACCAACGAAGTGTGCATCGATGTCGTGTTTCTTGTAAAAATCTTTCTCGAATGGGAGAATGACAAGCATTTCGTCCACGTATTTCTTGATGGTTTCTACACGTCCTTCTTTCCAAGCCCAAAGTTGTGGAGAAATATAATAAACCACTTTGATTCCCAATTCTTTAGCAAACTTCGCAATCCGCAAATTGAATCCCGGATAATCTACCAAAATCAACATATCGGGTTGATATTCCTTGATGTCTTTTTTGCAAATTTTGATATTGTTAAGAATAGTCCCCAGATTTTGAACCACTTCCAGAAAACCCATAAACGCAAGGTCTCGGTAATGTTTGACCATAGTTCCACCTTGCTTTTGCATCAAATCGCCACCCCAAAAACGGAAGTCTGCATTTGGGTCTTTTAGTTTGATGGACTTCATTAGGTTGGAAGCGTGCAAATCGCCGGAAGCTTCGCCTGCAATAATGTAATATTTCAAGGGTTAGATTTTAGATTAATAGAGATTGGATGATAGATTTTTAAAATTAAGTTTTTTCTGTGAAATTCTTAACTTTGAACAAAAATAAATCATTTTGGTTTATTAGGATTAGGAAAGTGGAATTGTTGACAAAATTTGATTGGATGACAAAACCCATAGCCCCGATAGTAGCGACATCCTTTTTTTGCTTCGGGAAAAGCTTTGGCAAAAAAAGATATAGCGGATAGCGGGAAACAGCTCCTAAAAATTATTAAATTTAAAAAAATGTCAGAAGAATTTGAAATTAAAAATAAGGTTGCAAATAGCGGATTGGTAAATTTTGATATTACCGACTTGTATCCAAAAGGCAAAAGAATGGGGATTGACATTAAGGATTTTCTCTGGGAAGGAATGATTTTGAAAGAGAAAGACTTCCGTGAAAAGATTGCCAATATTGATGCTGAACTTTACAATGACGCTTATGTTTACATCTACTGTTCGGAAGATGTGATCATTCCGCTTTGGGCCTATTTCCTGATCACTTCCAAAATTACGGATGCTGCGAAAAAAGTGATTTTTGGAAACCGTGAGGATTTGGAAGTTTTGCTGATGCACAACGCGATTCAAACTTATGATTTCTCGGAACTAAGAGACAAACGTGTTCTGGTAAAGGGTTGTAGCGACGAATCGATTCCGAACAATGCTTACGTGGAATTGGTGGAACAACTGAAACCGCTGGTAAAATCCTTGATGTTTGGGGAAGCATGCAGCAATGTTCCGATTTTCAAAAATTAGAAAATATATGTCCAAAAAAACTATAACTTTTTTAATTTCTGCAGTTTTTTTTCTGATTTATTACGCTGGAAGTTTTTCCAAAATATCCTTTGGTGACTGTATTGGTTTTGTGGTAGATGCTGAAAAACGTGAGTTTATTACGAATTTTACACCGCTTGTCCATTTTCTTTACATCAATACAGGTATATTTTTTACCTCTGTTCTAAACATGGACAGCATTTTTGTAATGCGAATGCTTTCTATTGTCCCAGCTGCTCTTACGGTTGGATTGGTCTATGTTTTAATCAAAGAGTTTTTGGAAGAAAATTGGATTGCAATTGCCTCTACGATTGTCTTTGGTTTTAGTTTTTCTTTTTGGCGAAGTGCCGAGACTGTAGAAGTTTATACATTAAATGCTTTTTGGGTTGTTCTTTTTTTACTCTTTGCTGTCAAAGCATTGAAGCATCAGTCAAAAAAATACATTGTGACCGCTGGCATTGTTCTGGGATTAAGTTTGTGGGTTCACATTCAGAATATTATGCTCATTCCAGCTTACTTTCTACTGCTTTATTATTCAAAATCTGAAAGACAAAAAGTTTTAACTTCATTCATTTTCTTTATTTCAATTTTCGGTGTGATGTTCGTTGTAAATCAGCTTAATGGTATCGAATTTAAATACGTCTTTACTTCCAAAAAAGGACCGTGGGTTCAAAACACTTTTGACCAAACTTTTCTTGACCTTGTAAAGAATGTGGTAAAAGCAATAGCCTTTTTGATTTACAATTTCAATATCTTTATTGTATTCTGTTTCAGTGGCATTTTTTATTTATATAAAAATTTCAAAAAGGAGTTTCTTTTCCTATTTGTTGCTGCATTGTTTACATTGGGTTTTGCAACAATCTATGCGGTTTCTGACAATTATGTTTACTTCATTCCATTCTATCTGATTTTCACAATTTTTATAGCGTCTGGAATCAAAAAATTAAGTGAAAAATTGGCTCTGAAAAAATTCCAGTTGTTACCCATAATGATACCTCTATTTTATGTTTTTAGTTTTTATATCGCCTTAATAATTCCTCAAGGAAAAGAGTTTCACACGAAAAAATTATATAAAGGAGGACTGAATTATTATATGTTGCCTTGGCTTACGGATAATATTGGCTGTTTAGAATTTACATTGAACGATGGAAAAACAGAAGATAATGTAGAAGCTCTGAAAGAAACATCTCAGGAATTTATAAAATTGAGAAAAAGATATCAGTCTCTTGAAGAAATCCGAGAACTTTAAAAAAATAAATTTTATTCATGAAAAATATCTGTAATAATTTTTATCTTTGACTTTCAACTAAAAACATAAATAAATTATGAGTCTATTAGACCTAATCACAGGTAGCACAGGCAACCAAGTTGCAACACAAGCCGAAAACAAATTCGGAATCAGCAAAAATCAAATCATTGCATTGCTAGTTGTAGCAGCGCCATTGGTAATCAGTTATTTGAAAAAGAAATCAGAAAACGCTGACGAAGCAGAAAAACTGAATGCAACTCTAGACAAACACCACGACGGAAGCATTCTAAACAATCCAGCTCAAGCACTTGAAAGAGAATCAGAAGGAAACTCTATTCTCGACCATATTTTCGGAGGAAACAAAGCAAACGTAGAAAATCAATTGTCTCAAAACACAGGAATTTCTATGGACAAAATCGGACCAGTTTTGGCAATGCTTGCCCCAGTAATTATGGGTTACATCGGTCAACAAAAACAAGCCAGCAACGTCACTTCTGGCGGTGGATTAGGAGATTTACTTGGCGGAATTTTGGGAAGTTCTTCTCAACAAGCGCAAGCTTCTAACGATCCTTTGAGCAACATCTTAGGAAGCGTACTTGGTAGCGCAACGCAATCTTCTGGAGGTGGATTGGGCGACATTCTAGGAAGCGTTCTTGGCGGTGGAAACCAACAGCAACAATCTCAGCAAGGCGGTCTTGGTGGATTATTAGGAAGCATTTTCGGAAAATAATTTCCATTTAAAAATACGAAAGCCGACTCAATATTTGAGCCGGCTTTTTTTTATTCCTCTACAGATTTTTTCACCTTTTCAGCCTTCGGTTTTGCGACTTTTGGCTTTGCTTCCGCTTTAGGTTTTTCAATTTTTTCTGTAACGGTCACAGATTTCGAAGCTTTTCTGGGTCTTGTCTTGCCGTAGCTACCACTAATTCTTTTTCCTCTGGTAGATTTTTTATCACCTTTTCCCATAATAAATAAGTATTTGATTTCCACTAAATTACAAAAACTTTCCGAAACTACCAACAATTTGGGCGTGTCCCTTGCCAAAGCTTTTCCCACCGCTCGGGCCGGGCTATCCGTTACTATCTTTTTTCCATCCGCTAATTCCATCCGCCAAAAAAGGATATCCACTACTATCCCTCACGCGCTTCGCCAGGATTGAAGATTTCTCAATCAAAAAAAGCTTTCCATATCAATCAAATTAATTCCCATCAAAACATTATCTTTGCACTCGAAAATTCAAAGTTCTAAGTTCAACAATTCAAAGTTGATATCGTTGAACCTTAAACCTTGAATCTCTAAACTTTAAACTAAATTTTTATGTTCCGTACACACACAAACGGCGAACTGACGCTGAAAAATCTGAATGAAAAAGTAACACTTTCCGGCTGGGTGCAAACCATCCGCGACAAAGGTTTTATGATTTGGATCGATTTGCGAGACCGTTACGGCATCACACAATTGGTTTTGGACGAGGACAGAACTTCCAAAGAAATTTTGGAAAGCGCTAAGAAATTAGGCCGTGAGTTTGTCATCAAAGTTGAAGGAACTGTTATCGAAAGAACTTCCAAAAACCCAAAGATTGCAACAGGCGACGTAGAAATCTTAATTGAAAACCTAATCATCCTAAATGAATCTCAACTTCCACCATTCACTATCGAAGACGAAACCGACGGCGGCGAGGAATTGAGAATGAAATACAGATATTTGGACATCAGAAGAAATCCTGTGAAAGACAAATTGATTTTCCGTCACAAAATGGCGCAGAAAGTCAGAAATTATCTTTCCGAAGAAGGTTTCATCGAGGTTGAAACGCCTGTTTTAATCAAATCAACTCCGGAAGGTGCGAGAGATTTCGTGGTTCCGAGCAGAATGAATCCAGGACAGTTTTATGCTTTGCCACAATCGCCTCAAACTTTCAAACAATTGTTGATGGTGGGTGGAATGGACAGATATTTCCAAATCGTTAAATGTTTCCGTGATGAGGATTTGAGAGCCGACAGACAGCCGGAATTTACGCAAATCGATTGCGAAATGGCGTTTGTAGAACAAGAAGACATTATGAATGTTTTCGAAGGAATGACAAAAGTTCTTTTGAAAGACATCACAGGAAATGAATTCGGAGATTTCCCAAGAATGACCTTCGCCGATGCGATGCAAAAATACGGAAACGACAAACCGGACATTCGTTTCGGAATGGAATTTCACGAACTGAATGACTTAACAAAAGGAAAAGATTTTAAAATATTCGATGATGCAGAATTGGTTGTCGGAATTAATGTTGAAGGCATTGCAGATTACACCAGAAAACAAATCGACGAATTGGTAGATTGGGTAAAACGCCCTCAAATCGGCGCAACAGGCTTGGTTTGGATTAAATTCCAGAATGATGGCGTTATAACTTCGTCTGTCAATAAATTCTATTCTGAAGAAGACTTAAAGAAAATCACTGAAGAATTCGGCGCAAAAGCTGGTGACTTGA
This sequence comes from Epilithonimonas xixisoli, assembly GCF_004365655.1. Classification (GTDB taxonomy): domain Bacteria; phylum Bacteroidota; class Bacteroidia; order Flavobacteriales; family Weeksellaceae; genus Epilithonimonas; species Epilithonimonas xixisoli. The sequence goes on along the minus strand of NZ_SOEO01000003.1, from coordinate 29,753 downwards.
TTTTCGTAATGTCCGGAAATGCAGACAAAGTGAGAACGCAACTTTCCGCTTTGAGAATGGAACTCGGAAACCGTCTTGGCTTGAGAAAAGGAAACGAATTCGCACCGCTTTGGGTGGTAGATTTCCCGTTGCTGGAATTTGACGAAGAAAGCGGACGTTACCACGCAATGCACCACCCTTTCACGTCTCCGAAGACCGAAGATTTCCACCTTTTGGAAACTGACCCTGGTAAAGCAAGAGCCAACGCTTACGATTTGGTTTTGAACGGAAACGAAATTGGTGGCGGTTCTATCAGAATTTTTGATAAAGATTTGCAGTCAAGAATGTTTGACCTTTTAGGATTCTCGAAAGAAGAAGCAGAAGCACAGTTCGGATTCTTAATGAACGCCTTCAAATATGGCGCTCCGCCTCACGGAGGTTTGGCTTTCGGATTTGACAGATTGGTTGCCATTTTGGATGGAAACGAAGTAATCAGAGATTACATCGCCTTCCCGAAAAACAATTCTGGGCGAGATGTGATGATTGATGCGCCGGCTTCGATTGCTGATGAACAGCTCAATGAACTGGAACTTAAATTGGATTTAAAATCATAAATTAGAAGCGAGAATTATTTCTCGCTTTTTTTATTTTAAGAAATCACATTCCCAACAATCTGTAAAGTTCTTCTTTTTTATTCACAGAAACAGAAATAGATTTTCCGTTCAGCAATTCCACCATATTGCCGTGGATACTTCTCACAAAGTCGAGATTCAAGATAAAAGAACGCTGAACTCTAAAGAATTTTTTGTTTAGCAAACTCTCTTCCATCGAAGTGAGTGTCATTTGAGTCGAATAGATTTCCGATGTCGTCATCACATTCAAATAATCGCCTTGAGCTTCGATGTATAAAATCTCTGACAACAAGATTTTGATAATTTTCCCTTCAGATTTTATAAAAATTTTGTCATTTTCATTTTGTGAGTTAGTAGAATTTCTCTTTAAATCGATATGATTTTTAGCTTTTTGCACCGCTTTTAGAAACCTATCAAAACGAACCGGTTTTACCAAATAATCAGTTGCGCCTGTATCAAAACCATCTAAAGCGAACTCCCGATAAGCTGTAATAAAAATAAAAACTGGCGGATTATCTAATGTCCGCAAGAAATCCAAACCATTAATTTTTGGCATTTCAATATCGCTGAAAACAAGGTCTACCGGATTTTCTTCCAGAAAAGATAAAGCTGTCACAGGGTTTTCAAAAATGCTGAGAATGTTGAGATAAGAAACTTCTTTGGCAAAAGATTCTACGAGGTCTCTTCCAAGTGGTTCGTCATCGATAATGATGCAATTTATTTTTTCCATTATTTGATTAAATTGATGGTTAACTTCACTTTAAAAATATTCTGCGAGCTAAGAATTTCTAAATCAAAATTGTTCGGATAGATGAGCTGGAGTCGTTTTTTCACATTTTCAATTCCGATTCCACCGTGACTATTTTCGTTTTTAATTGCTTCAAAATCATTCTCTATTAAAAAAATAAAATTCCCGCTTTCAATTTTTATTTTAAGATTCAAAAAAGCTGACTCTTTTGATTTTAAACCATACTTAAAAGCATTTTCTATGAACGTGAAGGTCAATAGTGGCGCAATTTTTAAACCTTTACAATCTGTTTCAGCAGGAAATTCACAATGAATTTTTTTATCTACAGAATAACGCATTTTTTCGAGCTCGAAATAGTTTTTGACAAATGCTATTTCTTTCCATAATTCTAGTTTTTCGCTGTTCGATTCGTACAAAGTATAACTCATCGTGTCGGAAAGATTGAGAATCACTTCGGGAACCGTGTTGTCTTTTTTAAGGCTTAAACTGTATAAATTATTCAAAGTATTAAATAGAAAATGAGGATTAAGCTGGGATTTCAAAAAATCTTTTTCAATATTGATGTTTTGGATTTCGAGCAGATTTTTTTGATTTTGAATCTTAATGGTTCGGCTGTAAAGTTTAGAAATTTCAAACAAAATTTTAACAAAAAAGAACGGTGATAAAAGCGAAATGAAGATAATCGCTTGAGAAATTATTCTACTGAAAGAAATTGCTTCCCAAAAAGTTTGGTTTGCACTTGCCGTAATCGCACCTTTCAATTCTCCTTCTAAAATTTCAAATCCTAAATAGTGATAAGTAATAGAAAAGAAATAAGTTGATAGCAACCAAAAAATTATAAGAACAGGCAAACTAATTATTAAATAAAATATTGCTAATCCGAATGATAATTTTAAAACTTTTGGCAGAAGCAGATAGAAGAAAATATAGAAAACAATCATATTGACAACGCACATCCGCAGTGTCAGGATGAAACTATTGAAATACGTGAGTTGATACGCTAATCTGTAACTTAAAAATAATAAAAAAGCAAAACTCAGCCACATTAAAGAATGGAACATCACTCTTTTTTGTTGGGTGTAAAATTTTTCAAAATCAAATTCACCAATGCGTTGGGTAAAATAATTTGACGATATTTTTTGCATAATTTTTAATTGAAAAACAGCTCCAAAGATAGTTTTTTGAAGCTGTTTGATTGGTGGTTTCTACAAAATTCTTATGATGGCGTTTATCGTATTAATCATATTATGTCCGAGAATTGGAAAAATAAGATTCCCTGAAAGTTTACGCAAAATCCCGACACTGAGGGAAGAAATGATTGTTAAATAAAGAATGGTGATGATGTCAAACTTGAATTCATAATTTTCCGTAAGCATCACGCCGTGAGCTTCCGCAAAAAGTATCGTGATAATGACAAATCCCCAACCGAATTTGATGCCTTTAAAATTCCATTTCGGTGCGAAAGCCTTGTCCAAGAGCCAAAATAAAATCCCTCTGAAAACCAATTCTTCCGTCAAACCAGGCATTGTCATTTGAAAAGCAAAAGTTTCTAAATCGAAGTCACCGCCTTTCGGAAACAAAATTAGTTTGAAGATAAAATCGAAAGTCAAAAACCCCAGAAAAATTAAAATTCCAGATTTTAACTGACTTTTTGAATTTGTTTTTGTTGTAAAGCCAATTTCTTCCCTATCTTTTTTTGAAACAGAAAAAATAACAATCAAAGCAAAACATAAACTCAAAATTTTACCAATCCAAGCGAATTTCAATCCACTCCAAATCAAAATAAAGTTTCGACAAATGCTGGATGTAAGAATCTGTTAGAAAATAGAGAACGAACAATCCTAAATATTTTAGATTGACCTTTTCTGACCTGAAAACGGCTAAAACAATGAATGGAACGACAATGAGAATCCAAATAAGTGGTGTAAATAGTGACATATATTTTAATTTTTTGTCAAAATTATCGTACGTTGCTACGCTTTGAAAACTTTACCGATAGAAACACTCTTTTTGCCGACGAAGATGTTGAAAAGATGAACAGTAAAAACAAATTTGTATAAAATACCAAAACTTGGTATATTTGATTTTAGAAATTAAACTGTAAAATTATGGCTAAAAATACTTCGATTTTATTGGGCGATTATTTCGACAATTTTATCAATTCACAAATAAAAACAGGGAAATATTCCTCTGCAAGTGAAGTTGTGAGAGCTGCTTTACGAACGTTTGAATACGAAGAAATTAAGAAATCTGAATTAATTAAAGAACTTGAAAAAGGAGAAAAATCAGGATTTTCATTAGATTTTAATCGTGAAGATTTCAAAAAAAATCTGCATCAAAAATATTCTGCCGAATAATGAATTACAAAATCAGTAAACAAGCTGAAATTGATTTAGAAAACATTTGGCTCTATACTTTTGAAGAATGGTCGCTGGAACAAGCCGATTATTATTTTGATTTATTGATGGACGAAATTGAATATATTTCTGAAAATCCCAAATCTGGAAAAGATTACAACAGCGCGAGAAAAGGATATTTTCGCTCTAGAATTAAATCTCATTTTATTTTTTACAGAATCAATTTAAAGGAAGAAAAAATAGAAATTATCAGAATTCTTCATCAACAAATGGATATTGATTCGCATCTTTAATGATATTTAACCATAATTTTGGATGTAAATAATAGAGCTGTATTTACATTAAATGAAAAAAAATAGTTCAAATAATTTATAATAAACCTCATAGTTTCACAAATTATGGGGTTTTTCTTTCTTTAAAAATCAAACTTAAAATAATTAGAATTTATTATTTTTACTAAAACACAAATTCTATGAAATCTCCATTAGAAATACTCCAACAATATTTCGGTTACGACAATTTCCGCCTTGAACAAGCGAACGCTGTTGAAAATGTAATTTCGAAAAAAGACACGTTTGTTTTGATGCCCACTGGTGGTGGAAAATCTCTTTGTTATCAAGTTCCGGCGTTGGTCTTGGAAGGAACAGCCATCGTCATTTCTCCGTTGATTGCTTTGATGAAAGACCAAGTTGATGCTTTGCGTGTCAACGGAATTTCCGCTTCGTACATCAATTCTTCGATGTCTTCTTTTGAGCAAAATGAGACTTTAAAACAATTAAAAAATGGTCAGCTTAAACTTTTATATGTTGCGCCCGAAAAATTGAGTGCAGATAATGGTGCATTTTTAAAGTTGCTGAATGACGTCAATATTTCCCTGTTTGCGGTAGATGAAGCGCATTGTGTTTCACATTGGGGTCACGATTTCCGTCCGGATTATTTGTTTTTAAATGGTTTGAAAAGACAGTTTCCAAAAACACCAATTATCGCTTTGACAGCGAGTGCAGACGAAATTACGCGGAAAGACATCATCAAACAATTGAATCTCCAAGAGCCTTTGGTTTTGATTTCTTCGTTTGACAGAGCCAATATCAAATATTTCGTTCAGCCAAAACAATCCGTGCTTCAAAACATCATTCAATATCTCAATGAACATCCAAATGATTCGGGAATTATCTACTGTTTATCAAGGAAAGGAACGGAAGAAATGTCTAATAATCTGAGAGAAAATGGCATCAACTCAGCTTTTTATCACGCCGGACTTTCTTCAATGGAAAGAGCGAAAGTTCAGGAAGATTTTTTGAAGGACAAAACCCGCGTAATGGTTGCTACGATTGCTTTTGGAATGGGAATCGACAAGAGTAATGTCCGTTTTGTGATGCACGCAGATTTGCCCAAGAACATCGAAAGTTACTACCAAGAAACCGGAAGAGCTGGGAGAGATGGTTTGCCGAGTGAAGCGATTTTGTTTTATTCATTTGCTGATGTTATAAAACTAAGGAGATTTGCAATGATAGAAGGCAATGAAGAGCAATCTGACTTGATGTTGCAAAAGCTGAAACAAATGTCTGACTTTGCCGAAATGCAAAAATGCCGAAGACAATATTTAATGGAATATTTCGGCCAAAAGCACGATGGCAATTGCAATTCCTGCGATTTTTGTCTCAGCGATTTCGAAACTTTTGATGCAACCGTGGATGCCCAAAAATTATTGAGCGCAGTTTACAGATTGAAAGAACGTTACGGAAAAAATTTAATTATCGATTTTCTAAGAGGTTCAAAAAGTGTAAAAATCTCAGATTCAATGCGCAGTTTGCCGACTTACGGCGTTGGAAATAATCAAGATAAAAATTATTGGCAAAATCTTCTGAGACAATTAATCATCAATGGTTTTTTGAGTGAATCTGATAGCGAATTTTCTGTTTTAAAATTAAATGAAGAAAGCAATCAGGTTTTATTTAAAGGCAAAAAAGTAAGTCTGCGAAAAGTAAAAGAACAAGCCAAAGCCGTGACTGTCGCTGAAATTGAAACCCATTATTCCGCTCCAATTATTGAAGGAAACGAAGAATTATTTGCCGAACTCAGAACTTTAAGACGGGAAATTGCCGAACGCGAAAATGTTCCGCCTTATGTCATTTTTTCTGATGCAACTTTGATGGAGTTATCAGCTTATCTCCCAAATTCAAAAGAAGAACTGAATGAAATAAGCGGTTTCGGAGCTTTTAAAATCGAAAAATATGGGGAAATATTTCTTCCTGCAATTATTGAATTTTGTAAAAATCATAATTTGAGAAGTAAAATTTCAGAGAAAAAACCGAAAAAACAACGAGAACCAAAGAAAGCAACGAAGACTACATCGGGAACTTTTGCAACCACTTTTGAAATGTACAAACAGAATTTTAGCGTGGAAGAAATTGCAAAAATGAGAAGTTTGTCGGTTAATACGATTCAAAATCATTTAGCAAATTTTGTTGCAACTGGAAAAATTGAAGCCAGCGAATTAATGGATATGAGCAAAATAGAACCAATTATTGAAATTGCAGAAGCTCAAAAAATCCCATCTTTAAAAGCTATAAAAGATGAATTAGGAGACGGTTTTTCTTATTTTGAAATTCATATTGCGATTGCTTATCATAAATCTCAACAGTAAAAATCTTTAAAAATTCACAATGAGAAAAGAGGTTTTAAGGAATTCAAAAAAATCAAAAGCACGGAAATTTTTCTTCGCTTTTTTTGATTCTTAAAATTAACATTCGTTTATTTTTAAGATTAAAGAAAAAAGTAAATTAGCGTCCTCAATTTTAAATTATAATGAAGAAAATTTTACTACTTGCATTTGGATTAATTTTATCTCAATCCAATGCACAAACTCTACTTGAAGAAGGCTTTGAAGGCGCAACTTTTCCGCCAACTGGCTGGACAACTTTTATCGGAACAAATGGTTTAGGCACTTCCCAGAACTGGAAACTAGAAACCCAATTCGTAAACTCCGGGACAAAAGCGGCTTATGTTCAATATCAAAATGTAACCGGCGGTCTCGCAGAAGACTGGATGGTGACTTCGCAAATCGATTTGGCAACTGCTTCTCAGGCGGAACTTTCATTTTTTACCAGAAAATTAAATGCTAATCAAACTTCGAATAAAAGTACATATTACATCAAAGTTTCTACAACTTCACAAACCGATCGTAGCACTTTTACCGACGCTCAAGTTTGGACAGAGGAACAATTGACAGCAGTTTACAATGTCTATGAAAAAAAGATTGTGGACTTAAGCGCGTTTGCAGGACAAAAAGTTTATATCGCTTTTGTAATGACCAATGACAATGGGAATTCTTGGTTTGTGGATGATGTAAAATTATCTGGACAATCATCGGAAACTCCTGCGGCCACTTTGCCTTATCAATACGGCTTTGAAGCGGAAGATGGCTGGAAAACAGAAAATCTGGGTAGCGGAAATACATGGACTGTTGAAGAAACTAATTCTTTTTACGCCGCTTCTGAAGGCACAAAAAATGCCCGTTACAGATTTAGCTCAAGCAATGCTGCAAATTCGTGGTATGTTTCCAGAGGAATCCTGTTGACGAAAGATTTACCAATAACTATCAAATTTGATTATAGAACTGGAGGTTTCAATGGCATCGAAAAACTGAAAGTAGCGATCGGAAAAAATAAAAATGCGGCGAATCTTACCAATATCATTTGGGATAATAATGGACAATCCAACATCACGAATACAGCTTGGGAAACTGGAATCATCGAGTTTACACCAACAGAAGATGGCGTTCATTATTTAGGTTTTAATGCCTATTCTGATGCGAATCAGATGTATGTTTTCATTGATAATGTTAGAGTTGACGAAGCAATGTTAGCTGTAAATCAAACTAAAAAAGAAAACCTTAGCATCTATCCAAATCCTGTGAAAGATGTTTTGAACTTGAAGAATGATTCTGAAATTTCAAAAATTTCTGTTTATAGTTTAGACGGAAAATTGATCCGCGACAAAAAAGTCAACAGCAAAGAAACGACAATCAATCTTTCGGGGATTTCTTCTGGAAGCTACATCGGCATTATCGAATCTGCAAACGGAAACAAACAAACTGTGAAATTGATTAAGAAATAAACTTCACATCAATAAAAATAAAAAACGTCAGAATTTTCTGGCGTTTTTTTTTATGGCAATTTCGCAACAAGAAATTCTGGTGACAATTTCAAAATCCAATAGATGATTTTCCATTTCCAATTTGGAACGATGGTGAAAGAATTTCCCGCATTTACAATATATTTTGCCACATAATCAGGTTCCATTAATAATGATTTGTTTAAATCCAGACCTGCATTGATTTTAGTATTAATGTAACCGCTAACCAAAACATTAACCGTAATTTTCCTTGAATTAAGTTCTTGTCGAAGACCCGCTAAATATTGAGTAAACGCAGATTTTGTACTTCCATAAACGAAATTACTTTTCCGACCACGAACGCCGGAAAGTGAAGAAAGCCCGATGATTCTTTCAAGATTTTTATTACTAATATCAGTTGCAATAATATTTAAAATAGAAACTGCACCAACATAATTCGTCTTTATCATTTCAAAAGTGCCTTCGAAATTTTTTAAAGCCTCTTGATTTTCTACTAAAAATCCGGCTGAATAAACAACAATATTTGGTTTGATGGATAATTCATCATAAAACTTTTGATGAGAATTAAAATCTGTCGCATCAAAATATTTGATTTCAATTTTTGATTGATTTAATTGATTTTCATTAATGAAATTCTCCAAAGAAGTAAGATTTCTTGAAGATGCGATGATGGAAAATCCTTTCGCTAAATATTGCAAAATACATTGTTTTGCCACATCGGAATTGGCACCAAGAATCAGAACAGTTTTATTGGAATTCATATGGTAAAAATAGAGATTAGAAGTCAGATTTTACATATCAGTACATTTTAAAATCCGTAAATTTGTTGTTATTAAAGAAAACAGAGAAATTAGAAAATATAGTTGGTCTAAAATCTAACCTCTAATTTCTCACATCTAACTTCTATTTATGTTTAATGTTTTAGGAAACTTTTTAACGCTTTCTTCGTTCGGAGAAAGTCACGGGGAAGCATACGGCGGAATTATCACCAATTTTCCCGCCGGTCTGGAAATCGATATTGAGAAAGTTCAATTGGAACTTGAGCGTAGAAAGCCCGGACAATCCGCTATTGTCACACAAAGAAAAGAAGGTGACAAAGTTCGATTTTTATCAGGTATTTTTGATGGAAAATCTACCGGAACGCCCATCGGATTTATTGTTGAAAATGAAAACCAACGTTCCAAAGATTACGACCACATCGCTCAGGCTTATCGTCCAAGTCACGCCGATTATACTTATGACCAAAAATACGGCATCCGAGATTATCGTGGTGGCGGAAAATCTTCTGCGCGTGAAACTTTGAATTGGGTTGTTGCTGGCGCATTAGCAAAACAACTTCTTCCCGAGATTGAAATCAATGCTTACGTTTCTTCGGTTGGCGAAATATTCTGTGAGAAACCTTATCAAGCTTTGGATTTTTCTAAAACTGAAAGCAATATCGTTCGTTGTCCAGATGAAGAAACTGCCGATAAAATGATTGAAAGAATCAAAGAAATCAAGAAAGAAGGCAACACGATTGGCGGAACTGTGACTTGTGTCATCAAAAATGTTCCGGTTGGATTGGGCGAACCGATTTTCAATAAACTTCACGCCGAATTGGGAAAAGCAATGCTAAACATCAATGCCTGCAAAGGTTTTGAATATGGAAGCGGATTTTGTGGTGCAAAAATGACGGGAAGCGAACACAACGACCTATTCAATCAAGATGGAACAACAAAAAGTAATCTTTCTGGCGGAATCCAAGGTGGAATTTCGAATGGAATGGATATTTATTTCCGTGCGGCTTTCAAACCAGTTGCTACGATTCTTCGTCCGCAGGAAAGCATCAACAAAGATGGCGAATCTGTGACTGTGGAAGGCAAAGGAAGACACGATCCTTGTGTGGTTCCAAGAGCTGTTCCGATTGTGGAAAGTCTTGCCTCGTTTGTTTTGGCAGATATGTATTTAATTAATAAAACCAGAAAACTATAATGAACATCAAATCATTTTGGGACAACGCTGTTTCTTACACCGAATATCTCCGTGATGCTGGAGAAAGATTAGGAAATCCAAAAGACACGCAAGAAGCAGAATACGCTGAATATTACCGATTAGGAATCCAAAGAATGAACAGAATGTCGGAAAAATATCTTCCAAACTCTGAGCAGGTGGCGACTTTGGCTAATAAGAATTTCAATGGGAAAATATTGATTATTTCTGAATCTTGGTGTGGTGATGCAAGTCAAGTGATTCCGGTTGTTGTGAAGTTTTTTGAACAATTTGAAATCAGAATTTCTTATCGTGATCAGGAACCAAGTTTGATTGATGGTTATTTGGTGAATGGTGGAAAATCGATTCCGATTGTAATTTTCCTTGATGAAAACTTCAACGAGATTGCGCATTGGGGACCGAGACCACAACACGGAACTGAACTTTTGGAAAAGCATAAAGCAAATCCAGAGGAATTCACGAAAGATCAATTTTATGTTGAATTGCAGACTTATTATGCTAAAAATAGAGGTTTCGATACCATAGAGGAACTTCTAAACTTGTTGTAAATCTTCTATTGAAGGATAATCCTGCGTAAGGGATAGAAACGGATATCCTTCTGCTTGCCTTGCCAGGCAAGGAGAAGATAGTAGTGGATAGCCCGACCCGAGCGATGGCCTTGGTATTGGCGAGGGATACGCCCAAATTTTTAAAGTATTTAGTTATGGAATTTTTGAAAAAGAATTGGATATATGTTGTGTTAATTGTGGTTTTATCCGCATTTGCTATGATAAAACCGCTTCGGGATTTTGTCTCGGAACAGATGGCAATGAGCCCGACTGTGGAGAAAATCAACAATGAAACGATGCTTTCTGACGATGTTTTGAACATCGATTTGAAAGGCATAAATACGACGAGTACGAATCTGAAAAACCTGCGCGGGAAAGTGTTGTTGCTCAATTTCTGGGGAACTTGGTGTCCGCCTTGCAGAACGGAGTGGCCGACAATCCAGAAGCTTTACGATTTAAAAAAAGGCAAGGTGGAATTTGCGCTGATTGCGATGCAGGACAAGGAGGAAGATGTGAAAAAATTCTTGAAAGAAAACAATTACACGGTTCCGGTTTATATTGCGGAAAGTCCTTTGGATCCGAAGATTTTGCCTTCGGCATTTCCTACAACTTATTTGATTGGGAAAGATGGGAGAATCCTGAAAAAAGAAGATAGCTCGATGGATTGGAGCAAGGATTCGATTTTGGAGTTTATTGATAATGTAACGAAGTAGCAGGTGGCGATTGGCTATTGGCTATTGGCTTTTTGCTCTGAAAGTATAAATAAAAAAAAGGCTCGGAATTCAATAATTTCGAGCCTTTTTTTTATTTGATAAACTTAATTATTTCTTTTTAACCTCTCCGAAAGTTTCGGGGAATCTTGCTGCTGTAAAGTCTTTTGAAATTGCTGCTTTTTCGAATTTCAATTTTCCGCTAAGTGTTTCTAGGATTACGCCATCTTCTGTAATAGAAAATATAGTCCCGTGCATTCCAGAAGTTGTTACCACTTTTGCACCTGGTTTCAAAGCTTCTTGGAAGTTCTTTTCCTGCTTTTGTTTTTTCATCTGCGGACGGATCATTAGAAAATAAAATCCAACAACCATCAATCCAATCATTACCAAAGTAGGAGTCATCGATTGTTGTGGCGCAGCGGCTTGTAAAAATATTGTTAACATAGATTTTGTTTTAAGGAAGTACGTTTGCTGAGAAAGTCAATTTAACTGGTGCTTTTTCTACGTTTACGAAAACGTCTGCCGCTTTGTGCACGGTTCCGTCAAAGTTGGTAGAATCGAAATGCAAAGTGATTTTCCCTTTTTTTCCCGGCAAGATAGGCTCTTTTGTGTAATCTGGAACTGTACATCCACAACCTGGTTTTACATTGGAAATAATCAAAGGATTGGTTCCTGTGTTTGTTACTTCGTAGATATGCTCAACTTTTTCACCTTTTTTGATGTCTCCAAAAGAATGATCTGTCTCGCTAAAAGCGATTGTCGTCAAAGGTTTGCTTTGCGCTTCTTTTACCAAAGCGGCATCGTCCGGATTTACGGCTTCCTGAGTAGCAAGAGAATCTGAAATTGCACTCGCTTGAGCATAATCTAAGCCTTGAGTTTGGTCAACTTTGTTCTCTTCTTTTTTGTTACAAGAAAAAGCAAGCGTGCAAAGTGCAGCAACTGCTAATATTTTGATTGATTTCATTTTTATATATTTTATTTGAAATTATACTCGGTTCGTATCTTTGGTATATTTGTCCAAAACGCCATTGATGAAGATATGAGATTTCTCGGTTCCATACACTTTTGAAATGTCGATATATTCGTTAATGATAATTCGGGAAGCTGTCAGCGGGAAGTTATCCAATTCTGTGATGGCAGCAATCAGAACTATTCTGTCGATAAGAGAAATTCTGTCTAGCTCCCAGTTTACAAGACGTTCCTGCAATTTTTTCTCAGATTGTTCCCAATTATTAAGAGCAGATCTCAAAAGTTTTCTTGCAAAATCCTCGTCTTCGTCATCCTTCAGCATTTTGATAAGAGTGTGAGAAGCTTCATCCTCCTTCATAAAACCAATCGTTTTCTGAATCATCGAATTGGCAATGTGAAAATCATCTGCCCAAGACATTTCTTTCTCCTCGAATCTATCGTGCAAATCTGTGTTTTCTGCCACATATCTTAGGAATAGTTTTCCGATGAATTTCTGATCGTCTACAAAAGAGATTTCCTCATCCTGCATATAATCCTGATAGCGCTTTCCGGCTTTGATGCGTTGAAAGGTTTTTACCAAAATCTCATCATTACGATCCCAAAGCAGATATTTATTCTTGTCTGTGAAACTTCTTCTTTCTTCGTTGTTTTCTAACTGAATCAGAATTTGATTTCTTACGAATTTTTGATTTGGATTTTCGTTTTCATCCGTTTTGATGTACTTATTTTTACCAATTTCGATTTGATCTTCCGTCAGAGATTTGAGACCAACCATAAAGTTGATAGTGTAGATGTACAGATTATAAATTTTGTTGATTTGAGAAAACAAATTTTTCTCAACCATTTCAAACCTGATTGGGTTTTGATAATAAGAATAGAGCGATTCTACAACTTTTTCACGGATTTGTCGTCTTCCCAGCATTTCAAAGAACTTTTTTTATGGGTGCAAAGATAGGGAAAATGTAGCAAAGTCTTAATCTAATTGATTAACAATGTTCTACAAAAGCTCAGAATCTTCTCTTTCGGAATCAATTTTCTCCAGCTGTTTCAGATTCACAGAAAGCCTGTTTAGCAAAATCCCATAAGCCAATTTGTAATAAAGTAAAATTAGGAGAATGCAAATCAGCAAACTGAAGACTACCCCGGTAATCAATCCCCAGAAAGTCGGATTATCTATATGGACATTTTGGCTCTTCACCGTAAAGACAATAAAGCTTATAAAACTTCCAATGAAAAGAACCAACAAAAATATATTGCTGAAAATGAAAAGATTAACCGTTTTCTTAAAAGTAAAAATATGCTGTATAAATTTTTTAAGATTAGATTCTACTTTGATTCTATTATAATTTCTGTAGAAAATCACTACAAAAATACCCGTTATGATCAAACTTAAAATCTTCATCCAATAGTAGATCCGATCCAGCGAAAACTCGATTTCGTTTTGATCCCTGATTTGAAGTCTATTCAGAATACTCGTAAAATCTGTATGGAAATCTTTCGAAAACAAAGCCAAAAAATTCACAAGCCCAAAAATGATAAATTCGGCCACACTGATCCACAGAATATATTTCACATAGTTTCTGGACTTTCTATTAAGCATAGATTCGATTTCGCTTTGATTGTAGTCTTCCGCAATCTCTTGCTCCTGCCACGTTTTCTTTAGCGAATCGATATCAAAATCGTCTGAGTTAGGCATGCTTTATCATTAATTCTTTTAATACTTTCTTTAGTCTGTTCATTTTCACACGGGCATTCACCTCTGTGATACCCAGCGTTTCAGCAATTTCTTTATAAGGCTCATCGTCCAGATACATCATTACGATCGCTCTTTCCACATCTGGTAGAAGTTTGATGACCTTGTAAAGTAAAGAGATTTGCTGCTGTTTTTCATCATTATCTTCAAGATAATCTTTGCTGTGGAAATCCTGAAGTTCGTCGGTCTGTGGTTGCCTCGTTTTCTTTCGGAATAATGTAATTGCTGTGTTAAGTGCCACACGATACATCCACGTTGAAATTTTAGAATTACCTTGGAATGAGTCGTAAGATTTCCAAAGTTGTAACACAATCTCCTGAAAAAGATCTTCTTGATCCTCCAAAGAATGGGTATAAAGGCGTGAGACTTTGATGATAAGTCCTTGGTTATCCTTTATTAATTTAGAAAAAGCTTTCTGTTTGTTCTCCATTCCGGAAACGAAGATAAGGATTTTACGAAATTAATTTAAAATTATCTCGTCAATTATTTGGGCATCTTATCCGGCTCTCACTACTCGCTATCCTGAAAAGCCAAACGCTCATTCCAAGCTATTTTCAGGATGAGCTCAAACATGCCGTTCCATCCGGGATGCGCTTCGCAAGAAAGAACATTTGCATTCCATTAGAAACTCAAACAATAATTTGTACTTTTGCAGCTCAGAGAAGCGTGACTTGTTGATCCAGATTATTTTGGGTAGGAAAGTCCGGACACCATAGGGCAGCATAGCGGATAACATCCGTCACTTGCGAGAGTAGGACAAGTGCAACAGAAAGCAAGTACAGTTCGGCTGTAGTGAAACCAGGTAAACTCTATGCGGTGCAATGCTAAGTATATCATCAGTTAAGTTCGGCTCGGGCATTGATGAGGGGTAAGCAGCAAAAGTTTTGCAGCAATGTAAAACGCAGATAAATAACAAGTCTCGACAGAATCCGGCTTACAGCGCTTCTCTTTTTCTCAAGATTACAATGCTAATGTTTCTTTTCTGTACATTCTCCTTTACCGGACTTAACAATGTTCATTTTCTTCCATTTTGCTACAGTATTTCTGCTTAGTTTAAAACGCAATGCCAGCTGTATATTATTCAATTTGTTTTTCTTCTGATACTCTAGAATTTCAATGATATCAGACGGATTGTAAGAGCGGTGTTTCTGGTTGAAACGTGCTGTTTCCGCATCGGGTACTCCAAATATTTCTTTATTCAATTGTATAACGTCCAAGACTGAGATTTTCTCTTTCATTAATATAGACTCGCATCTCATTTTCTTTTCAGGATATTTTTTATTCAGAATATCTGTATAGATTCGTTTGTAATCTGGTTGTAGAGTTCCCATATTTTCTAATTTTTTTGGATAATCGGTTCACTTTATACTCCGGAATTTGCCCTTCGTAGAAAAATATATTACTCACTTTCCTCCAAAGAACATACTCTGTTATAACAATATCTACAACCCTATCTCTCTCAAAAATAAATGCAATTTCATCTTGAAATATCAAAAATCTATAATTGGTGTAAAACCATATATGTTTGTTAGAATACTTGTTGGGTGAGCCTAAATCTTCAAGCAATTGCTCTTTAGACTCATTGAGATACATTTTTACCAGCAATGCTAATTTTTGTATTTGCTTATCCATTTATAGAGGGTGGTTTTTGGAATTTTATATTCTTCTACAATCTGTAATTTTGTTTTGTTCCCTGTCGTGATCTCTTCCAGAATAAAATCTATAACTTCCTTCGTGTAGATGTTTTTTCTAAATTGGGGTAGTGGAGACTTTTCAAGGTTTTTTATCTTTTGAGAAGCAGATTGTGGTGCGAACAAAATCAAATGTTGTGTATAGAGTCTGAAAAAGTCATACTCAAGAAGTTTGCTCCATCTTAGGAGTAGCTCTGTGTCAAGGCTTTTGCATTCATACATCTTTTGAACCTCTTCTTCGGAGCAATTCAAAAAGTTACAAATTCTGTCGATTTCTATATCGCATTCTTCAACCCTCTTCTCCAGTAGTTTACCAATATGGATGTTTTTAAAACTCATCTTTGTATATATTATCTATGAATATCAAGGCTCAATCTTAACATTTTTGAACTAAAATCTCCGGTGAGAGGCTGACACGAAAAACAGCACCCCATGCAGAGAGAGAAAACTTAGAAACTCTACATCTAAGTCTTTTATATATGTGTTTTTTGTTCAATCTATAGCAGGATGATAGTACTCGCAAAACTTCCTATCTGGAGTAAGATAGCTGAAGATTTTAAGTATTAACAATTTCATAAAATGAAAAACGGCTATTGTTAGGTTAGTATATTATTAAAAAATCTCCGATGGGATTACACAAATGAAACTAAGCATCCCAATCGGAGCAAAATAGTTTTGTGACCTTTTTAAAATCTAGCCTTCAAACTATTTATGAGTGGTTATTTTTTTAGATTAGTAATTTTACTATTGTTTATTTTAAAAACTCCGGCAGGATGGTTTAATCTCCAAAAAAAACATCCCAACCGAAGATAAAATAGTCAGAACATATGGGAATATCTAAAGACTAACTATTTTTAGGATATTAGTTTTATTTCAAAAAAACTCCGGAAGAACATTACAGATAACTTGGGAGAAAAAAGAACTCCCGGAGTAAAAAACAACTTTTAACTAAAGAAAAAACTTTAATTGTAAGTAATATTGAGGTTATTAGTTTTTTTTAAATGATTGAAGTTTATCAGATTTTAATTTTCTGGCGTTGTTACGGATTGACTTTTTCAGCATTATTTCTTTGGTCTCCAAAATGTCCATTTCTGTCCGTTGAAAACTATCAAGCGATGCTCATCCGCTGTAAGTCCTCTCAAGAATGCCAGCATACCAGGAGAAGGATTTTTAATTGCTTTATAATCATCTACAATGGGGAGAACCATTGCTTTGTCTGCAGACTCCAAGACCAAGATACCATCTGCAGTAGAAGTCGCTGCTCCTATGATTGCTTTTGCATTGGTGTTATCCGCCAATGGCGCTGTCTGTGCTGGTTTTACCACGCTTTCTACAGCGGAGGAAAACCCGGATTGAATGCTGAGGTCTCGCCAGCCAACATTTTGGTTTTTGACTTTTATCTTATATTCGGCGTTAGCAGAAACATCAAAAATGATAGCACCACCTGTGGCTGTTGCAGTACCTTCGGCAGGTAAGGTTTCTATATAGGGCAATACAATTCCTTTATCTTTTGTATCTCCAAACTCCACCAAAACAGAAGTACTGCTAAGAGAAGTTGCATCTGACTTTCCTATTCTTACCTGAGAAAAGGTTGTGATGGAGACACTTATTAGTACCATTGAAAATATCTTGTTCATCTTTTTTATAAATTTTAAATTAATGATTGGTCTATCTGGAAATCTACTTACCTGGAGGTGGCGGACAGCCTTGTGTTGTGAAACATTTCCATCCTTCTCCCACGCCAGAACCGGTGTAGATTTTCAAACAACCTTTGCCAGCGTCTTCATCTGTATCAAAAACCATCATCCCGACTACAGGAATTGCAATTGTAGTTTCCGGGCTGGTAGTTCTGGTTACCACAAAACCTTTGGTCTTAGCCTCTAGTGCTGTGTATGCAGAATTTCTAAGCATTGGCCAGTTACCATTTTCTGCGCCCGCTCTTCCTAGTGCAGAGATGCCGTGATTTACTGGAACTATTGCACTCACATCTTCGGGAGATTCATAACAAAGACAATCATTCACTAACGCATTTATAGAATTACCAACTGTTTGTCCTGTGGTGTTGCTGTAGCCTGTAGGCAATGGTAAAATTTGTGGCAATCCTATGTTGCTTCCGCTTGCACTAACACAAGCTGAGCTTGCGCATAAGTTTTGGTTTACTGTGCTGGTTCCTCCGGTTACAGTTCCGCCAGCGGTTACAAGCTGATATTCCGTTATGCTTGCACCTCCTTCTAAGGCATCTGAGCAGCCGTCATTATCAGAATCTAAGTCTAGGTAATCTGGGGTGCCGTCCAAATCCGTATCTCTGTCTGTACAGCCTTCTAATATAACTTCCATCGCATCATCTCCTAATCCTTCTGCACCAATACCCGTTGTAGAGAAAACTACAGTTGTAAAAGAGGAGCCATCTGTTTTTTTGATTTCTACTGTTCCCGCGGCAGTACCATAACTTGCTGGCAATCCTGATGCTGGAGTTGCTTCACCACCCGGGCTTACAATTCCTATATCTACATAAGGTTCTCTGTAGAATTTATCTGCTGTAACAATAAATTGCGGATTACCAGCCAACTTTGTCATCATAAAATTCAGTGATATCATAGTAAACTCTGTTGAGTTAGTGTAGCGTGTACTAACACCTGGATTTATGGTACCATTTCCTCCTAGGCGGTCTATATTAAACAATAACTTGTTAATAGGTGATGGAAAAACGATGGTAATTGTTCTTTTTCCTGCATCATAACTAGCAGCAGTGTCAGCATCTTCTTGGTTAATATCCCAAAACTGGTCAAACTGTAAGGATGGACTACCAGCGATCCCCGGAGTGTACCAAAAGTTAGTAGGGTTAAACGTATGATTTGCAAAACTTATGGCACTTGTATTATTTGCTGCTCCTAATACTTGCGGAGCAGAAGTAAACTTAATACCTGGTACAGTAGCCGTAGAGGTTACTGTGACAGATGCAGAACCACCGGCTGATGTAGTCCAAGTTGTGGTTTTTGTAGGAATGGAGCATCGCCCTTCGTTGGTATCCAGAATTCCATCATTGTCACTATCCAGGTCGCAAGCATCACTAATACCATCTCCATCTGAATCTGGATTGGTTGCTGTAATCGCACAAGGGCTTGGACAACTATTTACCAATGCATTTTGAGAATCGCCAACAGTTTGCCCTGTATTGTTACTATATCCTGAAGATAATGGAGAGAGCTGTGGCAAACCTATGTTGCTTCCGCTGGTACTTACACAGGTTGAGCTTGCACACAAGTTCTGATTTACAGCTGTACTTCCTCCATTTACAGTTCCGCCAGCTGTTACCAGTTGAGATTCTGTAATACTTGCACCACCTTCCATAGCATCGGAACAGCCGTCTGCGTCGGAATCTAAGTCTAAACGATTTGGTACGCCATCCATATCCGCATCACACTCCAAATACATCATTACGGCATAGGTAGGTTCAGCAAATGCTGTAGTGGTAGAGAATCCAAAAGATTTAGCTCCAAAATTCATATTGGCATATCTCCAGTTTCCATACTCTTGGTAAGAGGTATCGGTATTAAGGTCATTCAGTGTTTTTTGTGTTGGTGTATCCACAATGCTCCATTGACCTGCAACAGGTGTTTGGTTTTCCAATCCAGGTAATGTGATAGGGATTACCGGTGTGCTGTCATAAATATGGATTGTCTTGCTGTCATTACCATAATACTCTGTATTTTGGGCCATCAGAACAAATGCACTCATAGTCCCCGTAACATTCCAAACAGAAGGTTGCTCGCCATTCTTTGTCCACCAGGCATCTGCTGTTGGATGTACAGAAGCGTTTTTGATTGAAATGATTACGGCACCCGAATTGGCTGGATATCCAAATTTTGAACTTAAATCTTTGGTGACGTTCTGATGTTTTACATTTAAAGCTAAGCCAAAATCTGAAGGTGCAATATTTTTCAATGCGCCTCCTGAGTAGGCATTTGCCAAATCGGTAATTGTATTGCTACATTCTGCCGTATCCAAAATACCATCATTATCATCATCCACATCATCCCAGTCCGGGATGCCATCGCCATCACTATCCAAACAATCATTTTTAGCAAAAGACTGAGATTGTCCTACGCTTTGTCCTGTACCTACAATTGTTGGGACTCCCATCGTTGTAGCTGTATTGCCTACAGTATTGCCAAGGTTTTGGTTGGATGCTGTAGAGCCAGTACCTACAATTACGGTTCCTGTAGCAGTGGTAAGTTGAGAAGCAGTGATATTTGCACCGCCTTCGATAGCGTCTAAACAACCATCGTTGTCAGAATCCAAATCGAGATAATCCGGGATACCGTCTCCATCTGTATCTTTAGCAACACATCCGCTTAAGAAATAATATTCTGGTGTCATACTTGCACCACTAACTGCAGACCTATCAAAATATTCAAAATCTATTCTGGAGATTTCAATTGGTATCTTGAAATCAATGTAATTCGCAGGATCAAATGAATTACTTACACCACCCGCATCACTTGTAGCTTCAATAGTTAAGCTGTATCCTGTACCAGTGGTGGCATTTATACCTGAACCTTTATAAGTTACATAAGGTAATAGGTTGGTTATCAAAGCTCCCGTTTTGTCATACACATACAGTCTCACTTTTTCCAGATTATCCATATCGGCTACTCTAAAAGCATAATTTATGAAGTTTTTTGAGTAATCGATTCGCACTTTTGAAGGATAAGAGGGTTCAAATCCGTTGTAGCCTCCAAAAGTAATCGGCCTAACAGATCCTGATACTTCTGTATAAGTGGCTATAGTTTCACCATAAGATTCACTGGCAACTGGATTGGGGTTCACTCCTATAGAAATAGAAGATAAACACGTTTGCTCATCGATGTCCAAAATCCCATCATTGTCATCATCTAAGTCACAAGCATTATCCACTCCATCATTATCAGAGTCCATACCCGATATTGTAGCTGGAGACATAGTAACTGAAGCTGATGCACTTGATGTACAAGTTCCCGAAGTGACTGTAAAAGTATGTACTCCGGCTGGCAAATTGTTCAATGTAGTAGTTGAGCCTGTGCCGTTAAAAGTCACTCCACCAAGGCTGTCTGTGATAATCCAGTCACCATCTGGCAGGTCAGATAATTGTACACTACTCACTGGAGCAGTACATGATTGTTGCACCACAATTCCTATAGTTGGAGCCAATACACTAGCTGCTACAACAAATGATTGATTAAAAGTGCGACCACAAGTATCTGTTGCTCGCATTTGGTATGTCGCTCCAACTGTTAATCCACTGAATGAGCCTGTTGGCTGTGTTGGTTGTACAACTGTAGTACCAGATGCATCATACAAGGTATAAGTATATGGGGCTGTTCCTCCAATAGCAACACCAGTGGTTGTTCCATTACAGGTTGCAATAGAAGAAAAACTTAAAGGTGCTAATGGAGAAATAACTATGGTTTCTTCATAAATAAAACCACCAGGCAAACGAGGCATATTTGGCATCCCAATATAATCAACGATTTCATTATGGTTATCATATTTAACTCCACCAAAACGTACTTTGTAAGTGCCAGGCGCTAAACCATTAAAATTAACACCACTTGAATTGATTTGTAAATCCGATGCAATAATTGCGTTTGAAGAATTAAACAAAACTATCCTAACATCATCATAAGCACCTAAAGGTGATATATAATAATTTAAATTAACAGTACCATTATTTTGAGAGCAATAATCTAAAGTCTTTATCATACTCATTTGCGGCGAGCATGCTGCAGTAATTGTTGCATTTGTAGTACTGGTATGTCCGCAAGCGTCGGTATAGGTAACATTATAAGTTCCAGGAGGCAACAATCCTTGTTTAAAAGGGTCATTAAATGCTGGCAATTGATATGTATCGAATGTATTAACTGTATTTGTAACTGCTGTTATAGGATAAACAATATTTGTAGTAACCGGATTAAGTCCTAAGGCACTTGTCCAAGTAGCTGGACCGCTGTTTATAGTAAAGGTAAGCGGTGGAACCAATATATCTGCATCGGAAACATTCACTCTTAAAGTACCTGCATTATCTAAAAAAGTACTTAGATTTCCGCCACTTCCAAACTTTAAACAAGAAGCTGGTTGCACAGTAGCAAATGGCGGCTGAGCATAATTTATAACTTCTGTATCTACTAAACCACAAGCATCGGTATAGGTTATAGTATAAGAAGTATTATATTTTAATTTACTAAAAATTAAAGTTTCTGTACTTCCTATATTCTCATAAGTTACATTGCCGTTAAAAGTAGGAATAAGGTTTCCTTCAATATTGTAGGCTGGCAAACCACCTACCGTTTCTACAATTGTTGCTGTTATAAGATTAGTTCCTAATTGTCTTTTTCTAAAAAGATTATACCCATAAACACACTGGTTTGTTGCCGAATTCACATTCTGGATCCCGACTCCACCGCCACCAGGTTTCATTTTAAATGGACCTGTTGGTGGAGAAATTATTTTATTTACGACTGGTGTTGAACATAGATTACCAGATAAACTTACGGTAATATCAGCACCATTAAAAAAGGAATGTGGAATATCTACACTCGCCCAATTAGTACCATATCCAATTCCTGGAATTCTTGTGGAATTTATTGGTAATAATATTGTAGCTCCCAAATTGTTAGTAATAGTAAATGTAAAAGTTTCACCGTTACCAATTAAATCATCATAAGAAAATCTGTAGGTATAAGTATCTCCACAAGTTGTTACTGTTTTTTTATCAACTAATAAATAGCTACCCGTCCAATTAATGGTTTTAACTGGAGTAACAGGTATAGTAACAGCTTTGTCGGCACTTGTATTCCCACACTGGTCAATTATATCGACAACATAATTTCCTGCCGGAAGTCCAGTTATGTCAAAGGATGTGGCATTGCCCGGTATCGGGTGTGTGGAAACCATCGTTCCTCCAATTGCTGTTAATATCCTGGCAGAATAATATCTATTTACATTATTACCTGCATTACTGGTTATCGCGCCAATTCTAATAAAACCGTCTGTCCCTCCATTACAGACAGGTTTCCAACCGACAGCTGTATAAGAATCACCCGGGCGAACACCTGTATTCGTACATTGTGCATGAATATATATACTAAATATTGTTAGCAATAAAGCTATAAAGAGTGATTTTTTTTTCATCATAATCATTTTTTTTGTGTTTTTAAGTTTTTACAATAGATTCAATCAATAAAAAAAGACAGAAACTACCTATGATGGAAATTAAAAAGACTTAGAGTAAACATATCTTATTCTATTGCTGTAAAGCCAAAAACTGGAAAACATTGACTACAATCAAGAAAGTTTGTATGGCCAATATGCAGAAGTCCGCTTTTGATCCCAATTCGTACTTTTCTTGATGCATCTTATCTTCTGCTGACACTGCAATTTGTTTGTTTTTATTATTGTTTTGTGTGTTTTATTTTAACGTGGTGGCATTACACTCGTGCGGATGTGTGCCCATCACTCGAGCGAGCTTGATACTATCATTGGGACGAGTGTATATGCTCCATTATTCTATGCTATCAAATAACCGTCAATGGTTTATCAAACACTGCAGTTCTTGGTTCTTTTAGTGTAGTGGTTCCACCAGAGTATTGTGTTACTACTTCCAATGTGTATGTAGATGGAGAGAGTTGAGGAATGATAACGATGAGTTCCGATGGATTATTGATAACAACATCGCTAGCTTCTACCTGTCTTCGCGTTTGTGTAGTGGTATCAATAAAGAAAATACCATTAGCAGGATTATCTCCTGCAATTTTTATCTTGTTTCCGGAGATTCTCAGATTGCGCTTAGGTGTCAGCACGTCATTGATGGTTCCGCTTTTCACATCTTTTACTTGCAAAATCACAGCTGAAGCATCTGCTACTCCCAGAATACTAATCTCTATGTTAGGAATCTCGGACCTAAGCTTTTCTCCTTGATTAAATTGAAAAAGGATATTGTGCTTATTGGAACTGAAGGTTTCCGTAGGACTGTCAAACACGCCACGTATTTGGGTAGATGCGGTAAAATATCCCGTATTGATAGAATAACCGTCACAGAGCTGGTATGCCATCTCTTTCAGAAATAGCTCCGTAGCGTGCTCCATAGCAGCAGATGATACATCTGCACCGCCACGGTTTACCGCTGCTTCACAGATTTGTTTTACTGATAAGGAACGTTCACTTACGGTGCGTGCTATGTAATCATTAGGATTATCTTTTGTTAAAAGATTCTCATAAAGATAAGCTTTGATTTTGTGTAGGATGTTTGCCATTTGTGTATATGTTTAGTACATTATTAATTAAGAAAGGCTCCAGTAGATGTAACAAAAACACTTATTGAAAAAATATGCTACTGGAGCACAGATAAATTAAAAAGATAATTTATCTGAGAATAAAAAAAATACTAGGAATATTAAAAATTGTTAAAATTCATAAGTGTTTTTTATCATTTATGTTTCTGCCTATTACTATTTCTTTATAATTTTAGTCTGCCTTTTGCCTCCATTGGTCTGGATGATGTAAGTACCTGGTGTGTAGGCAGACATATCTATTTTTGCATTGGTGGAGTTTATGTTTACAGAATTAAGAAGTTTCCCATCTATATTATATATGGTTACATCCTGTATCTTTTCTTTGCTTTGTAAATTCAGTGTATTGATAACAGGATTTGGATAGAAACTAATATTTCTACTGTCTGTATCCTCTACTGCCAATACTTCCTCTGGAGCCAACTTTACTACCCAATAGTCATAGCTCCCGTGATTACCCGAGCCTGTAGCATCTCCATCTTTGGAATCACTAATAGCCGCAAAAACGAAACCTCCGTCTGCAGTTTGTTGAACAGCGTTTGGCATATCGGCATCTATCCCACCATAAGATTTTTTCCAAAGAATATTTCCTGTTGGATTAAGTTTTACAAGCCACGCATCAAAACTGCCATGATTATCAGTTACATCGCCTGTATTGGGAGAGTATGTTTCTCCAGCTACAACATAACCACCATCTGTAGTTTGCCAAACAGAATAGGCGTGGTCTTCCAGGGTTCCTCCCAATGATTTTTGCCATTCGATATTACCACTTGGGTTTAGTTTTACCACCCAATAATCTGTATTACCTTTATTCTGAGTTACATCTCCATCATTACCAGACCAAGTGTACCCAACAACAATGTATCCACCTTCAGCAATTTGTTTAACAGAAGTCGCTATATCCTGACCTGTACCGCCTAGTGATTTTTGCCATTGGAGATTGCCCAAGGGATCTAGCTTTACAACCCAGTAATCACTGCGATCACCGCCTTGATAAGAGCCGTGGTTACCAGTTACATCACCATCATTTGACATAGAACGTCCTGCTGCGACGCAACCGCCATCCGTAGTTGCGCTGATGGAAAAAGCAACATCAGTATCACTACCACCTAAGGTCTTTTGCCAAACAAGATTACCTGAGGTATCTAATTTTACAATCCAGAAATCCGTACCTCCGTGATTACCTGCCACAAACCCATCGTTAGAATTGGTATATCCTCCAATGATGTAACCTCCATCTGTGGATTGACAAATTGAATTTGCGGTATCTACACTACTCCCTCCAAAAAGCTTTTCCCAAATGATATTCCCAGATTGGTTTAATTTTACAACCCAATAATCTCTACCACCAGCTGGAGAATATGAATAACCACTCGCAACATAATTTCCATCTGTATCTTGCAAAATAGAACTGATAGTATCATAGCTACTTCCTCCTAGAGTTTTTTGCCATTCCACAATTCCTGATGTATTTAATTTTACAACCCAGCCATCATTGGAGCCGTGGTTGCCAACTACATCCCCATTTGTTGAGTTAGTATCTCCTGCAACAATGTAACCTCCGTCTGCAGTCTGTTTTATGTCGTAGGCAAAATCTTCCTTACTGCCGCCAAAAGACTTTTGCCATTCGATAACTGGTGCAGTTTGGGCTTGATAGCTGTTAATAGCTAACACAAAACCAGAAAGAACTAATATTTTTTTTATCATAATTAATAATTTTAGACTGCTGAAAAGTCATATTCTATTGATAAAGTAAATTGAATCTTCAAAGCCTTTCTTAGTTGAAATATTGAAGAAAGGATTTGAAATATTCAAGGTTTTTATTTTTTGATGATTCGGAATGTCTCAATCTGCCCGTCTTCCAAAGTGGCAGAGAAGATGTACACTCCTGAAACCAATGAAGACACACTCATCTGCCCGTTTGTTATTTTATCTGTTACTAAAACTAATTGTCCCGAAGTGTTGTAAACAGATACATTTTTGACTTTTTTGTCAGAAGTAATATTCAATACATCATTTATCGGATTAGGATAGTATGAAAAATTGGAAGATTTAATGTCTGTAATACCCATCGTCGGGGCATCTTCACAAGTTCCTGAAACCTCAAACAGAGAATACGCAGCAGGTAAAGAACTATAATTCCAAGCACTTGAACCATTCTTGAGGGCAGTTTTGGAACCACCTGTATTGGTAGAAACTGTTCCAAAATATACTTTGGAACCTGTGCCAACTGGCTGTAACCAATAAGTTCCTTCGGTTAAAACAACAGGAGATGGTAGATTTGCTACCACTTCATACACAGGATATCCATAATAAGTTTCGACTTGTGTCATTGATGTAGGAGTCATTGCACTTACCGTGCTTTCAACTGCTCCGGGAAGTCCGGCATTATCTTTATAAAAATTGAATGCTATCGTATTTAGGTTACCACCAAGGTGGACCGTTTTGATTTTCACTTGGTTAATAGTCATTTTTTTACCCGCTGCTACTACAAAATCATCAGCAACTTGGAGCGTACCTGTAATGTCATTTCCATCTTCTAATACGATGCTTGCATCTCCTTGTGAGCAGCTGGTTTCGGTTTTAATATAATCATCCAAGTAAGCCATCCATCCGTTTCCGAATATTGGAGAACCAACCCAGCCTCCCAAGTATTTTCCGTTTGGTGAAACCGCATATGCTGTTCCCAGCAGCCCATCAGCAGTATCTATGTTAATTTCTTTTTCTGCCAATATATCCTTTACCAAAATTAGTTTGTCTCCCAATGATGGATGATAAACCACTGCATCACGTACTGGACTTCCCCAATCGTCTAAATACTGCACATATCCTACCGCTAGTCCATTTTCTGAAACACTTACTAAATCTGCATTCTTATATCCGGGAAGTGGCTCTAATTCCTTGTATGTTCCAGTACTCATATTATAAACAAAAGCGTTAAGCTGGTAATTACCTACAATAATTCCAGAATCGCTTATGTCGTGAGCACCTGACGCTGCTGAAATTGTTCCAACATCATTTGGATTAATAATGAAATGAATCTGCTTGTCTGGCGTAATATATACAGGAATTCTTCTTGTACTTCCAAACTTTTGATCATCCGCCCACCCCGCAATAATACCCTCATTATTTACAGAATACGCAGTGATTGCTACATAAGCATCATCAAATATTTCCTTCATCTCGTGTGTTACTGTATCGTAATAAAAACTCCCGAATGTACAGCAGCCTTTTGACATTTGACCCACTACATATTTTCCGTTGTTTGACATTTTATAAGTGGTAAATGAAGAATCAGAAGGATTTGAATCCGGCAACCAGCCCACAGGATTCCATACGCCATCTTTTTTGTATGCAGGCTGAAAAATGTAATTTTCTTCGTCATAAAACATAGCTCCTGCCACATTGCCATCATTGGTTATGGATGCCATCTGTATTGCTTCCTGCTCTATAGGAGTCCAGGAATTAGTGGGTAAATTGTAATATTTACTAGAGGTGATTGCTGTTCCAGAATCGTTCACATCTGTGAGATTAGTTGCAAAATCTGTGAATAGCCTGAACTGCATTTGCGCGACCATAGTCGAAGATAATGAAATGCCAATGCATAAAAATGTCGATTTTAAGAAAGGATAATGATTCTTCATATTAAATTTATTTTAGTGATTAGATTATTATTTTTCATTTCAAGGGAATTGCTTAAGCATAAGTGAGGATATGCTGGGTTCAATTGATAAGAAGAATTACCTAGAAATATCATCTCAGTAATTGTCTGCATAGATGTTGAAAGAATCGGACTTGCAATATCTGTTATCTTAACATTTGTAAGAGAAAGGTCTTCGAAACATAAAGGAACTATGGAAAGTAGTTGACTAGGAGGAATTAGAAATACAAGCATCTGTATTTATAACATCAATAAATGTAGAATTTGTTTTTTCTCCACTTATAATATCTAGGGTTGCGATAGGAATTATTGTGTTAATCCCAACCTGCGAGAAAATTAAAATGTTGCAACCTACAAAGAATATAGAGCAGCAGTTTTTTTCCATAATTCATTTCTGTTTATGGAGGCAAAACTATTGTACCCTACTACAAAGTATGGAATATATGAACTGGCAATTTATGACAAAACCTGTCAGAATCTGACAGGCTTCACTATTACTTTGATTATAAGCGTTTTAAATTTCTAAATTTTCATCAACCAAGTATAGATATTCTCAGAATTACCAATACTAAGTTTCTTTCTTATTCTATATTTTCTACTTTCCACAGAGGTTATGGACGTTTTTTTGAAAGTTGCGATCTGCTTTGTATCAAAATTGAGTTTCATTAAAGCGCAATATTCCAAATCTGAAAGTGTCAGTTGAGGAGAGATTTTCAAAAGGTTTTGATTAAATGAAGGAAATAGTTCAGAAAATTTCAGATTGAAAGAAGGGTCATTATTTCGGGCAAGTTCTATAATATGACTTAATTCTTGTGGATTGGTGCTTTCTTGTTGTTTTTCTGGTAGGTCAAGCCTGTCATCTATATCCTCAGAAATTTGCGGAATACTTTCTTCAACTGGAACAACTATTTTTTTTCTTTGGATGAAAAAGAAAATGGCTACTATTGCCAGAAATGCCAGACTAAGGATTATAATGAATAGATTTGAATTTTCTTTATCGTTGATTTCCGTTTTCGCTGGTTTGATAACGTTTTCTATACTCCTTTTTTCTATTATAGATAGGCTATCTTCTATTTTCTCAGCCTTATCGAGATGAATTGCCTGATTTTTATAATCCTTAAGAGCCTTATAAGATTCTGCAATCCCCGAATAACTTTCCGTAAGTTCGGAAGGTAGGATTTTATACTCATTTCCTAGCAATAAAGATTTATTAAAATATTCTATTGCTTTAGTGTAATTCTCTTTTTTATTTTCTATTTTACCTTTCAGAATATAAAGCGCAATATAGTCTGGATTCTTTGCTACATCTTTTGTTAACTCTTCATACCAAGCGATGTATTGTTCAGCTTCAGGAATTTTATTTTGATTAAAAAGTACAGATGCCAGAGCTTTAGCATTCTTAGCAATATGCATATTTTTTCTCGGAAAACTGGCACTAATGTTTTTAGACTCAACATAGGCTTTGTAATAATAAAATTGAATAGAGTCATACTTATTTTTCGAAATATTCTCTATCTTAATAATATCACCGATCTTTTTAAAAGCTGTGGACTTTGCAAAATGTTTTCTATCCTTTTCTACAATGTTATCAGCAATGACCAACGCTTTACGGATACTTTGGTTCGCCATCTCATAATACCCCAATTCCAAATAGTTCGCACATTGTAATCTCAGCAAATCCGACCAAGTTATGTAATTACTACTTTTTTCAGCCAGAATTAGACCTTCTGATATTTTGCTCAGTCCTTCTTCATAATTTTGCTCATTTGTATATATTTCAGCCATTTTTACAAGCGCTCTCAATTCACCCTTTTCATAATTTATACTTTTAGACTGATAATACACTTCAGTACACAAACGAAGCATTTCTTTTGATCCTTTGGATAAATAAGCATTCTTATCAGTTGCCACGGTCCATAAGCTATCAATAGTTTTTTGTTGTTTAGCTGTATTTTGTGAACAGCAAATATTGCTACATAAAATGAATATGAATATCAGAAGAAGGTTGATTTTCATTGAATTGTGATTTTAAACTAAATTACATAAACATTCTCAATTTTAACCATTTCAACTTCAAAATATTTTAATTTATACCAATAAAAAACAAAGATAATTTTAGCTATTTCTAGGACTTTCCTTGTTGAGAGTATATACCAAAAAAAAAACGCTCATCAAGTGAATGATGAGCGTTTAAAAAAACTGGCGGCGACCTACTCTCCCGCTTTCGCAGTACCATCGGCGCTAGAGGGCTT
>NZ_SOEO01000002.1 GCF_004365655.1 Epilithonimonas xixisoli | reverse complement strand
TTCCTTTTTTATCCTACAAGACTTTTCTTAACTAAATCTAGCACTCTGTGACAAGTCCCAAATTCATAATCACCGTCTGTAAGCTCTTCTGCGCTGCTCTCTTAAAGCGGTTGCAAAAGTAGGAACTTTTTTTGAAACCGCAAATATATTCCTAATTTTTAAACAAACATTTAAGTATTGCGCTGGTTTTCAAAGACATTAATTTTCAAAAGAAAAGTGGATCTGGAACGGCTGTCTCGTTTTGATAGGAAATCCCGCAATAGGGATAGTAGTGGAAATCCTTTTTATAGAGATTTGCCAAGGGAAAGATGAGGCGATCTCTATAAAAAGAT
Organism: Epilithonimonas xixisoli; assembly: GCF_004365655.1. Taxonomy (GTDB): domain Bacteria; phylum Bacteroidota; class Bacteroidia; order Flavobacteriales; family Weeksellaceae; genus Epilithonimonas; species Epilithonimonas xixisoli. The sequence goes on along the minus strand of NZ_SOEO01000002.1, from coordinate 991,975 downwards.
TGTAGCGGATAGCCCGACCCGCAAATTAAGCGTGGGGAAAAGCAAGGGAATTTGCGGGGATTGCCATAAAATATTTTATTTAGGCTGGAGATTATTAAAATAATTATCTAATTCTTTTCTTTGCTTCGTCGTCAAATTGGCTTCTGGATGATAACTTATATAGGAAGGCAATGGCATTTGTAAATCCCGAACGCTGGAAATGGTTTTCTCAATCGCATTTTTTTTTAGGTCATTATTATAAGAACCCCATTCTGAAAAGTTGAGATATTTTCGTCCTTCGTTGATATGATCTTTCACTGCCCACGAAATTGGGGCGATGTAGGCATAATTTGGATATTTGGTTTCGTTGGAGTGACAATCGTAACAGGCGTTTTTCAGAATCGTTTTTATTTGATCTGGCGTTTTGTGGATATCAACAAAATTGTCTTGCTTGTTGACTGCTTTGTTTTCCCGATCTATAGGAATGAATTGAATCCCGAGAAAAACGACTGCTGTCCAAAAGATTAATTTTTTCAATTGACTGGTTGTTCTTCTAAAGTTAAATCCCAGTTTTCATTGATTTCCCACATTTGGCGAACGTTGATCTTACTCATCACTTCTTTGTCTCCCATTTTTTTGAAGATGTAAACATCCTCCGCAGAAACTTCGTTTGCAAAATCCGCGCTGTCCCAAACGCCGTTCTCATTATTGTCCACCAAAATCCTCAACCTGTAACTTCCGGGTTTGAGATTGATGAATTTGATATCAGTCTGATTGGTGTATTGTTGATAAGCCGGCTCATTTTTCTCATTGAGCAATTGAATCCAGAATTTCTGAGATGGGATATTTTTGAGATGGGCAGAAAAACTTCCGAAATCTTCTGCTTTTGAAACTTCGAAATCGAAACGGACACTTTCGCTGGATCTGGTATAAAAAGAACTCAATGTGTTTTTCGGAACAGTCAACTGATATTTTTTTCCTACGACGAAATCTGACTTGATGAAAACCTGCGTGGAATCCAATTCCGAAATCCTTGCGGTGAAATTTTGGGCAATGCTGTCGGCTTCCAATTTCCAGTTTTCCGGTTGGATTTTATTAATGATATAATTGGATGAAAATCTGAAATCTGTCTCAGGCACCAATTTGTTTCCAAAAGGATTTGTAACCGTCATCTCATCTTTCGTTGGTTTTTTGTAAAATACAGACATCGTGTCTTGAACTGCGCCCGTGTCATAAGAGAATCTCAGGTTTTCACTTACCGTTGCGCCGATATTTTCCTTGGTTGCATCAAACCAAATCTTCACAGAATCTGATCGGGATTTGTGCGTCACTTTGTAATCTGCGGGTTTCTCGCCTACTGTTTTCACGATTACTTTTTCGGGGTTGCCTTCGAAGACCATTGTAATTCCGCCAACTGAGGCAGTCATTTCTTTGTACTTCGCCATTTTCTTTGATGGGAAAGTTTTCAGTTTCAATCCGGAAATGCTGGTTTGAAGATCGATCTCATCTTTTTGAAACGCAACATTTTCTTTTCCGATATCGTAGATGGAATTATTATTCTCATCATCGAAACCAATAATTTTATATTTTCCTGGCGTTAAATAATTTAATTCGAAATAACCATCGAGGTCAGCTTTAGCGATGTAGTAAGGTTTTTGGCGATAATTCATTGTGTCTTTGACCTGATAAAGTCCGACCACAAGATTCTTATCTTTTCCTTCTGAGTTTTTTTCATTTCCCAAAGCATCGGAAAGTGTTCCGCTGATGTAAAGATCATCGAGCTTTTCACCCGTCGAAAAAGCGAAATTGAAATAAGGCAAAATATTACTCTCATTCAGATCCACAATCGAATTTCCGAAATTAAAATTGTAAGTCGTGTTCGCCTGAAGCGTGTCTTTCCATTGAATTTCCAAATATTTGTTACCTGTGGAAGACGGAATAATCTTGGAATATTGGATCGGTGGAGAAATGATCAGATTTTTGCTCACATCTTTCAAAGTGATATATTCGTCAAAATCAATTCTGAGTTTTTTGATGTCTCTCGGCACATTGATTCTGGTGGTATCGATATTTGACCCGACCATTGACGGCGGAATAGAATCTTTGTCTCCACCAACGGGAGATCCAACTCTGGCACAACTTACCAAAACCAACGATGCAAAAAGCCAAAGAAGAAACTGCTTCATTATTATATATAGATGTTAGAATTTAGAGATTAGATGTTAGACTAAAATCTTAATCAGCAAAAATAAGCAAACTTTGATATAAAATTGATTTCCACAGCCGTAAAGGGAGCCAATTTTACAATAAAAAAATGAGTTTTAAAATTAAAACTCATTGTAGATATGTTTCAGAATGTCTTTGTCTGCTTCGGTCAATGGGATTTTTCTGCGTTCCATTGCTTTTTCTGCTACTTCGTAGGATTTATCCAATCGGAATTTTTCGTCACCTTTCATTCCACCCCAAGAAAAACTGTCTACGAGATTTGGTGGGAAACCAGATTTGAAAATATTTGAAGCTACTCCAACGATGGTTCCTGTGTTGAGTTGCGTATTAATCGCTGTTTTGGAATGGTCGCCCATTATCAATCCACAAAATTGCAAACCTGTATCGAGGAATCTTTTCTTTCTGTAATTCCAAAGTTTAACGGATGCGTAATTGTTTTTTAGGTTTGATGAATTCGTGTCTGCACCCAAATTGCACCACTCTCCTACTACCGAATTTCCTAAGAATCCGTCGTGGCCTTTGTTTGAATAACCGAAAATCACAATATTATTGACTTCTCCACCAACTTTGGAATGTGGACCAATCGTAGTTCCGCCGTAAAGTTTGGTTCCGAGATTTATTTTTGAATCTTCGCAAAGTGCCAATGAACCGCGGATATTGGAACCTTCCATTATTTCGGCATTTTTTCCGATATAGATTTTTCCGGTTTTGCAATTAAGCGTTGAAAATTCAACAACTGCGCCTTCTTCTATAAACAGATTTTCTTTTTCTCCTATGAATCCATTGGTTGAAGACAATTTCTGAGAGGTTTTCCCATTTGTAACTAATTCAAAATCGAAATTGATTGCAAAATCGTTGTGAGAAAAGATGTCGGTTGGTTTTTCTATGAACAATAATTTCTCGGTAATATCAGTCATTTTATTAATCTGATTGAGAGAAAAATTATCCATATTGATGTTCGCAACCAAAACTTCGTTATCATAAACCAAAGCTTCGCCGGGCTGAAGTTCTTTAATTTGTTTTAAAACTTCGTCTGACGGGAAGAAATTTGGAACAATGAAAAGACTTTGTTTCGGTTCTGGTTTTTTGAATTTTTCCTGAAGATAATTTTCTGTGATGTAGAAAACCTCATCTATCTCAAGAAGTTTTTTCCATCTTTCTGAAAAAGTCAGGATTCCCATTCGCATTTCTGCAACGGGTCTGGTAAAAGTGAGTGGAAGGAAATCTTCCCAATATTGTGCGTCTGAGAATACTAATTGCATTATTTATTCTGAGTTTAAAATTCAATGTTCAACGTTGAGCAAAAATAACAAAAAAACCTCTCGGAAAATCCGAAAGGTTTTGATATTTGTAAAAATCTGCTAAAATTATTTAGAGAATTTTTTGTATTTGTTCATAAACTTATCAACTCTACCTGCAGTGTCAACCAATTTAGTTTTACCTGTGTAGAAAGGGTGAGAAGTAGAAGAAATCTCCATTTTGATCAATGGATATTCAGATCCTTCGAATTCGATAGTATCTTTTGTGTCAGCAGTAGATTTGCAAAGGAACATCTCGTCGTTGCTCATATCTTTGAAAACTACTAATCTATAATTTTCTGGGTGTATGCCTTGTTTCATTTGGATATACTTTTTTGTTTAATTATCAAATGGAACCTAACGGTTTCATTTTCAGAAGTTTTAAAATTTAATATAATATGAGCAGTGGACTAATGGATCCGACAACTCTGGTTTTGAGGATGCAAAAATAGGAATTATTTTTTATTCTGCAAATTTTTATTTAACAATGCGAAAATATATTATAAAAAATTTCGTCAGTTGATAACACTAAATTAACCGAGGTTAACTTTTCATCCATTTTTATTATTTATTCATCAATAATTCTTTATCAGTATGGTTTTTATAAAATTCTTTCTTTATTTTTAACCCAAACTAAACATACTGAAAATAAAATGGCAATCTTAACTTATGAGAATTACACAACTGCTATCAAAAGTTGGGCAGAAGTGAAATCAAATTACACTGATATACAAAAAGTTATATCTCCAGAGCAGGTTTTTATCCTGTCTCGTGAACAGATCGAATGGTTTGACAAAGAAAATGAAGCAGAAACGTATTTCCGTGCAGACATCGGGGTTTGGGAAAACAATCTTGTGTTGATACTAACTCCAAGAACTAATGCTGGTGACGTAAAAACATTAGAAAACTATGAATTCTGTCCACTACAATTTCTAGAAAACGATCTTACATTATTACAAACCAAAACTTATACTGTAAAAAGCACTTACGTTTTATCTAAAGATTTAACAAAAAGTCAAGAAGATACAGATCTTAATCTACCTATTATGAACGAGCCTGTGACAGGACAACTAAAAGCGGTAGATGAAATAGAATCTTGGAGAGAAAACGCAATGGATTATTTGCAACGTGAATCTGTGGAGTTCAAAGGGGAAAGACTTTTCCAAAGTTTCTATATTCCAAAAGCGGATCTTTTGCACGATGAGCAAAACACACGTGATATTGTTTGTGTCTTTGGTTTCAAATATTCTGCAGTATATCAAAGATTATTGGCAACATTAATTTTCATCAGTAATGCAACTGGAGAAAAAGTTGGTGCTCCGGGAGCAGTTTATGCCGTACAGTCTGATCCTTCTAATACTTATGATTGGTCTAGACCAGTTCCACCATATATTCCGGGATAAAATGCAATTTTTTTTCGATACTAGTGCAATTTTAGCACGTATTCTTTTACTAATTGCTATTTTTTTTGGATTAAAAAATTACAGAATTGTTCAAAAAAAAGAAAAATGGTATTTATTTTATCTTCTCTTTGTTTTTTTTATTGAGTATGCTTCATTGACTGTAGCAAAAATTAAAATAAACGAGGGAAGCAATGCTTTTTTGTACCCCTGTTATATTGCCGGAGAATTTTTTACGATTACAGGAATTTTCATAAAAAAATTGAATTTCAGCAGGCATTACTTTATTGTAACAGGAATACTAAGTTTGTTCTTTTTAACGGCAGATAAAGTTCTTATCCATTTTCAGTACAATAATGATTATTCAAAAGCTGTTTCCAACATCATAATGATCTCAATTATCGGATTTTCATTGATTCAAGATATTAAAAATGTAAAAAATAAAAATCCTTTTCAGAATATCGATAAAATATTTTTTCTCTATTTCACAATCAGTATCTTTATATTTATACTTCAACAGCAGTTGCTGTCTTTCCCAATATCTTATTTTTCGGCGTTATGGATTATCAATAACATTTTGATAATCATAGTATATTCATTTTTCATTTATACTCTTTTAAAATTAAAGAAATAAAACTCAATATCGTCTTTTTGGTTGTGCTGATTCTCGTTTTGATAATCATCATATCCTTTATATTATTAGCATACAGAACATTCATCCAAAGAATTGTTCAGGAAAAAGATGCTCAATTTCAAGCTGAGTTGGAATATCAGAAACAATTGACTTTAGAAAATATAAAAGGACAGGAAGACGAACGAAAAAGAATTGCCATAACCGTTCACGATGATATTGGAAACCGACTCAATATTCTTTCACTTTGGCTCAATAATCTGGAACCGGAAAATCAGGAAGCTTCCAAAAAAGTCATTAATTCCCAAATTACGGAACTAATAGATTCGACGAGGAACATTTCTCATTCACTTTATCCCGTCAATCTTGAGAAACTTGGTTTGGTTTTGTACCTACAGGAATTGGTCACCAATCTTTCTTATAAACTCAACCTCTCCTTATATATAGACAACAGATATGAGCGGAAAGATATTTTTACAGAAGTGCAGATCTATCGGGTCATTCAGGAATTCACCAGCAATGTCATTAAACACTCCAATGCAGATGAAGTTTCGGTTTACATTAGAAAACATCAAAAATGTCTGACGATGATTCTTACCGACAATGGACAAAGTTTCGATTACAAAACGGCAAGCAAAGGAATGGGACTTAAAAATATAGAATCCAGAATTGCGTCCGTAAAAGGAATCTACAAATGGAAAAACAAAATCGGAAAAGGAAGCAGAATTATCATTAATATTCCCTTATAATTATGAGCAGAAATATAAAACTTGTTTTGGTTGACGATGAACAACTGATTCTGGAAGGCATCAAAATGTTGCTTTCTGCGCAAAAGAATATTTCAGTTGATTTTATGGCGACGGGCGGAGCAGAAATCTTAGCGCATTTGGAAACAATTTCGAAGGATGATTTTCCTGACATCGCGATGATAGATGTTCAAATGCAACCAATGGACGGTTTCGAATTGGTGGAAATCCTAAAAAAAAATTATCATGATTTGAAAATTATTATTCTTTCTTCTCATTACAAAAGTAGCGTTCTTGGTTATATGATAAAATTGGGCGTTTCCGCCTTCCTTCCTAAAAACTCAGACAAAAAAACCTTTATCGAAGCCATAGAAATGGTAGCTCAAAACGGAATGTACTTCACAAAAGAAGACCACGAGATGTTGTTGTCTTATATGAATACACCTTCCCGAAAAAAATCCCTTTTCGATAACGAAGAAACACTTTCCAACAGAGAAATTGATGTTGTAAAGTTAATTTGTCAGGAAAAAACCAATCAGGAAATTGCAGATATTTTATTTCTAAGTCCAAGAACTGTGGAAAGCCACCGACAAAGAATCCTTGATAAAATAGGCGCAAAAAACACGGTTGGGATTGTGATCTATGCGGTTATTAACAGTATTCATTCTGTTCCGATAAAATTGTAATTCTTAAAATTCCGTATTTCTACGCTATCGCAGTTTCGCTAATTGTCATTTCTTTGAATGAAGAAAATTGAAACCAATTAGCGAATGTCTCAACCATTAGAAATAGTCAATTCCACAGATCATATCGTCAAAGGCGAAGTCACGTATATGACTATCTTTTGCACCAGTCATTACTTTTTTGTGAAACCAAACTCCAAATGGAAATCAGAAAAACGAGGAATCTGCCCAATCGTAGAAGTTTCTGCTGAGATAAAAACTCCACGAGGAATTTTCACAGCCAAGCCATTTATTTCCATCGGAACCACTCACAGTAGATTCGAAGTAGTGGAATTACGAGAAAATATTTTTAAAGTTATAAGGATGAGAAATGCAGAAACCAAGAAACCTGCAGTTATCAAAAATCACAACCACTCTTTTATTGACCAAAGATAAAACCTATTAATATTTTTTCTAAGTCTCATCAAATTTTTGATGGGGCTTTTTTTTATCTTAAAAAATTAGAATCCGTAGAAATACGCAATATCCAATTTGGTAATTTCCACGCTACCGCAGAGTCTCAAATCTTTCTACTTTTGACCTATCAATAAAGAACATAAGCAAACACAATCAGGTTCTAAAAACAAAACGATGAGAACTCATTTTGAAATTTAGTTAGAGTTAGTTAATTTAATTTCCGAGTGAAAAACAGAACCGCCTTCCGGATTGGAAGGCGGTTTTTGTTTTATTTATTCTTAAATTGATTAATTGCATTCACAGTAAAATCTGACAGAACCAATTTCCCACTGATTTCCGCTCGCTCACTTAAAAGTTTGTCCCAATCTTCTGTTCCTTTCCAGAAGATTTCTTTCAGTTTCATCATTGCTTCTGGATTTGAACTTGCTAATTTTTCTGCCAAAGTTTGGATTTCAGCGTCCATTTCCTCAGTCGTTTCGTACATATCCTGAAACATATTTTTCTCTCTTGCCCATTCAGCAGAGTAAAATTCGGTTGCATTAATAGCCAATTGCGCGAAAGCCGAAGTTCCAATTTTCTTTTCTACAACCGGTCCAATTACGAAAGGTCCAATTCCGACTGCCAACTCGCTCAACTTAACCGAAGCATTTTCCGTTGCAAATGTGTAATCCGCCGCACACGCAATTCCAACGCCTCCACCCACAGCTTTTCCGTGGATTCTTGCGATAATCAGTTTTGGAGATTTTCTCATCGCATTGATGACATTCGCAAACCCTGAGAAAAATGTTTTCCCCGTTTCGAAGTCTTGAATCGAAATCAGTTCATCGAAAGAAGCGCCTGCACAAAAGGCTTTTTCGCCACCACTTTTCAAGATGATGACTTTTGCGTCGTCATTTTTTCCAAGGTTATTAATTTCTTCTACAAGATTTCTGAGTTGAGAACTTGGCATCGAATTGCTTTGTGGATGAAAAAACTCGATGGTTCCGATTCCGTTTTCTATGGTTGATTTTACGTATGCTTCCATTTTATTAAATTAAATGATTAAAAAATTAAGACATTAAAAAATTACTTTGTTCTTAATTTATTCAAAATATGTTTTTATGTTGAATCTGCAGCCCGACTTGAGCGGAAATCCTTTTTTGCTTTGACTAAAAGTTCTATTTAGACTGAAATCGCGAGCAAAAAAGATTGGGAGCGGAAGGCGGATTAAGCTGCCATAATTACAAAACTCTGAAAATACTTGATTCTTTTTACTTTTATCTTGTTTCTTAATTTATTCTTGATTAAGTTTTTTAACCATCGTCAAAATCGTAGCAATCGCAACAGTTTCTCCGGTTTCGTCATAAACATCCACGAGCCAGCGGACGATTCCTTTGGCAATATCATCTTCGTCACGTTTTTCTTGACTGATTTTTTCTTTGCAGGTAAACTTCACACCAATCGTCATTCCGGGATAAACTGGTTTCACGAAACGGCATTCGTCCAAACCATAATTCAGTAAAACCGGACCTTTTCTTGGGTCTACAAATAATCCAGCCGCTTTGCTTAAAATGAAATAGCCGTGCGCTACTCGACCTTCGAAAATCGTTCCTTCCAAAGAGGTTGCGTCCATATGCGCATAGAAATTGTCGCCAGAAACATTCGCGAAATTTGTAATATCTGCTTCCGTAACCGTATGTTTTGCCGTGATGTAAGTTTCACTGACTTTCAGTTCTTCAAAATGCTTTCTGAATGGATGAATGTTGTCCTCAAACTGTTTTCCGCCGTATTGATATTGTTGCGTAATGTTTGTCAAAGTAGTTGGTGAACCTTGAATCGCCGTGCGTTGCATATAATGAAGAACGCCACGTTTTCCGCCCATTTCCTCGCCACCTCCAGCTCTTCCCGGACCGCCGTGAACCAGCATTGGCAAAGGCGAACCGTGACCTGTACTTTCTTTTGCACAATCGGAATTAAGGATCAAAATCCGTCCGTGCATCGAAGCAGCTCCGATGACAAATTCTCTTGCAAAATCGTCATCAGCCGTCACAACCGAACAGCAAAGTGAACCTTTTCCCATTCTCGCCAACTCAATCGCTTCATCGATATTATGATAAGGAATAATGGTGCTGACTGGACCAAAAGCTTCGATATTGTGACAATCTGTATATTTAAAAGGGTCTGAATTAAGGAATAAAATCGGGGAAATGAACGCGCCTTTGTTTTTGTCCGCACCTTTCACATCGAAATCATTTAAATTTCCGAAAACAATTTCCTGAGTTTTGGATAATTCCTGAACTTTCTCCGAAACTTCTTTCACTTGATCTTTATTAGCCAAAGCGCCCATTCTCACACCTTCGACATTAGGATCGCCAATAATTACGGTTGAAAGTCTTTGTCCGAGCGCAATCTGAACATCTTCGACCAAATTAACAGGCACTAAAATCCTTCTCACCGCTGTACATTTTTGTCCGGCTTTGGTCGTCATTTCACGAACGGCTTCTTTAATAAACAAATCAAATTCTGCCGTTCCTTGTTTTGCATCTTCACCCAAAACCATTGCATTTAGTGAATCGGCTTCCAAATTGAAAGGCACAGATTCTTCAAGAATTCTTGGATGAGACTTCAGCATTTTGCCTGTGGAAGCCGAACCTGTAAACGTTACAACATCTTCGCTGGTCACACTTTCCAGAATTCCGTTGGCTGAACCGCAAATTAATTGCAGACTTCCTTCCGGTAAAATTTGGGAAGCAATGATTTCTTTAACGACAACTTCGGTCAGGAAACTGGTTGCTGTGGCAGGTTTCACGATTGCCGGAACGCCAGCCAAAAGATTGACCGCAATTTTCTCCAACATTCCCCAAACCGGAAAATTAAACGCATTGATATGAATCGCAACCCCACGTTTCGGCGTACAAATGTGATGTCCGATGAAAGTACCTTCTTTCGAAAGCTTCACAGATTCGCCATCTATATAATAAGGTAAGTCGGGAAATTGTCTTCGAAGTGATGCATTCGCGAAAAGATTTCCGATGCCACCTTCGATGTCAACCCAGCTGTCAGCCTTGGTTGCGCCGGTTGCCCAGCTCACTTTGTAGAACGTTTCTTTCTTTTCCAAAAGATGGAAAGCGAGTTTCTTCAACATCAATCCTCTTTCTTGGAAAGTTAATTTTCTCAAAGCTGGGCCACCAACTTTTCTGGCGTAATCCATCATTTCTGCAAAATCCAAACCTTTGGAAGTCGCTGTTGCCACCAAATCACCGTTGATGGAATTATATAAAGCCTGCCCTTCTCCGTCTCCTTTTGTCCATCTGCCGAGCGCGTAATTTTCTAGTTGCATTTTTTCTGTATTAAGTATTATGTAAAATGTACAAAGTAGAATGCGTAGTTAAATGTACTTTTTACTTTGTACATTCTACTTTTTACAACTAATTAAACTTTCTCAATAATCACTGCAACACCTTGTCCCAAACCAACACACATTGTTGCCAAGGCATATTTTTTATTCTGGTTTTGAAGTTCATACATTGCGGAATTCAAGATTCTTGCGCCACTCATTCCGAGTGGATGTCCTAAAGCAATCGCGCCACCGTTTGGATTGATTCTGGAATCGTTGTCATCCAAGCCCCAAGCTCTGATGCAGGCTAAACTTTGTGCAGCGAACGCTTCATTTAATTCAATAATATCCAAATCGTTAAATGTCAATCCTGCTTTTTGCAATGCCAATTCTGATGCTTTTACAGGACCAATTCCCATCAATCTTGGTTCAACACCGACAACTGCGCTGGAAACTATTCTTGCTTTTGGAATTAATCCAAATTCTTTAATCGCATTTTCTGATGCTAATAAATTTACTGAGGCACCGTCATTCAATCCGGAAGCATTTCCTGCTGTGACCGTTCCTTCTTTTTTGAAAGCGGTTCTTAATTTTGATAAGCCTTCGAGAGTTGTATCATTTTTTGGGAATTCATCTTTATCGAAAATCAAATCTTCGCCTTTTCTTTGAGGAATATTTACTGGAACAATTTCCTGAGACAATCTTCCGTTTTCTTGCGCAATTTTAGCTTTCTGCTGAGAATTGAATGCAAACAAATCCTGGTCTTCACGGGAAATTTGGTCACGTTCAGCCAGATTTTCTGCCGTTTCGCCCATTGCATCTACGCCATACATTTCTTTCATTTTTGGATTGATGAACCGCCAGCCGAAAGTCGTATCGTAGATTTTCGCATCGCCACCAAAGGGATTTTCGGATTTTGAAATCACTAATGGTCCGCGCGTCATATTCTCAACACCACCCGAAATCATCAAATCGGCATCGCCAACCTGAATCGCTCTTGCTGCATTAATCGCGGCCGACAAACCAGAAGCGCAAAGTCTGTTGACCGTTTCGCCGGGAACGTGATAATCCAAACCGGAAAGCAAAGCCGACATTCTTGCGATATTTCGGTTGTCTTCGCCGGCCTGATTGGCACAACCTAAAACCACATCGTAGATTTTACTTTGGTCGATGCTCGGATTTCTTTCCAATAGCTTTTTGATGACAAAAGCCGCCATATCATCGGGACGAACGGAAGATAAGCTCCCTTTCAGTTTTCCAATCGGCGTTCGGATGCCATCTATTATATATGCGTTGTTCATTTTTTATGATTGATTAATGATAAATGATTAATTATAGTCTTCGACTCCGCTCAGGCTGACATTGTTTTAGAGCATTGTCACGCTGAGCGGAGTTGAAGCGTCTATGTTATTTAATTATAAAACTTTCTGTTTTGTTTTACTAAGTTTCTAATAATCGGACTGCATCTGTAGCGGTCTTCGTGATAGTAATTATAAAGTTGGTCTAATTCTCTTTCAAGATTCTCTAAACCAAATTCATCTGCCCATTTCAATAAACCTTTTGGATAATTCACACCTTTCGTCATTGCTAAGTCGATGTCTTCTGCAGAAGCGATGTTTAAGAAATAAGTATCTGCAGCTTCGTTCATTAGCATTACTAAGATTCTTTTGAATATTAAATTTAATAATTCCGGATTATCATTTGGTTTAGGTTGTTCGGCGTTTTGAGAATAATCATAAAATCCTTTCCCTGATTTTCTTCCGAAATAGCCTGCTTCAAATAATCTTTTTTGTGTGAATGACGGTTTGAATTTTGGGTCATAAAAAAATTCTTTGAACACACTTTCCGTCACTCGGTAATTCACGTCGTGCCCAATGAAATCCATCAATTGAAATGGTCCCATTTTAAATCCGCCCAAGCTTGTCATTGCAAAATCAATAGTCGCACAGTCCGCAATTCCTTCTTCCAAAATCCGAATGGCTTCTCCGTAAAATGGTCTTGCGACGCGGTTCACAATGAAACCAGGTGTATCTTTTGCAATCACTGGAAGTTTTTTCCAGCCTTCCACAAGGCGTTTTACTTTCGAAATCAAATCTTTATCCGTCTGAACGGCAGGAATCACCTCAACCAAAGCCATCAAAGGCGCAGGATTGAAAAAATGAATTCCAATCACACGTTCCGGTTTTTCACAGGCGGATGCAATGGATGCAATGGATAATGATGAAGTGTTGGTCGCCAAAATACAATTTTCAGAAACCAGACTTTCCAGCTTTTGAAACAAATCTTTCTTGATTTCCAAATCTTCAACAATCGCTTCGATAATTAATTCGGAATCTTTTAATTCAGATAATTTATCACTCAATCGGATATTATCGAAATAAGTTTCCGCTTCTTCGAAGGTCATTTTCCCTTTCTCAGCCAATTTTTGAAACTGCGCTTCAAGGTTTTGTCCGGCTTTTTCTACGGCAAGTGGATTGCTGTCGTACAACAAAACCTCGTTTCCGGCTGTTGCCAAAACCTGCGCTATTCCGCTTCCCATTGCGCCACTACCGACTATTGCTATTTTCATTTCTGTATATGGTTAGTTTTTGGTTTCTATAAGATTCCACTGATTATTGAGGTGTTCAAAAATATGCGAATAGTTCTTTTTATCATCATCTTCAAATCTGTACTCAACTTTGATTTTTTTAGAATTAATATTTGTAATAATTGTCTTTAATGTATTAGCTTCTTTATAAAAATGTCCATTGTTCGTGAGTAAAAGTTTTTTACTATTGTAAGGAAGATAATAAAATTCTCTGTCGGTATTCGGATAATAAATTTCCTTAGATAACTTCATAATTCCTTTTGCTGAATTTGAAGTTTTGAATTTCTTAGAAAAAGAATCCTCAGTAGAAATGAAATGAGCTTCTGTTTTCGGAATTATGTTTTTTTTGATTTTCTTTTGCAACAAAATTATATTTTCCGCAGTCCAAATTTTTTCTTCATTAATCGGATAAACCGGATAAAATGAAGTGCAACTTGGTGCCGGATAACCACAAATATCAAAATCACCGTTGATGTAAAATATGACTAAATTTTCTTTATCGAATTTTTTTAAATCAAAATTTTCAATAATTACTTTTGGTAAATCATCATAGTTCATCGATTTCATATCGCCAAACAAAGTTTCATATTTTTGTTTTTCTTCCTCGTAATTATCACAATTCGGTAATTGTGACTGAAGACACAAAAAACTGAAAACCAAAAGGTGAGAAAATAGAAATTTCATTTTTTTTATTTTCATAAACTTTGACAAATTAATGACATTTAAAATAATCAAAAGGTTCTTTGCAATCATCGCATTGGTATAATGCTTTACAAGCTGTGGAACCAAACTGACTTACCAAATGGGTGTGTTTTGAATTGCAAAGCGGACATTCAACCTCATCTGTTTTTGAGAATAATTCGTCATTATTTTTTGAATAGACAGGTGGCGCAATGCCGTACGCTTTCAGTTTTTGTTTTCCTTCTTCCGTCATCCAATCGGTTGTCCACGCGGGACTCAATTGGTTTGTTATTTTGATGTTGTTGAAACCTTTTTCAATCAGTTTCAGTCTAATCGACATATTAATCATTGATGTGGCGGGACAACCGGAGTATGTTGGTGTCACTACCACTTCCATTTCGTCACCATTGAATCGCACATCTCGGATGATTCCCAAATCCAAAAGATTGAGAACGGGAACTTCCGGGTCGGGAACTTCCTTTAGGATTTGCCAGATGTCGTTTTCTGGGATTGTCATTTTTATTACAAAGGCTAATAATTGTGTCGCCCCTTCAAGGCTTTCTTCATTTTGTTCATTTTTTCATCGGGTTGCACCCGACGCTACTAACAGGACGCCACTACGTGGCTTGACAGATCTGGATCATTGTCATTGCTGTTATAATTTTACCATTCCATATTAGGATAAGTGCGTTGCATTATTTGCATTTCTGCTAAGATGTAACCCATTTTTTCGGTGTGTTTTCCGTCTTTTCCCCCTGTTAGTTTTCTTGATTTCTCGAAATAGACTGTCAAAGTAGCTTCGTTCAGGATTTCCAGAACTTTGGTTTCCCATTTGGTTCGGAAGGTTCTGATGTCGGGGACGATGTTTTGTTCGATTAATTCTAATTCCCAGTTGGTTGGAATGAACATTTCGTCTGTAAAATCCACCAAATCATTGACTGACTTCTGGATTTTGTTATGGCTTTCTTCTGTACCGTCGCCGAGACGAATCATCCATTCGCTGCTCCATTTCAAATGATACGTCACTTCTTTCAAAGACTTTTCTGCGATGGAAGCGAGTTTCAAATCTGAATGGTGTTTCAGTTCTGTCAATAATAGATGATGATAAGCATCGAAGAAAAACTGTCTCGCAATCGTGTCTCCGAAATGGCCGTTTTCTTTTTCTACTAACAACAGGTTTTTGAAATCACGCTCGTTTCTTAGGAAGGCTAAATCGTCTTCGGTTTTTCCTTCATTCTGAATCTCTGTGGCATATTGATAATAGTTGGAAGATTCTCCCAACAAATCCAACGCGATGTTTGACAAAGCAATATCCTGTTCCAAGACTGGACCTTTGCCACACCATTCGCATAGACGCTGACCTAAAATAAGGCTTGTGTCTGCGAGATGCAGGAGATAATTGAACCAGTTGTTTTTATTGTTTTCCATTTGTTTTGAGTACAAAGGTTTTTAATTTAATTAAGTTTGTCATTCTGTAGTATTCTTGGCAGTTTAGATTGACTTCGTAGAAGCACTTCGTTAGGTCTCCTACGGAATGACAATATTGCGTTTTTAGGATAAATGTTGTTCTATGTAGAATCTGAAGCCCGACTTGAGCGGAAATCCTTTTTTGCGTGTACTCAATTTCAACATAATGGAAATCGTCGGCAAAAAAGATTGGGAGCGGAAGGCGGAAATAGCTGCCATAACAATTAAACTACATATTCTTCACCTCCTCCGGAACGTGGTAAAACGTCGGGTGGCGGTAAACTTTGTCTTCCGAAGGTTCGTAAAACGCTTCGGAATCATCAGGGTTTGTGGCGTGGATATGTTTGGATTCTACCACCCAAATGCTGACGCCTTCCATCCTTCTGGTGTAAACATCGCGTGCGTTTTGGATTGCCATCTCAGCATCTGCCGCGTGGAGACTGCCGACGTGCTTGTGGTTGAGGCCTTGTCTGCTTCTGATGAAAACCTCCCAAAGTGGCCATTCTGTATTTTGCATAATATTTCAGATTAGAGACGGATAGATTAGAGATAATAGACTTTAATCTGCCGTCTTGTATTAAACTGTTTTTCTGTTTTGTTCTTCTCTTAATTTTCTTTTCTCGTGGTAAGCGGTTGCGGCTTCTCTTACCCAAGCGCCATCGTCGAAGGCTTTTTTGCGGGTTTCGACACGTTCTTTGTTGCAAGCACCGTTGCCTTTGACCACTTTCCAAAACTCATCCCAATCGATTTCTCCGAATTCGTAATGTCCGGTTTCTTCATTGAATTTCAAGTCTGGGTCGGGAATCGTCAAGCCCAGATATTCTGCCTGAGGAATGGAAACATCTACGAAACGCTGTCTCAGCTCGTCATTGGTGAAGCGTTTGATGCGCCATTTCATTGACATTTCTGTATTTCCGGATTCGGCGTCTTTGGGTCCGAACATCATCAAAGTCGGCCACCACCAACGGTT
The DNA here is from genome assembly GCF_004365655.1 of Epilithonimonas xixisoli. GTDB lineage: Bacteria > Bacteroidota > Bacteroidia > Flavobacteriales > Weeksellaceae > Epilithonimonas > Epilithonimonas xixisoli. The sequence continues at coordinate 975,535 of NZ_SOEO01000002.1, read as the reverse complement.
GAACGCATCCTGAGCCATTGCTTTTTGCTCCGGCGAACCTTGTGCGAGTTTCATCATCAGCTCGTAACCTTGTCTTTGGTGGAAACTTTCTTCCTTGCAAATCCGAACCATCGCTCTGGCGTAAGGTCCGTACGAAGCTCGGCAAAGTGGCACTTGATTCAGAATCGCAGCACCATCTACCAACCAGCCGATTGCGCCCATATCTGCCCAAGTGAGCGTTGGATAATTGAAAATACTGGAATATTTGGCTTTTCCGGAATGCAAATCATTGATGGTTTCGTCCCTCGTAACACCCAAAGTTTCGGCGGCGCAATAGAGATACAAACCGTGACCAGCCTCATCTTGAACTTTTGCCAAAAGGATTTTCTTTCGGTTCAAAGTTGGGGCGCGCGTAATCCAATTGGCTTCTGGCAACATTCCTACAATCTCGGAATGGGCGTGCTGAGAAATCTGACGAATCAGGGTTTTTCTGTACGCGTCCGGCATCCAGTCTTTTGGTTCGATGCGGATTTCGCTGTCTATTTTATTCTGAAAATGTTCTTCTAAATTGATTTCTGTTGTTTCCATAATGTTTTTGTTTTAACAGATTATAATCTTCCAACTTTAATTGTGAGATTTTTTCATTGTTCCATCATCATTTATAAATCTGAACTGATAATCTTGATTTATAATTTCCCCTCCAGAACTTAAAAAACTTCCAAATAGTCCACGCCAATCTTCAGTATCGTCTTCTTTATCTGTGTCCCAACGGATTTGTCCATAATTATCATCATCTGATTTTTTTCTATAACTACACCAACTTCGGCATTCAGTGAAACTTTTGTACCGTTTACAAAATCTTGGTTTCTCTTCCATTTATCAGTTATGCGAAAAATATTAGTCCTTAATTCACTTCCTTCTTCTCCACAAAACAATTCCCATTCTTTTGCAGATTTAAACCATTCCCAAATCTTCGTAAAATCTGCTACATTATCTCCTTCAATTTCATACAATTCTTCAATAAAATCATTTTTAAATTTTACAAAAGCTTCATCGTTATTTTGAATATTATTAATGATTGTTTCAGCTTTATGTAAATCATCAAATAATTCAAACAATTCCCATTTTTTCCAATAGTCAACTTTGGAAATTTTGTTTGAATTTTGTTTTTGAAAAAATCTTTTGAACATCTAGTTTATTCTTTAAGTCACTTGATTTAGTAATACTTTGAATACAATTTTATTTAATATCAAAATTCACAACCACTTCCTCCGACCTCGGATGCGCTTGGCAAGACAGGATAAATCCTGCGGCAATCTCGTCTGGTTCCAAGGAATAATTGATGTCCATCACGACTTCGCCTTTTTCCAGTTTGCATTTGCAAGTGGCGCAAACACCACCTTTGCAAGCGTAAGGCAAGTCGGCTCCGTTTTGCAATGCGGCGTCCAAGATTGTTGGTCCGTGGTAAGCTAAATCTAATTTTAAAGCGGTTGCGTCCAACTTGACGGTGACTTTGCTAAATACATCATCCGATTGATTGATTGCGGATTCGTGCTCTTTTTTCTTTTCGGCGGAAGCTGCGCTGAAGAATAATTCGAAATGAATTTTCTTAACTTCAACACCAGATTGGATTAAAGTATCTCTCACACTCAGAATCATTTCTTCCGGTCCGCAAAGGAAAACCTCATCGATTTTCTCTGCCGGAATTATATTCTTAATAAAAGATTCTGCCTTGTCGGAATTGATTCTTCCGCTTAGCAAATCTGCATCTGCAACTTCGCGACTGAGAATGTGATAAATGCTGAGACGTTCCATAAATCGGTTTTTCAAAGCTTCGATTTCTTCTTTGAAGATGATGGTCGATTTGTTTTTGTTTCCGTAAATCAGAATGAACTGGCTTTGAGGCTCGTTTTTCAAAACTGACTTGATGATGGAAATAATTGGTGTGATTCCACTTCCTGCAGCAAAAGCAACATAGGTTTTTTTGTTCTCGGGATTCAGTTCTGTGTAGAATTTTCCCATTGGAGGCATTACTTCCAAGACGTCGCCTTCTTTCAGATTTTCATTCATAAAAGAAGAGAAGAGACCTTCGGGAACTTTTTTCACAGCGACTTTCAATTCGTTTTCGTGCGGACTTGCACAGATTGAATACGACCGACGAAGTTCCTCGTTGCCATTGATTTGTCGGAAAGTCAGGTATTGGCCTTGTGTGAATTTGAATTGTTCTGCCAATTCTACAGGCACATCAAAACTTACGGAAACACAATCCTGCGTTTCTTTCTTAACTTTTTTGACGGTTAAAGGGTGAAATGTTGTTGACATTTTTATTTGTAAAATGTATGATGTAAAAAGTACAATGACTTTTAATTCTAATTATTTAAACCTTTCATTAATAATGTTTTCAAATCATCTTCCAGTTCCTGTGGTGTGATTTCGCGGCTTGGTTTGTACCAAAGTTCAATCCACCTTAAAGAAGATAACATTGTGAAAAGCGCAACGGAAACATTCATTTTTTTGAATTCGCCGTTTTGCATTCCTTGTTCTATGATGTTGGCAAAGCTTTTTTCATAGGATTTTCTGGTTTCTTTATATTGTTCCTTTTTTTCATTAGATAAATATTTCCAATCGTTATTCGCAACAGAAACCGAGGCAGAATCTTCGATAATCAGTTGAACGTGAAGTCCGATGATGGCGTTCAGTTTTTCCTGAAAAGTCTGGTTTGTATTTTCAATTTCCTGTAATTGAGAAATATATTGGTTGGCAATTTTGAAACAAATCAATTCGAGAATTTCGTCTTTGGATTTGATGTGATTGTACATACTTGCAGCTTCCATTCCTACTTTTTCAGCAAGGTCGCGCATACTGGTTCCGCCGAAACCTTTCTCTTTGAAAAGCATTGCGGCTTCGGATAAAATCAGTTCTTTTTTATTGATTTTTATTTTGTTTGGAATTGTTTCTGTTTCCATATTTTTACGCAAAGTGCAATTTCATCAAAGTTATTTCCCCAGCCCTAAAGGGAGTAACTTTGATGAAATTCTAATACTTTAATAATTGTTCTATTTCTTTAATTAATTTCTGTGTGTTCGGCAACATTTCCTTTTCCAATTCGGAATTGATAGGAATTGCAGGCAAATCTTTTGCTCCAACTACTTTTACCGGAGCGTCGAGATTTCTGAAACAATTGTCACTGATTCTCGCTGCGAGACTTTGCGCAAAGCTATTATTGACAGGTTCTTCCGTCAAAACGATGCAACGGTTGTGTTTTTTCACACTTTCGAAAACTCGGTTTTCATCTAAAGGCGCGAGCGTTCTTAAATCAATGATTTCGATTTGATTGTCAAATTCTTTCGCTGCGTTCGAAGCCCAATAAACGCCCATTCCGTAAGTGATGATGGTCAAAGTTGGTTTGTCTTGGCGATTTTCACAAAGCAAAACTTCTCTTGCTTTCCCAAATGGAATGATATAATCTTCATCTGGCTCAATGGTTTTTGCATTTTCTGTGCCTTCGATTTTTGACCAATACAATCCTTTGTGTTCCAACATTACAACAGGATTTGGGTCGTAGAAAGCGGCTTTCATCAAACCTTTTAAATCTGCACCTGTTGAAGGATAAGCGATTTTGATGCCTTTGATATTCGTCAAAACACTTTCCACAGAACTTGAGTGATAAGGTCCGCCACTTCCGTAAGCGCCAATCGGAACGCGGAGAATCATAGAAATCGGCCATTTTCCATTAGACAAATAATAACTTCTGGAAACTTCGGTAAATAATTGATTCAAGCCTGGCCAAATGTAATCGGCGAATTGAACTTCGACAATTGGTTTCAGTCCAACTGCGCTCATTCCGACTGTTGAACCAACGATAAACGCTTCCTGAATAGGTGTATTGAAAACCCTTTTCTCCCCAAATTGTGCTGCCAACGTAATCGCTTCACGGAAAACGCCGCCTAATCTTAAACCGACATCTTGTCCGTATAATAAGGCTTCCGGATGTTTCGTCATCAATTCTCGGATGGCAAAAAGCGCGCAATCCACCATTACAGTTGGGATTTTTCCGCTTGGGGAACGTTCGCCTTTTTCTTCGGTGATTGGCGTTGGTGCAAAATCGTGTTTGTAAGCGTCCTCCGGTTTTGGGTCTTCTGCTAAAATGGCGTTTTCAAAATCGGTTCTTACGAGTTCTGCAACTTCTTTTTCTATGGTTTCAACTTCAGAATCTTCTACGCTGAATTCTGAAAGTTGATGTCGCAATTTGATTAATGGGTCATTTTTCGCACATTCTTCCAAATCATCTCGGTACCATTCTTTTCTCACACCAGAAGTATGGTGATTAAGCAAAGGAACTTTAGCGTGAATCAGCATTGGACGGCGTTCTTCACGAATGATTTTGATGCATTCTTTGACGGTTTCGTAAGATTTGATAAAATCTGTTCCGTCGATGGTTTTGGTTTCGATGCCGTTGAAACCTTGCATATATTGTGTGATATCCTGCGCTCGGATTTCGTCTGCACTGGCAGAAATGTCCCATTCGTTGTCCTGAACTAAATAAAGAATTGGCAATTGTTTCAAAGCTGCCATTTGGAAAGCTTCGGAAACTTCGCCTTCTGTGCAACTTGCGTCGCCGAGTGAGCAGACTGCGATTGGTTTGTCATCGAGATTTCCGGCGATTCCGATTTCTTCTTTGTACTTCATTCCCATTGCAATTCCGGTGGTTGGAATAGCTTGCATTCCTGTTCCCGAACTTTGGTGGATGATTTTCGGGAAATCGTCACGTCTTAAACTTGGATGTGAATAATATGTTCTTCCGCCAGAAAATGGGTCGTCGCGTTTTGCTAAAAGTTGAAGCATCAATTCGTAAGGCGTGATTCCGATTCCAAGTAAAATTGAATCGTCTCTATAATAAGGACTCACGAAATCCTGCGGCAACAACTGCATTCCCAAAGCGAGCTGAATCGCCTCGTGTCCGCGGGAAGTGGCGTGAACGTACTTCGAAGTTATCTTTTTTTCCTGCTCGTACAAATCGGTCAAAGTTTTTGCCGTAAACATCAAACGATAGGCTGATTTGAGTAAGTCAGTCAGAGAAATTTCTTTGTTTAAAAAATGTCTTTTGGTCATCTCCATATTTAAACATTTGACATTCAGTTAATTAATTCAAAATTTGAATTATGAATGTGATTTAAACAAACTTACGAATTTTTATTTAACTAACAAATGTTAGTTAGTTTTTCCGACTGTAAGAAATAAATATTTTGGAGAAAAAGTATTAATCAAAAAATAAATAAATTCACTTAAATCACTATATTTGAATTAATTAAACTAAAACCTATGAAAAAACATTTCCTTTTTATCTTTGCAATCCTAATTTATAATTTAGGATTTGGGCAAAACAATCCTGTTCAAAATTTAGCGTGGTATCATACACACATATTTCCCTACAACAATATTTTCTCTCTATCTTGGGCTCCACCTGCAACTCCTCATAATGACTTAATTGGATATAATATCTATCGTGGAAATGAATTGTACAGATTTCAAACTAACACCTCTTTAGGATGTGACTCACGTTCGGGAATTAATGATGGTTGTGATTTTCTCACACACGCGTTTATTGTTAATGTAAAAGCAGTTTACGAAGGAAATATAGAATCAGATGCAGTTTCATATACAATAAATGGTCCTGCTTTGGGCACTAAAGAATTTTCATCAAAATCTTTCACAACTTTCCCAAATCCGGTAAAAGACATTCTAAACTTTTCTGAGGAAATTACTGACTTTAAAATCACAGATTCATCTGGAAAAATAATTGAACAAATGTCAAGTTCTGGAAAATCAATCAATGTGTCAAAACTTACGAAAGGAACTTATATTTTTTCTGCAACTACAAAATCTGGAGAAATAATCAACAAAAAATTTATAAAAGAATAGGAATTATGTCTAAGCATTTTAATCTTATAAGACTTTGAAAATCGTACCATTTTCATCTAACGCTTAAATATGAAAATATTTTAAGTTTTAGAATAATTCGTAAATATGTATCTTCGTTAAAATAAATATTAATCGATGTTTCAAGCCAACCTTAATTAAATCTGTTAAAATGAAACATTATTTATTCGTCCTGTTTTATCTCATTTCGAATATTATCTTTTATATTTTCCAGGTAAGTTTTTGGCTTTGTTTGATATGGTTTTTCGTTTTTTCTGCGGTTGTAGTTTGGGGTTCGTTTGATATTCAGTTTGGGTATTTTGTTGATTCTATCATTAATAAAAAGACAAAAATCAAAGAAATCGCTTTGACTTTCGATGACGGACCGACTGAGTGTACTCCGAAATTTCTGGATTTATTAAAAGAATATAACATTAAAGCCACCTTTTTCTGCATCGGAAAACAGATTGAAAAATATCCTGAGACTTTCCAAAGAATCATCGCAGAAGGTCATTCAGTTGGAAATCATACTTATTCTCATTCAAATAAAACCGGATTCTTGTCAACTTCAAAAATGATTGAGGAAATTAAAAAATGTGATGAAGTAATGTTGAAAATTGGCAGTTTTAAAACTGATTTATACCGTCCTCCATTTGGCGTCACCAATCCGAATATTGCAAAAGCCATCAAGAAAACCGCGAAAAAAAGCATCGGCTGGAATGTTCGTTCGCTTGATACTGTTATTCAAGATGAAAAGAAAATTTTGAAAAAAGTAACAAAAAATTTAAAAAAAGGTAGCATTATTCTCCTTCACGACACTTCGGAGAAAACTTACAATGTTTTGGTCGAATTATTGTTATTTTTGGAGCGTGAAAAGTATTCGACTTTCACGATTGATTCAATGATTAATTCTAAAAAATAATGATTAAAAATATAGCTTTCGTAGCACTTTTATTAATTTCAAATTTATTATTTGCCCAAAATACAGCAATGACGAGCGCGGAATCAAAAGCATTTGTCGCAAAAATCTCTGCCGAAACGAAGGAAATTAAAACCTTACAAAGCGATTTCATTCAGACCAAAAAAATGGATTTTTTAGATAAAAATATTGTCACACAAGGTAAAATGTCTTTGAAATCGCCAAATACTTTGAGTTGGAAATACACGAAACCTTATCAATACAGCATTATTTTTAAAGACAATAAAATTTTCATCAATGACCAAGGGAAAAAATCCACTGTCGATGCGAAGAGTAAAACTTTTGAAAAAATAAACAAACTGATTGTCGGAAGTTCAAACGGAAAAATGTTCAGCGACCCAGAATTTTCTGTTGCTTATTTTAAAAATGGAACTTCAAATATCGCGAAGTTTATCCCAAAATCAACTCAATTGCTGAAATACATTAAGCAAATAGAACTACAATTTCCCAAAAACGAATCGACTGTTTCGCAAGTTAATATGACGGAAGCCTCGGGCGACACGACGAATATTGTTTTCAAAAACACCAAAATCAATGCGCCGATTCCTGCTTCTGAGTTTTCTTTGTAGTCTTATTTTTCTGAGTTTTATATCGTGTAAAACATTTGAGATAAAGGATGTAAAATCTATTTCAAACTCCAAAAAAGAAGTTGAAAATTTGTATTTTTCATCGAACGAAGATTATGTCTATAAAAGCCAAATGGAAGTTTATGGCAATGATATCAGCGGAATTCTTATCATCAAAAAAATCTCAGAAACCACTCACAGAGTTGTGATGACCTCAGATTTCGGGAATAAAATGATTGATTTTGAAATTTCTGAAAATGATTTCAAACTTAATTACGTTCTGGCAGATTTAGATAAAAAAATGGTCATTAATTTTCTGAAAAATGATTTTCAGGAATTATTAAAACGAAATTTTTCGGTGAATGAAAGTTTTGAGGATTCTAAATCAAATATTTTCTTATCAAAAATGGATAAAAAAAATTATTATCTGTTTTTTGATAAAGAAAATTCTCTGCTGACAAAAATTGTTTACACAAAGAAAAATCGGGAGAAAATCAATTTCAGTTTTGAAGCTAAAAAACCTACTTTTGCAGAGATGATTAATCTGGAACACAAAGATTTTAAGATTAACATCAAACTATTTCAAATCACCGAAACCGACTAATCGAGCTATGAAAAAAAATTTCTTTTTATTCTTTCTGATTCTGTCCAATTTTGCATTGGCACAAGTGACTTTCACGCCCGGGATTCGTGCTGGAGCCAACTTTGCAAAGTTCACAGAAACGGACGGCGGTTTCTATGATATGTTTGAATCGACGGAACTTTGGGAAAACGAAGAGAGAGTTCAAACGAGTTATATTACAGATTTTTACATCGGTGTTTTTGGGACCATCCGATTTTCAAAAGTATATGCTTTGCAACCAGAAATCAACTATTCCAGACAAGGAACGATAATGAAAACCAGCACGTGGGAACAGAAATCGGAGCTTTCTTATCTATCCATCCAAGCGGTGAATAAGTTTTTTTTACAGAAATTTAATTTGCAAGCCGGCTTGAGTATAGATTATTTAATCGCCGACAAAAACTTCGACCCTTATGTGAAAAACAATACAGATTTGGGGATTTTGCTGGGCGCTGGATATGACATTACAAACCAATTCGGAATCGAAGCCAGATTCAAAAAAGGGTTGGTTTCCCAAATCAAAACGACGAGTGAAGATCACACCAACATCCTTTTCCAACTGGGCGTTTATTACACATTTAAATAAGTTTTATGCAGACTATTCTTACAAATTTCTACACTTTAGAATCTCAGGAAAAAACTGAGAGCGGAAGTTATATTGCTAATATCAAACTGAGTCCCGACCACGAAATTTTCCAAGGACATTTCCCTGGAAACCCAGTGACGCCAGGTGTTTGTATGATGCAGATTGTGAAAGACTTAACTGAAAATTTCACCGCTTCAAAATTGTTTTTGAAATCCGCTTCCAACGTAAAGTTTATGGCGATTATCAATCCTTTTGAAACGCCGGATTTGGTTTTGCAATTGGACATCACCGAAAAAGATGGCGAACTGAAAGTAAAGAACACGACCAGTTTTGGCGAAACAATTGCATTGAAACTGTCAGTTAATTACACCAAAATCTAAGGTTATGAAATTGATGTTCACTTTGATGTTCACGTTCTTCTCATTCTTCCAATCGGATTTGGAATCTTTGAGAAACAGCTATTCCAAAGCAAACTCATCTAACGAAAATGCTAAGAATTTCATCGCAATCGCTGAGAAAAAATCATCATCAGACCCAGTAATTTCTGCATACAAATCAGCTTCTAAAATATTGGAAGCAAAAGTTACGACAGAGAAAAATAAAAGAAAATCCTTTATAAAATCGGGCGCAACTACCTTGGAAAGCCTCATTGCGAGCAATCCAAACAACGCAGAATTACGTATCATTAGAATGAGCGTTCAGGAAAATCTGCCAAAAATCGTGGACTACAACAAGAATCTGAAAGAAGACAAAACCTTTCTCATCAACAACTACAGCAAACAAAACGCTGACCTGAAAAGCTACATCAAACAATTCGCTGGGCAATCCAAAACGATGACAGCTTCCGAAAAAGCGTCATTCAAATAAATGGAATTTCACGAAGTTCAGAATGCAATCTCTGAGAAGAAAATCTGCATTTTAATCCCAACTTTTAACAACGAAAAGACTTTAAAAAGAGTTATTGATGGTGTTTTGGAATACACTCAAAATATCATTGTTGTAAATGATGGTTCCACAGATTCCACTTCAGAAATTCTTAAAAATTACGCTCAAATTTCCAAAATCCATTTGCCAGAAAACAAAGGAAAAGGAAATGCATTGAAAATCGGTTTTAGAAAAGCTTTGGAACTTGGATTTGATTTCGCCATCACTATAGATTCTGACGGTCAACATTATCCTGATGATATTCCCGTTTTTGTAGAAGCTTTGCTTGCAGAGAATGAAGACGTTTTGCTCATCGGAAACCGAAATATGTCGCAAGATGGCATTCCGAAAAAAAGCAGTTTTGGGAACAATTTTTCCAACTTCTGGTTTTGGTTCGAGACTGGAATCAAGCTTCAGGACACGCAATCTGGCTACAGACTTTATCCGCTTAACAAAATTCCGAAGAAATATTTCACCCCGAAATTCGAGTTCGAAATCGAGATAATCGTACGAACTGCGTGGAAAAATGTTCCGGTCAAAAATGTCCCGATAAAAGTGCTGTACGATCCTGCAGAAAGGGTTTCCCACTTCAGGCCGTTCAAAGATTTTACGAGAATCAGCATTCTCAATACGATTCTGGTTATCATCACTTTAGCTTACATCAAGCCTAGAAATTTCATTCATAATTTTCGGAAGAAAAGTTTCAAGAGATTTATCAAAGAAGATGTTTTGGAAAGCGACGGAAGCAACCGCACCAAGGCATTTTCCATTGCTTTGGGCGCGTTCATTGGACTGTCGCCGGTTTGGGGTTTTCAGACGGCTTTGACGATATCTTTGGCCGTGATTTTCAAGCTCAACAAAGTGCTGGCATTTGTCTCTTCCAACATCAGCTTTCCGCCGTTCATTCCGTTTATTATTGCGGGTTCTCTATTTATTGGTGCGCCTTTTGTGGATGGAGAAACCAATTTTCTGAATCACGAAATCAACTTCGAACTGGTCAAAAATCACCTGTTTCAATACATTATCGGCAGTCTGATTTTGGCAACTTCGGTTTCCACAATTTTGGGCGTTGGTTTTTATCTTTTTCTTAATAAAGTCAATCCTGAAAACGGTTAGAATCATTTGGGCAACTTATCCGCCTTCCACTCCCGCTATTTTTGCCTAAGCTTTTCCAGCCACAAAAAATGAGCTCCGTTCAAGTCGGGTTGCGCTTCGCAGAGTTTAACGCTTTCCATTCATTTGACGATTTATCGTTATTTCAACTTTTTCAACGTCTTCTTCAAATATTTCTCAACATCCTCTTTATCAGGAACTGTTGTAATCTCCTTCGTCAAAGCTTTTTCAAATTCAATTTTCGCCTTCCGATAATCTTTTTGATTAAAATAATATTTCCCAGCCTGATAATACACCAGCCAAAAATCCGGATTTAAAGCTTGATAATGATTGATTAATTCATCAGACAAAATTTTATTTTCATCAAACTGAGAACTCAATTTTTTAAATTCTTCGTAATTCTCAAATTCTTCAGAATCCACAAAAGAATCTTTTGCAATGTTCAAATTTGAAGTCGCAAATTCCCCTGTTTTTAATCGCTCATCAGAAAAGATTTTGTTCAAATCATAACAGACAAATTCGCCCAATTGATAAGGATTTGACGACACCCAAACCAATCGTTTCTCCGGCGAAAAAATCACAGCGTGATGCGCCAAAAGTTGGTTCAAAACTTTCTCATTTCCATAACCGATTTGCGTTCCTTTCAAACCAGATTTATCTCTTAGAATCGAAGCCATTTTTTCAGGATTCAACTTTGGGTTTTCATTCAATAATTCCTGAAGTTTTTCATAACGATATTCCGAATGACTTTCCGCAATTTGCTTCTGATTTCGCTCGTCATCCTTGTAAGCCTCAGACTGAAAATGATTCGTGCAAACCAATTGACTCGAATTTTTCACTTTAAAAACCCCGAAATTATCAGGCGAAACCTCGATAATCACAGCATTTTTATCATTCGCACTTCCAACCAAAATAGATTCAGAAACAAAAACTTTTCGCTTTTTTGCAATCGCAATCGCTTCATCAATATTTTTAGCAAATTGTAAAATTTCTCTAGTCACAAGGGAAATCGGTGTTTTTGCGGTCATCGGAATTTTGGACTTTCCAGCGTTGATGGTAACCGTGATTCCTTCGTTATTCATTCCCGAAACCACGCCAATCATTCCCGGCCAACTGACGGACATATAAGGAATTCCGTTTTCTGGTTCTACAAATTCCACCAACTTGTTTTTGGCAAAATCATCGCCGACATAAAAATCGAAATTTCTTCCAATCAGCAAATTGCCGTCTTCTGTATTCTCATTCCAAACCGCGAGTGAAGAACAGCCAACCATCGCCAAATCCTGCATTGCGTGCCCAATATCGTGCGCGCCGTGCAAGTACAAACTTCGAAGATATTTTGGCGCGATAAAGTTATATTTGCCCGATGAATATTGGGATAAACCATAGATTTCGGTTTGATAATCTTCACGAACATTCAAATACATTTTCCGGTTGTACCATTTCAAAAAGCCATTCAACAATTTCTGTTTGAATTTTGAAGGCACAAAACCTTCCACCTTCGAAAAGAAAATAGCTTCCTGATTCTGCATCAAACTTTGAGTCAACGCGCCATTGTTATAACCCAACTGCAAAGGATTTCCTTGGATGTAAAGTTCCCAAAGTTGCTGTTTATTTTTGGTCAGATAATTTTGTTTGAAGCTAAAAGTCGAGTCATTTACTTTTTCAACTTTCGGAATTTCAAGAGAATATTGACTGATTTCCGGAACGTGATGGATGGACTTTGAAACGCCACAAGAAATGACATTTAAAACAAAAAACAGATAAAGTAAAATTCTATTTTTCATTGGTTTGATTTAAAACTTGAGTCAATCTTTCGTCAATCAATTCCTTTCCCAAAATCTCCGAGCAAGTGTTGAACGCGCCAATCGTACAGCCCAAAATCCCGTGCATATTCACGCTTTGACCTGTCAGAAAAAGATTGCTGACTTTTGTTTTTGGCGAAAAAATCGTTTTCATCGGATTGGAAGAATCTTTGGTATAGCCATACATATTTCCTTTGAAACCGCCGATATAATCGCGATAAGAAAGTGGCGAAGAAGTGTGAACAGCTTTAATTTGAGAGCGCAATTCTGGGAATTTCTTTTCAATTTCTGAAATTAACTTTTCAGCTTTTTCACTTTTGAAATCTTCGTAAGTTTTTCCTCGTTCGTGTTCCTCTGCAACCGTGTTGAAAGTGTTTTCCCATTGTTTCACCTCATCGTAATTCATATAAGTCAGAATGGTCAAACTTTCTGCGAACTTTGAATTTTGCTTGGAAACTGTAGCCGAAAGCATATAGGATTCCGGCCAGTTTTCCTCCGAATAATAGGACTGATTCCAAATATTTTCTTCGTTCTTGTAATGGTAATAATTGAAATTGAAATGTTTCAAAGTCTTCGGTTTCAATACAATGTAAACGCTAAAACACGAACTGATTGGCTCCAATTCATCGATTCTCTTGGTGAAAGACTTTTTGAAATATTCTTTTCCAATTAAATCCAAAGTTGTTTTAATTTCAATATTCGAAATGAATTTGTTAGCAAAATATTCTTTTCCGTTTTTAGTTTTTACTGATTTCAAAATTTGTTCTTCATCAAAAATCATTTCTGAAACTTCGGAATGTTTGTAGATTTCTGCGCCGTAATTCCTCAATTGTTTAATCAATAATTTTGAGATTTGACTTCCGCCGTTTGTACATTTATAAGCACTTTGAATGTAGGAATTGACGGTCAGAGCGTGAACGTACAGAGGCGTTTTATCCGAACCTGCGTAAAGAAAATTGGAGCCCGCTAAAACCTTTTGCAATTTCTTATTAGATGTGATTGATTCTATAAAATCCTTGGCATTAATGTAAAGAATATCTTCATTATATTTTCCTTCACCTACCAGATTGTATCTTGGAAATTGGTTGCAAACGTCTTGAATTCCATTAACATAACTAATTAAATTCTCTCGCTCGTTTGGGAAAATTTTTGATGATTGATTTACAAAATTGTCGTAGCCTTGGGAATGCGGATATTCGATTTCGTCGTTTTCAAAAGTGATTTTGTCGAATCCGATTTCGTCCATTTTTTCGAGATTCAAATCTTGGACGATGCCGAGATATTTGAAATATTGATGGAGATTCTGACCTTCTGACAGTCCACCCAGATAATGAACGCCTGTATCGAAAATAAGTTTGTCACGGGAAAATGTCTGGAGGTTTCCGCCGTATTGGTTATTCTTTTCTAACACGCACACTTTCAGTCCTTCCTTCGCCAAAATCAAGGCCGAAACAAGCCCTCCAATTCCGCTTCCGATAACGAGTATGTCGTATTGTTTTTTCAATTTTTTAGAAGTGAGATGTTAGACTTTAGATGTTAGATTTAAAGTATTTTCTATGAATTTATCTGTTAGGAAAGAAAACTTACTATTGATGTTGACTTTTGATTTTATACCGAATCTGCAACCCGGCTTGAGCGGAAATCCTTTTTTGTGGCTGGAAAAGCGATGGCAAAAAGATTGGGAGCGGAAGACGGATTAAGCTGCCATAAATATATTGAAAATCAATCAATATCATCCCAAAAGTCGAAGTAATTGAACCATTGAAGTGGATATTTTTTGAGCATCGATTCCAAATTTTGGACGTAGGAGTTGAGCAAGCCTTGTGAGTCTCGGTTTTTGATGTTTTGAGCGATTCTTGCGTAAAGATGATAATGGAGATTCTTTTCCTTCATCACGTAAACGTAAACCACGGGAACCCGCAATCTGGAGGCGATGAGAAAAGGTCCAGCAGGAAATTTTGCGGTTTTTCCGAGTAAGTCAGCTTCCAGAAATTTGGAGCCTTCGAAATATCGATCACCTGTGAAACAAATGAGTTCGTTTTTGGACAATGCTTCATTAATCTCAAAAATATGAGACATATCGTCTTTGACGTAGATGAATTTGATATTGCTTTTTTTGACGGAAATGCTTTCCATATATTCCCTGATGGCCGTAACTTCCTGGTCTGTTGTGACTAAATTGATTTGACAATCAAAGTCGATGTCGGCAAAAAAGTGTTCGGCAATTTCGAAATTTCCGATGTGTGCGCTGATAAGAACGCCACCTTTTTTCTCGGCGAGAAGGTTTTTGAGATTTTCAATACCGTCGAATTCGTAAGTGAATCGATTTCTTAATCCGACGGAAATGGCAGTTTTGTCAATCAGAACTTTACCGAAGACGAAGTAGCTTTTGAAAACGGACAATTTAGTTTTCAAAGTACTGAAATTCAGTCTGTTTTTAAAATAATAAGAAATGTACTGGTTGCTTTTATTCTCGAAAATAAAGTAGTAAGTCGCAACGAAATAGAGGACAAAATATGAACTTCGGATTCCGATATTCTTGATGCACCAGACGAAAATCCGGTAGCCTAATATCGTTCCTTTGGATTTGCCTTTCCACTTGTTCATAGTTCAGATGTTAGACTTTAGATGCTAGACATTAGACTAAAAATGCTGTAATAATTATGCGGTTTTTTCGGCAATCTTATTTTCAATTGCATCGTAAAAATCATCGAAGGTGACCATTTGCTTGAAATCTGCCTCGCCTAATTTCACACCGAAATTAGACTCAATAATCACGACCATATCGATATAATCCAGGCTATCCAAACCTAAGGTCGTTTTGAAATTAGCATCATTTACAATATCATCGCGATCAACTTCGAACTCGTTGACAAGAAAATTATCAACAATCGCAACAATTTTATCTCTATCCATAGTGTTTTTAAACAAATTTTTTGACAATTAATGCAGAATTGGTTCCTCCAAATCCGAAAGAATTCGACAAAAATACGTCAATTTTTTGATTTTTTGTTTCAGTGATGAGATTTATCTTTTTAGCATCGTCGTCCGGATTTTCCAGATTGATGTTTGGTGCCACGAAATCGTTTTGCATCATCAAAATCGAATAGATGACTTCGCTTGCGCCAGCCATCCAACACTCGTGTCCAGTCATTGATTTTGTGGAACTTACGGGAATTTCGTTTCCGAATATTTTATGGATTGCCTGTGCTTCATTCGCATCACCGATTGGTGTGGAAGTCGCGTGAGCATTGATATAATTGATATCTTCAGGTTTTAAGCCAGACATTTTTAAAGCTCTTTCCATTGCAATAGCAGGTCCATCGATATTAGGCGTAGAAATATGTCCGCCGTTGGAAGAAAATCCGTAACCGAGAACTTCCGCAATAATTGGCGCACCTCTTTTGACTGCAGATTCGTAGCTTTCTAAAATTAAAGTCGCTCCTCCTCCACTTGGAATCAATCCGTCTCTGCCTTGATCAAATGGTCGGGAAGCTTTTGTTGGTTCATCCTCACGAGCTGAAAAAACGCCTAATCCGTCGAAACTTGCCATTGAAAATTTGTTGGTTTCTTGCGCTCCGCCACATATTACAGTGTCTTGCAAACCATTTTTTATCATCAAATATCCTAATCCTAAAGAATGTGAACCACTTGCACAGGCTGCGCTAATCGTCATATTGATGCCACGAAGTTTGAAAATCGTTGCGAGATTCATCGTCACGGTAGAATTCATCGATTTGAAAATGGCTCCGGAACCCATCAATTGTGTGTCCTTTTTTTCACGAACAATATCGATGGCTTCTACAACGGCCTGAGAAACACTATCGTTTCCGTACAAAATTCCGACTTCATTTTCGTCTATAAATTCTTGGGAAATTCCGGAGTATTTTAAAGCGTCGATGGTTGCCATATAAGCATATTCGCTTTCTTCGCCCATCGAAATTCTTTGTCGGCGACTGAGCAAGTTTTTCAAATCGGGTTTCGGAACAAAGCCTGTCAATCCAGATCTGTAGCCAAATTCTTTTCTTTCATTATCGAGAATAATTCCTGATTTACCTTCGTACAAAGAGTTTTTGACTTCTTCCAAAGAAGTGCCGATGCAGGAATAAATGCCGATTCCGGTGATGACAACTCTGTTTTCCATTTTATATAATTTAACAATGTATCAGTTTAGCAATGTAACAATTTTTTGAAATTGGTAAATTGATACGTTGGTATATTGTTACATTAATTATGAATAAATTCCGCCGTTGATATTGATGACTTCGCCAGTGATGTAGGATGATTTTTTTGATGCTAAGAATGCAACCAAATCTGCCACTTCTTCGGCTTCACCAAATCGGTTTGCGGGAATCATTGCTTTTAATTCTGCTTCATCAAAATCTGCAGTCATATCAGTTTTTATAAATCCTGGAGCGACTGCGTTTACGGTGATATTTCGTTTTGCAATTTCTTGAGCCAATGCTTTTGTTGCACCAATGACACCAGCTTTTGCGGCGGAATAATTGGTTTGCCCCGCAGTTCCTTTTGCACCGGAAACGGAAACCATATTGATGATTCTGCCGTATTTGTTTCTCAATAATTTCTGAATGAAAAAATTGGTCACGTTGAAAAATCCGTTCAAACTGGTGTTGATAACATTGTTCCAATCTTCGTGCTTCATCCACATAAAAAGTCCGTCTCTGGTAATTCCAGCGTTATTGATGATGACTTCTACGATGGCGTCTGGATTTTTATCTTGCCAATCGGTCAAAACATTGGTTGTTTCTTCCGCATCCGAAACATCAAATTTCAGGATTTCTCCAGTTGCTCCCAATGCTTTGACTTTCTCCAAAGTTTCGTTGGCTGAAGCTTCGTTGGATGTATAATTAATGAGAAGATGATAGTTATTTTCTTCGGCAAGTTTCAGGCAAATGGCTCTGCCAATTCCTCTGGAACCTCCTGTTATGATGGCGCATTTCATAGATTTCATTTTTTAGATTTTCAAAAATTTGAAGCGAATGATTTGAAATTAATTCTTCAAATATTCTTTCACCTTTTCTACGAATGGATACATTATCAAATCTTCTTTGAAAGCTGGAACAATTGCCCGAACTTCATCGTATAATTTTTTCGTATTTGATGAAATTTCGTTCTGACATTCCAAAAACTCAATTGCTTGAACGATGGTGATCAATTCAATCGCCAAAACTTCAAAAGCATTTGCAATAACTTTGCTACAAATCACCGCAGAATTGGTTCCCATACTCACAATATCCTGATTATCATTATTATTCGGAATACTGTGAACATACATCGGATTCGACAACATTTGGCTTTCAGCAGTTGTTGAAGTTGCGGTGAATTGAACGCCTTGCATTCCGAAATTCAATCCTAATTTTCCGAGATTGACAAATGGTGGGAAAATCTCGTTGATTTTTGCATTCAGAAGATAATTCAATTGTCTTTCTGCAAGCATTGTCAGTTTTGTGATAACGATTTTCAGCTTGTCCATTTCCAGAGAAATATAATCGCCGTGGAAGTTTCCGCCGTGGTAAACGTGTTGGTCTTCGGGAATGATAATAGGATTGTCGTTGGCAGAATTAATCTCATCTTCCAATATTTTTTCCGTGAACTCCAAAGTATCCAAAACCGGTCCCAAAATCTGCGGAACACAACGTAATGAATAATATTCTTGAACTTTATCTTTGAAGATTTCCTCTTTGTTTTCCTTATTATAAAGATGGTCTTCTCTTTTTCTGATTAATTTGCTATCAGAAAGACTTTCGCGCATTCTGGAAGCAATTTTTTGTTGGCCTTCGTGTCTTTTTGTGGAATTTAAAGCTTCCGAAAAATGGTCGTCATAAGCTTTAACAATTTCGTTGATTGCACAAGAAAGTTTCAAAGAAATGTCTACCAATTTCCTGGAATTGTAAGCATTAATAATCCCAATTCCCGTCATTGTGGAAGTTCCGTTCATCAATCCCAAACCTTCGCGGATGTGAACTTTTATGGGTTCAAGATTTAATTCAGCAAAAACATCTTTAGCATTTCTTCTTTCATTTTTATAGAAAACTTCGCCTTCACCAATCAAGACCAAAGCCAAATGTGCCAACTGAACCAAATCACCACTTGCGCCAACGCCACCGTGTTCGAAAATCAACGGTGTAACATCTTTGTTAATCAATTCTTTAAGTAAAAAAATAACGGAAGGATGAATACCAGATTTTCCTAAACTTAACGTGTTCAATCTCGCCAACATTACCGCTTTTGCAGATTGAGGCGACAATGGATTTCCAACGCCTGAAGAGTGACTTCTTATCAAATTATATTGAAGCTGATTTCTATTTTCTTCGCTGATTCTGTATTGCGCCATTGGCCCGAAACCAGTGTTCACGCCATAAATGACTTTATCTTTGGAAAATTCTTCTAAAAAATTGAAACCATTTTCTACTTTCGACAAAAGTGTTTCGCTCAATTCAAGCGTTTCGTTATCGAAAATAATTTTATAAAAATCCTCTAATTTGAGGTTAGCCGTTAATACCATCTATCATTATTTAAAAAAAGGAGAAAACTGATTCGAAATCAATTTTTTGTGATTAATTTTGTGACGCAAATATAGATAGAATATCAGAAATAATGAAAGAATTTGTAGATGTCCTCGTGATTGGAGCTGGACCTTCGGGTTGTGTGTCTTCTGCGTATCTCCATAACAACGGCGCAAAAGTGAAAGTGGTGGAAAAAACCAAGTTTCCGCGATTGGTTGTTGGCGAAAGTCTGATTCCGCGAGTGATGGACCATTTTCACGAAGCTGGACTTTTCGAAGCGTTGGATAGTCAAGGTTTTGAGAAGAAACTTGGCGCACGTTTTATGCGAGGTGATGAAGTTTGTATTTTTGATTTCAGCAACAAATTTGGCGAAGGCTGGGATTGGACTTGGCAAGTTCCCAGAGCGGATTTTGACAAAGTTTTGGCAGATGAAGTCATCCGAAAAGGCGTTGATTTGGAATTTGAAGCAGAAGTGATTTCTGTTGAATTCAATGGTTCAGATTCAATTACAACTGTTAAAAATAAAAATGGCGAAACGAAGGAAATCCACGCTAAATTCATTATTGATTCTAGCGGTTATGGCAGAGTTTTGCCGAGATTGTTGGACTTAGAAAAGCCTTCAAAATTATCACCACATTCCGCGATTTTTTCCCACGTTGATGATATTAATCGTGAAGAAGGCGTGGAAGGAACGTTGATTTCTTTCGATATTATTGAAACCGAAGTTTGGCTTTGGGTGATTCCTTTTTCAAATGGAAAAACAAGTTTAGGAATTGTTGGACCAACTGATTATATTGATAAATTATCCGAAAATGGTGATACGACGGAAGCTTTGAGAAAAGCCATTTCACTTTCAGATTATTATGTAAAACGTTTTGGCGACGTTGATTTTCTTTTTGAACCGAGACATTTGAAAGATTATTCTTGCTCCGTGAAAAAATTATTCGGAGACGGATTCGCTTTGACAGGCAATGCTTCAGAATTTCTCGACCCCGTTTTTTCATCCGGAATGGCTTTCGCAACGGAATCGGGAATGCTTTCTGCAAAATTAGCCTTAAGACAACTGAACGGAGAAACCATCGATTGGCAAAAGGAATATTCGGATTATATTTTATATGGCGTAAATGTTTTCACAACTTATGTGAAAGAATGGTACACTGGGAATTTGCAGGAATTATTTTTCCATCAACCCGAAAATCCCGATGTGAAAAGGAAAATTTGTGCGGTTTTGGCAGGTTATGTTTGGAATAAAAAAAATACGTTTGTGCGGATTCACGATACGGCGGTGAAGAATTTGGCGGATTTTATTAGATTGGAAAAAATGCAACAACAATAAAAAACGGTCTGAGAATTTTCAGACCGTTTTTGTTTTATTTAATGACTTTTCTTATCGCTTTTCCGAGTTCCTTGCCAGTGACTTCATAAGCGCCGGCAATTCTACCATACTCCATTGTAAAGTCTTTATTGGTTTTCTTACCGAGAATTTCTGAACCTTGCAATTTCATCACAACTTTCGAAGGATTGTCTGTCTCCACAAATATCAAATCCGAAGTCAGCTTTCCTTCTTGAGCAACCAAGCCTGCGTGCCAGCCAGCGTAAACCCATTTTGTATCAACAATCAAAGTATATTTTGAATTAATATCCTTTTTGAAAGCCACTTTTTTTGACCAGCCATTGAGACCCTTCAAAAAGTAATTGAGATATTCCGTATTCTTGAAATTGCCCCAAGCTTCTTCCCATTTTTGCCAAGCCCCCGCATTTTTTTTTGCCAAAGTTTCAGCTTTCCTTCTTTCCAAATATTGAGCTTCTGTGAAATTATCTGCTTGAAATAGGACGTTATCAAATTTCAGTTGAACATTGACCTCGGTTTGGTCTTTCAAAAAGTCAAACGTCCCGAACTCAAAATTGATTTGGTTCTGCCCAAAAGCTGTTGTTGCAATGGCGATAAAAATGATTGATAATAGTTTTTTCATAGTTTTAGTTAAGTCAATTTTAATTTCGTAAATCTATAAAATTAATTGGTTTTCGGCTATTTGGATTAAAAACATTTTTCGATAACACTTCAAAATCTAAAACTTCGATTTTCGGACTCACTCTCAGTTTTGCTCGGAAATGGTCTCGTACATCATCCACAAAATTTTCCGTTTCGTTGTCTGTGCTTAGTTTAATGATAATTTCATCTAAACCGATTTCATCTGATTTGATGACAATCTGATAACAGGAAACATTCCCGAAATCATTCATAATATCATTCATCGCTGGTGGATAAAGTGTCGTTCCTTTATACTTTATCATTTGTTGTTTTCTTCCTAAAACAGGACCTAATCGCATTGTATTTCTTCCACATTTGCAAGGTTCATAATGTGCTTTTACAAGATCTCCAGTTTTAAATCGTAAAAGAGGAATCGCTTCAACGCCCAAAGTCGTAATCGTCAATTCGCCACTTTCACCTTCTTTTACAGGATTCTCATTTTCGTCAAGGATTTCTGTAATAATCAATTCCGGATGATGATGACTGCCAATTTGGAATTCACATTCCGTGAAAGCGGTGCTCATTTCCGTAGACGCGTAAGTTGAAAACAGTTGAATATTCCATCTTTCCTTAATTTTCTGAGATAAAATATTGTCTGTAAAATCTTGATTTTTTAATCCTTCTCCAATACAAATTGCGCCGTAAACGCTGGAATTTTTATAATCGATGTTGTGTTTCTCAGCGTAATCTATCATTTTCAAAAGGAAAGACGGAACGGTAATCAGATATTTCGGCTTGTATCTGAAAATCGAATCCCATTGCAATTCTGGAATTCCAGGTCCCATTCTCACCACACTTGCACCCATTTTCCGAAGTCCAAGAAAATAAGCCAAACCAGCCATAAATCTTTTATCGATGGTTGTTATCATCTGCACAACATCGCCTTTTTGGATTCCAGCGCAAGCAAAAGAAATCGCTTCGTTGTAAGCCAATCTTTCCAAATCCCTGTCCGACAATCCGAAAGTCACAGGGTCGCCCAAAGTTCCGGAAGTCGTACTATAATCCACAATTTCAGTTTGAGGAACGCAGAAAAAATCCTGATTGTTCGCCTGAATATCATTCTTGGAAGTCGTTGGAATTTTCGTTAAATCTTCAAGCGTTTTGATTTCATTAATATCAATTTTATTGTCAATAAATAATTTTTGATAAAACGGCGAATTCTGTTGAAGATAAGACAATTGTTCACGAAGTTTTTCTTCCTGAAAATTTTTTATTTTATGGGAATCGGCGAATTCGATTTCTGGTAAAAAATTCAAAATATTGGGTTTTAAGCAAAGTTAGAAATATTAAAATTTTGAGCAATTAAAAGTTAGCTCGCAAACTCGTGAAATGGCAAAACTTCAATGATTTTTCCGTCTTTCTCGAATCGGTCTTTTTGATCAAAAGTGATTATTTTTCCTTTTTCTTCATTAAAATAATTCAGAGCATCCATCAATCCCGCGATTTCTCGTTGCAAATTATCTTGGTTCAAATCGTAGCAAACCTGTATTATTTCCGCAGGTTTTCCTTGATTGATGGCGATGAAATCACATTCTTTTTTTTCATTAAAATAATACAGCTCAGTATATTTTTGCCTAAGATGCAAGTAAACCATATTTTCCAAACGCCTTCCCAATTCATCGGTGAAAACAATGGAAGCGTGCGTAAACAAACCCAAATCTATGACGTAAACTTTTTTAGGATTTCTAACTTGGGTTTTTAATGAATAACTGAATTTTGGAAGAAATTGTATGAGATAAGTATTTTCTAAATGAGAGAAAATTTCGAGCATTGTCGTTGCAGACTTGATTTCAAAAACGTCTTTCAACTTATTAGCAGAGAATAATTTACCAATATTTGAAATCAAATAAACGGCGATTTTTTTTAGCGTATTCACATCTCGAAAACCGTAGCGAATAGCGATGTCTTTGTATAAAATATCTTCCACCAAAGTATTGAGCAGTTTTCCATTGTTCGTATTTAGAAATTCTGGAAATCCACCTTTTTCCATAAATTCTTTGGTCGCATTCTCATTACTTTCAAGATTCATAAATTGTAAAAATTCCGAAAAAGAAAAAGGAAATAATTCGTAATCCAAATGTCTTCCTGTCAATTTCGTTCCCAATTCTCGGCTGAGAAGTGTAGCATTCGAACCAGTTATCACGACTTTCGAACCTTCATCCACTTTTTGGCGGACAAACATTTCCCAATTTTCTGTTAATTGTATTTCATCGAAAAACAAAACATCGGGTTTTCTCTCTTTTATTTCATCATCTAATCGTTGAAAATCTTTCAATTCAAAACCGCTCAATCGTATATCTTCGAAGTTTAAATACAGTGAACTTTGAGAATTTTCTTTTAATAATTGTAGCAACAGCGTACTTTTTCCACTTCTTCTGATTCCGGTGATGATTAAAGCAAATTTTTCATACACTTTCAATTCTTTCAATAATTCTCTTTCTTGACCCAACTTTTTAGTCTGAAAATTACTTTTCTGACTATCGATTATTTCTGCTAATTGACTCTGTAAAAACATTTTATAAAAAATTTTAAACAAATATACAACATCTTCCATTATAAATGAAAAATATCTTTCACTTATTTTATAAAATATCTTTCATTAAAAACTAATATTATCTTCCATTTAAAACAGAAGATAGTTTTCGTTAAATTTTCAACTCCAAAATCTATCAATAAATCCCTAAAAATCCTTATATTCGCAAACTTAATTAATTAGGATAATTCTTTTGAACCGACTGACAATGAAGAAGTTTAACGAATATAAAAACCTCAACCTTACCAAAACTGCACAAAATATCGCAGAATTTTGGAAAGAAAATGAAACTTTCAAAAAATCCGTAGAAATCCGTGAAGGACAACCGGAATTTGTTTTTTATGAAGGACCACCTTCCGCCAACGGAATGCCGGGAATTCATCACGTGATGGCGAGAGCGATTAAAGATATTTTCTGTCGTTTCCAAACGCAATCCGGAAAACAGGTTTTCAGAAAAGCGGGTTGGGATACGCACGGACTTCCTGTGGAATTGGGAGTTGAGAAAGAATTGGGAATTACCAAAGAGGATATTGGTAACAAAAATTCTGCTAATTACATTTCTATTGAAGATTACAACAACAAATGTCGTGAAGTAGTGATGCGCTACACCGATGTTTGGAACGATATGACCGAGAAAATTGGCTATTGGGTGGATATGGAAAATCCGTACATCACCTACAAACCAAAATATATGGAATCGGTTTGGTGGCTTTTGAAACAGATTTATGACAAAGGTTTGCTGTACAAAGGTTACACAATTCAGCCGTATTCTCCGAAAGCAGGAACAGGCTTGTCTTCGCACGAAGTCAATCAACCGGGCGCGTATCGTGATGTTTCTGACACGACGGTTGTTGCGCAATTTAAAACTTTACCAGAAACTTTGCCTTCATTTTTACAAGGTTTTGGCGATGTACATTTCTTGGCTTGGACGACAACGCCTTGGACTTTACCTTCCAACACCGCTTTGACGATCGGACCAAAAATCGATTATGTTTTGGTGAAGACTTTCAATCAATATACTTTTGAGCCGATTAATATTGTTTTGGCGAAAGCTTTGGTTGGGAAACAATTAGGTGGAAAAATGTATTTCGAAGTAAAAAACGAATTTAATCCTTCAGAAATTGAATTATTCTTTACAGAAAATTGCAATAGTAATTTTAGTTCCGAAGAAATTTTGAACGTTGACGGAAGAAAAAAAAGGATTGAGTTCATTATTGGCAAAAGATTATCTGATGAGCAATTTGAGATACTTTACAATATAACTGGAGCGAGCAAAAGAACCGGAAATCTAAACGAAGTTTTATCATCATCTTTATCAGGAATCACTGAAGAAGATATAGATTTATTAATTAAACACAAAGTAAATCACACTAATAAAACCATTCCTTACCAGATTTTAGCCGAATTCAAAGGAGCTGATTTGGTTGGAATTCAATACGAGCAACTTTTAGATTACGCCTTACCTTATCAAAATCCGGAAAATGCTTTCAGAGTGATTGCCGGAGATTTTGTAACAACGGAAGACGGAACAGGAATCGTTCACACTGCGCCGACTTTTGGTGCTGATGATGCGAAAGTTGCGAAAGAAGCAACGCCTGAAGTTCCGCCAATGTTGGTTTTGGATGACAATGGAAATCCGGTTCCGTTGGTTGATATGCAAGGTAAATTTTTATCGATTGTCAAAGATGAAACTTACGGTTTTGCGAATGAATATGTGAAAGGTGAATATCTAAGTGAAGAAGAAAAAAGCACAGAATTCAATATTCAGAAAGAAAATTTAAAATCAATAATTTCTGATTTGAAAGCATATCTTTCTGTTGATGAGAGAATTGCCTTAAAATTAAGAAAAGAAAATAAAGCCTTCAAGGTTGAAAAATACGTTCACAGTTATCCGCACAGTTGGCGAACTGATGAGCCTTTGTTGTATTATCCGCTCGATTCTTGGTTTATCAAAGTAACCGATGTGAAAGACAGAATGTTCGATTTGAACGAAACCATCAACTGGAAACCAAAATCTACTGGTGAAGGCCGTTTCGGAAATTGGTTGAAAAACGCCAACGACTGGAATCTTTCCCGCTCGAGATATTGGGGAATTCCGTTGCCGATTTGGAGAACTGAGGATAAAAAAGAAGAAGTATTAATCGGTTCTGTAGAAGAATTGTACAATGCGATTGAAAAATCCATCAAAGCTGGTTTCCAAAAAGAAAATCCTTTCAAAGGTTTTGAAATTGGGAATATGTCTGAGGAAAACTATGCAAAAGTTGACCTTCATAAAAATATTGTGGACCAAATTACTTTGGTTTCAGCATCCGGAAAACCGATGAAGCGTGAAAGCGATTTGATTGATGTTTGGTTCGATTCCGGAGCGATGCCTTATGCGCAATTGCATTATCCTTTTGAGAATAAAGAGCAAGTTGATAACAACAAAGCTTTCCCGGCAGATTTCATTGCAGAAGGTGTTGACCAGACTCGTGGCTGGTTCTACACTTTGCACGCGATTGCGACAACGGTTTTCGATTCTGTAGCTTATAAAAATGTAGTTTCAAACGGTTTGGTTTTGGACAAAAACGGACAGAAAATGTCCAAACGTCTTGGAAATGCCGTTGACCCATTCGAAACGCTTTCGGTTTACGGGCCGGATGCGACACGTTGGTATATGATTTCCAATGCGAATCCTTGGGAAAATCTAAAATTTGATATTGAAGGTATTGATGAAGTGAGAAGAAAATTCTTCGGAACGCTTTATAACACCTACTCTTTCTTCGCTTTGTATGCGAATGTTGACGGTTTCAAATATTTGGAAAGCAATATTGAAAACCGTCCGGAAATTGACCGTTGGATTTTGTCTGAATTGAATTTATTAATCAAAGACGTGAAATCTTTCTACGAAGATTACGAACCAACGAAAGCTTCGAGAGCGATTAATAATTTCGTAAATGACAACTTATCGAATTGGTACGTAAGACTTTGCAGAAGACGTTTCTGGAAAGGCGATTATTCTGATGATAAGATTTCGGCTTACCAAACACTTTACACTTGTCTGGAAACTGTTGCGAAACTTTCCGCACCAATTGCGCCGTTTTTTATGGACCAATTGTTCCAAGACCTTAATAAAGTAACTGGAAAAGAATTGGTAAATTCTGTTCACCTCACAGACTTCCCAGTTGTAAATGAAAGTTTGATTGACCAGGATTTGGTTGAGAAAACGCATTTGGCTCAGACAATAACATCATTAGTTTTTTCTGTTCGAAAAAAACATAACATTAAAGTCAGACAACCTCTTTCTAAAATTTTAGTTCCAGTAATGGATGAAAATTTTGAGGCTAAAGTTTTGAGTATTGCAAAATTAGTTGAACAAGAAGTCAATGTAAAAGAATTATCTACTATGGATGTCCAACAGGCGAATCATATGATTGAAAAATCTATAAAACCTGATTTCAAAAAACTTGGTGCAAAGCTTGGAAAAGATATGAATATAGTCAAAAATAAATTAGCATCTTTAACCAAACAAGAAATTTTTGAATTTGAAGTAAATGAAGGATTAAACATTGAAGGTCACTGGATTGACATTGAAGATGTCGAAATTATCACTACTGATTTACCTGGATGGGCAGTTGCAACAGAAGGAAAAATAACTGTGGCATTAGATTTGACGCTAACGGATGAGTTGAAATCAGAGGGCGTTGCAAGAGAGTTCATCAACAGGGTTCAGAATCTTCGAAAAGAAAAGGATTTTGATTTAACGGACAGAATATCAATCCAATTGGAAGAGAATTCGCCGTTCCACAAAGAACTTACTAACAATCAAGCATATATTTCTGCGGAAGTATTGTCGGATAAATTAGAATTTGTAAATTCACTCTCGAATTTTGACGAAATAGAGATAGATGAAGAAAAATTCAAGGTAAAAGTTGAGAAAATATAAACGATTTATTATTATTGTTAAGAAATTGTAAATTGATAATTCTTTATTGATATTTTTTAAATTTTATTTCTATCTTGTTTAATGAAAATCAGCGTGGTTGCTAAATATTAGAAAAACTAAAAAAAAATAAAAATTTGAACAATTAATAACAATGGAAATGGCCGACGAAAAATTACGATATAGTGACGCAGACTTACAAGAATTCAGACAACTGATTCAAGATAAAATCGATAAAGCTGAGAAAGATCTTCTTTTGATTAAGGAAAGTTTCATCAATGACCAAAATAACGGGACAGATGACACTTCGCCAACTTTCAAAGCTTTTGAAGAAGGTGCTGAGACGCTGAGCAAAGAGCAAAATTCCATCTTGGCAGGAAGACAGGAAAAATTTGTACGTGACTTGAAACACGCGCTAATCCGTATTCAAAACAAAACTTACGGAATCTGCAGAGTGACAGGAAAACTAATCCCGAAAGAAAGATTGAGAGCGGTTCCTCACGCAACTTTGAGCATCGAAGCGAAGAATATGCAACGATAAACGATTAATTATCAAAATATTAAGTCCGAGTTTCTGATTCTAAAAATTGGAAATTGGGACTTTTTTCTTATAATAAAATGACTTATTTAATTATTTTACTTTTGGTTGTAGCGATTGGATTTGTATTGATGAAAAACAAATCGGTCAAAAACATTTTTCAACCCGAGCAGAAATATTACACCATCGATGATGAGTTCAATGCAAAACGGAAAGAACGACAAGACGAAATCGATAAATTGTTGAGTAAAATCGGGAAAAATGGTTTGGCAGATTTGACTGAAAAAGAACGCAAAAGGCTGGACGAATTGTCTAAAAAATAACTAAAATAAGTACATTTGCAAAAATTTTTCTTGAGGGAAAATTTAATTTAAAATATTCAAAAAATGGAATCAATTATTGTACATACAAAAAATGCGATGGAACTCACAGCACTGAAAAGTGTGCTGAAAGATATGAACATCGAGTTTGAAAAATTTCACACCAAAAATAATTTTCACAATAAGAAAACGGTTCAGAAAATCAACGACAGAAAAGACAAGAAAATCACCAGAACGCCTAAACCAAAAGGATTGTAATGAAGAAAATAATTGCAATTACGTTTCTAATTTTATTGATTGACCAGTTTTCCAAAATCTACGTCAAAACGCATTTCTACCTTGGCGAGAGCATCAACGTTTTTGGATTGGATTGGTTTAAGCTAACTTTCGTGGAAAATCCTGGAATGGCTTACGGACTTCATTTCGGAGGACTTTGGGGAAAATACGCTTTGATTATTCTTAGAATTGCTTTGGCAATCGGAATGGTTGTCTTATTCAAAAAATGGCTGAGAGAAGGCGCATCCAATTACCTCATCATCCCGATGGCAATGATTTTTGCTGGCGCTATTGGGAATGTTTTTGACGGAATCTTCTACGGTGTGATTTTCGACAGCGGAACTTTCTACGACGTGGCTTCCGAAAGATGGATTGATTATGGAGGCGTTTCCAAACTCACCGCATTCGGAGATGGCTATTCTGATTTGATGAAAGGTTGCGTGGTGGATATGTTGCATTTTCCTTTGGTTGATACGACTTGGCCAGATTGGGTTCCTATTCTTGGTGGCAACAGAGTTGAGTTTTTCAAATACATTTTCAACGTTGCGGATAGCTCAATTACGGTTGGTGCATTGTTCCTGTATATTTTTAGAAAGAAAGCTTTTCCGAACGGTTTGGATTTTTAAAAAATATTAGATAACACACACAAATGAAACTCTTAAAAAAATCACTCAAAATAGTCCTGTTGCTTTTGGTAGCAGGATTTCTTTTTATATTCTTCGCCAATTACATTATTAAAGATAAAAGCGAGGATTTCCTTTACAAAGACGCAAGTAAAATCCCAAGTTGTAAGACAGCTTTGGTTCTTGGAACCAGCAAAAGCCTTAGCAACGGAAATCCAAATTTATACTTCCTTTACCGAATAAAAGCGACTGCAGAATTGTACAAAGCCGGAAAAATCCAATCTGTCATTGTGAGCGGTGACAACTCCGTAGAAGGATACAACGAGCCGGAACAAATGAAAAACGACCTCATCACAGAAGGCATTCCTGCAGATAAGATTTTTGAAGATTTTGCAGGTTTCAGGACTTTGGATTCTGTGGTTCGGGCTAAGGAGATTTTTGGACAGAAATCGTTTATCGTGATTTCTCAGCGTTTTCACAACGAGCGCGCCATTTATCTTGCGCATCAAAATGGCATCACCGCTTACGGCTACAATGCAAAAGATGTGGACAAGGAAGCTGGTTTTAAAACCAATGTGCGTGAAAAATTTGCCAGAGTAAAGGTGTTTTGGGATTTCTTTTTTGGTGTGAAACCGAAGTTTGGTGGCGAGAAGATTTTGATTGAATAAGTTTTGTACATTTAATATAAAAATCAACCATACAAACCTGAAAAAATGAGCGTCTTCACTTATCATCTGGTAAAAACAAATTACTTTTCTGCGCTTAGAATCCTTTTGTTTCCACCGAAGCAAAAAAACATTTCAGGTTTGATTCACGCAGAGATTATGACAGCGATGACGCTTGGTTCTGCTATTTTTTCACCATCAAGAATGTTAATCCGACAAATCGCTGTGTTTGCTCAATGGGAAAATGAAAGTGATATTGATAATTTTTTAAATCAAAATAATTTAGGGAAAATCCTTGCTGAAGGCTGGCACACGAGATTAACTTTTATGAGAAAATGGGGGAAATTCAACAAGTTTGAAATCCCTGATGAAACCTTAGAATTTGAAAATCCGGATTCGCCAGTTGTTGCAGTGACCATTGCTCGAATGAAATTTTTGGAAATCCCGAGATTTATCCATTGGGGAAGACCAGTTGAGAAATTGGTGCGCGACCATCCGGCAACAACTTTATCTTTAGCTTCCATCAAATTTCCAAATACTGTTTCCACATTTTCAATCTGGAAAACACAGAAAGAAATGACCGATATGGTTCACGGACACAGCAAAGTTCCAAAGCCAGAAAGACACGCCGATGCGATGAAAGAAAGGGAAAGGAAAGATTTCCATTTCGAATTTACAACTTTGCGTTTCAAACCTATTTCTGAATTTGGAGAATGGAACGGGCGGACGAATATTATTCCAAATCTTAAAAATAATTAAGATGAGATTTGCGTATCCGATGCAGAAATTTCAAGATTGGGTGACTCAGCAATGGGTGATTCTGCGGGGAATAAAAATTAAGCCTGAAGATTTTCCTTGGTTGATGGGACCATTTGGAAATCTGGATGCGATTGGCGAAGATTTTATCATTCAATTTGCGGAAAAGGAAAACTTAATTATAGAAAAAGATTCGGCAAAAGGTATAATTCCTTCAATGTTAAAACTGAATTTATCCGAAACTGACTTTTCAAATTTATCCAAAAATGTTATCGGTTTTTTATGAAAACACAGCCAATCACAATTTGGAATTTTCTGTAAAATGGAATCCGTTTTTTAAATTTTTTGGGATTTTAATCAACAAATTATTTAGCAACAGAATCAATCAACTGAATATTCCAACTAAAAATATTGATGATTCTGAATCTTTGAAAAGCGAAATCATCAATCTTATCGACCCAAAAACCAATGAGATAAAATACACCTTTTGGTTTCGTTCAATTGAATCTAGTGGACAAGTGATTTATTCTGGCGTTTATGGAATTTGTAATTTGCCATCAGGAAAAACTTGTGTGAAAGCTGTTTTCCCTTTACCAAATGGAAATGCAACTGTTTTGATGAATCCAAGTGTTGGAGAGAAGGGCGAATTGATTTTAGACTCTTCAGGGAAACAATTTGGTGATGCTGGATTTTATTTTTTACTAAAAGATTCGAAAGGTGAATATTGGTCACAGTTCATCAGTTCATTTCGAGATAAATTAATTATTGGTTCGGAAAACGATTTGATTTTTGCTGAACAAACTTTGACACTTTGGAATTTGAAGGTTCTGACTTTTAATTATAAAATTAAATTGAAAGATATAATTTAGATTGACATATTTTCCTTTCATCATTTCCATTTTACCACTCGTCATTTTTTGATGGATTTGCAACGTTCGGTGTTTTACATTTGTTTCAGAAAACTTTTAAAACTTTACGCTATGATCACATTATTCATCGAAATTGCTGTTAAAATCATTGACTTTTTTACTCAATTGTTTTAAAATTACTAAAGAAAAAACTTAACTCTAAAACAAATCAAACTATGAAAGATTACAAAGTAGAATCGCTGATTTATTATTCCAAAATCACCTTAGACTCAGAACATATTGCCAAAAAATCTAAGGAAGACATCCAAGAAAAACTAAATGAATATGCTAAAAACGGCTACCAACTAACCTCTACAACTTCTACTAGTTTTGGATTGGCCGTTTATATTTATTTGTTTTTTGAGAAAGATATTTAATCAAAATCTAATCTAAATGAAAAATAAAATTGGTTTTAACCTTGTGTTCGCCTTGCTTGCATTTCCCATAGGATTGGCTTTGTCGCGAGAATTTGATTTTCACAATTTTACATTTAGGAAGCCAGCATTGGGTTTTCTTTATCTGTTCACTTTTATCATAACCATCATTTTGATATTCAAAAAAAGACAGTCATCTCAATAACTTTTGAGTAAATTAGTCAATTATTTTTAAACAATTATCATTGTGACCTTGCTCAAAAACTGGAAATATCACGTTTTTACAATTGCTTATTTCATAAGTATCATTTTCTTTTTCCTGACTTTTAAGAAATTAATTTACGTCGAAATATATTCGAAAATACATCTGAATCTTTATATTTTCGAATTATTTTTTTGCGCATTTTTACTTTACATTATTTCTAATATTGTCATTTATTTTATTGAACGTTTTTCATTAAAACAAATTTTCAACTTCAAGAATATTGCATTGACAATTGGCATTATGCTGATTTTACACGTCATTCTTCAAATAATGCTTTGGCCATTTCTATTCTATGCACAAAATTTATTGGTAGGATCCGAGGCTCGATTTGAGTTCACAGCCAGCCAGACTTTTGACAAAAGATTGGTTAACTATTTTTACTTCCTTTTTATCTCGATCAATTGGTTGGTCTTTATTTATGCCTATAAAATCTATCAAAGCAAACAGGAAGATCTGAAACAAAAATTGTCCATCGAAAAAAATCTGAAAGAAGCCAATCTCAATACTTTGAAAGGTCAAATCAATCCGCATTTTATTTTCAACAGCCTTAATAATATCCGAGGTTTAGTACAAGAAAACCCTGCAAAATCGAAAGAAATGATTACCCGAATTTCAGAATTGTTGCGTTCATCTTTGCTATCTGGGAAAACAAATTTTGTGACAATCGAACAAGAATTAGAAACTGTAGAAAATTTTCTTGAGATTTCTAAAATTCAATACGAAGACCGATTACAATTTCAAATGGACATTTCGTCAGAAACAAAAAGCATTCAAATTCCACCGATGATTGTGCAAATGTTAGTCGAAAACGCGGTGAAACACGGCATTTCTATTTTGAAAAATGGCGGAGAAATTAATATCAAAACTTTTCTGAATAACAATAATTTCCACATTATTGTAAAAAATACGGGAAGCATTTCTCAACACGAGAGTTCCACAAAAATCGGATTAAAAAATATCGAAGAACGCCTAAAACTTTTGTTTGATGACAAAGCAAACTTCAAACTTTCCGAAGAAAATAATGAAGTGACCGCTGAGATTATCATCAACCAAGACCATTTCACGATTTAAATTTGAAAAATGAAGAAGATTACCGCCATCATTGTTGAGGATTCTCGACTTGCAAGAAATGAATTGAAAGATTTGTTGAATGAAATCCCTGAAATCGAAATTCTTGCCGAAGCAGAAAATGCTGATGTTGCATTTGAATTGATTAATTCCAAAAATCCGGATTTGATTTTTCTTGATATTCAGTTGCCCGGAAAAGATGGTTTCCAACTTCTCGAAATGTTGGAAAATGTTCCGATGGTTATTTTCACAACGGCTTTTGACGAGTTTGCCATTAAATCTTTTGAATACAACACTTTGGATTATTTGCTAAAACCCATTAATCCGAAAAGACTTTCCCAAGCCATCGAAAAAGTAAAACAGAAACTTGCCGAAAAAACAGAAAAACAAGACAAAAAATTAGATTTGGAAGACCAGATTTTCATCAAAGACGGTGAAAAATGTTGGATGGTAAAAATCTCCGAAATTTATCTTTTTGAAGTGGAAGGCAATTACACCAAAGTCTTTTTCCGAAATGAAAAAGCCGTTCTCACTCGTTCGTTAAACGTCATCGAGAAAAAACTTCCTCAAGAAAAATATTTCCGTGCAAACCGAAACACGATTTTCAACATCAATTATATTCAAAACATCGAAAACTGGTTCAGTGGAAATCTGATGATAAAATTGCCTAATGATAATGAAGTAGAAATCTCTCGAAGGCAAGCAGTTTTGTTTAAGGAAGTTTATGGAATTTGATTTTTTGTATTAGAATAAATCTCATTTCTGTATTTAACTGGCGTGATTGAGGTTTGTTTTTTGAAAAAATTCACAAAATGTGCAGACTCCTTGAAATTGAGTTTGAAAGCAATCTCTTTTATGGAAAAATCAGTTTGTTGCAACAAAGTCTTGGCGTTGTGAATCAGTTTTGAATCAATATGATCTTTCGCCGTTCTTCCTGTTTCTGATTTTAATTTTGTGCTTAAATAATTGGGATGAACAGCAAGTTTAGAAGCGAAATAGGAAACATTATAATCTACGTTTTCTACATTTTGAGAATCCTCGTGAAGCAAAGTGAGAAAGCGATTGCTTAAAGAATCTATTTTCTTTGCATCAACATCTACAGACTGATTTTCTACGGAATATTGATCGTAGAGACGTTTTATTTTCATAAAAAAAATCAGAATTGCAGACGCCATTATTTCCAGAGAGTCTTTCTTTTCCTCCATTTGGAATTCATCGTAAATATAATCGAATACCTTTACCAAATCTTTCATTTCATCATCTGTAATAACAATGGGAGTAGATTTATCAGCTTGGAAGTATTCAAAAACAGAAATAAAATGTTTTACTTTCAGGTGTTTTTCAATAAATTGATCATTGATAATAACAGAATATTCCAGAATATCATCATCAAGCATTTCACAAGAGGCAATTTGGTTGGGTGGCGAGATAAAGATTGCCGGAGCCTTCAAATTCTCTTTCCATTGTCCGATTCTCATAATTCCTTCTCCTTTCAAAAGTAATTTGATGGCATAAGCATTGTGTTTAAAAGGCGGAACGACGAGCGATGGATGTGTCCAAAGTTTATCCATCATATCCACATACAAACCTTCATATTTGGAAGGTTGCATATCAACTGCTTTGTAAAACTCATCGAAAGTTTTAAAATAAGGAATGTCATTTTCCATAAAATAGATTTTAGTAAAATTATAAAATATTTAACAAAAACGAAATATGAGCAAGAAATATTACTCATATTTCTACAAAACACAAATGATTGTCTAATTAGACAATATTTTTTCTAATTTTTCTAATTTGACTTTTAAACTATTAATTTCTGCTTGTTGTCGCTTTGTAATTTCATCTTGTTCGAAAACATACAAATACAACTCTTCAATTTTTTCGAGATTAATCTCCAAAGATCTGTTCAAAATAATCCCACCTTGCTTCTCGATATCAGAAGCAGAAGGAACTCCAGGAAGATGTTTATTAATTTTGATAAACTCTTTGACTTCATTGATGTTCATTCGTACGTAATCTGGCTTCAAGACAGAATATCCATCAAAATATTTCTGAAAAACATAATCTGGGGTAATGGTTCCCGATGCCAAAATATTCCCAATGACGTGAAGCTTTTGGGTTGGATTATTGGTTCCAACACCCAGATTTCCGGTATTGTGGGAAAACCTTGCCCATTCTGTATAACTGGTTGGCGATGTATATTTTCCAAAAGAAATATGACCCTGAACTCCAGATCTTCCAGATGTGAAAACTCTTGTACCTGGCGAACTTGCCGATCCTGAGGTTGGGAAAAAGGTAGTTTGCGTGAGTCCGTACTTTTCTCCACTACTGTCATCAAAAACTTTCCCAACGCCATAGTTAGAATCTCCAGCAAACTGAATTGATCCGTTTACATTCAGTTTCGCAATATTATCTATTCCTCCGATGCCCACGTGAGCCGGACCAGTAAAATTGAGCCACTTATCATTCATTGTCACCGTTCGGTTGGATGCAAGCGTTCCGTTATCCGTATAAATATTTGTATTACTCAAGGAAACAGGTTGACTACTTACACCATTCACAGTAGTTGTCAATTGATTGGAAGACGAAAGAGAATGACTTACAGTATTCACGGCATTTGTCGTAGAGGAAACACCATTGACTGTTGAAGTAATTGTATTCACAGGATTAGAAATCGCATTGCTTGTGATTCCATTTCCATTAGACTCGAAAGCCATCCATTTTGCCAAAACCGAATCATAATAATAGTAGCCAGACTTTGTAACTTCTATGGTTTTTGGCGTGGTAGGAGAACTTGCGGAAGTCGCAAATATAAACACGCCATTCTGACCAATTCCGTACAAATTGTCTTTGGCTTTTAGTTCGTTCCCAGTTAATCTAGGCGCAATTATCCCATCAGCTTTTGATAGATCCAAAGGTTTCGCTACGACATCTAAAGTAGCTTTTGGATCACTAGTATCAATACCAACTTGAGCGAATATAATTTGATAAGTTATAAATAAAATTGCAGAAATATTTTTCTTCATCATCTATGTTTTAAGTCTGCAAATTTCTTATAAGGAAAACTTTCTAATGTTGCAATAATTAAATACATCATTGCAAATTTTAAATATTCATAATGCTTCTAAAAACAAGATAAAAACTAAATTTTGTCTATTTTTGCACAAATTATAATTAATAATGTCTAGAATTCTAACCGGAATACAAGCCACCGGAACCCCACATTTGGGAAATCTTTTGGGAGCCATCATCCCCGCAATCGAATTATCAAAACAAGCAGGAAATGAATCTTTTCTTTTCATTGCCAATCTGCATTCTTTAACGCAAATCAAAGATGCAAAAGAGCTTAAACAAAATACTTACGAGATTGCTGCGGCTTGGCTTGCTTGCGGACTAGACACAGAAAAAACTTATTTCTACAGACAAAGCGACATTCCAGAAACTTGCGAATTATCTTGGCATTTGTCGTGCTTTTTCCCTTACCAAAGA
The DNA here is from genome assembly GCF_004365655.1 of Epilithonimonas xixisoli. Lineage (GTDB taxonomy): Bacteria > Bacteroidota > Bacteroidia > Flavobacteriales > Weeksellaceae > Epilithonimonas > Epilithonimonas xixisoli. Next base: position 938,746 of record NZ_SOEO01000002.1, on the reverse strand, counting down.
TTGACTTTGGCACATTCTTTCAAAGATAAAGCGGACAGATTACAAGACGTCAACGCTGGACTTTTCACGTACCCAATCTTGATGGCTGCAGATATTTTGTTGTACGATGCGGAGATTGTTCCGGTTGGAAAAGACCAACTACAACATTTGGAAATTGCACGTGATGTAGCTTCAAGATTCAATAACCAAATGGGTGAAATTTTGGTTTTACCCCAAGCTGAATTGCAGGAAGACACAAAGTATGTTCCCGGAATCGACGGACATAAAATGTCAAAGTCGAGAGGAAACATCATCAATATTTTCTTACCAGAAAAAGAATTGAAAAAACAGGTGATGAGTATCGAAAGTGATTCTAAATCTTTGGAAGAGCCAAAAGATCCATCCACGGATAAAACTTTTGCCATCTATGAATTGATTGCAACGCCAGAACAAACCGAGGAATTGAGAGCAAAATATCTCGCTGGAAATTTTGGTTACGGACACGCAAAAAAAGAACTTTTGGACTTGATTTTGGTGAGATTCTCGAAAGAACGAGAAACGTTCACATATTATATGAACAACTTGGATGAGCTGGAAACTAAATTGCAAGAAGGTGCAGGAAAAACCAGAGTTATCGCAACTGAAACGATCAAAAGAGTAAGAGAAAGTTTGGGAATTTAATTTTCTGAAAATTTAAATAAAAGAATAGCCTTTCAGATTTGAAAGGCTTTTTCTGTTTATAAATATTGTTTGATTTCCGACAAATGTTTAATGAATATCAAATCTTCTTCCAACGGATTTTCATCCAAAACATCGAAGAAAATAACCTCGATTCCGAAATTCTGCGCGCCTTTTACGTCAGCAATCCAGTCGTCGCCAATCAAAATACTTTCCGATTTTTCGGCTTTTGCTAAATCTAAAGAATATTGGAAAATCTCAGGTCTTGGTTTTCTGATGTTGACAGAATCTGCGCTTGTAATCGTTTCGAAGAAATCTGCAATTCCGGACAAAACACATTTTCTCTCAGTCACTTCTTGGAAACCGTTGGAAATGATGTGCATTTTATAATTTTTGGATTTTAGATAATTAAGCAAATCTAAAGCGCCGTCAACCAATTTGTTATATTTCAGAATTTCGTCTAAGAAATGGTGTTCGAAATAATCTGCAAGTGTTTCATCATCAATCCCAAATTTCAAAAAAGTGTCGTAGAAGCGGTGTTTTCTTAGATATTCTTTATCGATTTCTTCATCACGGATTTGTTCCCAAAGTCTTTCATTAATGATGTGATATGTGGTGTGAAATTCCTCAAAATCGATTTTATATTTTGTCGCAATCTCTTGTTTTGAGAATAAATCTTTGATGGTCAAATATGCGTTCTTGCGGTGATCCCAAAGTGTGTTGTCGAGATCAAAAAAAATGTGCCTTACGTTTTTCATAAGGCACAAATCTAATCATTTTTGATCCACGTAGGAAAGCTCAAATCATAAAAAATCAATTATATAAATCACAAATTCTAGTTTTTGGAAACTAAAATCGTTTTTCTGTTTTTAGTTTTAAGGGACTGAATATTCTTAGAATAATTCAGCAAAAAATTGATTATTTCTTTTTTTGGCATCAAAGCTTTAGTTGTTAAAGTGTCGATTTTTTTCATAGGCTGACTTTTACAACAATAACGCCAAAAGAAATTCTTTATTATTACATATTTGTTATTTTGTTAAAATAATTTTATGTTCCTCCATTATCTTTCTGAGATTAATCAAAGCATATCTAACTCTGCCAAGTGTTGTATTGATGCTCGTATCTGTATGATCTGCAATCTCTTTGAAGCTTAAGCCATCAAAAAATCTCAGTTTTATAACCTCTTGCTGGTTCTCTGGCAACATTACGAGCATTCTCAAAAGATCGTCATTTATTTGCTTATCTATCAATCGGTCTTCGATATTACTTTCCGGTTCTTTGATGATGTCGAAGATAGAAAACTCTTCATTTTCGTAAGACGTTTCGGAGATTTTAATATTTTTTGACTGCAGACGGAAATGATCGATGATCAAATTGTGCGCAATTCTTTTTGCCCAAAGAATGAACTTATTTTCCTCTTTGTATCGGCCTTCTTTCAGCGTAACAATGATTTTGATAAAGGTGTCTTGGAAGATATCATTGGCAAGATCTTCGTCCATCAGTTTGTAATAAATAAAGCTGAAAAGATCTTTCTTGTGCCTTTTTATCAGTAAAGAAAGCGAGTTTTCGTCGCCATTTTGATACTGAGTAATGAGTTGACTATCAGTTTGCGTTTTCATAATATTTACTTCTCAATATTACACCCAAGAGATTCATTAATTATAAAAAATAACTAATTTCTACTGACTCGGCTGTTTTTAATTTTTAATGAAGTAAATTTTTTCTATACGCTTAATTTAGGTTTGTAAAAGTAATAAAAAAGTTAAAACAAAAAGTTAACGAAATGTTAAACTTTCAATTTCTTTTCATTTGATTCAAATAAAATCAAAAAGTTAAATCAATTCAGAAGGACTAATGGGATATTTATTGTGAAATTGATATTGAGTCCTTTCAGTTCCTTACCATTAATACCGTCTTTATCGAGTGAAAATCCATAACCTCCTGTCAAGTCTAAAATTCCAAAAAGACTGAATCCTGCCTTTGGAGCAACATATTTATTCGTCGCTTCTGCACCTAAAATAAAATAATGGGCGTGGTAGAAGTCAACATTCTTTTGAAAATTTAACAAAAAATCAGCACTCACTTTTGGCATTATCGCAAATTTATTATTTGCAGAGCCCATCATTGCGGAAGCTCCAACGCGGAACAGAACATCATCATTTTTCAAAAACAATAATTTCCCGCCCACTTCTCCAAAACTTTGGTTTTGATAAGTGTAACCCGCAGTTATGAATTTGTGCATCGTCATTTGTGACTTTGCCAAACCACAGAACGCTAACAACAGAATGATTATATAAATTTTTGATTTCATTTTTTCTTAATCTTATATACGACAAAAATAACAAAAGAGATTTTGGAAACATCAGATATTTTAAAAGAATATTTGGAATTAAAAACAAAAAACTGCTTCATCAATTGACAAAGCAGTTTCGAGATTTCTATAAATTCAAGATTTTACAATCCGAATTCTTTTTTGATATCTTCTACTCGATCCAGTTTCTCCCAAGTGAAGAATTCTAGATCTTTCAAAGTTAATTCGTTTTTCTGACCTTTGTTGAAGGTTTTATCCGCCACGTAATGGTCTTTTCCCATATGTCCATAAGCGGCAGTTTCCAAATAAATTGGATTTCTAAGTTTCAAATTTTTCTCAACAGCGTAAGGTCTAAGATCAAACAAAACTTGAACTTTCTTCGCCAATTCGCCATCGTTGATATTCAATTTTGAAGTTCCGTACGTGTTGATGTAAAGTCCACAAGGTTCTGCTACACCAATTGCATAAGAAACCTGAACCAAAACCTCGTCTGCAACACCTGCTGCAACTAGATTTTTCGCAATATGTCTTGTTGCGTAAGCTGCACTTCTGTCCACTTTACTTGGATCTTTTCCAGAGAATGCACCACCACCGTGAGCACCCTTTCCACCGTAAGTATCTACGATAATTTTTCTTCCCGTCAAACCGGTATCTCCGTGAGGACCACCGATTACGAATTTTCCAGTTGGATTGATATGATATTTGATATCGCCGTTGAACAATTCCTGAATCTCAGGCTTTTGTTTAGCCTTGATCTTAGGAATCAAAATCTCAATAATATCTCTTTTGATTTTCGCCAACATCGCTTCTTCGCTTCCGAAATCGTCGTGTTGCGTAGAAACCACAATGCTATCGATTCTCACAGGTTTGTGATCGTCAGAATATTCAATCGTCACCTGAGATTTTGCATCTGGACGAAGGTAAGGAATTGCGTTTCCTTCTCTTCTTAGATCTGCCAATTCTTTAAGAATCTGATGTGCAAGATCCAAAGCCAAAGGCATATAGTTTTCAGTTTCGTTGGTTGCATAACCGAACATCATTCCTTGATCTCCAGCACCTTGAGCATTTGCTCTCGCTTCAAAATCGGTTTCATCCAAAGTTCTGTCAACACCTTGATTAATGTCCGGAGATTGCTCGTGGATTGCAGAAATCACACCACAAGAATCACCGTTGAACATATACTCGCTTTTTGTGTAACCAATTTTGTTGATCACATTTCTTGCAATATGCTGAACGTCAAGATAAGCCTCAGACTTCACCTCGCCAGCCAAAACTACCTGACCAGTCGTCACAAGGGTTTCGCAAGCTACTTTTGAGTTTTTGTCGTAAGCTAAAAAATGATCGATAAGTGCATCAGAAATCTGATCTGCAATTTTATCAGGATGTCCTTCAGAAACTGACTCGGACGTAAATAAATAAGACATAAATAAATTCCTTTTTATATTAATTTGTTTAAGGATAAACGACTGATTTAAAAAAAGGAACTAAAAGAGAAAAAATCTGTTTTAGCATTTTTTATTGAGGTTGCAATCAGTCAAAGTTCTCCTCCGTTTATCAAAATCGAGGGCAAATTTACAAACTAAATTTTAATTTTCAAAATCAATTCATATTAACCAAGTATGAATTTATTCAGGTTTAATACTTTTGTAATTTTCCGGATCTTTATAATAATTAAGTCTGGAATCCATCGAAGTTTTGATTTCAGAAATCAATTCATCAAGGATTTTTTGTTTGTAAGTCGGCTTATAATAGATCAAACTCATTTCTCTGTATGGGAAAGGTTTGATGAATCTTGAAACTCTGGTTTTCTGTTCTGGAGACAATTGCTGAACGCCCATTTCGGATAGAATTGTAATTCCACCCACTTTATCAACCATTTGAATCAATGTATTGACATTTGAGGCGGCAAATTCCAAATTGTTAGGCTTCAAAGAATTTTCTTTCAGATGACAGATGTTTTCGAATTGCGTTCTAAGGCAATTTCCTTCCTCCAAAAGCCAAACTTTATTCACATCAATATCTTCTGGCACCACAAAACAATCTTTCTTCGTCCCTTCTTCTTGATTTGCAGAATACAACATCAATTCCTCATTAAAAAGAAAATCCTGGTAAAACTCATCCGCTGCTGAATAAGGCGTAGAAATAATTCCTGCATCCAACTCTCCGGATTTCAAAGATTTGATGATGCTTTCCGTTGTCATTTCCTTGATATTCAATTCAATCTGTGGATTTTTCTTTAGGAAACTAAAAATTTCGTTTGGAAGGATATAACTGGAAACTGTTGGAATAATTCCGAGATTTAATTTTCCTGCAAGAATGTTATTCAGGAAATTGGCTTTGTTTCTCAATTCCATCACAGAATCAATCACTTTTTGAGCTTCTTTGATGATTTCTCCGCCTGCATCTGTGGTTCTGATTGGATGTGTCGTTCTGTCAAAAACTTTTACATCAAGCTCATCTTCAAATTTTTGAATCATTGCGCTCAATGTTGGTTGTGTGATAAAACAAGCTTGCGCTGCTTTGCCAAAATGCTTATATTTATCAACTGCGATCAGATATTCTAACTGTTGGATATTCACGGGTTGTAATTTATTTTATCTATTGCAAATATAATTATTAATTTGTTTCATAAATAAGTTTTTTTCTCGAATTTCGCTTAGAAAATAGAATACAAATCATAAATCTGAAATATGGACAATAAGAAAAAACTCACCAATTCTGTTGGCTCGCCGTACTTTGAGCATCAGGATTCACAGACTGTTGGACCGCGTGGTCCGGTACTTTTACAGGATTTTATTCTTCAGGAAAATCTTGCACATTTCGTAAGGGAAAGGATTCCAGAGAGAATTGTTCACGCCAAAGGTTCAGGTGCTTACGGAACTTTCACTGTGACACACGACATTAGCAAATACACAAGAGCGAAACTTTTTTCTAAAGTGGGAAATTCTTGTAAAATGTTTGCGAGATTTTCTACCGTTGGTGGCGAAATGGGAAGTGCCGACACAGAAAGAGACCCGAGAGGTTTCGCTTTGAAATTTTACACCGAAGATGGAAACTGGGATTTGGTTGGAAACAATACGCCGGTTTTCTTTATTAAGGATGCTAAAAAATTCCCAGATTTCATTCATACTCAAAAACGTTTACCAAAAACCAATCTGAAAAGCAAAACGATGGTTTGGGACTTTTGGTCTTTGAATCCGGAATCACTTCATCAAGTTTTAATATTGATGTCTGAGCGAGGAACGCCTTATGGATACAGACATATGCACGGATTTGGAAGCCACACTTTTTCTTTGATTAATGAAAACAATGAAAGAACTTGGGTCAAATTCCATTTCAAAACGCAACAAGGCATCAAAAACTTCACAGATGATGAAGCCACAAAAATGAAAGGCGAAAATCCGGATTTCTCTCAGGAAGATTTGGTGAATGAAATCGAAGCTGGAAATTTCCCAAAATGGACACTTTACATCCAAACAATGACGGAACAGCAAGCCAAAGAATGGCGTTGGAATCCGTTTGATGTGACTAAAGTTTGGTTCCAAGACGAATTTCCATTGCAGGAAGTTGGCGTGATGGAACTGAATGAAGTGCCTAGAAATTACTTCGTTCACGTAGAGCAATCCGCTTTTGCGCCAAGTCATTTGGTTGACGGAATCAGTTTTTCTCCAGACAAAATGTTGCAAGGAAGATTATTTTCGTACGCCGATGCACACAGATATAGATTGGGCGTAAACTCCCATCAACTTGAAGTTAACAAATGTCCGTTTGCTGTGAACAATTTCCAGAGAGCTGGCGCAATGGCAAGCGATTCTGATTATGGAGACAAACCAAACTATTTCCCGAACAGCTTCAGCGATGTAGAGCCAGAGCCATCTTACAAGAATTTGGAATATGAACTCGATAATTCTCGTGTGGCGCACTTCGACAGAAACCAAAACGATGACGACCATTACACGCAACCTGGTTTATTTTACACTAAGGCTTTAGATCAAGACGCCAGAACAGCTTTGGTCAACAACATTGTTGGACATATGAGCGGAATTGATGGACCAAAACGAGATGAAATTATCAACCGTCAGCTTTGTCATTTCTTCCGAGCGAATATAGAGTTGGGAATGCGAGTGGCGCAAGGCTTGAATGTAAACATCGATGCGAACGCGATGAATCATACTAAATAGACTTGGAAAATATAGACTTTCAGAGCCTTTCGAATTTTTTCGGAAGGTTTTTTGATTCTAAATAACTACTTTTTTCCACCAAAATTTGTATTGGAAAGCATTGAACTCCTTTGGAGTTCTCATTTTGTTTTTTTATTCTTGTTGCTACAAACATTTCGCTCCTATGGAGCTTTGCTTATTGAATATTTGCTAAAAATCATTCTGATTTTGTCGACTACAAATGTTTCGCTCCAATGAGGCTTTTCCTTTTCAATATTTGAGTGCATTTTATTATCAATCCTAACTAATACAGCTCCGTAGGAGCGAAATGTTTGTAGCCAAAATCCATCTCTAATGCGAAGCTCCGTAGGAGCGACACTTTTCAGCATTTGAAAAAATATTTTGTTATTCAACAAATTTTTCCTTCTTGCTGAACTTTGCTTGTCAAAACATTAGATAAAAAACTATTGGAATTATTTCTTTAAATTCGCCTTCCTTTTTAATTTGATTTATGACAAGATTTTTATTCTCTTTAGCAACAGTTTTTTTATCGATTTCAATATCAGCGCAACAACAAAAAATTTCTTTTGAAACATCCGAAGGTTACAATCTCGGAACTCTTATCGGACAAAAAGAATGGACTGTAAAAACAGATAATGTTCCGAATAATAATTTCAAAGTTGTAACTGGAAAAGCGACCGATGGGAATAATTCTGTGGAAGTGACAAGCACGAACGACTACACAGAAAATATGACTTATCTCTTCAAAAAAATCCCGGAATACAACAGGCTTTCGGTTTCCGCAGATGTGAAGCTGGAAAAATTGGAAAGCTCAGAATATTATATGTTATCATTATATTACAACAACAATGGAAATTATTCTTGGGCTGGAGGATTTAATTTTTTAATCAGTGGAAATTTTTATGCTGATAATGATCTCAATTTTCAAGCTCTCGGAACGTGGATTCCAGGAAAATGGTATAATTTAAAAATTGAAATCGACCACGTTACTGAAAAAAACATAAAATATTATCTTGACAATCAATTGGTTCACACTTCTCCACTCAGCTCCAAAGTCGTAAGAGCAAATGATTTGAATTTCGAGTTTGATAACGACGGAAGTGGTTTTATTGTCGATAATATTATCATTAAAGATATGGATTATCTTGAGGCTAATGATGTTGCTAAAACTGAAATAAATGTTTTCCCAAATCCAAGTTCAGATTTCATTAATGTAAAATCTAATGAACTTATCAAATCGATAAAAATCTATGACATCAAAGGATCATTAATCAAATCAGCAAACAACACGGAAAAAACTTTAAAAATTGACATTTCTTCTTTATTAAAGGGAAATTACATCATTTCCATAGAAACAAAATCCGGAATTGAGACTAAAAAATTCATCAAAAATTAAGAATAAAATTTTTGATTTTCAATACAAGCTATCAATCAAATTGGTAGCTTTTTTAATTCCTCATCGATAAATTTTTCATTACTTTTGTAGCTATGAGTCAAAAATGGATCTATAAAACTGAACCGGACGAAGAGATTGTTGATGGATTAATTTCTTCTATTGGTTTTGGAACTTTAGAATCCAAAATCCTGGTGATGCGCGAGATTGATAATTATCAAAAAGCCCGCGAATTCTTCAAACCAAACGGAACCGACATCCACAATCCTTTTCTGATGGCAGATATGCAAAAAGCGGTAGAACGCATCGCAACAGCCATAGAAAACGGACAAAAAATATTAGTTTACGGCGATTATGATGTCGATGGAACCACGGCTGTTGCATTGATGTACTTGTACCTCAGCAAGATCGTTGACAAAAAATATCTTGATTTTTATATCCCAGACAGAAACGTAGAAGGCTACGGAATTTCTGATGAAGGAATCGATTTTGCGAGAGATAATGGATTTTCATTAATTATCGCTTTGGATTGCGGAATCAAATCGGTTGACAAGATAGATTACGCCAATTCTGTAGGTGTAGATTTCATCATTTGCGATCACCATTTGCCGGGCGAAAAACTCCCAAATGCTGTTGCAGTTCTGGATCCAAAAAGAAAAGACTGCCGATATCCTTACAAGGAATTGAGCGGTTGTGGCGTAGGTTTCAAACTTTGCCAAGGTCTTAACACCATCTATAAAATTCCGGAAAGTGAATTATTTGAATTGACAGATCTTTTGGCAATTAGCATCGCTTCTGATATTGTTGCGATGACTGGAGAAAACCGAGTTTTGGCAATGCAAGGTTTGAAATTCCTTAGAAAAACAAGAAAATTTGGATTAAGACTTTTGATTCCGGAAGAAAAATTGGCGCATTTTGAAATTTCGAATATCGTTTTTGACATTGCTCCGAAAATCAACGCAGCGGGAAGGATTTCTCACGCGAAAGCTTCGGTTGAACTAATGATTTCGGACAACTTGAAACAGGCTCAGCAAATGGTTGAAAATATCATCAACCTGAATGATGAACGTCGGGAAATGGACATCAACATCACGCAATCTGCGATGAGCCAAGCTTTGGAATTGCAAAAAACCGAGCGTTATTCTACGATTGTTTATGATCCAAGCTGGAACAAAGGCGTGATTGGAATTGTGGCTTCACGACTGATAGAAAATTATTTCAAACCTACTTTGGTTTTTACAGAAGGTAACAATGGCGAATTGGTCGCATCTGCAAGATCTGTTTCGGATTTTGACATTCACAAGGCATTGGAACATTGCTCTGATTTGTTTATGAAATTTGGTGGACATCAAGCGGCTGCAGGACTTTCTATGGAAAAAGAAAAGTTTGAAGAGTTTAAAATCAAATTTGAAGATTACGTTAAGAATAATATTCAGGAGCATCAAAAAGAGCCTTCGATTTATATCGACAGCGTTGTAAATCCAGAAGATCTGAACCGCGAATTCATCAATTTTCACAGAAAATTAGCACCATTTGGACCTCACAATATGAAGCCGATTTTGGTTCTTAAAAATGTTAAAGTGAACGGTTATGTGAGATTGATGGGGAAAGAAAGTTCTCATCTCAAATTCAATATTCTACAGCCCACAAACGGTAGAAACATCGAATGTGTGGGTTTCCGTTTTGGACAATTTGCAGAAGATTTTAAAACTAAAACTTTCGATTTGGCATTTACGATAGAAGAAAATCATTGGAAAGGAAATGTTTCGCACTTCTTGAATATCAGAGATGTGATTTTCCACGATTAAAAAAATTTAAACTAAATCATAAAAAATCCCGATTCAGAATTTGAATCGGGATTTTTGTTTTACTCTTTGATAACTTTTCGCGTTATCACTTTGTTTTCGGTTTTTATTTTCAGATAATAAACACCTTGATTGGCATTAATATTAAATTTGACATTCTTCGAAGGCAAACTTAAAATCTGGTTTTGCAAAATCCGTCCGGCAGAATCGTACAATTCTATGGATTTCAGATTTTCTTTGGCTACCACATTCACTTCTCCTTTTGTTGGAATCGGATAGACAGAAATTTCATTAGATTTCAAATCTTCATTTCCTAAAGTTGGAGGCACATTGGATTTTTTATTAGCAAAGATTAATCCGGCTGAGCAAGAAACAATGGCGTTCACATCCAAAGATTGTCTCACGGTAGAGTTGTTGGAGAATACCAAAACTTTGATGTAATATCTTCCGGCGGGCAAACTGTAATTATCCACTTTCGGGCTTCGGCTGTTGACCCAACCTTTGAAACCGTCGCTCAACCATTGTGTTTTTGTGATTTCGATTTCGTCTTCGCTTCCGTCCGGATTTATTTTCACAAGATAAGTCCAGTTTCTGACGAATGACAATGATCTTAGATTCAGTTTTGCATCGGTTGCGTTTTCCGGGATTGCAAATTCTCGGCTTTTGTAAGTGTAATAACCTTCAAAATTATTCAGAGAAATCCAACGGCTGTTGTTTCCGTTTCCGATGTCTGCGTAGCTCCAGCCAGAGAAAGTTTGTCTTACTTTCGGAGTCATTTCTGTTCCGTTGACGTCGTAACCTTTCCAATCGTCGTCGTCAGAATCTATGCTCATCAGATTTCCATCCGAAGCTTTTCCAGTCGAAATATCCGCAGAATTTCCTCCAATACTGAATGATATGGTTTGAGAAGATGTTTTATTATCAGCATCCGAAACAGTCAATTTTGCAGTGTAATTTCCTGGAACGTTATAAACTACTGATGGACTTGCAACTGTCGTTGAGCTAATTGTAGGAGTTCCGGAAAATTCCCAAACATAATTTGTGATTGCTCCTGTACTAAGACTTCCATCAAAATCCACCGGATAATTGTTATTGCTGAATTGATTCGCTTCGTAATTTATTTTAGCCTTCAAAACAGAATTTTCGTCCTGGATTTCTGTGATGTAATCGTTGGTATCAATCGGGAAATTATAATCGAAATAGATTTCTGCGCTATTCGTCACATTATCACCTTCTTGAAGTGTGTTGAGAGACCTTACTTTCAATAAAACATTACCGTGACCGCCACTTTGAAGTTTGATTTTTTTGAAGATAAACTCCACTTTATTTCCAGTGACTCTCGTCATCACATCAGCAGAAGCATTTTGTAATTGAAGCGTATTGATATCAAATTCTGCAGGATTGATGTCCATTTTTACCACAATATTTTCCGCTTCTGCCGTTCCACTATTTTCAAAATTAACGACATAATGCAGATATTTCCCAACAGCTACAGACGGAATCGTTTCGCCTTCCAGACAAACAATATCATTTGGGTCAAAGGAATTTACAACAGTGTGGTTGAAACCAAAATTGTTATCATCCGGCGTCAAGTCTGTGCTGTTTGGTGTAATCTGCGCATTGAAAGTCAAAATATCACCAGAATTGACTGGATTTGTTGTGTGAGTTGGCGTATTAATCGTGAATGTAATTTCTGAAGCTGTATTTTCATAAGGTTTCAGATTGGTGTAATCAAATTCCAAAGTTCCACTGCTCGCCACGGAATATGGAAGTGAACTATTTTGGAAAGTCATTTTGCTGGCATCGTAATTCAGAACTACTTTTCCGGACAGCGTTGTGTTTCCTTTGTTTCTCCAAACTAGTTTGTAAGTCGCATCAAATCCCGGTCTTGCGTTGGTCAATGGTGCAATCACGACCTCAGCATCGTTTTGGTTTCCGTTGGCTGTGACACAAATATCTTGAGTGAAGACATTATTGTTATTATCCGCAAAATTCGTACTGAAATTTGCCGGAGAAACTGTAAATAAAGTTGGATTTTCTGCAAGTGCAACTACATTAAAATTACCAGCTTGTGTGTAAAACTCGTATCTCCCATCTTTCTGAGCAAAGGTTTCTACAGAGTTTGTTCCATCATTTATTTGAAGTTTCAAAAATTCGAAAGCGTTGTCTGATACGTCGCAACCGTTGTTGTTGGCATCGAATTTTACAGTTCCGGAAATGGTGTTGAAGTTTCCGCCTGGTGTGAAAGAGCAGTAAGTGTTAACAGAAATGTTATTGTAGCCGAAATAATCTAAAGAATTCTTGACATTACTTAACTCGGAATCATCCACACAGATAAATTTTAATTTAGGATTATTAGAAAAATTACCATATCCTGCAAAATCATTAATACCATTTTTGGCAAAAATACTTTCTAAATTAGGATTATCACTAATGTATTCAAACGGAGAACCAGCGACTGATATATCTAATTCTTTTAGATTGGGATTATTAGAGATATACATTCCGCCTCCGATACTAAAATCCCTTTTAACCATAGACAATTTGAATTTTTCGGACGATATTCCTTCGATTTTTAATATTTTAGTATTTCCAACATTGATATTATTAATATTCGTATAATCTGCATATAATCCCTTCATATAAACTAGAGGTAAATCTATCATAGCAATTGGATTGTCTGATATAAATAGTTCCCCTAAGTAACTTTCTCCTGAAATCATCAAATTGGATAACTGATTGGATTCAAGATTCAAATATGGTTCAATATTGTTATTAATATTTATTGATCCGTTTACAACAAAGCTTGTAATCGTATTATGACCTAGATTCAAATAACTAAAATTGTTGACTGAAGAATTAAGACTAATTTCTCCACTCAACAGATTATAGGCTAAGTTCAAGTAAAGATTCTCAAAATTAAGCTTAGAAAAATCTACTTCTTGATTGGTAAGTTGATTACTGCCTGCATTCAAATGTTTTAAAACTGATGTAGGTTGCAGATTGAGACTCGTGAGTTTATTGTTCTGACAGTCTAGCGTTTCCAATAGAGGAACCTGCGCCAAATCCAAACTCGAAAGTAATTGATTGCTCACATTCAAATATTCCAATTTTGACAATCCATTAATATTCAAACTCGTGAGTGATGGGTCAAAATTAGCTTCACCCGTACTAAATCCTCCAAATGTCTGCTGATTATTCGAAACATCCAGATGCTCCAGATTTGTAAGGGGTGACGCATCAAAAGTCACAAGAGAATTCCCTCGCAACTCTAGGTTTGTAAGGCTCGGACAATTGCTGATGTTGGAAACTGCCAAATTGTTATTAGTCCAAAATATCGTCTTCACTTGCGGACAATTATCAACCGTAAAAGCTTGCGTATCTCCGTGAACATCATAAGTTGAAGCGTTATAAGTATCTGTATAAGCAGATTTTATCTCCAAAAGATTCGGACAATTCTTAATGCTAACACTTTCGATATCACATCCCGATAAATTAAAGATTTTCAGATTATTAAGTCCATCGATGTTTATATCGCCTATTTTCCCGTGAATGTGCGAAGACATCCCATCGTTTATATAATAGAGTGACTCCAAATTCACAAAGGAATTAATGCCTCCCAAACTGCTATAATTGCTAATGTGTCTCACTTCTATTCTATAAACCAAAGATGCCTCGGAAAGTGAAATCTCGCCATCGCCATCTTGGTCCGCTAATAGGTTGTTTCCATTTTGGTCATAGCAAAGGACAAAATTGCTGAAATTAGTCCCCAAGAAAGCTTCCTTAAAATTCGCATCTGCAAAAGAAACATTTTGAGCCTGCATTCCTATAGAAAAGAATACAAGCCAAATAAATAGTTTTTTCATCATTCGTGTTTTTGTTTTATAAAATTATTGTGTTTTTATGTTAAAATCGCCTGTCAATTAGAATTCGGTTATTTTGAATTAGAATTTATAGTTTACTAATCAGTTCCTGCAACCTTTCCTTTTTCCGCTGAGAAACCGGAAGCTGAGAATCGTCTGACATTATCACAAATCCGCCTTCTTTTCTGATGTAAGATTTCAGTTCATTTAAGTTGATGAGATGTGATTGATGAATCCTTTCAAAGCCTTGGTCTTTCAGCATTTCCTCATATTCTTTCAACGTTTTGGAAATCATCACCGGCTTGTGATTTTTGATGAAAAACTTGGTGTAATTGTCCTCACTTTCGCAACGGATGATGTCTTTGATTTCAAAAAGATGAATGCCTTCCGAAGTAGAAAGTGCAATTTTCTTGAAACCTTCCGACTTTTTCTGAATATTTTCCAGAAGCAAGCCGATGTTTCTGCTATCTCTATTTTGATGGATGACGTTTTTAATTTTCTTCAAAACACTTTGTAATTCCTCAGGATTCACAGGTTTCAAAAGGAAATCCAATGCACTAAATCTGAATGCTTTAATCGCAAATTCCTCGTGAGCCGTGATGAAAATAATGTGAGAATTCACGTTCCCAAATTTCTCATTCAGCTTTTCCAAAATATCAAAACCAGTTCCGTCGTTCATCAGAATATCCAGAAATGCGATGTCGGGTTTTGCCGTTTCCATCAGTTCTGTTCCAGTTTTCACGCTATCTGCCTCGCCCACGATTTGGATTTCCGGCGCGTAGAGATTAATCATCATCTTCATTCCTTCGCGCAGATTGCCGTCATCATCTATTAATACAGCTTTTATCATCTTAATCATTTATGTAATTCAACGGAAGTTCCAGTGTGATTCTGGTTCCTCGGCTGTTATTATTTTCATCTTTCAGTTCCTCGATTTTCAGATTCACTTTCTTATTTTCAAGTTCTTCCAAGGTTTTCAATCGTTTTTTGGAAATGTCCAAAGCCATCGATTGGTGAACATTCACAGAGTTTTTCTTGAGTTCTCTCGATGTATCTATTCCTACGCCATCGTCTTCTATCACGCAAATCAGCTGTTCATCTTTCTGCGTAAAATCGATTTTGATAAAGCCTTTTCCATCCTTTGGCGCAACACCGTGAATAATCGCGTTTTCCACATAAGGTTGCAAAAGCAAAGACGGAATCGCCGTATCATCCTCGATTTCCGAATCTTTATTAATTTTAAAATCAAACTTCTGATTGAATCTCAATTGTTCCAGCTCAAGATAGTTTTGCAACGCCTCAATTTCTTTATCGATCGGGATGGATGATTCTTTGGAAAACTCCAGTGTCAGTCGCATTAGTTTGGAAAATTTGGACAGATATTTCATCGCATCTTCCTTTCCGTTTTGCATAATGAAAGACGAAATCGAAGCCAGACAATTGAACACAAAATGCGGATTCATCTGCAAATGCAAAGCTTTGTGCTCAAACTCGGCGAGTTGTTTTTGCAACATCAAAGTTTTTTCGCGTTCTCTGTTTCGGAAGTAGAAAAACAAACCGACCAAGACAAAAGCCAGAACCACGAAACCCAAAATCACCAACCATTTTGCCCGCATTTCTGTTTCCTTCTTCTCAAGTTGCTCTTTTTCATAATGAAAATCGAGTTCGGTTTTCAGACGTTGTTGTTCGTTGATGATTTTCTCGAGATTGTCTTTTTCGAAGTTGTAATTACGAAGATGTTGCAACGCCAATTCCTGATTTCCTTGCTTGTCATAGATGTCGGAAAGCAGTTTCTCAGACTTCATTCGGGTTTCGGGAAGTTCCAATTCCTTAGCTATTTCCAAACTTTTCCCCGCAAATTCAAGCGATTTTTCGGGATGATTTTCTTTAAAATAAATTTCTCCCAGCAAAAGATAAGTATCAGAAAGTCCGAATTGGTCTTCGATGCTTATGAAAGTCTCTTCTGCTTTCAACAAAAATTCTTTAGCCAAATCATATTGATTTTCAGAAATATAATATCTAGAATAATTGTTATAAAGTTCGCCCAAACCTCTTGCATTGGGATGGATTTCGAAGGCTTTCAAACTCTCATCAAAATATTGTTTTGCTTTGGTTTTTTGATTTTGATTAAGGTAAATCAAACCGATATTGGAAGCGCTCACCGCCACCGCAGGATTGTTGTCTTGTTTCTGAAGCTGATTGGCTTTTAGGAAATATTCCAAGGCTTTTTTTCCATCGTCAATGGAATTATAAATCACGCCAATGTTGTTGTAAATCTTGGAAAGTTGAAGTTTATTTTTCAGATTTTCATAGATTTTCACCGCCCGGAAATCATATTCCAAAGCTTTTGCATAATTGTTTTTTTCGGAAAATGCGATGCCTTTGCTTCCCAATGTTTTTGCCAAGATTTCCTGCGATTCTTTCGATGGATTTTTTTGATTGATGAGAATCTGTTCCGACGCTTCAAAATTCTGAATCGCCTTGTCGTAATCGCTTAAAATGATGTAGGAAATCCCAATGTTCTGATACGCTTTTGCCTTTTGAATAGGATTGTTACTTTTTTTAGAATTCATCAGCGCGAGCTTTGCAAACTTCTGCATCTGCGATGGGTCCGAAGATTGATACGCCTCAGAAATCTGATTCTGAAGTTGGATGATTTTGTCGGGGTCATTCGTTTGACTTAAAATCAACAACAGTGAATCTGGAGCCGATTTTTGCGCAGAATTGATAACAAAAGAGCAAAAAAAGAGGAGCGTAAAAAGTGGTTTCATTTGTGTTTCGTGTGCAAAATTAAAACTATTGATTTGAAAATCAAAACTATAAATGAGAAATCGCAGGTTCTGAATTAGAATTTGATTTCTGATTGACATTTTAATTCTTTAAATTTGAGATTCAAAAGCATTACAATTTTGGGAAACTCAAAGAAAATCGGACTTTTTTTCGGATCATTCAATCCTATTCATATCGGTCATTTGATTTTAGGAAATTATATTTTGGAAAATTCTGATATGGAGGAATTGTGGTTTGTGGTCAGTCCGCAAAATCCTTTCAAAGACAAAAAATCACTTTTGAAAGACCATAATCGTTTGGATATGGTGCAACTTGCCATCAAAAATTATCCAAAAATGCGCGCTTCCAATGTCGAATTTTCTCTGCCAGTTCCTAGCTATACGATTGATACTTTGACTTATCTGAAAGAAAAATATCCAGATTTTTCATTTTCATTAATTATGGGCGAAGACAATCTGGGAAGCCTTCACAAATGGAAAAACTACGAATTGCTTTTGGAAAATTATCAGATTATCGTTTATCCTAGGATTTTCGGTGAAGACATTTCGACTCCGCTCAATGTGACAGAATTAAAAAACCACGAAAATATTCATCAAATCGATGCGCCAATCATAGAACTTTCTGCGACTGAAATTCGAAATATGATAAAAGCTGGAAAAAACACACGACCAATGTTGCCTCCGGAAGTTTTTGAGTATCTTGATGGAAGTAGTTTTTATAAATAATTTTATGAAGAAATTATTAGTTTTATTTCTAGTTTTAAATTGTGCTTTTATTTATTCACAATCAGATTCTCTACGAAAAAAATGGATTGAAGAGTTAAATGAAAAATTTGAAAAGAATTGCAAGAAAGATTCTGAAAAAGCATCGATAGATTCTAAAATAAAAACTCTTTATTACATCAACGTTCCCGCTCCAGATGGTGAAGAATTTCTGCAGGAAAAAGAATTTGCTAAAATTCTAAGTGAAGAAAATATTACTTTTGGAGGTCTTTGGATGGGAAGTGACATTTCAGGATATTATACGGATAGCTTATGTTATAAATCTAGTATGACAAGATATGCTGAAGCTAAGTTTGGAAAAGAATTTTTCAAAAATAAAAAACTACAAGCTTTAGAAATTTTTATTAAAGAAAATCCAAATCGTATTTTTCATAATTATGAAGATTTGGATAGAGATTTTGTCATCAAACAACAAGATATTTTAAATAAAGAATTTTGGGTTAACTTTAGTTTACCAAAAGACTACGTCATTAGAAAAGCTGAAGATTATTATTCTTATGCGATTGTTGATTTTGTAATTGATAAAAATGGAGAAATGACAGATTTAAGAATCGATATTAAACTTCAAAATCCTAAAAATGAACAATTTAAACCATTGATTGAAAATCAGATCATTAAGACTGTGAGAAAAATTAAATGGTTACCAAATAATTACAAAGGTTTTATTGTTAAAAGTGAATTCAGTCCAACATTAGGTTTACCATAATTATGAACATTATAGAAAAATATTACTCAAAATATCCGGAAGAAAAAGTCACCAAATGGTTCAAGCAGATTTGTGTTGCAGAAGCTATTTCTTGGTTTTTCCTTTTCACAGCGATGGTTTGGATTCGTGTAGAGCCAGAAGATATTTTCGCCATTATTTACATCAGTACTGTGGGAAGTCTCCACGGACTTTTTTTTACGCTTTATCTCATCTTTCTTCCTGCGATTAGAAAAATATTTTCTTGGGATGACGAGGAATCTATCTTCGCATTGATGGGCGCTTTTTTCCCTTTCGCAACTATTTTTGTTGAGAAGAAATTACTCCGTAAAAATCGGGAAACTGAGGAAAATCAATAAAGAATAATCAACATTTAAAACTAAACTCAGTAACTTTAATGTATGAAATCGCATTTAGTAGAGTTAAAAAAATCCATCTCACGATTAGCGATTGCAGATGACCATAGAAAAAAATAGATAACTGCTTATGAAAATCACTTTCTTCTCCACCAAACCTTACGACAAAGAATTCTTTGACAAAGTCAATCAGAATTTCAATTTCGAACTTGATTATTTTGAAACGCATCTTGGTCCGCACATTCTGAATGTGGTAGATCATTCCGATGCTGTTTGTGCTTTTGTGAATGACAAACTGGATGCTTTCGTTCTGCATTCTCTTGCGAAAAAAGGCGTGAAATACATTGCGTTGCGATGCGCAGGTTTCAACAATGTGGATTTGGAAGCGGCGAAACGTCTGGGCTTGAGAGTCTGCAGAGTTCCCGCTTATTCTCCAGAAGCTGTTGCAGAGCACGCAATGGCGATGATTCTGACGCTTAACAGGAAAACTCACAAAGCGTACAATCGCGTTCGTGAGCAGAATTTTGCTTTGAATGGATTGATGGGTTTTAATCTTTATCAAAAAACAATCGGTGTGATTGGAACGGGAAATATCGGAGCGGCTTTTGCGAAGATTGCGAAAGGATTTGGAGCGAGAATCCTGGCTTATGACATTGCAGAAAATCAAGAACTTAAAGCGTTGGGAATCGAATATGTTTCTCAAGAACAATTACTTTCGGAATCTGATATTGTTTCACTTCATTGTCCTTTGATGGATTCTACACGTCATTTGATTAATGCAGATTCCATCAAAAAAATGAAACCTAATGTGATGATTATCAACACCAGCCGAGGTGGATTGATTGACACAAAAGCGGCAATCAAAGGTTTGAAATCCAAACACATCGGCTATCTCGGCATTGATGTCTATGAGCAGGAAGAAAAATTGTTTTTCCGCGATTTGTCGCATACGATTATCGAGGATGACACAATCCAGCGATTAATGAGTTTTCCTAATGTTTTGGTGACGGCGCATCAGGCTTTCTTTACAGCGGAAGCTTTGCATCAAATTGCAACTTCTACGTTGACAAGTCTTTCGCACTTTGAGAAAAATGAAGAATTTGAAAATCCGAATGCTGTTTTGATTTAGAGTTTTCATTAATATAAAAAAATAAATCCCTTAAAATTCAAGTCTGAACTTTCAGATAATTAAGCCTTTGCAAAATTTTGCAAAGGCTTTTTTTAATTTATTACAATCTTGATGTAACAAAATATTGCATCAGATTGTCTTACTTATAAATTTGATGAAAATTTTTTATTACTGATAACCAATACTTTAAAAGCAATAAACATTTTTATTTACTACTTTGTATTGCATAATACTAATTTAATTACATATCTTTGCAATATCAAATAGTAAGAAAAACAAACTACTCTAATCAAAATAAATTATGAAAGCCAAAATACTCATCGCAGCCATCTTTTTCTCCGGAATGATTTCTGCCCAGCAAACCAAAACAGATTCTGCGAATACAAAAAACATTGAAGCAGTTACGATTACAAAACAAGTTTTCAAAAAGCAAAGCGACCGTTTTGTTTATGACGTTGCCAACTCTCCTGTTGCAAAAGGAAACACAACTTTTGAAATTCTGAAACAAACGCCATTATTATCTTCCACAGACGACAAGACTTTGAGAATCGCAGGAAAAAACAATGCTTTGATTTTCATTAATGGAAGAAAAACGAATATGGATGCGGAATCTCTGGCTCAGTTTCTAAAAAATACGCCAGCTGAAAATATTCAGAAAATTGAGGTGATTACAACACCAGGAAGTGAATATCAAGCGGAATCTTCTGACGGAATCATCAACATCATCATGAAGAAAAAAATGACCGACGGAACTAACGGAAACTTGAGAATGTCCAACTCTCAGAACAAATACAACGCAAGTTCTGCAAGTGCCTCTATCAATTATAGAAAAGATAAATTGGGAATATCCGGAAACATATCTACAAGCGATAATATCCAAGCGCAAGAATACACGTTAAAAAACAGAAATGGAGAATATTCCAATGAATCTACCGGAAATATCGACGATCCAAACAAAAATCTTGGAGGCTACATCAACATTGATTATCAATTGAATGACAACAGCAACTTAGCCTTGACTTGGAATTCTTGGGCAAACAGAAGTTATGATTCACGAGTTGATCTTTTCAATATCTCGGAAGGTCCAGATCCAATTTCTGGCTTATTAGAAAAAAAATACAGCATTTCCAGAAACCGCGAAAACGCAAGATCTTATAATAATTCATTAAACCTAAACTATGAATTAAAAACAGATACTTTGGGAAGCAAATTGAATTTGAATGCCGCTTATCTTAATTACAGAAGATTTCAAATCACCGACAACAGAACTATTTTCTCCAATGCTTTCGGAAACGACTTAGGTCTTAGTAAACAAACCATTCAGGATTTGCCACAATACATCAACAATTTCTCGGGAATGGTAGATTACATCAAGAAATTCAAGAAAGATTTCACGGTTTCTGTGGGTGGAAATTATAATAAAACCAAAACGGATAATGATACAAAGAATGATACTTATTTTGTAGATCCATCAAGACCAACTAAAAATGAACCCAACCATTTCATTTATGATGAAAATATCTACGGCGCGTATTTGACTTTGGAAAAGAAACTTTCAGAAAAATTCTCTGGGAAAATCGGAGCGCGATATGAGATTACAAACAGTCTTGGAACATCGGATAATTCTCAGAATCCAGCCTATGCAAGGATCGAAAGAAACTTCAACAATTTCTTGCCTTATCTAAGTTTAAACTACGCTATCAATGATAAAAACAATATTTCCTACGCCTTCTCCAGCAGAATGAGAAGACCGAGTTTTTGGGAAGTCAATCCTGTGAGAAATATTTTGACGGATGACAATTACACTCAGAATGATCCTTTTGTGAAAGCGTCTTCTGTTTATAATCAAGAGATGACTTATATGTTCAAAAACTCTTATTTCTTGGTAGTGAATCACTCATTTGTGAAAGACCAAATCACGCAAGTGCCATTGCAAGGAATCGTACAATATGCCAATGGACAAATGGGAACTAAGAATGAGTTGCGCTACATCAGAACGAACTTTGGTGATAGACACGAACTTTCTGCAATGCTTGGTTTGCAAAAATCATTCTTCAAACAATATTGGAGCACCAATTTCAACATCGGAATCCAATACAACAAAAATAAAGGAAGTCTGAGTATGGATCCAACGACCGGCGACATTTTCCCGACTTACACGAACGACATCAGTTCCACAAGTCTTCTTATTCAGATGAATAACAATATTAGACTAGACAAAAAGAAAACTTGGTTCCTTGGTGTCAACGGATTCTATGTGGACAAACAACAGATTGAATTAGGTTTGCTTAAAGATTTGATGAGCTTAGATCTCAACCTCAAAAAAATCTGGAACAACTGGACATTTGCAGTCGATGTGAGAGATGTATTGAGAACGAATGTTGTAGAAATCGAGGATTATCAAGCGAATGGAAATTACAACTACATCAAAAATGACCAATTCCGAAGAGGCGTAATGGTGAGCTTGACTTACAACTTCGGAAACAACAAAGTGAAGAAAGTGAGAGACATAGAAAGTGCTTCCGACGCTATTAAAAACCGCACCAGATAACTAAATTATATATCACGTTAAATTTTTTTCAAAGGAAACTCCCGAAGCAATTTGGGAGTTTTTTTATTCTTTCTGATTTCTCCAGATGAATCCATCCAGCAAATAATGCGTGAGTTGAGGCACGACCAAAAGTGGAACCAAAAACTGTTGCCAAGTGATGGAAACTTCAAAGCTCTCAATAGAAAAATGTTCCCGCCAAACTAAGATTTCCCACATCATTTCTTCGAAAAAAGCAAAGCCCAGAAGAATCAAAACAAACAAGAAAATCCCGAAGCTGGTTTTGAAGATGGAAAGTTTTTTTAAGCTTAAATCATCTTTCTGCTCAATTTCGCGGATGTAAATCAAAGCGATGTACGGAATGCCGTGAGAAATAACATTGAGTAAGGTAAAAATCAAATCATTATTGAAATAAACAATCCCAAAGTACCAAGACATATATGTTCCGGCAATGATGGCGTTCTTCGGAATGTTATATGATTTTTCATTAATGAAGAGATAAATGGTTTTCAATATCCAAATGGCGAGAATCACAAAATAAATCACCGTGATTGCAGGTAAATAATTCGGAATTGAGCTTGTCCAACTGAACTCATTTTCCACAAACCAATTGAAAGCTCTGGGCGTCTTAATCCAATAAAGCATAGGAAAAATCGTTGCCGAATAAATGGCCAAGCCATCCCAAAATTTTGAAAAACCTTTCGCCTCAAATCTCGCGTACAATCTCATAAAACCATATTGCTGACGCACAAAATGAAACACCGCGACCAAAGCCAAACCTGACCAAAAGAACAAACTCCCAAACTGATAGAAAATCAAACCGAGAATCAAACTGATTGCCGGAATGCCCAAGTACAAAAGTTTCCGCTTTTGGAATTCGTCCTTAATGAAATACGTTTTGAATAATGTTGAGTAAACGTGCGCCACATCTACAAAAACGATGAGAATCAACCAAGTGTAGAACGAATAATGGTTTTCCAGATTTTGAATCTGACTTTGAAACAAAATCACCACCGTCAACACCAAAAATGGCGGAGACAAGATAAAACGCCAATCCGTTTTCGCATTATGAATCCACGGCTGTCCCATCATTTCAGCATTTCTTTTACCGCATTGATACCTTGATGAAAAGCCTCTTCGAAAATGGAAATCCCCGATAAATCTGAGTGAGCAAAGAACACTTTCCCATCGATATTTTTTTTCGCCAAAGCTCTTTCGGCTCCGAAAATAAAATTTGGAATCGGAGAAATCATCCCGTGACCCAACTTATGAAACTGAATATCAAGGATGAAATCTTCAATCTCGGGATGCGCGACTTTCAAATCTGCAAGAATCAGTTTTTTCAAGTCTTCATCTTTTTGATAGTATAATTTTTTTCTAGCTTTTTTGCAGTCGTCCGTAGAAAAACTTCGGTAATAGGTGATGACTTTTTCGCCCACATTTTGACTGAGGTTTTGATGTTGGTCATTAATGTAACCCAAACCTTCCGTCCCAAAAATCACGTTATCCCAAGCCAATTCTTCACCGCCACCAAATTCATTTTTCAGTGTCAAAGTCGCCAATAGCCAAGGCACATAATTGAAATTTTTCAGTTTTCTGTCTTTGAAAATATATTGATTCACTAATTGTGGCGTTGCAAAAAGCACTTTTTCGGCAATAATTTTTTTAGAGATTTTAGTTTGATTATCAAAAACCAAAGCCTCCACATTTTCCGCATTCCAAGAGACATTGTAAACCAAATGTTGTGATAGATTTTTATCTTCCGCAAACTTCGAAAGATGCTTTGCCAATCGCGCATTTCCTTCTGGCCAAGTGAAAACCTGGTCGTGGCGGTTGGTCGCCCAATTGTTTTTTCGTCCCGCAAAATAATGGATTCCCGCCCACGCAGAAACGTATTTCATTCCCAAACCATAGTCGTCTTTGCAGGAATAATCCATCAGCCAAAGCAATTCTTCGGATTCGAAATGGTTGGATTGAAGCCAGCTTTCAAATGTGATTTTATCAAGATTTTTCGCTTCAGTTTCCTGGCTGGATTTGTCCAATGGAATATCAAACCAATACTTTCCAGACGCATCTTTTCTGATCCGGAATTCGTCCATTAATTTGAAAAAACGCTCGAATTCTTTTTTTGTTTTTAATGAAATTCCGTTTTGTGGCGTGAGGTCATTTTGCCATTCATTTTTGAAGAAAAGTCGCTCTTCTTTTGGGAACGTGAGTTGCTCGACATCGAAGGTTGGCAATCCATTTTCGTCATCGCCGAGGTAGATTTTGCATTCCTTCAGAAACTCAATCAAATCCAAATCTTCTTTGTTTGGAATTGGCAAATAATGGGCGCCGAGCGGGAATTTTGAGAACTTGTTTTCGCCATTTGAAGCATTTCCTCCCAAATGATTTTCCATTTCGACCAGAAGAAAATCCGTTTCATCGTTTTTGGTCAAATGTCTGCAAGCCGAAAGTCCGGATATTCCACTGCCGACAATCAGGAATTTGGTTCGGATTTCCTCAGTTGCTTTAGGAAAATCTTTTGCCCAAAGTTGATGTCCTAAAACATAGTTCGTTCCCGTCATCTTCAATAAAATCGACTTTGATTTCTGCTTACAATATTGCAGAAACGGCAACATTGCCCCAGCCCACAACATTGTTGTGAGAAAGGATTTTCGGGAAATTGGATTGCGATTCTGAGACAATTTTAAGGATTTAAATTACTGGATTTTGCCCCATTCTTCATCAAAATATCGAACCAAAATCTGATTGTCTAGTCGATTAACTTCCAGATTTTCAGCTTTCATATCTTTGCTGAAGTAGGACATTTGCTTAAAATTATAATCATAAAATTTCAAATCAGGAATTTTTCTAACGATTTTATTATCAATCGGTTGGAACGATGCGAAACAAAATCCCCATTCTCCAAAACTTGGAACATAAGTGTAATAAGCCGTTGTGAAAGAAAAAATTTGATTGATGGTTTTCTCGATGCACCAGAAAGATTTCGGTGCGAAATATGGCGAAGTGGTTTGCACTACGATTTTGGTGTCAGACGTTGTAACTTTTTCCAATTCCTTGTAAAACTGAACCGAATATAATTTTCCCAAACTGTAATTGGAAGGGTCCGGAAAATCGATGATGATGACGTCGTATTTCTTCTTGTTTTCCTTAATCCAAATGTACGCGTCCTTGTTGATGATTTGTAATTTCGGGTTGGAAAGTGCGCTGTGATTCAGTTTTTTCATCGTTTCGTTGTCTTTGAAAAAATTGGTCATCTGGCCGTCCAAATCTACGAGCGTGATGTTCTTCACGTCTTTATATTTCAAAACTTCTCTCACCGCAAAACCGTCGCCTCCGCCCAAAATCAAAACGTTGGAAATATTTTTGGCCATAGACATTGCGGGATGAACCAAAGCCTCGTGATAGCGGTATTCGTCGGCGGAAGAAAACTGGAGATTGTTGTTGAGATAAAGTCGGAAATCTTTGTCGTTCCGCGTCAAAACAATTCTTTGGTAAGGCGAATTGTTGGCGTAAACGATATTTTCACCGTACAATTTTTCCTCAGAAAACGCCAAAAGTTTATCCGAAAAAATAAATAAAGCGACCAATCCCAAAAAGGCAACAATGGATTTGGCCTTCAAAGCGATTGGGTTTTTCAATTCTTTTTCCAAATAGAAAGAGAGAAAAATGGCAATTGAAATATTAATCAAACCAAAAAAAAGTGGCGTTTTGATAATCCCCAAACTTGGAATCAAAACTAATGGAAAAAGAATTGATGCTAATAACGCTCCGATATAATCAAATGCGAAAACGTTGGAAACCAAATCTTTAAAAGCAACTTTATCCTTCAGGATATTCATCAACAATGGAATTTCCAAGCCGACCAAACATCCCGTCACAAAAACGAAAAGGTACAAAACCGGCTCAAAATGCTGAATCGTATTAAACAAAAAGAACAAAACCACCGAACTGATTCCGCCAATGACGCCGACGAGAATCTCAATCTCAACAAATTTGTTCAGCAAATCCTTGTGAATAAACTTTGCAAAATACGACCCAACGCCCATCGAAAAAAGGTAAACGCCGATAATGAAAGAAAACTGCTTCACAGAATCTCCCAAAAGATAACTCGCCAAAGCGCCCGCCACCAACTCGTAAATCAGTCCGCAAGTCGCAATGACAAACACCGAAAAAAGCAGAAGCAATTCAAAAGAAATGCGTTTTTTATCCATGAATCGCTCCGCTGATAATGATGGAAATCCCGATGATAAAAGCGCCCAGAATAATTGCCAAAGCGGTATTGTTGTTTTTTGAAATCTCGTGCCAGGTTTTTTCCGGCGTCAGTTTTTCGATGATGAGGTAGCAAACCAAGAGAATTGCGACTCCCAAAAAAGCGTATAATATTGAATTGACTATCGGTAAATAATTAAATTCTCCCATTGTTTCTTGTTTTTTTAATCAAAGTTATTTGTGATAATATCTGTAAACGGACGTTCCGTGCGAGCGGTATCTTGAGGTTCCATCCCTGTATTTTTCGGTCTTTGCACAATCGCAAAACTGGTTTCCGGTATAGGTCAAATAGAGAAACCAACCCAGAAAAAACACGCCTGCGAAGACGACAAGTTTATATTTTTTGATGTAATTAATGATTTTTTCCATCAGCTCGTGTAATCGTTAAAAGGTGAATAGTTGCTGTTTTCCCATTTGGTTTTATCAAAAAGATATTTTCCCCAATAATTGAGTCCAACAAGCACAGCCATAATTCCGAGAATGATAAAGTAATTCCAAAAACTAACCGGTTTCCAAAAAGCCTGAATGGCGAAATTGGGATTGGCAGAATCTGTGTCTGGAATATTGGTTGAGAAGTTTGGATTTTTCAGTTTGAAAGCCTTCGCTTGTTCCAATTCTGCAAACGTCGCGGAATCATTTTGTTGAAGATTTTCAAGGCTCACTGCTGTTTTTTCGCCCGATGGAAGAATGACATCTACAAAACCATCGCCTGTGTAAGCGAACGTCTTTTTGCCATCTGGCGCATAGAAAGTTTCGCCTGCCGGTTGTTCAAAACCTTGTTTCTGTGCGCTGATTGAGAAGTGATATTTTCCTGGCGCAACACCACAGAAATTGAATTCTTTTTCTTTACTTCCCTCAGACCAGCTTTCGCCACTTTCGTAGCCGTAATATTGTTCGATATCTTGGGAGGTGTATTCGATTTCGTTGGAATTTTCATTAACCAAACTTAATTCTACATTTGCCCAGGAATTATCGACATTGGAAGCGAGTTTGACATTAAGCGGGGCTGATGCGCCATTCAGGTCAAAAGATTTGGAAATCAATTCTTTACTTCGGACAGAATCGAATCTAATATTATCGCTGAAAACCTCATAATTGCTTCTGGAAACTGTGTTGTAAAGCTGAAACAAACTCATTATCAACGCCACAACGATGAACACATTCAGCAACTGTCTTGGGTTCACATAGTACGGCTGAACAATCCCAATCCCCGAATAATTTGGCATATAAGCAGGTTTGAACGCTTTCTTGATTTCATTTTTTGAGATGTGTTTTCCCCAAAGAAAAGTTTTGTCAGTTCCAACTTGTTCCATAGAAACCATCTCTGTTCCATTGACAAACTCCTTATACGTCGCTAAACTGAACTTGAGTTTATCTTCGAAGAAACCAGTTGCGGACTCAATACTGTTTGGCGTAGATTCGTACCAGCGGTATTTTTTGTCCTCAAACTCTGCGTGGAATTTGAATTCTTTTTTAGGCATTTCCTTTGGGAACATTATCACCCAATGGCCGTTGCTTTCGCTTAGGAATGCGTCATTCAGATTTTTATCTTTAAGGTGATACTCTCGCCAGAAAACAGAACTTCCATATTTCTTGACCACGATGGCAACCACGGTATATTCAGTTCCATCTATTTTTCCTTTTTGACCAACTTCGAGAACCACATTTTCGGTTGGTTTTCTGACATTTTTGATGATTTTCCCCTGCTCACTCAACATCGAGCAAGACTTACAGATAAAACTCTCAACGGTGAAATCGAGGTCTAGGGAAGTTTCTTTTTTGCAACTTGGACAGGTGTAATTCATCATCTTCGGATTTTGTGTTCTTTGATGATGTGTCCAGAGAAATACTCGGTTACGGCTTTGGCAATCGTTTCGGTCTTGTGAGAATTATCTCCGAAATAATTGCACAACAAAATATCGAAAGTCAGTTGTGAAAATTCCGGCCAAGTGTGGATGCACAAATGAGATTCTTTGAGAATGACTGCCGACGTGAAACTGCCGTTTGAGAAGATATGATGCGTTTCTCCAACGACTTCTGTTTCATTTTCCAGCAAGATTTCTTTTACTCTTTTGATGAAGGAATCGTAGTCTAACAGTAGATTTTCTTCGCTTACTTTTAACGTTAATAAGATGTGTAAACCTTCGCTATAAGTTTCTAATTCCATTTGTGCTAAATAATGACAGCAATATCCTATTTTTTTGGAAGATTGACAATAGAAAAATAAAAAAGCTACAAAAATTTGTAGCTTTCATTGAATTTTATTTCTTCGGCAAGAAAATCTCCGCCAACATACAGCGGGCACTTCCGCCACCGTTGGTTTCTATGGTTTCCAAATCGGAGTAGATGATTTCTGAATATTTTTCAATCGCGGATACTTGTTCTGGTTTCAAAGATTTGTATGCACTTTGGCTCATTACCAGGAATTTTTCTCCTGAATTGTTTTGGACTTGAAGCATATTTCCCGCGAAATCCTGCATTTGGTCTTCGGAGATTTCTATCAATTCTTTACCTGAATTTTTGATGGAATCGATGACATTTTGTCTTTCCGTTTCATCATCAATGCAATCCAGACAGATGACAACAAATTTGTCCGCCACGCACATCATTACATTAGTATGATAGATTGGCAATCTTTCTTCGCCAGCAGTCTGATAAGAATGAAAAACGACTGGCGTAAATCCAAACTCACTACAGAATTTCCTAAAAAGTTCCTCATCCAACCTCAACGAAACAGAACCATAAGCAATTTTATTATGGTGGTCGAAAATCATACTTCCAGTTCCTTCCAGATATTTGTCCTCGTTTTCAATCTTGGAATAATCGATGATGTCTGTGACATCAAATTGTTCTTTGATTTGATTAATGATATCCTCACGTCTTTCCAAACGTCTGTTTTTGGCAAACATTGGATACAAAACGATTTTTCCATCAGCGTGAAAACTAACCCAATTATTAGGGAAAATAGAATCCGGCGTTTTTGGTTCAATCGTATCTTTGATGGTAATGACGTTGATGCCTTTCGCTCTCAGTTTGTCAACAAAAGAATGGAATTCCTGCAAGGCTTCTTCCTGCACATTTCCTTCCTGCTGTACTTGGAAATAGTTGTTAACCGCCGTTTGCTCGTTGAATCCGAAAGCAATTGGCTCTACCATTAGAACTGTATCTGTGGTTTGCATTTAAAATTAAATGATTAAAGAATTAAACGATTAAAAAATTACTCTCTAACAAGAGGAAGTGTCGAACATCTCAAAAGTCCGCCCATTTTGGAAATTTCTCTATATGGAATTTCTTCTACAGTAATTCCCCATTCGTTGCGGAAATGGTCATTCATTCTGGTAAAAGCTTTGTCGGAAACTACAACGTCTGGTGCGATTGAGAAGACATTCGGGAACATTTGGAACATCTCTTCGTCATTGACATTGAAGCAATTTTCTTCGCCAAAAATATCGAGAACCAATTGGTAATCATCTTCGTCCACAAATCCGTTTTTGTAAATCACACATTTGTCTTCCCCAATCGGGTTGAAAGTACAATCTAAATGCAAAATGCCTTCGTAAGGTTTGGTGTCACTTTTCTTTAAATCCAAATCGATGATTCTCTTTTTCGGGAAATATTCTTTCAGGATTTCGATGGCGTATTCGTTGGTTCTGGCGGTTTTCAGATTTCTATAATCTGGGCTGTAACTGGTTCCAATGAATAAAAATTCGTCCCAAACAATCACATCGCCACCTTCGATGTGTGCTTTTTCCGGCAGATTGACCACGTTTCTCCAAGACACTTTATCGATAATGTGTCGGTAAGCTTCCTGCTCATCTGCACGGTCTGGGATGATGTTGGAAATAATCATTTTATCCTCGATGACAAAAGCGACGTCGCGTGCAAAAACCTGGTTGTAATCTTTGATGATCTTCGGGCGGAAAACCTCAACATCGTATTTTTTCAGAACTTTCTCGAATTCTGACATTTCGAAGACAATATCCTCCTCTTTTGGATAGATACCGTTTTCGATCGTGTTGTATGACTTTGCGTCGTAGCTTTCTGCAAGCGTAGGAATTGGTCCGTTGGATTTTGGTTGCCCCAGAACCACAGACTTTAGTTTTCCCGTTTCGTTTTTAATATTGAGGTTGATTCCCATAAAAATGTAAGTATCGCAAATATAATCAAACAGCTGACATAAGAAAACTTTTGCAAGAATAAAAGTTAGCTTTGAGTTCGGATGTAATCGGATGGTGTAAAACCGGTATGTTCTTTGAAAATTCGGTTGAAAGTTGATTGCTGAGAAAACCCCGCATTTCTGTAGATATGCTCTATGGTGAATTTGAGATGCATTTTGTTTTTGATTTCGGTTTTCACTTGTTCTATTCTATAATCATTTACCAACTGATTGAATTTTTTGTCCCCAATTTTATTGAGTGCTCTGGAAACATATGTGCTGTTGGAGTCTAATATGACTGCCAGTTTTCGAATATTAAAATCTGGATCCTGATACAGTTTATCATTTTCCAGACTTGAGATAATCCGGTCATAAAGATGCTGATACTTATCTGTATTGATGAAAGAATCGTCTTCTTCCGTCTCGTCATCCTCAAAATTCTCCTCTTCGTCCTCTTGCTCTAATGGACTTTCTTGGGTTTCTTCTTTTATGGTGTTAATTAAGTTTTGCTGAAGCTCGATTTTAAAAAATTCATTTTTATAATAAAGAATAAAGAATGAAAAATAGACGGCTATGAAATGAGCAATGTACTCTTGCAAGACCAAAATATGGGGTCTTTCTCTGTAAAATTCCTTGTCTAGTGCAATACCTAGTTGGGCAGAGATTTCGGAAATAAAATAGGATATGATGAGGAAAAAAAAAGCCGACACCACTGAAGCACGGAAAGAAAAAAGAAGCATTACGGCTAATGTGATTGGGACAAAAATGAAAAATATAGCTTGGGAAATATTGGAAAGCAATAAACTAATATAAATGACAAATACGGCCAGCAAGATTATCAAAATCCGGAAAATAACCAAGAAATCAAATTTCGTCTTAGACATTAGAAATCCTGTGTAAACTGTAAAGAAAAAAGCAAGTGATAAAATCTCTATCGGAACGATTACAATGTCGTCTGTAAAAACGCCCAATAATATGTAAAATAGGAATACCCCAGCTACAGAATAAAAGAAAATTTGGCCAAATTCCCTCTTCTTCTGAATCAATTCATCAGATGTGTGTTTCATATGTGTGTTTTGTTATTTCTTAAAATATTACTTAAAAATACCCGCAAGCCGTTTAATTAATAACGAAATAGTTTTCAAAGTAAAAAAAAAATTTTGAAATATTATGAATGTCTTCGTAAAAAAACAATAAAAAATAAGTTGAATTGCAACAAGATGATTTATAAAAATATAAGCTAATTCGTAAATTTTAAAATCACAACTAATTAATTATCAATACATTAAACTCCCATCACAACCAATTAAGCAATCCACTAATAAGAATTGATTCCTAATTAAATTAAAAATGACAAATTTGCAACCGAAACACAAATGATGATAACTACAAACCATAGATCCCGGATTCCGGTTTCCTATTTACTTACACGTCGGGTAATTTCCCGCGCTGCACTTCTGTGGTTTATGATATCCTATCAGTTTCTATCTGCTTACACTCCTATTGATTCTTTACGCACGGAGGTAAAATCGGATTCACTGATTGCAAAACAATCGTCTAAAGAAGGTAAAATTTTCGTAGTAGAAGGAACTCTGTTTTATGATGTGTCCAAAGAAATCTCCTACGATATTGTAATCGTAAAAAGTTCTGTAGATTCTTCCAAAAAAGCTCAGCCCAAAGAACTTAAGAAAAAAACCTTACCATTAGCGAAAAAAGAAACAGCGAAGAAAAGTATTTCACAAAACAAACCTGTTGATGTAAAAGCAAGACCTTTTTCTGGTTCCGACACTTCGTTTTCATTAATATACATTTCCCATTCTAAGGGATTATCTTCTGGTTCTACAGAATCTTTGTTTGCCAAAATAGACAAGGATTTTTATGAATTTTTGAGTTTTTTTTCCAATAAGATTTCATTTGACACAACTCTGCTTTGCAACCCAAGCAGTCAGCTTACCTTTCTTCATACGGTAAGACCTCCTCCTTTCAATTTTTCTTAAACTATAGAATGATGAGCAGACGACATTTGCCGTCGTATCAAATCATCATCACGACCTAATTTCATTCAATTCTAAAAATTGAATCAGGGAATTCTTGTCTCAAATTTCAAGATTACAAAATTCTTAAAAACACAGAAAAATGAAATTGAAATTTTTCAAATTAAAAAAACACATCAATGAAAAATAAACTATTATTTATCTTCACACTATTGTTCTTCGGTAGCTTGTTTTCGCAAGTTCCGACTTTCATAAGTTCCCAGAAATACTCTGCTGTAGGAACAGGAGCTAGCGGGGTTCCTACAGTTTCATTTAATGTACCAGCTGGCAAAAACCGCCTCATGGTTATTAACGTTTTGGTAGAACGCCACCACAACCCTTTGAGTAGCAATCATCCGACATTACCAGAGGGCACCGCTGGCTTCTACAGATTGAACGCCAATATTGCTGGGAATATCTATGAAATGCCATCACACTCCACAGCTAGAGGACCTGGTATGACTGAAAATCAAGTCAATGAAAGGGTGTTTACTTTCACTCAGTTTACTGGGTTAATTAATTTAGAAACTAACTCGGTTCCTACTGGTCCTACAACTATAACTTTTCCGAATTTAAACCTTCCGGGAGCGGCTTCAGATGAGATGTCGGTTATCATCTCTGTGTATGAGAATATTAAAGAGACAAGAGGTGTCGGAAACTTATTCCCAAGAACAATTGATAATTCAGAAACTAATCTTGGCACATTCACTGGCACTTTTAATACATCATTTATACCTGTCGGAAGAACTTTGGCGGATATAATGTTTGTAACTAATACCGGAATTACCCAAGCTTCTGCTTTAACATTAACACCAGGTTCTAACTGGACATCTACAGCAGCTATGAAGAATATTGTTCCGAATACTGTAGGCTGGCCAGCGGGTGGTAATGTTTTTACAACGAACAACACCCCTATAGGAATCTCATCTGTAACAGCGTATACTAATATTACTTCTGGTCAACCCAGCTATTCATTAACCCGTGCGAATACAGGACCAATAGAAGCAGGAATAGCCTCTATGTATGCATTGATTCCTTTCGCAATGCCATCTGTTACTGGAACTGTATTTCGTGACATAGATGGTCCATCAACCATTGACGGAACAGCAACTAATGCAGGAGGATTGTATGTAAATGTTATCAACAGTACAGGAAATCTTGTTTATTCTGCAACTGTGAATGCATCTGGTGTTTTTACAATCCCTGCAGGTATCTTAACCGAAGGTAATACTTATGATTATCAATTATCAAAAAACACAGGGACTATTGGGGCAATTGCCCCGTTAAAAGAGCTTCCTACGAATTGGTTTACCGTTGGAGAAAGTAGAAATCCTGCTGGAAATGATGGATTGGCTAATGGAACTATTAGCTTCACACTAGGTGCAACAGATGTTTCTGGATTGAAGTTTGGGATCAATGCTACCTGTCTTGTCTCTGCATCCAACCCAGATTCTGACGGAGATGGTATTGCGGACGATTGTGACTTAGACGATGACAATGATGGGATTCTGGATACAGCAGAATGTAGCAATACCATTAATGATATGTTTGCCGTGTATGGCGCAGGTGGTTTGATTGATATTGCACCATCAGATTTTGGTCTAGCATTAGGAGCTAGAAATCAAAATGTAACTGCAGATTTGAGTAGTAAATTTGGTTACCCTGCAAATTCTGGAGCTGTTATCATAAGCATTAACAATGCGTCTGTACATCCAACATCCAACGCATGGTGGACTAAAAATGGGGAGCAACCATCTGTTTGGAATGTCTCCGGTAAAATGAGCGCTTTTGTTCTTATGTCTCAAAATCCTGAATATTATGGACAGGATAGCAAGATCATCCATATCTACGATGGCGCCACTGTAATTCCAATTACTGCTCCCGGGCTCGCAAATCAAACAGCGGTTCCAGGGACTTGGAGCATTACAGAAACGCCTTTTGCCAAAACTTTGACCAATCTGCGAACTGAGCAATTATCGCCAGTTTCTCCTCCGGGCGGAAATTGGAGGTACGCAAATATGAATTTTGGAGCAAAAACTTTTGGCTTTTCTACAACCACTAAATATGCGGATCCTACTTACGCTGTATTGATGTATCTGGAATGTGATACAGATCATGATGGCATCCCGAATCGTTTAGACCTAGATAGCGACAACGATGGTTGCGTAGATACATTAGAAGGAGGAGCAAATTTTTCAACATCTAATTTGGTAAACTCTTCTGGCACAGTAACTGTTGGATTTGGTTCTACTGCTACTAATCAAAACTTAGGAACTACTATAGATGCAAACGGTATTCCTACTGTAGCAAATGGGGGACAAACAGTAGGTGAATCTCAGAATGCTTCTGTAAGAGATTGTCCAACAATTACCTGTACCTCAGAATCTTCAATGCTCAATTCTTCTTCAGTTTCTGCAACTCAAAGCGGAGGAAACGGACAGCAAGCATTCATTATAGATAATGATGTAGCTCAAGCAAATTATTGGCAATCTAGTGCCGCTGGACAATCTTTGACGATTGACTACGGACAATCTTACATATTGAATGGGATGACTTATTATCCAAGTACTACTGGAAGCAAAGTTTTAGGATACACCATCCAAACCAGTACAGATAATGTGACTTTCACAACTGCTGCAACTGGTACTTTCCCAAATTATGGAGGATACAACTTAGCAGAAAAAGGAATTCCAAATACGGTTAGATTTACAAATCCAGTCAACGCAAGATATTTAAGAATGATTGTTGCAGACAGTGGAAAACGAGTAGCAGAGATCGTTCCTTTGGTTTGTGGACTTACGCCAATCGATATGACTTGTGAAAGAGTTCCATTAGTAAGCACCGGAACAAACTCTACAGCTACTGGCAAAAAAGCGGTTAGAAATCTTGACAATAACTGGACTGTGACTCATTTTACAGGAGGAACTGCATCTCCATCAACCAGTACTTTCAATTACAGCAGTATTGCAAATGCGGTTTTTCACCCTGCAATTGTAGTTGGTCGAGCGGTAGTAACAGCAGGAAATCCTAATCAAACTTGGGCAACCAGTCCATTCGGTAATGCAGATTGGATTTCTGCAACACAAAATGGATTTGATGTTGATTCACCAAATACCGGAGCTTCCACATTACCCAATACTTATTTCTTTAAATATAAATTTAATATTGATAATGCTTTCCTTGCAAACAATCTGAAGCTAAGATTAGATTACTATGTAGATAATCAGATTGTGAGAGTTTACATCAATGGTATTAATCAGAACATCAACACAACGGATTTCTTAGGCTATGCCAATGGTCACGAAAAATCGACTTTCTTAAAGAATAATTTCCAAGCAGGAATTAATGAAATTGTTGTACAAATGTATTCCGAGCCACATTACGCAGGTTTATTAGTTCAAGGTATCGAGTCTTGCTATTGTGTGAAAGACCCAATTCCTGGAACACCGCAAGGTTACACCAAAGTGGGAATCACCAATCAAAACAAACAAGACACTTGGCCAAACACCATTCCAAATGGTCACATTGCTTTAGAATCCAGAAATGACGGATTCGTAATCACTAGAGTAAACCACGTGAGCTACGTGCCAGCTCCTCTTACAGATTCTATTGCAGAGCCGAAGGAAGGTATGGTTGTCTATGATATTGTGGACAAATGTGTGAAACTTTTCAACGGAGTCAATTGGACTTGTATCCAAAGAACTTGTAATGATAGTAATTAAAAAAACACTTAGAAAAATGAAAAAAATAATATTAACATTCAGTCTGGGATTGGTTTCTTTTTGTAATGCCCAAGTGGCAATAGGAAAAAGTAATGTCAATGGAGATAGTACCATTTTAGACTTTAAAGACTCTGATAATTGGTTTGGTATCATTCTACCAGCTGTGCAGCAAGCTTCTGAAACGCTTACACCAGCGAATAACGGTACTTTTCTTTTCGACAAAACTGATCAGAAAGTAAAGATGTATGAAAACAACAAATGGGTGATGCTAAGTCACGCAAAAGGGAATGGAACTCCCATTGTAAATAATGCTACAGCAGAAGTGGGTACAGGCGCTATCATTGGTGCCTCTACCACAAGTGCAAAAGGTGTATTGGTGTTGGAATCTGACAACAAAGCGGCGATTCTCCCAAAGATTTTCCGTCCGGACATAAATGTTAGAAGTCCTTATCCTGGAATGATTTGCTATGATACATTTAATAAAATGATTGCCGTTTTTGACGGTAGCGTCTGGAATTTTTGGAAGTAATCTAATTAATTGTAACACATCAATTTGTTCAATTTTAGTAATGGGCAAAAACACAAATTTCATAACTAATTAATTGACTTTTTTAGGTTTTTGAAACCTGTGCCATCATTTTTTATAAATGGTGGCATTTTTATTTACATTAATTACAAGATCAAAAAAAAGCTTCTCAATTGAGAAGCTTTCGGTTTTATTTATCTTTTTGAAATATCTACATAGTCTCTAAGCTGAGCACCTTGGTAGATTTGTCTTGGTCTTCCGATTGGATCGCCTTTCAATCTCATTTCTTTCCACTGAGCAATCCATCCTGGCAATCTTCCCAATGCGAACATTACGGTGAACATTTCCGTAGGGATTCCCAAAGCTCTGTAGATGATTCCAGAATAGAAATCTACGTTTGGATAGAGTTTTCTTTCGATGAAGTATTCGTC
This sequence comes from Epilithonimonas xixisoli, assembly GCF_004365655.1. GTDB lineage: Bacteria > Bacteroidota > Bacteroidia > Flavobacteriales > Weeksellaceae > Epilithonimonas > Epilithonimonas xixisoli. Next base: position 901,085 of record NZ_SOEO01000002.1, on the reverse strand, counting down.
TTCAAGAGCTACTTTTTCTAATTGCATTGCAATGTCAAGCGCTTTGTCTTCAATTCCTAACGCCGCCAATAAATCGTCTGCCGCTTTTTTGATGATCTTTGCTCTTGGATCGAAGTTTTTGTAAACTCTGTGTCCGAAGCCCATCAATCTGAAACTGTCGTTCTTGTCTTTCGCTTTAGCAACCCATTTGTTTACGTCACCTCCATCTTTTTCGATCAATTCAAGCATTTCGATCACCGCTTGGTTTGCGCCACCGTGAAGTGGACCCCAAAGTGCAGAAATACCAGCAGAAACTGATGCAAAAAGACCTGTGTGAGCAGAACCAACCATTCTTACAGTAGATGTAGAACAGTTTTGTTCGTGATCTGCGTGAAGGATTAATAATTTATCTAAAGCTTGAGTTACCACAGGATTGATTTCGAAATCTTCATTTGGTAATCTGAACGCCATTTTGTAGAAATTCTCTACATAGTTTAAATTATTATCTCCGTGGTTTAATGGAAGACCTAAAGTTTTTCTGTAAGTCCAAGCAGCAAGATGCGCAAATTTCGCAATCAGCAATTCTGCCGCAAGATCCATTTCTTCTTTAGACTGTACATTAACCGCTTTTGGGTTAAATGCCGTCAAAGCAGAAGTAAGCGTAGATAAAACTCCCATTGGATGCGCAGAACGAGGGAAAGCATCGATGATTTTCTTCATCTCCTCTGCTACGAAGTTATATTTTTTGATGTTACCGTTGAAGGTATTAAACTGATCTGTAGTCGGCAATTCTCCGTGAAGTAAAAGATACATTACTTCTGTAAAATTGGATTTCTCAGCAATCTGTTCAATTGGGTATCCTCTGTAGAACAATTCCCCTTGATCTCCATCTAAGTAAGTAATTTCACTAATTGTAGCACCTGTGTTTTTGTAACCAAGATCCAAAGTGATCAATCCAGTCTGGTCTCTCAATTTGGAAATATCAATTCCTCTGTCTCCGATTGTACTATCTACGATGGGATATTCGAAACTTTTCCCGTCGTAATTCAATATAACTTTGTTATCTGACATATTAAAAAATATTTATGTGTTAAATATAACACTTTACTCGGAAATGGTCAACTGACAAAAGTCATATCAAGCAATTGATTCTATTGATGTTAATAATTGAACAAAAAAATAAATTCATTACGAAAAATTCAAACCATTAAATATCTGATTTACAATTACATAAAAATATAAAGCATTCCTAACATTAGGAATGCTTCAAATTATAAATTTTTGTTAAATCTTATCTTTTGATTTTGAACGCGTCCAATCCTGGGAAAACCGCAGTATCTCCAAGAGCTTCTTCTATTCTCAACAATTGGTTGTACTTCGCCATTCTGTCTGATCTGGAAGCAGAACCAGTTTTGATCTGTCCACAGTTTTGAGCCACTGCAAGATCCGCAATTGTAGAATCTTCTGTTTCTCCAGATCTGTGCGACATTACTGTTGTATATCTGTTATGTTGAGCCATTTGCACAGCTGCCATAGTCTCGGAAAGAGAACCAATTTGGTTTACTTTTACAAGGATTGAGTTAGCTGTATTTTCTGCGATACCTCTAGAAAGTCTTTCAACATTAGTTACGAATAAATCGTCACCAACCAATTGAACTCTGTCTCCGATTTTATCTGTCAATTCTTTCCAACCAGCCCAGTCGTTTTCTTGCATTCCGTCTTCGATAGAGATGATTGGATATTTGTTTGCCAATTCTGCCAAGTAAGAAACTTGCTCACTGCTAGAGAACACTGGAGCATCTGGCGTTTGGAATTTTCTGTAATCGTAAACACCATCTTTGTAGAATTCTGAAGCCGCACAATCCAAAGCGATCATAATATCGTCTCCTGGTTTGTAACCTGCTTTTTCAATAGCTTGCAATAAAGTATCCAAAGCATCTTCAGTTCCTTTGAAAGTTGGTGCAAACCCACCCTCATCTCCAACAGCTGTGGACAATCCTCTTCCGTGAAGAATAGATTTCAAGCTGTGGAAAATCTCAGTTCCTTTTCTCAATGCGTGAGAGAAAGAATCCGCCTTTACCGGCATTACCATAAATTCCTGGAAAGCGATTGGCGCATCTGAATGAGAACCACCGTTGATAACGTTCATCATTGGAACAGGAAGTGTGTTTGCGTTTACACCACCTACATATTTATATAATGGCAATCTAAGTTCATTAGCCGCCGCTTTTGCAACAGCCAAAGAAACACCAAGGATTGCGTTTGCTCCCAATTTCCCTTTGTTAGGCGTTCCATCAAGTTCAATCATTACAGCATCGATCAAATTTTGTTCGAAAACTGGAAGACCAATTAATTCTGGAGCGATGATTTCTTTCACATTTTCCACTGCTTTCAAAACACCTTTTCCAAGATATTCTGGTGCGCCGTCTCTTAGTTCAACCGCCTCGTGCTCACCTGTAGAAGCGCCAGAAGGTACTGCTGCACGTCCCATTGCTCCACTTTCTGTGAAAACATCTACTTCTATTGTTGGATTCCCTCTAGAATCTAATATTTGTCTTGCTTCGATAAATGAAATGTAACTCATTGTCTTGATGTTTATTTTTAAGATTTTAATTTGTTTACTTTTTTAAAAGCATTGCAAATTTAAACAATTTTAAATATTATGTGATGAATCATTTCTTAACATTTATCAGATATTTAAAATAGCCTATCTCAGGATTCTGTATTTTATTTTAATAATGCCTTGACTTAGGTTTCCAATTTTCTTGAAAGCGCCTTGGCTAAGGTCAAATTCTCTAGACGGTTTCAGCGGACCTCTGTCGTTTACGATTACAATCACCGATTTTTCATTTTCAACATTCACGATTTCTACGCGGGTTCCAAATGCGAGAGATTTGTTGGCAGCTGTCATTTTGGAATGTCGATATGTTTCCCCACTCGCCGTCTTCTTTCCATCAAACTTATTGGCATAATAAGATGCTGTTGTGGATTTGAACTTTGAGTTATCATTTGTAGAATTTCTGCTACCACAGGAAACGACCAAAATCCCAAGTAGGAATATGTACGTTTTAAAGGCGTATTCCAAGTATCTGTAAAAACTTTTCATTATAATAATTTACAAAGGTTAATAAATGGGCGATAAAAATGTTAATTATTCATTAATATTTTGTTTATATTGCAGAAGTTTTCTAAATTAGACTTCTAAATCATTTTAGAATTAATCATAATCTTTTTTTGAAATGAATTACGAAAGTATAAAATTAACAATAGATAGAAAAATTGCAGTTGTAACCATCAACAGACCGGAGAGCCTAAACGCTTTGAATGCACAGGTTTTTAATGATTTGGAAAATGTTTTTGACATTTTGAACTCAGATAAAAATGTAAACTGTGTTATCGTTACCGGAAGTGGAGAAAAATCTTTCGTTGCAGGCGCTGATATCAAAGAATTTTCAGCCTTTAGTGCAGAAAAAGCCAAAGAGCTATCAAAAAGGGGACATTTGGTTTTTAATAAAATTGAAAATTGTAGTAAACCCGTGATTGCGGCGATCAATGGTTTTGCATTAGGTGGCGGATTGGAATTAGCAATGGCTTGCCACATCAGATATGCTTCTGAAAATGCAAAATTAGGCTTGCCAGAAGTGACCTTGGGATTGATTCCTGGTTATGGCGGAACACAAAGATTACCAAAATTGGTAGGAAAAGGCTTGGCAAACGAAATGATTTTTTCAGCAAAAATGATTTCTGCTGAGAAAGCCAAATCAATTGGTTTGGTGAATGAAGTCTTTTCTTTGGACGAGTTGCTTTCGAAAACGGAGGAATTGGCTCAGCAAATTGTTAAAAACTCGCCACAAGGGATCGCAAAAGCCATCAAAGTAGTGAATGCGAGTGACAAAGAAAATGGAATGGAGAGCGAGATTGATTCTTTTGGAGAATTGTTCGCAGAAGGAGATTTTAAAGAAGGTGTTGCTGCTTTTCTGGAAAAAAGAAAGCCAGCCTTCAACTAAACTGGAATAATGAATTATAACAAATTCGATATTGCTTATCTTAAGATGGCGTCCGAATGGGCAAATCTGTCTTACTGTAAGAGAAAAAAAGTGGGTGCGCTCATTGTAAAAGACAGAATGATCATCTCTGACGGATACAACGGAACACCTTCTGGCTTCGAAAATAATTGTGAGGACGAGGATGGGAAAACCAATTGGTTCGTTCTCCACGCAGAGGCCAACGCTATCTTGAAAATAGCAAGCAGTACACAATCCTGCAAAGGCGCAACCTTGTACATCACAATGTCGCCGTGCAAAGAGTGTAGCAAATTGATATTGCAATCCGGAATCGAAAAAGTGGTTTATATGACTGGCTATTCGGATGACAGCGGATTAGAATTTTTAAAAAATGCAGGCATTGAGATTTTAAATATCACCGAAAAAGAACTATATATTATATGAGATAATTTATATATTAACAATTAAAAAAACACAAATATGAACTGGTCCGAAAAAATTACAGACTTCTCAAATTTTCTTAAATTTGAGAAAAGCTTCTCCGACAACACACTTGACGCTTACGTGAGAGACATCAAAAAGCTCGAAAGCTTCGCTACAGAAGAACTAGACAACATTTCTCCACAAGACATTTCCTACGAAAACCTACAGGAATTCATCTATCAACTTTCCAAAAAGAAAATTAGCGAGCGCTCTCAAGCTAGAGGAATCTCCTCTATCAAAGCATTTTTCAAATTTCTGTTGGAAGAAGAATACAGGGATGACAATCCTTCTTCATTATTAGAAGGTCCGAAATTAGGATTGTATCTTCCTGACACACTTAGCATGGACGACATCGACAGAATCATCGATAGCGTTGATAAAAAAACCGATATTGGTCAAAGAAATCAATGTATTTTGGAAGTGCTTTATGGCTGCGGTCTGCGCGTTTCGGAATTGGTGGATTTGAAAATTTCTAATATCAACTTCAAAGAAAAATTCATCGTTGTAGAAGGTAAGGGCGAAAAAATGAGACTCGTTCCGCTTGCTAGCTCTACTGCAGAGTATCTCCAAGATTACATCAAAAATGTAAGATCAAAAATCAAAATCAACAAAAAACACGAAGACATTGTTTTCCTAAATACCAGAGGAACCAATATGTCCAGAGTGATTGTTTTTATTATCATCAAGGAATTGACTCAGAAAGCCGGAATCAACAAAAATATTTCTCCGCACACTTTCAGACATTCATTTGCAACGCATCTTCTACAAAACGGAGCTGACCTTAGATTTATCCAGGAAATGCTGGGTCACAGCAGCATTACAACCACTCAGGTTTACACCCACTTGCAGACTGAAGAATTAAGAAATGTAATTTTAAATTTTCATCCAAGAAACAGAAAAACAGCTTAGTTTTCTTAAATTTATCCAATGGAAAATTTAAGATTCTGCCCAAAATGCGGTCAGGAAAAACTAATCTGGAATCAAATTACCAAATGGAGCTGCAGCAATTGTGATTTTGTTTTATTTCACAACACCGCTGCAGCTGTTGCGGTAATCATAAAACATCAAGATGAATTATTTTTTACGGTAAGGAACCAAGAACCAGGCAAAGGAAAACTGGATTTACCAGGCGGTTTTACAGATCCAAAAGAAAGTTCGGAAGAGACTTGCTCTCGTGAATTAAATGAAGAGTTAGGATTGGAAATCAATCCAGAAAGCTTCAAATATCTTGGAAGTCAACCCAATGTTTATCCTTATAAAAATATTGATTATAATACTTTGGATTCCTTCTTCCTTTATGAAGTTGAGAAAAAATTTGAAATCACCTTAGAAGAATCCGAAATATCTGCCGGAATCTGGATCAAAGAATCCGAAATAGATTTTGAGCAGATTGCTTTTGAATCGCAGAAGCGGTTTTTGAAACAATTATTGAAATAATGTCCCCATAAGAACAGTGTTATTTTTAAAAAAAGAAACTCCGGAAACTGCTTTCCGGAGTTTCTTTTTTATCTCCACTTGATATTACAACCCAAACTTGGTCTTTGAAAATCTTCCTGATCCGCACCAGCCAAAAGATTTTCGAATGCGATAATCAAATCTTCGCCCGTCACTTCTTTTTGGTTTCCTGGTCTGGAATCATCCATTTGACCACGATAAATCAAGCTCAAATTTTCATCGAAGAAATAAAAATCTGGCGTGCAAGCTGCGTCGAAAGCTTTTGCAACATCCTGCGATCCATCAAAAAGATAAGGGAATTTGATTGCTTTTTCATCCACAAAATCAATCATCATCTCTGGTGAATCTGCGGGATAACTATTGACATCATTAGAATTGATTCCAATAAATTCGATGCCTTGAGATTTGTAATCCTCGTACAATTCTTCCAATTTATCAATCACATTCAGAACAAAAGGGCAATGGTTGCACATAAAAATTACCAAAGTTCCTTTTTTCCCTTTCAGAGAATCAAGGCTTTGCAATTCATTATTTTTTGACGGATTCGCCAGTTTAAAATCCGGAGCTTTTGTTCCTAAAGCCAACATATTTGAAGGTGTATTTGACATCGTTATAATTTATTAATGTGATGATTAATCTAATTTATTCAGCAAAGATAATGCTTCTTCTAGAGAATTATTATAGTTGACCCAATTTACATTTTCTAATTTTCTGTTCCACGTCGTTTGGCGTTTAGCATAACGTCTAGAATTTTTCTTAATCTCCGAAACAGCGAAATCCAAATCCCATTCTCCATCAAAATATCGAAACAGTTCCGAATAACCAACGGTTTGCAGAGCCACTTTTTCTCTGCTATCAATCAGACTTTTAGCTTCATCAAGCAAACCATTTTCCATCATTTTATCAACTCGAAGATTGATTCTTTCATAGATAATTTCTCTTGGTGCCTCAATTCCGAATCTTATGATTTCAAAATTTCTTTTTGCTTTTGGTGTACTAAGATTTTCGGTGTAGGTTTTTCCGGTTTGCCAAATGATATCAATTGCTCTCAACAATCGTCTTGAGTTATCTTTATCAACAATTGAAAAATATTCTGGGTCAAGTTCTTTGAGAAGTTCTTGTAAAGGTTCAATTCCTTGATTCTCAAAAATATCAATAAGTTTTTTTTGATTCTCTTCGTCTGCTTCTGGCAAATCATTCATTCCTTCCACAACGGCTTTCTCATACATTCCGCTTCCGCCGACCATTATTGCAACGTCTTTTTTTGAAAAAATTTCATCTAACTTTTTCAACGCCTGTTCCTCGTATAATCCTATTGAATAATAATCATTGATACTGATATTTCCTACAAAATGATGTTTTGCTTCGGCTAATTCTTCATCAGTCGGTGTTGCCGTTCCAATTTTCATTTCTTTATAGAACTGACGCGAGTCACAAGAAATAATTTCCGTATCGAGATGTTTTGCCAAATCGATTGCCAATCTGGTTTTCCCGATTCCTGTAGTTCCGACGATAGAAATAAGACGTTTCAAAAAAATATTTTTGCAAATTTACGAAATGGAGATTCAATAATTACCTATTTTTACAATCAGAATGACTTTCAAATTACCAAACTCCAAACTTCCTGATGTGAAAACGACAATTTTCACAGAGATGAGTTTATTGGCTCAGCAGGAAAACGCCGTCAATCTATCGCAAGGATTTCCAGATTATCAAGCCGATGAAAATTTAATCAAATATCTTGGTGAATTTTCGAAACAAGGTTACAATCAATATGCGCCATTGGCAGGAATCAAAGAACTTCGGGAAGAAATTTCGAGAAAATTCAGTCTTCAATATCAAGTTCATTATCATCCGGATTCTGAGATTAATATCACCGCTGGCGCAACTCAAGGGATTTTCACGATTATTTCTGCCTTCGTGGAAAAAAATGATGAAGTGATTATTTTTGAACCGGCTTATGATTGTTATAAACCTGCAATTATTCTGAACGGCGGAATTGTAAAAAACGTCAAAATGCTTTATCCGGATTACGAAATCAATTGGAATGAAGTGAAAAATCTGGTTTCCGAAAAAACCAAGATGATTATCATTAATAATCCAAATAATCCTTCCGGAAAAATTCTGAAACAAAATGATATTGATGAATTAATCAAGATTGTCAAAGACACAAACATCATAATCCTGAGTGATGAAGTGTATGAAAGTATCACTTTTGATGAAAAATCTCATTTGACATTGGCAAAATATCCAGAGCTGAAAGAAAGAACTTTTGTCGTTGGCTCTTTTGGGAAGTTGTTGCACATCACAGGTTGGAAAATTGGTTACGTTTGTGCGCCGTCGGATTTGATGAATGAGTTTAGGAAAGTGCATCAGTTCAATGTTTTTTGCGTAAACACACCCGGGCAATTTGCGATTTCTAAATACTTGCAAAATGTGGACAATTTCAAATCAATCTCAGCATTTTTCCAAACGAAAAGAGATTATCTTAAAAATGCTTTGAAAGAAACGCCTTTTCAATTATTGGATTGTGAAGGAACCTATTTTCTCTCAGCAAATTTTGGCGCAATTTCTGATAAGCAAGACAAGGATTTTTGCTATTGGCTGACGAAAGAATACAAAGTCGCAACTATCCCATTTTCAGCATTTTACAAAGATAAAACCGATGAAAAAGTGATTCGATTCTGTTTCGCAAAGAAACAGGAAACCTTAGACAAATCAATAGAAAACTTAATGAAAATTAAAATATAATGAAAAAATTAATCATTGTAACTTCTTTATTAATAGGAGTTAGCGCATTTTCTCAAGCAAAATTGGACCCAACAAAGCTTAACTACTTTTCTGTAGATGCAAGTCCGCTGGATGTGGTTTATTTTCCTATCCAAGTAACTTCTTCCAAAACCGAGGCTCCAAAAGCAAAAGTGGTTTACTCTCGTCCTCAAAAAAAGAACAGAGTTGTTTTTAATAACCTTGTAAAGTACGGTGAAATCTGGAGATTTGGAGCAAATGAAAACGCTGAAATCAAATTTTACACGCCGGTAAAAATCGGTGGAAAAGAAATTCCTGCGGGAACTTACAGCATTTTTGCCATTCCTTTTGAAAAAGAATGGACTATTGTCTTGAACTCTGAAGTTGACAAATGGGGCGCTTATTTCTATGATAAAAGCAAGGATGTTGTGAGATTCAACGTTCCTGTGGAGAAACCAACATCACCAATTGAAAATTTTTCTGTGACTTTTGTAAAGACAGCATCAGGCGCAGATTTATTCGCTGGTTGGGACAATTCTCAAGTTAAATTCCCTATTGAATTCAAATAATTTAATTTCAAAATTGAATATTAAAAAACCTCATCATTATTTTGATGAGGTTTTTTTACGAATTTAAAACTTCAAAAGATCTTCGAAGCTGTCAATTTTACTTTCATAATTTTCTATCGTTCCAAATCCATAGCTTGCATAAATGAAATCTACACCAGCTTTGTCAGAAGCTTCTTTGTCCCAAATCGTATCGCCAACATAGACCGGATTTTGAAGTTTATTTCTTTCAACAATCAATTTGATGTTTACATCTTTTGGCAAACCAGCATTTCCGTAGCATTCTATATCTTCGAAAAAAGAATTAAAACTAAAAAACTCGAGGAAGTTTTCAATATAACCTTTCATACAATTGCTGACGATGAAAAGTCGATAATTTTCATTTAATTTTTCTAAAGTTTCTTTGACATTCGGAAACAATTCCCCTCCTAATTTCTTAAGATAATCACTTTCTTTTTTAGCATAAATCTTTTCAAATTCCTGTAATTTTTCATTCGGAATAAAACTAAAATACTGAGCAAAAATATCATCCATCTTCATCCCTGAAAAATCTCTCACTTTTTGAGCAGTGATATTAATGTCAAATCCAATTTGCTTTATACTATCATTAAAAGCTTTTGAAACTGTTTCCGACGAGTTCCATAGTGTGCCGTCCAAATCAAAAATAATGCTGTCTCTTTCTTTCATAATTTTAAATCATAAACCATTCATTGACAATACTTGACGCTAATCTCGCCGTTCTTTCTTGAATATCATAAGTTGGATTAACTTCCGCAATATCCAAAGCTTTTATTTTTTCTGAACTTAGAATACGGCGATAAATCTGCATAAAATTTCGGTCTGCAAAAATCCCGTTATAAGCCGACGCACTCACGCCAGGCGCGATGGACGCATTGAAAACATCCATACAAATCGTGACATAAATAATGTCGCAGTCATTCAAAAATTGATTAATCGTGAATAAAAGATTGGGAATATTTTCGGAGTAAATTTCATCAGCCAAAATATATTTCATTCCAAAATCATCTGCGACTTCAAACAACTTTCTTGTATTGCTATTTCGTTGAATTCCAATATGCAAAGAGTGAATATTGCCTTCCTGCGCAATCTGCCAAAATCCAGTTCCGGAACTTGCTAATCCGTTTTCTGGTTCGCGATTATCAAAATGTGCATCAAAGTTGATGATTCCGATTTTTTGATTGGGAAATGCATTTTTAACTCCAGAATAATGGGCAAAAGTCACCTCGTGTCCGCCACCTAAAACTACAGATTTCCCTTGATTTGACAGCGCTTTTGCCACTTTTTTAGCCAACATATTTTGCGCAGATTCTAAATCTTCATTTTCACATTTTACATTTCCAAAATCTTTTAAAGAAAAATCAGAATTGATGACAGGAAAATTGGACATATTTTTTCTAATCAAATCCGGAGCTTCCTTTGCACCAACTCGACCTTTGTTGCGTTTCACACCTTCATCCACAGCAAAACCGTGCAAAACGAAATCTTTCGGTTTGATGATTTCATAATCTGATTCCGTTGTCACTCTTTGAAAAATTCTGTGATAAGATTCCTCGTCGCCATCAAAACGGCCTGTCCATTCAAACATAATTTATATTTTTTCTCCGTTGATGTAAACATTTTTCGGTTTCAAACTTCCTTGATGATAAAGAATATTCTGGAAATTATCCGTGTCATAAGTAATGAAATCTGCTTTTTTCCCTTCTGCAAGAATTCCTCGGTCTTGTAAATCCAAAGCAAAAGCTGAGCGAAAAGTAATCGCAGAGAGAACCTCAGCCGTTGTCAATTTTTGATATGTTGCTAAGATTGAAGCTTGGGTTACGAGATTTCCCATTGGCGCAGAGCCTGGATTCCAATCGGTTGCAATGGCAAGAATTCCACCTTTGTCGAGGATTTTTCTGGCTGGCGAAAATGGCTCGCCCAAACCTAAACTTGCGCCTGGCAAAGCAATCGCAACAGTATTTGAATCGGCTAAAAACTCAATATCTTCATCAATCGTTGCTTCCAAATGGTCGGCAGATTTCGCGCCAACTTCCACGGCAATTCTTGAACTTCCGGCTGTAAATTGATCTGCGTGAACGGTAATTTGAAAGCCTAATTCTTTAGCTTTCAAAAGGAAATTTTTACTTTCCTCTGGCTGAAAAGCTGATTTCTCAATGAAAATATCAACTCGATTTGCGAGGTTTTCTTCTTTTACTCTTGGCAAGATTTCTTTAAAAATATAATTAAGATAATCTTCGGATGAACCTTCAAAGTCTCTTGGTTTCAAGTGAGCAGAAAGGCAAGTCGGAATCAAGGTGGCTTTGGTTTTTGTCTGCGCTTTTTTGATGGCTCGTAGCATTTTTAGTTCTTCGTCAACATTCAATCCGTAACCACTTTTTATTTCGATGGTTGTGATGCCTTGATTTAATAAAATATTGATGCGTTCAAGAATTCCATTAATCAAATCTTCCTCAGAAGCTTTTCTGGTGTGTTGCACAGAACTCCAAATTCCACCGCCAGATTCTGCAATCTCGAGATAAGTTTTTCCTGCATTTCGCATCGCAAAATCATTAGCGCGATTGCCTCCGAAACAAATATGGGTGTGTGCATCTACAAAAGCAGGAAGTGCAATTTGCTCATTTTCAATCAAATCGATTTCTGAATTTGGAAATTTTTGTTTTAATAATTCAAAATCGCAGATTTCTAAAATTTTTCCATTTTCGGTCAGAATTCCGCCATTGGAAATTATTTCTAAAGATTCGTCATTTAATTTTCCTTTGAGTGGAAGATTGTTGAGCGTGACAATTTGTTTGAAAGGACCAGATAATTTCATATTAAAACTTGAATCGTAAAATTAAAAAAAGAGATGCAAACTACATCCCTTTTTGTTTCAAAATACTTCTCTTCCGATTTTCAAAATATTATCGCTCTTTCCCATCGAATAAAAGTGCAGAACCGGAATTCCAAAATCCAGAAGTTCTTTGGACTGATTAATCGCCCATTCAATTCCCACTTCACGAACATCATTGTTGGTTTTGCATTTCAGAACTTCATTGATTAAAGCTTCCGGCAAATCGATTTTGAAAACCTGTGGTAACATTTGCAAATGTGTTTTTGTAGCAATTGGTTTAATTCCAGGAATGATTGGAACATCAATCCCAATTTCTCTGGCTTGTTTTACAAATTCAAAGAATTTTTGATTGTCAAAAAACATTTGAGTGACGATGTAATCTGCACCAGCTTCCACTTTTTTCTTCAGCATTTGAAGGTCGTAATTCATAGATGGTGCTTCGATGTGTTTTTCAGGATAACCTGCAACACCAATGCAGAAACTATTGTCCGTATCCGATTCTATTTTACCGTGAAGATATTCTCCAATTCCCAAATCGTGAATCTGTTTTACCAAATCCGATGCATATTTGTGTCCACCTTTTGATTGTTCAAAATATTTTTCACCTTTCATCGCATCGCCTCGCAAAGCAACAATATTATTGATTCCTAAATACATACAGTCCACCAAAAGATATTCGGTCTCTTCTTTTGTAAATCCACCGCAAAGTACGTGTGGAACCGTATCGACATTATATTTATTCTGAATCGCCGAACAAATTCCCAAAGTTCCAGGACGCATTCTGGTGATTTTTCGCTCCATCAAACCATTTCCTCTTTCAAGAAAAATGTACTCTTCGCGAGACGTTGTTACATCAATAAAAGGTGGATTGAACTCCATCAACGGGTCGATATTTTTGTATAAATCTGCGATTCCGACGCCTTTTTGTGGCGGAACAATTTCAAAAGAGAAAAGTGTTTTTCCGTTGGCGCTTTTTATATGGTCAATAATTTTCATTTAGTTTAAAGTATCTTTCTTTAAGTTTTTGTTTTTTATTTTTAAAATCTCGCCAGTTCCAATAGTTTTTGAACCTTCTTTAAATTTGAATTTCAAGCCCTCATACAATTTATTTTCATAAAATTGTGGTGATAACATAGTGATTTCAGCTTCAATAGTTTCACCTGGACAAACCCATTCCCTACCTAAGAAAATCTGTCTTCCAGAAGTCGTTATTTTTTCAAAATCGAAATAAAGCTCTGGTCTGTAACCAGATTTTGCAGGTGTTGAGCGACCTCCTTCATCAAACGTTCTATATTTCAAGATTGCTATAAAATCAAAATCGTCTTTCATAATATAATATTAATCAGCCAAATTCGGGCTCAGCCATTTTCTCGCATATTCCAAATCGACGTCTTTTCTTTCAGCATAATCTTTCAATTGGTCTTCATCAATTTTTCCAACACCGAAATATTTCGATTTTTCATTTCCGAAATAATAGCCAGAAACCGCTGCGGTTGGCCACATCGCTAAACTTTCGGTTAAAGTCACTCCGATTTTCTCATCAACTTTAAGTAAATCCCAAATCGTCAATTTATCCAAATGGTCGGGACAAGCCGGATAACCTGGAGCGGGACGAATTCCCAGATATTTTTCTTTAATCAAATCGTCATTGGTCAAAGTTTCGTTTTCTGAATAACCCCAATATTCGGTTCTGACTTTTTTGTGAAGATATTCTGCGAAGGCTTCTGCAAAACGGTCAGCCAAAGCTTTTACCATTATTGCATTATAATCATCCATTTTATCTTCATATTCTTTTGCCAATTCATCAGCGCCAAAACCTGTACAAACACAGAAAACACCGATGTAATCTTGCTTATCGGAATTCTCAGGCGCAATAAAATCTGACAAAGCGAAATATTCCTTGCCTTCCGATTTTTTATGTTGTTGCCTCAAAGTTCTGAAAGTTGAAATCACATTTTGATTCTCATCATAAACCAAAATATCATCACGTTCAGTTGCGTTTGCAGGGAAAATCCCGAAAATGCCTTTTGCTTTGAAGCTCTTTTCTTGAAGGATTTTCTTGAGCATTGCTTTGGCTTCATTAAACAAAATTGTCGCTTGTTCACCAACTACATTATCCGTCAAAATATCAGGGAATTTTCCGAATAATTGCCAGCTTCTGAAAAACGGTGACCAGTCGATAAACTCTACCAATTCGTTTAAATCTTGGTCTTCGATAATTGTAATTCCCAATTTATTTGGTTTGTGAATCTCTTCATTTTCCCAATCGATTTTGAATTTCTGTTTTCTCGCTTCATCAATTGTCACGTATTCTTTATCAACTTGACGGTTGAGGAATTTTTCACGGAAATCATCGTAATCCTTTTTCAATTCTAAAGAATAAACGTTGGATTTATCCTTATTTAAAAGCGAACTTACCACACCAACTGCTCTGGAAGCATCATTCACGTGAACAACTGTATTGGCATATTTCGGAGCGATTTTAACAGCTGTGTGCGCTTTGGAAGTTGTTGCGCCACCAATCAATAAAGGGAAACTCAAATTTCGTCTTTCTAATTCTGATGCAAGATGAACCATTTCGTCCAAACTTGGTGTAATCAATCCGCTCAAACCGATGATGTCGACTTTTTCATCAATCGCAGTTTGGATAATTTTATCTGCCGGAACCATCACGCCGAGGTCAACGATGTCGTAATTGTTGCAACCCAAAACCACACTCACAATATTTTTTCCGATATCGTGAACATCGCCTTTTACCGTCGCCATCAATATTTTACCATTTGCAGGTCTTGTTCCGTCTTTTTCAGCCTCGATGAAAGGTTGAAGATAGGCCACCGCTTTTTTCATTACTCTCGCAGATTTCACAACTTGAGGCAAAAACATTTTCCCACTTCCAAAAAGGTCGCCGACAACACCCATTCCTGTCATCAAATTAACTTCGATGACGTGAAGCGGTTTTTCCGATTGCAATCTTGCTTCTTCAGTATCTTCTTCGATAAAACGGTCAAGTCCTTTGACCAATGAATGCGTGATTCTTTCCTGCAAAGGCATTTCGCGCCAAGCCAAATCTTCGGCTTTTTCTTTTTTGGTAGATTTTACTCTTTCGGAATAATCGAGCAATCTTTCGGTTGCATCATCTTTTCTGTCGAGCATTACGTCCTCGACCAATTCCAAAAGCTCTTTCGGAATTTCGTCATAAACTTCCAACATCGTGGGGTTCACGATTCCCATATTCATCCCCGCTTTTATGGCGTGGTAAAGGAAAACGGAATGCATTGCCTCACGCACAGAATCATTGCCTCGGAAAGAAAATGAAACGTTGGAAACCCCACCACTCACGGATGCGTAAGGAAGATTGGTGCGAACCCAGCGCGTCGCTTCGATAAAATCAATGGCGTTTCTGCGGTGTTCTTCCATCCCAGTTGCAACCGGAAAAATATTCAAATCGAAAATAATATCTTCTGCAGGAAAGTCCAGTTGGTTGACCAAAATATCATAAGAACGTTTGGTAATTTCCAGTCTTCTCTCAAAATTATCAGCTTGTCCAACCTCATCGAAAGCCATTACAATCACCGCGGCGCCATAACGTTTGATTGCTCTGGCGTGTTTGATGAACTCTTCTTCGCCTTCCTTTAAACTGATGGAATTGACCACCGCTTTTCCCTGAACAACCTGCAATCCAGCTTCCAAGATTTCCCATTTCGAGGAATCAATCATAATCGGGATTCTGGAAATGTCCGGTTCCGAAGCAATTAAGTTCAAGAATTTTATCATTGATGCTTTTCCGTCAATCAATCCGTCATCGAAATTGACATCCAGGATTTGTGCGCCTCCATCTACCTGATGACGGGCAATATCAAGTGCTTCGGAAAACTTTTCTTCCTTGATTAATCGAAGGAATTTTTTGGAACCAGCCACATTGGTTCTTTCTCCAACATTGATGAAGTTGGATTCCGGCGTTATAATTAGAGGTTCTAGACCTGATAATTTTAAGTATTTCATAAGTTAATTTACCAATGTAATAATCTACCAATGTAACAATCTTGAGTTTGTAACTTATTGGTAAATCTATACATTGTTATGTTGTTACATTGATTCTGCGAGGTTCGTAGTTAATTGCCAAATCAGCAATCGCTTTGATATGTTCCGGCGTTGTTCCACAACAACCACCGATGATATTAATGAGTCCTTTTTCCAGATATTCCTGCACTTGCTCAGCCATTTGACTCGCAGTTTCATCGTACTGACCGAAAGCGTTCGGTAAGCCGGCATTTGGATAAGCGGAAATCCCGAATTCTGACTGAGAAGAAATGGCTTCCAAATATGGCGTCAGTTGTTTTGCACCCAAAGCACAATTGAATCCGACACTCAGCAAGTTAAGATGAGAAACCGAAATAAGGAAAGCTTCGGCGGTTTGTCCGCTCAAAGTTCTTCCGGAAGCGTCGGTAATTGTTCCGGAAACCATAATTGGGATTTCGATTCCTCTTTCTTCCTGAAGTTGGTCGATAGCGAAAAGTGCGGCTTTTGCATTCAGTGTGTCAAAGATGGTTTCTACTAATAGAATATCGGAACCACCATCCAGCAAAGCTTCAGCTTGTTGTTTGTAGGCAATTCTCAATTCGTCGAAAGTGATGGCTCTGTAACCTGGGTCATTTACGTCAGGGCTTAAACTTGCGGTTCTGTTGGTTGGCCCGATTGAACCGGCAACAAATCTCGGTTTGTTTGGATTTTGAGCAGTAAATTCGTCGCAGACTTTGCGGGCGATTTTGGCAGACTCGTAATTGAGTTCGTAAACCAAATCTTCCATATGATAATCGGCCATCGCAATCGTGGTTCCGGAAAATGTGTTGGTTTCGATGATATCTGCGCCGGCTAACAAATATTTTTTGTGTATTTCTGCAATCGCTTCGGGTTGTGTCAAAGATAGCAAATCGTTGTTTCCTTTGAGTGAGGATTCCCAGTCTTTGAACCGCTCACCACGATAATCTTCTTCGGAGAAATTGTAGCGCTGAATCATTGTTCCCATTGCGCCATCTAAGATTAAGATGCGTTCGGAAATGGCTTTATATAATTGTTCTGAATTTTTCATTTTTTCCATAGGTTTTTACCAACGGTTATTAATATTGAACCCTGTCGGGTTCTGATTTCTTTGTTCATATTTACCATAGGTTTCACCTACGGCTACTGATATTGAATCCTTCGGATTCGTTCTTTATTTCTTTTTTATCGTCGATTGAAAGAGAAAACCTCAACATAGCCCCGATGGGAACGGTATCCTTTTTTTGCTTTGACTTAATTTTCTTTTCGATGACCAATCGTCGTAGCAAAAAAAGATATAGTGGACAGCGGGTTGGAATCGTGATTCGAAGCCGAAAACTTGTTGCTCCTTCCTTCGACTCCGCTCAGGATGACACTAATCCAAAGCTTGTTTTAAATCGTTGATAATGTCATCTATATTTTCCAATCCTACCGAGCAACGCACCAATCCGGCTGTGATTCCGACCTCGTTTCGCTCGTCATCCGAAAGCTTGGAATGTGTTGTGGAAGCGGGATGTGTGACAATCGTCCTTGTGTCTCCCAAGTTTGCGGAAAGGGAACACATCTTGATTCGGTTGAGGAAATTGCGTCCGCCCTCGATGCCGTTTTTGACTTCGAAAGCGACGATGTTTCCACCTAATTTCATTTGTTTTTTGGCGATTTCGTAGCTTGGATGAGATTTCAGGAAAGGGTATTTTACTAATTCTACATTCGGATGATTTTCCAGAAACTCAGCCACTTTCAGCGCATTTTCGCAATGTTTCTCGACACGAATTGCCAAAGTTTCCAGACTCTTGCTCAAAACCCACGCGTTGAACGGCGACATCGCCGGACCTGTGTTTCTTGCAAACAAATAAATTTCGCGAATCAAATCTGCTTTTCCAACAGCAACGCCACCGAGAACACGACCTTGACCATCAATCAGTTTCGTTGCGGAATGAACGACAATATCTGCGCCGTATTTAATCGGCTGTTGTAAGTAAGGCGTTGCGAAACAGTTATCTACAACGAAAATTAGGTTATGTTTTTTGGCGATTTTTCCAAAAAAATCTAAATCTAAAATCTCGATTGCCGGATTTGTCGGCGTTTCTAAATATAAAATTTTTGTATTTGGTTGGATGTATTTTTCAATATTCTCGGCATCTTCTGCTTTGAAATAAGTGGTTTCGATATTCCATTTTGGAAAATATTTCGTGAACAATGTGTGCGTGGAACCGAAAACCGACTGACAGCTAACGATGTGGTCGCCAGCGTTGAGCAAAGTCGCAAAAGTGGAATAAATCGAAGCCATTCCCGTCGCGAAAGCGTAACCGGATTCTGCGCCTTCCATTTTCACGATTTTATCTACAAATTCTGTGACGTTCGGGTTGCTAAAACGGCTGTAAAGATTTTTGTCTTTTTCCTCCGCAAAGCTCGCGCGCATATCTTCCGCATCTTCGAAAACAAAGCTCGAAGTGAGGTACAAAGGCGTGGAATGCTCGTCAAACTGAGTTCTTTCGGTTTGGGTTCTGATGGCTAATGTTTCGAAATTTTGATTTTCCATTTTTTAATTTTTCTAATGGTTGGAATTGGTTGTTCCATTTTTGGTTATCGTTGGAATAAATTCCAACGCTGTGACATCGGTCGTTCCTATGGAACTTGAGGACATCCAGCTTCTGACTTCCAACTTCCTGCTTTTACTTTGTTTCGCTCAGTCTTAAAATATCTCCGAAAACACCTCGGGCAGTCACTTTTGCTCCGGCTCCGGCGCCCATAATGACGATTGGATTTTCGCCGTAACTTTCGGTGTAGATTTCGAAGATTGAATCTGAACCTTTCAATTGTCCGAGTGCAGAATTTGCTGGAACAGAGATAAGTTTTACATCCAATTCTCCCTTTTCTTCCTGAAGGTTTCCGTGCAAATCTCCGACGTAGCGCAGAACGTGGTCTGGTTTCTGGTTTTCTTTGATGCTTTGATATTCTAAATCTAATTCTTCCAATCTGGAAATGAACTCGTCTTTGTTGATATCCAGCAGGTTTTGTGGAACTAGATTTTGAATGTTAATATCCTGAAATTCATTAATCAAATCTAGCTCTCTTGCTAAAATCAAGAGTTTTCTCGCCACATCATTTCCGGATAAATCTTCGCGCGGGTCTGGTTCTGTAAAACCTTTTTCCATCGCTTCTCGGATGATTACGGAATATTTGTCATTTCGGAGAGAGAAATTATTGAAAACATAACTTAAGGTTCCGGAAAAAACACCTTTGATTCTGGTGATGTTTTCGCCTGAAAGATGCAGAAGTTTAATCGTATCGATTAATGGTAAACCTGCACCAACATTGGTTTCGTAAAGATATTTCTTTTTATTTTTTTCTAATAATTTTCTGAAATCGCGGTATTCTGAAATTGGTAAAGTGTTGTAGATTTTGTTGGAACCTACGACATCAAAACCATTCTCAACGAAGGTCGGATAATGTTTTACAAAATCTTTGCTTGCTGTATTGTCGACCATCACCAGATTTTCCAAATGATGTTCTTTAGCAAATTCAACTAACTTTTCTATGCTGGATTCTGTTTGGGAAAACTTGATTTTTTGTCTCCAGTCGCTTCCGAAACCGGCTTGGTTGAAAGCAATTTTTTTGGAATTGGCAATTGCAACGATTTTCAAATCCACTCTTTTTCTTTTCAGAATATCGTAAGCTGAATCAAGGATTTGTTCTACCAAAGTTCCGCCGACATTTCCGTGGCCAATCAAAGCGAGATGAACGGTTTTTGGTTTTCCGTAGATTTCGGTTTCGATGATGTTTTTGGTAATTTCGGTTTGGTTTTCAGTTACCACAATATTGACTCTTCCAGCAGACGCGATTTGACTTAATAATAGAGGATAAATCTTGTTGCGCTGAAGTTCCGATAAAATCTTATTGTAATTATCCGAAACAAATCCGATAACACTAAGACTATCAATGCTATAAATATTATTAACGTGACCTTCTTTAGTTTCCTGCTCGAATTCTTTTTTCAGAAATTTGACCGCATCTTCTGCATCCACTTCGTCCACAAGAACAGAAATTCCGTTTTCAATCGCTTGTTGGGAAATAACGCCAACGCTGATTCCGCCTCCATTCAAAGCTTGGAAGATTCGTGAATCCACGCCGATTTGTCCGAGGAAATTTTTCCCTTCGAAGTTGACCAAAGCTTTATTTCTATAAATATTAATTGCGTTCTTGTCTGTCATCAGTTCAAAAATAGAGGTGTTAAAATTGTGTTCAGCTGTTCGTATTCCATTAGGAAAGCGTCGTGTCCGTGGATGGATTTGATTTCGTGATACTGAACGTTTTTGTTTTTATGTCGTAAAAAATCGTAAGTGTTTTTAATTTCAAAAGCCGGATAAAAAAGGTCTGAATCCACCGAAACCAAATGGATTTCTGCATTGATGTTTTCCAGTTCATTTTCCTTTCCGTTGATGTTCATCAAAAGGTGATTGACAAGCTTGTAAGCTTTTAAACTAAATCTTTCGTTTAATCGGTTTCCGTGGAAGTTGAGCCAGTCGTGGGACTTTAAAATCTGCTTTTCGGAATCAGTTTCTCTTTTGAATCTTGAGTTGAGAGATTCTGGTGTTCTGTAGCATAACATTGCGTGAACTCTGGCTTTTTCAAGTGGTTTTTCTTCTGACTCCAAAAGGAATTTCTGAACCAGACATTGAGAATGTAACCAATCCGACGTTTTAAAATCTGTAGCAATTGGAATAAATCTTTCTGCCAAATTATTTTCCAAAGCCAACATTTCCCAACCAATGGAACCACCGACAGAACCACCAACTAAAGCAAATAGTTTGTCAATTTTCAAAAGCTTTAAACCTTCGATGAAAATTTTGGCGATATCTTGAACGATAAAGTTTTCATAATCATCAATGAAATAGCCGTCAAAACCATTTCCTGGAATGTTGAAACAGATGATTGTGAATCGGTTTGTGTCTATTACTTTTCCGTTTCCGACCAGGGTTTTCCACCAGCCGTTTTCTCCTGCAACGTCCGAGTTTCCTGTGAGAGCGTGGTTTATCAGAATGATAGGAGCAGAATACAGTTCTTTTCCAAAAAGCTGATAGCTTAATGGAATATCATAAGCCTTTCCGGCTTGTGTCGTGAAATGTAATGTCTGAAGATGTTGTAACTTATTTTCCAATTTTATCTGATAAAAAATTGAAAATGCTACGGGGAAATGTAGAATAAATGTTTGGTTATCTTTTCCCTAATAATTTGGGATAGAATTTAGCACCTTCTTCGTTTCCGAAGGGTTGCCAAGGTTTCACAGAGTCTAATCTCTCCACCTTTCTCGATAACATTTTCAATATGTAAATGAACAATTCTGACTGCAAATATACTCCACAAAGTTTACTTTTTCCAAATTTCAGTTGAAAATTCTAAAATAATTATTTGTTAAGAATAAATTTTCTCGGAACTTGCGTATAGTATTTGTAGTTAAAATTTCTTTTACAATCAATTATGGAAATCAATCTAAATAAACAAGTCGCCATCGTAACGGGTTCCAGCAGTGGAATCGGGAAAGGAATTGCCATTAGTTTGGCAAAATCCGGCGCAATTACTATTATAAATCACTCATCTGAACATTCTCGACCTGAAGCGGAGGAAACTTTGAAAACCATTGAGGAAAATGGTGGCGAAGGTTTTATTATTCAGTGTGATGTGAGTAAGGAAGACCAAGTTCAGGCAATGTTCAACACGACGATTGAGAAATATGGAACTGTAGATATTCTTATTAATAATGCTGGCTTGCAACAAGATGCGTCTTTCATTGATATGACTTTGGCGCAATGGCAAAAAGTGATTGATGTGAATCTGACGGGACAATTTCTTTGTTCACGAGAAGCCATCAGAGAATTTTTGAAACGCGGGATGAATGACAAATCGAAAGCTTTGGGGAAAATCATTAATATTAGCAGTGTTCACGAGACGATTCCGTGGGCTGGACACGCGAATTATGCTTCCAGCAAAGGTGCGCTGAGAATGCTGATGCAGACTTTGGCTCAGGAATATGGGAAGGATAAAATCCGTGTGAATAATATTTGTCCAGGTGCGATTCAGACGCCAATCAATAAGTCTGCGTGGGATAATGAAAAATCTCTGGATGCGTTGATGACGCTGATTCCGTATGACAGAATCGGGCAACCGGAAGACATTGGAAATTTAGCCGTATTTTTGGCAAGTGATTATTCGGATTACATTACGGGAGCGAGTATTTATGTGGATGGTGGAATGACGACGTTAGAGAGTTTTGCGGATAACGGGTAGCTATGAATGATAAATGATGGGTGATAAATGATTTTTTGCTGAAAATAATTTTTCTGGAATTTAAACGCAAAGATTTTTAAGGGCGAAGGAAATTTTAAGAGAGCAAAGTTTCGATGAATCGATTTTTGAAGCGGATGGTAATTTGGAAAATAAATTTATAATTGATTTTGGGGAATTATCATTTATCGATTATCAATTATCCTTTATGCTTCATCAACTATCATTTATCTGTTGAAAGAAGGGAAATACCTCAACATAGCCCCGATGGGAACGGCATCCTTTTTTTGCTTTTGAGAAAGTTTTCTTTTGGATGACAAATCGTCGTAGCAAAAAAAGATATAGTGGACAGCGGGTTGGAAACGTGGAACAGAAATCGAAACGTGATGCTCCTAAATTAAAAACGAATAATTATCCAAAAAATAATTAGAAAAATATGAACGAGGAAGAAAAATTGAGGAATCCGCGTTGGAAGAAATGGGGACCTTATGTGAGCCATCGCCAATGGGGAAATGTGCGGGAAGATTACAGTACAAACGGCGATGCGTGGGGATTTACAGGCCACGACACAGCAGAAGCCTGGACCTACAGATGGGCCGAGGAAGGCATCGCAGGAATCTCGGATGAGAAGCAACAGATGTGTTTTGCATTCTCATTTTGGAACAAAAAAGATATTAGAATTAAAGAACGTTTTTTCGGTCTGAGCAATCATCAGGGAAATCACGGGGAAGATATAAAGGAGATTTTTTATTATTTGGACAACACGCCGTCTCACAGCTATATGAAGATGGTCTACAAGTATCCAATCAATGAATTTCCGTACGAGGAGCTCATCAATGTGAATGGTCAGCGTTCCAAAAATGAGATGGAATATGAGCTGATTGACACGGGAATCTTTGATAACGATGAATACTTTGATATTTTCATTGAATATGCAAAAGCTGGCGAGGATGATTTTTTAATCAGGATTGATGTTCATAACCGTAGCGATAAACCTGCGCCAATCGTAGTTTTGCCAACAGTTTGGTACAGAAACAATTGGGTTTGGGGCTACAATGATTATAAGGCGAATCTTGGTTTTTCCAAGCAAGGTGAAATTGATATTCATCACGATAGTCTGAGCATCAAGAAGTTATATTCCAGAAACAGAAATGTGGACGCTTTGTTTTGTGAAAATGAAACGAACAGAGCGAGACTTTTCAATCTTCCGAAGACGGAAGGTTTCTTTAAAGATGGAATCAATCAATATATTACGAAAGGATTAGACACGATTAATCCTAAGAAAACGGGAACCAAAGCATCTTTGCATTGCGAGGAAATCGTGGAAGCGCACAGCAACAAGGTTTTCGAATTCAGATTGTCTCCACATATTATGGAGGATGCGTTTTGGGATTTTGATGAAATCATCAACCACAGAAAGCAGGATTCGGATAATTTCTATGCGAACATCCAAAAAGATATTGAAAACGAGGACGAGCGAAATGTCCAAAGACAGGCTTTTGCAGGTTTGCTTTGGAACAAGCAGTTCTACCATTACAATGTTGGAAAATGGCTGAAAGGCGACCCAAATTTCCCGATTCAAAGAAAAGGCTACGTCCGAAACAGCGACTGGGAGCATCTTCACAACAAAGACATCATCTCGATGCCCGACAAATGGGAATATCCTTGGTATGCAACTTGGGATTTGGCTTTCCATTGCGTAAGTTTTTGTGTGATTGATTCGGAATTTGCTAAAGACCAGTTGATTACACTGACCAAAGAATGGTATATGCACCCGAACGGGCAAGTTCCTGCATACGAATGGAACTTCGATGATGTGAATCCGCCTGTTCACGCGTGGGCAACTTTTAGGGTTTTTAAAATTGATGAAAAAAATAATGGAAAGCCGGATTTAGCCTTTCTGGAAAGGGTTTTCCAAAAATTATTGTTGAATTTCACTTGGTGGGTCAACCGGAAAGATTACAACGGAAACAACATTTTTGGTGGCGGATTCTTGGGTCTGGATAACATCGGAGCTTTCGACCGAAATATGGAATTCAATGAAGGCGAACATCTGGAACAAGCCGACGGAACGAGCTGGATGGCGATGTACGCACTGAATATGATGCGTATCTCAATGGAATTGGCAATCCATAATCCGGTTTACGAAGATATGGCCATCAAGTTTTTTGAACATTATCTTTATATCGCAGAAGCGATGGAAAATATCGGTGATGGAAAACAAGGCCTTTGGAACGAGGAAGACGGATTTTTCTACGATGTGCTTCAGCTTTCCAATGGAGACAGTGTGAGTCTGAAACTTCGAAGCATTGTTGGATTGATTCCGATGTTTGCGGTGGAAGTGGTTGAACACAGTATGTTGGAGAAATTGCCACAGTTCAAAAAACGAATGGAATGGATTCTAAAAAACAAACAAGACCTTACAAAACTCGTTTCTCAATGGTATGTGGAAGGCGAAGGAAACAAGCACCTTTTGAGTATTCTCAGAAAAACCAGACTAACGAAAGTTCTAACAAGATTGGTGGATGAATCCGAATTTTTGAGCGATTACGGAATCCGCGCGATGTCCAAAGTTTATGAAGAAAATCCGTTCCGATTTACCGTTCACGACCAAGAGCACGTTGTTTATTACACGCCTGCAGAAAGCGACAGCCGGATGTTTGGCGGGAACAGCAACTGGCGTGGACCGATTTGGTTCCCGATTAACTTCCTGATTGTCGAGAGTTTACAGCGTTTCCATTTCTTTTTCGGAGATGCTTTAACAATTGAATATCCGAAAGGAAGTGGCGTTCAAAAAAATCTGGAAGAAGTTTCCAAAGACATCAGCGACAGACTTTGTGGTATTTTCCTAAAAGACGAAAACGGAAACAGAGCGTTCAACGGTGGTGTTGATAAATTCAATAATGACCCGCATTTCAAGGATTACATTATGTTCTTCGAATATTTCCACGGCGACAATGGCCGAGGTGTTGGAGCTTCCCATCAAACTGGATGGACTTCTACGGTGGCGAAGTTGATTCAGCCGAGGTTGACACACAGATAGAAATTATAAAAAGAAACCTTCTCGATTTGAGAAGGTTTTGTTTTTTTAATCTACAATATTTCCATTGACGTGGACTTCATAAGTGATTTCCACATTTGGTTCCAGCGTTTTGGAAACCGAGCAATATTTTTCAAACGATAATTCTCCAGCTTTCTTTGCTTTTTTCGGGTCAATTTCGCCTTCGAGGAAGAATTTTACTTTGATGGATTTGAAAGGTTTGGCTTCATCCACCTGAACTCTTTCGCCTTCCACTTCCGCTTTAAAATCTGTAATCGTTTGACGCTGTTTTTTTAGAATCGAAACGACATCAATTCCGCTACAACCAGCAACTGCCATTAATAAAGATTGCATTGGCGAAACACCTTTTGCGCCTGGTAAAGTTGTATTGTCTAATAAAATAGAATTTCCTTGTTCATTGGAACATTCGAAAAGGAAATCGTCGTTGATTCTATTGAGTGTGATTTTCATCTGTAAGATTTATTTTTTTTATTTGTCAGATGTAACGCTAAGATGTGAATTATTTTTATTTATCTTTTGACAAAAGCGTTTCATTTTCTTTTAATTAAATTCAAATTTACAAAATTCCCCTCGCTTTTATCTCCAGATATTTATTGATGACATCTATGTTGAGGTTTTCAGGAAGCGTGTAAATGCTGTAAATTCCATATTTCCTGAGTTCCTGAATAATCAGTTTTTTCTCAAATTCAAACTTTTCTGCAATGATTTCGTCATAGATTTCCTGCATATTTTCAGGATTTGTGTTCAGCAAATTATGAACTTCAGAATTCTTGAAAAATATTACGACAAGAAGATGGTTTTTTGCAATTCCTCTCAGATATTTCATTTGTCGATTCAGTCCATCCAGAGTTTCAAAATTCGTGAATAACAAGACTAAACTTCTTTGATTCAAATGAAATTTCGTTTCCTGATAAAGTCTTCCAAAATCACTTTCGAAGAAGTTGGTTTGAACATTGTAAAGTGCTTCCGAAATCTTCTTCAACTGTCCGGATTTGTTGTCTGCAACGACTTTATTTTCAGGTTTTTTGGAAAAAGTCATCATTCCTGCTCGGTCGCCTTTCTTCAAAATAATATGCGACAAAGCCATCGTTGCGTTAATGGAATAATCTAATAAACTCAATCCATTGAAAGGCATTTTCATCGTTCTGCCTTTGTCGATGAGCATTATAATTCGCTGAGATTTTTCATCTTGAAACTGATTGACCATCAATTTGCTGGATTTTGAAGTTGCTTTCCAATTGATACTCCTAATGTCATCGCCCTGAACATAATCCCGAATTTGCTCGAATTCCATCGTATGACCAAGCTTACGGATTTTCTTGATTCCACCCAACATAAATTCATTTTGAAGTGCCATCAATTCATATTTTCTGAGATGGATGAACGACGGATAACTTGCCAATTTCGCATCTTTCTGAAAGGTAAATCTTCTCGAAATCAAACCAATTGGCGAATTGACATAAATAATCAGATTTCCAAAACTGTATTCGCCACGTTCTTTTGGTTCGAGAATATATTCGAAATAGGCGTTGTTTCCACTTTCGATATTTTTCTTAATCAGGAAATCTCGCTTTTGAAACTGAAATGGAATTTCGTCGATAATTCTGGTGTTAATATTAAAATTGTAATTATTTCTAATATCAATTTTTACAGAATTTTCATCGCCGTTAGACAACTTTTCGGGCAAAATTCTTTGTGCGTTGATGCCTTCTTTATTAATGAAAAGAATTAATCCATCAACCGCTGTCAACACTAAAACAAAAATCAATAATGAGTTGGCAATCCACATCATCACCGGAAAGAAAAACGCCAAAACATAGCAGATTCCAACGCCGAAGAGGGCGAAGAAGAATTTGTTATTTAGGTATAAGGATTTCATCAAGGTTTTAGGTTGTAGGGTTTGAGTCTTTTAATGAATTAATTAAACCATTAATCATTTTAGAAATTTCGAT
Source organism: Epilithonimonas xixisoli (assembly GCF_004365655.1). Lineage (GTDB taxonomy): Bacteria > Bacteroidota > Bacteroidia > Flavobacteriales > Weeksellaceae > Epilithonimonas > Epilithonimonas xixisoli. The sequence goes on along the minus strand of NZ_SOEO01000002.1, from coordinate 873,663 downwards.
AATATTGAAACTAAGGGTTTCGAAAATAGTGTTGTCAATAAATCCCAGGTTTTTAGAAATGATGATTTGAGTTTCTATTTCGCTACAACTTCCTCTAGCTATTCGTAAAAATTGTATATAATCAGCTTTACTTCGTCTAGTGTTTCCTTCTGCAATATTGCTCGGAACAGAAACGGAGGCTCTTCTCAATTGCGAAGTCAACCCATAAATCTCGTTTGAAGGAAATTTCTCAGTAATCCTGTAAATTTCTGTCACTAAATTTATAGACTTTTGCCAAACAATTAATTCTTTAAAATGAGCCATAATTAACGAAACTAAAAACTAATACCTACTACCTAAAATCTATCTAGGAACTTCAATGCTTTCCAAAATTTGTCTGATAATCTCGTCCGCTGTCAAACCTTCCATCTCGCGTTCTGGGGAAACAATGATTCTGTGTCTCAAAACTGCAAATGATGCTTCTTTGATATCTTCCGGCGTTACAAAGTCACGACCTCGGATGGCTGCGAAAGCCTTACTCGCAGTCAATAATGCAAGACTTGCTCTTGGGGAAGCTCCTAAATATAAAAATTGATTTTCCCTCGTATTGACAATGATTTTCGCAATATATTCCAGAAGATTTTGTTCTACGACGATTTCTTTTACCAACTGCTGATATTGCTTTAATTGCTGTCCGGAAATGACTGTTTGAACCACGTCGGTTTTATCTTCTAATCTGTTGTTATGTTGGTTTTTAATGATTTCAATTTCCTGTTCCAGATTTGGGTAACCGACTTCAATTTTGAATAGAAAACGGTCGAGTTGCGCTTCCGGTAATCTATAAGTTCCCTCGTGTTCGATTGGATTTTGAGTCGCAACAACCAAAAATGGTTCTTCCATTTGATATTTTACGCCATCCATCGTGATTTGTTGCTCTTCCATTACTTCGAATAAAGCGGATTGCGTTTTTGCAGGCGAACGGTTGATTTCATCAATCAAAATAAAATTCGAGAAAATCGGACCTTTCTTAAATTTGAAATCCGCTTCTTTTACATTGAAAACGGAAGTTCCCAAAATATCGGAAGGCATCAAATCCGGCGTAAACTGGATTCTGCTGAAGTCCACAGAAATGGTTTTTGCCAATAATTTTGCAGTAATCGTTTTTGCAACTCCGGGAACGCCTTCGATTAAAACGTGTCCGTTGGATAAAAGTGCCACCAACAAATGTTCAATCATATTTTCCTGACCGATGATGACTTTTCCAATTTCTGCTTTTACGCGTTCGAGGTTATTTCGTAAGTCCTTCATATCCAGTCTTGACTGGAATTCAGGCGCTTTGTCTTGGTATTGTTCTTCCATAATTTTAATTTTAATAAGCTCCAGTGGAGCAAAATGTTTGTAGCTATTAGTTTATTTTCTCCGCGAAGCTCCGTAGGAGCGATATGTTTGTAGCATTATTTTGAAGACTCTCAGCAGAGCTCCGTAGGAGCGACACGTTAATTGTCATAAAATTCAAACAAATATTTTTCATCATATTGGATTTCAAATTTATTCAAAAGCTCAAGATATTCTTCTTTAAAACTTTTCTTTTTGTGATGTTCTTCTTGATTATTAATATAATTAATGACTTTATCAATTTGACTTTTCGAATATGAAAATGCACCATAACCTTCTTGCCAATTAAATTTCCCATCAAACCAATTTTCTTCATTGATGAATTTGGATGAATTAGATTTTATATCACGAACTAAATCCGGAATTTTAAAATTCAAACTATTGAATCCCATTAAAAGATGAACGTGGTTAGGATTTGCATAGATTGACAATAGTTTTTGGTTGTTATTTTTAATGATTCCCGCAATATATTTTTGTAACAATTCTCTTTTGGTTGGATGGATGAGATTTTGTCTTCCTTGTACCGCAAAGACAAATTGAATGTAGATTTGGATGTAAGTGTTTGCCATTTTGTGTTTTGTTTGGTGTCGCTCCTACGGAGCTTGGATTTATTATGATTAACTTCTTTCTACAAACATTTTGCTCCTACGGAGCCTAGATAGTTATATTGTGAATTTTTTACAAACATTTCACTCCTATGGAGTTTTGATTTAATTACGATTATCCTTTCTACAAACATTTCGTTCCGCTGGCACTCATCTAGCAAAAGCTCCGTAGGAGCGAAATGTTTGTAGAAAGAATTATCGCCAATGCGAAGCTCCGTAGGAGCGACACTTTTCATCACTTCAAAATATCATCCAACAATTTATTCATCCTTATCAAATCTTCCTTCATCACGCTTGCATACGGATTTTGTCCTTTTTTGATGAGTTCCACAGCTTCTTTTATTAACTCTATTTTCTTTCCTGTTTTCAAATGTAATTTATTGATGAATTGTTCGTCCAGATTCTGTGTGTCAATCAATAAATCCATTCTGATTTTACTCAAAAAATACTGTGCTTTTTTCGCCATCATCTCGTGGAAATCGCCTTCCTGAAGATACAGATTCCCAATACTTCTGATAAAATCGACCGATGTATTTTTCAAAGGTTCTGTGATTGGAACAATGCGCTGTTTCCTTTTTGCATTGAAAATCACAAAAACAATTAGACCAAAGAGCAACAAATACCAAGCATATTGCAGTGGCGGATTGCTGAGAATGAAACGCATCGACGACATCGAGAGAGGCGCATCTGTTTCTACAAACCAAACCGTTTCCCGATCTGGCAAATACGACAAAACGCTTTCTAAATATCTGTTTTTTGAATTCAAAAGATAATAATTCGTCAAAACCAATGGCTCTGAATGGAAATAAAAATGTCCGTCTCCGAAATTGATTTTAATAAAATTAGCTTGGGTAGATGTTTTATTTTTAGACGATTTGTAAAGACTTTTTCCCAAAATTTCCATATCTTTTTGGATGTAGGAAAAACCGTAATTATCTGGCAGTTTATCAATGAATAATCTATTGTTCACTAGTTTTTTATCCGTAAGTTGCAGGTAATAATTATCCTCAAAACTCAGAATTCCGGTTTTGAATCCCAAAGAATCGCCAATTTTTTTAGGAATTTTGTTGCTGAACAGCATCACATCGGAACCGTTGTAAACCTCATTCATCAGAAATTCCCACGAGACATCATCTATTTCTTTTTGGATTATGAGAATATTATGTGGCTTTTTTTGCTCTTTTTTACTGTAATATTCATAAGGTGAAACCCTTGCTTTTTCCAATTTTTGGTGGAACAAACCATTGGATTCTTGGTCGAAAACATAAAGTCCGAAAGGTGTTTTTTTCTCCGTATTAAAATTCTTTCGCCAATCCAGAACGGGTTTTTTATTCATCTCAAACATACCCATCACAATCAGAATGATGATGAAAATGACAGCGTATATTTTGAACGTTTTATTCATAGATTTTCAATTGATAAAAAGCTTTTATCAGAATTTATTAAAATAAGTTTTATAATGTTGATAGTCTGTTTCCTCCGCTTGAAATTCGCCGTACCAAATGTAATCGTAAATATAGATAATGCGTCTGAAGTCTTCCTGCAATTGATTGTTTTTCAATTCTTTGAGATAATCTCGGTTTGTTTTTTCCGGATTCCAATCGATGAGATTTTTATCCGTCAATTTTTTCAAAGCATAAAGAAAATGATAGCGAATCGCCGAACGGTAATCCTGCTGTTTTTCAAACATAAGAATGCTCTGCGGAAAGTTGATCTCGTGGATATTCTCTTCCAAATCCTGAGCGGTAATTTTAATTTTCCTGTTTCTTTTCCCAAACAAGAAATTCCCGTCTTTGGACATCAAATAACGCACTAGAATATACAACAGAAAACCAACAATCAGAATCGCAAAAAACCTTAGAATATTAATCGTGTAATCATTGGCCTTGTTAGGATCTAAATCGCCAAAAATCATCGAAAGCCATTCGGAAATTTTCTTTTTTACCTTGTCCCACACCGATTCTTTGGGTTTCAGAACTTCATAATCGAAATCGTTGTTTTGGTATTTGTTTTTGAAATTGGGATCGATTGTTTTTGGATGAAGCGCATTGTCCGTAGAATAATTCGTCCTCACCAAAGAATCTGCTTTGATGTAATGAAACCCAGACTCATAGGCAGAAGAATCTACAACTTCTTGCACAACTTCGTACTGAGAAAACACAACGTTTCCCAGCAAAGAAAATATCAGTAAAAGAAATTGTCTAAAACTCACTGTTTCCTATGGTATCAATTTCACTCAGGTTGATTGTTCTGTGCAAATCTGTGCGGCTGTCGTAATACTGAAGTCCCGCGTTAACGTACATCACATTGTACAACATAAAACTTACCAGGGTAGAAATGCCGTAAATCACGAAGAAAAAAATGCCCATTCCTCCAGAAAACACTTCTGCAGGATCGCTTTGCGGATTTCCCACTTCTGGAATTGTACTCATTCCCAAACCTAAAAATATGGACGGAATAAATGTAAAAACCATCAAAACAACATAAATAATCATAAAACAAATCACCGTAGAACCCCAATATTTCCAGAATTTCGCCTGCTGAGAATCGAACATTTTTGAAAAATTGACTTTCAGCGCATAACCCAGAGATTCAAAAAAACCTTTGTTGGTATTCAGATAATCGAAAAGTGTAAAATTCATTACATTAATGAAAGCCGGCATCAACAAAATCAATAGAAAAAAACCAATGACAACCACCATTAGAAATGAGGAAATTGCCATCAAAATAAACATCACAGGCGTCATAATAAAAAGCGTTCCGAGAAAGAAAATGATAAACTTTCCGATATTCTTTTTGATGTCACCCAGCATTTGATCCGGCTTTATGTTGCGATCGCCGGTTTCTGCAATCCGCTTCATGTACAAAACTGGAAATGTGTACATAATGATGCTCATTAACAAAAATAAAAGAACAAACACCACAAATCCTAAAATCAATAACAAGTTATTCTCCTGAAAATAAGATTGGAAAAAATAGCTGTTTCCGTTGACATTTGAATTGATCATTTGAAGGAAAAACTCACGGTATCCAAATATGAAAACCACCACAAACAGAAGCATCAAAACGCCGTTGAGAGCGAGATAATTCTTAAAATAATTCTTACCAAATTCTTTGAAAAAGGTAAAGGTATCGCTGATGAGATTACCGAATTTTCGCTCTTGAAATAATTGCATTTTTCTTAAGTTTTTTGATGACAATATGAGGGTAAATAAAATAGTAAAACGCAATCACAGACAAAGTACCAAAGATGATAACAATGTTGAGAACCAACGGCATCACCTGCGCATATCTGGTGACAAAACCTTCTATGATGCCTGCAAAAATAGTGAATGGAACTGTGCTAAGATAGATTTTGAAACTATTTCTAAAACCGAGTTTGAAAGATTCTAAGCGCGACAACGTCTTTGGAAACAAAATGGAGGCGCCCAAAATAAGCCCAGCCATCGCTTCCACCACCATTCCAAAAATCTCAAAAGCACCGTGAAGCCAGATTCCTTTCGCACTTTCCAGCAACACATTTTGGGTTTTGAAGAAAAACTGAAATGCGCCCAACATAATGCTGTTCTGCATCAAGGCATACAACGTTCCAACGCCACCGAAAACGCCGTAGATGTAAAGTTTTGCACCCACAACCAAGTTGTTCACAATGATCATAAGTGATGTGCTCCAATTTGCACCCGAACCATATATGGCGGTAGGATCTCCTTTTTTGATGTTTTCCAATGTTTGGTTCACGTAGCCTTCGCCCAAAATGAGCGTTGCAAAATCTTTGTCATAAATCGAAGAAATGACGCCTATGGCAACAAACAAGATAAAAAAAGCAAATGCATAATGGAGATAGCGGCGATATTCGTACACCGTCATCGGAACTTCTGTGACAAAGAAATGTTTGATTCTGTTTTCCTCGATTCTTTTGGTTTTATAAATTTTCTGAAAAATCTGAGCCGAGAGAAAATTGAGATAAACAGTGGTTTTGCTTTTGGGATAATAAGTTTGGGAAAATGAGAGATCATTAATCAAATTGATGTACAGCGACGAGAGATCATCCGGATTTTTTTTCATTTTTCCGTTGACAACATGTTCTATTTCCAACCATTTTGCTTTATTTTGCTTTATAAAAGCCACTTCTCTCATAATGCTAAAATAATAAAAATATGAATCAGATTGCTATTAATACTTCGCAAAATGTAAATGTAAATTTTACGTTGGCTGGTGTGGGAGAAAGAATCGTTGCTTTTTTCATAGATTGGCTTATCAAGGGATTTTATATTTTTGTTTTATTCTGGCTTCTGCGCTTTCTTCTGGAAGGATCAGATTTTACCAGCGGGATGGACAATTGGTCTCTGGGCGCCTTCATTCTTATCGTTACATTTCCTGTTCATATCTACACTTTGGTACTGGAAAGCCTGATGGAAGGACAAACCTTTGGAAAGAAATTAATGAAAATAAAAGTCGTGAAAATAGACGGCTACCAGGCAAGTTTCGGCGATTATCTCATGCGTTGGATATTCCGGTTGGTAGATATCTACACCAATTCCGGAATCGTGGCGGTCATCAGTATGGTGGTTTCCAAAAATCATCAGCGCGTGGGCGATATTGCGACTGGAACAGCGGTGATTTCTCTCAAAAATAGCGTGAATATTTCGCACACTATTTTGGAACAATTGAAGGAAGATTACACTCCACTTTTTCCACAAGTCATTCTTCTGAGCGACAACGATGTGCGAATCATCAAAGAAAACTACCAGAAAGCTTTGAAATCTGACGATCGCCAAATCATCAATAAACTGACAATCAAAATCGTCGAAATCCTGAAGCTGGAACCCAATTCTATCCAACTGACGCAACGGCAATTCATCAATACGGTAATCAAGGATTATAATTTCTACACCGGAAAGGATTCTTAGACTTAATAAAAAAAACAGGATAGAAAATGATTCTACCCTGAAATTTATTAAAATGAAAATTTACATTTCCTAAAGAATCAACATCTCCGTATCTTTTTGCAACGCCAGCGTAATGGTATCGCGGAAAAGGGTGATGGCTTTCATAAGATTTGACATCACAAATCCACCTTCGCACATAAAGTAATAATTCACAGCAAACGTTTTGGACTCGGCATCAAAATCAAATCTTGACATTGCCACTTCCTTGTTCAGCTTGTTCGTCAGTTCGCTCGCTTTTGTGTAAGTTGTGCCTTCTTTAGATTTGTAGGTTACAGAGAATGTGAGGTAACCTTTGGCTTTGTCATTGTAAATGTTCCAAGTGTAGGTGTTTTTAATTTTCACAAAATCTGTTCCTGTTGAGACCACTACAATTCCTGCGTCGTCCATCAGTTTTTTCAATCCTTCTACGGTGATTTCGTCTGATTTCACCACTTTTTGTGCATTTGTAAAAACGCCGGCGAAAAGCATCATCGCCAAGAATAATTTTAATAATAGTTTGGTTTTCATAACTTTTAGGGTTTATTGTTGAGAGCAAATTTAATACGCTTTTTTTTCAAAACAAATACGTCAGATGCCGTATATTTATCCCATAATAACCTACTCAAATAATTTCAAGAATGTTGAAGCTTTTTTATCTTGCTATCGCTTTGTCGATGAGCAGTTTATCTTATTCCCAAACACAGTCTCAAACCGAAGTCACCGTTGCAAATCAAAAAGCGGAATATCCCGGCGGTCAGGAAGTTTTCCGCAACGAGTTTATGAGAATGGTTTACGCCTACGTCGATCTTACAGCTTATGCGGTAAATGGAAAATTTTCTTTCATCATTACAATTGATAAAAATGGAAAAATGAGCGAGATGAAAATCCATCCCAAAGTAAAATATGACGAAGAGTTCAAACAAGATATGAACTTTGCGATGAAACGGCTCAAGAAAAAATGGAAACCAGCGATTCAAAACGGTGTTCCTGTAAGTTCTAATATTATTTTTGATATTAATTTTTCATCAGAACACGCGGATCACGATTAATTTTATCAAAAAACAGCCAAGATTTCAACTTCTGAATAATTTCAATCCCTGCCATTCTGTCACAATATTTTGTATCTTTGCAAACTAATTAATTTGAAATTCGAGGTTTGAAATTTGAAATTGCTTTTTAGCGGTTTTTGATTTCAAATCTCAAAATTCAAATCTCAAATTTTGATGCAGTGCAAGAAAAATATATAGACGAAACCAAACAGGGCGAAGCTTTTGCCATTCTCGAAAAACCTGAAAACGGTAAAAAACTGTTCTTAGAAAGCTACGGCTGTCAGATGAATTTCTCTGATTCCGAGATTGTTGCATCCATCCTCAACGAACAAGGCTACAACACAACTTTGAACGTGGAAGAGGCAGATTTGATTTTATTGAATACTTGCTCCATCCGTGAAAAAGCTGAGCAAACTGTGAGAATGCGTTTGGCTCAATTCAAAAATTTGAAAAAAGAACGTCCAAATATGACCGTCGGAGTTCTCGGTTGTATGGCGGAACGATTGAAAACTAAATTTCTAGAGGAAGAACAACTCGTCGATTTGGTCGTAGGTCCCGATGCTTACAGAGATTTACCCAATCTTTTGAAAGAAACCGAGGACGGAAGAGATGCCATCAACGTTATCCTTTCGAAAGAAGAAACTTATGCTGACATCAATCCAGTTCGTTTGGGCGGAAATGGCGTTACAGCTTTCGTGACGATCACGAGAGGTTGCGATAATATGTGTACGTTTTGCGTAGTTCCGTTTACCAGAGGTCGTGAGAGAAGTCGTGACCCGCATTCGATTATTGAGGAATGTCAAAGTCTTTGGAACAATGGTTACAAAGAAATTACACTTCTTGGACAAAACGTTGATTCCTACCTTTGGTATGGTGGCGGACCGAAAAAAGACTTTGCCAAAGCATCAGAAATGCAAAAACTGACAGCGATCAATTTTGCTCAATTGCTTGATATGGTTGCCGTTGCAGTTCCGAAAATGAGAATCAGATTCTCAACTTCCAATCCGCACGAGATGACGGAAGAAGTTTTCAGAATGATTGCAAAACACGATAATATCTGTAATTACGTTCACCTTCCCGTTCAAAGTGGAAGCGACAGAATTCTCCAATTGATGAACCGTCAACACACGCGTCAGGAATATTTAGATTTAATTAAAAAAGGAAAAGAAATTGTTCCCGATATTTCTTTTTCCCAAGATATGATTATCGGATTCTGCACCGAAACCGAGGAAGACCATCAACTCACAATGAGCTTGATGCGAGAAGTTGAATACGATTACGGTTATATGTTTTCTTATTCCACAAGACCCGGAACGCCCGCTCACAAGAAATTGGAAGACGACATTCCTGCCGATGTAAAACAACGTCGTCTCGCGGAAGTGATTGCTTTACAAGGTGAACTTTCCCGAAAAAGAATGCAAGGTTACGTGGGCAGAGTTCACGAAATTTTGATTGAAGGCATTTCTAAGAAGAATAAAAACCAATGGAAAGGCAGAAATTCTCAAAACGCAGTTTGTGTATTTGATATGAAGGAAGGTCAAAAATTGGGCGACATTGTGTCTGTTTTTGTCCACGGCAATACGCAGGGAACGCTTTTGGGGGAAACGGTTTTATAAAATTCTAATCATCAAACTTTCTCTTTAGCTGAGGTTTCAATATATCAATGAAGAATATCTCCTGCATACTATTTCTTTTACCAACTCTTTTGTTCTCTCAAAGTTCAAAATGGGATTACATTGGGAACATCAATTTTGATGAGAAAACGGATAGAAAAGATTTCATTTTATGTAATGAGAATCACATTTATCAATATTTTAATGACTCAAAAGGATTTCAATACGAAGGCGAAAAAATAGCAATCGAGGAAGAGTTTCAGAAAAAATATAATTCTGGAAATGTAAAAAAGGAAAATGCTTGGGTTAGAATTCGTTTCATTGTGAATTGTTTTGGGAAATCTGATAGATTCAGGATTTTAACCGCAAACTACGATTACGAGCCAATTGAAATCGATAAAAATATTACAAAGCAACTTTTAGAAATCACAAAAAATCTAAATGGTTGGATTCCAAAACAAGAAAGAGGCGGAAAAATCGACTATTATCAATATTTAATTTTCAAAATAAAAGATGGAAAAATCGACGAAATATTGCCTTAGTTTTCAGCTGATTTTAGTTGCGTTTTTCACTTACGGACAATCTTTGAACTGTAATGTTTTCCGTTTGGAAGGCGATTCCATCAAATTTAAAGCTTGCGAAAAAGCCATTGAAACGGTTTACAACAAAAGACTTTATCAATTCGATCAACGTTTCCACGACGGATTATCCGAAGCCATAAAAATTGACCCAAATTTCGATTATCCTTACAAAGAACAATCGGTTTCTTATCTCAAAAGCGGAGATTTTGTTTCCTGGAAAAAACTGATTGACAAGTCTGTAGAACTTAATCCTAAAGGAAATCTCGGTTACAGAGCTTGGTGCAGATACCAATTTTTCCGAGATTACAAAGGTGCCATCGCAGACATTGAAGCTTTAGAAAAAATTTATCCAACTGGATATTTGGGACATTCCGTCAACGGCGATTATGAATTGCATATTGCAAAAGCCCTTTGTCATTCAGCGATTGGGGAAAAAGAAAAGGCAATTTCTCTCATAGAAAATCAACTTTCCAAGAAGGAGCATAATGTTGGTTTGTACGATTATTATCAGCTTGGCGTAACATATTTCGAAACTGGAAAGCACGAAAAAGCGTTAGAAAACTTCGAGAAACAAAGCAAAGTTTATGATTTTGCGGAGAATATTTATTTTAAAAGTAAAGTTTCGAAAATTAGAAACAAAGATTATTTGGATTTGAAAAATCTTGCCTTAAAATCTTATGATGAAGGCAAAACAATGTTGGAAGGCTATACGCATCATTTCAACAAAGTTTACAGAAAGCAAATTGCTGAACTGTAAATTAAATTTAACAAAATTCAAATTCAAAAAAATCTTCCGAATTCCGTCATCGGAGTTCGGACAAAAAATTAAAATTATGGCAGAATTACAATCCATAAAAGCACGCTTCGGCATCATCGGGAATTTCCCTGCACTTAATAGAGCTTTGGAAAAGGCAATTCAGGTCGCTCCAACCGATATCTCAGTTTTGGTAATGGGCGAAAGTGGCGTTGGAAAAGAGTTTATCCCGAAAATTATCCACGGCGAATCCAGAAGAAAGCACCAACCATATATTGTCGTGAACTGCGGTGCAATCCCAGAAGGAACAATAGATTCCGAACTATTCGGACACGAAAAAGGTGCGTTTACAGGCGCAACTTCCACAAGAAAAGGTTATTTTGAAGTCGCAGATGGCGGAACCATTTTCCTTGATGAAGTGGGTGAATTGCCTTTGCAGACACAAGTTCGTTTGCTGAGAGTTTTGGAAAGTGGAGAATTTATGAAAGTTGGTTCTTCTCAAGTTCAAAAAACGAATGTAAGAATAGTGGCTGCTACAAATGTGAATATGATGAAAGCGATTGGCGACAACCGTTTCCGTGAAGACCTTTATTATCGTTTGAATACAGTTCAGATTGATATGCCGGCTTTGCGAGAAAGAAAGGGCGATATTCACCTGTTATTCAGAAAGTTCGCGATAGATTTTGCTGAAAAATACAGAATGCCGGAATTGAAATTGACAGATGATGCGGTTTCTTATCTTGAAAATTATGCTTTTCCTGGGAACGTTCGTCAACTCAGAAATTTGGTGGAACAGATGACTGTGGTTGAGCAAAACCGAGAAGTTAATTCCACAAAATTGGCAGAATACATCCCGATGAATGCGAATTTGCCAGCGGTCATTTCCAAAACCAGCGGAAGCGGAAGTTCCAGCTCAGACTTTGGGTCGGAGAGAGAAATTATGTACAAAGTGCTCTTCGATATGCGGAATGACATTAATGATTTAAAATCCTTAACTTCGGAACTTATAAAAAGTAGAGGAAATGCCGATCTGAGTTCTCAGGAAAAAAATCTGATCAATAGAATTTATACACCGGAACCAGCTCAGAATGCGAATCCAAACTCCTTGCTCTACTTCGAAAATAATAACAACAGTCAGCAGAATCAGATTCACCATCCAACGATTATCTCTGAGGATAATGAGGATTACAATGATGTAGAAGATATTGAAATAGAAGAAGCAAGACCAGAATCTTTGTCTTTGCAAAACAACGAAAAAGATTTGATAATCAAAGCTTTAGAAAAGCATAAAGGCAGAAGAAATAAAGCCGCAGACGAATTGGGAATTTCCCAAAGAACGCTTTACAGAAAAATAAAACAGTATAATCTTGAGGAATAAAAAAATCAAGATAAAAAAGCAAAAGAATCAAAATGATTTCCAATTTTAAAAACAATATTTCATCACTTCGCATTTTTAAAACGTGTATATTTTTACTTGTTTCTTGTCTTTTATATTCGTGTTACAAATTCTCCGGATCTTCACTAAGCCCGGAAATGCAAACGGTGAAAATCAATATGTTTCCAAATAACGCTGCCAATAATCTCCCAACTTTGAGTCAGGATTTTACAGTGGCTTTGCAAAATCGCTTCCTGCAAAGATCTGGTTTGAAAGGCGCTATTGACAATCCACATCTGTTGATAGAAGGTGAAATCAGCGATTATAGCATCACGCCAACCAGTATTGGATCAGCAACCACCACTACTCAAGGAAACACAATTCAGGCTTTGCAAAACAAGCTGACCATCACAGTAAAAGTACATTACGAAAACAGCATAGACCCTACTTTGAGTTTTGACAGAACTTACAGCGACGAGGCGGTTTTCAACAGTGATCTGGATCTCAATACGATAGAAACTGCGCAAGTGAGAATTGTGAATGAGAGGATCATCAACAAAATTTTTAACGACATTGTCGCCAACTGGTAAAAGTATGAATACGAGAGTTTTAGAATTAATAAAAAATCCGAAAATCATCATAGAATCTGACCTCCATATTTTGGAATCGGAGTCAGAAAAAATGCCGTACGCACAAAGTATTCGCGCGCTTTATCTGTACGGAACCAACCTTTACAAGACAGAAAGCTACAAAGAAAATCTTTCTAAAACGGCGGCTTACACCACGGATAAAAAAATATTGTATCAGTTTATCAATTCAGAGAAAAATATTAAAAAAGAAACTGAAAATCAAATTATTAACAATTTAAAAGAAGAGGAAAAGCCTGCAGAGTCTAAAATCATCACAGAAATTGAAGCTGCAGAAAACAATGCTGTTCTTAATAAATTTGATGTTGAAAAAATCATCGAATCCGAGAGGAAAGAAAATTCTGAATTCATCGTTGTAGAAGGCGAAAAGAACCGTTTGCTTTATGAAGGTGAAGAAAATTTCCTTGAAGAAAAATCGGAGGAAATTGATATGGAAGCAACCAAAGAATCGGGCGTTATCACAATCAAAGATGATCTGGAAGTCAAAGAAACCCTGATTGTTATTGATGAAAACCGATCGGAAGAAACCATTTCCGAACATTTGGAGGTAGAAGAAGTTTTAGAAACGCCTGAAGAGAAAATGCCTGAACAAATTGCTGATACTCAAGTTCAGGACGAAGATTCTTCTGGAAATATTAGTTTTAATGGGATTGAAGAATTTTTGCCTCAAGTGAAATTCTCTGTTCCGAAAAATCATTTGGATTATCTGAATCCACCTAAAAAATCGGTGAAAAAAGAGGAAAATTCAACTCCAGAAAAAACAGTTTCCAAGTCAGAATATATTGAACCAATCGTTCCGAAAATTGATGACAATCAAATTAGTTTTGAAAACACGCAAGCTTTTGAAGTTTCAAAACCAACCGAAATTGTAAATGCTGAGCCTGAAACTGAGGACAACATTAATGAAAGTGAAATCAGCTTCGAAAATACGCAAGCTTTCGAAGTTTTAAAATCAGAAGCAGAAATTGTAATTGAAAAACCAACTCAAAAACCTGAAAATCAAACAATTGAAAAAGAAGTCATTTTGGAACAACCAATTTCTGAATGGAAGCCAATGTCGTTTTCCAGCAATGTTCCAGATTCATTAATCGGGAAAAAAGAAGTTCAACAGCCAAAGCAGGAAATAAAAGTTGAAGAAAAAGTTGAAAAACCTGCAGTAATCGAGGAAGTTATCATTAATGAAACACCAATCGTAGAAGAAAAACCTCAAACCTCAGAAACGGAAAGACCTGTGATGAATGTTTCTTTCTTCGGAAATGACGTTTCAAAAATCAAAGAGGAAAAAGAACTTCCATCAATCCTCGACAAACCCGAAGTGAAAGAAACTGTTGACAGCAACGTCGGAACCTTCATCAATACTTGGCAAAGCTGGTTGAAAATCGACCGACCAAAATCCGACGAATCTCCGGAAAAAACAATTGTTGTAAAAGAAAAAATCATAGATCAATTCATCGAGAAAAATCCAAAAATTTCTCAGTTAAAAGAGGAAGTCAGCTTCATTGTAAAGGAGAAAAAAGACGATATTTCGCACCTAATGACAGAAACCTTGGCAAACTTGTACGTGGAACAAAAACTCTATTCCAAAGCCATCAAAGCCTACGAAATATTGATAGAAAAACATCCGCAGAAAGAAGAACATTTTCTTGGAAAGATCGAAGAAATAAAGGAAATCAGAAAATCATAAAAACAAAAATCGTCCCGAGTATCAGGACGATTTTTTTTACTTCAATTCTATCGGATTGTTCTTGCTTTTAGCTTCTTTTTCGAATCGTTTTTGCATTTCCTGCATTTGTTTCGGGTCAAGCGTGAATCCTCCGCCTCCAAGACCGCTATTTCTACCAGCAGTCATAAAACTTACTGGATCTTTTTGCATCTTTTTTTCCATTTCTATATATTTTGATTTGGAAAGTGCGATAACTTGTCCGCGGTTCAAAGGCTGATAGATCTCTCCTATTTTTTTGGTTTGCATCAAATCGAAAGAATAATCGCCTTTTTCGTCTTGAACTTTCACGATCAAACCAGGCAATCCGGAAAATTTATACGGTCCATCTTGCAACGGAACTTCTTGTGTGAACCAAGCGTACCAAGTCCTTCCACCGAATTTTGTTTCTGCTTTTTGCGTTTGGTAATCTCCAATTTTTACGGTTTCTGGTAAGATTTTCCATTCAAAAACAGGCGTTTCTGAATAAGAATAATTATCTCTTCCGATTCTTGATTTATAAATCAAACTCTGGTTCGTCAGATCTTTATCAATAGTGAATTGCAGGTTACTTCTCAGATTTTGCATCTGGCTTCTGTCAAAGTTTTTCGTTGCCCGCATTCTCTCCATCAAAGAATCTCTTTTCAAAGAATTTTCTGCGTAGAATACTGATTTTTTGCCGTCTGTATCCAGATAGGCCAATTCTGTTTTTTTCTCCACGTTTGTAGAATCCGGTGTTAGACTTACTTGATAAACGAATCTTGTACTTTGCTGAGCCATTACCAATGGCATTGCCAAAAGGCTTAATATTTTAATGAATTTCATATGTTTATTTATTTTTTAATTCGATGGGATTTGTATTGATAAAGTTTACATTTCCACTGTTGGGCGTGGTTGGTGAAGAAGAATTACCCATTTGTACATCAGGTTGTCCACCCACAACGTCTCCATTTTGCATGATATTTTGATTTCCAAATCCACCGTTCATACCGCTATTTCTTTGGTTCATTCTGTTGAAGCTATCGAAGTTGATTTCTGGATCTTTATTGGTGACCATTTCCATCCTGACAGAAGCTTTGTCACCTTGGAAGTTGATTCTCGTAGATTTTCGGGCGTCTGGTTTTATCGTTTCGGAAAATGAATTGGGAATATTAATTTTTTTAATAAAACTAAATCTATAATCCCCTTTGTCATCTTCCAATTTCAAAATCAAACCCGGAAGTCCGAAGAATTTGTAAGGCCCATCAGAAATTTTAATGTCTGGCGCAAACCAAGCAGTCCATTTTCTTCCACCAAAATTCATTGTTGCTTTCTGTATTTTATAATTGTTGAAATCGGACGTTTCTGTGGAGATTTCCCAATTCATTTTTCTGTCTTCCTGATAATAAACCTGTCTGGAGCCTACATTTTCAATCAGATCTACAGATTTTGTTTCGAGATCTTTTGTAATATGATATTCGAAAAAAGTGAGCTGTATAGATTTTCCGTCTGGCAATTTTGGAAATTCGGATTTGTCTTTTTTTAATTTTTTCCCATCCAGTTTTCCTTGGCTTCTCAGCACAGCGATCAAAGAATCCCGCAGCAGTTTGCTCTCGCTTATGAACAAAGATTTGTCTGCTTTGATGTCCAAAAAAGTTTTTTCAACTTTCATATTCACAAGGTTGATGGTATCCGGATTTACCTCCGTTTGGTAAATATATCTTTCTGTCTGACAAAAAATACTTGCCGGAAATAGCAAGAATATCATTAAGATAATTAGCTTATTCATAATTTTAAAACTGATTCTTTGATTATTAAAATCAGGCAAAGTTAATTCTTCAAAGGAAGTGTTAAGGTTTTGTAGGTTAATTTATAAATTATTTAACATTCAACAATCTGTTTATCAATATTAATTATAAGAAGAACGCGTATTAAAAATGATGAGAATAGACGACATCGATTTGAGATTGCGGAAATTAGTTCGTACTTTTGTAGACTAAAATCAGTCTAAATAAAAACAATGATACAAGTAAGCGATCAGGCAAAATCTAAGGCGGCTCAGTTGATGACCGAAGAAGGCTTCAACCCTGAGACTGACTATATACGAGTAGGCGTAAAAAGTGGCGGTTGTTCCGGACTAGAGTACGTCTTGAAGTTTGATAATTTAAAAAATGAAACCGACACGATCTTCGAAGATAACGGCGTAAGAGTCATTATTGAGAAAAAATCCATCCTTTATCTTGCAGGAACAGTCTTGGAATATTCAGGCGGATTGAACGGGAAAGGTTTTATTTTTAACAATCCAAATGCTGCAAGAACTTGCGGCTGCGGAGAGAGTTTTAGTTTATAATTAGAGATTAGAAGCTAGAAATTAGATGTGAGAGATCATCTAAAATCTAAAATCTAAAATCTAAAATCTTTTGAAATGGCAAAATATACAGAGGACGATTTAAGGGAAGACCTTAAAACAAAAGAATATGAGGCGGGATTTTATACCGATATCGAGTATGATGATTTCCCGACTGGACTGAATGAAGACATCGTGCGCGCTATTTCTGCAAAGAAAGAAGAGCCAGAATGGATGACGGAATGGCGTTTGGAATCTTTCCGAATCTGGCAGAAAATGACAGAACCGGATTGGGCCAACGTCAAATATGAAAAACCCGATTTCCAAGCGATAAAATATTATGCAGCTCCAACTAAAAAGCCCGAGCTAGCTAGTTTGGACGAAGTTGACCCAGAACTTTTGGCAACTTTTGCCAAATTGGGAATCAACATCGAAGAGCAGAAAAGACTGGCAAACGTTGCGGTGGATATCGTGATAGATTCAGTTTCTGTGAAAACGACTTTTCAAGAGACTTTGATGGAAAAAGGGATTATTTTTTGCTCTATTTCAGAAGCGATCAAGAATCATCCGGATCTGGTAAAAAAATATCTTGGGAAAGTTGTTCCAAGAGGCGATAATTTTTATGCAGCGCTTAACTCCGCAGTTTTCTCTGACGGAAGTTTCTGCTACATTCCAAAAGGAGTGAAATGTCCAATGGAATTATCAACTTATTTCCGAATCAATCAGTCAGGAACCGGACAGTTCGAGAGAACTTTGGTCATTGCTGATGCGGGAAGTTATGTTTCATATCTGGAAGGTTGTACTGCCCCATCAAGAGATGAAAATCAGCTTCACGCTGCGGTTGTGGAATTGATTGCGATGGATGACGCTGAGATCAAATATTCTACCGTTCAGAACTGGTATCCAGGAAATGAAGAAGGAAAAGGAGGTGTTTTCAACTTCGTGACGAAAAGAGGACTTTGTGAAAACAGAGCCAAAATCTCTTGGACTCAAGTAGAAACTGGTTCTGCCGTGACTTGGAAATATCCATCTTGTATCTTGAAAGGTGATAACTCAATCGGCGAATTTTATTCGATTGCCGTGACGAACAATCACCAATATGCTGATACAGGAACGAAGATGATCCACATCGGTAAAAACTCCAGATCGACAATTATTTCTAAAGGAATCTCTGCAGGGAAATCTCAAAACTCATACCGAGGATTGGTAAAAGTAATGCCTTCTGCAAAAGGAGCGCGTAACTTCTCCCAATGTGATTCATTGTTGATGGGTAACGAATGTGGCGCACACACTTTCCCATACATCGAGATCAAAGATCCTACAGCACAATTGGAACACGAGGCGACGACTTCAAAAATTGGTGAAGATCAGATTTTCTATTGCAACCAAAGAGGAATCGATACAGAAAGAGCAATTGCATTGATTGTCAATGGATTCAGTAAAGAAGTTTTGAACAAGCTTCCAATGGAATTCGCGATTGAAGCTCAGAAATTATTGGAGATTTCCCTAGAAGGAAGTGTTGGATAACATTTTGCCATAAAAAACTACAATAATATGAATATCAAATTAAGATTTGTATTTTTCGTTTTGTTTTTGAGCATTAACGGTTTTGCTCAGAATAATTATTACAGCATACTTGGTGGAAAACCTTTTGATGAAGAAAAATATAAATCAATCAAGGAAAATGTTGCCAAGCACGGAAAAGTTGAAGAAGTCAATTTAAAAACGGTAATCAAAAAAGATTCGGCAATTCATTATGTGAAAATCGGAACAGTTTCGCTCACTCCTGATGCAATAGACCCTTATGAGGATTTGAAAAAATTAATTGGGACGAAATTTAAAATCGAAAAATTTGTTGATGATAATTCTAAAAATTTCAAAAATAATTATCTCAACGGTAAACCAACGCTCATCAATTTTTGGTTTACCAGATGTCCACCTTGTATCGAAGAACTTCCGACTTTAAACAGTTTGAAAGAAAAATACGGCAATACCGTGAATTTCATAAGCATTACTTTTGAAAATCAAAAAGCTGTCGAAACTTTTTTAAAAAAATATGAATATCGTTTCAAGCATATTCCTAATTCCAAAAAACAAATTGATGAACTGAATATTTCCAGTTATCCAAGCAATTTGATTCTGGATAAAAACGGAATTGTAAAAATTGCAGAAAGCGAAATTGTCGAACAAAACGTGAAGGGTATTGAAAAAATTCTTGATATTTTGCTATAAGATTATACGGTAGAAATTTTTGTAATTTTAAAGAAATTTTAGAAATGGAAAATACAATTTTAATTAATAAAATAAAAATATTGCCTAATTCTTTGAAGGAAGAGGTCAATGATTTTATTGATTTTTTGTTATCCAAAAGAAATAAAAAATCAACGAGTAACATTGATGTCTTTTCAGGAATTTGGTCCAAAGAAGAATCAAAGGAAATTGAAGATATTATAAAAAAAGGAGCAGAAAATATAGACAATGAGTGGTAATGTCCTAGATACAAATATCATCATTGATCTGTTTCGAGGAGACGAGAAAACAAAATCATTTTTGAATAATTTTGATTTCGAAATACCCGTAATTGTAATTGGTGAATTGTTTTATGGCGCAGAGAATTCTTCAAATAAAGAAAAGCATTTTCAGCAAATAAAGAAATTCACAGAAGAAGTTTCAATTATTAATTCAACAGAAGATACTGCTAAAATCTATGCTTCTATAAAATCTGATTTAAAACAACAAGGAAAGCCAATTCCTGAAAACGATATTTGGATTGCAGCCATTGCTATTGAAAACAATAAATCATTGGTAACCAATGACCAACATTTTTTATCTATCAAAAATTTGAAAATCATTAATTTAAAATAAAAAATCATATTTCGCCAAAAGAAATGTGTATAGAATAATATGTTACAAATCAAAAACTTACACGCCAAAATTGAAGATGGCGCAGAAATATTAAAAGGAATCAATCTTGAGATCAAACCAGGCGAGGTTCACGCAATCATGGGACCGAATGGTGCTGGAAAATCAACGCTTTCATCTGTGATCGCAGGGAAAGAAGATTACGAAGTTACCGAAGGAAGCATCCTTTTCGAAGGCGAAGACATCGCTGAAGATGCTCCGGAAGAAAGAGCACACAAAGGGATTTTCCTTTCGTTCCAATATCCGGTTGAGATTCCTGGCGTTTCTGTTACCAACTTCATCAAAGCAGCGCTTAATGAAACCAGAAAAGCAAATGGTCTTGAAGATATGGGCGCCAAAGAAATGCTTGGCCTGATCCGCGAAAAATCTGAGCAATTGGGAATCAAAAAAGATTTCCTTTCCAGATCTCTTAACGAAGGTTTTTCCGGAGGTGAGAAAAAAAGAAACGAGATCTTCCAAATGATGATGTTGAATCCAAAATTGGCAATTCTTGACGAAACCGATTCTGGACTTGATATCGATGCTTTGAGAATCGTTGCGGATGGTGTGAACAAATTTAAAAATGAAGGCAACGCCGTTCTTTTGATCACGCATTACCAAAGACTTTTGAACTACATTCAGCCAGATTTCGTACACGTTTTGGCAGACGGAAAAATTATTAAAACAGGAGATAAATCTCTAGCACTAGAATTGGAAGAAAAAGGCTACGATTGGCTTTTAAACTAAAAACAAATCTTCTAACAGATGCAAAATCAAACCATTACAATGGCTTTATTTGAACAGACAATAGATCAACATTCAGATTTTTTGGGAACACTTCGTCACAGATTTTTGGACGAGGGCAGAAAAACCGCACTTCAAACATTCGCTTTGAAAGGTTTTCCGACCAAAAAAGACGAAGAATACAAATACACCAATCTGAAAGAAATCACGGAAAAAGAATACAACTTTTTCCCAACAGAAGAGCACCACATCTCGAAAGAGCAATTGGATGCGCTTCATTTGGGTGAAGAAAACTTTGACCGAATCGTTTTTATCAACGGAAAACTTCACAAAGAATTTTCTAAGATTTCGATTGGTAATGCAGAGTTTCTTTCATTCAGTTATGCGCTGAACGATTCTGCTCATAAAGAAGCTTTCGACAAATATTTCAACACGATCACCAACAAAGATTTGGCTTTTACCAATTTGAATTCTGCTTACTGCAACTTCGGATTTTTCTTGAGAGTCCCAAAAAATGTAGTGATTGAAAAACCAATCCACGTTTTTTATCTTTCTCAAAATCAAGAAGAAAACACATTCTACAACACAAGAAATCTCTTGATTGTAGAAGAAGGTGCAAAAGTAGAAATCATAGAAAGTCACCACAACTTGGACGAATCTTTCGTACTAACCAATTCTGTAACAGAGATTTTTACTTACCAAAATGCAAAAACCGATTGGCACAAATTGCAGAATGATAATGACACTTCTTACCTCGTTGATCACACCTTTGCAAAACAGGAAAGAGATAGTTTGACGACGGTGAACACGTTCACTTTCGGAGGAAAACTGGTTCGTAACAATCTGGATTTCATTCACAACGGCGAGAATATCAACTCATTTATGAACGGGATCACGATCATCGGGAAAGACCAATTAGTCGATCACCACACGGCGGTTCATCACAACACGCCAAATTGCGAATCTTACCAGAATTACAAAGGGATCTACAAAGACAAATCTCACGGTGTTTTCAACGGGAAAGTTTTTGTGAACAAGATTGCTCAGAAAACCAATGCTTATCAGCAAAACAACAACATTCTTCTGGACGAAGGCGCAAGCATCGACACAAAACCTCAGTTGGAAATCTTCGCAGATGATGTCAAATGTTCGCACGGTTGTACCGTTGGACAGCTGAACGAAGATGCAATGTTCTACTTGAGAGCGAGAGGAATTTCCAAGAAAGAAGCCAGAGCATTGTTGCTTTACGCTTTCGCCAACGATGCAATGCAAAACATTGATATTGAGTCATTAAAAGTAAAAGTTTCCAAACTTCTTGCAGAAAAGCTGGAGGTAAATATGGAATTCTAAAACTTCAACATAAGCAATCTAAATCCCGGAATTTTCTGGGGTTTTTTATTTTTGGGCGACAATTTCCGTCTTCCGCTCCCAATCTTTTTTGCAGACGGTTTCAGTTTAAATAGAACTTTCGTACACGCAAAAAAGGATTTCCGCTCAAGCCGGGTCGCGGATTCAACTTTTTTTGAACATTTGTCTTTAAATTGTAAATTTGAACAAGAATCGAATTTACATCAACACAAATGAACTACGAAAAATTACAATTCAATCTCAATGCTTACAAAGAAACCGGCGAAATCCTAGACGGTGCGAAATTCCTCATTCACCAATTCGATTTGGACGACGATAATTTTGCAGGATTTGGTTTCCGCGATGAATTAGAAAAGAACTCAATTCTCTTAACAGCGAACGGAGAACTCGGAGAATTACAACACGTGATGATCCCAAGAAACATCTTCGATTTTGACTTGACCTTAGTTCTGAATATGCTCGCTCACGAGATGTTGCACGTCCGCCAGAAATCGCCGAGAATGATGATTATCGATAAGAACGAACGCGAATGGCAAGCTTACTACGAAATGCTTTTCCATACCAATTTTCCTCAAATCCCGACGCTTTCTGATTATTACATCAAATTCTTTGGCGAAAAAGCCTTGATCTATTATTCAAGAATGGGCGAAGGAAGCGAACTTCAATTGAAATATTCAGAACAAAAAAAAGAAGTTGAGAAACTCTTGGAAGATTTAATTAACAAAGAAAAATAAAATGACAAAACCCGAAATAACCTGGCAAGATTTTGAGAAAGTAGACATTAGAGTCGGAACGATAATTTCCGCAACAGATTTTGAAAAAGCCAGAAATCCATCTTACCAATTGGAAATCGATTTTGGAGATTTGGGAATCCGAAGATCTGCGGCGCAAATCACAGCTTTGTACAAACAAGAAGAATTAATTGGAAAACAAATTATGGCAGTCGTCAATTTCCCGAAAAAACAAATCGCCAATTTCTTCAGCGAATGTTTGGTAATGGGCGTTTACGGCGAAAACAAAAGTGAGGTGACGCTTTTGACATCAAGCTTGCCTGTGAAAAATGGATTGGAAGTTGGGTAATCAAATTCTTATTTAAGCAAGCCATCTTTCCAAAAATAATAACAAAATTGAGAATATAATTTGCGCTGATTATCTTTATTTATCCATTGATATTTATGAAAAACATTGTCTTTTAACCGTTTTTCTAATTCATCGACAGTAATTGAATCACCTTTATAATCCACTAAATTCCAGCAATCATCTTGAACACTTTTACACAAATTTGTATAGCTTTCCATTTGTGGAATATTAAGTTCTGGAAACTTTTTAATTAGCCTTTCAGATATATCTTTTCCAAAATTCTTACCCCATTCCAATGATAACTTTAGTGCAAAGTTTTCTATTTCGAACGGTTTACTTTTTCTGAATAATGAAAACATAATTTGATTCTAGAATTATTTGATATAAGTTTTTACTTCTTCCAAAATATTGAAAATCAATTCCATTGGTAAATCCTCATCCATATCCAAAAGTAGGATTTTGAATTTTTTCCTGCCTTCGGATAGAAGCTCTGGATAATCTACTCTGTCGCCGTGATAGAAACTGAGATAATGCTTTTGATGCTGTTTGCTGTAATAGAAATAGCAGAGCATTTTCTTTTTGTATTTCAAAAAAGGAAGTCCAAAACTGAGGGTTTCAGTAATCAATTCGTCGGATTCCAAAATCTTTTTTCTAATGAATAAAAGAGTGCTTCTCGCAGGCTCATCAATCCGAAAAAAATATTCCTGAATGGGGTTCATCGGTTATCATTAATCAAAATTCTGCAACTCGACCAACTTTCTGTACGTTCCGTTTTTCTGCATCAATTCGTGGTGGGACCCTTGCTCTATGATGTCGCCTTTTTCCATCACGACAATGTGATCAGCTTTTTGGATAGTAGACAATCTGTGCGCAATAATCAATGATGTTCTGTTCTCCATCATTTTTTCCAAAGCGTCCTGAACGTATCTTTCGGATTCTGTGTCCAAAGCAGAAGTTGCTTCGTCCAAAATCATAATCGGTGGATTTTTCAGAACAGCTCTTGCGATGGAAACACGTTGTTTTTGTCCGCCAGAAAGTTTGTTTCCATCGTCACCTATATTGGTGTCGTAACCTTCGGGAAGGCTTTCTATAAAGTTGTGAGCGTTGGCAATTTTCGCAGCTTCGATGATTTCTTCTCTCGTCGCATTCTCTTTTCCCATCGCAATATTGTTGTAAATAGAATCATTGAAAAGCACGGATTCCTGTGTCACCATTCCCAAAAGCGAACGATAATCTTTGAGATTCAGGTTTTTGATATTTTCGCCGTCAATTTCTATGCTTCCTTCGGTCACGTCGTAGAAACGCGTTAGGAGATTGGCAATAGTAGTTTTTCCACTTCCGGATTGTCCTACCAAAGCGACGGTTTTCCCTTTTTCGATATTAAGTTCAAAGTTTTTGATGATGGCTCGGTCTTCATTATAATAGAATCCAACGTCTTTGAAAGTAATTCCAGATTTTAAATTTTTGACTGGAATTGGATTTGCAATTTCGTCCACACGTACGTCTGCGTCTAGGATTTCCATCACTCTTATCAAAGAAGCTTCACCTTTTTGAACATTGGAAATTGAATTGGATAAACTTTTAATTGGTGGTAAAATTTGGAAAAATATTCCTAAAAACACCAAAAAATCTTCCGGACGAATGCTTTGATTCACGATGATTTCTTTCCCTCCATACCAAGTGATTATTAGAAAAGTAACAGCGCCCAGGAACTCGCTGGTTGGCGATGCCAGTTCTTTTTTTCGACCAAGGCTGATGGAATTGTTGATCCATTTTGTCATCGATCCAGCAAAACGATTATTCAATAATTTTTCTGCATTGAAAATCTTGATAATTTTTGCAGATTTCAAAGTTTCATCTACTATTGAGAAGATATTTCCCAGCTCGTGTTGCGCTTCGTGAGAGTCTTTTTTCAGGCTTCTTCCAATCAAGGAAATCAAAGTTCCCATCACAGGCAGAACGATTAAACTGAACAAGGTCAATTCCGGACTTAGGTAAAACAAGGTTACTAAAGTGCTTATCAACATAAATGGAGAATTGATGAGATCCACCAAACTTCCCAAGATATTATTCTCAACTTCGCCAACATCATTAGACATTCGGGACATCATATCGCCTTTTCTCTGCTCTGTGAAAAACGAAACTGGCAAAGCCAAAACCTTGCTATACATCGCACTTCTCAAGTCTTTGGTAACGCCAACTCTGTAAAAAATCAAAAGATAAGAGCCTAAATATCGGAAAATATTCCGCAGTAAAAATGTAAACGCCGTAATCACACAAAGCCAAGCCAAAACGGACAAAGCGCCTCTCTCATTGACCTGATTTTGAATGAAGTAATAGGAATATTCCTTAATGTATCCGAAATAATTGGTAATGTCACCGTCGTAAATTGGTTCTTTCAAATTGGCGTCCATCTTCACACTTCCGAACAGCATTCCCAAAACTGGCAAAATGGTTCCTAACGAAGCGATTTGAAATAAAGAATACAGAATATTAAAAAATAAACTGCCGTAGATATATTTTTGGTGAGGTTTGGCAAATTTTAGAATACGACGGTATAAATTCATTGAGAAAAATTGAAATGCAAAATTACGGAAAATAAATAGCTTAGTTTATCAAGACGTTAGAAATCGAAATTTACTTTATCGTTGTATTTTGGAGCGAAGTTTTTGGTGTTCAGCTTCTCAATTGTTTTTGCGAAATTGTTGATGATATTGGTCAAATTCTCTGCATCTACAATATTAATATCATCATTCACAGCGTGATAATGCGTCGCTTTGTTCATATCAACCGTTGAGATTGAGTGCGCGATGATTTTCTTTTTAACGAAATTCACATTGTCCGAACGGTAAAACAATTGCTGACCTTGGTATGGGTCGGAATGAACTTTCAATCCGTTGACTGCATTGGCATTGATTAATTCATCAAAATCAGAAAATTCATCGCCAGTCATAAATACAGCATTTTTTCCGAATTGAGATTCCGTTGCCAACATTTCGAAATTGAAAAGTGCTGAGATATTATTGAAAACTGGTTTCAATTTTTCATTATCAGTCAAAGCTTTTGAACCGATCAATCCAATTTCCTCTGCATTGAATGCCATAAAAACCATTGAGTAATCTGTCTTTTTTTCTTTGAAATAATCTGCCAAACCAATCACTGTCGCAACGCCACTTGCATCGTCATCTGCGCCATTGTAGATATTATCGCCAGATTTATTATTCGTTCCAATGTGGTCAAAATGAGCCGAATATGCCAAACTTTTTTCAGATTTTCCTTTCTTAATTCCGCAAACATTGAATCCTTTTTGTCCTTTATATTCAAACGGAATCAAATAAGAATCGCCGACACAATATCCCAAATTATTTTTTTTGAATTCGCTGGCGATGTATTCTGCAGATTTGTCATTTTCCGGTGTTCCAAATTTTCTGCCTTTCATCTCATCCGAAGCTAAAGTGGAAACAACATTTACAACTCTTTCCTTGGAGATTTCCTGAGCAAAAGAAAAGATTGAAAGATTGACAAAAAGAAACAGGTTTAGTTTTTTCATAATGATTAATTTATAGATTTTTAAAAATAACTAAAATCCCTCAACCACAAAAGTCACAAAAGAAAAGATAGAAAAGGAAAATCTTTCAAAGAGCAAAAAAGCAGACTTTTCGAACACTTCTCTTTTTTGAACTTTTGATAAACTTAGAAACGTTATGGCTTTTGTGACTTTTGTGGTTTTTATTATTTAGTTATATAATAAGTAATTGATTCTTTGGTTTTGTTACCATTAATAAAACAAAAAAACAGCCTCCAAAAAGGAAGCTGTTCTTACTCAAAAAAATCGTCGTCAAGTTTATCGAAGTCTGTCTACAGATTTTACGAGCCTCTCATCTTTCTTGATGTACACATTTGCCAAAAGCAAACATACAATCGCAATTACTGAGAAAACCGGCTCAATACCCTTCTCAGGAAACGAGATTCCTCCGGGTAATTTTAGTAGCCAATAAATCAAAAAACCAAGCAACAAAGCGTTTATGAAAATACTGATGTTATTCAGCAATATCTGTCTTTTGCGGTTTTTGAAACTAAAGATACTTAGCAATCCTAATAATATTAATAGAACCGTAGAAATATTGATCAGAAGATTTCCGCCTAATATATCAAAATCCTGCGCTGTCAGGTTTAGGAACAAAGCGCCTAATACAGCTAAAAATATCCAGATTGTTTGTATTCTTTGTAACATTCTTTTTTTGATAAATTCCGTTTTGAATGGGAACAAATTGTCTGCAAAAATAAAATAATTTTTGCGTAATTCAAAAATTAATGTAGATTTGCATTGTAATCACCTATTAAAAATGATAATCGCCTGATTTTCATTCTTACTTTTACAAAAATAATTTACTTTTTTACGCATTATATGTTTAATATTGAAACGCTAAGGTCCAAATCCGATGAGGAATTGACCAAACTTTCTAAAGATTTAGGCGTCAATTTGGCAAAGAAAAGCTCTCCGGAAGACACGGTTTTCGCCATTCTGGATTATCAGGCTTCGAATCCAAAAATCATTAAAGATTATCTAAACGCCAATCAGGAAAATATGAATAAAAACACAGAAGACAATTCTGAGCAGAAAGCTGTTCCTGCCAAAAAAAGAGGAAGGAAACCTGCAGAGAAACCGAAAGAAGAAACGGCAATTCCAACTGCAGAAGTCGCAAAAGAAGAGGCTCCTGTAGCGGTAGAAACGCCGGTTGCATCGGAAGAGGTTAAAAAACCAAATCCACCAAGAAAAAAGCAACCAAGAGCAAGAGTTGTTGCCAACGAAAATCAAGAAGTTGTGGCAGAAGCTAAACCAGCAGAACCAACTCAGCCAACAGAAACCGCTCCAACTACTGACGAAAAACCAGAGGAAACAAAACAACCTCAACAAAGACAGCCTCAACAGCAAAACAACCGTCAGCAACAGCAAAAGACCAACAACAATAACAACAGAGGTCAGCAAAAAACACAAAATCCCAATTCTCCCCAACACAACAATCAAAAAGAACCATCCGAAAACCAACCTGAGCAAGCTCCAAAGAAGGAATTCAACTTTGATGGATTGATTACAATAGAAGGTGTTTTGGAAATACTTCCAGACAATTACGGATTCCTTCGTTCTTCAGATTTCAGTTATATCTCTTCTCCAGACGACGTTTACGTTTCTACCAATCAAATCAGAAATTATGGTTTGAAAACGGGAGACACTGTAAAGGGATTCGTAAGATTGCCAAAAGAAGGCGAGAAATATTTCTCTCTTTTGAAACCGACAGAAGTTAACGGACGCGATCTGGCTTTCATTAAAGACAGAGTTGCTTTCGAATATTTGACACCACTTTTCCCTCAGGAGAAATTCAATTTGGCAGGAAAAGGTTCCACACTTTCTACAAGAATTGTTGATTTGTTCGCACCAATTGGAAAAGGACAGAGAGCAATGATTGTTGCACAACCAAAAACTGGTAAAACAATTTTACTTAAGGATATTGCTAACGCAATCTCAGCCAATCATCCTGAAGCCTATATGATGGTTCTTCTAATCGACGAACGTCCTGAGGAAGTAACTGATATGCAAAGAAGTGTGAATGCAGAAGTGATTGCATCTACTTTTGATGAAGCTGCAGATAAGCACGTAAAAGTGGCGAATCTTGTTCTCTCAAAAGCGCAAAGAATGGTTGAATGCGGACACGATGTTGTCATTCTTCTTGACTCGATCACAAGATTGGCGAGAGCTTATAATACAGTAACACCAGCTTCAGGAAAAATACTTTCTGGTGGTGTGGATGCCAACGCGCTTCACAAACCAAAACGTTTCTTTGGTGCAGCAAGAAAAATCGAAGGTGGCGGATCTCTTACAATCATTGCAACAGCTTTGATCGATACAGGCTCCAAAATGGACGAGGTGATCTTCGAAGAGTTCAAAGGAACTGGAAATATGGAATTGCAATTGGACAGAAAAATTGCTAATAAGAGAATCTATCCTGCTATAGATCTTGTTTCATCCAGTACAAGAAGAGATGATCTTCTCTTGGACGAGGCGACGATGCAAAGAATGTGGATTATGAGAAAGTACCTTTCTGATATGAATCCGCTGGAAGCAATGGAATTTGTACAAAAACAAATCCAAGGAACAAGAAACAACGAAGAGTTCTTGATGTCTATGAATAGATAATTCTTAGATTAAGTTATAAAAAAGTTCGGCTCGCAAATGCGAGCCGTAACTTTATAGTAAAGTATAATATTTACCATTAATTAATTCATAAAAACGTCTTCCACATCTGGTTTTCTTTTCAAAACAGAATGTGCGTAAGAACAATGTGCCTTTATTTTCCAGCCATTTTTTCTGGCAAAGTCGACGGATTTTTCAACCAATTTTTTTCCAAGACCTTGTCCTTCGAATTTTGGGAAAACCATCACATAACTAACAATTAATTTTTTAAGTTCTGGAACAATCGTGTAAGTCAGTCTCCCGACATCTTCTGCGCTGTTCTTCAGAGTGATGTAACCGCCGTTTCCGGATTTGTTATTTTCAAAGCTAAGATCCATAATAGTTTGTACTTTTCTATGTTATATCCAA
Organism: Epilithonimonas xixisoli; assembly: GCF_004365655.1. GTDB lineage: Bacteria > Bacteroidota > Bacteroidia > Flavobacteriales > Weeksellaceae > Epilithonimonas > Epilithonimonas xixisoli. The sequence continues at coordinate 844,018 of NZ_SOEO01000002.1, read as the reverse complement.
AAATATTCCAAACAGCATTATAATATTATTAAATTAACACAAAATTACCTCACAGGAGTTCTAAATTCTCCATAACCCATCAACCCATCGAAGTTTCTACCGAACGGTGTGTAATATAAAAAGGCTTGATAGAGATTTTCCGTTTGCCAAAAATTCCCATTGATTTCGCCGTAATTCAGTTTTCCATCTGAGCCTTTGGTTGCAAGAATATAACTGTAGAAACCTTGTTTCAGATAGATTTTCGCAATGTATTTCTGTGCTTTTTCGTCATATTGCATTTGGCTTAGCTTGTCGGCTTTGTAATCATTGAACATTCCTAAGACATAGAATTCTTTGTCAGATTTTTGACTGTCTAAAGCAAAATAAACCCAAGAATAATCACCTTCTCTATTCGCATCTCTCTCAATTCCAAGGTCATTTCTTCTGAAATAAAACGCACCGTTTACATCAGGCTGATATTGATAATCGCCTGGGAAAGCCCAAACTGGATGCAGATAAGTATAATTTTTTCCATCGATGTTTTCTGTGTTTGCGACCATATCCATCGCTTGGTTCATAATTTTATTATCGTAATAATAGAATTCATTATTCCCCGGAAAAGCCAAACCTAATTGCTGAAACAAAAGCTGATTTCCCATCGTAGAACTCGGTCGAATATTAGTCAAAGAAATTCCCCAATTGTTATTTTGAATCACACTTAATGACAACGATGAAATATTATTTGTAATTCCTGCGCCATTTCCCGTCGCTTGGATTTCCAATCTTTGCTTGGCGTTTGGATTTTTGGCATCAATCAATCGGGTAACATTAATTCCAAGATTAGCATTATTTTCATAGATCGAAAATCTTTTCTTGAACAATGGTTTGTCCTGAGAATCTTTGTAAACGATGATTTCGTAATTCCCAGAAATCTTTGGACGAATTTTTTCGTTTGGGAAAACCAAGTCGTAATGCGTGTATTTTTGATACGTATTGAAGGAATATTGAAACTGATCGATTAGCGCATTCATACTTCCGTCCGCATATTCTGTGAAGAAAAGTCCATCATCTTCCCAATTTCTGTTATAATGTTTGTAGGTATATCGGTAGAGTTGACTGGTATTTGAAAGATCATCAAATCTTAAAATCAACTGCTCGCCTTGTGCAATAATCGGCGTTTCGTCATTAGTCTTAGGATTAAAAACCTGTACACTTCTGATTTCCTGAGCGAGAGAAATTGTGCTTAAAAAAAGAAAAAATAGTCTAATTAGATTCATATCGCTAAGTTAATGTTTTATATTTTTACAATTAAATTAAAAAAATGTTACACGTAGAATCTTTCACTTTCAATCCATTTTCGCAAAACACTTATCTTATTTATAACGATGAAAAGGAGGCTTTTCTTATAGACCCAGGAAATATGCCCGATGCTGAAACTAAAGTTTTAGGTGAATTTATAAAATCCAAAGATTTGAAGATTCAAAACATTCTTCTAACGCATGCTCACATCGATCATATCATAGGCTTGCAATGGGCTCATGACGAATTCAAAGTTCCGGTTTTGCTTCATTCTAATGAAATCGAAATTCTCGAGCAAGCGCCGTTTACAGCAAAAAAATATGGTTTCTTTTTCCCAGCTTTCAGTGGCGAAAAACAATTGATAAAAGAAGGCGACGAGATTAAATTAGGTTCAGATGTTTTTCAAATTTTAGATGTTCCGGGACATTCGCCGGGAAGTATAGCTTTTTATAATAAGGAGAATGAATTTGTGATTTCCGGTGATGCACTTTTTATGATGAGCATAGGCAGAACAGACCTCTACAAAGGCGATTACGACCAATTGATCACCAGCATCAAAACAAAATTACTCACGCTTCCAGAATCAACAAAGGTTTTCAGCGGACACGGAGAATCTACGACGATTGGTTTTGAAAAAGCACACAATTCATTTTTAAAATAAAATTAAAACCGATGAAGTATAAAATTCTGATTCTCTTATTATTAATTTTCAATCTCTCGTTTGCTCAAAATGATTTGGATAAAACTGAAATTGAGAACATTCAAAAGTTGATCAATTTATTTAAAACTAAAAACATCGATGGCATTTCGAAGGTGATTACTTATCCTCTGAATCGAGAATATCCAATTCCACCAGTCAAAAATGAAGCAGATTTAAAGAAAAGATTCAACCAGATTTTTGATAAAACAATTGTTGATGAGATTTCAAACTCAAAAATCGATCAATGGAGTGAAGTTGGATGGCACGGAATTATGCTTAACAACGGCAATCTTTGGATAGAATCTGACGGAAAAATAAAAGCACTCAACTATCAAAGTCATTTTGAATTGACTCAGAAAAAGAATCTGATCAGTAATGATAAAAGTAAATTGCATTCGTCCTTAAAAACTTTCAAATCGCCAACTTACAAAATCCAGACAAAAAGTTATCTGATCAGAATTGATGAATTAGCCAATGAAAAATACAGATACGCCTCTTGGAAAATCGGTAAATCCGAAAATTCAAAACCCGATTTGATTTTAACTAATGGCACAATCCGAATGGAAGGAAGTGGCGGAAATCACACCATCATTTTCAAAAAAGGAGAATATAATTATGAGATTTACAGAGGAATCATCGGCGAAAAAGACGCACCGGAAATATCGTTGACCGTTGAGAAAAATAACAAACAGATTCTTTATCAAGCTGGTAAACTATTAGAATAAAAAAACGCTTCCGAATTGGAAGCGTTTGATATTTAACATTATTTTAAATTTAATTTTGATGAACTTCTGATAAAACCGGACCAGAAGAAATCAATTCACGAGCTTCGTCGTTATCGGCAAACTGCTCAAAATATTTGATGTATTTTTTGGCCAAATCTTTCGCTTTTTTCTCCCAATCAGAATTATTTTCATAAGTATCTCTTGGATCCAAAATGTGTTCGGAAACATTTGGAAGAGAAGTTGGGAATTCCAGATTCATAATTGGAACGTGATCTGTCTCAGCTTTATCAATGCTTCCATCAATGATTGCATCGATGATTGCTCTTGTATCTTTCAAAGAAATTCTTTTGCCAGTTCCGTTCCAGCCTGTGTTTACCAAATAAGCTTTTGCGTTGTGTTCCTTCATTTTTCCAATCAACGTTTTGGAATACATCGTTGGATGAAGCGTCAAAAATGCCTCACCAAATGCTGGAGAAAAAGATGGCGTTGGTTCTGTGATTCCACGTTCTGTTCCTGCTAATTTTGATGTATATCCGCAAAGGAAATGATATTGCGCTTGGCTTTCTGTCAAGATAGAAACCGGAGGCAAAACTCCAAATGCATCTGCTGACAAATAAATGATTTTGCTTGCGTGACCAGCTTTGGATGGCAACACTATTTTGCTGATATGATAAATTGGATAGGAAACTCTTGTGTTTTCCGTAATCGAACCGTCAGCATAATCTACATTTCCTTCGTCATCCGTCATTACATTTTCCAAAAGCGCATCTCTTTTAATTGCACCATAGATGTCCGGTTCTTTTTCTTTGCTAAGGTCAATCACCTTTGCATAGCAACCACCTTCGTAATTGAAAACGCCATTATTGTCCCAACCGTGCTCATCGTCCCCAATCAAATATCTTTTTGGATCTGCAGAAAGTGTCGTTTTTCCAGTTCCGGAAAGCCCGAAGAAAACAGCTACATCGCCCTTTTCACCTACGTTTGCGGAACAATGCATTGATGCCATTCCTTTCAGCGGAAGGTAATAATTCATTATCGCAAACATTCCTTTTTTCATTTCTCCGCCGTACCAAGTTCCGCCAATGATCTGCATTTTTTTCGTCAAATCAAACATTACGAAAACCTCAGAATTAAGTCCCTGTTGTTCCCAATTTGGATTTACAGATTCGGAAGAATTGATGACTACAAAGTCCGGCTCGCCATAATTTTGAAGGTCATAATGAGAAGGACGGATGAACATATTCATCACAAAATGCGCTTGCCAAGCCACTTTGGTCACGAATCTTACTTTCAATCTTGTGTCTTCGTTGGAACCGCAATAGGTATCAACAACATAAAGCTTTTCGTTTGAAAGATCTTTGGTCACGATATCTTTTAACTCATCAAAAATTTCTACAGAAGTTGGTCTGTTGATGGTTCCGTCCCACCAGATCGTATCCTTCGTGATGCTGTCATTCACGATGTATCTGTCTTTTGGAGATCTGCCGGTAAAAATCCCGGTTTTTACAGCTACAGCACCAGATTTTGTCAAAATTCCTTTTGCAAAACCAGAATTGCTTGGATCCATCTCTGCTTGGAAAATTTCTTCGTAAGTGGGATTGTGAATGATTTCTTTGACGTCAAAAATACCTTGACGCTCGAGATAAGATTTTAACTTGTCCATTTTTAATTTTTTTTGAAGATTAAAGGTGTTGCGACAAATGTAAAAATATCAGCCAATTATCAAAGTTTTTATAAAATGACTTTCATCAGTTTAATAAAAATTTACAATTAATTAATAATCAATTAATTAACTCACTCCAAGAGAAAATTTTAGAAAATCCCTGCTTTTTAAAATAGCTTTCATAATCTCCAAATTTGGACGCAAGAACGAAATCTCCACCCCAAGCTCCCAAACTTTTGACAAAGCTGGGACAATTTTGGAAATATTTTTCTTTCACGGTTGGGATTCCAAGAAAATCCGACAGTTTTTGCTCGTGAATGGTCATCAATTGCGAAAATTCTTCCAAATTCTGACTTTTTACAATCTTTTCGGTTAATTTAGAATAGTCATTGATTAATTCCGTTGAAGTCGGCTTTGACTTGTAATGAGAAATTCCTTCCCGCGTATCTTGTTTTTGATTGAGATGGATAAAAATCAGCTCGTCTTTAAAATTTGGATTGAAATTAATTCTATGATAAGTCCTCTCGGGAAATCGACTGTAGAGAACTGCAGACTTTTCTTTGGCAACAGCAACATCGTAACCGCTTCCGCCAAGACTTACTTCGTTCAAAATAAATGGATCAATCTCGGCCCATTCTGCCAAGTTGCTCATCAAAGTAGAACTGCTTCCAAGCCCGAAGTCGGATGGAAATTGAAGATTTGTTTCTAAGTGATACGAAACATCACTTTTGGATTTGTTTTCAGAAAGATTCTGAACGTTTTTGAGAACTTTAAGAATAAACTCTGTGGCTTTTTGATTATTGGTTTCCAGGATTTCCCAATTTTTATAATCAATCTTTGCATCCAACCATAATTGGTTTTGATGATAAGCCTGCCAATGAATCAATGATTTTTGGTCATCACTTTCGGTAAAAAAAAGCTCTTGTCCTAGCTTTGTGGGAACAGCCAGAACAAGAGCGCCATCAACAGCAACATATTCTGAGGTCAGCATTAGCTTTCCGGGGGAAAATATTCTGTTCATATCTTTCTATTTAATTTTGATAACGTCTTTAAACGTTGAATCTGCAGCCCGAGCTGAGTGGAGCTCATTTTTTGCGTGGCTTTAGCTTGGCAAAATAGCGGGAACGGAGCGCGGAAAAGCTGCCCAAAAATTCTTATTTTAAATCGCAGAGGCTACGAAAACTTCTGAATCGATTTTCTTAATCAAACCTTGAAGTGTCTTACCAGGACCAACTTCTACAAAGTTACTTGCGCCATCTTTTATCATATTTTGTACACTTTGCGTCCATTTTACAGGACCTGTCAATTGCGCAATCAGGTTTTTCTTAATTTCTTCCGGATCGGAAATTGCAGTTGTCGTGATGTTTTGATAAACCGGAATTGTAGCTTTACGGAAATTAGTTTTCTCGATAGCAGAAGCCAATCTTTCTTGCGCAGGCATCATCAAAGGAGAATGGAATGCACCGTTCACAGGCAATAACAACGCTCTTTTTGCACCAGCTGCTTTCAACGCTTCACAAGCTTTTTCCACAGAAGTGGTTTCGCCAGAAATTACCAATTGCCCAGGACAGTTGTAATTCGCAGGAACTACGATTCCTTCGATTGTCGCACAGATCTCCTCCACTTTGGAATCTTCCAAACCGAGAATTGCCGCCATAGAACTTGGATTGATGTCGCAAGCCATTTGCATTGCCTGAGCTCTTTCGTAAACCAACTTCAGTCCGTCTTCAAAAGACAAAACGCCGTTTGCTACCAAAGCGGAAAATTCTCCCAAAGAATGTCCAGCAACCATTTCTGCGCCCAATCCATTGGCAACTTTTACAGCTGCAACAGAGTGTAGGAAAATCGCAGGTTGGGTAACGCTGGTTTTTTTAAGGTCTTCGTCTGTCCCATTGAACATTATTGAAACAAGGTCGAAACCGAGAATCTCATTGGCAGAATCCATCAAGTCTTTCACATCTCTTCGGGAATCGTACAATTCTTTTCCCATTCCTACATATTGTGAACCCTGACCAGGAAATACAAGTGCTTTCATATATTTTATAAATGATAATTGATGATTGATAAATGATTATATCATCAATGTTTTAAATTTTATTTTAATCTTGAAATTACGAATTCTGAATCACTTATCATTCATCGCTTATCAACTATTATTTACTGCATTAATCTTACAACTCTGTAACCGTTGTTGATGTATGCGCCGTTTGGTTTTGCTTTTACGAATTCGAATTTTGTAGCGAGTTGCGTTTGAGATTTTCCGATTTGTTTGAAGATCTCGCCTTTTTTGTTTTCTCTCGTCAGCATATCGTTCATCACATCAAACCCGATTACGGCATATTTGGATGGTGATTTGCAATATTTTGCTTTGTAATCTGCAAGAATTTCTTTTTCGAAATCGCCGTCGTAATTGATTTTTCTGTCCATCAGATAAACCAAACTTGCTTTTGAAAGATCATCCACATTTTTCTCAAAACTTGGATTGTAGAACATACTGAATGCTTTTACGCCCTCGGTTTGTTTTCCAAGAGCAATAACTTTTGATGCAAAAGCACTTCCTGCAGTTTCATCATCATCAGCCAAAACAGCAATCACAGGAACGGATTGTCCCGTCATCATATTGTTTTCTAACTGAATCTCATTGGATGAATTGACGATAATCACATTTGCTTTTGACAAAGATTTTTCCAAACCAGCTTTGATTGCGTTGGCATTGGCTTTGGAATTATCTGCAACGATGTAAATTTTTTGGTCTTTATAAACCTGTGAAACTTCTTTCACAATTCTGTCTGAATAAACAGAATTTTCAGTTTCGATGATGATTAAATTACTGTAATCAAAAAGGTCTTCTGAGTTGGCAAAAGGCGCAACCACAGGAATCTTTTTGTCATTCACAAATTTAAGAACTTCCAAAACACTCGATTTGAAAAAAGGACCAACAATCAAATCCGTATTGTCCGGATTGATTTGCGAAAGGCTGTTTTTGAAAGTCGTTTCGTTTCCTGCATCTACCACTTTGATGTCCAGTTTTTGTCCCGTCTTTGCATTTCTTTCAGCCGCCAGTTTAGCGCCTGTCAAAAAATCCATTGACAGCGTTCTGTACTTCGCATCGTTGGCATCAAAACCGAAAGGTAACATCAAAACAACGCTCAAAACATCGCCACTTTTTTTGGAATACATTGGATCTTGCTTCTTGATTTTCAAAGTCATTCCAGCTTTCAAACCATCGGAAAGATTTGGATTTAATGAAATCAATTGATCCAAAGTCACGTTGAATCTGTTCATAATGCTGAACATCGTGTCGCCACTTTGAACGGTGTATGTCACAAAATCGTCTTCCGTGAAAGTCGATGTTGCGGTGTAGGTCACATTGGAAGCTGTGTTTTGAGAACTCACTGTTTTCGTCACTGGAGCCGATGTTGTCGTACTTTGGGAATTATCTTCAACCTTGATAGAATTGGAAGAACTTGCCACAGAATCTGAACCAGAAACTCTAATCGCTTCGCCAGGTTTCAAGCCTGCGGATTCCAAACCTGGATTCAAAGCAAACAATTGCTTCTGTGTCAAGTTGAATTGTCTTGAGATTTTATAATAATTATCTTTCGCCTGAACCACGTACAAACCTTTGTCCGGAGAAGCGGTTTCAGTTTTAGTTACTGTTTTTACTTCGGCAGGTTTTTCTGTCGTAGTAGTAGTTGTTGTAGTTTGAACAACTGCTGTTGGCGTAGAACCAGCGTATTTCTCAATATTCTCTAAAGGCAAAATGATCTTATCACCAATTTTGGTGTGAGAATCCAAATCTGGGTTTAGTTTTCTAAGATCTGCTTCAGAGATTTTATATTGTTTTGTAATGCCGTAGATGGTTTGCTTTGGTTGCAAAGTGATGAAACCCGTTTTTCCATTGTTAGTTACCGCACTTACAGGCGTCGCTTTTGGAGTCGAGGTTTTCGGTTGGCTTCCGGATTTGGAAACCGTAATCACATCACCAATTTTAAGACCTCCTTCTTTTTTGGAAGGATTCAATTGATACAATTCATCAATCGTGATACCATATTGTTTGGAAATCCCGTAAGGTGTTTCTTTTGGAGCTACAGTGTGCGTTTTCTGTGCAGAAAGTCCCAAGAAGCCGATAAGTGCTGATAAAATGAAAATCTTTTTAACCATCCTTTTTTTATAATGATACAAAAATAATGCTTTCAGATTAAATGGGCGAAATTTTATTTCAGAACAAATCAGAATGTGTTCCGGTTCTGACTAATGTGATTAATCTGATTTCCTCTTCCTGATCCCAAACCAAAAGCCAGTCAGGTTTTAAATGGCATTCCCAATAGCCTTCGTAATTTCCGGAAAGTTTGTGTGCTTTGTATTTTGGAGGAAGTTTGTTCCGTTACTAAAAACGTAACAACTTCATCAAGTATTTTCATATTCAAGCCCCGCTTTTTTGCGAGCTTGACATCTTTTCTGAATTGATTGGTTTGTTCTAAACGATACATCAAGAATACAATTGATTTCTGAAATCTTCCAAACTTACAGACGTTGTTTTCCCTGCACGAGCATCTTTCATAGCCTTTTCGGTTTCCTTGTTGTAACGAGGTTTTTCTTCTTCATTAATGAAAACACTTTTTCTTTCTCAGAGAGAAGTTTTGCCATTTCGAAAAGTAATTTGCCTGCTTTTGTGCGCTTATTGATCGTTATCGTTGTCATAACAAAATGATTTGGTCTAACAAATATACAAAATTTAGAATCTGATTTTTTTAAATCTACCTCAGATTAAATGGGCGAAATTATTAATTCGGATTTTTCAACATTCATTTTTTGGTAGCTTTCGTCAATCCATTGTTTGCCAAAATCTGCGTAGAACACACTGAAATTGAAAACTCTTTCTTGCCAATTTCCGCCGGGATGAACTTTCAAGAATAAACTTTGCATCTGGTCAAAACGTTCTGATTGTTTTATTTTTTCTGCTTTCAGAAGGCGTTTTTGCATTCTTTTGAAAGATTTCAATTGTCGGGTTTCTTCTGCTTCTACAAGATTGTAGAACGTTTTTTCGGTTTCGGAAGCTTTGTTTTTAAGTTCTGAAAATGAAGCGATTAACTGAAGTTCTTTTTCCGTGAGAAGTAATTTGATGTCGTTGTTCTCAAGAATTTTTTGATTCAAAACTTCGGCGAAGTTTTCGAAGAAGTTTTCGATTTGCAATCCTGAGTTTTCAATTTTTTTGAATGTTTTTTCTTCGAGGAACAACATTGAGTTTCTTGGAACCAAAATCGGGAAAGGAAGATTGATGGATTCAAAGTAATCTTTCAACTCGATCCAATACATAATCTCTGCATTTCCGCCAACGTAAGCCAAATTTGGCAAAACCGATTCCTGATAAGCTGGACGAAGAACCGCATTTGGACTGAAATTTTCAGGATGATTTTCTAATTCGTTTAAGATTTCTTCTTCAGAAAATTTTAAATCTGTGTCGAGAATTTGATATTCGTCATTGATTTTCTCGATTCGGTTTCTGGTTTCAGAAAGATAGAATAAATTGATTTCTCTCGGATTGACCTGAACTTTGTGATATTCTTTTTCAAGAAATTCTCTTTGCGTTTTTGTAGTTTCGAAAAGTTGGTTTGATAATATTTCTTTTTTGAAAATATCTTTGACCTGAGATTTCAATTCTTTTGAATTTCCATCGATTGTCAATAATCCGTAATCTGCAAACAGTTGATTCACTAAATATCGAATCGCTTGCGTATGGGAATTTCCTTTTTTGTAAGCATTCTTGATCCAAAGAATCAACTCGGTTCCGTAGAGATTGTCTTTGAATTCTTTTTCAAATTCCTGAATGAAATATTGGTCTTCGATTTTAATATTTCCGACATCGCCTCCGGAATTTCCTTTGATTTCGTAATAATGTTCGCGCGTTTTGAAATGGTCAATCTCTTCGAAATCGTGGTCTTCTGTTGCCATCCAAAATATGGGAACGAAGTTGAGATCTGGGAAATTTGATTTTAGGAATTCTGCTGTTTTTATCGTCTGCAAAATTTTATAAACAAAGAAAACCGGCCCTGTAAAAAGGTTGAGCTGGTGTCCTGTTGTAATCGTAAATGTTTTACTTTCCTTCAGCGAGAAAAGAAATTCCAACTGTTTTGGGGACAATTGAGATTCTTGATTTTGTGAGAAAATAGTGTCGTAAAGAGCCGCTCTTTTCTCATCGGAAAATGAATTTTGTTTTTCGGTGATTTGATTTTTGAAGTTTTCCAAATCAAAAACTTTGTTCTGAAATCCGTCCAGTTTTTTTCCTAAAAAATCTTTGATGAGTTTTGGAATGCTGGTTATATTTTCGAAATCAATGGTCATTTGGTTGATTTTTTTTCTTAAAAATTTTAACGCAAAGCTCGCTAAGTTTTTTTTAATTTCTGACTGTTTTTAAGGCTCGCAAAGACGTAAAACTCATCAAAGAAAGCAATGTGTTAAATTGTATACAAATCTTCGTTTTTTGCAGAATCCCGCAGCCCGACTTGAACGGAGCTCTTTTTTGTTATTGCGATTTTGGAAAAGTTCTATTGGTTGCTTCACGCCGTTCGCAATAACAAAAAAAGCGGGAGTGGAAGGCGGAAATAGCTGCCATAATTATATTAATGGAAAAGATACCAAACAATCCCCAAATTGAGCCTGAAATCGTACAATGGATAGTTGGGCGACGTGAAGGATTTGTTTTGCATAAAGGTTTGATTGATATGTTGTCCCTCTACATAGAAATACATCCGCTTGACTCTCATATTGATGTAAACGTCCGCAATCGGTTGCCCACCAATAGAATATGCTGTTGCGCTTGGCAAAATATATTCGTTGAGAATTGGTGAAAATTCTCTAGAAGCAAACTTGGTGAAGTAATAAACTTTGACTCCAGCTTGGATATCTGCGGCTTTTTTGAATGCTTTGGTTTGATAAAACAAATTGATTCTTCCAATGAAATCCGGCATTGGCAAAAGGTTTTCGTTGTTCAAAGCTTTTTGGAACAACACTTTTCCGTTCAGATTGAATTTGCCATATTTTAAAGTACTTTCGCCACCGATTTGAGAAATGTTGAGTGAGGATCCACTCTGCTGTGGCAAAGAACTACTGTTGAAGTAAGTGTAATTGTCGATCTTATAAAAATCTACAAAAAACTGGGTGTCAAACAACTTCGCCAGTCTGACAGTTCCTCCAATTTGGGTTACAATCTCATTGTTTGGGCTTTGTAAGTTGTAATTATAATCGATGTAATGCGAAGAGTTGACGAGATAATTAAAACTTGGATAAGCTGATTGGAAATTGAGTCGTCCTTCCACCAAATAATCTTTGATGGGCTCGAAAACCAATAGATTGGTCGTTTTGATATAATCTCCGAATTGCGAACCTTTGGAAATCTCGAGGAAAGATTTGAGTTGAATTTTGTCCAACAATTTGATTTGCAAATTGCCGACTGCGCCAATCCTTTGCTCTTTGAAATAGCCCGGAATGTTGAGAATCGGGAATGCATTTTTGTTTCCAAATGTCAAATATTGATGGCGGAAACCTGCATCCAGTTTGAATTTCTCATTGTCCCAGACCAAACTAAAGGTGTTGCTGAGATTGTTGGAAAACTTCTTGTTGGAAAGTGGGAAATTTGTAATATTATCGGAATCAAAGAAATTGGTATTGGCTGCTGTTTCCGAAAAGTAATATTTGTTCCCCTGATGAAAAATCGTGTGTCTGAGTTTGAACGGATATTTTGTAGGATCGAAAGGCGAAAACTCCTGACTGAAATAATATCTTCTGTAGGAATATCGGGATTCTGCTCCGTCTAGATTAGTTTGTATATTCTGTCTATTATTAAATCTAGAATCACCACTAAGGAAGACATCTAGATCGACAATTCCACCATTTTCTTGATTGTTTATATTTTGGTGAATGTAGTGCGCATAGGCTTCATATTTTCCGTTTTGCGAAACGTAGTGGCCGCTAAAAAGTGTGTTGTTGCTAGATGCTAAGCTGTTCCTGTACAACCCTTGTGACCTAAGGCCCATATATTCTATTGCGAAGTTGAAATTTTTGCCGACATTCTGTGTATAAGTTGTCTGCAACTGTCCTCCATTCCTCATAGCGTTGTTGTAGAAAAATGTGGTGGTTGGGGTTTTGACATCGTAGTAATTGATGTCATTCTCTCCTTTTAGGTAGAAGGATTTATTTTCTGGGAGGAGATTTAGATTCTGCTCCGCATTTTTCTGATAGACTAAGTTCTGAAAACCGCCACCCACATTTGCGGATTGGATTTTTCCGAAATTATCCTGTTTGTTATATTGTGTGACGATATACGATCTATCGATGGCAAAGCTTGTGTCGTAGATTTTCTTTTGAGAGAATCTGGTTTTTACCAAATAATCATTAATAGTCGGTTTGTAGATCTCCAAAGAATCTTGCTCTCCGGAATCCACCTTGATGGTGTCTGCGGAGATTTTGTTGGAGTCTGTTTTGTTTACCTGCTGTGCATTGATCGATATGCCGAAAATGAACATTAGTATGAATAAATATTTCATCGAGGAAATTTGGGTACAAAAATAGTAGTTATTTTTGTAACGCAAAGGTAAATTTACGCACGCCGCTTTTACATTATCCTAAGCGAATGTTATAGTAATCAATCTAATTTGAATATATTTGTAATAATTAATAAAAAATTCTCAAAATGAAAAAAATAATAATTCCAATTTTATTGCTAGGCAGCATTAGCATCTACTCACAATCAGATATTATGAGAATCTTAGATTCAGATCCAAGACTATCTGCCACTTTGCGAAGTAATAATGTGTATGATCCTAATAAAAATAATAATACAATTACCGGGAACCCCTACAGCTCTACGGAATTTGAAACAGGGACTATTCCTAATATTAATGCTAATATTATCTTTAAATACAATGCTTATAAAGATGTTATCGAATTTAAAGATGGGAATAATATTTATGAACTACCAAAGGACGTAACTTATTCTCCTATTAAGTTAAATGATAATACAAATATTGTTTTAGAAACTAACAATGATGGCTCTTCTAGTTATTATACAGAGCTATATCAAAATAATAGCAGCAGTCTATTGAAGAAATATAAAGTTAATTTACTTGATGCAAAACCAACTGATGGTTACAGGGAGGCGACAGCTCCAAAGTTTTCTTCCCTTAAAACAGAATACTATCTAAAAACCAATAATAGCATTATCGAATTTCCTAAGAATAAAAAAGAATTACTATCTAAATATTCTAATAATTTAGCCTTGGAACAATTTGTAAAAAAGAATGGATCTTATATTAAGGATGAAAATGCAATGAAGGAAATTGTAAAAATAATTTCTCAAAAATAATTTTCATTTTTTTAAATAAAAAATCCGAAGAAAATAAATTCTTCGGATTTTTTTATGCCATAAGCAAACTCAATTATGGAGTCGCTTTATAACCTGGATTCTGCTGAATTAATTGGTTTGCCTGTAATTCCTTTCTCGGAATTGGCAAAGTAAATCTAAAATCGTCATTAGGAATGGTTACCGGCGCTTCTTTTGAATAGTCATCAACGATACTCCTATCAATCGATTGTCCTGTAAGTTTCCCTAGCCTTTTAAGGTCAATATATCTGTGCCCTTCAAACGCTAGCTCGACTCTTCTTTCTTTTAAAATATCTATAAGAGCTGATTGAGAATTTGTGTAAGTAGGCATTACTGCCGCACCTCTATAGTTTCTAGCATCTCTAACGGCTTTTATATATTGTGCCGCTTGTGTTAAGTTATTCTCAACCGCCGCACATTCTGCCAATATAAAATAGATTTCAGAAAGACGGAATACTTTTACATCATTTCTCAATATAACACCACTTCTTCCTGGGTATTTATCAATAACCAATGCATCATCTTTTCTGTAATTATCTGATGTCAAATAATTAGGATCCATTTTATAAGTTGGATCTATATAAGCCCATCTTCTAATATCACCAGGTGTAGAATCTAGTATATTAAATAAATTCCTTCCCATGTCATATCTAGAACCACTAATAGTAGATGAGTTTTGAGCAAATAAATTGACCATATTTTCCCAACCTCTAATTGGAGGTGGTGGATCTGTATTTGGTCTACTTAGCGCAAAAATTACCTCTCCTGGATTTGTATCTTGCCACATTTTAACATACGGGTTAGATGTAGTGTAAACATTCAATGACCTATGCCAACTTAAAACCGCACTCGGAGTACTATTTGAGGTAGGTATCGGAGCTGGAACTGGAGTAGCAGATGTTAAAGACAACCCAGATTCGTTCACAACTTTTTGAGCATATTGCTTAGCCAAAGTATATTTTTTGGTATATAAATAATATCTTGCCTTTAAAGCATTAATCATTTGTTTTGATACAAAAAATCTACTCTCATTTCTCCCTGTAAGGGAAATATTATTTTCAGCAAAATCTAAATCACTTTCAATAACACTATAAATCGCTGAGTTATTAACCCTCGGCAATTGTTCTTCAAAAGTAGGTATGTGATCTAACAAAATAACTCCTAGAGCATTCGGATCTGCCATATCTGTGGAATAATAAGATAATAATTGCAAATAAGCAAATGCTCTCAAAGTTCTACCTTCTGCAAGATATGAATTATAAAGTTTTTGCTCAGCCGGTGATGTTGGTGTTATGTTCTTTGATCCTTCTATTAAACGTACCACGTTGTTAATGATATTGTAACTACTAACCCAAATATCATTTGCTTGGCTTGTGGTAATGTCAACATAAAATTGGTGAGGCCCAACAGTAATATCAGAATTAGCAGGACCAATTCCAACTTCATCTGTAAACTGAGAAGTAAAGCTGATTTGTGGAAACATAGACAAGGATGCTACCTCGGCTTCAGCACTATTTATGTAACTTCCATTATAAATATTTGCATCTAACACTCTTCTTAGATCGTCTGTATATTTGTAAGCATTTTCAGGATATAATTCTCCTTCTTGTACAATATCCAACGCATCTTTGCACGAATATACTGAAAGTACACCTACACAGAGGGCTATTTTTATAATATATTTTTTCATTTTTTACTTATTTAAAATTGTATGCTTGTTCCTATTGATATAGTTCTTGGATTCGGATAACTTCCTAAAGGAAATGTACCCAAACCTTCTGGATCAAAGCCATTATATTCTTTTCTCCAAAGATAAATATTCTCACCTTGTACAAAAATTTTCATTCCTTTAATAAAAGTCCTATCTGTAAACTTTTTAGGAAGTGTATAACCCAACATGAGAGATTTAAATCTTAAAAATGAGGCATCTCTTAAAAATCTGTCAGATGTACTACTGTTATCATTTGCTTTCAGTACTTCCCAACTTGGAATATCTGTTATTTTATTATCCGGCGTCCAGGCATTTAATAAATGGGCAGAAACATTATAACCATCCATTGCATAGCCTTGCCCTAAATAAGCCCAGTATTCCTGATTATCGGTTCGATAATAATCTGCCTGGAAGGAAAATAAAGTATCCAAAAAGAATCCTTTGTATTCTGCATTGAAACCGAAACCACCAATATATGCCGGGAAATAATTTTTTCCAGTTGCTCTTCTATCACCTTCAGTTGGATTGGTCGTGATTGTATTTCCACTCGCATCCATGTACTGCATCTTACCAGTTTCTGGATCAATGCCTAAGTATGGCACTACATTCCATTGGTAAACTGTCCCTCCTACTTCATTTATTAGAGACCCTCTTAACAAAGGAATCTGAAGATCTGTAATCGTGTTTTTGTTGTAAGATCCGTTTGCAAATACAGATAACTTAAAATCTTCTTTGTTAAACATATTATATCTCAACAACAATTCCACCCCTCGGTTTCTGATTCCTCCTAAGTTACCATCGTATTCTGTAAGACCATTGATAGCTGAAACTTGAATACCTGTAAATAGTCTAGATGTCTGTTTGTTGTAAAAATCTATATTACCCTCCAACTTTCCATTAAGCGTTTTAAAATCTAGTCCAATATTAGCCTGTGCAATTTCTTCCCATTGTAAAAGCGGATTTCCTAACTGATCTATAGTAAATCCCGCATCATTATTATTGTAACTTGTACCAACTGCTAATACATCTCTAATAAGGTTTGCACCAACAAGCAATGCATTAGAGCCATAGTTAGGAGCTAAAACATTTTGATTTCCCTGAGTTCCATAAGACCCTCTCAATTTTAACATTTGGAAGCCAGAGTCAGACATGAAATTTTCTTGGTCAATATTCCATCTAGCGCCCGCTGACCAAAAAGTTCCCCATCGATAATCTTTTGCAAAACGATAAGTTCCGTCCCTTCTTATCAAACCGGTAATACCATATTTACCAGCATAATCATAATCCAAAGTTGCGAAATAAGCCAAAGACCCGGCATCAACCTTACTAGCGAGAGCCGTACTATTGTATCTAATTTGAGGGTTATTTGGGTTTGTAAGATCGACCTGTGGATCGACATACCCCTTTCCTGTTCCCATACTCCAAACTCGCTCATCTAATCCGTTTTTAGTTTGTGAACTATATAGATAATGAACTTTGGTATATTCTAAATAAGCACCGAAATCAAAAGTATGATTTTCCCCTAGCTCAAAATTATAATTTGTACTGGTAACAGAGTTGAAATTCATTTCCCTTCCTGCGTATATTTGCTCGTGCCCACCATAAGGATTTGCAAAATTTGCATTTACGGTACCAAAAGCAACTATTCTTGCTAAGTAACCTTTGGGGTCTCTACCAGTATCACCATTCGTATTCTTATAATCAACCCCTGATCTATTGCTAATTGACCATTTGTCCGTCAACTTATATGACAATGTTGCTCCGGCAAAGATGGTAGTTTCTTGAATTTGATGAAAAACACTTTTGTTTCTTAGAATCTCCTGCAAAACATAAGTACCATAGCGATCGTAATTCGGTGCTGTAATTGTACCATTTTGGGTTAAAATATTAAACAACTCTAAACCAGTGTTTGCAATATTTGCTTTCAATGCTGGATTTCCAAGTAAAGCTCCTTGTAAAGGATTTTGAATAACATTATTATTAACTGCACTGTTTGTTTCTTGAATCAATTGATTTCGTTTTGAATAAGCCAAGCCAACTTGAGCATTATATGAAAACCTGCTGTTCTTAGACTTTCCTGTTATATTGTTTCGGAATGTCATCCTTTGGAAATCAGTACTTGGCACCATCCCTCCTTGACTCAAATATCCTAGTGATGAATAAACACTTGTATTTTCGCCCCCAAAAGTTGCATTAACATTGTGCTGCAAAGTTATATCTGGTCTGAAGAATTCTTTAGTCCAATTTGTGTCGGTTTTATAATTATCTATTTCTTCATAAGTCATATCTTGCTGACTATCACCCAATATATTGACACCAAGATTCTTTTGGATAGTTAAAAACTCTTTTGCATTTGCAAGATTATACCTATTTGTAGGAAGCACACTTACTCCCGTGGTACTATTGTAGCTAACTGTTAAGGGAGAGTTAAACTTTCCAACTTTCGTTTTAACGATAATTACACCATTAGCACCTCTGTTACCATAAATCGACGTTGCGGCCGCATCACGAAGAATACTTACAGCATCAATATCTTCTGGATTTAGATTTCTAAATTGGTTTGCATTTGTGGGAACACCATCTATTACAATTAGAGGATCAGTACTTGCATTAAGAGAAGAAACCCCTCTGATAACCACATCTATTTTTGCAGAACCAGGAGAACCTGAACTAGAAGCAATTGTAACCCCCGGGGCAGACCCTTGTAGAGAATTTAGAAAGGAAACATTTGGACGATTTTCCAATACTTCCGACGAAATAGTTGTATTCGCCGAAATGTCTTTAGGTTTTGTCGTAACCTTACTATAACCCAAAACCACTACTTCATCAATTTCTTTACTTGTAGAAGCAGTATCACTTTTTGTTTTTTGAGCCATAAGATTTTGCCCACAAAAGAACAAAACGCCCACAGTCAAAAGCTGTAACTTTACATTCATATTAACACTATTTATATTATTACCTGCAAATATGTTAATAAATACTAATATTTCCAAATTTTTAACATTTATTCTTTAAAAAAATATATTTATTGAATTTTCTATTACCAATTCTGTCCTTAAACAATCGATATGAAAATACAACAAAGACATCATTACCTTTTTGAGAATTATAAATTAAGAACCAAAAAACCCCACTCAAGAGTGGGGTTTTTCCTATTAAAAAAGAAATAATTTACTTCTTAATAATTTTCTTTGCTTCAGATTTGGTGCCATCTGTAACTGTGATAATATATACTCCTTTTGTCAAATCGCTCACATTATAAGAATCTTGTGAACTGAAAGATTTAACTAACTTACCAGATACATCTGTTATTGAAACTTTTACTTTTGCATCATCATACCCCTTAACATTAATTTTAAAATAGTCAGTAGCTGGATTAGGGAATACGCTCACTGAATTTTTGTCAGCAATATCATTTACTGCAAGACTTTCTGTAGATTTGAACATTCCGGAGTTAGTAGAAATATCTGAGTAACCTCCCGAATAACATACATCTCCTATACATTTAATCGAAGTATGCTGTACAGCATCCAACTGTGTCCAAGTAGACCCATTATCTTTACTTATATAAGACCCTGGAGCTGCTTGAGTAACCGCAGCTGCAATAATTGTGTTTGTTCCTGGCACGTAAGAAATTGAAGTTATATTACTTTGAACATTTATACCACTTACATTTACTGTCTCCCAAGTTGAACCTCCGTTTGTTGTTCTATAAACATTTAAAGCCGTAGGAGTTCCTGCTGAATTAGCACTTTTTCTAAACACGATGCCTTTGTTTGCATCACTAAAACTCATCAATCCACTATTAGCAGTAGTACCAAAATCTGTAACATAACCTGTTGGTAGTATAACAGACCATGTCAATCCTTTATCAGTAGATTTCAAAATTCTTCCTCTATTTGTATAAAAAAACACAGCATCACCAACATATGTATATCCTCCTGTATAACCATATTCGGAATTTAAAGGCGCTGGGATATTAGCGGATGGAACCCTAGTCCAATTAGCACCACCATCAGATGTTGTGTACAATTCGAAATAACCACCAACTGGATCGCTCATGAAAACACCATTATTGGTATCATAAAAATGAACCCAGTTATTCCAAGATTCGTCAGGTGTCGTTCCTCCAATTTGGAAATCCCAAAAATCGCCTCCATCAGATGTTTTGAAGACACCTCCCGTTCCATCTGCTTCTCTGGAAGCCATAACCCAAGCGGTATTAGCATCAGCTCCGACGATACTTTGAATATTAAGACTTGGATCCCCTAAATCTATAATGCCAGCCGTCCACTGCGCGCCACCATCTGTGGTTTTTGTAAACTCTTGAATATCTGCCCCCGCAACCCCATCAAATGCATAAGCCCAAACATTATTAGTATCTTTTGCATGAATTCCTAAAATTCCTCTAGAATCATCGGCAAAACCAGTAAATTGATTAGTCCAAAATTGTGAATATGCATTAGTGGCAAAAAACATTGCTGCACAAGAAAATAGAATTTTTTTCATAATATTTTTAAATTTTTGTTTAATAAAGTAAAATTATAAAAAAAACCTAGAAAATCTAGGTTTTTTTTAGGAATTTATTATTTTAACTTTTTCTTAACAGCTACTTCTTCATAAACTTCAAGTATATCTCGTTCTTCGATATCATTGTAACCTTTGATATTAAGACCACATTCGTAACCTTTGGTTACTTCTTTTACATCGTCTTTAAAACGTTTCAAACTTTCCAGTTCTCCATCGAATTTTACAATTCCATCTCTCAGAAGTCTGATTTTAGAATTTCTGGTTACTTTTCCGGTAAGAACCATACAACCTGCGATAGATCCGACTTTAGAAATTTTGAACACCTCTCGGATTTCTACGTTACCGATCACTTGTTCCTGAATTTCTGGAGAAAGCATTCCTTCCATTGCTTCTTTCACTTCGTCGATTGCTCGGTAGATGATTGAGTATGTTCTGATTTCTACTTCTTCTTTATCTGCAATATCTTTTGCATTCACACTTGCTCTTACGTTGAAACCAATCATAATGGCATCAGACGCTGCAGCTAGCAATACATCAGACTCTGTAATCTGACCAACACCTTTGTGAAGGATATTAACCTGAATCTCTTCTGTTGATAATCTTTGTAATTGATCTGCCAATGCTTCTACAGAACCATCCACATCACCTTTCAGAATAATATTCAATTCTTTGAAATCTCCTAGAGCAATACGACGTCCAATCTCATCAAGCGTCAAATGTTTCTTGGTTCTGATAGATTGTTCTCTTTGAAGTTGCTCTCTCTTATTTGCAATCGTCTTAGCTTCTTTTTCATCCGCAAAAACTCGGAATTTGTCTCCAGCTGTTGGTGCGCCGTCCAAACCTAAAATTGTCACAGGAATTGATGGTCCTGCTTTTTCCATAGCTTTTCCACGCTCATCCAACATTGCTTTCACTTTACCGTGATTTTTACCTGCGAGTACGTAATCTCCAACAGTTAAAGTTCCGTTTTGAACCAACATTGTTGCAACATATCCACGACCTTTATCCAAAGCTGCTTCTATTACTACGCCACTTGCTTGCTTGTTTGGATTTGATTTTAACTCCAACATTTCTGCTTGAAGAAGGACTTTTTCCAACAACAATTCTACATTGTTACCAAACTTAGCCGAGATTTCTTGTGCTTGTACATTTCCACCCCATTCTTCTACCAAGACATTCATTGCAGAAAGTTGCTCTCTGATTTTGTCAGGATTTGCGCCTGCTTTATCCACTTTATTGATAGCGATAATCATTGGGACACCTGCTGCTTGTGCGTGTGCAATGGCTTCTTTTGTTTGTGGCATTACGTCATCATCTGCTGCAACTACGATAATTGCAATATCAGTAACTTGAGCACCTCTAGCTCTCATCGCGGTAAATGCCTCGTGACCTGGTGTATCCAAGAATGTAATTCTCTGTCCACTTTCCAATTTCACATTATAAGCTCCAATGTGCTGAGTGATTCCTCCAGATTCTCCAGCAATTACATTGGTTTTTCTAATATAATCTAGCAATGATGTTTTACCGTGATCTACGTGTCCCATCACTGTTACAATTGGTGCTCTTGGCAATAAATCTTCTTCCAAGTCTTCAACATCATCCGCAGCAGCCTCTTCTACATCGGCATCCGCAAATTCAATTTTGTAACCAAATTCGTCTGCTACCAACAACAATGTGTCCGCTTCCAAACGCTGGTTCATTGTCACCATTACACCTAGAGAGAAACATGCAGAGATCACTTCTGTTGCGCTTACATTCATCAAACTAGCCAATTCGCTAACTGTGATAAACTCCGTCACTTTCAGAGTTCTGTCTGCCGCATCAATTTCTTGTTGAAGTTCGTCTTGCTCTCTTCTCCAAGATCTTTTGTCCTTTCTATGTTTAGAACCTTTAGATTTCCCTCCTTTATTCGTCAGTTTTTCTAAAGTTTCTTTGATTTGATTTTTAACCTGCTCATCTGTCAGTTCAACTGGCATTGTACGAGCTTGTCCGCCACGGTTGTTCCCGCCTGGACGATTGTTTCCGCCTGGACGGTTGTTATTATTTCCGCCTGGACGATTGCCGCCTTGCCCTGGTGGGCGATTGCCTTGATTGTTACCTTGTCCTGCAGGTCTGTTGCCGCCACCTTGGTTTCCACCTTGGTTGGTATTGGTCTGTCCAGGAACATCTTTGGTAATACGCTTTCTTTTTTTCTTCGCAGCGTTATTTGAATTGGCAGAAGGTTTTGGCTTATTGAACTGAGACAAATCGATTTTCTCACCTACAATCTTAGGCCCGTCCAATTTTTGATAAACGGTTTCGATTTTTTGAGGCTCGTCAGATTCCGGAGTAGTAGGTTCAGCCTGAGTTGACACAACTGGCGCTGGTTTTTCTTCCACTTTCGGTTCTGATTTCGGTTCTTCTTTTGCAACAGATTTTGGCTCTTCTTTTGGTTTCTCAGAAACTTTTGGTCTGCCGCTGTCTATTTTAGAAAGATCAATCTTATCCAAAACTTTGAACTCCTGTTTTTCTTCTTTTTTCACAACCTCTACTGGCTGCTCTTCTTTCTTCTCTTCTACTACCGGTTTTGGTGTAGGAGCAACTTCTTCCACAGGTTTAGCTGCAGGATTCAAGTCGATTTTTCCCAAGATCCTGGTTTCGGGTCTTGCGTTTGATTTGGCTCTTATAACCTCAGGTGCTTTTTCTTCGATCGCTAATTTTTCGTCAGGAACTTTAGAAATCACCACCTCATGAGAAGCTTTTCTCTGTTCTCCATCTTTTCGGAACTCAGCTTCCAATGCAGAAAATGCCTGTTCTTCTAATAGAGCGTTAGGATTACTATCCACTTCTATTCCTTTGCCCTGCAGATATTCCACAGCTCTTGGGATAGAAATGTTAAGTTCTTTAACGGCTTTATTTAATCTTATTTTTGGCATAAATATAATTTTGCTTTTGGCTTTAGCGTTTTAAGCTTTTGCTTTAATTTTTCTTTTTATTAAATTTTAGTTTTTCAAAAAATAATTTGAAAAACTATATTTCATTTTATTATCCTTCTAATTCTTCTCTTAGAATATTCTTCACATCATCAATCGTTTCTTCTTCAAGATCTACAATTTTCAACAATGCGTCCGTATCTTTATCCAATACGCTTCTTGCAGTCATAAGTCCCACTTTTTTGAACTCATCGATAATCCAAGCTTCGATCTCATCTGAGAATTCTCTCAACTCAACATCATCGTCATCAGAAGTTTCTCTGTAAACATCAATCTCATAACCCGTCAACCATGATGCCAACTTGATATTTTGTCCTTGTTTACCAATTACTTTCGAAATCTCTTCTACTGGTGTATAAACCAAAGCGTAGTTCGATTCTTCGTTGATTTCAATTTTATTAATGATAATATTCCCTAAAGCTCTCTTCACAAAAATCTCAGGATTTTTTGACCATTGAATCACATCGATGTTTTCATTTTTAAGTTCTCTCACCACACCGTGGATTCTTGAACCTTTCACTCCAACACACGCTCCAACTGGATCGATTCTATCATCATAAGCATCAACTGCGATTTTCGCTTTCTCACCAGGAATTCTCACTACTTTTTTAAGGATAATCGTTCCATCTTGAATCTCAGGAATCTCAAGCTCCAACAATTCTTCTAAGAACTTCGGTGCTGTTCTGGAAACGATGATCTGTGGTTTTGAACCTCGGAAGTCAACACTTTCCACAATTCCTTTAATGCTTTCTCCTTTTTTGAAAAAGTCAGAAGGGATTTGGTTTTCCTTTGGTAAGATAAACTCATTATCTTCATCATCCAAAAGAATCACGTGTTTGTGACGGATATGGTGAACTTCACCTATAATGATTTGTCCGATTCTGTCTTTGAACTGCTCATACAAAGAAGCGTTGAAATGCTCTTGGATTTTCGTAGCCAAAATTTGCTTCAAAGTCAAGATACTTCTTCTCCCAAGATTTGCAACTTCGATCTCTTGAGTATATTCTTCACCAACTTCGAAAGTGGAATCGATCTTTCTAACTTCAGAGATCTCGATTTCCAAATCATCATCTTCTGACATCTCGTCTTCTACGATAGTTTTATTCAAGAAAATCTGAAAATCCCCTTTGTCAGGATTTACAATCACATCAAAATGGTCATCAGAGTCATATCTTTTTCTAAGAAGAGTCTTAAGAGAATCTTCGATAATAGCCATTAAGTCTATTTTGCTGATATTCTTTATTTCTTTAAAATCACCAAAGGCTTCTATTAAAGCTAAATTATCCATATCCTATATTATATATTGATAAATGATGGTTGATAGTTGATTTTATTTTGAATCAATATCAAATCATCTAATTGTTAAAATTTAATTACTACTAATGCTTTTTTGATTTCGGTGTAAGGAATTTCTCTTTCTTCTACTACATCTTCTTTTCCTTTTCCGATTAATTTTGGTTGTCTGTATTCTAATCTCAGAACAATCTTTTCATCATCAACTGATAAAAGCTCACCTTCAATCTTTGTAGAATCTGCAAACATCACCTCTATATCTCGACCAATATTTTTTCTAAATTGTCTTGGATATTCAAGTGGTTCACTCAATCCAGCTGACATTACCTGCAAACTAAAATCGTGCTCTTCCCTATCCATATTGAACTCAATCGCTCGGCTTGCATCCAGACAATCCTGAAGTGTAACGCCGTTGTCTCCATCCAAAACCACTGTAACATCGGACGTTACAGAGATTTTCAGATCTACTAAAAAAAGATCCGCTCTAGTTTCTAGAAACTCATTAAGCAACCGACTTAATTCTGTTTTAAATTCCATAAATATTACCTCCTAATTACATCTACGAAAAAAGGCATTCTTGCGAAAGCCTTCCCATTTTCCCGTAAATCTTTTGCAAAGATAATTAAATTTATTTTAACAAACAAAAACCTCCAATAGCAATTAGACATAGTTCAAGTTAATTTTCTTATTTTTGCCGAAATTAAAAACTTATTCTCTGTGAATATTACAATTGTCGGAACAGGATATGTTGGTCTTTCCAACGCTGTTTTACTAGCGCAACACCATAATGTAATTGCGTTGGATATTATCCCCGAAAAGGTAGAGATGATCAATAACAGACAGTCTCCTATTGACGATCATGAAATTATAGAATTTCTGAAAACGAAGAATCTCAGCCTAAAAGCAAGTCTTGATAAAGAAGAGGCTTATAAAAATGCTGATTTTATTATCGTAGCGACACCGACTGATTATGACCCAGCTACAAACTATTTTAACACAAGAAGTGTTGAAAATGTTGTAGAAGAAGTTAAAAAATACAATCCCAAAGCAGTTGTGATTGTAAAATCCACAGTTCCTGTTGGTTTCACGGAAAACTTAAAAAAAGAGTTAAATTTCGATAATATCCTATTTTCTCCAGAGTTTTTGAGAGAAGGAAAAGCACTTTATGACAATCTTTATCCATCAAGGATCATCATTGGCGAGCAAAGCGAGCGGGCAACGGTTTTTGCGAATCTTTTGAAAGAAGGTGCCATAAAAAAAGACATTCCCATCCTTTTTACCAATGCAACAGAAGCGGAAGCCATCAAATTGTTCTCAAATACTTATTTGGCAATGCGTGTAGCTTACTTCAATGAATTGGATAGCTATTCCCAAATCCACGGATTGGACAGCCGTCAAATTATAGAAGGTGTAGGATTGGATCCGAGAATTGGTTCTCATTACAATAATCCATCTTTTGGATATGGCGGATATTGTCTTCCGAAGGACACCAAGCAATTGCTTGCCAATTACGATTCGGTTCCTAATAACCTCATCCAGGCTATTGTGGATGCCAATCGTACGAGAAAAGATTTTATTGCCGATTCTATTTTGGCAAAACAACCTAAGAAAGTTGGTGTTTACAGGCTAATCATGAAATCTGGATCAGATAATTTTCGAGCTTCTGCAATCCAAGGCATCATGAAAAGAATCAAGGCAAAGGGAGTGGAAGTTGTTGTTTACGAGCCCGTTATGAAAGAAAGCACTTTTTTCGGATCAAAAGTTTACACAGATCTAGATGCTTTCAAACAAGAATGTGATGTCATTATATCCAACAGAAAAACGCCGGATCTGGATGATGTGAAAGAAAAAGTTTACACCAGAGATTTATTCGGGAACGATTAAAATTAAAAAACTAAAAACAATACAATAGTATTTATGAAAAATATTATCATTACAGGAGGTGCTGGTTTCATCGGATCTCACGTTGTAAGAGAATTTGTTAAAAATAATCCGGATTCCAAAATCATCAATCTTGATGCTTTGACTTACGCCGGAAATCTTGAAAATTTAAAAGACATCGAAAACGAACCAAATTATGTTTTCGAAAAAGCAGATATCACAAAACCTGAAGAACTAAGAAAGGTTTTTGAAAAATACAATCCAGACGCAGTTGTGCATTTAGCTGCAGAAAGTCACGTGGACAGAAGTATCACGGATCCAAACGCCTTCATCAACACAAACGTCAACGGAACTGCAAATCTTCTTAATCTTTGTATCGAATTCTGGACTTTGAATCCAGATCATACACACGGAAGATTCCCGAACGAGCCTAGAAAAAATCTTTTCTACCACGTTTCTACGGATGAAGTTTATGGAAGTTTAGGAGAAACTGGTTTCTTTTTGGAAACAACACCTTACGATCCACAATCGCCATATTCAGCTTCGAAGGCTGCTTCTGACCACTTGGTAAGAGCCTATGGAAATACTTACGGAATGCCGTTTATTTTGTCAAATTGTTCCAACAATTACGGGCCAAATCATTTCCCTGAGAAATTGATTCCACTTTGTATTTCGAATATCATTAATGAAAAGCCATTGCCAATCTACGGTGACGGAAAATATACAAGAGATTGGTTATTCGTAATCGATCACGCAAAAGCGATTCATCAGATCTTCAACGAATCTAAAACTGGAGAGACTTACAATATCGGAGGTTTCAATGAGTGGCAAAACATTGATTTGGTTAAAGAATTAATCAAACAAATGGATGAAAAGTTAGGAAAACCTGCCGGACATTCAGAAAAACTGATTACTTACGTGAAAGACAGACCAGGTCACGATAAAAGATATGCTATTGATGCTACGAAATTGAACAAAGATCTTGGCTGGAAACCATCTGTAACTTTCGAACAAGGTTTAGGAAAAACCATCGACTGGTTCCTTGAAAACAAAGAATGGCTGGAAAATGTGACTTCCGGCGATTATCAAAAATATTACGACGGACAGTATAATTAATTTAATATCAGACTTATGAAAGGAATTATATTAGCCGGCGGATCCGGAACAAGATTGTTTCCATTGACGATTGCTGTGAGCAAGCAGTTGATGCCAGTTTATGATAAACCAATGATCTATTATCCGCTTTCAACATTGTTGTTGGCTGGGATTAAAGATATTTTAATCATCACAACGCCTCACGACCAAGCAGGATTTATCAAACTTTTGGGCGATGGATCTCAATTGGGTTGTAATATCGAATATGTTGTTCAGCCAAGTCCAGATGGATTAGCGCAGGCATTTATCCTTGGTGATCAATTCATTGGTGATGATTCTGCAGCTTTGGTTTTGGGCGATAATATTTTCTATGGTTCCGAAATGGGAACTTTATTGAAAAATAAAACCAATCCAGACGGCGGTGTCGTTTTTGCGTATCACGTTGCAGATCCGGAAAGATATGGCGTTGTGGAATTTGACAACGATTTCAAAGCCATTTCTATCGAGGAAAAGCCAACTGAACCAAAATCAAATTATGCTGTTCCAGGACTTTATTTCTATGATAATGAAGTCGTTGAAATTGCTAAAAATATACAGCCATCTCCAAGAGGCGAACTTGAAATCACGGATATCAACAATGTTTATCTAAGCAAAGGTAAATTGGAAGTTGGTGTTCTTGACAGAGGAACCGCTTGGCTGGACACTGGGACTTTTGATTCGCTACAGGATGCGTCAGAGTTCGTCAGCGTGATTGAAAAAAGACAAGGTTTCAAGATTGGCTGTATCGAGGAAATTGCTTTCAGAAACGGATTCATCAATGAAGAAAAACTTTTGGAAACCGCTTCGAAATATGGTAAAAGTGGATATGGAGAATACCTGAAAGCCCTAATCAAATAAAATAAAACACACACAAATGAGTGATTCTCAAAATCATCAATGGACCGAAACGATAGAGTCCAAACATTCTCTTTTTGATCTTAATCTGAAAGAAGTTTGGCGATATAAAGATTTGGCTTACATGTTTGTAAAACGGGATTTTGTATCCAGTTTCAAACAGACTATTTTAGGGCCGATTTGGTTTTTCATCAATCCAATTTTCACCACGGTAGTTTACCTAGTTGTATTTGGTAATATAGCCAAACTTTCTACTGATGGTGCGCCAAAGATTCTATTTTATCTTGCAGGAATTACACTTTGGAATTATTTCTCTTCTTGTCTTACAGCTACTTCTAATGTGTTCACAACCAATGCGAGTATCTTTGGCAAAGTCTATTTTCCAAGACTCATTATGCCCATATCTATTGTTCTTTCGAATTTGATGCGATTTGGAGTACAAATGGGACTATTCCTAGTTGTGTTTGTTTATTATCTTTTTGAAGGTCAAGTTCAGCCAAACTGGTGGATACTTGCAACGCCGTTTTTAGTTTTTTTGATGGCTGTATTTGCGCTGGGAATGGGGATGATATTTTCTTCTCTCACCACAAAATATCGTGATTTGCAAATGCTTCTGACATTCGGAATCAGTTTGTATATGTATGCTACGCCAGTAATCTATCCAGCTTCCAGCTTGAAAGGAATTTTCAAAACTATTGCTTTTTACAACCCCTTAACAGGAATTTTTGAGTGCTTCAAATATGCTTGGCTTGGAGTTGGAGATTTTAATGCGCCTATGTTAATCATCAGTACGATATTAATTTTCGTGATCCTTGTGATTGGCACTGTGACCTTCAATAAGGTGGAAAAGGGCTTTATGGATACGGTTTAATTTTAAAATTAAGAAAATGGCATTAGCATTAAAAGCTGAAAATATATCTAAACAATACCGTCTTGGGCAAGTGGGCACAGGATCTCTTTCTCACGACCTCAATCGTTTCTGGCATCAAATCCGTGGAAAAGAAGATCCATATTTGAAGATTGGTGATTCTAACGACAGAACCCAAAAAGGAAACAGCGATTACGTTTGGTCGCTCCGGGATATTAATTTTGAAATAGAACAAGGCGACGCAGTTGGTATTATCGGTAGAAACGGCGCTGGAAAATCGACTTTACTAAAACTATTGAGTAAAGTAACCAAACCAACCACAGGAAGGATATTGACCAACGGTAGAATTGCTTCACTATTAGAAGTGGGAACAGGTTTCCATCCGGAAATGACGGGGCGAGAAAATGTTTTCCTCAATGGTGCAATCCTAGGAATGACTAGAAAAGAAATCACTAGAAAATTTGATGAAATTGTCGATTTTTCGGGAGTTGAAAGATATATTGACACGCCTGTGAAGCGATATTCTTCTGGGATGTACGTGAGATTAGCATTTGCTGTAGCTGCAAATCTGGAATCTGAAATATTGATTGTAGATGAAGTTTTGGCAGTAGGTGATGCAGAGTTTCAAAAGAAATGTCTAGGGAAAATGGGGGATGTTTCTAAAGGTGAAGGTAGAACCGTATTGTTTGTGAGTCACAATATGACGGCGGTGAAAGAACTTTGTTCCAAAGGAATTCTTCTCAACCAGGGACTTTTAGATTATCAGGGAAATATTGCAAATACGATTTTTGAGTACCAAAAAAGTTCTCAAATACAAAGTAGCTATCTACATTCAGGATCTTTAGATTCGGCTTTAGGAAATGAAAATATCCGAATTTTAGAATTTTCCGTTAAACCTTTAAATGATGGATTTCTGGATATTGATTCTGGAATGAAAGTAAAATTGAAGTTTTACAATTTTCAGGAAAATATCAATTTGGATACAACTTTTGAATTGAGAACTTATGAAGAAAGTGTGGTTTTCCATACAGGTGTCCTCATCTCTACCCAAAATAACAGTAAAAAAGGAGAATATACCGTAGAATTTGAAATACCAAAAAATCTCCTGAATGCAGGAAATTATTATTTCAAACTTATCTTTGGTATGGATCAAAAAGTAGCCCTTTTCATTGCGAATGAGATTGTAGGATTCGAAGTTGAAAATGTAAAGATTGGCAGTAATATGGCTTTGTTGCCTGGAATCATAAGACCCATTTTTGATTATAAATTACAAACGCCATGAAACCAAGAATCATAGAACTTCCAAAAATATATGACAAAAGAGGCAATTTATCTTTTTTTGAGCATCCAAATCAATTACCTTTTGAAATTGAAAGAACATATTGGATTTATGATGTTCCAGGAGGAGAAGTAAGAGGCAGTCACGCTTTTAGAGAGCAGCAAGAATTCATCATTGCACTTTCTGGCAGTTTCGATGTTGTATTAAACGACGGAAAGGAAGAGCAACGTTTTTCACTCAACCGCTCGTATTACGGCTTACTGATTCCAAAAATGTACTGGAGAAAACTGGAAAATTTTTCTACCAATTCATTAGCTCTTATTGTATCGGACAAAGCATATAATGAAGCTGATTACATTAGAGATTTCGAAGAATTTATAAAAATTGCAAATGAGAAATAAAGTTTCAATTTTTGACTGCAGTGTTATCAATTTAGGAAAAATTAATTTTGATGAAGGCAATCTTACCGTTGTCGAAAATAATTCTAATTTTCCGTTCGATGTAAAACGTGTTTTTTACCTTTACGATATTGCTGGAGGAGAAAACCGCGGTGCACATTCGCACAAAGAATGTCATCAGTTCCTAATAGCTGCCAGCGGAAGTTTCGAGGTTTCTTTAGACGACGGAAATTACAAAAGACAAATTTTCTTGAATCGTCCCGATATGGGTTTGCATATTCCGCCTGGGATTTGGGCATCAGAAATCAACTTTTCATCTGGAGCTATTTGCTTGGTCTTAGCCTCTCATCATTACAACGAAGCAGATTACGTTAGAGATTACGATACTTTTTTAAAAATACAAAATGAAATTTAATAATATCAACGTCCAAATTAGTCCAAAAGCCATCATTGGAGCCAATGTAAAAATTGGCGACAATACCGTTATCTATGACAACGTGGTGATTGGCGACAATTCTATTATTTCTAATGACTGTATTATTGGCGAACCTTTGAACGATTATTACTTCAGTGAAGAATACGAAAATCCTAAAACCATCATTGGAGAGAATGCTTTGATTCGGAGTCATACCATTATCTATGCGGATTCTGTTTTCGGAAAAAATTTCTCCACAGGTCATAGAGTTACAATCCGTGAAAAATCTAAATTTGGAGACAACTGCAGATTGGGAACAGTAACGGACATCCAAGGTTATGTAGAGTTTGGCAATAATTGTTGGTTGCATAGCAATGTTCACATAGGTCAGCAATCCAAGATTGGGAATTTTGTTTTTATCTATCCTTATGTCGTTTTGACAAACGATCCCACGCCGCCTTCTAACATTTGTGTTGGATCTACGATTGGTGATTTCTCTCAAATTGCCGTAGGAACGGTTTTGTTGCCTGCTACAGAAATTGGAAAACATTGCCTTGTAGGAGCACAATCTTTGGTAGGCGGGAAATATGAAGACTATTCTTTGATCATTGGTAATCCTGGGAAAAGAATTAAAGATGTGAGAGATTTGAAGTCTCGAGAAACGGGTGAATCTCACTATCCTTGGCCTTATAATTTTCAAAGAGGAATGCCTTGGGAAGGCGAAGGTTTTGACTCTTGGAAAAAAAGTAATGGTTACGAAAACGACTAGAAGTTTCTAAAAAAGAATGCCATTGAAATTCAGATTTGACATTTCATTTCTAAGAGCAGTATCTGTACTCACAGAATAGTTATACCAAACATCTCCGTTTTTCTCTGTTTTGAATAAAAACAACATTAATATTAAACACAATACAAATGATTAAGTTTCTGGACTTACAAAAAATAAATCTGGTTCATCAGCAGGAAATAGAAAACGCATTGTTAGAAGTTTTCCGATCCGGCTGGTATTTGTTGGGCGAAAGACTCAAGAACTTTGAAAAAAATCTGGCCTCATACATTGGTTCTTCCCAAGCCATTGGTGTTGCAAATGGTTTGGATGCTTTGAGATTGATTCTAAAAGCATATATAGAATTAGGTTTTATGAAAGTTGGAGATGAGATTATCGTTCCAGCCAATACTTACATTGCTTCCATTCTTGCAATTTCTGACAATGGATTGGTTCCCGTCCTTGTTGAGCCCAATATTGATAATTATAATATTGACATTTCAAAAATTGAAGAAAAAATAACGCCTAAAACCAAAGGCATTCTGATTGTTCATCTCTATGGAAGAATTATTTTTTCTGAAGAATTACAGCAGTTAGCAATCAAACATGATCTTAAAATCATTGAGGATAACGCCCAAACTATTGGTGCTGAATGGGGCGGCAAAAAATCCGGAAATCTAGGCGATGCTGCTGGATTCAGCTTTTATCCCGGCAAAAACCTGGGTGCATTGGGAGATGCTGGTGCCATCACCACCAATGATGAAACGCTTGCGGCAACAATCCGAGCTCTCGCAAATTACGGCTCCAACCAGAAATATGTGAACATCTACCAAGGTCTCAATTCCAGACTGGATGAGATCCAGGCTGCTGTTTTGGACGTGAAACTACAATACATCGATTCCGAAAATGAAATCCGAAGAAAGATTGCAAAACGTTTTGTATCAGAAATCAATAATCCAAAAATAATTCTCCCAGAATATCCGGAAAATGAACTGGAGCACGTTTGGCACGTGTTCATCATCAGATCTGGCAACAGAGAACTTTTGCAAAATTATCTTGCGGAAAACGCTGTACAAACCTTGATTCACTACCCAATTCCTCCGCACAAACAAGAGGCTTACAAGGAATGGAACAATCTCTCTTTCCCGATCAGCGAAAAAATACACGACGAAGTTTTGAGTTTGCCGATTTCACCAGTTTTGGACGAAAACGAGGTAAGCAAAATCATTGCAGTTCTAAATCAGTATTAGATGAATCATTTTCCCTTGGTTACCATCGTGGTGATTTCGTACAATCAGAGTCAGTATATTAATGAAAATTTGGATAGTATTAAAAATCAGACATATCCGAACATCCAGTTAATTGTTGCTGATGATGCCTCTAAAGATAATTCGGTGGAGAAATTTAACTTGTGGTTGAAAAACAATGATTTCCAAGCACATACAAATTTCCATCAAAAAAACACAGGTCTTGCTACTGTATTAAATGAGTGTATTGAGCTCGCTTCGGGAAAATACATTAAGATGATCGCAGCAGATGATTTTTTGCATCCAGAGTCTATCGAGAAATGTGTACAAAAGCTTGAGATCCTAGGTGATGAGTACGGAATGGTTTTTACGGACACGTATGTAATTGATGTTAATTCAGAAATTATTAGTGATGTAGCAGATTACAATACTTTAGGTAATGTATCTCCAGAGTATTTTAGAGAATCATTGATTAAAGGTAACAGAATAGCGGCGCTATCGGTTTTGCTTAGATTAGATGTATTGAAGGAGACTGGAAAATATGATAGTAATTTCTTAGTAGAGGATTATTACAGATGGCTTCTTGTGAACGAAAAATATTATATTGGATATATTGCTGAAAAATTAGCGTACTATCGAATGCACGACACAAACATTTCTATTAGCAAAAGAGAGCAAATAGAAAGGGAAGATATCTTACTAAAACTGATTTTTGATAAAAAAGGATCTGTTAAAAAAAATATAAACTATTATCTTTTCACACAATATTTGAACAATAGAAAAATTGACAAAAAACTTTTAGAAGCTTTTCTCAAATACCCATATAAAAGTAAAAGATTAGCGATACTATTAAGATTGCATATTCCTGCAGAATTTTATAAAAAGGTCAGCAAATTTATATAATGTTTTTTTTGATGAAAAATCCTCTTATCTCTATTATAGTACCCTGCTACAACCAGGGAAAGTTTCTTTCAGAATGCTTGCAATCTGTGTTAGAGCAAACATACCAATTTTGGGAATGTATTATTGTAAATGATGGATCAATTGATGATACAGAAGACATTGCACAAAAATGGATATTGAAGGATAGTCGGTTTAGGTACATTTCTAAGCAAAATGCGGGTCTTTCCGCAGCAAGAAACAGCGGGATTGATCTAGCACTAGGCAAATGGATTCTTCCTTTGGATGCAGACGATAAAATAGGAAATCAATATTTAGAATTAGCTGAAAAAGAATTTGACAAAGGATATTCTATTATTTACTGTAATGCAGAGTTTTTCGGAATTAAAACTGGACACTGGGATATTGCCGAGTTTTCTTTGCATAATTTATCCTTCAATAATGTTATTTTTTGTAGTGCATTTTTTCAAAAGAGTCAATGGGTTGATGTTCAAGGATATGATACTGACTTAATTTACGGTCTCGAAGATTGGGAATTTTGGATTTCTCTTTTAAAAAATGGAGGAAATGTTTTGAAATTAGACTATTATGGTTTCTTTTATAGAATAAAAGAAAGCTCCATGCTCGCAGATCTATCAGATGACAGATTGAGAAAAATGAAAACATTAATTTTCAAGAAGCACGTAGATTTTTTTTTAGATCATCAAGGAAGCTATCATGAAAACCTCTATTTGCTAAAAAAACTAAGCCCAGAGTCGGAATTTTTGAGAAAACTATACCAAAGTCGGCTCTTCCGCTTGATGTTGAAACTCAAGTTTTTCCAATAAACATTCATATACAGTTACATTAAATACTGAAAAAATTGGAAAAAATATTAATCATAGAAAGGAACATCCTGAACACAGAATGCTGCAGTTTTCTGAAGCAAAAAGGTTATGATGTGACAAAAATTGATTTTTCCGATGCTCCAACTTTTAACCAACGTAGTTTTATAAATAAATATCTTAATATTTTTCTGCGTGTTATCTTTCGGTACAAAAACTATCTTTACAAAGCAGAAAGAAAATTTAATAAAAAACAACGGTCCAAACTCGTCACTCAGTTTTGTAAAAAAAACACCACGAAATTCGATAAAGTAATTGTTGTAAGGCCTGACTATCTGAATCAAAAATCAATCCTTCATCTCGCAAAAATTTCCTACGAAATGGCAGGCTATTTTTGGGATTCTATTGCAGAGGGAGAAGCTTTAGAAGTTTCCAAAAGTGCGCACCTATTCAAAAATTTATTTATTTATGATAAGATTGATCTGGAACGTTACTCTTTTTTGAATCTGAAATTCATAACCAACTTTTATTATCCGATTGAGCAAGATTTACCAAAATCTGAACCAAAGAAACTTTACTATCTAGGCAACATTACCGTAGAAAGACGAGACTTCATTCTGGAAAAAATCATTTCTAAAATCAGTGAGAAGGAGCAATATGAATGGAACATTCTATTCAATAATTTTCCAGTAAGAGATTATGAATTATTATCGAATGAGTACATCCAATATATTGCAAAATCTAAGGATTACATCTATCATTTGGAAGAGATGATGCGTGCTTACGTCGTTTTTGACATCAATCCTTCGTATAACAACGGGCTT
Source organism: Epilithonimonas xixisoli (assembly GCF_004365655.1). Classification (GTDB taxonomy): domain Bacteria; phylum Bacteroidota; class Bacteroidia; order Flavobacteriales; family Weeksellaceae; genus Epilithonimonas; species Epilithonimonas xixisoli. The sequence goes on along the minus strand of NZ_SOEO01000002.1, from coordinate 808,373 downwards.
TCCTTCCGATTTTTTGAGGCTTTGTATTATGAAACCAAAATAATCACAACCAACAAAAATGTATTGGAATATGATTTCTACAACACAAACAACATTTTTGTTTATAACAATGATACAACGAGTGAAGAAATCAATGCTTTCCTAAAACTTCCATTTATGAAAATGAACGATTCTCTAATAGAAAAGTATCGTGTTGATAATTGGGTGAAAAAATTATTTTCTTAGAAATTGGCTTATGATAAAACCTCTAACCTCTCTGCGTTTTTTCTTTGCATTTTTTGTTTTTTTAAGTCATTTAACATTCGCAAATACGGATAATAATCTTCTTCAATGGCTCCAAAGAAACGTCTTTTTTGAAGGTTATCTGGGCGTTAGTTTTTTCTTTATTCTCAGTGGTTTTGTTTTGTCGTACAGCTATAAAGAAAAATTCTTGCAAGAAAAAATAACCAAAAAATCATTTTACTTAGCGCGTTTTGCAAGAATCTACCCCTTGCATTTCCTAACTTTAATTTTAGCTATACCTTTTGTTTATTTCAATAATGCCTTATATATAGGGGCATTCCTGACCAATTTTTTTCTTATTCAGAGTTTCGTTCCCAACCAAACTATTTTTTTTAGTTTCAACCCACCTGCCTGGAGCATCTCAGATGAAATGTTTTTTTATCTGATATTCCCCTTTATCATTGTCCTCTTCCAAAACGTAAAAATATTAAAGAAGATATTTACTTTTCTAATTCCTGCAATATTAATCATTGGAGTCTTCTTGATTCCAAGTGGTCATCATAAAGATGTATTTTATGTGAATCCACTTATTAGAAGTTTCGATTTTATCTTAGGAATATTACTTTATGATCTTTTCAAAAATGAGAAGTTCAAATCTTTTTTTTCAACTATAAAAAGAGCTACTCTTGCAGAGCTCTTTACCATAGTTACTTTTTTAATATTTTTTATATTTCACAATTATTTTGCCAGAGGTTTTAGATTTTCCGTTTATTACTGGATTCCGATGTGTCTTATTATCTATACTTTCGCACAGAATAAAGGTTATCTTTCAAAATTATTATCAAACAACGCATTAGTATTTCTGGGCGAGATTAGTTTTGGATTTTACATGATCCATTACTTGGTTATTACTTATGGTAATATGCTCAAAGACAATTATTTTGTTAATTTTAATGAAATTAATCTATCCATAATTTACTTTATTGTGACGATCGTATTAAGTTGTCTTTCATTCCTCTACTATGAAAAACCAATGAACACTTTTATCAAAAAGAAATTGATTAAACCATGATTCCAAAAAAAATACACTACTGCTGGTTCGGTGGCAATCCAAAACCAGAATCTTTCTACATTTGCCTAGACTCCTGGAAAAAAAACCTTCCCGATTACGAAATCATCGAATGGAACGAATCCAACTTTGACATCACTTGTTGCGAGTACGTTCGTCTAGCGGCGGAGAAGAAAAAATGGGCTTTTGTTTCGGATTATGCAAGAGCATTGGCTTTGTTTGAGCAAGGTGGGATTTATATGGACATCGATGTGGAAGTCAAATTTTCTTTGGATGAGTTTTTGGTTCACCGCGCATTTTCTGGTTTTGAGATCAAAGGTTCACCATTCACGGCACTTTGGGCTACGGAAAAAGACCATCCTTGGCCAAAAAAGGTTTTAGACTTTTATAATAAAAAAACTGACTTTGATTTGACAACGAATACAGTTTTTGTTTCAGATCTTCTCATCAATCATTACAAAGCTGATCCAGAAAGAGATGAATATCAGGAACTTGAAGACGGAATTGTGATTTATCCATCAACATATTTTTGTTTGGATCTTCCGAAGAATTACGCTGCGCATCATTTTGTGGGAACTTGGCACGAGCGCGATACGCCAAATCCTTTCAAAGATTATGTGCACGCTTATCATCATCTGAAAAATGTAGCAGATATCAAAGATGGAAAGAAGGAAATCCACAATGCTGTCAACAATCTCAAAATTATCACAGCCGATGAGATTCTGAATCAATTTCCATTGAAAATGCTATTTAAACATATTTTAAAACGCATTAAGCCTTAAGATTTATTATTTTTGCACAAAACAAATTGATGAGTCATAAAATTGCCATCGTTTACGGAACCAGACCAGAATTTCTAAAAGTTTTTCCGGTCATTCATCAATTCCGTATGCAAAATGAAGAAATTGTGGTGGTCAACACTGGTCAGCACGATGATCTTCTTACAAAAATGGAAGAAAGTTTTGATGTCAAACCGGATTTCCGACTTTCTGTTCAGTCACTAGATTTCACCAATTCCAATTTGGTAGCAAAACTGATTAATAGTTTATCGGATCTTGTACATCAAGAAAACATTACCAAAATTGTGGCTCAGGGCGACACTTTCACCGTTTTGGCTTCGTCCATCGTGGCTTTTATGGAGAAGCGAAAATTCTATCACATCGAAGCGGGTCTTAGAACCACAGACATCAGAATGCCTTTTCCTGAGGAATACAATAGACGTGTGGTTTCTTTAGGAAGCGACGTGAATTTTGCACCAACTACTTTATCTCAAGAAAATCTCTTAAAAGAAGGAATTCCGAAGGACAAAATATTGTTGACTGGGAACACGATTGTTGATATGATTCAATATATTCTCGAAAAAGAAAATATTGAAATAGAGTATCAAAATAAGGTTTTCATCACGGCGCACAGAAGAGAAAACATTGGAAAACCTTTGCAAGAAATTGCGCAAGCCATCAAAGAATTAGCTAGCGAAAATCCGGAAACTAATTTCGAATGGGCATTACACCCAAATCCAAACACGAGAAAGATCATTCTTGATGTCTTCGAAGATAAAAAACCTGACAATTTATTATTTACAGAACCTCTACCCTATTTGGATACGATAAGAAAAATGGCTTCTGCAAAATTAATAATTTCAGACTCTGGCGGAATTCAGGAGGAAGCTCCAAGTCTTAGAAAAAGAGTTTTGATCTTGCGTGAAGAAACCGAAAGACCCGAAGTTTTGGACTGTAATTGTGGTGTTTTGGTCGGTAGCGATTTGGAAAAAATTAAAGCAGAATTTTATACAATTTGGAATGAAGAGAAAGAATTCATTTTCAAGTCAGAGAAAAATCCTTTTGGCGATGGAAAAGCTTCGGAAAGAATTCTTAAAACACTTTTAGAATGATTGTCGGTAAAGGATTGATTGCATCTCTCTTCGCTGAGGATGATAGGAAAGACATCATCTTCTTCGCTTCCGGTGTTTCTAATTCTTTGGAAGACAGACCAGAAGAATTCTCACGAGAGGAAAAGCTCATCAAGAAAACCATCGAAGAAAATCAAGATAAAACATTTGTTTACTTCTCAACTTGTAGCGTTTACGATTCTTCCAAAACGGGAAGTGACTATGTGCTTCATAAACTGAAAATGGAGCAACTTGTGAAAAATTCTTGTGATAAATATTTGATTCTCAGAGTCAGCAATGCAGTTGGGAAAGGTGGAAATCCGAATCTTTTGATGAATTACCTCATTCGATCAATCCGAAACAACGAGACCATCAATGTTCATACAAAAGCTACCAGAAACCTCATAGATGCAGATGATATTAAGAACATCACTTTCAATTTGTTAGACAGCCAAACTCTCAACAAAATAGTGAATGTCGCCTATGTTCAGAATTACGCCATCATCGAAATTCTGGAAATCATCGAGCGTTTTTACAACACAAAATTGGATCTCAACCTCATCAAAAAGGGCTCTGGATATGATATTAATATTCCAGATTTAGAAGATTATTTTAGAATTAACAATCTTAATAACAAAGAATCTTATCTTTGCCGAATCTTAGAGAAATATTACTCTTAAAACTATGAACGACTTCAAAGAAAAACTTAGTAATAAAAATATATTAGTCACTGGTGGTGCTGGTTTCATCGGCTCCAATCTTTGTGAAGAATTATTAAATCTTGGCGCAAATGTCACTTGTCTTGACAACTTCTCCACAGGACTCAGAGAAAATCTGGAAGCGATAAAAGACAATCCCAACTTCAAATTAATCGAAGGCGACATTCGCAATTTGGAAGATTGTAAAACCGCTTGTGCAAACCAAGATTTCGTTTTGCACGAGGCTGCACTTGGCTCGGTTCCAAGATCTATCAATGATCCGATCACAAGCAATGATGTAAACGTTGGCGGATTTCTGAATATGTTGGTCGCGTCGCGAGATGCAAACGTAAAGAGATTTGTTTATGCGGCAAGTTCCTCAACTTATGGAGATTCTGAAAGTCTTCCGAAAGTTGAAGATAAAATAGGAAAACCACTTTCGCCTTACGCAATTACAAAATACGTGAATGAACTTTATGCTGATGTCTTCAAAAGAACTTATGATTTTGATACGATTGGCTTAAGATATTTCAATGTTTTCGGAAGAAAACAAAATCCAAATGGTGCTTACGCTGCGGTAATTCCGAAGTTCGTAATGCAACTGATGAACCACGAAAGTCCTGTCATCAACGGTGGTGGAGAATATTCCAGAGATTTCACTTATATTGATAATGTCATCTTGATGAACCTTTTGGCTTTGACTTCAGACAATACAGAAGCTCAAAATCAGGTTTACAACACCGCTTTCGGAGAGAGAACCACTTTGAATGATCTTGTTAGTAATTTAAAGGAATATTTATCCGACTTCGATCCAAAAATTGCCGATGTAGAAGTGATTTACGGCGATTACAGAAAAGGTGACGTTCCACACTCTCTTGCCAGCATCGACAAAGCAAAAAATCTATTAAACTACAACCCTCAATTCTCAATGAAAAACGGTTTGAAAGAAGCCGTGAAATGGTATTGGGAGAATTTGAAATAATTAAATAAAAAATTAATGAGTCATAAAATTACCGTAATCGGACTTGGCTATGTTGGGTTGCCACTTGCCAGATTATTCTCTACAAAATACGCCGTTGTAGGTTTCGATATTAATGAAAAAAGAATATCCGAACTGAATGCCGGAAAAGACGACACTTTGGAAGTTTCCGATGAACTTTTGCAATCTGCATTGGTCGCAAGCAATCCAAAAGCTGGAGAAACGGGTTTATATTGTTCTAATAAATTTGAGGATATTGCCGACTCTAATATTTACGTCGTAACAGTTCCAACGCCAGTTGACAAGAACAATCGTCCAGATTTGACACCACTTTACAAAGCCAGCGAAACTGTTGCAAAAGTTCTGAAAAAAGGCGACATCGTGATCTACGAATCGACAGTTTACCCAGGCGTGACAGAGGAAGAATGTGTTCCTGTGTTGGAAAAAAATACGGGAATGAAATTCAATGTGGATTTCTTCGCAGGTTATTCTCCGGAAAGAATCAATCCTGGTGACAAACTTCACACGGTGGAAAAAATCTTGAAAGTTACAGCCGGATCCAATCCTGAAATTGGAAAAATTGTAGATGACCTTTATAATTCTGTCATTGAAGCTGGAACTTATTTGGCTCCCACAATCAAAGTAGCAGAAGCGGCAAAAGTGATAGAAAATTCTCAAAGAGATATTAATATTGCTTTCGTTAATGAGTTGGCAAAGATTTTCAATCTAATGAATATCGATACGCACGAAGTTCTGAAAGCGGCGGGAACCAAATGGAATTTCCTTCCGTTCAAACCAGGTTTGGTTGGTGGACATTGCATCGGCGTGGATCCTTATTATTTGGCTCAAAAAGCGCAGGAATTTGGTTATCATCCGGAAATTATTTTGGCTGGAAGAAGAATGAATGATTCTATGGGTCAATACGTTGCAAGCGAAACCGTGAAACAAATGCTGAAAAAAGATTTGAAAGTGAATGGTTCCGAAGTATTGGTTCTTGGATTTACTTTTAAAGAAAACTGTCCTGATGTTAGAAATACGAAAGTCGTTGATGTCATCAGAAACTTGGGAGATTACGGCATCAATGTGACCATTTTTGATCCTTGGGCAAATCCAGCTGAAGTGATGCACGAATATGGATTGACGACGACAACCAAAATGCCTTTCAAAAAGTATGAAGCGGTAGTTTTGGCAGTTTCTCACAAAGAATTTGAAGATCTTAATATCAAAAATCTTCTTTCAGAAAACGGGATTATTTATGATGTGAAAGGAATCTTGGAGCAAGATGATTGCGTGAAAAGATTATAATTAAACGACCAAATTAGATGGATGTAAAATTTGATTATCTATCAAATCTCCATCGGAAAAATTTGTATCCAATAGACAAAGGCAGGCGATAAAATAAGTCCTGCTTTTTTAGTTTTGTAGTGTAAGCAGATGACAAGTAATTAGCAAAACTCAATCCAGACAATTGATTGTAAGCCTTGTAGCTTCTTTTCCAAAGTTCTTCATTTTGTTGGGCTTTCCAGTTCATTCCCAAAGTCGAAGCTTTGAAATCGATCAAATTTTCCAAGATCAGCTTTTTATTGTACGGATTTTTTTCTTCCAGATAGACGCGATTCATAAACTCTGCAATCGTGATCCAATTTCCAAAATGTTTCTCACCACGATTGTGAATAATGGACGCACCGTGAAAATAATAGAGATAAGTATCTTCTCTTAGAAAAGCGATTTTTTCAAATTTCAGCATACTTTGGAAGCTCCACAAAACATCCTGCGAGAAAAGGTCTTTTACAAAATAAAGCTTGTGTTCCATCAGAAAATCCATTCTCACCAACTTATCGCAAGCCATCACAGGATATTTCCCCTTCACAAAACTCCATACAATGTTTTTACTTCCTTCGATAACATCTTTTTCGGATGTGATGGGAAAATAATTACGTTTCCAATTTTCCTCCTCATTGATGCAGACGCTTTGCCCCAAAACCATTTCTGCATTGGTTTCTTCGGCCAATTTTACCAAATGGTCAATCGCATAATCAGTAATCTCATCATCGCTATCCAAAAAGTAAATGTATTTTCCTTTTGCCAAATCCATTCCCGCATTTCTCGCCATAGAAAGTCCTTGGTTGAAAGGTTGATTGATGATTTTAAAATCAAAATCCGGATTTTTGGCAATGAAATCCTGAGCTACTTCCATAGACGAATCTGGCGTGACATCGTTTACAAGAATGCATTCAATGTTTGTGTAGGACTGATTCACAACGGACTGCAGACATCTGACAATAAATTTTTCTACTTTGTAAACAGGAATTACGATACTCACCAAAGGACTCATAAGAAAAATATTAGTTACTAATTTTGCACAAAAATATAGAAATAAATACTAAAATTTTATCTTTGTATATAATCGATTGAAACACAAAAATGAAATCAGCTTTAGGCTTTATATTCTCCAAACTACAAAACCTTGTCAAGGCTTGTATTAATCAACATCAACGAGGTGTTTTTTTTACTTCGGGAAGTCAAATTCATTCAAGTTTCAAAATAGGTTCTGATAATTTTTTTGACATCACGCCGACTTCAAAATTTGATATTGCAGAAAATGTAACCATCAATCAATCAAACTTTATCACCGTGAAACCAAACGGTAAATTGATTATTGGCAAAAACACTTACATCACGCGTGCTACAATATCTTGTTTGGGAGAAGTCAACATTGGCGAAAATTGCATTTTGGGTGAAGGAATGAAGATTTTCGATCACAATCACCATTATACAAAAGAACCTTTTTCTGTCTCGAAAACTGAATTCAGCATCGGAAAAGTGAAGATTGGAAACAATGTTTGGACAGGCGCAAATGTGGTTATCTTGAAAGATGTAACGATTGGAAACAATGTAATCTTAGGTGCTGGATGTGTGATCCACAAAGATGTTCCGGATAATTCGATTATTATCAACAAACAAGACCAAATGATAAAAAATTTATAAATGATTACTTCCAACAACTATCATTATCTCCATCGGCTTGCCAAAAGAACGGTGCCAATTCTTCACAAGAAAAACCGATTTGATTTGGTAATGGATCGCGAGAAAAATGGCGATACAAATCAACTGATTTCTGAGATGATAAAAAGCGGAAAACCCTTTATGGTTGGAAGACTTGGAAGTACAGAAACGCGATTTTTAGTCAATCAATCTTTGCAGAAAAAAGTGGGCTCCGATTTTTCTGGAATTACAAAAACCCTTTCTGGCGACATTAATATTCTTTGGAAAAAAGATTCCGTTTTTTTGGATAATCTTTGTTTGCTTTCTGGCTTCTTCCCAAATGATGCGTCTCTCGGAGAAAAATTCATTGAAATTTACAATCAATCTATTGAGAATCTTGATATTCTTGGTGTTTGGAATGAGATGGAATATCAGGTTGAAAATATTCCTGATGATGTAAAACTTTGCAAAATACGGGAATTGGAACCTTGGTTTTATGACGAGCCTTGGTCTTACGAATTGAAAGGAAAAAAAGTTCTTCTGGTTCATCCGTTCGAAGAATCCATCAAACATCAGTTTGCACAGAAAGATTTGCTTTATAAAAATCCCAAAATGCTTCCTGATTTTGAACTTAAAACGATAAAAGCCGTTCAAACTATTGCCGGACAAAAATCGGAATTTGAAACGTGGTTTGATGCTTTAGAATCTATGAAAAATCAAATCTCAAAAACGGATTTCGACATTGCCATCATCGGTTGTGGTGCTTATGGATTTCCGCTGGCTTCTTATGTAAAAGACTTAGGAAAACAAGCCATTCATCTGGGAGGCGTTACTCAACTTCTCTTCGGCATCAAAGGGAAAAGATGGGAAGAATGGGAACATTACACAGAACTTAGAAAAAACAACGGTGAAAATTGGATTTTCACACAAGATATTCCAAAAGATTTTGAAAAAATAGAAGGCGGTTGCTATTGGTAAAAAACAAAAAAATGATGAAAAACAAAATTGCAGTCGTAATCCCATATTATAAAATCGATTTTATAAAGGAAACTTTAGAAAGCTTAAACAATCAGACGGACAAAAGATTTAATCTCTACATTGGAAACGACAATAGTCCTAATGATCCAAAGGAATTGATTGAAAAGTACGATTCTATCATCACAAGATATAAAAATTTTGACACGAACATCGGAGGAAATTCTCTATCCAAACAATGGGAAAGATGCATTGATGAGTTTATTACAGATGAAGAATGGGTGATTGTTTTGGCTGACGATGATACATTGAGCGAAAATTGCATCCAAGAATTTTATAGCAATGTGGAAGAAGCTGAGAAAAAAGGCATCAGCTTGATAAAATTCAAATGCAGAGTTATTAATGAAAATAATAAGATTGTAAGGGAATTTCCAGATTATCCACATCTTCAGAAAGCGTCTGTTTTCTTCGGAAACCTCTATCGCAACATTGGCTTCTCAACATTGAGCGAAAATATTTTCAGAATCGACAAGTATCGTAAATACAAGTATCAAGATATAGAATTGGCGTACGGATCTGACGCCATCGCGGTTTTGGAATTTTCAGAATTTGGAGATATTCTTTTTATTAATAATGCTTTTATGTCTTTCCGAGACTCAGAAGTCAACCTCTCCGGAAACCGAAATTCCACCGATTTCAGGATGAGAAAAATGAAAGGAAACTCTGAATATATGGGCTATCTCCTGAATAATTACGAGGAAAAATTCGATTATGAAACGAAAGTCAGTATGAGCAAAATGCTGTACAGAAACTTCCGAATTGCATACAAAAATGATATTCTGAAAAACATCTATTACTTCTACATTTTACTAAAGACGATCAAAATAACCGACATAAAACACATCATTAAAAATGGGGGAAATTAGAAATAAAATCAGTGATTTTGCAAAATCCAAATTAGGTTTTGTCTATAAAGAACTCTATGCTTTCAGAGATTGGTGGCGCGTGAAAAGACAATCTATTTTTCCTTATCATTTTAATAAAAACAGATACCCTAATTTCTTTACAACTAATGATTATGAGCCATTTTCAGATGTCACATCCAAAGTCGATAGAGTGATCTACTGCTTTTGGACCGGCGACAATGAGATGTCCGAAAACCGAAGAAAAGGCTACGAATCTTTGGCCCAAAACTCTGGTGTGGAAGTTAGATTAATCACGCCACAAAACCTCCAAAATTATATTTTACCAGAGCATCCTTTGCATCCTGCTTATGACAATCTTTCTTTGGTTCATAAATCGGATTATCTGAGATGTTACTTTATGCATTTCTATGGCGGTGGCTACAGCGACATCAAAACAAACCGCAATAATTGGGAAAAAGCCTTCGAATCTCTGGAGTCAAATCCGGAAAAATGGCTGTTGGGCTACACAGAACTTACACCTTTTGGAATGGGAAAAGATCAAGGAATCATAGATCAAGATTTGCAATATTATTACAAAAGCTGTGTCGGGACAGGCGGTTTTATTTGCAGATCTAATACGAAGTTCACTGCAGAATGGTACGCAGAACTTTATAAAAGAATGGACAATTTTCAGGAAGAACTGCGAAAATTTCCGGGCGATGTGAAAGGTCGAAATCCAGGTTATCCCATTGGTTTGTTGGTAATTCTTTCACAGATTTTTGCGCCGTTATGTTTGAAATACAAAGAAAGGATCATTCACAACGATGTCACGCTTCCCGTCTTGACAAATTACCAATAAAAACAATCCTCTTAATTCTGAATAAAAAAACCGATTGTAATTTCAATGTGGTTGTTTTTTAATGGCTAAAATTACATTTCTATCCGTAGCATTTTATTATCATTAATTTTTGATTAATAACATAATTATGTTGCATATTTAACACAAATAATATATAAAATTAATTAAATTGCACTAAAATTATAGCGGGGTTATTGACTCTTTAACATAGAGTTTAAGAGTAAACAAGATTATCACCAATCCCCTTTTCTAATTGCAATTTTATGGAAGTTGACATCATTATAAAATCCTTTAACAGAGCATTTTATCTCGATAAAGTTTTATTTTCTATTGGAAAATTTGTTACAGGTTTCAAAAACATCATTATTTTGGACGATGGCACACCGGAAATCCTTCTATCTAAAATAACAGAAAAATATCCATTTGTTGAAATTAGAAAATCAACAAACCATCAAGAAAAATCAGACAAAATTCTTCGTAATCAAGAAATTGATGGATATAAAATACCTTCCGAACTTTGGATTAATACTGTGAAAAATGCGACAGAAAATGTTTTGGTGATAGAAGATGATGTTTGGTTTACAGATTTTATTGATCTAGAAAAAATCTCAAAAGAGATGACCGCCAACAATGTTCATTTGACAAAAATCGGATGGCAAAGTGATGTACGGTTTTGGAACAATTTGGAAGAAAATCAGATTTCAGAAAATTTGATTTCTCAAAATTCCACAAAATTGTTTACCAGCAACAGATGGGTGATGGATCTTGTGTTACACAATAGGTATAAATTTTTCTCATTACTTTGCAGATTGCGCCTAGCAAACAACCAAAGCATCAACGAATACTACAATTTTGGTTCTATTTTGATGGGACTGTACCGGAAAGATTTTTGGATCTACACCTGGCAGGATTCAGCAGGGAGAGTAAATGAGAAAGATCTATTGAAAAATTCTACTGCGTGGTACCATCGATTCAAAAAAAATAAATCAGCAATTTGCCGCACGACAAAAGAATACCTGAAGACCACCTACATATCGTCAGCTACCAATTCTTACCACAGGTACAACATTAATTTTAATGTCTTGGCTTTCAACAATGATCTCAATCAAAGGTGGTTAAACGGCGAAATGGATGTTATCGAAAATTTCCCCAACGATTACAGCAGAACTTACCTATCTCATTTTTTAAACGATGACAAGAAAGCACTTTTCTATCAGTGGTCAGATGTTTTTATTAAAAAATTTGGCAAAGATCCATCATTACAATAATGCTCCTCCATCCAAATCCCCAAAACCAACAAACTCCAATGCTTGTAATTGTAGTTTAGCTGTTTTTGTACGGCTTGGAAATCTAATTTCTTAAAGATTTTTGAAGAGGAATTTTTAAGGATTTTTGTGGTCAAATTTTCCATTTCTGGGATTCTTAACCATTGTGAAATTGGCGCTCCAAAGCCTTGTTTCTTTTTGGTGAGAATATTTTCTGTAAGCTTTTCACCAAAAGCTTTTCGTAGAATAATTTTGGTTTGATTTTCATCAACCTTATATTTTGCAGGAAGCATCGAGCAAAACTCTACCAAGTCTTTATCCAAAAATGGCGTTCTGAGTTCTATGGAATGCATCATCGCAATGCGGTCATCTTTTACCAAGTAATCACCAGCAATCACATTCGTAAGATCCATTCGCATCGGTGTATTCAAGTTGGTTTTATCCAGTTCAAAATTATATTGATGCTCATAAGATTGTCTGGATTTCATCAATTGAAAAGTTTCTTCTTCGGTAAAATTATTGTGGACTTTTCCTTTTTGATAAGCAACAATATCTGGAAACTTAGATCGAAAGACTTTATCAATGAAATAAGAATTTGATTTATTTAAATTTAATTTTTCACTTATTGTCGAACCTATTTTATAAAACGGCAACAATGATGCATTTGCGCCACCTTTTTCAAGAATTTTTTTCTCTTCTTGATACCATTTGTAACCTCCGAAAAGTTCATCGCCGGCATTACCTGTAATCACAACGGTCATATTTTTGGAAGCTTCTTTGCAAATGGTGTAAGTCGCCAAAATAGCAGTATCAGCAAGAGGCTCATCCAACTTTTTCAAGACTTCTACTAAAGTTTTCGGTATATCTGCATTTTGAAGTGCAACTTCTTTATGATCGGTGTTATATTTCTTCGCAATTGTTCTCGCATCGGGCATCTCATCCCAATCGCCTTCGTATTGAAATCCTAATGTTGTAAGATTTTGATTTTTTTCTGATGACAATGCGACCAATGTTCCAGAATCTAATCCTCCACTGAGAAAAGCACCAACTTTCACATCTGCAACCAGTTGTTTCTCAACCGATTTTTCAACTAAAGTTTGGAATTTCTCAACTGCTTGCTCTTCAGAAATATCCAGTTCTTCTTTTGGGAAATTCCAATATTGGGAGATTTCTATCTTTCCGTCATTGTAAATCAGCTGATGAGCAGGTGGTAAAACTTTGATATTTTTGTAAATACTCTGCTGACTATCAACATACATATGTCGCAGAAAATGATGAACCGCTTCGTCATTCAGCTCAGAATCTACAAGATCTGTTGCAAGAATCGCCTTGATTTCTGATGCAAAAATAAACTCACCATTTTTCCCAAAGGCGTAATAAAATGGTTTTTCGCCAAATCTGTCTCTTGCACAAAACAGTTGTTGTTTTTGCTCATCCCAAATGGCAAAAGAAAACATTCCGTTGAGTTTTTGAGGAAGTTCTGAACCATTTTTTTGATACAAAGACAAAATGACTTCCGTATCTGTATTGCTTTGGAAAGGATAGTCTGTGATTTCTTTCTTCAAATCACGGTAACCGTAGATTTCACCATTGAAAGTGATGCATTCGTTTCTGGTATTAGAATACATCGGCTGATGTCCATCTTTGGAAAGATCCACGATTGCCAATCTTCTGAAGCCAAGAAAACAGTTCTGAAAATACTCGTGACCTTCATCATCCGGACCTCGGTGGATGATGGAATCTGTCATATTTTTAAGAATTTGTGAGTAGGATTTTTTTTCAAGAATATTATTCGTGACGATGCCTGCGATTCCGCACATATTGTGTTTTTAGACTGCAAATCTAAGATTATTTTACTAATTTTGGAGATATTCTTATTTGATGAAAAAATTTTCCGTTCTTATTGCTCACTATAACAATTTCGAATACTTCAAAGATTGTTATAAAAGCCTTCTGACTCAGACTTTTCAGGATTTTGAAGTGATAGTCGTGGATGATTTTTCTACAGATGATTCGTTTGAAAAAATTAGAGAATTGACACAAACTGATTCACGATTCAAACTATTCCAAAATGATAAAAATAGTGGAGTGGGTTTTACCAAAAGAAAGTGCATTGAAATGGCTTCTGGAGAAATCTGCGGTTTTGTAGATCCGGATGATGCTTTGCAAGAAAACGCGATTGAAGTCAGTTTGAAAAATCATACGGAAAACAATGTTGTCACCTACTCCAGTTTTACACTTTGCGACAACAATCTGAAACCTCAGCGTACATTTGCACACTCCAGAGCGGTGAAAAATGGAGACAAAAAATTCTTCAACATATTCTTGGAAGCCAATCATTTTTTCACTTTTAAAAAATCGGCTTACGACAAAACTTCTGGAATCAATCCAGAATTGACATCTGCTGTGGATCAGGATTTATATTTGAAACTGTACGAAACGGGCAATTTTATTTATATTAAAGAACCTCTTTATCTCTACAGACTCCACGCAAACGGCGTTTCTCAGGATTCATCAAAAAAAATCAAGCTGAATGAAAACTGGCAAAAAGTGATTCTTGATACAGCAAAGAGAAGAAACATCACCCAACTTTATGGAAAAAACATCAGCGAAATCTCTGATCTTCCTACTTTTCTTAAAACAAAACAAAATAATATCATTGCCAAAATCTTAAGGAAATTCTCGTAATCATTCCGAAAACTAAAACCACAAAAACACTTTGATGTCAACCCAAGAAAAACAATTTTTCCCTGCACTTACAGGTTATCGCGCTATTGCCGCTTGGCTGATTTTTGTCTTTCACTTTATGCCTTTTCGCAATCCAAACGTTCCTGACTTTGCAAAAAAAGTAGTTTCTAATTTTCATATTGGGGTTGAAATGTTTTTCGTACTCAGCGGATTTTTGATTACTTACCGGTATTTTAATGATCGTCCGCTGAATTTCAAAAAATATATGGTCAATCGTATTGCACGCATTTACCCAATGTATTTTCTCCTGGCTGCCGGCGTTTTTCTCGTTTGGTTTTTTCAAAATAATTATTGGAATCTAGAAAAAACTATCGAAGCAATTCTATCTTTTACGATGACAAAGGCTTTGTTTTCTAAATACTATTTCGCTGGAATCCCGCAAGGATGGACACTTACGCTTGAGGAAATGTTCTACATCACAGCGCCACTCTACTTCATATTAATTCGAAAAAGCAAATGGTTTCTCGCACTTCTGCCAGTTCTGATATTTGCGTCAGGACTTTTTTTGAAAGATGCTACCAACGTTCCTCAAAACACCTGGGGATTTTTACAATATGATTTTTTCTTTAATATTTTTGAGTTTTTTGCTGGCATTGCATTGGCAATTCTGATGCTCAAAAAGAAATTGAAATTTTCAAAAAATTGGGTGACTTGGTTTGGGTTGTTCATCATTATCTTATTCGTTTGTGTTAAATCTTATTTGAATTTCGAGGCAGAATTCGCACTCGTCCTTGAGCTTATTTTTCTATCTGTTTTTGGAATTGTGCCTTTGCTTTGGGGATTGATTCACGAAAAAACTATTCTACAAAAACTATTGGCAAGTCCCATTTTTGTTTTGCTTGGAAAAAGTTCTTATGTCTTTTATCTGATTCACAAAGGATTCATTCCTGTTTTTATGAATGATTACATTACAGAAAACAAATTGGTAATTTTCATTTTGCTTAATATTGTTTCAATTTTGATGTTCACGTATTTGGAAGAACCTCTGAATCATTTGATTAGAAAAAAATTCAATTCTAAAAAAGCTTTAAAAGCTAATTAATAAAATCCTAAGTTTTAAATAATGACAGATATTTTCATCAAATCTTTCAACCGAGCTTTTTACTTGGATCGATGCATTTCCTCGATTTACCAAAATGTTTCTGGTGATTTCAGAATCAAGGTTTTGGATGACGGAACGCCGAAAAAATATCTGGACAAAATCCGTGAGAAATATCCCGAAGTTGAAATCCATCTTTCCCCAAGTTACGACCAAAAAGGAAAAGCGATTGAAGAAAATTTGCAATCCGGAAAACCAGTCAACGGCTTTGAGATCCCGACAAAATTTTGGTTTGATAACATCAAAAAAGGCTCGGAATATGTGATTGTGACAGAAGATGATGTTTGGTTCACACGTCCGATTGATATTAATAATCTCCAAAATCAAGCAAAAAAATTTGACATTCATCTTTTGAAATTGGGTTGGCTCGGAAACGAAAATGAGCGGAAAGATTTGAATTTAGAATCAATCTCAGAAGATTTGGAATCTGCACAACCGAAGGATTTATTATTAATGAACAAAACATTGATGAATGCTTTTTTTCATAATCAGTATAAATTCTTCACGATTCTTTACAAATTAAAAATTGTTGATAATCTGACAACTTTGAAATATTGGTCGCTCAACTCAATCCTGATGGGCTTTTACAAAAAAGAGTATTGGCTGGAAATCTGGAAGGAGATGGACGGAAAAGTGGATGAGAAAAAACAACTCATCAACGCTTCGGTTTTCTATAAAAAACACAAGCAAAACGCCAGCTTTGTTTCAAGATTGAAAACAGAAGCGATGAAAACAACTTTCCAATCGTCGGCAACCAATTCTTATCACGAGTACGGTTTTGATTTTGATGTCAATCTTTTCAATCATATCATTAATGAAGCTTGGCTGAGAGGGGAATTTGATGCGATGGAAAACTTTCCAAAAGACTTTTCTTTGGCTTATTTTAAAACTTTTGTTTCAGATCAAATCAATATTCCGGAATTTGAAAAATGGGTTGAGAAATTCCAATTACAATATCAGCAAATGGGTTGTAATGTAAATTAGACTATATTTTCATTTCAATGAAAAAGCATCAATTAAAATTGTTTAATTGATGCTTTTTTGTTTTTAATTAGGATTTAGAACTGGCGGTTTAATATTTCGAACTCTATTATTTCTCTTAATTAATAAAAATTTACAAGAAAAACCCAATGACATTTTTATTATAAAATTATCATAAATAAACAATTATTCCAATTCCTAGTTACGCAATAATTAATTAAGACAATTATTATCAATAAAATAATCATTATTTTATACTATATTTACAAAAACATATTTGATTTAAATAAAGCATAAAATTTCTCTCCTAAAAGAAAGTATTATGACCGACATCTTTATCAAATCATTCAACCGTCCTTTTTACCTGGATAGATGTATTGCATCCGTTCACAAGTACATTTCGGGCGATTTCAAAATCATTGTTCTGGATGACGGAACCCCTGAAAAATATCTGGACAAAATCCGCAAAAAATATCCCGAAACCGAAATCCGGCTTTCTGACAATTACGATAGAAAGATAAAAGCAATCGATGAAAATCTAGCCTCAAAAAAAGAAATTAACGGTCACAAAATCCCTACAAAGTTCTGGTATGACAACGTGGAAAAAGCTTCGGAATATGTGATTGTAACGGAAGATGACGTTTGGTTCACAAAACCAATCAATTTGGACGAACTTCAAAATCAGGCAAAGGAACTCAATGCCAATCTGATAAAACTTGGCTGGCTCGGAAATCAAAAAGAGGCAGAAAATCTCAATATCAATCCAATTTCTGAAAATATAAATTCGGCTTTACCAAAAAACCTAATGCTTTTTCCGAAACCTCTGATGAAAGCTTTTTTCTACAATCAATTCAAATTTTTCACGATTCTCTACAAACTTGGCAGAGTGGACCATTCAACACAACGAAAATATTGGGCGCTCAACTCTATTCTGATGGGCTTTTTCCGAAAAGATTACTGGTTGGAAATCTGGAAAAACATGGATGGAAAAGTGGATGAGAAAAGACAATTGATGAACGCTTCTCTGTTTTATAAAAAAAACAAGAGTAACCACAACTTCGTCTCCAGACTGAAAACGGAAGCGATGAAAACAACTTTCCAATCGTCTGCCACCAATTCTTATCATGAATACGGTTTTGATTTTGATGTCAATCAGTTTAATCACCTCATCAATGAAGCTTGGCTGAAAGGGGAATTTGATGCGATGGAAAACTTTCCGAAAGATTTTTCATCAAACTATTTCAAAAGTTTTGTTTCTGATAAAATCAATTTTACGGAATTTGAAAAATGGGCTGGGAAATTTAAACTACAATACCAACAGATGGGCTGTAACATAGAATAAAAAATGCTCCAGAAAATTCTGAAGCATTTTGTTTTAATCTTTTATAATAACGCCGGCATACTTGCCATCGAATTCTATAATATATGGTTGGCGGTTATTCTTTTCACAATAATCTTTGAAAGCCGCATTGTCGCCAATATCATCACTCATAAAAACGCCTCCTTTTTTCAGTTTGCTCCAAAGCAGATTGTACGCCCAAAGTCTTCCGTCGTAGGTTTTATCACTATCGTAATGCACTACATCGAAAGAGTCTGACTTTGCAAAAATCTTCGGTAGAGACTCCTTGTCTGCAAAACGGAAAAGATCCCAATTGTTTCTGTACTTTTCCGGAATAACGCAACCAACAAAATCCTCGCTTTGATTTTGAAGAATGTAAGGCATATCCGAACTGTAAAGCGTTCCATTTCTGGAAACCAAAGACGCCAAAGCCGCAAAAGAAGACCAGCCATAAGCCACACCTGTTTCTATGGATTTTTTAGCATTTGCAAATTCATTAATATAATAAATCACGCTTAGCGATCCTGCACCGCCCATTTTCACTGGTGCTTTTGCCTGAGCCTGTAAAGCGGATGCAAACTCGTCTGGAAACAATTTTTCGAAAGGAACGAAAGGGGTTTTCAGAATGTTTTCTATGAAATCTTTTTCGGAAATCGCCAGAGATGCGCACCATTTTTCAGCTTCTTCTTTTCCTCGCAGACCAGATGAACGGTTGAAGATGTTTTTCCAGATTTTACGTCGCAACTCAGGATAGAGATCTGGACGTTTGAGATAGGCAAAAAATGTAGAGCCGATTTCAGAAATTTTATTCATAGTTTATGTTTTGAAACGCAAAAATACAAAGTTTTGAATAAACAATGTTATATTTGTATCTTAATCTAAAAGAGACATAGATGCATCAAAAAATAAAAGTGCTTTTCCGACACAGATCAATGGAAATGGGTGGTGTAGAGAGAGTGCTTCTGGATCTTTTGGAAAATCTGCCAAGAGATATTTTTGACATTACACTTTTGCTCACCATTTATCAAGGCGAACTCAGAACAGAGATTCCTGCGGACATTCAGCTCATTTCGATTCAAAAAGGACGAGAAGATATGAGCAAAAATCCGATTCTCAGAAATCTTCAATTACTAAAAAGAAGTTTCACGCTGTGGTTCTACCGCAAATTTCCAAAAGCACTTTACAAACGTTTTCTGAATCAGCATTTTGATGTAGAAGTTGCGCCAGGTTATTCGGATTTTGATCCGGTTTTGGACAGTCCTATCAAATCGAAAAAAATTGGCTGGTTTCATACGGACGTGAGCTACGATCCCGATCAGGAAAGAGTGATGGGCAGAATCAATGCGTTGCAAAAATTTGATTGGACCATTTTCGGCTCCAGACAAACGAGAGAAGTTATCAAAGATCTTTACAACATTACTTATCCAAAAAGTTCTGTGATTTACAATGCGATTAAGATTGAAGAAGTAAGGATAAAAGCAGAGGAATTTCCCGTTCAATATGATCTTCATCCTGTTTTTTCTTCAATGGGAAGATTGCACAGTCGGAAGAACTATCACACATTGATGAAAATTCACAGAAGACTTTTGGATGAAGGTTTTTCTCATTCCATCGCAGTCATTGGTGGTGGTGGCGAAATGGAAAATCTGAAAAACCAAGCGAAAGAATTGGATGTTGAAAAAACATTTTTATTGCTTGATTCTCAGATCAATCCTTATCCTTATATCAAAAATTCGGATTATTTTGTTTTGCCATCGGAGTCGGAATCTTATCCTTTGACGATTGGCGAAGTGATGGGACTTAATATCCCAATTATCAGCACAAACGTGGGCGGAATCCCTGAAATGATTGACCACAACATTGACGGTTATCTTGTAAGCCCAGACGAAACTGCCATCTACGAAGGAATGAAGCTCTTTCTTAGCAATCCAGAAATGGTTTCGAAAATGAAATCAAATATGGAAAAAGCGGTGGAGAAATTTGACAATCAAAAAATATACGACGAAGTAACGGCTGTTTTTGTCAGTCAACATCAAACAAAATAATGAGCAAACCGACTGTTACGATTCTTACACCAACTTACAACCGGGCTCACACTTTGCCTCGGGTTTTTGAGTCTTTACAAAACCAAACCTACAAAGACTTTGAATGGCTTGTGATAGACGACGGCTCTACTGACAATACTAAAGAATTAGTAGAAGAATTTCAGAAAAATGCAGATTTTAAAATCCGATATTACCATCAAGAAAATCAACATAAATTTCTGACATTCTTTCGGGGAATCGATTTGGCGGAAGGAAAATATTTTTCTCCATTGGATTCTGATGATGCTTTACCAAAGGATTCTATGGAGATTTTGGTAAATACTTGGCAAGGCATTCCGGATGGTCAAAAAATTGTCTTTGTTTCCACGCTTTGCGAAGATCAGTTTGGAAATCTGGTTGGTGATCGTTTTCCAAAAGATCCTTTGGTTTGTAGCATTTTTGATATGCGCTACAAATTCAAGGTGAAAGGTGACAAATGGGGAATGGGAAAAACGGAGATTTACAAAAAAATGAAGCTTGATTTGGAAGATCTTGCTGGGAAAGGTTTCATCCCGGAAGGTGTTTTTCAGTTTCAGTTTGATAAGTTGGGTTTGCATTACTGCATCAATCAAGTGACAAGAATCTACTTCCGCGACAAGGAAGATGAGCAATCACTTGCCAATCAATTCTATGATGATAAAAACGCATTTGGACTGGCAGAAAATTACAAAGCTTTTCTCAACACATATCACAGTAGGTTTTTCAGCAATCCAATAACATTAATCCGAAATGTCGGTGGATATTTGAAGTTTTCTGTGATTGACAAAAGATCATTTGGAACCACCATCCGCGAATTGAATTCTCCCTTAATGAAAACATTAGCGTCCATCTTTTATCCGATTTTTAAAATCATTAATTAAAAACATGGGAAAGAAACTGCTTTTCATTTATTATCAAAACATCAAAGCGGGAGGCGTTGCAAAAGTGCTGGCAAATCTGGTGAATGAACTGGTGGAAAATGGTTACGAGATCGACATTCTCTTTTTGATGAGCGAACACGAGGATTTTTATCCTATCGATAGCAGGGTCAAAAAACATTACGTAGATTCCTTTGGACATTGGGCTTTTGCAGTTTGTGCTTTTAATAAAAGAAGGCTTCGTTTCATCCCAAAATTGCAGGCGATTAATGATTACATTTATCAATTGGGTGTGACTTTATTAATGAATAAATGGCTGAAGGAAAACCATAAAAACTACGACAACATTATCTCTTGCTGGTACAAATTATCTTGTACACTGGCATTAAATAAAAATATTAATAAAAAAACGATTGCTTGGGAACACACGAGTCACGAAGTTGGTGGACCATTGTACAATCAATTAAAACTTAAATATAGAAATCTTAAAAATGTGGTGGTTTTAAACCAAAACGATTTTAATTACTACAAAGACATCAACCCGAAAACTGTAGCGATCGGAAATATGATGGATAAGAAAACCGAAGCACAAGACTTCATACCAAACGAACAAAAGAGCAACCTCATCACAATGATTGCAAGATTGGATGAGGAGAAAAATGTTTTGGAATTTCTGGAAATCATCAAAGAATCTAATTTACCACAAGATTGGCAAGTCAAAATCATTGGGGATGGAAATCAAAGAAAAATTCTCGAAAATTATATTAATGAAAATTCTTTGACTCATATTTCCCTGGAAGGACAGTTAAATTCAGACCAGGTAAAAGACATTCTCTCCAAATCGAAAATCAGCTGTCTTACATCTCGGAGAGAGGGTTTTGGCGTGGTGTTAATAGAAGCTATGTTTTCTTCCAACGCTTTGATTGCCTATGATTGTCCCAGCGGACCTTCCGAAATCATTAACAGCAAAAACGGTTTTTTGATTCCATTGCGCAACAAACAGCAGTTTCAGGATAAACTGAAATTTCTCATAGAAAATCCAAACACTTTGGAAACCTTAATGAAAACAAGCTTTCAGGATTCTCAAAATTGGAAAAAAGACACCATCATTAAAAAATGGAAGAATATATTGTGACAATGATGATAATCTGCTAAAAAAAATACATTATTATTTCATATCAATCTTATAATTCATTAAATCCCCTTCTTTTTATCAAATTTTGTGAGATTATTGTATTCCTCACATAACATTCTTAATCATTATCTTTGCAAAAATTTACCCAATCTAGATATGATCAATCTTGCTGCAATAGAGTACTATTTGCCGAAAAACATCCTAACCAACGAAGATATTGCGAACGAATTCCCAGAATGGAATGCCGAAAAAATTACTGCAAAAATTGGTGTAGAATCTAGACACGTGGCAGATGCTTCGCAGACAGCTTTGGATTTGGCTTATGAAGCTTGTCAAAAGCTTTTCAAAAAATATGACAAGAGCAAAATAGATTTTATTCTTTTTTGCACACAGAGCCCAGATTACTTTCTTCCCACGACAGCTTGTATTTTACAAGACAAACTGGATCTACCAAAAAACATTGGTGCTTTGGATTTCAACCTTGGCTGTTCTGGATTCGTATATGGATTGACGCTTGCCAAAGGATTGATTTCTATTGGATTAGCTAAAAATATTTTGTTGGTAACCTCTGATACTTACACCAAGTTTTTGGACAAAAATGACAAGTCCAACCGAAGTATTTTTGGTGATGGCGCTGCTGTAACCGTTGTAGAAAAAGACGATTCTAAAGCAGATTTTCAATATGTTGTAGGGACAGATGGCGCAGGTTACAACAATCTGATTGTAGAAAACGGAGGCGCAAGAAACACTTCGGAAAAGCCAGTTCTTTTTATGAAAGGCCCAAAGATTTTCACATTTGCCTTGGAAAACATCCCAGCGTTAATTAGTGAAACGCTCGAGAAAAACAGATTAAAACTGGAAGAAATCGATCTCTTTGTGTTCCACCAGGCGAGTTCTTATATGTTGAATTATCTCAGAAATCTGTGTAATATTCCCGAAGAAAAATTCTTTCTGGATATGAAAGACATTGGAAACACAGTCTCTGCAAGTATTCCTATTGCGCTGAAACTGGCTTTTGACCAAGGCAGAATAAAAGAAGGTTTCAAAGTGATGGTTGCCGGTTTTGGCGTTGGCTATTCTTGGGGCGCAGGAATTTTAGAATTTTAAACAAACATTAAACTGTGATATTGAATGAAGAAAAGCAATTTTCTTCATTTTTTTTTATTCCTCTTAATTCTTAATCAACTTTATATAAATATTTGTTTAGAAAACCATAAACTAAACCTTTTTCGTATTTTTTGTAATTATCATCAATGATAACAGATCCTTTCGGCTGAAATCTAATGATTTGTTTGTTGTCATCAGATATTTTCACTTCTTCATATTTTATCCCGTATTCTTCAAGTCTATTGAGATTACTAGAAAAATTTCTCGCATCCATTTTCACGGTTTTTTCAGATGTTTTTAGCACATCCAAAATATAATATGTTTTTTCTGTTCCATAAACATTCAGCACAGTAACCGCCAAAAGGAACAAGGAGATATTGACAAACAAAACACCTTTGATTATGAAAAGATTTCTGATTTTATTATCATTAATTTCTAATATCAACAACAAAATGAGCGGAATAAGATAGAACTGTGGAATATACCTCACCCACCACGGATCTGAAATGATAAGCATCGAAAACAGAATTGGAATAATGGTGAGAAAAAGTAATTTTTGCTGATTATTTAGATTTTGCAATCGTTTATAATTAATGAAATAAAACACCAGTAACACAATTAAAAAACCACTGTAAAAAATCCCAAATCCGCCAACTCCAATATCCGCATCAGACAACCTGTTCAGCTCCTTTTGGTAAACTGTGAAAGGGATTTTATAGGAAACATTCTCTCTATCAAAAGATCCTGTTTTGGTAAACAATGTAAATGCAAGCTTCTCTACCCTATTCTTGTCTTTTACAAATCCTGGTGGTGCAAAACGCTCCAGAATATCTATCGCACCCTCACCTCTTAGAGGATAAAACACGTGTTTTCCTTCTTTAAGATTTGTAATATATGGATTGTAATTACACAACAGTAACAAAAAAGGTAAAGAAACAATCGGCAAAGCCAATTCTTTGATTGTTGATTTCTTTTTCAAAATAAGTAGCAATATTACTATACAAAATCCTAAAACAGCAAATACAGGAATAGATGTAAACTTCAAACTCGCGCCAATGGTAATGCTTGCTACAATCAACAATGTATAAATCTTGTCTTTTGTTTTAATGAAAAGAAATAACGAAGCCAAAAAGCAAATCAAAAAAGAATACCCAAGGCCATCCACATAGAATGTTAAAATCTGTAAGATTACCACAGGATTTGCCGCCACAAGAAAAGCATAAATCCACTGCTGTAAAGGATTTATATTAAAATACTCGATTGCTTTTTTTACAAGAAATAAAGATGCTACGAAAAGAAAAATATTGGTAGCTTTTGCTAGTTCCAATTTTCCGAAGAAAAAATACATACAGGCTTGAATGACTTCTGCTCCTTTAGGGTAATGCTCTGTCCAAACTTTCATAGTTCGGGATTTAGACTCTGAAAAAATGGGATTCCAACCTTGCTTAAGTTGGATAATACTTTCTTGATGATAGCTCTGTCCGTCCGCTGAGAAGTCAAAGAAATAACCACTTATTAAAAATATTCCCGTCAATAAGGTGAATAAAAATAATCCTGAAGTAAAATTAATCCTGCAAATCAGAAGAGAAATGATGACAGAAAGTGGATAATAAATCCCTGAGATAGGAAAATTGAGGAGTAATCCTACTTGAGAAACGACCAAACAAATAAAAAGATGAAAAATAAGTACAAATGAAATATTTTTAAGAGAGATTTTCTTCATTTTTATGTTATTTTAGCAAATATAAATTTTTTAATTCCTTTCTTCAATTAATGGAAGAAAATAAAAAGAAAATCCTTATCAGAATTGGTTCTTTGCGTCACGGTGGCGCAGAAAAAGTCTTGGTGACGTTTCTGAAAAACCTTCCGAAGGATAAATATGAAATTGATTTATTATTAAATCTCTATTCAGGGAAATATTTGACAGATGTTCCAAGCTGGGTCAACGTGATGTACCTCAACCGTGGTGAGATGATTACCACAAACCGCCCAAAAGACATTCCCGAAAAAATATACCGTGTTGTTTATCAACGTCTTTTGAAGAAATATCCCAAAATCCTCTATAAGAGAAAGCTCAAGAAAAAACAATATGATATTGAGTTTGCAGCCATCCACGGTTTTATGGATGAAGTTCTGAACAGCCCTCTGAAATCTTCC
This sequence comes from Epilithonimonas xixisoli, assembly GCF_004365655.1. Classification (GTDB taxonomy): domain Bacteria; phylum Bacteroidota; class Bacteroidia; order Flavobacteriales; family Weeksellaceae; genus Epilithonimonas; species Epilithonimonas xixisoli. Next base: position 783,021 of record NZ_SOEO01000002.1, on the reverse strand, counting down.
AAAAAACTGATGTGGATTCACAATGATCTCACACAAGTCAGCGGCTACACACCAGAAAAAATCAGACGTTTTTTCCATTATGACAAAGTGATGGTGATTTCCGAAAAAATACAGGAAACATTTTTGAATTTAGCCAAAACTGAAGCTGAGAAACAGAAAATCGTAAGAATCTACAATCCACTTGACACAGAAGAAATCCTGGTGAAATCCGAAGATGGAAGCTGGAAGACTGATGAAATCCCAACTCCAACCTCCGACCTCCAACCGTTATTTATTTCCGTTGGAACTGTTTTCCCGCAGAAAGGATTTGATCGATTGTTGAAAGTCCACAAACGACTTTTGGATGAGGGTTTCCCACACAAAGTTTTGATTGTTGGCGATGGCTACGATTTCGAAAATGTCAAAAAACTGAAAATCGAACTTGGCTTAGATCAAACGGCTACAATGCTTGGTTTTACAGACAATCCTTATCCACATTTCAAATCAGCGGATTTTTATATCCTGAGTTCGAGATACGAAGGCTATCCTACTGTTTTGTTTGAGGCGATTACATTAAAGAAAAACATCATCGCTACCGATGTTTCCGGCGTTACAGAGATGTTGGAAGATGGAAAATTAGGTTTAATAACCGAAAATTCTGAAGACGGAATCTACGAAGGAATGAAGCTGGCTTTGACGAATCCTGAACATTTCAAATCTTACCAAGACGAACTTCAGAATTACGAGATGCCTTTCAATTTGAAAAATTCTGTTGATAAGATTATGCAAATCATTGATAATTTGTAATTTTATCCAATGGGGCATTCTACTATTCAAAAAGATTTTTACAGAGAGAGCGGAAAATATCTGTCACATTTTCAGATTCTTAAAAAATGTTTTAGCCCAAATCTGCATTACATCTATTGGCTCAGAAATGCTCAAAAACATTCCAAACCTTCTTTGCTTGGAAAGATTTACCGACTCATTCTTCGCCATTATCAAATCAAATATGGTTTTCAAATCTATCCAGAAACGGAGATTGGAGAAGGCTTCTATCTGGGACATTGGGGACATTTGGTCATCAACCCGAAAGCAAAAATTGGCAAAAACTGCAACATTGCACAAGGCGTTACCATTGCCCAAGCAAACCGAGGGAAAAACGAGGGCGTTCCTATTATCGGAAACGAAGTATGGATTGGACCAAACGCCGTGATAGTCGGCAAAATAACAATTGGCAACAATGTTTTGATTGCACCAAATGCCTATGTGAATATGGACATTCCCGATAATTCGATTGCTTTGGGAAATCCCGCTGTCATTACTTCAAAAATGAATGCGACAGAGGGTTACATTAATAATAAAATTTAAAAAAAATCGTTTTCGCTGAGGAAAACAATGACAATTCTCAATATTAAACTTTGTTAAAAACTTGGGATTTTAAATTTTTTAAGCATATTTTTGTATCATTATTGATTTGGTCTATCAAATTTTAAAATAACTTCCTAGAATCAAATAATTATAAATCTTAAAAAGAGACTTATTATGGGAAAATCTTACGAAGCTATTTTTGAAAATAACAAAAGATGGGTAGAATCAAAAATTGCAGACGATCCTGACTATTTCCACAATCTTGCGAAAACGCAGCACCCGGACTATCTTTACATTGGATGTTCCGATAGTCGCGCAACTGCAGAGGAATTGATGGGTGTTGGGCCAGGCGAAGTTTTTGTTCACAGAAACATTGCCAATGTGGTGAATACTTTGGATATGAGTTCTACAGCGGTAATCCAATATGCGGTAGAACATCTGAAGGTGAAACACATTATCGTTTGCGGTCATTACAATTGTGGTGGTGTAAAAGCGGCAATGACGTCTCAGGATTTGGGACTTTTGAATCCGTGGCTTAGAAATATCCGCGACGTTTACAGGCTTCATCAGGAGGAATTGGACTCCGTAGATGAAGATAAAAAATATGATCGCCTTGTGGAACTGAATGTTCAGGAGCAATGCATCAATGTGATAAAAATGGCCTGCGTGCAGGAACGTTATATTTTGGAAGAATATCCCATCGTTCACGGTTGGGTATTTGACCTCAGAACTGGAAAAATTATAGATTTGGAAATCGATTTTGAGAAAATCCTCAAAGACATCCAAAAAATCTACAATCTGACAGATTCTGATTGGGTGATGAGCAAAAAGAACAACAAAAACCTCATCTAAATTGATTTTATGAAGTACTGGAGTATTATAACTTTACTGATCTTTTTCAATTTTACGGCGCTCCCAGGAGTAGCCGTGGTATTTGGTTGGGATTTGTCCTCCAGAACCAATGTTGTAATGAGTGAAGAAGAGCCACACTCCAACAATACTTTTACTCTCTACGAGAAAACCATTCCTAAAACCTTGGACATTCACGATTTTCTGAAATTCTGTGAAGTTGTTCCTCAGAATAAAATAGCCATCATTTGGGAAACCAACGCTTATTATTCTCCCCATCTCAGTATATTTTCTCCGCCTCCTGAGGCTTAAGCTAATCTCGTTTTTTCTGTAAAACGATGTTTCTGTTTGTTGTATAATAATTACAGCAGGCTATATTCTGTATAAATTCAATACTTTTTAAAGAAAATTGATACCGTGTATCAGTTACAGTTGTGGTGTCTCGGCACGTTTACGACTGACATTTGCCTGTGAAAGTATGTTCAGAAATGAGCATATCGAGTCGGTGAGTAAATTTATTTTAATCTCTTATGAAAAAATCAACATCTTTGTTTGGAGGAATCAAGGAAAATTTTCCTTCCGGTCTAGTCGTATTCCTTGTGGCGTTGCCTCTTTGTCTTGGTATTGCCTTAGCGTCTGGAGCACCACCATTGTCCGGTGTTATTGCAGGAATTGTGGGTGGTATCGTTGTAGGACTTATCAGTAATTCCAACATTTCTGTCTCTGGTCCGGCAGCGGGACTTACCGCTATTGTTTTGGTAGCCATTACAGATCTTGGCGCATTTGAACTGTTCCTTTGCGCAGGAATCATTGCAGGAATTCTACAGCTCATTCTAGGATTCATACGCGCAGGAAGTATTTCTAATTATTTTCCAAACAATGTGATCGAAGGAATGCTTGCCGGTATCGGAATCATTATTATTCTGAAACAAATCCCGCACGCATTAGGTTTTGATAAAGATTACGAAGGCAATCAGGCTATTTTTGACAAAGGTCTTAACTTCGGTTATTTCTCCGAGTTATTTGGTGCAATACATCCGGGAGCAATTGTTGTGACATTGGTGTCTGTAGGTATTTTGCTGGCTTGGGATCATATTTCGGTGCTTAAAAGACTGAAGCTTTTGCCTGGCGCTTTGGTAGCTGTAATCGCAGGAATTCTTTTGAATGAGTTCTTTAAAATGTCTGGTAGTTCTTTGGCTATTTCCAAAGAGCATCTTGTGACTTTGCCAACGCCGACATCATTAGAGGATTTCAAAAATCTAATTACTTTTCCCGACTTCAATGGATTTACGAATCCTAAAGTCTGGATCGTGGGTGCAACCATTGCCATCGTGGCCTCTATCGAAACTTTGCTTTGTATCGAGGCATCGGACAGACTGGATGTTAGAAGAAGAATTACAGATACTAATCTGGAGCTGAAAGCACAGGGAATTGGAAACCTCATCAGTTCTTTCATCGGTGGATTGCCAATGACTTCGGTTGTGGTAAGAAGTTCTGCCAATGCAAGCGCAGGAGCTACTTCCAAGTTATCCGCTATCATCCACGGTATTTTGCTATTGATTTGTGTACTGTCTATTCCAGTTATTTTGAATCTTATTCCGCTTGCAACGCTTGCAGCAGTTTTGATTTTGGTGGGTTATAAATTGGCTAAGCCTGCGACTTTCAAACATTTCTGGCACAATGGTAAATATCAATTTATCCCTTTCGTAGCAACTGTTGTAGCGGTAGTTGGGACAGATTTATTAAAAGGTGTGGGAATTGGTTTAGTCATTTCCATCTTCTACATTTTGCAAGGAAATATGAAGCGTGCTTACTACCTGAGCAGAGAAACGCTGGACGATGCGGACGAGATCACCATCAAACTTGCAGAGGAAGTTTCTTTCTTAAATAAAGCAGCCATCAAAAAAACATTGAAAAATGTAAAATCTGGTTCTAAAGTAATCATAGATGCACAAACGACTTCTTACATCACAACGGATGTTTTGGAGATGATTCAGGATTTTGCAAATGTAAGGGCAAAAGAAGAAGATATTGAAGTAGAATTGATAGGCTTCAAAACATCATACAAAGATTACGCAACAGATGAAGACTCGCACGTGGTAATCAATCACAGAAGAGCAATGTAAAATTTAAACAAAAATCAAATTCTAAAGTAATTTTGGAATCATAATTATCATTAATAATATTAAATCAAAAATATGAAAGCACATACTTCCGAAACACAATCTACAATTACACCGGAGAAAGCATTAGAAATCTTACAAGAAGGAAACGCAAGATTTGTAAACAACCTAAAAGCCAACAGAGACCTATTGGCTCAGGTGAATGATACGCGCGCAGGACAATGGCCGTTTGCTGTGGTTCTAAGCTGTATCGACAGCCGTACTTCTGCGGAATTAATTTTCGATCAAGGTTTAGGAGATATTTTCAGTGTAAGAATTGCAGGAAATTTTGTGAATCAGGACATTCTTGGATCTATGGAATTTGGCTGTAATGTAGCAGGTTCCAAACTGGTAGTTGTACTAGGTCACACAAAATGTGGCGCCTTGAAAGGAGGTTTGGACGCCGCTGCAATCGAAGGTATGGGAATGGATAACTTGAATCATTTGATCGGGCATTTTGATCCCATCATCAAAAACATCATCAACGATGGTGAAGAGCGCTCTTCCAAAAACGAAGATCTTTTGGAAAGACTGAATCACCATAACGTAAAACACGCGATAGAAGAAATCCGCAAACAAAGTTCTACTTTGAGAAAAATGGAAGAGGATGGCAAAATCAAAATCGTGGGTGCAAATTATGACGTTGAAACAGGCGTCGTAAGCTGGATATAGAAAACATTTTTTTTCATACAATTAATTAGGTTTGTAGGCCGGGTAATTTATTTTATCCGGCTTACTTATTTTTTTGATGAAAAAAGTGCTGATTTAATCGAACAAAAAACAATTATGCATACCACAGCAATATGTTTTTGGAATCAAATTTGATTGAGTATTTTTGCACAAACAAACAATGATGAAAAAAATAATTTTTCTACTGGGCGCATCTACCATGGCGTTCGGTCAAAGTCTGACCTCTGAACCTAAATATACGTCCGCAGATTTAGCTCTTTCTAGCAATGTGCTTTCTTATGGTCACGGGGATTTGTTAGAAACGAAACCTTTCATCCCACATTCAAAAGTTACAAGCAATAGTTCTGATACTATAAACAATTCTATTTCTGAAAAAGAAGTGGTTGTAACTTACGAAAACAAAAAACTGAAGACTGCTTCTGTTTATTCAGAAGATGGAACATTAATACAAACATCCTCCAAAGCACTTCTCAATGAGAAAAAACTGAAAGCAGGAAATTATATTGTGAAAGTTGATTTCGAAGATGGTACTTCGACTTCGGCTAAATTTATAAAGAAATAATTTACTTCCCGTTGAACGCAGTCATTGTATTTTGAATGCCTGCAAAAACGAAAGATAAACTAGCATTGGAAAACTTTTCGATTCTTTCGGAGAGTTTTTCTTTTTCCTCCTCATTCCATTTTCCGAGAACATAATCGGCTTGTTTACCTTCAGAAAATTCCGCAGAGATTCCAAATCTCAGTCTTGGATAATTCTGAGTGTTGAGTTGTGATTGGATGCTTTTCAAACCGTTGTGTCCCGCATCCGAACCTTTCATCTTCATTCTCAAAGAACCGAATGGCAAAGCCAGATCATCCGTAATAATCAAGATATTTTCCAGAGGAATATTCTCTTTCTGCATCCAGAATTTTACTGCGTTTCCAGAGAGATTGACATAAGTATCTGGTTTCAGGACGAAGACTTTTCTGCCTTTATATTTTCCTTCTGCCAACAGTCCAAAGTTGGAAGATTTGAAAGGCGCTTCTATCTTCTCGGCAATTTTCTCAGCTACTTTGAAACCAATATTGTGTCGCGTTTCTGCATATTCTTCCCCTTTGTTCCCGATTCCGACGATAAGATATTTCATTCTGAAAAAAAAATTATTTTACGTATTCAAAAGCAACTGTTCCGTTTGCAGAAGTTCCGAGTGTTGGATAACCATCTGCATCATAGAGATAATTGAGTGTTGCCGTGATAGATTCTGCATTGGTCGTCACCTTCATTGTTCTGGCATTGTTGGCAGAAAATCCGGAAACCAAATTGTTTTCCAAATCAAAATGAGAACTTACCAGCTTGAAAGCCATTGGCAAAGTATTAAGAGGGTTTTTCTTATTATCAAAATTGCTGAATGCCGTCAAAATCTCAATCGGAGTCATCGTAATTGGCCCACCTGGCGCTAATTTGATGGAGAATTTCATCCCAGAAACATTGGCGTTATTGAATGTGTAATCTGTTTGGATGGTAAACAATTCCGTGGTATTGCTTTCGTCTTTTACTTTGGTAATGATGTTTTTGATCTTATCCCCATTGTAATTGTAAGTGGTTGTCGAGTTATAAACCAAAGCGCCGTTCACTTTGTTGGTTCCTGTGGAAGATACGAGCTTCTTTGCTGAGTCATAAGTCAAATCCTGACTGTTTAAGGTTTTCTCACCACTGAAGTCCACTGCTTCATAATCAACTTTGCTGACGTCATTCCCGCTGTACGAAATTGTATATTTAAAAGAATTATCGTCCGAAGTAACGCTTGTAATCCTTTTGTTGGTGTAAACATAGGTTGCAACGACTTTTTCACCGTCCATATCAACGGTCGTGACTTTGTTAATATTCTTGATGACAGCATTCGTCCCGCCGTCATTTGTATTGGTTCCATATTCCACACCTTTCAGTAAGTCGCCACTATCATCCTGGCTGGGAACACAGGCCGACAGCATTAGAAATCCGAAGACAAGTGTGAGATAATAAAATATATTTTTCATTGTTTGATTTTCTGTTTGCAAAGTTAGTTTTTTAAAATAAATCTTTTAAGCCAAAATCCTATTCAAAACCAGATTCACCTCATCCACATTTTTCACATTATCCTTTCTCATCATCAGCTGGTTGTTCTTTTCTTTTAACGTCGCTTGCTTTGGATTTTGTGTGAGGTAGGCAATTATTTTTTTGAATTTCTCGCTTTGGTAAAATTTATCCTGCGGATTCGCAGGGAAATAGCCGAGGAAAACTTTGTTCTTCACTACCAGTTTATCAAATCCAATTTCCGCCGCCAGCCACTTCAATTCTACAGATTTCAAAAGATTAATCGCCTCACTTGGCAAATCTCCAAATCGGTCTTTCAACTCATTTTCAAATTTCGAAAGGTCAATTGCATTCTGAATATCCGCCAATTTTTGATAAAGTGACAAACGCTCTTCAGTTGAACTCACGTAATCATCGGGCAACATCAATTCCAAATCGGTGTCGATGTTGACTTCTTTTGTGGATTTGATGAGCTTATTTCTATCTTCTTCATTTTCGAAAAGATTTTCAAAATTCTCATCGTCTTTCAATTCTTCCAAAGCTTCCTGCATCATTTTCTGATAAGTTTCAAATCCCATTTCGTTGATAAATCCACTCTGCTCTCCACCCAACAAATCTCCAGCTCCACGGATTTCCAAATCCTTCATCGCAATCTGGAAACCACTTCCTAAATCCGAGAATTGTTCAATCGCTTCCAAACGTTTTCTCGCGTCAGAAGTCATCATATCAAACGGAGGCGTGATGAGATAACAAAACGCTTTTCTGTTGCTTCGCCCAACTCTACCACGCATCTGATGTAAATCTGCCATTCCAAATCTATGAGCATCATTAATAAAAATCGTATTCGCATTTGGAACGTCCACGCCACTTTCTACGATTGTTGTTGCGACCAGAACATCATATTTCCCTTCCATAAAATCAAGGATATTTTGTTCCATTTGTTTCCCGTCCATTTGTCCGTGACCTGTAATCACTCTTGCATCAGGAACCAATCTTTGGATCAAGCCTGCAATATCTTTCAGATTTTCGATTCTGTTATTGATGAAATAAACCTGTCCGTCTCTTTGCAATTCGTATGAAATCGCATCACGCAAAATCTCTTCATTAAAGCCAACAATGCTCGTCTCAACAGGCTGACGGTTTGGCGGAGGCGTTTTAATCACGGATAAATCTCGCGCTGCCATCAAAGAGAATTGCAAAGTTCTCGGAATTGGTGTTGCTGTCAATGTCAATGTATCGACATTGGTTTTCATCGTCTTTAATTTATCTTTTACCGAAACGCCGAATTTGTGTTCCTCATCGATAATCAACAATCCAAGATTTTTGAATTTCACTTTATCCGAAACCAATTGGTGTGTTCCAATCACGATGTCGAGTTTCCCATCTTTCAAACCTGCCAAAGTTTCAGATTTTTGTTTCGCAGTTCGGAATCGATTCAAATAAGAAATATTAACTGGGAAATCCTTCAATCGTTCTTTGAAACTTCTGTAATGCTGGAAAGCGAGAATCGTCGTCGGAACCAAAATCGCCACCTGTTTGCTGTCCGTCGCCGCTTTGAACGCCGCACGAATCGCCACTTCTGTCTTCCCAAATCCAACATCGCCACAAATTAATCGGTCCATCACGCCTTCATCTTCCATATCTTTTTTCACGTCCAAAGTCGCTTTTTCCTGGTCGGGAGTATCTTCGTAAAGGAAACTCGCTTCCAACTCATTTTGAAGATAAGAATCCGGCGAATATTGAAATCCTTTCGCCGTTTTTCTCTGAGCATATAATTTAATCAAATCAAATGCAATCTGCTTAACTCTAGCTTTTGTCTTCTGTTTCAGTGACTTCCAAGCGGGTGAACCGAGTTTGCTGAGGACGATTTCTTTTCCGTCTGGTCCGTTATATTTTGAAATCTTATGAAGGGAATGAATACTTACATAAAGTAAATCTCCATTTTTATAACTCAGTTTGAAACATTCCTGGATTTTCCCATCGTTATTCACCTTCACCAATCCCATAAATTTCCCGATTCCGTGGTCGATATGCGCAATGTAATCGCCCACTTTCAAAGACATTAAATCTTTGAGTGTCAGTTGCTCCGACTTGGCAAAAGTGTCTTTGGATTTGTATCTTTGGTATCTGTCAAAAATCTGGTGGTCTGTATAAACCAAAATTTTGTTTTCAGAATCTACAAAACCTTCGTGAAGTTCCGATTTGAAACTTTTGAACGGAATCTCGTGTTCCAGTTCTTCAAAAATCGATTCTAATCTTTCCTTTTGCTTTTCCGATGAAAAAGAAATCCAAGTATCAAAACCCTGATTTTGCTTTTCTTCCAAATCCTGAATCAACATTTCAAAATTCTTATGAAAGCTCGGCTGTTGCGTTTGGCTGAGTTCTAAAGTTTTGATTTTAGGCAAATTGAAAACCTGCGAACTGAAATCAATGGTTTTGAATTTGATTAATTTATTCTGAAATTCAGGTTCTGATATGAATAATTCCTGAGGCGTTCTGTGCTTGATGTCTTTGCTTAGAGTCTCGAATTTTTCTAATGATTTTTCGTAGAAATCTCTGATTCTTTTATTGGAAACAAAAAGATTCTTCGAAACCAGAAAACTGTCATCTGGCAAAATATCAAGAAACGAAACCTTGCTTCCCGAAACCGAAAAATTCATATTGGAAACCAGCTGAAAATCCGTGATTTTATCAATCGAAAGTTGAGATTCTATATCAAAAGTTTTGATGCTTTCCACCTCATTTCCGAAAAATGTGATGCGATAAGGCTTCTCATTAGAAAAAGAAAAAACATCCACAATTCCACCTCGGACAGAGAATTCTCCAGGCTCGGAAACAAAATCCGTTTGATTGAATTGATAATGGTTCAGCAACTCATCCACAAAATCAAAATCCAATTGGTCACCGACTTTGATGTGATGAGAAATCGCCGAAAAATCTTCTTTCTTCAAAACTTTTTCCGACAATGCGCCAACGAAAGCTACAATCACTTTTGGCGATTTCCCCGAATTCAGTTTATTAATAACTTCAGTTCTTAAAACCAAATTCGCATTCTGCGTTTTCTCAACTTGATAAGGTTCCAAATGAGTTGCAGGAAAATAAAGCACGTTTTCTTTTCCTATCAAATCTTCCATTTCTGCATTTACATAAAGTGCATCTTCCTTGTCATCAAGCAAATAAAGAATTATTTTGTTCCGAGTCAAAAAAAGTTCCGACGTCAAAATTGAAACCGCAGAACCTGCACTTCCTTTGACAGAAATGTGCTGATGCGTTGATATTTGTGAAAAAATCTCACTCCCGAATTGTTTCTGAAGCAAGTCCGGCAAAAGATTTTGATTGATTTTTTTTAATTCCATTTTTCCTCTCTCTAAATCTCTCTCCAAAAGGAGAAAGACTTTTTTAAATTTGATACAAACGCAAAAAGCGATTCCGAGAAATATTTCGGAATCGTTATTGGTTACAAAGATAGTCTTTTTTGAATTTTATCTGAAACTGAGATTGCTACAAACTTTTCTCCGCTTTTTTCAAAAGTTGAACAAGTTCTTTCAACTCTTTTGTATTGAATGTGATAATGCTCATCGAAATCACAGACGACATATTGATGTAATTTTCCCACAGTTTTTGAGATGAATTGTAAACGCTTCCTATCTCGATTCCGTCTTTCGTTGTGTATTTGAATTTGGTGGATTGCTCCGGATTGGTACTGGAATTTTGTTCCATTGTCTGCAAAGATTGAATCAACTTCGCCAGTTCATCTTTCTCAAAAGTGATGGTTCTTTTGGAAATATTATCGAAAGTTTCGAACTGTGTCATTATTGCAAAAACCGCAACGCTGGAGTTATCCGATAGATTTTTGAGAATGATTTTTTGGAAATTCAAATCTTTGAAATCGCCCATTGGAAATATTTTCTTCTCTACCAACGCTTCTTTTTTAGAATTCAGATTTCTGTAAGTTATTTTTGGTGGGACAATTGGCGGGAAAATCTCTTGGGCGAATACGAACGAACAAGACATTAGGAACAATGTGGAAATTAGTTTTTTCATTTGGATTGATGATTTAAAATATGAACTCTGAAACTACGAAAAAATTATATTTTTATCTCAAAACGAATCTTGAAAATAAAAACCATCAAAATATCGTTATTTTTACAATTCCAAAACTATGAACATTTGAAATTATTTTTCAAAATATTATCCCTTTTTCTGATTTCATCACTTGTTTTTGTACAATGCAAAGATGATGAGGCCAATGTTTTCCGCGCTTATGTGGAAGGAAAATTCACTTATTCCGATGGGAAATTTCTGGAAAATCCAATCCATCTCACCGTTGATAAAAAAATAATTGCAGAAAGCTACCCCAAAGAGAGTGGAAGTTTTGTCTTGGCCGGACCATACAACAAAGGGGCTTACAAACTGCAACTGAAAAATTTCAAAATCAAATCTTTTTCTACAGAAACCGTTGGTTGCAAAATCTCCGCAGATTCCTTGAGCATCGAGATTCCAGATGGAATGACTTATGTTATTTTTAATGATATTACTTTGAAATGATAAAAAAATCTATTCTTTTTTTCATTATCATATTTTCCATTTCTGTTTCTGCACAACGAAGAAAACAAAGCTGGACAGAAAAAGTGACATTCTCCGCAGACCCGCACGTGAAAGTGATGACATCGCTTGGCAACAATTTTCTAAGCAATGCATTTGGCTACTTTTACGGATTTGGCGTTGGATTAAACACCAATCTTTACAAGAATTTCGGATTGGGTGTAGAATACACTTATTTCCTCGCCAGCATCAAAGACCGCGACACTTTCGGCTATCTCGGCGCACCATCGATGAATAATTTTGATTGGTACGTTTTCCATAAAGACAAAATCTCGGAAGAATTTTTCGTCGAGGAAATGGTTGGTTACAGCACTTATCGGATGAAAAGTCCTTACTTGGACAATTCTGGGAAATTCAATGAAGGAAATGGTGGGCTACATTTTGGAGCGAAGGCAATTTATACAATTGACAATGAGGGTTTTCAGCAAGTGGTTTTCGGAACAAAACTCAATTTTTACAATGCCAAAATCGGAAACCAAAATCCGGATATCGAAAAATATTACTCCAAGGCATTGCTTCTCAACTTTAGTTTAGCTTATCGTTTTAATTTTTAAGGCGTTTTTAAGTTGTTATAATTTCTGGTTAAAGTTTTTTATTCTTATTTTTAAAATCAATTATTAATATACATTTGTCAAACAAAAACCCAATCAAAATGAAAAATCTATTCACCGCATTGATGCTTACTTTCGGAGTAGGATTCGCATCTGCACAAGTCGCTTCCACTGTTGCAACCTCAGCTTCTACAACTGCTTTGAACGCATCTACAGTCGCAAAAGCTCAAAAACAAAAAACAAAAAAGGCAGAAGCAAAAGCAGAGAAAAAAGCGACGCCAACAGCCGTAAAATTGAAAAAAGACGGAACACCGGACAAACGATACAAAGCCTCAAAAACCTTGAAAAAGGACGGAACGCCAGACAAGCGCTACAAGGCTAACAAGTAATTTATCTCAATCTTTTTTAAAGAAAAGGATAATTTAATTTTTCATAACTTTTATTTTTTTAAGACTTTGCAAATTTTGTAGAGTCTTTTTTGGTTCACGATTTGATTATCAAAACGTAACCAATCTAAAAAATACTGTTATGAATAATCCGAAACCAATGCTGACACTATCAGAAGTGATGGAAAAGCTGAGACAAAAAGGAATCACAAACGAAATACGAATGACCGATGATAAACGTTTTGTAATCAGCGGTACAGAAAAGTCATACCAACCAGAAGATTTGAAAATCATAAGAACTTACAGATTTGAAGGCGCAAGTGACCCAGCAGATAATATTGCGCTTTACCTTGTCAAAGACAACTACGAAAATATTGCAATGATTATTGATTCTTACGGTGCCAATAGCAATTATGAAGGTCCGGAATTCGATAAGTTTTTGAAAAGAATCCCAGAAGTAGAAGCAAAAGAAGAATTTGACTTTTAAAAATAATTTTTTTTACATCATTCAAAATATTGAACTCCTACGGAGTTCTTTTTTTGTGTGGATTTGTCTTCTACAAACATTTTGCTCCTATGGAGCTTTTTTTAATATGAATTTGATTAAAAAACATAGTCAACAGATTTGATTTCAATTTTTTATATTTCAAGAGTGTGTTTTTGGCAGGAAGTCTTCTACAAACATTTAATTTTCGGAACTTTTTTCACAGAATTCACAGATAACTTTGGGAATTATACCAATTCTGCTTTAAATTGCAATATTCAAATGCTCCATAGGAGCAATATGTTTGTAGTCAATCTAAAAACAATCGATTTCCGCTCCGTAGAAGTGGAGTTTTTTTGTCGCTTTTTAATAGTAGGAATTAATACTTTTTTTAAATTTTAATAACGAGAAGCGACTTTTTCAAACCATCTTCTATGCCTTTCCAATAGAAATTGAAGAATGACCGTTCTTTATTTCTTTCCACATAAATGTCCACAGATTCCGGGAATTTCTGAGAATCTTTTTTCACCAAAAGATTAGCGACGCCAGACAAGAATTTCTTCTTTTTCTTGGTGTCTTTGTCCAAAAGATTGACTTTCAAATCTTTGTGAGTGATTCGAAATTTTCCATTCATTACATCATTATTCCCTTTGAAATCATAATTGAGACTTGTAATTGTTCCAGTCGCAGTGATGTTCATATAAGGTTTGATGAACGGATTGATGTCATTCGCAGGAAGATTGTTGATGTAACCGCCGATTGTAAAATTGTCTCTCATATTCGCCGTGTCAAAATTCCAATTCACTTTCATTGGAGAAACGCCCATAAACTTGCAATTGATCACAATCGGAACTTTCGTATTGGCGCCTTTCTTTTTGTTAGAATTAAGATTTTTGACGCTCATATTGAAGTTTGTGAAAAACACTTTCCCTGGTCCGTTGGAGTCTGGCTTATCTTCTTCGTACACCAATTTGGAGTCCACAAGATTCAGATTATCAACAATTAAAGGAAATTTTATTTGTCTTAATAATTTGGAATAAAGCAACTTTTCTTTCGGATTATCTTTCGGAATTTTACTTCGGAAGATGTTTGCATCCACATTGTGCAACTTTGCAGATTTTAAATGAAGGTCGAGTTCTTTTTCAAAAGTCCAATCAACGCCGGAAAGTAGAATTCGGTTTGCTGAGATATTGAACTGGTCATCTTCCATCGGAATTGTTCTTACAAACTCGGCGCGCGACATTTTTGGAATCAGTTTAAAATTCATTAAATCAATCGATTGCGAAGCCAATTTGAAGCTTGACAACGTCATATTGTAATACTTTCCAGAATCATAGAAAAATGTATTTCCAACGATTTTATAATCTTTGAATTTGAAAGGCAATTTGTTTTTCGAAGTTTCTTCATTCATCACAAAATCAGTGACATTCGCATCAAATTTTGCCAGAGAAAGAGATTTTTCTTGGTTTGATTTTAAGATTGATAATGTTCCATTTTTGATGTCAATGTTGGCGAAATTAAAATCAATTCCGTTTTTCTTAGGATTTTTTGGTTTGATGATTTTCGCATCACGATTTTGAATAATGAATTCTGGATCAACAAATTGTGCGTTTTTCAAATTCAGTTTGGTATTATCAAAAACCAAATCGCTGAAAGAAACTTTCTTGCTTTTGATATTGAAAAGACTTTTTTGTTTGGTAAAATTTTTCTCCCAATCTTTAAAATCCAAAACCGATTTTAGTTCAAAATCGTTGATTTCCAATTGTCCGTTGTCCGTTTTCACATCGGAAGAATTAATGGTGTAAACATCACTGATTCTGGCGAAAAAATCTTTCGCAGTAATTTTGTAACTATCCAGCGCAAAAGGCAATTCGTCTGGATTCTCGTTCAGGCTAAGGTTTTTAATTTCGAGATTTAGATTTTTTGCAGAAAAAACTTTAGAGTCATCTAGATTTATAACTTCGATGTTTCCTTTGGTTATATCAATGTTTCTAATGAGAAAAGGCATCGGTTCTTTTACAGAATCTTTGCTTTTCTTTTGAGCCAATCTAACTTTAAGTTTTGGATTCGTCAATCGGATAGAATTGGTGTTGATTTTTTTATTTTTAATCAAATCAATGATCCCTAATCTACTGACATTCAATCCGTTTACAAATCCATCAATCGCCAAAACTTTTTTATCATCTGGATTTTTAGATTTAATTAAAATATCGTCGGCCGAAATACTTCCGCTGAGAATCTCGACATTCAAGGTTTTGTAGGTAATGGCGTACGGTGTTTTATTTTTGATGTAATCCGGAAGCTGATACTTGAGCCAGAGACTGAATCCAATGTTCACAATCAAAATGAGAAGCAAAATACTTCCGAGAACGATTCCGGTAACTTTTAAAGTTTTTTTCATCTAATTTTTTATAATTAATTGATGACTAAAAACCGTTCCAACTTTAAACCGTCAGATCCACCACATAACCTTCGTGCCCACGAACATTGATGAAATCATCACCTTCAAAAGCCAAATATTGTCCTTTGATTCCCTTCAAAACACCATTAAATTCTGGTTTTTTATCCAACGTAAAAACATTGATCTTCTCAGGTTTCTCGTAAGGAAAATCGAGTTTGATGATATTCTCATCGCTCACTGCAAACTTTTTGAAATCGTTGGGGAAATAATCCGCAATTTTATTTCGGAAATCAATTAAATCTAGGTTGTCTTCATAATCATCCAAAAGCATTTTCTTTGGATTGGTTTTGTCAGCCACGTGTTTTTTGAGTTCAACTTCTATCATTCCGGCTTCGTAACGGTTTTCTGTGATGGCAATTGGCAAAGCGAAAGTTGCACCTTGATCAATCCATCTTGTAGGAATCTGAGTTTCTCTGGTAACGCCTACTTTTACGTCACCTGTGTAAGCCAAATAGACAATGTGCGGAACCAGCTGAATCTGTTTCTCAACTTCCAAATCTCTTTCTCCAACGCCAAGATGCGCAGTTGACAATTCTGGACGGATGATCGTGTCGCTCGCATACGGACTTTCGAAAAAGCATTTTTTGCAGAATCCCATTCGGTAGATTTTCTCATCGCTACCGCAGTTCACACATTCGTAACCGACGTGTTTAATGTGAAGTTCTTTCCCAAAAAGCTGATTCATATTAATCAAATCTCCTTTCAGATTAAGGAAATATTGAATCGGCTGACCGTTTTGGGAAATCATTTTGAGAATTTGTCCGGAGAATTGCATTTTGTCGTGGATTTGAAATTGGGATTAAAAGTAAGTATTATTAATTTAATTTTTATCCGATAGATTATTTTGCCATTTATTTTCTTCAATTCTTGCGGAATTAACTTTAGATAATTTTTGATTTGATTTTAAATAATAGTTTTGCCGAAATTTAAAAACATTTTATAATGAAAAATATTTACTCATTACTATTGTTAGCATTAACAAATTTCGCAATTGCTCAAACTACTATTTTTACAGAAAATTTTGGATCGCCGTCCGCAACTACTACAGTCTCTACTTACACAGGTTTTCAAAATGCTTCTCCTATAGTTTACACGGGTAATTCTGACATTAGAAACACATTTACTTCTACGGGATACACTAGTGCAAGCGGAGCTGGTTGTCTTTTCATTGGTGCTACAACTGCGGCAACTCCGCCAGAGAAATTTTTGACAATCTCAGGAATCAAAACAACAGAATATAAAGATATGAGTCTATCTTTTGGACACTACAATGGTGTTGCAAACACAAGCTTTGTCCCAAAAGTTGAAGTTAGCACAGATGGAACATCTTGGACTGCTCTTAGCTACGCAAGAGTTAGCACCAATTCATCTGTTTGGGAATATGTGACAGCTTCTGGAAACATCCCTGTGACAGAAAATCTTAGAATCCGTTTTACCAATACTGTGGATTCATCAGTTGGATATAGAATTGATGATATAAAATTAGTTGGAACCAAAGAAGCTTTAGCAGTTAACAACGATAGTAAAAAATCATTCAACATCTACCCTACTGTTGTAAGCAATGGCATCATTTCTATTACATCTGCAAATAATCAGACTAAAAATGTAAAAATCTACGACTCTTCTGCGAAATTGGTAATTAGCAGAGGAACTCAGAAAGAAATCAATGTTTCTCAACTTCCTAAAGGAACTTACGTTATGAATGTTGAAGAAAATGGCGTGGTTGAGTCCAAAAAATTTATTATTAAGTAAACAATTAATCATTCGATAACAAAAGAATCTCCAAATAAGAGATTCTTTTTTTTTGTTTAATTCTTATCTTCGCAACACAATTGATGTTATGACTTATCTTATCACTGGCGGAAGTGGATTTATCGGTTCTCATTTGGTAGAACAACTTTTGAAAAATGGACATTCTGTCATTAATATTGACAACTTCGACGATTTCTACGATTATAAAATTAAAATTAAAAATACATTAGAATCTTTAGGTTCAAATTCTGAATTTAATTTTACCGATAAAGAAACGGATATTCAAAAGTTAGCAACTGAAACCAAATCAGAAAGTTATCAGCTTTATTACCAAGATATTCGTGATAAAGAAAGCTTGAAAGAGATTTTTCAAAATCATAAAATTGATTTAGTCATTCATTTGGCCGCTTTAGCAGGCGTTCGTCCTTCTATTGAGCGACCTTTGGAATATGAAGAAGTCAACATAAGAGGAACTCAGAATCTTTGGGAACTTTGCAATGAATTTGGTGTCAAAAAATTCGTTTGCGCTTCATCATCAAGTGTTTACGGAAATAATCAAAAAGTTCCTTTCGCTGAAACTGATAATGTGGACAATCCAATTTCGCCTTATGCAGCAACCAAAAAATGTAGCGAAGTCATTGGTCACGTTTACCACAGTCTTTATCATATCGATATGATTTTGTTGAGGTTTTTCACCGTTTATGGACCAAGGCAAAGACCAGATTTGGCAATTCACAAATTCACAAAATTGATATACGAAAATCAAGAAATTCCTTTCTACGGCGATGGTTCCACAGCTAGAGATTATACTTTTGTTGATGATATTATTGATGGCGTTTTAAAATCAATCCTATATCTTGAGACAAATGACAATGTTTATGAAATCATCAATCTTGGGGAAAGTGAAGTGATTACGCTAGGCGAAATGGTCACGACTTTGGAAAATACAATTGGAAAAAAAGCCATCAAAAAAATACTGCCAATGCAACCTGGTGATGTCCAAAAAACCAACGCAGATATCACGAAAGCAAAAGCATTAATTGGCTACAAACCTACCACAAACTTCCAAAATGGCACAAAAAAATTTGTGGAATGGTTTTTGGGAAATCGGCAATAACAATTCTCTGACAATCGATATTTTGGAAATAAGATGAATTTATTTTTAAATATTGTTGAAAATCAGTAGAAATATGTATAAAGTATCACCTAATTTTTTACTTTTGCAAAAATTATAAATTATGTATTGGACATTAGAATTAGCATCATATCTTAGCGATGCACCTTGGCCGATGACCAAGGCAGAATTGATTGACTACGCCATCAGAACCGGAGCACCTATGGAAGTTGTAGAAAACCTACAAGCCATCGAGGACGAAGGAGAAATCTACGATGCGATAGACGAAATCTGGAGCGACTATCCTACAGACGAGGATTACCTCTGGAACGAAGACGAATATTAATTCGTTTTTTGACATTGAGTAATCTCAATGTCAAATTCCTTTTTAAATAAATTAAGCAGTTAGCCAAAAGCTAAGTGCAAACCGCAAATAGCAAATTATGAGTTTTTTAAATACCGTTCTTAAAAGTTTTTTGGGAGACAAAAATGCAAAAGATCTTAAAGAAGTAAAAAAAGTTGTCACAAAAATCAAAGCCGTTGAATCTGGCATCCAATCATTATCCGATGACGGGCTGAGAGATAAAACCGCAGAATTTAAAGAAAAAATAAAATCTGCAACGGCTAAGTTTACAACCCAAATAGACGAAATTAAAGAGCAGATAAAAAACTCAACCAACGTTGATGAGAAAGAATCACTTTTTACCAAAATCGAAGGTCTGAAAAAAGAATCTTACGATGTTGAAGAAAAAGTTCTTGGCGAAATCCTTCCAGAAGCTTTTGCATTGGTAAAAGAAACTTCCAGACGTTTGGCGCAAAACGGAGAAATCCGCGTAACGGCTACAGAAAGAGATCGCGAATTGGCGGCTACAAAAGATTTTGTGGTTCTAGAAGGCGACACTGCCGTTTGGAAAAACTCTTGGGATGCGGCAGGAACGCCTGTGGTTTGGGATATGGTTCATTACGACACGCAATTTATCGGTGGTGTTGTTTTGCACTCAGGGAAAATCTCTGAGATGGCAACCGGTGAAGGTAAAACTTTGGTGGGAACATTGCCAATCTATCTTAATGCTTTGCCGGGAAGAGGCGTTCACGTTGTAACGGTGAATGACTATTTGGCAAAACGTGACTCCGCGTGGATGGGTCCATTGTATCAATTCCACGGATTGACGATTGATTGTATTGATCTTCATCAGCCAAACTCAGACTCAAGAAGAAAAGCTTACCAAGCAAGCATTACCTACGGAACCAATAACGAATTTGGGTTCGATTACCTGAGAGATAATATGGTGACCAATCCTACTGAATTGGTTCAGGGAGAATTGAACTTTGCGATTGTGGATGAGGTGGATTCTGTTTTGGTAGATGATGCTAGAACGCCATTGATTATTTCTGGTCCGGTTCCTCAGGGAGACAGACAGGAATTTGATGTTTTGAAACCTTCTATTGATAGAATTGTTGAGGTTCAGAAAAAAACAGTTTCTGCAATTTTCAATGAAGCTAAAAAATTAATAGCAAACGGAAACACCAAAGAAGGTGGATTCAAATTGTTGCAAGCTTACAGAGGTCTTCCGAAAAACAGACAATTAATCAAATTCTTATCCGAAAGTGGAAACCGTGCATTGCTTCAAAAAGTTGAAGGTCAATATATGGCGGATAATAACCGCGATATGCCGAAAGTAGATAAAGATCTTTATTTCGTAATCGATGAGAAAAACAATCAAATCGATTTGACAGATAAAGGTGTGGAATATATGTCTGCTGGTAATGAGGATTCTCAATTCTTTGTTTTGACAGACATCGGGACAGAAATTGCTGACATCGAAAAGAAAAATCTTTCCAAAGAAGAAGAATTTGCAGCGAAAGAAGAATTGTACAGAGATTTTTCTGTAAAATCCGAGCGTATTCACACAATGAATCAATTGCTAAAAGCGTATACATTATTCGAAAAAGATGATGAATATGTGGTAATTGACGGCGAAGTGAAAATCGTAGATGAGCAAACTGGTCGTATTATGGACGGTCGTCGTTATTCAGACGGACTTCACCAGGCGATTGAAGCTAAAGAAAATGTAAAAATCGAGGCAGCGACTCAAACGTTTGCAACGGTTACTTTACAGAACTACTTCCGTATGTACAACAAACTGGCGGGAATGACTGGAACTGCGGAAACAGAAGCTGGAGAATTCTGGCAGATTTACAAGCTGGATGTTGTGGTAATTCCTACCAACAGACCAATCCAAAGAGATGACAGACAAGATTTGGTTTTCAAGACCAATCGTGAAAAATACAATGCGGTAATCGAAGAAATCGAAAGATTGACCTCGGCGGGAAGACCTGTTTTGGTTGGTACAACTTCAGTTGAGATTTCTCAATTATTATCCAAAGCATTAAGCTTAAGAAAAATCCAACACCAAGTTTTGAATGCGAAACTTCACAAGAAAGAAGCAGAAATCGTTGCTGGAGCTGGTGGACCGGGTGTTGTAACCATTGCAACCAATATGGCTGGTAGAGGTACCGATATCAAGTTGAAAGCAGAGGTAAAAGATGCTGGAGGTTTGGCAATCATCGGAACAGAAAGACACGATTCTCGTCGTGTTGACAGACAGTTGAGAGGTAGAGCTGGTCGTCAAGGAGATCCAGGAAGTTCTCAGTTCTATGTTTCTTTGGAAGATAATTTGATGCGTCTTTTCGGTTCTGAAAGAATCGCTAAAATGATGGACAGAATGGGTCATAAAGAAGGAGAAGTAATTCAGCATTCTATGATTTCCAAGTCTATCGAAAGAGCTCAGAAAAAAGTTGAAGAAAACAACTTTGGTGTTAGAAAAAGATTGCTGGAATATGATGATGTAATGAACAAACAGCGTGACGTAATCTACAAACGTAGAAAGAACGCATTGTTCGGAGATCACTTGAAGTATGACATCGTGAATATGATCTATGATACTTCTGCAGCAATTGTTTCCGCAGCTAAAGCAACAGGAAATTACAAAGATTTCGAATTCGAGATTATCAAATATTTCACAATGGAAGCGCCTGTGACGGAGGCAGAATTTGGAAGCTTGCAAATTCCTGCGCTTACAGATAGAGTTTTCAAAGCAGCAAAAGAAGATTACGACTTGAGATTGAACCTTCTGAAAGAAAAAGCATATCCAATCATCGAGAATGTGTTTCTAAACCAAGGTTCGATGTTCAAAATGATCCAAGTTCCTTTCACGGATGGCGTTAAAACAATGACGATTGTTACGGATCTTCAACAAGCTTACGAAACTAAATGTGAATCATTGATTACTGATTTCGAGAAGAATATTTCGCTTTCTATCATTGATGAAAACTGGAAAACGCACTTGAGAGAGATGGATGATCTACGTCGTTCTTCACAAGGTGCAGTTTACGAGCAAAAAGATCCATTGGTGATTTACAAGCAAGAATCTTTCTACTTGTTTAGCGAAATGGTAGAAAAAGTGAACAAAGAAATTGTTTCATTCCTGTACAAAGGCGAAATTCCTGCATAAATAAAGGATTTTTAAGATAAAATTAAAAAGCTGTTGATAATTTCAACAGCTTTTTTTGTTTTAACATTTATTAAGAAATGACAAATATCATAATTTATTCTAATTTAGAATTAATAAAAATAATACATTTGCAAAAATTATTATAGCAATGAAGAAAGTTATTGTAAGTGCTGTGGTTCTCGTTTCCACTTTTGCTTATGCTCAGGAAAATGATTCTATCAACAAATCAAATGAAATTGATGGAGTTGTAGTACACGGATATATTACTAGAGACAGAGAATCGGCAAACAAAATGCCTCTTAAAGATATTGAAAATCCTCAGGTTTATAATACTGTAAACAAAAACGTTATCAAAGAACAAGTTGTTACGAATTTCAATGATGCTCTTAAGAATGTGACTGGTATTACAAGACTTTGGGAATCTACCGGTAGAGGAAATGATGGTGGAGAATACTACACAATGAGAGGTTTCTCGCTTCAGCCAACTTTGGTAAACGGAATGCCGAGCTTAAGCAACGGAACTTTGGATCCCGCAGGTATCGAAATTATTGAGGCAATCAAAGGTCCATCTGGTACTTTGTATGGTGGAAGTGTGATTTCTTATGGAGGTATGATCAATGTTGTTACAAAGAAGCCTTACAATCATTTTGGAGGTGAAGTTAATTATGTGAACGGAAGCTACGGTTTGAACAGACTTACAGCTGACGTAAACACGCCACTTAACAAAAACCTATTTGCAAGAGTGAACACTGCTTATCATAAAAACAATACGTTCCAAGATGCTGGTTTTAACGAATCTTTCTACATCGCTCCATCTGTGAAATTTGTAGCCAATGACAGATTGACGTTCCACGTTAATACAGAAATCAAAACGTCTGAATCCTCCAATGCACCAATGATTTTCTTGAACAGATATGCACCGCTTTCTTTTAATTCAATTGGTCTGTTCAAAGACAATTATAAAAAATCATACACCAGCGATGATTTAACGATCAATAACAATTCATTCAACATACAAGCTACTGCAGACTACAAAATATCTGACAACTGGACATCCAAAACCTTAGTTTCAAGAAGCAATTCTAAAACAAAAGGTTACTATTCTTACTTGTGGGATCAATCCAATGGTGGCGATTTCGTAAGATTTATTGCGAACGTTGGTGGAGAGACCAATACAACAGGAATTCAGCAAAATTTTGTAGGAACTTTTAATTTTGGAAGTGTTAAGAATAAATTGCTATTTGGATTAGATTATTTCCAAAGAGATTTCATCCAAGGCGGAACAGGATGGATAGGACACGGTGTGGTGAACTTGGTTAATCAAACCGATACAAAAGCAGACCTTCTTACAAAATCTGCAGTTGATTATGAACTAAGAAACGCAGGACAAGAAATAGGACACGCAGAAGCAAAAATCTACAGTGCTTATGTTTCAGATGTTGTGAACATTCTTCCAAATCTATCTGCAATGTTAAGTTTGAGATTGGATCATTTCACAGGAATGGCAACTGCATATGCGACAGACAATTCTAAAGAAAAAACCACACTTTCGCCTAAGTTAGGTTTGGTTTATCAGCCAATCCAAGACAAAGTTTCAATCTTTGGTAACTATATGAATGGTTTCCGAAATGTTGATCCTTCAACGATTCAAATCACTGATGATCTTGGAAACGTTTTGAGCAGTGAGCTTCGTTATTTTGATCCAGAGCACGCCAACCAATGGGAAGTTGGTACAAAAGCAAATTTAGCTGGCGAAAAATTCTCTATTACCGCAAGTTATTACAACATCTATGTAAAAAACAAAGTAATGGGTAATGGTGTGAATGTCAATCAAGGTGGAGAAGTAGAAAGCAAAGGTTTTGAAGTGAGCGTTTTGGGAAGTCCAATTCCTGGGATGAACTTAATTGCCGGATACAGCTACAACGATAGTAATGTTGTAAAAGGTGACGAAGGATATCCAGGAAACAGAACAGAAGATGCAGGACCAAAAAACCTGATCAACTTCTGGGGAACTTACAAAATCCAAACCGGAGCGCTTAAAAACTTCGGAATTGGTTTCGGTGGTAATTCTGCTAGCAGATTTTATACATTGAATAGAGGTAACATCG
This sequence comes from Epilithonimonas xixisoli, assembly GCF_004365655.1. GTDB lineage: Bacteria > Bacteroidota > Bacteroidia > Flavobacteriales > Weeksellaceae > Epilithonimonas > Epilithonimonas xixisoli. Next base: position 758,944 of record NZ_SOEO01000002.1, on the reverse strand, counting down.
GTGCTTTCCCGCTTCCTAGTTACATCATTATGAACTCTTCACTTTCTTATACAGAAGATAGATACAGCATCATTTTGAAAGTTGATAACATTGCCAACAAGAAATATTTCTCTGGATGGTCAACTGTGACACCACAAAGACTTAGAACTTTATCTCTAAGTTTGAATTACAAATTCTAAAAAATAAAAAAGCTAAGTTTGTAGCTTGGCTTTTTAAACTTTTATGAGGAAAAAACATCATCATAAGAAGAAACCTGGTTTCTTTAAAAAATGGACAGCCAAACTACATCTGTGGTTTGGCTTGTCCATTGGTACGCTTATCTTTATCATCGCAATCACTGGCGCCTTGTACGTTTTCAAAGATGAGATAGAAAACATCTCACGAAAAGAATACATCTACCACAATGAGCAAAACATCGATCAAAAACAGATCTTGCCCATCCGCGTCATAGAAAAACTAGTGAATGAGCAGACCAAGGAGAAGTATCCGATCCACTGGATCAACGTTCCTATAGATAAAAAAATGTCTTATCAAGTTTATTGGTACGAGCATCAGCCAGATCAATGGAATTATTTTGATGAATTTCCGATTTATAAATTGGCGTACGTCAATCCTTACACTGGAAAAGTCCTCCAAGTTTATGATGAGAAAAACGGGTTCTTTGCCATCGTAAAATCCATCCATTGGAGTTTTCTTTTGAAACAAGATTGGGGAACTTACGTTGTCGGTATTCCTGTTGTCATCTTCTTGATTATGTTGATTTCCGGAATCATCCTTTGGTGGCCAAAAAACAAAGCGGCAAGAAAACAACGTTTCAGCTTTCAATGGAAAGACACCACAAAATGGAAAAGAAAGAATTATGACCTTCACAACATTCTCGGATTCTACTCTTCCATTTTCGCTTTGATTTTAACGATTACTGGTCTATTCTACGCATTTTTCGCAGTTCAGGCGATGATATATGTGGTCTTCTCCGGAGGTGAAACTGTTTATCCAGATTTCTCTGCCATTACCACAAAAGCGCCAATTGAAATGAGAAACGACAAAACATTGGACAAGATTTCTGACAAAGTGAAGGAACTTTATCCAACAGCGTACGCATTCAGTCTGGATCTTGGACATCCACATTTGGACGATCACGAGCATCCGAATTTCTCGGTTTTTGTAAGACACCTCTCATATTCTTATCATAAAAACAGCACTTTAATTTTTGATGAGAACTCCGGCGAACTCTTGCACATACACGATCCGAAAGACAAGAACTTCGGTGAGAAAGTAGTTGCAGCCAATTATGACATTCACGTTGGCGCCATCTTAGGTTTGCCTACCAAAATCATTGGATTTATTGTCAGCATTATTATCGCATCAATGCCCGTCACTGGATTTATGATCTGGTGGGGACGAAGAAAGAAAACACAGATTAAATAATTGAGCCAAAAACCTGAACTATGATTCAGGTTTTTTTATGTTTAATGAGCAAGAAATTTATTAATAAAAACCAATTTCAGTCCGAAAAAATCCAGCGTTTCTTTTTAAAATTAAAACAATATTTACTGAATATTAATTTCCTTTTGTCTAAATTTATGGTCTTAAAAATTTTAATCGATGTCATTAATTGATTTATCAAAGCAAATCGCCATAGGTATAGATATTGGCGGAACCAACACCAAATTCGGATTGGTGAATCACCGGGGAGAGATTCTCGCAAAAGGAAGTATAAAAACTGAAGATTACAAACAGGTAGAAGATTTTATCGATGCTCTACACACCAATATCCAACCGTTGATAGATGAAGTCAGTCAAAATACAAGATTGGACGGAATTGGTGTTGGTGCGCCTAACGCTAATTACTTCACAGGAACGATTGAACTAGCTCCCAATCTTCCTTGGAAAGGCGTAGTTCCATTTGCAGAACTAATGACTAAAAAATTTGGAGTGCCTTGTAAAATGACCAACGATGCCAATGCAGCAGCACTTGGAGAAATGATGTTTGGCGCCGCAAGAGGAATGAAGGATTTCATAATGATTACTCTTGGAACAGGCGTTGGAAGTGGAATCATCAGCGGTGGAAACTTGATATATGGCCACGACGGATTTGCCGGAGAACTCGGTCACACGATTGTAAAACCAGGCGGAAGAAAGCATTGGAGCACAGGATCTGAAGGAAGTTTGGAATCTTACGCTTCTGCAACCGGAATCGCTATTACAGCTAAAAAATTCCGTGCTGAGTTTCCAGATTCTATGTTGAATCAATACCGTGAAGAAGACATTAACTCTAAAACTGTTCACGAGTGCGCGATTGCAGGCGACCCAACAGCGATAGAAGTTTTCCGATACACAGGACAAAAATTGGGTGAAGCATTAGCAAACTTCGTAATGTTCTCATCTCCAGAAGCTATTTTGCTTTTTGGAGGCGTTATCAAAGCTGGTGATTTCTTGCTAAAACCTGCAAAACTACATATGGAAAGAAATCTGTTGCCAATTTTCCGCTCAAAAGTTAAATTGGTTTTCAGCGAGTTGGATGAGGCAGATGCAGCAATTCTTGGTGCAAGTGCGCTTGTTTGGGAAAATAAATAATTGATATAGAGAAATCCTTTGGTTCTCATTTTTGATAGGAATACAATTTGCTATTAAGAACGAGGAAAATCAAAGGATTTTTCTTGTCTAATAATGAAACAGTATTTATTAATAATTCTAAGTTTTGTCCTCTTCAGCTGTAATGGTCAGGAGAAAAAACAAAACCCATTAAAAAATCAAAAAATGGATAAAAACAATTTGGAATATGCCACTTTGGCTGGCGGATGCTTTTGGTGCGTAGAAAGCTGTTTTCATATGCTGAAAGGTGTAGATTCTGTAATATCGGGATATTCCGGTGGCCACAAAGCCAATCCGACTTATGAGGAAGTTTCGGCAGGAACCACAGGACATGCAGAAGTAGTGCAGATTGCTTATGACCCAAAAATCATTTCTTACAAGCAATTGCTGGAAGTATTTTGGTTTCTCCACAATCCTACAACGCTGAACAGACAAGGAAATGACATCGGCACGCAATACAGATCAGCGATTTTCTATCATTCCGACAAACAAAAGCAAGATGCAGAAGAGTCATTGAAAGCATCTGAAGACAAACAGGAATGGAACGGAAAGTATGTGACAGAGATTGTTCCTTTCGAGAAATTCTGGTCTGCAGAAGCATATCACCAAGGTTATTACAATGCCAATCCAAACCAGCCTTATTGTAGCGCTGTAGTTGGACCTAAGATTCAAAAATTCAAAAAGCATTTTGGAGAGTTGGGTTGGCTAAATGAAAAAGCGGAGAATTAATTCCCCGCTTTTTTTATGTTCAAAAGTTTGTAGTTTTTATTTCCAGCTTTGATTGCGTTTGTCATCTGAGCGTTTTTTGCCATTATCAATATTGTAGGCAAATCCAATTCCCAAAGTCTGTTTCAACTGGGTCTTTCTAATTTGATTGTGGTCATACAGCAAATCTAAAGTTACGTTGGTAGAAATATACTTGTTGACTTTCATATTCAAAATTCCAGAGTAGGACATTACAAGTCTCTCTGGATGATCCAAATAATTAGAAAAAACAGACGCTGCATTTTGCAACGTAATATTTTCCATCAGCTTCACTTTATACTGCGCCGTTCCCAAGAAACCGAACTGGAATAACATAGAATCGCCATCGTTTTTCAAGCCATAATTTCCAGCCCATTGCAAATCCTTATCCATCACAAAAGTGAATCTGGCGTTTGCAGGTCGCAAAGTCATGGTGAAATTATCACTTGGCTTATACGTAAAACCGGCTCCTACATTCACATAACCAGGTGACATAAAGTTGGAGATCTTCGCTGCATCCGGATTATTTCCATCGGCATAGCCTGGCGCGAATTGAGAAATCAAACCAGCTCCCACAGACGTGTACCAATCTCCTGAAAGTTTTCTTCCGTAATTGGTAGAAAGATTGATGACATCCTGTGTTTTCCTGTTGCCAACACCTTGTGTATTGTTCATCCCATAGCCAAGAATAATGACATTTTCCCAAAGGTCTTTGTCTTTTTCGTAAGTCAAATTGTAATTGACACCAGCTTGCCAACCGATATTATTGGCGCCACCAGCCACCCAATTGGAGAATGCCGATTGATTCAACATCAAAGTATTTTGTCCAACAATCGACCAAGCTTTTACAGAATCCTGAACGGGAGCCTCCTGCGCATAAGAATTCATAGCCCAAAGAAGGCTTAATGATAATAGAAGTTTCTTCATTAATTTGTTTTTGTTTTGCAAATATAATGAATAGCCGAAATATCTTAATTAACGAATGGTTTTATGATGCCGGTCTTGGTATCTCTTTCCATTTTGTAACCTAAATTATAAGTCACACCCACACCCAAAGTCTGTTTTCTCTGCAATCTTTTGATTTGATCGTGGTCATAAACCATATCATAAGTGATAACGGTTGTAATATATTTGTTGAATTTAAGATTCAAACTACCGCTATAATTGATATCTACTCGCTCGGAGTGTTGTAAATAATTGCTAAAGAAATTGACCTGATTCACAAAATTGACATCTTTGAAAAGTTTAATTTTATAGAGAACATTTACCATGGCCCCAAGCTCGGATCTCATGCTTTGTCCATCTCTTTCCAAACCGTAATTGCCTGCAAACTGAAGTTTTTTGTCTAATACAAAAGTGAATTTTCCATTTACTGGACGGAAGATCACTTGGAAATTTTCGTTCGGATTGTAAGACACACCGATACCCAAGTTGAGGTAACCAGGCGCCATAAATTTGGAAATTCTGTCATCATAAACAGGATCCGGATTATTAGCATAATTGAATCCCGGCGTAAACTGTGACAAAAACTGGAAACCGGTGGATAGGTAGTAATGCTGCGCCAACTCATAACCATAATTGGTCATAATATTAATGTAATCATCTGTCTTTCTCGTAGATTGACCAGTAGATGACACAAAACCGTAACCCATCTGGATATTATTGTCCATATAATGTCGGTTCTTTTTGTAAACGATATTGTAGTTAACTTTCCCAATCACGCCAATATTATTATTTCCCCCTGCATACCAATTCGCAAATGATGACTGGTTGAAAACCAGACTGTTCTGCCCAAAGAAGAACCAACGTTTCAAAGTAGGAAGATTGATGATCGACGATGGTGTGAGCGGACTGGTGTCACTGGTATTAGAAACAATGACCATATTATTTGTCAGTTGCACAGAATCTTTTTTCAAAGATCGAATGTCAATAATTTTTGGATTGGAAAGACTGTCGATATCTAATGCCGTAGAATCCCATCTTTTTTGCGAAATAGAATCTATTAACTTTTGATAATCAGTAATTTGAGCCTTAGAAAACAAGACCATCACAACCGCAAAAACTACCAATACCTTTTTCATTAATATCAAATTTTGCACAAAAATAGCAATTCTAAATTTTTAAAAATCTGACTTTATAACAAATTCCACAATTAATTAAGCCTTTTTTGCGGACAAAATTACCTTTTCTCAAGAATGGCTGTAAAATTGTGATTTTCAAAACTATGTTTTTGAAAACCTTTCATTTAAAATCATTTTTAGTTCCGGCCATTATGCTGGCACTTATGTGGATTTTTTTTCTGCTTCAGAATCTCGGATTTTTTGGAGGATGCTTCGGCGCCATCATTCCATTGGTGCCCGATGGATTGAGTGGTGTGATTTTCGCACCATTGCTTCATGGCAGTTTGGATCACATCATTAGCAACTCTATGCCAATTGCTATTCTCTTATTTTTATTGTTTGAATTTTATTCAAAAATCGCATTCAAGATTTTTCTCATCGGTTGGATTGCGGGCGGATTACTTGTCTGGATGCTACCACCAGTGGACATCTTTACCGGAGAGTGGACTTATACATGTATTGTGGGAGCAAGTGGCGTGGTTTATATGCTGGCTTTCTTCATCTTTTTCAGTGGCGTTTTTCGGTGGAATATGAAGTTGCTGACAGTTTCACTCGTTGTTGCACTTTATTACGGAAGTTTGATTTGGGGTATTTTTCCAGAAGAATTCTTCTCACAATTGGAAGAACGGAGCAGAATCAGCTGGCAATCTCACTTGGCCGGTGCAATCACAGGAATTATTTTGGCTTTCATTTTCAGAAAACAGGGCGAAAAAAAAATTAAATACCTCTGGGAATATCCTAATTATTACAGCGAAAAAGACGACAGACTTTGGCAAGAATACATCCAGAATCACCCAGAAGACTTTGACGATTTGCCTCAATACAAACAAGAAAATATTTGGGAATATCTGGATGAAATCCGTAGAAATGAAAAATAATTTCTAAATTGGTCTTTACACAAATGACCTTATGAATCCCGAAGAACATCTCTATATCCTTGCGCTGAAACAGTGCAAAAACATTGGCAACATCAATCTAAAAAAGCTAATAAAGAATATTGGCTCAGCAAAAGAAGTTTGGGAATCTAAGCCAAAATCTCTTCTTTCTATTTCTGGAATTGGGAAAAACAGCATTCAGAATATCGGGAATCAAGAATTTCTGACTTCCGCCGAGAAAGAATTGAAATTCTGCGAAAAACACGACATCAAAATCATTCACCAAGACGAAGAATCTTACCCAAAGCATCTTTTGAATTGTGATGATGCGCCGATGATTCTATTCTACAAAGGAAATTTGAACAATGAACTAAATCCTGTAAGCATCGTGGGAACAAGAAAATTGACCGCTTATGGAAAACATTTCATTCAGGATTTGACTCAGGAATTATCGGGTTCAAAAGTTTGTACCATCAGCGGATTGGCTTTGGGCGCAGACTCTTGCGTGCACGAAGAATCATTAAAAAATCAAATTCCCACCATTGCCATTTTGGCGCAAAGTCTAGACAAAATCTATCCGGCTTCCAATAAAAATCTCGCTAAGAAAATTATTGAAAACAATGGCGCTCTCATTACGGAATACGCCTCGTTTGAAGGAATGGCGAAGGAAAACTTTTTACAACGCAACAGAATCATCGCTGGATTTTCACCTCATCTAATTGTTGTGGAAACGGCTTATGGTGGCGGTTCTGTGACAACTGTCACCGCATCAAATCAATATAATCGGGATGTTTTTGCTTTGCCTGGGAAAATCACAGATGTTTACAGCCAAGGTTGCAATCAACTCATTGCCAACAACAAAGCTGAATCTATCGTTGATATCAAAACGCTGGTCAAGAATCTGAATTTCATCCCTCAGCCAGAACTTTTCCCGGCAGAAGAACCGAAAATTAAAATCGATGCTGACAAAAAAGAACACCTCAAATTACTGGAAATCATTACTGAAAATAAGAGCATTTCTTTGGATGAATTAGCGGATAAATCTGGGATTTTGCACCACAAACTTTTACCAATTCTTTTAGATTTAGAGATTTATGGCTATGTGAAATGTCTTTCCGGGCGACAATATCAACTTAGTTAAAAAATAAGGCTTACGGAAATTTGAAGTAAATTAACATTAACTTCAAAAATCGTTAACGCAAAAGATGTAATTATACATTAAGCAAAAAACTTAGTTCATATCCTTAAATTTTCGATAATAATTAAAATATTACTTGCGAAATTCGAAAATAAAATTAAATTTGTTGTCATAATAATCAACCTTTATGGAACACTATAACGTAGAGCAAAAAATCCAGGAGTTTATGGCAAAAGTAGAAGCCAAAAACCCAAATGAACCAGAATTTCTTCAGGCTGTGAAGGAAGTTGCAGTCACTGTAATTCCGTTTATCGCAACCAGAAAACAATACACAGGAATGAAGCTTCTAGAGAGAATGGCTGAACCTGAAAGAACGATTATTTTCCGCGTTCCGTGGGTGGATGACAAAGGCGAAATCCAAGTAAACAGAGGTTTCAGAATCCAAATGAACTCTGCGATTGGACCTTACAAAGGCGGAATCCGTTTTCATCCAACTGTGAACTTGTCTGTTCTTAAATTTTTGGCTTTCGAACAAACTTTCAAAAACTCTTTGACGACACTTCCAATGGGCGGTGGAAAAGGAGGTTCTGATTTTGACCCACAAGGAAAATCGGATATGGAAGTGATGCGTTTTTGCCAAGCTTTTATGACAGAAATGTGCAAACATATTGGTCCAGAAACCGACGTTCCTGCGGGAGATATTGGTGTTGGTGCTAGAGAAATCGGATACTTATTCGGTCAATATAAAAAAATCAGAAACGAGTTTACCGGAGTTTTGACTGGAAAAGGTTTGGCTTATGGAGGTTCATTGATTCGTCCGGAAGCGACTGGGTACGGCGTTGTTTACTTCGCTGAGCAGATGTTGAGAACCATTGGAGAAGATTTCAAAGGAAAAACTGTAACAGTTTCAGGTTTCGGAAACGTGGCTTGGGGTGTTATCAAAAAAGTTGAAGAACTAGGCGGAAAAGCAGTAACACTTTCTGGTCCTGACGGTTATGTTTATGACAAAGACGGAATCACTGGTGAAAAAATTGAATATCTATTAGAACTTCGTGCGTCTGGAAACAACCGCGCAGAAGACTATGTGAAAAAATATCCAACGGCAGAATTCCACGCTGGGAAACGTCCTTGGGAAGTGAAATGCGATGTAGCGATTCCTTCTGCAACTCAAAATGAGTTAGATTTGGAAGATGCTAAAAAATTAGTAGAAAACGGCGTAATCTGTGTGACTGAAGCAGCGAATATGCCTTCAACTTTGGACGCTATTAATTATTTCTTGGACAACAAAGTTTTATTCTCTCCAGGAAAAGCGTCTAACGCTGGTGGAGTTGCCACTTCTGGTTTGGAGATGACTCAGAACTCCATCCGTTTGAATTGGTCTTCTGAAGAAGTTGATGCAAGATTGAAAGAAATTATGATTGGCATCCACAAAGCGTGTAGAGACTACGGAAAAGAAGAAGATGGTTATGTTAACTACGTGAAAGGTGCAAACATCGCAGGCTTTGTAAAAGTGGCTGAGGCAATGTTGGCGCAAGGTGTGGTTTAATTAAGAAATTAGAAGTTAGATTTTAGAAATTAGAATCTGATTGATTATAAAAAATGCAACTAAATAATTTAGTTGCATTTTTATTTAAGTATTGAAATACTTTTTACATTATACTTTTTACAATGTACATTTATATTATCTCGGCAAACCTCTTTTCAAAGCGTAATTTCCTCTTTCGATGGCTTTTTTCTCTTTCCAATTCATATAATTGGCTTTGAAATTTTTTTTCATAAAGTTATCAAAACCTCTTTGTACCGTAAGATTCCAAAGTGAATTGGCTTTCACGCCCCAACTTTTGTCCCAAGCTCTCAGCGACAGTGAGAAACTGCCGTCCAGATATTTCATCCAGTGCCACCAGCCCGTCGGCATAAAAAGCGTGTCGCCGTGCTCCAGAAAACATTCGATACCTTGAACGCCGTCTAATGCTGGGAATTTTGTGAAATCGGGATTTTCTATATCATAATCTTCCAACGCGTAAGTGGCATATGGCAAACAGTATAATCTTTCTTTCCACTTCTGTTCGAAAAGCAAAACGTGTTTTCTCCCGTTGAAGTGTGTGTGGAAAATGTGAGCTAAATCAATATCGTAATGCAGGAACGTCACAGAACTTTTCCCTCCGAAAAACATACTTGGATATTTGTCAAGAAATCCGCCCATTAATTCTTTTGGAGAGATATAATCATTCAAAATATCGGGTGCGTGTTTGATGGGATCGAAAAAGAAAATCCTAAGATCCGTAGGTTCTCTTTGAATCAGATCGATGTAATCTGCAAATTTCATTTCTGTAGTTGGCGCATTGATGGGCGCTGCAGGATCTGCTTTTGCACTGTCATACAAGGGAACCGTCACATCGCCTACAACTTCTTTGATATAATCCATCGTCCATTTCTGATAGGCTGGCCAGTTTCTAGCCATATTTTTGATGACAACAGGTTTGCGTGGTTTCAGATATTTTTCCAAGAAATCTTCTCTAGAAATATCATCTACAATATCAATCGGTTTTAAAATGATTCCCATGTTAATGTAATATTAAGGAGCAAATTTATTAAAATTAAGTATTCTTTGTTTATAATTATTTTAAATTAAATCATGTGATATTATAAATGATCTAAGCGCTCTTACCCAATTATCAAGCCATTTGATTTTTCATAAAACTTTTAACTTCTATCTTTTTTACGACTCAAACAAAAAGTTTGTAACAATCTGCAACGTTTCTTTACTAATACTTTAGTGATACATTTTAAATAACTATGAAAAAACTTTTATCTTTCATCTTTGTGCTTGCGTTTTCTTTAATTGTTTTTGCACAAAAGACAGTATCGGGAATCATCAATGATGCAGACGGGAAGCCACTTGCCAGCGCCAGTGTGACAATTGAAGAACCAGGAAAAAATGCGATTCTGGCTTACGGAATTTCCAATGCAAAAGGCGAATACAAAGTCACATTCACCTCGGCGGAAAGCAATTTGGATCTTAAAATCAAAGCTTTCAACCAGAAGCCAGTGACAAAATCCATCAAAAATGATGATCAAAAAATGAATTTCTCTATGGATTCTCAGGCAACGGAAATCCAGGAAGTGCGTTTGAAAACAAAATTGATCACTAAAAGAGGAGATACGATTTCTTACGATCTAAAATCCTTCGAAAATAAAAATGACAGAACCCTTGCCGATGTTTTGAAAAAAATCCCGGGAATTGAAGTTGGAAAAGATGGCGCCGTGAAGTACCAAGGTGAACCAATCAATAAATTCTATGTGAATGGAAAAGATTTGATGGAAGGCGGTTACGGAACCATCAACAATTCACTTCCGAAAGATGCAGTTTCTAAAGTAGAGGTTATGGAAAATCATCAGCCAGTAAGTATTCTACGAGATAAAGTACCATCTGACCAAGCAGCATTGAATATTAAATTAAAAAAATCTGTGACGATGACTGGTCGTGGAGAAGTTGGCGCAGGTTTCAGCCCATTGCTTTGGAATGTGAAATTAACACCAATGTTCTTTGGTCAGAAAAATCAATGGGTCATTAATTACAAAGCCAACAACAATGGCGAAAGTGTTGAAAATGAAGGCAATCTTTTAGGTTTTGGAAGCCGATGGGAAGGTAGAAGAAGCCAAGCGGGACAAAAGTCTTGGACAAATATAGAAACCGCAGGCGTTCCAAACATTCCTGAAAAAAGATATTTGCTAAATAATGTTCACTACTTTTCTGCCAACCTTTTGACCAGTCCTTTCAAAAATAAAGAATGGGAGTTGAAAGCAAACGCTTCTTACACAAACAACAGCATTACAAGAGAAGATATTCAAACCAGAGTTTACCAAGCTGGATCACCAACTATTGAAAGTGGAGGAACGTTTATCTCTTCTACCAACAACAAGTTTTTTGATAACGTTGCAAAAGGAGAATTGATCTTCACAAAAAATGCGAAGAAAGGCTTCTTCAAAAACGTGACAACTTGGAACAGCTTCTGGAACACATATCGTGGAGATGTAGATAATAATCTTCCACCTCTGGAAGGTTCTACAACTTCAATTAGAAATATGGCTAATGAATCTTTAGAATCTCCAACTGGAACTTTCCAGAATTCCTTGAGTACCATTATTCCTTGGAAAGAAAAATTGGTAAACTTTATGAGTTACATCAAATATCAAAAAGACAGACAAACGATGACTGTTTCTCCAGGTTCATACATGAGTCGATTTGGGTTCCAAGATTTTGATACAGTAACGCAATACGCCAACTCAGAAACTATGGAGGTCAATCATTCGGCTTCTGTGGGATTATCATATAAAAAATGGACTTTCACGCCAGAAGTTGGTTTGAATTTGAGTTTTAATAACTTGAAATCAGCTATCACAGGTTCAATCAACAACTCAAGTTATTACTTAGGAACAGATAAGCAGAATAATGTTGACTGGAACGAGGTTCGTCCTTACACGCAAGTTGGCGTTAACTTCAAATCTCAAAATTTCAACTTGAACTTGACACTTCCGATGAATTTTTATGGAATCACTTATAAAGACAACATCAGACAAGATTATTTGGATAAAAGTAAAACCGTTTTTGAACCCAATTTGTTTGCAAGTTTAGATTTTGCATCGTTTTTCAAAATTTGGGCATTTGCCAATCAATCTTATGATTTTGGAAACTTTGGGTTTTTGTATGGCGGAAATATGTTGACAAGTCCTACTAACATACAGGTGAGATACAGTGACAATGTAGAAATGCCAGAATATCTATCAAGAATGGCAGGAACAAGATTGGAATATCGAAATCCTTTGAACAATTTGTTTTTCAATGTGAGATACAACTACTCTACAAACAAGAGAAACTTGATAGAAAGCTACGCAACAGATGGTTTTATCTCTAGACTAGCATTAGAAGCTCAAGAGAATACAAACAGATCGCAAACAGAAAGTGTAGAAGTTGGAAAATATTTCCCGAAGTTTAAAACCAATTTGTCCGTGAATGCGTCTAACACAGACAGCAATTCATTTTCAAAATTCAACAATATTTTTGGAGAATCTACCAACAGCAGACAATCTTTGGGAGCAAAGTTCAACAATGCATACTTCAGCTGGATAAGTGTAGATTATAACATTAGTATGAATTGGAATAAAAATACGAACAAAGTTTTCGATACAGTTTTAAACTCCAGCGGATGGAATCACAATCTGAGCACATACATCTATCCGAGCGAAAATCATACATTTGGTTTCAATTGGGACGACCTTTCTACCAGTGCGAGTGGAGAAAACTTTAGAAACTCTTTCTTCGACATTTCTTACCAATACACTTGGGTGAAAAGAAAAATTGATTTCGAATTCAAATGGTTGAACATTGCGAATAGAAAAGTTTACGAAACCGTTTCTGTAGATGCTTTCCAACAGCTTGTTACAACCAATCAAATGTACATCCGTCCAAGCCAGTTTATGTTCACTGTCAAATTTAATTTCAAATAACACACTATTTTATATTAACAGAAAGGTAGCACAATTTTTTTGTCTGCCTTTTTATTTTTCTTAATTTTAAATCACTAAAAACTTAGGTATGAAGAAAACACTTTTATTATTAATGATTTCTTTGGGTTTAATGTCATTTGCTCAAGGAACAAGGATTATGTATGAATACAAATTTGCATCAAACATCGAGAAAAAAGATTCTCTCGAAACCGAATTGATGTATCTTGACATCCGCAAAGACGAAAGCAAATTCTACAGCAGACAGAAATTTGTGAGCGACTCGACCAGAGAAGCTTATTTCCAAAAACAAATCTCAATGGGATCTACTTCCTTCAAATATGAGGGCGGAAAAGAAGGTAAAGTCGCTTACTCTATTAACAAAAAATATCCAGATTTTACAACCGTTTTGCACACATCCATCGGAGATTCCAAATTCTCCGTGAAAAATGAAAAACCAATGGAATGGAAAATCCTTCCGGAGACCAAAAAGATTGACAAATTCGAAGCCCAAAAAGCGACAGTCGATTTTGGCGGAAGAACTTGGACGGCTTGGTTTTCACAAGATTTTCCTTTTCAGGATGGTCCATACAAATTCCACGGATTGCCAGGTTTGATCCTGGAAATGGAAGATTCTACCGGCACGCACGCTTACAAATTTGTGGGAAGTAAGAAATTTGATGACATCGAAAAAATAGAGAAAAAAGAAGAATTAGCAGGAACCAAACCCGGAACCGTGATCAGAACTTTTGGATTTGCCAACGGAAAAGAAATCGAAATCTCCGAAGAGCAATTCAAAAAACAATGGAAAGATTACAAAAATGATCCGGTGAAAAATATGCGCCAGATGCTTTCTCAAGGCAATGTGAAAATGACCGTCAATATGAATGGAAAACAAATCAATGACAGTGCAGAGATGCTGAGAGCGATGGAAAAACACCAGAAAGAATCCATCAAAAATGATAATAACAAAATAGAACCTGCGCTTTATCCTTAGATTAATTTATAATCCATATTTTTATAGTCCTCTACTTGGAGGACTTTTTTATGCAAAATTTCTAATAAAATTAAAATGAGTTATCTACCAAAATTAAAAAATATAAAAGCCTTTGTTTTCGATGTTGATGGCGTTTTCACAGACGGAAGTGTCTATCTTTTGCCAGATCAAAATATGTCCCGCGTGATGAGCGTTTTGGATGGTTACGCTGTGGTACAATCGCTTAAAAAAGGTTTTAAAATAGGAATCATAACCGGCGGTAACGATCCGATGGTGAAAAACAGAATGGAATATCTCGGAATCAAAGATTATTACGCCAAGTCTTCCCACAAAGTTTCCGATTACGAAGATTTCAAATCAAAACATAACTTGCAAGATTCCGAAATTCTGATGATGGGCGATGACATTCCGGATATTGGGATTATGAAACTGGCGGAGATTTCTGCTTGTCCTGCAAACTCGGTTCCAGAAGTGAAAGCGATTTCGGATTATATTTCCCCAGTATTTGGCGGAAAAGGTGCTGTTCGCGATGTCATAGAACAAGTGATGAAAGTGCAGGGAAAATGGAACTTGGACGAAGAAACAAAATCAGCTTAATAATTGATAATGAAACTGTTACTAGCCTCCAATTCACCTAGACGAAAAGAGTTATTATCACAATTGGGTTATGAATTCGATATTGTAAAAATCGATGTTGATGAATCTTATCCTTCCGATTTACAACCAAATCAAATTGCGGAATACGTTTCAAATAAAAAAGCCAAAGCTTTCAATGTCGATGCAGATGAAATTCTCCTGACCTCGGACACGATTGTGGCCTTAGACCAAAAAATCCTTCTCAAACCAACTGATGAAACTGAAGCTTTCGAAATGTTGAAAATTTTATCTGGACAAAAACACCAAGTTTACACGGCTTTTACCATTAAAACAAAAAATTCTGAAATCAGCAAAACCAGTCGCACAGATGTGGAATTTGGTGAAATGAGTGACAATGAAATTAATTTCTACATCCAAAATTACAAACCGTTTGACAAAGCCGGATCCTACGGAATACAAGAATGGCTCGGAATGGCAAAAATCAAAAACATCTCCGGATCTTTCTACGCTGTGATGGGTTTTCCTGTAGATTTGGTTTATGAAGAACTCAAAAAAATCAATTGTTTTCCCAGCAATTTCTAAAACTGAAATCTTTAGATAATTTTCCTTGCAAAATTTCGTTATTTTTACAGATTAAAACAGAATTTCTTTATTGAAATAATTAAATGAGAAAATATTTACTAATCATACTTGCTGTCATAAGCGTTTTGGCCTGTAATCCCCGCAAGAAAAAGAAGAAAACCAAAAGCGGTCCGGTGAACAGATTTATGACCTATCATAATACTTTGTTCAACAGCAACGAAGCGATGGTTGCCGAGATGGAAAGCAGAGACAAGTCCCACGTGGACAACTTCTTCGATCCGTACATTTCTGTTTACACGACAGAAGATGATCTGACGAATTTGCAAAACAATACTTCCGGCAATTCCCCAGATTCTGATGCTCCAATGCCAATGCGTGGCGGTCCAAGAAATGAGAACGATGGTTCTGCTGGATCCAAGAAAGGGGTTTCTGTGCTTCAAATTTCGGAAGCTAAAGCGATAAAAGCGATTACAAAATATTCGGTTTTGGTAAATGGCGTGGAGAAAAACAAGAAGATTTTTGATGCCTACATGCTTTTGGCTAGAGCCCGAATGTATCAAGGTAAATATCTGGAATCTCTGGATGCGCTCAGCTACGTTTTCAACACGATGGATAAGGATAAAAGATTGCCTTTGGCTCACATCTACAAAGCGGCAAACTACACCAAACTAAAAGAATATTACCGTGCAGATGAGGTTTTTAAAAATTTGGAAGAGGATCCGAAAATTAAAATATCCAAAGAGCATCTTCGCATTTTAAAAGTTTATCAAGCGGATAATTTTCTGAAATGGGGCAAAAAAGAATTGGCTGCTGAAGTTTTGGAAGAAGCTTTCACTTATAACAAAAACAGAAAAACCAAAAGCAGAATTGCTTATTTAAGAGGTCAAATCCTAGCGGGTCTTAATAAAAAAGAAGACGCCCGAGAATCTTTTGCAGCAGCTTACAAATATGCGAACAGCTACGAATTCGAAGTAAAATCCCAAATCGAAATCGCCAAAACATTTGATAATAAAACAGATAGCTACGAAAAAGCAATAGAATACATTTCCAAAATTGCTAAAAAAGGAACTTATGCTTCTCGTAAAAACGAATTGTACTACGCCAGTGGATTGATTGCAACTTCTGCTGCAAAAGACTCTCTTGCTGATTCTTATTTCAGAAAAGCATTGAAAGAAAAACAGTCAGATCCGCAAATCCGTGGACTTACCTACTCCGAAATTGCGAAAAAATATTTTGCGAAAGACGATTACCTTACGGCAGGCGTTTTCTACGACAGTGCTTTGGCGGTAATGAGCTACAAACCGGAAAAAGATAGATTAACCGAATTGACAGCCAATATCAAAAAGCTTTCGAAAAACTATTACATCGTTAAGAAAAACGACAGTATTCTGAATCTTGCGAAAATGTCTCCTGACGAAAAGCGTGATTATTTTGCCAAATACATCGAAAAAATAAAGGCAAAAGAAGCCGCTGAGGAATTGGAAAAGAAAAGAGCAGAGAGAAGCAAAGGCTTTGATAATGCAGACTACAACGCCAATTCTATTTTCGCAAATAATTCTACAGATGCGAATAGCTTTCAGAATTTTGGAATGACGGGCGGTTCTACATTTTATTTTGCCAATACCAACAACATTTCCAGAGGAGAAAACGCTTTCCGACAAGTCTGGGGAAGCAGAACACTAATGGATAACTGGCGTTACTCAGCCAGAAGTTCTACAGTAGAAGAATTGAAAAACGAAGCACTCGGACTTGCCAATGCGCCAGATCCCCGACGTTTGGAGCCGGACTTTTACATTGAGCAAATCCCTACATCCAAAATAGAATTAGACAAGCTTAAAAAAGACAGAGACACAGCCAGCCTGGGAATGGGAAGGATGTACGAAACCTTTTTCTCTAATACAAAATTGGCAACGAAAACGCTTTTTGACCTGGTAGATAACAAACCGGAAGAGGAAACAGATTTGATGGCTTTGTACAATATTTTTGTCTTCAATTATGAAAAAAATCCTGTTGAAGCCGAAAAAGCGAAACAATTAATCTTGGAAAAATATCCGTACACATCCTATGCGGAATATGTGAAAAATCCAAAAAGCAAAGACTTCAACAAATCCACTGCGGATGTAGAAAAACTCTATGCAGACGCCTACAAACTCTACGAAACGGATAAATTCGCCGAGTCTTCTGCAATAATAGACAAAGCCTTAGCAGATCATCCAAAAGATGCTTTGGTTCCCAAATTTTATCTACTGAACGCTTACAATGCAGGGAAAACTGCTGGAAAAGAAATTATGATTTTGCAATTGGAACAAATCGTTCTGAACTATGCGAAAACACCAGAAGGCGTCAAAGCCAAAGAACTTTTAAAATATCTGAAAAGCGATGCTAAGCTAGAACTGACGGACGATGCTGGAAATGCAATTTCAAATATGTCTCAGCCAAACGAGCCAAATAATGACGAGGAATTAAAGCTAAAGGAACAGGTCAGAATTCAAAAAGAAAATGCTATTTCTCCACCAGCAAGCGGACCTGGAATCCCGGGAGGTTCTACAGATTCAACTCCTCTTCAAAAAGCTTCACCTCAGCAAAGAAGAGTAATGAAACAAAAATAAAAAAAAGAGAGCAATTTGATTTGCTCTCTTTTTTTTGATTATATTTTATCCAATTGCAATGTAAAGTGTCTCAGAATCGCAGGTTCCTTTGTGATTTTGTAGCCTTTTGTGATTTCATCTCGTCTTTCAAAAACGTTGATTACTGCTGCAGCGACATAATCCATATGATTGTTTGTGTAAGTTCTTCTTGGAATCGCAAGTCTCAATAATTCTAATTTTGGATAACGATTTTCTCTCGTTTCAGGATCACGATCTGCCAGTAAAGTTCCAATTTCCACACCTCGGATTCCGGCTTCTTTATAAAGCTCGATGGCCAAAGTTTGTGCAGGAAATTCTTCTCGCTTGATATTTGGTAAAAAATTGAGCGCATCTATGAAAACTGCGTGTCCACCAATTGGTTTTTGAACCGGGATTCCGGCTTGCATTAACTTGTTTCCAAGATATTCCACTTGCGAAATTCTACTTTCCAAATAAGGAAATTCTGTCGCTTCGTCTAATCCTGTTGCTAATGCCGACATATCTCTTCCTGCCATCCCACCGTAAGTGATGAAGCCTTCGTAGATAATGGTGAAGTTGGAAGCTTTTTCAAAAATTTCTCGATTTTTCAAAGCGATGAATCCGCCGATGTTTACCAAACCATCTTTCTTGGAACTCATCGTCATTCCGTCGCCGTAGGAGAAAATCTCTTTACAGATTTCTTTAATCGTTCTGTTTTCTTGGCCTTTTTCTCTTTTCTTGATGAAATAAGCATTCTCCGCAAACCTCGCAGAATCAAATAAAACCGGAATTCCGTATTGGTCTGATAATGCTTTTACAGCTTTGATATTTTCCAGAGAAACTGGTTGTCCGCCAGAAGAATTGCAAGTAATCGTGATTAAACAAAATGGAATCTGTTCTTTTGGATATGATTTGTAAACGGTTTCCAGTTTTTCCAAATCAATATTTCCTTTGAAAGGATGAAGATCATTAATATCAAAAGCTTCATCAATTGTACAATCTACAGCGTGTGCTTTTCTGAATTCGATGTGACCTTTTGTGGTGTCGAAGTGTGAATTTCCGGGACAAATGTCGCCTTCTTTTACCATTACAGAAAACAGAACATTTTCTGCTGCTCTACCTTGATGTGTTGGCAATAAATAAGGAAATCCCGTGATTCTTTCAACTGTACTTTGTAAGGCTTCGAAAGATCTGGATCCTGCGTAACTTTCGTCACCAATCATCAGTGCGCCCCATTGTTTGTCACTCATTGCCCCCGTTCCGCTGTCTGTCAGCAAATCGATGAAGACGTGTGAGCTTCTGAGGTTGAATAAGTTATAATCGGCTTTTTTTAGCCATTCTTCGCGTTGTTCTTGTGTGGATTGGTATATTTCTTCGACCATTTTGATTCTAAATGGTTCTGCGTAAGGTAGTTTCATTGTAAAAAATTGTTGGGTGATAGATGCTGGAAGCTGGATGTTCCGCATCATTAAAATATTTTTGAACTAATCACTAATGTGAGGACTAGATTAAAGAAAAATAAAACTTCCATCATCTGACATCCCACATCCAACAAAAAACTACTCCGGTGCTTTGAAAACGTTGTCGTCTGAATGGAATCCGGCAACGCCTCCACTGACTGCAAATTTCATTGCTTCGGCAGCACTCATTCCGGTAACTTCTTTGACGTTCGTATATTTAGTAATGATGACCCAGCCGGAAACGGCGTAGGAATGCGGCAGATAAACGGCGATCATTTGGTCAAGATCCACAACCGACATATCTGTTTGCGTCAAAAATCCGATTCTCCAGATTTCGGGCGTTTCATTGGTCTTGACCCAAACCGGAACATTGAATTTTTTCTTATCACCAACGAAAGATCCGAGAACGTCTTTCAGAGAAGTATAAAGAAATTTGATTCCGGGAATATGTTCCAAAACGTAATCTACACCGTCAACAATCAATCTTCCGATGATAAATTTATTGCCAAAAAAACCGATAAAAGCAGTCCCAAAAATGACAATGAAGAACATCAATCCTGGAAATCTTTGTGAAACAGAAGGAACCAGATTATCGATACGGAAAACCACGCTCCAAATGACCCAAACCGTGATGGCAAAAGGCCCAATGATTATCAATCCTTGGATAAAGGATCGTATGAAGAGGCGTAGATAATCGTTGATATTTCTGTCCATTTTAATTTTTATAGTCTTCGAGAACCTCAGACTGACACGTTTAATATTGAAATTTTTCAAATTATACTTGTCACGCTGAGTATTTCGACTTCGCTCAATATAAACTTAGTCGAAGTGTTTTTTATCCGTGGATGGTTTCTTTGTTTCCGTAGGATTTCATAATGTTAGCTTCATATTCCAGCCATTCTTCCCAACGTTTGTTCACTTTTTCCGGATCGCCCAATTGTCTTGCAAACCCGATGAATGTGGTATAATGATTGGCTTCGGAAACCATCAGGTCGTGGTAGAATTTCTTCAATTCTTCGTCTTTGATATTCTCTGTCAAAACTTTGAAACGTTCGCAACTTCTAGCCTCGATCATCGCTGCGAAAAGCATTTTGTCGATGATTTGCTCATCACGATGTCCGCCTTTTACGAGGAATTTGATGAGGTCATTCACATAATCATCTTTACGCGTTCTTCCTAAAACACCACCTCTTTTCTTGATAATCTCGTGAACTTGGCTGAAATGATCCAATTCTTCCTGAGCAATTGCCAAAAGTTCGGTGACCATTTCTGTATGTTCAGGAACCATTGTAATCAATCCGATGGCGTTGGTTGCTGCTTTTTGCTCACACCAAGCGTGATCTGTTAGGATTTCTTCAAGATTATCTTCGGCGATGTTTGCCCAACGAGGGTCTGTAAGAAGTTTGAGACGGAACATTTTATATTTTTTGTAAAAATAAGGATTTGATTGTTTGCTATTAAATATTTTATCGACTAAAATTAATTTTCGAAATCAATTAAGAGAAAGGATTAAAATAATTAATTAAATTAACAATTGGCACACATATTGAAAATCTTTCAACAACCAAACCATAAAATTATGAAAATTTCAAGCATTATCAATCGTGCTAAATTATTTCTGTTTAGCTTTTTGTCAGTTTTTTCCTCTGCTTTATCTTTTGCGCAAGATTCAACAATTGTTAAAACCACCAACGTGACAACCACTTCTACGGAAGAATGGCAAACCAATCCGACTTACTGGATTATCGGAGGCGTTGTTCTAATAATTATCGTTGCAATTGTTGCGATGAGCGGAAGAAAGAAAAATGATTAGAGAAATTACAGAGCGCTTTTAGGAGCGCTTTTTTTATGGATTCTTCTCAGCGGTTTTCTCTCTCAAAAACTCCAAAACTTTCCAACCTAAATCATCTACTTTCTTCAAACCAATAGAAATCAAATAAGCCAAGAAAATATTGAGCGGATAAATTATCAAAACCAACAACCACCAACTCATCGAATCTTTTAAAGGCACAACTAGGAAATATATTAATGATGAACTCATTCCTTGGGCGAAATAAAAGAAGATCGCATTTTGCCCAACGTTTGTAATGAAATTTGGTTTCGTGATTTTCAATCGGTTGTAGAAAACGAAAAGCGTTACCAATGAGAATAATGTCCAAATAATATAAGGAATCTTCGGTGGGAATTTTTGTTTATTAAGTTTATAGAAGATGTCGCCTCCGTAATTCCAGAACATCCAAGCCAGCGCAACTGCGACCAATCCGTACAAAACGGGAATCATTTTAGTTGTGATTTTTTTACCTTTCATTCTGTTGGCAATCAGAAAAACTGCCATATAAAATGCAACGTAACCACCTTGTCCATTCGGATAATATTGAGGAAAAATATTGAAAATCAAAGTTAAAACAACACAAATCCCTATAAACCAATTGATATGTTTTGGAAAGAATTTTAAAATCAAAACACCAAGAACCGTCAAAATATAATAAACTTTCAAATACCAGAAACTTCCCATCACCACAGGGAATGTATCACAATTCGAATACTCGTGCAAGTACCAATTTCCCAAAACCTGCCATTGTGGTTCTGATGAAATGCTATTCGGAACATATTTGCTCCCGAATGTGGAATAGAAATCCTTCAGCCATTCAACAGAAAAAAATGTGAGCCCATAGACCTTGAAAAAGTAATCGAGGAAAAATAAAAATGTCACAAAAATCATAAACGTGATTTGCAACTTCAGCAATCTGTAAAGTGTTTTTTCGATATTATTCCCCGAAGTGATTCCGCTGAGCGCATAAAACAAAGCGACATCAAAAACCAAAGAAAAAACCCGAGCTTCCGTCGGAATGTAAAATTGCCCGCTCCAGAAAGCCGTGTGAATAAAAATAATGGAAATGGTCGCCAGTCCTTTGGCAAAATCAATATAGAGATCTCTTTGCATCGATGATGGTTTTAAAATATGATTAAACACAAAGGCACAAAAACTATTTTTATAGACAATGTTTTAAGGCACAAGAAAATCAAAGATTTTGAAATTTAACAACGTTAAATCTTTGTGCCTTAAAACAGAATGATTGATTACCAAATTCTTTGTGTCTTTGTGTTGAGTACTTAATAAACTGAAATTCAAAAATATCATTATTTTCCCAAGTTCTTTATAATTATTTAACTTTTACCACTCGATTGTTATCCTTATTTTTACAAGTTCAATCGTAGAAATGTCAGACATCATTCAGCTTTTACCGGATCACGTTGCCAATCAGATTGCTGCTGGAGAAGTTGTGCAACGGCCAGCTTCCATCGTGAAGGAACTTTTGGAGAATTCTGTGGATGCAGGTTCCAGTAAAATTCAGCTTATCATTCGTGATGCGGGGAAAAATCTGCTTCAAGTGGTGGACAACGGCATCGGAATGTCTGAGACTGACGCCAGATTGGCTTTTGAACGACACGCCACTTCAAAAATCCGTTCGACAGAAGATATTTTTAAGATTGCGACCAAAGGTTTCCGTGGAGAAGCTTTGGCATCCATTGCGGCGGTTGCACAAGTTGAATTGAAAACCAAACAGAAAGATTCGCCTGTAGGAACGAATATTTACATCGAAGGTGGACTTTTCCAATTTCAGGATCCGATTCAGACTGTTGAAGGTTCTAATTTTTCTGTCAAAAATTTATTTTACAATGTTCCTGCGAGACGCAAGTTTCTTAAGAATGACAATGTAGAATTTCGTCATATTATTGATGAATTTCAAAGAGTTGTTTTGGCTCACGAGAATATTGAGTTCGAAATGTTTCATAACGACGAACCTGTTTTCAAACTGAGAAAAGGTGGTCAAATGCAAAGAATCGTGGATGTTTTCGGAAGAAAACTGCAACCACTTTTGATTCCCATCAAAGAAGATCTTGGTTGGGTAGATCTTAATGGTTATGTGGCGAAGCCGGAAGGCGCAAAGAAAACCAGAGGCGAACAATTTTTCTTCGTGAATGGAAGATTTTTCCGAAGTGCTTATCTCAGCAAAGCCGTTCAAGAAGCTTTTGAAGGTCTTTTGCAACCTGGTTATATTCCGTCATTTTTTCTTTATCTGGAAATGGATCCTGAGAAAATTGATGTTAATATCCATCCTCAAAAAACAGAAGTTAAGTTTGAAGATGAAGCGTTGATCTTTGCTTTGGTAAGATCTACAATCAAACGTTCTCTGGGAATTTACAACGTTGCGCCAAGTCTTGATTTTGAAAGAGATCCGAAAATGGAAGCGTTTTTTGCACCCAGCAAAAGTAATTACAGTTCGCCAACACCTTCTTCTATTAATGTTGATAGAGATTTCAATCCGTTTTCTGTGGAGAAAACGACGGATGAAGAACGTATTAATTTGGCAGAATTGTATCAGGCAACGGAAGCGGCGCCATCAAAAATAAATCTTTTTGAAGATGATGATCTGGACGAAGATCTGTTCCGATTACCAAACGGATATTGGCTTTTGAACAAAGACGGACAAACCTATATGTTGGATTTGGGCAGAATGCACCGTGTTTTGATGTCTTCTCATCAGGAAAATTTGCCAACGAAAAAAGCGGGTCAAAGTCTGTTATTTTCTTTGGAATATCATCTGAATGAAATCGAGAAAAACAAATACAAATCCATCAAAAAATATCTACCGGATTTTGGTTTTGAAATGACCTTGGCTCAGGAAAATGTTCTCAGAATCGAAACTGTTCCAGAAGCTTTGAAAGAATCTCAAGTCATCAAATTCCTCGAAAAAATATTCGAAGTTTTGGAATATCGAACCGAAGATGAGTTCTCAAAATATTTTGAATACCAATGGATTAAGCTAAAAACAAAATCCAAATTCGATTTCATTTATAAAACCGAAGTCGAGCAATTGGTCAAAGATTTTATCGACCTTGGATTTCCGCAATATACCGTGAATGGTAAAAAATGTTGGATGGAAGTTCCGTTTGACGATTTTAAAAATAAATTTTAAATTATGTTTCCTCAAATAACACCAGTGACGCGAAATATCATCATTCTAAATGTGATTTTTTTCGTGGCAACATTTTTACTTAGATACGCTAATATTGATTTAGGCCCCTTACTGGCAGGATATTTTCCGCTGTCTCCAAATTTTAATTCTTGGCAAATCATCACGCATATGTTTATGCACGGTGGCTTGATGCATATTGTTTTCAATATGTTTACGCTTTACAGTTTTGGGCCGGTTTTGGAACAAGTTTTAGGACAGAAGAAATTCATTATTCTTTATTTCGCTGCTGGCTTGGGTGGTTTTGCGTTGTATAATATTTGGAATTATTACGAAGTTAGTCAATTGACAAGTTTCTTGAATAGTAAAGGTTTTGACATTCACGAGATTTATAAATATGCTGATATTAATTATTCTGGTGAAATGCCAATTTCGTCGAACTCGGAAGCAGTGAGAGATTCTGCACAAAGCCTTTTCAATATTCTAAGAACACCAATGGTTGGCGCATCAGGCGCAAT
This sequence comes from Epilithonimonas xixisoli, assembly GCF_004365655.1. Taxonomy (GTDB): domain Bacteria; phylum Bacteroidota; class Bacteroidia; order Flavobacteriales; family Weeksellaceae; genus Epilithonimonas; species Epilithonimonas xixisoli. Next base: position 734,228 of record NZ_SOEO01000002.1, on the reverse strand, counting down.
TTTCGGAATTGTAGCTGCGTTCTCTACATTGTTCCCAGATGCTAAGCTGATGTTTTTATTCATTCCATTTCCTATCAAAGCAAAGTATTTGACACCAATTGTTATTATTGCTTCCATAGCTTTAGGATTTGGGCAACTAAGTGGTGATAATATTGCTCATTTCGCTCACATTGGTGGCGCATTGATTGGTTATCTGTTCGTGCTTAATTTCAAAAAGAACCGAGACAGAATCCAATAGATGGGAATCATTAGACTTCTTTTGACGATTTTCCACCTCATTATTATTGTTCTTTTATTCGGAACGATAATGAACGCTTACATTCCGCCAAGTGTTTTCGGAATGTTGAATTTGTTGTCCTTGGGATTTCCAATTTTGATGATTTTTAATATTACTTTATTGATTTTCTGGATTATCAGTTGGAAAAAAAGAGCGGCTGTTTTTCTTGTTTTATCTTTATTTTTCATCATTCCGACAAGAAGATGGATTAATTATACGCCAAAGAAAAAAGAAACACCCAATCTTAAAATCATTTCGCTCAACGGAAAATCAGGAAAATTTGGCGACGAGAATATTTATAGTTTTCTTAATGACCAGAAAGCCGATGTTGTCTTGACTCAAGAATATAAAAGTGCAGAAAATCTGAAAGGTTTTGAATATTTTGAACGCAATTTTCCAGTCGTGAAAATCCAATCCAGATTTCCAATTGTAGAAAGTGGAATCGTGGAAACCGATGCGAAAAACGGAAGATGCATCTATGCTGATATTAGGGTTAATGGAAAGGTCATCCGTTTCGTGAATGTTTATATGGAGCCATTTTATCTTGACAAATCTATGGTGAAACCAAGCGGTGATATGAATGTGAACGAAGAAAAAGCCAAAAGCATTCTACACAAATTAGTTCCAACTTTCCGAAAACACCAAAGTCAAATTGCGCCTATCAAAGGATTTTTGGACAGTTCGCCTTATCCGATTATTCTCGCTGGCGATTTCAACTCTGTCCCGAATTCTTATGAATATTACACCTTGTCCGAAAATTTGGAAGACACTTTCCTGAAAGTCGGAAAAGGAAGCGGAACAAGTTTCCACGATTTCAAATTCCCTATCAAAATCGACCATATTTTTGCTTCAAAGTCAATAACGCCAATTAGTTACAAGGTGGACAGAAGTGTGAAAATCTCTGACCATTTTCCAGTGATTGCAGAGTTTTTAGTAGATTAAAATTAATTAAAATGATGAAGAAAATATTAATCCCAAGTTTTGCTTTATTAATTATAAGTTGCTCCAAAGAAACACCCATTTTAAACAATTCTGACCAATTGGATGCCTCGCCAAAAATCACTTACGATACAATAGTGATAGATTCTTTCGGTCCAGGCGCAACTTCCGAAGCTGTGATGGCAAAAATAAACGCTGTTGCCATCAAAAAAGAACAAGACAGTCTTGCAAAAATCGCAAAAGCCGAGCAGGAAAAACTCGACAAAGAAAAAGCGAAGTTGGACGCTGAAAAAGCCAAGGAAGCCAAGAAAGAAACAAAATCCGAAGCCAAACCAGAACAAACAACACCAGCAACAAATCCATAAAAAAACCCATCAGATAAGTTCTGATGGGTTTCTCAATATAATTCTATGAAAAATTATTTATTGTAAAGTTCCTCCACTTTATCCCAATTGATCACATCAAAAAACGCAGTCACATAGTCTGGTCTTCTGTTTTGATAATTAAGGTAATAAGCGTGCTCCCAAACATCCAATCCAAGAATTGGCGTTCCTTGTTTATCAGCAACCGGCATTAGTGGATTGTCCTGATTTGGCGTAGAAGTTACCGCTACAGAACCATCAGAATTTTTTACCAACCAAGCCCAACCAGAACCGAATCTCGTTTTAGCCGCGTTAGAAAAATCTTCTTTGAATTTATCAAAACCACCGATTTTCTCGATTTCAGCTTTCACATTTCCAACTGGTTCTTTGCTACCGCCTGGCGTCAAAAGTTCCCAGAAAAGGGAGTGGTTATAGTGTCCACCGCCGTTATTTCTTACGGCTGGTTTGTCAGTTCCTGTTTTTTGAATTTCTTCAAGAGATTTCCCTTCAAGTTCTGTTCCTGCGATGGCGTTATTAAGATTGTCCACATACGCCTGATGGTGTTTTGAGTGGTGGATTTCCATTGTTTTTGCATCGATTGTTGGCTCCAACGCATCGTACGCATAACTAAGTTTTGGTAATTCGAATGACATAGTTTGGTATTTATTTGTTAATAAATCAATTGTTCAAAAATAGTCAATTATTATTCCAAGAAGCAAGAATTAGACTTATTTTATAAATATTTAACATCGAAAAATATAATAAAATTTGCCGTAACTTTGACGCATTCTAAATAATTAATTATTATTTGGGCAGCTATTTCCGCCTTCCGCTCCCAATCTTTTTTGCAGACGATTTCGAATTAAATAGAAATTGAGTTCACGCAAAAAAGGATTTCCGCTCAAGTCGGGCTGCAAAGATTCAACGTTTAATCATATTTTTAAGAATTTTCCAATTGGTTTAAATTCTAACATCTAAATTCTAACATCTAATTTAAAATGTTCGACATCAATCATATAAGAGCCCAATTCCCAATTCTGAATCAAGAAGTCAACGGCAAACCATTAGTTTATCTGGACAACGCTGCAACTTCCCAAAAACCGATTTCAGTTATCAAAACTTGGGAACAATATTATGAAACCATCAACGCCAATGTTCATCGTGGCATCCATACTTTAAGTCAATTAGCAACAGAAGAAATGGAACTTTCCAGACAGAAGATCCAACGTTTCATCAATGCAAAATACGACTACGAAGTCATATTCACCAAAGGAACGACGGAAGGAATCAATCTCGTGGCTTACGCTTTGACCAATCAGATCAAACCAAACGACGAGATCATCATTTCTTACTTGGAGCATCATTCCAACATCGTTCCTTGGCAGATGCTATGCGAAAGAACCGGCGCAAAACTCCGCGTCATCCCAATGGACGAAAACGGAATCCTCCAAATCGATGTTTTGGACGAATGGCTGAACGAAAAAACAAAGATCGTTTCCGTAAATCAAGTTTCTAACGCTTTGGGAATCATCAATCCCATCGAGGAAATCATCGAAAAAACAAGAAGACTTTCCAACGCTTACGTTTTGATTGACGGCGCACAATCCGCACCACACTTCAAAATCGATGTTCAAAAACTGGATTGTGATTTCTTTGTCTTCTCAGGACATAAAATGTACGCACCAATGGGAACTGGAATTCTTTACGGGAAAGAATCCGTACTCGAAAATCTTCATCCTTTCCACGGCGGTGGTGAAATGATTGCCGTTTGCAGTTTCGAGAAAACAACTTACGCAGGTTTACCTTTCAAATTTGAAGCTGGAACACCAAATGTTGGCGGAAATATTGCGATTGGCTCGGCTGTAGATTTCATTGAAAACATCGGTCACGAAAATCTTCAAAACCACGAAAATGACCTTCTGAATTACGCTCAGAAAAAACTTCTGGAATTGGAAGGCATCAAAATCTATGGCGAAAAAGCCAATAGAACTGGCGTAGTTTCTTTCAACCTGGAAGGCGCAGGAATTGCTTCTGACACAGGAATGATTCTCGACAAATTGGGAATCGCTGTGAGAACCGGACATCATTGTACACAACCGATTATGGACTTCTTCAACATAGCCGGAACTGTTCGCGCAAGTTTTGCAATTTATAATACTTTGGAAGAAATTGATATTCTGGTGGAAGGCGTCAAGAAAGCGCAAAGAATGTTGGTTTAAATGGACAATATATTCTCGCAGATCAAGCTAATTTTGCAGATTTAAATTGAGAAAAATCTGCTCTATCTGCCAAATCAGCGAGAACTAAAAAAATAAACCTTTCGATTAATTTCGGGAGGTTTTTGTTTTTAATATCTGCCAAATTGTATTGCTTTTCCTATTGGCATATCTCTTGCGAAATTATAGATTCATTCGTAACAGTAATGTTTTTCCATTAAATTGGAGAAACGATTTTTATATTAATTAAGATTAATGACAATTTGTCATTCAACATACTATGACAGAATTTGAAAATATCAGTTTTGAGGAAATCCTAGACGAAGGTTTCGGAATCGTGGCAGAAGAAATCAATCTGGACGACTTTGGAAATCAGGAAGCCGACAAAACCCAAACCGTTTTCCCAATTCTCCCCGTGAGAAATATGGTAATGTTCCCAAAAGTCATCACGCCAATTACAGCGGGCAGGGAAAAATCCAAAAAACTCTTGGAAGATGCCCAAAGAGAAAACAAACTCGTGGGAATCATTAGCCAAAAAAATCCAAATGAAGAAAACCCGACTGAGCAAGATCTTTACACGGTTGGAACTTTGGCAAAAATTCTTAAAATAATCACGCTCCCAGAAGGCAACATCACTGCGATTACGAGAGGTGTTCAGCGATTCAAAGTGAAAAAATTTGTTTCCAATGAGCCTTACTTCTTGGCAGAAATTACAAAACAAAGAGACACGCAACCAAAAGATAAAGAAGAATTTTCTGCATTGATGGACAACATCAAAGATTTGGCAGAAAAAATCATCAACATTGACCCAAATATTCCGAATGCGGCGCAATTTGCCCTGAAAAACATTGATGGATACGAAGATCTTTTGAATTTTGTTTCCGCAAATGGAAATTTTTCTTCAGACAAAAAACAAAGATTGCTGGACGAGAAAACATTGATTGGACGTGCAAAAAACTTGTACGAATTGATGCACGACGATTTCCGTCATTTGGAATTGAAAAGCCAAATTCATCAGAAAACCAGCAAAGACTTAGACAAACAGCAAAGAGAATATTTTCTGAATCAACAAATCCGAACAATCCAAGAAGAATTAGGCGGTGGCGCAGAATCTGACGCAGATGAATTTAGAAAAAAAGCATCCAAACTAAAATGGAATGACGAGGTAGAAAAACACTTCGAAAAAGAATTACAAAGACTTTCCAGACAACATTCCAGCTCGCCGGATTATAACGTTCAGCGTAATTATCTTGACTTTTTCACCGATCTTCCTTGGGAACATTATTCCAAAGATGCATTTGATTTGAACAAGGCGGAAAAGCTTTTGGATAAAGAACATTTCGGATTAGAAGACATCAAGAAAAGGATTTTGGAACACATCGCCGTTCTGAAATTGAAAAATGATATGAAATCACCGATTCTTTGTTTGGTTGGTCCTCCAGGTGTTGGGAAAACTTCGCTTGGAAAATCTGTGGCTGATGCATTGGGCAGAAAATATGTTCGAGTTTCCCTTGGTGGATTGCACGACGAAAGTGAAATCCGCGGACACAGAAAAACCTACATCGGTGCGATGGCGGGAAGAATTCTTCAATCTATCAAAAAATCAGGAACTTCAAATCCTGTGATTGTTTTGGATGAGATTGATAAAATTGGACAAGGAATCCACGGTGATCCAAGTTCAGCTTTGTTGGAAGTTCTTGACCCTGAGCAGAATAATAATTTCTATGATAATTTCTTAGAACTTGGTTATGATCTTTCGAAAGTGATGTTCATTGCAACAGCCAATTCGCTTTCTTCCGTTCAGCGTCCGCTTTTGGACAGAATGGAAATCATCAGCATTGCGGGTTACACTTTGGAAGAAAAGATTGAAATCGCAAAAAGACATTTGGTGAAAAAACAATTGCGTGAAAATGGTTTGGATTCTAAAAATCTAAAACTCGGAAACGCAGAATTGAAACATATCATTGATGCTCACACTTCCGAAAGTGGCGTGAGAACATTGGAGAAGAAAATTGCAGGCGTTGCACGTTGGGTAGCACTTCAAATCGCAATGGAGAAAGAATTTGATCCGAAAATTTCTGTTGATAAAGTGGATGAGATTCTTGGCGTTCCAAGACCAAAAACTTTAGCTGAGATTACAGATGTTCCAGGTGTTGTAACAGGCTTAGCTTGGACAAGTGTTGGTGGTGATATTCTCTTTATAGAAAGTATTTTATCAAAAGGAAAAGGTGCTCTTACGATGACCGGAAATCTTGGAAACGTGATGAAAGAATCTGCGACAATCGCCTTGGAATTCATCAAAGCGCATCACGAGCAATTGGGAATTTCTGAAGAAGATATCGAGAAGAAAAATATCCACGTCCACGTTCCAGAAGGTGCGACGCCAAAAGATGGTCCATCTGCGGGAATCGCAATGTTGACATCTATGGTTTCAAGCTATAAAAACAAAAAAGTGAAACCTCATTTGGCAATGACAGGCGAGATTACACTTCGCGGAAAAGTGCTTCCAGTTGGAGGAATCAAAGAAAAATTACTTGCCGCTACAAGAGCCGGAATCAAAGAAGTGATTCTTTGTGAAGCGAACAGAAAAGATGTTGAGGAAATTAAAAAAGATTACCTGAAACATTTGAAAGTCAATTATGTGACCAATATGAGCGAAGTTGTCGAGATTGCTTTGAAGTAGAATATAATTAAGATAATATTCAAAATATCAATCCGTTCGGGAAATTTTCTCGGACGGATTTTTTATTTTAATATTGGATTCATATTTTTATTAAATTCGTATTTACAAATTCGTTTAGATTAGAATTTTAAAACATCCTATGGGAATCACCGCATTATTTGTAATTTTATTGGTCATCTTGATATTTTTGGTTTCATACATTCCAAATCTTACATTGCGTAAAAAGATTTTCATTGTGATTGCTACTTTGTTGGTCTGTTTCGCCGTTTTGGCTATCCTTTTTGCAACACAGTTTGGCGGAGGAAGAGAACCAATCCAAGAAAGTGACTCTGTAGAAATAAAACAATAACTATAAAATTTACAAACTATGAAATACATTAAATTTATCCTCTGTCTCCTTTTCGGTTTAATGTTCATCAACGCCGGATTGGACAAGTTCCTGCATTATATGCCAATGCCGGAAATGGAACCTGAACAAATGAAATTGTTTTCTGCCTTTGGAGAAATCGTTTGGCTGATGCCATTAATTGGTGCTGTGGAAATTATTGGAGGCCTGCTATTCATCATTCCGAAAACAAGAGCTCTTGGCGCAATTGTAATCTTACCTGTAATGGTTGGGATTGTACTTCACAATTTCACCCTATTTCCAACAGTAGAAGGCAGAATCATCGCAGTCGTTCTTCTATTGATTAACATCTGGGTTTTGATAGATAATCGAGAAAAATACAAAGCTTTATTAGGCTAAAAAAATAAAATGGGAAGATTGATTATATCTTCCCTTTTCTATTACAATTGCTCGATGGCTTTTACGATTTTTTCCTGATCCACAACCATCGCCTGAAGATGTTCTCCGGAAAATTCGATGAATTGTTTTGGCTCAGGCGCATTGTTATAAATAGTTTGTCCGTGTTCAAAAGGAACTGTGGAGTCGCCTTTGCTGTAGATGAACAATTTTGGAAGACCTTTCAAAGATTTCACATCTTCTTTTGCGGAGTAGGGTGATGTCACATATTTTTCGATGATTTCTTTCATTTCTGGCTTGAAACGAATGGCAATATCTGTGAAAGATGACATTCCGCCGTCCAAAATCAAACCTGAAATTTTTGCTTGATTATCTTTAGCCAAATGTGTTGAAACCTGCGAACCCAAAGACGCGCCATAAATGTAGATTTTTGTATTCTGAATGTCTTTTCTAGTCAATAGATAATCGAACATTTTTTGACCATCTTCTGCGACGTTCAGGTGCGTTGGTTTCCCAGTTGATTTTCCGTAACCTCTCACATCTACCATCACGACTTGGAACCCATTTTCCACCAACGGTTTTGTGATGTATTGATAAGTTGAGATATTTCCTCCTGCGCCGTGAAAGAATATAATTGTTTTCTTGATTGATTTTGATTCTGGCTTCAAAATGACTGCTGTGATGGTGTCGTTTTCCACTGGCAGACTTATATTTTCGATGTTTTTGAATTCCAAAGTTTTCATTTCTTTCTTCGGCTGGTAGAATTTGTCATCCATTTGAGCTTTGGAAAAAAATGATAGTAAGATGAGGAACAATGAGAAGAATAATGATGTTTTCATAAGTTTGATTGTTAATTATGATTCAAATTTAGAACGCCAAATTCTCATTACGAAAAACAATAGACCGAATGGTAAATAATCCCGACCAAACCGTCAATTCTCGGGATTAAACAAAAAACGAGACTTAATTATTAAGTCTCGTTTTGAATTTTATATTAATGAAAAATCAATCTCTCATTCTTGCGATAACGTCTAGACCGCCTTTTGTTTTGTCTCCGATTTTACAAAGGATTTCTGTATCCAAAGGAAGAAAAACATCCATTCTAGAACCGAATTTTATGAATCCAAATTCGTGTCCAGCTTTTGCCTCATCTTGAACATTACAATAGAAAACAATTCTTCTCGCCACATAACCCGCAATCTGGCGGAAAACGACTTGATGATTGGTCAAACTTTGCACAGCAACCGTTGTTCTTTCGTTCTCTGTAGAAGATTTTTCGTGCCAAGCAACAAGATATTTACCCGGATGGTATTTCTTGTAATTTACTTCTCCACTCACCGGATAACGGCAAATATGAACGTTCAAAGGTGACATAAAAATAGAAACCTGAATGCAATTAGCTTTCAAAACTTCATCTTCGAAAACTTCTTTTATCATTACCACTTTTCCATCAACGGGTGCAATCACATTTTCTGTGTGGTCCAAAATGGCTCTTGTCGGAACTCGGAAAAACCAGAAAATCAATCCCAACATTACTAAAAGTGGAATTAAAATTACCAATGACCATAAATGTAAATAATAAATGGATATGGTTCCGACAAATGCAATGAACAAAATTGCAACAATCAGGGTTCCTTTTGATTCTTTATGTAGTTTCATAAGTCGTTTTTAAACTAATTTTTCTAAAATAAAATATAAGTAAATCACTGGCGCACAAATGATAAAACTATCCAGCCTATCCAAAACACCGCCGTGACCAGGAATAATGTTTCCACTATCTTTAACCGCAAAACTACGCTTTAGCTGACTTTCTACCAAATCTCCCAAAGGTGCAAAGATAGAAATCAACAGTCCGACAATCATCCAATTGCCTCTCAACTCAGGGAAATACTGCTCTACGAAGAATCCTAAAATCAATGTCAGAACCACGCCTCCAGCAAATCCTTCCCAAGTTTTTTTAGGAGAAATCCTTGGTGCCATCTTATGTTTTCCGAAGAATTTTCCTGTGAGATAAGCAAAAGTATCACTGCTCCAAATCAAAACGAACAGCATAAAAACTTCTAAAGTAAAAGATTTTTCCGGGTCAAGTGTACTGAATTTTGGTAATCCTAATGCAAAACCGAAAGGCAAAGCCAAGTAAACCACAGTAAAAATCAATTTGCCATTTTCGAAATAAAGTTCACGAGAATACTTGAAAAGTGTAATTGCAGCTATGGGAATTAATGCCAAAGACAACATCTCGCTGAAGTTGACATCAAAGAAGAAACCGTGGTAGAAAAATCGTTTTGTAAATTTATAATAGATAAACGCCGCAATCGGGAAGACCAGCCATTTATAAATGCTGTTATCAAATTTCATAATCTTCATACATTCATAAAGCCCTACGACAAGGAAGAATGTAATCAATCCATAGAAAAGATATTGCTGTTTTACTTCTGGCAGAAAACTGCTGAACAGATATTCTCCTAAAGGTGTGGTGCAAATCGCGATGACGAGAACGTAAACAAGTCCCGAAATGGTACGCTGAATGAAATTTTTATCCAAAACTGAAATTTAATCTTCCAGCAAAAGTAAGAAAAGTTTGGTATTATCCTTATTCGGAGTATCCAATTTGGACTGACTTCCGCTGATAGAAGTCAAATTCTTGAGGTTTCCTGCACGTTTTACCTTCATCATAGCTTCGTTCAGATTGCTTGCAATCTGCGAAACATTTGCCATAATGATGATTTTACTTGGCAATCTGGAGGAATGGTAATGTAGAATATTGTTGTGAGAAAGCATAATTCTGCCATCAAAAGCAATCAGATATTCGCAAGTGATGAAAGCAGCGTCGTTTTCTTCTGTCAATTCCGGAGAATTAGATGTTTTGATAACATCCAAAAAGTTTTTCAAATCCTGATCCCAACAGAAAACATTGTTGATCTGTTCTATTTTTACAATCTGATTCAGTGTTTGCAAAGCCTCAGATTCATCCGCGCAATAATTGAAGAATCCACCAGAATGCGTAAAAAGTTGCGCAAACTTGTAGTCCAAATCAGCATCGCGAAGTTGGTCTGCCAATTTCGTAACATCCGGCTCTTCCTCCTCAGGCTGATTCATTATTTTATTAACGAATTTTTTAAACAGACTCAATTTTTTTGCTTTTAATTAATACAAATGTAAAAAAATTATATAATACTCTAAAAACCAAAACTTTCTTTTAATACAAAAATCCTAAAAAAATTAGGATTTTCATATTAATTATTCATTTTAATTATCTTAACTCTCTGTGTTTAAAACATTTCCAGCTTCCGCAGGATTGTCAACACTAGAGACTGGATTTTCTGTCAATTCTGGATCCCAAGCACGTTTTCCGAAAATTTCCTCAAGATCCTCACGGAAAATCACTTCTTTTTCCAAAAGCTTGTTGGCCAAAGCATCCAATTTATCTCTGTTTTCTGTCAAGATTGTGATTGCTCTTTGGTATTGTGTTTCAATTAATTTTGAGATTTCCTCGTCAATTAATTTAGCCGTTTCCTCAGAATACGGTTTCCCAAAACTGAACTCAGATTGTCCAGAACTGTCATAGTAAGAAATGTTTCCTACTTTATCATTCAGACCATAGATTGTAACCATTGCCTGGGCTTGTTTTGTCACTCTTTCAAGATCGGACAACGCTCCGGTAGAAATATTGCCCAAAACCGTCTGTTCTGCCGCTCTACCTCCAAGTGTAGCGCAAATCTCATCCAACATTTGTTGCGTTGTTGTCAATTGTCTTTCTTCCGGAAGATACCAAGCCGCACCAAGCGAACGTCCTCTCGGAACGATTGTCACTTTTAAAAGTGGTGCTGCGTGCTCTACCAACCAAGAAATAGTTGCGTGACCAGCCTCGTGGAAGGCAACTCTTCTTTTTTCAGAAGGTTTGATGGCTTTATTTTTCTTTTCAAGACCTCCGATGATTCTATCAACCGCGTCCAAGAAATCTTGTTTGTTAACCGACTCGTGAGAGTTTCTTGCTGCAATCAACGCTGCTTCGTTACACACATTCGCAATATCAGCACCGCTGAATCCTGGCGTTTGCTTTGCTAAAAATTCTCTATCAATCGAGTCATCCATTTTGATTTTAGCCAAATGAACCTCGAAAATTTGTTTTCTCTCGTGCAATTCTGGAAGATCTACATAGATGGAACGGTCAAAACGTCCCGCTCTCATCAAGGCCTTATCTAAAATATCAGCACGGTTTGTAGCTGCCATTACGATGACGTTGACATCTGTTCCAAAACCGTCCATTTCTGTAAGCAATTGATTTAAAGTGTTTTCACGCTCATCGTTTCCACCTTGCATGCCGCCTTTTCCTCTAGCTCTACCGATGGCATCTATCTCATCGATGAAAATAATCGCCGGAGATTTTGCTCTCGCCTGAGCGAAAAGATCTCTTACTCTGGAAGCTCCAACTCCTACAAACATCTCCACGAAATCTGAACCAGAAAGTGAGAAAAACGGAACTTTAGCTTCACCCGCAACAGCTTTCGCCAGCAAAGTTTTACCAGTTCCCGGAGGACCAACCAATAGAACACCTTTTGGAATTTTACCTCCAAGTTTTGTATATTTTTCCGAGTTCTTCAAGAAATCTACAACTTCCTGAACTTCCTCTTTTGCGCCTTCTAAACCTGCAACATCTTTGAAAGTAATTTGCATCTTGTCTTTCTCGTCAAACAACTTCGCTTTCGATTTCCCAATGCTGAAGATTTGTCCACCAGGTCCGCCTGCGCCACCGCCCATTTTTCTGAAAATGAAGAAGTAAAGCAATGCGAAAAGCCCGCCCCAAAGTGCTAAAGTGAATAACAACTCAGAGAAACCACTTTGGCTTTTTCCAAATTCCATTCTAGCTTTGGTTGGCAATTTTGAATTAATACCTTCAAAACGTTCTTGGAAATATCTCAAATCCCCATAAGTAAGTACATAGTCCGGGCTAGGTTTTATGTTGATTACAGAAAGAGGGTCTTCCTTTTTTTGTCCTTTCTGCAATTCTGCTTTTGCAGTTTTCGTAAGGTAAACATCGGCTTTGAAGTTGTCTCTATAGACCATCACTTCACCAACTTTTCCTTTTTCTACAAGATTGTAAAATTCTTTTTCATCAATGTTTTTTACCATAGAATCTCCAAGAAGTCCTGGAAGAAATATCAGTAAAATAAGTCCCAGTATAACGGGTATAAACCAATTGAATCCTTTGTTATTCATTCTTATTTTTTAAAAATTGTGGATGCAAAATGCATCTTTTTTAGCTTTCTATTTTCGTGATTTTGGCATCGCCCCAAAGCTCCTCGATATCGTAATATTCACGGATTTCTTTTTGGAAAATATGCACCACCACAGAAACGTAATCTACCAAAACCCACATGGAGTTTTCAGTCCCTTCTACGTGCCAAGGTCTGTCGTTGAGGTCGTTTCTTACATTTTTTTGGATGTTCCCAGCGATTGCGGAAACCTGCGTGTTTGAGTTTCCACTGCAGATGATAAAAGTTTCTGCTGCTGCGTTTTCTATGCCTGATAAATCGAAGACCAAGATGTCTTCTCCTTTTGTATCTTGAATCGAATCTACTATCTTATCGATTAGTAATTGTTTTTCTGTAATTTTACTCATTAAAAAAATTGTCTAATTTGCAAATTTATTGATTTTAATCTATTTATCTTTTGTTTCTGACTTTTATTATCTCTTAAAGTTTTCATAAATGAGCCAAATTTTCCACTTTGAAAATTGTTTTTCTACTAACGACGAAATTTTATCGCTTTTAAATGAAGACGAACCAACTGCTGTTTTTACTTTTAATCAAACAAAAGGTCGTGGACAATATGGGAATATTTGGAAGGTAATTCGCAATCAGAATCTGGCTTATTCTATCGCTGTCAAAACTTCAAACATCCGTATTTCCGATACATTCCTCAATTATTATACCGCTATCATTGTCCGGGATTTTCTTGCCAATCTGACCAATGCGGGCTGTAAAATAAAATGGCCAAACGACATCATCCTGAACGGAAAAAAAGTTTGTGGCATCCTCATCGAAAAGAAAAAAGTTGAGAATGTGGAATATTACATTCTTGGAATTGGGATTAATGTGCTTCAGACCGATTTTTCGAATCTTCCAAAAGCTGGTTCTGTATTGACTGCCACAGATTTAAATTTTGATTTGACAAGATTTACGCATCAATTTCATCAATATTTGATTTCAAGAATACAGTACATTAGTCCAGAAGAAGAAATCTTGAATATCTATAATCAATCGCTCTTCCGAAAAGACGAAATCTCAGTTTTTCAAAAAAATGATTTGCGCCAAAATGGCATTATCAAAAATGCTGACAAAAATGGTTTTCTTTGGATTGATCTGGAAAATGAAGGCTTGCAAAAATTCTTCCACAAGGAGATTGAACTTCTCTACTGAACTCTGAAACGCATTGATGAAACAATTTAACGATTTTGCGATTAAACCAAAAATTTACTGATTCGCTCTTTTGATATAAAGATAAGCTGCAATTGGAGCAAAAACGATGTTCGGAAGCCACATTGCCAAAAGTGGTGTCAAGGTTTTGTTTTCGGAAACCACATTCAAAACTTGGAAAGAAAATACGAATAAGAACGCCAAAGCAATTCCTAATGCGAGGTTAAGTCCCAATCCACCACGTTTTTTCTGTGATGATAATGACAGTCCGAGAAATGTCAAAATAATAATAGAAACAGGCATTGAGGTTCTTTGATAAAGCTCATTGTAAAAGGAAGTTACGTTGTTGTTTCCTTTCATTTTTTCCCGTTCTATCATCGTCAGAAGTTCGGGTGTAGTTTTGTTTTGAGCCACCAATTTATCAGGAAATAATTCTGAAGGTGGCAACTTGAAATCTTGAATCTTCGTTGTTCCGCTTCCAAGAATTTCGGTATCATTTTTACTCGCCGTCCGTTCTGTATAATTATTAATGACGAAATGTTTTTTCTTCGCTTCCCATTGGATGTCCATCGCCGAGATTTGATAAATAAGCTTTTTGTTTTTATCAAATTTCTGATACATATAGCCAGTTCCGCGGTTTTCTTTCTTGTTGTAGCTGTTGACAAAAATATAATCCGTCGGGCTGATATTCGAAGCGATGCTCATATTTCCAAGAAGTTTCTCCCGATTCATACTGTTGTAAGTGTAAGGTTCGAGGATGTTTTTCTTGATGTTGGACCAAGGCAAAATGAAGTGATTCACCGCCAAAGTCATTATAAATATCAAAACCGATGTGACTAAATAGGGCCTCGCAAACCTGTGAAAACTCGCACCACTGCTGATGATTGCAACAATCTCTGTGTTATTCGCCATTCTCGAAGTGAAGAAAATCACTGTGATGAAAACCAGAATCGACATAAAGGTCAGAATCAGATTCAGAATCCAAAACGGATAAAAATTAAGCAGGAAATAGCCAACTGTAAATCCGTTGCTCTCAATCCTCGGCGTTTTTGCCTGAACATCCACAACCATAATGATGATAGACAAAAGTGCCAACATAAAAATGAGGGTTCCCAAATATTTTTTGATGACGTAAAGGTCTATGATTTTCATCGAGTTATAATTGATAAATGATGATTGATAATTGATTTTCTCTTGATTCTTTTTACTTTTCTCTTGTATCTTTTACAGCCTTGTCTTCAACTGCGGAATGATAGAATCTTTCCATTGATAGAAGTCGCCTGCAACAATATGTTCTCTCGCAACTTTCACTAAATCAAGGTAAAATGCCAAGTTATGAATCGATGCAATTTGTTTTGCCAAATATTCCTTCGAAACGAAAAGGTGACGCACGTAAGCCTTGCTGTAAGCGCTGTCAACATAACTTGTTCCAAACTCGTCGAGTGGAGAAAAATCTTCTTTCCAACGTTCGTTTTTCATATTCATCACACCTTGCCACGTGAAGAGCATTGCATTTCTCGCGTTTCTGGTCGGCATTACGCAATCCATCATATCTACACCGAAACCAATGCTTTCCAGAATATTCCAAGGTGTTCCAACGCCCATCAGATATCTTGGTTTGTCTTTTGGGAGAATGTCCGTCACTTCATTTGTGATTCTGTACATTTCCGGTTCTGGCTCACCAACGGAAAGTCCACCGATTGCGTTTCCTTCGGCTCCAGCTTCAGAAATCACCTCAGCGGAAATTTTTCTTAAATCTGAAAAACAAGAACCTTGAACAATTGGGAACAATCTCTGTTTGTGACCGTACAATTCTTTATTTTCCTCAGTCCAAGTGATGCATCTTTTCAACCAACGATGCGTGAGCTCCATTGATGTTTTCACGGCATTATAGTCGCTCGGATAAGCAATACACTCATCAAAAGCCATAAAAATATCAGCGCCAATTTGTCTCTGGATTTGCATAGAAACTTCAGGCGACATAAAATGCAAACTTCCGTCGATATGTGATTTGAATTTCACACCTTCTTCAGTAATCTTTCTGCTTTTTGCTAACGAAAAAACCTGATAACCGCCGGAATCTGTCAAGATTGGAAGATCCCAATTCATAAACTGGTGAAGTCCGCCCGCTTTTTCCATAATGTCCATCGTCGGACGAAGCATCAAATGGTAGGTATTTCCTAAGATGATTTGCGCTTTGATATCTTCTTTAAGTTCTCTCTGGTGCACAGTTTTCACAGATGCAACAGTTCCAACCGGCATAAAAATCGGGGTTTGGATTTGTCCGTGGTCTGTATTGATAACTCCAGCTCTTGCTTTGGATTCTGAAGTTTTTTCGATTTCAAAAAATTTCATTCGTATATCTTATTTTCACTTTCCGCAATTGTTTTTTGCGGAACTGAATTTATTTTCAAATTTATTGCGCCATTGCAGGGGCGGTTCCATTTGCATTGGTGCTAACTCCTTTTAATTTTTTATTGATGAAGGCTTCTGCTTTCGGGTCTTTTGTTTTGATGATGACTTGTGCCTCGTCCAAAATTTCTTTCATTGTTTCAGGTTTGGTCATATAATATTCGTAACTTTTTGTGAAAAGCTCCCCTTTGATTTTATATTTTTTAAGGATAAATCTCGTGGCATTTTCAGTATTGATGTTATTTCCAATCGTATAATTCTGTTCATTAATCGCAAAATCCGCAATGATTTCCGACATTTTTTCCTCAGACAAAAGGTTGTCGGGTTTTTGTATCGCCTCTTGACAAGACAAAACACAGAAAATCATCATTAAAGAAAAAACAAAATGCTTCATATTACAATTTTCCGATCAGGTTTTTCCATTTCAAATTCAAAACGCCGAAGATGGCTTCTTGGATGATTCCGCCGTTCATTTTGCTCGCGCCTTCTGTTCTGTCTGTGAAAATAATTGGAACTTCTACAATCTTCAGATTTTTCTTGAAAACGCGGTATTTCATTTCGACTTGGAAACCGTAACCTTTCAATCTGATTTTATCAAGTCCGATGGAGATTAATGTTTCTTTTTTAAAACAAACAAATCCCGCCGTCGTATCGTGAACCGGAATTCCCAAAACGAATCTCACATATTTTGATGCGAAATAAGAAAGCAAAACCCTTCCCATAGGCCAATTCACCACATTCACGCCTTGAGAATATCTGGAACCAACGGCCATATCTGCCGATTTACAGGCTTCAAAAAGTCGGATAAGGTCTTTCGGATTGTGGGAAAAATCGGCATCCATCTCGAAAATATAATCATATTCGTTGTGAATTGCCCATTGGAAACCGTGGATGTACGCTTTGCCGAGTCCGTCTTTTATCTTTCGGACGGTCAAATGCAATTGAAGCGGAAATTTTTCGCGCAAACTTTTGACAATCTCCGCAGTTCCGTCTGGCGAAGAATCGTCCACCACCAAAATGTGGAAATCTTGTTCCAAAGCAAAAACAGCCGAAATAATTTTTTCGATGTTCTCTTTTTCGTTGTAGGTGGGAATAATGACAAGTTTCTTCATCCGGCAAATAATCCGCAAAGATAATCTTTAATCGTTAATGATTTTTTGATGGCGTGGAAATTAACTTTTTTTAATAAAATGATTGTAGCTTTTTAAGACACAAAACCTTAATACATAATGCTAATACACTTTTCGCTCACCCATTTATTGTTTTTATATTCTATAAAAGATTCTCTGTCAATATGTGAACCTTCAAATTTATAATATATATAAAATTTAGTTGGGGAAATTTTTTTGTATTTGATTAATGTTATTAAACATTCATAATTCTTTCCCTTATACTTCTCAGCATCCAAATCCACTATTCGTTTACGGAATCTTATTTCTCTTTTTAATGGATTTTTGAAATTATAAAATTGAATATAGAAACTCTTTTTATCTTTTAAGAAACCACGCTCTTTATTACCATCACATAAATTTAAAGCTAACTCTACTAAAGTTGTCAAGTCTTCATCAGGAGCTTGATATTCCTGCTTTTTCTCACAAGAATAACATAGAAATAATACTAGGAATATTAATAAAAATCGATTTTTCATTTCTTTTTTATCATTAATGATACATACCTAAAATTACTAATTGTGCAATCTCTAATTTTTATTGATGATGGATTGTCTTTCAAATATATAATTACTTTTTCAAAAAATATTTAACCAACAAATAAACCTATAACAATTTCTAATTCTTATTTTTGCAAAAAATTTGGAGCTTGGTAAGAATTACGGAACATAATGATTGGGTGGTATATTGTATTCTCGGGAGTATTTTTATATACATTATCCTCCTCTCCGTTTTCCAAAGAAATGCAAATATCAAGGATTTTCTTTTGCAAAAGATGGATGACTCCAGCAATCTGACGCCATCTTGGATCATCATTTCTATCGTGAGATGTGTGATGCTTTCTTTACTTCTATCTCAGTTTGTCCCAGTGGTTCCAAAAACTATTTCTGATATGCAATTGTTTGGCTTTCAGGTTAATAAAATCGGATTCACTTTGCTAACATTGTTTTCATTTGATCTAATGAGAAGCCTGCTGACGTTCTTTTTCTACTCCAGCATCGGCAATGGTAAAAACATCAAAGGCCTGACATTGGTCGCCAGCAAATTCTATTTTTTAGAATCTATCGCTTTTATGACGGCAGGATTTGCTCTTTTTTATTTTCCGATAGATCTTACGCGTTATTTCTATTTTATAATTGGTCTGTTTATTGGTTCTTTCCTGCTGAAAAATCTCATATATTTTTTTCATAAACAGTCTATTTTGCCCGAAAACTGGTATTATAAATTTTTGTATATTTGCACGCTTCAAATAGTGCCGGTTTTGGTACTTTGGAAGTTCTTGTTTTATTAAACATATTAAGATGAAAATCAAATCTATTTTAGTTTCACAACCCGCTCCGAATGAATCTTCACCTTATTTGGAAATAGCGAAAAAAGAGAAAATCAAAATCGATTTTCGTCCTTTCATCCACGTTCAGGGTGTGGATGCAAAAGATCTCAGAACGCAGAAAATAGATCTTACCCAATACACGGGAATCATTTTCACAAGCAAAAACGCAATCGATCATTATTTCCGACTTGCGGAAGAAATGAGGTTTACGGTGCCAGATTCTATGCGTTACATCTGCCAATCAGAAGCGATTGCCAACTATTTGCAAAAACATATTGTTTACAGAAAAAGAAAAATCAGCTTCGGCGAGAAAAACTTTTCAGATTTGACAGCATTGTTCAAAAAATACCCTTCTGAGAAATATCTTTTGCCTTCTTCTGACGTTCTTGGCCCAGAGATTCCGAAAGTTTTGGATGCTGCCAATGTGGACTGGACAAAAGCCGTGATGTACAAAACCGTTGCAAGCGATTTGACGGATATTACGATCAAAGATTACGATATGTTGGTTTTCTTCAGCCATCAAGGAATCAAATCTTTGGGAATCAATTTCCCGGAGTTCAAGCAAGAAGAAACAAAAATTGCTGTTTTCGGAACCACAACTCAAGCAGCCGCGGAGGAAGCGGGACTAACGGTAAACGTAATGGCGCCAACCAAAGAAACCCCTTCTATGACAATGGCGATAGAAAAATATATCAAAAGCATCAATAAGTAATTATTGAATTCATAAATTGAAACCGTCCCGAAAATTTCGGGATGGTTTTTTGTTTAATTTTGCTACCTCTGAAAATCATTTCAGACCAAAAATTTCCAAAGAATGAACGCTCCAAAAGCAAAAAAAATAGATCAACTTCTCGAAATTCACAACGATCAAAGGAACGATCCTTATTTCTGGATGAATGAAAGAGAAAATCCCGAAGTCATCCAATATCTGGAAGCGGAAAATGCTTACACAGATTTTGTAATGAAAGAAACGGAAGACCTTCAAAACGATTTGTACGAAGAAATGAAAGCCCGCTACAAAAAGGATGACGAGTCTTTACCTTATTTTTTCAATGGCTATTGGTACATTGTGAAATATGAAGCGGGAAAGGAATATCCGATATTCGCCAGAAAATTCCAAACTTTGGAAAGTGCAGAGGAAATACTTCTCGATGTGAATATTTTGGCGGAAGGCGAAGCGTTTTTCGAAACTGGAAGTATGTCGGTCAGTGTGAACAACGATATTATGGCTTATTCTACGGATAATGTTGGAAGAAGAATTTATAAAATCTATTTCAAAAATCTGAAAACCGGCGAAATCTATCCAGACATCATAGAAAATGCAACCGGAAAAGCAGTTTGGGCAAATGACAATGAACACGTTTTCTACATCAGAAAAGATGAAAGCCTGAGAGCATTCCAAATCTATCGTCATAAGTTGGGAACAGATTCAACCGACGATGTGTTGATTTTTCACGAGGAAGACGAGACTTTTGATGTGGGGATTTTTAAAACTAAATCTTTAGAGTATATTTTCATTGCTACTTCTTCTACCAATGAAGATGAAATGCGATTCATCCCTTCCAATGATGTTTTTGCGGATTGGAAAATCATTCAGGAAAGAACGGAGGATTTGGAATATTCTGTGGAACATTATCAAGATGATTTTTACATCATTACAAATGCGGATGATTCTACGAATTTTAAAATTGTAAAGACTAAGGTTGAGAATCCATCGATTGAAAACTGGGAAGATTTCATTCCGCACAGAGAAAATGTACTGTTGGAGGGCTTTGAGATTTTCAATGATTATTTTGTGATTGAAGAAAGAGAAACAGGTCTTCTTCAAATCAAAATCATCGAAAGCAAAACCGGAGACTCTCACTATCTACCATTTTCCGACCCGACTTATACAGCGTTCATCGGAACGAATTTGGAATTTGACACCGAAAAATTGCGTTTTGGATACACATCTTTGACAAAACCAGCTTCCACTTTTGAATACGATATGAAGGAAAAAACCACCACACTTCTGAAAGAACAAGAAGTTTTGGGCGGAAAATTCCACAAAGAAAATTATATTTCAGAAAGAATCTGGGCAACCGCAAGAGACGGAAAACAAGTTCCAATTTCTTTGGTTTATCACAAAGACACTCCAAAATCAGCAAACACGCCACTTCTACTTTATGGCTATGGAAGCTACGGACACACGGTTGATGCGAGCTTTTCCAGTACCAGATTATCATTACTTGACCGAGGTTATATTTTTGCCATCGCACACATCCGAGGTGGCGAATATCTTGGCAGAGAATGGTACGAAGACGGAAAAATGCTTCAGAAAAAGAACACGTTTTTTGATTTCATTGATGCTGCAAAACATTTAATCGCAGAAAATTACACTTCGCCAAAACATCTATATGCAATGGGCGGAAGTGCCGGCGGACTTTTGGTTGGCGCCGTGATGAATTACAATCCGGAATTATTCAACGGAATTGTGGCGCAAGTTCCTTTTGTGGACGTGGTTTCTACGATGTTGGACGATACGATTCCTTTGACCACAGGAGAATACGACGAATGGGGAAATCCGAATGAGAAGGAATATTACAATTATATGAAATCCTATTCGCCATATGATAATATCGAAGCGAAAAATTATCCTAATATCTTAATTACCACAGGATTCCACGATTCTCAAGTTCAATATTGGGAACCCGCAAAATGGACAGCAAAATTGAGAGATTTGAAAACGGATAACAACATTCTGATTTTCAAAACCGATATGAGTTCCGGTCACGGCGGTGCAAGCGGACGATTTGAAAGTTTGAAGGAAATTGCTTTGGAATATGCATTTTTGTTTAAAATTGAAGGTTTAAAAAATTAATTATGAGCGAAGCAGAAATCTGGAAAAAAGTAGAACACTTTTTCGAAGTTAATTTTCAAACCGAAAAAAATCCACCAATTGATACTTTATTGTTCATCATTGGCGTTCAGGAATTGGGAAGCGGACAACAGAAATTTACGAAAGATGACAAGCTCAATCTTTTGCACATTGCGGTTTGCAGATTGCTGGAGCCTTTTGGCTACTACAAATTCACGCATTATGAAGACGGCTGGCCTCATTATGACAAATTGGATGATTTGCCAGAATTGAAACCAAACGAACAATCGCTTCTAATGAAAAAAGCGATTATTCAGTATTTTCAGGATGAGGAAATTGATTTGGAATAATGAATTGTTGAATCGTTAATTTGTAAAATCGTTAAACTGATTTCATCCTCGATTCATCAAATTACCGATTTAACAGATCCTCCAACTGATTCAATCCCATTTTGAAACCTTCTTCAAAACCCATTTCTACAATTTGAGTCAGTTCTTCTTTGGATTTGAAATGCAGATTGAAAGTCATTCTTGTACCTTCATCGATTCCAGTAAAGCCAATCAGCCAAGTGGTTTGCGGTAAATCTGTTTTCACTTTTCCTTTGTTATCGGCAAAAGCATCTGTCCAAGAAATACTTCTGTGAGGCATTATTTCTCCAAAGTTTGCGATTGCATATTCCTTTTCACCTTCTGGACCAACCATTGCGTACAGCCAATTTCCACCTTCACGGAAATCCATTTTTTCGGTTTCGCATTTCCAGGGTTTTGGCGCCCACCATTGGTCTATCAATTCGGATTTTGTAAAATAATCCCAAAGTTCTGTAACGTCTGCATCATAAATCTTAGAAATATAAGCAGTTGCAGAATCTAAATCTGTATTAAAAATAATTTCTGAATTCATAACGTTCTAGGTTTTTACAAACTTAATTATAAAAAATCGCACCAAACTTTTCTTATGGCAACATATTTGATTATTCACAATAAAATGTTAAAACTGTCGTTTTTAAGAAAAATTTAATAATTGTAAGGCAATTTTTTTATTGAGATAATCTTAAAATCAGTAATTTTAACTTTTCAAACTTAAAAATTTATATGAACAACAAATTCATTCCAATTATCTCTGTCTTTATGACAATCTCATTGGTTGTCTTCGTTTCTTTGCAGTTGTATTGGATTAAAGAATTATACACTTCGCTGGAGCAGGATTTTTCTAACAAAGTCTATTCTGCCTTGGAAACATCTACTCAGAAAGTCAACCAAATTGAAGTTAATAAATATTGGAACGAAACTTATGGCGGTGTAGGAAAAGAAGTTTTAGCATCTGCAAATCAGCCTGTTAAAACTTATATCCAACAAAGTTCGGATTCTGCAAACCGCTCCAATATTTTGTTTCAAACCAGCATTGTGGAGAAACAGAATATTCCGGTTTCGGCAAAAGGAGACACTTTGTACACGACTAAACTTTACAAAGATGAAGGTCAACTGAAACTGAAAAGAAGTTCGCCGGAACCTTTGACCACCAACATCAGCCGAGACATCGATAATAATTCTTATCAGATGAAAGAATTTGCGAGACTGAGCGCAACGAATCTTCCCATCGAAAAGAGAGTGGACAGCAAAATCATTGATTCTGTGATTGCTAAAGAATTGAGGTTGAAAGGCATTGATACAAAATTCGGCTTTGGCGTTATTAATAAAACCAATAATTTAACCTCGGTTGCCAACAATATTTATCTGGATCAAAAAGACAAAACGAATTATACTTATCCGCTTTTTACAGACAGCAAAGACAGAACGCTTTACACGCTCGCCATCGTCTTCCCGAGGAAAGATTACTCGTTGGTGAAGCACAATTTGCCGATGCTTTTGGGAACTTTCATTTCATTATTGACGATTCTTGGAATTTATATTATTTCCATTAATTATATGATGCGTCAGAAGAAAATTGCGGAAATCAAAACGGATTTCATCAATAATATGTCGCACGAATTCAAAACGCCTTTGGCAACCATTTCCGTTGCTACAGATTCTTTGGCAAACGACCTGATTGCTACAAATCCGGACAAGGTAAAATATTACTCTGGATTGATAAAACAGGAAAACATCCGAATGAAAAAACAGGTGGAAACCGTTCTGAATATGTCCAAACTGGAACGAAACGAAATGCCACTTCATTTGAAAGAAACGAACGTAAGACAATTGATAAAGAATGTTGCAGAATCTTTCCGACTGATTGTGGATGAGCGAAATGGAACCTTGATTACAGATTTCAACGCTACAAAATATAATTTCTTGGTTGATGAATTTCACATCTCGAATGCATTAATCAATCTTCTTGATAATGCCAACAAATATTCGCCGGAAACACCGGAAATAAAAGTGAGCACAAGAAATGAAGCGAATTTCTACGTCATCGAAATTTCCGACAAAGGAATGGGAATGGATGCTACAAATAAAACCAAAATTTTTGAAAAATTCTTCCGAGAGGAAACGGGAAATATCCACAATGTAAAAGGGCAAGGTCTTGGATTGTCTTATGTGAAGAAAATTATTGAAATCCATAAAGGTCAAATTTCCGTAGATTCTCATAAAGGAAAGGGAAGTACGTTTACGATAAAATTACCTATGGCTTAAAATATAAATGATAAATGATGGTTGATAAACGATTCCGAAAATCAATTACCATTTATCTCTAATCAATTATTAATTAAACATCAATCATAAAGTTATGAGCAACAGAATATTATTAGTAGAAGACGACCAAAGTTTTGGTGCAGTTCTCAAAGATTATTTGACAATAAACAACTTCGAGGTTACTTTGGCAACCGACGGAGAAATGGGACTGAAAGAGTTTACAGAAAAAGAATTTGACATCTGCATTTTCGATGTAATGATGCCGAAAAAAGACGGATTTTCATTAGCAGAAGATGTAAAGAAAATTGATAAAAATACCCCAATCATCTTTTTGACCGCAAGAAATATGCGTGAAGACATCTTGAAAGGTTATCAATTGGGTGCAGATGATTATATCACAAAACCATTTGATACTGAGTTACTTTTATACAAAATCAAAGCAATCCTACAAAGAAGTGCTGTGTTGGAAAACGAAGACCAAGAGCAGTTCAAAATCAGTAATATTTTCTTCGATTCTATGTTGAGACAACTGAGAGTTGGTGATAACGAATACAAATTGTCTCCAAAAGAAAACGAACTTCTTAAATTGCTTTGCATTCACAGAAACGACTTTATGCCGAGAGATTTGGCGCTTAGAAAAATCTGGAAAAAAGAGAATTATTTCACTGCAAGAAGTATGGACGTTTACATCGCAAAATTGAGAAAACTCTTGAAAGATGACGAAGGTTTGGAAATCATCAACGTACACGGAGAAGGTTTCCGTTTGTTGGTGAAAAATCCTTAATTAAGTTTAGACAAAAATAAACCCCTTCAGAGTTTGAAACTCTGAAGGGGTTTTTGTTTCTCATATTACATTGTACTTTTTACATTGTACAATAAAATTAATTCGTTGCCATTTTCTGCTCTGTAGAATTCAGAATTGAATCTGTTTTTTCGTTATTTTTCAACCATTCTGAACCCGCAAGATAATTCTGGTCCGGATAATAAACAAACAGACAAGTTCCATCTTTTATCGTGTTGATGATTGGTTGTGCCAATTCTCTCGGAACAGCAGGACAACCCCAACTTCTTCCCAATCGCTTTTCAGCTTTGATGAAATCTTCGCTCACATAATTTGCGCCGTGCATCACGATGCAACGTTCCAGCGCCGCGTCATTGTAGCCTTTGTCCATCCCAAATAGTCTCATAGAATAGCCATTGTCGCCATTGTACGTCTGCTCTGTGATGTAGAAACCAAGACTCGACTGATGCGAATCCATCGTGTTGGAAAAGCTCATTGCGAACTCTTCTCCTGTTCCTTTTCCGTGCGCTACTAGGGAATTGAACAGTATTTTTTTCTCGTCCAAATCTATCACCCAAAGGCGTTTCCTGTTGGAAGACAAACTAAAATCACACACCGAAAGCAAATTTGCAGTCGGTTGCAGTTTACCAGATTTTTTCAAATTTTGGAATCCTAAATAGGCTTTTTCGAAGACTTCAAAATTCAATTTTTCATCCGTAAACTGAAGGTCTTTGTAGATTTCTTCGGCAGGATTTTTGGGCGAGACATTCATTTTTGGGCTTGTTTTTATTTCTTTTACAACAGTTTTAGGTTGGGAAAAACTCTCAGAACTCACGGGATAAAACGAAGTTGTAATCAAATAAACCAAGCATAACAATAATGGGAATCTCTTCATTAATTATAAATATTTAATTTTTATTTTAGTGGTGCAAAATTATATATAAAACATTTCCAGACTCTTATAATGATTTTTTTTAACGAATAATTGGGAAACTTTAACTCAAAAGTTCAGATTTTGAACGGTTTTTATTAAGACTTTATTATGATTAGATTTTATTAAATAGTCTTCGAGAACCTCAGACTGACAAAATTAGTTTATAAAAAGAGACGAAGTCTTGAAATGTTGGTAGAGAATTTCTCCAAAGAAACTAAGGAGCGAAGCTCTGAAACCTAACCAAGTGGTTCAGCGTAGCTAAATGTTTTTTACAATTTATTTAAATAATAACTTTAAAATCATAAATTGCAGTAAACTTTTTCCGTATGGCAACACTTAAAATTGCAGGACTGAACCTCGATATTTCCTGGAAAAATAAAGAAGAAAATTTCAAACAAATCGAAAAAGAATTGACTTCGGTAGATGCAGATTTGTTTCTGTTGCCAGAGATGTTTTCCACAGGATTTTGTATGGAAGCGGAGGAAGTTGCGGACAGAAATCTAGAAACTTTGACTTGGATGAAATCCTTTGCCACATCAAAAAACTCAGCTGTTGCAGGAAGTGTTTCTGTGGCAGAAAATGGGAAATTCTACAACCGATTTTATTTCGTTTTTCCTGACGGCAATTTTGAATATTATGATAAAAGACATTTGTTTTCCTATTCAGGCGAAGATAAAGTTTATACGGCTGGAATCGAACGGAAAGCTGTTGAATACAAAGGTTTCAGGATTCTTTTGCAGGTTTGTTTTGATTTGCGTTTTCCTGTTTTCTCAAGAAATCAAGATGATTATGATGCAATTCTTTATGTTGCGAATTGGCCAAGTTCAAGAGTTGAAGCGTGGAAATCTCTGTTAAAAGCACGTTCCATCGAGAATCAAGCTTTTCTTTTTGGATTGAACAGAATTGGAACAGATGGTTATAAAAATGATTATGAGGAAAGTTCATTGGTTTATTTCCCAGATGGGAAGGAAATTTCTGAACGAGAAAATAATGTTGTTCTTTCTGAATGGAGCTTGGAGGAATTAAAGGAGTTTCGGACTAAGTTTCCGTTTTTGGCGGAGAGAGATGGGTTTGAATTGAAATAATAATTTTTGTCATTCTGAAAGAATCCAAACTGTTGAGATGAGATTCTTTCAGAATGACAAAGTGTGTGCTTTTTTATTATATTAATCCTTAATTAGAATACTGCTCCAGCAAACCCACCAAAGAATTCACATCATGAACACCGCTTTCTTTCCAAAGCATTTCACCATTTTTGAAAACTGCTAAAGTCGGAACACCTCGCACATTATATTGATTAGCGATTGACGGACATTGGTCGATGTCAATTTTTACGATTCTGGCTTTTTCGCCAACTTTTTCTTTTACCGTATTCAAAACAGAAGATTGCACTTTGCACGGCTGACACCAAGTTGCAAAAAAATCAATGAGAACTGGACGTTCGGATTGGATGAGTTCTTGAAATTTTTGTGACATTTTTTGGAGAGATTAGAAGTTAGACTTTAGATATTAGATTAAAATCAATTCGATATTATTCTACAAAGTCTTCGTTTGACAAACAAAATTACTCGTCGGAACATTATCGAATTTCTTGATGGCATTGAAACCTCCTTCCACTTCGGTAAAATTCCTGTAACCTCTTGACTGCAAAATACTGGCAGCAATCATACTTCTGTAACCACCTGCGCAATGCAAATGAAAATGCTCAGAATTATCAATGGAATTCACCCAATCATTGATATAAGCCAAAGGTTTGCTGTACGCTTCGTCGATGTGTTCCGCTTCGTATTCTGTCTCTTTTCTGACGTCGATAACTTTTTGATTTTGAGAATATTCAGAAGCAAATTGGTCTGCAGAGATTCTTTTGATTTCATCAATTTCTTTTCCGGAATTTTTCCAACTTTCAAAACCGCCTTCCAAAAATCCAACCACGTTATCAAAACCAACTCGGCTCAATCTTGTGATCACTTCTTCTTCCGAACCCAAATCTGAAACCAGAATAATCGGCTGTTGCACATCCACAATCATCGCGCCGACCCAAGGTGCAAAATCCCCTTTGATGCCTATGTTTATTGAATTTGGAACAAAACCTTTATGAAAATCTGCCGCACTTCTTGTATCCAAAATCAAAGCGCCGGTTTCTTCAACCGCTGTTTCAAAATCTTCTACTGAGATGGGATTATTTCCTTTTTTAAGGACTTTTTCAAAACTTTCGTAGCCACCTTTGTTCAAGGCAACGTTCATCCCGAAATATTTTGGTGGCGCCGTCAAACCGTCTAAAACCTCAGCAATAAAGCTTTCTTTAGTTGGCTGATTCAGAGCATAATTGGTTCTTTTTTGATTTCCCAAAGTGTCCACCGTTTCTTTCTGCATATTTTTCCCACAAGCAGAACCCGCGCCGTGAGCCGGATAAACTGTGATAGAATCATCTAAAGGCAAAATCTT
Organism: Epilithonimonas xixisoli; assembly: GCF_004365655.1. Lineage (GTDB taxonomy): Bacteria > Bacteroidota > Bacteroidia > Flavobacteriales > Weeksellaceae > Epilithonimonas > Epilithonimonas xixisoli. Next base: position 706,029 of record NZ_SOEO01000002.1, on the reverse strand, counting down.
GCTGTGCAGACTTTCGTACAACATTCCAGCTAAATCTTCTTCCGTGATTTCGCCCACTTTTTGAGCCAAATCTGGTCTTCCAACATCACCTAAAAACAAAGTATCACCAGAGAAAATTGCGGTTTCCTGTCCATTTTCGTCAATCAAAAGATAAGTGGAACTTTCTAATGTGTGACCTGGCGTGTGAAGGACTTTGATTTTGATTTTTCCGATTTCGAAAATCTGATTGTCTTCTGCAATAATTGCTTCAAACTCAGGTTTTGCGGTTGGTCCGTAAACAATCGGTGCATCAGTTTTTTTAGATAAATCCAAATGCCCGGAAACAAAATCAGCGTGAAAATGTGTCTCAAAAATATATTTGAGTTTTACCTGATCTTTTTCCAAACGATCGAGGTAAGGTTTGATTTCTCTCAGTGGATCAATGATTGCCGCTTCGTTTTCAGAAACAATATAATATGCTCCTTGTGCTAGACAACCTGTGTATATTTGCTCAATTTTCATTGTGAATCAATAGGTTATATTTCAAAAGACAAATCATCAAATTAGTTTGAGCTTTTGTGATTACAAATATGAGATTATTTAAAATAATTATAAATAAATTTCGAATGATATTATTTATGATTCCGATTTAAAATTAAACAAATGCTTGACTTGTTAAATATTAATTGAAAAATAATTTTTATCTCACCAATGTCCATATTCCAACCCCAATTGCGGTGTAAGCGGCAACTGTTATAATGTCTGCCACGGGTTGAGAAAATCGTCTTTCCGCAATGGTAGATTGATTGATTTGGTTCTTATGGAATTTCAGAATCTTCTTTGGTTTATGGATTACGTGTGCCACGAGTGTGTCGCTTTCCCATTTGTCTACCTGTATTTTATGGTATCTTCCCGCTGCTTCGATTTTATAAAACTTAGTTGGTTCCAGCTTTCCTTCAATGGTCGTTGGGCGAGGATTTGTTATCTTACTTTTACTGGTCACTTTTGATTTTTTTGGAATCGCAGATTCAACATCAGAAATACCGAAGTTTGCAGAAGCGACTTCTTTTGATGCTACTTCATTAGATTTCACAGGTTTTGCTGGAGCAGGAGCTTCCTTGGTTTTCTCATCACTTTCTGCCTTTACCCTGTAAGTGTAGCAACTTATCAGTGAAAACGATAATATAAATAGGTAAAAATATTTTTTCATTAGCCAAATTTAAGAATTAAACGGATTATTTCTAATTTTCTTTTAATTAAGGGTGGAAAGTTCCACATTTGACAATTTTTATCAGCAGATTTTCTCTGAATTAATTTGTATTTTAGCGCTTCTAAAATCAGAACTTTGGCTAAGAAAGAAACTCCGTTAATGACGCAATACAACACCATCAAGGCAAGATATCCTGATGCACTTTTGCTGTTCCGCGTGGGAGATTTCTACGAAACTTTTGGGCAAGATGCCATCAGAACTTCTCAGATTTTGGGAATTGTTTTGACTAAAAGAGCCAATGGCGAAGGTCATATCGAGCTGGCTGGATTTCCGCATCATTCCGTGGATTCCTATTTGCCAAAACTTGTGAGAGCTGGATTGCGTGTTGCGATTTGCGACCAGTTGGAAGATCCAAAAACTGTAAAAGGGATTGTAAAACGTGGCGTGACGGAATTGGTAACGCCAGGCGTTACGTTTAACGATCAGGTTTTGAGTTCCAAGAAAAATAATTTCCTGCTTTCTCTTCACAAAGAAAAAGAAAAATATGGATTGGCTTTGGTGGATGTTTCCACAGGCGAATTTCTCGTGAGTGAAGGAAATCTTGAGAAATTGCTTCACATTGTCCATACTTTTGACCCGAGCGAAATTATCTATCAAAGAACCACTGAACTTCCAACTCAATTAAAAAATAAAAGTGCTTTCAAATTAGAAGATTGGGCGTTTCGATATCCTTACGCGTACGAAAAACTGACTGCTCATTTCAAAACGCAATCTTTGAAAGGTTTCGGGATTGAGGAACATAAATTAGGTGTAACTGCAGCGGGAGCAATTTTCGCTTATCTCGTTGAGGATACGCATCACGCACTTTTACAACACATTACAAGAATCAATCTCATTCCGCAAGATGATTATCTGATGATGGATGGTTTTACTTTGAGAAATCTGGAAATCGTTTATTCTGCGAGTCAGCAAGGGAAGTCGCTTTTGGATATTATCGATAAAACCTCTACGCCAATGGGCGGAAGATTGTTGAGAAGACGAATCATTCTTCCTTTGAAAAATATTGGTGACATCAACAGAAGATTGAATCTCATTGAATTTCTTAACAAAGAAGATTCATTGAAATATGAGATTAAGGAATTGTTGAAAGGCATTTCTGATTTGGATAGATTAATAGGTAAATTAGCTGCCGAAAAGATTTCACCGAAAGAATTAGGTTATCTCCGTCAATCGGTTGTCAACATTCAGGAAATCAGAACAAAACTGTTGAAATTTCCAGACGTTTTGGCTTGGTTGGATCCAATTATCAACCTTGATGAATTGATTGATTTTATTACGAATCATTTGAATGATGAGCTTCCGGTCAACATCAACAAAGGAAATGTCATCCGAGAAAAAATTTCTGAAGAGCTAGACCATCTTAGAAATATTCAAAATAAAGGACGTGGTTTCTTGGACGAAATGTGCCAACGCGAAATTGAGAGAACCGGAATCACGAGTCTGAAAATTGATTTCAATGGCGTTTTCGGATATTACATCGAAGTTCGAAATACGCATAAAGATAAAGTTCCGGCGGAGTGGATCCGCAAACAGACATTGGTAAATGCTGAACGTTACATCACGGAAGAACTAAAAGAATACGAAACTCAGATTCTTGGCGCAACAGATAAAATTAGCGCGCTTGAATTCAAACTTTACAGAAATGTCTGCGACAATGTGATGATCTACATCGATCAGTTGCAGGAGAATTCAAAGTTGATTGGTGAATTGGATTGCGCAGTTGGATTGTCAGAATTGTCGGTTGAGGATAATTACACCAAACCGATTCTGAACGATTCTTTCTCCATCAACATTCAAGAAGGACGACATCCAATCATCGAAAAGTCTTTACCATTAGGTGAATCTTACATTCCAAACGATGTTTTTCTTGACAGAGATTCTCAACAAATTATTATGGTAACCGGACCGAATATGGCTGGTAAATCTGCTATTCTGAGACAAACTGCGATTATTTCTTTGCTCGCTCAAATAGGAAGTTTTGTTCCGGCAAAACACGCTGAGATTGGAACTTTAGACAAAATATTTACGAGAGTTGGTGCTTCGGATAATCTTTCTGCCGGCGAATCTACGTTTATGGTGGAAATGAATGAAGCGGCAAATATCCTTAATAATATCTCGGACAGAAGTTTGATTTTGCTTGATGAAATCGGGCGTGGAACGTCCACTTACGACGGTGTTTCCATCGCTTGGGCAATTGCGGAATATCTCCATCAACATCCAACGCAACCGAAAACTTTATTTGCGACGCATTATCACGAGCTGAACGAAATGTCCATCAATTTTGAGAGAATCAAAAATTTCCACGTTTCCATCCAAGAAGCAAAAGGAACAATTATTTTCTTGAGAAAATTAATTTCTGGCGGAAGCGAACACAGTTTCGGAATCCACGTGGCGAAGTTGGCTGGAATGCCTTCGAAAGTGGTGAATCGTGCGAATGAGATCTTGAAAACTTTGGAATCCAGCCGGTCAACTCAAGATTCTGGCGACAAGATAAAACGTGTAACCGAAGAAAATCTTCAACTTTCGTTTTTCCAATTGGATGATCCTGTTTTGGAAAATATCCGCGAAGAACTCACAAAAATTGACATCAATACTTTGACGCCAATTGAAGCTTTGATGAAGCTGAACTCCATTAAAAAGATGATTGGGAAGTAATTCTATTTAATTTTTTCCACCGCGACCGTATCCACTTTTTTATCTGAAGAAAGTGCGCTGGAATCTACACCTTGATTTCTCATATGTTCTGCGCTGTGATCATCTTTGCGTTGTTCACGCTTGTCTTTATCGGGAATACAACTGGTTGCTAATAATGCTATTGAACTGATTAATAATAACTTTTTCATAATAATAAGATTTGGTTGTGATTTTATTTTCAAAAATTGAACCGAAATTTTATTAATCGCTAAAATTTGCTGTCAGCGGAACTGTGAAGTAACATCTAACGTTTTCACCATTTATCATTCCCGCTTTCCATTTGGGTTTCATTTTTGAAACAGCGCGCATTGCTTCTTTATTGAAACTCTCATTCTCACCTTTTGCTTTGATATTGGAAACCATACCGTCTCTCTCAACTATGAACCTCACATTTGTGACAAAAGTACCCTTTCCGTGAACTTTTCTAATTCTAAACTTTTTCATAATATCTTTTTTGAACTGCTCGTCCCCTCCTTGATATTCTGCTCGGGCTTCGGTCGAAATTATTGAATCTTTTGTTTGAGAGAAAACAAAACCTCCTAATAATAGAAAACAAAATAAGATTAAATTTTTCATAGTTATTTTTTCAAAGATATTCATTAACAGAAATTAATTCAAGTGTCAAAGTTATTTTTTAAATTTGAATATGAAGATTTTAATAAAATTCCTTTTGCTCGTTTTTCCTTTGACAATGAATGCGCAAGTTCAAAGCGAGGTTTCATTAATCAAATATGAAGATCTCGAAAAACATCTCCAACAATCAAAAGACAAGTTTGTTGTAGTCAATTTTTGGGCGACCACTTGTGCGCCTTGTGTGAAGGAACTACCTCATTTCATCGAAGTCAACAAAGAATATTCCCAAAATCCGGATTTCAAAATGCTGTTGGTTTCACTTGATATGGCGAGAGACAAACAGAAAGTTCTTAATTTTATCAAAACAAAAAATCTGAACGCAGAAGTTGTGATTTTGGATGATGTCAAGCGGATGAACACTTGGATTCCGAGATTTCAAAAAGATTGGGAAGGCGAGATTCCAGTCACATTATTCTATAAAAATGGAGAAAAAGTGTTCTTCAAAAATGGAGAAATGTCACTTCAAGAATTGAAAACTGCTATCGAAAAAAATTATAAATAGCTTATGGCTAATGGCTTTTAGTTATTGGCTTTTAAAATTAATTAAATCATCAAAATAAAATATTATGAAAAAAATAAAATGGCTTTCGTTTGGATTAATATTAATCCTCGGATTATTAAGCTTTTCATCCATTAAAAACATCAATTCCGGATATCAAGTTGGCGACGAAGCGACAGATTTCAAACTGAAAAACATCGACGGAAAAATGGTTTCTCTCAGCGATTACAAATCTGCAAAAGGCTTTATTGTGATTTTCACTTGCAACCATTGTCCGTATGCGAAAAAGTACGAGGACAGAATCGTTGCGCTCGACAAAATGTTCAAAAGCAAAGGCTATCCGGTGATTGCCATCAACCCGAACGACGCAACTGTACAACCTCAAGATGGATTTGCAGAAATGCAGACGAGAGCGAAGGAAAAAAGTTTTACCTTCCCCTATTTGGTGGACGAAGGTCAGAAAATCTACCCAATTTATGGTGCTACGAAAACGCCTCACGTTTACATTCTGAAAAAAGAAAATGGAAAAAACATCGTGAAATACATTGGCGCTATCGACAATAATTACGAAAATCCAAAAGACGTTTCCGAATTTTACGTGCAAGATGCGGTAAATCAATTATTGAAAAATGAAGCGGTAAAAACGGAGAAAACCGTCGCCATTGGGTGTACGATCAAAGTGAAAAAATAAAAAAATCGAGGTAATAATTGCCTCGATTTTTTGTTATGTTTTATAAACTATTGCTGTGAAAATTAATTTTAAATTCAATCTGAAAAACTTTCTCATTGCTGTCGCCATTTTCTTGGTAGAAGTTCTCATCGCTACGAAACTCAAAGATTGGTTTTTCGTGAGAGCTTATCTGGGCGATGTTTTCGTGGTTATGCTGATGTATTACTTCATCAAAGCATTCATTGAAATCAATTCAACAAAATTGATTGTTGGAATCTTTATTTTCTCCTGCCTTATTGAGTTTGCACAATATTTCCATTTTGCAGAACTGCTTGGTTTCAAAGACAACCGATTGATGATGATTGTCCTCGGCAACTCATTCAGCTGGATTGATATTCTGTGTTACTTTGCTGGATGTGTGATTTTATTTTTACTCACAAAAATTAAATCGGAATAAAAACAACCGCAGCAACCGCAGCCAAACCAATGATTATAGATGATAAAATATCTGGTTTTTTGATTTCCCGCACATTGCTTTTTTCAATTTCTACCATTTCACCGGTTTTCGATTTTCCGTAGATTTTTGTAGCGTCTATTTTTACAATTTCTACTTTGTAAACTTTCGCATCATTGGTTTGAACTGTATATTTTTTATAAAGATCCAACTTGTTGTCGTAAAGTGGTTTTGTAGGAGAGACAACTCTAGTTTGGCAAGACACCGCCAACATCAAAATTGCAAATACCCAAATAATTTTTTTAGAAAATTTCATTATATTTTAAAATAATTAATTATTGATTCAAAGTTATTAAAATAAACCCTTATTTTGTATTAATATCTTGAGAGATAAGCCAAGCTTCACTCCAGCAAGCCTGAAAATTAAATCCGCCGGTAACTGCATCTATATCAAGAACTTCGCCAGCAAGGTAAAAATTCGGAAGAATCTTGGAAGTCATATTTTTAAAATTAATTTCTTTCAAATCTACACCTCCAGCTGTCACAAACTCATCCTTGAAAGTCGATTTTCCCGACACTCTCAATTTTTTTTGACAAAGATACTCAAAGATATGATTCATTTCTTTGCCAGAAAGATTTGCGATCTGTTTTTCCGGGTCTATTTTGCAAACTTCCAAAATCTTGTTCCAAAAACGATTGGTCACATCAAATATTTTCGATTGTCCAACGGTTCTTTTCGGATTGCTGTTTTTGAAATCTTTGAACTGCTTTTCAACTTCCGAAATTGGTGTTGAGATAAAATTAACTTCAATCTCAAATTGATATTTCAATTGCGCCAATTTTCTCGCTTCCCAAGCTGAAATTTTCAAAACTGCAGGTCCGGAAAGTCCCCAATGTGTGATGAGAAGTGGACCTGATTCTTCGGTCTTCAAACTTGGAATTTGGATTTCTGCATTGGCAAAACTAGTTCCCGGAATATCTTTCAACAAATCATCTTTGATATTAAAAGTAAACAACGACGGAACAGGCTCAATTATTTTATGTCCAAGATTTTCAATAATTTTCAGTGACTTTGGAGAACTTCCTGTCGTATAAATCACAATGTCAGCAACAAAATCACCTTGTTTTGTTTTGATTAAATATTCATCGTCTTGTTTAATGATTTCCGAAACCGAAACCTGAGTTTTGACCTCGAATTTTTTATTCCGAACTTCATCTATCATTGCATTGATGATGCTTTGCGAAGAATCTGTGGTCGGGAAAACCCGATTGTCTTTTTCAATCTTCAAAGGAACATTTCTGGTTTCGAACCAATCCATCGTGTCGCCTGGCTGAAACTTTGTGAAAACACTAAGTAATTCTCGGTTTCCTCTTGGATAAAACTGAACCAAATCTCTTGGGTCAAAACAAGCGTGCGTCACATTGCATCGTCCGCCACCAGAGATTTTCACCTTCTGCAAAACATCGCCGTTTTGTTCAAGAATCGTGACGTAATATTTGTTCTCATCAAGATTTGCCGCTGTGAAAAAACCAGCTGCTCCTCCACCTATGATGATTATTCTTTTCTTTTTTGACATTAATCTAATTTTCTGCAGTAACAAATATGTCTCGCCTTTGTTACTTTGTATTCGATGCACAAAATTACATTTTTAAAATCCACCTCAAATGGTTAATTTTGAAGAATCTTAAAAATCTAAAAATGTCTGTATATTATCATAAATTTGAAGTAAGATGGAGCGATATCGACGCCAACCGTCATTTGGGGAATTCCACTTATGTTGACTATTGCTCGCAAACGAGAATGGCTTTTCTCAACAAAAACAAAATCGGTTTGACGCAACTCAACCGTTGGGGCGTTGGTCCCGTGATGATGCACGAGAAATATTCTTTTTTTAGAGAAATATATGCAGATCAGACGGTTTATGTCGGTTTGGAAGTCGCTTCGATTTCGGAAGACGGTTCTATCTATCAGTTTGTTCACAAGTTTTATCTTCCAGACGGAACGCATTGTGCAACGGCAGAAGCGACCGGAGTTTGGATTGATATCATGCTAAGGAAAATCACTACGCCACCAGAAGACATCATCTTGGTAATGAATGAATTCAAATCTGAAAATGTGAATATCATCACAAGAGATTTTTTGAAAACGTTACCTTTCCGACCGGAGAATATCAGCCCGGACATATTCAAATAAATGATTGATGATAATCGATAAAAGATTTTTTTCGCTTGTCATTAATCAATCATCACTAATCAATTATCATTTATAAAAAATGCTCGAAGATAAATCACAAGAACTCACGCCTATTTCCAAATTGGGAGAATTTGGTTTGATAAAACATTTGACGGAAAATTTCCCGATTGTTCAGAATTCAACGAAACTTTCCATCGGCGACGATGCGGCGATTATTGATGCGGAAGGTCAAAAAGTTGTAATTTCAACGGATATGTTGGCGGAAGGTGTTCATTTCAATTTGGGCTATGTTCCATTGAAACATTTGGGCTACAAATCTGTTGTTGTCAACCTCAGCGATATTGCCGCAATGAACGCAACGCCTACACAAATCTTGGTTTCCGTTGCTGTTTCAAACCGCTTTCCGGTGGAAGCTTTGGAAGAAATCTATGATGGAATTGCATTGGCTTGTAATCGATATAAAGCTGACTTAATTGGCGGAGATACAACAAGTTCCAACGCTGGCTTGGTGATAAGCGTAACCGCGATTGGTCTTGAAAAAGAAGAAAATATTGTCAAAAGAAATGGCGCAAAACCGAATGATCTTTTGGTCGTGACCGGCGATTTGGGAGGCGCTTATCTTGGATTACAAATTCTTGAAAGAGAACATTCGGTCTATCTTGCAAATCCAAATATGCAGCCGGAAATGGAAGGCTATGACTACATCCTTGAAAGACAACTGAAGCCTGAGGCAAGAACGGACATCAAGAAAAAATTAGAGGAATTAGATATTTTGCCAACATCTATGATCGACGTTTCTGACGGTTTGGCTTCGGAGATTCTTCATTTGTCAGATCAATCGAAAGTTGGTTTCAATGTGTATGAAGAGAAATTACCAATGGACGAAACTATGATTCACACAGCAGATGAATTGAACCTTAATCCTGCAATGGCGGCCTTAAACGGTGGCGAAGACTATGAATTATTGTTTACCATTTCATCGTCGGATTTTGATAAGATCAAGAATCATCCAGACTTTACCATCATAGGTCACGCAACTGAAACCAATGCCGGAAACTTCCTGATTGCGAGAGGTTCCAATCAATTGATTCCTTTGACAGCACAAGGTTGGGATGCATTCCTAAACAAAGAATAATTTTTGGAATAGAACTTGTAAAACACAAATAATATTTAAAATATAAAAACGATGAAAATTATAAAAATTTCTGCTCTAGCTATTACAGCATTTGGAATCACGGCTTGTGTGACAAATCCTGTTACAGGAAGATCCTCTATTCAAATTGCTAACAATTCTCAGATTGCAACGGCAGCTGCAGCAGAATACAGAACTACACTTTCTGGAGCCAAAGTGGTGACGGGAACTGCAGATGCCAATAGAGTAAAAAATGTTGGCGCGAAAATAAAAAATGCGGCTTATGCTTATTACAAATCGATTGGTAGAGAATCTGACTTGGCAAATTACAGCTGGGAATTTAACCTAATCCAAGATGCTCAGCTCAATGCATGGTGTATGCCTGGCGGTAAAGTAGCTTTCTACACAGGAATAATGCCAATTTGCAAAGACGAAAACGGCGTTGCTGTTGTGATGGGACACGAGGTTTCTCATGCGCTTGCTGGCCATGGCAACGAGAGAGTTTCTCAAGCAATGATTGCACAATACGGAAGCTCAGCACTTGGAAGTGGAACGAGTAATTCTCAGTTAATTAATATCGTAAAACAAGTTTATCCTTACGCCTCACAAGGTGTTTTGCTAAAATATGGCAGAAGTCAAGAGTTGGAAGCAGATCAAATGGGACTTTATCTGATGGCAATGGCAGGATATGATCCTAGAACGTCTACTTCATTCTGGCAAAGAATGGAAGCGGCTTCTACTGGTAACAGAGCACCAGAATTTCTATCGACGCACCCCAATCCGCAAAATAGAATCTCGGATTTGAATGCCAATATGCCAAAAGCGTTGGAATATTACAAAGCAGCTGGAGGTAAGCTTTAATTCTTTATATTAGTATTTTAAAAAAATATAGAGATGAAAAGTTTAACATTTACTGGAATCGTATTATTACTATTAGCGTTTGTTCTTTTTTACTTTAATGAAAATTTTACTGTAATCAGACTTTTTGAACCTGTTCCATTGATGGCTATTTTATTCGGTATAGGAATCGGATTAATCATTGGAGGTTCTGTGGGATATGTTAGTAAGGGAAATGCAATAAAAGAAGCCAAAATAAAGCAAGAACTTAAGCAACTTCAGAAAGAAAAAGCGGAATTTGAAAAACAGAAAATTGACAATAATCTAAACAGCGGAAATTTCTAATTTATAGATTTCTGATAAATTGGCCAGGCGTTGTACTGGTGTATTTTTTGAAGATTTTGTTGAAATAAGTAATATTATTAAAACCTGTAGCATAGCAGCTTTCTGCTATGCTTTTTTCTTGAGAAAGAAGAATGCAGGCCTTATCGATACGGTATCTGTTGACAAACTCTACAAAAGTAAGCGAAGTGGCTTTTTTGAAGAAATTACAGAATGCTGGCTTCGTTAGGTTTGCTAGATCTGCTGCTTGCATAATATCGATTTCATTTTGATAGCCATTTTCCACGTAAGTAAAAACAGCTTCTAGTCTAGTTCTGTTTCGGGATACAATGGTGTAAGGCATCACTTCTGTATTCATCAATTCAAAATCTTCCGTTTTTGAAAGATCAAATAGAATCTCTAAAAGTAACAGATATCTTGCGTAGCCTTCTGTTTCTGCGATTTTTTTCAGTTTAGGAATCATCTCTTTTTTCACTTTGGATGAGAAAAGAACGCCGTATCTGGCAATTTCTAAAAGTTTTTTGATGGAATGGCTGTCCGGCTCGCTATCGGGCAAAGATAGAATCTCCTCTTTGAATAGGATTACGATTTCCTCGTGCGGATCTGTAGCATTGAGTCCAAACCCAGAATGCGGAATATTGGAACCAATCAAAGCAAGCGCACCGTCCTCGAAGTGGCTTTTGTGATAGCCCACGTGGCGGGTTCCCTTGCCGTGTAGAACACAAACAATCTCAATCTCAGAATGATAGTGATACTTCCAGTTGAGTTCCGAGATGGGAACATCCTTAATGTGAAGTACTCGAAAAGAGCTATTTTCATCCGGAGAAATATGTTCAAGAATAACTTTCATTCCAGTTAATGTTATTGTGGAGCAAAAATAAACAAAACATATTAATATTGTTCTGTTTTTTATTTATTCTGTTAAAAGAAAATTGAGTGATAGCCTTTACTTTTGTAAAACAAAATCAATTTCTCACAAAGAATTGAGTTTGTGAATTTTTAAGGTCTATATATGAAAAAGGCTGGAAATTAATTTTTCCAGCCTTTTTACATTTTATATTGATGTCTTAGTTAAAGTTGTATCCAATACCAACGATAAACATACTTGGACGGTTGTCATAACGAACAACTGTATCGCCACTTGCAATGTCAATCACTTTTCTTGAATCCTTAGAGAAAGCGCCTTCATATCTTGCATTGATAACAAACTTTGAAAGTGTTGCTTGAGCTCCAAACTGGTAACCTACGGTAAATTCGTTTTCAGCATTTACTCTTAATTCATTGTAAGTTTTCTCTCCAGATAGATTGTAAGATGCAACTGGACCTGCAAATGCAGCCAATTTTCCAAGAAGGAAATTGTGACCTACCAATACAGGCACATCAATACGATTGCTCTTTGCTTCCACAGTCACATCATCTACAGTCAAACTGTTTTTAAAAGTTGTGTAATAGATTTCCGGCATTACAAACCAGCCACCAACCGGAGATCCGATTTTTGCAGCCAATCCAACATTGAAGCCAGCTTTGTTTTCTCCTTTGTTTTCCCAAGCACCCACAGCAGTACTTTCAATGTCTTTCCACTTTGCAGATGAAGTGTTAAAAAGGGCATTTGTTCTCAATCCAAATGTTACTTGCGAATAAGCAAAAACACTTGCCAATACTCCAATGGTACTAATCAGTTTTTTCATTGTCTTCTGTTTTATTATTTGTTAAACTTGTTTGATCGTTTTCTAGCATAAATTCTCTCAGCTGCTTGAACAGTTCTGATGAATAGACGAAATCCAAAAGATTTTTGTTTTTCGCAGTCGCTAGGATATCTTTATTCCCTTCCCATTCTTTGATTCCCAAACGAAGGTAAAGGATTTTCTCACCAATGGTCATCACAGAGTTCATATCGTGTGTATTGATAATGGTGGTTGTGTTATATTCTTTTGTAATTTCCAGTAGTAGATCATCTATGACATTGGAAGTGTAAGGATCCAGTCCGGAGTTGGGCTCATCACAGAAGAGGTATTTTGGGTTGTTGACGATTGCTCTTGCAATGGCCACCCTTTTTTGCATTCCTCCGGAAATCTCGGATGGGAATTTTTTGTTGGCCTTATCAAGGTTTACTCTACCAATTACCTCAAGAACTTTTCTCTTTTTCTCGCGATAAGTCAAATTGGTAAACATATCCAGAGGAAAACTGATATTCTCCTCCACAGTCATAGAATCGAATAATGCACTTCCTTGGAAAACTGTTCCTATCTCTGCACGCAGACCTTGCTTCTCCTCTCTCGACATATTCATAATATCTCTGCCATCAAACAAAATTCCTCCGCTGGAAGGCTCATAAACGTTGAGAAGCGATTTCAGAAAAACGGTTTTTCCAGATCCACTTTGCCCGATGATTAGATTCACTTTTCCGGTTTCGAATGTCGTTGTAATGCCTTTCAAAACTTCAACATCTCCATTGAAGCTTTTTCTTAATTCTTTAACTTCTATCATTAGCTTAGGAACATCTGGGTTAATAATAAATTCATAATAATCACTGCAATCATAGTCCAAACCACAGCTTGTGTGCTTGCACGCCCTACTTCTAAGGATCCTCCTTTTACGTTGTAACCAAAATAGGCGGGGATGGTTGCAATAAGAAAGGCAAAAACTGCTGTTTTCAGAAAAGCGTACCAAATAAAATATGATGGCATATACATTTGGATTCCCGTGATATAATCTCCAGTAGTCCAGCTCCCTGTAGCCCATCCAGCAACATATCCGCCCCAAATTCCAACAACAATACTAATTGCAATCAAAATCGGGTTGAAAACAACACTAGCTACAATTTTAGGCAATATTAAAAAATTAGGTGAATTAACACCCATAATGTCAAGAGCGTCTATCTGTTCTGTCACACGCATAGTTCCGATGCTGGATGCAATGTAAGAACCTACTTTTCCTGCAAGAATTACTGAAATAATGGTAGGAGAAAACTCTAAAATCAATACTGTTTTTGTAGCATATCCGACAAAACTATTAGGAATAGGAAAAGATGAAGCATCAAAATTATTGAACATCTGAATCGCAACAACGGCGCCTACAAAAAATGAGGTAAAAAGTACCAATCCAAAAGAGTTGACTCCCAAATCGTAAAACTCTCTTACTAGGAGTTTCAGATATACATTTCTTTTTTGCGGTTTGCTGATTGCTTTTCCCAACAGCAAAAAATATTCACCAATAGCTTCAAAAAATTGTTTTAACATACAGCAAAATTAGTTCTTTTTCTGATAAAATATCAGCGTGCATTTTTATCTCCAATGATGAGTAAAAGTACGGTTTTCAGAATGATTACAATATCCATGCTAAAACTCCAGTTTTTCACATAAAAGGAGTCGGCGAGTATTCTTTTTTTCATTCCGATATTCATATCACCTTCATCGCCGCGCAGTCCACTCACTTGTGCCAAACCAGTAATTCCTGGTTTCACCATACTTCTGAGACTGTACCGGCTGATTTTCGGCTTGTAGAAATCATCCACCAAAAGCATATGCGGTCTTGGCCCTACGATGGACATATTGCCAATCAAAACATTGATGAATTGCGGCAACTCATCCAGACTGGTTTTTCTAAGGAATTTTCCGATAGACGTAATCCTGTCATCATCTACGGAAGTAGTTTTGTCCGATTTGTTATTCTCAGACTTCATCGTTCGGAATTTGAGACAATCAAAAACCTCATCGTGGTAGCCATATCTTTTCTGAACAAAGAAAACGGAACCTTTGGAATCATTGAGTTTGATTAATAAAATAATAATCGGGAAAAGCCAAGAGCAAATCCCAATCAAAACGATGATGGAAAATATCAAATCAAATAATCTCTTAATCGTAAGATTCGTAAAAAAGTCCAGCGGATACTTCGCCTGAGACAAAATCGGGACGGTTTCTATATAATTGAACTCATATTCAAAAAAATCATTCTGAATGATGTTTGGGACGAGCGAAATTTTCACTTTATTAAGTTCTGCCTGTTTGAAAAGCATATTCTCAAAAGACTTCTCCAAACAATGCTCCGATGGTAGAAAAATTGTGTGAATCCCGTGGTCTTTCCAAAATTTAATCAAATGCTCAATCTGCGACGGATTGTCATTATAATCATAGATTTTGAATCCATAATCTTTTCTTTGTCGGATGATGTCTCTCAAAATATCAGAAGATGCACTTTCCCCTATGAACATTATATTTCTGTGATTAATACCTTTACTTCTAAGATATTTCAGAAGAAAAAATATAAAACTTTTGATAGGAATTACCACCAGCAAAAGAATGCCTGCAAGATAGAATCTTTCGGTTTTTAGAAAATCGTTCATGCTGACTTTACCCAGCATCACGACGCCCAGAAAGAAGAAAAAAACGTGGATTAAAATCCGCTCCAGAAAAATGGTGTACGTTACGTTTCTCGGGATGTGATACAGTCTTGTCCTCCCACTCAGCAACAGCCAAAAAAAGCACAGAAGTATGATGGACAAAAGATTTTGCTCCATCGTTTCGGAATCATATTTGACTTCAAAGTTTCTCCAATAATAAATCACAAATACAGATGATACCAGAATCATATCCAGTAAAATCACAAATGTTTTGAAATATCGAGAATATCGAAGTCTTTGCATAAATCAAATTTAAGGAATATTCAGATACTTATGCGTTTGGATGGAAGATCTCCATTTTGGATTTTCCAGAATGAAATCTGTGATTTTCGGGTACATTGCATCACGCTTGCTCCACTCGCTTTGAAGATAAAGTTCACAGTTCTCATTCACCTTTTCGCCTTGCTCTTGGGCAAATTTAAAATCATTTTGATTGAAAATAATCATCTTCAACTCACTTGCTTCATTGTAAATATCCGCCAAAGGAAGTCCTGTTTTCTTTGGAGACAATGTGATCCAATCCAAATGTCCACTCATTGGATAAGCGCCAGAAGTTTCAATATGAATGGTGCAACCCAATTCTTTCAGTTTCGAAGTTAAGATCTCAAGATTCCACATCAATGGTTCACCTCCTGTGAGAACAATGGTTTTGCAATATTTTGCGGCTGTTTCTGCAATTTCTTCTGTATTCATCAATGGATGAAGGGTTGGATCCCAACTTTCCTTCACATCGCACCAATGGCAACCGACATCGCAACCGCCAAGACGAATGAAATATGCGGCTTTCCCAGCGTGAAATCCTTCACCCTGAATAGTGTAAAAATGCTCCATCACTGGGAGCATTTTACCTTCTTTTAATAAAATATCTTCTTCTTCCTTAGTCATTATAAACCGAAGTTTTATAGGCAATGATGGTATTTTTCATCAGCATTGCACGCGTCATTGGTCCTACGCCACCCGGAACTGGCGTGATCCAACTTGCTTTTTCTGCGCAGCTTTCAAAATCTACATCGCCTGCAAGATGATAACCTTTTTCTGAGTCATCATCTACTCTTGTAATCCCAACATCTACAATCACTGCGCCTTCTTTGATCATTTCTTTTTTCAAGAAATTGGGATCGCCCAAAGCAGTTATGACGATGTCGGCTTGTTTTGTATATTCTTCTATATGTTCTGTGTAAGAGTGCGTTAGCGTCACTGTAGAATTTCCTGGGAAGTCTTTTCTTCCCATCAGGATGCTCATTGGTTTCCCAACGATTCTACTTCTACCGATAATCACACAATTCTTACCTTTGGTTTCGATGTTATATCGTTCCAATAATGTCAATATTCCAAATGGTGTCGCTGGTAAAAACGTATCCATTTCCAAGGCCATTTTTCCGAAATTTTCCGGATGAAACCCGTCCACATCTTTTCTCGGATCGATTGCCATAATGATCTTTTCCTGATCGATTTGTTTTGGCAAAGGCAATTGGACGATGAAGCCATCTATATCTTTCGACTTGTTCAGCTCATCGATTTTTTCCAATAGTTCCGATTCTGAAACGGTGCTTGGAAATTTGATCAACGAAGAACTGAATCCAACTTCCTCACAATCTTTCACTTTGCTGTTGACATAAGCTTTGCTTGCGCCATTGTTTCCAACTAGGATTGCGACCAAATGTGGCGCTCTTCTTTTGTTGGCGAGGATTCTTTCAACTTCCTCTTTGATTTCAGCTTTTACCTCTTTTGAGACCTTAAGTCCGTCTAGAATTTGTGCCATTTTTACTTTCTTTTTACTTATTGATTAGATTTTTATTAATAAAAGAAACTTCATCAAAGGTTTCTGAAATTCCAAAAATAATGAAACCTTTCTCTTTCAATATTTTTAGAACCCTTAATGTTTTTTCTTTACCATTTTCAAAAAACCGGTCGTGAAATTCTATCAAAATCTGACCGATGAATATCTCCGATTTTACAATATTTTCCAAAACATCATATTCCGAACCTTCTATGTCCATTTTCAGAATATCAATTTTTTGATGTCCCAGAAAATGAGCTGTATCGTCCAATGTTTTCAACTGAACATCGATTCCGTTTTCGAGATCGATATTGCTCTGTTCTACAACACTTCCAGAAACAAAATCCGGATTTTTTGGAAAATAGAATGTCGCCATTCCTGTTTTATCACTCATTCCAAAATCATAAAATCTGAACTTCTCGGGAAGAGTCTGCTCAGAAATCCATTTCACAGATTTTGGTGTCGGGTCAAATCCATAAACGTTGGCATTATATTTTTTGATGATTTCTGTATCAAAAGAAACATCTTCTCCAATTCCGAATGAATAAACCACCGAGTTTTCATCCACAAAATCTGTAGCCACGAAGAAGCCGCCATAGTCATTGCCAAACCATTTTTTGGAAATGCTGATTTCCTTTTTCAAATGCTTGGTTTCTCCGCTGAAAATCAATTTAAAATAATTAATCTTCCTCTTGATTTTATCTTTGAATTCCCGACTCAGCATCAATTATTTATTTCCTTTGTAATAATTGATCAAGCCATTTGTAGAGCTATCGTGTGTTTCCACATTTCCTTCTGCTTCCAATTCTGGAAGGATTTTCCCAGCCAATACTTTTCCTAATTCCACACCAAATTGGTCAAAACTAAACACATTCCAAATCACACCTTGAACAAAAATCTTGTGCTCGTACAAAGCAATCAATTGTCCTAATGTAAATGGCGTCAATTCTTTAAACAAGAAAGAATTGGTTGGCGTGTTTCCTGCAAAAACTTTGTATGGTAAAAGAAATTCTGTTTCTTCTTCAGTTTTTCCTGATGATTTTAATTCATTGAAAACCTCATCTTCAGTTTTCCCAAAAGCCAAAGCTTCTGTCTGTGCAAAATAATTTGCCAATAAAATATCCTGATGTTCTCCAACTTCATTCGGCGACTTTGCATAAGCAATGAAATCTGCAGGAATCAATTCTGTTCCTTGGTGAATCAATTGGTAAAATGCGTGCTGACCGTTGGTTCCTGGTTCTCCCCAAATGATTGGACCTGTTTCGTACTCTACAAATTCCCCATTTCTGTCCACCGATTTTCCGTTGCTTTCCATATCACCTTGTTGCAGGTAAGCTGAAAAACGATCCAAATATTGAGAATATGGCAAAATCGCATGAGTTCCAGCGGCATAAAAGTTACGGTACCAAATTCCTAAAAGTCCCATCAAAACGGGAACGTTTTTATCTAATTCTGCAGTTTGGAAATGAACATCTGTATCGTGAGCGCCTCTTAATAATTGTTCGAAATTTTCATAACCAACGGACAAAACAATGCTCAATCCAATCGCACTCCAAAGTGAGTAGCGACCGCCCACCCAATCCCAGAATTCGAAGATATTTTCTTCTGCAATTCCGAATTTTTTAACCGCTTCGATATTTGTAGATAATGCAACGAAATGTTTGGCAACATCTTCATTTTTTGCGCCAGATTTCAAGAACCATTCTTTTGCAGAATTGGCATTGGTCATTGTTTCCTGCGTTGTAAATGTCTTAGATGCCACAATGAACAAAGTCGTTTCCGGATTAAGGTCTTTCACAACTTCTGCCATATGATTGCCGTCCACATTGGAAACAAAATGTACGTTCAATCTTGTTTTGAAATGTTTCAATGCAGAGCAAACCATCACTGGTCCAAGGTCTGAACCTCCGATTCCAACATTCACCACATCTGTGATTTCTTTTCCTGTAAAACCTTTGTGAGAACCAGAAATTACCGATTCTGAAAAAGCTTTCATATGATCCAAAACCTTTTTGATGCCCGGTTTGATGTTTTCGCCGTCCACCAAAATCTCTTTATCAGAAAAATCTCTCAATGCTGTATGAAGCACTGCTCTACCTTCAGTCTCATTGATTTTGTCGCCGGAACACATTTTTTCGATGGCTTCTTTCAGCTGAGTTTCTTCCGCTAATTTTAGTAATAAATCCAGCGTTTTTGCATCAACCAAATTTTTAGAATAATCAAAAAGATAGTTTTCTGTTTCTAATGAAAATTCTTTGAAACGATTGGGATTATACTGGAACAAAGTTCTCAATTCGAAATCGTTGTTGGCAAATTGTTGATTAAGCGCTTTCCAGGCGGAAGTTTGGATTGGATTTATTTTTGGTAACATTCTTTTTAAGGCTTTAAATTTAAAATAGATCTTACAGTGAATGCTGTAAGATTTGCAAATTTAAGAAAAATAAGCCATTTCATTTTAATAACCAATAGAATAAACTACGTCTGAAAACTTATCCGCAAGACTATAAAATCAAGATTAGTTTTCAAATCATCAATTAATTTTCTGCCATTTTTCCGTTTCCATTAATTTTTCAATATCATCATAGAACTTCACAAGACCCAATGTTCCCATTTCACCATTATCATAGATTGTTTTTTTCTTTCCTTTATCATAAGTAATTGTAGTTTCTATAGAAGAATGGTCACAACATCCAATTGAATAGACATTTTTTAAATTAGTAAAATCAATATCATTAAGATGTTTTGAAAATGTTTTAAAATTTTCTGATTTGCTGCCCAAATACTTTCCTTCCAATTTTTTATAAAATTTAGAATCCAGTATAATTGAATCTTTTTTTAAATTCAGTTTAAATTCTTTTCTTGGTGCATAACCTCCAAATTTTGTTAAAGTTATCACTTCAATATTGTGTATTTGATCTGATTTTGAAAACTCAGTTATTTGATTATTCTTTAGCATTAAAGTGTCAAATTCTAGAATGTCATTTCTATCGTCAATGTTCTTTTTGAAATTTATCAACTTAATAAGGTTTTGATTTTTATCAGATATGATTTTGGCAGAAAAAATATTATAAACTCGTTTTTTTCCAGGATTCAATAATTTATATCCTTTAGAATTACTTAATAAAAGAATACAATTTTTTGAATCATCTTCATATAAAATCTTCACAACTATTCCGTCATCCACAATTTTTTTATGTTTTAAATTCACAAGATAATCTTGTTTTCCGTCGTTGTTTAAGTCAGTCTCATAAATTGGTTTAAGATTTTCTCTCTTTATAATTTTTCTAAAAGATTGTATAGAATCAATAAAATTTTCCCCATATAAAAATTCTGTTTTTAATTCCATTGATTCAAAGCCCTTTTTTGAATGGATGATTTCTAAAACCTCCTTCTCATTTAGATTTTTTTTCTCACAAGAGAATATAAAGAAAAGGCCTAAAAAAAGAATTACTATTTTCATAATATAAGTCTGTAAATTTAAAATAGCTAACTTCTCAAATTTAAGAAAAATCAATAACTTCTTTTTTAATTTCTTTTGCTCAAAATATGACAATTGTCTTGACAAATCACAATTGAAACTTTGAAATTAAAACTAACTTTACCATCAAATAAAGATTATGGATGATTTTATGGCTGCCCGTTCGCAGATGGCAGTTTCTCTGGGATTCCACATCATTTTTGCCTGCGTCGGGATGGTGATGCCGTTTCTGATGGCGTTTTCTCACTACAAATATCTCACGACCAAAGACGAAGTTTACAAAGGACTTACCAAAGCATGGAGCAAAGGCGTGGCGATTCTATTTGCAACTGGCGCAGTTTCTGGGACGATGTTGTCTTTCGAACTCGGTTTGCTTTGGCCAAAGTTTATGGAACACGCAGGACCTATTTTCGGAATGCCGTTCTCATTGGAAGGAACAGCTTTTTTCATTGAAGCAATTGCGATTGGTTTCTTTCTTTATGGCTGGGAAAAATTCAACAAATGGTTTCATTGGTTTTGTGGCGTTGTGGTCGGCGTGAGCGGATTAGCTTCCGGAATTCTCGTGGTTGCCGCGAATGCGTGGATGAACAGTCCAGCAGGTTTTGATTATATTAATGGTGAATATCTGAACATCGATCCTATCAAAGCGATGTTCAACGAGGCTTGGTTTCCGCAGGCTTTTCATATGACAGTGGCCGCATTTGCAGCGACTGGATTTGCGGTTGCAGGAATTCACGCTTTGATGATTTTGAAAAAGAAGAATGTGGTTTTCCATACCAAAGCATTTAGGATTGCGGCAGGATTTGCAATTATCGGAGCATTGTTGGCGCCTATCAGTGGTGATGTTGCGGCGAAATCTGTTTCGAAAAGACAACCCATAAAATTAGCGGCAATGGAAGCGCACTTTGAAACCGAAAAAGGCGCAAGCTTCGTCATCGGCGGTATTCCGGATGAAGAAACCGCTGAAGTAAAATATGCGATAAAAATCCCGAAAGTTCTAAGCTTTCTGGCGGACGGTGATTTTAATTCTGAAGTGAAGGGTCTGAAAGATTTTCCAAGAGACGAATGGCCTCCGGTTGCGGTAGTTCATTACGCTTTTCAGATTATGATATTTTTTGGAATGGTGATGATGGGCATTGGAATTTTGTATCTGATTGCCAGTTTTTGGAAGAAACATTGGCTCACAAAATCTTGGTTTTTGAAAATGTTTGTCGTGGCAATTCCATTCGGATATATTGCTTTGGAAGCCGGTTGGACCGTGACCGAAGTGGGAAGACAACCGTGGATCATCTACGGAATAATGCGAACCATTGATGCGGTGACACCGATGCCGGGAATCCAGTATTCGTTTTATTTTTTCACATTGATTTTTATGTCTTTGTCATTAATTATCACATTTTTGCTTTTAAGACAAATCAAAATGGTGCCGAAACTATATGATCCTACCGATCCTAACTATGATCCTAAAGGCGATAAACATTAAAACTTAAAAAATGATCTACGTTGTAATTGCATTTCTGTGGGTTTCGATTTGCCTGTACTTGATAACGGGCGGTGCGGATTTTGGCGCTGGCATCATCGAATTGTTTTCGAGAAAATCCTACCGGGACAAAACGAAAAAAATAATGTCCAAATCCATCGCACCCATTTGGGAAGCGAATCATATGTGGCTCATCATTGCGGTGGTGATTTTATTTGTGGGTTTCCCTACGATTTACACGACGGTTTCTACCTATCTGCACATTCCTTTGGTTTTGATGCTGGTTGGAATCATAGCTCGAGGAACGGCTTTTACCTTTCGAAATTACGACGCGGTAGAAGACAGCTGGCAAAAACTGTACACTCAGATTTTTTATTACTCCAGTTTGCTGACGCCTTTTTTCCTAGGAATCATCGCTGCTGCAACCATTTCCGGCTCGATAGATACGGAAGCTAAAGATTTTCTGAGTCTTTATATCTTCAGTTGGTTCAATCTTTTTGGAGCTTGTGTCGGGTTTTTTACCGTTTCACTTTGTGCATATCTGGCGTCGTTGTTTTCTCTCCACGAGGCGAGATACAGCGATGCTTTGCCCATTATGATTCGCAAAACCAGACAAACTGCTTTGTACGTTGTGGTGACAGGAATTTTGGTTTTCCTAAGCGCTCATTATTCCGACATTCCTCTGTTGCATTGGATTTTCTCCAAAGCATTGGGAATCATTGCGATCACACTGGCAACCGTGAGTTTACTCTTTACCAACGAGTCTATCAAAAAAAGTAACTTCCTAATTGCAAGAGTTTTGGGTGGATTTCAAATTGTAATGATTCTTGTAGCGGCAACCTATCAGCATAATCCCGACATTATTCTTTTTGCCAACGGAACTTCGCTTTCTCTTTTTGATGAAAGTGCGGCGCCAAAAACAATTGAAGCTCTCGGCTGGGCACTACTTTTGGGAAGTATTTTCATTCTTCCGTTTTTGTTTTATCTGCTTTTTTCATTCGGTGCGAAAAGAAATAAAAATTAAAAATCTCCGTTTCTGAATCTATATTTTTAATTTGAATACTGATGAAATCGTCTTTTCAAAAATTTCTAAAAACAGAAATTAAGAAGATTCCATTTGACTTTAAAAACAATAATAATTTTGCATATGAAAAAGATACTTGCCATTGTTGCAATTAATTTGAGTGTATTTGGATTTTCACAAGCCTGGACGGGCGCTGGTGATCAAAAAGCACAAGCTGGAATCAATGTTTGGGGATTGGGAACCGGAATTGCTGCGACCTATGACTATGGACTCAACAGTTTGATTTCCGTAGGTGCAGGCGCCAATGTTTACTTTAATGAAAAGGACGACAATCCATTTGTGTTTGCCAGAGTAGGCTTTCACTTGCAAGAGACTTTGGCGTTGCCACCAGAATTGGACATCTATCCAGGTGCTAACGTTGGCGTTGCTGGCAGAAACTTTGGTTTGGGCGTTTACATTGGTGCCAGATATTTCTTCACAGAAAATTGGGGCGCGTTTGTAGAAGCTGGGAATAATGGAAGTTTCGGGGTTTCTTATTCTTTCTAAATATTGATTAAAAAATAGAAAAGCTTCTGAGATTCAGAAGCTTTTTACTTAATAGATTTTGACAGTTTTATTTGCCCATCTCTTTCTCAATTTTTTCTATCATTTTTTCAGCATTTCCATTGGTTCCACCAAGACTGATCGCTTTTTTGTAACTTTCTAATGCTAAATCATATTGCTTATTTGTAAAATAGGCTTCTCCTAAACTATCGAAAAGATTAGCATCTTTCGGGAACTCGTTTGTAGCCAATTTGAATATCATGATGGACTCAATATTTTTTCCATTCCTTAGTAGTTCATATCCTAATTTATTCAGTTCTCCGGGATTCTCAAAGCTATATTCATTTTTATAATTTTCTTTCAGTGAATAATAATGTTCAACAGCTTTATTTACATCATTTAGAGATTCCTTTCTTATTGCTTGATAGACAGATTTTTTAGGAACTTCGTAATCTTTTCCTAACATCAAATTATGAATCAGATGTCCTAAATCCCAAACTCTATTCAGATTGTTTGATACTAAAATTATCGTAATATTATTTTTAAAATCATTTAAAAAGATGGATTCAAATTTATACGAAACGCCATTGTGCCTTTGTAATTCTTCTTTTTCAAAATATCTGCCGAGTGAACCGCCTTCGTCTTTCGCGTATGGATTATTCAACAGCGTTTGAAAGGATTCTTTTGATATTAAACGGTTATGATTCATCGCATCAATCCATTTATAGAGGTCATTGATATCGACCCAAAGCCAGCCACTAAGAAAATTCATTTCCGGACATCGCACATTGTCCATATCATAACAAGATGTTCGATTTTTATAACCAAATTTTGGATCAAACACTGAATTGGTCATTTTCAAAGGTTTAACGATATTTTTAATGACAAATTCTTGAAATGACATTCCGCTTACCTTTTCAATGATTCTTCTTTGTAAGAATACATTGCCATTGTCATACTTGTAATTGGTTCCGGGTTCAAACAACAAGTTATCGCTGCTTCTCAAAATTTTCCAAGCATCTTCATCAGTTACCGAACTTAAGCCTGACTCTATTTTAGGAATTCCACTGGCATAATTAATCAAATGTCTTGTCGTCACTTTTTCTGCCCATTTTGGTAATCCTAAATTAAATTTTGAAATCGGGTCATCAAGATTAAGAAGACCGCGTTCCACCAAAATCATGATGGAAACCGCATTGAATTCCTTTGCAATAGAACCAATGTTGAATATCGATTTGTTATTTAAAACCGTTTGTTTCGTTTCATCTGTAAAACCAAATGATTTTTGATAGATGATTTTATTATTTTTAGAGACAAGAACATTGCCGGTGAACAAACCTCTTTCATAAGATTTTGCCATTAAAGAATCTATTTGATTCGCATACGATAACTCTTTCTTCAATTTGTCTCGGTTGCCTAAGACATTCACGGTTTGTGCAAAAGTGCTTATTGATAAAAGCAGGATCAAAATTAAATGTAGTTTTTTCATTTTATAACTATTTTTTTAGTTATTGACATAACAACTGAAAAGAAGCATTTATTACATCGGAAAAGTAATTTTTCATTAAAAAAAAGCATTCCTAGTTAGGAATGCTTTTTTTTTAATCAACTTCAATTGGATTGTTATAAAATGAAATCTGCTTTTTGAGTCGGGTTTCTTCTTCCTTCAGTTTTTTCATTAGTTCAACATCTTTCTCATCAAACGATCGCAACATTTGACTCATCGGATTTTTTCGATATTCAGCTGATCTTTTTTCAAAAGCAGATTTGGGAATTTTTTTTGCCTCTCCCATTTGAGATTCCAAGTAATTCAATTTGTTTATCTCAATATTATGAGTCAGTTTTTTATTGCCTTTTAAAATCCAAGAATAATTGTTGCCGGAATCTTCCAGTTTTATAACTAATCCTGGCAAACCGGAAAATTTATATGGTCCGTCCTGGATTGGAATATCTGTTGTAAACCAAGCGATCCAGCTTCTGCCTCCAAAATTAGTTGTTGCTTTTTGGGCATTGTAAATTTCGATTTTCTCCTTTTCATTTGTAATATTCCATTTTAAATTTGGCTTTTCCGAATAGATGTAATATTCCGAGATTCCTATAAAATCTTTGAAACCAAGATTCCCATCTTTGAATTTACTAATTCTATAACTTAGCAATGGCGGTTTCTTCGTCATTAATTCTTTATCTATCTCAGCTCCAAATTCTCTAGCTTTTTTGATATTTGCAGTCAAAACCGAATCGTATTCTAACTGTTTGTAAGGCAGAAAAAGTGACTCATCTTTTGCAACATCCAAAACCATCATTTCTTTTTCTGTTGTTGCAGAATCTTTGTTCGGCTTGTAAGTCAGTTCATAATAAAACCGATGAACTTGGGAATTCACAGAAATTAATATTAATAATGAGCTTAAGGCTAAAATTTTTTTCATCTGTTGTGTATTTTTTTTATTTCAATTTCAGATTCCTATTCTGTGGCGGAAGCGGAACGTAGCCATCATCATTGATGACTTTTGGGAACTCGTTGTTTTCCCATCTGGTTTTGGCTTCCTCGATTTTTTCTTTTTCTGAAGAAACGAAATTCCAATAGATGTTTCGAGTTTCCGGAAACGGCTCGCCTCCGAAGATGTAAACCGTCGATTCTGGCTTCAAAATGAAATGACAGAGTTTTGCATCTTTTGCAATCAAGATATGTTTTGGATTGTAAAGATTCCCTTCACTTTCGATGTTGCCTTCCAAAATATAAAGCGACGATTCTCCGAAAAGATAATCGCCTAAAATGATTTCCTGATCGTCCACAGATGTATTTTTCACTTCAAGAAAATATAGTGGTGAGTAAGTCGGAACCGGTGATTTGCGACCAAGGATTTCTCCTGCAATCAATTTGTAATCTACACCATTGTCTTTCCAGCTTGGGATGTCTTCTTTATTAATATGAAAAAACTCTGGCTCCATATCTTCCAATTCTTTTGGCAAAGCGACCCAAATTTGCAATCCGTGAAGGTTTTTGTCTGTGGTTCTGAGATATTCTGGCGTTCTCTCGGAGTGTGCAACGCCTTTTCCTGCAGTCATCCAGTTTACTGCGCCTTCCTTGATTTCAATTTCTGTCCCGATGGAATCTCTGTGCATTATGCTTCCTTCGAAGAGAAAAGTCAAAGTGGAAAGTCCGATGTGCGGATGAGGTGGAACATCCAGATTTTCATAATCTTTGAGCGCCGCCGGCCCCATATGGTCGATAAAAACAAACGGACCAACGCTTCTTTTCTGAGAAAACGGCAACAATCTTCCCACCAAAAAGTTACCAATATCTGCGGCGCGCTCCTCAATTATCATTTGAATATTTGACATAATTTCTATTTTAATTTAAGATTTAAAATTACTGATTAAAATTTAGATTCACACGTGAATTGTTTATCGAATCTTCCGCAGCCCGACTTGAACGGAGCTCATTTTTTTGTGGCTGGAAAGCAAAGGCAAAAATAGCGGGAGTGGAAGGCGGAAAAGCTGCCCAAATAAATTAATATTTCGACAATGAATGACTTTTTGACAAAGATTTTTCGTTGGTATAGTTTCTGACTGAAATGATTACCTTTGCGTACCTATAATTTTAAAACATATTAATGGAATTAGCATTAAAGATTTTTCAGTTTGTACTGAGCATCTCTATTCTTGTAACTTTACACGAAATCGGGCACTTCTTGCCAGCGAAATGGTTTAAAACCAAAGTAGACAAATTCTTTTTATTCTTTGACCCTTATTTTTCCATCTTCGCAATGAAGAAAATCAATGGAAAATGGCAATATAAATTCCTTTCTAAAAACCAACCTACTGAAGAAGAGGTGGAAATAGACGGAAAAAAAGTGCTTCAACCAATCGATATTTCTGCACTTCCGGAAAACGACTGGAGAAAACACGAAGGTGTGAAATACGGAATCGGATGGCTTCCTTTCGGAGGTTATGTGAAAATCGCGGGAATGGTGGACGAAAGTATGGACACCGAGCAATTGAAAAAACCGGCAGAGCCTTGGGAATTCCGTGCGAAACCGGCTTGGCAAAGATTGATAATTATGCTTGGTGGTGTAACGGTTAATTTCTTTTTGGCTTGGGCTATCTATTCTTCGCTCTCTTATTTCAATGGCGAAACTTATCACGATAATGCGAAATTCGAAAATGGAATTGCGGTTTCTGAGCCTGCACAACTTTTAGGTTTCAAAACTGGAGATAAAATCTTGAAAATCGATGGTAAACCGGAAGAAAGATTGGAAGATAGTTTCCTCGATATTTTATTAAGTAACGAAATAACGGTTCTTAGAGATGGGAAAGAAGTTAGTTTTGCTCCAAATGAGGACGGAATTGCACATATCTTAGGTGCAAATGAAGCTAAGGCTTACATCACTCCAAGATTCCCAGCTGTAGTTGACAGCGTAGCTCCAAATATGCCTGCAATAAAAGCAGGATTGAAAAGAGGCGATAAAATAGTAGGCATCAATGGTCAAAAAACAGAATTCTACGACCAGATTGTAGATGTCCTTAAAGCTAACAAAGGAGGGAAAGTTTCTTTGGATGTTGTTAGAAATGACCAAACCTTGACTCTTAATTCGGATATTGACAAAGACGGAAAATTAGGTTTTTCACCAAACCTTCTGCTTGCTCAAAGTTATCTTAAGAAAAGTGAAGTCGTTAAAAGTTATACTTTCTTAGAAGCTATTCCAAGAGGTTTTGACAGAAGTATTGCTTCTCTGACAAAGCAGGTAAAACAGTTTAAGCTTATCTTCCATAGAAAAATACAAGGTTATAAAAAAGTGGGAGGTCCAATAGCAATTGTAAACAATATGCACGTTGACAAAAGTAAAGACGGAAGCTTATCCATCAATTGGGAGTTTTTCTGGAGCTTTACGGCAATGTTTTCGGTTTGGTTGGCATTTCTTAATTTGATTCCAATTCCAGGCTTAGATGGCGGTCACGTCCTATTCACATTGTGGGAAATCATCACAAGAAAACCTGTTCCACAGAAAATCTTGGAAAATGCACAAATGGTGGGTGTAATTTTCTTATTGGGACTTATGGCGTTAATATTTGGAAATGATATAGTTAAGCTGATAGTGCAAGCTTTGGGCTAAAAAAATTAAAAAAAGTTTCAAAAAAAGTTTTGGAGTTTTTAAAAAAGTTTCTATATTTGCACACGCTTAAAGCAAAAAGAAACATTCCTCTTTAGCTCAGTTGGTTAGAGCATCTGACTGTTAATCAGAGGGTCGCTGGTTCGAGCCCAGCAAGAGGAGCAAAACCATCACAGAAATGTGGTGGTTTTTGTTTTTTATACTTTGTGAATTGGGTTAGGCTGGTTTTGTGGGAATTTCTAGGTTTCTGTGATTTTTATTTCTTAACAATTTCTTTAAAAATTAGGCATATAAAAAGGTACACCTATTTTTTGAAAAGGTACACCTATATAATCCCCATTAAATCTACATTTATGAACAACATTAAAATTCTTTTCCTTTTAGATAAGATAAGGATTAACAAACAAAATAAAGTCCCTATTAGATGTAGGATAACTTATGAATCTGAAAGAAAGATATTCTCAACAGGATTATTTATAAATACCAATAACTGGATTGCTTCTAAACAGATTTCCAAACCACCCAATGAGGAGAATAATTACATAAACAACCAACTAAGCCTGATTAAGAATAAAATTAATCAGGCTTTTTTATTGCTTCAAGTCAAAGAAGAACCTTTTGATGTGAATGATATTTATAATCAATATGCAGGTAAAACTCTTGCTAAAGAATATGGGCTGATAGAATATTATCAAATCTATCTGGAAAGGCTTAAAAAGCTTATTGGAATTGAAATAAAACAACAAACCTGGGATAAGTTCAGCTATATCAAAGATGATGTCTCAGAGTTCATAAAACACAATTATAAGAAATCTGATGTTAAGCTAAAGGACTTGGATTTTAATTTTATTTCAGAACTGGAGTATTACTCCAAAACTGAACTAAAACATAAACAAGTTACCATTAATAAGGCTTTACAGAGATTAAAAAAAGTTGTAAAGCAATCTGTAATTAATGGTTACTTGGATAAAAATCCTTTTGAAGAACATAAACCAAAGAAAGTCTATCCTAAAATTATATTTCTTACTCAGCAGGAATTAGACCTGCTTGAAAATCATCATTTCAAATCAGAAGCACTTACAAGAGTTAAAGATTGTTATCTATTCTGCTGTTATACAGGATTAGCTTACAGGGAAATGTTTGAACTCAAAAAAGAAGATTTAATCACTAAACCTGATGAAACTATCTGGATTTACAAAAAGAGAGAAAAAACTGAAAGAAATTTTTCAGTTCCTTTAATTCTCTCTAAGGCATTAGAGGTTATAGAGAAATACTCATCTGAAAGTGATTATCTCCTACCAAGAATCTCAAATCAATCTTTTAACAGGCTTCTAAAGGAAATAGCTAATGTCTTAGAAATTCCCAAAAATCTTACTCATCATACAGCAAGAAAAACTTTTGCTTCTACTGTGTTACTTAACAACAATGTTCCTATGGAAGTAGTCTCTAAACTTTTAGGTCATTCTAAAATTACTACTACTCAAGAATATTATGCTGAGTTGATGCCTGAGAAGCTAAGTGAGAATCTGAAAAAATTGGAAAATAGGATAACATAGATTAAATTTTTTAACTGCTTTGTATTATTTTTACAAGGCAGTTAAACTTGAAATATGTACATAGATGTAGACCTTGCCCATTTTGATTCATTTCCTATAGAATTCAAAGAAATAAATCCTGAAGATTTTCAATATGTCTTTGATACTAGTGGTACTAGAATATCTAGGTCAGATTTTATTATTGAGAATGGTGGAGATAAAATTTTAATTGAACCTAATGATGATGGATATATCAATGATACTTTACAAGGTTTAATTGAGCTAGAACATAAAAATACTGTGGTTATTAATGCTGCTGTGGGACAAGGTAAATCCCATGCAATTATTCAGACAGTTAAAAGATATTTTGATGCTAAGGAGAAATACCTGATATTCATAGCATCTCCTTTTGTTAGCTTAGTTAAACAATATCATAATGATGTAATAAAGGCAGGAATTGACTCTGGTCAAATATATAGTTATGAAAAATTGGGGAGGGATACAACCAAAGATTATATCAATAAAACTGTTCAAATAGTAACTGTTAACACATTATTAGGCAACCCAGGGGAAGATGGTTTTAAAAATTCTGATATCAAGAGGGAGTACATAAATGACTTAGTAAAACATTGTCAAGAAAAATCAATAAAAGTTGTTTTTATTTATGATGAAATTCACGACTCATTTCATAATTTTAAGCAGGAATACATTTTTAATCTCTGGAAATGGAAAAGTGTTATTCATAAAAACTTCGTACTAAGTGCAACCTATAATGAAGCATCTAAAATAGTTATTGAGTATTTAGCTGAATTAACTGATTTCAGAATTAAAATCATAGAATCTGAAAGGAAAAGATTTCCCAAAAAGCAAAGTGATTTGTATCTGCACTTTTCAAGCTCATATTCTTTTACACATAAAACCAAAGAAATATCTAATGTTATTGAAGATTTAATAGCTAGAGATAAAAATATAGATATACTATCTTATTCTAGAAACTTAGCTAAAAATTTATTAAATACCAGCAATGATATAGGGAAACTTATTTTTGACACTTTTGGAGAAGTTAAAGATTGTACATCAGAATTAATTTCAAATCAAAGAGAAGAAAATGAAGAACCTACCAATCAATATGATAATGACAAATGCAACATTGGAACTAACTTCAAAACTGGTGTAAGCATAAAAAAAGATAATCATGCTCTTGTAATTATCTTACCACCTAGAAGTTCAAGATTAACTTTTAGAAATAAATATGGTATATTTTCTGGTGGCATAAATTCCATAATTCAAGCTCTTGCAAGACAGAGAAAGAAAGGGGAAATTCATATTATTTTACCTAAACCTGATCATTTTGATTATGACACTTTAGACCATTCAGGAATGTCTCCTTTACAGAAAGACATTTTTAAAGACCATTATGAATTAGTAAAGTATCACAAGACTCCTGAAAAGTTTGTTAAATATATCAAACTCAACAGACAAGATTATTTTCTAAGAGAATTCTATGATAACAAACTAAAAGGAAATGTACTTAATGAAATTACTGCCGTGTCTGCAAGTGGCAGAAATAATACTCTTCCCAAACTAAGTTTCCCAACTTTTCAAGAATTTAAACTTGAATCAGGAGAAGATTATCTAGCAAATAAATTCTCAATATTTGGAGAAGATATTAGTGCTTATACCACATATGCTTCTCTTGCAAATCAATTTATAAATTGTAGATTAAGGGGCATTAGTTTTAAACCTGTTATAGCCTTTGACGAGGGAAGTGTGCAGTCTATGCTTCATTTTGTGTATAAAAATTTCTTTGGAGAGGATTATCTAGAGTCATTAGGACAATATTCCAATTTTAACCTCTTCTATCAGGACTTTAGAAATTCTCTTTATGCAGATTATCAACTAAAATTCAAAAAAGAGGGAAGTTCAGATTATGAAAATATAGAAAAAGGTTCACCTGTAGCTAAGAAATTTGAACTACAACTATTACTCTATACATATAAGCTAAAACACTTTAGCTTAAAATCTACAGATGATGAAGATTATACTAGAAGTGATTATTTTCTAGAATGTATCTCTCATTCCAAAGACATAGATTTATCTACACTTGCTGAAGGAGATTATAAACACAGAGTAAAACTCTACCAACATATCAACTATTTTAGAGAAAAATTGATTAACTCTTTGTATGAATATCATAGAGGAAGAGACCACTTTTTTTGTACACCAACTAATATGTGGGGTGATTTTTTTAGTACATCAGATGTAGCTAAAGTCCAAGAAATAATAGTGCTTTTGGAGTCTGATAGTATTTTGAGAGATAATATGTTTGAATTTAAAAGAAGATTTATAGATAATAGAACTCTAAATGGTAAACTCAAAACCTTTTACTCTATTTTACTTGAAGATTTTCTTTTTATTGATAAGAAAGTACGAGACCCATATATAACTTTGTATGGCAGTAGAAGGAATTGTAAAATCATTAATTCCATTAAAACTATTCCAAGCAAAGCAATTGCAATAAACTTAATTGAAAGTCAAGATTATTTACATTCTTATCCAGATACCACAGACTCTTCAGAAGAACTAGAAAAATTACTGAAAAGTATTACTTTATAAAAAAATGTGTATTTCCCGTAGATATAATATATATCTATACGGAGAATACACATTTTTACACTACTCTATGTGGGATTAAAAAACATAACATATGGATGTTTTATCATATTCTCAAAAGAACCTAGCTAAAATCTTATAACTAATAGGGGGTTCTTTTAAATCTCCCCCATCTTAAAAATCTAAGATTTAACAACGCACGAATTCAGAGGAGGACAACTCAGTTGTAGTTTTTTGTATCAAGTGATTTGATGCACAAAGCTACAATTTTTTTATGACATTATCAAGTGTTTTGCCCCTACTAGAAGAAGATTAAAGCAAATAGCCAAATTTTAAAATTCACATTTTTATTAACTTTTTTAAATACTAAAATTTATGCAATTAAGACAATCAGAAAGAAAACAAGCCAAGATAAAAATTGGTTTACAAGGATGTTCAGGAAGTGGTAAAACCTATTCAAGCTTACTTCTTGCCAAAGGACTTACAAATGGAGACTTTACCAAAGTAGCTATTATTGATACAGAAAATGGGAGTGCAGACTTATATGCTCATTTGGGAGAATATAATGTGCTTTCTCTTGCTCCCCCATTCACTCCTGAAAACTACATAAAAGCTATTGACATTTGTGCCAATGCTGGAATGGAAGTGATTATTTTAGACAGTATTTCCCATTGTTGGGATGAACTATTAGATTTTCATTCTAAGTTAGCAGGAAACAGTTTTACAAACTGGGCAAAAGTTACTCCAAGACAAAAAGCTTTTGTAGATAAAATCTTGCAAGCAAATGCTCATATTATTGTCACAATGAGAACCAAACAGGATTATGTTCTGAATCAAAAAGATGGAAAATTTATTCCAGAGAAAGTGGGTTTAAAATCTGTTCAGAGAGATGGTTTAGATTATGAGTTTACTCTAGTCTTTGATGTAGATATAAAGCATTTTACTGTGTCAAGTAAAGATAGAACAGGCTTGTTTATGGGAAAACCAGAATTTATAATCTCTGATAAGACAGGAAAGGAAATATTAGATTGGTGTAACACAGGAATTGAAATACAACCTTCATCCCAAACCTCATCAGCCTCTAGAGTTAATGGGATTATTGAGAGCTCTGAACAACAATTTCAAGCTACAGAGGAAGAGGTTTATAATGCTATTAGGGATTGTAATTCCATAGCAGAACTTCTTTCTTTATACAAACAATTTCCTCAATATCATATTTCTTTGAAACCAGATTTTGAAGCTAGAAAATCAATCCTAATTCATTTACCTAATCAAAACTTCAGTAAAAATGGACAATCAAAATTTCAATAATTCTAGCAATATGACATTGCAGAATGTAAAAACAAGGAAGCCTATAAGTGATTTATATTTTAGCAATGGAGATTTTCAAAATGCTGAAGTATTTTATCCTAGTAAAATGAATGATATTAAAGAGCCTGACACTAAAAATCTAGTTCAGGCTTTTTTAATATCTGATTCTAATAATCCTAGAGAAAAAAATATATCTTCCAATTATCAATCTAATCCATTTATTCTAGCTAACACACTTGAAGTTCCATTACATCATCTAAAAAATGATTGTATAATTCCTGTATTCTCTAAAGATAATGAAAAGACTATAGCGCATCAAGAGTTTATAGAATGTGTAATTACTGCAACACAAAAAGCATTTCCATATCAAACAATTTCAGAGCCTGAGATTAGGGTTTCACATCAGATTAAAGGTAGAACTCCTGAAGCAATACATCTTAATGTAAAAGATTTGTTAGAACATCAGAAAACTATTTATTATGAGAGAATGGCATTTATCATTAGAATTCCTAGTATCACAGATGTAGTAAATGGTAATGACTTATCTCTATGTATTGGAGGTGTAAGGAGCTATAACTTGGAAAATTTGTACAATAAAAAAACTTTTGAGAGGTTTAAATTCTTTATTGGTTTTCAGAATAAGGTTTGTTGCAATCTATGTGTGTCAACAGATGGTTTTTTAGCAGAGTTGAAAGTTTCCAGCACACAAGAGTTATATTCAAAAGTTCTAGAGACTATTCAGAATTATAATGCTGAACATCATTTGATGGAAATGAAAGAACTTTCTCAAGAATATTTGTCAGAACATCAGTTTGCACAGCTCATTGGTAGAAGCAGATTATACCAACATTTACCTAAGCTAGAGAGAGAAAATATTCCTGTTCTCAGTTTTAATGATAGCCACATTAATACAATGGCAAAGGATTACTATGAGGATAAAAACTTTTGTAGGTTAGAAGATGGCAGAATAAACTTGTGGGATGTTTACAACTTGTTTACCCAAGCTAATAAATCATCTTACATAGATACATTCCTAGATAGGAATTTGAATGCCTTTGAATTTTCAAAAGGTATTCAAAAAACTCTCAATGGTAATTCTGATTATCATTGGTTTTTGAGTTAGAGGAACTGCCCTACAGAAATGTAGGGTGGTTTTATTTAATAATTTGTAATTTGCAAAAAACTATAAGTCAGTGAAAAGTAAATTTTTAAACAAAATCAATGAAAGATATTTGTGTCTTAAATCTAATTTAAATAGCTCCTATTTAGATTTTTTATCAAGGCTCATTTTTTTTCTTGGAGAGAAAAAAATCAAACTTTTAACAAAAAATAATCCAAATCCCAATGACTTAGAAGATCTAACTCCTTATATCACAAAAAGAGAGGAAAATAATTACAATCAACATACATACTTGCAATCTTTAAAATGGGGAGTGTTAAATCAAAATGTAAAAAACGTTGCTGTTTCTGGCTCTTTTGGTACAGGAAAAAGCACAATTCTGAATTTATTCAAAAAAAATAATCCTGAATTCAAAACGCTAGATATAAATCTTGGGAAATTTGAAGGAAAAAATAAACAAAATGAGGTGGATATTGAAACTAGCATTGTTCAACAAATTTTATACTTTGAAAAGAAAAAAAACTTAAAAGATTCTAGGTTTGAAAGAATTACTTATGACAAATTTATTTTAGTAAAAGCCTTA
The DNA here is from genome assembly GCF_004365655.1 of Epilithonimonas xixisoli. Taxonomy (GTDB): domain Bacteria; phylum Bacteroidota; class Bacteroidia; order Flavobacteriales; family Weeksellaceae; genus Epilithonimonas; species Epilithonimonas xixisoli. The sequence goes on along the minus strand of NZ_SOEO01000002.1, from coordinate 670,348 downwards.
CTTTTTATTCTTTGGATTTATTCAATATTATATCTTTTTTTTGAAAAAATATATAATAAGCTAACTTTGGTTAACAAAGTTGAGCTTCCTTCTTATAACTATATAATTAAACTGCTTTTTTTGACAGGTATTTTTTTAATCTTAAAAAAGCTATTTAGGCAGATTTTTAAACTAAAAATTAACAAGGTAAGTTTCAGTGATGCAGAATTTGTACCTAAAGCTAATGATATTTCAATTATAAATAAGCATGTTGATGAGTTAGTTTACTTTTTTGAAAAGACAAAAACACAAATTGTCTTTATAGAAGATATTGACAGATTTGATGATGCAGTTGACATTTTTATTAAATTAAGAGAGTTGAATATAATTATCAATAATTCAAAAGACATTAATCAAAAAGTAACTTTTGTATACGCAGTTAAAGATGAGTTATTTAGTAAAAATAATGAAAAAACAAAGTTTTTTGATTTGATTATACCAATAATTCCAATTGTAGATTATAGCAACTCAAACACTCAATTTATTAAAAGATTAAAAAAAGATTTTATTGAAAATAAGATTATCTCTGAAGACATTATTTATAATATTTCTCCTTATATCAGTGATATGAGAAGCCTTATTAATATTATTAATGAATTCAAAACATACTATAAAATCAAAAGCAATGAAAACAACAATATAAATGGAGACTATCTATTTGGACTTATTATACTAAAAAATATTTACCCTATTGATTTTAAATCTTTACAGAATAAAGAGGGTGTTGTTTATAAAATATTTGAAAATAAAAATGAGCTATATAAAGACTTAGAAGAAAGTCTCTACAAAAAAATTGAAATAATAGAGCAAGAAAATGATGATATTCTTCAAGAACAGCAAGACAATCTTTTAGAATTACGTAGGGTATATATTTCTGGAATATTAATGAAGTCAAATGATGCTACGAGTTATTATATTGATAATAAAACTATTGAATTGGAAAGCTTATTGGAGGATCAAAAATTTTCAGAATTTATAAAAAGTGATGTGATAACTTATTATAGGAATCATATTAGTAAGTTTATAAAATTCAGTGATGTTGAGAAAGATATTAACCCTCAACAAAAATATGCTGAAAGAAGAAGAATTGTATTAAACAAAATAAACAACATAAAAGCAATAAATGATTCTGAAATTCTTAAATTAAAATCACAGATAAATAATTTGAGTAATTCATCATTAAATGATTTATTAAAGCAATCTGAAAAAAATAAACTTGACAGTTATTTTGATAAAATTGTTCGTGATATTTTTACAGATATTGAATCAAAGGATGATTATGAGAGAGAGGCTAAAATCGAAGAAATAAAACATAACTACACTCTTTTAAAAGTTCTTATAAGTAATAACTATATTGATGAAAACTATTCAAATTATGTTTCTTTATTCTACCCTGAATCAATTACAGAAAAGGATAATAATCTTAAATTAAGAATTATTCAAGACGGGGAAACACATTTCAATGAAAGTATTGACAAAATCAAAAATTTAGTTACTGAACTAGGAAGCACTAATTTCAAAAAAGAATCAATATTGAATTTCTATATTCTAGATTATCTACTTTACAATTACAAAGACAATGAAAAGGTAAGTAACAAATTAGATGAATTCCTTAATACATTGACTAATGGGAAAGAAAAATCTGTTCATTTTATAGAAAAATATATTGATTTTTCAGAATTAACTGGAACAAGCAATGAATTTATTAGAAAAATGGCTTATTGGGAGGGCTTTTGGAATTTGATTCATTCTAGAGATGAATTTAATGCTGAAAAGAAAAAGAAAATCTTGGATAAAATATTCAAATACACGAACATTGACAAGATAAAAATCCTTAACAAGGATAGAAAGATAAATGCTTTTCTAAATAACTATGATGATTTTTTAATAAATAATTTTGACAGAGAAACCAAAGATGAATTAATTAAAAAGCTAAAGACGATAGGAATTAAATTCAACAAAATAAAATATGAAGACTCCATATTTGAGATTGTTTTAGAAATAATTGAAAATAACTTGTATAAGATAAATATAAATAATGTCAATTTATTTTTACAGAAATTTAATTTCAAGGATATTGATATTCTAGATTATAAGACTTCTAATTATTCATATTTACTCAAATCTGATGTGACATATCTGAAAGAAAATATTAAAAATAATATTAATGAATATGTTGAACAGGTTTTATTGAAACTTGATAGTAATACTGAGGAAGAAAATAATGTGGTTAAAGATTTAATTAATAATACTGATGTTAAAGAAGAAAACATTGAATCATTGATAGAAAAAATGAATTTTAAAATTTCTGACCTGTCAGAAATAGAAAATAATGCGTTTTGGTCTTCACTTATTATTTGGGAGAAGATTGAACCTAATTGGAAAAATGTTTTACTGTATTATTCTTACAATTCTGAAAAAATTGATGCCAGTTTTGTTGAATTTTTAGATAATGAAATAAATTATCAAGAGCTTGGTAAGAGCTGTATCAATGATTTTTTAGAAAATGAAAGCGAAACAGATGAGAAAGAATATTCCATAATTATTGATAAATTTAATGTTTCTCTAGTTAATTCTGAAATTTCCAATGAATCATTTGAATCATTAGTCCATTCAATGACAAAAAATTTTGATGATATTGCTGTAGTAAATAAAACAGACAGAATTAAAAATCTGATTGAATCACATTTAATAGTTTTCAATGAAAAGAATTTGACAGATTTAGTTGGTGGAGATTTAGAATTATTTATTGAGAAGAATGAGGCAAATTTAGAAGAAGAGTATGAAACCTTAAATTTGCTCTTGATAAAATGGGTAACAATATTCAAATCCCATATTGATGGAGATTTGAAAAAGAAAATATTTGTTTATTTAACAAACGAAGAAATTTATGATTCAGATGAAGATGTTTTTTTGCTTACCATTATAAATAATTTTTTCAGTAGTAAGTTTTATTCATTTTCTGATTTTTTTGTTAAGAGTGTACTTGAATCCAATCTTGATACTACAATTAAAATTAAACTTTTAATTTTTGATAAAGATAATATTACAGATGTTCTTCTTAAAGATTATCTGGAACTATTAAACCCTCCATATTCGCTAATTCTGCAAAAGGAAAAAATTGAAATCCCAAATTCCTCTGAAAATACAGATTTTATGAAAATCTTGCAACAATATGGTTTTATAAAAAGAACTTATTTAAAAGATAAAGATTCGGTAATAACAGTTAGCTATAATGAATAAAGTTGATTCTATTTTACAATTTTAAGATGTTCTTTTCTAATCCATCCTGTTTCTATAGAGTTTTCTTTTATAACGAAAGCCCATTTTAAGCTGTCTTTTAAAACTATTAATCTATCATTATTTACTAATCTGTGAAGTGATTTAGAATTATCCCTTGGGAAATTTTTGAGGTCAATAAACTTACAATTTATCTTAAATTTTTCATTATCCTTATTATAATAATTATTTATAGTAATATTATTTACTGTAGGCTTCTCATCACTATTCTTTGACATTTCATTAGTTATTAAAGCTGTAATATATAGTGAAATGAAAAATAATATAAATCTAGCAGTATACTTTACAGAGGGATTTTTATCTATATATGTTTTGATAAAAATAACCAGATTGTTAAAAAATTCAATTGGGTTTTTTTCTATCTCTTCAATAGTCTGATTTATAACTTCAATATTATTTGAAATAATTTGTGAATCTGCTATATCTTCTTCATAAGTGGAAACTTGGGTAATATTTAGTAATGAAAGTTTAGCAATATTACCCCAATACCCTACAGAATTGATTTTATCTAAAATACCATTATTAATAATTATCCCAATATTATTATTTAATTGATTAAAAATAGTTTTGTTTAATTCATATCCCAAATTTGTAGTATTAGATAATTGAAATAAATGATTCTGTAAATGATTTTTATTGTAACTCATACTTTTACTAAGCTGATTAAATTCTATACCTAAATTTATTCTAGGTTGCCACTCATTTGTTTTAAAGGGATATATACTCTTGTTAATTTTATCTGTAAGACTTGTTATGCTCTTTAAAAATTCAAATGTATCCATAAAATAAATTCATATTGTTAAGTTAGTAAATCATTATTGTTCATTATTCGAAATTACGTTTCTACATATTTAAATTGTTAAGTCTTGTTCTTACTATTATTTTCCAAAGATTTTATTTATTTTACTATTTTTTCTTATTATTTCTAAAAACATTTTATTTCTTGCCTCAGCATCATAAATCATAGTTTTAACACTAACAACAAATATTGATATGTCAAGATTCTTGTAATATTTATGATAAATTGGATATTCAGATGAATACATAGCTACATACTCATCCTTTTTTAAAGTATCAGCAAAATCATCGTCAATATCAGTTATAAGGTAGCCATAAACTTCTTTTATTTTTTCTTTTGATTTAAAAGCTTCTAAATACTCTCTTAATTGCAACAGACCTTGATGCTTTTTTCTATGAGATTTGTTTTTATAATCAAATGGTTTTAGTTCTACAAGCACAGATTTTAGTCTATCATTGTTGTGTGGATTGTGAGAGAAAAAAATTGAAAAATCTGGTTTATCATTTATTATTTTAGTGTCTTCATCAGGAATATCAAGTTCTTTCAAAATATCCTTTACTCTTTTATCACTTGCTGCAAAACTATAGGTAGTAAATCTGTCATCCAATAGCCACAAATTATTCTTGTTAAGAATTAAAAAATCATCTTTTGACTTGCTATCTGTAGTGTATTTTTCCATTATCATGTTATGAATAATAGCCTCCACCTGTTCTCCTTTATCAATTAGTTTTTTAAGTTTATCAATAACAATAACCCTATCATTGATATATGAGATTAATTCATTTTGAGCCAATAAAATTGCTTGTGTTAATTCTTCATCTGTAAATTCAGATTTGTTTGCATTACTCAATACTGTTTCTTTGGATTCATCAAACTTCTTTTTAGCCTTTTCAATAATGTGTTTTTTGTCTAAAACACCAGCTATCTCAACATCATTTTCATCAATGTAATTAACCAAATAAGGTCTTTCATCTTGAATTTCATTAATCTTGGCTTTATTCAGTTTAACTGTATTTGGAACACCAATTTTAATAATTTCACTGATTGCTTTCTTTAATTCAACATTAATCATTTCCCAAGAAATAGTGGAATACATATCTGTTTTGACAGGGAAAATATCAAAGTCATTTCTTTCGTGATTTACTTTGCCACTTAAGTAATCAGATTCTAAAAGTAAAAATCCAGAATATCCATAAGGTAAGGTGATTTTTAAGTTTTTATCTTCAAAATCACATACAGTTCTATTATTTGCACAATAAAAAGCATATAAATTTCCACTTGAATTTTCAATACTATGACTTAACTTGAATTTTACATTAAAACTTTGATTATTTAGGACATTAAAATTCTCTGTTTTAAAATCAGGAATGTCAGTTGAAGAAATTTTTACAGAATTTGAACTATACTCATCAAAAAAAGTAATTTCTATATTTCTACCCTTCTGCTTATAGAAATATAAGGTAGGTATCAGATTCATTAATGTTTTATCTCTGATAGAAAAAATATCTAATTCAATTCTCCTGTCTATTTTTTTATCCCAATCTAAATATTGACTGTTTAATGTATCTAAAAAAACTTCAGTTTCATTAGCAGTTACTTTTTTATTTTCCTTTTTAAGGTCTTTCTCAGTATCAAAATTTATGTGAAATTTTATTTTTCTTTGCTCTTGAGCTTCTTTTAAATCACTACTGTATTTTGCTGAACTATATACTTTCAAAAATACAAACCTTCCAACCCCTTTACAACCTAAATCTTTTTTAAATTCAGTTCTATATGTTGAAAAAGACTTGTAGTTATCATCTGTGATGCCATCTCCATTATCCACTACTTTTATAGTATCTACTTTTATTCTTCCAATCTCAATATCTCCATCTTTAATTAAGTTTCCATTAAAATTTAAAAAACACTTGATTTCAGTAGAATTTGAATGGATAGCATTAGTAATTGCCTCAAAAATAACATCATATTGTGTTACTCTTGAGCTAATATCTTCATTCACAATTCTGCTAATTTCTGTAAACATTTTACTCATAAAGCTGTAGATTACGTGGTATATTTCAAAATTACATAATTTCAAAGACATCCCGCTTTATTTTTATGAAGTTTAGGTATTTCATTGTAACAGAAATTTTTCAATTTTTTTTTCAAAACCTTTCCATGCACTTGCTCCACCTCAGTACTAAGGCCCCCCACTTATATTGGAGGGAAACTCCCCCATACTTTTCCTATAAAAAAAGAGAAATTTCAGGCAGATTAAACTTTAGTTGATAGCAAGGTTTGATAAGTAGAAGTATGATGTATGAAAGGAAAAAATCTAACTCAAAAATTTAAAACAATGGTAAGAATTATCAGTTACAAATCAAGACAGAGAGAGGATGGAACTTCTTTTTGTGCTTTAGAAGTTCAAGGAGGTATTGAAATGGTATTAAGTCATAAGACCAATCAATATTATGCTACAGCAAAAAAGACTTTCATTTCATCTACATTTGATGAGGAAACCTGTAAAGCACTTATAGGTACAGAAATGTCTGGAAGCATTCAAAAACAGGAATGTGAACCTTATGAATATGTTGTAAGAGAAACAGGAGTATCCCTTATTCTTCAACATAGGTTTGTATATGTTCCAGAGAATGTTTCAGATTCAATAATTAAATCTAGCATTTCAAATTCTATAACAAAATTTGAATCAGATTTAGAAGCTTTCTCTAAAAATGGAAAGTATGATGCTGTCCTAGCAGATTAAATTTAAAATGTCCAAAATGGGGAGTCATATATACAATGAATTCCCAAATTGGACATTTTTATTCTTTACCTGAATATTACACTCTTTATATTCTAGAAGCTTTAATTGAGAGAATGAAAGGGTATAAATTGGTATTACTTTCTAGATTATAATATCACATTTTAACTCTAGATATTATTAATATAGCTAAATTTTGAAATTATTACAATACTCATTAATATTGGGTTTAATAGATATTTATATAGTCCTAGAGAAAATTCTAGAATTTGTAGCAAGAACTATCAAATAGCCAAATTATAGTTTTTCACTTGTTTCTACTTTTAGTAGTTCGTATAGACTAATTTCTAATGCTAGAGAAATTCTGTATAAAGTCAATAGTGTTGGATTAGTTCTACCTGCTTCTATTCTTGAAATGTTAGTAGCATCAATATTTCCTTCCATTTTACCTACTAGCTCTACTTGAGATAAACCTTTCTGTAATCTCAATTCTTTAATTCTTGACCCAACAAGTTTAAATATTTCAGAACTTTCCAACTTGACTTATTTGACAAGTCAAATTTGGTTTATATATTTGTTTAAATTAATGCCATATATGACAACTATTAAATATTAAAAACTAATCTATGAGAAAATTACTTTTACTTATTATATTAATATTTCAACAAAACCAATGTCAAAATTATATTAACATAGGTTCAACAAAAGAGCAAGTGAAAAAATTACAGGGAGAACCTACAAGTATTGAAATCTATGATGAAATTGGTAAAGAGATATGGAGATATGGAGAATATGGAATAGCAAGTATTACTTTTAAAAATAGTAAAATAAAAGAGTTTAAAAATCACAATCATATTTTAAGAATTGGAGATAACTCTGAAAAGAAAAAATCTAGTGAAAAGATTACATCTCAAGATACTTTTTGGAAAAAAGCTAGAGATAGTAATGATATATACCCACCATCACCTGCTGATGCATATGGAGAAGATAAATCTGGTCTTTATGGAAGTGCTACCCAAGATATAAAAAGGTTTCCTAAAGAATACGAGGAAATGGCAGAATCTAATGGCTTAAATCCTTATGCTATGCCTGATGAATATGCTCTTCAAGAAATGCAAAAAGAATATGACAGAGAAAAATATCTGAAGTGGGGGCTAATATTTTTTGCAACATTAGGAATGCTCTATTTAGTATTTAAACTTAACAAAAGGAAAAAATGAGAAAATTCATAGCATTCTTACTTGTCTTTTATCTCACAATAACGCAAGCGCAAAGTACATTTAGCACAGACTATTTTAGTTTCAATTGCAATTGTACACAGAATGAAAATTATTACAATCCTAAAAATCAATCTTACAATTATAGTTATGGAGAAAAAAATAGTAATTCTGGATACCTTCTAGCTATTCGTAAAATGCTCTACAGAGATAAAGCAAAACAAAAGGATTATCTTTTGTCCATAAAAAACTCTGAAACTTTCTCTTACCAAGAAATTCAGTTTGCGGGAGAATTAGCATTCTTAGCAGAAATTACTCAACCCAATGCATTTGGAAGACAAATAATATTCTTTCATAATAATATAGCTTATACAATAATGATTGTAAGTGATAAAAAAGATGTGCTTGATAAGTTATATTATACTTTTACTAATAGCTTCAAGTTCAAATAGTATAATCAGAAAAACATAAATTGACCACCTCAAAATAGGTGGTTTTTTAATACTCAGATTTAATATGAAACCAATAAAACTGCCTTTTGAAATAGGCAAAGAATATGAAAATTGGGAGTTTGATTTGGAGATTTCGGATTTTGAGAGAATCAGAGGATATGATAGTTATTTTTATATCAAAAAAATAGATTTTTTAACTATAAGTACAAGCTACATAGAATTAGTTTTTTCTTGGGATATTTTACAAGCTGTAATTATCATAATGAGTTTTGATTCTTTAGAACAATTAAAAGAGTTTGAAAAAATTATCAGTTTAGAACTTGGAGAATATGAAAAATCATATCACAAAGAATTAAAAGGTAATATTTTTATTATAAATAATATAGAATTGTTACTAACTCATCCTTTAGATGCTAAGGTTTTTATAGTCTATGGAAAGAATAATTTGCTAATTAGTTCTATTTACAATTCTCTATTGTTCTAGTGGCTTTTAATACTAAAGGCACACTTTTAGGCACACCCAAGAATTTGACACTCAGTAAAAGCAATACTATAAAGGAAAACTCAAAATACCTCTAGCCCAGCAAGAGGAGCAAACCATCACAGAAATGTGGTGGTTTTCGTTTTTTATAGACTTTGTGTATTGGGTTTGTCTTGGTTTTAGGGGATTTCTGTAATTCTGATATTTTCTACCTATTCTGTTAAAAAAGGCATACAAAAAGGTATCACTTCATCTAGTTGTTAATCAATAACAAATCTATAGGTTTTTTATAGAAATCTAGTTTTCCAAATTCAGCTCATAACTAACATTTCTACCCTCTCCTTTTTGAAGCATAATATTTTTATCCGTAAGGTCTTGTAAATCTCTTGTAGCAGTTGCTCTAGAGGATTTTGTTATGGAAACATACTTTCTTGAAGTCATTCCACCCTCAAAACCTGAAATCCCCGAATCAAACATTTTCAGAACAGCTTTTATCTGTCTTTCATTCATCTGGAATTTATGCTTGTCCATAAATTTAGTTTTACTGAGAGTGAACAGGATAATTTGCTTTGCACTCTTTTGGGCTTCTAGAATAGTTTTGGAAAAGTATAATATCCAATCTGTAATATCCAATGTCTTTTGAGCTGATTTAAGAGCAGAGTAATATTGTTTTTTGTTCTTTTCAATTGTACTAGAAAGGCTCATTAAAACAGGTCTTCCAAGAGATTGTGAAAGACATTTTTCTGCAATGGCTCTTCCTATTCTTCCATTCCCATCTTCAAATGGATGAATGCTTTCAAAATATAGGTGAGAAATTGAAGTCTTAATAAGGATTTTTTTAATCTCAGTAGGAGAAACCTCAAAACCTTTATACCAATGAATAAAATTTTTCATTTCATCAGAAACTTGATAAGAGGGTGGAGCTTCATAATGGATAATTTCCCTGCCATAAGCGCCTGAAATCACTTGCATAGGCTCATCTCCTATCCTGTATTTTCCTGCATTGACATAAGGACTATTACCCATTAAGGTATGATGCCAATTTTTAATCAAAGACTCTGTAAGATTTTCTTGATAGGACTTTCTTACTTCTACCATAAGAGAAGCAACCCTTAAAGATTTTTTATCTCTGATATTACTAATTGCATTTGAAAGCCCTAAATGTTTTTTTATGGAAGACATTACATCCTGTCTGCTAAAAAATTCTCCTTCAATTTCAGAGGTTTTAATGGCTTCTGAAATCATAAACTGGATAATGGTATCTTGTTGAATCTCTTCTGGCAAAGAATCTACAAGTCCTTTTAATTCACCAGTATCAAGAGCAAAATCCATTACTAATGAGTCTATCATAGAATCATCATAAGTGAAAGTTGCCCAATCGGGAAGTTGCCAGCTATACATTGTGATGCAATTATAAAATTTAATTGCATCAAATATAGTTAATTTATGATTCAATTAAAAAAATCAATTGCCTCATTCTTGTATTTTTCAAATGTGAATTATATACCAAAAAGACATAAAAAAAAGGTAACACTTAATTTCAATAACAAATCTATGAACAGATACAGGCAAGAGGAGCAAACCATCACAGAAATGTGGTGGTTTTTGTTTTTTATAGACTTTGGGGAAGTTATTAATATCTTTTAAAGAAGAAATCCAGGAGAAAAAGGCATACCTATTTCTTATTCTTCTCCTCGATCCAGCGGCTCATATATTTTGTCGAATTCAATTGATGATGTTGCAGGATTTTTCCAAGATAATTTTCAGTTCTATGATTTTCCAAGTTTTCTGATATTTCCGAAACTTTATTCATGAAAGAATCCGCAAATAAATCTTTCCGAAAAACAGAATCCAAAATCTGATAACCGTTTTCCTGAGCTTTATTCCAAAGATTTTCATCTTGATAAAGCTCAATCGCTTTCTCGATAAAAACCTCATCAGAATCTTCTATAAAACCATTCCAAGGCAAATCTTTATGCATCGCTTCAGCACCGATAGAACTTGTCACATTTGGCAATCCAAATTGCATACTTTCCCAAAGTTTCCCTTTCAATCCGGCTCCAAAAGGAATTGGTGCGAGAAGAACTTTAGCTTGATTAAAAATTTTTTCCACAGAATTTGCTCTTCCTTTTACCAGAAAACCATCTTTTTGGTTATGAAGTTCCAAAACCTTTTGACTCGTGTAAGCGCCATAAATATGAAGTTCTGCTTCCGGAATTCGTTTCTTGATTAATTTCCAAATCTGCTTCAATTTCAAAACCGTTTGCCAATTGGGTTCGTGCAGGAAATTTCCGATGCTTACAAAATGTTTTCTCTCTTCAAAAGGCGTTTTACTTTCCTCAATTTTTTCCGTCAAAAATGGAATATAAAACAGCAAATCTGGACTAATTTTAAACTCATTAACCAACAAATCATATTCAAATTCCGAAATGATTAAGGACAAATCACAACGCAAAATCGCCGCAATTTCCCGCATAAAAATATCATTAATTAAATCTTCCCTTTCAACAATTCTCTTTTCCACAAAAGCTTTCCTTCTCGCTTCTCTTAGAAAATGTAAATCTTCCGTATCAATGATTTTCACAACATTTGGACAATTCTCAGAAACGCGCCAGCCAAATTGTTCCTCAGTTATATAACGATCAAAAAGTATTACGTCAGGATTCAGATTTCTAATTTTTTCATCAAAACTCTCATTATTAATTTCAATTTTCTCAATCTCGATTTTTTCTGAAAATTCGATATTATTGGAAGCTGTCAGAAAAGTAATTTTAAAATCAGCTTCAGAAAAAAGTTGGATCAATTGCATCATTCTGTGACCAGCTGCAGTAGAAGCCGGCTCAGGAATCACGAGCCCAATAACGACGAGATGTTTCATGTGGAACAAAAATAGAAATTCTTATTCGAATATTTTGGGCAGCTTTTCCGTCTTCCGTTCCCGCTATTTTTTGCCACAAATTACCAATTCCAAAGGAACGGTAGCTGTCCGCAAAAAATGAGCTCCACTCAAGCCGGGCTGCAGATTCAATACCAGAACAACGTTCCGTCTTAAAACAAATTTTCAACCCAAAACACCACTCTTTTCAAAAAAAAATATCCTAATTTTGAAGTATGCGAATAGAAAACGAAATCAAGTTGGGGTTCAAAGATGTGATGTTTCGCCCGAAACGTTCCACACTCAAATCCCGTAGCGAAGTCACGATAGAAAGAGAATTCACTTTTCTGCACACTCAGAAAAAATGGAGCGGTGTTCCTTTGATTGCTGCTAATATGGACACAGTCGGAACTTTCGAGATGGCAGAAGCTTTATCAAAAGAAAAAATAATCACCGCCATTCACAAGCATTATTCAATCGAAGAATGGAATCAATTCTTAGGCGGAAAATCCGACGAATTTTACCAATACATTGCGCTCAGCACCGGAACAGGAAAGGCTGACGAAGAAAAAATTAAAACAATTCTGGATGAAAATCCGAAAATCCAGTTTCTTTGCATTGATGTTGCAAACGGTTATTCCGAACATTTTGTAGAATTTGTAAAAAAAGCAAGAGAAAATTTTCCCGATAAAATCATTATTGCAGGAAACGTCGTAACCGGCGAAATGGTAGAAGAACTGATTTTGGCTGGTGCTGATATTATCAAAGTGGGAATTGGTCCAGGTTCCGTTTGTACAACGCGTGTAAAAACTGGCGTTGGTTATCCACAACTTTCTGCAATCATCGAATGTGCCGATGCAGCGCACGGATTGGGCGGACAAATCATCGGTGATGGTGGTTGCAAAGTTCCTGGTGATGTGGCAAAAGCGTTTGGTGGCGGTTCAGATTTTGTAATGCTCGGCGGAATGTTTGCCGGACACGACGAAAGTGGCGGCGAAATAGTGGAAGAAAATGGAAAAACTTTCAGATTATTTTACGGAATGAGTTCTCAAACTGCGATGGACAAACATTCAGGCGGCGTTGCAGAATATCGTGCCTCCGAAGGAAAAACTGTGAAAGTTGCATATAAAGGTCCTGTTTCTGACACGGTGAAAGATATTCTTGGCGGCGTACGTTCGACTTGCACTTATGTTGGTGCTTCAAAATTGAAAGAGCTTTCCAAGAGAACAACTTTTATCCGCGTTCAGGAGCAGGAGAATCAGGTTTTTAATGGATAATAATTGAGACAAATATTTCATATTACCAATGGCGATTATCTCACCAATGATTTGAAGAAAATTCCGATCGTTGGTGAGATCATTGTTTGTAGAGAAGCCTTGGTTTCTGGAGATTTGAAATCCGAATCTTTGGAAGAATTTTGGAAAGTGCGGGCAAAGTCAATCTCGGAAGATTACAATGTTTCAGAGGAAAGTTATTATGAAAAATCAGTTTCGGAATTTGAAAAGATTCTGAAAATTCCGGAAGGTTCTGAAGTCCATCTTTGGTTTGAAGATGATCTGTTTTGTCAGGTCAATTTGTGGTTTTGTATCACTTTACTTACAAATAAAAAATGATTTGAAAATCTATCGGATTTTCCAAAAAAGCTCAAAAGAAAATCATTGGAAAGGCTTTTCTGATAACGATAATTTCACATTGAAAGACTGTTTACATTCCAAAATTTTGTTGCGTGAAAATGATATTGAATTAGCTCAGAATCTTTGGAAATCTTATCAAAATAATGACCTTACTTCTTTGAAACAATTAGCCCAAAATGAATCAAACAGTTTTCATTTTTTGAAAGAAGTTATTGATTCGTTTATCGATATTAATCCAGAAAATTTCATTAAAAATCAAATTGAAAAAGGATTGCCAAATTTTGATTCTGTTTTTAAAAAATTTCAAGAAGAACTGGGGGTTTTTGGATTTGGAGATTTGCAAGTCAAAAAAATATATGAAAACATTTTGCGCCAATCAAAAGCCTAAATATATTCAGCAAGATCAAAACCCAATATTTTTCCGATTTGTAAAAAATCAGGATTCACATTCAAACTTGCGTTGATGGAAATGTTTTGATTGGTGATAGGATGTTGGAAATTAAGTTGATGAGAATGCAAGGGCATTGTAGTGACATTAAAAGCATTCAGCCACAATTTGTTTTGCTTGTTGCAACCGTGTTTTCTGCAACCTAAAATGGGATGCAAAATATGTTTGAAATGCTTTCTTAATTGATGAAATCTACCTGTCTCGGGAATTGCTTCTACAAAAGAATAACGAGAAGTTGGATGTTTTAGAAATGGTAAATCTATCTCAGAAGTTTGCAGACGACGATAATTAGTGATGGCATTTTGGACGATTTCATTTTCATTGGTCAAATCATAATCAATCGTTTCTTCCTCTTTTGTCCAACCTCGGACAATCGCCAGATATTTCTTTTCTACTTCGCGATTCATAAACTGGTCACTTATCAATTTAAGGGTTTCTTTATCAAATGCAAATAGCAAAACACCCGAAGTTTTTCGGTCTAAACGATGAACAAGATGAACCTTTTTTCCAATTTGATTCGCCAATTTCTCAACGGCGTATTCGTCTGCTGGGCCAGCATATTTTGACTTATGAACCAAAAGTCCGCTCGGTTTGTTGATTGCAATAAGATAGTCGTCTTGATAAAGAATTTCTAACATTGGGCAAAAGTAGAGATTTTCGCATCATCAATTCATTAGGAATAATGGTTCTTCAAGAAAAATCGTGGGTTTTTGTATGATTTTTATTTATAAAGTATTTTGTCACTGTCAGTCTGAGGTTCTCGAAGACCATAAAAAAATTCAAAAATCGGCAGATTTTTTCCTTATAAATTAAAACTTTGCTCGCTAGTAAAAATGATTGAATAAAATTCAGAGAGTAGAATTAGGCATTTCGATCATTATTAAAAACGTCATTCAAATGCAGAATCGTAAATAGCCCTGATGGTAGTGGAAATCCCACAGCAAGCCCTTCGACAGGCTCAGGACAGGCTGGCTTGCGAGGAATTGCAACGGACAGCAGGTTCTCGGCTTCTAAAGATTCAAAGTTTTGAGGTTCAAAATTCAAGGTTAAAAAAACTTCCATCTTCCATCATCTCACTTCCGGCAAAATCCTTATTTTTGCACTTCAATTAAACTAAATATGGCAAAGCAAGAAGATGTTTTCAAGAAAGTGATTTCTCACGCAAAGGAATATGGTTTTATTTTCCCAAGTTCTGAGATCTATGACGGACTTTCTGCGATCTACGATTACGGACAAAACGGTGCGGAACTGAAAAATAACATCAAACAATACTGGTGGAAAGCGATGGTTCAGCTGAACGAAAACATCGTGGGCATCGACTCTGCCATCTTTATGCACCCAACGATCTGGAAAGCTTCCGGACACGTGGACGCATTCAACGATCCATTGATCGACAATAAGGATTCTAAGAAAAGATTCCGTGCGGATGTCTTGATCGAGGATTATTGCGCAAAAATTGAGGACAAAGAAAATAAAGAAATCGAAAAAGCAGCCAAGAGATTTGGTGATGCTTTTGATAAAGCTGAATTTGAAGCTACGAATCCAAGGGTTTTAGAATATCGTGCGAAAAGAGCTGCGATCCTTACAAGAATGGCGAAATCTTTGGAAAACGAAGATCTTGCTGATGTAAAATCTCTCATCGAGGAATTGGAAATTGCTGATCCGGATACAGGTTCTAAAAACTGGACGGAAGTCCGACAATTCAACCTGATGTTTGGGACCAAATTGGGTGCTTCTGCTGATACCGCGACGGATCTTTACTTGAGACCAGAAACGGCTCAGGGAATTTTTGTGAATTATCTGAATGTTCAAAAAACTTCCAGACATAAATTACCTTTCGGGATTGCACAAATCGGGAAAGCATTTAGAAATGAGATCGTTGCGAGACAATTTATTTTCCGAATGAGAGAATTTGAGCAAATGGAAATGCAATATTTTGTAGCGCCTGGAACGGAGCTTGAATTCTACGAAAAGTGGAAACAAACACGTCTAAAATGGCATTTGGCGCTTGGATTGGGCGAAGATAATTACCGTTTCCACGACCACGAGAAATTGGCGCATTATGCGAATGCTGCAGCTGATATCGAGTTTAATTTCCCTTTTGGGTTCAAAGAATTGGAAGGAATCCACAGTAGAACCGATTTTGACTTGAAGGCGCACGAAAAATTCTCAGGAAGAAAATTACAGTATTTTGATCCGGAAAGAAATGAGAATTATGTGCCTTACGTTGTAGAAACTTCGGTTGGTTTGGACAGATTGTTCCTTGCCTTGTTCTCGACTTGTCTCAAGGATGAAGTTTTGGAAGATGGCTCTGAGAGAACCGTTCTAAGTTTGCCACCAGCTTTGGCGCCTGTGAAAGCAGCGATTCTTCCATTGATGAAAAAAGATGGTTTGGCTGAATATGCTGAGACGATCTTCAACGATCTGAAGTACGATTTCAACTTGTTCTACGAGGAGAAAGATGCGATTGGGAAACGTTATAGAAGACAAGACGCGATTGGAACGCCACTTTGTATCACGATAGATCACGATAGTTTGGTGGATAACACTGTAACCATAAGAGATAGAGACACAATGAAGCAGGAAAGAGTTCCTGTGGCTGACTTGAGGAGAATCATTGATGAGAAAACGAGTTTCAGGAATTTGCTTGCGAAGATTTAAGTCTTTGAGAACCTCTGACTGACACGTCATTTTAAATAAAAAAATCCCGATTATTAAATCGGGATTTTTTTATTTGTCTTTTACCAAATGAATCACTTGATCGTCCTGCGATATCAGCAATGAATCGCCTTTGGTTTCTGCAGAAATTGTACTTCTTTCGTAGAATTCTCCTTCTGCAGTTTTCTTTTTGAAATCCAGAACAAACTTGTTGTGATTGGATTCCAGAGTAATGGTTTTATCTTTTCCTTCTTCTATAAAAGTAGCTTTTGCACGGCTTCCATCCTCCGCTTTGTAAGAATAAGAAACTTCGGTTTTTGGTTTTTCTTTTGTGCAAGAAATCATTGATAAAGCGATTGCAAAGCTGGAAATTATAATAGTTGTTTTCATCTGTTATAGATTTTAATTGATGACTGTTTTTGTAGCAAAATGTTGTCCAAATTAAAAAAATCCTGAAACGAATTTCAGGATTTCAATGTAATTTTTATTTGATTATTTCTTCAAAGCTTTAATTCCCATTTCGAACAATGCAAAGCTCAGCAAATCGGCATTTTCACCAATCACTTGTTCTGTGGAACGTCCCGCGCCGTGACCTGCGTTTTTCTCGATTCTCAAGAGAATTGGATTGCTACAAGCCTGTTTCTCCTGCAACTCTGCTCCAAATTTGAAAGAATGCGCCGGTACTACTCTATCATCGTGATCACTTGTGATAATCATTGTTGAAGGATAGCAAGTTCCTGCTTTCACTTGATGAACTGGCGAATAAGATTTCAAATATTCAAACATTTCTTTGCTGTCTTCAGCCGTTCCGTAATCGTAAGACCAACCTGCACCAGCCGTGAATTTATTATATCTCAACATATCCAAAACACCAACGCCTGGAAAAGCGACTTTTGCCAAATCTGGCCTCATCGTCATCGTTGCGCCAACCAAAAGTCCACCATTGGAACGGCCAGAAAGCGCCATAAATTCCTTCGAAGTGTAACCTTTCGACTGTAGATATTCTCCAGCAGCGATGAAATCCTCAAACACGTTTTTCTTTTGTTGTTTTGTTCCTGCATCGTGCCATTTCTTACCGTATTCTCCACCACCACGGATGTTTGGAACCGCGTAGATTCCGCCGTTTTCCATCCAGATGGCATTCACAACCGAAAAGCCTGGTTGTAAACTAATGTTGAAACCGCCGTAAGAATAAAGGATTGTTGGATTTTTTCCGTCCAGCTTTGTTCCTTTTTTATAATTGATCATCATCGGAACTTTTGTCCCATCTTTTGAAGTGTAGAAAACTTGCTCAGAAACGTAATCGTCTGGATTGAATTTCACATTCGGTTTTTGGTAAACTTCTGATTTTCCAGAATCTACATTGTATTTGTAAATCGTTCCAGGCGTTATGTAATTGGTGAAAGAATAATAAATATCCTTTTCTTTTTCCTTACCTCCGAAACCAGAAATATTCCCTTTTCCAGGAAGTGAAATGTCTCTCACCAATTTCCCGGTTTTATCGAATTGTTTTACTATATCAATCGCATCTTTCATATATGTTGCGAAGAAATAACCACCACCTTCTGAGATTCCGAGTACATTTTCAGTCTCTGGAATCACATCTTTCCAGTTTTCCGGACTTGGATTTTTGATGCTCACTTTTACCAATCTCATATTCGGCGCATCTTTGTCTGTGAAGATGAAAAGGTCGTCTCCTTGCGTATCCACAATATCGGCATTGATGTCAAAACCTTTGTTGATCTGAACAAAATCGCCTCCGTTTTTTAAATCTTTGATGTACAGTTCGTTTCCGTTGGTTGCATTGGCTCCAGAAATAATCAAAAATCTTTGATCTTCTGAAACACCAGCAGAAAGATATCTTCTCGGTGTTTTTTCACCTCCGAAAATCAATTGATCTTCAGATTGTTTCGTTCCTAATTTGTGATAATAAACCTTGTGTTTGTCCGTCATTCCAGATAAAACAGTTCCTTCTTTCGGCTTGTCGTAGCTTGAGTAATAGAAACCTTCATCACCTTTCCAAGAGATTCCACTGAATTTCACATCTACAATCGTTTCATCGATTTGCTTTTTGGTGATGGCGTCGATAATGATGATTTTATTCCAGTCACTTCCACCTTCTGAGATAGAATATGCGGCAAGATTTCCTTTTTTGTTGAATGATAAATTGGAAAGCGAGGTTGTTCCTTTCTCCGAGAATTTGTTTGGATCAAGGAAAACTTCGATGTTTTTGGTTTTAAGACCAGTTCTATAGATCACAGATTGCGCTTGTAATCCGTTGTTTTTGGAGAAATAAGTATAATCGCCTTCTTTGAACGGCGCAGAGATTTTCTCATAGTTCCAGATGGTTCTCAGTTGATCTTTGATTTGATCTCGGAAAGGGATTTTGGAGAGATAGTTCTGGCTGTAAGCTACTTCCTCGTCCACCCATTTTTTGGTCGCTTCGGAATCATTTTCTAAATCGCGATAAACATCAGCAACTTGAGTTCCGAAATAATTGTCAACTTGAGTTCCTTTTACGGCTTTGGGATAATTTGACTTTGACATAGATTGAGCATTGGCACCAACATAGAAAACAACAGCGACTGTTGCAAAAATTGATTTTACTTTCATTTCTAATTTTTTGAATGTTTTCAAAAATACAAAAAAATAAAGCTTCCAAAATCGATTTCTAGTAGGTTTGTAATCTAAACTAATAGTCGATTTGTTTCCCAACATAGGTTTTGTAACCTCCGCCAAAGTCGTTTTGTTATAAAACGAGGGTTTTGTGACCTCCGCCAAATTTTTAGTTATCGTAATTAAATTATAAAAAGACTCTAGCTCTATTTGTATACTCGATAGTATATTTATTCTTATATCTTCCAAAATATATAAACTTATACTTTGGCAATTTTTCTTTATTTAAAACTATTCTTTTCTTATAATCGAATTTCAAAGTAACCTCTTTATCATGTGAAATAATATAAGAACCAGAATATCCCAACTGCGCAATAGTTTGTATCCTTTTTATTATATACAATTTTCTCATCCTCCCTAATCTCAACTATATTATCAAATGTTTCGGTAAAAAATATTATCGACTGGTCTTTTTTTAATTGTACTTTTTCTAATAAAAAAATTGAACCTTTATCATCTCTATCAACGGATAAAGCATTTTCGTAGATAGTTTTTGTACTTGAACAATTAAAAAAGAATAAAATCAGAACCAAGTAGTCTCTATTTAATATTTTCATTTATCAATTTTTGCTAATTGTAAATTTACTCAGAATTCTGAATTTCAATAAAAATTCCCTCGCCAAAGACGAAGGAACTTGATAAAATATGAATGTTTGCAATTATTTTTGACTCAGAAAATATTGAGCTTCCGCTTTTCCCCAATTCGGATCCAAAGCTGTTTTCGGTTTATAAGTTTCAAATTGCTCCAATGCTTTTTTGAATAATTCTGCGCCTTTCACTTTGCTTCCTCCAAATTGCTCTGGTGTAAAGTATAAATCTTCCGCTTTCAGAAGCGTGATTCTGGGATTGTTTGGATCAAGTTCCTGCGCTTTTGCCAATGACTTTTGTGCTACGGGTGCTTCGCTCATATATCTGGTCATCGGATCTACCATCATTTTCAGTCCGCTTGCCATTTTTTTGAGGATGTAAAGTTCGGCGTTATTTGGGCTAAGTTCTTCTGCTTTTGCAATATACTTTTCTGCCTCCGCAACCACTGGATCCAACTCTGCAGTTTTTCCAGATTGCATCATACTTCTGCCCTTTTGGATGGTTGCAAATCCTGCATAATAATAAGGCAACCATTGCGATTTTTCTTTGTTTCCGATTCTATCAAAATCATTCGCCAAAGCTGTGAATTCTTCTGCTGATTTTTGACCTTCTACTTTCGTTATTTTTTCTGTCATCGCTTTCTCATAAGCGGTTTGTGCGAATGCTGTAAATCCTAAAAGAGAAAGACTGAATGTTAAGATTAATTTTTTCATAATATAAATTTTTAGTTTGTTCTAATTTTCTGATTCAAAGATAGAATGAGTTTTATTCGATTAAAATTTTATTCTGCCGAACGGTAATTTTTGATGACTGAGTTGTAATTAAAAACGATTGTTTATTTAAAATTATCTTGATTAATTTGATTATCTCAATTCGCGAGATAATGAACAACTGAATTTTAGTCTTTTATCTTTTCTCTATTATCTTTATTCTTCTCACAAATTATTATTAATCGCATCATTCGTCTTATCAACACCGAAACTCACGAAAACACCAACAAAAACAAAGGTATTGACTGGCGGTCTCACAGCAGTTCTCGTATTTCCGTCCGCGGAATAATTGAAACCATAAACATTTTTATTTCCCAAAATATTATTAATGCTCAACACAAATACAGTAAACGATTTTGAGTCTTTTTTCCCAACACTCGGAACGTAATTCACACTGAAATTGAGTCCGCTGAAGTCTTTTAACTTGCCTTGATTTCTGAGAATATTTTCGCCATTGTTTGAGATTATATCATAGTAAGGACGACCTTTTGCATAAGTGTAAGACATATTAAAACCCGTTTTCCAATCCATAATAAACTTCTTTGCCACCACATTCAAAGTGTGTTTTGAAGCGAAATTTGGCGCTAAACTAAAAGGATAGTTTAAGAAGTCCCTTTTCGAGTCCAAGTAGGAATAGGTTATCCAATAATCAATGTCTTTGAAGGTTTTTTTGTCTCTCCAAAACAATTCGATTCCTTTTGCAAATCCGCCACCAGAATTGTTGCTTGCAAACTGCGTGTATTGATTATTTGGCGATAAAGAACTTTCGTTGGATACAGATGAAGTTTTAATCAATTTATCATAATTCTTATAAAATGCCTCAAATCTCAAGTTTCTCCCATCTGCATTTTTTTGAACTTGAAAAATATAATGGTCAGCTCTCTGAAAATCAAAATTGTTTGAAATCAAATATCTACTTTCTGGATTTTGGTAAAACATTCCGTACGCTAAAGATGTTGTCCAATTTTTGGAAATCCGAAAAGCCAAAGCAACTCTTGGTGAGAAATTCCATTTGTCGAGATAGGAAGAATGTTCCGTTCTTGCGCCAATTTTTGCTGATAAATCATTAGTGAAAATCAAATCGGTTTCTGCAAAAGCTGAGGAAATCAAATCCTTGTAATTCTTCTCGTAAAAACCATAATTCATTTTCTCATCCGCATTGTTAAGTTCAAATCCGGCTCTCACGGTATTGATTCCAACTTTTCTCTCAACCACCAACTTTCCATTAATATAATTGGATTGGCTGTTGATTTGTGTTTGATTAATTTCCACATCATTTAGAAGATTTGCGAAATTCAAATCATTAGAATTGAAAGTGTAGGAACCGCCAATATTGATAAGATATTTGCCAAATTTCTCTTTGTAAGACAAATTGTGATACATATTTTGACCTTTCAAACTCACATTATTTCTATCAAAATCCTTCTCCAAACTTTCGGATTCAACGGATAATTGATTTTGGTCCACACTTCCGTAATACTTAATGAAACCGCCTTTTTTAGTCTTAATTCTGAAATTCCCATCGAAGCCGTAACCCTGCGGATATTTACCAAAATCTGTATTGAAATTGAATAACTTTCCCATCAAACCAAGATTAGAATAACTCCCCGCAACGCCCCAAGAAGCAGTTTTATTTTGATTTAATTTTTGATAATTGGCACTAATAAAAATCGGAGAAACGCCAAAATCAAATGATGTAGTTTCCGGTAGATCAACACTTTCCAAAATCAAAACCGATGACAAAGCCTGCCCATAAACCGCTGAATATCCACCACTTGAAAAAATATTTCCTTTGAAAAGCGACGTATTGAATCTATCTCGACCCGCGATTCCAGGAACCGAATTTGTGAAATAATTGTTGATGAGATTCCCGTCCATAAAAATCTTGGTCTCCGCACCCGTTCCGCCTCGCACAAACAAACCTTCCGTCTCTCCCACTTTCTGAACGCCCGGCAAATAGCCCAAAGCCGAAGAAATCTGTCCGTCCGCTCCAGCCGTCGTGTAAATGTCCAAAGGCGTAAGCAAAGCTGTCGCCCTTTTTTTGTCGCTCGCTTCGATACTTCCTGCTGTAATTACAACGGCATTGATTTCATTAATCTGCGATTTCAAATTTGCGGGAATAGAAAGGTCTTTACCATCGATTTTTATTGGGATTTCTACGGATTCGTAATTGTTACCAGAGAAGACTAAAACTTGATTTCCGGATTCTGTAGTGGTAAAAGAATAGTTTCCATTGGCGTCGGAAGTTGCGCCATCATAAGTATCCTTAAGCGTGATATTTATATCTTTTAGAGCTTTGTTTTTGAAAGTTACCTTTCCTGAAATCGTGATTTGCGACCAGATGCATATGCTCATTAAAATTGATAGTAAGCCGAATATTTTACGTTGCGTTTTCATATCTCATAATTTTGATTCAAAGATATTTGAGCTTAGCTTAATTAAAAACTAATTCTGACTGAACGGTAATTTTATTGAACCGAACGGTCAATGTTTCACGTAAAACATTTTTGTAAAATTCTGATTATTAATAATTTAAATATAAAATTAAATTTCGAAGCTTTGAAATGCATCAATAATATGTGTGATTTCCAAAGTTTTTTGTTTGTTGGGAAGTACAGAAATAATATCGAAACGAACTTCTTTATTGATGTTATTTTCCTCGATGTAATAATTGGTGGCTGATATTAACAGTTTGATTTTCTTTTTGTTAACCGCTTCCTGAGGTTCCAAAAATGCATCTGTGTGTCTGGCTTTGACTTCTACAACCACAATTTGATTTTCGAATTCTGCGATGATGTCCACCTCAGCTTTCAAGTAACGAAAATTGCGGGCAAGAATCTTGTAATTGGCCTTAACCAAAAAATCTACAGCCAAGTCTTCTGCTATTTTTCCAAATTCGTTGTGGTCCGCCATAAGCTATAAATGATAAGTGATAGTTGATGAATGATTTAGAACTTAATCTTCACATCTTTCCCTACTTTCATTGTAATTTCTGAACCAATAATCAACGGTCTGTTGTCATAAATGTGGCCGTTTGGAAAATTGAATGCTGTTGGAAAATCGTATTTGGAAACTCTATTTGAAATCTGTTGATTGACGAATGGGTCGAAAGATTCTTCGTAGCTTTTGTTCTCATTTTCTTTTCCCATATTGGTCATTCCGCCAACGATGAGTCCTTTGATTTTTTTGAAAACACCTGCTAATTCCAAGCTCATAATCATTCGGTCCATTGCGTAGAAATTCTCACCAATGTCTTCTATGAATAAAATCTTATCCGTGAAATCGAAAGAATATTTGGTTCCCAAAAGTGCATAAATCAACGCAAGATTTCCGCCAACCAAAGTTCCGGAAGCCTCTCCTACTCTATTGTTTTCTGTGGAATCGATTTTGTAGTTTGGGAATTTTCCTTTCAGAATATCGAAGGTTAAGTCATAACTTTCATCCGTTACGCCAAAGCTGGACGTTTTGATGGTTTGTCCGTGAATGGATGCAAAACCTTTTTTCAACAGATAACTTTGGATTACTGTATTATCAGAATAGCCAATAAACCATTTTGGATTTTTCTTAAATTCCTTCAAATCCAAATGCTGAACCAAATGCTGACAACCGTAACCACCTCGGGAAGCCCAGATTGCGGAAATCTCCGGGTCGTTCAAAGCCCAATTGATGTCTTTAATCCGTTGTTCTTCTGTTCCGGCGTATGAATAGCCATTTTGGAATTTTGTATAGAGATTTTCGCCTAAAACTGGTTCGTAACCTTTGCTTTTGATTAAAGTTAAAGTTTTTTCTAATTGAGTTTCTTCAACAGAGCCAGCGGGGGAAATGATGGCGATTTTGTCTCCTTTTTTGAGTGGTTTTGGGAAAGTGATGTTTCGCATTTGTGTTAGTTTTTATTTTAGCGCAAAGGTCGCAAAGATTTTTTTTATTTTATTGAAAATGTTTTAAGTTTCGCAAAGACGCTTTGCTCAGGGAAGTTTTTAGTTTTGTCCTTTCTTAAATTTTTAAAGATTGGCAAAATTGAATTTTATGGTGAGCGTCGATTGGTGGCAAATCTTCAACTTTGCGAAGCGCGCCCCGACCTGAGTGGAGCTCTTTTTTTGTAGCTGGAGAAGTGAGGGCAAAAAAAAGCGGGAACGGAGGGCGGAAATCGGCGCCAAAATTATATTTATCTTTTTTTCGGTTGTTGCTTCTCGGCTTTTTCTAATTTTTCTTCGAACTTATTGAACTTTTTGAAACTTTGAAGAAAGATAATAACACTGAAAATCATCAAGATACAACCAACAGCTTTTCGGATTTTGTTGGCTACACGTTGGTTGAGTCTGTCGTGGAATTGTTTTGCTAAAATAATTTTGGATAAATCTATCAACAAATATGTTCCAATCACAATCCCAATGTAAAGAACGAAATCCTCCACTTTTGGATAGGCATTTCGGACAGAAACTACGGTTACGAGCCAGAAAAGGACGACGCCGATATTCAATAAATTGAGTAAAAATCCGTTGAGAAAGGTTTTGATGTAGTTTTGGTCGATGAGTTTTTCCTCGCCTTCGATGTGCATTTTTGTCCTCGAAAGAAGCATATAAATGGCATAAATAAGAATCAGAAAGGCGGAAATCCGGTAAAATCCTGGATGTTTGTCGATAAGGCTCACCAAGTCCGCACTGGCATAATAACTGACAACTATGCAAAGCAAATCCGCAGTGACCACGCCAATATCCAAGGCAATCGCGTGTCTGGGACCTCTGGAAAAACTGGTTTCTATGAGCAGGAAAAAGATGGGTCCGATGAACACCAAACTCAGCATAATTCCCAGGCCGACTGCGTATAAAATGAGTTCTAACATTCTTAGTTTTTTGTGAAAAGCAAAATGTATGTTGTGAAAGACGAAGACAAAAATACATTTTAGTTTTTAAATAAAGTGATTTGAAAATATAAACTTGAAATCTTGAACCACATAGACACATAGTTTTATTTAAAGTTTGAAAATAGAAAAGCCAAAATAGAGATTTCTATTTCGGCTTTTAATTCCTATGTGCCTATGTGGTTAATCCTACTCCACAATTTTGAAATCTAGTTGTTTTGCAATCAAATTGGCTTTTACCACTTTGATTTTGACCTCGTCTCCAAGTTGGAAAGTATTCCCGGTTCTGGAACCGATAATTGAGTAATTTTTTGCATCCAATGAGTAAGAATCGTCAACCAAATCACGGAGTTTTATCATTCCTTCTGCACCATTTTCAGGGATTTCTACCCAGAAACCGTATTCTGCAACGCCGGAAATAACGCCTGAGAAAACTTCTCCAACGTGGTCTTCCATAAATTTGACCTGCATAAATTTGATGCTTTCTCTTTCTGCCTCAGAAGCCAGTCTTTCCATTGCCGAACAATGTTTGGATTGTTCTTCCACCACTTCTCTGTTAGGAGATTTTCCGCCGTCTAAATAATGCTGAAGCAATCTGTGCGCAATCAAATCCGGATAACGGCGGATGGGCGATGTGAAATGCGAATAATATTCGAAGCCAAGTCCGTAATGACCAATCGGGTCTGTGGAATAAACAGCTTTGCTCATACTTCTCATTGCCAAGGTTTCAATCATATTTTCTTCGCCTTTTCCTTTGACGTCGCTCAATAATCTGTTTAATGATTGAGCAACTGTTTGGGTATTTGCCAAGTCCATTTTGTAACCGAAAGTGCCTACGAAATCTCTCAAAGCGGTCAATTTCGCTGGGTCTGGGTCGTCGTGGATTCTGTAAATGAAAGTGTTTCCGGTTGGCTCGTTTCTTTTGTTTAATGAAATAAATTCGGATACTTTTTTGTTGGCCAAAAGCATAAATTCCTCAATCAAATGGTTGGAATCTTTGCTGACTTTGAAGTAAACACCAATTGGTTTGCTGTTCTCATCAAGGTTAAATCTTACCTCACTCCTATCAAAAGTAATCGCGCCATTTCGGATTCTTTCGGCTCTTAGAATTTTCGCCAATTTATCAAGCTGAAGAATTTCTGTTGTCAAATCACCTTCCTGAGTTTCGATTCTTTCCTGAGCTTCCTCGTAAGAAAATCTTCTGTCGGAATGGATTACGGTTCTACCAAACCATTGTTTGTGGATTTTCGCATCTTCATCCAGTTCGAAAACAGCGGAAAATGTGAACTTATCTTCATTTGGTCGCAGTGAACAAACATCATTACTCAAAACCTCCGGAAGCATCGGCACTACTCTATCGACAAGATAAACTGATGTTGCTCTTTTGTAAGCTTCATCGTCCAGAATAGTTCCAGGTTTCACGTAATGCGAAACGTCCGCAATGTGAACGCCGATTTGCCACAATCCATTTTCTAATTTCTGAATTGATAACGCATCATCGAAATCTTTCGCATCTTTTGGGTCAATCGTAAATGTGCAAATATCACGCATATCCCAACGTTTAGCGACTTCTTCATCGTTGATGCTTCTGTCGATTTGGTCTGCGTCGTGCTCCACTTCCGGTTCGAAATTGTAAGGCAAACCATATTCCGCAAGAATCGCGTGGATTTCTGTTTCGTGGTCGCCAGGCGTTCCAAGAACGGTTACGATTTCTCCTTCAGGATTTTTGCTTCCTGGTCGCCATTCGCGCATTTTGACGATGACTTTGTCGCCATCTTGAGCGCCATTGAAATGATTTTTTGAGATGAACATATCCGTATTCATCGTTCTCTTTTCAAAAACTACAAATCCGAAATCCTTATCCGCAATCTGTTGGAAAATCCCAACAAAAGTATCTTTCGCACGTTCCAGAACTTCTGCAACGGAACCTTCTACTTTTTTACCTTTGAAATTGTAAGTTACCAAAAGCACTTTGTCGCCTTGCAAAGCATCTTTCACATTTTTCTGATGCACAAAGATATCATCCGGCATTCCTTCTACTTTTACGTAAGCATTTCCGGATTGGTTGAAGTCTATGACACCTGTCAAAGTCCCTTCAATATTGAGGTTGACGATATATTTTCCTTTTTCGGTTTCTTTGATTTTCTGTAGCGCCTGCAATCTGTGAAGCGCCTGGATTACAAGTTCTCTCTGTCTAGGATTCTTGTAATCTATGCCATCCGCAATCTGTTTGTAATTGTAGATTTTGGATGTTTTCTGATTCATAAAACGAAGGATTGTTCTTCCTAAATCCAAAAGTTTCTGTTCGTTTTTATGAGATGTATTTTTTTTGTTTTTCATTGTTTTTCTAATTTCTATAGGAATTTTATTCCTCTTTTATTATCATTATTATCCTTGTGTACAGACAGGACAACCGTTATTAGTTTTTGGTCCTGGAACAACAGGGCAATTATCTATTCTATCTTCTACTCCATCGTTATCTGTATCTATAAATCCTTTACCTACAGCAGAATCAGGAATAGTAGGATATTTATCATCCTTATCCAAAATCCCATCGCCATCTGTATCTGGCCAAGGACAACCTTTGTTTTCAGATGGACCCACTACATCTACGCACACATCATCTTTATCAACAATACCATCATTATCGGTATCTTTCCAAGCACAGCCATTATTCTCTGCAACTCCAAATACTTTTGGACATTCATCCAAATAAAATAAAACAGAATCTTTGTCCTCATCACTAAGGCAAATCTTTTTACTAAATTCTTTTCTGCATTTTTTGAATTTTTCTTTATCAGCAATCTCCTGCGAAGAACAAAACAGAAAAACAAAAAATAATATAAAGGAAAGCTGGATTTTCATTGGTATTTTTTAAAATTAGTGTTCTTGTTTTGTTGGGATTTCTACCCAATTTTTGTTTTGGTATTGATAGGTTTTTGTTACTACATTTTCATAATTCATATTATACATATAACTAACTTTAACAATTCGGTTTGGAAGATTTATAAATGAAAGTTCTAACGTATTAAAGTTTCTAATATCATTTGAATTATCATTAATCAAATTGACATTGTTTTCTTTATCATAAGGAAAATAATATATTGTTTGTTGTTCTTTTTCACCTTTTCTATAAGTGCCTATTTTTTGTTTTCGAAAGAATTCTTTTAGATAAACGTAGTATTTATTGTGATAATTGAAATAATTACTATACAAATTATTTTTATTAACCTTTTTTGTTTTGTCGATTGGTTTTACAAAATCTAAATCTTGATTTGATAGAATTAGATTTTTCTTCAATTTATTGCTTATAGATTTTATATTTTTTTTGGACCAGAATATCTCTTCATTAAAATTAGATGCTAGTATTTTTTTATCAATATCACATACATACATTTGAGGTTCTTCATCAAGTGGATTTCTATTATTTACTCTTAAAATGAAAACCAAATTTTCTGATTTAATGTTTTCTTTATCAAAATCATCTATAATCTTACTCACTAAAGATTGATAATTAATCTTTTTTTTCTCATTTTTTACTGTATCAGAAATTTGATTCCATATCATTTGTTTATTATAACAAGATGCAGTATCCATTTTTTTCTGCCCAAAACCAAGCAAAAACATAAAAACCAACAGAAAAGAAAATAAAGTTTTCATCATTTTAAAATTTACTGAGATTCGCAGTAATTAATCATCAATAAAGATAAAATAAAATAGGGGAGTTTGGGAAACCTTTGTATTAATTTATGGTTTCTTGAGAAAGAACTTTCTCTGTGAAATGCGTTGCAAAGATATAACTTTAAAAATAAAGCCTGTAATCTTAGCAATTACAGGCTTTTTATGTTTAGCAAAATGCGATTTTATCAACTCGGTTTTGATGTCTTCCACCTTCAAAATCTGTCGTTAGGAATTTATCTACAATTTCGAATGCCAGTTCTTTTGAAATGAATCTTGCCGGAATCGAAATCATATTCGCATCGTTATGTTGCCTTGCAAGAGAAGCAATTTCCGGCATCCAACACAATGCGCATCTTATTTTCTGATGTTTGTTTGCCGTGATTTGTACGCCGTTTCCGCTTCCACAAATCAAAATTCCAAGTTCATTTTCTCCGTTTTCTACAGACGTTGCAGATGGATGTACAAAATCAGGATAATCAACAGAATCAGCAGAGTATGTGCCAAAATCTTGGACTTCATACTTGCCGTCGAGGTATTTTTTTATTAGTTCTTTATACTCAAAACCCGCGTGGTCACAGGCTATTGCAATCTTTTTCATTTCTTTTAAATTATAGATTTATTTCAAGGATAAAATTAATACATATTTTATTAATGTTGGTATACTATTTTAATACAATTAATAACAATACAACGAATTAATTATCTAAATATCAACTATATAAAATTAACAATGATAATTAAATAATCAAATTTTACAATCATTAATAAAAAGATAATAGAATGTTAGAAATTGTTAGAAAACCTGTGGATAACTTCTGTCAAGTATTTCTTTTGATAACTGATAAATTTTAGTAATGGAATATTTTCTGGCAACTTCAATTCTTTATTTCAAATTAGTTTTAATTCACTTCGAGGAAGTTTATCCCCAGAATGGTTTCTAATATTGAGATTTGAAATTAATTACAAACATTTGTTGATAACAATCTTAATGATTTGATTATCAATATTAAATTAATGTTAAAAACCTACTCATTAATCCACATTTCGTGTGATGAAAAAATCAAGTTTTATTTCTCCGCATACTACCGCACTACAACAATACACTACAATATTATTTTTTTATAAAAAGAAAAAAAGATGTATAATAATGTAATGAAAGTTTGTGGATTCTTTTTGCAAATTAAATTTTTGAAAGGGAAGAATAAGTTTTAAATTTGTGAAACAAAGAGGGCAGGATTTTTTGTCTTCTTTCTGTAAAACCTTAAATAATATTTTGAATGAAAACTATAAAAGATTTCGATTTTAAAAACAAAAAAGCTTTAGTACGCGTTGACTTCAATGTTCCTCAGGACGAAAATCTAAAAGTGACGGACAATACCAGAATTGTTTCTGTAAAACCTACCGTTGATAAAATCCTTGCTGATGGCGGTTCTGTAATCTTAATGACGCACCTTGGAAGACCAAAAGGCGAAGTAAACGACAAATATTCGCTTAAAAATATTCTGGATGAAGTTTCTTCAGTTCTTGGTAAAGAAGTGAAATTTGTGGATGAATCAATAGGAGAGAAGGCTGAGCAGGCTTCCGCTGAACTTCAACCTGGCGAAATTCTTTTGTTGGAGAATCTTCGTTTTCATAATGAGGAAGAAAAAGGTGATGAAGCTTTTGCTGAGAAATTATCAAAATTAGGTGATGCTTATGTAAATGATGCTTTCGGAACTGCGCACAGAGCGCACGCTTCCACAGCTGTAATTGCAGAATTTTTTCCTTCTACTAAATTTTTCGGTTTACTAATGGAAAATGAATTAGTGGCGATTGATAAAGTTCTTAAATCTGGTGAAAAGCCTGTAACTGCGATACTTGGAGGTTCTAAAGTTTCTACAAAAATTACAATTATAGAAAATATTCTTCCAGCAATTGATAACTTAATCATCGGTGGTGGAATGTCTTTCACATTCATCAAAGCATTGGGTGGGAAAATTGGACAATCTATTGTTGAAGACGATAAATTAAGTTTAGCTCTTGAAATTCTTGAAAAAGCAAAAGGACACAATGTAGAAGTTTATCTTCCTACAGACGTTGTAATTGCTGATGATTTCAATAATGAAGCTGAGAAGAAAGTAGCTGATATCAGAGAGATTCCAGAAGATTGGCAAGGTTTGGATGCAGGTCCAAAATCAAGAGAAATCTTTAATGATGTTTTATTGAATTCAAGAACAATTCTTTGGAATGGTCCAATCGGAGTTTTTGAAATGTCAAATTTTGCTGATGGAACTAAAGCTTTAGGTGAAAGTATTGCTGAAGCTACAAAACTTGGCGCATTTTCATTAGTTGGAGGTGGAGATAGTGTTGCTTTTGTGAAACAATTCGGATATTCTGACAAAGTAAGTTATGTTTCCACTGGAGGAGGAGCAATGTTGGAAAGTTTGGAAGGTTTGGAACTTCCAGGTGTTGCCGCGATTAATAAATAATTGAATATCAATAATATATAAAATAAAAAATCCATTTCTAAAAACTTTAGAAATGGATTTTTATTTGTCTTTGTAATGTCCAAGAGCGGAAGCCACGATTACAATTATTTCATTATCAATTATTTGGTAAACAACTCTATCTTTTTTGTTTAGTTCTCTTGACCAAAATTCTTCATTACCAAAATGTTTTAATCTCTCAGGATTTCCAATTCCTTCTCTTGGATTTTCAGAAAGTTCCATAATAATTTGTTCAAATCTTTTTATATCTCGTGTATTTCCAGATTTATAAATTTTTTGAATGTCTTTCCTGGCACTTTTTTCTATTTCTACATAATACTTTTCCATACATTCTTAGGGTCTATGCGGATAGTATTTTCTTTTCTGTTTTCACGAAGTCTAGCAAGTCTTTCTAAAATCACAGGATTTGTAATTTCGTTGTCTTCAACTTCCTCAATTTCCAAATTCATTGCTTTGAAAAAAGTTTTGATAAGAAGTTTTTCTTTTTTATTTCTTGGAGTTACTTTTATAGTTGTCATCTTGGATTTGGTTTTCTTTAATTCAAAGTTAGATAAAATAAATTATTTGAGATTTATTAAATAAAAATTAGAAATTTTATCTAAATACATCGAAAATTGACCTTCAGAAACTACTCAAAAATCGATTTTCTATTTTTTTTCGATAATGTATATCAAACTGGAAAATTCTGTGTTAAAAAGTGCTTTTATGTTAGAAATCGTTCCGTGAACCACTGCTTTTAGCCAAAAAAGAGGTGATTTCTTATATTTTTCACTCAACATCGAGATATAAAATGAGTCGAGTAGTAGAGGCTTAATTTTTCTTAATTTCCAGTCTGAATTTTTTGAAATCAGATTTTCCATTCCATTTTTTGAAAAATGGAAGATGTGTCTTGGTACATCATAAGCCGCCCAAAATTCTTTATAATGTTTCGCATCGTAAGAAGTTGGATTAGGAACTGCGATAATCAACAAACCTTTTTCCTTTAATTTTGAATGAAAAATATCCAACATTTCGTTCTGATTTTCGATGTGTTCGAAAACGTGCCACAATGTAATTGCATCCAGACTTTGATTTTCGATTGCACTTAAATCATCAATAATTTTAGCTTTTGATGTCTTATTTATTGCCGCATTTCTTGCATCGGAATTTGGTTCAAATCCAAAAGTTTCAAAATCATTTTCAATATATTTTACAAATTCTCCGGCGCCACATCCATAATCTAAAACTTTGGAATTTTTTTTTATTCTATCGATTAGAATTGTTTTCTTGTATTGAAGATTGAATGATTGTAGAAATTTATAAACTTTCTCCTTCAAACTTCCAGTGTCCTGATGGTGCGAAATATAATCTTCACTCTCATAATATTTGGAGATATTCGATGGAATAGGAGTGGTTTTGAAAACACCTTTTGTTTCAGTTTCTATAATTTCGAATTCTTCCTGAGAAAGAAAATGGTCTTTAATTTTCATTTTAAAATTTGTTATTTAAACAAAAAGAACAATGAAATTGCATTGTTCTTGGATATGTTTCACGTGGAACATTACTAATTATCTTCCTAAATAAATCAGTAAAACATTGATATCAGAAGGAGAAACACCACTTATTCTTCCTGCTTGAGCAATTGTAACTGGTCTTACTGTGGTCAACTTTTGCTTGGCTTCTGTAGATAGAGATGATAGTTTAGAGTAATCGAAATCTATTGGAATTTTAAATGTTTCCAAACGATTAAGTTTAGCTACATTTTCCTTTTCTTTCTCGATGTAACCTTTGTATTTGATATTGATTTCAGCTTGTTCTCTTACTTCTTCTTTGTAAGCAGAAGTAATGTCCTTGATAGTTTGAATCTCATCTAATTTATCCAACGTCATATTTGGACGAGTTAAGTAATGAGAAGCTCTGTAAGCTTGGTCAACAGGCGAAGATTCAATTGATTCTAAAATTGGATTGATAGTGCCTGGTTTAATAGAAGTTTCTCTTAAATAGGCTTCAAGTTCATCACTTTTTGTGATTTTTTCCTGAACATTTCTCAATCTCTCTTCTTTTGCTAGACCAAGATTGTAAGCTTTTTCAGTCAATCTAATGTCTGCATTATCTTGTCTCAAAAGCAATCTGTATTCTGCTCGGGAAGTGAACATTCTGTAAGGCTCCTCAGTTCCTTTTGTAATCAAATCATCGATTAAAACGCCGATATAAGCCTCATCTCTGTTGAGAATGAATTCACCCTTGTCGTGAACTTTGTTATGCGCATTAATACCTGCCATTAAGCCTTGTCCTGCTGCTTCTTCATAGCCAGTCGTTCCATTGATTTGACCAGCGAAATATAGATTTTGAATCAACTTCGTTTCAAGTGTATGATAGAGTTGGGTAGGAGGGAAGTAATCGTATTCGATAGCGTAGCCAGGACGGAAAACTTTGACATTTTCGAATCCCGGAATATGTCTCATTGCTTTAATTTGAACATCCTCTGGAAGAGAAGAGCTGAATCCATTCACGTAGATTTCCACGGTTTTCCATCCTTCTGGTTCTACGAAAAGTTGATGTCTGTTTCTCTCTGCAAAACGGTTGATTTTATCTTCAATACTTGGACAGTATCTTGGTCCTGTACTTTGAATAGTTCCGTTGAACATTGGGCTTCTATCAAATCCTTCACGTAAAATATCGTGAACCGTTTCGTTGGTATAAACAATATGACAGCTTAATTGTTTTGTTAATTTAGGTGTATCTAAATAACTGAATTTCTGAGGATTTTCGTCTCCTTTTTGTTCCTCCATTTTGGAATAATCGAGGCTTCTTCCATCTACACGCGGAGGTGTTCCTGTTTTCATTCTTCCTGATTCGAAACCTAAAGAGACCAATTGTTCTGTGATTCCAAAAGCTCTTGGTTCGCCCATTCTTCCGCCACCTAATTGTTTGTCTCCAACGTGGATTAAACCATTTAGGAATGTTCCGTTTGTGAGAACCACAGATTTAGAACGGATTTCGATTCCTAGTCCTGTTACAACTCCGACAGCTTTACCATTTTCTATGATTAGGCTTTTGACCATATCCTGAAAGAAGTCAAGATTTGGTGTATTTTCCAATGCTAGACGCCATTCTTCAGCGAAAAGCATTCTGTCATTTTGAGTTCTTGGTGACCACATTGCCGGACCTTTGGAAAGATTCAACATCTTGAATTGAATCGCAGATTTGTCTGCAATGATACCGGAATATCCTCCCATTGCGTCTATTTCGCGGACGATTTGTCCTTTGGCAATTCCACCCATTGCTGGGTTGCAACTCATTTGTCCAATGGTTTGCATATTCATTGTGACCAAAAGGGTTTTGGAACCTAAATTGGCTGCTGCAGCTGCGGCCTCACAACCTGCGTGGCCTGCACCAACGACGATGACATCGTATGTATCTGTAATCATTTTATTTGCTTTTGGCTAATAGCACAAGACTAGTAGCAATAAAATTTTAATTTTTTAAATTTAATGTTCCACGTGAAACATTGCACAAACTTAATTCGAAAATAGAAGCGTAACTAGCCCCGATTGCAACGGAAATCCTTTTTGTAAGAAGCGATGGGAAAAGCAAGGACTTGCAAAAAGATTGCAGTGGAAAGCGGGATTAAGCTCCTAAAAATTTAAATACCGATTGATATAGAAATCTTCTTTTTGTCGCATTGTGGATTCTTCTTCCTCGGTTTTGTCCTTGTATCCGCAAAGATGAAGGAGACCGTGAGCCAAAACTCTTCTAAATTCTGATTCGGAATCCTGAGATAGGGTAGAAGCGTTGTCCAAAATGCGCGGCAAAGATACGAAAATATCTCCTGAGATGGTTTTTCCCTTCACATAGTCAAACGTGATGATGTCTGTGTAATAATCGTGGTCGAGATAATCCTGATTGACCTTGAGCAGATACTCATCATCGCAAAAGATGTAATTGATGTCGCCGGGTTTTTTGTTCTCGGAAAGAATTAAATCTTCCAACCAAGTTGAGATGTTGGAATCGATGTTTTTTTGATCGATATTTTCGAAGAAATAGTTTATCATATTTTTAAAACCAATGTCCTAAGATGACGCTGAAAACGCCTTTGTGTTTGTTGAGTGATTTGCTGTAGTTCAATTTTATTTGTCCGAAAGGGGATTTGTATCCCGCGGTAATTCCAAGAGAACTATAATTTAATTTCACTGCATCCTCAAATTTGATGGAGCTGAAAAGATTGGCGATGCTGAAGTTTCCGACCAAGAAATAGTTTTTCCCGAATCTAAACTGAAAATCGTTGGAAGCAAGGAAAATATTATTGTCATTCAGCGCTGCAAATTGATAACCGCCAAATCTCTTAAAATTGCCCAGAGATTGCTCAAATATTCCACCAATCCTGTATTGGTAAAATGATGGTAGTGTTTCACCAACTGTAATTCCACCGTAAAGGTTAAGTCTGTAGGTGAAGAGTTTTGAAACGAAGAAATTCATTTTGATGTCTGCTTTTATGAGAATTGGTTTCTTCTCCAAATCTGTATTGAAAAGGTCGATAATTTTTCCTTCGGCATTTAAGTAAAATCCTTTGGTCGCAAAATCTTTATCATTTTGCGTGTCGCTTTTTACGAAGACATAAGGATTGAGGTATTTTTCTGTTTTTTCATCGAAACCATTTCTGTCGCTTTCAAAATAGTCGTAACTAAGTCCACCACCGATTGCAAATTTGTCTTTCCAAACGGACTGGATGTAGGCTTCGTTTCTGAACCATTTCCAAGTTTCAATGGTATAATTGTCTGTATTTTTCAGGTCAAAACTCATTCCAGAAGAATATAAGCCGAAACCTGGGATGTAGCCATTATCAATGAAATAGTTGAAATAATAGCGAGGATTATCTCCCACAACAACGTCTAAGGAAAGATTGGAATTTCTGAAAAGCAATCGTTTTGCAGAATAATTTAATAATAATCCAGTTTTAAAAATCTCATCATAATGCAAACCGAATTTCAGAAAATGACGTGTTTCATCTTCTTCTACAATTAGTTTCAGATAGGAACTGTTATTTTCCCGAATGATGTCGTAATTAATGAATTTGTAGTTGTTGGTTGCATAGAGTTTATCTAGCATCTTGTTGATACTCCCGTAAGTCTGCATAGAAGGCAGTTTGAACCCCATTTTTCCTCGAACGTAGTTTGATTTGTAGATTCTTCCGTTTTCCACTACAAGGCTGTCGATTTTGTAAACGCTGGAATAGATTGGATTGATGGAAGAACGGATTCTTTCGAAATTTCGTTTGGGTAATTTGTTGAGAATATCTGTGTATTTCAAAGCTTCCACATAACCACTATCAAGGATTTTGCGCTTGTTATCATAGCTTGTGGCGGTCATACCGGTAAGATCTGGTTTGATGTTAATATCAGTAAAATTATATTGGTGGATCGTTTCTTTTTGAATTCCGAAATCAATGATTTGATTCAAAATTGAAATCATATTGTTAAGATTATCTCGTTTTGCCAAAGGTTGATTGAGATCGACGCCAATTACAATATCGATTCCTTTATCTTTCAGAGGTTTGGATGGAAAATTGACCGTCATCGCACCATCTACATAAATGCTATCGCCGATTTTTACAGGTTCTAACAACGAGGGAAATGCCGAGCTTGCCATAATGGATGATACCAAATCGCCCTTTTCAAAAATCTTCATTTGACCGCTTTCTATATTGGTTCCAATACACATAAAGGGAATTGGAAGCTGGGAAAAATCGTCGATATTGGAGACGTTTCTTAAAAGTTCTTTCAGTAGATACACGTTTCTCTGCCCTGTACTAATCGACGAAGGAAAGCTGATTTTTCCGTTTTTAAGTGGAACAGAAAAAAGATATTTATCAACGCTTTTATTGAAAAAGCTGGTTTCCTGACGCGTTTTTGGGTCGGTAATCAACGAGTAGAAATCCGTATCCATCACAATTTTCTCAATATCTTTCCCCGTGTAGCCAGAAGCGTACAAACCGCCGACAATCGCGCCCATACTGGTTCCGGAAATGTAATCGATTTTAACGCCGAGTGAATCCAAAACTTTCAAAACACCAACGTGCGTAAAACCTTTGGCTCCACCGCCGGACAGCGAAAGTCCGATTCTTGGATTTTTCGGGATGACAAGATTTTCCTTTACCTGAGAATTTATCGTCAGATAAGCCAAGAAAATTACCAGATAAAAGAGTTTCTTAATCATTTTAATTTTTTATATAAATTCTTTTTACTCGCGGAGAAATAGAAGTCAGAACTTCATAAGTAATTGTATTACAATATCTTGAAAATTCTTCCAAGGTTGGATGCGAATTGAAAATCACCACAGAATCGCCTTCTTTTACATTCGCATTGTCCACATTTATCATCATCATATCCATACAAATGTTACCGATAATTGGGCAAAGTTTTTTGTTAATGCCAACATTTCCGACCTTATTTCCGACCATTCTCGGGATTCCATCTGCATAACCAACGGGAATTGTTGCAATTTTTGTATCGTGTTCCGCTTTGAATTTTCTGCTGTAACCAACTGATTCGCCATATTTTACCTCAGATATTTGAGACACGACAGTTTTGAAACTAACAGAATCCTGAAGTTGTTTTTTAATCTTTTTGTTAGAAGATTCACCAATCATTCCGATTCCGATTCTCACCATATCATATTGATAATCAGAATAATTTGAAATTCCTGCTGAATTTAAAATATGTCTTAAGGGTTTGTAACCAAGTTGATTGATGAGAAAACTTGAATTTTTCTCAAAAGTCTCAATCTGGTTTAATGTAAATTCTCTTTCTTCAGGTACATCAGACGAAGATAAATGGCTGAAAATACTTTGAACTTTGACATTCATCGTATTTAATTTTTCATTTAATTCATCCAATTCAAAATCCTTAAAACCAAGCCGATGCATTCCTGTTTCGAGCTTAATGTGAATCGGATATTTCTGCTGATTTCCAGATTTTATCAATTGCTCATTGAATAATTCTAAAACTCTTAAACTGTAAATTTCCGGTTCCAAATTGTACTCAATCACAGCATCATAGCTATGTTGTTCAGGATTCATCACAATAATCGGCGTTGTGATTCCTTTTTTTCTGAGCTCAACACCTTCATCAGCAAATGCAACACCCAGATAATCAATATGATGATGTTGGAGAAATTCTGAAATCTCATAACTTCCTAATCCATAAGCATTTGCTTTTACCATTGCCATCATTTTGGTTTCAGGTTTAAGTAATGATTTATGGAAATTGATGTTATGAAGAATGGCATTCAAGTTAATTTCCAAAACCGTATCGTGCTTCCTCAATTCAAGAATTTCTTTGATTTTTTCAATCTCGAATTTTCTTGCGCCTTTCAAAAGAATAACTTGATTATCAATTTCATTAATGACTTTACTATCAATGAATTGATTTGTATTATTAAAAGTATAAGTTTCAGATGAGAATAATTCGTGGTAATTGCTTATTTCTTCTCCAATCAAGAAAACCTTATCAAATTTTTGTTCATTAACCAATTCAGAAACTTCAGAATAGAGTTCCTCCGAATTCTCATTAGAATCCAAAATATCAGTCAGAATCAAAGATTTTTTAGGCTTATTATATTCGCCGATAAATTGAAAAGCAATTTTCAAAGAATCCAAATCCAAATTATAAGAATCATTGATTATCAGATTATTTCTAATTCCTTCAATACTTTCTAAACGCATTTCAATCGCTTTCAAAGCATCGATTTTTTCTTTGATGTCTGAGTTTGAAATTTTTAGTTCTTTCAAAATTCCAATTAAGGCGAGAACATTTGTCAAAGTCGCTTCGTCTCTTTGGAAAATCGGAAGCGTAATGATTTCATCAAAATATTTTATTTGAATATCCTGAGTTCTGTCATTCACATCAGAAATAATATGAATGTCATTATTAATCTCTAATCCGTATGATATTAATTTTTTACTTGAATATAATTGATTTATAATTTTGACTGTCAGTGAATTATCAGCATTATAAAAAATGATTTCCGAATTTTTGAAAAGCTGTAATTTTTCATTTATCAATTCTTCTCCAGAATTGAAATTCGCCGAATGCGCAGAACCAATATGCGTCAACAATCCAATCTTCGGATGAAAAATATTCTCCTGATTTTGCATTTCCTCCGGTTTGGAAATCCCAACTTCGAAGATTCCCAAATCGTGTTTTTTATCGATTTGAAGTAATGATAACGGCAACCCGATTTGAGAATTAAAACTCTTCGGACTTTTCACAGTCACAAATTCATTCGCCAAACATTGATAAAGCCATTCTTTCAAAATCGTTTTCCCGTTGCTTCCGGTAATTCCAATCGAATTGATGCCAGAATGTTCGAAATGATATTTTGCCAAAGTCTGTAAAAACTCAACCGAATTTTTTGTAATGATTTGATTGATAGAAGGATTATCAATTTGATTTTCAGTAATAATCGTCTCAATTCCTTTTTCAATAACGGAATCAATATATTTTTGACCAGAATTTTTTTTGGAATTGATGGCAAGAAATGCAGTATGCTTCGTAGAATAAATCGTCCTACTGTCAAAAGCAATATTTTTGATTTTGATTTCGCCATTTCCGATGACTTCGGAATTGGTAATGTCTGCAATTTCTTTGATGGTGTAATTCATTGATTTACAAGGAATAAACTATTTATTTTTCTCAATAACTTCTTCTACAAAAACACGTCTGCTCACTGCATCATAAGCTTCGGTTTCTCCCAATTCCACAAGGTCTTGTCCTGCGGAAGTTCGCATAGAATAATTGGCTAAATTCCCTGTTCGTCGGCAAATTGCGTGAACTTTCGTCACATATTCTGCGGTTGCCATTAGATTTGGCATCGGTCCGAACGGTCGTCCAAGAAAATCCATATCCAAACCGGCAATTACGACTCTTATTCCGTTGTTTGCCAATTGATTAGCAACGTCAACAATGCTTTCGTCAAAAAACTGAGCTTCATCAATCGCTACAACGTGACAATTGGAACCGAGCAAAAGTATTTCGGAAGGACTTTCGACGGCCGTACTTCTGATTTTATTTTGGTTGTGAGAAACAACATCTTCATCAGAATATCTGGTGTCGATTTTCGGCTTGAAAATTTCCACAATTTGACCCGCCATTTCTGCACGGCGAAGCCTCCGGATGAGTTCCTCCGTTTTGCCGGAAAACATCGAGCCACAAATAACCTCCATCCAACCACTTTGTTTGGAATGATTGATTGTATTTTCTAAAAACATTATTAATTTAGCAAAAAATTGTTTTAAAATTCAATTAAGAAAAACTTAACGAAATCCTTTTACAGAACAAAATTGTTCTTAAATTTATAAACATCAAATTTAAGTAAAAATTAATAAGATTTATTATGCAAAACTTGCAACATCCATACGAAGAAATTTTCGGTGAAATCCATATTCTATTGGCAGAATTGTCGAATTCCGATTCCTATGAAAATCTTTTGACCAAAGAAAATCAACT
This sequence comes from Epilithonimonas xixisoli, assembly GCF_004365655.1. Classification (GTDB taxonomy): domain Bacteria; phylum Bacteroidota; class Bacteroidia; order Flavobacteriales; family Weeksellaceae; genus Epilithonimonas; species Epilithonimonas xixisoli. The sequence continues at coordinate 629,158 of NZ_SOEO01000002.1, read as the reverse complement.
AAATGAGCTTTATCAAAAATTCTCTTTTCTGAAAATTTCGAATGAATTTGGTTTTTCGCCAGCTACAAATGAAGTTTTAGAAGTTATTGATAATCAAGAAACAAACCTTGATTCTAATTTGATTTCTGTTGAGGAATTTGAGGATGAAAATAAAGTTGCGGAAATCATAGTGGCAGAAACTGAGGTTCACGATATTTTTGATGATGTTCCGGAAGTTGAGGAAGTTCATTCATTTAAAGAAATTGATGAGCAAGAGCATTCTCAGGAAAATGCGGTCGAGAAAGTTTCAAATTTTGCTGAAATCCAATCTCAAGAAAATGAAGTTGAAGAGGAATTTCAATCTGATGAAATTTCAGTTTTAGAAGATGAATCTATAGATGAAGTTTCCAGTTTTTCAGAAATTGATTCTGAGGAAAATGAATCGGTGGAAGAAGTGTCAAACTTCGCTGAAATCGATTCTGAGGAAGAGGAGATTGAAGAAGAAATTCAAGCTGAAGAGTCTCAATTTGTTGAAAATGAATCTGTTGAATCTGTTTCGAATTTTAATGAAATAAATTCTGAAGATAATAAGGTTGAGGAAAAAATTGAAGAAAATGAATTTGTTTCTGAAATCGAGGAAAATCTACTGCAAGACAGTTCTCAGAAATTAGAACCGATGCAAGACAGTCAGTTTTCTTTTGCGATGAATAGGGAAGAAGTTCAGGCGCCGAAAGAAGATGATTATGAAGCGAGGCTTGCAGAAAAAGAAGCTAAGCTGAAAGAACTGGAGGAAAACAGAAGAAAAATCGTAGAGTTTTCCAAAGAAAATACTCAGCCAAAAGAAAAATCTGAGCAAGTTTATGAATCTTCAAATGATGAGGAACATCACGATAAAAAATTCAAATTAGCAAATATCAAAGGTCTTAAAATCGCAAAATCACTTTTCGATGATGACCATTTGGAAGAAGTTGAAAAACCAGCGCCAGTCCAAACTTCCGGAAGCCTTTTGAAAAATAATGTGCCGACGGATTATATGGAAGCGCCAAAACCAAAACCGGAATTCAAACTCGATTTGAATGATAGAATTGCATTCTCTCAACATCTTTTTGATGGAAGCCAGAGTGAATTGAATCAAGTGGTTACGGTTCTTAATTCTTTCACTTCATTGGATAAGGCTCAGGAGTTTTTGAGTGATATCTATTACGAGAGAGATTGGAAAAAAGTGGATAGTTACGCGCAGAGATTGTGGACTTTGGTTGAAAATAGATTTTTATAAATGAGTGGAATTTTATATTTCGTACCAACGCCAATCGGGAATCTGGAAGATATGACTTTCCGTGCGGTAAAAGTGCTGAAAGAAGTAGATTATATTTTGTGCGAGGACACCAGAACTTCGGGATTTCTCCTGAAGCATTATGAGATTTCAAAACCTTTGAAGTCTTATCACTTGCACAATGAGCACAATATGACAGAGAAAGTCATTAATGATTTGGAAAACGGGCAGACGATTGCAATCATCACAGACGCAGGAACACCGGGAATTTCAGACCCAGGTTATCTTTTGGCGAAAGCTTGTGCAGATAAAGATTTGGAAATGATATGTTTACCTGGAGCAACTGCCTTTGTTCCGGCGCTTGTAGTTTCCGGTTTGCCGAATCACGATTTCTATTTTGCGGGATTTCTTCCTCAGAAAAAGGGAAGACAAACCAAACTGAAACAACTGGCAGAAGAGAAGAAAACCATCATTCTCTACGAAAGTCCTCATAAAATCAACACAACCTTGGAGCAAATCAAAGAATTCTTCGGTGATGAGACCAAAGTAAGCCTGAGCAGAGAGATTTCCAAAAAATTTGAGGAGACAAAACGAGGCAATATTGATGAATTGATTGCATTCTCAAAAAGCAAAACTTTGAAAGGCGAGATTGTTTTGATTGTGAATAATTCTTAAAATACTATTTTTGCCATAACAAATAGAAAATACGATACAACTATATGGGACTATTAGAAGGAAAAGTTGCAATCATCACAGGTGCAACCAGAGGAATCGGAAGAGGAATTGCTGAAGTTTTTGCCAAAGAAGGAGCAAAAATTGCGTTCACTTACGCCGGTTCTGTTGACAAAGCCAAAGAATTGGAAAATGAATTGAGCAAAACGACTCAAATCAAAGGTTATCAGTCAGATGCGTCAGATTATGATGCCGCTCAGAAATTGGTAGATGATGTTTTGGCAGAATTCGGAGCAATTGATATTTTGGTAAATAACGCCGGAATTACGCGCGACAACTTGTTGATGAGAATGTCAAAAGACGATTGGGACACGATTATAAAAGTGAACTTAGATTCAGTTTTCAACCTGACAAAAGCGGTTATTAAACCAATGATGAAAGCAAAATCTGGTTCAATCATCAATATGACTTCCGTGGTTGGCGTGAAAGGAAACGCAGGACAAGCGAATTATGCAGCGTCAAAAGCCGGGGTAATTGGTTTCACAAAATCCATCGCGTTGGAGTTAGGTTCCAGAAACATCCGTTGCAACGCCATCGCACCAGGTTTCATCGAAACTGAAATGACGGCTGCATTAGACGAAAAAACAGTTCAAAATTGGAGAGACGGGATTCCGTTGAAACGTGGCGGACAGCCGGAAGATGTGGCAAATGCGTGCGTTTTCTTCGGTAGCAATATGTCATCCTACATTTCTGGCCAAGTCCTAAATGTGGACGGTGGAATGTTAACTTAAAATATTGATTATTAAGATTTTACAAAGGCTTTTGACTCGTTCAAGAGTCTTTTGTTTTTTAGGAGCAAGACGTGTCATTTTCTTTTCACCATTCCAACCCGCTATCCACTATATCTTTTTTGTAATTGCGAACGGCGAAATTTTTTTTATCCACGCTACCATCGCAATTCCAAAAAAGGATGCCGTTCCTATCGGGGCTATGTTGAGGTTTTCATCATCTTTCAACGATGATTGTGGTAGATATCTTCGAATTTTAAATCCAATATTGACTTGTTTGGAGTTTTAGAAACAGAAAATATCACACATCAAAACAAAAAAGCGTCCCGAAATTTCGAGACGCTTTCCAAATTATGAAGAATAGATTTATTTCTTAATGATTTTCTTGCTTACAATACTATTGTCAGAAGTCACAATTCGAAGAACGTAAACACCTTTTGGAAGTTGAGAAACATTGATTTCAGTTTTGTTGCTTTCCAATAGTTTTTTGCCATTCATATCGTATAACGATGCAGATTTTAGGTTTTTGCTGTCAATTTTTACAATATCCACTGCAGGATTTGGATAAACCAAAACTTTCGCTTTTTCTGCTGGAACTTCATCGTTTGCAAGCACATCCAGATTCAGATTGTAGCCCAAAAGACCGATGTCAAAACTTGGGATGTAGATGTAAGCTTTTTTGTCCGAGAAATCGATGGCGATATTGTTGGTTTCCGCTTGCAAAGTCTCTGCTCGGTCAACTATTTTCCAACTTTCACCATTGTTCACAGAGTAATGAATATTGAAGATATCCAATTGACTCGTATGAGTCGTTGCAATGAGAACACCAGTGTTGACATCAGAATAGAAAACTTGATTAGCCACAAAATCCGAAACATTGGTCCAAGTCAATCCTTTATCAACAGAAGTGAAAACGCCGACAGAAGTTCCTAAAGCCAAACGATTGGTGTTATTTGGATCTTGTGTAATGTCAAAAATTGCAGTTTCTGGCGTGATTTCGTTTCCTACAAAGACCGGAGTCCAGTTTTCGCCACCATCTTTGGTCAAATAAACTTCGTTTCCAATTAAGATTAAGAATTCATTAGAACTATTATTTTGATGTAATATTTTAAAAACTGTATTGGGTGTGGGAAGTTGAATATTAGTCACAATGATGTTATTTTCATCATTGAAATTAATCTTATTCAACTCACCTTGTCCCCAATTGTTAAAAGTTGTCCAAACCTGATTCGTTACCTGAGGATCTGTGATTATGTTTGTAAGTCCATTGGTAAAACTCTCAAAAATCGGTTTGTAAGTCGCTCCAAAATCATCACTCACAGAAAGCGTAGATCCCATAAATCCACCAGCGAAAGAATAAACACGACCTTCTTTTTTCGAATCTGAAATGTAAGCAGGACCACCATCTACACTCACAATGTTTAGCGGACGGATGTTATGAGCCACTTCGCTATTGTCTGCAAGGTTTCTGTGAACAACACCATTTTGAACGTTGTAGAACAAATGTTTTGAAGTCTCATTTTCAAAGAAATTTACGCGTCCGGTGGAACTGTAAAACGGTGTTTGGATTTGCGTCAAAGTTTCTGCATTATCAGAAGAAAACAAAGGTTTGTAATTAGCCGTGATAACCAACTCTCCCGCTTTATAAGGATTGAAACTCGCTTTGATTCCATAATAATAGCTGTCCAGATTGTCATAAGGATATTCTACATTTTGCCAAGTATTTCCACCATCTTTTGTAGTGATGATTTCATCTTCTTCAAGAACGATCACGTGATTGGTATCGTGCGGATTGAATTTGATCGCAATAATGTCATTCAGAATTCCATTGGTTCCAAACGTGATGTTTTTATCTTCCCAAGTTTCGCCACCATCTTTGGAATGATGCACTTTTTCCGGCGCCATTCCGAAACTGATTCCGGTTCCAGCATAGATTTCATTAGGATTGGTTGGATTAATTTCCAAAGTGCTAAGAACGCTTCCAGACAATTTTTCTGTGAAAGTATCTCCAGCGTCATTAGAAATCATCAATCCACCAGAAACACCTTCGCTTCCATTTCCATTGGCAAGGTAGATCTTGTTTTTATCAGTAGGTGCAAATGCGACGTAACTGGTGATAATATTGTTGTTGTCTTCCGCAGAATAATAGATTTCTTTCCAGTTTGTTCCACCGTCGTTGGTTGTGTAAACACGGTTGGCAGTTCCCCAGCCATAAGGAAATTGAGAGCTAATGATCAAATTGTCTTTATCACTCTCGAAAAAATTGTAAGCACTTACGTAAGGAACTTCCGATGAATTGGGTAAAGTGTAAGTCTTTGTTATGGTTTTGGTCGGAATATCCAGAATATACAAAACACCAACACCATTTTTCACCGTGGTGAATGACAGAAAACTTCCGTCTTTGCTGATGTTTAATTTGGAAATACTTACGCCTCCGCCCACTTCCGGAAGAGCGTAGAAAACCTCCCAAGTGTTCCCATTGTCCTTAGAAACCACAATGTGACTTGTAATGGTAATGGCGTAAATCGTGTTTTGTTCTTGTACGCTATAAGTAAGGTCGAAGATTCTCCCGAACTCGTTTTTTCCCAAAACATCAGTTTGGGCGTTGGCATTGGTCGCGAAAAGCGCAAACAAAAGGCCAGCTAAAACAGTAAATTTTCTCATATATCTAATTTTATACTCAAATGTTGTGATAAAAATCAGCAATGCAAAAATTCTGTGCGGAAATAGTAGGACGAGCGTTCAGAAATAGTGTGACAAATTAGCTAAAGACTTGTAATATAATCATATAGATCAAGGTTGTCATCTTGCTCCATTTTCTTGATGATTCGTTCTTTTCGCTTCCTGCAAGCCTCGGTTGTGATGCTCAAAAGCGAAGAAATCTCTTTCATCGACAAGTTCATATAAACATACGAAAGAAACCGAATGTCATTGGAATTCAGATCCGGATGAAGGGTTTTAATTTTCGAAATAAAGCCTTGATTCACCTCTTCGAAATGGATGAAAAAACTTTCTTCTTCCCTGCTTTGTCTCTGGAAAATCTTAAGTTGCTTAATGATATTGCTGACATCTTGATTCTCAAAATCATCCGTTTGACGGGATAGCGTTTTCACCAAATCGTCTATCAATTCTATTTTTGTGGTCAATTGAAGCGCTTTGGTGGTAAGTTTCCGGTTCTTGGCTTCGATTTCATTTTTGTATTTTTCCTCTTCCAACAACGCCAGAACTTCTTTTTCTTTTAATTGATTTTCGAGGATTTCCTTATTTTTCTTCTCTTTTTCGAGTTCCAATTTTGCGATTTCCGCATTGCTTTGTTCGATGATTTTCTGTTGTTTATTTTTAACAATACTATTTCTCAATGCCCAGAAAACAATAATAAATACAAAAATAGCAAGCAAAATTCCTTTGATGAAAAGTGAACGTTCAGTTGTCAATTTCTCCTGACTTTCCGCCAAATTCTTCTGTGAATTTTGAAGCTCAAATTTAATCTTACTATTCTCGAAAAGTTGTCCATTCTTGATTTTGTTCACAGAATCTTTGATTACCATAATGGAATCTTTGTAAGAAACAGCACGTTCAATATTGTTCTTCTGTTTGTATAAATTGCTGAACTTCTCAAAGATATTTTCCTTGAAATCGTAATTCAGATTGCTCGCTTCCGCTAATTTTAAATAATGAAAAGATTTCTGCAAATCATTTTTTTGTTCCGCGATGGTGGAAAGATTGTAGAAAATTTGAGTTTTATATTCCGAATGTTCCACGCCGTTTAGCTTGGGCAAAAGTTCGGTAGAGATTTTCTCAGCTTCATCAAATTGCTTCAGATTGACAAGTGTTTCGACATAAGTCGATCTCGCTAAAAGATAATACGGTGAGTCTAACGTTAGTTTCAAAGCCTCGTCAATATATTTTTTTGCAGTCTTATAATCTTTCTTTTCGTTGGAAACTATGGTAAGATTGATGGCGTATAATCCTTTGGAAATGTTGTTGTTAACTTGTCCAGCGAGTTCATAAGCTTTCAAGAAATAATCCTCGGCTTTTTCAGTTTTTCTGTCTCGGGAATATAGAATCGCAATGTTGTTGAGAACCGTCATTTCCGATTTTTCATCCAAATGAGCAACGGCAATTTTGTAAGCATCAAGATAATTGTTGAGCGCTTCGCCATAATCCAATCGCATATAATAATTGGCGCCAATGTTGTTCGTAGCTAAGAATTCCTCTCGGTACCATTTGTTGTCCTGAGCTATTTTTCGGGTTTTGGTAAGGATTTGAAGAGATTTTGTAAAGTCCTTTTTGTTCATTGCCTCCACGCCTTCAATGATCATTTTCTCGCAATCTTTCTGGTCGATGGCGAAAATCTGGAAAGGCAATAAGAAAAGGAATATTGTAAAAACTAAATTTCTACGAAAACACTTTGAAATCATTTACTTTTTTGGCTAAAAACAAGTAAAGATAATAAAGATTTCCATTTATCATTTCCGAAACGATATCTTTCATAATAATATCGTATTATCATTACAAAAACCTAAATTTGTAAAACTTTTCTCCGATGTATAAAAGCTTAATTCGCCCGATTCTATTCAAATTCGACCCAGAAGAAGTTCATCACTTTACCTTTTCTGCTCTAAAGAATTTTGGATTTTTAGCCAAATTATTTTTACCAAAACCAATTGAAGACAAACGTCTGGAACGTGAAGTTTTTGGGTTGAAATTCAAAAATCCGGTTGGTTTGGCAGCAGGTTTTGATAAAGATGCTAAATTGTTCAATGAACTTTCTGACCTCGGATTTGGCTTCATCGAAATCGGAACTTTGACACCGAAACCTCAGGCTGGAAACGATAAAAAAAGATTGTTCAGACTGAAAGAAGATTCTGCAATCATCAACCGAATGGGTTTCAATAATGGTGGCGTGGACGAAGCTATCGAACGTTTGAAGAAAAACAAAAACGTTCTCATCGGCGGAAACATCGGGAAAAATAAAGTGACACCAAACGAAGAAGCCGTCAACGATTACAAAATCTGTTTCGAAAAATTATTCCCTTACGTTGATTATTTCGTGGTGAATGTCAGCTCGCCAAACACACCAAATCTTCGCGAACTTCAAGACAAAAAACCATTGACAGAATTGCTGTCAACGCTTCAAAACCTCAATCTTAAAAAGCAGAAACAAAAACCAATTCTTCTAAAAATCGCACCAGATTTGACGGATGAGCAACTTTTGGATATTATCGATATAATCAAAGAAACTCAAATTGCAGGCGTTATCGCGACAAATACAACTTTGTCAAGAGAAAATTTAATATCAGAAAACAAAACCGAAACTGGCGGACTTTCCGGAAAACCTTTAACAAAACGCTCGACGGAAGTTATCAGATTTTTATCCGAAAAAAGTGGAAAAGCATTTCCAATCATTGGCGTTGGCGGAATCCATACTGCACAAGATGCGATAGAAAAACTTGATGCTGGCGCAAGCTTGGTTCAGCTTTATACAGGATTCATTTACGAAGGTCCGGAATTGATTAATGAAATAAATCGAGAAATATTGAATCGTGGCTAATTTTTTGGTTTAAGAAACAATGAAATCTGAATTAAATTTTACTTTAAATCAGTTGAATCCAAATCAATCATCATTTATCAATCATCAATTATGGAACTCGTTACACTCAAAATATTCAACACAGAAATAGAAGCGGAAATGCTCAAGATTTTCTTGGAAACCAATGGCGTAGAAACCTTTGTTTTCGGGAATATTTTGGCGAATACTTACAACTTGTTCAACACAACAAGCGGTGGAGTTCAATTGAAAGTCTCGGAAAATGACTTCGAAAAAGCGAATGAATTGATGGAAGGTTTCTATAATCAGGAAGCTTAAATTTTATTCCAAATATTTAAAACAAACAAAAATGCAACTCCTAAAAGTTGCATTTCGTTTATCTGAATTTTCAATAATTCTAAGTCAAAGGCGCACCAACAGCCAATTCACAACGGTGATGAGGTTCGCCGTGAGCTGGGTTCAAAGCTGGTTTTGGTCCGAGTGACTGAGATTGTGGAGCAGGCGCAACATTTGGACTCAAAATCGATGGCGCTGCTTGTTGAGGAGCCGCATTTTGTGTCGGTGCACTGTCTATTGGCGCACCAACTGCGATTTCACAACGATGATATGGTTGCCCGTGTTCCGGATTCAAAGCTGGTTTTCCAGAAGTTGAAGCAATAGGAGAAGCATTCAAAGGAGCTGGAGTTACTGCATTTTCTGTTGCAGAGACGGAAGTTACAGAATCATTTGCAACAATTGCCGAATCACTTTTCGGAGCTTCGGATACGGTTTCACTCGTCTTTGCTTTGTCACACGAATATAAAAGTGCAACGCTTGCTATAAGGATTGTTATTTTTTTCAATTTTCTAATTTTATCAAATTTAACATTTTTAAATTAAAACTTAAAGTCCACACCAACATAGAAATTTTGTTTCATAATTGGTGCATAAACCATTCCACCGTCAAAGTAATTTCCGAAAGAATTCCCTGCATCCAGAATCGCCACTTTCTGCTGATAACCGGTCAAATTTTCTCCGCCCAAATAAACTCTGATTTTTTCAGAAAAGTTTCTTGAAATCTGAGCATTCAAAGTGGAATAGCTTGGTGAATAATCTCCAATCTGGAATTCCGTAGGATTCGATTTTGTGTTTGGAAGTCTTTGTTTTCCAACTAAATTTAACGTCGTGTCAAAGCTCCAAAATCTGCCTTTCTCCGTTTTATTGGTTGAATAAGCCAAATTAGCAAATCCACGATGTTTCGCCATAAACGGTACTTTTTTCAATCCGCTCAAATAATCCAAAGCCACATCATAATATTTGTAAGCCACACGGAATTCCAGATTTTTCACTGGCTGAAAATCCCATTGTGTCTGGAAACTGTTGGCAAAAGATTTTCCTTCAAGATTATAGAATAAGATTTTCTGAGCAGATTCTTCCAAATCTGTAACGACTTGATTTTGGAAATCTGTTCTGAAAAAATCAGCTAAAATGGTTGATTTTCTTCCAAAAAATTTGAATTCCTGCTGAAGACTTACTCCATAATTCCAAGCGATTTCAGGCTTCAAACCGTAGATTTCACCACCATTATTAATAACTTGAATTTCTCGATTCGAAGCAAAATATGACTGGCTTTCTGCAAAGATATTCGCAGTTCTGAAACCTCTTCCTGCCGAAATTCTGAAAATCGTTTTTGGTGTCAAATCATATTTGAAATTCATTCTCGGTGTAAACTGCGTTCCCGCAAGATTGTGAAAATCAACGCGCGCACCCGTCACCAAAGTGAATTTTTCGCCTGTCAAAGTGTATTCAGCGAACAATCCCGGAACCGTTTCAGTTCTTTTGTAATTGTCCAAAAGATAATCCTCATCGTACTTGTCATAAAGGAAACTCGCACCAACTTTATATTTGTTGTTCGTATTTCCGATGATGCTTTCGAAAATCAAATTAGAATAATAAGACGTTTCTTTTCCGAAATAATTTCTCAATCCGAAAAAGCTATCTTGCTGATGATAAGTCAATTGATTCATCCAACCCAAACTTTGATAAGGTTTCCCTTTGAAAATGTAACCCGTTTTGTTCCACAATTGAAACCTTGAAATATCAATCCCAACACCATAAAGCGATTGGTCTTTCTGCGGAATCCTTTTGTTAAATCCAATTTGTCCGGCAGTTCGCTCATCTTTCAAAAAATTAATTCCGAAATGCGAAGCGAATCCAGAGCTTTCCAAATCATTGTAATTCAATAAATAAGCTACATTTAATTGACTTCCTTTTGGTCTGTCCAGAAAGTTATCATAATTCATATCCGTATCTCCAAAAGTTCCGTTTCCGTGAAGCAAAACACTTTGATTCCATTTGTCAGAAATTGGTGAAGTGCTCGTTACATTAGCTTCAACGCGGCCGTTGTTATCAGAAAACAAATTGATTTCCGTTTCCGATTTTTTATCATCGTCGTGAGACTTCAAAAGTTCTGTATTGATTTGTCCTGTAATACTTTCGTAGCCATTGACTACGGTACTTCCGCCTTTCGTCAACTGGATTCCGCCAATCCATTTTCCAGGAATGAAATTCAGTCCATAAGCCGAAGCCAAACCACGGATTTCTGGTAATTGTTCTTTGGTTAGAAGCGTGTATTTTTGGTCCAATCCCAACATTTTCAATTGTTTGGTTCCTGTCACTGCATTGCTGAAAGAAACATCCACAGTCGCGTTGGTTTCAAAACTTTCGGAGAGATTACAACACGCTGCCTTCAATAATTCCTTGGAATTGATATTGAAAATCAAACCTGCTTCCTTTTTGCTGATTGCAGTTGCCTCTTTTTCTCTAACTAATTTCACACCTTCGATTTGTTTTGCATCAGAATCCGAATCTGTGTGAATATTTTCATTTTTACCCGAACCTCTGGTGTACAGACAACAAGCTGGCAAAGATTTGTAAACACTATCCGGCGCTTTGTATTTCTCGTTGTCGTGTCCGGCTTCTGCTACTTGTTTAAGAATCGTGTCGCAAGTGACTTTGGATTCGTCCAAAACCATTGTCAAAGTTTGGTTTTCTGCGCTCCAGTTGGCGGAGATTGCGCCTGCTTTTGTGGCGGTTGTTTCTATTCTGGCCTTGCACATATTGCAATTTCCTTTTACCAAAAACTGTTCTGTAACAGCTTGTGCAAAGAAAAAAACAGACGTCAGCAACAGCACAAAAAACATCAGTTTTTTACTTAAATTGTTCATCGTCAAAAAATTTTGAATGGATTATTTAAGTTCGCAAACTTGTTTTGGGTCGCAATTTTTCGCCAACTTTTTACTGTTGTCCGGACGGTCGTACTGACAACAAACTTCCAAATCTTCATAGACTTTGCTGGACGTACGGTACATTTCGTTGTCGTGACCAACATCGGCTACGCTTTTCAGGATAGATTTTTTGTCTGTTTTGGAAGCGTCATAGCTTACAGTCAAGACTTTTTTGCTCATACTCCAGTTGGCAGAACTTACGTTTTTATTAGCTTTAACAGCCGTTTCGATACGGTCTTTGCACATTCCGCAGTTGCCTTCCACTTTTGCTTTGAAGGTTTTCGTCTGTGCAGAAAAATTTGAAAATAGAAATATAGAAAGGAATATAATCCCTGATTTTATAATAGAATTCATTTTGATTAATTTTAATTTGTTTAATGATAAAGCCTTTTCAAAAATCATCGACAGTATTGTCAGTCTGAGGTTCTCGAAGACATTTAAATAAAAAAAATTAACCAAGCTTCGGCGGTTGCCAAATAATGAATGCTCGCGCTAATGGCGATTGAGAATAATAAGAATATTGATTTTCGATTTGGAAAATTGGCGTTCTCAGTTTGTTGTCGAAGTTATTCAAAACAACAGAAAACACGAATCCGGAACTGCAGGTTTTGCAAGTCGTGCAATTGTCTTTGCAATCTTTTTCCTTTTTCGAATCGTGATTGCAAGATTTGGAAGACGCATCTTCTTTCTCGCAACAGTCAGAATTATTGGATTGAGATTCACAACAAGAACTCTGAGCAACTTGCGCATTGAAACTCTGCTTCGGAAATACAAAAATTCCCAAACAGAAAATCATAAAAAAAAGTTGCAGTTTTCTCAACATCGTTTTGCAAAATTAGGAAATTTAAATTAACCACAAAAGGCACAAAAGTTTTGTCATTTTTCTTTTATGCCTTTTGCGGTTCAAAAATTACTTCTCAAAATCGGTTTTAGCAAGTGGTTTTCTCCTTCTCCAAAAATAAAACACCAAACCTCCAAGCAAAACAATTGGCCAAATGGAAATTAGAAAAACAAAAATCTGCTGAATCAGATAAAAGCCTTCCACAAAAGCATTTTTTACATCAAAGAAGAAATTGTATTTGTACTCGTTATCAATATTTTTGGTATTGACAATCGGGATTTTCGCAACACTCGTGCTTGGTTCTTTGATGTAAATATCTACAGTAGAATATTTCAGTTGGTCGACCAGAATTTCATCAGAATATTTTTGAGAATTCGCTTGAGACATATTTTCATCATCAAGTTTCACTTTATCTTTTCCAACTTTCAATTGAGAAATGTTCGAACTGGTTTTCGCTTGTCTTTCCGCTTCCATTTTAGACAATTTGATATTTGCAGTCATATCTTCAGCAGAAATAATTCTGGAATTCAAAAACACTTTTTTATCATTAATGAAATCCAAAAAATCACCCAATTTCTCAGTCGGAACTCTCACTTGCATTCTATTCTTATTCTGAAATTTCCTAATCAACATCGATGATTCATCAGAAATATTATAAGTGTTTTCAGACAAAGTCTGTGCTTCCATTCGGCTTCGCGTCACAAATCCACCAAGAGAAATCAAATGTTTCTCGATTGATATCGTCGCGCCATACACATCCTTCACTTCCATATCCACTTCCGCCGTTTTCACAAATTGTTTGCCTTCGATTTGTTGAGTCGCAGCCACAGAAACATTGTCAGAAACAACCGCCACGCTATCTGCAGTTGCATAAGCAGATTCCGCGTATTCTCCCTTTTTACATCCAATTAAAAGTAAAGTAAGTAAACTGATTGATAAGATTTTGGTTTTCATAATAGATTATTTTTAGAGATTAAATTTTAAATTTTGGGCAGCTATTTCCGTCTTCCGTTCCCAATTTGTCACTCTGAGGTTCTCGAAGAGTCCACTCAAGCCGGGCTGCGGGATTCGTTTCCAAATCAAGTTTTGTCAATTATTTGAAACCTTCTTTACCAAAATTGATAATTAAAATGAAAGTAATTCCGCAAATCAATCCGAAACTAATTGTAAATCAGCTACGATTTTAAAATATTGAAAATGAGTGTTTTGTAAAATAGATTTTCAAAGAAAAAGTGATAAAAACAGAATTGTAAGTTCTTTTTAGGAATATTAATTGCATTAATTAGAAAAACAAAATCTATGAACAGTACAATCTCCAAGATTAAAGGCGTTTTCAACCTTTTAAAAAATATCGACATAGACCAACTGTCCCAAATCTCACAAAAAGTCGACCTTCCAAAATTGATGCATCAGTTTTCAAAACTCGATAAAAATCAATTGAACAGTTTGACCAAAATGCTGGACTCATCAGGAAAGAAAAGAGAATTACCACCAATCAACGGTGACTTTTATGAACTGCATTTGAAACTGACAGACGAGCAAAGAGCGATTCAACTAAAAGTACGTGAGTTTATGGAAAAAGAAGCCAAACCTTTGGTCAACAGATATTGGCTGACAGACGATTTCCCGCACGAGCTTATCCCAAAATTCAAAAAACTAAATCTCTGTGGTGTCACTTATGAAGGTTATGGTTGCCCGAATTTACCTTTCTTGATGGAAGGCGTTATAGCAATGGAAATTGCCAGAGTCGATGCGTCATTGGCAACATTTTTCGGTGTTCAATCCGGATTATCGATGGGTTCAATTTATATGTGCGGTTCCGAAGAACAGAAACAAAAATACCTTCCCGGAATGCAACAATTCGATTTGATTGGCGCATTTGGATTGACGGAGCCTGAAGTTGGTTCGGGCGCAGCAGGTGGATTGACAACAACTTGTAAAAAAGTAAAAGGTGGTTGGATTCTGAACGGACAGAAAAAATGGATTGGAAATGCAACTTTTGCTGATGTGATTATTATTTGGGCAAGAGATTTAGATGACAATCAGGTCAAAGGTTTCATTGTTGAAAAAGACACCGCTGGATTCTCCGTTGAAAAAATCCGAGGGAAAATGGCGCTCAGAATTGTGCAAAACGGATTGATTACGATGAAGGATTGCTTCGTTGCCGATTCTCAAAAAATGGAGCACGCCAACAGTTTCAAAGACACCGCAAAAGTGCTTCAAATGACGAGAGCTGGAGTTGCCTGGATGGCGACAGGCTGTGCGAGAGGTGCTTATGAAAGCGCTTTGGATTACACCAGAAAACGTGAACAATTCGGAAAACCAATTGCTTCTTTCCAATTAATTCAAGGACATTTGGTGGAAATGTTGTCCAATCTGACGGCGATGCAGACTTTGGTTTTCAGGCTTTCGGAAATGCAAGACCAAGATATTTTGAAAGACGAACACGCTTCTTTGGCAAAAGTATTTTGTAGCCTTAGAACGCGTGATGTTGTTGCACAAGCGAGAGAAGTGATGGGCGGAAACGGAATTCTGCTCGAACACGATGTTGCCAGATTTGTAGCCGATGCGGAAGCTATTTATTCTTATGAAGGAACCAAAGAAATCAATTCGTTGATTGTCGGCCGTTCGATTACGGGAATGAGTGCGTTTGTTTAATACCTTATGATAATGGAATCTTCTAATAGATTTCGTAAATTTACAATAATGAAAAATGTATTTTTTTTAATATTAATGACCTCATTTTTGCAACAATGCACGCAGAAAAAAGTTGATTTAACCAAACAACCACAACAAAAGACAATGGAAGATAATACACACGCCAACAATCCTTACTATTCAAGAACCGATAGAACTAAATTGAATGTTTCCAACGAAGAATGGAAAAAAATCCTTCCCGCCGAGGTTTACGCCATCGCAAGAGAAGCCAATACAGAATATCCTTTCACCGGAAAATACAATGAATTTGATGAACTCGGCGAATATTACTGCGCAGTTTGTGGCAATCATTTGTTCCGTTCAAGTTCCAAATTTGCAAGCACTTGTGGCTGGCCAAGTTTCTTCGAAGCTGACAAAGAAGGCGTGAGCTACAAACGAGATTCCACCCACGGAATGGAAAGAATCGAAGTTCTTTGCAAACGATGCGACTCGCATTTGGGTCACGTTTTTAATGATGGTCCGCCACCGACTGGAACACGATATTGTATGAATTCTGTAAGTTTGGATTTTCAAGCTGACAGCAAAAAATAGGATTTATCGCAAAGGCACAAAAAGTCTTTAAAAAATATTGTTAAAAGTCGCAAAGTTTTATTTGCGACTTTTTTTAGGTTCAGATTCAAAAATACTTGGGACTTTGCGTTAATTTTGTTCTTTAAATCTAAAGTAATTTGAAAACAATATTCATCACCGGAGCTACTTCCGGCATAGGAAAAGCTACTGCAATTCTTTTAGCAAATCAAAAAAATAGAATCATTCTCTGCGGAAGAAATAAAACCGTTCTTGAAGAATTGAAGTTAGAATTGTCTAAGGAAACCGAAGTTTTCACATTAAGTTTTGATGTCCGAAATTCTGACGAAGTTTTTGAAGCCATCAATTCACTTCCAGAAAATTGGAAAAATACCGATGTTCTAATTAATAACGCTGGAAATGCCCACGGATTAGATTCTATCGCAGACGGAAATCCGGATGACTGGAACGCAATGATGGACGGCAATATAAAGGGTTTGCTTTACGTTTCTCAGCCAATCATCAAATTGATGAAAGAAAAACATAACGGACAAATCATCAATATCAGCTCAGTTGCTGCTAGGCAAACTTATGCAAACGGTGTCGTTTATTGTGCTTCCAAAAAAGCGGTTGATGTGATTTCTGAAGGAATGAGAATTGAGCTGACAGAATTCGGAATCCGTGTCACGACTATTCAGCCTGGTGCCGTTGCAACGGATTTCTCTAAAATAAGATTTAAAGGTGATGCAGAAAGAGCTTCAACAGTTTACGCTGGTTATGAAGCTTTGAAGGCAGAGGATATTGCTGATGCGATTGCTTATTGTATCAATGTTCCAGAGCGTGTTTCCATTGCTGAATTCACAATTTATCCAAAAGCGCAGGCAGAACCTAGAACGATTTACCGAAATGTTTAGTTTAAGATGAAATTGTTGTCATTTTTATTTTTATTCACTTTTGTTTTTGGATTTTCACAGAGTTATTCAAAACAAGAAAATGCGTTAATCTCTCAAATTTTAAAGCTTGATTCTTTGATGCAGAAAAACGATTCAAAAATTCTGACTTTGTTTTCTGATGATGTTTCGTTTGGACATTCAAACGGTTGGGTTCAGAATTATCAGGATTTCAAAAAAGATTTCGAGTCCGGAAAAGTGAAATATCAATCCGTCAATCAAACCGAATTGAAAGAAATTAAAGTCACAAGTAAATTCGCAAATATCAGAAGAATCATTGCTGTGAAAGGACTTTACAAAAATGAAATCTTCGAAATGAAACTTTCCGTCCTCGAAATCTGGATTCGACAAAAAGGGAGTTGGAAATTGTGGAGTAGGCAGAGTGTGACTTTGAAATCGTAATTCTCTAAATTCTTACATTTGCAGAATGAAAATCCTCCACATAGAAACCTCGTCCAAAAACTGTTCTGTTGCCATTTCTGATGGCGAAGAAATCCTTTGTCTTTGCGAAGAAGTTTCCGATAATTACAAACAGTCCGAAAGCCTTCACAGTTTTGTAGAATGGGCTTTGGAAGGCGCAGAAATTTCTTTGAAAGATTTGGATGCGATTTCTCTGGGAAAAGGTCCCGGTTCTTACACGGGTCTTAGAATTGGGTCGGCTTCTGCCAAAGGTTTTTGCTATGGTTTGAAACTTCCTTTGATTGCCATCAATTCGTTAGATTCTATGGTGGAAGAATTTTTAAATCAAGGTTTTGAATTAATTATTCCATTGATTGACGCCAGAAGAATGGAAGTTTACACCGCACTTTTTGATGGGACTTCCGGCGAAATGATTAAGGAAACTGAAGCTAAAATTCTCGATGAAAATTCCTTTTCTGAATTAGCGGATAAGAAAGTTTTGTTCATTGGCGACGGCGCAAAAAAAGCGCAGGAAATTCTCAGTCTTCCAAATGCAGAATTCAAGTCTGATATTTATCCATCAGCAAAAGGCTTGATTAAAAAATCTGTTGAAAAATTCAATCAAAAAGATTTTGAAGATGTGGCGTATTTCGAACCTTTTTATCTGAAAGATTTCCAAGGTATTAAGAAAGCAGACCGCATAAAAAAATCCTGAACGAATCAGGATTTTTAGGTTTATTTTTTAGATACTTTGTAAAGTTTTCCGCTATCGGTTATTCCGTAGAGATTACCGTCCATTCCGTTCAGAACATCTCGGAATCTTTCTTTTTGATCGAGCAATAAGCGTTCTTCACCAACCACTTTATTATCTTTGATAACAATTCGGTTAATGTGCTGTCCGCTCAAACACGCGATGAATAGATTGTTTTTCCACTCGTCGATATTTCCTGTGTAGAAAGTCACGCCACTTGGCGAAACCACTGGATCCCAATAGTAAACGGGCTGTTCTGTTCCAGCTTTTTGCGTAGTTCCATTGTTGATTTTTGCGCCTGTATATTCGATTCCATAAGTGACATCGCCCCAACCATAGTTTTTTCCAGCTTGGATAAGGTTGATTTCGTCACCACCTCTTGGTCCCATTTCAATGTCCCAAAGTTGTCCTTTTTCATCCAAAGCCAAACCTTGCGGACTGCGGATTCCATAAGCAAAAATCTCAGGTTTGTAACCCGCTTTTCCAATGAAAGGATTTCCAGGTGCTGGTTTTCCGTCTTTCGTAATTTTTAAAATTTTACCTAAATAATTATCCGGTTTGATAGCGTGAACTCTCATTTCTTTATCAGATCTTTCGCCCGTGCTTACGAACAAATTTGCGTCTTTGTCAAAAACCAATCGGCTTCCGAAGTGTTTGTCGCCATCGTAAGAAGGTGTTGCTCGGAAAATTACTTTCACACCAGAAATTGATTTCAAATCTGCGGACAATTTTCCTTTTGCGATAGAGGTTAGATTTCCGTTTTCAAATGGCTCTGAGAAAACGAAGAAAATTATATTATTTGTCTTAAAATCTGGATCCAACGCCACGTCCAGCATTCCGCCTTGTCCTTTGTCATCCACTTTTGGGAAACCTTCAACTTTCGAAACTTGCTTTCCATCTGCAGAAACGACATTCATAAATCCAGATTTCTCGGTAATTAAGAATTTTCCGTCGGGCAAATTGACAATTCCCCAAGGTTTTCCGAGTGAAGTATTGAGCACTTCTACATTGAAAGCTGTTTTGGTTTTTATAGGTGTAATTCTGGTTTGTCCTGCGAAAGCGGGTTTGTAGTCGGTGTTTGCTTTTTCTTCGAGAGAAGTGGGTTTGCTTGGTTGTCCTTTCCAATTGCAAGAGTATAAAAGAAAGAACGAACAAAAAAGAGTTGGTAATGTGGATTTTAACATAAGATTTATTTTGATGACTTCAATGAAAAAATAATGCCACCAAAATTTGTCGGTTTGAAATTTAATTCTACATTTGTAGAACATAATTTGATTTTGTAGAATGAACGAACAAAAATTAACTGAAACCGAAATGACATTAATGGAAATCCTTTGGCAAAAAGAAAAGGTTTTTATGAAAGATATTTTGGAAGATTATGCCGATCCGAAACCTGCGTCAACCACGATTGCAACGCTGTTGAAGAGAATGCAGAACAAAGATTTGGTAGGCTACAAACTTTTTGGAAACTCACGTCAGTATTTTCCAAAAGTGAAAAAAGAAGATTATTTCCAAGGCGAAATGACTTCTATGATTGACCGTTTTTTTAATAATTCTGTGAGTCAATTTGCATCATTTTTTACCTCGAATGCAAAGCTTTCTCAGAAACAATTGAAAGAACTTCGAGATATTATTGATAAAGAAATCACGGACTGATGATTACAATTATTCTTAAAATAATCCTTTGTTCATCGTTGATGATAGCGATTTACTATTTGTTTTTGCAAAGAGAAAAGATGTTCCGTTTCAACAGATTTTTCTTGCTTTTTGCTTTGGTTTTTTCTTATGCGATTCCTTTTGTTCAGATTAATTTACCAGCAATTTCTGAGCAGAAAAACCAATTGATTTTTGAAGAAATCAAAACGCAACAACTCATTCAAAACACGGCTCAAACTTCAGAATTTGATTGGATGAATTTCATTTTAATGATTTACAGTTTGGTTTCTGTTGTTTTGATTATCAAAATGTTGATTTCAATTTTTAAAATTACAAACTTAAAAGGAATTGATTTAATTTATCAAAATCAAAACATAAAACTGATAGAAAAAGATTTGCCTCCTTTTAGTTTTTGGAACAAGATTTATCTCAACAAATCTTACTTCGAAAATGAAAAGATTGACCGTAGAATTTTCCTCCACGAAAAAACCCATTTGACTCAAAAACATTCTCTAGACTTGATTTTTGTTGAATTTCTAAAAGCAATTTCCTGGTTCAATCCTGCGATTTATTTTTATAAAAAAGCGATCACAGACAACCACGAATTTTTGGCGGATGAAGAAATTATTAACCAAGAATTTAATATCAAAGATTATCAAAAATTGATTTTGACAGAAGTTTTACAGGTTCAGAATCTGTCAGTTATCAATCAATTTAATTTTAATAACACCAAACAACGATTTATTATGATGACGACCAAAAAATCAAAACTCGAAAACTTCAAAAAGCTTTTTGCAGTTTCAGTAATCGCAGGATCCAGCTTTTTCTTTGTTCAAAAAGTCTATGCTTCGGGAACCAATGAAAATGTCAATCTGAATCCGGAATTTCAAATTGACAGTTCTTTAAAAACCGATACAGTCGTAGTTGTGAAGGATTTTAAGACTGAAAATTCCAAAGTCAAAAAATCAAAAAGATCTGAAAAGCACAACTCGAAAAAACAATTTGAAGATCACGAACTTCCAATTCCTCCGCCACCTCCACCGCCACCAGCAGTCAATTTCAGTAATGCAGAATTTCCGGAAGGGTTGAATGAATTGAGGAAAGGAATTGCGGACGCTTTCGATTCTTCATTCATAGGAAAAAATGAAAAAGTAACGTTGAAAACAATGCTTTATGTGACGATCAACAAAAATGGAGAAGCTGTTGAGGTAAAGCCAGATGGCGCTCATCAGAAATTCAATGAGGAAGCTGTAAAAGCATTCAAGACTGCTACAAAAGGTAAAACTTGGAAACCCGCAACCGAAGAAGGAAATCCAACAGCGACTGTTTTCCAACTTCCAATCACAATGCAGTTTCAATAAATGATGGGAAAATATATTGGAATTATTTTGTTGATTTTAATTGGTTTTTGCTTTAATTCTTGTACAGCTTTTAATCAATATTCCAAATTCAACAAAGTTCAAAACTGTGGAGAAGACAATATTTTTCTTTGTATTACCAACGATAGTTTGAAAATTAAATATCAATCTTTCGGCGGTTTCGATTTTGCAAATGATTCCAAGGAATACAAAAAATTGAAAGTTGGAAAAAAACCAAAATTCAAAAATATTTTGCTCTACGGAAAGTCGAAAGTCATTGATACAGATTATTATATTTTGATTGATAACCAAGAGAAAAAGCCAGGTTTTGTTTATAAGGATACGATTATCAACAAGATTCCGATAACAGTTGCAGTGAGTGATTCTTCTAATAAAATCAACAAAGAATTCTTGCTCCAAGGACTTCAAATATCGGAAGAATAATTTCCAAAAAATGTCAAACGTTCCAAAATTGGGACGTTTTTTATTTTGTATTTTTGTTATATGGATTTTAAACTTCACTCAGAATATAAACCCACTGGAGATCAGCCACAAGCCATCGAGAAATTGGTAGAAGGCATCAATATCGGCGAAAAGTATCAGACGCTTCTCGGCGTTACGGGTTCTGGAAAAACTTTTACGGTTGCCAATGTTGTGGAAAGTGTGCAACGTCCCACGATTGTGATGGCGCACAACAAGACTTTGGCGGCCCAGCTTTTTATGGAGTTCAAGGAGTTTTTTCCGGATAATGCGGTAGAATATTTTGTGAGTTACTACGATTATTATCAGCCAGAAGCGTTCATTGCATCCACAAATACTTACATCGAGAAAGATTTGAGCATCAATGAAGAAGTGGAAAAATTGAGACTTTCTGCCATCGCAAGTTTGCTTTCTGGGCGACGAGATATTTTGATCGTGGCTTCGGTTTCTTGTATTTATGGTGTGGGAAATCCGAGTGAGTTTCATAAGTCATTGATTACCATTGAAAAAAATGAAAAGCTTTCCAGGACCAGATTGCTTCATCAATTAGTCAGTGCATTATATTCCAGAGCGTTGAATGAGTTTCAAAGAGGAACGTTTCGTGTGAAAGGTGATGTGATTGATATTTATCCGGCTTATGCTGATACGGCAATTAGGATTCAGTTTTTTGGCGATGATGTGGAGAAAATCCAAAGTTTTGACCCCGTTTCTGGAAGTGTGATTTCGAATTTTGACATTATCAATATTTATCCCGCCAATCTTTTCGTAACCACAGCTGAGACAATGCAAGGTGCGATTCGTCAAATCCAGGATGATATGGTGAAGCAAGTTGATTTCTTCCGAGAAATCGAAAAACCTTTGGAAGCCAAACGTCTGGAGGAGAGAACAGAACTGGATCTCGAAATGATTCGTGAACTTGGATATTGTTCCGGAATTGAAAATTATTCCCGATATATGGATGGTCGTTTGCCTGGCTCAAGACCTTTTTGTTTATTAGATTATTTCCCGAAAGATTTCTTGATGGTCATCGATGAAAGTCACGTGACTGTTCCACAGGTTCACGCGATGTACGGTGGAGATAGAAGCCGAAAAGAAGTTCTGGTAGAACACGGTTTCCGTTTGCCAGCGGCGATGGACAATAGACCTTTGAAATTCAATGAGTTTGAGGATATGCAGAATCAAGTCATTTATGTTTCGGCAACGCCAGCAGATTATGAATTGGAGAAATCTGGCGGAACTTATATCGAGCAAATTATCCGTCCGACTGGGCTTTTGGATCCAATAATTGATGTTCGTCCGACGATGAATCAAATTGATGATCTCATCGAAGAAATCCATAAAAGAGAAGAAGCCGACGAAAGAGTTTTGGTGACAACATTAACCAAAAAAATGGCGGAAGAACTCACGAAATATTTTACAAAAGTGGGCATCAGAACAAGATATATTCATTCCGATGTGGAGACTTTGGAAAGGATTCAGATTATGCAGGATTTGCGTCTTGGTTTGTTTGATGTTTTGGTGGGTGTCAATCTTTTGAGAGAAGGTTTGGATTTGCCAGAAGTTTCACTTGTTGCAATTTTGGATGCTGATAAAGAAGGAATGTTGCGTTCCCGAAGATCGATGATCCAAACCGTTGGTAGAGCGGCGAGAAACCTGAATGGTCGCGCGATAATGTACGCGGACAAGATGACAAAATCGATGCAGGCAACCATTGATGAAACCAATTATCGTCGTGAAAAACAGATGAAATATAATGCGGATCACGGTAAAGTTCCTCAAGCTTTGAACAAAAAAATCAGTGAAAACTTGGTGGGAAGAAGCAAAGATTTCCCAGATGCAAAATACACTCACAAAGAAATTCTACAAGAAGTTGCCGAAACCAAAGCCAATTATGGAAGCGAAGATATTGAGAAAATCGTGGCTCAGAAACAGAAAGAAATGGAAAATGCAGCCAAGAGTCTAGACTTCATAAAAGCGGCAAAACTGAGAGATGAAATTGCAGCGTTGAAAGCTTAATTCTTCAAAAAATATTTATAAAACTTAAGGACTTTCTTTATTTTCAATTTTCGAATACGCTTGTTTGATGCTTCTGCAATGGTTTTTTCACAAAAATCATAAGAATTTCCTGACAGCAAAGCGTATTCTGATGCAATGATTTTCTGGATTTCCAAATTCTCAGATATTCGCGAAAAATTTTTGAGCCTTTTTTGGATGTCGATTTCTTCGTGGAAATTCATTCGGTTGAGATCTACGAGGAAAATCTGGTAGGAATCATCAATCTTTTTAATGAGAAAATTTCCGGGCGCATTATCGATGAACTCAATTCCATTTTCGTGCAATTGGTGGATTAACAGAGTGTAAGATCTGATAATGTCATTTCTATCAGTGAAATTTTCATCATCAAAAACTGTTTTCAAAGTGAAAGAATCTTCCAATTGCTCGCTCACGTAATAGCTGGAAGTCACGCCAATGAAATCGTGATTTTCTATAAAAGCGATTGGCTGAGGTGTGTAAAAATTCTTGCTGAGAAGCAGATTTGCATATTCGTAGGAACGTCTGGCTTTGGATTTTCGGTAATGTTTGTAAACATGCCGATTGATGATATTATGCTGTTTGAAAGATTTGAAATTAAAGCTTAAGTCGTTGATATGGAAGAACTTAATAGTGTTTCTTTTTTTGTTGTCATTAAGAATCAAAACACCTTCATTTTTAAAATTCTTTAAAATGTTGAGGATGTCATTTCGGTAATGCGAATAATTTTCGGACAGGACAAAGTTCATAATTCACTGCTGTACTATTCTAGAGACGTTTTGATGAGGTCTATTACTTTATCCAAATCCATATTGTTGGTATTGATGGAAAAACTTCTGTCGTTGTAAGGTTGATATTTTGCTTCATCGGTCACCTTGAAAAGTCCAATAGTTGGAACATTTACAGAACTTGCGAGGTGCATCACGCCATTGTCTGCGGCTATGAAAAGTGCACAATTTGCTAGAAATCCACCCATTTCCCGAATGTCTTTGCTGTAGAAATTTGGGATATTGAAATTCAACTTCGAAATATTTTCTACAGGCAACAATTCTATAATGTTATAGTCTGGAAATGTAGATTTTAGCCTGTTGTAAAAAGCTTCCCACCATTCTTCAGAATATATTTTTTCACCGGTTGCATTGGTAAAAAGGCAGATGGTTTTTTTATCGTTTTGGACCAGTTTTTCAAGATTAATTTTTCCTATTTCTATCTCTTCAGGATCTAATTTTAATTTCAATGAAGGCGCTTTTTCGATATTTTCATTAATGCCAAAATCCTTTAGATATTTTCTCAGATTATAGATTGTTTTCTTGGCGTCGTGCTGGTAATCAGAGTATTTTAAATTCAGCGCTTCATCTTCTTCTCCAAAAAATTTGTAGGTAGAATTCGCAAGTTGGATAGATAATTTTCCGGAAGACGAACCTTGATTTGCATTAATGGCCAAGTCATATTTCCGTGATTTCAACTGAAACCACGCTTGGATGTATTGAAACAAATGGCTGAAAGGTTTCTTTGGAAGTTGGATAAAGTGGTCTATGTTTTCGTAATTCTTGTAGATAATTGGAGAAATGCCACCTTTTACAAACAAGTCGATTTTGCTATCGGGAAAAATTCTGCTCACTTCCTGAACCAAAGGTGTTAATAAAAGTAAGTTCCCTAATCTGTGATTGGGTCGGGAGATGAGAATCCGTTTTATTTCAATCTCTTTTTGAAGCTGCGGAATTGCTTGTGATTTACCGATATTTTTGGTAAGGCTTTGCATCACGCGCTTTCTGAGAAGATTTGTCCGTTTCGAAACTTTCATTAATTAAAACTTATAAGTCGTCTTTTTATCTTTAGAATGGCTGACGTTTCCACGGATTGGAATTAATAAATCCATCAATCCATTCAGTTTAATTTCATAGATAGTGGACAGTTGCATTCCCAATTTTCCTTTGGGAAAACCGCCGTTTCTCAAAAACCATTCCAGATAAGATATGGGTAAGTCGGCAAGAATAGTTTCTTTATATTTTCCGAAAGGCATTCTGACTTCGCAGATTTCTTTTAAGATTTGAGGATTGATTCCTTCCATTTTTTAAATAATAAGATCGGTTTTATTCTCTATTTCGATGTCTTGATTGGGAAGTTCCAGTGCTGGAATTTCTTCTTCTGAGAATTCGTCTCTGTAAACCTGAATCAGTAAAACCGTGATGGACATCATAATGGGTCCGAAAACCAATCCCATAAATCCAAATAAATTAATCCCCAAAATAATTCCGAAAACTGTTACTAACGGATGGATGTCTTCTAGTCTCTTTAATAGTGTGAATCTCAGCAAGTTATCTGTGAGTCCCACGACCACAAGTCCGTAAATCAAAACGCCGACACCGCCGCCTGTGTTGCCTTCTGCAATCATGAAAATTCCAACGGGAACATAAATAATAGCCGCACCCACAACAGGAAGCATAGATGCCACAGCCGTTAATGCAAATAGAAGAATCGCACTTGGGGCTCCAAAAATCCAATATCCAATAAGCGCAACCACGCCTTGACCAATGGCTACAACAGGAATCCCAATGGCATTTGCCATCACCAGTTTTGTGAATTTATCACCCAAGAGTTGCGTGTTGGCACGTTTGAATGGCATTGCTTTGGAAACAATTCTTTCAAAAACTTTGGCGCGTACAAACATAAAATACAGGATAAAGTACATCGACATAATGACTGTAAAAGTGTTGACCGTTGTACTCAAAGCCTTTGTAGAAAAGGAACTGGCAAAATTAGTGACTTTGTTGATATTCTCTTTGCTGAGAATATCAAACCCAACTTTTTCCAATACAAAATGATGAATCTTTTCCAGGAATACATTGAATTTCTCCATATAAACCTGAGCATTCCCAATCTTCGCCACCAACATATCGATGATAAAATAAACGGGAAGAATCAAAATGATTAAAGATGCCAACATTATAAAACTAGCAGCCAGCCAAGGTTTCCAGTTTTTTTCTTCTACGAGATAATTATTGTACTTTCTACAGACGATATAGAGTGTCAATGCACCTAAAAATGAGGGAATAAACAATGCCAGATTCCAGCAAATGAGTCCAACTAAAACACAAATTAAAAGAATTAATGCAATCTGCTTTATCACAACAGATTCTATTGGTTTACCGAAGTCTGACATAGTTTTTTTGTTTAATTTAGTCTAATTGTCTTGGCAATGCAACATAAGCACAATAAGCAGAGTACATTGTAGAGTAGTAAAACATATAAGTAAGTATTATGCCAATACAACATCCAATCAATCCTAAATAGGAGCACAGAAAAGCTAAGAGATTGAGTAGTAAGAAATTTCCGTAATTATTTTTCACAATTTCAAAAGAATTCTTTAAGGCTTCAATTGCAGAAACATTCTGAAACAGTAAGAATGGGTAACCTAAAAATAAGAAAGGCATCACAAAAATTGCTGGAACATAACAAAGATTAGTACAGATGATAGATGCGATGGAAAATATCAAACCGTACAAAACGATGTGTAGGAAATTTTGTCTGTATCCAATGAAAAGATCGGAGAAATCTATTTTTTGATTCAGATTTTTCTTGTGTGCAATGTAAATTGTTCCGACAATTAGCGGAGAAAACAGCAAGATGTTGATGATAGAAAAACCACCCATAAAAGTCAGGAATGGCGTACTACGATAGATGTCATTGTACATTTCTGGATCATAACTTCCCATAGATTGAGAGTTTTGACCCATTTCCATAAACAGTGCTCCTAGTCCCGTGATCGATGCAATCACAGATAAAGCGATAAAATAAAGGATACCGGCAACCAAGGGATACATAAAGATGCCCTTATAAATCTCGAAAGCGTGAGAGATAATATTTCCTGTGTCTCTGTCAGGGACTGTGCCTGTGTTTTCGAATTCATTAAAATTTTCCATGTAGTTAAGTTTGAAGTTTATTATCAAATCTACATAAAAATTTCCTGAAAAGAATGAACTCAGAAACAATTATTCCTCAAATTCACCAATCAGATTTTTGTAAAGGACATAAATCATCGCATTCCAAAACGGAAAAGTCAGAAAAAGTCCAAAAAAGAAAGCTATAATTCCGCTGTACGAAAATACAATCGCAACCAAACTTGCGACCAAAATCAAAATCGGATTTTTCTGAAATGTCAAAATACTGATTTTAAAAGCCTCAAAAAAATTGTAATTCTTAAAGAAAATCAAGGAAGGAACCAGCAACATCATCGGAATCCACAACAGAGTGAAAAACGACAAATAGCTGTTGACAACACTCCAAAACAAAGAGTAAATCGCAAAAATGAAAAAGTAATGTCCTCGAAAACCTGTGAAAAGATCACTTGTTTCTGGAACTTCGCCTAAATCCAATTTTCTGTAAACTTTCAAAAAACCCAGATTCAAAGGAAAAACAATCGCTTTGATTACCAAAACAGCCATCGTAAAAGACATCGCATTTTCGGTCTGCATCAGCACCTCATATTTTTTCAGAAATGCGCCACTGTCAGTGTAGAGCAAATTTTGAAATTTCTGCATTTCGTCAAAAAGTCCGTAGTAGCGGTAAGCGTACATTGCTGCAAACATAAAAATGGCGAAATAAATCACACAGAATATAAACTGCATCGGTAGTGTTTTCATCCAATATTGATACGCCTCTGTCAGCACTTTTCCAATTTCCGGTTTTTGCGTCGTCATTCTCAAAATTTTTGCAAAAATACTCGTTAGGAATTGATAAACCATATTTTAAGTCTTTTATCTTTTCTCTATCATCTTTTCTCTTATTTTTGTTTTTATGTTTCAGAATCCTCAGTTTCTAAGAATGGACGAATTGTCAGAAAGAAAAGAGCCTTTTTTTTTCTTGATTAATTTTTTGATGGATGATGTCAAGATTTTCACTCAAAAAGAAATTAAAAATAACAGTTTGTTAATTGATTTTCCGTATGTTACAAACGTAGATGAGGAACACGCGACCATCCCAAACTTCGAATGGAAATCTTTTCCCGAAACTCTTGAAGATTATCAAAAAGGATTTGAAATTGTCCAAGAAAATTTGAAGAAAGGAAATTCTTATCTCACCAATTACACCAGAAAAACCGAAATTGAAACCAACTTGACGTTAGAAGATATTTTCACATTCTCAAAAGCAAAATATAAAATCCTTGTTCTTGACGAATTTGTCTGTTTTTCCCCAGAAACTTTCATCGAAATTGTTGATAACAAGATTTTTACGCATCCAATGAAAGGAACTATCGATGCGGAAATAGAAGATGCAAAAAATATTCTGAAAAACGACCCGAAAGAAAAAGCGGAACATTACACCGTTGTCGATTTGTTGAGAAATGATTTGAGTATAGTTGCCAATAATGTTCGTGTTAAGGATTTTCAAAGAATAGATTTAATCAAGACAAAACAAAAAAATCTCCTCGCAATGAGTTCCGAAATCGAAGGCGAAATAAAACCTGAATTTCAAAACAAGATTGGTTCGATTCTTCAAAAATTGTTGCCAGCTGGTTCTATTCTCGGCGCTCCAAAACCAAAAACTTTGGAAATCATCCTGGAAGCTGAAAAATATGACCGCGGTTTTTATACAGGAATTGCAGGTTATTTTGATGGAAAAAATCTCGATTCTTGTGTGATGATTAGATTTATTGAAAAAGAAAACGGAAAACTCTTTTTCAAAAGCGGTGGCGGAATCACGCACCAAAGCGACTTGACCAGCGAATACGAAGAAATGAAAAACAAAATCTATGTCCCGATTTATTGAAAGCATCAAAGTAGAAGACCAGAAAATATTCTTGGTAGATCTTCATCAAAAAAGAATGAATGAGACATTTTCCAATTTCGGGAAAGAGTGTAAAATCGATATCAAAACTTTATTCTTAAATCTCGAACACGATGAAGACGGCCTTTACAAATTCCGAATCGAATATGATTTGGAAAACAATTTCAAAACTCAAATTGTACCACACGCGATTTCGGAACACGATGATTTCGAATTGGTTATTGATAATGAACTTGATTATCACTTTAAGTTTGCGGACAGAACTCAATTTCAAAAATTAAAAGAAAAAAGTGACGCCGAAGAAATCATCATCATCAAAGAAAATCAAATCACAGACACGTCCTATTCCAATCTTCTTTTCCTGAAAGATAAAACTTGGTTCACGCCGAAAACTTATCTTCTGAATGGCGTAATGCGACAAAGTTTATTAGCCTCGAAAAAAATAAAAGAAACCGAAATTACAATTGATAATATCAAAGAATATTCTCATTTTCAATTGATTAATGCTTTGAACGATTTTGATGAAATGTTCATTTATCCGATTGAGAAAATAATCAATTTGCCGAAAGAGGAAACGGATTTGGAGTTTTGATGGCTTTACAAAAGTTTTTTATACTTTCTTTTAACCGATTTGGAATTTTTGAAACAATTGATTAATTCTTCAAATAAATTTGATTTCATTTTGCCCCAAAGTGAATAATCTGTTCCTTCGTTTGGATATAATTCTTGTAATGACTCAATAGTATAATCATCTATCTGGTGACCATACAAATGGGTTGGAAAATCAAAAAACTTATTGCAGTTTGTAATGATTTGCGAAGGAGCAAAAACAAAGCAATTGAGATTGATAGACGGGATTTCTACACATCCACTTTCAATTGTATCTTTTTGTGGGATTGAATCTGTTCTTGTTGGCAATGATGCGACAATGTTTTGATAACCATCATTTTTTAGTACAACAAAATATTTAGGCTTCGCAGGATTTCCATTTTTGAAATAAAATGGGTCAAAATAGATGATGTTGCCTTCTTCAAACATTAATGTGACTCAAGAAATTCGGTATAGATACTTTTTTTTCTTTCGTCGTGCGAAATCAGTTGACTCATATCGATTACATATTCTGTATTGTTGATTATTTCCTTTTCCAACAATTCCAACACTTCGCTTTGTTTAGCCGTATTGTGCCAAGGCGAGTTGGTTCTATGTGTGTATGAAATTAATTCCTTCGCTGATTTATTTCCAAAATTAGCAATGGTGTAATCCATTAATTCTATATCATTGTCGGAAAACTCATCGTCATTGAAAACAGATTTTGACACAACGAAGTTCACGCCGTCTTCACTATTTTTCTCAATATAACCTTCCAATAGTTTTGGTTCTGAAGACAAATCGATGAACAGTTCTTCCGAAACAGGACCAAATTTCCAAACTTTATACTTCAGATTTAAAAAAGGAATCCCAGTTTTTTTAATTGAAATCTCGTCTAAAATATATAAAAGTTTTAGGAGTTTAGTTTTTGAAAGTTGAGGAATATTATCACTTAGGTACACAACAGTATTCCCGATTTTTTCTAATTGGGTTTTGTTATATTTTGTGTAAGGAACATTACTCATCATTTTGCAAAGTTACAAATTTATTATTTATCAAATATTGTAATTGATGTAAAGTCTTATATTTTAATATTTTACAAAATTGGTTTTCACTTCAACTCCACAAAATACTGCTTCAAAATATCCGCATTATTACACTCAGAAGTCATTACTTCCAAAATCTTTGGTTTCGGATTGGGTTTGAAGAAGTTTGGTAAAACTCTGTCCAATGTGATTTCGTCTTCCACTTTCGTATAATCAAAACCGAAATTTTTTGCTAATAATTCTGCGTTTCTATTATGTTTGGTGGCAATAAATTCGTCCAAAGCGTTGGTTCCGCTTGGTCCAGGAATGATTTTGAAAATGTTTCCCTCACCATTGTTGAAAATTACAATCCTCGTGTATGGCGGGATATATTGGTTCCAAAGTCCGTTGATGTCATAGAAAAATGACAAATCTCCGGTAATCAAAATCGTAGGTGCATCTTCCATCATCGCAAATCCCATTGCGGTAGAAGTGCAACCGTCGATTCCGCTGGTTCCTCGGTTGCAATACACGTCGTGCTTCTGATAATCAAACAATTGTGCATATCGAATCGCTGAACTATTGGAGAAATGAATTTTATAATTTTCAGGAATTTGAGTAGCCAAAAGCTTAAACAAATAAAAATCCGAGAAAGGTGCTTTGTTCAAAAACTCCTCGTGTTTTGCATCTTTTTTGTCCTTCAAAACGTCCCAAAGATTGAAGAAAGGTCTTGGCTCAAGATTAATCGATTTCAACAATTTGGAAAAGAAAATCTCTGCTTTCGTTTCAATTTTTTGAGTTAATGCGTAGTAAGTATCAGGTTGCCAATATTCATCGATGTGCCAATGTTGAAGTGGTTTCGCTTTTCGAAGGAATTGTTTTACCCGTTTTGAAACTACATTTTGCCCGATTGTAATTAACAAATCTGGCGCATAAGTCCTGAAATCTTCTTCAGTAAAATCTGTGATATATCGGTCGATATGTGCAAAAAATTTCTCGTGCTGAAGATTGGAATTCATTTCCGTTAAAACTACAACGGTGTGATTTTTAACCAATTGTGAAAGTTGCGCTTGCAATTCTGGATTTGGTGCTAATGTTCCGGCAAGAATCAAAATTCGTTTTGAAGTGTGCCAATCCGCAATCAGACTTGACGGAATCTCATAAGTCTTTTTCTGTATCGTTTTTTCTACAATTGGCAAAACTGGCAATTCATCTACCAGATTGTAAAGAGGTTCATTCAAAGGAATGTTGATGTGAACCGGACCGCTTTTCTCGATGCAAAGTTCCACTGCTTTTTTGATGGTTTCGAAGTTGTAATCTTCTGCGCCGTCTTTCTCATCTTCCAACAATTCGAAATCGCCGTAAGAATGTTGCTGGAAAATATTTTTCTGTCTAATTGTTTGACCGTCAAATAAATCCACAAAATCCGAAGGTCTGTCTGCGCTAAGAATCAAAAGTGGAATGTTCTGATAAAAAGCTTCCACCACTGCAGGATAATAATTTGCAACCGCAGAACCGCTCGTACAAGTGAGTGCAACAGGTTTTTTAATAGATTTCGCAATACCCAAACCAACGAATCCAGCCGACCTTTCGTCCACAATACTGTAACATTGAAACGCATCAATCTCAGAAAAATGAATCGACAAAGGCGCATTTCTGGAACCTGGAGAAATGATGATTTTATCGATGCCGTATTGTTCAAGAATATGTGCGAGAATTTGGATGCTTCGTTTTGCGGAATATTGCTTCATTTGTGAAATTTACTGAAAATTAATTCTGATTGCAAATTTAATCAAAAGCTTTCAAACTCCCTTAAAACAATCGCAATTGTTGCGTTCTGCTTCCCGTGAAATGTTCAGTTGTGAGACTTGCTCTTTCCTGATTTGCGAAAAACTTCCTCTTCCCAATTTCAAAGGTTTTATGAATCATCTCTGCAATATTTCCTTCACCTTGATAACGTTGGAAAAATCGTTTTTCACCAAGATTTCCACCTCGCATTGAGCGGATTAAATTTAGGACTTTGTCTTTTCTATCAGGGAAATGCGTTTCCAGCCATTGGATGAAAACAGGTTCCACGGTGTCATTTAATCTGACCAAAGTGTAACCGCAACTTCTCGCGCCGGCTTCGGAAACAGCCTTCATTATGCCAAGACTTTCGTCGCTCGTCAATCCTGGAATGACTGGCGCAATCATCACATTCACGGGAATATTTTTCGATGATAAAACCTCAATGGCTTTCAGTTTATTTTTTGCGGTTGAAGTTCGTGGTTCCATCACGCGTCGCAAATCTTCATTGATAGTTGGAATGCTGAGCGAAACGGAAATCAGATTTTTCTCCGCCATTTTTTCGAGAATGTCAATATCTCTCAGAACCAAAGCGTTTTTGGTAATGATAGAAACCGGATGTCTGTAATCCAAACAAACTTTAAGCAAATTTCTCGTGATTTCGAATTGTCTTTCAATCGGCTGATAACAATCTGTGTTGCCAGAGAGCATAATCGTTTTTGGAACGTAAGATTTCTTCTGAAACGTTTTCTCCAAAAGTTCTGGTGCATTTTTCTTAACCATTAATTTTCTTTCGAAATCTACGCCTGCGCTGTAACCCCAAAATTCGTGTGTTGGTCTGGCGAAACAGTAGGAACAGCCGTGTTCGCAACCTTGGTACGGATTCATCGAATAATCCATCATCAGGTCTGGACTTTTGATGATATTGATGATGCTTTTCGGGAAAACTTCTGTAACTTGTGTTTTGATTAAATCCAATTCAAAATCTTCCGGTTCGTGGGTGAATCGGTCAAATTTGTTGATGACATTTCGTTGAGCGCCTTGCCCTTTTGGAATTTGAGAGTTCAATGTTTGGGGTTTGAAGTTTGGAATCTGTTAACCAAGGTTTCATTATTTCATAAAAACTTTGAACATGAAACCTTAAATTTTGAACTATAAAATTATCATTAGAAAAATAAAATCTCTCTTAAAATTTCGGAAAGTTTTCCACAAAAAAATCCGGCTCTTGCGAACCGGAAATCTGTATAATTTAAATAGTGTGTGTTTCTATAAGAATGCGTCCAATTCTACACCATCATTGGGATTTGCATAGGATTTCTTTTGATTTCCAAATAGCAAATGATGGTCAGAATAGTCGCTGTTGTAAATTCTGTTTTTTAAATATTTTCTTGCTACCAAAATGCCAAGAACAGTCGCTGTTCCAAAGATTCCGGCAAGAACTATTTCTACATTTCTGTTCATACTATATTGATTTGTGGTTTTTTGAAAAGCAAAAGATGTTCCTTTTTGAATTTTTGTTTCAAATCTTTAAGATAATTTAAGATTTCAACTGTGATTTTTACAGTTCAGCCGGTTTTTTTAACAATTCGGTCATATATAATTGCTCAACTTTCTTTTCTATCCTAATTTTGAACCAAGAAATTAAAATAATGAATAGAAAAAGTATCATATCACTGCTTTGGGTAGGTTTTGGAGTTAACCTCTTTTTCTTCATCATAGATACGGATGAGAAAACTGTAGAGAACTTCTTCTACGGGCTTTTGGTTTGTTTGATGTACTCAGTTTTCATCGGTGTTAGTAATGGTTTGACTAATGAATTTCTGAACAGAAAATTTCCTTGGGCAGAGCAGACCAGAACTCGAACCATTATTGGTATTGTTGCATTGGTCATCGTGAATGTTGTGGTGAGTTATTTGTGTGGCTATCTCAATTTTGTGGTCATTCAAAAAACAGCAACTTTCGAAACTTTTTTCTCTGCGAAGTATAGTTTTATCAATTGGTTTACCATTAATATTGCCTTGATGATTTCGGCTTTCCTTCACGCCAAAGGTTTTATGGAAGAATTGAAGAAGAATACCAAAAAAGAAGTTGTAGAACAAAAACTGATTGCAAAATCTGCCAACGCCCAATTCGAATCTTTGAAGAATCAATTGGACCCTCATTTTCTTTTTAATTCGTTAAATGTCTTAACAGCTTTAATTGATGAAAACCCGGAGCAGGCGCAGAAATTCACCACATCGATGTCGAAAGTTTACCGATATGTTTTGGAGCAAAAGGACAAAGAATTGGTAAAAATCGAAAACGAAATTGAATTTGCAAAAATATATTGCAACCTTCTGAAAACCAGATTCGAAGACAGCGTGAATTTCACTTTTGATCTTAATGATGACGATTTGCAAAAATTGGTAGTTCCACTTTCGTTGCAATTATTACTGGAGAATTGCATCAAACATAATTTCGCAACGTCATCCAAACCGTTGAACATCAGAATCTTTACAGAAGGAAAATTTCTCTGCATAGAAAATAATCTCCAAGTGAGAGAACAATTGACGGAAAGCGCGGGAATTGGTTTGGCAAACATCGTTCAGCGTTACGCACTTCTTACCAAAGAAAATGTTTTTATCGAAAAATCAGAACAAAATTTTAAAGTTAAAGTACCAATATTAATCGAAAAAAATACACATCAAATGACAACTTACACATCACAATCCACAGAAAATTTAGCTTACGAAAAAGCGGTAAAAAGAGTAAAAGAACTGAAAGGATTCTACGGAAACTTGATTTCTTACTGCATCGTGATTCCATTTTTGATCATCGTCAATCTTATCACTTCACCCAAATATTTATGGTTCTATTGGCCAATGTTGGGTTGGGGAATTGGAGTTATATCACACGCAATGCAGGTTTTCGCAGTCGGTAAAAACTGGGAAGAGAAAAAAATCCAGGAGATAATGAACAACGAAAAATTTAGCAAATAATTGAACTATGGAAAATCAAATGGAAACCCGAAAGTACAAACGTGCTAAAGAAAGAATGGAAGAAGAGAAGGCATTTTACATAATGCTTACAGGATATTTTCTGCTGATGCCTTTTCTTATTTTCATCAATTTGAAAACGGATCCACAAACGCAATGGTTTTGGTTCCCACTGATTGGATGCGGACTCAGTGTGTTGGGATATGGACTGTACCTTTTTGCAGGAAAAAGCTGGGAAGAAAGGAAGATTAGACAAATAATGAACAATAAAAAATAATTCTAAAATTAATCAAAATGGAAAATATAAACAGAGAAAATCCACGTTATGCCACAGCTGTGGAAAGAGTTCAGAAAATCAAAAAATTCTACACAGGCGTTTTGGTTTTCGCAATCGTATTTGGGATTATTTATGGAATCAAATTCTTCAAGCACGGTTTTCCTCAAAACCTCGGAGAGATGCAGGTTTCTTGGATATTTATCATTTGGGGATTGATTCTGGCAATCAAAGGAATAAAATTATTTTTTTTCAATTCTGATTGGGAAAATGATATGATCAACAAAGAAATGAAAAAACAAAGCAATGGAAACTATTAATAATCAAGACAATATCAAATATCTTGAAGCCAAAAAAAGAGTGAAAAAACTCAAAAGTTTTTATTCACATTTGACGATTTATGTTCTTGTAAATTTGTTGATTGTGTTTATTAATATTCAAGATTTGAAATCTGGTGAAAGTTATTTTCAGTATAAGAATTTCATCACATTATTTTTCTGGGGAATTGGTTTGGCAGTTCACGGATTGAGTGTTTTTTTTCCACAATTTGTGCTTGGAAAAAATTGGGAAGAGCGAAAGATTCGGGAATTAATGGATAAGGAAAAATAATATTTTGCTAATTTCGAATGATAAAAAAATAAACTACAAAAATGATAAGAACGATAATCATCGAAGACGAAAAACCAGCAGTCAGAAGACTTGAAAAATTATTAGGTTTGTTTTCTGATTTACAAGTTGTTGCAAGCCTCAATTCTGTGGAGGAAGCAGTCGATTGGTTTCAGAATAATGAACATCCACAACTGATTTTTTCGGACATTGTTTTGGGCGATGGATTGTCGTTTGATATTTTTGATAAAGTCTCAACCAAAGCTTTTATCATTTACACAACGGCGTTTGACCAATACACTCTGAAAGCCTTCAAACTCAACAGCATCGATTATCTTTTGAAGCCGATTGAGGAAGAAGATTTGGCAAAAGCAATTGAGAAATTCAAATCGTTTTTACCAGAACAAGGTGCTGTTAATTCTCAGGAAATCAGACAAATCGTTAAAAAAGAACAAGCGACACTTTCAAGAATTTTGGTTAAGATTGGTTACAATCTGAAAGTCGTTTCCATCAATGAAGTCAGTTGTTTCTACAGCGAGAACAAAATCGTCTATCTTCAAACCAAAGAACGAAATTTCCCAACGGATTTTACTTTGGATGAATTGGAAAATGTTCTGGAGCCATCCAAATTTTTCCGTGTCAACAGACAGTTTATCATCAGTTCAGATTACATCAAAAATATTCATACTTCCCCGAATTACAAAGTTGATTTGGAATTCCAGCCGGAAGAAGAAATTACGGTGAGTAGAGAACGTGTGAAGGATTTTAAAGATTGGTTGGCTGGATAATGAAAAACCCTTTCAGCGTTTCAAACTTTGAAAGGGTTTTTGAAAAATATTTTTTTAATTTTTAGCTAATAACGCCACTTCCAATCAATTCATCCTCTAAATACCAACTAGCAAACTGACCTTCCGCAATCGCAGACTGAGGATTTTCAAAGTCCATATAAAATCCATCTTCGAATTGATAAATCGTAGCCTTTTCCAAAGTTTGACGATAACGGATTCTTGCCAAAACGTCCATAGATTCGCCGTTTTTCAACTTCAAATCTTCTCGAACCCAATGCAGTTCGTCGTTTTCAATTTTCAAAGCTTTGCGAAAAAGTCCGGGGAAATTTTTCCCTTCACCTACGAAGATAATGTTGTTTTCCATTTCTCGCTGGATGATAAAACAAGATTCCTTGTGTCCACCAATTCCCAAACCTTTACTTTGTCCGATGGTGAAAAACTGCGCACCTTGATGCTTGCCAATCACTTTTCCGTCCTCTTTTTTATAATTGATTTTCGCCGACAGATATTCCAATTCTTCTAATTTCGAATTAAAAGTTGGAACTTCTTTATGGAATTCAGCAAAATCATTGAAAATTTCCACAATTTCGCCTTCCTTTGGAACCAATTGTTGCTGAAGAAAAGTCGGTAAGCTCACTTTCCCGATGAAGCAAAGTCCCTGAGAATCTTTCTTATCCGCCGTTACCAATCCAATTTCTTTAGCGATTTCACGTACTTCCGGTTTCGTTAATTCTCCAATTGGGAACAGCGCTTTTGATAATTGGTCTTGACTCAATTGACAAAGAAAATAACTTTGGTCTTTGTTATTATCTTTCCCTGCAAGCAAGTGGAAAATTTCCTTCCCGTTTTCATCAAAAGTAGAAGTCACGCGCGCATAATGTCCTGTTGCGACTTTCTCAGCACCAAGCGATAAAGCCGTTTTCATAAACACATCGAATTTCACTTCGCGATTGCAGAGAACATCAGGATTTGGCGTTCTGCCTTTCTGATATTCTTCAAACATATAATCCACAATTCGCTCCTTGTAGAGCTCGCTCATATCGATGACCTGATAAGGAATTCCTAATTTTTGAGCGACGAGAAGCGCATCATTGCTGTCTTCAATCCACGGACATTCATCTTCCAATGTTACCGATGCATCGTTCCAGTTTCGCATAAAAAGTGCGATAACTTCGTGACCTTGCTGTTGCAAAAGATAAGCTGTCACGCTAGAATCTACGCCTCCAGAGAGGCCAACGACTATTTTCATTTGATTTCAATTTTACGAAACTCTTGACGGGAGTTCTTAGTTTGAGATTGCAAAAATACAATTAAAACTTTCGCAAAAAAAACCATAATTTTAAGGATTGATAAAAACAATCTTATGAAGAAAATTTTGACATTAAGTTTTATAGCAATTAGCATTTTTTGCTTTTCCCAAATCGCAATGAGTCCACAAACATCAGCCAACCGCTGGACTTTTGGTGGCGGATTGGGTTTGGGTTTTGGAAGTAACAGCTCGTTTAATCTCCAGGTTTCGCCGAGAGTTGGTTACAAAATCACCGATCAGTTGGAAGGCGGAATGATTGGAAATGTCTCGTGGCAAACCTCGGATTTTTACAAATCGACGATGTTTGGGATTGGTCCGTTTGCGAATTATTACTTTGCACGATCGTTTTTCGTTGGCGCCAATCTCCAGCAATATTTCATTAATTCAACAGAAAAGTATAACAATTACAAATATTCTACCGACGAAACTGCGCTTTATCTCGGTGGCGGTTATATGCAGAGTATGGGGAATAATGCGTTTATGCAATTGGGAATAATGTACAATGTGCTTTGGAAAGAGAACAACAGTATCTTCAGTACGGGATTTGTTCCAACAGTGGGCTTTGTGGTAGGCTTATAAAAAAATAAAACCCTCCTGTATATTCATCATTTGTGTTTGTTTGAATTTTTCAGAGGGCTTTATTGAGGATGCAAAAATAAAGAGTTATTTTCGAATAAAAATTAACGTTTGTTAATTTCCTTTAAAAATCCGTTTTTTTATTCTGCTGAGAGATACTGGCGTGATTCCCAGTAGAGAAGCGATATATTTTGATGGTACTTTTTGCAGAACTTGAGCGTTTTCTTCTAAGTGTTTCTGGTATCTTTCTTCGGGTTTCAGAAGTACAAAATCTTCAATATTGTTTAACAAAATCCCTATCATCATCAAAAACATATTTCCACGCAAATTATTAAGTGAAATGCTTTTCTGCGCGCCTTTGTCTATGGCATCGTAAGTCAATTCAAACACTTCTGTTTCGCCCACCGCTTGATAAAAAAATCTTGAAGGACGTTTAAAAATAATCCCGCCATAATTACCAACAAAGCTTTTTTTATTGTGAAAAAGCATTGTCTTTTCTGTGCCATTTTCCAAAAGATGATACACACGGATGATCCCACTTTTAATGTAAAAAACTTTGGTGTTGTTGTCGCCAGGAGAGATGAAAATATCGCCCGATTTATATTTTTTGAAGCTGATGGATGGTAAAAGTATTTCTAAATCCTCCGGAGTGAGTCCGGGAACGTTTCTTAATAGATAATCTTTTAATTCGGTTGTCATAGCTGTATAAAATGACCACCTAAATTTTTAGGTGGTCATATTGTTTTGGTTTATTCTTTAATGCTTTCTTTAGAGCTTTTCTCTTTCACCGTTTCTCCTTCCAGTCCGTCTTTCGCTTCGTTGACTTTCAGAATCACCGTTTCTCCTTCACTGAATTGTTTGTTGACAAGCATTTCCGCCAACAGATCTTCGATGTATTTTTGAATTGCTCTTTTCAATGGTCTTGCTCCAAAATCTTTGTCCCAACCTTTTTCTGAGATGAAATCTTTGGCTTCATCTGTCAATTCTACGTGGTATCCTAATTTTTCTAATCTTCCGTAAAGTTTAGACAATTCCAGATCAATGATTTTCTTGATGTCTTTTTGCTCTAGTGAGTTGAAGATTACAATGTCATCAATTCTGTTTAGGAATTCCGGCGCAAATGCTTTCTTCAAAGCACTTTCGATGGTAGATCTTGCTCTTGCATCGGTATTGGTTTTCTTCGCATTGGTTCCGAATCCTACACCATCACCGAAATCTTTCAAGTCTCTGGTTCCGATATTGGAAGTTAGAATAATGATTGTATTTCTGAAATCAATTTTTCTTCCAAGAGAATCAGTCACAAAACCTTCGTCCAAAATCTGCAACAAAATATTGAAAACATCTGGATGCGCTTTTTCGATCTCATCAAGCAAAACAACAGCGTAAGGCTTTCTACGAACCGCTTCCGTCAATTGTCCGCCTTCCTCGTATCCAACGTATCCCGGAGGCGCACCAACCAATCTGGAAACCGCAAATTTCTCCATATATTCGCTCATATCGATTCTGACCAATGATTCATCTGATTCGAATAATTCGCGCGCCATTACTTTGGCTAATTCCGTTTTACCAACACCAGTTGTTCCAAGGAAAATGAAGGTTCCAATCGGACGGTTTGGATCTTTCAATCCAGCTCTGTTTCTTTGGATGGCTTTCACCACTTTTTTCACAGCGTCTTCTTGTCCGATTACTTTTCCATTCAATTTTTCGTCCATTTGAGCCAATTTATCAAGCTCATTTTTACCAACTTTGGTTACAGGAACGCCACTCATCATAGAAACCACTTCGGCTACACTTTCCTCCGTAACTTCTTCTTTTTTCTCTTTGACATCTTTGTCCCATTGTTCTTGGGCAAGATTCAATTCGATTTGAAGTCTTTCTTCCTCATCTTTCAGTTTTCTGGCTTCAAGATAATCTTGGGCTTTCACCGCTTTTTGTTTCAATTCCTTCACTTCTTCGATACGAGCTTCGTGATCGATGATTTCTGTAGGAACTTTCATATTCTTGATATAAACTCTGGATCCAGCTTCGTCCATCGCATCAATGGCTTTGTCCGGAAGGAATCTGTCTGTGATATATCTTGATGTTAAATTCACACAAGCATTGATGGCTTCATCAGAATAATGAACATTGTGATGATCCTCGTATTTATCTTTGATCTGATGAAGGATTTGAATGGTTTCTTCAACCGTAGTTGGCTCTACCATTACCTTTTGGAAACGACGTTCCAAAGCGCCATCTTTCTCGATATATTGTCTGTATTCGTCCAAAGTTGTTGCTCCGATGCATTGGATTTCTCCTCGTGCCAAAGCTGGTTTGAACATATTGGAAGCATCTAAACTTCCTGTAGAACTTCCTGCGCCGACAATCGTGTGTAGCTCATCAATGAAAAGGATGACGTCACGGTTTTTTTCCAATTCGGTCATTATCGCTTTCATTCTTTCCTCGAATTGTCCACGATATTTTGTCCCGGCAACTAAACTTGCTAAGTCCAAAGTAATTACACGTTTTCCATAAAGAACGCGAGAAACTTTTTTCTGTTGAATTCTCAAAGCCAAACCTTCTGCAATTGCTGATTTACCAACGCCTGGTTCACCAATCAAAAGTGGGTTGTTCTTTTTTCTTCTTGATAAAATCTGAGAAACTCTTTCGATTTCTTTTTCGCGACCGATTACTGGATCCAATTTTCCGTCTCTGGCAAGCGAAGTCAAATCACGACCAAAGTTGTCCAACGTTGGTGTTTTACTTTTCTGTGCGCCAAGATTTCCAGTTGGTTTTTTCATTTGGCTGTACGGCTCGTCTTTCTCATCATCATCGTCATACGCGCTGTTTTGAGGAAGTTGGTCTGTATTTTTCAACATTGTTCTGTACGCTTTTTGCACGGCATCATAATCGATGTCATAAGCCTGAAGAATGCTGGAACTTGGATCTTCCTGTTTGTACAAAATGCCCAAAAGCAAATGCACCGTATTGATGTCCGCCGATTGATATTGGCGACATTCCAGCTCAGATCTTTTTACAGCCTGATCTGCCATTTTTGTAAAAGAAATACTTCCCATATTGGCTGTAAACGGATT
Organism: Epilithonimonas xixisoli; assembly: GCF_004365655.1. Classification (GTDB taxonomy): domain Bacteria; phylum Bacteroidota; class Bacteroidia; order Flavobacteriales; family Weeksellaceae; genus Epilithonimonas; species Epilithonimonas xixisoli. Next base: position 587,152 of record NZ_SOEO01000002.1, on the reverse strand, counting down.
TGAGTTTACGGCGCTCAGGGTTTCTATTTTTCGCTTTATCTGGGTGAGGTCTACGCTAAGACTTTCAAGAATCTCTTTCGCAGAATTTTCAGTTTTGATAATTCCTAAAAGGAAATGTTCAGTATTCAGAAACTCACTCTGCAAACGTCTTGCTTCATTTTTGCTTTGCTTGAACACGCGGTTCAAACCGTCTGAAAATTTATAATCCATAATTAAAATTATACACTAAGTTATGTTTTTTATAATCAATCCTACAATTATTTATTGTAAAATTTAAATATTTGGTTGCAAATAGATTGCCATTAGAAAAAAACGGACTTTATGACCATATTATTTTAAAAAATGTTTTAGGTTTGTAAACCTTAATAGATGGTTTATGGAGAACTGGTCGCAATACGTTGGTTATCTGGCTTCGGTTTTTATCGTTGCGAGTTTTCTGATGAGAGATATCAAAGCCATTAGAACTGTCAATTTGTTGGGTTGCATTTGTTTCGTGATTTACGGTATTTACAGCGGTATGCTTTGGCCGGTCATCATTCCGAATGGGATTCTTGCCTTTATTCAGATTTATAATATTATTAAAAAAGATTAGGATGAAAGTGATCGTGAGTGTTTTTAATAATCTGTACACAGATCAACGTGTAGAGAAGGTCTGCAAAACACTTTATGACAATGGATATCAGCCGATTTTGATTGGAAACGATTGGTTGGGAGCGCCAGAAATGCAAAGGCCTTATCCGTTTATTAGAATTCCTTTAAAATCAAAAAAACTAAGATTTGCTTATATAGAATTTCAGAGAAAATTGTTTCAAGAAATTAAAAAAAATGCTGACAATAAGACCATTTTATTAGCGAACGATCTGGAGACAATAATGCCAAATTATCTCATTTCCAAATCTCTCCATCTTCCAATTGTTTTTGATAGCCACGAGATTTTTACAGAAATGCCAACCATCCAAGGCCGTTGGGTAAAACATGTTTGGAAGAAAATTGAGAAAAGTTTTGTCCCGAAAATTTCGAAAATGATCACAGCCAGCGACAGTTACGCCAATTGGTTTGTGAAGGAATATAAAATTAATAAACCAATCATTGTCCGAAATCTTCCAAGAAAAATAGCTTTCCATGGGACGAATGAAAATCAAACCAAAATAATACTCTATCAAGGTTGGCTCAACTATTCACGTGGAATTGATAAAGCCATTCTTGCAATGCAATCGATTGAAAATGCGGAACTTTGGATTGCAGGCGGAGGACCAATGGAAGATGAGTTTAGACAAATTGCAAAAGACGCTAGAGTAGAAGACAAAGTCAAATTTCTTGGAAAATTAAACCCTGAAGATTTAAGAAAAATAACGCCAAAAGCGGATGTGGGAATTAGCATTGAGGAGAATAATGGACTTAGTTATTTCTATTCTTTGCCAAATAAAATTTCCGATTACATCCAATCTCGCGTTCCAGTTGTGGTGTCGGATTTTCCGGAGATGAGGAATATTATCAAGACCTTTGAAGTGGGAGAGATCATCGAAAATCACTCGCCGGAACATCTTGCTGAAAAACTGAATGCCGTTTTGAAAAACGGAAAAGCAACCTATCTTCACAATCTGAATGTTGCCGCAGATGAGCTGTGCTGGGAAAATGAGGAAGAGAAAATTCTGAAACTTTTCAGCGAAGCACGAAAAGAATTGGAAATGGGTCATTAACCTTTTGCTTTTTTTATCATCTAAAGTTTGTACGATTTTTGATTATTAATTTTCCTTAAATAAATGAATATGAGAGCTTTTGTTTTAATAATAAGTTTTGCCTTGATGACCATCAGCTGTGGAAGTCAGATTTATATGAATCCGACGAATCTGAAATCGGCAATCGATAATAAAGAATTTGATTACAACGCCACCAGAGCTTTTCCGCTGGATAATAATGGCGTGAATAATATTCTAAACTCATTCCCTGGAGGAGGCGCTGCTGGAAGACTTCTGAATTTGGATCCCGGCTATGGATTCAATTTGAAAAAAGATTTGTTCAGCGTTTACTTGCCTTATTTTGGACGCGCTTTTAGTGCCAATCCTGCTGACACGAGTAATGGCGGAATCCGTTTTGAATCGAAAGAATTTACAGTAAAACAATCTGTTACTAAAAAAGGAAATACACTTTTGGTCATCACACCAAGAGATGCAAAAGAGAACTATGTTTTCAATCTGGAGATTTTTAAAAATGGAAGTGGATTTTTATCAATCAATTCCAATAACAGACAACCGATAAGTTTTGACGGAAATATTTCAGCAGCAAAAAATTAATTTCCTAATAATTTCTTTACAAAATCACTCGCTTCGGAACTTGGATTGGACAAGAGTTCTGAAGCGTTTTTTTTGTGTTTCTGGAAAGAATTTTCGAGCAAATGGTCATTCTTAGCTTTCTCAAGGATGTATTCTCTCACCCAAAATTCAAATCGTTTTTGAGCCTGATTTTTTCTGGTTTCGAGAAAAGTTCCATTTTTGGTTTTCAAAGAAATGTAATCCTCAATTTTATTATAAATTTCATCAAGACCAGTTTTTTCCAAAGCAGAACCAATCAGCACAGGGATTTTCCAATCTTTTTCTTTCGGAGTTATGAATTGCAAAGCTCTTGTCAATTCGGTTTTCGTCATTTTGGCTTTCGAAAGATTCTCGGAATTCACTTTATTAATGAAAATCAAATCTGCCATCTCCATTATTCCACGTTTGATGCCTTGCAGTTCGTCACCCGTTCCGATGACTTTTAGAAAAAGAAAAACATCTGTAATATCATTCACCAAAGTTTCGCTTTGTCCCACACCAACCGTTTCTATCAAAATATAATCAAAACCAGCCGCTTCACAAATTAACAAACTTTCAAACGTTGTGTTCGCAATGCCACCCAAAAATCCGGAACTCGGACTTGGCCGGATGAAAGCATTTGGATCTTTTGCCAATTCTTCCATTCTAGTTTTATCGCCAAGAATACTTCCTTTGTTGATAGACGAGCTGGGATCGATTGCCAAAACAGCGACTTTTTTTCCTTTTTCAATCGCTAGTTTTCCAAAAGTTTCTATGAAAGTTGATTTTCCAGCGCCGGGAACTCCGGTAATTCCAATTCGGATAGATTTTCCGGTAAATGGTAAGATTTCTTTCAGCAATTGATCTGCAATTTCCCGATGTTCAGGCTTCTTACTTTCGACGAGCGTGATGGCTTTTCCCAAAATCCTTTTGTCAGAAGATTTGATTCCGTGGATGTAATCCGGTAAACTGAGTGTTCTGGTCATTTTGGAAATTTGGAATTGTTACAAATTAGGACAGATTGTGAGAAGCTGTGTTCAAATTAATTATTTTTGATGGAAATCAAATTCAAAAATAATGAAAAAATACTTATACAGTGTTTGTCTTGTCGGTGTGATCGTCTATTCTTGTAAAACACAGCAAACAACCACTACCACAACTGAAACATCTACCATAACAGCCAATCTTACCAAAGAAGAAATGCTGAAAAAAGGAGAGGATTTATTTAATCTGAGATGCGGAAGATGTCACGATTTACCAAAACCGTCTGACTTTACCGTAGAAGATTGGAAACCAATTATGGCATCAATGGCGCCAAAAGCAAAACTGAATGCGGAGGAAACCAACTGGGTTTTGGCGTATGTGAATGCTAATGCGAAGAAATAATTTTAATTAATAAAGGAAGCTTATTGGGCTTCCTTTTTTTTGTTTTATGAAATTAATGATTAATAATATAATTGTTATAATTCCTATCAAGCTCGAGAATAAATTGAGAATCATTCCGCTCCAAAAGTAAATGTTAGGTGGATCGATACCGTAGATTTTTGTTAAATATTTTCCTAAAATTAATCCTAATAAACTTAGAAATATAATGATGAGAAGGCTTTTGGTTTTAGGCATTCAATAAATTTTATCAAAGCATTTTCTCCAAAATCTCCATCGCACTTTTCGGTAAATTCGTTCCCGGTCCAAAAATATGATGTGCGCCGTTTGCGTATAAAAATTCGTAATCTTGTTGAGGAATTACGCCGCCGACAACGATTGTAATATCATCAGCTCCAAGTTTTTTAAGTTCTTCCACCACTTGCGGAACCAAAGTTTTGTGACCTGCGGCCAAAGACGAAACGCCCAAAATGTGAATGTCATTTTCCACGGCTTGTTTCGCAACTTCTTCTGGCGTTTGAAACAAAGGTGCAACATCGACATCAAATCCCATATCTGCAAATGCGGTTGCTACGACTTTTGCGCCACGGTCGTGACCGTCTTGTCCCATTTTGGCAACCATAATTCTTGGTCGTCGTCCTTCTTTGTCTTCGAACTTTTGACTTAAAGCAACCGCTTTTTCAAAGTATTCATTTTTGCTTGCATTCATTGCGTAAACTCCTGATATGGTTCTGATATTAGCTTTGTAACGCCCGAAACTTTCTTCCATTGCATCGCTCATTTCACCAAGTGTGACTCTTCTGCGAGCGGCTTCAATGCAAAGTTCCAGAAGATTTCCGTTTCCGGTTTTGGCAGTTTCTCGGATTTTATTTAAAATTCCTGACACTTTTTCTGAATCTCTTTCAGATTTAATTATGTCTAATCTTTCGATTTGTTTTCTGCGAACTTCCGTATTATCGATGTCGAGAATTTCGATTTCGGTTTGTTTTAAATCTGATTTGAAGGAATTGATGCCGATGATAAATTCTTCTCCGCTGTCAATTTTTGCCTGTTTGATTGCCGACGCTTCCTCGATTCTCATTTTTGGGATTCCCGCTTCGATGGCTTTGGTCATTCCGCCTTCTTTCTCTACTTCATCGATGAATTTCATTGCTTCTTCGATCATTTGTTGGGTTAAAGTCTCAATCAAATGACTTCCGCCCATTGGGTCAACGACGTCGCAAATTCCACTTTCCTGCTGAAGAATAATCTGCGTATTTCTCGCGATTTTCGCTGAATAATCTGTTGGTAAAGCAATCGCTTCGTCTAAAGCGTTCGTGTGCAAAGATTGAGTTCCGCCTAAAGCTGAAGACAACGCTTCAATTGTTGTTCGAGTGATATTATTAAAAGGTTCTTGCTCTGTCAAACTCCAGCCAGAAGTTTGAGAATGTGTTCTTAAAGCCAAAGATTTTTGATTCTGAGGATTGAATTGTTTCAGAAGATTCGCCCAAATGTATCTTGCAGCTCGCATTTTAGCGATTTCCATAAAATGATTCATTCCGATTGCCCAGAAAAATGATAATCTTGGCGCGAAATCATCTACGTTCATTCCGGCCTTGATTCCGGTTCGAACGTATTCCAAACCGTCGGCTAAGGTGTAGGCCATTTCCAAAACCGGTGTTGCACCAGCTTCCTGCATATGATAACCTGAGATTGAAATCGAATTAAATTTCGGAATATTTTTGGAAGTGTATTCGAAAATGTCGGCGATGATTTTCATTGAAGGTGTTGGCGGATAGATGTAAGTATTTCGCACCATAAATTCCTTCAGAATATCATTTTGAATAGTTCCGGAAAGCTTATCCATCGAGATTCCTTGTTCTTCTGCTGAAACAATATAAAAAGACAAAATCGGCAAAACTGCGCCGTTCATTGTCATCGAAACTGAAATTTCGTCTAACGGAATTTGGTCGAACAAAATCTTCATATCCTCAACAGAATCTATAGCAACGCCTGCTTTTCCAACGTCGCCAACGACTCTTGCGTGGTCTGAATCATAGCCTCTGTGTGTTGCCAAATCGAACGCTACAGAAAGTCCTTTTTGTCCGGCTTGGAGATTTCTTCTGTAAAAAGCATTCGATTCTTCGGCTGTGGAAAATCCTGCGTATTGACGAATGGTCCAAGGTTTCTGAACATACATTGTAGAATACGGACCACGGAGAAAAGGCGCAATTCCTGCAGAGCCAGCTTTGATGTCTTTGTTTTTGACGTCTTCGCTGGTGTATTTTGATTTCAGTTCCAAGCCGTCTTTTTCAAAAGTGTAATTTTCTGAATTGGAATCGAATGTAATGTTCTTAAAATCAGGGTTTTGGTTTTGGATTTTGTGACGCATTTTACTTTCTTGTTGTGGAAAGTAAATGTAAGGAATTTTGGGAAAGTGAAAATCTTAATTTTTGTTTTAAACGCAAAGCCCGCAAAGATTTTTTTCCCAATATTGAAAACATTTTAAAGTCGCAAAGACGTAAAACTCATCAATGAACGCAAAGTCTTAATGTTCTTTGTGAAAGCATTGTGTCTTTGTGGTTTCGGCAAGCGACAATTTGTCATTAATTGTTGGATGGTCTTTTTTTTGTGAAATGTTGTTTGATTGCGAAAGCACGCGACAGGGATAGAAGTGGAAATCCTTTTGCTTGGGAAATGTGTCAACTGATAACAAATCGTGAAAAGCAAAAGATTGTAGCGGATAGCCCGGTGACAAAATAGCGTGGGATTTAGCTTTGGCTTTTGGCAGTCGCCCGAAGTGACGTTTGAGAGTTTTAGGGTTTGAGAGTTCGGGTGTTTGGAAATAAAAATTAACAAAAAATAATATAATATGTCAACAGGAAGTATTAATGTGTCGGTGGAGAATATTTTTCCGCTGATCAAGAAGTTTCTTTACAGCGATCACGAGATCTTTCTTCGTGAATTGATCTCCAACGCAACGGATGCAACGACGAAGTTGAAACATCTGACCGTGATTGGTGAAGCGAAAGTGGATTATGGCAATCCGATCATCGAGGTTAAAATTGATAAAGAGGCGAAAACGCTGACGATCAAGGATCAAGGTCTTGGGATGACGGGTGAGGAAGTTGAAAAATATATCAACCAAGTGGCGTTTTCCGGCGCGGAGGAATTCCTTGAAAAATATAAGGATTCTGCGAAAGATGCGGGAATTATCGGACATTTTGGTCTTGGATTTTATTCGGCATTTATGGTGGCGGAGAAGGTGGAAATCTTTACGAAATCTTACAAAGAAGATAATAAAGCAGTTCGTTGGATATGCGATGGAAGTCCGGAATATACTTTGGAAGAAACGGAAAAATCTGACAGAGGAACGGAGATCGTGCTTCATATTGCAGAGGATTCTTTGGAGTTTTTGGAGGAATCCAAGATCCGTGAGCTTTTGACGAAGTATAACAAATTCAATCAAATTCCAATTAAATTTGGAACGAAAACCGAGACTTTGCCTTTACCAGAAGGTTCTGCGGAAGATGCAAAACCTGAATCGGTTGAGGTAGATAACATCATCAATAATCCAAATCCAGCTTGGACAAAAGCGCCGAGTGAACTGAAAGCTGAGGATTACAACAATTTCTATAGGGAATTGTACCCAATGCAGTTTGAGGATCCGTTGTTCCATATCCATTTGAACGTGGATTATCCATTCAATTTGACGGGCGTTTTGTTCTTTCCGAAATTAGCGAATAACCTTAATATTGAGAAAGATAAAATTCAGTTGTACCAAAATCAGGTCTATGTGACGGATGAGGTGAAAGGAATTGTTCCGGATTTCTTGATGTTGCTGAGAGGCGTGATCGATTCTCCGGATATTCCGTTGAACGTTTCCCGTTCTTACTTGCAGGCTGACGGCGCAGTGAAGAAAATCTCTTCTTACATCACGAAGAAAGTGGCGGACAAAATGGTTTCATTATTCAATGAAAATCGTGAAGATTACGAGAAAAAATGGAATGACATCAAGATCGTTATCGAGTACGGAATGATCTCTGAAGATAAATTCTATGAGAAATCTGACAAGTTTGCACTTTATCCAACGACGGAAGGTCAATATTATCTTTGGAATGAATTGGTGGAGAAAATCAAACCGACTCAAACGGACAAAGACGGAAAAACAGTGATCCTTTACGCAACCAATGCTGATGAACAACACAGCTACATCTCGTCTGCGAGAGATAAAGGTTATGAAGTTTTGTTGCTTGATTCTCCAATCGTTCCACACTTGATTCAGAAATTGGAAAGTTCTAAAGAGAATGTTTCTTTTGCTAGAGTGGATGCGGATCACATCAATAACTTAATCAAAAAAGATGAACCAGTTATTTCTAAATTGAATGATACAGACAAGGAGACTTTGAAGAAAGAAATCGAGGAATCTATCAATGACACGAAGTTTACGGTTCAATTAGAAGATTTAGATTCTACCGATGCACCGTTTACTTTGACTCAGCCGGAGTTCATCAGAAGAATGAAAGATATGCAAGCAACTGGCGGAGGCGGAATGTTCGCAATGGGCGGTTTCCCAGAAATGTATAATTTGGTTGTGAATTCTAACTCAGATTTTGCTGGAGAATTATTGAAGAAAGAGAATGCGGAAGAGAAAAGTGCGATGATTAATCAAGCTTTGGATCTTGCGAAATTGTCTCAGAATCTTTTGAAAGGGAAGGAGCTGACAGATTTTATCAAGCGTAGTTTTGAGAGTTTGAAGTAATATAAAAATCAATTTATTCCCCCAACCCTAAAGGGAGTAAATTGATTTTTCTTTGCTCCCTTTAGAGCTGGGGGAAACAAAGAAAAATTAATAAAGCACAAAAAAGCGGAACTAAAATTTAGTTCCGCTTTTCTTTTTATTTAATCTTCGAAAGTGCATCCACCGTTTCTTCCAGATAGAAATCTCGTTCAAGATTTTTTCTCCAGTTTTCTGTTTTTTTGGCAAATGCTTCGTCTTTTTTGATTCTTTCCGCTTCGTCCGGATGAAGGGTGAATTTCAATCCATTATTGAATTTATCCAAACCTTTGAACTTCTCGATTTGTGCTTTACGCGTTTTCATCAACTCATTGAATTTGGTTTGATTCAACGTAATCGTTTCTTCTTTGTCCAAAGCTTCCTTCCATTCTGCAGATTGTTGCAACAATTTGTAACTTGGGCTTTCAGCGATTTGTTTTTCTACTTCGGTTTTCAGTTGAGCAATATTGAGTCCTGTCAGTTTTTTGTAAGACGTTGCTTCGATTTTGTCCCAAGGCAAAGCATATTGGTCAAATCTTTCGCCCACTTCTGCGTAGGAGAAGAAGTCTTTCATTTTAATGTCTGCTTCAATTCCTTTTCTCTGAGTTGATTCTCCGGAAACTCTATAGAATTTTTGAATCGTCAATTTCAAAGCACCAAAATCGTCATTGGTATTAAGGAATCTGTTAAGTTCCACAAAAGTCTGAACCGTTCCTTTTCCGAAAGAACTTGGCGAACCAATCACCACTGCTCTACCATAATCTTGGAACGCACCAGCAAGGATTTCTGATGCCGATGCAGACAATTCGTTTTGCATCACAACCAATGGTCCTGTCCAGATTGGCTCGTTCATTTTATTACTTAGAACTTGGATTTTTCCTCGGCTGTCTTTCACCTGAACATACGGTCCAGCATTCATAAACAAACCCATAATATCACCAACTTCGGTAAGAGATCCACCGCCGTTGCTTCTAAGGTCCAGGATGATTCCTTCTACATTTTCTTTTTTAAGCTTGATCAATTCTGCTTTGATATCGTCAGAAGCATTTCTGCCTTTCGGATTTTCAAAATCTACGTTGAAACTTGGCAAATAGATGAATCCATATTTTTTACCATTTTTGGAATTAACTGTAATGCTTCTCGCAAATGTGTCTTCAATAGCCACTTCTTCGCGGATCATCGTCACTTCTCTGATGGTCTTGTCTTTTTTCTCAACCGTCAAAGTGACCGGCGTTCCTTTTTCACCACGGATTAGTCTTACAGCTTCATCAGACAACATTCCGACAACGTTTACCGCTTCTTCTTTCGGTTTGGATTTGACTTTCAGGATTTTGTCGCCTTCTGTCAATTGTTTGGATTTCCACGCTGGTGCACCAATCGTCAACGCGCCAAGATATAAGAATCCTCTCTTTTCTTGGATGATTGCGCCAATGCCAATTACCTTTCCGGTGAAATTCATATCGAATTCCTCCTTGTTTTGTGGCGAGAAATAATTGGTGTGAGGATCAAAAACTTCTGTGTAAGCATTCATATAGACAGAGAACCAATCCATTTTCTTTCTTTTCTTGAATCTTCTGAAAGAGTCGGTAATCAAATCTTTTACTTCTGCAGTCGCTTTTACACGCTTCTGTTCCATAGAAGTTGGCGCATATTTTATTGTATCCTGTAGTTTGTTGTTCACAACAGAATCTTTTTTCTTTTTCTGAGCTTCTTCTTTGCTGGAAAGGGTTTCAATCTCCTGAAGGATGTTGTACTTGATGTACTTTTTCCATTCTTCACGCTGTTGTTTTGCATCAGCAGGATTGATTCTTTTTTTAGGCTCGAGGATCAATTCGTCATTTTCTTCCAAACTAATTGGCTTGGAAAGAATATCTTGAGTCATTTTATCAATCTCATCCACACGTTGGTAAAGACGGTCGATTGTCAATTTATAGAAAACGAGATTTCCGTTGTTGAGGTAATCATCCAGCTTTGTATTGTGCTTTTTGAACTCATCCATATCGGATTGTAAAAAGTAACGCTTAGACGCATCTACACTTTCAAAATATTTTTCATAAACATCTTGAGAGTAAGCATCATTGATAGGTTTTGGGTTATAATGAAGATAGGAAAGTGTATTTTTCACGCTTACCATTATGGTCTGCATTTTTTCATCATCATTTTGAGGGGAGTTGAAACAGAACATCAGCGTCATAAGAGGCGCAAACATCAGTAGTTTCCGGAACTTGATTTTTTTGAACATAAATTTTTAATCTGTACTTAAATTAGTCAAAATTTTCTTTTGAATGTTACTTGCTTATTCAAAAACGAAACCAAATTTAACACCTTATTTTTATTAAAGTATTATAAATTGGTTATTTTTGAAAGAATTATGAAAATATCGCAAAAAGCGGAAAAAATTAAAGAAAAATTTATGAGTAAACCATTGATACTGGTAACCAATGACGATGGAATCACAGCGCCAGGAATTAGAAAATTAATCAGCATAGTCAACCAAATTGGAGATGTCATCGTAGTTGCTCCAAATTCACCTCAAAGTGGAAAAGGTCACGCCATCACCATCAACTCCACTTTAAGCTTCGAAGAATTGAATCTGGACGGACCTCAGAAAGATTTCTCTTGCTCCGGAACACCTGTTGATTGCGTGAAAATGGCCTTAGACAAAATCCTTCCAAGAAAACCAGATTTGGTTGTTTCTGGAATCAATCACGGAGCGAATTCTTCCATTAATGTTATCTATTCCGGAACGATGAGTGCGGCCGTGGAAGCTGGTGTAGAAGGTTTGCAAGCGATTGGATTTTCTTTGGGAGATTTGAAATGGGAAGCCGATTTTGATCAAGCCGAAGATTTTATCAAAGATATTATTCTGAAAACTTTGGAAAACCCAATGCCGAAAGGTGTTGTGTTAAATGTCAACATTCCAAATCTTAAAAAAGAGGAAATCAAAGGCGTTAAAGTCTGCAAGCAAGCGAATGCAAAATGGGAAGAAAGCTTCGACGAAAGAACCAATCCGCACGGAAAAAAATACTATTGGCTTTCTGGCTATTTCAACAATATGGATCAGTCTGAAGATGCAGACGAAACAGCTCTGACAAACGGTTACATCAGCATTGTTCCAGTGAAATTTGATATGACAGCTTATGAATATATGAACGAACTCAATTCAATTTATAAATAAAAATGAATGGAGTTTGTAAAACAGTATTTGCTTTCGAAAAATATTCCGCTTAATGACAACGATTGGAATGAGTTTTCTGCTAAACATACAAGAACAGAGTATAAAAAGAAAGATGTTATTCTAAAAGTTGGAGAGGTAGAAAATTATCTATCCGTAGTGGAAGAAGGTGTCGCGAGACTTTTTTTTGAGAGGGAAAGTAAAGAATTGACCATACGTTTTGTATTCAAATATCAACATCTGACTGCTTATGATTCTTTCACACAAAGAACGCCTTCCCGATGTAATGTAGAAGCACTCACGGATATGGTTGTTTGGAGGGTTCATTATGATAATTTGCAGGATCTTTACAGAAGACACGTCGTTGGAAATCTGATTGGGAGGCTGACTGTGGAACAATTATATGTGGAGAAACTGAACCGGGAATTTTCTTTTCTAAGTGAGACGGCGGAAGAAAGATATCTTAAATTATTAAAAGAGCAACCCAATCTTTTCCAATTGATTCCGCTGAAACATATTGCTTCTTATATGGGAATTACGCCACAAGCATTGAGCAGAATAAGAAGACGGATTTCTTAACCGAGGTTCATTTTATCTGTAATAAATAAAATTTACATTTGTTGTGAGCATTCAGAATGTAAGTTCCGAATGACGAAAAAAAGTGTTCAGAGAGATCTGAATGCTTTTTTTATTAATATTATCTTTGCGGTAAGTTTTTTTTCTATGACCGATTTACCAGGAATTGCCATCAAAAATTTTCACGAGAAAACCAGCCGAGGCAAACTCTACGTTCACGACACTTTTGGACCAAGGGTAGAAATGCCGATTTCCATCTATTTCCGAAACGAAAAACAAATGCCGACTCTCGAGAAGAAAGCTCTGGATCTATGCAAAGGAAAAACTTTGGATATTGGTGCTGGTGCAGGAAGTCACGCATTGGTTCTTCAACGCCGAAATCAGGAAGCTGTGGGATTGGAAATTTCACCAGCAGCTTGCGAAGTGATGAAAAACCGAGGTTTGAAAAATGTGCTTTGTGAAGATATTTTCAAATTAGACAATGAAAAGTTTGACACACTTTTGCTATTGATGAACGGAATCGGATTGTGTGGAGATTTGGATGGCTTCAGAAAATTTCTCCAAAAAGCTAAAACTTTGCTCAATGAAAATGGAGTTTTGATTTTCGATTCTTCGGATATCAATTATATGTACGAGGATGATATTTTCCCAACAGACCGTTATTATGGCGAAGTTTTTTGTCTATACGAATATCAGAAACAACTCACAGATTGGTTCAAATGGCTTTATCTGGATGAGGAAACTTTAGAAAAAATTGCTTCGGAAGAAGGCTGGGTCACAGAATTGATTTACACAGATGAGAATGATCAATATCTTGTGAAATTAAACCTGAAAAAATAAAACAGAAACGCCTCAAAAATTTTTGAGGCGTTTTCTTTAGAAAAAGTATAGTTAGTTATTTTTTGATGATCTTGGTGTTGTGCGAAGTCCCGTCAACATTGTTGATTGTCACGATGTAATTCCCCGCTTTCAAATCTTTCAATTGAATCGCGCTTTCCGGATTGGCAATCGTTTTCAATTGTCTTCCTGTGATGTCGGAAACACTTACAGACTTCACATTTTTGTAATCGCTCAAGTTCAAAACATCAGAAACCGGGTTTGGATAGATTCCAATTTTATTCTTGGAAAGTTCTGATACCGCAAGAGTTGACTGTGTAAATTTGAAATCATCTAGAATCAAATAGAAATCACCGTCCGTTTTTTGATTTCCCGTCACACGGAATTTGAATTTAGAATTTGCAGGCACAAGTCCTTCCTGTATTTTGTAAGTAAAAGTTTTGCAAGTGAAAATAGAATTCAACTCAATCGTAGAGATTGGTGAATACGTTACACCATCGTCCTTAGAATATTCGATTACGATTTCTCCAGAAACTTTTTTGCTAGCATCTGCAGGATAATTGAAAGTTCTGTAGCTGAAAGAAACATCTATCGCTGCACCAGAAGATGCAGAGGATGAAAATGTTGTAGAGCCAGTAAGCGCAGCGCTGTAAAGGTTTCTGCTCAATGCATATTCGCCACTGCAAAATGATGTAAACTTGCTTCGGAAAAACCCAACGTTTGTAAAACTTCCATTGCTGGTTTCAAAACCTTCTGTATTATTGATTTGTCCAAAAAATAAACTTGAACCGATTATTGAAAGAGATAATAAAAATTTCTTCATGCTAATTGTATTGTTAATAATTATAAGATTAATTTGTCAAAAAAGAATGCAATGATACTTATTTTTAATGATATAATAAATTATTATTTTGATAAAAAATGAAATTAATTTTAATCCTGTTTCAAATTGCATAAAAAAAAACCGCCATCACAGGCGGTTTTAATATGTTGATTCTAGAAAGAATCTAATATCTAAAGGCAAATTTCTTGCATCTAGTTAAAAGCATTGTCATAAGCCATCGATGAAAAATCAATCTTAAGCATTGCTTGAGAATCGATGGGATTTCCATTGCATTTGGCCGGCGTCCAGGTTTTGTTCACTTTTTTTGCCGCTTCTTTCAGGTCATTTAGAAATTGATCGCTGTTAGCTACTTTTGGTCCGGCTTCCAATTTTGCAAGATTTCCATCTTTATTAATGTCCAATTTCACGAAGAACAAACCGTTGATAACGTAAGTTTTCCAATTCACATTTTGCGCCAGTTTTTCTTTCAATTCCTTGATGTAAGCTTCTGCACCGCCTGGATATTTTAAAGTTTTGAACTTTGCAGGGTCGCAATTATCATCCTTAAGTTGATAAATACCTCTCACATTGTAAGCAACGGAACTTAAAGATGCGTCGTTCATTGGAATATCGATGTTCATCATATCTTCCACATCGCTGTTTTGTGCGAAAGCCAATGAACTTATTAATAAACTAAAGGAAAGTAATAATGATTTCATAGATTTTGATTTTGAAAAATTATGAAAGAAATTTTATGCCAAAATAGTTCTGATACAGAATTATTTACAAAACCTCGATCTGATTTTTCAATAGATCTTCAAACTCATCTCTTTTTCTGATGAGGTGCGCTTTTCCGTCCAGAAACATCACTTCTGCAGGTTTCAATCTTGAATTAAAATTAGAACTCATCTCAAAACCGTAAGCGCCCGCATTTCTGAAAACCAAAACGTCGCCTTCTCTTACCTCATTTATTTTTCTGTCCCAAGCGAAAGTGTCTGTCTCACAGATGTTTCCGACAACCGTATAAATTCTTTCCGCACCTTTTGGATTGGATAAGTTTTCAATAATGTGATAAGAATCGTAGAACATCGGACGAATCAAATGATTGAAACCAGAATTCACGCCTACGAAAACCGTTGCTGTGGTTTGCTTTATGACATTCGATTTTACTAAGAAATGTCCACTGTCACTCACCAAAAATTTCCCCGGCTCAAACCAAAGCTGGAATTTCTTGCCAGATTCTTCCTCGTATTTTTTGATGGATGCGTTGACTTTTTTACCAAGAGATTTCACATCCGTTTCGATGTCGCCTTCTTGATAAGGCACTTTGAAGCCACTTCCCATATCCAGATATTTCAAATTTGGGAAATGTTCTGCCAATTCAAACATAATCTCAAGACCTTGGATGAAAACATCTGGGTCTTTGATCTCGCTTCCGGTGTGCATATGAAGACCTTCCACATTCAGATTGGTAGATTTCATCACACGTTCGATGTGACGCATTTGGTGAATCGAAATCCCGAATTTGGAATCGATATGTCCGGTCGAGATTTTATGATTTCCACCAGCATAAATGTGTGGATTGATTCTCACAAAAATCGGATAAGAACCACCGAATTTATTCCCGAATTGTTCAAGAATCGAAATATTATCGATATTGATATGAACTTTATGAGACATTGCTTCCTCGATCTCAGCCAAGTCAACACAGTTTGGCGTGAATAGAATTCTTTCGTTGGAGAAACCAGCTTTCAGACCCAATTTTACCTCGTTGATAGAAACGCAGTCCAAAGATGCGCCCAGTTTTTCTACGTACTTCAGGATATTGATATTGGTCAAAGCCTTTGCAGCGTAGAAAAAACGCGTGGTCTTCGAGAAAGAAGACGTCAGCTTTTTATATTGTTCGCTGATGGAATTAACGTCATAAACATACACGGGCGTCCCGAATTCTTTTGCTATAGCCAGCAAATCCTGATTTGTCATAAGGTAGATTTTTAAAAATAAAAAGGCAGATTCTTATATAAAGAGTCTGCCGCAATAGATATCTTATGCACGCAACTCATTATACATTCCAAACCTTAGAGAACCTTACAGCTCCCTTTTTTCCGATTTTGCTTTGTTTAAAATATTGCATTGCTTGTTGTTAAAATTTTTCGCAAAATTAGAGTTTATCTGTAAATCTCGCAATTTTTGGATTGGTTTTTATTTTGGGCAGCTTTATCCGCCTTCCGTTCCCAATCTTTTTTGCCCACGCTTTTCCAGCCACAAAAAAGGATTTCCACTCAAGTCGGGCTGCGGGAATAGCATTCTAATTAGATGGTTAATAAATTTTATAATTTCCATATTGTCTCTTGTAATCACTATTCAAGTTCAAATAAATCAAAGAATCAGTTTTTACTATGAATTTCGAATTATTAAATTCTGTGAAAAATTTAGAATTAGGTTTTGGATTACAATTTTTCAAAGTGGTTTTCATTGATTCGAAAGTCTCTTTTTCATTTAAAGAAAAATCGTCAATATATAAGCATTCATTAGGTCTGAGAGAATTTAATATAAGCGTATCGTTTTTCATTGACCATAAACCTTCAGAATATAATTCAGAAGTATGACCAGTTTCAGAATATTTAAATTCATTGTTTCCGAATAAACTTAAAACTGCATTTGAATAAGGATATCTTAAAACTTTCCAGTCACGAACAAAATCTTTATCTTTTTTGAGTTTATTATCAGCCGATTTTGAGCAATTAAAAAAAGTTGTAAAAAGAATGAAGAAAATAAAAAATGGTAGAATTTTTTTCATTAATTTTATTTTTCAGGAAGCGGAAAAACCTCAAACTCATTCCTCAAAAGCGCCAACTGCAAATCATTCTGCAAATCCTGAGAGAATCTGGAAACAGGCAACATCAGTTTTTTGATTTTTTCCAAAGATTGGATTTGATGATACAAATCGTAAAACCCAAAACCAGTCAGTTTTCCGTTTTCTAAAATGAGGAAGGACTTTTCACCCAAAGTTCTGCCCGATGAAGTCCAGATTTCGTTTCTCTTTTTAAGATTGATTTTCTGCGTGAATTCATCAAGATTTTCTTTCAGCTCCGGTTTGGATTTGATGTAATTGATGGCTTTCAAACCTTGCGTAAAACTTTTGAATCTCAAATAAGGTTTCTCTTCCTGCTCTTTTTTGATTTTCTCAAGAATATATTTATTCTTTCTGTGAAACAATCCGAAAGGCAAAGGTTGCGTTTTGCTGATGCCTTTATTTTTCATCATTAGTTTGGCAATCAGGTCAGTTCCTGTCAATTCATAAGAAGTCAAAACTGAGTCTTCTTGAATGTTTTTATATTTTCTTGAATCAGATTCAAGGATTTTTTTTGCTGATTTATATAAATCTTCTACAACATCAGAATAGATAATTTTCCCGTCAGAATTCTGAAAATATAAGATTCCGCGCTCATTTGGAAGGTCTTCCGTCAACAATTGGATTTTGTTTAGAAAACTTTTGGCGTGATTTTCTTCCTGTTGAGATTGGATGATCTCATTGGATTTGTCCTTAATCATCAACAATTTGAATAAGTCCAAAGTCGCTCTGGCATCGCCACTTGCTCGGTGCGCTTCTGTCAACGGAATTCCGATGGATTTGCAAAGTTTACTCAAGGAATAACTTTTCTCTTCCGGAATCAATTTTTTAGCTAATGGAATAGTGTCTAAAGTATTGATATTGAATTCGTAACCAAGCCGTTTGAATGATTGGCGAAGCATCCGGTAATCGAAATCAATATTGTGTCCAACCAAAGTTGAATCCTGCGTAATTTCCACAACACGTTTTGCAATTTCGTGAAATTTTGGAGCGGTCAAAACCATTTTCGATGAGATTCCTGTCAACTTTTGAACAAAAGAAGAAATCTCACTTTCGGGATTCACGAGTGAGATAAATTGGTCTGTAATCTCGTGACCGTCAAAACGATAGATTGCAATCTCGATGATGCTTTCTTTCCGAAATGGTGCGCCGTTACTTTCTATATCTATTATTGTATACAAATGACTAAATAAAAACCTTTCACAAATGTAATGATTTGGAATTTGTGAAAGGTTTTTTTCTAAACCTATTCCTTAATAAATTTTGAATGATATACTTGTTTGTCCGTTGTTATTTTTAAAATATAATCTCCATATTTTAATGCAGATGCGTCTATCTTATTATTTTCAATTTTCGATTCAGCTTTTATCAATCTTCCGGACAAGTCGTAGATTTCCGCTTTTTTAACTTTTTCCAAAGTTTTGAAATTAATTGTATTCTTTACAGGGTTAGGATAGGTTAAAAATTCACGTTTATCTGTATCTTGGGTTTGCAAAGTTCCTGCTGTGGTATATCTTACGACTACATATTTCTGTTGCTTAATGCTGGAAACATTCGGATTTGGAATGGTCGTAACTGTTCCGGCAACAAGGGTTTTACCATTTGAAAGAGCGAGAACCTTCGCAGGAGCCTGGACATAGTGTTCTGGTGCCAAAACATTGGTGAGAACCTGACCATTATTGTAATATCCTGCATCTTTTGTGAAATCAGAATTGATTCTGACTGTTTTGAATGATTGATAAATATCGGCTGGACCATCTATAATAGATTTGGAAAGAATGGTTTTCTTATCCGCAGTAATAGTTGCCGTCAAAAAGCTTTCGTTGTAAGGGTTTTTTATGAAACCATTTGTACCAAAAGTGGCATCCAGTAGACCATATTTATTGACTTGATAAAAATTTCCTCCGATTATTGTGAGAAGCTTGTCATCTGGCAAAAGCTGATAGTCTAGTATGCTTTCATTGGTTTCTCCTATCAAAGCTGGGGTTGCTATTCCTGAAGTGCCATAAGATATATCTAAACTTCCGTCCAGAAAAACTCTAGCGAGCGAAAGGCGAATGTTAAAAGATGAATCTTTAGAAATTCCAATTGCCAATAATTTACCTGAAACAATTTTGAGCTTTTTAATATCATTATAGTAAAGACTTGTATCATCAAGAATCAATGTTCCCAGACCATTAAAATTTGTATTTATTGAACCATCGAGATTGATGCTTGCAATATAAGCGTAGGAATTGGCTCTTCCAGCGGTGTAAATTACATCGTTATACACAATCATATCATTAATTTTCAGGTTATTTCCTATCAATATTGGTAATCTTGATATTCCGTTTTCACCGAAAAACGTATCAATAGAGCCATTTGCATTGAGCTTCATAACAATCAAATCACTGTTCAGATTGTTTGCAACCGCATAACCAACGCCTGCAATCAATAAACTTCCATCATTCTGCAATACAATTTTGGAAGCAACATTAAATAAATTTCTTTGATGTTGATATGTAGAATATTGGAAAACTCCTTCATTTCCAAAGGAATCATCCAAAGTACCATCGGTATTCAACCTGAAAACAGTGCAGTAGATAGGTTCAAAAAATCCTGAATTGCTATGTGAAATTCCCAGAAAGATTACTTTTCCATCCGGCTGTTCAACGGCATCTGTGATGTATTCGGAATTGCTGTTTGGATAATTGAATACCGTTCCCAAAAAGAATTTTCCTGTCCCATTGAAAGAGGTATCAAGATATTGATTCTGAGCAAAACAGAATACGGGAATAAGAAAAATTGTTATAATAAATCTGTATATCATCATTTAAGTTTTTTAATTTTTGAATTATAGGTGGGAGAATTTCCTACACTTATTGTTTTATTAAGCCCTCCTACGATGATTTTATTATCAGCAGTAAGTCCCATTACACTTATGGTTTCAAAAAAATCATTGGGATTGTTGGTGTGAAAATCAGAGAAAACGCCGTTGTTCTGTCCGCCAAAAGTGGTGTCCAATGTTCCGTTTGTATTTACTCTTAAAACGAATCCGTGATCACCTTCAGATGGTTTGGATCTTTCTCCAGAAATCAGAAGTTTATTATCATTTTGAATTTTGGCATCATAAAAATAGACTGAAGAATTAGTCGTGTCATAAAAATAGCTGAATACCCCGTTATTACCATAAGAAGAGTCTATGCTTCCTAGAGAGTTGTATTTTTCAACCTCAACTCTACGACCGGAATTTTCAATTTTTTCAGTCATCAAATAAATATTATTGACATTATCTAAAAGTATTTTTTTGAATAAAACTTCATTGCCGTTGGTGAAAGAAATTTCAACAACTCCCTTGTTTCCAAAACCGGAAACGAGATTTCCATCCAGGTCATACCGTGTTATGATTTTTTTATTTTCTGCAAAAGCAATCGTAACGATTCCATTTGATGTTAAATCTATTTTTTGAAAATCTATATGAGCTGAACTTCCATAAGAACCAGTTATTGGAATATATTGGTTGTTATTCGCAAAAGAAGTATCTATCGTACCATCCAAATTATATCTGCACATCACTGGATTAGGAAGAGAAGGGTGATATGGTGTTGCATAATAAGCGTACAGCTTATTTGTAACAGGAGAGTAATCCATTCTGTTGAGGTATTGCAAATCTGCACCTTGAAATTTTTTGAATTCAAAATTGTCAACAATCTTTCCGTTATCATCGATAATAACTGTGTATTGTGATGTAGAAATTCCGGGTTTATGAATTGGTACTATAAGTTTATTATCGGGAAGCAAATCAAACTGAGAAACAAACATCTCATTAAAAGTTCCATTGTCCCCAAAAGAAAGGTCAATATTGCCGTTGCTGAGGTATCTTTTTAATTTATTCTGATACACAACATAAAATTTTCCGTCTTGTCTTTCTTTTATCACATTTACATTCAATAGGTCTGTCGAGCTGGTTTCTCCACAGCTAGATGGCAATGCCGGCATTCCAGAGGTAGAGGAAAATGCCTGAAAATATCCTGAAGATTCCCTGCAAAACACATTGGCAAACATCGTCATCAATCCGCTGGACGATTCTTCCTCAGGATAAACCCCGAATGCTCCTCCTATAAGATAATCATTATAAAAACTTAGGTTGCTTACATTGGAACTTCTTTCAAGACTACCGTCTGCATAAAATGTAACATAGAACACGTCTTTGTAGTTTGTATTTTTCTTATAGCCTATTGCGTGGATTATTTCTTCGTTCCAATTGTTTTTCTTTACATCAAGATAATTGAAAACATCTTCTTTGGTTCCGCCTTCATAATTCATTTTACCTGTTGATTTAAAGGTGGTGTCCAAAGTACCGTTCGCATTTACTCGGGCGATTGTAGCATCAATATTTGTGGGAGTTTTTGTACAATATCCTCCCAATAATATTTTGCCATTGTCCAAGATTTTCATACTGTTTAATCTGTCATCGGTTCCAAGAAAATCGATTTTTAAGACACCATTAATACCAAATGAAGTGTCATAACTACCATCGGCGTTGAGTTTTGCCACAAAGAAATCTGTGTTGACTCCATTACTTGCGGTTCCTGCGATTATCATTTTGTCATCGGAAAGGATTTTAAATTGTTTGATTTCGGATTTTGTTCCAATATTATACAGTATGAATCCCTTTTGATTGAATGTCCTATCTATGTATCCCGTAGAAAGGTTGTAGCGGACAATTATTGATTGGTTTCCGGATTTTCCTGCAACCCAGATTTTATTGTTTTTAATATCAATAGCGTTGGCTTCATCATCATTCGTAATGTCTGTAATGATTTTGCTGTCTTTGTTGAAATCTCCCTGATTAGGTATTTCCCCATCTTCTGCGTGTAGTTTTACAACAGCGATGCTTTTATTGTTTTTGTCTTTGGAATATCCTGCAAGGTAGATGTAGTTTTCGTGATATTTAATAGCGTTTGCTCGGGAACCATTATCCCCAATGGAAATTTCTGTTCTTTTATTTGTCGTGCGATTGTAGAAAAAGAAAGAATCTTTATTCGGAAAATAATCGCGATAATCGCTTGAAATGGTTTTATATCCTGTAGCATAAAGATTACCATTGGCAAATTCTACAGCTGTTAGCACTTCATTATTTTCATTTTCTACAAAACTGTATTCTCCAAGTCCAAAATTAGAATCAAGAGTTCCCTGTTGAGAAAATGCAGAGGTAAATAAGCCCAAAAACAGGACTAAAATTATGTTTTTTTTCATTTTGTTTGTGTTATTTTTTGATAATCCTAACAGATTCGGAGAAGTTTTGAGACTTATACTTTACCACATAATTACCAGCCAGCAACCCGGAAAGATTAATGGAAATCTTACTTCCGGAATTTGCATTTACCATTTGTTTTTTTACTAATTTTCCGGAAAGATCATAAACTGATATTGTTATTTCCTTGCCATTAAGACTCTTAACATCAGCGAATAGGAAATCTGTTACCGGATTAGGATACACCTTCAGAATTTTATTTTCACTATTATTTTCATTTACATCCAAAGTAATCGTTTTTGAAATTTTGAAAACAAGAAAGTCATAATCCAATTTCCCTCCTCCATATACGGTCCCATCAGAATCAACCTGAATACTTTGCAAGCTATTGTTTGTGGATTCGGGAGAAAGAAAATAATTAAATTTTCCCTGATCTGCAAAGGACGAATCAATAGTTCCGTCCAGATTATATCTTGTGATCCACATTGCCGTGCTACTTCCTGAATGCTCATTTCCAGCGATATAAATCTGATTTTTATGCAAAGCAATATCATTGATGCTATATTGGGGATTTAATATATCGCAAGGAAACGGACCACCAACTGAAGCATAGAAAAGATTCGAAAAAGTAAGGTTTTGCATATTTATTTTTAAAACCCTGTGATTACAATCGTTTACCTGATTAATGATATATGCAAAACTTTCGTCATCATTTAACAGTATTTTTTTGAAGTCACCTACTTGATCATACATTCCAGTTACATTATCGAATATGAAATTAGGATTAAGAGTTCCGTCTTGACTGATTTTTCTGATGAAATTGTGTCTGTAATTTCCTGATGTATTGTTATTAATTTGTTTTTGACTATGACCGATGATGAGGATTTCACCGTTGTTCATCAATTTTGCATCGTTTATTTCTTCATTAGTTCCCAGATCGAACATCTGCGTTCCTTGATTTCCGAAAGAAAAATCTAAAAATCCGTCCGAATTGTACCTTTCCAAATACAGATTATCATCTTTTTGTCCGAAAACATAGATTTTGCCATCCGGCAGAATCAGCAATTTATTATATTGTTTATTGCCTCCAGGTTCAAACTCCTGCTTCCCGTGAAAACCGAAATTGGCATCCAAAGCACCATTTTTGTCTGTTTTCACAAGACCCATTCCCGAAAGATAAAGTAGCGATCCATCCGCAAACTCGTGAAAATCTTTAGTATAATCCGCTTGATGGTAAGAATCATAATAGTAATGTGCTTTTCCCGAGTTACCAAACGTTTCGTCCAATCCTGAAGTAAGTTTGTGCTTCAGAACCCCAAATCCACTTTCGTAGAATTTATAATCAGTTATGGAAACTCTTCCTGTTGCGTATAATGTGTTATTTGAAAGCTTAATCAGTGTAGTTTCATCATAGCTTTCCGCTTTATAATCGGATTTCAAAAAACCTGTTCCATTGAATGTTGAATCCAAATACTGGCTCTGCCCGTATGTTCTTGAAAAAAAGAACAATACAGGGATTACGAATAAATGTATTTTCATATTTGTATTTTTTTCAAATTTAATAAGAAGACGATTGTGATGCAAAATAATAATGTAAAAACACAGATTACGAGTGTTAGAAAAAAGTATTTTAGCGATAAAAACAAAAAAAATACAGGTAGAAAGCTAAATTTAGAAGCAGGAAAATCGATCGTGCTTTGTTAACTATTGATTTAGACTAAATTTGACATCTCAACACAAATAGAGAGTTTTATGAAAAGATTTTTATGTCTTTTAATCTGTTTTTTTAGTTTTTCTATCATTAATTCCCAAAATAATTCGGAGATGTCTTACTCTTTTTTGGAGAGTAAGATTAATAGTCTAAAGGAAAAACCTGCTGAACAATGGGTTTATATAAAAAAAATGACTGATAAAGCTAGAAAAGAAGATAATATAAAAAAACAACATCGGGCATACTCATTAGCAAGCACATACTCCAGAGGAGAACAACAATTAAAATATTCCGACAGTCTTCTTTCAACGGCCTATAGACAGAATGATACGGATATCATTGGCGATTGTTACCTTGCAAAAGGGAGTATTTATATGATTGAAGAAAGGTATCCAGAAGCTTTGAAGAATTATTTGAAAGGATACGATTACATCAAAAAGAAAAACAATCCCTATCTGGTTCATAATGCAGAATATCTTATCGCTCAGACCAAAATTTATCTTGTGGAATATCAAGAAGCACAAAACATATTGAAAAACGTGCTTGCATTTTATAGGAAAAACCAGGAAAAAATAAACGATACCGATTATAGTTTGTATTATATTTATGCTCTTATTTCAGCCATAGATACCAACAGCCATCTTAGTCATTTTGAAGAAAATAAAAATTTGATTCGGGAGGGAATGGATTTCATTGCCAAAAATAATTATCCGGATTATTCAGCCTATTTTATCTCTGCTAAAGGGATTGATGCTTATCATCAGAAGAAATATGATGTTGCCATTCAAAATCTGAATGAAGCCTTAAAGCAGTATCGCGGTAATTGGGGACATTTGACAGAGAATTACTATCTGGGATTGAGTTATTGGCACAAGGGAGATAAAAATTCTGCACTTCCCTATTTATTATTACTTGATGAAGAATATAAAACCAAAGGGAAGCTGGACCCACTATTTCGCCCTGCTCTGGAATTTTTGTTTGATTATTACAAGGAACAAGGTCATACGGCAAAACAATTGGAATATGTGCAAAAAGTGCTTGCCTTAGGCAAAACTTATGAAAGAGATTATAAAAAGCTCTATGACACACTACAAAAAGATTATGACCCACCTAAATGGCAGGCAGAAAAACTAAAGCTGGAAAATGAGCTTAAACAGGAAAAGCGAAGAAAAATATTAATGTCGGGATTAGGCATTGTATTCTTTTCAGCAATGGGATTATATGCCTATAGCAATTACAAAAGAAAAAAGCATTACAAAAATCTACTATACGCTTATAACCAAAATAAGTCCTATGAAAAAGAAAATCAATCTAGGATAATAACAAATCCGGATTCTGAAAATATTGGAATGGTTCCAGAGCTATCCGAAATCAATCCTTTGATTGTCGAAAACATTTTACTTTTTTTGGAAAAATTTGAAAAAGAGAAAAAGTATCTCGAAAAAGATTTGAATATACAACAGTTAGCACAACAATGTGGTACAAACGTCTCTTACCTTTCCAAAGTTATCAATCAATACAAAAAAGACAATTTCCTGTCTTACATAAATAATCTCCGATTAGAATATGTCGTTCAGTTATGGAAGACAAATCCTAAAACAAAACATTTGATGATTCAGGAAATTGCTCACAAATCCGGATTTAATACTGCGCAAAGTTTCTCCAAAAATTTTAAAGAAAAGTATAATATCTCTCCTTCTTATTTTTTAAAACGTTTGGATAAGGACGAAGAAAAAATTCAATAATTAGCTTTGTATAATATTTAATGAACATAGAATTAAAGATGTGATTTTTGATAGATTGCATAAAATCAAAACGTTAACAGGATTTTGTTATTTTTTTGGTTTCAAATATTCCATAGCTTCTGGCCCCTTCATCATTGCAAAAACTAAACCTATTAAGCCACCTATTATCATCAAGATAAAGAGTCCAATGATAGAATAGAGGACTATCAAGGCAACACGTCCTACAATGCTTATTGTCTTTCTATCTTTATAAAATTCTTTAAAAAACCAAATCAACATTAAAGGTGAAAGTAGCATTGATACACCTGACAATGAGATGATATTGCTGGGATTATCCTTCAAAAAATACATAATAGGATATATTATTATGATGTTAAATAAGGTGTAAAAACAAAGGATGAAGGCGTTCATTACAACGTGTTCATAATAATTATGCCCCCATTTTCGAAATGCTAATTTTGAACATAATGCAAAAAACGGAATCAACATTAGCATTATGATAGAGTTATAACTGTTTGTTACAGTCATATAATCGTTCATAGCCTGCGAGTTCAACCTTTTATCACTAGCATACATCTCTGATATGACCTTACTCAAGCCAATTATTTTATAAGAAATAAAAGCAGAAATACCACTTAAGACAAAACCTAACAAAATCGGTTTGTAATGATTCACTCGATTTCCATCAATAAAATCTCTGGCAGTCTTTCCTGGATTTTTGATTATGTTTTTTACGGAGTACAGAAAACCTTTGTTGGTATGGAGAAACGTGTACTGAATCTCGTCCCAAACATACTTTCTGTCGATTCTTTTATATTTCTTCTGCCCGCAATTTCCACAAAAACTTGCAGTTATAACTTCATTGCAATTTTGACAATTTTCCGCCATCTTTAGTTTAAATTTCTCAATTTGATTTCTGCTTCCATTAACTTATAGTTTTTCCAATTAATAATCGTTAAAGACGATATAAATATAGGTAATAGGACTTGGATTCCCCAGTCATTTTTTATGGTACAAAGTGCAATTGTTATTGCGATGATAAGTATTAATGAGATTATAGTAACTTTTAATGAAGATTTGGAAACCTTCCATTTTTTTGATAATTCTTCATTGCTCAAGTTTTTCAATTCATCCTGATTCATTTCTTGCTTAATTTTATTTTCAAAACCAATTATCTTCTTTTCTTCATACTAAACATTCCCAAAATAAACTTGGCACCTTCTCTTGCAAGCGTTGTCATAAAGGTTTTTCCTGCTCGGCTTTCCATCACTTGTTCCAGCATTCCAGGTTCTTCTTTCGGTTGAGCAGTTCTTCCTCGCGTTGGCGTTGGAATTACGGTTTGTGTATGTTCTTCAATTCTTTTGTTGAGGATTTCGTAGGCGCTTTCTTTGTCGAGATTTTCTTCATATTTTTGAACGAGGTCAGAATTTCTTGTCAAATCATCAATTTCCGATGAGGTCAAAATATCCATTCTACTTTCCGGCGAAATCAAATAAGTATGAACCAACGGCGTCGGAATTCCTTTCTCATTCAGCGCTGTCACAAAAGCTTCCCCGATTCCAAGATTTTGAATCAATTCGCTGGCGTTGTAATATTCGGTTGTTGGATAATTTTCAACGGCTTTATCAATTTCCTTTTTGTCTTTTCCAGTGAAACCTCTCAAAGCGTGCTGGATTTTCAAACCAAGTTGGCTCAAGATATTTTCCGGAACATCACCCGGAATTTGAGTGATGAAATAAATTCCGATGCCTTTCGAACGAATCAATTTCACCATCGTTTCAATCTGAGAAAGCAAAGTTTTTGACGCTTCTTTGAAAAGCAAATGCGCTTCATCGATGAACAAAACCAACTTCGGTTTTCCACTGTCGCCTTCCTCAGGAAAAGTCATATAAATCTCAGCAAACAACGATAAAATAAAGGTTGAGAAAAGATTTGGTTTACTCTGAATATCATCAACTCGGAAAATATTCACAACGCCTTTTCCGTCTCTGGTCTGCAAAAGGTCTTCTACATCAAAACTTGGTTCACCGAAGAAAGCGGTTGCACCTTGTTGTTCCATCGCAACAATGGAACGAAGAATTGCGCCCAAAGATGCAGGTGCAATCGAACCATAATTATCAGCCAATTCCTTTTTGCCAATCGGATTATCTGTCACATATTGAAGGACTTTTTTCAAATCATTCAAATCCACCAAAGGCAAAGCTTTGTCATCGCAATATTTGAAAACGATGGACATTATGCTTTGCTGAGTATCATTCAGACCAAGAATTTTACTCAATAAAATTGGTCCAAATTCCAAAACGGTCGCTCGAAGTTTCACACCTTTTGCGCCAGAAATTGTCATCAATTCTACTGGGAAATTCTGTGGCGAATAAGGCAATCCTGTTTTGGCGTATCGTTCTTTGATATTGTCGTTTTCTGTTCCACTTTCGGCAATTCCGGAAAGGTCACCTTTGATATCCATTACCAAAGTCGGGATTCCGGCGTGAGACAATTGTTCCACGAAAACCTGAAGCGTTTTGGTTTTTCCGGTTCCGGTTGCGCCCGCAATCAAGCCGTGTCTATTCACAGTTTTCAGGGGAATCGAGACATTAACTTCAGTGACGATTTCGCCGTCTAACATTCCTTTTCCAAGGATGATGTGGTCGCCTTTTGGATTGTATTTTGAATTGAGGTCGGTTATGAATTTTTCTTTATTTGACATCGATTTGTTTTTTCAATCTTTAAATTTAAAAATAATTTTCAGAATCGTTTTAAAACTTTCATTAATTATAAACTTAGAGTCTGCTTAAATTTACATTGAAAAGTTTTTATTACCACATAGACACATAGTTTTTATATTGATTTTAAGATGAAATAGAATATTATGCTTAACTCTATTTTATCTTTTTTTAAATGGAAAATGTGTTTTTCTATGTGTCTATGTGGTTTAATATTTTTTGAATAGGCTCTTAACAAAATTGATTAAATATCAATTATCTTTGCAATCAAATGCCATTCTATGCGCGCTTACAACACAAAAAATTTCCTGAAAATCCTCGTCAGTCTTCACAAGACCGATACGCTGAAAATCCTGTTCCCAACAATGCTCCTCGTGGGAGCTTACTCGTACGGGATGTATTATTTGGAAGTAGAATATCTGGATTTAACCTCCAAATCATCAGTCAATAATATTGGAATCGTCCATTCTTTACTTGGGTTTGTTTTGTCTCTGCTTTTGGTTTTTCGTACCAATACGGCGTACGACCGTTGGTGGGAAGGTAGAAAACTTTGGGGAAAACTGGTGAATGACAGCCGGAATTTTATGATTAAGATTAATAGCATTCTGGACGAAAAAGACATTAAAAGTCGAACTCAGATTGCGAAATATCTCAAGTTTTTCCCTCACTTTTTAGCAAGTCACCTTTCCAAAGAATCTACGAGATTGGTTTTGGATAAGGATTTTGCTGACCTTGCCCAAGAGCTGAAACACCATCCTCCGGCAGAATTGGTTTTTCTATTAACCAAAAAACTTTTTCAACTCAAAAAAGAAGGCAAAATTTCAGATACAGAAATGCTGTTTTTGGATGTTCAATTATCTGGTTTTCTGGATGTTTGTGGTGGTTGTGAGAGAATCAAAAATACGCCGATTCCTTATTCATATTCATCATTCATCAAAAAATTTATCGTTTTCTACGTTCTTGCGCTTCCTGTTGCCAATGTTGTGAATATTGGTTTCTTTATGATTCCGATTACGATGTTTGTGTATTACGTTTTGATGAGCTTGGAGCTGATTGCGGAGGAAATTGAAGACCCTTTCAATAATGATGAAAATGATATTCCGATGGAGTCTATCACACAAAACATTGGTAGAAATATCGATTTAATTTTAAATAAAGCCTGATTTTGACAAAGAAACTGAAACTCGAAGAACTTGGAAGAATAGATGTAGAAACTTTCAAGAAAACTGAGAAAATTCCATTAGTTATAATACTTGACAGCGTGAGAAGTATGCACAATGTTGGTGCAATCTTCCGAACTGGTGACGCTTTTTTGATTGAGAAAGTGGTTCTTTGTGGCATCACGCCTCAACCACCTCATCGCGAAATTCACAAAGCGGCGCTTGGTGCAACGGAAAGTGTGGATTGGATTTATGAGCAAGATATTAACGTCGCAATTAATACTCTTAAGAAAGAAAATTTCAACATTATCGGAATCGAACAAACTTCAACAAGCCAATTGATTTCTGATTTTGAAATTAGATCTGATAAAAAATATGCTTTAATCCTAGGAAATGAAGTGGATGGAATCTCCGATGAAGCCTTAAATAATGTTGATACATTTCTTGAAATTCCTCAGCTTGGGACGAAGCATTCTTTGAATGTAAGTGTCTGTGGCGGAATCGTAATCTGGGAATTTGCGAAAAGCATTGGCATTGGAAAATAAAAAACTGCAGACACAATGAAGTGTTGCAGTTTGAAATAAATCTAATAAAAAGTAAAAATGAAAGGCGACAAAGATATGTTTTTTGTTTCATACAAAGCAATACTTTTTATAAAATTTTATAATTTTTTTTAAAAACTTTTCTCGGTAAGGATTTTTTGTAAATTAGCATAATGTTTATAAAAGACTACATTTCCAAAGATTATCCGGCTTTCGGCAACAGAGATTCTATAGAAGAGGCTTCTGAGATTGCAAAAGAGTTCGGGTATTCTCACGTTTTCATCGTTAGCAAAGGCGTTTTCCTGGGTGGACTGAGTCAGTCTTTTTTGGAAGATAGTCCGGAGGGAAAGCTCGATAGTCTCAATATTCATTATGAGCGTTTTGCGATTATAGAAGACAGCAGTATTCTCGACAGCATCAAGCTTTTCCACACTTTCAATGCGAATGTGGTTCCAGTGATTTCCAAAGAAGAAAAGTATCTGGGTTATATTTCCTGCGACGATATCTTCAATGAGTTTTCAAAATATCCCTTGTTTTCCGAAAACGGTGCAATTCTGACGATTCAGACAACGGGCTTGCATTATTCTATGACGGAGATTTCTCAGATTGTGGAGAGTAACAATGGGAAAATCTATGGAACCTTCATCAATGCGATAAAAAGTGATAGTGTAGAGATTACGCTCAAAATTAGCAATGAAAACCTGAGTTCTATAGACGAGACTTTTGAACGTTACGGCTACGTTGTGGTGCATAAACATTATGATGACGAGAAGGAAGAACTATTGAAGGACCGTTTCGGATTTTTTCAGAAATTTTTGGAAATATAATTTATGAAAGCGGCGATTTATTCTCAAAAAAAAGACCTTGATACGTTTTTGTATCTCAACCGATTCATTTCAGAATTGGCACTAAGAGATGTAGCAGTTGTTCTTCACGCCGAGATGGCAGAGAATCTTAATTTTTCTAAAGAATTCGATACGTTTTCTTGCAAAGATGAGCTTAAGAATAAGAATGTCAACATTGTTTTCAGTTTTGGAGGCGATGGGACGATTTTGAATGCTTTGACCTTCATCCAGGATTTAGAAATTCCAATTATTGGTGTTAATACAGGAAGATTAGGTTTCTTGGCGAATTTCAGAAAGGATCAGATTTTTGATGAATTGGACTCAATTATAGTTGATAAAAACTACAACATAAGCGAGCGTTCTGTCATCAAAATTACCATTGACAGCGATTCTAAAATTGATTTTCCATTTGCTTTGAACGATGTCAGCCTTTCCAGAAAAGAAACCACATCTATGATTACAGTGGAATCTTACATCAATGATGAATTCCTGAATGTCTTTTGGGGCGACGGATTAATAGTTTCTACGCCAACTGGTTCTACGGCATATTCCTTAAGTTGTGGAGGGCCGATTATTTCTCCCACGAATGATAATTTCGTCATCACGCCCATCGCACCTCACAATTTGAATGTTCGTCCACTTATCGTGAAAGACGATGCCAAAATAAAATTAACGGTAAAAAGCCGAGTTCCGGAATATACACTAGCATTGGATTCCCGACTTTATCACGTGGAAATTGGCAGTGAAGTGTTGATAGAAAAAGCTGAGTTCTCTCTATTTCTCATTAAGCCAAAAAATTTCAGTTTCTATGAAACTATAAGGCAGAAGTTGCTTTGGGGAAATGATAAGAGAAATTAATGAAAAATATTAGTCATAACATAAGACTGAAAATTCAAAACTTTAAATAATTAATAATTTTGTAACTTTACCGTTCAAAAAAAATCTTAAAATATATTCAAAATGAGCAGAAAATTTCCGGCAGGAGTTGCCACTGGTTCTTTAGTAACAGAAATATTCGATTATGCAAAAGAGAAGCAATTCGCACTTCCTGCAGCTAATGTAATCGGTTCTAGTAATATCAACGCAACATTGGAAACTGCTGCGAAACTGAATGCACCAGTAATTATCCAGTTCTCAAACGGAGGTTCTATCTTCAATGCTGGAAAAGGATTGAGTAATGAAAATCAAAAAGCGGCGGTTCTAGGAGCTGTGGCTGGAGCAAAACATATTCACACTTTGGCAGAGGCTTATGGAGCGACTGTTATCCTTCACACAGACCATTGTGCTAAGAAATTATTACCTTGGATAGACGGTCTTTTGGATGCAAGTGAAGAATTTTACAAGCAAAACGGAAAATCTCTTTACTCTTCTCATATGTTGGATTTCTCTGAGGAGCCAATTGAAGAAAACCTTGAGATCTCTGCAAAATACTTCGAGAGAATGAACAAAATGGGAATGACTCTTGAAATCGAATTGGGTGTAACTGGAGGAGAAGAAGATGGTGTTGACAACTCAGATGTTGACAGCTCAAAACTTTACACGCAGCCAGATGAGGTGGCTTATGCGTACGAAATCCTTAAAAAAGTATCTGACAATTTCACAATTGCAGCGGCTTTCGGAAACGTACACGGTGTTTACAAACCAGGAAACGTAAAATTGACTCCGAAAATTCTTGACAATTCTCAGAAATTTGTACAAGAGAAATTCGGAACAGGTGAGAAGCCTATCAACTTCGTATTCCACGGTGGATCTGGTTCTACAGTAGAAGAAATCCGTGAAGCAATCGGTTACGGTGTTGTGAAAATGAACATCGATACAGATCTTCAATTCGGTTACACAGAAGGAATCAGAGATTATATGACTGAGAAAATCGAATATCTACGTCATCAAATCGGAAATCCAGAAGGAGCAGATTCACCGAACAAGAAATTCTACGATCCAAGAGTTTGGGTAAGAAAAGGAGAAGAAACTTATATTAAAAGATTGACTCAGGCTTTCGAAGACTTGAACAATATTAATACACTTTAATAAAATTTATAAATGATAATTGATGAGCGATAAACGATTTTTGTAAGTTGCTTTTTCATCAATTATCAATTATCATTCATCAATTATAGATTATATGGCATTTGATTGGTTTAAAAGGAAAGGGCAAAACATTACCACTTCTACAGAAGACAAAAAAGACGTTCCAAAAGGACTTTGGCACAAAACGCCAACGGGGAAAATCATAGAATTTGAGGAATTAAAATCTAATAATTTTGTTTCTCCAGAAGATGGTTTCCACGTAAGAATCGGAAGTAGAGAATACTTCGATATGCTTTTTGATGATAAGAAATTCAAAGAATTGGATGCTGATGTGGAAAGTGTTGATATTCTTAAATTCAAGGATACAAAATCTTACACAGACCGTCTGAAAGAAGTGAAATCCAAAACCAAATTGACAGATTCTATTCGTAATGCGACTGGAAAAGTGAATGGTGTGGAAATGGTGATCTCTTGTATGGATTTTGCTTTCATTGGTGGATCTTTGGGTTCTGTGATGGGCGAAAAAATCCGTAGAGCGATTGACTATTGTATCAAAAACAAATTGCCTTACATGATCATCTGCCAATCTGGTGGAGCGAGAATGCAAGAAGCAGCTTATTCATTGATGCAATTGGCAAAAGTTCAGGCAAAGTTGGTTCAACTTTCTGATGCAGGATTGCCTTACATCGCTTATTTGACGGATCCAACTTTTGGTGGAATCACAGCTTCTTTTGCAATGACAGCAGATTTAATCATTGCAGAACCAAGCGCTTTGATCGGATTCGCAGGGCCAAGAGTTATTCGTGAAACCATCGGTAAAGATTTGCCAGAAGGTTTCCAAACGTCTGAGTTTTTGCAAGAAAAAGGTTTTGTGGATTTCATCGTTAAGAGAACGGAAATCAAGCAACAAGTTTCCAGAGCGGTAAAACTTTTGATCCACGAATATCATTAATCAAATTATTAAACTAAAATATACTCTCTCAAATCTGGGAGAGTTTTTTATTGATGAGATTTATAGGAGTTATTTTCAGGGCTTTAAAAACCTTGACCTTCAGCAAATTATTGAAGGTTTTTTCGATTGGAATAATGCATCCATTGTTCGCTTTTCTTTACACTTATGCGAGTCTGAAAGCATTTCAAAAAGCGAAAGAACTTTATCCCAAAACCAATTCCAACAGTGGCATAGGAAACGCATTCCGACACGCTTATTGGTGTTGTATCATTATGATGTACTTCTGCAAGGTCTCCTCACCAGAAAAGGCATTGAAATGGTGCAAAAGATTGACAAATATGCACGAAGATCTCTTTCCAAACAAACCTTTGGAAACCAAAATGGATCTGCATAACAATCAACTCGGAATGGATTATTTTATGAGTCTTTTGCCAGGCGTTCACCGCCAATTCTTTGAGAGTAGCTTCTTCATAAAGGAGCTTCAGGAAAAAACGAAAGATGCAGTTTTGATAACCTCTGTTGATGAGGAAGTTGATAAAGATATTATGATTTATCTGGAATAAAAAAGAACGCCTTTTGAGCGTTCTTTTCAATTATAAATAGAATGGGAAGTTTATTGTTTAATAAATTTCTTAGTCGTAGTTTTTCCATTTTCAAAAGTGATTTTGATGAAATAACTTCCTTTTGTCAAACGAGAAACATCAACTGACTTTTCTTTGGTTTCAGAAATTTTTTGACCTGTAAATGATAAAATCTCCACAGATTTCAAAGCGTTTTCTGTATTGATTGTAATGGTTTTGTTGGCAGGATTTGGTCCAAAAGAGAAATCAGATTTAGTAAAATCATTGACCGCCAAACTGTTGTTCGTTTTATTTACACATCTTACAGAATAGCCAAAACTTTTCGCGTCACCACCAAAACCAGTTGTACTACCAGCAGCGGCTCCTAAATAAACATAACGGTAGAAATTGGGGTTTGTACTTGCAGATTTTGTCCAAATATAAGCACGCGCGCCTTCAAATGCCCAGCTTGCATCTTTACGAGAACCGGCCCCAGCGATTTTTAGATTACTTTCAAATCCTCTTACGATGCCTCCAGTTGTAGCGCCAGCCGGTCTTGGGAAGATGTTTTCTTTTTGCATTACAAAATCCCAATCTGCTTCTGAAGGGATTTCCCAATCGTCACCAATTGCTTTACAAGGGTCAATTCCGTTGTGTTCTGTAACTTCTGAAAGATTTTTTGCAGACCAGGTATCATTCTGATTTGGGTTTTCGAACCAGCCAGTGTAATTTCCAGACCAAGGTGTGCCACCACCGATGTAAAATAAAGCCGTTCCAGCTCCTAAACCTACAGGGTTGTTAGGCGTTGGATACTCTTCTGTTGTTTGAGAAGTTTTCAATTGATGGCCATCATCCCAACGTCCGTATTGGAAGTAATCACCACGTGCGCCTTCGTCAGCAATACTTGTTGCAACATTTGAACTTCCAAGGTTTTGCTGTAGCCATTCGTTTCCGTCTGCAGCTCTTACGGTTTTGTAGGAAACAGTTTGGTTTTGATAAGTCAGACTTACACAACCGTTGTCACCAATGGTATTTCCTGTCGCTTGAGGTGTGCAATTTTGTGCTTTGACATTCAGCACAATCGCGAATAGTCCTAAACAAAAATATTTGTTTATCATAAGTTTAATTTTTTGCAAACATATTTATTTAGAATTAATAAAAATAATAAAATGATTAAAATCATAACCTGCTAAAATTGAACTAAGTAACGTTTATTGCTTTTATTAAATTGATTTATAACTATTTATTATGAAATTATTGAAGTACAAAATATTTAAGCATAATTAATTTTCATTAATTAAAACAAAATTGACGATTCAAAAATGAACCGCCAACTTAAAAAGTAGATATAAAAAATGGAAGTTTTACCACGCTTTCACAGCACCTCCTTTGAAGGTCTGTTTCGCTATGGCTTCTACTTCCGGAGATTGATAAGCTTTGACGAACTTTTTGATTTTTTCGTCATTTTTATTGTCTTCTCTGGAAACGATTAAGTTAGCATAAGGAGAATCTTTGTCTTCTGTAAACAAACCTTCTTTTTCTGGATCTAATCCTGCTTGCGCTGCAAAATTGTTGTTGATGATAGCAAGAAATACTTCTTTATCTTCCAGAACTCTTGGGATTTGTGGTGCTTCCAATTCTAAGATTTTCAGATTTTTTGGATTGGCAACAATGTCGGTCACTTTTGGTAAAAGTCCAACGTTTTCTTTTAGTTTGATTAATCCTTGTTTTTGTAATAATAAAAGCGATCTTCCACCATTGGTTGGATCGTTCGGAATCACAATGGTTTGCCCAGGTTTTAATTCTGAAATTGATTTGATTTTTTTTGAATAAGCCACGATCGGATAAACAAAAGTTTTTCCCACAACCGCCAATTTGTAACCTCGTTGTTTGGATTGTTCCTCGAGATAAGGTAAATGTTGGAAAGCGTTCGCATCCACATCGCCTTGGTTCAAAGCTTCATTCGGCACAACATAATCATTGAAAGTTACCAATTCCACCTCCAGATTATATTTTTCCTTAGCCACTTTTTTTGCAGTTTCTGCCAAGCTTTGTTCTGGTCCAGATGCGATTCCGACTTTTAAAACATTCGGGTTTGATTCTTTTTTGCCACAAGCCATTAATGATATAATCGCGAAAGCAAATGCTATTTTTTTAAAGTTCATTTTTAAATTTTTATCTGTGATTAAATTTTTTCGAAAGGAAATCTCCCGAGATCTGAATGATGAAAACCAAGACTATCAATAAGATCAAAACGGAATTCATCACTGTGAAATCGTAACCGATATATCCGTATTGATATCCAACTTGTCCCAATCCGCCAGCGCCAACTGCGCCACCCATTGCAGAATAGCCAACAAGCGTAATCAATGTAATGCTGATGTTATTAATCAACGAAGGCAAAGCTTCCGGCAGAAGTACTTTTCTGATGATTTGCAACGGTTTTGCACCCATCGATCTTGCTGCTTCTATTAATCCTGGAGGAATTTCAAGCAAACTATTTTCCACCAATCGTGCAATAAATGGCGCTGAACCGACACTCAAAGGAACCAACGCGGCCGCAACACCAATCGATGTTCCAACAATCGTTCTCGTGAATGGAATCATCCAAACAATCAAAATAATAAATGGAATCGAACGGAAAATATTGACAATGACAGAGACAATTTGATGAGAAATTTTATTCTCCAGCAATTGTCCTTTTCTCGTCAGAAATAAGAAAATTCCCATCGGCAATCCCAAAAGAAATCCGAAAAATCCAGAAACCAAGGTCATTACAATTGTTTCTAATGTCCCTTGAAATAACAAATTGATCATACTATCCGACATAACCTAAAATTTCTGTGTTAGAATATTCATTTTCTAAATAAGCCAAAGCCTCGTTTATTTTTTCACCTTGCAATTCCACCAGCAAAACCCCAAAACTCAGATTGCCAACATATTCCAATTGCGCGCTGATGACTTTCGCCTTAACCTGAAATTTTTCAAACAGATTACTGATGACAAAACTCTGATCTTCATTACCATTAATGAAAAATTTCACCAATGGATTGTTGTTTTCGATTTTGCTCAATGAATTTTGATAAACCAAAGGCAATTCTACATTCAGAGAAGATAGGATAAATCCTTTCGTAATTTCCTCTTTTGGATTGGTGAAAATCTGTTGCACATTGCCTTGTTCAGCTAATTTTCCGTGATCGATAACTGCCACTTTATCACAAATGGTTTTAATCACTTCCATTTCGTGAGTGATGAGAAGAATTGTCAAGCTCAGTTTTTGATTGATGGATTTCAACAATTTCAAAATCGATTTTGTAGTTGCTGGATCCAGCGCACTTGTTGCTTCGTCACAAAGCAGAACTTTTGGGTCGTTCGCCAACGCTCTAGCAATCGCAACTCTCTGTTTTTGTCCGCCTGAAAGATTTGCTGGATAATCTTTTGCTTTTTCTTTCAGTCCAACCAATTCCAAAAGCGAATCCACTTTTTCCTTGATTTCCGACTTCGATTTTCCCTCTAATTCCAACGGAAAAGCCACATTATCAAAAACAGTTCTTGATGACAACAAATTAAAATGCTGAAAAATCATCGCAATCTTTCGTCGTTCCAGAGTCAATTGAGAATCAGAAAGTTTTGTCAATTCAATTCCATCAACAATCACTTTTCCTTCGTTTGGTTTTTCGAGAAGGTTCACGCAACGGATCAGCGTACTTTTTCCGGCGCCAGAAGTTCCAATCACGCCAAATATTTCGCCTTTTTCAACAGTCAGAGAGACATTGGACAGAGCTTGGGTGGTTTTATTTTTAGTTGTAAAACGTTTGGAAACGTTCAGTAGTTCAATCATTTTTATTCATTAATTAAAAAATAAAAACCTTTCAAATGGGATTATGAAAGGTTTTCAAAATAAACACACTATTTCTTTCTTCATATAAATCTTATGCAACAAACAAATCTCAACATTATCATAGTGTCTTAAAAAAAGCCTTTGCAAAACTAAAAAATTCAATTCATACCAAACAAGTATAATTTAAAATAAATGACAAAAATCAGTTTTTATTTGGGCAACTTATCCGTCCTCCGTTCCCGCTATTTTTTGCTTCAGCTATTCCAGCCCCAAAAAATGAGCTCCACTCAGGCCGGGTTGCGGAGATTCTACATTTCATTTTTATTTTACTTTCTAAATCCAGGTTTCGAAAATCTATTCCCTTTTTTCTTACATTTACTGAAATTAATTTTCCAGAATGGTTCTAAGCAGGATTTGGTCGGCCTTCATCATCATTGCAATTGCAGTTGCCTCTATAAAATATTTAAGTTCGGATAAGTACACGCAGATTTTCAACGATATGGTGGTTGGAAAAGGCGGCGACACAATCAAGATTTCGCAAAAACCATTAGCGCAATTTTCTCCCGACATTCAAAAATCTCTGCAGGCAAATCCAGAGATTGAGGACAATCACATTCATTACAAAATGGATTCTCTTCAAAACGTGTCAACTTACAGAGTTCAATCCACCGACGGCGTTATTGGAACCAGCGAAACCGCGGTCAATATCTGCTTGAAACTGATTGGAATTATGGCACTGTTTATGGGTTTTATGAGCATTGCCGAAAAAGCAGGTGGCATCAATTTTCTCAGCCGAATGATTCAGCCATTCTTCTCAAAATTATTTCCCGAGATTCCAAAAAACCACCCCTCTTTCGGACATATGATGCTGAATTTCAGTGCAAACCTTCTGGGTCTCGACAATGCGGCTACGCCATTTGGACTCAGAGCAATGGAAAGTCTGCAAACCTTGAATCCAGATAAAGACCGAGCCAGCAACGCCCAAATTATGTTTCTCTGTCTGCACGCCAGCGGATTGACTTTGATTCCGGTTTCCATCATCGCCATCCGTTCATCAATGGGTTCGGAAACGCCGACTGATATTTTCCTGCCTTGTATGATTGCGACTTTTTGTGCGACAATGGCCGCGATGATCATTGTTTCCATCAAACAAAAAATCAATCTTTTTCAGCCAATTGTTTTGGCCTATGTTGGTGGGATTTCTGCGATTATTGCTTTGCTGGTGATTTATCTCGTAAAACTGAGCAAAGATGAATTGGATAGTTTCAGTAAAATATTGAGCAACGGAATTATCCTGTTGATTTTCTTCGCCATAGTTCTCGGCGCGGTTTATAAAAAAATCAATATTTTCGATGCGTTTATTGATGGTGCAAAAGAGGGCTTTAATGTCTGTGTGAAGATTATTCCATATTTAGTTGGTATGTTGATTGCGATTTCGTTACTCAGAACCAGTGGTGTTTTCGAAGTGATTATTGATGGAATGAAATGGATTGCCAGCGCATCTCACCTCGACACCAGATTTGTGGACGGATTGCCGACTGCATTAATAAAACCATTATCGGGTTCCGGCGCTCGTGGAATGATGGTGGACACAATGAAAACCTTCGGAGCAGACAGTTTCCCAGGAAAATTATCTGCGATTCTTCAAGGAAGTTCTGATACAACTTTTTATGTAATCGCCGTTTATTTCGGTTCAGTAGGAATCAAGAATACAAGATATACAGTTGGTTCGATGTTGTTGGCAGATTTGGTTGGCGTAACAGTTTCGGTAATTTTGGCGTATTTGTTTTTTGGTTAATTATTTGTAAAACTAAAACCTACAACCAATCAACTAAAACCTAATCAATGATTCAAGATAAAGATTTTACACTTAGATTAATTCGACAATTAGCGCAAGCTTTAGAAAAATTACTTTTGGGAAAACCAGAAGAAAGTCTGATGCAAAAAGAATTGGATTTCGATTCTTTGATGAAAGATATTTTCAAAACGGATTTCATTGAGATTTCATCAAAATCAAAAGAAGAAATTATTGAAATCGTAAAACTTCGCGAGTCCAAAGATCACGTGGATTATTACGAGATGCTGGGGAATGTTTTTATGTTTCATTATAAAGCACAAGGAAAATTGGATTTTGCTGACAAAGCCAAAACGTTCTACGAATTGTATCTGCAGACCAGCGGAATTTTCGCAATGCCAATTATCAATAGAATCAACGAGTTGAAAGTTGCCTTAAA
This sequence comes from Epilithonimonas xixisoli, assembly GCF_004365655.1. Taxonomy (GTDB): domain Bacteria; phylum Bacteroidota; class Bacteroidia; order Flavobacteriales; family Weeksellaceae; genus Epilithonimonas; species Epilithonimonas xixisoli. The sequence goes on along the minus strand of NZ_SOEO01000002.1, from coordinate 546,883 downwards.
TTAAATTTCAAAATGTTAAATGTCGTTTTAGTAGAGCCAGAAATTCCGAATAACACAGGAAATATCGGCCGATTGTGCGTAGGAACAGAAAGCAAATTGCACTTGATTCACCCGTTTGGGTTTGTCATTAATGATGCTAATTTAAAACGTTCTGGTTTGGATTATTGGGTTCATCTGGATGTTAAGGAATATCAAAATGTTGAAGAATGGATGACGCAAATCCCAGATAAATCCAGAGTTTTTCTAATGAGCTCACACGCAACCAATTCGATTTATGAAAATGATTTCCAAGATGGAGATTGGCTTGTTTTTGGGAAAGAAAGCCGAGGATTGAGTCAGGAAGTTTTGGATTTGTTCGATAATCATTTGACGATTCCGATGTCCAATTTGATTCGCAGTTTCAACATCGCAAACTCCGTCGCATTCGTGGTTGGAGAGGCCAAAAGACAAATCGCTTTGAAGTAGGAAATTTGAACTTTCTAATGTAAGCTAATAACCACAAGCCAATTGCCAGAAAGCCAATCAACAAATTTGACATCAATGTTAAAATAAATTAATTTTGACCACATTAGTAGGATTAAAATAAAAAATTATTCTTTTATTTGTATTTTTGTGCGTTATCGAGAGAGCATTATGATTTTTAAAACTAAAAAAGACACGAAATATAGTTATGTAGAAGCGGGTGAGGGTCATCCAATGGTGCTTTTACACGGCTTAATGGGTGGTTTGAGCAACTTCGATAAGATGATCAAATTTTATTCGGACAAAGGCTATCAGGTCTTCGTTCCGCAATTGCCTATCTACGATTTACCAATCCTGAATACCAATCTGACTTCGATTTCCAAGTTTGTAGCCAAGTTTATCACAGATGTGATCGGCAAACCGGTTACCATCGTTGGGAATTCTATGGGTGGACACATCGGATTGATTTTGACAACTTCCCGACCAGAATTGGTGAAAAATCTTGTGCTTACAGGAAGTTCCGGCTTGTACGAGAGAACTTTCGGAGACAGCTTCCCAAGAAAAAGCGATAAAGAATATATCAAGAAAAAAACACAAGACGTTTTCTACGACCCGATTGTGGCGACAGATGAATTGGTAGATGAGGTTTTCGCCGTGGTAAATGACAGGATGAAAGGAATCAAAACTGTGATGCTGGCCAGAAGCGCGATCAAACACAATATGCTGAATGATCTTCCGAAAATCACTTGCCCAACCTGCATCATTTGGGGAAAACAGGATAATGTGACACCGCCAGAGGTAGCAGAAGATATGCACAAACTAATCCCGAATTCAGAATTGCATTGGATTGACGAATGTGGACATGCTGCAATGATGGAAAAACCGCAGGAATTCAACGAGATTCTTTATAAATGGCTACAAAAAGTGATGTAAGCCAATAATCAATAAAAACTTTTCAGACCATTAAGAATTTGAATTATTTTAAATTAAATAAATTTGATTCTTAATGGTTTTTAAATTATAAAAATATGGTAATCAAAACCGCAGTATTTGTAAAAAGCAGTCAGAAATGGCAAGATTGTCCCGAGCCAAATATGCCAGAATATGCTTTCATTGGGCGTTCCAATGTTGGAAAATCTTCTCTCATCAATGCGATGATGAATCACAAAGATTTGGCTAAAACATCTCAAACACCTGGAAAAACTCAGCTAATCAATAATTTTTTGGTGAATGAATCTTGGTCGCTTACAGATCTTCCCGGCTATGGCTACGCGAAGGTTTCTAAAAGTCTGAGAAAGGATTTTGAAAAGCTGATTACCAATTACATCCTCAACAGAAAAAACCTCGTCAATCTTTTCGTCTTGGTTGATGTGCGCCACACGCCACAGAAAATCGATATGGACTTTATGCAATGGCTTGGGGAAAGCAGTGTGCCGTTTTCCATTGTTTTTACAAAAGCGGACAAAATGAAATCTGGTGGCGCTGACAGAAATGTAGAAGCCTACAAAACAGAACTGTTGAAAACTTGGGAAGATTTGCCAAATATTTACGTGACTTCAGCCGAAAAGAAAACCGGAACAGAGGAAATTTTGAAATTCATCTCAGAAACCAATCAGTTTTTAATTAAAAATAAAATCAGATTCGATGACTAATATTGATTGGAAAATCAAAGCATTTTCTGAATTGACGACGACAGAACTTTACGAAATCATCAAAGCTAGAGTCAACGTTTTCGTAGTAGAACAAGATTGTCCTTACCCAGATTTGGACGATTATGACCAGAAAGCCATTCATCTTTGGGCGGAAAAAGAAGGCGAAGTTTTGGCTTATTGCAGGATTTTTGACAAAGGCATCAAATATCCGGAAACGTCTATTGGCAGAGTAGTAACCACGGAAAATGGAAGAGGAACGGGGCTCGGAAAACAATTGATCTCTTACGCAATTGATGTCATTGAAAATAGATTGAGAACAACGGAAGTTAGGATTTCTGCTCAGGATTATTTGCTAAAATTCTATTCCGGATTTGGATTTGTAGATACAGGGAAAAAATATTTGGAAGATAATATTCCTCATACAGAGATGTTTAGAAAATAAAAAAGCCCAAAGATTTCTCTCTAGGCTTTTCGGTTGAAAACTGAATGTATCTTGTCCTTTGTGTTCTTACGGTTATTAATCTGGGGACAAAATTAGAGACATAAATTCACATTTCCTTACGGGAAACCGTAAAATGGAAAAATAATTGAAAATATTTTTAAATTATCCCCAAATCTTTGCATTGAGCGATGAGTTGCTCGTTATTTTTCACCGTCAATGCTAGCTTCATCGCATTCATTCTTTTTTCTACACTGCTCAAACTATTGGGGTGAATGTCTCTTTCTTGCAGAATCTGGGGAATGTTTTTCTGCAAAATTCCTTCTGAAAGTAATTTTAACAATACAATATCATAGTTGCTGAACTCCAAAGTGTTGATGCTTTTCACTGGCAATTTGAGATCGTGGGAAATGTAGGTCTCATTATTATAAACCGCTTCTACAGCTTTTTTTAATTCCTTAGAGTCAGATCTCGCTTTCCTTACAAACGCATTGATTTCTAGTTCGTTGAATAGTAGGTCTATAACTCCTAATCTATGTTCTCCGGAAAAAACAATCACTTTCAATTCCGGTTGCAAATCGCGACAGCATTTTATAAGCTCACGTCCATTTTTTAGCAATTGCTTTCTATGATCTTCTTCAAAGGAAAGATCCGTCAACAGAACTTCGTAAGGCGAATCTGTTTCCAAAGATTTTTTAAGGTAAGAAAAAGCATCATCACAATAATAAACGTGATCTACACTGGGAATCCTCAAATCCTTCAACACTTTTTGTACAGAAAAATTACTGCTCTCGTGATCTTCCGCAATTAATATTTTACTAAACATAGAATCAATATTTTATTGATAATTTTAATCCGCCGGATGGACTTTTTTCTATCATTAATTCTGCCTTAAGTTCCACAAGTCTGGATTTTATGTTGGCGAATCCGTTTTTCTCTTGGAAGTTTTCTGCCAATCCCACGCCATTATCAGAATACAAAATTTCCGACTTACCGTTTTCCTTACTGAATTTCAAAATAACTTGAGTCGCTTGGCTGTGTTTTTTCATATTCACCAAAAGTTCGCGGAGGATTTGAAACCATTCTTCTTTTTCATTTTCGGAAACATTACTCCAAAAATCAATCTCATTTCCGATGATGATAATTTTAATATTTTCATTGTCAAAAGAACTGACAAGACCAAATATTTTTTCATTGAAATCCTGTGTAGAAACTTTGTCATAAGATAGATCGCGGGATTTCTCGTACATCAGTTCCAGTTTGTCCAGCAATTTTTCTTTCGGAACATCATTTTGATTTTCAAGTGTTGTCATCACCTCATAGATTCCGTTGGCAACCACGTCGTGCACGCGTTTGGAAAAATCCAGGCGCTGTTCCTGTAGTTTGTTGTTGGCTTCCAAAATCAATCTTCGTCTTCGCCTTTTGATCCAAATAAAAATGAAAAAACTGAGAATCGAAGTGATGATGATGATTCCCCAAATGATTAATTTTTGTCTTTCTACCTGATGCTCGTGTTCCTCGTGTTCCTGTTGCCAAATTAGGTTTTCTGCTTTTGCTTTTTCACTTTCGAAACGGATGAGCGCAAACTGGTTTTTTGCTTTGTTTTGCGCATTTGTAAGGCTATCCTGAATTCTGGAGTAGTTTTCGAAATAGTTTTGAGAATGTGGCGCATCAGAAATCCGAATCAGATTTTGCAAGGCTTCCAATTGATCTATCGGATATTTCAAATCTTTGGCAAGCGACAGCATTTTTTCTGAATACAATTTCGCCGAATCTTTATTCTTATTTAAGTAATAAGCTGATAAATAAGCGTAAGCAGCATCTTTTGTCCAATCGTCTTGTAAAGATTCGCTCAGCAATTCTGCTTTCAAATAATTCTGAACGGGACTGTAATTTGGATTTTCAAACCATTTAGATCGTGAAAAATTGAGTAGCAACTTGGGATAAAATTCGCTTTTTAAACCTACGCTGTCAATTAGTTTTTGATAGATTTCTACGGCTTTTCCATATTGTTTTTCGTTGTGATAAACGATGGCAATATTGTTTGCCAAAGACATCTTGTCGATTGGATCTTTGGTGAAGAGAAGCGCTTTGTCGTAAAAGCGTTTGGCGTCTTTGTAGTTTTTAAGATTGTTGGAAGCAACGCCAAGATTATTATAATTGCAAAACACAGATTGATAATGTGTTGTGTCGTTTTCTTTAAGAAATTTGGATGCCGTAATACTGCTTTCTATACTTCCGAAATTGTCGCCTGTAGTTTCCTGGATTATCGCCATATTCACATAGCTTTTTCCAATTCCTAAACTGTCATCCAGCTTGGTGAAGAGATCTTTCCCTTTGTTCAAATAGTAAAATGCGCTGTCCTGTTCGTTTTTATCAAGAAAAACAAATGCCTTTTCGTAATAAGGGTTTTTATGTTTTTTAGCTGAATTTTTGTGGTTCGGGACTTCTTTTTCCGAGCACGAAAACAACATTAGGATTAAAAAACAAAAAATAGATTTTTGCAAGTTTTACAATTTATCCGAAATTTAATAAAATCCGAATTGTTTTCCAATTATTTGTGATTAAATCATTATGTCTGTACTTTTGTTTTTCAATTGATTACCATCGATGTCTATTAATGTTTTAGATCAATATTTGCCGGCAGATACGCATCCCTTTCTCAAAACTTGGTTTTCGGATTATTATATTCATATAAAAATCACAAAAAACAGGAACAGCAAACTGGGCGATTACAGAAGAATGCCGGACAAGTCGCATCAGATTACCGTCAATTCCACTTTGGATAAGCAGTTGTTTTTCTTTGTTTTGACACACGAGTTGGCGCATCTCATTGCTTTTGAGAATTACAGTTTCCGCATCAGTGCGCACGGGAAAGAGTGGAAAGACACTTTTCGGAAAATGCTCTTGGAAAGTATTAATATTTATTCTGATGATCTTAAACCGATTATTCTCAATTTCGCCAAAAATCCTAAAGCTAATTTTATGGCAAGTCCGGAGCTAGTCCGCTATTTTCATATTGAAGATCCGGATGATGATTTTGTTTTTATCGAGACATTGACAATTAATGATGACTTTCATTACAAAGGCGATCAATACAAGATTCTTGAAAAAAAGAAAAAATTATATCTTTGTGTGAATTTAGCAAATTCAAAAAAATACTTATTCCGACCTCTTGCAAAGGTTGAAAAATTAGAGATCAATGAACAACAATAATTATTGCGTCATAATGGCGGGCGGTATTGGCAGCCGATTTTGGCCAATGAGCACCCAGAAGTTTCCAAAGCAATTTCACGATATTTTAGGAACAGGAAGAACGATGATTCAGCAGACTTTTGACAGAATCAATCAACTCATTCCCAAGGAAAATATATTTGTCATCACCAATCAGGAATATGTAGAGCTCACGCATCAACAGTTGCCAGATGTTCCTTTGGAAAACATTGTTGGTGAACCGGCAATGAAGAATACATCGGCCTGCAATCTCTATATGGCAAAAAAGATAGAAGCGCTCAATCCAGATGCTAATATGATTGTAATGCCCGCAGATCATTTGATTTTGAAAGAAAAAACCTTCCTAGATAAGGTAGATTTGGCATTTGATCTCGCATCAAAAAATGATTTTCTTATGACTTTGGGAATCACGCCAACGCGCCCCGATACAGGCTATGGTTATATCCAATTTATCCAGGAAAAGGATGAAAATTTTTCTAAAGTGAAAACCTTTACAGAAAAACCAAATCTAGAAATTGCTAAAAGTTTTATGGAATCCGGAGACTTCCTATGGAATGCTGGAATTTTTATCTGGAGCGCCAAAAGTATTCTGAAAGCTTTTAAAAAATATCTTCCCGAGATGACCAACCAGTTCAACAGTTGCGAGTACAACTGTGAATCTGAAAAGGAATGCATCAATGTGATTTATCCAATCGTCAATAAAGTTTCTATTGATAACGGAATCTTGGAAAAAGCCAATAATGTCTATGTAATCCCTGCCAACCTTGGCTGGAGCGATCTTGGAACTTGGACTTCTGTTTACACGAATGCCGATAAAAATGATGACAATAATGCCATCAGTTCCAAAAATGTTTTGACCTATAACTCAAAAGGAAACGTCATCAGAATCAAAAATCAAAATAAAGCAGCCGTTATCGACGGATTAAAAAATTATATCATTGTAGATACGGAAAAGGCTTTGCTTATCTGCCCACGAGATAACGACCAATTGATAAAAGATTATGTTCTGGATCTTAAAAACCTGAAAAAAGGCGAAAGATTTATGTAATCACTTTTATCTTTCAAAAAATATTTAACTCTTTGGTTTTTATCAAAGAGTTTTTTAATTTTAAAGAAAATAAAAACACAGATGCTTGTAAAAATTTTTGGTGCGGCCATTCACGGCGTTTCTGCACAGATTATTACCATAGAAGTTAATGTAGATCAAGGTGTTGGTTATCATTTGGTTGGCTTGCCAGACAATGCGATTAAGGAAAGTAGCTACAGGATTTCTGCTGCACTCAAGAATTCTGGATTCAAGATTCCGGGTAAGAAAATCACAATCAATATGGCACCTGCAGATTTGCGTAAAGAAGGTTCTGCTTATGATTTGAGCATCGCCTTGGGCATTTTGGCGGCTTCTGACCTTATAAAATCTGAGCATTTAAAAGATTATATCATTATGGGAGAACTATCTCTGGATGGCGGATTGCAGCCAATTCGAGGTGTTTTGCCAATCGCGATAAAAGCAAGAGAAGATGGTTTCAAAGGAATTATTCTTCCGAAGCAAAATGCAAGAGAAGCCGCCATCGTAAACCAGCTGGATGTTTACGGTGTCGAAAATATCAAACAAGTTATAGATTTCTTTAATGATGATATTCCTTTAGAAAAATTTGAAATAGATACCAGAAAAGAGTTTCAAGACAAGGTCAATCATTTCCCTTTTGACTTCGATGAGGTCAAAGGTCAAGAAGCGGCCAAACGAGCGATGGAAGTTGCTGCAGCCGGCGGTCATAATATCATTCTCATCGGTTCTCCCGGAAGTGGAAAGACAATGTTGGCGAAACGTTTACCCAGCATTTTGCCAGCTCTCAGTCTTAAGGAATCTTTGGAAACTACGAAGATCCATTCTGTTGCAGGAAAAATGGGAGCTGAAACGTCATTGATTACCATTCGTCCTTTTCGCTCGCCGCACCACACCATTTCGGACGTAGCTTTAGTTGGTGGCGGGAGTTATCCTCAGCCAGGCGAAATTTCCTTGGCTCATAATGGTGTTTTATTTTTGGATGAGATGCCTGAGTTCAAAAGAACCGTTCTGGAAGTAATGCGACAACCGTTAGAAGATAGAGTAGTAACCATTTCTCGAGCCAAATTTACCATAGAATATCCTGCAAGTTTTATGCTTGTCGCAAGTATGAATCCAAGTCCGAGTGGCTATTTCCCGGATGATCCCAATAACACGTCATCCACAATAGAAATGCAAAGATATATGAACAAACTTTCAGGGCCACTTCTCGACAGAATCGACATTCATATCGAAGTTTCAAAAGTAGAGTACGACCAGTTGGCCGAAAAGAGAAAAGGCGAGAGCAGTGAAAGTATCAGGGCACGCGTCAACAAAGCGAGAGAAATTCAAAATGAACGTTATAAGGATTCCGACATCAGTTATAATGCGCAGATGGGTTCCAAAGAAATGGAAAAATATTGCGAACTGGACGAGTATTCTCAATTATTAATCAAGGCGGCAATGCTTAAACTAAATCTTTCGGCGAGAGCTTACAGCAGAATTTTGAAAGTCGCCAGAACCATCGCCGATTTGGAAAATTCTGAAAATATCGAAGGCGATCACATCTCGGAAGCGATTCAATATCGTAGTTTGGATCGGGATTTTTGGAATGTTTAGAACATTCCACCTTCATTGGGATTCTCAAAAAAAGAATCAATCTCCAGATTACTGGATTTGGAAGCTTTTACGGCCAATTGATCACAAATCTCATTCTCAGGATGTCCTGCGTGACCTTTGATCCAATGAAACTTGGGTTGATGAAGTTGATAGAGTTTGTAGAATTCTTTCCAAAGATCCGGATTTTTCACATTTTTCCAACCACGTTTGATCCAGCCGTAAATCCATTTTTGGTTGATGGCATCTGCAACATATTTGCTATCGGTGTAGATATGAACCTCATTGTCAGATGTTCTCAGATTGCCGAGTGCCACGATGACCGCCATCAATTCCATCCTGTTGTTGGTGGTTTTGCGAAAACCTTTGGAGTAGGTTTTCTGATATTGTTTTTCGGGGACGCGCATCAGGATTCCGTAACCGCCCGGTCCGGGATTTCCACTGCAAGCGCCGTCTGTGTAGATTTCGACTTTCAAAATCAATAAAAATTTAAATCTGAATCTTCGTTATTGTAATCGAAGTCATAATCGTAATCATTAATAACTCCTATTCTATTTAACGAAATTCGGGAAAAAGGGTCTTCTTCTATAAGTGTGCCTATAATGTAATAAGGAAATTTAGCACTTTCTTTATAAGTACTCAAATGTTCTAAGATTATATCGTCAAAATTATACTTATTTAATATTATAACTTTTTCATCTTCAAGCTCATTGTCTAAAATATAATCTCTAAGGGATTTAATAGTTATCTTTCCAATGTATGAAATATCAATTTTCATCTTGTCAAAATATTTCGTTAGAACGGCATATCATCATCGTCATCATTCATCGCAGAGCCCGAAACTTGATTGTTACTTGGTAATCCAAATGCGGAATGCGGATCGCTTGTAATCGTGATTCTATCAAAACCAGAAGGCTCATCTTTTTGCCCGAAGTTGGAAGGCGTGTATTCATAGTTGGTTCCAAGATCGGCAAACTTACCAATGTTTTTGTGGAAAGCCAATCGTACATCGGCAGTCGCACCATTTCTATGTTTAGCAATGATGATCTCAGCTTGATTTTCCGTAGGTGTTTCTGCCCCTTCCTCATCATTATCCCAAACCGCGATTTTGTAATATTCTGGTCGGAAGATGAAGGAAACAATGTCGGCATCCTGCTCAATCGCCCCGGATTCACGGAGATCAGAAAGCATTGGTCTTTTCCCGGGACGTGTTTCCACACTTCTGGAAAGCTGTGACAATGCAATCACAGGAACGTTCAGTTCTTTTGCGATGGCTTTCAAGGAACGGGAAATCATAGAAATCTCTTGCTCACGGTTTCCGCCACCTTTTCCAGAACTTGCGGTCATCAGCTGGAGATAATCGACCATAATGATTTTCACACCGTGTTGCATTACCAATCTTCGGCATTTTGCACGGAAATCAAAAATGGAAAGAGATGGCGTTTCATCAATGTAAAGTGGTGCATTTTCCAATGCAGATACGTTCGTGAACAATCTTTGCCATTCTTCATCCGCCATTTGTCCTTTTCTCAATTTCTCAGATGAAATTCCGGTTTCGGAAGAAATCATCCTTGTAATCAACTGAACTGAAGCCATCTCCAGAGAGAACAATGCCATCGGAATGTTATGATCCACACAAATATTTCTCGCCATCGATAGAATGAAGGCCGTTTTTCCCATCGCCGGTCTTGCCGCGATGATGATGAGGTCAGAATTTTGCCAACCTCCGGTTTCTTTGTCAAGAGCTGTGAATCCAGATGGAACTCCAGACAATCCTTCTTTATCTTTTAAAGATTTGATTTTTTCAATCGCTTCTTTTACTAATGAATTGGCGGTGTCAAAACCTTTCTTGATAGTTCCGTTCGTGATTTCGAAGAAAGATTGTTCCGCTTTGTCCAGCAATTCGAAAACGTCGGTGGTTTCTTTGTAGGAACTGTCGATGACATTCGCAGAAACATTAATCAAAGATCTTAGAATGAATTTTTCCAAGATCACACGCACGTGATATTCGATATGAGCAGATGAACTCACGCCCATCGTCAAATCAATAATATAATGATCGCCACCAGCAAGACTCAGTTTTTCATTCTTTTTAAGATCCTGAATCACCGTCATCAAATCGATAGGAGAGTTGCTTTCGTACAATTTTAAAATCGAACCAAAGATGGTCTGATGTCTTGGATCGTAGAAAACATCGGGTGTCAAGAGATCGATGGAGTGATCGAGACCTTTTCTATCAATCAAAAAAGTTCCGATGACGATTTTCTCAAAATCCAATGCGTTGGGTGGCATTTTGCCATCCGAAATAGAGAGTTCCTTCGCAAAATTACCGTGAATCAAACTCGATAATGTGTCCTTCTGTGCCATTCTACAAAGATAGGATTTTTAAGATTTTATTGAATTATAGTTTTAGGCAAACAATCCACAAATAATTGTTAGTAAATCAAAAAATTAGGATTAATTGTAACAAATTAAGAAATCTGCGGACTTACTAGATAAGCTTTTGTGTTGGTAAAGCTTTTTATATCTTTAACAAAAACTTCACTATAATGTATTTGAAACTACTACAGCTCGAGCTCAAAAACTTTATTAGGAATCCACAATTTGGTGCCAATCTGGCAATGAAAATCCTTGCGGCATTTGGAATGGCATATTTCAGTTTGATGTTTGTGGGATTACCTTTTCTCCTTTATCACTACGCAAAACAGAAGATGCACGTAGATCCGCTCACGCTTTTCTGCAAGTTTTTCGTTTACTATTGGGCGTTTGATTTGGTTGTTCGTTATTTTATGCAACAAATGCCGACTCAGAATATCAAACCGTTTCTTACAACTGGACTCACGAAGAAAATTTTGGTAAAATACACAATTATAAAAACAATTTTCAATTTTTTCAATTGGGGTAATCTTTTGTTTTTGCTTCCGTTTGCCGGACTTTTGATTTTCGATGGTGGCTATCCTGTGACTTCTGTTTTGATGTTCTTGGTTGGGATTCAGGCGATATTTTATTTCAATAATTTCCTTAATATTTTGCTGAACGGAAAAGATGCTGTGGTTTACGCTGTTTTTGGGATAATGATTGCTTTGGGATTATTAGAATATTTCAAAATCATTCATCTTTCCGCCGTTTCTCAGGTTTTGTTTTATAGTTTCTACGATATTCCTGGTGTTTTCCTCATTCCTGTGTTTATGGCTTTGGGAACGATGTATTTGTGTTATCGATTTATCTTCGACAATTTTTATCTCGACAAAGGTCTTGAACTCAAAAAAGCAGAAGGAAAAACAGAAAACATCGAGTTTCTAAACCGTTACGGCGCAATGGGAACTTTTATTAATAATGACATTCGGCTTTTGAAAAGAAGCAAGGCAGCGAAATCAGCTGTAGTTGCAAGTTTCCTATTCTTGTTTTATGGATTGTTGGTGTTTACCAAAGGCTATGAAAATTCGTTTATGCAATTGTTTACGGGGATTTTCGTTACGGGCGGATTTATGTTTATGTTCGGACAGCGTGTTCCAAGTTGGGACAGCTCTTATTACCCATTGATGATGACGCAAAATGTGCCATACAAAGAATATTTGAAAGGAAAATGGGCGATGATTGTGATTGCGATTTTTGTCTCCATCATTCTTGGTTTGGCTTATGTTTTTGTAAGCTGGGAATTCTATCTAACTGTTCTGGGTGCAGGTTTGTACAACTTGGGTGTGAATTCTTACATTACTTTAATGGCTGGCGCATTCAACAAAAAACCAATTGATTTGGATACCAATGCAAAATCTTTCGGTGGAGGGAATAATTTCAATATGAAAACAATGTTGCTCTTGATTCCACAATTGCTTTTACCGATGGCTGTTTTTGCAGTTGTAAAATATTTCCTCGGGATTTATCCTGCAGTTGCAAGTCTTGGTCTTTTAGGAATCATCGGATTTCTGTTGAGAGACAAAATCTTCGACAGTATTGTTAAGATCTACAAAACTCAAAAATATTCTACATTAGAATCATTTAAAAAAGGTTAATTAATTCAGATTCAAAATTCTAATCTAATAAATAAAAAAAATTATGATCAGTATTCAAAATATATCCAAATCTTACGGCGCAAAGCAAGTCCTTAATATAGAAAATCTCGAAATTCCAAAAGGCGAAACTTTCGGATTAGTCGGAAATAACGGCGCGGGGAAAACCACACTTTTCAGCGTTTTGCTGGATTTGATAGAAGCAAGCACTGGTTTTATTTCCATCGATGGAATCAAAGTCAACGAGTCCGAAGCGTGGAAAACCAAAGTTTCTGCTTTTATTGATGATACTTTTTTGATTGGCTATCTCACGCCGGAGGAGTATTTTTATTTTATCGGAGAACTCAGAGGTCTTAAGAAAAATGCAGTTGATGACTTTCTAAAGCAGTTTTCAGATTTTTTCAACGGCGAAATCCTGAATGCGAAAAAGTACATCCGCGACCTTTCCAAAGGAAATATGAAAAAAGTTGGAATCGTTGGCGCATTGATTGGAACGCCGGAAATCATCGTTTTGGATGAGCCTTTTGCCAATCTGGATCCATCAACACAAATCAAACTGAAACATTTAATCCGTCTTTGGTCTCAAAATGCCAACATCACATTCTTGATTTCAAGCCACGATTTGGCGCATACGACCGATGTTTGCAATAGAATTGTCGTGCTGAATAAAGGATCATTGATAAAAGATATCCAAACCAGTCCGGAAACGCTTCGTGATTTGGAAAATTATTTCGCTGAGCAAATCACGCTTCAAGAAGAATTATAAAAGTAAAACCCACATTCGATTGTGGGTTTTTTGTTTTAATGTGAAGAAACTGCTTTTAGCCCAACGATGGAAGCAATTAATGTGAATATGAAAAATAATCGCCAAAATGTCGCTGGCTCTTTAAATATGAAAATCCCGACCAAAACAGTTCCCACAGCGCCAATTCCTGTCCAAACTGCATAAGCTGTTCCCAGCGGAAGTGTCTGTGTTGCTTTGATTAATAGAAGCATACTTGCTACGAGAGATATTGCAAATCCGCCGTACCAAAGGTAAGATTCTGTTCCCGATGTTTCTTTGGCTTTTCCCAAACAAGATGTGAATCCAACTTCAAAAAGTCCTCCAAGAATTAAAAAAATCCAGTTCATTATTTATCAATTTTAATGATGCAAAGTTCCGAATTCGAGGCGTTGAACTTTTATACAAATGTTAAAAAATCAATTAAATGTCACTTCGGATTCTACTCAAACTAACTTGCGTGATTCCCAAATAAGAAGCAATGTAACCCAACTGAACTCTTTGCAGAATCTCCGGTTGTTCTTTCAAAAGTTCCAAATAACGCTGACTCGCAGTTCTGAATTGTCTCGAAATAAAAAGTTCTTCGGTTTTCACCAATTCTTTTTCAGCTAATTTTCTTCCCCAATTTGCGATATTGATATCAGTTTCGAAAAGCTTTCTCAAATCATCGATTTTTAATTGATACAAAACCGAATTTTCCAAAAGTTGAATATTCTCATAATTCTGATGATTATCAACATAACTTTTCATCGGCAAAACCACATCGCCTTCTTTGCCAAACCAAAACGTCAAATCCTGATTTTCCTGAGGAACAAAAGCTCTCACAATTCCTTTTTTAATAAAGTAAATCGTCTTTTCCACCTTTCCAGCTTTGATGATAATCTTATCTTTCGGAAACTCAACTTCAGAAATTAGATTTTTTAAAACTGATTTCGAATGTTCTGGAAGTGGAAATATTTGGTCAAGAATTGTATCAATATTCATAAGTGAAATTTAATAAAAATAAAAACTCCGAGAAAAATGCCTCGGAGTTTGTCTATTATCTTTTGTCTAAAAGTCTATTTTCTATTTAAGACTCCCAACCATATCTTCAGGTTTTACCCACTCGTCAAATTGTTCTGCAGTCAAAAGTCCAAGATTTACAGCCTCTTCTTTCAAAGTAGTTCCGTTTTTGTGAGCTGTTTTAGCAATTTTCGCAGCATTTTCGTAACCGATGTGCGTGTTAAGTGCTGTCACCAACATCAAAGATTTGTCAACCAATTCCTTGATTCTCGGTTCGTTTGGTTCGATTCCAACCGCACAATGGTCATTGAATGAAATCATAGAATCCGCCAACAACTGTGCAGACTGTAAGAAATTGTACGCCATCACAGGTTTGAAAACATTCAGTTCGTAATTTCCTTGCGTTCCGGCGAAAGAGATTGTCGTATCGTTTCCAAGAACTTGTGCACAAACCATTGTAATCGCTTCATTCTGAGTAGGATTCACTTTTCCTGGCATAATTGATGAACCTGGTTCGTTCTCTGGAATTAGGATTTCACCGATTCCAGATCTTGGTCCAGAAGCCAACAGTCTAATGTCCTGAGCAATTTTATATAGAGAAACCGCCAATTGCTTCAAAGCACCGTGAGATTCCACAATTCCGTCGTGCGCTGCCAAAGCCTCAAATTTATTCGGAGCCGTCACGAAAGGAAGTCCAGTGAAGTCTGCAATATATTTTGCCACCAAAACATCATAACCTTTCGGTGTATTCAGTCCAGTTCCAACAGCCGTTCCACCAAGCGCCAATTCTTTCAAGTGATCCAAAGTATTATTGATTGCTTTTTTTGCGTAATCCAACTGAGCAACATAACCAGAGAATTCTTGTCCAAGCGTTAAAGGCGTCGCATCCATCAGGTGCGTTCTTCCGATTTTTACAATATTTTGGAATTTCTTCGCTTTTTCGTCAAGCGTATTTCTCAATTTTTCCAAGGCAGGCAAAGTCTCTTTCACCACTTTCGTGTAAGCTGCGATGTGCATTGCCGTCGGATAAGTGTCGTTGGAAGACTGAGATTTGTTCACATCGTCATTCGGGTGAACCAAAGTTTTTTCTCCAAGATTTCCGCCGTTCAAAACGTGAGATCGGTTCGCAACCACTTCGTTCACATTCATATTAGATTGTGTCCCAGAACCCGTTTGCCAGATTACCAAAGGAAATTCGTCGTACAATTTTCCTTCGAGGATCTCATCACAAACTTTCCCGATCAGGTCTCTTTTTTCATTATCAAGAACGCCTAATTCTGCATTTGTAAAAGCAGCGGCTTTCTTAAGGTAAGCAAATGCATCGATGATCTCGCGAGGCATACTTCCTTCCGGCCCGATTTTGAAATTATTTCTGGAACGCTCCGTCTGTGCACCCCAAAATTTCTCTGCAGGCACTTGCACGTCGCCCATTGTGTCTTTTTCGATTCTGAAACTCATTATATTATATTTATTATTTTTAGAAGTTTATTGACTTTGTCGGACAGTTATTTTATTTGGAGCTATTTCCCGCTTTCCGCTATTACTCCTCACGCCAAGGCTTTTCCCAGCGCTTGTTGTGGGGTAACCCGCTGCAATCGGGGCTAGGGGTTTGGTTTATTTTTTCCAACTTTTCCCACTAACTTTCACTGATTTTTACAACCTTACGAAAATACTAAAAACTAAAAGTTTAGCAAAATAAAAAAATCAATCCAGAAATTTTGTGAAATAGAATAAAAACGTCTATTTTTGCTCAAAATAAATAGCATTATGATGTTATCAGCATTTTGGCCTTTTTACCAATTTTTATGGACAGTTTATTTCTTCACAATGTTTTTGTGTGGATTTTGGTGTATTTTTATGTTCTTCGGATTTATCGTACCACTTTGGTTAACAGAGGGTGTAGCGGAATATTTCGGGAAGATCAATAAGAATTTTGATCCAGAGCAAGTGAGATACAAAAAGCTTTATGAGCAAGAAGGCGTAGAGGTAATCTACCAAAGACCAGCTGGCGAAAAACCAGTAAGCCACGGTCACCACCATTAATTTGGCAATTTTCTTTTCGTGAGAGATTGCACTCAAAGCGAAACAATATATATTTAAATCCATTCTTTTTTAAGAGTGGATTTTCTTTTGAACCACAAAAGTCACAAAGGGACAATTATAAAACATAGTTTAAAAGATTACAAAGGAAAATTTTTCTGAGAACAAATCCTTTTTTGAACTTCAGAAAAAATAAAAAAACTTTTGTGGTTTAGTATTTTTCACGTAACTGTATTAGAATCAAAACTTCCAACATCCGTCTTCCTGCTTCCGACTTAAATCTTAATTCCATATCTTTGCAAACTAAAATTTACCTATGTCCAAGTCATTAATTCCAAAACTGGAAGCGATAAAACAACGATATAATGAGGTCGCAGATCTTATAATCCAACCAGATGTGATCACTGACCAAAAAAGATATTCCACACTCAACAAAGAATACAGCGATCTCGGAAAGATCGTGAAAGTATTTGACGAATATAAAGGCGCGCTTGATACGATTGCAGAATCCGACGAAATCATTGCCGACGGTTCTGACAAAGAATTCGTAGAAATGGCAAAGCAGGAAAAGTATGAAGCAATGGACAAACTTCCTGAGTATGAAGAACAACTTAAGTTCCTTCTGATCCCGAAAGATCCAACTGATGATAAAAACGTAATCGTGGAACTTCGTGCCGGAACTGGTGGCGATGAAGCGGCAATCTTCGTGGAAGATGTTTACAGAGCTTACGCGATGTATTTCAAAACCAAAGGTTGGAAGCACGAGATCACAGATTCCAGCGAATCTGCCAAAGGTTATAAAGAACTAATCTTAAAAGTAGAAGGAGAAGGCGTTTACGGAATTATGAAATTTGAATCTGGTGTTCACCGCGTTCAACGTGTTCCGGAAACAGAATCCCAAGGTCGCGTTCACACATCTGCAATTACAATTGCTGTTTTACCAGAAGCAGAAGAAATCGATTTTGAATTGAATCCTGCAGACATCGAAATGCAGACTTCCCGTTCCGGAGGTGCTGGTGGACAGAACGTAAACAAGGTTGAGACGAAAGTTCAGTTGACACACAAACCGTCTGGAATGGTCGTGGTTTGTCAGCAAGCCCGTTCTCAGTTGGCGAACAGAGAGTTAGCAATGGAAATGCTTCGTACCAAATTATACGATATCGAGGTTCAAAAATCTGTCGGAGATATTGCGGCGCAACGTAAATCTATGGTTTCTACAGGCGACCGTTCTGCAAAGATCAAAACTTACAATTATCCGCAAGGAAGAGTTACGGATCACAGAATCAACAAATCGATGTACAATTTGGATGCTTATATGAATGGCGATATTTCTGAAATGATCGATGCTGTAATAATGGCGGAAAACGCTGAAAAATTAAAAGGTGAAGAAGAAGGGATTTCTTAAGATTCTCAATTACATAAAAACAAAAGACTGCAGATTTGCAGTCTTTTTCTATTTTACTTTATCTATTCCTCGGAGTCCATTAAACCTAATTCCGTATTTCCAATTGCAATAGGCGAAGAATTGATACAGCCGATATTCAAAATCTAATCCGTAGTTTTCTTTTGGATCATAATCTATCGCGACTTCATAAAAGTTGGGATTGACTCCGGAATAGAATCGGTTATTCCATTCAGCGACCAAAATCGTGTTCCGAGACTTCAAACTACTTTCCGTAAACATTGACTTTGGTTGTGCTCTAGATGCTACAAAGTTTTCATATTCTGCATCAAAGACAGTGATTTCCCACTCATCTGCAGAATCGGTTTTCTTCTGCGTCGCAAGTGATGGCTTTTGAACTTCCGCTAATGGTTTTGAACTCGCAGAGCAAGACCAGATGAAAGCTGAGATTATAGCAATGACAATTAGATTTTTCATTTTGATCAATTATAAACTTAATTAAACAAAAAACCGTTCCAAAGATTTGAAACGGTTTGTATATTAATAAGATTCTTAAGGTGTTGGATCTTTCTGAAGAATCACAAATGCTGGAAAGTGATCGGAATAGCCTCCCGTAAACTTGTCTCCAGCCCAAGATCGGAAAGGATAACCTTTGTAATTTCCCTCTTTGGTAACCAAATATGCTGGTGCAAAAATCTCTGCTTTGAAAACGGTGTAGTCTTTTCTAACTTCGTTTTTAGGAGCATAAAGATTAGATGACACGATAATTTGATCAAATAAATTCGGAGCATCTTGATATGCTAATGATGCAACACCCTTTTTGTATAAAGGATACATCAGATTAAGATACGGCGAAGTTTCTGAAAGATCTTTTGGATTCCCAACAGCCTTCAAACCATTTTTTAAACTAGAGCTCACAGGGTCATCATTGAAATCTCCCATTGCAAACATCTTAGTAGAAGGATCAAGAGCTTGCACGCTGTCCATCTGTTGTTTTAGAACTGCTGCCGCTGCATTACGCTTTGGAAGAGAAGCTGCTTCTCCACCTCTTCTGGATGGCCAGTGATTTAGGAAAAATGCTACTTTTTCATTGTCCAAGAAACCAGTAAGAACCACAATGTCTCTTGTGTACTCTCTTCTTCCGCCTTCTCCAAAAATTTTCACCTCTTTTTTCCAAGATTTGGAAGGAGAGAATCTTCTTTTTTGATAGATGAAAGCGACATCTATCCCTCTGTAATCATACGAGTTGTAATGTGCAATTCCGTAATCGTACTTTGCAATAGACGGTTCTTTTACAAGGTCTTCTATTACTTGTCTGTTTTCTACTTCTATTAGACCAACCACAACTGGAGCTGTATTGGTATAAGCTTTTCCCATCTCGGAAATTACTTTGGCGCCATTCTCCAATTTTTGTTTGTACACATTATAAGTATAGTTTTTACCGCTTTTTGGTGTGAACTCTTCAGAACCGCCTTGGATTCTTACCACTTTTTTGCCTTTAAGTGCTTCGTCGTTCCACGGACCTGCGTAATCTTTTTCAGTTACTTCAAGATATTTTATAGAATCTAAAGGAACACTTCTGTGAAAAGCGGGGTTTGTAATGTCTTTGGTTCCATCGATGTAATCTGCAGAACGAATCGTGTCCCACAGGTTTTCTACGTTTAGAAAACCAACTGTAGCTACCCTTACTTGTTTCTTTTGCTGAGCAGATAATAAGGAAATACTAAAAATAGCAATTAAGCTAAAAATATGTTTCATAGTAAAATATGTAAGGCTACAAAAGTAATTTTTTTTAGATAGTTGCAAAATAAAAATTTCAAATTTTTAATTATTAATAATTATGTTTTGAAAAATTGATAATTTGTTAAAATAAAAAAAATGTTAAAAAGTTTTAATTATAGAAAATTTATTTACATTTGCCTTCCGTGTGTAACGGACTGTATATTAGAAAAAAAGAGCAAACAAAACCTAATTGATTTATGATTAAAAAATTATCATTAATCTCCTTATTTACAATGCTTCCAGCATCATTTTACTACGCACAAACTACGGTTTTTGCATACCTAAAAGATGCCGACGGGAAACCGGTAGAAAAAGCACAAGTTGATCTAAAGGGGGAGGCTAATAGTGTTTCGGCAGACAAAATTGGATATTTCCAGTTTGTAGATCTGAAATCCGGGCATTATCAGATTGTGGTAACAAAGGCAAATTTCGAACCAAAAACTTTCGAATTTGACATTACTACGGAAAAGAGAAAAGATTTGGGGGTAATCACCCTTTATTCTACTTTGACAGGAGCAGACCAAGGGCTTGCAATCCTTGATAACTCTGGAGATGAAGACAGCGGACAATCCTCTACTGTTGGTTTGTTGCAATCTTCTCAAGATGTTTTCAACAGAATTGCTAGTTTCGACCTTGGTGCTTATTGGTTCAGACCAAGAGGTGTTGACGGAAGAACTTCTGAAAATATGCTAAACGGAATTTCTATGGTGAAATCTGATAATGGAAATGTGGATTTTTCTAACTGGGGAGGGCTTAATGAAATTGTAAGATACCCAGAAATTGCTGCAAACCATTCGCCTTCAGAATATGCATTTGGAGGATCTAGCGGTGTTATTTACAAAAACACAAAAGCTAGCGAATACAGAAAAGGTTTCCAGGCTGTATATTCACTTACAAACAGAAACTACAGACAAAGAGTTTCTCTTAGATATACTTCGGGGATGTCTAAAAGTGGTTGGGCTTTCACCTTGATGGGGGCTAAAAGATGGGCAGAAGAAGGAATCCAAGAAGGTACTTTCTATGATGCTTATGGTACTTATTTAGGTGTTGAGAAGAAAATTAATGATAATCATACTATTACATTCAATGCATTTGCATCGCCTACAAGAAGATCTACTTCTAGCCCAAATACGCAGGAAGTGTATGATTATAGAGGCGTACATTATAACTCCTATTGGGGATGGCAGAATGGTGAAAAAAGAAATGAAAGAGTTAGGAAAGGTTTCCAGCCTATTTTCCAATTACAGGATTTCTTGAAACTTAATAAGAATTCTAATCTATGGACTTCTATTTCTTATCAGTTTGGTAAAGATAGTGGATCTAGAATGGATTGGCAGAATGCAAGTAATCCATCGCCAACTTATTACAAAAAATTACCAAGTTATTATTCCAACAGTATAGATTTTAATGCGTATCATAATGTTCAAGATCCTGCATTATATACAGAATTAAAAAACGGTCGTGATGCGGCTATGGAAAACTGGGTTAATAATAACCAGGAAGTTACTCAGCTTAACTGGAATTCTTTATATGATATTAATCGTAGGAAAGACAGTTTTGACCAGCAAGAAATGTTTACGAAATATGGTCTTACAGGAAACAGAGCAAAATATTTTCTTGTAAATGACGTAAGTGATGATAAGATCTGGAATGCAGCAACACATTATACCTACAACTTTACAGACAAGTCTAAATTTTTGCTAAACGTTTCTTATCAGAATTTTCGTTCCGAATATTACCGAGAAGTTGAGGATATGTTGGGTGCAGATTATGTATTGGGAGTTGATCCATTTGCAGATTCCAACAGAAAAGGATCTTCTGGTCTATATGATATAAATGATACCAGCCTTGCAAAACACGTTGGTGATAAAATTGGCTATAACTACATCTTAAGAAGACAAGAGGTAAAAGTAAATCCAGGAGTTAAGTTTTCCACAGGAAATTTTGATGTTTTTGTAAGTGGTTTATTTGGATATTCAACTTCTAATAGAGAAGGATTGTTCCAGCATTATCTTTATCAAAACAATTCTCTTGGAAAAAGTAGAGATTTCAATTACTGGAATTATGGTTTGAAAAGCCAAATCGTTTATAGACTTAACGGTAGAAACTTCTTAGTTTACAACGGTGCTTATTTCACACAATCACCATTCTTGGAAGATATCTTTATTAATCCAAGAAATAATAACTATTCGGCTCCAGGTATAAAAAATACCAAAATCAGTGCGAATGACCTGAGTTATGTTATTTCTACACCAAAAATGAAATTGAGAGCAACCGGATACCTTGTTGACACACAGGATGATACAGGGGTTCAGAGGTTTTTTGCAGACGGGCTTAGCCTTGCTACAAGTACAGATGACGAAAATACAGGCGACGCAGGACAAACAGCAAGTGCTTTCGTAGTACAAACAATGTCCAACGTGAACAAGAGAAATATGGGAGCAGAATTGGGTATTGATTATAAAATACTTACAACGCTTTCCTTCCAAGGGGTAGCAAACTGGGGAGATTACACTTACAGAAACAATCCGACGGTTTATTTTGCATCAGATGTAGTAGCAGCTCCATATGTTGATTATGGAAAAACCAACATCAAAGGAATGAAAGTTGGAGGTACGCCTCAGAAAGCATTCTCAGCAGGATTACGTTACAGCGATCCTCATTACTGGTGGGTAGGTGCTAACTGGAATTACCTAGATGATAATAATCTTGATCCTAATGCTATTACAAGAAGTGATGAGTGGTATACAAACAATGTAAGTAACACACCAATTACAACATTGACCCAGGAAAAGTTAGATTATTATATGAGTCAGAAAAAATTACCGTCTGCGCATTTTATTAATGCTAATGTTGGAAAATCTTGGATCTTTGGGAAATACTATTTGTTGATTTCTGCATCTGTTAACAATATTTTGGATAATACAAAATATATAACTGGTGGATTTGAGCAAATAAGAAATACCAACGGTAATGTTGATTTCGAAAATGATTTTAATAGTAAAACCCCGAACTTTGCACCTAAATATTGGTACACACAAGGACGTTCCTACTTCGTTAATTTACAAGTTAGATTCTAATTAATAATTTTTTAAAAAAGCAATAAAATGAATATAAAAAAATACTTCAAAATAAGTCTTGGTGTAGCTGTTTTAGGAGCTTCCCAGATTTCGTGTATCAAAGATGATAATTGGGATGCGCCAGAAATGGTTTGTAATAACAAATTTGATGCACCAACAATGACAATGGCAGAATTTGTAGCAAAATCTCCAGCAGCAGGTGTTTATACTGTACCAGCACAAGATGCTACAAATCCAGCAGTTATTTTTGATGGATATGTTGTCTCTTCTGACGCAAGTGGAAATTTTTACAAAACAATATCTTTCCAAGATAAGCCAGAAAATCCGACAGTTGGTTTGGTTGTAGGTGTTAATAAATCTATGAACTACACTGATTTTCCAGTTGGAGCACACATCAGAATCAAAGCAAATGGAATGGTAATTGGAAAATCGAATGATGTTATCACTTTAGGTGTTAAAGATCCAGATTATGCTATTGGTAGAATACCAGAATCTATTATCGGAAGATTTATCTCTGGTGTATGTAATGGTAATGGTCTAGATATCGCAACAATAGTTCCGAAAGAATTGACATTGACTCAAATCAAAGATCCAAAATATGTAAATACATTAGCAATTGTTAAGAATGTACAATTTGCTTCTAACGAAGTAGGTTTACCATTGATGAATAAAGATCTTGCGGGAGCTTATGTAGATACTAATAGAAATTTGGTTGATAAAGATGGAAATACAGGAATTGTAAGAACAGACGGTTTCTTCAAAGGAACTTCGTATGTTATTCCAGATAAAAGTGGAGATATCACTTTTGTTGTAAGCAAATATGGAACAGGATCTAATCCTTATCAGAACATTATTAGAGGTGTAAGTGATATTAATTTTACAAACCCACGTTTTGCGACAGGACTATTAGGTGGTGCAGATATTACTTATTCAGGTGCTTTTACGGAAACCTTTGAAAGTTATGCTGTTGATCTTGCAAATTTCCCCAAGTATCTTAACTATGCTTATGTAGGGAACAGATATTGGCAGGTAAAAACATTTAGCAGTAACAAATACATACAAATGTCTGCAAATGCAGGGAATGGAGCTTTTCAAAATTATTTTGTTGTACCTGTAGATTTTACAGCAGCCAATAATTTTAGCTTTAGAGTTAATGTTGGTTTCTATAATGGAGATGCACTTAAAGTATATACAACAAACAACTATACCCCTGGTAGTGATATTGCAACAGCTACATTGACAGATATTACATCAAGCTTTACGATTCCTAAAACACCAACTAATGGTTATGGAGTTCTTGCTAACGCTGGAACATACAATATTCCTGCAGCATTGACTGGAAATGGATTCATACTTTTCAAATATGAAGGAGCTGGTACTGGCGTTACAACAACTATTCAGTTAGATGACATCAAAGTTCAATAATTGGAAATTTAATTTTTAAATGATAAAAAAATCCCGCAACTCGCGGGATTTTTTGTTTAAGCACTTTCAGAATGATAAGATTTCATCTTCTTCCAAATCTTGCGCCCAAAAAAAATAACAACAACCAATAAAGCAATTGCCAAAATAAATCCAATCACAGGAAGAAAAATCGCTAAAACCGACATCAATCCTGCACCCGCAGTTTCCGTTGTAGCTACAACATTATTTCCAATTCCACCAGTTGTGGCAGTAGAAGCGGCTCGAGTTCCGGCAAATCCCGAAGCAATCGTAGCAGCTGTTCCTCCTCCAGCAATCAACGCCAAAGCCCACTGTGGAAAAGTTCCCAATTCCATAAACTGGCTGGCAAACAAAACCGATCCCGCAATAGTCGCCAAAGGAATTGTAATCGTATCCAAAAAATTATCCACCACAGGAATGTAGTAAGCAAGGATTTCAATCACGGTTGCAACGCCAGTTGTGATGAGCGTTGGCAAGCCAGAAAGCCATTCGAAGTTATCGCCCATCGGAATCCATCCCATATAGGATGCAAGACTCACGGCAAACATTGGTAAAAAGACGCGGAAACCAGAAGCCGCAGCCAATCCTATTCCGATAAAAGCACTTAGTAAATAAGGTAAAATTTCTGACATTTGCAATTTTGTTTGAGAATAAAATTACAAATAAAAACAGATGCAAAGTAAAAATTAGTTAAGTCTAGCTTCTAAAATATCACATCTAACTTCTCTTTATAAGTCAGATTTCTTTTTGCAGAGGTTCAAAAATTGATTTTCTACCACAGAAAAATTCTCAGGCATTTCTTTGGAAGCCCAGAAAATCATCACGATAGATTTTTCTTTAAAAGCTTCCAGATAAATCGATTTATTTAATCGGTAAGATTCTCTCAACAAACGTTTTATGCGATTTCTGTCAACCGCTTTTTTGAAAAATTTCTTACCAACCGAAACGCCAATTCTGTGATTTGGAACAGAAAAACTGTCATTGGATTTAATATGAATCACACGGATGTTGTCCACAGTCAGCCACTTTCCTTTCTTAAAAAGATGGTCTATCTCTGATTTTCTTTTCAGTTTTTCGTGAGTGGGGAAACTGTTTATTTTCATCGGAAAATTTACTCTTTTCCCGTTAAATAATTAATGACTTCCGCGGCAGCATACAATCCAAAAATCGCTGGAATAAAACTAATGGTTCCGTAGAAAGAACGTTTGAAATTTGTCCCATCTGTCATTTTCAAACTGTCTTCGTCTTGCAATTCTGTGGAGAAAACACAACGGAATCCTTTGTCGATTTTTTCTTTTTTCAGGCGCTTTCTCACCTGTCTTGCGAGCAGACAATTGTTGGTTTTATGAATGTCGCGCACCATCACTTTGCTCGGGTCAGATTTTCCGCCCGCGCCCATAGATGATACCAATTTTGTCTTCGTTCTTCGGCAAGCGATAATCAAAGCGATTTTTGGAGTCAAAGAATCGATGCAGTCCAAAACATAATCGAATTTTTCGGATTGAAGAATTTCTCGCATCCTTTCTGGTTCCAAAAACTCATTGATTTTTGTCAAATCAAGCTTTGGATTGATGTCCATCAAACGGTCGCCAACCAATTCCACTTTGTGCTGTCCAATTGTAGAATGAAGTGCGGGCAATTGTCGATTGATATTGGTAATATCCACAATATCGCCATCCACGATCACCATTTTTCCAATGCCAGCTCTTGCCAAAAATTCTGCTGCAAAAGAGCCAACGCCACCCAAACCAACTACTAAAACTTTAGCGTTTTGAAGTTTCTCAATTCCCTCTTCTTTGATTAGCAATTCGGTGCGTTCCAGCCAAAATTTATCCATTCCTAATGATATTATCTAAGTTTTCCCACATTTGATTTTTCAGATTTTCCAGCGTGATGGATTTGATTTCAGACACTTTTTCATAAAGCTTAATGATTTCAAAATCAGCATCGTCTGTCTCCAGAAACAATCTTTGAATGGGAATGTTTTTAATTATTTTTTGCAAAGATAAGTTTTCTAAGGTTGCTCTTCCAAAACTCAAGTGAAAGCCTGCATCCAGAAGTTCTTGGGCAACATTTTCTTTTTTATTAAAACCGTGAATCACCAAAGGCACTTTCGCTGTTTTATAATGTAAAATCTGAGAAAATCTGCGTACACAATGGATGATGATTGGTTTTTGGATTTCCTCTGCCCACTTAATATGTACTTTGAAAATTTCGTTTTGAAGATTTTCGTCAATGGAAATAATGCCGTCCAATCCGCATTCACCGATGGCCAAACAGTTTTCTGACATCGAAATCGTTTTGATTTTTTCAAAATCTGATTTCCAGTTTTCTGTGATGTCTTTTGGATGCAAACCTGCAGAAAATTTCCCAGCTGGAATTTCTTCGTTGAGATTCAGATTATAAATCCCAGTTTTGCTAAGTTGATGGTGGTGAAAATCCAAAAAATCCATAGTCAAAGATAAAGGTTTTTGATTGTTTTTTTAAACGCAAAGTACGCAAGGATTTTTTTGAAATTATTGAAAACATTTTAAGGTTCGTAAGGGTGTTTACTCTCAACTAAGAATGTAACGCTCACTTTGTCATTCCGGAGGAATCTAGACTGTTGAGATTCCTCCGGAATGACAAAAGCTGATGGTTATGACAAATTTCGTTTGATGATGAATGATGAAACTTTGCGAAGCGCAGCCCGACTTGAACGGAAATCCTTTTTTGCGTGAACTTCGAGTTCTATTGATAAGGAAATCGTTGGCAAAAAAGATTGGGAGTGGAAGGCGGATAAAGCTGCCCAAATCTTACAATCAATGATAATTTGTAATCTATTGTAATTAATGAAAATAAATGTTAATTTTACATTCTATCCTTGAAAACGAATGAGAAAGAAATTTACAGAAAAACAAATAAATATCCTGGATGTTGCGGAGGAACTGATTGCGAAAAAAGGCTTCGATGGGACTTCGGTGCGTGATATTTGTACGAAGGCCAACATCAATGTGGCGATGATTTCTTACTATTTTGGGTCCAAGGAAAAGATGATGTCTTACCTTTATCAATACCGTGTTCAGCGCACGAAAGAGAGTTTTTCGGAATTCGCTCAGACGATAAAAGAGGGCAAACCGGAAATGCAAATGAAGGAAATCATCAATTATATTGTGTCTTTGCTTTTCAAATACAGCTATTTCCACGGGTTTGTGACGCAGGAAATCCGGACTTTGGAAAATGTGAAAGATGACCTTTTGGAATTTTATCAGATTTGCGTGACGAGGCTGGATGATATTGTGAAAAAGGGAATTGTTTCCGGCGTTTTCCACAATGCGCCAAAGTCGGAAGATGTGCTGACGATGATTATTGGTTCCACATTGTTCGTCATCAGAAACCGAAATTTCTATGAACTTTACATCCCTGCAAGCAACGATGCGCAATATATGAAAGAGGCGGAACAAAAACTCAGAAGCAGTATTTTGCTGAGTGTTTTTGCGCTTTTGGATTATGATGCGGAGTGATTTTTTTAACCACAAAAGTCACAAAAGTTTTTTTGTTTTTTAGATTCTTAAGTTCAAATAAGTTCACAAAAGCATTTCTTTTTTATTCTTTTGAATAACTTTAAATTCCTAATTTCTTTTGTGACTTTTGTGGTTTTGTAAGTTATTTCTGAGTTAATTTCATAGCTTCATTAATATAAAACTCGACTTCTGCCGGACGGTTTTTTGCGTCTTTTTGTTCGCCTTCTTTATTCCCGAAACGTACGATGATCATATCATATTCCGGAACTACAATCACGTATTGACCGTAAAGTCCACGAAGATAATAGTGGTGGGTTTTCGAATCGTAATTGGTCCAAACGCCCATTCCATAAACACCATTTGAGTTTTGAGTTGGCGTAATCATTTGACTCACAAATTTTTCATCAATCAGTAGAACGTTCTCAAATTTACCACCATTCAAAAGTAACGAGCCGAGTTTTGCAAAATCACGAGCATTGGATTGGATGCAACAAAAGGTTTTTTCAACGCCTAATTCATCGGTTGTCCATTCCGCATTTTGTTCCATTCCAAGGGGTTTCCAAAGTTTTGCTGAGGCATAATCTGCGAGAGGAACTCCAACCGCTTTTCCAATCGCAAATCCCAAAAGTAAAGTGGCGCCACTTTGATATTCGAATTTTTCGCCTGGATTTTGTTTTAGATTTCGCTTGAAAATAACGTCTGCCAAAGAAAATCCGTAGTAAGCCTGTGCATTTGGTTTGAAGGGATTTTTATAATCTTCGTCCCAATCCAATCCGGCTTCCATAGATGCGAGATTTCCTAAAGTCAGGTTTTTGCCAAATTCTTTTTCGGAATATTCTGGATAGAAAGTGGAAATGGGTTGATTGATACTTGCGATTCTGCCGTCATCAATCGCTTTTCCCAAAAGCAGAACACTCACAGTTTTTGCCATTGAGAATGAGTTGCTGGTGGTGTTTTTTTTGTAATCATCCCAATATCTTTCCTGCAAAAGTTTCCCGTTTTGAATCACCAAAAAAGAAACGGATTCTGTGTCTTTTAGATGTTTTTCTAAGGCTTGAGATAATGGTTTTTTATTGTAATTAATGTCTGTAGGCCAAGGTTTTGGTTGGGCTTTCGAAATGATTTTGGAAGGAAAATATTCTCCATCGTCTATCGTAGAGCTGGTTTCTCCACGGAGATATGTGAGTCTGACGCCTTTGAAAAGATAATTGTAGCCAGAAATATAAACCACCAAAATAATTGTGGCAACAACGAGAAGAAATATATTAAGTGGCTTTTTCAGCATTTCAAAAACTTTAATGTAAAAATAAATTTATTTTGCTCAAATAACGATATTTTTGTTTGGAATGATTTTCGATTTTTTCCTAATCTTATGAATGATGATTTAAAAAAACAACAACTTCGCAACCACAAAATGCTGGCAACGGGATTATTTATCTTGATGGCAGTTGTCTTTGTGGCGATGACAATTCTTCAAAAACAGAATCCTTCGCATTGGATTGGTTACATCCGTGCATTTTCGGAAGCGGCGATGGTTGGGGCTTTGGCAGATTGGTTTGCGGTGACTGCGCTTTTCAATTATCCATTGGGATTGAAAATTCCACATACCAATTTGATTGAGAATTCTAAAGAGAAGATTGGTGATAACCTGGGAAATTTTGTGGTGGAGAATTTTCTTTCGCCTCAAAATATCAGACCTTATATCCAGAAACTAAAAGTTTCGGTTTACGTTGGCGATTGGCTTTCAAAAGATAGAAATCAAAATGTTTTGATTAATGAATTGTCATCGATTTTAATTAATATCATTAATAAATTGGATGATGAAACCGTCGTGAAATTCATTACGAACAAAGCTGAGGAAATGGCTGATTCAATTAAACTCAATTCTGTCATCGGAAATGGAATCGAATATATTCTTAATAAAAACGACCATCAAAGATTGATAACAGGACTTAGTTCTCAAATCAAAAATTATATTTTGGAAAATCGACAATTGGTTACGGAAAGAGTAGAAAAAGAAAGTTTCTTCTTCATTCCAAAATCAGTTGATTCTAAAATCTCAGAAAAAATCACAAAAGGATTAAGCGATTATTTCCGAGAAGTAGAAGAGGATTTGAAACATCCATTAAGAACAGAAATAACGAATAAGATTTTCGAATTTTCAAAAGAACTGAAAGAAGAACCAAAATGGGAATCGGAGTTTGAAACCATTAAATCGGAATTTCTTCAAGGTGAAAAGCTAAATCAATATTCCAATGACATTTGGCAATCTTTAAAATCATCATTAATAAAAGAATTGACCGATCAAGATTCTAAACTCAAATCTTACATCAAAAAAAATCTGGATGGGTTTGTTTTCAATCTTCAAAACGATGAGCAATTCCAAAACCGAATTGACCATTGGGTTAGATTGACCGCTTACAAATACATTCTGAAAAACACCAAAGGTTTCGGGGAATTAATTAGTACAACTGTCGGAAATTGGGAAGGAAAAGAACTTAGTCGAAAGTTGGAATTGGAAGTTGGGAAAGATTTACAGTTTATTAGAATTAATGGAACTATTGTTGGTGGTTTGGTTGGATTGATAATTTATACAGTTGCGAATTTTATATAAAAAAAAGATTTGACAAAGATTTGAAATTTTGGCAAAGTAGAACATAAAAAAAACCTCCAATGCGGAGGTTTCAATTTTTATTTCTGTCCGAGAATCTTCTCGATAATTTTGTGTGTGATCATATAAGTTGGCTTCACACCAGTCAATCCTAGTCCGCCGGAAGATAGTGTGCTTCCTGTTTCCAAAGGATTATCCGAAGCGTAATAAGCATACATCACAAATAGATCCGGAGAAATGTGATGACGAATTTTGCTCGCTACCTGAATTGCTTTTTGGTAATGTGCACCTTCCATTTCCAGTCCGATGGCTTTCCAAGAAGTTGTCATAAAGTAAGATAAGATGTCTTTGTTTTGAAGTGATGTTCCCAAAACTGTAATCATCGGTCCTTCAAAAGCTTTGATTTCATCGTCTTGGAAGTCATCCAGTTTCAAAGCATTCTCGAAAGTGTAATTGTCGGCAGTTCCTTCGAAAATATGAGATGTTGGAATCATAATATCGCCTTTTCCGCCAGTCAAGATTCCGGCTTTTCCCATTATCGATACCGATTTTACTTTCATCATATAAACTTCGCCTTTTACTTCGTAAGGTCTTAATAACTCGTCCATTACCTCAAAGGCTTGTTCTCCGAAAGCGTAATCGAAAACCAAAATTACATCGTCTCCTTTATATTTCTGACCAGCGAAAACAGAGTTCTGAAGATTGGTTTTAGCAAGGTCGATGATTTGAACATCGATATTACTTCCGCTGTTGTCATCAATGTAAATCATTCCTTCGTTCAGGGCGTGATCTAAAACTTTAGTTTGAAGGTCTTTCTTGTTGCTGATGTCTGCAAATAGTTTGTAATCAACAGTTTTCGTTCCTTTTTTGCTCAAAGCATCATTGGCAAAAAGCATATTTTTCACAGAGTGCATATTGGCGCTGATGATGTGAAGCGGACGCATATGCAAGTTGTTCTCTACCAAAACCTGTTTGATTTTGTTTGCCCATCTTTCTCCAAAAAGGTGATGTCCAACTCTCTCTTGTAGTATTGATGAGAAATAAATTTCGCGTTGGCTGATCTCTTTCCAATCAGTCAAACTTACTTGTCCAAGCCAATAGATGATTTTGAACAAACGGTCAGGGTTTTTATCATCGCCGAAGCTATTATAAGCATTCAAAGTTTCGTCAAATGTTCTTCCTAAGAAAGACGAAAGATGAATCAATGCAACTTCTTTTTCTTTTCTACTGTGTTTTTTCTCGCCTTTCGCAACTTCTTCTATGATTTTCCAGATGCGTTTTGGTCTGCCATCTTCGCTCATATCAAAACCAATATTTCTGATTTTGTCTGCTTCCAGATATAAGAAAGTAAGGTGAGTCAAAATATCATAGATCTCGGAACGTCCCAATAGAACTTCGATGTTCATCTGATGTTCATCGATTCTGTAGCAATTTCTGCGTCTTTTCTTCGGAACGATTGGCTCGAAGCTCCCCTTGTCAAAACCTTCGTCAGACGTTAAATGAATAAAAGAACATTCCTCGATGCCTTCCGGAAGACGGTCAAGAACATAAAGTAAACCGTCCAGTTCTATCTTATTAGGAATGCTCATACTTCCGTAGATTTCAGGATTGATGACCATTAAGAGTTTTCTTAATGACTCGCCCGAAACACCTGAAGGTTTGAAAAATCCTCTGTAAAATAAATGTCTCATAGACACGTATAATCTTTCGATAGCCTCTGTGGTTTCTCTTGCTCTTGAATTTGCCATATATTAAAATTTTTATAAAAGTCTGCGAAGTTACAAAATTTAAATTAAATCGTTAAGTGATTGATTTTTAATAATTTAATATTAGTTAGTTTTTTAAGTAGAATTGGTCTTAAAATTAATCTTTCTCCCGAACACGGAAAAATAATTTTCAAAATAAATTTTATTCATATTATGATAATACTTCTGAAATATTATTTGTTTAGATTGAAGTTTTATTAGCCTTGATTTTTTAGGGGTTATTTTGGAATTTAAAATTAATTTTAAAGAAAATAGCATAAAATTTTAGGGGTAAATTAATTTTAGTTTAAAAATTTTGTAAATTTGCCCAGTTTAAAACAACAAACTTATATGTCAACATTAAGATTCAAAGCCCTAGCCGAGCTTCCGTTCAGAAATTACAGACAAGACAACGCCATTGACATTCCGTCAAAATTGTCGGAATTGTTTTGCCAAAACGTTTTCTCAGAAGAAACAATGAGAGAATATTTGACAAAAGAAGCATTCCAATCTATTTTGGATGCCATTAAAAAAGGTGCAAAAATCCAGAGACATATTGCCGATCAAGTTGCTGTTGCAATGAAAGATTGGGCAATGTCCAAAGGTGCAACTCATTATACGCACTGGTTCCAACCATTGACAGGTTCAACTGCAGAAAAACACGATTCTTTCTTTACGCCAATCGAAGGTGGAAGAGCAATCGAGAGATTTAGCGGAGCTTTATTAATTCAACAAGAACCTGATGCTTCTTCTTTCCCAAATGGTGGAATCAGAAACACGTTCGAAGCAAGAGGATATACTGCTTGGGATCCAACTTCTCCAGCTTTCATTATGGGAACTACGCTTTGTATTCCTTCTATTTTTATTTCTTACACTGGCGAAACTTTAGATTATAAAGCGCCTTTATTAAGAGCATTAAACGCCGTTGACGAAGCTGCGACCGATGTTTGCAAAGCTTATTTTGATAAAAATGTAGCGAAAGTAACGCCTACTTTGGGTTGGGAACAAGAATATTTCTTGGTAGATACGGCTTTGTATCAATCCCGTCCAGATTTAGTTTTAACAGGAAAAACTTTGTTGGGGCATTCTCCAGCAAAAGGTCAGCAGTTGGATGATCATTATTTTGGTTCGATTCCAACGAGAGTTATGAACTATATGAAGGAATTGGAAATCGAATGTATGAAGTTGGGAATTCCTGTGACAACAAGACATAATGAAGTTGCTCCAAATCAATTCGAACTAGCGCCAATGTTTGAAGAAGCGAATGTTGCGGTTGACCACAATTCATTATTAATGGATATTATGGCAAGAATTGCGCACAAGCATCACTTCAGCATTTTGTTCCACGAAAAACCATTTGCCGGCGTAAACGGAAGTGGAAAACACAATAACTGGAGTTTGGCGACTGATACAGGTGAAAATCTTTTGAGCCCGGGAAAAAATCCTAAGAAAAATCTTCAATTCTTGACTTTCTTCGTGAATACATTGAAAGCGGTTCACGATTATGCAGATTTGTTGAGAGCATCTATCGCATCAGCAAGCAACGACCACAGATTGGGAGCAAACGAAGCGCCACCAGCAATTATTTCTGCTTTCATCGGAAGTCAATTGTTCCGA
Source organism: Epilithonimonas xixisoli (assembly GCF_004365655.1). Classification (GTDB taxonomy): domain Bacteria; phylum Bacteroidota; class Bacteroidia; order Flavobacteriales; family Weeksellaceae; genus Epilithonimonas; species Epilithonimonas xixisoli. The sequence goes on along the minus strand of NZ_SOEO01000002.1, from coordinate 513,421 downwards.
GTTTTGGAAGAATTAGAAAAAGTAACCGACGGAAAATTATCTCCTGAAGAAAAAACCGATTTGAAACTAAATGTTGTCGGAAAAATTCCTGAAATTCTTTTGGATAATACCGATAGAAACAGAACTTCACCGTTCGCATTCACCGGAAACAAATTTGAAATCCGTGCTGTTGGTTCTTCTGCAAACTGTGCTGAGGTGATGACGGTGATGAACGTAATCGCTGCAAAACAATTGAAAACTTTCAAAGCTGAAGTGGATGCTTTGATTGAAACTGGATTGAAGAAAGACGAAGCGATTTTCAATATTCTTCGTGAATATATCAAGGACTGCAAAAGCATTATGTTCGAAGGTGACGGATATTCCGACGATTGGGCAAAAGAAGCTGAGAAGAGAGGTTTGAACAACTTGAAAACAACGCCAGAAGCGCTTAAGCAAGAATTAAACAAAAAATTCGTTGACCTTTACGAAGAATTAGGAATCTACTCTCACCGTGAATTCGAAGCGAGAAACGAAATTAAATTAGAAAAATATTCTACCGTAATCGACATTGAAGGAAGAGTTTTGGCGGACATCGCAAGAAACCACATTATTCCTGCCGCTTTGAATTATCAAAACAGATTAATTGAAAACGTAAGAGGTTTAAAAGAAATCTTCAGCGAAAAAGAATTCAAAACTTTAGCAAAAGAACAATTGAGCTTGATTTCCCAAATTTCTGAGAATGTTTCAAAAATTAAAGTTGGCGTAGATGACTTACTTTCCGCAAGAGATGAAGCTAAAAATACATCAGGAAGTCAAAAACAGGCAGAATTGTATTGCTCCAGCGTAATTCCTTTGTTTGAGGTAATCAGAGAAGGTTCTGACGCTTTAGAAATGATGGTGGATGACGAGCTTTGGCCAATGACAAAGTATAGAGAATTGTTATTTACGAGATAGGAAAAATCTAAAACGTTAAAGTATCTTAACTAAAAATAAAAGCGCAAAGTCTAAATAAAGGCTTTGCGCTTTGTTTTTCTTTAACATTCTATAAAAGACTGTTAAATTATGTTAAACTGGAGAGCTCCGAATTTGATTAGGAAGACCCTTCCACGAGATATGGCTAAATTTGCTTTGCATTTGACAAAAAACCAATCAAGTTTAACAAATAATTAAATATATATATGAAGAAAAGAGTTCTAGTTTATTTCTTATTTGTCGCCACATTTTTCTCTTTGCAATCTTGCGTTTCAAACTATGTGGTTTCTAACAATCCAACGTACAAAAGTGATGCCAAGTTTGCGTCTCTAGACATCAAACCTATCACGAATAATTCTGATAATCAAAGCAAAAAGGTTTTAGCTTCTATTTCCAATGCTAATGCTTACATCAAAAGATCTGCGATAGAAAACGCAATCAAACACAGCAATACAATCGATAACATCTTATCCGAAGCTGAAAGTTACCTGGGAACGCCTTACAGATTCGGAGGAACTTCCAGAAGCGGAATAGATTGTTCAGCATTTGTACTTTCTGTTTTTGGCGCAGCAGCCGGGATGAATCTTCCAAGAGTAGCAGCACAACAGTCAAAAGAAGGTGATTCTGTAGAGAAAGCAGAACTTCAAAAAGGAGATTTGGTTTTCTTCTCGCACAGAGGCGGTAGAATCTCACACGTAGGAATCGTAGAAGAAGTAACAGCAGAGGGAGAAATCAAATTCATCCACGCAGCCACTTCCAAAGGCGTAATGGTTTCATCGCTGGACGACAACTATTGGGGACCGAAATTCAAATTCGCAAAAAGAGTCATCAAAGAAAATAACTTTGCAACATTAAATAATTAGATAGCTGATCATATTCAGAGAAACCTCAGAAGATATTCTGAGGTTTTTTTATTTGAATATTTTTGCACTTTGTCAAAGTTTCAAATCTTTGACAAAGTTTAAATGTCCATTATTAATTATAAGACTAAAATAAGCGGTCGTTTTGTCATTCCGAAGGGAATCTAAACTACTTTATTTTAGTGTGTTGAGATTTCTGCGGAATGACAAAAAAACTGGTAATAACTAAGTTGTTGCTAATCGCAAACATTCATTTAAAATTTTTAAGATTCCAAAATCAATTCCTGAATTTTGGATTGAACTTCTTTACTCTTAAGTCTCAAGATTAGAAAGTACAATTCCGGAAACTGTACCGCAATTTCTTTCCAATTCTGGTTTAGTTCATAAATATTGTCAATGCCTTGCGCTAAGCTTGCCAAAAAGTGCGGTTTTCTTTGAATCAAACCACGGAATCCATAAGCGCCGAGAACCTGCAAAAAACGCATCATTTTCATCCATTCAAAAGATTCTTTCAAGGCTTGCTTCTCGGATTCATTTTCCCAGAAAGAAAGATAATATTCCAACATTTCTTCTTTGAAATCATTCGGAAAATTAGCTTTGGCTTGGTAGAGAAAAGAAATCACATCATAAGTCGCAGGACCTTCCATCGCCGATTGGTAATCGATAAAGAAAACATCGTCTTTCTCATCAACCAAAATATTCCGCGATTGGAAATCCCGAATCATTAAGGTTTTAGGTTCCAATTTCTGAATGATCTCATAAATACTTTTGAATTCTTTCAGCAAAGTGGATTTATGATATTCGATTTCCAGAACATCGATCAAGAAATTTTTGAAATAATACAAATCGTGCGTGATGGGCAAATCGTCATAACTCTCGTACTCAAAACTATGTCTGAAATCTACTTTTCCCAAAGTTTTAGTTTGAAGCTCGAAGAGGTTTTTCAAACTTTTTTTAACTAAAATTTTTACACGATCAGACAATCCTTCCTCCGAAATAACTTCGGACAAAGTTTGACTTCCCAAAAATTCCTGAACATACAAATCCCGATTGTCATTGATTTTGAAAACCTTTGGCGTATTAAGCTCCAGACTTTTGAACAATTCGGAGAAATAGAAAAATGCTTCATTCTCACGATTGTTTTCATTGTACGTGATGACGAATTTTCCATTCTCAGAACTTCCGATATAATTGATTCGGGACGATCCGCTTCTTGGTAATTCGGTGAAAGAGTCGGCGGGTTTTCCTGTGAATTCTTCAAAAAAATGCTTGTGTTCCTGCATAAGACAAAGTTAATTAATATTAGAATTTGAAGCACGAAAAATTGTAATTTTGCCCAATGAAAGATTTTCTGCCGGTTCTGAAGATTCTGTTGCGCTTTGTTGTCATCTATATTGTTTTGGTTTTGCTGTATCAGTTTTATCTCAATAGTTATGCGAACGAAGTTGTGGATCCGTTTACCAGATGGGTCGCAGTTCAGGTAAAATGGTTGCAGGATGGCTTAGGTTTTCCAACGGTTTTGATAGATCATATGAAATTTCATAGCGTTTTGTTTCAAACCGATGGGAAAATCACGACAAGAATGGTGGAAGGTTGCAATGTGATTTCTGTTGTAGTACTTTTTGCGGCATTTATTTTTGCGTTTTACAAAGGCGCAAAGACATTTTTGTTTGTTTTTGGCGGTATTGTTTTGCTTCATTTTCTCAACGTTTCCAGAATTGCTCTGTTGAATATTATTTTTCTAAAATATCCAGCTTACGAAAAAGTCGGTCACGATTACATTTTTCCCGCGATTATCTACGGTGGGGTGATCATTCTTTGGTTGATTTGGATTCAGTTTTTTGCTTTGAAAAAAAGCGATAAATCTTAATTATCAATGTAGAATTTTAATTTTTTTTGACTTTGATTGCTGATTGTTAGCAATTAAGAGTATTTATTTTTGTAATTTTGTCGTCTAACACACGAAAAAAACAATGAAAAATAAATTTATTCCCCAAACTGGGCTTTTTGCCAGCTCGCTACAGAATCGAACTGATTCGAACACTTTACAAATCGTTTTTTAGAAAAGCTAATTTACTCTCGTAAGTAAATAAGGAATTTATGTCTTTTCAATCTTAGATTGGAATTGTCATAATGCTATTTCTATATCAAAGAATTAAAAATTTTTTGTAAATGTTTGTATTCGTATCAATTTTCAAACGTCAAAAACGCCATGAAAATGCTTAGGTATTTTTGTGTTTTAATAGGTGTTCTCGGGTTGGTTGCCATCCGTGGGGTAGAGGATCATTTCTTTTATGATCCGTTTTTGATTTTTTTTAAATCTGCCAATCATTCTGCAACATTTCCCAGTTTTGAGTGGGGAAAATTGGTTCTGAATCATCTATTTAGATTTGGTTTGAACACATTGTTTTCATTGATTATCATTCACTTTCTATTTCTAGACAAAGAATGGACGAAGCAGGCTTTGATTTTGATAACCTTGGTTTTTGTAATCGTTTTTCCAATTTATTTGCTGTGCATCTATGACCGATTCCAATTTGGATATTTGTTTTCATTTTATGTCCGGCGGTTTGTGATACAGCCATTGCCAGTTATTTTGATTATTCCTATTTTTTATTACCGTAAGAAGATTGTTCAGGATAATTTATAGATATCCGCCACCGTTAACTTTGAAAGAGACATTGGTAGCTTTATATTTGCCATCGCTCATTTTGAAATTGCCAACCTTAACTTTGCAAAAGACAGTGGTCGTTTTGAAATTACCATCACTAACTTTGAGTTTGCCAACGCGAACTTTGAAGTCGCCTTTGGTCACTTTGAAACGGACGGCAGTCATTTTGAGGCGGACGGCGCTCATATTATAAATGACCGTTGGCGTTTTGAGTTTTCCTTGATAGGATTTGGATTAATTTTCCAAAGTATGCTTATCTGGCTGGGAAATATTTCCGCCGTTCCAATCCACTTTTTTTACAAAGTCAAATTGTCGGACCGGGCAATTTTCGATTTGGCAAATGGCGCAAGATGTTGGTTTGCAATCGTCCATATGGAAGTTAAATTCTACTTTTCTGTCTGTGTTTTTTGCAATTAGTTTGATGACTTCTTCCATCTCGTTGTGCGCCGTTCTGAGTTCGAAATACCAAGGAAGCGTCAAATGGGCATCGATGTGAAGCCGGCTTCCAAATTGCTGGATTTTCATATTGTGAATATCAATCCATTCTGCTTTTCTATTTTCATTGAGGAATTTTGCCAGTCTTTTCAGCATTTCCGGGTCGGCTTCATCCATTATTCCGCTTAGAGATCGGCGAATGATTTTGTAGCCAATCACGATGATATAAATTCCGAAAAGTAACGCCACCACAGAGTCTATCCAATAAATCTTGGTAAAATAAACCAAGACCAAACTCACGACAACGCCCAAAGTTGTAATCGTGTCGGATTGCAAATGTTTCCCAGAAGACACTAATACAATAGAATTTTCTGCCTTTCCTTTTTGAATGGAAATATACCCCAAAACATAATTTGCGATCGCAGTTGCTGCGATAATCCATATCCCCCAATCCAACTTGTTGAGGACTTTGCCGGAAATTAAACTGTTGGATCCTTCATAGATAATCATAATCCCGGCGATGCAGATCAAAGCACCTTCTATGGCGGATGTTACGAATTCTACTTTCCCGTGACCGTAAGGATGATCTTCATCACGAGGTTTCGCTGCGAGATAAAGGGAATAAAGCCCTAAAAATGCACTGATGATATTCACGATGCTTTCCATCGCATCAGAAAACACGGAGTCTGAGTTGGTAATCTTCCAGGCAAAAATCTTACCGACGAAAAGAACAATTCCCACCGCGGCAATCCACTTTTGAAATGCGATATTGGAATTTTGTTGTTTGTTTTTTTCCATTGCTAAAAAAAGAATCTTCGAGGTTTTCGAAGATTCTTTGATTTTTGTTAGTTTAAACTAAGTTGTTTGCTACCAAGTATTCTGCAATTTGTACTGCGTTTGTCGCAGCGCCCTTTCGAAGATTGTCTGCCACAATCCAGAGATTCAGTGTGTTCGGTTGCGAGAGATCTCGGCGGATTCTTCCTACAAAAACATCATCTTTTCCTTCTGAGTATAAAGGCATTGGGTAAACGTTATTTTTAACATCATCCTGAAGAACAATTCCTGGTGTTTCGGAAAGGATTTTTCTAACTTCATCAAGATCAAATTCATTTTCGAATTCGATGTTCACGCTTTCAGAATGGCCACCTTGTACGGGAACTCTTACAGCTGTTGCGGTTAAATTGAAAGTATCGTCGCCCATTATTTTCTTAGGCTCTTTCATCAATTTGATTTCTTCTTTCGTATAATCATCATCAGAAAAAACATCGCAATGTGGTAATGCATTTTTGAAGATCTGATAAGGATAAACTTTCTCAGGACTTTCGCCTTTGATTTCAGAATTTAATTGATCTACCGCTGCTTTCCCGGTTCCAGTTACAGATTGGTAAGTTGAAACAACAACTCTTTTGATATCATATTTGATGTTCAAAGGGTGAAGAACCATTACCAATTGGATTGTAGAACAGTTTGGATTTGCGATGATTTTGTCTTCTTTTGTCAGAACATTCGCGTTGATTTCTGGAACGACCAATTTCTTGGTTGGATCCATTCTCCAAGCTGAAGAATTATCAATCACAACTGTTCCAACCTCAGCGAACTTAGGAGCAAATTCCAATGAAGTATTGCCACCTGCAGAAAAAACGGCGATCTCGGGTTTGGCTGCAATAGCGTCGTCCATGCTAACGATTGTGAATTCCTTGTCCTTGAACTTGACCTTATTACCAACAGATCTCTCTGATGCTACGGGAATTAACTCGGTGATTGGAAGATTTCTCTCCTCCAAAACTCTCAGCATAACTTGTCCAACCATTCCGGTTGCGCCTACTACAGCTACTTTCATTTTTTATAAGTGATTAATGATTAATGATAATTGATAAATCTATTGTGTTTTTATCAGATCAATTTTTTAGAGTTTAAATTAATTAAACTCCGAAAACTCTTGCCCAAGGGAATGCAAATACGAATAGCGCAATTGCTACCAATCCTAATGACATCACAGGAATGGTCAATTTTTCGATTGTTTTGAATTTTTTGTTGATGATGGTCATCAATACTGCGGCGATCAGCATAGAGAACGGGTGCTCTACGTATGTGAATCTCAAATCAGCATTTTTCATCACTGCGCCCATATCCAAGCCTTTTGAAGCACTCATAATCAGCATAATGATTCCGATTAAGAATTGAACGTGAAAAAAGATCATTGTGAACAATGTTGTTTTTTTCAAGCCTTTTGAAATTTTCCCACTGTAGCCAAACATTGTGACTAGTAAAAGGATTAAAAATGCAGCAACCAAACCTAGTTCCAAGTAAGCGAAACCTTTGTGTGCTGATTTTAAAATGTTGTAAACTTCCATATTCAGATTTTTGATTGACAAAGATAGAAAAAATCCCGACAGATAGCCGGGATTTGGGTTGTTAATTAAATTGTAATATTCCCTAGAAAATATATCTAATACCAAGCTGTCCTTGCCATCTAGATATAAGATCAGAGATGTTGTAAGCTTTGTTATCCTGAGGAGCTCGGAAAGTATATCCACCGCCACCAGAAGTAGTATAAGTGATCAACTGATAAGCTTGGTTAGATACGAAGTAGCTTTTACCCCAATCTTTGTTAAGAAGATTTCCTACATTGAAGATATCAAATGTCAATTGGAATCTGTGAACTCTGTCCTTGATTGTAATTCCCAAATCTTGAGTGATTCTCATATCGAATTTGTGTTCCCAAGGTGTTCTAGCACCATTTCTCTCAGCATATTGTCCTCTTCTAGTTCTCAAGTAAGGATCTTGCTCGATGAAAGCATCCAATGCAGCCCATTGTTGTGCAACTGTTGCTGGGTTAGATCCTGTTAAAGCAACTAATTTAATTTCACTTGCTGTTTTAGGAACATAGATAAGATCATTAGAGAAAGCACCATCACCATTCACGTCACCATTATACAAATATGTGAAAGGCGATCCTGATGTTCCTGCGTAGAATAGACTGAATCCTGTTGCAAATGCTTTGTTTCTTCCATACTCTATTCTGTAACCAGCACTTCCAATAGTTCTGTGTCTGATATCGAAGTTAGAATTTGCTAAAGAAGGATTATTTGGGTTTGTTACAACTTGTGTAAACTCCCAGTTAGATAGTGCTGTACTACTATTACCATCATTAATAGAAGCAGATTGACCGTGTGTGTAAGCTGCCATTAAATCTAAACCGAAACCGAATGATTTTTGTAATTGAGTTGTTAAACTATAAGTATAACCTCTGCTAGAATTACTCATTAAAATAACATTGGTAAAATCGGTAGCATTCACTCTTTGTCCAGCATAATTAGGTCTTGTATCTGCACCACCAGATAAAGCAGGATTGATGCTTGCATTGCTTCCAGAAATATTGATGTCAGAATATACAATGTTATTCATTGTTTTTGAAACCATTCCTTCCAATGTCGCGTTGACTCCTCCAGGTAGTCTGAAGTCTCCAGCTAAGTTGAATCTCAATACTTGAGGGATTTTGAAATCATCGCTTACTAGATTAACCTCAGCACGCGTAGATCCTGAACCCATATTTTGTTGATTTTCAATATTTGGGTCAAATCCATTGCCACCGTTGATACCAGTTGTTCTTGCATCAACTGTACCGAACAGCATTCCACTGTTTGTAAACTGGTTAGACAACCAAACGAAAGGTACTCTTCCAGTGAATACACCAGCACCACCACGTATTACAAGAGATCTATCGCCGTTTACATTATAATTAAATCCAGCTCTTGGTGCCCATAACAATTGTCCGCTTGGCGTATTGTCTGTTCTGTATCCAGGGAAAGCAGCTTCGATTTTTGGATTTCTTAAAGGTTCATCACTAATGATTGGAACATCTAATCTAATACCATATGTTAATCTAAAGTTTTTGAAAACCTCAGATTCTCCTTGAGCGTAGAATGCTAACTGAGCAGCACTGAATTTAGCTTCTGGTCTTGTTTGTCCTGGAACAAGAGAATATGTTGCTCTAACTCTCGCAGGAACATTGTTTAAATAATCTGCTACACTGTTAAAATCCCATCTACCATTCAAGTTGTTGATGAATAAGTTTCTGAAACTGAAAAATTCGTTATGAGTTCCTAAAGTGAAAGTGTTTTTTCCAACATTCCATTTGAAGTTATCAGTCACTTCAAAAATAGTTTGGTCTAATTCATTAGCAAATGAACTTCTTTGAGACCCAAATTCTGCAGATGCTCCTGAAACTCCTCCAATATTCAAAATAGTGACTTGTGGAAAAGGGCTTCCCGCTGTATCACGACTATCTTTGATAGAAGAATATCCTAAGATTAAGTTATTTGAAAAACTACTGTTGAAATTACTTCTTAATTCAGCAACTAAACCACTTTGTTTATTCGTGAATTTATAAGCATTGTTTCCAAATCTGAAGAAGTTCCCACTTCTTGATATGTTGTCATCAAATGCATCGATGTAGTTATAACGAATTGCTAACTGGTGCTTGTCATTGATATTCCAGTCAATCTTTCCAAAAAACTTGTTGTTTTGAGTTTGGATGTCTTGAGGACCATAGCTACCAACGTCATATCCATACTTTGAAAGTGTGTAATCTGCAATCTGCTGAGCAATGTCATTGGTCATAGTACTTCCGGCTTCTCCAGCGTTGAAAGCTAAAGGAGAAGTTCTTCTTCCAGATTCTGCATTGAAGAAGAAGAATAATTTATCTTTAATTATAGGACCACCAACTCTAAAACCGTATTGTGTATCGCTAAATTTTGAAGATTTTTCACCCGTGATTACACTTTTACCAATTGTTTTTTCATTTCTTCCGAAGAAATATAATGAACCTTCAAATTTGTTAGTCCCAGATCTTGTAACTGCATTTACGCCTGCTCCTGTAAAGTTTCCTTGAGTAACATCGAAAGGAGCTAGAGCTACTTGGATTTCTTGAATAGCATCCAATGAGATTGGCTGTGTGCCAGCTTGCCCACCAGGCGTACCAGAACCAGAAAGTCCAAATACATCATTGTTTACAGCACCATCAATTGTAATATTGTTGTATCTGTTGTTTGCTCCTCCAAAAGAGTTTCCATTAGCCTGAGGCGTAAGTCTTGTAAAGTCTTGAAGAGATCTGCTTAGAGTCGGCATGCTTTCTATTTGCTTTTTGCCAACAACGGTTGTTGCTCCATTTTTTCTAGAATTTCTTCCAATAGCAACAATTTTCACTGCATCAATTGAAGTTTCGCTTTCATTTGTCAACATAGCGTCAGCAGCAAAAGGCTCACCTAATTGAAGATATACATCATCATATACAACAGGTTTCAAATTAGCATAGGTAATTTCAATTGTATAAGGACCTCCAACACGAAGATTCGGTAGATTGAAATAACCAGAGCTGTTAGAAACTCCAGAATATACAGTTCCAGAAGGTTGGTGAACTGCTTTGATTGTTGCTCCAGCAGTTTTTTTACCCGCAGATTGAGTAACAACTCCACTTACACTACTAGTGGTTACCTGTGCAGTTGCTGTGAAAAAACCGGCAAGTAAAATTGCAACGATTAGTGACTTTTTCATTTTCTTAAGATTTATGTCGCAAAAGTCTTAAAAATAATGATAAGAACTGTTAATAGAGTGTTAAATTTTTAAAGCCTTGAGACTCAGGTCGATATTGCTCGAAGAATGGGTAATTGCGCCTGCTGAGATGAAATCTACACCAGTTTGCGCCACCGAATTTAACACATCACGTGTGATTCCCCCCGATGCTTCGGTCTCAGTTTTTCCATTCACGATTTTTACGGCTTCAGCCATCATTTCGACTGGCATATTATCAAACATAATCCTGTCAGCGCCGGATTTTACAGCTTCTTTTACTTCTATCAAATTTCGTGTTTCGACTTCTATCTTAAGTTTCAGCTTATTTTTTTTGACATAGTCTTTTGCCATTTTCACAGCATTGGTGATGCTTCCGTTGTAATCGACGTGATTATCTTTCAGCATTATCATATCATAAAGTCCATATCTGTGGTTGGTTCCACCACCAATTGCAACTGCCCATTTTTCGCAAACTCGGAAATTCGGTGTTGTCTTTCTGGTATCGAGAAGTTTGGTTTTTGTTCCTACTAATCTGGAATCCCAATCGTACGTCATCGTCGCGATTCCGCTCATCCTTTGCATACAATTAAGAACCAAACGTTCTGTTGATAGAATTGACCTTGCTTTTCCAGTGACGATGAAAGCGATATCTCCTTTTTTTGCAGGTTCTCCATCTTTAATGAAGACCTCGACTTTCAAATTCTTATCAAAATGTTTGAAAATAATTTCCGCCAATTCCACGCCGGCCAGAATGCAATTCTCCTTTACTATAAGTTGCGCTTTTTGTTCAAGGTCTTTCGGAATGGTGGAAAGTGTAGAGTGGTCACCGTTTTGGATATCTTCTTCCAAAGCAGTTCTGATGAATTCTTTTAAAACTTTATCTGTGGCGTATGTTGGTCTTTTCATTGGTTTTTATTTTTGTACTAATGTAAAAAGTATTTATGTATTAAAGCTTTTTTTAGTTATTTTAAATCGTTAATACATTTTACATAAATATGTTTTACAGATTTTATTCATTAATCAAAAGCGGTTTCGTAGCCAAATCCTTATTGTAAAATGCTCCTTTATTTTCTTTCATTTCAAGAGAATGTTTAATAATCAAATAAGAAACATTTACCAGATTCCTCAATTCCGAAAGTTGTGGCGAAAGGATGGAATAATTATAAAGTTCTGTTACAGCTTCATAAATTTCACGTTGTTTTTTCTTAGCGAGTTCTAATCTTGCGTTGCTTCTAACAATCGCAACCAAATCGCTCATCATTTCCTGAAGCTGTTTTCTGAGGTAAGTTACGAGAACCATTTCGTCCATCATTTTCATTCCCTCTTCATTCCATTCCGGAACAGCTTTTAAATCATCAAAATTAAAATCATTTTCTTTCAATAGTTCAACCGTTTTCATCGCCGCATTGTGACCGAAAACCAAACCTTCCAAAAGTGAATTCGAAGCTAAACGATTTGCGCCGTGAAGTCCGGAATTGGTACATTCTCCAACAGCAAAAAGATTTTTGATGGAAGATTGTCCGTTTTTATCCGTATCAATTCCGCCCATCAGATAATGACAAGCCGGAACCACAGGAATCAACTCCTTCATTGGGTCGATTCCTTCATCCATACATTTTTTGTAAATATTCGGGAAGTGATGGATGAATTTTTCCTTGTCCATCTCTCGGCAATCCAAACCAACATAATCGTCTCCGCTGATTTTCAGTTCATTGTCAATTCCTCTTGCAACGATGTCTCTGGAAGCCAATTCCTCGCGCTCATCGTATTTCTGCATAAAAGGTTTGCCGGATTTGGTTCTCAGTTTTGCACCATCGCCACGAACAGCTTCGGAAATCAAAAACAACATTCCGTCACGTTTGGAGTACATCGCAGTTGGATGAAACTGATAATATTGCATATTCGAAACCTTGCCGTGAGCCCTGTGAACAAAGGCAATTCCGTCGCCAGTTGCGATAATTGGATTGGTTGTGTTTTTATAAACGTGACCTGCGCCTCCGGTTGCAACCAAAGTGATTTTTGCAGTTATTTTTTTTATTTTTTTATTTTTCTCATCAAGGACGTAAGCGCCGTAACAATCAAGATTTTCTTTCTCGAATTTTTTATTTGGAACGTGGTGTTGCGTAATCAAATCGATGACGTAATGATGCGCCAACATTTCGATATTCGGAGAATTGTTGACGGTTTCCAAAAGTGCTCTTTCGATTTCAAAACCTGTAATATCTTTGTGATGCACGATTCGGTTTTCCGTGTGTCCGCCTTCTCGTCCGAGTGAATATTGTCCTTTCTCTTGGTCAAATTTCGCGCCCCATTCCACGATTTCATTGAATCTGAGTGGCGCTTCTTCCACCACCATTCTTACGATTTCTGGGTCATTGATGTAATCGCCGGCACGCAAGGTATCGTCTATATGTTTTTGAAAATTATCTTTGGAAAAATCTGTGACAACGGCCAATCCGCCTTGCGCATATTTTGTATTGCTCTCATCCTCATTACCTTTTGTCACGATGATGATTTTGGTGTCTGGCAATTGTTCGGAGATTTTGATGGCATAAGAAAGGCCTGAGATTCCGGAACCGATTACAAGAACGTCTGTTTTTATCATAAATAATAATTACTGCCCTCAAAAATATCTGAGGAAATTCAAAAGAATAAAGTTATAAGAATTTGATGAACTTATCCGCAGGTTTTCTCACTTTTTTGAAGTTTTGAAAATTATCATCCTCAGCTCTGTAACCTAAAGTCAGAACCACTGCGATTTTCTCACTTTCTTTATCAATTTTCAAAATGTCTTCCAAGATGTCTTGTCTAAAGCCTTCCATCGGGCAAGTGTCGATATTTTCCTGTGCGGAAGCCATTATCAAAGAACCAAGAACGATGTAACTCTGTTTCTCCGACCAACTTTCCATTTCCTGCGAAGTTTGATTTTCCAATTGGGAATTGATATTATTCCTAAAAGCCACTAATTGTTCCAAAGTCACGCCTCGTTCATTAATAATATGACTGAAATAATTATCGACATATTCCTTATTGATATTGGTCTTCGAAACCAAAGCAATCAAATGGGAGCAAGTCGAAATCTGCGATGGATTGTAAAAAGCCGGAATCAATTTCTGAATCGTTTCATCATTTTCCACCACCAAAAGATGATAAGGTTGAAGTCCTTGTGAGCTGACTGACAATCTTCCAGCTTCCAAAATATTGTTCAGTTTTTCGGAGGAAATCTTTTTTCCGTTAAATCTTTTTACAGAATATCGCCAGTTAAGCGCTTCTAAATAATTCATATGCAGAAACTTATTGATTTTTAAAGGTCAGATGCAATCGCTTTTTTATCCATCAGTATTTTAAATTTTGAAGTATGGCGATTCATATAACAAATATAAGGATTTGATTTTGGGTTTAGAATGATTTTAAATAATGGGCAATTTTAACACCATTTTTTTAAACCACTCAAAGAAAAGCCTTTATGATAAAGGATTTCTTAATATTTATATTTAATCGATTTTAAATCAAACCATTAGCCAAGACTGCCCTGAAACCAAAAAGTTATAAACATTAAGTACAATTGTGGGCAAAAGTGGTAAAATGTGGTAGAAATTTATATAAATTTGCTCCAAATGAAAAACTTCATTGGAACATACGAGTGTAAAATAGATGACAAAGGGCGCATCAAACTGCCTGCTTCGCTTACGAAGCAGATGGAACACTTTGCAGATGAGCCATTTATCGTCAAACGTTCGGTGTTTCAAAAATGTCTGGAAGTTTACCCGATGGAACCTTGGGACAGATTGATGGCAAAGATAAATGCACTCAATCGATTTGTCAAGAAAAATGCGGATTTCATCAGAATGTTTACCGCTGGTGTGAAAACCGTGGAAATGGATAACGTCGGTCGTCTGCAAATCAGCAAAGATTTGACGCAGTTTGCCAATCTCAACAAGGAAATCGTCATCACAAGTGCTGGCGAACTCTTCGAGATTTGGGACAAAGAATCCTACGAGCAGGTCATCGCAGTAAGTGAAATAGATTTCGCAAACCTCGCAGAAGACGTAATGGGAAACCTTGATTCGGGAGAGACAGCAGACTAAAAGACAAGAGACTAAGAGAGTCAAAATATCATTTATCACTCATCATCTATCAATTATAAAAAATATGTATCATAATCCAGTCTTGCTGAAACAAAGTGTAGATGGTCTGGTAACCAATCCGGACGGCATCTACGTGGACTGCACTTTCGGTGGTGGCGGACATTCCCGTGAGATTCTCAGCCGACTTTCGGACAAAGGGAAATTGTACGCTTTCGACCAAGATTTGGATGCGTTGAAGAATACAATTGACGACCCGAGATTCACTTTGATTAATCAGAATTTCAGGTTTTTGGAGAACTCGTTGTTGGCTTATGGCGTGACGGGCGTTGATGGGATTTTGGCGGATTTGGGTGTTTCTTCTCATCAATTTGATGAAGCAGAACGCGGATTTTCTATCAGAAGCAATGCGCCTCTGGATATGAGAATGAACGTGATGCAAGGTCTTGATGCGAAGAAAATCATCAATGAATATGAAGAGGAAGATTTGGCGAATGTGCTATATAATTATGGGGAACTAAGAGAGTCCAGAAAGTTGGCCAGAGAAATCGTTCATCACAGAAAGACAAAAAAAATCAATACGACGGATGAATTGAAATCGCTTTTCAGTTACATCCCAGCTTTCAAACAGAATAAATTCTTCGCTCAGATTTTTCAGGCAATCAGAATTGAAGTGAATCAGGAATTGGAAGTTTTGAAGGAATTATTGGTTCAATCGTACAAAGTTTTGAAGCCGGAAGGCAGATTGGTGATGATTTCTTACCATTCTTTGGAAGACAGATTGGTAAAACGTTTCCTGAAAAATGGAATGTTCGAAGGTGAACCACCTCGTGATATTTATGGGAATTACAAGAAAACTTTTGAATTGTTAAAGACAAAAGCAATCATCCCAGACGATAAAGAAATAGAAGAAAACTCACGCGCCAGAAGCGCAAAAATGAGAATAGGAACGAAAATATAAATGATAAGCGATAATTGATGAGCGATTAAGATTCATCTGATTATCATTTATCAATCATCATTTATCAATTATAATATAAGTTGGCAAAATTAACTCAAAACAAACAGAAGAGACTCACTTTTATGGACATCATAAAAGGGAATTTTCTTAATCGTGATGAGGTAAAAGCGCATTACAAATATTTCGTGTTCATTTTCGCTTTGTTGATGGTGATGATTTACAGCAACCATTTGGTGAATACAAAAATTGAGCACGTCAACAAACTAAAAGAAGAAACAGAAGAATACAAGTCGCGAAATGCATACGCACAAAGCCGACTGATAAAAATTAGAATGGAATCCGAACTGGGAAAAGAAATGGTTCAGGATTCACTGGTGAGTTTGGAAAGCCACCCGATGAAATTATTGATAAAAATTGATAGCACAGATGATAAAGCAACCAAATAACAATTACGAAAAAAAGCGTTCCAATGCGTTGAAGTGGGGCTACCTTTTTGTGTTGGGTGCTTTCGTTTTGTTTGTTATTTTTTTAACGAGGATTCTCATTCTTCAAAATACCAATGTTGAAGAATTTGAAAATAATTATATCAGCAAAAACTACCGCGAAGCAACTCTTAAGGCCGCTCGTGGTAACCTTTTCGCTTCGGACGGTTCTATCTTGGCGACAACGGTGATGCGCTACGATGTCTATCTGGATTTCAAATCGATGAGAGATACAATTTATTCCAATAATATTGGCGCTTTGACAGACTCTCTCAGCAAAATGTTCGATAAACCGCGAAGTTATTTCCGGGCAAAATTAGACGCTCAGAATCAGAAGAATAACCAATATTATCTTTTGGCAAAAGGTCTTGATTTTGACGAATATGACAGAATCAGAAATTTCCCAATTTTCAAAAAAGGAAAGAATAAAGGTGGATTCATTGTAGAAAGAAATTTCCGAAGAGAATTGGCAACAACTCAAATTGGGGCTGGAACAATCGGTGCTGATAATGGCGAATCAAAATCTGGTTTGGAAGGTGCTTTTAGCAAATTCTTAACAGGAATTGATGGAAAACGTTTGGAGCAAAAAATTACTTCTTCTCAATGGAAACCAATCGATTACTGGAAAGTTCAAGAGCCAGTTGACGGACAAGATGTTTATACGACTTTGGATTTAAGAATTCAGGATATTGCACATTCTGCCTTGGAAAATCAACTCATCAAATTCGATGCGAACCACGGAAGTGTTGTCGTAATGGAAGTTGAAACTGGGAAAATCAAAGCGATGGTCAATCTCAGAAGAACCGAACCGGGAATCTACGTTGATGCTTACAATTATACGGTTAAAGATGCTCAGGAACCGGGTTCTACATTCAAAACCGTTTCACTTTTGGCGGCGATGGACGATGGTTTTATTGATGAGAATACAAAAGTTAACATCGGAAATGGAATCTGGACTTACGCGGGACAAAGAATCACAGACGGTCACGGTGGCGGAACTTATGATGTTAGCGACGTTTTGGCGAAGTCAAGCAACGTGGGCGCAGCAAAATTGATTACAGAACATTACGCAGACAAACCTCAGGTTTTTATCGACCATTTGAAACGTTGGAAGATGTTCGACAAAATGCAAATCGAATTACCAGGAATTGCAAAACCTTCGATTCAAACACCTCAAAGCAAGCGTTGGAACAAAGCAACTTTGGCGTCATTGGGTTACGGATATTCTTCCCGTTTTCCGCTGTTGCAATTGGTGGCTTTCTACAACGGAATTGCCAACAAAGGGAAAATGGTAAAGCCTCTTTTCATCGATAAAATAATGAAAGATGGTAAAGTTTTGTACGAAGCAAAACCTGATGTGATGGTGAAAAAAATGGCTTCGGACAAAGCAATCCAGATGATGACCAGCGCATTGACAAAAGCGGTTGAAAAAGGAACGGCAAGAAGTATTTACACACCAAATCTTAAAATTGCGGGTAAAACAGGAACAGCAAGATTTGAATATTGGTTGCCTGGTCCAATGAAATATCAGGCTTCATTTGCAGGTTTTTATCCGGCAGATAATCCGAAATATACTTGCATCGTGGTTGTGAATCAGCCGGATGTATCAAAAGGGTTTTATGGAGGAACGGTTTCTGCCCCAGTTTTCAAAGAGATTGCCGGAAAGACATTCTTGAAAACACCTTTGAATATTGAGAAAAACTTATTGGTTGAGCATAAAGTTGACCTTAATAAAATGACAGCACCGAATGTAAAGGTCAATGTCACAAGAGATTCTATGCCAAATTTGGTTGGAATGATTGGAAAGAACGTGATTCCACAATTGGAGAATTTAGGTTACAGAGTGGATTATAAAGGTGTTGGAAAAGTCACAGGACAGTTTCCTGCAGAAGGTGCAACCATCGGAAAAAACCAAAAAATATATCTGAATCTTCAGAATTAATGATGAGCGACGAAGTTGCGATATGTTGGTAGAAATAGAAACAAATTATAATAACAATGAGGTGCGAAGCACCGAAATATTGGTTAAATGAATTTAGAAAAATTATTACAAAGAATCCAGACTCTGGAAACTATCGGAACTCTTGAAAGAGAAGTTTCGGAATTGGTTTTCGACAGCAGAAAAGTTGTTGAAAATTCTTTGTATGTGGCGTTGAAAGGAACTGTTTCCGACGGACATTCTTACATCAATCAAAGCATTGAAAAAGGTGCAAAAGTGATTGTTTGTGAGGAGTTACCTTCTGAAATTAATCAAGATATTACTTACATCAAAGTTGAAGATTCTTCGAAAGCTTTAGGACATTTGGCTTCTAACTTTTACGGAAATCCATCTCAGAAATTAAAATTAATCGGCGTTACCGGAACCAACGGAAAAACAACGGTAACGACTTTGTTGTTTGATATTTTCAAAACTTTGGGTTATCAATCCGCTTTGATTTCGACTGTTGAATATAGAATTGGAGACGAGATAATACCTTCAACTCACACAACGCCTGATGTTATTCGTCTTAATCAAATGTTGGCAAAAGCCGTAGAAATCGGTTGTGAATATGCTTTTATGGAAGTCAGTTCCCACGGGATTTCTCAAAACAGAACCGAAGGATTGCATTTCAAAGTGGCTGGTTTTACGAATATCACGCACGACCATTTGGATTATCACAAGACTTTTCAAAATTACATCTATGCAAAGAAAAGATTCTTTGACGAGTTGGAGGATTCTGCGATTGCAATTACTAATGCCGATGACAAAAACGGTCTGGTAATGCTTCAAAATACCAAAGCGAAAAAGAAAACTTTTGCTTTGAAAACGATGGCAGATTTCCACGGAAAAGTGCTGGAAGCGGACTTCAACGGAATGTTGTTGAACTTTAATAACAAAGAATTCTGGACAACTTTGACAGGGAAATTCAACGCTTCAAATCTACTTTTAGCTTATGGAATTGCCTTGGAATTAGGAATGAACGAAGAGGAAGTTTTGCAAGCGATTTCTGTTCTTCAACGCGTGAATGGACGCTTTGAAACGATAAAATCCGACGGCGGAATTTTCTTCGTTGTCGATTATTCTCACACGCCGGATGCATTGGAAAATGTGTTGGACAGCATCAATGAAATCAGAACCAAAAACGAAAGATTGATTTGTGTTTTCGGTTGCGGAGGCGACAGAGACAAAACCAAACGTCCGGAAATGGGAGACATTGCGACAAAGAAATCGACTTTGGCAATCATCACTTCGGACAATCCAAGAACGGAAGACCCAGCGCAAATTATCAAAGAAATTGAGGCGGGAATTCAACCTCAGAATTTCAGCAAATACACTTCGATTCCAGACAGAAGAGAAGCGATAAAAATGGCTATCAAGTTTGCCGAACCAAAAGATATCGTCGTAGTGGCAGGAAAAGGTCACGAAACGTATCAGGAAATCAACGGCGTTAAACATCATTTTGATGACAAAGAAACGATTAGAGAACTATTACAATTAATGGGAAAGTAATTATAAACGATAATTGATAAATGATAATCGATGGATTTCAACAGCATTTTTGCGGAAAGAACAAAGAAATTAACAATATCAATTATTAATGAACTATCGGAACTTCCGTATTCGGATAAAGTCTCGGTAATTAGAAAACAAATAATTAGGTCATCGAGTTCTGTTGCAGCAAATTATAGAGCAATGTGCAGAGCGAGGTCAAATAAAGAAAAATATGCCAAAATCTGTATCGTGGTTGAGGAAGCAGATGAAACTGTATTTTGGTTAGAAATCATTGAAGAAATTAAAATGACAAATAATATAGATTTAATTAAAGATTTAAAGAACGAAGCGGAAGAAATTCTGAAAGTAATGTCAAGTTACAGGAAAAAGATTGGAGCAGATTTGTAAAATCAATTATCATTTATCAACTATCATTTATGCTATATTATCTATACGAATATTTAACCGCTCACGGAATCCACGTTCCTGGGATGAACTTGTTTAAGTACATTTCGTTCCGCGCGGCGATGGCAGTTTTGTTTTCGCTGATTATTGCGATGGCTTACGGGAAAAAGATTATCAATTACCTCAGAAAAAAACAAATGGGAGAATTGGTGAGAGACCTTGGTCTAGAAGGGCAAAAGCAAAAGGAAGGAACGCCGACAATGGGTGGTTTGATTATCATTTTGGCGACCATTATTCCAGTTTTGCTATTCACGAGAATCACCAATATCTACATTGTTCTTCTAATCATTTCGGTGCTTTGGATGGGCGCGATTGGTTTTCTTGATGATTATCTTAAGAAAGTTAAAAAAAACAAAGATGGATTGAGTGGAAAATTCAAGGTAATTGGACAAGTTGGTTTAGGCTTAATTGTCGGAGTTACAATGTATTTCCACCCCGATATCGAGGTTAAGAGAAAGTATGCAGACTCGACTGTTGTGAACAGAAATAATGTGGAACAGAACTTTATGGAAGACGAGAAAATTCCGGTTTCTACAGTGCCTTTCACAAAAAACAACGAGTTTGACTACAGTGGGATTTTGTTTTGGATGGATGATGCTGAGGCGCACGAATGGGCGTGGATTGTTTTCATCCCGATTGTGATTTTCATTGTAACGGCAGTTTCCAATGGTGCCAACATTACCGATGGAATCGATGGTTTAGCAGCCGGAACCAGTGTTGTGATTTTACTGACTTTGGCATTTTTCGCCTATGTCTCTGGAAATATCATTTTCGCAGATTATCTGAATATTATGTTCCTGCCACATATGGGTGAAACGACCATTTTTGCCCTCGCTTTGGTTGGTGCTGTGATTGGATTTTTCTGGTATAATACTTATCCAGCACAGGTTTTTATGGGCGATACAGGAAGTTTGATGTTGGGCGGAGTGATTGCAGTTTTGGCAATTATCCTGAGAAAAGAATTATTGATTCCAGTTCTGTGTGGAGTTTTCCTAATAGAACTTTTATCCGTCATCCTACAGGTTTGGGTCTTCAAATACAGAAAGAAAAAATATGGGTTGGAATATGCCCAAAACAATAGATTATTCAAAATGTCACCGTTGCATCACCATTATCAGAAAGAAGGTTTCCACGAGAGCAAAATCGTAAACCGAATGGTAATCTTAGGTGTAATGCTGGCAATCATTTGCTTAATCACTTTAAAAACGAGATAAGGAATTGTAAAATGTAAAAAGTATGATGTACAATGTATTTTTTACAGATTTATTAGAATTAATAACCAAATGATGTACATCTTAAAAATCATTTTACTTTGTACATAATACGTTTTACAGAATAGTATGAGAGTAGTAATACTTGGTGGCGGAGAAAGCGGTGTTGGCGCAGCATATTTGGCGAAGGCTAAAGGCTTTGACGTGTTCCTTTCGGATATGGGAATTATCCGTGAGAATTACAAAAAAGAGCTGGATGAACTTGGTGTTGATTATGAGGACGGAAAGCATTCGGAAGAGAAAATCCTGAATGCCGACTGGATTATCAAAAGCCCTGGAATTCCGAAAAAAGCCGAGATGATTTTGAAGATTCAGGAAAAGGGAATCAGATTGTCTTCTGAAATTGAATTTGCTTCTGAGTTTACAGATGCGAAAATCATTGCCATCACTGGAAGCAACGGAAAAACAACCACGACTTCTTTAATTTATTATATTTTGAAAGAAGACGGTTTCAACGTTGGTTTGGGTGGAAACATCGGAAAGAGCTTTGCCAAGCAAGTTGCTGAGGAGAATTTTGATTATTATGTTTTGGAAGTGAGTAGTTTTCAATTAGATGATATTCAGAACTTTAGGCCATACATTTCTTTGTTGTTGAATTTGTCTAAGGACCATCTGGACCAGTACAATTACAATTATGAAGAATATGCTTTGGCGAAATTCAGAATTGCTGAGAATCA
Source organism: Epilithonimonas xixisoli (assembly GCF_004365655.1). Classification (GTDB taxonomy): domain Bacteria; phylum Bacteroidota; class Bacteroidia; order Flavobacteriales; family Weeksellaceae; genus Epilithonimonas; species Epilithonimonas xixisoli. The sequence continues at coordinate 491,517 of NZ_SOEO01000002.1, read as the reverse complement.
GGAAGCTAACAATTTTTTCATCTATAATAAAGATGACGAAATGAGCAAGTCAATCCTTGGAAAACTCGATTTGAAAGTGACCAAAGTTCCATTCTCATTAGATGAAAAATTGGAAAAAGGAGCTTTCTCGATTGATGAGAATTTTGTAGTAAACATCAACGATGGTTTCACAATGAACATCGACGAATTGTCTTTGTTGGGAAAACATAATGTTGCCAACAGCTTAGCCGCAAGTATCGCTGGTAAATTATTGGAAATCAGTAATCAAAGTATTAGAAATTCACTAATGACTTTCCAAGCGGTTGAACACAGATTGGAACCTGTTTCGGAAATCAATGGTGTGAAATTCATCAATGATAGCAAAGCAACCAACGTGAACGCCACTTACTTTGCTTTGGAAAGTATGAAACAACCTGTTGTTTGGATTGTTGGCGGAAAAGACAAAGGAAACGATTATACAGAAATCGAAGAACTTGTTAAGAAAAAAGTAAAAGCAATTGTCTGCCTAGGAATTGATAATCAGAAAATTATTGATTTTTTTAAAGACAAGAAAACACAGATTTATGACACTTCCAGTATGCAACAAGCTGTTGAGGTTTCTAAGTCGGTGGCAGAGAAGGGAGACATCGTTTTGTTATCACCTTGTTGTGCAAGTTTTGATTTGTTCAATGGTTATGAAGACCGTGGCAATCAATTCAAAAAAGAAGTTTTAGACGAATTGACAATTAAAAATTAGTATTGTACAAAGTAATAAGTAGAAGGTACATTGTACATAATACTTTTTACATCATACAAATAAAATAAATGGAAAACCAAACTACAGAAAACAAATTCGAGCTGCTGAAAGGAGACAAGGTCCTTTGGTCGGTTATCATTTTGATATCCTTCCTTTCCGTGTTTCCGGTTTACTCCGCAAGTTCGAATCTGGAATATATCGTGAACAACGGGACCACAACAGGTCACGTTTTCAAGCATATTGTTTTCGTATTCATTGGTTTGGGAATTATGCGTTTCGTGGGAACTGTTAAGTATGAGCATATCGGAAAACTAAGTTCCATTTTGCTTTTGGTAACGATTGGATTACTGCTGATAACGATGTTCACGGGACAAACAATTGAAGGTGCGAGTGCATCGCGTTGGTTGAAAATTCCGGGAACACCCATTTCTTTTCAGCCGTCGTCATTCGCTTATTTGATGCTGATTATTTATCTGTGCAGGTATTTGACAAAGAAAATCAAAAGAGAAAGATTGCCGTTGGAGAACATCATTTACATCTTCGGACCAATATTATTGGTTTTCGGATTGGTGGCAAAAGACAACGGTTCTACAGCGTTGATGATTATGATGGTTTCGATTATCATCTTGATTGTCGGACAGTTGGCTTGGCAATATGTGGCAGGATTTATATCGCTTTCAGTAGTTTTCATCGTAATGTTTCTGCTCGTTGCGCTGAATACTAATTTAATTGGTGGAAACCGTGTTCACACGTGGATGAGCCGTATCGAAACCTTTACGAGTTCCAAGAAAACAGCTGATGTTGAGGACGAAAGTATTAAGGCAAAAAATTATCAGGTGATGCAGGCGAAAGCCGCGATTGTTCACGGTGGATTCAACGGAATTGGACCTGGGAAAAGCGCTTTGAAACAGACATTGCCACAGTCGGTTTCAGATTTTATTTTCGCAATTATTGTGGAAGAATATGGCTGGATGGGCGCTTTTGTGCTAGTCAGTCTTTATATGATAATGATAATCCGTATCGTGATGATTGCCAGTAAGATGCCTGCCTTTTTTGGGTCGTTGCTGGTGTTGGCAATTGGATTAATGATATTCATTCAATTGTCAGTCAATATTGCCGTTGCAGTGAATCTAATTCCGGTGACTGGTCAACCTTTGCCACTGATAAGTTACGGTGGAACATCGATGTTGGTGACCTATATTCAGTTAGGAATTATACTTAATGTAAGTTCAAGAATTCAGGTTTATGACGAAGAAGGATTAGGCAAAAGACAAAGTTTGGAAGAAATAAATGATATAGCTTAAAGTTGGAAGACGGAAGTCCGAAGATGGAAGCCAATTGAGTTCCATAGGAACGACCGATTTATCAGCATTGGAATTTATTCCAATGAAAATTAAAAATAAGATGAACAACAAAACAAACAGCCAAAAGCAAAAAGCAATCCGTGTTCTATTGAGCGGTGGCGGAACAGGTGGACACATCTTTCCGGCAGTTGCAATTGCTCAGGAAATCCAGAAAAGATTTCCCGAAGCAGAGTTTTTGTTCATTGGTGCCAACGGAAAAATGGAAATGGAAAAAGTGCCTCAAGCCGGATTCAAAATCGAAGGTTTGAACATCGCTGGATTCGACAGAGGAAATCTTCTCAAGAACCTCGGACTTCCATTAAAAATTGTTTCAAGTTTGTTTAAAGCTAAAAAAATCATCAAAGATTTCAAACCAGATTTTGCGGTTGGAACTGGTGGTTTTGCAAGTGGGCCAGCGTTGTACATCGCAGCGAAAATGGGAATTCCAACTTTCATTCAGGAGCAGAATTCTTTGCCGGGAAAAACCAATGTTTTCAATGCAAAAAAAGCGGAAGCGGTTTTCACAGCTTATCCGGATATGGAGAAATTTTTCTCAGGAACGAAAACTTATTTCTTAGGAAATCCAATTCGTCAAAATATCATCACAGATTTGATTGATAAAGATTTGGCTAAGGAAAAGTTGGGCTTAGATAAAAATAAATTAACGATTCTTTCTGTCGGCGGTTCACTAGGTTCCCGAACTCTGAACAATGGCTGGAAAGACAATTTAGATAAATTAAAAGAAAAAGATTACCAACTCATCTGGCAAACTGGAAAAACGGATTATAAAAGTATAGTTGATAGTTGTCAGTTGTCAGTTGATGGAACAACCAACAACCAACAACCAACAACCGACAACCAAATACAAATCAAAGAATTCATTTCCGATATGGCTTTGGCTTATTCGGCGGCAGATGTGATAGTTTCCAGAGCTGGTGCGATTGCGATTTCAGAATTGGCAGTGGCAAGAAAGCCGGTTTTGTTGATTCCGTTTCCATTTGCGGCAGAGGATCATCAAACCAAAAATGCTTTGACTTTGGTTGAGAAAAATGCGGCGAGAATGGTCAAAGATTCTGAGATGAAAGATATATTTTGGAACACGCTTTCCGAGATTTGTGAGAGTGAGAATCTGAGAAATGAAATGTCAACAAATCTGGAGTTTTTTGCAAAGCCAAAAGCGGCGGAAGGAATTGTGGATGAGATTTTTAAAGTGATTTAATGATGAGACATTTTTATATTTTAAGTATGGTTTTAATGATTTTGATGACAGTTTCGTGTGCATCGAAATACAGACCAGACCTTAAAGGTAAAAATAGAAGTGCTGAAAGAATCAAATTAGTGAAAAACTTCGCCACAGATTATTTTGCTAAATGTGAAAAGCGGGATTATTCGGAGTTTCAAGGATATAAAATGGATATTAATTTTAAAAATAAATTAAATCCAGAAAGTTTACAAAGAAGTTGTGAATATTATAATAGTAGATACGGAACGATTACAATTGGAGAATTGACTGATGCAAAATCAAACTATTCTCCGAAGGATTTTTTGGATTACTTTATTTTCAAAGCCAAAGCTTCAAAAAGTGACAGTGTACAGTCTGTGAGAGTCAATATTTATAGAGATAATAATATGTTGGAAAGAATTAGTATTCCAAGATACAGAGCAACTAAGTCAAAAAGATAAGAATAAAAATGAGCATCTTAAATAAATATCAAAACTTCTATTTCATCGGAATCGGTGGGATTGGGATGAGTGCGTTGGCGAGGTTTTTTCACGCGAACGGCAAAACGGTTTTGGGCTATGACAAAACACCTACGAAACTGACGGCTCAACTCGGTTTTGAAGGTATTGATATTTCGTTTGAAGATGTAATAGATGAGAAAATCGTCGCGTTCGACAAAGAATCAACTTTGGTAATTTACACGCCAGCAATCAAAAAATTGGCGATTCTGGATTATTTCGCCAGCGAAAGTTTTGAGATTTTGAAACGTGCAAAAGTTCTAGGTTTAATTACAGAAAACACAGATTGCATCGCAGTTGCAGGAACACACGGAAAAACGACTACTTCAACTTTGATTGCGCATTTGTGTAAAGAAGCCAATATGCCTTCATCCGCATTTTTGGGTGGAATTTCCGAGAATTTCAAATCGAATTTTGATTACAACGGAAACCAATTTTCTGTAGTTGAAGCCGATGAATACGACAGAAGTTTCCTAAACCTTTCTCCGGATTGGGCAGTTGTAACTTCCATTGATGCTGACCATTTGGATATTTATGGCGACCGAGTTCAGATTGAAGATGGTTTCAGACAATTTGCATCGTTGGTTCCGAATGACAATCAGTTGTTTGTGAGAAAAGGAATTGCGATTGGCAGAGAACATTTGACTTATGCGGTAAACGAGGAAGCGGATTATTATTCCGATAACTTGAGAATGGACCACGATAAAATCTACTTCGATTTCCACACACCAACGGAGGAAATCAATGATTTTGTTTGGGATGTTCCGGGAATTCACAATGTTGAAAATGCGACAGTTGCTTTGGCAATCTTAAGCAATTTAGGTGTGGATTTCGAAACTTTGAAGAAAGCAATCGCGAGTTTCAAAGGCATCAAGAGAAGATATACCAAACATATTTTCGATAACGGAAAAATTTATATTGATGATTACGCACATCATCCAACGGAATTGAATGCGGTGATTGGTTCGATAAAAACCTTTTATCCAACCAAGAAATTGTTGGTGGTTTTTCAACCGCATTTGTTCAGCAGAACGAGAGATTTTGCAGAAGATTTTGCTAGAAGTCTGGAAAAAGCTGATGACCTTTTGCTTTTGGATATTTATCCAGCGAGAGAACTTCAGGAAAATTATGAAGGCATTACGTCAGCGTGGTTATCGGACAAAATTGAAATTGAAAACAAGAAAGTCTGCACATTACAGGAGACTTTTGACAAAATAAAAGAAAAAGACTTTGATATTTTATTGACAGTCGGAGCGGGAAATATAGATACACTTTATGACCCGATTATGGAATGGCTTCCGAATGTTTGATTTTAAACGCAAGGTTCGCAAAGAGATTTTTATAAATATTGAAAACAATTTTGGGACGCAAAGGCGTTTCACTCAGCAAATGAAAATTGAAAATAAATGAATGAAAACGAAATTTCAAGTATTGTGTTCGATGCCGGAATGAAAATTCATCGCAAACTTGGAATTGGTCTTTACGAAAATGTTTATGAAGAATGTCTGGCTTATGAACTGAAGGAAAGAGGATTGATTGTCGAAAGACAAAAAGATATTAAGGTTGAATATGAGAATTTGATTATTGAAAGAGCTTTCAGAGTCGATTTATTAATTGAAAATAAATTAATCATAGAAATAAAAGCAGTTCCAGAAATTAATGATTATCATTTTTTCCAGCTTTTAAATTATTTGAGATTAACAGAAATAAAGTTGGGAATGATTTTAAATTTTCATTCAACATTATTCAAAAATGGAGTAAAAAGAGTAGTAAACAAATTATAAACAATTGCTGAGCAAAGCGCCCTTGCGAACGAAATCAGCATTAATGTAAAAAAAGACTTAGCGCTCGTTGCGTTAAAAATAAAGAAGAATGAAAAATAAGTGGAGAATATTGAAGATACTTGTGACGGTGGTCCTTTTTGGATTTCTGCTCAGTTTCTCATTGAAGCGTTTCAACAACGCCAAGATGGAGAACGTGTCTATCAATATGAACCAAGGCAAAACGCCGGTTTATTTTGTGGATGAGAAAGACATCAAAGAGTTGGTGAAACAATACAATCCGACAAGAAAAATTGGAGACATTAACATTCCGGAATTGGAGAAGAAAATCAATATGATTCCTTTTGTGGACAGCGCCAATGTTTATTTGAATCTGAATGGAAACCTGAATGTTGACATCAAACAAAGAGTTCCAGCTTTTAGATTAAATAAAAACGGAAAAGATTTCTACGTCGATAAAAAAGGTGTTGAATTCCCAATCTCAAAAAACTTCTCACTGCCAAGTATGTTGGTGATGGGCGATGTGAAACCTTCGGAATATGAAGCGTTGGGAGATTTAATAGAGAAGATTGACAAAGATGATTTCAGTAAAAAATATTTCATCGGAATCACAAAAGTAAAAGAGGATTACAATCTTTTAACCAGCGATGGAAACTATAAAGTTGAAATCGGAGACCTCGATAATATTGATTTGAAAGTTAGAGGCTTCAAAACTTTTGTTGAGAAATATCTGGTCGACCAGAATACAGAGAAGTACAAGAAAATATCATTGAAATACGATAATCAGATTGTCACAACGCTAAATCCTTATTTCAAAGAAAACGACAGCATTCTCAGAAATGCACCAAAAATTGAGTTGAAGACGGAAGATGGAAGTAAGAAGTTGGAAGCGAAAAAATCTGAATCCAAACCAGAAATAAAAAAATCGGAACCGAAAAAAGAGGTTAAGAAAGCAGAACCGAAAAAGGAACCTGCAAAACCGAAAAAAGTAGAGAAAAAACCGGAAGCGAAGAAAGTTTCTACCAAGAAAAAAGAAACTGTTTCCAAAACAAGTGATAAAAAGAAAAAAGCAAAAGTAGTTGTAGAATAAAGAAAAAGTCCCATCGGGACGACAAATATTAAAGGATAGGGTTTCAACCCTATCAATTGTAGAATGAAAAAGTCCCATCGGGACGACGGATATGATAGGATAGGGTTTCAATCCTGTCGAAAAAGAAGAATAATTAAATAAAGTCTTTGATGAGTTTTACGTCTTTGCGAACTTAAAAGCGTTGCAAAAATCAAAAAAAACTTTGCGGACTTTGCGTTAAAAATAAAAAATCAAATCGAACATATAATGGAAAATCAAGAGTATTCAGTAGGTCTGGACATTGGGACAACTAAGATTGTCGCCATTGTCGGAAGACGAAACGCTCACGGGAAAATTGAAATTCTGGGCGTTGGAAAAGCAAAAAGTCTAGGCGTTCACAAAGGAATTGTCAATAATATTTCCCAAACCATCAACTCCATCAAGTCCGCTGTGGCAGAAGCGCAATCCAGCGCTGGCGTGCCTATCACCAAAGTGACGGTGGGAATTGCAGGCAAACACATCCGTTCGCTTCAGCATTCGGACTATATTATGAGAGACCATCCGGACCAGTACATCACGGAGGAGGATATCGAAAAACTAAAAGACCAGGTGAAGAAGTTGGTGATGCTTCCAGGTGAAGAAATTATCCACGTTTTACCTCAGGATTATAAAGTAGATTCCGAAGGCGAAATCCAAGAACCAGTCGGGATGCACGGCAAAAGATTGGAAGCCAATTTCCACGTGGTGGTGGGACAAATGGGTTCTATCAGAAACATTGCAAGATGCGTTCGTGAAGCTGGTTTGGAAATGGAAGCCTTGACTTTGGAACCTTTGGCATCGTCCGAAGCGGTTTTGACTAAAGAAGAAAAAGAAGCTGGTGTTGCCATCGTAGATATCGGTGGTGGAACTACGGATATTGCGATTTTCAAAGACAATATCATCCGTCATACTTGCGTGATTCCTTACGGTGGCGGAATTATTACCGATGATATCAAGGAAGGATGTTCAATCATCGAGAAACACGCGGAGCAACTGAAAGTGAAATTCGGTTCGTCTGTTCCGGAATTGGAAAAAGACAGTACGTATGTGACAATTCCAGGATTGCACGGTCGTCCGGACAAAGAGATTTCGTTGAAAGTTTTGGCTCAAATAATCAATGCGAGAGTTGAAGAAATTCTTGAAATGGTGAATACCGAGTTGAAAGCTTACGGCGCATTCGAACAAAAGAAAAAATTGATTGCCGGAATCGTTTTGACAGGCGGTGGTTCCAATTTGAGAAACCTTCGTCAGTTAGCCAACTACACAACAGGCTTCGACAGCAGAATTGGTTTTGCTAATGAATATGTGGCAAACGATAAAAATCAATATTTGAAAGGTCCGGAATTTGCAACTTCCATCGGTTTGTTAATGGAAAGTTTGAAAATCAGAGACAAGAAAATGCTGGTGACAGAGGAGGAAATCATCGAAGAATTGAAACCTCAAATCGAAAACGCTATCCAGGCGCAGACTCAGACTCAATCTCAGGAAATCCAAACGCCTCAGGTTCAGAATGATATTGTAGAACTTGCAAAACAAAAAGCAGAAGTGAAGAAAAATCGACCAACTTTCGGACAATCACTGATGGACAAAGTCAAAAAATTCTTTGAAGAAGTAGAAGAGTAAAAAACATAAATGATAATTGATAAACGATGATTGATTCATCACTTATCATTTATCAATCATCAACTATAAAAAAACATACCATTATGGACAATATATCAAATACACAAGGTTTTTCCTTTGACCTACCAAAAGGGAATTCTGCCATCATCAAAGTAATTGGTGTTGGTGGCGGTGGAAACAACGCTTTGAAGCATATGTACGAGAAAGGAATCTATGGCGTAGATTTCGTAATCTGTAATACCGATGCACAGACTTTGGACAATAATCCGGTTTCTAACAAAGTTCAGCTGGGAATCTCAATGACAGAAGGTCTTGGCGCAGGTGCTGACCCAGAAGTTGGAGAGAAAGCGGCGATTGAAAGCATCGACGAAATCAAAGCGGCGATGGGACAAAACACCAAGATGGTTTTCATCACTGCCGGAATGGGCGGTGGAACGGGAACTGGTGCGGCGCCTGTGATAGCAAAGGTAGCGAAGGAAATGGGAATCCTGACTGTAGGAATCGTAACCGTGCCTTTTAGTTTTGAAGGAAAAAGAAGATTGGACCAAGCTGAATTGGGCCTTGATAAATTAAGAAATAATGTTGATTCCCTGATTGTCATCAATAATGATAAACTAAGACAACAATTCGGAAATCTTGGTTTCAAACAAGGTTTTTCCAAAGCCGATGAAGTTTTGACCAATGCGGCGAAAGGAATGGCAGAGGTGATTACAGGTTATTTCGATGTCAATATCGATTTCCGTGATGCAAAATCTGTCCTTCAGAATTCCGGAACAGCATTGATGTCAACCGGCGTTGCAACAGGCGAGAAAAAAGCGGAAGAAGCAGTGAAAAAAGCATTGGATTCTCCATTGTTGAATGATAACAAAATCACCGGAGCGAAAAACGTCCTATTGTTGATTAGAAGCGGTGTTTCTGAGGTGACGATGGACGAAATCGGCGTGATTATGGACTATATCCAAAAAGAAGCTGGCCACACGGCTGATATTATTTTTGGAGTTGGAACAGATGAGGAATTGGGCGATGCAGTAAGTGTTTTGGTCATCGCAACTGGTTTTTCTAATGATGATAAAAAGCACACAGGAACAACAGAAACAATTAAATATTCTTTGGACGACAGACCAAATTCGTTTTCAAGAAACAGAGAATCCCCTTTCAAAAGCAGACTTCAGGAAGAGTCAAAACCTCAGCCAGAATCTGGAAAGAACTTTTTTCGTCTAGAAGATGAGGATGATTTTGGAACCTCCAATTTTCCAACTAATTCTTTAGTAGAAAGTTTGGTGGAAGAAGTGGAAACAGAAACTCAAATCATCGAGAACGAAGAAATCATCGATTATTCTAATGATTATGTTAATGAAGGAAAGAATGAATACAATCTTTTCAATTTTGAAGATGATGCAAATGATGATTTCGATTTAGAGCCTCAATCTTTCACTTTCGAAGTTGAAGACAAGCCAAAAGCGTCTTTCAAAACTGAGGAAGTTGAAAAACCGATTGAAGTAACTTTCACAATCAACGAATCTGTTACTGAAGAGGAATTTCCGGTAATTGAGAAACAAGTTGTTCCTCAAGCAAAAGAAGAAGTTGCAAATGAGGTTATCGAAGAAAAAATTGAAGAACCAAAAGCTAACAATTATTCTTTCACATCAGAAGTAAAAGAAGAAATCTTCGAAGAGAAAAAACAAGAGCCAGTTCAGGAAACTGAAGGCGGATTCACTTTCTTCAACAAAACTTCCGACACCGCTTCCAAAGCAATGGACAGAAGAAACAAGTTGAAAGAGTTCAATTCCCGTTACCAGCAATTGGACAATGAGAATGTTTTCGAGACAGTTCCGGCGTTCAAAAGAAAGAACATCATCATCGATGGCGCCAATGCATCCGACCAAAACATCAACACATTTTTGTCTGATAACAACGGAAGTATGCAACTGAGAGAAAACCGTTTTCTTAATAAAGATGTAGATTAAATTGCGACTGGCTTATGGCAACTAGCTTTTAGCTTCCAATTGGGATGTTATATTAAAAGCCAACTGCCAAAAGCTAGCCGCCAAAAGCAAAAACTATGAGTTTAGAACTTACAATAAGCGAAGCAATAAAAACCGCAATGAGAGAGAAAGACAGAGTTGCTCTGGATTCTCTTCGTGCTGTGAAAGCGCAGATTATTTTGTTGCAAACTGAAGCGAGAGGTGCTGAAGTTACCGCAGAACAGGAAATTGCAATTTTGCAAAGAATGATAAAGCAGAGAAAGGATTCCTACGACCAATTTACGGCTCAGGGAAGAACGGACCTTGCGGAAGTGGAAGAAGCTCAATCAAAAATCATTGAGAAATTTCTTCCAAAACAACTTTCTGCTGAGGAATTGGAATCAGAAATCAAGAAAATTATTTCTGAAACCGGCGCAGAAAGCATCAAAGATTTAGGAAAAGTAATGGGCGTTGCTTCCAAAGCATTAGCCGGAAAATCAGACGGAAAGAGCATTTCCGAAATGGTTAAGAAGTTACTTGCCTAAACCATAATTGATAAATTATAAATGATGAATGATTTTTTTTTAATCAATTATCATTTATCTCTTATCATTTATTGCCCCACGGATATACAAAATATGCATATCGATTTGATTTGAACCCAAAGTCTTCGGATTTTGGGTTTTTGTTGATTAATTATTAATAAAATTCAGCCAAAATGGCTCAATAGATTTTCGGTATAATTTTAATAGAATTATTAGTCAGATAATCAAAGACAATTTGATTAAATTTGCAATTCAAGAATTTAACCTAAAATATATATCAATATGTATCCAGCAGATTTAGTATTGCCAATGAAGGCAGAACTTACAGATAAAGGTTTCCAGGACCTTACAACACCAGCAGAAGTTGACTCTGCACTTAAACAATCGGGCACAACATTATTAGTGATCAATTCCGTTTGCGGATGTGCGGCAGGAGCAGCAAGACCAGGCGTTTTGTACTCTTTGACAGGCGAGAAGAAGCCAGACCATTTGGTAACAGCTTTTGCAGGATTTGATACGGATGCCGTTGCTGAAGCAAGAAAATTGCTGGCACCGTTTCCTCCAAGTTCGCCAGCTGTAGCGCTTTTCAAGGATGGAGAACTGGTGCATATGTTGGAAAGACATCACATCGAAGGAAATCCTGCAGGCGCAATAGCGGCAAACCTTCAAGCCGCTTTCGACGAATATTGTTAAGAAAATAGAAAGACCAAGACAGAAATGTTTTGGTCTTTTTTTATGAAATCGTTTTCAGATATTTTTATCAAATTCAATGATGGAAGGCAATTGAAAACCGATTTTAAGAAAAAATAAAAATCTATTTATGAAAAGTTTAAAATAAGCTTTCAAACTTTTCATTATTTTTTAAATTTGCAAAAAAGTAAAAATGTCAGATCAAGCAAGTTATTTGTTTTCTACCAGAACCAGCCACGAGTTGGCAGAAAAAATCGCTCAGGCTTATGGGCAACCATTAGGGCAAATCAATATTCAGCATTTCAGCGACGGAGAATTTGAGCCTGTGTTGGAACAATCTGTAAGAGGAGCACGCGTTTTCCTTATTGCATCTACGTTTCCTCCAGCGGACAATCTTTTGGAGTTGTTATTAATGATAGACGCTGCGAAAAGAGCTTCTGCCAAAAACATCACCGTTGTAATTCCTTATTACGGCTTGGCGAGACAAGACAGAAAGGACAAACCAAGAGCGCCAATTGGAGCAAAATTGGTTGCCAATCTTCTGACTGCAGCTGGAGCTACAAGAATTATGACAATGGATTTGCACGCAGATCAGATTCAAGGTTTCTTTGAGATTCCGGTAGATCATTTGTATGCTTCCACGATTTTTGTAAAATATATCCAATCACTGGAACTTGATAATTTGACGATTGCATCACCAGATATGGGTGGCGCAAAAAGAGCGAAAAATTATGCAGGACATTTGGGCGCTGACGTTGTGATCTGTTACAAAGAAAGAAAAAAAGCCAACGTTGTAGAAGAGATGTTCTTGATTGGTGATGTTAAAGATAAGAACGTGATTCTTATTGATGATATGATCGATACTGCCGGAACACTTTGCAAAGCCGCCGATATCCTTATGGCGAATGGTGCAAAATCTGTAAGAGCAATGGCGACTCACGGTGTACTTTCTGGAAAGGCTTATGAAAATATCGAAAACTCTCAGCTTTTGGAAGTGATTGTTACAGATTCTATTCCGCAGAAAACAGAGAAATATTCAAAAATTCGAGTGCTTTCCTGTGCAGAATTATTCGCCGATGTGATGAATATGGTACACGAGCACAAATCGATAAGTGAGAAGTTCATTATTTAAAAAATAATTAATATCTTTGCACCCTTAAAAATAATTCATACAAAATGAAATCAATTACAATTCAAGGTACAAAAAGAGAAAGCGTGGGCAAAAAGTCTACTAAAGCTTTACGTGATGCTGAATTAGTTCCTTGTGTTGTTTACGGAGGTGGCGAGCCATTGAACTTCTCTGCATTGGAGAAAGCGTTCAAAGGTTTGGTGTATACTCCCGAAGCACACACGGTATCTATTGAGGTTGACGGACAGGTAATTCCTGCAGTTCTTCAAGATATTCAGTTCCACCCAATTACAGACAAAATCATTCACGCAGACTTCTACAGATTATCTGACGATAAGCCAGTGGTTATGGAAGTTCCAGTAAGAGTGACAGGTCGTTCCAAAGGTGTTGTTGCCGGTGGTGTTCTTAGACAAACTTACAGAAAACTAAAAGTAAAAGCTATCCCAGCTAACTTGCCAGACGAAATCGTTGTGGATATTACGCCACTTAAGATCGGAAACAAGTTCTATGTAGAAAGTCTTAAAAATGACAAATATTCTTTCATGCACCCAGACAATGCAGTAGTAGTTGCTGTTAAAATGTCTAGAAATGCTAGCAAAAATGCTGCAGCTGCAATGGATGATGACGATGAAGAAGTAACAGAAGGTGGAGCAGACGCTTCAGCTGAAGCAACTTCTGCAGAGTAATAATTACTTATTATATCGCATACAAGCCGTAGGATTTTCCTGCGGCTTTTTTATTTCTGTTAATTCATATTCTCCGTTCTCAAATTTTATTATATTTGTGAAGAATGGCAACCAAAGCACTTTTTAATTCTGTCGTCAATTGGTTTATCCGTCAGCGGATAGATCAGATAGAACATTTCAAAAAATATCCAAGGGAAACTCAGGAAGGACTGTTGTTTTCCCAGATGTTCTACGCAGAAGATACGGAGTATGGACAGAAGTACGGCTTCAGTACCATCTCCAACTACAAAGATTTCCAAAAGAAAGTTCCCATTGTTTCTTACGAAGATTTTGAACCGTACATCGAAAAAGCCAGACAAGGGCAGAAAGACGTTTTTTGGCCGGGAGTGATAAAGCAATTTGCTAAATCCTCCGGAACTACCAATGCGAAGAGCAAATATATTCCTATAACGGCGGAGAGTCTGGAAGATTGCCATTACAAAGCGGGTAAAGATCTTATCTCTATTTACGTTAACAACCATCCGGAAAGCGAACTTTTTCAACACAAAAATCTAAGATTAGGTGGAAGTGCGGAGATGTATCAAGATTTTAATACCAAATTTGGAGACCTTTCAGCAATTTTGATAGAGAACCTTCCTTTTTGGGTAGAGATTATCAACACACCTTGCAAGAAAACCTCGCTGATGTCTGAGTGGGAAAGCAAGATGAAAGCCATTGTTTCCGAAGTCAGAAACGAAGATGTAGGAAGCCTCACAGGTGTTCCAAGCTGGATGATGGTTTTGCTTCAAAGAACATTAAACGAAACGGGAAAGAATAATATCGGCGAACTTTGGCCCAATTTGGAAGTTTTCTTCCACGGTGGAATTAGCTTTAAACCGTATAAAAATCAGTATAAAGAAATCATTGGTAAGGAAATTAGATATTATGAAATCTATAATGCTTCCGAGGGATTTTTCGCTATCCAAGATCAGGCAAGAAGCGACGAGATGCTTTTGATGCTAGATTACGGAATTTTCTATGAGTTCATCCCAATGGAAGATTTTCACGCCGGCAATCGAACTGCAATTCCAATTTCTGAGGTAGAACTGAATAAAAATTATGCCGTAGTCATTACCACAAACGGTGGGCTGTGGCGTTATCTGATTGGCGATACCGTGAAGTTTACATCTATCAGTCCTTATCGAATCAAAATTTCTGGACGCACGAAACATTATATCAATGCTTTTGGTGAAGAATTGATGATTGATAATGTGGAAACAGCTCTTAAAATAGCGTGTGATAAGCTGGATGTCAGTATCTCGGATTACACAGGTGCACCGGTTTTTATGACCAATCAAAGCAAAGGCTGTCACGAATGGATTTTCGAATTCACAAAAAAGCCAAATGATATTCAGGAGTTTGCAAGTATTTTTGATAATACACTAAAAACACTAAACTCCGATTACGAGGCTAAGAGATATAACGATATTACTTTAAAAGCACCAATCATTCATTCTGCAAAACCGAATCTCTTCTACGAATGGATGGCAAGCCGTGGCAAATTGGGAGGACAAAATAAAGTCCCGAGATTGAGCAATGATCGGGAATATATCGATCCGCTATTGTTACTTAATAAAGCTTAGATTAAGGATTCAAAGTGTTTTCCCATTTGTGAAAACCAAAAACCAAAATGTTTTCTTCTCCAATTTCAAAAACAATTCTATAACCTTTGAATATCAGTTCACGGATCTTTTCATCTTCAAAGAATTCTGATTGTCTGTAAGACCACATTCTACCAGGGATTTTTCTTATTTCGGATAGAATGCTTTTTCTGAATTTTATGGCAGTTTCAGGTTTATCTTTGGCAATATATTTAACTTGTCGGTCAAGTTTTTTGTAGAATTTATTGGAGATTACCAGTTTCATATTCAAAGATTTTCATCCTCAAACATTTTTTCCACTTCATCAATGCTGTAAAAAACTGCATCTGGACGTTTTGTATATTCATAATCTGCGTGCAACTCTTCCCTCACTTGGTCAAACTTTGGATTCTCATCAATAATTTCCAAATCCTTTTTAGAGAATTTTTCCAAAACTTTCAACAGTTCTTCCTTGATTGCCTGATTGTATTGTAACGTAAGCGTTTCCATAGCAGAGAGATTTACATCAAAGTTAATTGTTTTTTTCTTTTGAAAGTTAGTTAGCCAATAGCAATCAGCTAAAAGCCAACAGCCAATTGCTACCCAATGAGCTCTTTCGCCTGAGAAATCGCTGCTTCTGTAATCTTGGAACCGGAAATCAACTGTGCTATTTCGTTCAGTTTTTCGACGTCTGAAAGTTTTACAATCGTAGTTTTTGTAACTGCATTTTCATCAAATTTCACCACTTTGTAATTTTCATTTCCTTTCGCAGCAACTTGGGCAAGATGCGTGATGACGATGAGTTGCAAATCTTGCGACATTTCTTGCATCAGTTTTCCCATTTCTTCGGCAATTCGGCCGGAAACGCCCGTGTCGATTTCGTCTAAGATTAATGTTGGAAGGTCATTATTCTCCGCCATTATTTTTTTGATGGCAAGCATTACTCGAGAACGTTCTCCGCCGGAAACTGCGCTTTGGATTGGTTTCAATGGAAAACCGGAATTCGCTTGAAAAAGGATTTGGATATTATTTTTTCCGTGAAGATTGTAAGATTGTGAATCTGTCAATTCGATTTTCAAAATGGCTTTTTCAAGACCGAGTTTTGAAAAGATTTCTTTGGCTTGATTTTCTAGATTTCCAGAAAATTTCTTTCTGTTTTCGGATAGTTTTTGACTGAAAGTTTGAAGTTCTTTTTCAATCAGTTTGAGACTTTTTTCTTTTTCCTCGATTTGATTTTCAATCGTTTCCAAAGAATTTTGGCTTAATGATAATTCCTCTCGGATTTCCAAAAGTCCATCGATGTCATTCACTTGATGTTTCAAGAAAAGTGAATTCAATCGGTTGACAGTCATCAACAAAGCTTGCAAAAGCTCAGGATTCATTTCAAGACTTTCCGCTTTATTTTCGATTTCAATATTGATGTCTTTCAGTTCCAGATAAGTCGTTTCCAAACGTTCGCTGAGGTCTTGGTACTCTGAGGAAAGTTCTGAAAGTTTTGCAATCTTATTTTTAACTTCGAAAAGTCCAGACAAAATTCCGAAATCTTCCTGATTTAGTTTTGATAATATTTCTGAAAGATTTTCACTGATTTGCCCTGCATTTTCCTGCGTATTCAGTTGATTCTGAATCTCCTCAAAATCCAAATCGTCCAATTGCATTTCTTGCAATTCTGAAAGAAGGAAATTTTTGTAATCGGATTCTTTATTGTTTTCTGCGAGTGCAGACTTCAGTTGCTCGATTTCTCTTTTAGTTGTTTGATAACCAATATAATGGTTCTGATAATCAGACAACAAGCTTTTGTTTTTTGCCAATCCGTCCAAGATTCCAAACTGGAATTGCTCGGTAAAAAGGTCAGACGTTTCGAATTGCGAATGGATGTCAATCAATCTTGAAGATAATTCCTTCAAAACATCCAATGTCACCGGAACATCATTGATGAAAGCTCTTGATTTTCCACCAGATGAAATTTCTCTTCGGATGATGGTTTGCGTTTCAAAATCCAAATCCTTTTCTTCAAAAAAATCCTTGAAATTATCTGTGATTTGGAACTCAGTTTCGACGATGCTTTTGACATCCGATTTTGCAAAGGATTTCACATCGGCTCTTTCGCCCATTATCAAACGTAATGCGCCAAGAATGATAGATTTTCCTGCGCCAGTTTCTCCTGTGATGACCTGAAGACCTTGCTTGAGGTCAATCTCAAGTTTGTCGATTAACGCAAAATTCTGAATGAAAATTCTTGAAAGCACGAAATTATTTTTTAATAACTAAATTATGAATTAATGTTGTGACGAGTCCTAACAGTAGGTCAAAAATAACTAATTAAACCAAAGCAAGAAGGTTTTTGCTTTTATTTTTTACAGTCTATTTTATTTCCGGTCAAGTCATAACACTCGTATGCAGAACCTTCTCGTTTCTTAGTCAACTCAAATATTTTTTTAGCGTTGTTGTATCTGATGTAATAAAAAGGAATTCTAATACTAGGAATTAAAACTTTGGCATTCTTGTCTACAATGCTGTAGCTACCATCATCATTTCGAATGGTAAAATAGCTGTCATTGCCATCGGTCATTCTATTGAAGCCTTTTTTATCCTTTGCAATGAGCGTATTTTCTTTATCATAAATATCATAAACGCCTGCCGAATGGACATTTGGTTTGCTCTCGAGCGTTCTATTGATGTAAGTCAGGTTTCCAAGAGTTCCATACTGTTGTACTCGGTCGTTTTCTGTATAGATTGTTTCTCCCGTTACAGGATTTGAGATTTCGTAATATTTGTCATATTTGATATATTGGAAATTGCCAACTTTTCCCAGCTCTTTGTAAAACTGCGGATACAAATATTTTTTCTGCGAAACATCATAGGTATTTTGCTTGTAATTATTATCCGTAACTGCAATATTTCCATTTTCCAATAGCCTTACACTAGACACTTTATCTTCATAGATTAATTCGCCTTTTCGGTTGACAACTCTTTTATTATCATCATTCAATACTATGAAAAAGTCTTTTGCAACCTCCTTTTCACCGATTTCCATAATGCTTCCGTCTGCTTCAAAAAGTATTTTCTTTGATGTAGGTTCCACGACAACGAATTTTTTGCCTGTAGATTTGGTCATAACAAATAATTTATGAGTCGGTAAATCTCTATCAAATTTCAGATTTTCAAATTCCACAAACTTTTTGTCGAGCAGATTATAGATTTTTTTATTTCCATATTCTGGTTCTATGGCAACATACGGAGGGAAAAGAGGTAAGATGCTATAAGCGTCTTTAGGAAAAAGCATCGTCCCTTTTTCATCAATAATGTTTCTATTGCCTGTTGCAGAGTTATACAGGAAAACAAAAGATTTTTCGTTGAAATTTTGATAATTAATTCCCATATTGATTATAAAACGGTACTCAGATGGGATAGATTTTATAGTACCATCTTTAGAAACTATTCTTACATTCGGGCAATGGAAAACCTCTGGCTTTTCGATGCATTTGTCAGAAACTATTTTTGAACCGTCTTTAAAAACATTGATAAAATTGATGTTCTCTGGGAATTCTTCTTCCTTACCATCAGGCGAAATCAATATTTTTTTCTGGTTTCTTCTGTTCGTCAAATAGTCATATTGAAAATCTGGGTTAGTTTCGTCCAAGGGAATTTGGTCACTTATTGCTAATTCAAATGTTCTGGATTTTAAATCTGTCAACAATTTTGGGTCAATAGATTTTGTGGGATTTTTTTGTAAAAATTTTACGGGCAAATAGCTCTCTTCTTTTACTGCTGATTGTGCTGATGAAGCCGTTTTTTTAGTAGGAGTAGTTTTGGTTGTGCTTTTTTTATTTTGTGCAAAACCAAATGTAAAACTAATCATTAATAATGCGATTAATCTTTTTTTCATAATGTCTAAATATTTGTGTTTTTTTAATGTATTGCAAATGAGTATTCTACGTCATTGATAATGGCGTAAAAACGAAAACGAAAGAATGGGTAAAGTTGTCTGGAAAATTAAACTTGCAAATGTCTATTTCCACTTATTCCATTTCGTATCAATGTCTTTCGGAGAGAAGTTGCTGAGCATCGTTTTCAGTTCGCTGATGTTGACTGAGGCGTTGTTGCCAGAATCAAAAATGTTGAAAATCTCCGTGCTTTTACTTTCTATGAAAACACTGAAAGGATAATTCATTTGGAAATTGTTGTCGTAGAATTTGAGTTGCATCAAAGATTCTGCGATGGTTTTCTTCGCTGGACCTTGGTCTGGTTTCGCAAGATTGTCCAATCCAGAACGATGATAGCTGTAGAAAACGGTGCGCAAAGTGGAGTTGCTTTCATTCTGTAAACCGGAAATCAAAGCACCGCGGTTTCTTTGACTTTCCACTTGGTTCCAACCGTCATAGTTTTGATTTTGAGAGTTTTGCGCAATTTTCATTGCTTTGTCAAAATGCGCTTGTCCGCCTTTCAGCTGGAAACTGTCGCCGTCGTAACCTAAGATGACATAAACATAGAAACTAATCACATCGATGAGGTTTTTGCCAGAAAATTGACGTTCGTTGAAAATTAGATTTTCGTTTTCATTATATTCAAAAGAAAAACTAGTGTCGTTGATGTTCATCAAAGGCGATTCATATTGCGCATTGAAAACTGGTCGAGTCGCTTGCACCACCAAACTTCCTTTGAAATTGTTGTTTCCCGGACGTTCAGAAATTACGATGGCGAAGTTACATTTGATTTTTTCGAAATTCTGAAGTTTTTTTCCCGTCCAGCTTGTATTGTTGATGAAGTCGCGCAAAGATTTTTCTAAAGTTCGGAAAACCTGCGTGTTACTTCCTGCAATCTGTTGGGAATTGATCTGCACATTTGCCAAAAGCTCCTGCGAAAAAACAGGCTGAGCAAAAAACAAAGCGCAAATTATATAAAGTAGTTTTTTCATCTGAAAGTAAAAATGTTTGTAAAAATAAGGAATCTTAATCTAAAACGAGGATAAATTTATAACGAAAAAAGCGGGCTTTTCTTACAATTTCTGAGCAATAAAATTCAGGATGTCTTTGGCAACATCTTCTTTTGATTTTAATGAAAAAGATTGCTCCTCTGTTGGCGTAAAGATTTTGATTTTGTTGGTGGCATTTGCAAATCCTGCACCTTCGTCTCGGAGCGAGTTTAGGACAATCATATCCAGATTTTTCTTGATGAGTTTTCCTTTCGCATTCTCCTCCTCATTCTGAGTTTCCAAGGCAAAACCCACCAAAAATTGATTGGTTTTTTGTTCGCCCATCGTTCGTAGAATATCCTTGTTTTTGACGAGTTCTATCGTGAGTTCATTTTCGTTTTTCTTAATTTTTTCCATTGCTTTCACTTTCGGTGTGTAGTCTGCAACGGCGGCGCTCATTATGGCGACATCAATATTTTCGTAATATTTGAAAACTTCGTCAAACATTTCCTGAGCGGAAGTGACTTTGTGAAGCGTAATGTTTTTATCATCTATTTTTTGGGAAGAAGGCCCAGAAATCAAAATGACTTCTGCACCACGTTTTGTTGCTTCTTTCGCCAAATCAAATCCCATTTTTCCAGTTGAATGGTTTCCGATGAATCTTACTGGATCAATATTTTCATAAGTTGGTCCCGCGGTGATTAAGAATTTTTTACCAGCAAATTGATTATCAACTTCAGTAAATTGATTTTCTAAAACCGGTAAAATAGTTGAAGGTTCCGCCAATCTGCCTTGTCCAACAAGTCCGCTCGCCAATTCTCCAAATTCTGCAGGAATGATTTTGTGCCCAAAACTCTCAGCAGTCGTCAAATTTTTCAAAACAGTTGGATGCGCATACATATCCAAATCCATTGCAGGCGCAATGATGACAGGGCATTTTGCAGACATATAAACTGCCATCAAAAAATTGTCGCAAAGTCCGTTTGTGATCTTTGCCAAAGTGTTGGCTGTGCAAGGTGCAATCAACATCAAATCTGCCCAAAGTGCCAGCTCAACGTGGTTGTTCCAACTTTTGTTTTCGTCGTAAAAATCAGTATAAACTTTGTTCTTGGAAAGTGTGGAAAGCGTCAAAGGCGAGACGAAATCTTCTGCAGATTTTGTCAACACGATTTTCACTTCAGCGCCAGATTTTATGAGATCACGAACGAGGTAATTCATTTTGTAGGCTGCGATGCCGCCGGTAATTCCAAGGATGATTTTTTTGCCTTGCAAGCTCATTTTGCTTTGATTTTTATTAACGAAAGTATTAATAATTTTATTAACAAAAAAACCGTCTCGCAAAGGAATTCTTTAGCAAGACGGTTTTATATTTTATAATCAGTTAAGATTAGTTTTTTTCTTCAGTTTTTCTATGGTAGATTTCGTCATCTAACCATTCTCTGATTGCGATAGAAGTTGGTTTTGGCATTTTTTCGTAATGCTTAGAGATTTCGATTTGTTCTCTGTTTTCAAAAACTTCCTCCAAAGTAGAGTTGTGAACAGCAAATTCATCTAATTTACCGTGAAGTTCCGAACGGATTTCTCCATTGATTTGTTCAGCTCTTTTACCCATAATTACGATAGCTTCGTAGATGCTGGCTACTTTTGCTTCGATTTTATCTTTGTCGTAAGTGATTGTGCTTACTTCTGCTTTTGTATCTTTAAGGCTCATTGGGCGAATTGTTTAGGGTTGCAAATATACAAATTATCTTTTAAACTTGAAAGTGGCTTGTGGTTCTGGCGAATTGATCTTCGCACTGTCTCTTCTGGTCTGTTCTGCGACGTTTTCTAGTTTCGCCTGATTCTTTTCCTGCTCCAGTTCTTTTTTCTCATTTTCCTTAGCTTCAGCATTTTTCACTTTAGCCTCGTATTCTGCTTTTCTCTTTTCTACTTCCACTTGAAGTTGGGCAAATTTCACTTTTTCGTCTTCAAGTTTTGTGTAAAGATCATCAGCAGTTTTGGAATATTCAGAATTTGGAAGTTCTGCAGAAACTCTTTTTGCATACGAAGCTGCAGCATCCAATCTTTCTTTTTTCAAATCATAGATTGAGTTAACAGCTAATTCATATTTGGATTTCAAAATGATGTCGTAGATTTTTGGTCTAAGCTTAGTTGCTGGGAAATCTTCCAAAACGTTTTCGAAAGTTACAGCAGCGGCTTTGAACTCGCCCATTCTGAAATATTGTTTCGCATTTTCGAATGCTTTGAATTCCAGCTTGTAAGTCAACTCATCTAC
The DNA here is from genome assembly GCF_004365655.1 of Epilithonimonas xixisoli. GTDB lineage: Bacteria > Bacteroidota > Bacteroidia > Flavobacteriales > Weeksellaceae > Epilithonimonas > Epilithonimonas xixisoli. Next base: position 469,363 of record NZ_SOEO01000002.1, on the reverse strand, counting down.
CAATTGTGTGATGTTTTTGGAACGCTCAGAATCAGGATATTCATTAAGGAAATTCTGCAATTCTGTGATGGCAGATTCTGTATTGCTTTGATCTAAGTTATACTGCAAAGATCCTTCGTAATAACAAAGTGCAGAAAGATAAGCCGCTTCTTCTTTTCTAGGATCCTGAGGGAAACTGATTACAAAATTCTTGAATTGGTTGGCTGCCAATCTGTAATTTTTATCATAATAATTGGCATAAGCCGAGTTGAAAACTACGTTTGGAGCGTCATCTGTTCCTGCTACAAGATTGGGTAATCTATCGTATAAAGCAAGGGCATCTGCCCATTTTTTCTTTGTAAATTTTTCGTTGGCAACCTTCAAGATAAAATCTTTGTCCGCACTTTTCATCGCCTGATCCATTTCCGTTTTGCAAGACATCAAAATCACAGACAACACCAATAAACTAATATATTTCTTCATAATTCCAGCCAGAATAATTCTGTCACTTGGTTCTAATTAATTTGCAAAAATAAAACTTTTTTTCCCAAAACTTTTTTTTTATGAAAGATTAACGTTTAAAATGTCGGAAATTATAAGTCAGAGCAAATAAGATTAAGGTTTTCTATTAAATAAAATACTCTAATATCTGATGTCTAACTTCTAACATCTCAATAAATAGTGTATTTTTGCAAATTACAAGAATTTTAAATGAAAAACATCAGGAATTTCTGCATTATTGCGCATATCGATCACGGTAAAAGTACATTGGCAGATCGTCTTTTAGAATATACCAATACCGTTACACAAAGGGAATTGCAGTCGCAAACTTTGGATGATATGGACTTGGAAAAAGAACGTGGTATCACCATCAAGTCTCACGCCATCCAAATGGATTATGAACTGAATGGTGAAAAATATGTCCTAAATCTTATTGATACACCGGGACACGTGGATTTTTCTTATGAGGTTTCCCGTTCTATCGCAGCTTGCGAAGGTGCTCTGTTGATTGTTGATGCGGCGCAAAGTATTCAGGCGCAAACAATCAGTAATCTATATTTAGCTTTAGAAAACGATTTGGAAATTATTCCAATCCTTAATAAAATAGATCTTCCATCTGCCAATCCAGAAGAAGTAACCGACGAGATTATGGGACTTTTGGGTTGCAAATACGAAGATGTTCTTAGAGTTTCTGGGAAAACAGGCGAAGGTGTTCACGAATTGCTTGAGCAGATTGTGGCAAGAGTTCCAGCTCCGGTTGGAGATCCAAAAGCACCGCTTCAAGCTTTGATTTTCGATTCTGTTTACAATCCTTTCCGAGGAATTGAAGCATATTTCAAAATCGTAAATGGAAGTATTTCCAAAAATGAAAAAATTAAATTCTTTGCAACTGGAAAGGAATATGGTGCAGACGAAGTAGGAACTTTGAAACTAAAACAAGTTCCAAAGAAAACCATCGAATGTGGCGATGTAGGTTATATTATTTCCGGAATTAAAGACGCTCGCGAAGTAAAAGTTGGTGATACCATTACTTCTTTCGTGAATCCAGCGGATGGACCAATTGATGGTTTCGAAGAAGTGAAGCCAATGGTTTTTGCCGGGATTTATCCAATAGAATCTGAGGATTTTGAGGAATTAAGATTCTCATTAGAAAAATTAAGACTTAATGACGCTTCTTTGGTTTTCGAGCCAGAAAGTTCTGCGGCGCTTGGTTTCGGTTTCCGATGCGGATTCTTGGGAATGTTGCATATGGAAATCGTTCAGGAACGTTTGGACAGAGAGTTCAATATGAATGTCATCACGACAGTTCCCAACGTTTCGTACCACGGCTATTCCAAAAAAGATCCGGAAACTCCGATTTTGATCAATAATCCTTCAGAAATGATGGATCCGATGAGTATGGACAGAGTGGAAGAACCTTTCATCAAGGCTTCTATCATCACAAAATCAGATTTCGTAGGTCCGGTTATGACGCTTTGTATTGAGAAAAGAGGCGAAATAGTTAATCAAAGTTATTTGACAGCAGACAGAGTAGAATTGACTTTCAATATGCCATTGGCTGAAGTTGTTTTCGATTTTTATGACAGGCTGAAGTCTATTTCTAAAGGTTACGCTTCGTTCGATTATTCTCCGATTGGGATGCGTGCATCGAAATTGGTGAAGATGGATATTTTGATTAATGGCGATATGGTGGATGCTTTATCCTCATTGATTCACGATAGCAATGCATTTTACATCGGAAAAAGAATGTGCGAGAAATTGCGTGAACTTATTCCGAGACAACAGTTTGATATTGCTGTTCAGGCTGCTTTGGGAGCGAAAGTTATCGCCAGGGAAACCATCAAAGCTTTGAGAAAAGACGTTACCGCAAAATGTTACGGTGGTGATATTTCAAGAAAACGTAAACTTCTTGAGAAGCAAAAAGAAGGTAAGAAAAAGATGAAGCAAATTGGTAGAGTAGAGGTTCCTCAATCAGCGTTTATGGCTGTTTTGAAATTAAATGATTAAAGCACGAAAAAAAATTATATATTTGATAAGATATAACAAGCTATGGATTTTATATATTCAAAAGCACCAATAAAAGAAGCTATTATTGATATTTCTATTATAGAGATGGATATTAATTTGGAAGATTTAGAGGATGAAATTTTGAAAAGTTTGCCAAAAGATTTTTTGGACGTAAAGAAAATATTGAATTTCGGTGGACAAATTAATATTAAGTCACGAAAGACACCAGAACTGATAACTTCTGAAGAGGTTTTGATAGGTTATATGTTTTCTAGGGAAAATATCAAGGTTCAGTTTAGAAAAAATGGTTTTACAATTAATTTTTTAAGTCCGTATACTAATTGGAAAGAATTTTTTGATATTTCAAAAATTTTTTGGAAAAAATATCAAGAAATATTTAAAGGTATTAAAATTGATAATATTTCCTTGAGATATATAAATGAGATTAAAATACCTTTACCGATTAAAAATTTTGAAGATTATATCGTAAATATTCCGCCAATTCCTAAATGTTTACCCCAAAATTACTCGCATTTTTTTATGCAGATTGAAGTGCCGTGCGAAAATGAATTTGTCGCTGTAATAACAGAAACAACATTAAAACAAAAAGAAAAGTATATACTTCCATTTATATTGGATATAAATATACAAAAAGAAATTAAGGGAAAAATAGACTTTGAAGAGGATTTCAATTATATGAGAAGATTAAAAAATCTAATTTTTGAAGATTTCATTACAGATAATTTAAGAAAACTTTTTACAAATGAAAACAGAATTTGAATATAATATACCATTAAGTGAGTCTGGAAAGAATATTTCTTGTTCATTTTCGAATGCAAAGAAACTGTATGAAGGAAACAGTCTTTTTGTTAAGCAAAAGAAAAGAAACGAAGAGTATAGTGAGTTTCTAGAGTTGAAAGAAAAATGGAAACAAGAAACCATTTTTGAATCGAGTTCTGATAAAATTTTTTCTAATTCTAATTATGTTAAAATAATTGATTATGGAGCAGAAGCCTTGCCTTGGATTATTAAGGATTTAAAAAGAAATGGAGGTTTTTGGTTTTTTGCCCTAAAAAAAATAACAGGTTTTAATCCAATTAAAACTGAAAATATTGGCAGATATGAAGGGATGAAAAGTGACTGGTTAGAATGGTCTGAAAAATACTATCTTAATGAAAAACCAATTGTCAATTCCTGAACATTTTCCAAATACAAAAATAGAGCCACTAATAATAACAAGTCCTATAACAAATGATTATAATTGTATAGCGTGGGCATTTGGTTGTTCTAATCTTTGGTTTTGGCCAGACTCAGAAGGTCTTTATTTTTGGCCAAAAGAAATTCCTAGAGAATGCACAAAGGAAGCTTTTATTAAATTATATGAATTAATAGGATATGAGGTATGTTTTGATGAAAGTTTTGAAGAAGGAAAAGAAAAAGTTGTAATTTATTTAAATTCAAATGAAGAACCGACACACGCGGCTAAACAAATAGATAATAATTTTTGGTCGAGCAAATTAGGTCCACATAACGATGTTTCACATTCTCTGTTCGCTCTTGAAGATGGAGTTTATGGAAATGCAAGGATATTTATGAAAAGAGATAGAAAATCATAAAAACGTGTCAATTGATACGTTTTTATTGATTTAATTTTTAAAATCTATAAATGAAAAACCTCTCCATCCTCTTCATCCTCATTTCTGTTTTCGGATATTCTCAAATCCAAACACCTTACGAAAAAGGTAATGGCAATCAAACCACGACTTTTGATGAGATGCGAAAATTCTATCAGGAATTGGCGAAACAATATCCATCAATCAGTTATGACACTAAAGGAGAAGACGACAACGGCGCACCAATAGATGTTGTGATTTTCAATCCATCAGGAAAAAGTTTCGAAGAAGCCAGAAAAGGTAAATCAGTTTTGTTTGTCAATAATGGAATTCATCCAGGTGAACCAGACGGAATTGATGCGACGATGATGTTGATGAGAGACCTAGCAACAGGAAAAATTAAAGCACCAAAAAATGTAATTTTTATAGCAATCGCCAGTTACAACATCAGCGGTATGATGAACCGAGAAAGTTTTTCCAGAGCCAATCAAAATGGTCCTGAAGAATATGGTTTTCGTGGCAATGCTCGAAATTATGATTTGAACAGAGATTTCATCAAAACAGATTCAAAAAATTCCAGAAGTTTTCAACAGATTTTTCAATGGCTGAAACCGGATGTTTTTATTGATAATCACGTGAGCAACGGCGCGGATTATCAATATACTTTCACTTATATTTCGACGAACAAAGAACGATTGGGAAATGTCCTCGGGAATTATTTCAATGACGAAATGCAGAGAACGCTTCTGAAAAATATGGAGAAAAAAGGTGTGATTTCCGTTCCTTATGTCAATATTCACGGCGATGTTCCGGATGGCGGTTTTCCTGCTTTTGTGGATTCACCGAGATATGCGACAGGTTACACGACTTTGTTCAATGCCATCGGGACGGTTGTGGAAACGCATATGCTGAAACCTTACAAAGACCGTGTGAAAGTGACTTACGATTATATGGTTGACAATCTGAATTATATCGATGAAAATTACAAAACCATTCAGCAAAAAAGAGCCGAAAATCTGAAACAATACAAAGTCGGAAACCGATATGCTTTGGTTTGGAAACTCGATTCTACGAAATATGAAAACATTGATTTCAAAGGTTTTAAAGCGAAATACAAACCAAGTGATATTTCTGGAAAAACGAGACTTTGGTACGACAGAAATTCTAAATTTTCAAAGCCTGTCAAGTTCTACAATACTTACGTTCCGGCAAAAGAAATTACGATTCCGAAATATTACATCATTCCACAATCCGAATGGAAAATCATTGATTTGCTGAAACTCAACCAAATCAAAATGACACCGATAAAACAAGATTCTACAATTACAGTTGAACAATATCGAATCAAAGATTTCAAAACCGTTCCCAATCCTTACGAAGGTCATTACTTACATTACGATACTTTTTTGACCAAAGAATCTGGAAAAACCAAATTCAGAGCGGGCGATTTCATCGTTCCACTCAATCAAGACGGCGTGAAATTTCTCTTGGAAACCTTGGAACCGGAAGCGGTGGATTCTTACTTCAACTGGAATTTCTTTGATGCGATGCTGGGGCAGAAAGAATATTATTCTCCTTACGTTTTCGAAGATACGGCGAGTAAACTTCTGAAAGACAACAAAGCTTTGAAAACCGCTTTCGAAATGGAAAAATCCACTAATCCAAAGTTTGCAGAAGACGGACAAGCGCAATTGGATTGGGTTTACAAACATTCGGAATATTACGAGAAAACGCATCGGCTTTATCCTATTTTTAGAATTAATTAAAATATATTTCTCGCAGATTTTACAGATTCAGCAGATTAATAAAAAAAATAATCTGCAAAATTTGCCCAATCTGCGAGAGATAAAATCTATTTCTTAGGAACTTCAATCACTTTTTGCAAAGCTTTTTTAGGATTTCCATTTCTATCCCAAAGTAGCGGATAGTTTGTTCTTCCAGGAATTGGATAATCGTTTTTCCAAGACATTTCGTCCTTCATTCCCCACGTTGTAACACGGTCCAGTTTATCTCTTTTTTTGTAGAAAATTTGGAACAATTCTGCATATCGATTAGCTAATTGTTCGTCCACATCTTTTGGGAGTCCATTGATGTAAGGGTCAAGATAAGTTTTGAATTCCTCATTCTGAAACTGCTTATGCTTAAAAGCCTGACCAATGATTTGCCCTTCCTTTGTCACAGGCAAAACATCCACATCAATTTCCGTAATCATTACTTTGATTCCGCAGGCAGCGTAAGCATCTATCGCCTCTTCGATGTATTGATTTTTCGGATAGTTCAGCCCCCAATGACCTTGGATTCCGATGCCGTCAATTCGGATTCCGTTGGCTTGTAGCATTTTTACCATTCGTACAATGCCTTTCACTTTTTCTGGTCGCCACGCATTGAAGTCGTTGTAATATAATTCTGTATTGGGAGAATATTTGGCTGCGTATTGAAAAGACAATCTCATCAGTTCGTCGCCATCGCCAATACCTTTTACCCATCCTTCGTTACGGTAACTGCCGTCATCATCAATCACTTCATTCACAACATCCCAAGCTTGCACTTTTCCGGCATATCGGCTTGCGACCAATTTGATATGGTCGTGCAGACGTTCTTTGGTTTGTTCTTTGGTTTTTTGAGTTCCATCTTCATTTTTAAAGAACCAGTCAGGCGTTTGATTTTTCCACACCAAAGTATGACCTACGATGAACATTTTATTTTTCAAACCAAAATTCACAAAAGCATCCGCCTGCGAAAAATCGAATTTCCCGGGAAGAGGATTCACAACTTCGGCTTTCATACAGTTTTCCGGCGTTATCGTGTTGAAATGTTCCAGAACAATAGCCTGTTGTTTTTTATCTTTTCCGCTCACGATATCGTGGTTCACGGCCGTTCCGATTTTGAACACTTTGGAATAAGCATCTTTGAATTTCACATTCTGAGAAAAACTAACGAAAGAAATTAAAACACTAAATATGATAAGGCACTGTCTCATAAACTCGAATATTGATTTAACTAAATATAGAAAAATAAAATAAACGGGAAATTAACATTTGTTTTAATGCTTTGAATTGCTAATGATGCTTACACAAACAATCTTCAGAAGTTTTTGAAAAATTTATCGAATACTTTCAAAGTTCCAAAAATCATCATTATCGACTAATTAACTTTTGAGTTGAAGTCTGTTAAAGTTGAACTTAAATTGATTTTAATTGCTGAAATTTATGGTAAGTCTTAACAATAAAGAATTTCATTTGGGCAACTATTTCCGCCTTCCGCTCCCAATCTTTTTTGCAGACGATTTCAGTTTAATAGAACTTGAAGTCAAAGCAAAAAAGGATTTCCGCTCAAGTCGGGCTGCGGATTCAGCATAAATCAACAGTCAGCATAAAAACCAATTTTGTCATTCCCTAGGAATCTAAACAGAATTTGTAGAGATTGCTTTTTATGATTGACAAAGATTATTTCTGGATTTTTCCCGTCCAAATCTCTCTTGTTTCTTCCAAATAAACCAATTTCTGAATCGCTTGGATTTTTAATACTCAATTCTAAAGGATTAACATAAGTATACATTCCATAACCGTGCCCAGAAACAATCCAACCATCAGTTTTATTTAATGTAGTAATTCCAAAATCTCCTGCAGGACCACCAGCATAAACTGGTCCGAATTCCCTCATTTGTTTCAACGCTTCATTATGAATGTCTTTTATAGTATCAGCGTCATCGAAAATAATATAAATACCATTTTTGAATACTACCCAATCTTGAAATTTAGGATTAATAGCCAATTTGATATGATTAATTAATTCTTTATTATCCATCTTTAATTCTTTGTTTGAACTGGAATTCTTTTTATTGCAATTTAACATTAGGAAGCTCAATGTTATTATTCCGATTATTAGTTTCATTTTAAATTTTTATTAAAAAGATGTCTTCCAAAGATACAAACTTCCCTCAATAGATTTCAATCTTAAACTCTCCACAACTTGCCATTCAACAAAAACTTAGTATTTTTGATAAAATTATTATAACAAACCTTTTAGGTTTAATCATAAGTCTATGAAAAAACTAAAATTCTCTTTAGTCTTCGCTCTTTTCTCTTTCTTTTCGTTGGCTCAGCAAAACGCTTACTCTCAGCAATATGCAAAATACAAAATGGATATTGATGTGGATGCGACCAACTTCACTTACCAAGGGAAACAGACTTTGCAATATCAAAACAATTCACCCGACGAGTTGAGAGTGGCGTATTTCCATTTGTATTGGAATGCGTTCAAGGTTGGATCTATGATGGATCAGCGTGTGGCAGGTCAAGGTGTAAATGCGGATGGAAGATTGTCAAAACGAGTTGGAAATACGGTGATTTCCAGATTGTCCGAGATTCCTAAGAACGAAGAAGGCGCGCAAAACATTCGTTGGATAAAGCAGAATGGAAAAGATTTGAAGTTTGAGATTCAGGGAACTATTATGAAAGTTTACCTTGCTGAAGCTATCAAACCAAATTCTTCCACCACTTTTACAATGGAATGGGACGCTGTGATCCCAATGCAAATCCGTAGAGCAGGAAGAAACAACCGCGAGGGAATCGATATGACGATGAGCCAATGGTATCCGAAAATCGCTGAATATGATTATGACGGCTGGGCAACTTTTGATTATATCGGGAGAGAGTTCCACGCGCCGTTTTCTGATTATGAAGTGAATATCAAAATCGATAAAGACTATGTTATCGGCGCTGGTGGAAATCTCGAAAATCCTAATGACGTAAAAGGTTACAGCAAAACGGCGGAAGTAAAACCAGACATTGCCAACAAAGTAAATTGGAAATGGACAGCCAAAAATATTCTGGACTTCGCTTGGGCGGCGGACAGAGATTACACTGTTGAAAGTTTTCCGATTTTGGATGGGCCAAAAGTTTTCTTAGTCTATCAAAAATCAGAAAAAACAAAACATTGGGAAGAATCAAAACCATATATTACAAAATTCTTCCAATTGATGAACGCAACTTTCGGGCGTTACAAATGGCCGAGCTACTCCTTTATTCAAGGTGGTGATGGCGGAATGGAATACGGAATGTGCACAATGATTTTGGGAGAAGCTACAAGTTTGGAAGGTCTCACTGGATTGATGTTCCACGAAGGTGCGCACTCTTGGTTTCAGCAGATGCTAGCGACCAATGAAAGTGTAAGACCTTGGATGGATGAAGGTTTCACGCAATATGCGGAAGATTTTGTGTCCTACAGATTGTTCCCGCCAACAGAACCTAAACCAAATCCATTTACAGATGCTATCCGAGCTTATATTAATTTTACAAAATCCGGAAAAGAAGAGCCAGCAGTTTGGTTGGCAGACCATCACGATAATGGAACGGCTTACACCTATGCAAGTTACATCAAAGGCGAAATGTTTTTGGTACAGCTGGGTTACATTGTTGGGGAAGAGAATCTCAACCGAATTATGATAAAATATTACGACGATTGGGCAATGAAGCACCCGACAGAAAGAGATTTTATCCACATCGCACAGCAAATCTCCGGAATGGATTTGAAGTGGTTCCAGCATTATTGGATCAACACAACCAAAACCATTGATTACGGGATCAAAAATGTGAAATACGATCCTGAATCTACCACAATCACTTTGGTAAACAAAGGTGGTGTTCCAATGCCCATCGACTTTAGTATTTTGACGAAAGACAAGAAGGTCATTAATTATAATATTCCATCAAGTCTTACCAGAACTTGGAAATCGAAAGATATTTATGGACCGTTCAAAACGTTGCCTTATTGGGCTTGGACGCAACAGGAATACAGCTTCACAATTCCTTACACCAAATCTCAATTGTCAGCGATGGGAATTGATTTCAGCCAGCGTTTGGCAGATGTAAGTCCGGAAGATAATTATCTGGAAGTAAAGTAGTAGAAGCTGGATGTCAGAAGTTGGAAGATTTAACTTCGATAACATAACAATTAAAGCAATTTTAAAAACTTCCGTCTTCCAGCATCGGACTTCGGACAAAAAATAAGAAATGAACAGTATCGTAATCAACATAGGAAACACCAATATCCGCTTCGGCTTGTTTGATGATGACAATTGTGACATCTCGTGGGTCATCAATACAAAACCTTACAAAACCACCGACGAACTGTATGTTCAGATTTTGATGTTGTATCAAACCTATAAAATTGATATTGATAAAATTGAAAAAATCATCATCGGTTCTGTGGTGCCTCAATTGACGAAGGTGATTGCAAGTGCGGTTAGGAAAATCCATCAGAAACCGCCTGTCATCGTGGACAGAAATACGCCTTCCGGTGTGATTCCGAAATCCAAACAAATGGGAACGGATATCTACGCGAATCTTGTCGCCGCACACAATCTTTATCCGAAACAGAAGAAAATTATTCTGGATTTTGGAACGGCGCTTACCGCAAGTTGTTTGGATGAAAATGGTGAAACGCTGGGCGTGATTATCGCTCCGGGAATCATTACTTCACTCAATAGTTTGATTCAAGGAACAGCACAATTGCCGGAAATAGAACTGGTAAAACCGAAAACTGTTTTGGGATTGGACACCATCAGTTGTATGCAAAGTGGAATGGTTTACGGGTTTCTCGGAATGGTAGAAGGTTTTATTGATAGGATTAATGATGAGGTTGAGGATAATTGTTTCGTCATCGCAACCGGCGGAGTGAGCCACGTTTACAAACCTTTGACAGATAAAATCAATATCGCAGACAGACTTCACACTTTGAAAGGATTGTATTTTTTAGGGAAAGATTTGTAACTATCTTTTGTTTCGGAAAAAATCTTTTACAATCGTTGAACATTCATTTTCCATAATTCCGGTCACAACTTCCGTTTTTGGATGAAGCGATAAACCTTTGTTAATGAAACCGCGTTGTTCATCTCTCGCACCAATTACAACCTTCGTGATTTGGGACCAACTGAGCGCACCAGCACACATCACACAAGGTTCCAGAGTGACATACATCGTACAATTCTGAAGATATTTTCCACCGAGATAATTCGCTCCGGAAGTGATGGCCTGCATTTCGGCGTGGGCGGTGACATCATTCAGCGTTTCTGTGAGATTATGAGATTTTGCAATGATTCTGTCATTTGAAACAATGACGCAACCAATCGGAACTTCATCTTTTTCAAAGGCCAGTTGAGCTTCCTGGAAAGCCATTCTCATAAAATATTCGTCGTTGAACATATTTAAATAGGGAAATTCTCAGATTTTGTCATATCTGCGATGCTAGTATCCAAGATTGGAAGCATACTGTCACGAACGTTGATTAATAATTTTCTGATGCCACAAGTCGCTTCGTCTGTGCAGTCTGCACATTTTTCATAGAAATTGAGAGAAGCACAAGGCAACATTGCGACAGGCCCATCCACGATTCTGATGACATCCAAAACCTTGATGTCTGCCGGATCTTTCATAAAAGTATAACCACCTTCTGCGCCTCGTTCGCTTTTGAGAATTTTGTTTTGCTTTAGTTCTCTCAAGATTTGCTCTAGAAATTTGAGCGGAATACGCTCGTTCTCCGATATTTTTTTGGCAGAAAATAAAGAAGCATTGTCTTTCCTGTTGAGGAAAAGCAAAGTTTTGATCGCGTATTTGACTCTTTTTGAAAGCATAGTGTAAAAATAATCAAAATTTTAGATTTTGGAAATATTATTTGATGCAATAAAAAAACCGTCCCAAAATTGACTTTGAGACGGTTTGAAAATTATTATTAAATTCCTAATTAAGGAAACTTAACTCCGGAATAAGAATTAGGACTTACCATAGGGAGATTTGATCTGTATTTGTTATTAATAGCTTTAAGGAACTCGTTAGCAATGATTGCGTAACCACGTCCTAGAGGATGGACGCCATCAAGAGAGAATGCACCACCAGTTACAAATTTCGCAGTGTATTTCACACCATCCCATTGGATTCCTGATGCTGAGTTTAACTCTTTCATTTTAGCATTAGCATCTACGAAAGCTAATCCATAAGAATCAGCTAAACCTTTGATAGCCGTGTTGTATGCTTCTGTTGCTGCTTGTACTTTTGCTGCTTCTGTTTTCGTCAAAACCAACTGATCTGCAAGTGGAATGGTAACACCTCCAATCATTTGTGAAGTTGGAGCTGGCGGTAATCCTGTTGTAGGGTCTATCCCAATGATTGATGACGCGGGTAGCAAAATTAAATCCTCTGCAGTGGCATGTCTTGCCTGTCCGTACATTGCATATTGTGGAGGAAGGAAAGTTGAAATATCCAATAAACTCTTGTCCACAATTAGCACAGGATTATTAGCTGATGCAGTTAAAGTCATAAATCTTTTTGGCTGTCCAGCGCTTGCTAATGCGCCGTTTATCATAGCAAAGTTTCCATTGAGGGTAGCTGCAGATGCTGCGGCAAGTGGAACCGGATTGTAAGGAACCGTCGTGAAGTATGGAATAGATGTTACGTAAGGAATATTAGCAATAACGCCTTTTGTAGCACCTTTGCTTTTTAATCCATCTAAAACAGTCTTTATTGCAACTGTAACCAGTCCAGGATCTGAGATGTCATTAGACCTGTAAGTTGCAGGATTAGGATTGTCTTTTTGATCCGTCGCTTGAGTGTAAGTTGTTACGCCACCTACTGTCTGAGAATTGGTTCCACCATTGGTAGAATAAGACAATACATCATTCGCACCAATCCAAAGTGAGAAAAATGTTGGAGATTGCGCCATTGCATCTGCTAAAACAGTTGTAGAAGGAGAAGTCGCAAATCTCACGAAGTAAGGGTTTGCAGCAGCAATTGGCAGATTGGCAACATTTCCATAGCCTGGAGTGATTAAATGGAAAGATTTAGCTCCCGGAACACCCATATTACTAAAAGATTTTCCAGCACCTCCAATTACATCCAGAGTTGCGGCTGCAGGAGCCTGAACAGGTGATAAACTTTGACTTACAACTGTTCCCGTATGGTCTTTTTTATCTACTAATTGAAGATTGTATCTCCCTCCAAAGCCTGGAAGTCCGATGAATCCACCGACATCATTTGGCATCAAAGGTTGAGAGAATTCTCCGCCGCCTGCCAATTTCATTTGTCCCGCAAGCATCGATGGATATGATTCTGCTTGTCCGCTGGAATATAATGCACCATCTCTATATCCTGCGGTCAAAGAGTTACCTAATGCTACATATTTTGAGAAATCTGCCTCACCAGAAGTTACAACCACATCCTCTGTACTGTTTTCGAAATCATTCTGGCAACTCACCGTAAACAAAAGCGAAGCTGCTATACTTGATAAAAATATCTTTTTCATAATTAATTCTGATTTTTAAAATGCGTTATAAGATAATCCTAAACCAAAGTAAAATGCTTTAGCCTTAGCCTGTCCTGCAAAGTTGTAATAAGGATTGTTGAATGTTCTGCTTTGTGGCATTGCATAGGCACCTGAAACATCCACACCCAATTTGTTGAATTTGAATCCAAGACCTGCTGTGATCACATAAGAATCAAAAGAAGGTGTTTCTGGGATGAAGTCTTTGTCCTCATAAGGAGACTCGTCATAGTACCAACCGAGTCTTGCAGCAATCATATCTGTAACCATATATTGTGTTCCCAATCGGAAAGTCTTAGCATTTTTAAAGTTTTTCGGAGACACCAATACTGTTGGATCAGCTTGGTTCCCAACTGGAGCATTATCAAAATCCAAAGTCAATCTGCTGTATCTTTCCCATCCGTGATAGTTGAAATCTGCAGAGACTTGCCATTTTGGAGTTACTTTATATGTTGCCCCCAAAGTGATTTCATCTACCAAAGGCAATGTCGCTTTGAAACGGTCTACACCACCAGTTGCAGCCAAACCAATATTAGGATATAGTGCAGAAGAAATATTGAAAGTAGCTTTTCCGTTTTCAGCTTTCATATCCACAGGAGAACGGTAAGCAACACTCACGTCCCACTTGCTGTCCGGTTGGAAGTAGAATCCAAAACCAAAACCGTGTCCTGTAGCTTCATCATCTAATAGATTAAGAGATCCGCCAAGTTGAGTCACGCCTTTTGTCCAATCTACTTTTCCTTTTGCATAGATGTAGCTTGCTCCAAAAGATGCCCAAGGTGCCAATTTCACAGAGACCATTGGTTGGAAATAGTAACTTTTCAATTCTAATTTTTGAACCATCTCTGCGCCTTCCCAAGTCGTTGGCCATTCAATAGTACTACCAAAAGGCGTAGTAAAACTGAAACCTAATGATACATTGTCCAAAACTTTGTAGGCAACTGCTGCATAGATTGGTGTTCCTAGTGGGTTGTCAGTTTCTGCTTGTTGCAATGTGCTTGTATTTTGGTACGTCACCTTGTTAGATGCGCCAAAACCTCCGGCTACTACACTCAGTTTTGAAGGAATAAAAGAAATACCGGCAGGATTGAAAAATGCAACACTCGCATCCTCTGCGTGAGCACTGGTGTGAGCCATTGCCAACTGCTTTACACCCTGTAGCGATACTCGGAATCCTCCTGCGTATGCCATTACTCCGGCAGTTAATGCCGCGGTCATTAAAATTCTTTTCATATGTCGATTTTATTGTTTTAAAGTTGATATGTCATCGCAAATATCTGTCTTGCCAGCCAAAGCGATTTCATACAATGATTATTAATGTTCCAAATTTATAATTATTTCAATAACAATTATAAAAAATCGTAAAAAAAGTTAAACATTGCTATTCTAAGAATAATTGTTTAATTACCATAATTATTTATTCGATTGATAATATTGTAGTTATAATTTTTAAATTAAATTATTTTGAAGGAGTTTAATTTTAAACGAATTGGTTTAAACCTACTTAAAATGCAACTTTTAATTTTAAGCATATCATAAAGTATTGGTGTTTGTATTGGTTATTTATCAATATTAACATAGTATTAACTAAAAATCAATAAAAAAATATTTTTAAAAAAGATATTCATCAAGCTCTAATAAAATTTATATTAACTTTGCATTCGACATAAAAAAATTAAAATATGAGTTGTGGATGTAAAACATCCGGCGATTCTTCCCACTCTTGCGGTACGAAGAGTGCCAGTGGGTGCAGTAGTGTAGATACTTGTGGCAATAGTTATAAATTAAGTGTTTTTGACTGGCTTTCCGATGTTAATCCTTCGGGTTCAAAAAGTTCAGAATATGTGGAAGTTCGTTTTAAAAACGAACGTAAATTATATTATAGAAACGTCAACAACCTGCCTTTACATATAGGAAGTATTATCGCTGTAGAATCTAGTCCGGGTCACGATATAGGTGTAGTAAGTCTTTCTGGAGAATTAGTAAAAATCCAGATGAAAAAGAAAAATGTGCACCAAGATAGCTTGCAAAAAGTCTATCGTTTGGCAAATCAAAAAGATGTAGAAACGTGGCAAGACCTTAGAAATAAGGAAAATGCGCTCAAGGTAGAAGCGCGTAAAATTGCTTACGGATTGAATCTTGAAATGAAGATCACAGATGTTGAATATCAAGGTGATGGCTCAAAAGTTACATTTTATTATACGGCCGACAACCGAATTGATTTCCGACAATTGATCAAAGAATACGCTTCTCTTTTCAGAACCAAGATTGATATGAAGCAAATTGGCTTCCGTCAAGAATCTGCAAAAGTTGGTGGAATCGGGTCTTGTGGCCGTGAACTTTGTTGTTCTACTTGGTTGACGGATTTCCGTTCTGTGAATACCAATGCGGCGCGTTACCAGCAGTTGAGCATCAATCCTCAAAAATTAGCTGGACAATGCGGAAAATTGAAATGTTGTCTTAATTATGAATTGGACACTTATCTTGATGTATTAAGAGATTTCCCATCGTCAAGTACAGTTTTGAATACCGAAAAAGGAAGAGCATTCTGCATCAAAATCGATGTTTTCAAAAAGAAAATGTGGTTTGCGTATGTAGAAAACTCAATGGCGTGGTATGACATCGATATTTACGAAGTTCAGAAGATGATTATCCTTAATAAAAAAGGTGAGAAATCTAAGGCTTTGGAAGATGTGAAAGTGATTGAAAACCGTATGGTAACTTCTGATTTGATTCAGGAAAACAGCGTTGACCGCTTCGAAAAGAAAAATAGAAAGTCAAGACCAAACAACAACCGCGATAGAAATCCGAAACCACAGGAAAACAGACCTGCCAGACCACAATCTGACAACAAAAATCCAAGACAATCGGATAACAGAAACCGTCCGAACGAGCAAAAACCTGCGGAAAACAAAGATGGCGCACCAAAAGCTCAACCGAATGGAAATCAGCCAAGACAAAATAAAAATCCGAGACAAGGTGACAACAGAAATCGCCAAAACGAGCAAAAACCTGTAGAAAATAAAGCGACTGCGCCGATAGCTCAGTCAGCAGATAATCCGTCAGCGGAAAATAAAACGCAGAAAAAACCGTTCAAGAAACCGAAAAAGAAATTTCCGCCGAAAAATGAAGGTAATGCTTAGATTTATAGTCGTTTTTATCCTATTTTTATCTGTGAGTTCTTGTCAAAACGGAGATGATCAAGTTTTGATGAAAGAAGTTGGTAATCAATGGAAAAAGAAAACGGCTCAAACATTTGATTTTGATGTGAAAGATGCTCAAAATCAGAAAAACTTAATGTTTGTTGTTCGGAATAATAATGATTATCCGTACAGCAATCTTAGACTGATCGCCAGTATCGAACAGAATAAGAAGAATATCTCAACAGATACGCTTAATTTTATATTAGCAAAACCAAATGGAGAATGGATTGGAACAGGTTTCGGAGATACGAAAGAAATTATTTTTCAGTACAAACTCAATTATAAATTTCCAAAAAATGGGAAATATTCTGTCAAAGTTGTCCAGGCAATGAGAAAGGATATTTTGCCGGGAATAGAAGATTTAGGAATTAAAATTCAAAACTTAAAGCCATAATTTATTAATGGAAAATAAGAAAACTGAACATAAAACTTTTCCTCTGCCAGACAAGAAGAAAGCAAAATCCGGAATCAGAAAATGGATCAAGTTCATTTGGATAGCGTTTTTTGCTGTGGTTTTAGGAATTTCTGGATTGTTTTTTGCCGTTTCGCAAGGTTTTGTAGGCGATATGCCCGATGTGAAGGAGCTGGAAAATCCAGATATTTACGTCGCATCGGAGATTTATTCTTCTGATAATGTGCTTCTTGGAAAATTCGAAAAAGAAAAAACCAAACCAGTGACTTACAAACAGTTACCGCCATATTTGGTTTATGCTTTGCAGGCAAAAGAAGATGAGCGTTTCAAAGAACATTCCGGGATTGATTTAAAATCTATCGCAAGAGCAATCCGATTTGGAGGCGAAAGAGGTGGAGGTTCTACCATTACGCAACAGCTTGCAAAACTATTGTTTACAGGAAATGCTTCTCAAAATAAAATTGAAAGAGCATTCCAAAAACTGAAAGAATGGAGTGTTGCTGTAAGTTTGGAAAAACGCTACACGAAGGAAGAAATCATTGCATTATATTTCAACAAAATGGATTTCCTTTTCAATGCAAAAGGAATTGAAATGGCTTCCAGAGTTTATTTTAATAAATCTGTAAACCAATTGACTTTGCCGGAAGCGGCGACGTTTGTAGCAATGCTGGAGGCGCCAAGAAGAAATAATCCGTACAGAAATCCTGAAAAGGCGAAAGTGAGAAGAGATGTGGTTTTGAAGCAAATGTTAGAAACCGGATATATTGATAATTCTACTTATGAAAAAGCTGTAAGTGAGCCAATTGTCGTAGATTTCCACGAGATAGAATCTGTTGAAGAAGGTTACTCTGCTTATTACAAATTTTACCTAAGAAAAGAGATTCAACAATATCTCGAGGCTTACGAAAAAGAGACAGGAAAAGAACTCAATCTTTACAAAAATGGATTGAAAATCTATGTGACATTGGATTCCAGAATGCAAAGATATGCTGAGGAGGCAATCAAAGAACACTTGACAGCATTACAGAAAAATTTTGATAATGAGATGAGACGAAATCCAAACCGTCCTTATTATAATCTTAATAAAACTCAAATCAATGGTTTGATGATGTCCGCAGTCAAAAGAACAGGGCGTTACAAACAATTGAAAGCAGAAGGGATGTCTGAAGATTCTATTATGCTTGATTTCCACGAGCCGACAAAAATGACCAGATTTACTTGGCAAGGCGAAGAAGAAGTTGAAATGTCACCTTGGGATTCTATCCGTTATCACAAGCAGATTGCACAAGCTGGTTTGATGTCTATGGAACCTGCGACGGGCGATATCAAAGCTTGGGTTGGGGGAATCAACTGGCAACATTTCCAGTACGATCACGTGAAACAAGGGAAACGTCAGGTAGGATCTACTTTCAAACCATTTGTATATGCAACAGCAATTATGCATCTTGGGATGACGCCTTGTTCAGCAGTCTCCAATGCGTCTTATTCTAAAGGAAGTTGGCACGTGAAAGGTGGGGGAGGAAGCGTCACAATGAAAGAAGGTATTGCAAAATCTTTAAACCCTGTGGCAATTAGATTGGCAGAAATGTCAGGAACGGAAAATGTCATCCAGCTTGCACGAGATTTAGGTGTGACAAGTCCTATCGATAAACATTTGCCAATGGCTTTGGGTACTTCTGATATTACAATTTATGAAATGTTAGGAGCGTTCAGTACGTTCGCCAATTTCGGAAACTATACAAAACCGGAAATGATTTGGAGGATCGAAGATGCCAACGGACGCGTTATAAAAGAAGTGAAACCTGTCGTGAAAGAAGTAATGAACGAAATGTACGCTTATACAATGCTCGATTTGATGAAAGGCGTAACGGAATTCGGGACAGCTTCCGGAGAATTGAGAAGACGAGGAATTCCTGCAAGTGTAGAAATCGCAGGTAAAACCGGAACAACGCAGAAAAACTCAGATGGATGGTTTGTAGGAATTGTTCCAAAACTAGCGACTGACGTTTGGGTTGGTTGGGAAGACAGAGCAACACACTTTTGGAGCACAGGCGAAGGACAAGGAGCGAAAATGGGACTTCCAATTTGGGCCATTTATATGAAAAAGGTTTTTGCTGATAAAGCTTTGAATATTCTTCCTGAGGATAAATTCATCAAGCCAGCCAACTGGACAGGAAGTTGTTCAGATTTGAATAACCTAAGAAATGGATACGGCGACGAAGGCGGATTACAATCCATCGACGAACTGAAAAATCCAACACAAATTGTCCCAGAAAAACCCGTGAAGAAAGAAGAAAATTCTAACGAAACACTCAATTCTGGAGAAGATATAGATTTTAATAAATAAAAAATATAACCCGCATTTCTGATGCGGGTTTTTTGTAAATATGAAGCTCAATCTCATTACTCAAAAATATACGAAATTGTTTCCAGGTGATTTCTCTGGAAATATGATGCAAAGACAAACGCCCGACGTGATGTTTTGCACAGTCGAACCAGCCGATTTTGAAAAGACAGAATTAATTGATTTTAATGAAAATCTTGCTGAAGAAATCGGACTTGGGGAAATTGAAAATCAAAACGATAAAGATTTTCTCTCAGCTCAAAATCTTCCAGAAAACGTAAAAACTTATGCAACAGCTTATGCGGGACATCAGTTTGGGAATTGGGCTGGACAATTGGGAGACGGAAGAGCCATCTACGCTGGAGAAATCCAAAATGGAAATCATCAAACCGAAATCCAATGGAAAGGTGCTGGCGCAACACCTTACTCCAGAACTGCCGACGGACGAGCTGTTCTCCGTTCCTCGATTCGGGAATATCTGATGAGTGAGGCGATGTTTCATCTCGGCGTTCCAACGACTCGAGCTTTGAGTCTTTCCAAAACTGGCGAAGATGTGATTCGCGATATTCAATATTCTGGGAATCCGCAGAAGGAACAAGGTGCGGTTGTGGTGAGAACCGCTGAATCTTTCCTCAGGTTTGGACATTTTGAATTGTTGTCGGCCAGAAAACAGGAAGATTTGTTGAAGCAATTAGCAGATTATGCGATTGAAAATTTCTTCCCCGAAGTTTCATCAGAAAATAATCCCACAAAATATATCGATTGGTTTCAAGCCATTTGCGACAGAACTTTGAAAATGGTAATCGATTGGTATCGCGTCGGGTTTGTTCACGGTGTGATGAATACGGATAATATGTCAATTCTTGGTTTGACGATAGATTACGGACCTTATTCTATGATGGATGGTTATGATTTGGAATTTACACCAAACACAACCGATTTGCCGGGAAGACGATACGCGTTTGGGAAACAAGGTCAGATTTCACATTGGAACTTGGCGACTTTGGCGAATGCGATTTTTCCTTTGATTGATGATGCTGAGGTTTTAGAAAAAATCTTAGATAATTTCGGAAAGCAGTTTTGGGTGAAACACGATAAAATGTTGGCGGATAAATTTGGTTTTGATGAGGTTCTAGCAGAAGATGAAAAGTTTTTCACCGAATGGCAACAGACGATGCAGGATTTAAATCTGGATTACACCATATTTTTCCAACAACTTGAAAAACCAATTTCTGACATTAAAGCAGAAGATTTTAAAGATTCTTTTTACCGAAATATGAGTGAAACTGAATTAAAAAAATTATCGGATTTCATCGAAAAATATATGGCAAGAAAATTTAAAAATAAAATCTCAGAAACCGAATCTCTGAAATTAATGTCCAAAACAAATCCGAAATTTATTCTAAGAAATTATCTCTTGTTCGAAGCCATTCAGGATGCGGAAAATGGAAATTATGAAATATTCTTCAAACTGAAAAAAGCTTTGGAAAATCCTTACGAAAATCTATTTCCAGAATTCAATAAAAAGCGACCTTCGAAGTATGATAATCAGACGGGAAGCAGTCAGTTGTCTTGTAGTTCGTAAAATAAAGTGATTTGTTATGATTTAACATAATATTAATTTGATTTACGGTTTCCCGTAAGGAAAAGTTGTTGGTTTAAAATACCTTTGGCAAATAAACTAATATCTATGAGAAAACAATTATTCATTCTTGCAGGCATATTGTCTTGCCTATTTTCTTTTGCGCAAATTGTAAATATTCCTGACGCTAATTTCAAAGCTTATCTTGTTGGCAATCCTGCTATCAATACTAATGGCGATAATGAAATTCAAGTTTCTGAAGCGATTGCTTTTACGGGTGAAATTGATTGTTCCAATAAAGGAATTTCACTATTGTTGGGAATTGAATATTTTACAGAAATCACGGGTTTAAATTGTAGTTTGAATTCTATTCAACAATTAGATTTGTCAAATAATAA
Source organism: Epilithonimonas xixisoli (assembly GCF_004365655.1). Lineage (GTDB taxonomy): Bacteria > Bacteroidota > Bacteroidia > Flavobacteriales > Weeksellaceae > Epilithonimonas > Epilithonimonas xixisoli. The sequence goes on along the minus strand of NZ_SOEO01000002.1, from coordinate 448,009 downwards.
AAAATTAATTAATCTCAATTGTAGTGGAATTACTGTTGATGAATATGGTTATAATGAAGCTCCAGATGGACAAATTGAGATTTTGAATTTAAATCAAAACACAAATTTGAAAAAGTTGATTTGTTCGGGTAATAGATTAACAAATCTTGATATTTCAAAGAATCTGCAACTACAGTATTTAGATTGTAGCTATAACCGTAATTATAATTATAATAATGGGAATGAAGAAATTTATATAAGAAATTTAGATACATCAAAGAATACTAATTTGAGACATTTAGATGTTCACAATAATCAAATATCAACATTAGACATATCTAAAAATATTGAGTTAGAATTTTTGAATTGTAATTATAATAAATTGAGCAATTTAAATCTTTCATACAATTATAAGCTGAAAAATTTACAATGTAAAAATTATTCCTGGGTAGAAGGATCAAATTTAATTTCTTCACTTGATCTTACAAATAATGTAAATTTGGAAACATTAAATTGTTCTGGTAATAATTTAACAAATCTAGATATTTCGCGAAATTCCAACTTGAAGTTTTTGGATTGTAAAGAAAATAAATTAGTTAGTATAAATATTTTTTATAATTCAAAATTATTACATTTGGATTGTGGATCTAATGAGATATCATCTCTAAATTTAATATATAGTCCTCAATTGGAGTATGTAAATTGTAGCTATAACCAATTAACTAGTATCAATCTGTCTCAAAATATTAATTTAAAAAATTTTGGTTGTCACGGAAATCAGCTAAGTCAATTAAATGTTACTGCTAACACTAAGTTAGAAGGTTTATATTGCACATATAATAATCTTACTGAACTTGACGTCAGTAAAAATATTCTTTTAAAATCAGATGGCTTATATTGTTATGGTAATAAATTAACTAAGTTAGATGTCAGTCATAACCCACAGCTTGTACAGGTTTGGGCGATACCTAATTATGATTTAAAAGAACTTAATTTAAAGAATGGAAATCAAGTGAGGGTTAATTTTTGGATTGTTCCCGATACCCTACATGCTTTAGCTCCCAAACTGTTTTGTGTTGAAGTAGATGATGTAAATTGGTATTATCAAAATGCTCCATATCTGCTAGACTATATTGGTCAGGAAGCTGTTTATTCTACAAATTGTAATCTAACGTTGGCAACAAACCAAACTCAAAAATCCCAAACCAAAATCTACCCAAATCCTGTAAAAAATATTCTCACAATCCAAACAGAAGATAAACTTCAAAAAGTTGAAATCTTTTCCACAACTGGGCAATTGCTAAAAACATCTTTCGTAAAAGAAACCAATGTTGCAAATCTGCCAAAAGGCAATTATGTTGCTAAGATAACAACGGATAAAGGTGTTCAAACAGAAAAGATAATCAAAGAGTAAAATTAATTTTCAAAATTTAAAATCATAAAAACCCTTTCTGAATTTCAAATTCTGAAAGGGTTTTCTCTATTTTTGCAAAAATATCTCAAGTTTGAAACTCCTGAACAAATTTTTATCCTTCCTGAAGATCGTTTTTCCATCCACAAAAACAGAAGCTTTCATTTTTCTGTTTTTCGTGGTAGTTTATGGTGCTAATGCGTGGTTTATCGCGGATAATTTCAGTATTATTTACGACGATAGAATTCCTTGGGATGGCTATTTCAGTTTTGATAATCGGGCGATTGTGCAGACTGGAGGCGGTTTTGAGAGACATCCGCTTTCCAATTATTTTTTTGATGTTGTGCGGGATTTTGCTTTGTGGATTTCTGGGAATCGATATGATTCAGTTTTTCGGTTGGTACTGGCTTTACTTTCAACATTAATTATAAGTTTAGCCAACGTTCAGATTTTCAAATATTTGAATAACATCATCCAACTTCCGCTGAAAATCAGTTTGTTGATTTTGGCTTTTTATGGCTTATTTGTGACCAATATTTTGTTGAGTTTCACGCCGGAAACTTATACTTACACTTTGCTTTTTCTTTCAGTTTTCAATTATTACTCAGCTAGAAAAATTAATGAAGATAAAACGATTTCATTCGGCGCATCCATTTTGGGTTCGGTTTTCATCGGTGGTTTGACGATTACGAATATTGTCAAAGTTTACATTCCGTTTCTATTCGAGAAAAAAATCTTCTGGAATTGGAAAAAAATCGGAATTGCAGTTTCGAAAATGGCAGTTTCGGCAGGCGTTTTCATTTTTCTGTTTTTGTTGAGATTGGATTTTAATGTTCAGAATTTCTTCAACAAAACCGGCGAGCAATACGACAAATTCTCAAAACCGAAAGTCACGCCACTTTGGGATATGATATCTTCTTGGTTTCTCGGCGGGAATATTTTGTTCTCCAATTTTGAGATTCGCGATTATCACAACAAGGACAAAACCTTTTACTACAAAGCGTTGTTTATGGATGTTTACTCGTCCGTTGTTCCTTATCTTTTCGTTACAATTATTTTATTAATGACAATTTGGGCTGTTTTCAAAAATCACAAAAACAAATTGGTTTGGATGCTCGTCATCACGTTTTTTTTTGATGTTTTGATTCATTGCGTTTTGAAATTCGGGCTTCATACATCTTACATTTATGGTGGACATTTCGTTTTCGTTTATCCTTTGTTGATTGGCTGGCTGTTTTTCAGTTTTAAGGAAAAGAAACTTCCGCTCACATTTTTGTACGGCTCATTATTAATTCTGACCGTTTATCTTGGCTTCACAAACTTTTACAGAATGTCCGAGTTTTATCAATTTCTCGAAACTTATTACAGATAAAAAAAGCGACCCAGAATATCTGAATCGCTTTTGAATATAAATTAAAATTAAGAAAATTAGTTCTTAATGATTTTCTTGGTAATCGCTTTTCCGTTTTCCGGTTGGATAGTCAAGAAGTAGATTCCTGTGTTCAAGTTTGAAATATTGATGCTGGATCTGTTCTCTGTCGATAACAACATTTGTCCAGAGGCATTGTACAAGCTCGCTTTGAACTTCGAAATGCTTTTGTCCAATTTAATATTAATGAAATCTTTAGTCGGATTTGGATAAACATTGATTCCGGATTTAAGATTCTCAAGGTCAGAATTTCCTAAAACTTCAAGGCTGATTTGGTCTTTCAAAATTCCAAGAGATTGAGAAGTCAAATAAACTTCCGCATTCAAATTATCAACGAAACGAACAGCTCCAGAAATCACAATCGTATTGAAATAGTTTGTTGAAGCCTTTTCTGTCCAAGTGTTTCCGTTGTCGTTTGAATAGATCACTTTTGGAAACGTATCTAAATAAGTGTATCCAACTGCTACGATCTGTCCATTTTGCTTTGTAGAATGCTCAACTTTATGAACCATTCCTGTGTAAATCTTCGTCCAGTTGTTTCCACCGTCGAGAGATGTGTAGATTCCATTGGATGCAGAGATGGTGTATTGATTCAAATTTAATGGGTTTTGAGTCAATCCCAAAGCGATGTTTGGCAGAGTCAAATCTTGTAATCCGTTGGTGATTTCTGTCCAAGATGTTCCGCCGTTTGTGGTTTTGAAGATTTTGTTTCCGACGGTTACCAAAACTTCGTTAGGATTATTCTGGCTGGATTTGATTCCATAAATAAAATCTTCGTTGTAAGGTAACTCGATGAACTCCAGTTGAACATCGTCTGGATTTGCAAAATCAGCTTTGATCAATGTCGCATTTACTCCGTTAAAAGTTGCCAACCAAGCGATATTTGGATTTGCAGAATCAGTTTCTGCCGATGTGAATCCGTTGTCAAAAGTTGAATGGATTGGAATTGTTGTCGCGCCATAATCATTACTTACATTGATTGTGCTTCCCATAAAAGAAGAATTAAAAGTGTAAACTCTTCCCGGGTAATCTTTGTCTGTGTGCACCAATCCGATTTGAGCTCCCATCGGAGTTTCGTTCAAAGGGTAAACACTGATTGGCGTTTCTTCATTGGTTTCAAGATTCTTGATGGTGTAGCCATATTGAACACCGTACATCAACTTGTCTGTTCCGTTGTCATTGATGATATTCAGATTTCCCATTCCTTCAAAGAACGGATTTTTAAGCGTCGATAAGGTTACACCTTTGTCGGTTGAGATTTTCGGATAACGATTGCTGGCAATCAGAACTTCATTAAGATTGAAAGGATTGAAGTCCGCTCCAATTCCGTAGAAATAGGATTGTCCGTCCGTTAAGCCGGCGTGTTCTGTCGTTGTCCAAGTGGTTCCGCTATTGGTTGTAACAGCAATTCTGTCGTCAGCCAATATTAAAACGTGATTGCTGTCATTTGGGTTGATGTGGATTTTCGGAACGTTTTTAAGTCCCATCTCATCTGTAGACCAAGTGATTTGTGTTTGCTCAGTCCAAGTATTTCCGCCGTCAACAGATTTGTAAACGGCCTGATGCTGATCCAAATAACTCCAACGAACACCTGATCCAACATAGATAATGTTATTGTCAACTGGATCTACTTCCACAGATTGAAGAATTAATCCATTCAAAGATTCTGTCCAGGTTGTTCCGCCATCAATCGATTTGAAAAAACCACCATCTTCATCTCCAGGTCCGCCGTTGCGAACAATGTACAACGTCTGTGGATTTTTCGGATCCATAATTGCGTCATTCAAGATGACACTTTCGTGATCGGTCGCGTCATAAACTTTGTTCCAGCTAAGTCCGCCGTCAGTCGTTGTGAAAAATTTGTCTTCGTCTCCTTTTGTAAACATCGTCGCAGTATTCATATTTCCGTCATCAAAAAGAGAATAATTTTCGATGGAGAAAATAGATTCATTTTCTGGAATATTGATTTCCTTGATGATTGCAGATGATCGCAAATCGTAAACCGCAACTTTGTTAAAAGTACTTCCGCCACCAAAATATTCGATGAAGCTTAATGCGGTTCCGTTGTTCGTAAGACGCATTTCCAAAATGTTGGGCGCATATTCTGGATAAGGCAAAGTGTAAAGAACATTCCAAGTGATTCCGTTATCATTTGAAACTAAAATATGCTTTCCGATTAGCGATGTGGCGTAGATTTTATTTGGCGTCGTCTTGTCATAAACGAAATTTCTCAGACGACCATAATCTGGGTTTCCAACAAAACTGACTTGTGAAAAGCAGAATTGTGCAATCAGAATAAAAAATAAAGTAAAGACTGTTTTCTTCATATCAATTAGATTTAAATGTTTCGCAAATATATTTTCGTATCCGCGAGAACAATTATATATGACAAGAATAAACAAGACTTAATAAGAAAAAACGTGACATTTCTCTATATGCTTGATAAATAAGCCTATAAATCGTTGGAATTTTCGAGATTCAGTTTTTTGGAGATTCTTTCTTTTCGTTTTCTGCACGCTTCTATCGTGATGTTGAAGTTGGATGCAATCTCTTTTGTCGAAAGATTCATATAGATGTAGGAAATATATCGGATGTCATTCAAAGTCAAGTCGTTATGTTTTTCTTTTAATGATGTGATGAATTTGCTGTTGATTTCTTGAAAGTGATTGAGGAAATCATCGCTGTTGTCTTCTTTGGAGAGAACTTCTTTCAATTGATCGAGTTGTTTTGCGAGCAAAGGATTTGTCAACATTTCCGGACGCTCCTTCAACCGTTGAATGTAATCTTCAATCTTGTCATTTCTCTGAGCAAGATGAATGGCGTTGGCCACTATTTTACGATTTTTATTTTCAAGTTCGTTTTTCAGTTTTTCTTTTTCCAGAAGGGCGTCGGTTTCTTTCTCCTTGATTTGTTTTTCAAGGAGCAAAGTGTAGTTTTCCTTATTCTTAAGTTCCAATGCAATGATTTTCTCATTGCTCTCAGCAAGTCTTCTTTTTTGTCTGTTTTTCAAAAGGTAACCTCGGAACAGCCAAAGAATCAAAGCAACAACGGCAATCCAAAATCCGAGGATGTAGAACTTTAATTTTTTCTCATTCGTCAATTCTTTTTGAGAATCTTGAAGTTTCATTTTGATCTCACTGTTTTGATACATTGCTTGGTTCTGTATCGCATTCAGAGAATCTTTCACAGCAAAAATGGAATCTTTGTATTCAATGGCTTTTTGAAAATTTCCTTTAGAAAAATAACTGTCAGAATATCTATTGAAAATCTCCGGAAGATTGCTGTAATTGAGGTTTTCTTTCTGAGCTTGTTTCAGTAATGAAAGTCCCAATTCAGGATTTTTCTGTTCTTCGTAAACTTTGGACAACATTAGCAATGCCGAGATTTTGTGGTCGTTGTATTCTGGTGTGTTTAGCTTGTCGAGCAGGGGATTTAGAATATTGATGGTTTTGTCGTAATCCTTTTTTGCGAAGAAATTTTTTGCATCAGCAACGTCCAGCGTTCTTTGAACATAAACGTTATCCTTTGCCATTGGTCTTGCCACAGAAATGTAGTAAGACGACTTCTCCAAATTATTTTCAAGGTTGAAAAGGTCGGTGAGATTTCCTGCATACAAAGCAATCCGAACGCTGTCTTTGTTTGCAACCGCCAAATCGTAAGCTCTTTTTTGATGTTTTTGCGATTCTTTGCGTTTGCCTTGTCTTAGATATACGAGCGAAATGTTGTTCAGAACCGTCATTTCTCGGTCGCTGTTCAGATGTTTCAAAGCAATGGTGTAAGCTTCCAAGTAATAATCCAGAGCTTCGCTGTAATCCAGCATTTGATAATAATTAAGACCAATGCAATTCGTGGCGATGAATTGCTGTTCGTACCAATTATTCTGCTCAGATAGTTTCTTGGCTTCAGTGAGAAGTTTCAGTGACGTGGTGTGTTCCTTCTTGTGCAAAGCGTCGATTCCTTTTGCTATCAGCTCATCACAATGTTTTGTGGAAGTATCACTTTGTAATACCGAAAGAAGCGTAATGAGAGCAAACAGAAACTTCATAAGAATATAAGCGAGGAATAATTATAAAGTAAAATTAATTTAAATAATTGATTTGATGAAGCGTTGTATTTCCATTTGGGCATAAAAAAACCGGAACTGAATCCGGTTGATGTATTGTTTTCTATTTCGCCTCCACACAGAACACAGCGTAAGGAATGACTCTGGCAGATGGATAAACTTTTTTGATGTTTCGAAGATCGTCCGACGCACTTTGGGAAGAGAAGTAACTTCCGGCTAATATTTTATAATTTGGTCTTAGCGACGCATCTTTCTCCACTTTCAGGTTTCGGAAATTATTTCTGAACTCTGTGCTTATTTTGGTTGCCTCCTCATTGCTTTTTACAATGACAACTTGAATCTTGTAGCCCATAATTTTGGGGTTTTTCCTGCAAATCTCAGCATTTGTAAGCTCTCGGTTGGCGACCAAAACCTTTGGCGGAACTTTTACCGGAGCACTGGCATTTCTGTCGCATTTGTCTTCTATCTTTTCTAATGCGTCATTTACACGTTCGTCTAAGGCGAAGGAAAGCTCGGTTCCAGAGAGCGTGTCTTTCTTTACAACGTATTGAGCATCAATTTGGTAAAAAGAGAACACCGTTGCGATTATGAAAAGCTTAAGCAAATTATTCATTTAATATTTATTTTTAGCAAATTTAAAATAAATTGGATGAAACGCAAACGATGTTATTTAGAACAATTACAAATTAATTAGAATTGACAAAAACCACCCGATAAGGTCGTCTTAATTTTTGTTAAAGTGCTATTTTTGCGGAATTGAATGTATAGTCAATACAATTTTACTAACCCAAGATTATATAAATGATTAGTTGGAGAAAGCATTACAAAAAGGGTCTGATAGCAATTAGTTTATTGCTGTCAACCGGCGCTTCTGTTTATGCACAAGGCGATCCAAAGAAGGGGCAAGAGTTGTTCAAAGCAAATTGTACAGCTTGTCACACACTGGATAAACAGGTTATTGGACCGGCGCTTGGTGGCGTTGTCGACAGATTGAAAACAGAGCAAAATCTTGATACAGATTGGCTTCACAAATGGATTAAAGACAACAAGGCTTTAAGAGAATCTGGAGATAAGTATGCAAACGAGGTTTTTGAGAAATTCAACAAAACCGAAATGCTTGCGTTTCCAAATTTATCGGATACGGATATCGATGATATCTTGGCTTACACCACAGATCCACCTGCAGAAGAAGTAGTTGCCGATGCTGCCTCTGGTGATGCAGGAGCAAACAGTACTGCAGCTATCGAGGCTCAAAAAGCACAAGAACTTAATTCTAAAATCGTAATTGCAGCATTGATTGCAATTGCTGGTTTGTTGTTTTGGTTGTTGTTGAAAATTCGACAATTAGTAAAATTGCAGCAAACTCCAGAGTTGTCAGAGCTTAATACAACTAGAGTTACTAATTTCTCTGCGATGTACGAGAAGTACAGCTATGTAGGAAAAGGTGTTGTGGCATTATTGGCATTGTTTGCATTATACGGCGTTTGGAACTGGCTGATGTGGGTTGGTGTTTACAAAGGATATGCTCCTGAGCAGCCAATTTATTTCTCTCATAAGATTCACGCTGGTGAAAACAAAATCGACTGTCAGCTTTGTCACTCCGGTGCGAAGTATGGTAAAGTATCCGAAATTCCTTCTCTCAACGTTTGTATGAACTGTCATAGATCTATTTCTGAATATAAAGGTAAATACATCGAGCCTGGAAAAGACAGAGAATTCTATACAAATCAAATCAAAACGCTTTACGCTCACGCAGGATGGGATGAGTCCAAGCAGGCTTATACTGGTAAAACAGAACCTGTAGAGTGGACGAGGATTCACAATATGCCAGATTTCGTATATTTCAATCACTCTCAACACGTTGTTGCTGGCGAGCAGACAATCATCAACGGATTCAATGCGAAGCAGAAAGATCCGGCTAATAAGATTGATGTGGTTTGTAAAGCTTGTCACGGAAAAATTGATACAATGAACGTGGTTCAGATGGCAAACAACTTCACAATGGGTTGGTGTATAGACTGTCACAGAACTACAGAAGTAGATATGAACAACGGTTATAATAAAGAATACTTCAAAAATCTGCATGATAAGTTGAAAAAACAATACGGTGAAGGAAGTAAGATCACTGTAGATGCAATTGGAGGTCTTGAGTGTGGTAAATGTCATTATTAATAACAAAAATTAGAAGTATAAATGGCTTCAAATAAAATACAATTCAGAAGTATTCACGAACTAAAAGATCCAAGCCTGAATGGGAAGTTGGCTCTGAAAGAGTTCCAGAATGAAATTCCGGTTGAAGAATTCTTAGATGATTCTAATAAAGAAGGAACGTCTCGTAGAGATTTCCTTAAGATATTAGGTTTCTCTACGGCGGCTGTTACATTAGCAGCTTGTGAAGCTCCGGTTATCAAAACAATTCCTTATGTTGTAAAACCTCACGATATCATTCCTGGTATCCCAAATTTTTACGCATCTTCATATTTTGATGGATTCGATTTCTCAAGTGTTTTAGTTAAAACAAGAGAGGGTCGTCCTATCAGAATCGATCCGAATCCTGCTGCTGGTTCCTTAGGAACTACCAATGCTAGAGCTCAGGCAAGTGTACTTTCTCTTTATGATAATGATAAAGTAAAGTATCCAGCTTTGAACGGAGAGGAGCAAAAAGATTCTTTTGATAAAGTCGATGATTTTGTTTTAAAAGGTTTAGCAGAATCTCAAGCGGGTGGTAAAAAGATTGTAGTATTGTCTCACTCTTTCCCAAGCCCAACTTTCAAAAAGTTGTTTGGAGATTTCAAAGCAAAATATCCTTCTGCTGAATTGATTACTTATGATGCAATTCCTTACGCTGCGGCTTTAGATGCAGCTCAGGAAGTTTTCGGACAAAGAGCATTACCAGTTTATGATCTTAGCAGTTCTCAGTTAGTGGTTTCTTTCAATGCAGATTTCTTAGGAGAATATAATGCTGCAAGTTTAGAAGTTTCTTATGCTGCGGCTAGAAAACCGGGTCCTGATATGTTGAGACACATTCAGGTAGAATCAAACTTAAGCTTGACTGGTGCTAATGCCGATTCAAGATACAGATTGAAACCAAGTGCAGTTTTCAAAACTTTGGTTGAAGTTTATAACGGGTTAAACGGAGGAACGTCTGATAAAGTAGCAACTGAAATCGTAAAAGAACTTCAGGCAAAAGGTGATAAAGCAGTTGTTTTGGCGGATGGTTCAAAAGCAGCTTATGTTCTTGCTCATTTAATCAATCAAAAATTAGGATCTAAAGCTTTTACTGGTAAAGCTAATTTCCTTAAAGAATACGACAACGCTAGATTCAACGAGTTTTTATCGTGGTTGAATGGCGGTCAAGTTGGTGTTTTGATTACCAATAACATCAACCCAATTTATTCTCATGCAAAAGGTGAAGCTTTAAAAGCAGCGATATCAAAAGTGCCTTACTCTGTGGCAATCACAGATAAGAAAAATGATATCTACAAAGCTTCCAAAGCAGTTGTCCCATCGACACATTGGTTGGAATCTTGGGGAGATATCACACCAGAAACTGGCGCTTACTCATTGATGCAGCCTACAATTCAAAAGATTTTCAAATCAAGACAGCTTGAGGAGTCTCTTTTGGTTTGGATCAATGGGAAAAACAGCCCTGCAAACAATTACTACGATTATCTTAAAGTTAATGCTTTAACGCTTAATGGTGGTAAAACTTTCAACAAAACACTTTATAACGGTTTTACTAATGGCGGTCTTGCTACAGGATTGTCTTACAGTGGAGGAAATGCAGCTCAGGCTGTCGCTGAATTATCAGCTTTCAAATCCAACCAGTTTGAAGTACAATTATATACCAAATCTGCAATAGGAGACGGAACGCAATCTAACAACCCTTGGTTGATGGAGATGCCAGATCCAATCTCTAGATTGTCTTGGGATAACTATCTAACTATTTCTCCAAAAGATGCAGAGACTTTAGGTCTTGAAAATAGCTTAAATGCTAGAATGCAGTTGGATGGTGATTTGGTTAGCTTAACAGTGAATGGCGTTACATTGAAAGATGTTCCAGTATTCATTCAACCAGGACAGGCAGAAGGATCTTTAGGTCTAGCTTTAGGGTATGGTAAAAAAGATTCTGGAAAAGTAGCGGATACAGGTATCAACGCTTATCCAATCTTTGACGGATACAACACAGTTCTTACCAATGTAAAAATTGAAAAAACAGGAAGTAATTATGAATTTGCAGGAATGCAGCTTCAAAACACTTTGATGGGTCGTTATGAGATTGCTAAAGAAGTTTCTCTTGAGGATTTCATCAACAAACCTGTAGATGAGTGGAATAAACCATTGTCTATGCACACCATCGGAGGTGAACTTCCAATTGGGAAGATTGATCTTTGGGATGCTTATGATGATACAGATGGTCCTCACTTCAACTTGTCAGTCGATCTTAACTCTTGTACGGGTTGCGGGGCGTGTGTAATTGCTTGTCAAGCTGAGAACAACGTTGCTGTAGTTGGTAAAGAAGAGATCAGAATGTCCAGAGATATGTACTGGTTAAGAATTGACCGTTATTACTCTGCCATAGAAAAAGTTGAAACAAAAGAACAAATCGATAGAGGCCTTAATGCGGCTCAGCTTTATGGAGGTCCTTTCACAGAAGGTATTTTGAATCACCCAGCGGATAATCCAGATGTGATTTTCCAACCGGTTATGTGTCAGCACTGTAACCACGCTCCTTGTGAAACTGTTTGTCCGGTTGCGGCAACATCTCACGGTAAACAAGGTCAAAACCAAATGGCTTACAACAGATGTATCGGTACTAGATATTGTGCGAACAACTGTCCTTATAAAGTAAGAAGATTCAACTGGTTCAATTATGCATTGAACGACAGATTTGACTTCAATATGAATAATGACCTTGGAAGAATGGTTCTTAACCCAGATGTTGTTACAAGAACAAGAGGGGTAATGGAGAAATGTTCACTTTGTATCCAAGAAACTCAGTTAACTATCTTGAATGCTAAGAAGGATGGTAGAAAAGTAACTGATGCGGAGTTCCAGGCATCTTGTGCTTGTGCTGCTGCTTGTTCTACAGGAGCTATGAAATTTGGAGATATGAATGATGTAGAATCAGAAGTTCGTAGCTTGTTCAACAGCGACAGAAAGTACGTATTGTTAGAAGAAATTGGTACAAAACCAAATGTGTTCTATCATACAAAAATTAGAAACAGAAAAGAAAGTTTAAATAATAAATAGGTAAAAAATGTCAGGACATTACGAAGCTCCGATAAGGGAACCTTTAATTATTGGTCACAAGACTTATCACGATATCACAGAGGATATCGCAAGACCTATCGAAGAACGCGCAGGAAAGTTATGGTGGGCATCATTGTATGCATCATTGATTCTGTTTGTTTATGGATTTGGTTGTATTGCATACACCATCGGAACCGGAATCGGTGCATGGGGTCTAAACAGAACGATCAACTGGGGTTGGGATATTACCAATTTCGTTTGGTGGGTAGGTATTGGTCACGCCGGAACATTGATTTCTGCCGTACTATTATTATTTAGACAAAGATGGAGAATGTCCGTTAACCGTTCTGCAGAAGCGATGACGATCTTCGCGGTTTGTCAGGCAGCTATCTTCCCTGTGATTCACATGGGTAGAGTTTGGGTTGGATATTGGGTTTTCCCTTTGCCAAACCAATTCGGAACACTTTGGGTAAACTTCAACTCACCATTGCTTTGGGACGTATTTGCAATCTCGACTTATTTCTCAGTATCAGTTGTATTCTGGTTTATGGGATTGATTCCTGACTTTGCAATGATCAGAGATAGAGCAAAGACGCCATTTAATAAAAAGATTTACACGCTTCTTGCATTCGGATGGGGAGGAAAAGCTAAACACTGGCAGAGATTCGAAGAGCTATCTTTGGTTCTTGCAGGTTTGGCAACGCCACTTGTATTCTCGGTTCACACCACGGTATCATTTGACTTTGCGACGTCGGTAATTAAAGGATGGCACTCAACCATTTATCCACCTTACTTCGTAGCAGGAGCTATTTTCTCAGGATTTGCAATGGTACAAACGCTATTGTTGGTTGCTAGAAAAGTTTGTCACTTGGAAGATTACATCACAATGTATCATATCGAAATTATGAACATCGTAATCGTTGTAACTGGAGGGATGGTAACGGTAGCTTACGCAACAGAATATTTTATCGGATGGTATTCCGGATCAAGATATGAAGATTTTACCTATCTATCTCCAGGAGCAGCAACTGGTCCTTACTGGTGGGCATTCTGGGCATTGATTATTTGTAACTTAGTTGTGCCAGCAGCATTCTGGTTCAAGAAAGTGAGAACTAATATCTTCTGGACATTCATTATTGCATTGATTATCAACATCGGGATGTGGTTTGAGCGTTTTGACATTATCGTAATCAACTTGTCAAGAGATTATTTACCATCTTCTTGGACGATGTTTAAACCGACAATTATTGATGTGGGAGTATATCTTGGAACAATTGGATTCTTCGGAGTATTATTCCTTTTATATGCAAGAACTTTCCCTGTAATTGCACAGGCGGAATTGAAGAGTATTTTGAAAATCTCAGGTGAAACTTATAAAGCAAAAGAAGGAGATGAGCACCACTAAAATTATATATGGACTTTACGGCGACGACGATGATTTGATGCACGGCGTGAAAGCCTTTACGGATAAAGGAATCAGTATAAACGAAGTGTATACGCCTTTCCCTGTTCACGGATTAGATAAAGCACTTGGCTTGAAAAAAACCAGAATTTCGGATGCAGCATTCATCTATGCTTGCTACGGAGTTACTATTGGAATTACTTTGACAGCTTATATTATGAATCACGACTGGCCTCAGAACATCGGAGGTAAACCTTCATTCAGTTGGATTAATAACTTCCCGGCTTTCATCGATCCAATGTTTGAATTGATGGTTTTCTGTTCTGCGCATTTGATGTCTCTTACTTTTCTTGTAAGAAACAAAATGTATCCGGGAGCAAAACCTCAGAATCCAGATCCTAGAACTACGGATGACAAGTTTATGATGGAGTTTGTTTCTGACGATGTTGAAACTATTAAACAACTGTTGATTGATACAGGTGTTGAAGAAATAACAGTTAAAGATGCTTAAGATGAAGAATAGTATATTAAAAATTACGGCAATCTTTGGTTTAACTACTGTTTTACTGAATTCTTGCGGTGGTCCAAAAGACAATCCACCTTTGGTATATTTTCCGGATATGTATTTTCCTGTAGCTTATGATCCTTTGATGAAAGCTAAGGATGCTTATTCCGATCATGAAAATGAAATTCCTGCATTCGTTGCTCACAATGGTGCAACTGGACTTTCTCCTGTACAAGGAACTGTACCTCAAAATTATGATGGAATCGTAAGTGAGGAGTCTTTACCAAAAAATATAGATGAGTACAATGCTGGTTATGAAGCTTCAAAAGCGATGACTGCTTCACCTTTGAAAGCTGAGAACCTTGAGAAAGATTTAGCTAGAGGTAAGTCTTTGTATGATAAAACTTGTTCAGCTTGTCACGGTACTGGCGGAGACGGGCAAGGTCCTATCGTGCTGAGCGGTGCTTATTCTGGAGTTCCTAAATATGCAGACAGAGAAATCACAATTGGTTCTATCCACTATGTTTTAACAAATGGTAGAAATGCGATGGGATCGTATGCAGGACAATTGACTGTAGGAGACAGATGGAGAGTGGCTTTGTATGTTTATAATACTTTCAAAGCGCCAAGTGCAGCTACGGCAGCAGCGGCAACTCCAGCTACTGATGCTACAGCGACGACAGAGAAAACTTCTAATGCCTCTGCAACGGAAGCTAAAACCAATGCTAAATAAAAAAAGAAAAAAATGTATAGTTTTTCACCTAAATTAAAATTGTATTCTATCATACTGATTGTTGTAGGAGTTGTTTTATTCGGGATTGGTTATGCTCTTAACCACGGGTTAGATGATGCTACAATTAATCATTGGATGGAGTCTGTTCATTCCAACGGTCACGAAACGCCTTCTCACTCCAGCGAGTTAGTAGGACCTCAGGATCACAATGCTCATTTGGAGCACGCAAAACATCAAATTCACAATGCGCCATTAGCATCCATTCACACATTTGCAGTATTCTTTTTTGGAATCAGCTGTTGTGCTTTGTTTTTCTACAGTATTCAGCATGCGGCTCACGCAGGTTGGTCTATAATTGTAACAAGAGTGATGGAGGCTGTAGCTTCATTCATACCTTATGCAGGAGGATTGTTGGTAATCATTATGATTCTTAATATTACTCACGCAGGACATCTTTTCCATTGGATGGATCCAGAATTGACAGATCCAAATTCTCCGGAATTCGATGTGATTTTGTACGAGAAGAAAAAATTCTTGAATATTCCTTTCTATGCTGTTAGAACGCTTATCTATGTTATTGGAGCTTCTTTCTTTGTTTGGAAATTGAAAAGTCTATCTAGAAAAGTAGATGAGAACAAAGGAAACAGAAAGATCTACGCTAGCCTTTACAGCTGGAATATTGGTTACATCGCATTCTTTGGGTTTGCATCTGCAGCTTGGGCTTGGGATTGGTTGATGTCTATTGATCCACACTGGTATTCTACACTTTACATTTGGTATTCAATGGTTAGTTGTTTGTCATCTGCTGTGGCTTGTATCATTTTAGTAAGTGTTTATATTAAGAAAAAAGGCGTTTATCCTCAGTTTAATAATAACCACCTACACGATCTTGGTAAGTTCTTGTTTGCCACCAGCTTATTATGGAGTTACCTTTGGTTCTCTCAGTTTATGCTATATTGGTATGCAAACGTTCCAGAGGAAGTTAACTACTTCTTTGGTAGATTTGAGTATTATGGACCGGTATTTTTACCAATGTTGATTATCAACTTCCTTGTACCATTGTTGGTATTGGTAAGTAGTAGCATCAAGAGAAATTACAAAGTCGTTACATTTATGGCTTGTCTTGTAATTTTGGGTCACGCTCTAGATTACTTCAATATGGTAATGCCTGGAACAGTTGGTCCTTACTGGAACAATCTACCAATGGCTTTGCTCGTAACAGGATCTTTTATCTTCATTGTAGGTGCATTTGTTTTAGTTGTTATGACAACTTTGTCAAAACTGAAATTGATGCCAACTGGAAATCCATTCTACCACGAGTCAGAGATTTACGAATATCCATTCTAATTAATATTAGAATCAATAAATATAAAACCCAGCAGCAATGTTGGGTTTTTTATTAATTTTAAAGAAAAAAAACAAATGATCCACAAACTTCCAATTGAAAATATTCTTTTCCTCGATATAGAAACGGTTCCACAAATTGACACTTGGAACAATCTTGATCCAACCACCCAATATCTTTGGGATAAGAAAACCAAATCTCAAAGAAAAGATGAAATTGAAGCTTCCGAGTTTTACGAACAACGAGCTGGCATAATGGCAGAATTCGGAATGATTATTTGCATTTCCATCGGAATGATTGATAGCAATTCTGGAAAGCTTAAAATCAAAACATTTTCAGGAGAAGAAAAGAGCTTGTTAATAGAATTTTGTGAATTGTTCAATGCGCCTAGAATGAACAATGTAATTCTTTGCGCGCACAACGGAAAAGAATTCGATTTCCCTTACATCGCAAGGCGACTTTTGGTTCACGGGATTCAACCACCGATTCCATTTCAAATGTTCGGTAAGAAACCTTGGGAAATTCCGCATATCGATACGATGGAACTTTGGAAATTTGGCGATTGGAAAAGTTATGTCTCGCTTGAATTACTGGCTCACATTTTCGGAATCCCAACACCGAAAGACGATATCGATGGAAGTATGGTTGCCGATATATACTACAAAGACGGCGATATAGACAGAATCATTCATTATTGTGAAAAAGATGTCTTAACTTTGGCAAATATTTTCAGGCGGATGCGTCAGGAAGATTTATTACAGAGATATTGATTTTTACTTTCGAGATTTGAACATAAAAATGAATAAATTTATCTTTTTAATTTTGTTGATTTTAACTTTAGGTTGTAAAGAAAAGCTGACACTTGCAAAGGAAGTGCAGCGAAAAATAGAACCCGCATCAAATTCTGTTTTTATAATTGATGCTTCGGCCTCAATGTTATCAATAGAATTCAAACCAAATAGACTTGAGCGAATAAAGAAAATGGTAGATGCAATCATTAATTCTAAAAAAGAGAATGATTATATCTCAATAATCGTTTATTCCAAAAACTCAATGGTGGTTTCGCCACTTACAAATGATAGAAATAAATTACTTGCAGGCCTTAAAAATGTAAATGAAAAGACCTATGAAAAACTTGGCGATGGAACGAGCTTCAATGGTGCCTTTCAAAAGGGAATTGAAGTTCTGGGAAAAGTAAAAAGTAAATCTATTTTCTTGTTTACAGATGGAACTTATAATGAGGTTGATTCAAAAAAAGAGAACAGAGTACCTATTGAAACTCTACAAGAGAAGAGCCTTAAGACCAATGTGTTAATCCTTGCGAAGGATGATTTGTACAATCCACCGGTTAATAAAGACAAAAATGGAAACTTATTGTTTGTTGAATTGAAATCTCCAAAAGTTGATACTATTTTCTCACAATTAGCACAAAAAACAAAGGGTGCATTTAAAAGAATATATAACAATAATGAGTTAAATGAATTTAATATAGTGTCTTTTTACAACAATAATAAATCTTAAAAATTAAAATGAAATATACAGACGACCAAATTGCAGATATTGGTGAAGAAATTATCAAAGAATTAAAAACAATTTTTGACCCGGAGATTCCCGTTGACATCTACGAATTAGGGTTGATTTACGATGTTCAAATCTCCGAAGAAGGAGAAGTATTAGTGATAATGACTTTGACGTCTCCAAACTGCCCAGTTGCAGAATCCTTGCCAATGGAAGTGGAGGAGAAGGTACGAAGCGTAGAAGGTGTGAAATCTGCGAAGATAGACCTCACCTTTGAGCCAACCTGGACCAAAGAAATGATGAGCGAAGAAGCCAAGTTCGAGCTTGGTATGTTATAAAAAAATCCTGCAACTCGCAGGATTTTTGTTTTAGTTTTGATATTCGAAAATAAATATTTTCTTGATGTCTGGATGTAAACTGAGGTAAACCGGAGAATTTTTAGCCGTTTCTTCTATGAAAGCAGTTTCCTCTTGAGTATAAGAATGTGGAAATTTGAAAATACAGAAAAGCTCACCAATTCTTCTTGGTTCGAAGTACATTGTTTTTTTCAAATCGCAAGTCGCACCCGTGATGTCAATATTTCTATCTTTCGCCAATACAAACAAATGAGCAAAAATACTTTGTGCTAAAGCTGTAGCAAAAATGTCCGTTGGAGAAAAGTGTTCGCGCACACTGAAATCATTGGTAGGAATATATGATGTGAAAATATCACCAGAGCTTTCGTGCAAAGAATCAATCCTATTTTCTCCTACATAAGTCGTTTTTGAAGTCATAACCGATAGTTTTTATTTGTTTTTTCTGTAATAAATTTACATCATTTTTTTGATTTTTAAATTTCTTACATTAATAATTATTAAAATATGATAAAAAATAGGCGTAATAAAGGAATTTAAAAATGAAAAATATCCTTCGCCATATTGTAAGCACTTTCAAAATGAAGCAGATTCTGATGAATATCAATCTTTTCCGATGACATAAAAGTAAAAACCTTCTCCGTCGGCATATTTCCAACCAAATCATCCTTCGCCATCGGACAACCGCCAATTCCTTTTATCGCGCTATCAAATCTTCTGCAACCTTCATCATAAGCCGCTTTCAGTTTGATGTAAGAATCCTCGTATCGGTTATGAAAATGCGCCCCAAAATTGATTTCGGGATATTTTGAAGGAATTTTGTTGAACAAAAGCGAAATCTTCTCCACATTTCCAACCCCAGTTGTATCAGAAAGTAAAATATCCTTGATTCCAACCTCTTCAAAACGTTTCGCCCAAAAATCCACATCTTCCCATTTCCAGCTTTCACCATAAGGATTCCCAAACGCCATAGAGAAATAAAGATTCAGTTGTCGGCTTTCAGACTTTGCCAATTCGTAGATTTTCACCACTTCTGAGAAAGCTTCTTCACGACTTTTATTGGTATTCCGATGCTGAAAAGTTTCCGAAATAGAAAATGGAAAACCTACAATATCCACTTGTTCGTGGCTCAAAGCTTTTTCGGCACCACGCAGATTCGCAACCACCACAGACAGTTTTGTGTTGGAAAGCGATTTGTCAATCTCGTCCAGCACAGTTCCAGAATCCGCCATTTGAGGCATCGTTTTCGGGTTCACAAAGCTTCCGCAATCCAGCACATCAAAACCGACTTCCATCAGCCTGTTGATGTAATCTATTTTCGTTTGCGTAGGAATCATTTCTCCCCAGCCTTGCATCGCGTCTCTAGGACATTCGGTTAAGAACATTTATGTATTTTTAAATTTAATTTGGGCAGCTTTTCCGCCTTCCACTCCCAATCTTTTTGCCTAGCTTTTCCAGCCACAAAAAAGGATTTCCGTTCAAGTCGGGCTGCGGTGACGATTTGCTACATCTTTCAACAATCAATCATCATTTATCAGTTATCAATCATAGATTAACTCTAACCCCGAATTGTTTGTTGTTCACTCCATAAATATATAACTTTGCGCAGATATAGCAAATTATATGGAAAACATCCAATTGGACGGAGTTTGGAAAGAAAAACTCCTAAGCAGATTCATCACGTACATCAAGATATTTTCAACCAGCGACGCAGAAAGTGAGACTACGCCTTCAACAGAAAGACAGTGGGACATTGCGAATTACCTTCACAAAGAATTGCAGGAACTCGGTTTGGAAGATGTTAGTATTGATGAAAAGGGCTATGTTTTTGGATTCATTCCTTCCAATATTGAGGAAACAGTTCCACAAGTTGGATTCATTGCGCATTACGATTCTTCACCAGATTTCAACGGCGAGAACGTAAATCCTCAGATTTGGGAAAATTATGACGGCGAAGATTTGTTATTGAACAAAGAAACAGGATTTACTTTATCTTCAACCAAATTCGAAGCTTTAAAAAAATACATAGGACAAACCATCATCACAACAGATGGGACAACATTATTGAGTGCTGACGACAAAGCTGGCGTTGCAGAAATTGTAACCGCAGCAGAATTTCTTTTAGCAAATCCTCAAATCAAACACGGACGAATTTCTATCGGTTTCAATCCAGATGAGGAAATTGGAAGAGGCGCTCATCATTTCGATGTAGAAAAATTCGGTGCAGAATGGGCTTACACAATGGACGGTGGCGAAATTGGCGAGTTAGAATATGAAAACTTTAACGCTGCTGGAGCAGTAATTAAAATTCACGGATTGTCTGTTCATCCAGGTTATTCATTCGGTAAAATGCTAAATGCAGGATTGGTGGCTTCAGAGTTCATCAATTCACTTCCGGAAAATGAAACGCCAGCAACCACAAAAGGTTTCGAAGGTTTCTTCCATCTAACAGATTTTGAAGGTGATGTTTCCGAAGCTAAACTGCAGTACATCATCCGTGACCACGACGACCAGAAATTTGAAGATAGAAAAAAACTGATTGCTGAAAAAGTAGAAGCAATCAACCAAAAATATGGAGAGAATACGGCTGAGATAGAAATCAAACCGCAATATCTCAATATGAAAAAACAATTTGAAGGCAAAATGCACATCGTTGATATTGCTGAACAAGCAATGAAAAACGCAGGAATAGCTCCGAAAATAAAAGCCATCCGTGGCGGAACAGACGGCGCACAGCTATCTTATATGGGATTGCCTTGCCCGAATATCTTCGCTGGCGGACACAATTTCCACGGTCCGTACGAATTTGTACCTTTGGAAAGTATGATCGCTGCCGTGAGCGTAATTGTTCATATTTCACAATTGGTAAAGTAATTGATTCATTAAATCAAATAAAATCTCTGAATGACAATCAAAGAAAATCAACAAGAATTAATCGAAGAATTTGCCTTCCTGGAAGATTGGGAACAGAAGTACGAGTACATCATCGATCTCGGAAAAGAGTTGGAAGGACTTCCCGATGATAAAAAAACGGACGAAAATCTCATACGTGGTTGTCAATCAAAAGTTTGGATTGATGCTGAGCACAAGGATGGGAAATTGTTCTTCAATGCAGATTCTGACGGGATTCTGCCCAAAGGAATTGCTTCACTGTTGGTGAGAATTTACAGTGGACATTCGACGCAGGAGATTTTGGATTCTGATTTTGATTTCATTTCAAAGATCGGTTTGCAGGAATTCCTTTCGCCTTCACGAGCAAACGGTTTGATGGCGATGACCAAGCAAATCAAATTTTACGCAGTCGCATTTCAACTAAAGAAGTAGGTGAAGACTATTTTAGCATATCGTTTTTCCGCATTTGGCGACGTTGCAATGACTGTTCCTGTCTGTGTCGAGTTTCTGGAGCAGAATCCGGATGTGCAAATTATTTTCATAAGTCGTGATAATTTCAAAGATCTTTTTGACAAACATCCCCGTTTGAAGTTCCACGGAATTAATTTTGATGATTACAAAGGCGTTTTTGGAATTAGAAAACTAACGAGACAGCTCATCAGAAATTTCAATCCGGATTATGTTGCTGATCTTCATGATGTTATCCGAACGAAAATGGTGAATTCAATCTTTTTCCGCCACGGTTTCAAAGTTTTTCAGATTGATAAAGGAAAAGAGGAGAAGGAGAAACTTACCAACGTCTGGAATCTCGACAAATTTCCTCTCAAAAGAACCGTAGAAAGATATGCCGATGTTTTCCGGAGAATGGGATTTAGGCTGGAATTGTCACATCAATTAAGAACTCAATACAACAATAAGAAAGATATTGGATTTGCGCCTTTTGCCCAGCACAAAGGTAAAATGATGCCCTTAGAAAAGTCATTTGAATTGGCTCGCATTCTCGCCAGAACTCATAAAGTTTATTTCTTTGGAGGCGGAAAAGAAGAGAATGAAATTCTAAACAATTGGGAAAAACAAATCCCAAACACACAAAGTTTGTCAGGAAAATTGTCCTTGAAAGAAGAACTTACTAAAATATCAGAACTTGAACTGATGATTTCTATGGATTCCGCGAATATGCATTTGGCAAGTTTGATGGGAACTCGATGCGTTTCGGTTTGGGGTTCCACGCATCATTTTGCGGGCTTTTTAGGTTATGGACAAAGTGAAGATGACATTGTCCACGTCAAAGATCTGTCTTGCAGACCTTGCTCTGTTTTCGGCGATAAGGAATGTTTTCGAGGCGATTATGCTTGTTTGGAAGAATTGAACATCCAGAAAATTATCGACAGAATATGAAGCTGAGTATTTGTATTCCTGTTTTTAATTTTGATGTCAATGAATTGGTAAATGACCTTCAAAGTCAAATTAGTTCCGAAAATTTAGATGCGGAAATCATTTTAATCGATGATGCTTCTAATCGGGAGTTTATTAGTATTAATGAAAATCTACAGGCAAAAGTCAGCCGATTTATTTTCCTTGATAAAAATATCGGACGATCCAAAATCAGAAACCTATTTTTAAAATATGCTCAATCCGAATATTTACTTTTCCTAGATTGCGATGGGAAAATCATTAGCAAAATTTTTCTCAAAAATTACATAGATTTTATTAAAACTAAAAATCCCGATGTCATATTTGGCGGAAGAAAAGTGAGTGAAGAGAAGCCAGATTCTGAATACGGACTTAGATGGAAGTTTGCCACTGAGAGAGAAAATTTGCCAGTCAGTCAGCGTTTGAAAGCGCCTTACTTGGATTTTCAGACCAATAATTTCGTTGTTAAGAAATCTATTCTTGAAAAAGTTCCTTTCAATGAGGGAATTACGCAGTACGGCTACGAAGATTTGGTTTTCTCAAAAGATTTACAAGACTGTCAAATCAAAATCGACCATATTGACAATCCGATTTTCAATAATGATGTAGAAACAAATGTAGTTTTTCTTTCCAAGGCTGATCAATCGGCAAAAAGCTTAGCCCAACTCATTAAAAATGATAATAATTTCCAGAGAGTTTCTCAGATCAGATTGGCAAAAGCTTATTTAATTCTAAAAAAAACCGGTGGAATTTTCATTTATAATTTGATTTATAAATGGTCAAAATCTTATATAACGAAAAAGCTTTTAGGAGGAAATGCCTCTCTAAAAGCTCTTGATTTTTATAAATTGGGGCAACTTATCTATTATATGAATAAGTCTTAAAAGGCTCATAATTCAGTTCCAATCGGATATTGGCGACATTCAGCCAAGTTGCAATTTTCAGTAGAGAATATCCAATCAGCATCCCAAACGTGTTAAGAAAAACATCATCTACATCGGCAGTTCCACGAGCTGTGTAATATTGTGTAAGTTCTATCGCAGAAATCCACGAGATAAACAGAAAGCAAAGCACTGGCAAATTGCCAAGACGCTTGTCCAGAATTCCCAGCCAACCAAATGGAATAAATACCAAAATATTTCCAACAATATTTACCAGAAATTTATGAGAAAAAAACTGATGATAATTTAAAAAATATTTGATGCTTTGAAATGGATTAAGTTGCAAAAAACCATATTCCGGGTGCCTTCCACAGCCATAGAACATCATGTAAAGTAAGAAAAAAGTGTAAAAAGCAATCAACACCGCATAATATCTTTTCATAGGTTTCCTTTTTGAGGATTAGTAATAAAAAAGAGTTTTCCAAGCCATAGAGTATGATTAAAAATTTTTTTATCACGAACTCACATCAAAAACCTTTCCTTAATTGAATAATTAAACAAGTGATTAACTTTATTATAAAAACTTTAACTATTATGTTAAATAGGAGTTAATTAATTAAGAAAATTTTAAGAGTTATATGTTTGAAAATGTACAAAATTCTCAAAGGAGTAACAGTTTAAGAAAACTGAATAGTGTTTTTAAACAAAAAAATCTCCCAGTTTCCTGAGAGATTTTTGTGGGCCCTGAGGGATTCGAACCCCCGACCCTCTGGGTGTAAACCAGATGCTCTGAACCAACTGAGCTAAGAGCCCTGAAATTTTTTTAAAGGCTTCAGTATCCTTTTTGTGGGCCCTGAGGGATTCGAACCCCCGACCCTCTGGGTGTAAACCAGATGCTCTGAACCAACTGAGCTAAGAGCCCGCAACGTGTTACCGTTTTGAGTGGTGCAAATATACAACTTATTACTAAATCAACAAATTTTTTTCTAAAAAATCTCCAACCACAAAGTTACTTCCGCCAATAAAAATCATTTCGCCCACTTTACAATTCTGTCTTGCAGAAAGATAACCATCCTGGACGTTTTGAAAAATTTTGTAATTAATTTCACTTTTTTTCAACTGTTCCTCGTAAGTTTCCGGATTTCGACCTCGGTTGACGTTTGGTTTCACAAAATAATAGTTTTCATTTTTGGACAAAATTTCCAAAACTTCATCAATTTTTTTCTCATTTACAAAACCAAGAACGATATGTTTATGTTGAGAATAATCTTTTAATTGATTGAAAACCTCTTCCAAACCAGCTTTGTTGTGGCCAGTATCACAAATCGTCAAAGGATTCTGTGAAAACTCAAACCAACGTCCGATGAAGTTTGTGTTTTTATAGACATTCAAAAGTCCTGATTTTATATTTTCCTCCGTTATTTTTAAACCTTGCTTTTTCAATTCATCTACCAAAGCCAAAACCACTCGGATGTTTTTCTTTTGATATTTTCCCTTAAGATCAGATTCTAAAAAACTTTCAATTGTTGTTGCATCAATGAAATTAGCATTCTGTTGTTTTGCTTTATTGATGATGATTTCCTTTACCGCATCTTTTTCATCTCCAGAAATTATAGGAATGTTTTCCTTAATGATTCCAGCTTTTTCAAATGCAATTTCTTCAATCGTTTCTCCCAAAAGGTCTTGATGGTCAAGCTGAACATTCGTAATCGCTGAAACTAACGGTTTGATGATATTGGTAGAATCCAATCTTCCTCCCAGACCAACTTCGATGATTGCATAATCAACATTTTTTTGATAAAAATATTCAAAAGCCATTATGGTTGTGAATTCAAAAAAAGAAGGCTGGATTTCGCTCGGTAATTCTTTTAATTTCTGGATGAAATTGTAAACAAATTCTTTGTCACAATTCTCACCATTCACTTTGATTCGTTCCGTGAAATCAACCAAATGCGGCGAATTATAAAGCCCGATTTTGTAACCCGATTCTTGAAGAACCGAAGCCAACATATTGCTCGTAGAACCTTTTCCGTTGGTTCCGCCAATATGGATTGTTTTGATTTTGTCCTGCGGATTCCCGAATAAAGCACAGAGCTTTTTAATGTTTTCAAGTCCGGGTTTATATGCCGAAGATCCGTCTCTTTGGTAATTAGGCGCCTGGGCGAAAAGCCATTCTACGGCTTCGTTATAATCTTGTGAAGTCATAGGCAATTATTACAAATATTCTGGAAATAGAATTTTCATTATCATCAAAATTAAGAATCATGCTTGGTTTTGAAATTCAATAATTTTTTATATCCTAACCAAATTAACAAAGGAATGCTAATGATTCCACAAAACCAACCTGCTAACATTTGAAATATTGGCATTATTGGATGCCCCTCGCTGTCCCTTGATGGAATTATTGTCAATAAAATAATAATTACAAGACTACCAATCAGTATGGCTCCTATTAAAGAAAGGATAATTAAAATGAAAATTTTCTTGAATTTTTTCATCAATAATTAAGTCTGAATCATTAAAAAACAATCGTGTAAGTTCCCTGAGAAATGTTCTGAGATTTTTTTGCCTTCACATATTTCTTTGTCCAGATCACAGCTGCAGTCACATTACAAGCATCTTTGATGCCGCTGCTTCTTCCTGCGGAAGTTACGTTTCCAGCTTTGTCAACCGTTATGAACATTACGAGCTGGCCTTTGGCTTTGCAATTGTGAGTAGGCAATTTTCCAGCTTTTCCCATCGTTCCAGGAATGAATCCCGTTAAGATTCTGTCTTTGCCTATTTTGGTAATTTTGTCGTCCTTGGAATCTGTGGTTGCAGCTTCTTTTTTCTCGTCTTTTTTGGCGATTTTTTTATCTTCAGCTGTTTCCTTTTTTTCTTCTTTCAGAGGTGTTGATTCCTTGGCAATTGAAGCCGTGTCTGCTGGTAAAACTTCAACATCAGGAACGTATATTTCTGGTTTTACAACGGAGTCTGTTTTAGGTTCAACTTTTATTTCTGGAACTTCTGCAATAACAGGCTTCGGTTGTTCTGGAACTTTGAAGTAAGCCGAATTAAACGAAAATAAAAGCACAAAAAACAACAGCACAACGGCATAAAACGCAATTGGCAACCCAGACAATTTTTTCGTTCTTCTTCGGAATTCCATCTTAAGAAGGTTTGTTGATAATGTCTAAAAATTCATTGGTGTGGTACTGAATTTTCATTAAAAGATAATCTACTTTTGCGACCAAAATATTATGAAAAACATAAGATAAAAACCCCACAATCAATCCAACTGCAGACGGCGCCAAAGCTTTGTAGAAGTCTCCAGCCAAAAGATTTTGAGAAGTTGCAACATCCGTTTTTGACAAGGTTCCAAACGTCGAAGCCAAAATCAAAATACCACCCAGAAGTCCTAGCATTGGCGCTGCTCCAGAAAGTGTGGCGAGATAGCTAATGTTTTTTTCAGCTTTGTTGAGTTCTATCTGTGCGTGGGTTTCCATGGCGTTGGAGATTTCGCTCACTGGTCTTCCCAGTCGTGAAAGCCCTTTTTCTACGCTTCTGGATTCTGGAGAGTTATCTCTTCTGCAAAAATCTACGGCAGATTGTATTCTACCGTCATTCAGCAAGTCATTCACATTTTTAAGTAAATAAGGATCAACTCTATTTTCTTTGTTGAGGGCAAGTAATTTCTGAGCAAAGAAAACGATGGCCGCAATTCCTGAGAATATTAAGATGATGATAAGAGAAACGCTTAGTAAGCCTCCACCAAAAAGGAATTCCCAAACAGAAATATTTTGATTTGCCATAGTTTTATTAATTATTTACAGGTTCAAATTTATGAATTACAAAAGTATTTATCAGGACAGATTTCGAAAAAAAATCCTGAAAATTATTATTAAAAGGAGTTTTAAAAAGTTATTTTATAAGTTCCTTTGGATGCCACATTCGCAGCTTCCGCTTTTACATATTGCTTTACCCAGCTTACGGCTGTGCTGCTGAGGCAAGGGTCGGAGTTTCCGCTTTGTCGTCTGGCAGATGTTACTTTTCCGGATTTGTCGACTGTGTAAGAAATGGTGATGCTTCCGCTGGCTTGGCAGTCGTGGTTGGGTTGTGCGCCACCTCTTCCCATTGTTCCGGGGATAAAGCCAGTTAACTTTCTATCGATTCCAATTAAGCTGTTTCCGTCGCCATCGCCACCAAGTGGATCGCCATAATTTCCAGGTCCAGTTCCGTTGCCTTGAGAACCGGATTTAGTTCCTCGTCCTTTCAGTAGATTTCCAATCGCTGCGTTTCCTCGTCCGTCGCCTGTTGCATTTTCTTTTTTGATGTCACCTTTTGCAGTGGTTTTTGCAGTGGTTGTTTTTGTAGAATTTGCAACGGCAGTTGAATTAGATTTTTCAGTAGATTTTTTTGTGGCTACTGGCGGATTTTTTGTTCGGGTTGGGATAGGAACTGTATTTTCAGGAATGTCTTTTTCTGCTTTTTCTTTAGACGCTTTTGCAACTTCTGCCACCACTTCTTTTTCCTCTTTCTTTTCTACGATTGGCGCAGGACTACCTTCTTCCTCTTTTGGTTCTTCCAAGCCTTTGCCGTTTGTGTTGTCACCATAGTTGATACGCATTTCTGTCATATCAATCGGGATGATTTTTTCGCTATTGACTGCGGTTTGTTTTGTTGGTTTGATGAAGGACGTTGGAAGAAAAAATAGAACCGAGAAAATAAAAATTCCCACCACCAAAGCTTTGGTAAGCGTGAACTCATAATGCTTGCGGAATTCATAAGCACCATAAGCCTTATGTCGGTCTTCGAAAATAATATCATCCAGATCCTGATACATAGGAAAAACTTGTTTGCGTTATAAATTAATTTTATAACGATTCGTAAATATAAATATTATTTCCTGAAAAAATTAGTCGTCAACTTCTATCTCGTCCGGACGGAAGTGGCATTTTAATTTGAAAGGGATTGGATTTTCGGATCCGGTGTAGAAATCTGTGATGTTTCCTTTCCAACATAGCTGGAGGTCGCCCGATTCATTTTTATCGAAGGTCAATTCGTTTTCAAACAAGAAAGCATCCTCGTCATCAAAAAGGTCAACTTCTGTAAAAACCTCATCGTCTGTGTCTTCTACAAGAAAAGTTTGCCCTTCCAACTCAGAAGTCGTTACAGGAAACTCGATAACATCCAATGATAATTGGGGGAAGTTGTATTGTAAAGAATCATCGTCCACGTGATCCAAAGCGTCATCTGTGATGATTTCTACTTCCAAAAAGTTCTGCGAATTGATGTAAACAGATTTGCAGTATGTGCTCTTGATAAAATACTTCAGAGTTTCCTCTGGATGGTAAATCTTTAATATTCCTTTCATTATAAGGATAATAAATTATGAAGTGATAATTTTAAATTGATTAACAAAGATAAAAAATAGAATGAAGTACAGAAATATTTGTACATTATTTTTAATTATTATCACAGATTTTGATACAATTGTTGATATTGTGTTAATCTAAAATAATGACTCCTCTTAAAAATTGGGGTCAATCATTTATAAACATTAAAATATTATCTTTACACTGCTTAAAATTTTCACAATGAAATCTTTTTACACCATTATAGCTTTTGTTGCCCTTCTTCTCACGAGTTCTTGCAAAAAAGGCGATTCTCCAATGATGAAAGTGACAGAATCATCCACTGCAAATCTGGACACCATTGCTTCAAAATATTATGAAGAATATTTGAAATTATATCCTCTGGAAGCTACTTCACAAGGCGATGAAAGATACAATGACCTTTTGCCAAATAATCTAAGTCAAGATTTTATTCAAAAGGAAATTGCGTTTTACAATTCGGTACAAACTCAATTAAAATCAATCGATTATGATGCTTTGGATGATAATCAAAAAGTGATTTTCGATGTTTTAGAATATACATTGATAGATAAGCAGGAACGCTACGCCTATCATCCGGAATACATTCCTTTTACACAGTTCGAAGGTTTGCCATTGACTTTTCCGATGTTGGGAAGCGGAACAGGGATTCAACCATTCAAAACCGAAAAAGATTATGACAATTGGTTGAAAAGGGTAGATGAATTTCCTGTTTGGATGGATTCTGCAATCGAGAATTTCAAATTAGGAATCAAAAATAATGTCGTTCTGCCAAAATCATTAGTGATAAAAATGATTCCCCAAATGAAAGCGGAAGAAATAACGACTTTCGAAATCGAGAAAAATATTTTTTATGGTCCGATAAAAACGCTTCCCAAAACTTTCAATCCTGTAACAGCCAACAAATATTCTAAGTTATATCAAGACGCTATTAAAAATAAATTGATTCCAGCTTATCTCAAGATGGCAGAATTTTTAGAAAAGGAATATTTGCCAAAATCCAGAATGACAAATGGTTACAATGCTTTACCAAATGGCAGTAATATTTACAATTATTATGTAAAAAGCTGGACAACTACAAGCAAAACGCCAGACGAAATCCACAAAACAGGACTTGCCGAAGTGGAAAGACTGAGAAGTGATATGGAAAAAGTGAAGAATCAAGTTGGTTTCAAAGGTTCTTTGGAAGAATTTTTAAACTTCGTAAAAACCGATTCCAAAGCTATGCCCTACAAAACCTCGAAAGAAGTGTTGGCTGGTTTTCAATCCATATTAGATAAAATCACGCCGAAGTTGAAAACAATGTTCAACGTGACGCCTAAAAGTCCTTTCGAAATCCGACAAACCGAAAAGTACCGCGAAGCAAGTGCCAGCGCAGAATACGTGCAAGGAAGTCCAGATGGGAAACGTCCCGGGATTTTCTATATGCCAATTCCAGACCCATCAAAATTCAATGTCACTTCTGGGATGGAATCTCTGTTTCTTCACGAAGCGATTCCCGGTCATCATTATCAAATCTCGCTTCAACAGGAAAATTTGAAATTGCCTAAGTTTATGAGATTCAGTTGGATTGGCGCTTATGGTGAAGGCTGGGCTTTGTACTGCGAATCGCTCGGGCAAGAGTTCGGACTTTACACCGATCCGTATCAAAAAATGGGTTCTTTGAGTGATGAGATGTTGCGTGCTGTTCGTTTAGTCATCGATACAGGAATTCACACTGGTCAAATGTCTCGCGAGGAAGCCATCAAATATTTCCTGAGCAATGTCGCTTATGACGAAGCCGGAGCAACGGCAGAAGTGGAGCGCTATATGGCAATGCCTGGACAAGCGTTGAGTTACAAAACTGGTGCGATGAAAATCAGAGAATTAAGAAACAAGTATCAAAAAGAACAAGGTAAAAAATTCAATCTCGCATCTTTCCACGACGAAGTTTTGAGCCAAGGTTGTCTGCCTTTGGAAGTTTTGGAAAGAAAAATGGATCTTTGGGCAAAAAATGTGAAATAATCTAATGAAGAAGCAATTAAAAAGAAGACTCAAGCGAACTCAGTATATTTTTTATCAAGAAACTCTTGTTGATTTCAAAGACCATCTTTGGTCATTTCTTGGGGCTTTTTTCGGAATTGGATTGATTGCTTTTTTACAGTCTCAACATTTTTCAGAGATTGAAAATGTTTTTCTAATTGGTTCATTCGGAGCATCCAGTGTTTTGATTTATGGCGCGGTGAACAGTCCTTTAGCCCAACCACGAAATCTGATTGGCGGACACGTTTTTTCAGCTTTGGTCGGCGTTACAGCGTATAAATTTTTACCAGATATTCTTTGGTTAAGCGCTTCTATTGCAGTTGCTTCATCGATAGTTGTAATGCAAATCACAAAAACAATGCATCCACCAGGCGGTGCAACAGCTTTGATTGCGGTTCTTCCAGCACAGAAAATTCAGGAATTGGGATATTGGTATGCGTTGTCGCCGGTTTTGAGTGGCGCATTGATTTTATTAATTGTGGCTTTGATTTTCAATAACATTCCAAAAGGGAGAAAATATCCGCATCAAATTCGTCAATCCAAATATGTTCATATGAGACGGATGTTGAAAAAGAAAGATTAAACTTTCTCTGGAAACAATAATTTAGGAATGAAATCTCTTTCCTTATTTCCTCGTGCTGGTGAATATTCTCGTCCGTAAAAGATGATTTGAAGATGCAATTTGTTCCACACACTTTCGTCCCAAAGATTTTTTGCATCGCGTTCGGTTTCGGCAACATTTTTCCCTGATGTCAATTTCCATTGTGTCATCAATCTATGGATATGCGTGTCAACCGGAAAAGCGGGAAAACCAAATCCCTGACTCATCACAACAGAAGCCGTTTTGTGACCAACACCAGCCAAACCTTCCAATTCTTCATAAGTCTGAGGAACAACCGAATTATATTTTTCGACCAGCACTTCCGCCATTTTTTTCAGATTTTTCGCTTTAGAATTGGTTAATCCTATTTCTTTAATCAATTCTCGGATTTCTTCAAAGCTCAACTTTGCCATTTTTTCAGGCGTGTCAGCGACTGCAAAAAGTTTTGGCGTGATTTGATTCACTTTTTTGTCTGTCGTTTGGGCAGAAAGCGCCACCGCAACCATCAAAGTATAAACGTCTTTGTGCTCCAGCGGAATCGGAACTTCGGGGTATAATTTTTCTAATTCTTCCTGAACAATCTGGGCTCTTTGCTTTTTCGTCATTTTGATGGTAACTTTGTCGTACAAAAATAGAAATTATGTTGAAGCTTGGCGATTCTTTACCGGAATTTATCGGAACAAATCAAAACGGAGAACCAGTCGATTCTCAAAATTTGAGAGGCAAAAAACTCGTTGTTTTCTTTTATCCAAAAGCGAGGACGCCAGGTTGTACGGCGGAGGCTTGTAATTTGAGAGATAATTATTCGGTGTTGAAAAAGAAAGGTTTTCAGTTACTTGGGATAAGTGCAGATTCTGTAAAACGTCAAAAGAATTTCGCCGTGAAAAATGAATTGCCTTTTGATATGATTGCCGATGAAAACCACGATGTGATTAACAAATTCGGAGTTTGGCAGTTGAAAAAATTTATGGGAAGAGAATTTATGGGAATCGTAAGAACAACTTTTGTTTTTGATGAAAACGGAATTTGTATTCAGGTTATCGATAAAGTGAAGACGAAAGACCACGCTTCGCAGATTTTGGACTAATAATTACTTTATCGGAATCCAAATCTCTTCTTCAGCAGAATCGCTTTGTGGATTATAATCATCATCGAAAATCTCAAAATGTGGTCTGTCATCAACCTCAAATTGATTTTCTGGAATGAAATTTTGAAAAATATATCCGAAAATTTCTGGTCCATTTTCCGCTTTTCCTGTGTAATTAAAAACTAAATATTTTCCACTCTTTAATTCAAGTGTTTCAAATTCTTCGGAAAGATTATCGAAATCAGAAACTTCAGCCAAAGCATATTTTTTGAAAGATTGATTAGGCGTAAAATTCTTAGGATAAATTTGAAGGGAAATTAGTTGGTCAGAAATTCGATTGGTAATTTCATTTTTTCTCATCATAAATTTTCGCCAGACAATTGGTGTTTTGTCGTCTTGGAAAGAAGTTATAATACTAAATCCAATCAATTTTTTTGATTCGATGATTTCGATTCGATGAGGTAAATTAATTTTCATAATATCTCAATTCCTCATTGTCATCAGGGAAAATCACATATTTTTGGAACTTTAATCCCAATCTTTCAATCAATTTCTGAGAAGAAGTATTTTCATTGGTAGTCATTGCAGAGATTTTTGTCAATCCAAAATTCTCAGCTACTAATTCTTTCAGTTTCGAAGCTGATTCATAAGCAAAACCTTTTCCTTCAAAATCTGGAAAGAAAGAAAATCCAATATCTGGAACTTCAATCCCGTCTCGAACAAATACGCCAACTGCACCAATTTTTTTATTGAGTTCTTTGTGAATCACAACATAATTTCCATAGCCTAATTTTTCAATGTGAGGTCGGAATTTGGTTTTGATGTATTGTTCCGCATCTTCTTTTGTGCGAATATTTCTGTCCCCAATATGTTTGATAAATGACGGCATATTGTATAATTCCAAGAAGAAATCTGCATCTTCCAAATCTGCAAGTTTCATTGTCAATCTTTCGGTTTCGAAGGTCTTCATATCGGTTTTAATTTACAAGGGTAAAAATCTGAAGATTTTTGAATTTTTATATGTTTTCGAGAACCTCAGACTGACAATGCGACATATTAAAATGCCACAGTTTTTGTCTTAGATTCAAGATTTTATTAATCAAAAATAAAAATTTTATGGAACAATAACGGTGAAAATATAGGCGAAAAGATTTACCAACAAAACTACGCCGTAGAGAACATTCGTCTTACCCCGATTCAGAGAGAGCATTACTGTGTAAAGAGATAAGGCAAGGAGAATCATAGATTTGATGTCAAGTCCCAAAACCAAAGGCATTTCATAAATAATAGAAACAACTGCAACACATGGAATCGTCAATCCAATACTCGCAATCGCCGAGCCTAAAGCCAAATTGAGACTGGTCTGGAATTGGTTTCTTCTGGCCGCTTTTATCGCCGCCATTCCTTCGGGTAAAAGTACTACTGCCGCAATGATGACACCTACCAAAGCCTGTGGCGCCCCCAAATTGTGAACCACGCTTTCAATAGTTGGTGACAATGCTTTTGCCATCACGACCACTACCGCAAGACAAACAATCAGAAAAATAAGACTCATCGTACTGATGAAATTACTGGGTGGATCGGCGTGTGGTTCATCATCACTTTCCGGGAGGAAGTAATTTCTGTGACGCACGGTTTGAACCATTAGAAATGTACTGTAAATAACGAGAGATGCAATGGAGAAAAATATCAATTGCGCTTTGCTGAATGTAGCGGAAAGTTCTGTGGTGGTGTAGTTTGGTAAAATTAATGTCATTACAACAATGGCGACAAGACTTATGAGAGCCATATTTCCAGAGGTTCTGGCGAAGAATTGTTCCTTAAATTTGATTCCACCAACTAGAAGACAAGCACCTAGAATTCCGTTTAGAATCAACATTACTGCGGCGAAAACTGTGTCTCTTGCTAGTGTGTTGGTTTCTTTCCCGCCGGCTACCATCAATGAAACAATCAATCCAACTTCCAGGACTGTAATGGCGATTGCCAAGATAATGGTTCCGAAAGGTTCGCCGACTTTGTGTGCCACAACTTCTGCGTGATGCACCGCAGCTAAAACAGATGAGATTAATAATAAACTACCCAAGCCTGCAAGCCAAGAATTGTCATCCACAATTCCAAATAAATAATAAACTAAGGATAAGATTGGAAAAATATACGACCAATGAAGCAGCGATTTCAAATTCATAAATAACGATTTCTCTAATTTACAAAAAAAATATTAAAAAGAAAGTCAATAAGCGACATTCCTAAATTTTGAACAACAAAAAAGCCACCAAAAATGGTGGCTTTTGAAAATTTGATAAAAAATTATTTTACCAAGGTCAACTCGCTGATGAGTCTAGTTGCACCAGCATATTTGTCGATAACCCAAAGTACATATCTGATATCTACGTTGATGGTTCTCTGTAGTTTTGGTTCGAAAACAATATCACCGCTCAAAGCTTCACTGTTACCGTCGAATGCAATTCCTATCAAATGTCCGTTTCCATCTATGATTGGAGATCCCGAGTTACCTCCAGTGATGTCATTATTAGAAAGGAAGTTGATTGGCATGTATCCGTTTTTGTCCGCGTATTGTCCATAATCTTTTTTCTTAGCAAGGTCTAGAACTTTCTTAGGCAGGTCAAATTCCTCGTCGCCTTTTTTGTATTTGGCAACCATTCCGTTGATATCTGTGTAGAAATTTTCTTTTATTCCTTTATAGTTTCTGTCCTCTCTTACAGGAAGGGTTTCAATGTTTCCGTAAGTCAATCTCATTGTAGAGTTAGCATCCGGATAGAATTTTTTCTCTGGTTGAGATTTTCTAAGTCCGTCTAAGAAAAGTCTGCTGTTTTTAGCGAAATTTTCATCCACTTTAGCATATTTTTCTGCACCCAGTTTTTGATCTTCAACAATTCCGTTTGCGAATTGTCTCAATTTATCCCCATCAATTTTCAATCTGTCCGGATTTTCAACGAAAGCCAAAGCAGATTTTTTATTAGCAAAAATAGAAGCATATGCCAAAGTTGAAAGACTATTCACATCTGCTGCCAAAATGGTTGGCGATGCAAATTCTTTGTTCACTTTCGCTTTGTAAAGAGAAGATAGGGCAACTAGCATATCGCCTTCCACGTTGTCGTGGAAACCATCGTAAGCTTTTTCTACAGCATCAAGAACTTTTTGTTTCATCGCTGTTTTTCCAGCGTCATCTTGGTCAGCATAAGTTTTGAAAAGACTTCCCAATTGATAAGCTGTTGCAATGTAATGCGCATTTCTTTGAAGAAGAGAAGCGTAATTTCTTTCTACATTTCTTCCCGAAATTTGACTGTAATAAGCTTTAATTTCTGGCAACACACCATAGTAAGTTTGTTCGTTTGGCGATTGTGCTGCCCATTGGTTGTAAACTTCTTCCAGTTTTTGTTTTTCAGCCACAGTTCCGTTTTTCTTCACAGCGTCAATAGTTCCAGCTCTGTTTTTCCAGTAGTTGGCAACACTTGCGTATTGAGAAGCATAATCCAATTGAGTCGCTTTGTCTTTATCCATATATTTTTTCAGAAC
Source organism: Epilithonimonas xixisoli (assembly GCF_004365655.1). Lineage (GTDB taxonomy): Bacteria > Bacteroidota > Bacteroidia > Flavobacteriales > Weeksellaceae > Epilithonimonas > Epilithonimonas xixisoli. The sequence goes on along the minus strand of NZ_SOEO01000002.1, from coordinate 412,213 downwards.
ATCCATCGTTACTTTAGATGCTTCTACCCAAGCCGGATAATCTTTGTCCACCATTTGCTCGATTCCAAAAGACGTCAAATAACGGTTTGTTCTTCCTGGATATCCAAGAATCATTGTGAAGTCTCCAGGTTTGAAACCTTTAAGAGAAACTGGTAAATGGTGTTTTGGTTTCAATGGAACGTTGGCTTCAGAATATTCTGCTGGATTTCCATTAGCATCACCATAAGCACGGAAAACTGCAAAATCTGCCGTGTGTCTTGGCCATTCCCAGTTGTCTGTATCACCACCAAATTTCCCTAGAGATGAAGGTGGTGCGCCAACCAATCTGATGTCTTTATAGTCTTGATAAACAAAATAATAGAACTCATTTCCGTTGAAGAAATCTCTTACAACCACGGTGTATTTTCCGTTTTCAGAATTTTCTGTTTGGATGGCTTTGTATTCTGCATCGATTGCCGCTTTTCTCTCAGCTGCAGACATATTGTTGTTCAATTTTGCGTTGATTCTTTCAGAAACGTCATCCATTCTTACAAGGAATCTTACGTAAAGTCCTTTTGCGTTGAACTCCTCGTTTTGTTTCATTGCCCAGAATCCGTTCTTTAGATAATCTTTTTCTGGTGTAGAAGCGGAGGCAACTGCATCGTAACCACAGTGGTGATTGGTAAAAATCAAACCTTGGTTAGAAACAATCTCACCTGTACAGAAACCACCGAAACTTACAATCGCATCTTTCAAACTGGAATTGTTTACAGAGTAGATTTCTTCTGGCGTCAGTCGCAGACCATCTTTCTGCATATCAACACCGTTCAGACGTTTTACAAGCATTAGAAGCCACATTCCTTCATCTGCTTTCACCTGCGCATAACCTAAAATCAAGGTAAGTGCTAGTAATATTTTTTTCATAAGTAAAAATTTATTTGTTTTTAAAGCTCTTATGCAATCATCAAAAGCTTGATTCCTAGTTCAAGTTGTCAGACGTCATAATGAATTATTTTAAAGGGCTAATTTAATGATTATTTTAAATCTATTGGTATGAATTTGGTTAAGAGATTCAGTAAAATTTTTAGAATGAAAATCTTTAGGATTATTACGCTTTCATCATTAATAATGATGTTAATAGTTTCTTGTAAATCAACAAATAAAATATCTGGAACGATGGAAAATATCAACCGAAAATGGATGTTGGTTGAATATCAGGATTTCACCAAAGCAGAACTTACAAAGTTGGAAGCTTATATGGATCTTACAAAAAATCCGGATTCTGAGAACCGTTACACTGCCAAAATGGGTTGCAATGGGATGTTTTTCACAGCAGAATTGAGCAAGGGGAAAGCAAAATTCTCTGGAGTTGGTTCTACGATGATGTATTGCGATGGTAGAATGAAATTGGAAGATTCCTTTGGGAAACAATTGCCAAATATGAATCAATATAAAATCGAAGGACATTTCTTAACTTTATCCGATGGAAAATCGATAATGAAATTTGTTGCCGCAGATTGGGATTAAAATAAGATTCAAGGAAAAAGGCAAAAAATTTAGGAATATCAATAATAAATTTAACCAATAAAATAATTACATATGAAAAGAAGTGCAAAAGCTGTCTGGAAAGGCACAGTGAAAGAGGGAAGTGGCGTATTAACCACTCAAAGTACAACGCTTAATGAAACTCAATATTCCTTCAAAAGCAGATTCGAAGAAGGCGTTGGAACCAATCCGGAAGAATTGTTGGCAGCAGCGCACGCTGGTTGTTTTACGATGAAAACTTCGGCATTGTTGTCGGAAGCAGGATTTACACCAGAAAGTTTGGAAACGGATTGCAAAATTAGTTTTATAGACGGAAAAGTGACTTTATCAGAATTGACACTCAATGCAAAAGTGCCAGGAATCTCAGAAGAAGATTTCCAGAAAATAGCAACAGAAGCTAAAGAAACTTGCCCAATAAGTGTGGCTTTTAGCTTTGATAAAACTTTGACAGCTAATTTGTTATCAAAATAAAATTTTACCTCCAAAAAAGTAATCACAACGCTTAGGAATTTTCTTGAGCGTTTTTTATTTAATTAAGCTCGTCTTCTGAAAAGTAAAACAGAATTAAGGAAAATCAAAAGCATATCGAGAGTCACCCAAATGCTGAGTTTGATGTTTTCGTATTTCAAATCTTCCACTTTTTCCGAGGCTATGGCAGAAAGTTTTTGGCTGTGGTTGATGTAGTTTTTGACCTCGATTATTTTGTCTTCATTGATGTTTGGAACAGCCACTTGCGAAAAATAAACCAAGTTTCCTTTTCCAATGAAACCCACAACCCAAAACTCGTTGGATTTTTGCATATTGATATATTCTATGCGGAAATGCTCTGTCCTGATTTGCCCAACATGCTTGGAGCTGAATTTTCTAACGTCATTTTCATCCTGAATTCTGATGATATAAAAATCCACAGGCTGAGGTAAATAATTTATCACTTGAACTGCCAAAGAGTTTTCCAAAAACTGTGATAGACTACGCTCTACAAACCAAAATGTAAAATATGCCGCCGCAGAAATGGTAATAATTGTCCGGGCGAGTTTGTTCCAAAGATTCCATTTTTCTGACCGGAAACCGGAAAGAAACAGAGCTATTATGAGGAAAATCAGGATTAAAATGATAATCATTAAAGCAAAGATAATGGTTTATCGCCAATTAAAAAGTCACATTCCATTCTTTGTAAAACTGATCCAAAAACTGAAGCATAAATTGGTGTCTCTGTTCAGCAATTTCTTTAGCCGTTTCTGTGTTCAAAAGATCTTTCAGAAGCAACAATTTTTCGTAAAAATGATTGATTGTAGTTCCGTTTGATTTTTTGTATTCTTCCTTTGTTTGATTCAGTTTTGGATGGATGTCCGGGTGGTACATCAAATTGTTTTTGTACCCACCGAAGTTGAACGTTCTGGCAATTCCGATAGCGCCGATGGCGTCTATTCTATCTGCATCTTGAACGATTTTCAATTCTAAAGGAAGATTTTCCGGCGCGTCATTTCTATTTTTAAATGACATATTTTCTATAATGAAAATAACCTTTTCGATGGTTCCAGAATCAACTTTTTCATGATTCAGAAATTCCGTAACTATTTTTGTAGCAATAGTTTCGTCGCCATTGTGGAACTTTGGATCGGCAATATCGTGCAGTAGTGCAGCCAGTTCTATTACCAATTTGTCGCCACCTTCTTTTTCATGAATTTTCAAACTCAAATTCCAAACCCGTTCTATGTGAAACCAGTCGTGTCCAGATTCTGTGCCTTTTAATTTTTCTTTTACTAATTCTATAGTTTTATTAATCAATTCCATTAATTCAATTCTTTTAAAATGATATGCCAAAGCTTCCTGTTGTAACTTCGAAAAAAGTTGATATGTCCAATTTCGTTCTTTTCAGATTCTGAAGTTTTGATAATTCTATAAGTTGGTCTCAGATTAGGATAAGTGTTTTCTAAGAGAGATTTCACGCCTTTTTCTGTTAGCCAAACATCGTCTTCCGCCCGAATTACAAAAACTTTCTGAGCCAAATTTCGGGAAAAATCTTTTGTTTTCTCTAATAATTTGTTGGTAGATTTTTTATTAAGAATCAAAGTGCGCCAATCAAAAGCACTTCCCGATGGCAAACTTTCTCCAAGTCCAAACCAATTAGCAGGAAAATAACCTAAAAATTTAGTTGATATGGGTTGGATGATTCCAAAACCTAGATACGCTTCGATTTTAGTTTTAAATTTCAGATTTCCCACAAAAGCATTCTGAGTTCCTACAAATATAAATTCTTCAAACATTTCCGAATCTGGATTCATTCCCAAAATCAATGCACCAACGGAATGTCCGAGACAGAATTTCTGATGATTGGGAAAATTGGTCTTAATAAAATCTGTTACGGCTTTATAATCTTTAGTTCCCCAAATTCGCATTGAAGCATTAAAGCCTTTCATCTTTTTAGGCTTGGAAAGTCCAATCCCACGATAATCATAGGTGATTACCGTAAACCCTTGCTCCGAAAAATATTGCGCAAAAGAAAAGTAAATATGCTGCTTTACACCCGTCGCTGAGTTGATGAGCAACAATTTGTTTCTTGATTTTTCTGGCTCGAAAAGATGGGCAGACAATGTGTAATTAACGTCTGTCATTAGATCAATACTTTTCATTAAAATCGATTAGACTTCAGTAAAAGTAGAAAAAAATGTGGATGGATTATGGGATTTTAATATGCTTTAGATATTAATTCTTTCATCTCTTTCAGGTAAGGCAAACCTTTTTGAGAACCTCGGTAGTCAGCCGCTTTCAAAGCCACTTCATTTCCAAATTTCACACAATCTTCAATAGAATTCCCGTGAAGCAGTGCGATAGAAAATCCGGATGTAAAGGCGTCTCCCAATCCCATACTGTGCGCTTCTGTGCTGGGGTTTTTTCGGAAATACTTCATCTCGGAACCGTCAAAATAGCTGGTGCTGTTGGCGCCGTCTCGTACAAATAATTTATTCGGAAGATGCTTCATAATATCTTCGTGGTTGCCCTTTCCAAAGATGGTCTCCAAATCTGTACTTTTTGCAACGACAAAGGATGCGTAATTGATTACTTCATCTGAAAGTCTGCTGGCTGGAGCAGCGTAAATCCCGATTTTTTTATTCAGTTTTTTAGCTTTTTTGAAAAGATATTCTACCGTTTTGGAAGGGATTTCCATTTGTGTGAGAATCAAGTCTGCAGTTGCCAGATATTTCTCGGCTTCGTCTATATTTTCGGAGGATAAACTATAATTGGCTGCAGGAACTACGGTGATTGCATTTCCTTCTTCGGAAGCTGTCACGTAGGCTGTTCCTGTGGCTTCGTCTTCATCTTCGAAAACGTAGGCGACATTCACTTCCTCATCATCCAAGTTTCTCAAAACCTGTTGTCCGTACGGATCCATCCCAACGCGACTCACAAATGAGGTGTGCGCTCCCAAACGGGACGTTGCGATAGCTTGATTGGCTCCTTTTCCTCCCAAAAAGCTGGTGAGATTTTGGGCAAGAACGGTGTTGTTTGCAGTTGGGATTTTGGAAGTTTTCAGAATCAAATCTATGGAAGAACTTCCTACAACTACTATTTGTGGTTTTGTGTTACTAAGTTTCATTTGTATTATGGATAGATTTCAAAGATCAAATGGAAAAAGCAAATCGCCATTTCATTTTAGCTAAAGTAATCATTTAATCTGTACCGATTTCTATAAATTCTGTAATTAATTTAACTACTTGATTGTCTTTAGAATAACCTATGTATGAGGCATAAAAACCTTCACCATAACCTGTCTCAAAAGCAACCAGGTTTTCGGTCTCCTTATCATATGGTTTCAGGATCGCAAATTGATCGATTGCACCTTTTTCATCAAAAAAATGTGGATGGAAAAACTCCTCGTAGATTCCCATAAAATCGGCACCTTTTTTATGAAAAAGTTCTTGTTCCAATTTGTTCAAGGCTGTTTGAGAATCTTTGTCCATCAAACTTCCCATTCCGGATTCTACCAAATAGCCGTAGATTTCTTCGTCTTTTAGATCCTTCAAATTTTGATTATCACACAAAGCCAAGCTCCAGTTTTCGGCAATTTGATTCTTATCAAAAACAATTTCTGCGTAAGCAATGCAATTGGACTCTCTTTCCTTATGAAGCAGAACAGGAAAATCACCTTTTGGAAACTCTTGCGTGAAAGCCGAATGGTCTGGCGAAATCAACGGATCGCTAGCTACGATGAAACCTGATGAAATATGAATGTTTCCAACTTCATAAGTTTCCAAAAGTGGGTTTTCTACAAAATTTTTGGAGAATAGTTTTTTGATATTATCGATGTGGTTCATTGTTGTGAGTTGGATTATTCTGTTTCATTTCGTTTAAAAATCATAAACCGATTTTTATTTTCCTCGGAAAATCTTTTGAAACCAAATTTTTCATATAAAGTGTGCGCATCTTTTGTTGCCAAAAGCATTCCTGGAAGTTGCTTGATGTCTTCATCTTCGAAAACGTGTTGTATCAACAATTTTCCGTAACCTTTTCCTTGTAATTTTGGCTCAATAAAAACATCCATCAAATAAGAAAACCGCACAAAATCTGTCAAAACTCTGGCGTAACCAATTTGTTTTCGATCATCGAATAGTCCAAAATTCAAACTATTATCAACACATTTTTGAACTTTTTCTAATGAAATTCCTTTATTCCAATAGCTTTCGGTAAGATAGGCATGAATGTATTTCACATCCATTTCTTCTCTTTTTTTTGAAAAGACGATGTTCATTTTTGATGTTTTACACTTTGAAAATCTTACAAAGTTTTCAATTTCTCTTCCAAAAGAACAATTTTATCCTGAGCGTCTTTTTGTTTTTTGCGCTCAACCTCTACAATTTCTGGTTTTGCGTTGGCAACAAATTTTTCATTTGATAATTTCTTATCAACAGAAATTAAGAAACCTTTCAGATATTTGATTTCTTCTTCGGTTTTGATTTTTTCTTCTCCCAGATCGAGATTTTCACTTAATGGAATGGAGAATTCATTGGAACCAACTAAAAATGTGAAACTAGGTTTATCGGTTTTTTGAGCAAAATTGATTTCTGAAATATTGGATAATTTCTGGATCACCTCAGCATCTTTCAGTTCCGTTGCATTGGTGAAAACTTCCACCGATTCTCTTGGCGAAATTCCTTTTGACTGGCGGTAATTTCTAACGCCGGAGATTACTTCTTTAGCAAAATCAAAATCTTTGATGGTCTGCTCGTTATAAGTTTCAGATTTTTTCTGTTGCGTGATGATCAAAGCTTCATCGATCTTTCTATCAGAAATCGATTGCCAAAGTTCTTCTGACAAGAACGGCATAAATGGATGCAACAATTTCATCAATTCCTCAAAATAAGCAATTGTTTTTTGATAAACATCTTCACTGATTGCTTCGCCAAAATTCGGTTTCACCGCTTCCAAATACCAAGAACAGAAATCGTCCCAGATTAATTTGTAAACCAAATGCAATCCGTCAGAAATTCTGAATTTTGAGAATTGATCTTCAATTTCACCGATTGTTTTATTCAATTGTTCACCGAACCATTCGATAGTTTGAAGGTCGTGGTTTTGCGCTTTGATAGATTCGTCGCGTTTCCAACCTTGAATCAATTTGTAAGCATTCCAGATCTTAGTGGCAAAATTTCTTCCTTGCAACATCAAATCTTCATCAAACAAAAGATCATTTCCTGCCGCTGAACTCAGCAAACTTCCTACACGAACGCCGTCTGCTCCATATTTTTCAATCAAATCAATTGGATCTGGTGAGTTTCCAAGTTGTTTGGACATTTTTCGTCTCTGCTTATCACGAACAATTCCTGTAAAATAAACATTTTTGAAAGGCACTTCTTGTCGATATTCCAATCCAGCCATGATCATCCTGGCAACCCAGAAGAAAATAATATCCGGACCAGTTACCAAATCTGCTGTTGGATAATAATAATTGATGTCCTTATTTTCCGGATCCAAAATCCCTTCAAAAACCGACATTGGCCACAACCAAGAGGAGAACCAAGTATCTAACGCATCTTCATCCTGTTTCAAATCAGAAGCTTGAAGTTGGAAGTTGGAAGTTTTTTCTTGTGCTAATTTTACAGCATCGTCAATATTTTCAGCTACAACAAATTCATTTTCGCCCGTTCCATAGTAGAATGCCGGAATCTGTTGTCCCCACCAAAGCTGACGGGAAATGTTCCAGTCGTGAACATTCTCCATCCAATGGCGGTAGGTGTTTTTGAATTTTTCCGGATGGAATTTGATCTTGTCATCCATCACCACATCCAATGCTGGTTTTGCCATTTCTGACATTTTAAGGAACCATTGAACAGAAATTTTTGGCTCAATCACGGCGCCAGTTCTTTCAGAAGTTCCAACTTTATTCACGTAATCTTCCGCTTTCAGAAGAAGGTCATTTTTCTCTAATTCTTTAGCAATTTCTTTTCTTACGGTAAATCTTCCCTGACCTTGGTAATGCATTCCGTGTTCGTTCAGAACCGCATCATTGTCCATGGAATCGATGATTGGCAAGCCGTGTCTTTGTCCAATTTCGTAGTCATTGATGTCGTGAGCCGGCGTGATTTTCAACGCTCCAGTCCCGAATTCAATATCAACATAATCGTCCTCGATGATAGGAACTACTCTACCAACAATTGGAACAATCACGTTTTTACCTTTCAAATGAGCATATCTCTCATCATTTGGATTGACGCAAACGGCAACATCACCAAAAATGGTTTCAGGACGCGTTGTAGCAACAGTTAAGAAATCCTCAGTTCCTTCAATTTTATATTTTAAATAATAAAGCTTTCCGTTTTGCTCTTTGAAAATCACCTCTTCGTCAGAAATATTGGTTTGAGCTTCCGGATCCCAGTTTACAACTTTGTAACCTCTGTATATCAATCCTTTGTTATAAAGATCAACAAAAACCTTGATCACGGATTTGGAAAGATTTTCCTCCATCGTGAATCTCGTTCTGTCCCAATCGCAAGAACAACCCAATTTTTTTAATTGTTCAAGGATAGTTCCGCCGTATTTTTCTTTCCATTCCCAAGCATGCTTAAGGAATTCTTCTCTGGTAATATCTTTTTTATTGATGCCTTCCGCTTTCAATTTTGCTACAACTTTCGCCTCTGTTGCGATAGATGCGTGATCCGTCCCCGGAACCCAACAAGCGTTGAAGCCTTGCATTCTCGCTCTTCTGACCAAAACATCCTGAATCGTATTGTTCAACATATGCCCCATATGAAGAATTCCCGTCACGTTTGGTGGTGGAATTACAATTGTATAAGGCGGTCTGTCATCCGGCGTTGAGTGGAAATATTTGTTTTCCAACCAGAAGTCATACCATTTTTGCTCAGTTTCTTGTGGATTATATTTATCTGCGATCTGCATTTTGAAGTTTGTTTTATCTTAGTAATCTGCAAAAATAAGACAATGTAAAAAAATTTGAAGCACTTATTTAAATTATTTATAACTTTGTTATTCAAAAATTTAATTATCTAAAACAAAAAAAATATGAAAAAGATTCTTGCAGGATTATTTATGACAGGAGCTATCGCTTTTGCATCTGCACAAACAATCTCATTTGATAAAACAACTTTCGATTATGGAAATGTGAAAGCTGGATCAGACGGACACAGATTTTTCACTGTTAAAAATACAGGTGACAAGCCACTTATTCTTACAGAAGTAAAACCTTCTTGCGGATGTACAACTCCGGAATGGAGCAAAGATCCAATCTTGCCAGGAAAAGAAACCAAAATTAAAGTTGGATATAACACGGGAATCAAAGGGCCTTTCAATAAGTTAATTGAAGTTTATTCTAATGATCCTGCAAACAACAGATCTGTAATCTACATCAAAGGTAATGTAGAAGATTTGGCTGGAGCTACAAAAGCACTTGCAACTGATTCTAAAGCGGTAGTTGCAAATCCTGCACAAGTTTCCACTGCAGAAAATGTGAAAACTTCTTCTAAGGGAAAAAAGCCTATGAAAAAAGCATCATTTCAAAAAGTAGAAGAAACTAAATAAAGGTTCTTAAAAAAATAAAGACCGTCTTGTTTTTGATAACAAGACGGTTTTTTTATATTTACAAAAAACCAATTATTATGAAATACAACTTTTCCGACGATTTTCTAATAAAAGAAAAATCAAAATTCGGAATCAAAAAACATAAAACCAGTTACAAAGGAAAAATCAATAAAGAGGAAGCCAAGCAACTTCTGGAAACAGAAAAAGAAAAGCTGAGACTGCTGCAGGAAAAATTGTATGCAGATGGAAGCCAATCTCTTCTAATAATTCTCCAGGCGATGGATGCTGCAGGAAAAGATAGTTTGATAGAGCATGTTTTCGGTGGCGTGAATCCACAAGGTTGCGAAGTCACAAGTTTCAAAAGTCCAAGTAGCAAGGAATATTCTCACGATTTCATCTGGCGACATTATCTGTCTTTGCCCGCAAAAGGTAAAATCGGAATTTTCAACCGTTCCCATTACGAAAGTGTGTTGGTTTGCAAAGTGCATCCGGAATATAATCTCAGCGAAAAAACTTGGACCGATGTGAAACAATTCGACAAAAAATTCTGGGAAAACAGATTTGAAAGCATCCGTAATTTTGAAAAACATCTTGCGAACAACGGAACAAAAATCATCAAAATATTCCTGAATGTTTCCAAAGAAGAACAAAAAGAGAGATTTCTGGACAGAATCAATGAAGAAGATAAAAACTGGAAATTTGCAGAAGGTGATATTACCGAACGAGGTTTTTGGGACGATTATCAAAAAGCTTATGAGCAAGCCATCAAGGAGACTTCTACGGATTCTGCGCCTTGGTATGTGATTCCGGCAGATCAAAAATGGTTTTCCAGAGTTGCGGCGATCCAAATAATTATTGATAAGTTGGAAGAGATGGATTTGAAATTTCCTGAACTTTCTGATAAGCAGAATAAAGGTTTGGCCGAGTCGAAGGCAAGGTTGGAAAACGAGAAGTGATAATTTTTTCAAATGACGATTTCTAAAGCGTTTCTGCAAACATTTATTTTGGCTCTGTTTATTACCATCGCAGGTATTTTAGGTAGTGCCATAGGACTATTTTTAAAATATCAAGAATATAGCATGCCGTTACTTTCAGCAATATTTTTTATGCTTAGTTACTGGTTATTCTACAAAATCATTTTAAGAAGAAAGCCAGAATTCAACGATATATCTTTTTTGAAAATTAATCATTTACATATTTTTCCAATAATTATAACCGCTATAGGGCTAAAACTATTTGAGCAACCGATTTATGATCTTCTGCGACCGCTAATTGTCTCTGACGAATTCAAAAACGTGATTCAAAATACACAATTTCGAAATAGAGAGCTCACTTTTACTTTTGTCTTCAATGCAATATCAGCATTAATAATAGCTCCAATATTTGAAGAACTATTTTTTAGAAAATATTTGTTGAATCATCTTTTGCTAAAGAATACTGTAAGAAATTCCATCGTAATTTCAAGTATTTGTTTTTCATTACTTCACCTCCCAAATTATCTTAACCTAATTCCAACTTTTTTGATGGGATTAATTTTGGGTTGTATAATGACAAAGACTAAGAATACATCTCTTTGCGTTCTATTTCATTTTACATTTAATTTGATTGTAACACTACTAAAATTATATGGTAAGCATCTTTATGAAAATTTGCACAATTTTAATTATAATAAGATCTATTGGCTATTGTGTTTGTTAGGAATTGTCTTTATCTGGTTAGGTTTGAAGAGTTTGCTAAAACAGAAGCTTAATAGAACAGTTTGAGCCTAATTTAAATTAAAAGCTATATGTTGTCTGAACTATATTTATTTCTTGGGATTTTAATTGGTGGAATTTTGGTTTTCGTTTTTATGAAATCAAATTCTGTCAGCAAGCGAAATTTTAATGAAGCCAATGAAAAACTGATTCGTGCGCAGGAGAATGAAAGCAATTATCAACAAAAAATTGACGAGCTAAAACTTTCAAACCTTGAATTAATCAAAGAAAATTCATCAATCCAAAAAAGTAAGGAGGAATTGCTTTTCACTAATGCGGAACTCAATGCACATTACAAAAATCTGCAAGACAAGCTTGAAAATCAGAAAGAGGATTTCGGAAAACTACAGGAAACGACTCGACTTCAGTTTGAAAAAACGGCGAATCAGATTTTAGAGCAAAAATCCGAAAAGTTTACGCAACTCAATCAAAATCAGTTAAAATTGATTCTTGAACCTTTTCAGGAAAAAATCAATGAACTGAAAAATACCGTGAGCGAAACGTATGATAAAGAATCCAAAGAACGTTTTTCTCTCGGCGAAAAAGTGCGTGAGCTGAAAGACCTTAATCAACAGATTTCCGAAGACGCAAAGCAGCTAACCAGAGCTCTGAAAGGCGAAAGCAAAACGCAGGGAAATTGGGGCGAAATGATTTTGGAAAGTATTTTGGAGAAATCTGGATTAAGGAAAAATCAGGAATACTTTATGGAGCACGAACTCCGGGATGAAAACAACAAAGCCATTTTCTCTGAATTTTCTGGCAAAAAAATGCGCCCTGATGCGGTTGTGAAATATCCTGACAACAGAAACGTCATCATCGACAGCAAAGTTTCTCTCACGGCTTTTGTAGAAATGACGGATGAAACCAATTCTGAAATTTTCATTCAAAAGCAAAATCTGCATCTACAGTCTGTAAAGAATCACATCTCACAACTCAGCCAGAAAGCGTATGATGATTTTGACAAATCCTTGGATTTTGTGATGATGTTTATACCAAGCGAAGCGGCTTATATTGCTGCTTTGCAAGCCGAGCCCAATCTTTGGAATTTTGCTTATGACAAAAGAATTTTATTATTAAGTCCCACCAATTTGATAACATCTTTGAAACTAATTCAGGATCTTTGGAAGCGCGAACATCAAAACCGAAATGCGATGGAGATTGCGGACAGAGGCGCGAAATTGTATGACAAATTTGTTGGATTTGTCGAAAATTTGGAACGAATAGGGAAAAATATCGATCAAGCTAAAAACGCTTACAACGATGCTTTCAAACAACTGAGTTCGGGAAATGATAACCTGATGATTCAAACTCAGAAATTGAAAAATCTGGGAATTAAAAATAAAAAATCACTACCCCAAAATCTGGAAAATGAAGATGAATTTTAAATGAATGAAGCTTTTTCGTTATCAAAATAAATCCTAAAAATCAATTGTTTAAATCAAAATTACGAGTGCAATTTTATTGAAACAAAATAAAAAACCAAAGATTGTCTTTGGTTTTTTTGTTGAAAAATAGTATCTTGTGAAAATCAGAAATTAAAATTTTAATGCTAGAAAAAAAAGAACATCAGTACGAAAAAGCGGTTTTGGTAGGATTAATTACCCAAAACCAAAGCGAGGATAAACTGATAGAATATATGGACGAACTGGAGTTTTTGGCTTTCACAGCTGGCGCTACAGTGGAAAAACGTTTTACCCAAAGATTGACTCAGCCAGATTCCAAAACTTTCGTAGGAAAAGGAAAAATGGAAGAAATCCGTGATTACGCAAAGGAACATAAAATAGGAACAGTCATTTTCGATGACGAATTGTCACCTTCCCAATTGAAAAATTTGGAGCGTGAAATGGAAGTCAAAATCCTAGACAGAACCAATTTGATTCTCGATATTTTTGCGCAAAGAGCGCAAACTTCTTACGCAAGAACTCAAGTGGAATTGGCTCAATATCAATATCTTCTTCCTCGATTGACCAGAATGTGGACGCACCTTGAGAGACAAAAAGGGGGAATCGGGATGCGTGGTCCTGGGGAAACGGAAATCGAAACTGATAGAAGGATTATCCGAGACAGAATCACGTTGCTAAAAGAAAAACTGAAAATCATCGATAAACAGATGGGAACGCAAAGACAAAACCGTGGCAAAACGGTGCGAACGGCTTTGGTTGGTTACACCAATGTTGGAAAATCTACCTTGATGAACGCTTTGTCAAAATCCGATGTTTTCGCTGAAAATAAGTTGTTTGCAACGCTGGATACAACGGTTCGTAAAGTCGTGATTGGGAATTTGCCTTTCCTTTTGACGGACACAGTTGGATTCATCAGAAAACTACCGACTCAATTGGTAGAAAGTTTCAAATCCACTTTGGATGAGGTTCGTGAGGCGGATTTGCTGATTCACGTGGTGGATATTTCTCACGAAAGTTTCGAAGACCACATCAATTCTGTCAATGAAATTCTACAGGAAATCGATGCACATCGCAAACCGATGATTATGGTTTTCAACAAAATCGATGATTTCACTTACGAAAAAAAGGATGAGGACGATTTGACGCCTGGTTCCAACAAAAATATTTCTTTGGAAGAATGGCAAAAAACGTGGATGGCAAAATCAAAATTCCCAACGGTTTTCATTTCAGCTTTGACGAAGGAAAACTTCCCCGAGATGAAAAAAATGATTTACGATGAGGTTCACAGGATTCACATTTCCCGTTTCCCATACAACGATTTGCTGTTCGAATATTTTGAAAACGAAGAGGAAAATTAATGAAAAAAAACATTGTCTTTTTCTTTTTGATGATTTCGGTTTTTGGGTTTTCTCAAAAATCGAATATCAATCTTGATAAAATTAAGAAGGAAATCCAAAATCAAGAATCGATTTATTTCTATGAAAAGATGGTCTATAAATTCCAAGGACTTCCCAAATCTATAGACAGTCTGGAAGCAATTCATCTTTATTACGGCAGAAATTTCATCAACAAAACCATCTCTACAAATGATAAAGCGTTCAAAGACCTATTGGAAGCTTTCAAACTAGAAAAGTACGATGAAACTGCTGCAAAAGCTAAGGATTTACTTTTCACAGACCCAACCAATTTGGATTTGCTGATGGTAATGTTGCAATGCTATGACCGTCAAAAAGATATTAAGAATTTTTCTCATTACTACGGTCAATTTCAGATTCTTACAAGAGCAATGTTAGATTCTGGCGATGGGAAGAGCGAGAAGTCTGCTTACCTTGTCAATTCCGTTGGTGATGAATATATTCTCATCAATGTCATCCAAATCCCAAGAGAAGCCACACGATCTTCAAAACCTGCGAAAGGTGGAATGTTCGACATTTGGGAAAACAATAACAAAAAAACCTACATCAAAGTAATCTATAATGACTTCTAGCGAGGTCCAAAATTTATATTAAAAAATACAATTAATGGAGTTATATTACTCATTCTCAGTTCTTATCGTCTTAGCGGCATTTTTCGCCTATATCAATTACAGAGTTCTCAAATTGCCAAGTACAATTGGGATTATGGTGATCGCGATTATCGTTTCTGTAACTTTGGTAGCATCTGGCGAAAACTTTTTGCCCAAAACCACCAGTCATCTTACCCAGCTTGTTCACAGTTTTGATTTTACCGAGGTTCTGATGGGAGCGATGCTTAACTTCCTGCTTTTTGCGGGAGGAATCCATATCAACATCAAAGATTTGAAGGAGCAGTTTGGTCCCGTCTTGATTTTTTCTACCGTTGGCGTTATCATTTCCACCTTTGCTGTCGGTTTTGGCGTTTATTATCTCTTGCCTTTGGTTGGTGTTCAGATGCCTTTGATTTACTGTATTGTTTTCGGAGCATTGATTTCCCCTACGGATCCTGTTGCGGTTTTGAGTGTTCTGAAGCAGGCAAAAGTTTCCAAATCTCTTGAGACAAAAGTTGCGGGAGAATCTTTGTTTAATGACGGGATGGCGGTAGTTGTTTTTACCGTTGTTTTGCAAATCGCAATCGGGAAAGATATTGATTTGAATGTCGAAAACATCGGACTTCTTTTATTGCGAGAAGCGGGTGGTGGATTGCTTTTGGGTGTGCTCTTGGGTTTTTCGGCGTCCAGAGCATTGCGTATGGTAGATGATTATATTATTTCTGTACTCATCACATTAGCAGTCGTGATGGGTGGTTATTTGATTGCCCGCGAAATGCATATTTCTGCACCTTTGGCAATGGTTGCGGCCGGATTGTTTATGGGGAATTTCAGCGAGAGTTTCAAAATGAAATCCGAAACGCAAGACTATTTGATTAAATTCTGGGAGTTGATAGATGAGATTATGAATGCTGTTCTGTTCCTGTTTATCGGTTTTGAATTGCTCTTAATCAAAGACTTAAATGAATATTTGATTGCAGGCGGAATTTGTATTATGATTGTATTGATTGCGCGTTGGGTTGCCATCTATGTTCCGACCAAGTTTATGTCTTTAAGGTACAGATTTAGTCCGCAAACTGTCAAAGTCTTGGTTTGGGGTGGAATCCGAGGTGGTGTTTCCATCGCATTGGCTTTATCGATTCCTATTAATGAGTACAGTCAGATTATCATCAGTATTACCTATTGTGTAGTGGTGTTTTCAATTATTGTTCAGGGACTTACGATTGCAAAAGTGGCAAATCCGAAGAAGATTGCAACAGAAGAACAAATAATGGAGAAAGAAATTCATTAATAAAATTAGAAAATGAAAATCATTGATGTAGAAAACTGGAAGAGAAAAGAACATTATCAATTTTTTTCCGGAATGAAAAGTCCTTATTTCGGAATTGTAACCGAAGTAGATTGCACAGAAACCTATCAATTGTCCAAAGACAGAAACGAATCTTTCTTCGCAAATTATCTTCATAAATCTATGAAAGCAATCAATGCGGTAGAAGAATTTGGATATAGAATTGTAAATGAAGAAGTTATAGCTTATGACATAGTTCACGTTGGTTCAACGATTGGACGGAATGATGGAACGTTTGGCTTCTCATATTTTGAATATTCTGATGATTTTCAAATCTTTAAGCAGAATTTACAAAAAGAAATTGATGAGGTTCAAAATTCAAATGGTTTAAGGATTAAAAACGAATCCCTTCCGCCTAATCACATCAGACATTCTACAATGCCTTGGACTAATTTTACGGGGTTGCTGCATCCAACAGATTTCGACCCGAAAGAATCGATTCCGAAAATTGTCTTTGGAAAATTCTCTGAAAAAAACGGCCGAAAAATGTTACCAATTTCTGTTGAAGGACATCACGGCTTGATGGATGGCTTTCATTTGGCGAAATATTTGGAAGCGTTTCAGAAGGAATTAAATTTAGAATAATGTCTTTAGCTCAAACAATTTCCAACGCGTTATCAGATTTATCAATTTCTGAAAATGTAGAAATTTTGCAAAAATTCTTCAAAACTGGAAAAGGCGAATATGCTGAAGGTGATTTGTTCATTGGTGTGAAAGTTCCAGACCAAAGAATTGTTGCGAAAGAATTTTACAATAAGATTTCTCTGGAAGAACTTTGCGAATTATTATCATCAAAAATCCACGAACATCGCTTGACGGCTTTGCTAATGTTGGTTTACAAATATGAAAAGACAAAAGATAAAAATCAGCAAAAAGAAATAGTCGCTTTTTATTTGAAACATACCAAACACATTAACAATTGGGATTTGGTAGATACGTCTTGTTACAAGATTTTAGGTCGATATTGTTTTGAAAATCAAGAATCTAAACTTCTTGAAAACCTTTCTAATTCCAAAAATATGTGGGAAATGCGAATGGCAATTGTCGGAACGATGCATCACATCAAAAAAGGAGAATTTGAATTAACAAAAGCTTTTGCGCTTAAAAATCTCCATCATCCACACGATTTGATGCACAAAGCCAACGGCTGGCTTCTCCGCGAAATGGGAAAGAAAAACGAATCCGAATTGCTGGATTTTCTTAATCTTCATTACAGAAATATGCCCAGAACTTGCCTCCGGTATGCGATTGAGAAACTGGACGAAAACTTACGACAAGATTATTTAAAAGGAAAAATCTAATGGATTATTTTTGGCTGAGACCACTTCTGCATTACTTTTTACACTTGATTTTTCCTATCGTGATTGCCTACGTTTTTTTCAGGAAAGATTGGAGAAAGGCTTATCTTATTATGTTGGGAACTATGATTGTAGATGCAGATCATCTTTTCAGCACACCTATTTTTGCGCCAGACCGCCTTAGTATCAATTTCCACCTTCTGCATACTTATTGGGCGATGGGAATTTATGTTTTGCTCTTGTTTTTCAAAGGCGCTCCACGGATTATCGGCGTTGGATTGTTATTCCATATGTTGACGGATTGGATTGATTATCAGCTGATAATGTGATAATTAATTTCCTCTTGCGTTCGCCATTTTGTGATTCATAATTCTGGCAATGTTCAAGGCTCGGGCAATTGCCGTTTCCGTATTTTCGCCTTCGAAATTCTCGTGAATCGTTTCTTCCCAAATCTGTAACCAACGGTTGAAATGTCTCTCTTCCAAAGCAGAAACTTCATTAATTGGAAAATGAACACGCATCGGATTGCCTTCATAAACTGGATTTCCCAGAAGAATGCTTTCCCAGAAATTGTACATTTTCGGCAGATGTTTACTCAGGTCGATTTTCGCAATATCTGTAAAGAAAAATCCAATCAAATCATCTTTTATCACTTTGTCGTAGAACTTATTGACCAAAATTTCTACGTCTTCTCTTGTGGTAATATCTTTCATATTTGACTTTTTTAGGTTAATGAAATCGACGTGTAATTCGAGATTAGCAATTTCATTATCACAAAGTTATGCCTTTTTAAAAGACGAAAAATAGGATTAATATCAGTTTTTGTATATTTGGTAAAAACAAGATTATGTACGTATTCACATTTTTACCGGCTTTGGTGATCCTTGGTTTTTTGACGTTCACGCTTTATAAGCATTTTGTGAAGAAAAATAAGCAAGATCTCAAGGCTTCGTTTCTTGTAGTATTAGGATTTTCTGTTGTTTGGTGCGGATTATATTACTTGGTTTTTTCTTAATAAAACCATTAGTTTTGCAAAATGGATCTCGAATTCTATAAAAAGCAAGCCCAACTGAAACAAAAAGACCACAGAAAATTTCTGGACGGACTCAAAAAGAAACCGCCAAAAAATCTGGATTATTTGGTGGTGGAAAAGCACGATGAAACTTTTCAGGAAATCGATTGCCTCGGTTGCGCCAATTGTTGCAAAACGACTGGTCCACTTTACGTAGAAAAAGACATCGAGCGGATATCCAAACATCTGCGAATGAAACCTGCAGATTTCGAAGCCAAATTTTTGAGAGTGGATGAAGACCAAGATAAAGTTTTACAAAATTTGCCTTGTTTCTTTTTGAATGATGACAATACTTGTTCTATCTACGACGTTCGTCCAAAAGCCTGTCGCGAATATCCTCACACAGACCGAAAAAAAATCTACCAAATCAATAATCTAACGATTCAAAACACTTTAATTTGTCCAGCGACATACGTGTTTGTGGAGAAATTAAAGAAGGTTTTGGAAAAGAATTAAAATTTCTTAAATAAGTTAAAGTTTGCTATAATTTTCATTTTCTTAAATTTTGGTTTGATATTTGGCGTTGATTATCAAATCATTAAAAATAAAGTATTATGAAAAAGTTAATCACAGCAACAGCATTTATAATGTTTGGGACAATGTTTATCTCCGCTCAAACCACTCAGAAAAGCGATAAGAAAGTAAGAATGGCAGAAAAACCAGCCAGCAGTACAGAAATGAAATTGGAAACCCAAGTTCAACCCAATGGAATGAACAGAACGGTGGACACAGCGACTATGAACAACAGGTCGAAAATGCAAACCAATCCAAACAGATTGCAACAAAATCAAACGATGCCAAACAATGGAACTTTGCAAAATCCAAATACAACCTTGCCGAATAATGGAATATTGCAAAATCCGAACACAACGAACCCAAACAATTCGACAATTCCGCAACAACCTTTGGGACCAAATAGTCCTACCAATCCAAATCCAAAAAGATAGATTAATTGGTGAATTTAAGAACAGCCAGAGTGTAATTACTCTGGTTTTTTTGTTTAAGAAAATTACTTTATGATTGCAAAATGTTCAATCTTATAAAATTGGTTTGATATTTGGCTTAGTTTTCTCAACATTAAAAATGAATATTATGAAAAAGATATTAATGACAGCTACTTTTCTCGCTTTCGGAACAGTTTTAATGACTGCTCAGACGACAAAAGAAGTACAAACAAAATCATCGACAAAGAAAACCGCACTCAAATCGGCAAACCTTAGTAAGCAAAGCAATTCATCAAAAATGGTTGATACTGCTAATATTGAGCAAAGACAAAAAGAGGCAGATGGAAAAATAATCAGTCCAGATGGACCACACGGAGATGGCTTGACAGATGAGGCTACAAAACCATCACAAATACATCCACGACCAGGACAAACAGAATAAAAAAACCAGAGCAAATCGCTCTGGTTTTTGTTTATGCTTTCCAATCTACAACAGCCTTTATAAAAGCTTCCGCATTTTCAACCGGAATATTTGGTAAAATCCCGTGTCCGAGATTCACAATGTATTTATCTTTTCCAAAACGGTCAATCATCTCGTGAACCATTTTTCTAATAGTTGCCGGAGTTGAGTGTAATCTCGAAGGGTCAAAATTCCCCTGAAGCGTCACAGAATTATTCGTGAATTGTCTCGCCAATTCCGGCGTAATCGTCCAGTCAACGCCCAAAGCCGAAGCTTTAGATTTCGTCATGTCTTCCAACGCAAACCAACAGCCTTTCCCAAAAACCACAACGTGCGTTAATGGTGCGAGAGCTTCCACGATTTGATTGATGTATTGCCAAGAAAACTCCTGATAATCGGCAGGCGAAAGCATTCCGCCCCAAGAATCGAAAACCTGAACAGCAGAAACACCTTTCTCCACTTTTCGTTTCAGATAAGCAATCGTCGTGTCCGTGATTTTTTGTAATAATTTGTGCGCCGCTTCCGTTTGTAAGAAGCAAAATGACTTCGCAATATTGAAATCCTTAGAACCTCTTCCCTCAATGCAATAACAGAAAATCGTCCAAGGCGAACCCGCAAATCCAATCAACGGAATCTCATTGTCCAGCTTTTCCAAAGTCATTTCTATCGCATCGAAAACGTAGCCCAACGTGTCGTTTACGTCCGGAACAATCACATCATCAACTTGTTGAGCCGTTCTGATAGGTTCATCCAACCAAGGTCCAACAGATTCTTTCATTTTGAAATCGATGCCCATCGCTTGCGGAACCACCAAAATATCCGAGAACAAAATCGCCGCGTCCAAAGGAAATCTTCTAATCGGCTGAACCGTAATTTCCGAGGCCAATTCCGGCGTCTGGCATCTGGTGAAAAAGTCGTATTTGTCGCGCAACGCAATGAATTCCGGCAAGTATCTTCCGGCTTGTCTCATCATCCACACAGGCGGTCTGTCCACGGTTTCGCCTCGCAAGGCCTTCAAGTATAGGTCGTTTTTTATCATTTTCTTAAATTATTTTGGGCGCCTTTTTCCGCCTTCCGTTCCCAATCTTTTTGCCTCAGCTTTTCCAGCCACAAAAAAGGATTTCCACTCAAGTCGGGGCGCGCTTCGCAAAGTTTCAACTTTAGTCTTCCAAATCAGTTTTCCCAAAAGTTGAACTTTCCTTAGAAATCAAATTCAACAAATCGGCTAACGTATTTTTATGACTTGTAATTATTTTATTTTCTGTGAGTTTCTTCAATTCCGCAGTCGTCGTTTTTCCAATCGAAAAAATCTTCAAATCCTCCAAACCGTTGAACTTCGCAAAACTACGAACTCCACTCGGACTGAAGAAAACCACAGCCTGATATTTCTCATTGATTTTTGGAAACAGCAATTCGGTTCTGTAAACAGGGATTTTCTTATAAGAAATATTTTGCAAGGGCAATTTCTCATCCAAAACATCCAACGCCAAATCGCCACAAAAATGCAAAAACTTCTCGTTCACAGAATTCTCCGTGATAAACTGAGACAATTCGCTCGCATTCTTACAAAGTTTAAAAGTCCCAAAATTTTGTTTCCTCAATTCCTTTTTCGTCTGCGAACCAACGGCGTAAATTTTATTGTAATTCTTCTCAGCAAAATTCTCATTCGCATCAAAACCGTTTTCGAAGAACGCTTTCACGCCATTCACACTCGTGAAAATCAAGGAATAATTCTTCAAACCGAAAGTTTTCGTTTTAATGAATTCCGTTTTGATGACCTCCACAAAATCAACCGACATTTCCGTTCCCAATTTCTCAGCAACTTCTTTTTTGTCCAATGATTTTGTAAAAAGGATTTTCATATTTATAAAGTCTTCGAAAACCTCAGACTGACATTGCTAAAACATTATTTTGTCATTCCAGAGAAATCTCAACAGCACTTGATTTCTAATCTTTGTATTCTTTGTGAATTTTTACCACAAGGTTCACTAAGTTTTTTCACGAAGAACACAAGGTTTGCATTAATTTGTGTACTTTGTGAAAGCCTTTGTGTCTATTGTGGTTAAGTGTTTTACAAACTTTTTCTAATCTCGTCCATCAATTCTTTCCCGCCGTTTTCCAAAACCTTCAAAGCTAATTTCGCTCCAAAATTCTCAGATTCGTTCCAGTCAAAAATCTCATCTGTTTCAATGCAATCTTTTCCATCCAGCGAACAAAGTCTTCCAACAAAGCGGATTTGATTTCCAATCAATTCAGCTTTTGCACCAATTGGAGCCGTACAACCGCCTTCCAAAGTTTTCAGAAATTC
Organism: Epilithonimonas xixisoli; assembly: GCF_004365655.1. GTDB lineage: Bacteria > Bacteroidota > Bacteroidia > Flavobacteriales > Weeksellaceae > Epilithonimonas > Epilithonimonas xixisoli. The sequence goes on along the minus strand of NZ_SOEO01000002.1, from coordinate 390,063 downwards.
TCTTTCTATCGTAATGCAAATCTCAGTTTCCTTATGAGAAATTGATTTTAAAATATCGCTCAATTCTGGATTGTCAATTTTACTGGCAATTGCAACCACACCTTGCGATGGCGCTTGCAACAAAAACGGAATTTGTTCATATTCAACATCCAGATTCATTCTTTTGATTCCTGCTAAAGAGAAAAGTGTCGCATTAGCAACGCCGTCATCCAGTTTTTTCAATCGCGTTTGAACATTTCCTCGGATATCCGTGAATTCAGTTTCTGGAAATTCCTTCAACCAAAAAGCGCGTCTTCTCAAACTGCTGGTCGCAATTTTTAAAGTATTTAAATCTAAAGCTTCCGCATCTTTATTTCTCACCAAGACATCTTCCGGAAAATCTCTTTCCAAAACTGCAGAAATCTGAACATTTTCTGGTAAAAGCGTTGGAACATCTTTTAAGGAATGAACCGCAATATCGATTTCATCATTAAGCAAAGCAATATCCAAATCTTTCGTGAAAATTCCTGTGATTCCCAATGCGTAAAGCGGTTGGTTTAGGTTTTTGTCACCAGAACTGATGATTGGAACGATTTCAGTTTGGAGTCCAAGATTCTGAAGTTTAGCTTCAACTTCGTGAGCCTGCCAAAGGGCAAGCGGACTATTTCTGGTTCCGATTCTTATGATTTTCATTAGTATTTTACTGTTTGTGGATGTCGAGGATTTCCTCCATCAATTTTGTGATTTCGTCGGCGCGGGAAGGATTTTCCATAATATATTTCGCAAATCGATTCGTGATTTTCTGAACCAGATTGTTGGACAGTTCCATATCCTCGATTTTGGCGTAATGAAATTTCTTATGAATATTGTGCATTTCATTTTCCTCTATTTTCTTCAAAGAATTTTTGAAATGATTGATTTGAGGTGCGAGTTTTCTTTTCTTTTCCCAATCTGCAAATTCCTTTGCCATTTCTTTGATGATACCTTCCGCTTTCGGGATTTCTTTCTTGCGTTGTTCCATCGTTTCTTGGATGGTTTGCGAAAGTTGGTCCACATCTATCAAAGTTACGTTTTCCAATTTCCCGATTTCTTTCTGAACATTATTTGGAATTGAAAGGTCAATGACAAGCATTTCCTTATTCTTAGGAAAATTACTTTCATCAATAATATATTTCTGAGCGCCAGTTGCTACAATCAGCACATCGGTTTGTTTCAGTTCATCTGGGAAACTATTGAAATCGATTTGTGGAATGTTGTATTTGTCAGCAATTTTCTCAGCTTTTTCAAAAGAACGGTTCGCAATTTTTATTTTAGGCTGATAAATGTGCTTAACGAGATTTTCAATCGTGTTTTGTCCAATGTCGCCAACGCCAAGAAGCAAAATATTTTTCTCGTGAAGTTGATTTGTATGATTCAAAATATAATGAACCGCCGCGTAGGAAACTGAAGCCGAACCGGTGCTGATTCCAGTTTCATTTTTGATTCTTTTCGAAATTTGAATTGATGAATTAATCGCGCGTTCCAAATAAGGATTAGAAAAATCTTTATATTTTTTGAATCGATGATAAGCGTTCTTGATTTGAGAAACAATCTCAAAATCACCAATAATCTGACTTTCCAAACCTGCCGCGACACGAAAAAGATGAAATAAAGCATCCTCACGTTGAATCACATTGACATATTTCAAAAAATCTGAAAGCTGAACGCCAACTGTGTTACAGTACAATTCTGCAATATGAAGATAATTCTTGGTCGTAGAGTAGATTTCGGTTCTGTTGCAAGTGGAAACCACAAATGCATCACCAAGGTCTTGCTCGTGAATCTGGTTGGCAAAAGATTTTATGTGGTCATCAAAAAAAGCAAATTTTCCACGGATTTCGGCATCGGCTTTTTCATAACTGATGCTCAAGACTGCAAAATCTGATGTTTGATGAAATTTATGTTTTGGACTCATTTTCAGTTTGCAAAATTACGATTTTTAAAACAAAGACTCTTTCTGAATTTCATTTTTGAAAATTGATAAAATCTATAAACTCAAGTCAAAATCATATTAAGATAATAATGTTTTAGGGGATTTATTGTTAGAGTAATAATTTTTGATTTCTAATTGAAATTCAGATTTTTCGAGAGAGAAATTTTAAGGAAATTTTAACCAAAATATTTTTAAATGAAGATAGAGAATAAGTCTAAATTTATATCTTTGTAAACTTAATTATTACTGAAAGAAAATGGGTATATTGGATATGTTTACGCAAGAGATTGCGATTGACTTAGGAACTGCGAACACGCTTATAATTCACAATAACAAAATAGTTGTGGATCAGCCTTCTATCGTTGCGATAGAGCGCTCTTCTGGTAAGCCAATTGCGGTTGGTGAGCAAGCAAAACATATGCAAGGGAAGACTCACGAGGACATCAAAACCGTTCGCCCATTGAAAGATGGTGTGATTGCGGATTTCCACGCTTCGGAACACATGATCAAGGAATTCATCAAACAAATTCCGGGTATCAAAGGAAAGTTTTTTCAGCCTGCACTTAGAATCGTGATTTGTATTCCTTCAGGAATTACGGAGGTGGAGAAAAGAGCGGTAAGAGATTCTGCTCAAAAAGTGAATGCAAAAGAAGTTCGTTTGATTTATGAGCCAATGGCCGCTGCAATAGGAGTTGGGATTGATGTTCAGAAACCGGAAGGTAATATGATTATCGATATAGGTGGAGGAACTACGGAAATTGCTGTGGTTGCACTTGGTGGAATCGTTTGTGATAAATCTGTGAAAATTGCAGGTGATGTTTTTACCAATGATATTGCTTATTACTTAAGAACACATCATAATTTATATATCGGAGAAAGAACGGCTGAGAGAATTAAACTTGAAGTTGGTTCTGCTGTTGAAGAATTGGATGTTCCGATTGATGATATTCCTGTACAAGGTCGTGATTTGATTACTGGGAAGCCGAAAGAAATTATGGTCAATTATAAAGAAATTGCCAAAGCTCTTGATAAATCGATTATCAGAATAGAGGATGCGGTAATGGAAACTCTTTCTTTGACTCCTCCAGAATTGGCTGCGGATATCTACAAAACCGGAATCTATCTTGCTGGTGGTGGTGCTCTTTTGAGAGGTTTGGCAGATAGACTTCACAGAAAAACGGGACTTCCTGTTTTCGTGGCAGAAGATCCGTTGAGAGCGGTTGTAAGAGGAACTGGGATTGCTCTTAAGAATATGGATAAATTCAATTTCCTTATTAAGTAATTAATTTTTTTCGAGGTCTTTTTTTAGATGGGTAATTTGCTGAGATTTTTTTCCAAGAATGCACTATTTGTATTCTTCATATTCTTGCAATTGGTTTCAATTGTATTGATATTCAGCAAGAACTCTATGCAGCAAAGTTTTTTGGCGGCAAAAACGGCGGCTTTCAATTCGTGGGTTTCCGGTTATATCGACGAAGGAACTTCTTACCTGAAATTAAAACAAATCAACGAAGACCTTGTTTCTCAAAATAAAGCTTTGATGATTCAACTTTACGGAAAAGATAAGGTTGAAAAACCGAATTTCCGAAGAGTTTACGACACGATTGGAGGCGGACAAATCTATACTTTTGTAGATGGAGAAGTTGTTTTCAATAGCATCAACAGAAGAGATAATTATTATACTATCAATCGAGGTCGTGTGCACGGTGTGGGTTCTAATATGGGTGTTATTGCGCCAAACGGAATTGCCGGAATTGTCATCAATACAACCGATAATTACGCATTAGTAAAATCGATTTTGAGTGTTAATAAGATTAAAATCAGTGCGTCGCTTAAAAAATCTGGTTATTTCGGGACTTTGTCTTGGAAAGGCGATGATACGAGAACGATGACACTTTCTGATATTCCAAAATATGTTCCGCTAAAAGTTGGTGATACTGTGGTTACAGATGGCAAATCTTCTATTTTCCCAGCGGGAATCCAAGTGGGGACGATTGCAGGTTTTGAAGTGGATAGCAAAACTGGATTCTGGGACATTTCTGTAGAACTCAGCGAAAAAATTGGGAAACTTAGCAAAGTGTATGTTGTTCGGAATCTGAAAAAGTCAGAAGTTCAGAAAATCGATGATTCTTTAAAAGTTCAAATTACGAAAGATGGTCAGTAGAAACGTTGTCTCAGATCTTGCATTGATCGCAATTTTAACGGCTTTTCAAATCTTCATTCTGAATAGAATTGCGCTATTTGGGCAATATATTCCTGTGCTTTATCCTGTTTTTGTGATGTTTTATCCGTTCTTCAGAAACAGATTTCATTTTTTGGCTTTAAGTTTTATTTTAGGATTATGTGTTGATGCTTTTCTTGGAACTTGGGGAATCAATGCTTTTGCAACAACAGTTGTCGCTTATTTTAGGACCATTATATTCAGAACTTCCACAGATACGACTACGGATTTTTTCTCTTTCCAAAGTATCCAATGGACGCAGTTTATATTTTTTATTGTCACCAGTATTTTCATTCATCAACTTTTGGTACAATACATCGAATTCTTTAAGTTCGACAGGTTTTTTGAAATTTTATTTAATGTAATAGTTACCAGTATAATTTCGTTTGTATTTATATTAGCCTATACATTAGCATTTAAAATCAAACAAAAAGTCTGAACCCGAAAGAATGTCTGTCAAAAAACAAAAAATACTTTCTCTGATATCCGAGTTGCGTGTGTTCTTTGAAAAGATTTAAAAACACCAATGAAACCACAATATCTCAAAATCACGCTCATCCTTTCTATACTTGCAGTTATTTTTATTGCAAGACTTTCATATTTACAACTATTCACAGATCGTTATGCACTGAACGCAGCTAATACATCTATTAAAATTGAATATATCATCCCACCAAGAGGTGTTATTTTTGACCGAAATGGAAAAATATTGGTTGGGAATCAGCCTGCTTTTGAGATTTCTTACACTGCAGCTCTTTTGAAACCGGATTTCGATACAATTGGCTTTTGTAAATTATTGGGAATTACTGAAGCGGAATTTGCGAAGACCATAAAAAATATCGAAAAGGAAAAATACTACTCCAAGCTAACGCCGATGACTTTTATGAAAAATCTAAGTCGGGAAGAAATGGCAAGAATTCAGGAATTGATTTTCAAATATCCAGCTTTTAGTATTGTTCCACGTCCACAAAGACAATATGAGGTCAACACGTCCGGAAATCTTTTGGGTTACACCAATCAGGTGAATGATGCTGATATTAAAAAAGATTCGACATATTATCTGCCGGGAGATTTTGTAGGGAAAAGTGGTGTTGAAAAATCTTATGAAAAACAACTTCGAGGCGAAAAAGGAATGAAGTATATCCAAAAAGACATCCGCCAAAGAAGCATTGGTTCCTATAAAAATGGAGAATTGGACAAAGAAGTTGTTACCGGAAAAGATTTAACTTTAACCATCGACTACGATTTGCAAAGAATGGCTCAGGAAATGCTCGTGAACAAGCACGGTGCGGTTGTAGCACTCGACCCAAATAATGGCGAAATCCTAACGATGGCAACTGGTCCAGACATCGATCCGAATCTATTCACGGGTCCAAACAAATCTCGAAATCTTTACAGATTAGCCAACGATACCATCTTTGAAAATAAACCAACTTTTGACAGATCGATCCAGGCAGCTTATCCTCCAGGATCAACTTTCAAATTATTGACGGCGCTTGCAGCAATGGAAATGGGAGTAATGACAGATAAAACAATTTACCCTTGTGGAAGAGGATTTTTCTACCGCGGTAAAAGTATAAAAGGTCACGGTGGAGCAGATCCTTTGATTCCATCGATACAGGTTTCTAGCAACTGCTATTTTACTTACGCTTATATTTCGATTATTAAAAAATATCCAGGGAATCCATCAAAAGGTGTAGATGAATGGAAAAAGATTATGAACAGTTTTGGCGTTGGAGAATTTCTTAACAATGACTTGGCTGTTGGTGCAAAAGGTAGAATCCCTTCAGGAGAATTCTATGAAAAAAGAATGAAATCCATCTATAAAGCAAGTGGCTCAAAAAGAACAGATTTCAAAAACTGGGACGAGATGCCGACGGGAGCTATTTATAATGGTATGGGGCAAGGAGATGTTCTTCTCACGCCTCTTCAAATGGCAAACTTCGTAGGAGCAATTGCCAACAAAGGCTGGTATTACACACCTCATATCGTCAAATCTATAGATGGAAAACCAAATCCAGATCCTAGATTCAAAAAGAAACACAAGACGTTGGTTCAAAATCCTCAATTCTATAATGCAGTTCTACAAGGGATGGAGGCTGTAATGTTGCGAGGAACCGGAAGGAGTTTGAAGTCTAATGATTTTACACAACTAGCAAAAACTGGAACGGCGCAGGTTCCACAAGGTAAAGATAATTCGATTTTTGTATTGATTGCGCCAGCAGATAAACCGAAAATTGTAGTTGTGGCCGTGATGGAACACGCTGGTTTTGGAGCAACTTGGGCTGGTCCTGCCTGTACCGTGATTGCAGAAAAATATATCACGGGAGAACTTAAGCGAGAAAATCTCTACAAAAAAATGGTCACTTCTAGCTTTATGCCAGAATATAAAAGACAATACATTTCTGAAATGAAGAGAAAAGGCTGGTACAAAGAACCTCCAAAGGATACAGCGAAACTAAAAAGAATCAAAGACAGCCTGCAAGCCATCGAAAACAAAAAACTCAAAAAAGACAGTTCCAAAGTTAAACCTATAAAATCCAAAACATAATGAAGTGGGCAGAAGGGATAGATAAACTAGGTATTACACTTTATATATTACTGTGCGTTTTCGCAATCTTAAACATCTACAGTGTAAAGGAAGATTTAGGGCAAAAACAATTGATATTTTTCGGAATTTCTTTGTTTGTAGGATTCATTATTTTCTTAATGCGAACTAAGTTTTTTGAGAATATGTCGCCGATTATTTATGTTGGTGGCGTTTTGCTTTTAATTGGATTATTTCCTTTTGGAACAGAGATTTTAGGTCAAAAAAACTGGTACAAATTCGGTGGATTTACAATGCAACCTGTGGAGTTTGCCAAGATAGGAACCGCTCTAATGTTAGCCAACTACGTTTCCAATCCGGATTTTAATATTAATCATAACAAAGACCTTTACATCTCTCTTGCTATTGTAGCAATTCCCGGCGTTGTCGTTTTGATGATTCCCGATGTTGGGTCGCTTTTGGTTTTCATTGCATTTGCGATTGCATTGTACAGAGAAGGACTTTCTGGTAAACTTTTTATTGTCGGAACATTGTTTGCTGGCGTTTTTCTAATAGCCAATTATCTGAATGATCCATTAGGCTGGAGTTTGTGGTATTTTGCTGTATTCATATTAGCTGTGGGTGCGATTTGGTTTGCCTTTAATGCATTTGCTTTGCGTCGGAATATTTATTCGCTTTTGCCATCGGTAGGAATTATCATTGGCTTGGTGGCATTGTCGATGATTTCTCCTGTGATATTCGAAAAGCTTCCAAAACACCAGCAGGAAAGGGTAGAAGTACTTTACAAAGGCGAAAGAGAGTTCCGAGATACTTCTGGTTACAACTTATTATATTCCAAAACTGCAATTGGCTCTGGCGGAATGACGGGGAAAGGTTATAAACAAGGATCCGTGACGCAAGGGAAATTCGTTCCTGAGCAGGAAACCGATTATATTTTTTGTACCGTTGGGGAAGAATGGGGATTTTTGGGAAGTACTATTCTAATTATTTGTTATACCTTATTTATAGGGAGGATTTACTATTTGGCGGAGAATCAGAAATCTACTTTTAATCGGGTTTTTGGATATAGTTTCGCCTCGGTTTTATTGATTCACTTTGCCATCAATCTTGGGATGGTAATGGGACTTTTCCCTACGGTTGGGATTCCGTTGCCGTTTTTTAGTTATGGTGGAAGTTCGCTTTTGGCATTCTCGATAATGACTTTTATTTTCTTTAAACTGAATTACGCTGACAAAAACAGCCTCGTGTAAAAAACGAAGCTGAATTTTTTATCAATGCAATCTTACCAATATGCCACGTAGTGGCTGACTGTTAATAGCGTCGGGTGAAACCCGATGTGCATTAGCAATCATTTCCCAGAACCCAGAATGGGTTCAATATTTTAAATTTAATTCTTTACCAAAACCAAATATTCCCAAGGTTTCAAAGTAATATTTGTCTTGTTTGACAAAGTAAAAACCCTTTCAGAGTTCAAAACTCTGAAAGGGTTGTATAGTGAAACTTTGTTTTGATGACAAAGCTCTCTTTTATTGTTTAAACCCGCGCCCCGACTTGAGCGGAAATCCTTTTTTGCTTGTACTCAAGTTCCTATTTAGATTGAAATCGTCTGCAAAAAAGATTGGGAGCCCTTCGACAAGCTCTGGATAAACTACAGGCGGATAAAGGCGCCCAAAATTCTATTCTAAGAATACATTTGCTCCTGCAATTCCTTGATTTTTTTGTCTGATAGATATTCGTCGTAAGTCATATCTCTGTCGATGATTCCTTTCGGCGTCAACTCGATGATTCTGTTACAAACTGTTCCCAACAATTCGTGGTCATGAGAAGATAATAGAAGATTACCTTTGAAGTTGTTCAATGAGTTATTCAATGTGGTGATACTTTCCAAATCTAAGTGATTCGTAGGCTCATCAAGCAAAAGAACATTCGCTTTCTGAAGCATCATTCTACTGAACATACAACGCATTTTCTCACCTCCAGAAAGAACTTTACAAGACTTAAGCGCTTCGTCTCCTGAGAAAAGCATTCTTCCCAAGAAACCTCTCATAAATTCTTCGTGACGCTCTTCATCATTCTTCGTGAATTGTCTCAACCAATCTACCAAATTGTAGTCACTTTGGAAGAAAGTCGTATTATCCAACGGCATATAAGATTGATTGGTTGTAACTCCCCAAGCTACATTACCTTTGTCAGCTTCAATATTCCCAGCAAGAATTTCAAAAAATTCTGTAATTGCCAAAGAGTTTCTAGAAAGAACAGCTACTTTGTCGCCTTTTTTAAGATTAAGGTCAACGTTTGTGAATAGCAATTCGCCGTCTTTTGTTTTTTCAAGACCTTTTACATCTAGGATTTGATCTCCAACTTCTCTTTCTGTATCGAAAATAATCGCAGGATAACGACGAGAAGAAGGTTTAATGTCATCGATATTCAACTTGTCAATCATCTTCTTACGAGCCGTTGCTTGTTTAGCTTTCGCTACGTTTGAGCTAAATCTCGCGATGAAATCCTGTAATTCTTTCTTCTTGTCTTCTGCTTTTTTGTTAGCTTGAGCTCTTTGTCTTGTTGCTAACTGAGAAGCCTGATACCAGAAAGAGTAGTTACCTGTGTAAAGATTCAATTTAGCATAATCCAAATCTCCGATATGCGTACAAACCGTATCTAAGAAGTGACGGTCGTGAGAAACTACGATTACCGTATTTTCATAATCTGCCAAGAAATCTTCCAACCAAGCGATTGTAGCGATGTCCAAATCATTGGTAGGCTCATCCAAAATCAATACGTCTGGATTACCAAACAAAGCCTGAGCTAATAGAACTCTTACCTTGTCTTTATTTTCCAATTCGCTCATCAATTGATAATGCATATCTTCCGATATACCAACATTTGAAAGCAATGTTTGTGCATCAGCTTCAGAATTCCATCCGCCCATTTCATCGTAGATTACGCCCAATTCACCAGCTTTGATTCCATCTTCGTCTGAGAAATCTTCTTTTGCATAAAGCGAGTCCATCTCTTCTTTGATTTCGAAAAGCCTTTTGTTTCCTCTAAGAATCGTTTCAAGAACAGTGAAGTTATCATAAGCAAAGTGATCCTGCTCTAGGACAGACATTCTTTTTCCATTTTCCAAAGAAACGTGTCCGGACGTTGGGTCTTGTTTTCCACTTAATATTTTAAGGAAAGTCGATTTTCCGGCACCATTTGCACCGATGATACCGTAGCAATTTCCTTTTGTGAATTTTATATTAACTTCGTCAAAGAGTACTCTTTTGCCGAACTGTAGAGATATATTAGATACTGTTAACATATAGTTTTGTAAATTTGTGCAAAAATACGAAAATAAGTTGGGATGATGAAAAGCCAATCCTTATATTAATGTAACACAATGAAAATAGAAAAAACTGTTAATATATTTAACAAACGTGCCCGCTTCGAATATGAGATTCTGGATGAGTATGAAGCAGGAATTGTATTGACCGGAACCGAAATAAAATCACTCAGATCTTCTAAGTCATCCATCACGGAAAGCTTCTGCCAGTTCATTGACGATGAACTCTATGTCATTAATATGATGATAGATGAGTACAAATTAGGAACTTTTTACAACCATAAAACAAAAAGGGAACGAAAGTTGCTACTGCATAATTACGAATTACAAAAACTTAAAAAAAAGTTAAAGGATGTTGGCAATACAGTAATTCCATTGAAACTCTATATCAACCAAAACGGCAAGGCAAAATTGCTTATATCACTAGCTCGAGGCAAAAAGTTGTTTGATAAAAGAGAAGCTATAAAAGATAGAGAGAACAAGGTTAACATTCAGCGGTTATTAAAGAAAAGTTAAAAAAACTTTGTTTATAAAGAAAAATTATATTTATTTTGCATTATCAATTATTTAATCATTTAATTCTATGAAAAATCTAAAATTAGGAATTACAGCATTGGCACTTACTGTTGCTTCTACTGTTTTTGCGCAAACTACTACCAACCCTTGGGTGATAGGTGTAGGTGCTCATGGAGTGAATCACGTTGCTCAAAGAAATAATTTCAGCAATACATTCTCTTTAAGAAATTTTGAACAAAACCTATTCGGAGTATCTAAGTATTCTATTACTCCACCATTATCTAAATTGACGGTTGCAAGAAGCCTTAGTAAAGGTATCGTACTTGACTGGCAAACGACTGTAGGAAATGTTGATAACAAAAGATTTGCTATGGAAAAAGAATTTTTCCTAATGACAGGTCTTGGTTTGCAATTCAAAGGTGCAGGTCTTCTTTGGGACGAAGAGTCTTGGTTTGACCCATATTTGAGAGTAGGTGCTAACTATTTAAGACATGATTATTCAGGAATGTCTTTCCCAGTTACAGATACTAAAGCTACAGTAGGTGGAGGAACTTATAATGCTTTCAACGAAGATGGAGATGCAGGAAAAGCTAACCACTTCACAGTAAGTACAGGTGCAGGTATTAACTTCTGGGTAACTAAAAACTTCGGTTTGGGTGTTCAAGGAGATTATGTATCAACTCCAATCGATAAATCAGGAATTGCTAACTTCTGGCAAGCTTCTGCTTCATTGTTGTTCAGATTTGGTAACACAGATAGAGATAAAGACGGAATTCCAGATAAGGAAGATGCTTGTCCAGATGTACCAGGTTTACCAGAATTCCAAGGATGTCCTGACACTGATGGAGATGGTATCCCAGACAAAGACGATCAATGTCCAGATGTAGCAGGTCCAAAAGAAAACAACGGTTGTCCTTGGCCAGATACTGACGGAGATGGTGTATTAGATAAAGATGATGCTTGTCCAGATGTTGCTGGTCCAGCTGAAAACAAAGGTTGTCCTTGGCCAGATACTGACGGAGATGGTGTATTAGATAAAGATGATGCTTGTCCAGATGTTGCTGGTCCAGCTGAAAACAAAGGTTGTCCTTGGCCAGATACTGACGGAGATGGTGTATTAGATAAAGATGATGCTTGTCCAGATGTTGCTGGTCCAGCTGAAAACAAAGGTTGTCCTTGGCCAGATACTGACGGAGACGGAGTATTAGACAAAGATGATGCTTGTCCTACAGTTCCAGGTCTTGCTCAATACCAAGGTTGTCCTAAACCAGCTTCAGTTTATGGTGAAGAAGCAACAGGAGCTCTTACAAATCTATTGTTTGACTTCAACAAAGCTACTTTGAGACCTGAGTCTGCTGGAAAAATTGAACAAGCTGCAAGTATCCTTAATGGTGCTAAAGATGCAACATTCTTAGTGACTGGTCACACAGATGCTAAAGGTGCTGAAGCTTATAACTTGAAACTTTCTAGACAAAGAGCTGCTTCTGTAGTTGCTGCGTTAGAAGCTAAAGGTGTTAATCCAAGCCAATTGAAATCTATTGGAGTTGGAGAAAGAGATGCTAAAGTTTCTGAGAAGGCTACTGATGCTGAAAGACAAGCTGATAGAAGAGTAGTAGTAGAAGCTGTAAACGGCGCTGCTTGGGAAGCTCTTCAAAAATCTGACCTTCCAGTAGTTGAGAAGAAAGTAGTTAAAAAAGCTCCGGCTAAGAAAAAAGCTACTAAAAAAAGAAAATAATTAATCATTATTTCTAAATATAAATACCTCCAATTTTATTGGAGGTATTTTTTTTGTTTCCATATTTCTGTACTTTTGTAGTATAAAATAAAAACTGTAATGGGAAGAGCATTCGAATATAGAAAAGCTTCAAAAATGGCCAGATGGGATAAGATGGCAAAAACATTTTCAAAAATTGGAAAAGATATAGCTTTGGCAGTAAAAGCTGGTGGTCCTGATCCAGATTCTAATCCAGCTCTTAAAAGATGCATCCAAAATGCGAAAGGTGCTAATATGCCTAAAGACAATGTCGAAAGAGCAATTAAAAAAGCAAGTGGCGCAGATGCGGAAAACTATGAGGAAATCACTTATGAAGGTTATGGACAAGGCGGAGTTGCTTTCTTTGTAGAATGTACAACAAACAATCCTACGAGAACAGTAGCGAACGTAAGGGCTATTTTCAACAAGTTTGATGGTAATCTTGGAAAGAATGGAGAGCTTGCTTTTATCTTTGATAGAAAAGGGATTTTCACAATCGATTTAGCTCAGATCAAGATGGATTGGGATGACTTCGAAATGGAAATGATCGACGGTGGAGCAGAAGATGTAGAGAAAGATGAAGAAGAAGTAATGATCACGACTGCTTTCGAAGACTTCGGTTCATTATCTCACAAATTAGAAGAGTTAGGAATCGAGGCTAAAAGTGCTGAATTACAAAGAATCCCAAACAACACAAAGGAAATGACCGAAGATCAATTCAAAGCTAATATGAAGATGCTGGAACGTTTTGAAGAAGACGATGATGTTCAAAACGTTTTCCATAATATGGAATTTACAGATGAACAATTAGAATCACTTTAATTCTTAAACATAAAAAATCCCAACTGAAAAGTCGGGATTTTTTTATTTTATAAAACGCTTTTTAAATTATGCGTTTGGCTCAACAGATACAAAAGATCTATTGTTTGCTTTCTTTCTGAAAACTACAGTACCGTCAACAAGAGCGTGCAAAGTGTGATCTTTACCCATTCCTACGTTTTCACCTGGGTGGTGTTGCGTACCTCTCTGTCTGATGATGATGTTCCCTGCAATTGCAGACTGTCCTCCGAAAATCTTCACACCCAATCTTTTAGAATGAGATTCTCTACCGTTCTTGGAACTACCAACTCCTTTCTTATGTGCCATTTTGTTTTAAGCTTTTTTGGGTTAATAATTATTCAGCAGTTTCGCTGGTTTCTGTTACTTCAGCTTTAGCAGCTTTCTTAGGAGCAGCTTTTTTAGCCTCTTTTTTCGCACCGTCAAAACCAGTGATAGAAACAACCTGGATTTGAGTTAATTGTTGTCTGTGACCATTTTTCTTAGCATAACCTTTTCTTCTTTTCTTTTTGAAAACGATTACTTTGTCAGCTTGAACGTGGTCAAGAATTTCTACTTCTACGGCGATACCGTTTACAGCCGGGGCACCTACAGTTACTGCGCCGTTTACAGTAAGAAGAACTTTATCAAAAGAAACTTTCGCTCCTTTGTCTCCTTTCAAACGGTTCACAAACAACTTTTGGTTTTGCTCAACTTTGTATTGAAGCCCTGCTATTTCTACAATTGCAAACATTGTTTATAAATTTTATATTATTCGAGGTGCAAAAGTACAATTATTCTTTCTAAAACACAAACACTTATCACAAACTTTTTAATAATTATAATTTGGGCAGCTTTATCCGCCTTCCGTTCCCAATCTTTTTGCCTAAGCTTTACCTGCTACAAAAAAGGATTTCCACTCAAGTCGGGCTGCAGGTTGTACAAAAGTTCACCATTAAAATAAAATCGACGTTTGTCTTTTAGTTCGAATTTCAACTTAATCTGCAATATTTGCAAAATCTGCGAGAAACCTTGAGTTGCTAATATCTTTTAAGCGAAGAGCTTTTGTGACCTTAAAGCAATTAGTATTTCAAAAAAACTTAGTGCACTTTGTGTTCCAATTTTCAATATCAAAAAATCTAACTTCTAACCTCTAATATGTAAAAGAATACTTATAAATTTGACAATTGAAAATTTCATCAATGCTAAATTTCATCAAGAAAAATATTGCACTCATTTGGGCAAAAAAACATATCGAAAAATCCAAGAGTTTCAAAACCAACGCGATTCAGAATCAGCAGGATTTGCTTTTAGATTTGGTAAAAACAGCGGGCAAAACATTATTCGGAAGAGAACATCAATTCGAAACGATAAAGTCGATTGAAGATTTTCAAAAGAATGTTCCGATTGCCGATTATGAGGATTTAAAACCTTACATCGAGAAAGTAAAAAAGGGACAATCCAAAATTCTTTGGCCAGACTTGCCAGAATATTTTGCGAAAACCTCGGGAACAACTTCCGGCGCCAAATATATTCCGATTTCCAAAGAAGCAATGCCTTTTCAGATTGCAGGAGCTCAAAGCGCTTTGTTTCATTATATCGAAAAGAAAAACAATGCAGATTTCGTTGTAGGAAAAATGATTTTCCTACAAGGTTCCCCAGAGCTGGAAGAAGTCAACGGCATCAAAAATGGTAGATTGTCCGGAATTGTTGCACATCATATTCCAAATTATCTTCAAAAAAACAGATTGCCAAGCTTGGAAACCAACTGCATCGAAGATTGGGAAACCAAAATCGATAAAATAGTAGAGGAAACCGAGAAAGAAAATATGACCTTGATTTCCGGAATTCCGCCTTGGCTCATAATGTATTTTGAAAAACTGATTGACCGGAACGGAAAAAAAATCACAGAGATTTTCCCAAATCTTCAATTAATAATAACTGGAGGTGTCAATTACGAACCTTATCGAGATAAGATGAATGAGTTGCTAGGAAAACCCGTCGATATTGTTCAGACTTTTCCAGCGTCGGAAGGTTTCTTTGCGTTTCAAGATGATTATACAAAAGAAGGATTGTTGCTTTTGACCAATCACGGAATTTTCTATGAATTCATTCCTTTAGAGCAATATGGAAAACCTAATGCAGAACGATTAACTCTGAAAGACATCGAACTCAATAAAGATTACGCTTTGATTCTGACGACCAATTCTGGGCTTTGGGCTTATTCTATTGGAGATGTTGTTAGGTTTATCGATAAAAATCCTTACCGAATTTTAGTTTCAGGAAGAACAAAACATTTCACTTCCGCTTTTGGTGAACACGTGATTGCATTTGAGGTAGAAGAAGCGTTGAAGGCAACGGTTGAAAAATTCCCAGCACAAATCACAGAATTCCATCTCGCGCCACAAGTGAATCCTGCGGAAGGTTTGCCTTACCACGAATGGTTCATCGAGTTTGAAAAAGAACCAGAAAGTTTCGAAACTTTCAAATCTGAATTGGATTTGCAACTCAGAAAACGAAATACTTATTACGACGATTTGATTTCAGGGAATATTCTGCAACCTTTGGTAATTGCAAAACTTAAGAAGAATGCGTTTCAGGATTATGCTAAATCTGAAGGAAAATTGGGCGGACAAAATAAAATTCCGAGATTGGCGAATGATAGAAAGATTGGCGATTTTCTTTCTGATTTTAAATCGTAATCGAATTTTAAAACTTTGTCAAAGATTTGGAACTTTGACAAAGCTAATGATAGTAAAGTTAAAGTGGATATTTTGATAGAAACTGTTGTTTGGATGAGGAACCCATAGCCCCGATAGAAGCGACATCCTTTTTTGTTTTTCTACTTAATTTCTACTGATGAATAATCGTCGTAAACAAAAAAAATACAGCGGATAGCGGGATTAAGCTCCAAAAAATATTTGCCCGAAATTAAAGGCAATTAATGGCTATCTCTTACATTTGCAGGATGATTTCGATAACGCCACTCCGAGTTTTAAAAAATATAGAATTTCGTCATCTTTTAACAGGTCGATTTTTTCTGATTATCGCATTCCGGATGCTGGCGACTTTGCTCGGCTGGTGGGTTTATCAATTGACAAAAGACCCATTTTCTATCGGATTAATCGGGCTTTCGGAGGTTGTTCCTGCGGTTTCTTGCGCACTTTATGCTGGTCACGTGATTGATATGAACGAGAAAAAGCGATTGCTGTTGATTTGCAATTATGCGTATGTGGTTTTGATAAGTTTGCTTTTGATTCCAGCGTTTTTTGGACATCAAATGCATTTTGACGGTCACGAAATTACCTATTTTATTTACGCTGTCATTTTCTTTACTGGGATTTGTCGGTCGTTTTTGGGGCCGCTGGTTCCTAGTATGATTCCTAGGATTGTGAAGGCGGAAAATCTGCCTTATGCTGTGACATTGAATCAGGCGACGTTTTTGGTGGCGTCGGTTTCGGGTCACGCTTTGGGAGGTTTTCTGATTGCTTTGATTACGATAAAATGGACGTTGGTGGTGATTGTGAGTTGTATGGTTTTGTCTTCTTTGTTTTTCTGGACCATCAACAAACAGTTTTCTGAAAATAAGAATAAAGATGTGAAAATCTTCGAAAGTGTGAAGGAAGGTTTGGCGTACATTTATAAAACGAAGGAAATTTTGGGTGCTCAAATGTTGGATATGTTTGCGGTACTTTTTGGTGGCGCGGTGGCAATGATTCCGGTTTTTGCAAGTGATATCCTGAAGGTTGGTTCTGAAGGTTTTGGATTGCTGAACGCGGCGTCAGATATTGGCTCGATGATTATTATCATTACGCTTTCTTTGGTTCCGCTTCGTAAAAATCAAGGGAAGATATTGCTTTTTGTGGCGACTGGTTTTGGACTTTGTATCATTGGATTTGGATTGTCAAAAATGTATTGGTTGTCGTTTGCGTTTCTCGTTTTAAGCGGAATGTTGGACGGAATCAGTGTTGTGATTCGAGGAACGATTGTTCAGTTGAAGACGCCGGAAGAAATCCGTGGGCGTGTTTTGAGCGTTAATTCTATCTTTATAATGTCAAGTAACGAATTGGGACAATTTGAAAGTGGATTGACAGCGAAATTAATGGGCGTTGTCCGTTCTGTGGTTTTTGGTGGGACGATGACTGTTTTGACGGCGTTGTTTATCGGAGCGACTTCTAAGAAGTTGAGGAAGATGGAGTATTAATTGGCTGTTGGCGATTGGCTAATTGCTTTTGGCTTTAAATAAATGTTTTTCTTTTATGAAAAGAGCTTTCACTTTTATAAAATGGATTTTTGTCATTCTAATTGTTTGGTTTTTAATCCATTCGATTTACATTACGATTGATGGATTAACTGATAAACAGGCCAATGCGGATGTTGCAATCGTTCTTGGAAACAAAGTGAATGAAGACGGAACTTTGTCTGAAAGATTGAAAGCCCGTCTTGATAAAAGTATCGAATTATTTAATCAAAAGAGAGTTAAATTAATCATTGTTAGCGGTGGTTTGGGGAAAGAAGGCTTTTGGGAAGGGAAGGAAATGCAGGAGTATTTAATTAATAATAAAATTCCGACCGAAAAAATATTAGTTGATAACTTCGGAAATGATACCGAGAAAACGGTTGAGAATTCGATAAGAATGATGGACAGTTTGAATTTCAAAAGTGCGATTTCGGTTTCTCAATATTTTCATCAGACCAGGACTAAGAAATTATTCAGAAAGAAAGGTTTTGAGAATATCGAAAGCGCAAGTCCGGATTACTTTGAGTTGAGAGATTTTTACTCAATCTTTCGGGAGTTTGTGGCTTATTATAAGGAAGCGATTTAATTGAAATGAAAAAGGAAGCAAAATTTTGCTTCCTTGATTTTTATAATGCTTTTGGATTTCTTCTGTTGTCAAAAAAAGAAACAATTTGAATGTTATTTTTTGAAAATTTATAGGTTAGAGAAAAATTATCTAAAACCAAAACACGTCTTAATTTATTCTTCTTATTTTCTGCGCCGATTTTTGGATTTTCTACAATAAGATTTACTTTTCTTAAAGTTTCGTCTAATAGTTTTTGAGAATAAATATCAGATTTATTATGATTAATCCAATAATTGAATGTGTGGTCAAATTCTTTATTTGCTCGGTTTGTCCATTCTACTTTTCTCATCTACCATAAGATTTCAAGAAATCCTCGTGTGAAATCATTCGTCCTTCTTCAATATCTTTTAATCCTTCTTCTATTAATTCTTTCTCAGTGTCAGATATTTCATCCCACCAATCAGAATCTTCTTTTTTTGAAACCAAAGTCTTGATAAACAAGTGTAATTCTTCCAACCTATTTACGGGAACATCTTTTATTTCTTCGAGAATTGTATTGAGAGTAAGCATCTTGTCTAATTTTTATTAAAATTAATAAAAATATTTTATATCAAACTTCTAATCTTCGCAATCATATCATCGCCCAATTTATCCGCTTCTTCCTGAGAAAATGCCTCAGTATAAATCCTGATAATCGGTTCTGTGTTAGATTTTCTGAGGTGAACCCAATTTTCTGGGAAATCTATTTTTACACCGTCAACGGTTGAGATTTCTTCGTTTTTATATTCTTCCTGAACTTTTATTAGTAAAGCATCAACATCGATATCCGGTGTCAATTCGATTTTCTTTTTACCCATAAAATAACTTGGGTAAGTGGCTCTGAGTTCAGAAACAGTTTTGTTTTCTTTTGCTAAATGAGTTAAAAATAAAGCAACACCCACCAAAGAATCACGTCCGTAATGAAGCTCTGGATAGATGATTCCACCATTTCCTTCGCCACCGATGACGGCATTTTTTTCTTTCATTAATGTCACAACATTCACTTCGCCAACAGCACTTGCAAAATATTCTGAGTCAAGTCCTTTTGCAACATCTCTTAATGCTCGGCTGGAAGAAAGATTCGAAATTGCCACGCCTTTTTTATCTTTCAAAAGATAATCAGCAACGGCAACCAAAGTATATTCTTCGCCAAACATTTCGCCTTTTTCGTCCACCAAAGCCAGTCTGTCAACATCTGGGTCAACCACGATTCCCATATCCGCTTTTTCTTTGATGACCAATTCGCAGATGTCGCCAAGATGCTCTTTCAAAGGTTCTGGGTTGTGAGGGAATTGTCCGTTTGGTTCGCAATACAATTTTACAACTTCAACGCCCAATTTCTCCAAAAGTGGTGGAATGGAAATCCCGCCGGTAGAGTTTACCGCGTCAAGTACAACTTTGAATTTCTTAGCTTTTATCGCCTCAACATCAACTGTTGGCAAATCTAAAATTTGTTTGATATGAATGTCAAAAGCGTCGTCTCTGGTTTCATATTTCCCCAAATCATCCACTTCCGCATAATTGAAATCTTCATTTTCTGCCAAAGCCAAAACTTCTGCACCATTTTCTCCGCTGATGAATTCGCCTTTGTCATTCAATAATTTCAAGGCGTTCCATTGTTTTGGATTGTGAGAAGCGGTTAGGATGATTCCGCCGTCAGCTTTCAATTCAGGAACCATAATTTCTACAGTTGGTGTGGTGGAAAGTCCTAAGTCAACCACATTAATTCCCAAACCTTGCAAAGTCGATGTAACAAGAGAGGAAACCATTTGACCAGAAATCCTCGCATCACGACCGATGACAAGCGTTAAATCTTTTTTATTTTTATTGTTCTGAAGCCAAGTTCCGAATGCCGAAGCAAATTTCACCACGTCCAGCGGAGTCAAGTTATCATTTACTTTTCCGCCAATAGTTCCTCGGATTCCGGAGATTGATTTTATTAATGACATTTTTTAGTTTTAAGGTTTTTTTCTGAGTGCAAATGTATTAAAAAGAAGTGATTTTAAATTTAACCAAAGATTACAACACAGGTATTTTCTCTTGAATTTTATCACACATTTTTTTCACTTTCGCTGGCGGATTCAGTCTGTAACCAATGAAAAAGAGAACGTAGAAATCATTCTCATAAATGTGCGAGCCACTGTCTTCGTAATGATTACCGGCATAATTGAACTTAGAACCGAAAAATATTTTCTCAGAATTATATCCCAAATGTATTCCTGCGCCGAAGTTTTGAGTGAAGTAATTGGCTTTTTCCTTCTCATTTTTATTGACATCATTTTTATAATTACTCCATTTTTTTCCCAATCCACCATACAAATAAGGCGCGATGTTGACTTTTTTTGTGACGAGATAATTGTAATGATAGCCAAGGTCGAGACTCAAATCCAAACGTTTTTCACGAGATTTTATTCCATCTTGAATATCGGAAAACAAAACATATTCATAATTGAATGCAGGAACAAAACTCCCGCTACTTGTCGTCTGCCATTCTTTTTGGTAATAAATTCCTTGAAGAGAAAAATCTTTATTAATGATGTAAGACGTGGAACCACCGAAACTCTGAAATCTCAAATTCGGAAAAGTCAAATATGGGTCTCTGTTTTTTTGCCAGTTAGGAACGTAATCCTGTGTGTTTCTCAAATAATAACCTTTGCTGTTTTTATAAGAAAGTGTTTGGATGATATTCTTTGGAAAGAATCGGATGTTATAACTCGCAAAACTGCTTTTTCCCTTCAAATCGTTGTTGTTTCCAGGGAAAAATTTAGGCGAAAAGGAAATACTCGCACTGATGAATTTGTAATCTATCCCAAATGTCGTATTGATTTGATTGTTGAGCGCCAACCTCGGTGTGACAGCTAGTTCTTTGGAAGTAATGACAAGTTCGTTCGTGTTTGTGTCAATGTTCAGGCGAAGGATTAATTTCTCATCGTACGAAATGACTTTAGTATTGATGCTGTCATTTTGTGCAAATGTAAAAATGCAGAAGTTAAGAAGTAAAAATGTAAAAGTAAGTTTCAATCAGGATTGATTTTCTAAGGCTAAAATTAAGAACTTTTTCGTATCTAATAATTATTTATAACTTTGTAAAAAGCATTTATGGATACAATCGTCGTTCATCCTACAACTCCAGAAGAATCAAAATTTTTAGAAAAACTTTTGAAGAGAATGAAATTTTCTTTTGAGAAAGTGTCTGAAGAAATTGTAAATGTTTCTGTGGCAGAATTGAATTCTATTAATAAAGGAATTGATGAAGCAAATGAAAAGAAATTAATTAGCAGTTCTGATGTTCACGCAAAAGCCAGAGCATTATGTTCGAAATAAAATGGACTCCGGAAGCGGAAAAATTATATTTTGAAACTTTGGAATATTGGATTAATCATAACAAATCCAATTCTTACTCTCTGAAAATCATTGATGAAGTAGAGCGAAAAGAAAAACTGTTAGCAGAGAATCCTTTTATTGGAGCTAAAATTATCGGGGCAAAAGAAGATGTAAGACGAGTTTTGGTCTTGGAAAATTTTTCTATTCATTACAGAATTCAGAAAACAACAATCGAAATCGTCTCTTTTTGGGCAAACAAAAAAGATTTGCCAATTTAAATCTTAAGAACACCCACAATCCGAATCACAACCTTTCCCGTTTTTCTTCTTGGTGAAAGTTTTGATGAACTTTTTAACGCTGAAGTAAATCACTGTCAAAACCAATATCCCGATGATTGCGTACTGAAAGATGAGTGATGTTTCCATTTTTAAATGATGTTTTTTCAGCCTTGTCAAGTTTCGAAACCTTGATAAAGCTTGTTCAGAAAATTAATCTATTTCAAAATTTGATAAACAATTAACGCTGAAAGATAAGCCAAAACTGTCATCGACACAGTTTGCATCAAAGTCCATTTCAAACTTCTGGTTTCTTTGTAAACTACCGCAATTGTGGAAATACATTGCATCGCAAACGCATAAAAAAGTAAAATCGAAACGCCTGTTGCAAAGCTGAAGACCTTTTCACCATTTGGATGAACGTCCAATCTCATTTTCTCTATCAATCGACCTTCTGGCGCTTCCTCGTCCAAACTATATAGCGTGGATAATGTTCCTACGAAAACTTCTCGTGCCGCAAAACTTGTTAAAATCCCGATTCCCATTTTCCAATCGTAGCCCAAAGGTGCAATCGCTGGTTCCATAGAACGACCAATTTTCCCAAGATAAGATTGTTCCAATTTGACGTCTGAAGCAATCGTTTGATTTTTATGTTCCGAAGGTCCAAAATAACTCAAAGTCCATAAGATAATGCTGACCGCAAAAATCACTTTTCCCGCACCAGTGATGAATTCCCAAACTTTACCTAAAACCAATTTGAAATCATAGCCGAACAAAGGCATTTTGTAAGTCGGCAAATCCATTACCAGGAAACTTTTGACTTTGGTTTTGATAACGTATTTTAATATTAATGAAGAAAATAATGACATTCCGAAACCTAAAAGATACATTGCCAAAAGTGCCAAAGCTCTGTATTTGATGCCATAAAAATTCTCGTCAGAAATAATCAACCCAATGATAATACTGTAAACTGGTAATCTCGCAGAACACGTCATAAAAGGCGTTACGAGAATGGTAATCAATCTTTCCTTGATGTTTTCAATATTCCTCGTGGACATAATTGCCGGAATCGCACAAGCCGTTCCGGAGACTAATGGGACAATACTTTTTCCATTGAGTCCAAAAGGTCTTAAGAATCTGTCCATTAGAAAGATAACTCTTGCCATATAGCCAGAATCTTCCAATAGATAAAGAAAATATAGCAAAATCCCAATCTGTGGTGCAAATATGACGATGCCTCCAATTCCTGGGACAATTCCGTTTGAGATTAATGAATTGATTGGACCTTCAGGAAGATTTTCTCCAGAGAAATCAGAAAGCCAACTGAAAGCGCCTTCTATCCAATTCATCGGATATTCTGCCAAAAAGAAAACACTTTGGAATATAATTAATAAAATAAAAAGGAAAACCAAATAACCCCAAATTGGATGAACCAAAATCCGGTCGAGTTTCTCTGTCAACAATTGTTTTTTCTCGGGAGCTTTTTCTGTCGTTTCAGAAATTATTTTGTCGATATTTTGATAACGTCGAACTGTTTCTTGGATTTGAAGTCTTTTCGGAACGTTGCATTTCGCATCTTCTTGGCTGATGATTTCGTTGATTCTTTCAATCTTTCCGAGATAAGTGTCGGCCGCGAGAAGTGTCCAGATTTTATAAAGATTGTGGTCTTTCGTATTTTCTGCAATCTTTTGAACCAAAGCTTTTTGTTCAATCGGAATTTCAAAAGTGCTTTGCGAAGATTTTTTGAATTGATTATTAAAAATAGCTATACGAACTTCATCGATTCCCAAATGTTCCTTCGCGTTCGTTCTTAGAATATCAACATTGAGTTTTTTCGAAAGCTCATCTGTATTGATTTTAATGCCACGTTTTTCAGCTTCATCAATCTGGTTCACGACCATCAAAATCGGAATTCCCAAATCCTGAATTTGCTGAAACAAAAGCAAACTTCGCTTCATATTAATCGCGTCAGCGATGTACAAAACGCCAACGTAATTTTCCTGTTCCTGAATCAAATATCTGGAAAAAATAGCTTCATCTTCGGACGTTGGATAAACGCTGTATGAACCAGGTAAATCTGTAATTTCTACCTCTTCATTTTTATAAGTATAATTTCCGGAAAGACTTGCGACGGTAACGCCAGCGTAGTTTCCTGTTTTCTGTTTTCTGTTGCAAAGGCTATTGAAAAGCGTGGATTTTCCGACATTCGGGTTTCCAACTAATAATATCTGTTTTTGATTTTTCTGATCCTGCATTATCCCAAAACTTCTACTTTGATGAATTTAGCTTCCTGTTCCCGCAATGCGACTCTTGTTTTCTCCGAGCCATATTCTATGTAAAGCGGGCCACCAAATGGCGCCTGATAAAGAACCTGAAATGAGGTTTCCGGAAGAAGTCCCATTTCCAGTATTTTGGTAGGCATCTGCAGGTCATCATTGTCATAACCTGTGATTTTGCCCAATTGATTTTTAGGAAAGCAACACAATTTATCGGGATGTTTATTTTGCAAAATTCATCTTTTTAGAATTGCAAATATAGCTTGTTTTAAATAAATCTAAATAAGGATATTAATCATAAAAAAACCGAGAAGCAATTTCTCGGTTTGTGATTTTATTTTTTCTTCTTCTCTTTTACAACGGGCAATT
Source organism: Epilithonimonas xixisoli (assembly GCF_004365655.1). Classification (GTDB taxonomy): domain Bacteria; phylum Bacteroidota; class Bacteroidia; order Flavobacteriales; family Weeksellaceae; genus Epilithonimonas; species Epilithonimonas xixisoli. The sequence goes on along the minus strand of NZ_SOEO01000002.1, from coordinate 365,845 downwards.
CTATTGGATTGTCATTCGCATCGTAGAAATCCTTCAACATTTTTTCCTGTTTTTTCACCATTTCTCCGATGCTTACATCACTTCCGGGTAATTTTTGCGACATCATTTCTGGTTTCAACATTGGTCGGATTGTAGCAAAAGGATCTTTTTTGAAGTCTGCAATTGTACTTTCAAATTTGTCTCTGGAAACTTCCACACGCTTTGAAGTTCCTCCAGGCGAGATTTTCTCGATGTAAGACAATTCTTCAAAATTGTCAACTTTCTTATTTCCTTTCAGTTCCCAAGAATAATTCCCGCCGTCATCTTCAATTTTAACGATCAAGCCTGGTAAACCATTGAATTTATAAGGTCCATCTTGGAAAGGTAAGTCTGATGTAAACCAAGCATTCCATTTTCTTCCTCCAAATTCCGTTGTCGCTTTTTGAGTATTATAAGTTCCGATTTTTACTTTTTCGGATGTGATATTCCAATTGAATTTTGTGTTGTCAACATAACCCAATTTCATCGGCGTCATCCCGTTTTGAAGTCCTTCTTCCAAAATTACTTTCATATCGGGATAGACTTTTTCAACTTTGTAAGCAAATTTTGGCATTGTCATAGATTTGGACATATCTTTGAAAATACCAGATTTTTGCATTGCTTCCACCTGAACTTTCATAATAGAATCCTGAGCAACCCAAGTGAAATCTCTGTAAAGTGATTTGTCTTTTGTGATGTCAAGCGTCGTCATCACTTTTTCAATTTTCGCAGAATCTTTTTTCGGTTTGAATGTCAATTCGTAGAAGAATCGATTGGAGGCGGTTTGAGCAAAAACCATTGTTCCAAACATCAAAACTGGAAGAATGAGTAATTTTTTGAGAGATTTCATATTTGATTTTTTTAAATTTTTTGTTTCTGAATAATTAGTGCGGGATTTTGCAAAATGTTACAATATTATTGATACATTTTTTTAATCGACTCATTCAGCGTTTTATAAATATGGAGTTGTTCTTCATTTTTAATCAATTCTTCGTGAAGTTTCAAAACTCTTTCGTCGCCTCTCACGGCTGGTCCGGTTTGCGCAGATTTTGGGTCTAAGTGATAGATTTTTTCAACGGTTTCATTAATCAAAGGAAGGAAATAATTGAAATCCAAATCCTGAGAATCCGAAATTTCCTTAGCTCTTGCGAAGAGATGATTCACAAAGTTGCAGGCGAAAACGGCGGTCAGATGGATGTATTTTCTTTTTTTATAATCTGAAACTTCCACGTTATCAGAAATAATTGACGCCAATTCAAACAAAGATTTTTCATCAATTTGATTGTCAGCTTCAATAAAAAAAGGGATTTTGGAATAATCTAGATTTTTGGTTTTTGAAAAAGTCTGCAAAGGATAAAAACTCGCTTTTCTGTAATTGCCTTTCAGGATTTCTTTTGGAAGAGAACCAGAAGTGTGAGCAACGAGCGCATTTCCATTTTTAATTAATTCAGAAATATTTTCAACCGCAGAATCCGAAACAGCGATGATGTAAAGTTCCGCTTCATCTAAGTTTTCATTAGAATAAGGAATATTAAACTCGCTTGAAATCTTCGAAAGTTCAATTTCGTTTCGTCCATAGATTTGATGAACTTTAATATTATTCTGAGTGAAAGCTTTTGCCAAATGATAGGCCACATTTCCCGAGCCGATGATTACTGTCTTCATAGGAACAAAGATAAGAATTTGATGATTTGGATTTGATTAATAATATTTGAGGCTCGATTTTAGATTTAGCTTTATCCAAAGAAATTGAAAAAATAATTTAACTTTGGTCTTATTTTTTAATCAAAACTACGAAACATCTGAATGAAGCTCAAAGATGAGGAAATTGTAAACCTGCTGACTGCACCACAAACGGTAGAGAAAGGTTTGCGTGCGATGATGGATGCTTATCAGAGTCGTCTCTATTGGCATATCCGTAGGTTGATTGTCGACCACGATGGCGCTCAGGATGTTTTGCAGGATACATTTATCAAGGCGTATCAGAATATTCATCAGTTCAAAAGCGATAGCAAATTGTACACTTGGTTGTATAGAATTGCGACCAATGAAGCGTTGCAAGCGCTAAATAAAATGAACCGGATGAAAAAGACCGATGAAGATGCAGAATATCATATGCAAAATCTGGTGGCGGACAATGCGGGACAAGATGCGGAAGAGATTCAGGTTTTTTTGCAAAAGGCAATTCAGACATTGCCAGAGAAGCAGAAATTGGTGTTCAATATGAGGTATTATGATGATTTGCCTTACGAGGAAATTTCGAAGATTTTGGATATGTCTGTAGGAACTTTGAAAACAAATTATCACTACGCCAAAGACAAAGTAGAAAATTATATTAAGGACAATTACTCGCAAGAGTTTTAAAAAAATAAAAGTTATGCAAATCGATATAGAAAAACTAAACAGAAAAACGCCGTATCCGGAACCTTCCGAGGATTTTTTCAAACAGATGCAGGCGAATGTCATTTCACAAACGATTGAAAAAAATCCAGTGGTTGTGAAAAAAGAAGCTAAAGTTTTCTCTTTGAATTTCAAATGGATGGCTGCCGCAGCAGTTGTTTTGATTGCAGGAATTACGGCGTTTTTAGGATTTAATAATGATCCGGAAGTTTCTATGGCAAAACAATCTGTCATTGTGGACAGCGTGTACAAAGTAGATCAGCCAATCCAAGAAAATGTACCAAATCTAATGGCTGAAAATAATACGGTTGAGGAAACACAAAATGAAGTTTTGAAACCAAAAGTGTCAACTTTAGCAGTTGCTTCTTCTAAAAATAAAGTTTCTGCTGATAGAAATATGGCAGATACTCAAACTTACGCTGTGGAATCTAAAAGCAAATCCAGCTTAGATGTGGAAAAAGTTTTAGCAGCGTTCACACCAGATCAATTAAAAGATTTGGACAAAAATAGTGAGCAAGACGTATATCTTGATCTTTATAATTAATTAAAATCAGAGAGATGAAAAAATTACTATTCATAGTTTTGATTACGGGTCTATCTTCAGCTGTCACAGTCGAGGCTCAGCAAAGAGGCTCGGGTAATACAGCGGGAAGAAATGCGAATTCAAATCCTTCTTTCAGATCAGGCTCGGCAAGTGGCTTGGCACCGGCTGGAACGATGCAAAGACAAACTCATATTCCCAGAACCTCTGAATGGAAATCTATGAATATGAAGGAGAAAAAGCAAGCTGTAAACAATATGTCGGTCAGTGACAGAACTGTTTTCTTGCAAAAGATGAAGCAGGAAATTGCGATAGATGATCTCGATATTCCAAAAGACAGACAAGATGAGTTCAAAACGTTGTACGCGGAATATCAGAACAATCAAAAACAGATTAAAGAAAAATTTTACATAGACAAAAATCTGGAAAACCTTTCTGACGAAGAAGCTACAAAACGCCTGAATCAAAGTTTTGATGTGGGACAGCAACTTCTTAATAACAGAAGAGCTTACGCAGAAAAGTTTCTGAAAATCCTATCGCCACAACAAGTGCTCACGCTATTCCAAACAGAAGGGAAAATGCGCGAAAAAATGCTCGATAAAAAAAATGACAAATAACTCAAGAACCTCTATTTTTTAGAGGTTTTTTTTATTTTATCTGTCACATTTGCAATTGTCTGTAAATTATTTTCCTATTCTCTCAAAATTATGTATTTTCGCACACTATTATAAATACATACTATAAAATGGCAATTTTAGGCGAAATTAGAAAAAGATCATGGCTTCTCTTAGGTGTAATAGCTTTGGGATTGTTTGCATTTCTTTTTAACGCAGATACTTTTGATAAAATATTTGAGAAAAACCCAAATGTTTTTGGAAAAGTGAATGGCGAGGATATCACGAGAGACGAGTACAATGATCAGTTGATGATTATGCAACAGCAGGCTCAGCAGCAAGGACAGCCTATAAAAGGTTTGGAGGAGCAGGCTTGGCAGATTTTGGTACAGTCAAAGTTAATCAAACAACAATTTGAAAAATCTGGTCTTACAATTACAGATGACATCTTCTGGAGCCAATTGCAGTATGATCCTATGTTTGCTCAGAATCAGCAATTCTATGATGAGAAAGGAAATTTCAAACTGAATGAACTTAAATCTCAAATAGAAAAATCACAAGCTGAAAGACCGGAAGATTATGCGTTCTGGTTGAAAAATAAAAAAGCGATCGAGTACAGAATGATGGCGAGAATGCTTTTTGGAAACATAACATCAGGAATCACAACCAGCAAAAAAGAAGCTGAATTGATGATTAAATTCCGTGATGAGATGGCAAACATCGATTTCGTAAAAGTTGATTACTTGGAATTCTCAAAAAAGAATGACGTCAAAGTTACGACTCAAGATCTTGCAGATTACATCAAAAAACATCCAACAAGATTCAAAGCTACAGCGAGCAGAAACATTGCTTATGCATATTTCCCGGCTGCACCAAGTGCTCAGGATGATGCAGCAACATTAGCAGAAATCAACAAATTATACCTTAAAGGAACTGATGCTTCCAATGGCGCAGAAAATTTCCAAAACACGACGAATGACTCTATGTTTGTAGAGCTTAATTCTGATGTTCCTTTCATTCCTCAGTATGTAAGTCCAAATCAAATCCCAGCTGGATTGAAAGATAAAATTGCAACAGCAACTATCGGACAGACTTTTGGACCATATAAAGAGCAAACGCTTTACGTAGTTTCAAAATTATTGGACAGACAAATGAAGCCTTCAGATTCTGTGAGTTCAAGCCATATTTTGATTGCTTATAAAGGCGCTGAAAGATCACAGGCTACAAGATCTAAAGAGGAAGCAAAAGCTTTAGCAGATAAAATTTTAGCTGAAGTAAAATCTAATCCAGCAAAATTCAATGAAAATCTTAAACAATCTGATGAGCCAAATGCTGTAGAAAGAAACGGAAGTGTGGGTTGGACTACGCCTCAATCTTCTTTTGCTCCAGGATATTTAAGTTTCCTAGCAGCTCACAAAAAAGGCGATATTGGATTGGCTGAGACCAATTTTGGTTATCACATCATCAAAGTTGATGAAAGACCAGAAAGTATAAAGTATAAAATTGCTCACTTAGCAAAAAACATCAAAGCTTCTGACAAAACTGAAAATCAAGTTCTAACTCAAGCAACAAGATTCATTCAGCAGACTCAAGGGAAAAGTTTCAATCAGTTCAAAAACTTAGCTGAGAAGAATAAATACAGATTTGACAATCCTAAAACTGTAGGCAGATTCCAAGGAAATCTTCCAGGAATTGGAACAGACAAAGATGCAGAAGTGATTGCTTGGGCATTTGATAAAAAGAGAGAAATTGGTGATACAGATATTTTCACCGTGGAGGGAACAGGCGATAGAATTGTAGCTTATGTTGTAGGAAAACAAGATGAAGGTCTTGCAGATCCAGAAACTGTGAGAGATCAGATTGAGCCAATCGTGAAAAATAAAGTTTTGGCTAAGAAAATCTTAGAAAAAATCAATGCAGGTAAATATGCTTCCTTAGATCAAGCTGCGAAAGCATTTGGAACTACAAAAGGAAATGCAGATGTTAATCTTTTCAATCCGTCTGTAAACGGTGCAATGGAGCCAAGAGTTGCAGGTGCGGCATTTGGAGCAGCAGCTAACAAATTGTCTCAGCCAATCGAGGGAATGACAGGTGTTTACCTTGTGGTGAAAAAATCTGTGAAAACCAACAAGTTGCCAGGCGATGTGAAACAGATTTCAGAATCTATCACGCAGCAAAACTCTCAGCAGTTTACAGGAGCCTTTATGAAGAGTTTGCAGGATAATGCAGACATCAAAGATTTCAGAATTGATGTTTGGGACAAAACAGCTCAACAATAATTTCAAATTATATCAGAATAAACAAAAGCGGCATAATTGTCGCTTTTGTTGTTTTTTATTTATATCCATTATAAATCCAATATTCATATATTTGCTAATTAGTTAAAACCAAAAAAACGTGAATTTAAGTAAAGAATTAAAAACAGGATTGATAGCTATTCTTGCCATTATTAGTTTTGTCATATTGTATCAGTTTATGAAGGGGAAAAATCTCTTTACAACCGATAATGTTTTCTATGCAAAATATGATAACGTAGAAGGTCTTTCTGCTTCCAATCCTGTATCTATAAACGGTTTGAAAGTAGGACAAGTGGATGAGATCAAACCAATAACAACCAAAGATGGCAAATTGCACTTTGTCGTAAAATTGACCATTGATGATAATTTTGAATTTGCCAAACAATCAACTGTCGAGATTTTCGAGCCAGGATTGATGTCTGGAAAAGAACTGAGAATCAATCTTGCTTATGGTGGAGGAACTGCGAAAGATGGAGATACACTCAAAGGTAATTATCAACTTTCAATGCTCAATTCTTTGTCATCTCAGGTAAAACCAGTGAAGGATCAGTTATCAGGCGTTTTATTAAAATTAGATTCTACATTGGCAAGCACCAACAAAATTGTAGATGAGCAAAACCGAAGAGAAATCAAATTGCTTCTTTCAAATCTTAACAAAACGATTGAGTCTTTCAAAGGAACATCAGACAGAACTAATGCTATCTTAAGCAGTAACGAAAAAGGTCTGCACGAAGTAGTTGCCAACGCCAATGTTGCAATGCTGACTGCCAATAAAACTCTGGACAAATACGGCTCTGTAGCAGAAAGAGTGGATATTGATAAACTAAATGGAACCATCGAACAATTCAACCAAACAGCCAACAAACTCAACAACGTTATTTCTGGCATACAAAACGGCGAAGGTTCGCTTGGTAAATTGGCGAAAGATGAAGAGCTTTACAATAATCTAACGAAGACTTCAAACAGCCTCAACCAGTTGGTAGAAGATTTTAAAACCAACCCGAAGAGATATGTGAATTTCTCAGTTTTTGGTAAAAACGCAGATAAAAAATAATATGCAATATATTGACAATGTAATTTTTTTAATTCTTCTAGTAGCAGGCTTTGGTTTATTCGCTAAAAGTCTGAAAGAATTATATCGCAATATCCAATTAGGCCGCGAAATCAACAGAACCGACAGAAAGGCCGAACGATGGGCAATTATGACCAGAGTTGCCCTTGGACAGAGCAAAATGGTGAAACGCCCGATTGCAGGGATTTTGCATATTTTCGTTTATGTTGGATTTGTCATTATCAATATAGAATTATTAGAAATTATTATTGATGGAATCTTTGGAACGCATCGGTTTCTTCAAAGTATTTTGGGTGTTTCATTTTATGCGTTTTTCACAGCATTTTTAGAAATATTAGCATTATTGGTAGTATTTGCAGTTGTCGTATTTTTCATCAGAAGAAATTTCTACGGTGTGAAAAGATTGACGATGAAAGAACTTTTCGGATGGCCAAAGAACGATGCAAACTGGATTCTGATTATTGAATTTGCTTTAATGGTTGCTTTCTTCACAATGAACGGAGCAGATTATTATGCCGATGCAAATCGATTCGGAAGCAATTTTCCAATCTCGCAGCACTTATTTCCATTCTTCCAGAATTTCAGTTTAGACACACTTCATATCATCGAAAAATCCGCTTGGTGGTTTCACTTTGTGGGGATTTTGTTCTTTATGAATTACTTGTATTACTCAAAACATCTTCATATCATTTTAGCATTCCCAAACACTTGGTTTGCCAATCTTGAGAAAAAAGGAAAATTCAACAATCTGGATTCTGTCACTACAGAAATCAAATTAATGATGGATCCAAACGCTGATCCTTACGCTGCACCGGCTGAAGGAGCGACAGAAGTTCCATCGAAATTTGGAGCAGAAGATATTTTTGATTTGGATCAGCATCAGTTGATGAGTGCCTATTCTTGCACAGAATGTGGACGTTGTACTTCCGTTTGTCCAGCTAATATCACAGGTAAGAAACTTTCCCCAAGGTTGATTATGATGAAAACTAGAGATCGATTGGAAGAAGTTGGAAAAAATATCAACAAAAACGGAGGAAAATTTGTGGACGATGGCAAAAAACTTCTAAACGATTATATTACCAAAGAAGAACTTTGGGCTTGTACGACTTGCAACGCTTGCGTAGAAGCTTGTCCTGTTCTGATTGACCCTTTATCAATTATATTTGAAATGAGAAGATTTTTGGTAATGGAACAATCTGCGGCGCCACAAGAATTAAATTTGATGATGACGAATGTAGAGAACAATGCCGCACCTTGGCAGTACAATCAGGCAGATCGTTTGAATTGGGCTAATGATTAAATTTGAATCATGAAAAAGATACTATTTGTTTTTCTAATATTTTCCTTTGCTACGTTGTGGTCACAAAAGTCGGATCAATCCATCATAAAAGAAGACACGAGTCAGTTTATGACCAAGTTTCAAAATAAGGATTATGATGGGATTTTGGACATGACACATCCTGCTATTTTTGAGAAATTTGATAAAGAAACTTTGAAAGGCCTTTTTCAAAAAATGCTGGAAGACAATGAGGAATTTCAAATGGAAATCATTGATACAGATAAATTGACATTTGAAGTATCAGAAGTAATGAAAACTAAAGATACAAAGTACGCATTTGTGACGCATCCTATGAAAATGAAAATGACTTTTAAGAATCAGAAATTTGATGATTCTCAAAAGGAAATGATGGTGAATATGATGGAAGTCCAAGGAATGAAAACGAAATTTCTGAATGAAAACTCTTTGGAAATGAGCAAGCAAAGTATGATGATTGCGATGAATGATGCTTCTACCAAAAACCAATGGAAATATTTAAACTACGATGAGACAAATCCTTTGTACGTCTCGGTAGTTCCTGTAGAAATAATGAAAAAGGCGAAAAGCTACTATGCTGATTTTTTAATTAAAAATAAGGAAAATGCAAATTAAAACTATGGCGGAATACGCAATGGAAGGCAAATCTCCGGAAGTTCTCTTCTGGGTGGGTTGTGCTGGAAGTTTCGATGACCGTGCGAAAAAAATAACCAAGGCATTCTGCAAAATTTTAAATAAAATCGGAGTGGAGTTTGCCGTTCTCGGTCAAGAAGAATCTTGCACAGGCGATCCAGCAAAACGCGCCGGAAACGAGTTTGTTTTCCAAATGATGGCTTTGACCAACATCGAAGTTCTGAACGCTTACGAAGTCAAAAAAATCGTGACAGCTTGTCCGCATTGCTTCAATACTTTGAAAAACGAATATCCAAGTTTAGGCGGAAATTATCAGGTTTTGCACCACACGCAATTTCTGAAAGATTTGATGAATGAAGGCAGATTAAAAATCGAAGGCGGAACTTTCAAAGGGAAAAAAATTACCTTCCACGATCCTTGTTATCTCGGAAGAGCCAATGACGAATATGAAGCGCCAAGAATGCTTCTCGAAAAATTGGATGCCGAATTGGTAGAAATGAAACGTTGTAAAATCAACGGATTATGTTGCGGTGCTGGTGGAGCACAGATGTTCAAAGAACCTGAAAAAGGAAACAAAGACATCAATGTTGAAAGAACGGAAGAAGCGCTTTCATTCGAGCCTAAAATCATTGCGACGGGTTGCCCATTTTGCAACACGATGATGACGGACGGCGTTAAGCATTTCAATAAAAATACAGAAGTAGAAGTCAAAGATATTGTGGAGCTTTTGGCGGAAGCAGAAGATTTGTAATCAATACCAAAATTATTTAACTTTATTAAAAATTTAGAAAATGAAAATAGGAGATAAAGCCAAAGTAGATCCTAAATTTACAGGACTAGATTCTTGGATTGAAGGAACGGTGATTGATATTGAAAAAAATCCTTTCAAAGGAATTGTGATTGCTATAAAAGACGCTTTGGGAAGAATTTTTTTTGGAGAAGAGAAATTCTTCAAACCAATCTAGTCAATTATGTACGCAATTAGTTTTGATATGGTAATTGGTGATTTGAAAGAAAATTTTGGAGATCCATATAACAATGCCTATTATGAAATAAGTAAAGTCTTAAGAAAGTTTGAGTTTTACAACACACAAGGAAGCGTTTACCTTTCTAACAAAAATGATTTAACCAATCTATTCCGTGCGATGAATGCTTTGAAAAGTATTGATTGGTTTCAGAAGTCGGTAAGAGATATCAGAACTTTCAAGGTTGAAGATTGGTCAGATTTTACAGAGTTTATGAAAGAATAAAATTTAAATTATACAAAACCCAGATCAACTCTGGGTTTTTCCTTTTTACAGAATTGGATAAAAATCCGTAATTTTATATTTTTAAAATCAGAATATGCAAATCGAGGAATCCAATATTGTCGAAACGAACGATTACCGAGTGATTATATATCCCGCTTCACGCCCATTCACGGCTAAGGAAAGCAAAACTATTGCTGAGAAATTATACGATTTTTTAGGCGATTGGGCCGCTCACGGAAAAGAGTTGTCTTCTTCTTTCAAGATCGAAAAAAATCAATTCATCATTATTTGTGTAGATGAGGAAAAAGAAGTGGCTTCCGGCTGTAGCATAGATGCATTGGGCAAAGTGATGAGAGAATTGGATTCTGAATTTGAGCTAGGCTTATTTGACAGAATGAAAGCCAGTTTCATCGAAAATGGTGAGGTCAAAACTTTAAAACTCATTGATTTTAAAAACAAGATCAGAAGTGGCGAGTTGTCAAAAGACATCGAGGTTTTTGATTTTTCCAAGAATACATATCTTGATTTCTTGAGTCATTTTTTACAGCCTTTCAACAGGAGTTGGGCTTCATCGATTTCTTAATTTTTTCATTAATTCAAGATTCAATTTCAAATCATTTCAAAATCACACTTTGAAAATACTTTTCCTTTCTTCTTGGTTTCCAAACAAATTAGAGCCTACAAATGGCAACTTCGTGCAACGCCACGCAGAAGCGGTTGCGACTTTGCAAGATGTGGAAATCCTTCACACCATCGGAGATTTTGACCAAAAAGAAACTTATATTTTTGATGATAAAGTAATCAATGGCATCAGAACTTTGATTATTTATTATAAAAATTCTAAGAACCCAATTCAGAATTTCGTCAGAAGAATGAAAGCCTACAAAATGGGATTTGCCAAACTGCAAAAACCAGATTTGGTGCACGCCAACGTTCTTCACAACAATATGCTTTTCGCCGTTTATCTGAAAAGTAAATATGGGATTCCGTTTGTGGTAACGGAACATTGGACTGCGCTTAGAAAAATCAACCAACATCAGACTTCATCTGCAATTAAATTTATTGCGAATTATATAGGAAATCGTGCGTCTGCGCTTTTGCCTGTGAGCAACGATTTGAAAGTTAGTTTGGAAAATCTGGGAATCAAAAAACCAATGAAAGTGATTCCAAATGTTGTAGATACGCAACTTTTTGAGCCAAATCATTCTCAATCAGAAGTTTTTACCTTCGTTCATATTTCGAATTTGATTCCAAGGAAAAACGCGGATAAAATACTGAATGTCGCTATCAAATTACTGAAAGAAGGTTATCAATTAAAACTAAAAATCGGTGGTGACGGTGAAACCAAAACATTGCGAGAAATCGTAAAAAAAGAAGGTTTCGAAAACCAAATCGAAGTTTTTGACACTTTGACTTCACCCGAAGTTTCTGAAAAATTGAAGACTTCCGATTGCTTCATTTTGTTTAGTAATGACGAAAATCAACCGTGTGTGATAGCAGAATCTTTCGCATCGGGAATCAAAGTGATTTCTACAAATGTTGGCGGAATCTCCGAATTTTTCCCAAGTGATTTTGGGATTTTGGTTGATGAACCTAATGAAATTCTTCTCGAAAATGCAATGAGAAAATTGCTGAACGAAAAAGAAATCACGAACAAAACTGAAATCGCAGATTACGCAGAAAAAACGTTTTCCAAGAAGGCAATCGCAGAGCAGTTTACAGCAGTTTATGAAAAAATATTGAACTAAAATGAAGGGTTTCAATATTCATATTTCTGAAAATAAAATTGACAATAATCTTTTTTTTGAAAACGATTACGATTCTTTTGTTTTCAAAAATGATGATGTTGAAGTCGCTATCGAAGGCATTATTCTTAATAAAAAACAACTTCTGCAAAATTCTTCCTATTCAGATTTTACTGATTTTTTCTTAAGTCTTTACCAGAATAAAAATATTAATTCCATCAAAGAATTGGATGGCGAATTTCGAGGTTTTGTTTGGGATAAATTAAACAAGAAAGTTTTAGTTTTCACCAATACAACTTCCACACAACGTGTTTTTTACACGAAGCAAAACGGACAGATTTTCATTGATTCTCATTTGGTGCGATTAGCTGAATCGTTGAAAAAAAACAATATTTTTGTAACTCCAAATATCGATAATCTCTACAAATTATTGACGTTTGGAAATATGCTGGAAAACGAAACGCCGATTGAAAATATTTTTAAAATCCTCGATGGACATTACATCGAAATCGATTTGAAAACCCAAAATATTATTGAGAAAAAGTATTTTGATTTAGAAAATATCGCTTATTACAAAGATTCTAAAGAAAAAGCAATTCAGGATCTGGATGCTATTTTTTCTGAAAATATAGCTTTGGAATATCAGAAAGATAATGAACTGAATTCCAGGTGTTTCTCTTTGCTAAGTGGCGGTCTAGACAGTAGAATCGCGATGCTTTACGCCGATAAATTGGGTGAAAAACCAGATGAAGCGTTTTGTTTTTCCCAATCCGGATATTTGGACGAAACTATTTCTAGGCAAATAGCAAATGATTATAAAATTCCCTACACTTTCCAATCTTTGGATGGCGGAAGTTACTTGAAATATATCGACAAACTCACAGAATTATCCGAAGGTTGTGGACTTTTCACAGGCGGAATTCATATCCAATATGCATTTGAAAATCTGAAAAACACGGACTTTAAAATTGTTCATAGCGGTTCCATTGGCGATGGGATTTTAGGCGGTTTTAATACAGTTCCTTATCGTAGAAAACCAGGCGAATTCAAAATTGTCGTCAATCCAAAATTTCTTCCAAAAGTAAAATCAGATTTTGAAAAAGTGCTGAATCAGTACGAGTCCGAAGAATTATTTTACCTCAGAAATGTGGCTTACAACAGGACGGTTTTGGGCGCGCAAGTGATTGAGCAATATGCGTATCAAACGTCGCCATTTATGTCGAAAACAATGTTGGAATTTGCCATAAGTCTTCCGGAAAAATGGAAGATCAATCAAAAACTCTACTTGGAATGGTTGAATAAATACACACCAAATGCCAGCGATTACATCTGGGAAAAAACAGGAATGAAACCGAATGCACAATGGAAAAGCACGTTTGGCCCAAAGGTGAAAAAGCGATTCTCGAAGCTGTGGAACGCCAAGATAACGAAGCAGACCGAGAAAACAAGTATGTATCCGTATGAGTTTTATTATTACAATTCGCAGGATATTCAGGATTATTATCAAACTTATTTCAAAGAAAATATTTGGCGTTTGGAAAATCATCCGGAGTTGAAACAAGATGTGGAATTTCTCTTCGCACAAAAAGATTTCTATCAGAAAAGTCAGGGCATCAATATTTTAGCTATTTTTAAATTATTTTTCAAATAGTGGGAAGCCTCTCGGATTTTCTAAGAAATTTTCTAAAAAACAAAGGTCATTTTGTCTTTGGATCTTTGCTTGTGGCGAAGATTTGTGGATTCATCGGGTCGCTTATTATCATCAGATTGTTGTCCGAAAATGATTTTGGATTGATAAGCATTGTCGCGTCTTTGTCGGCTGTATTTCTGGCGTTTAGCGGATTTGGAAGTCAGCAGATTTTGTTAAGATATGGTTCGATTGCGAAAAATTCGAAGGAAAGAAACGCAGTTTCTGCCTATCTTTTGAAGCAGGGTTTTTATTATCAGATCTTGCTTAGTTTCATTTTTTTGCTGTGCTCATTTTTTTATTTGGATCGATTTGAGAAGATAATCTTTCTTTTCATTGCTTTTGCTGTAAGGCTGATTGGTGTTTTTTTTTACAATCACATTCAGTCGCAATTGCGGATTACAAGAAGAAATAAAGAGTTTGCAAGACTGAATAATGTTGTCAATATTTCGGGCTTAGTTTTGATTTTGATTCTAACATATTTCTTCGGAATTATAGGATATTTGATTGCGATGACGTTGATGCCGTTCTTCGCTTTGTTTTGGTTTAAAAGCATCAATCTATCAGAAAAAATTGAACTCAAACTTTCAAAAAAAGAAATCTGGAAATATGGGCTTTTTACTGCGGGGACTGCAGTTTTGGGCGATGCATTATTCTCACTTGATATTATTTTAATGGGATTTTTGATGAATGAATCTGCAGTTGCCAATTACAAAACCGCTATTTTGATTCCAGCCAATTTGACCTTCATCGCAATGACTTTTATGCAAAGCGATTTCCCAGAACTGGCTAGAAATCATCAAAATAAAAATTTTATAAAGTACTATATTTCAAATTATTACAAGATTTTCATTCCGCTTTGCATAAGCATTTTCTTCGCAATGTTTTTGCTTGATGACTTTATTGTGAAATTATTTTTTGGTGAAAAATATCAGGGAATCGAAACATCATTTTTAATTTTAACCAGTGCATTTCTTCTCAATATGTTGATGAGAAATCTCTACGGAAATCTATTGTCGGCTGTTGGGAAAATGGAGTACAATACCATTATTTCTGCAATAGCTTTGGTCGTTTTAGTTGCTTTGTCCATTTTCCTAGTTCCGAAATTTGGGATAGAAGGAATGGCGATTTCCCAATCAGTCACTTTATTCATCACAGGTTTATTGTTAATGAGCGGATTCTTGTCTCATTACAGAAAATTGTCGTGAAAGAATTTTTATCTTTGCAAAGATGAGACTCAAGATATTCACAATTTTATCCGCTATTTTGCTCCTTTTCTCTTGCCAAGGAGACGAGACGGAGACGCAAACCATAGACCAGGTTTTGAAACTTTATATGAAGAGTTCCTCCAATCCGGATTTGTTGAATCCTAGAATTGATGGGTCTTTTACGAATGTTGCTCTACTTGATATTTTGGGCGAACGGGATTTGACTCCTGTTTCTGGATTTAGCTTGTTGAAAGATTCTGACACAATCACATATCTGGATTATCCCGCTGGTGCAATTCGTTTGAAAATCGATTCTTTGAGCAATGATAATGAACAAACTTATTATTCTCAATTTGTTTTAAGATTATCAAGAACTCAAAACTCAGTAGTGACAAATGTTGATGATACCATTAAAATTGAGTACAAATCCACACCATCATTGTTTCAAATCTCGAAACTTTGGTACAATGGCGATTTGAAATTTACAAAAACTCAAGGACAACCAAACATTGTCACAATCGTGAAATAAAATCCTTAAATTTGCAAAAGTTCTGTTGGGTGATGGAAGCTGGATGATGGAAGTTCCGCTACAACACCCAACATCAAACACCTAACACCCAACAATAATGTTACAGGTTAATTTTTTGCGCGAGAACAAAGAGCGCGTTTTGGAAGGCTTGAAGAAAAGAAGCTTCAAGGAATTAGATTTGGTCGATCAAGCAATCAACGCTGACGACGAAAGAAAAAGATTACAGTTTGAGCTAGACTCACAACTTTCCGAAATTAACAAAATTTCGAAAGAAATCGGAATCTTGATGAAAGACGGAAAAAAAGAGGAAGCTGAAGTTGCAAAATCCAAAACTTCGCAGTTCAAAGAATCCAGCAAAGAATTGCAAAACCAATTGAATGAATCTGAGAAAACTCTTCTCAATATTCTTTATCAAATCCCGAACATTCCGTACGAGAAAGTTGTTGCCGGAGTTTCTGCCGATGATAACGAGATTATTTACGAATCTACAACGGTAGAAGGTCTTGGCGAAGGCGCAATTCCACATTGGGAATTGGCGAAAAAATACAATTTGATTGACTTCGAATTGGGCGTTAAAATTGCTGGCGCTGGTTTTCCTGTTTATTTCGGGAAAGGTGCAAGATTGCAAAGAGCTTTGGTTCAATATTTCTTGGATAAGAATGTTGACGCAGGTTATCTGGAAGTAAATCCGCCACACGTTGTGAACGAAGCTTCTGGCTACGGAACTGGACAATTGCCCGATAAAGAAGGACAAATGTACTACATCAATGCAGATGATTTATATTTGATTCCAACGGCGGAAGTTCCGGTTACGAATCTTTACCGCGATGTTTTGTTGGATGAAAAGGATTTGCCAATAAAAAATACGGCGTTTTCTCAATGCTACAGAAGAGAAGCTGGAAGTTATGGCGCGCACGTGAGAGGTTTGAACAGACTTCACCAATTCGAAAAAGTGGAGATTGTAAGGCTTGAAAAACCTGAAAATTCTTACGCCGTTTTGGAAGAAATGGTAGAACATATCAAATCCATTTTGGAAGATTTGGAATTGCCTTACAGAATCTTGAGACTTTGCGGTGGCGACACAGGTTTTGCCGCGGCAATGACTTATGACTTCGAAGTTTGGAGTGCAGCGCAGGAAAAATGGTTGGAAGTAAGTTCTGTTTCCAACTTCGAAACGTTCCAGGCCAACCGTTTGAAATGCCGTTACAAAGCGGACGGAAAATCGCAATTGGTTCACACACTGAATGGTTCTGCAATGGCTTTGCCAAGAATTATGGCCGCTTTGTTAGAAAACAACCAAACAGAAGAAGGAATCAAATTACCAAAGAAAATCGCAGAATATGCAAGATTTGAATTGATTAATTAATTCAAATTCTATAATAAAATGAAAGTCGCAAAGTAAAATTTGCGACTTTTTTATTTAGATAATTCTAACCGTAAGTTCGTCAGCTTTATGTTTAAAACTACTTCTTCAAATTCAAATAATAATTCCAAATCAAGCGAATCTCTCCATAATCAAAATCCGCAGGCAAGGCAGCTTTCCAATCATTGATGTTCTCTTTCGGACTTTGCTTGAAAACTTTTTCAAAAGCATTTACTTTTTCCTTTGGATAGATTCTCAATAAGTCGCTTTTATCAAGCAAATTCTGCTCAGCATATTTGGATAAATGTCCAAAAATTGTAGAATTGACCAAGCCTCGTTCTCTCGCAATTTCCGAAATGGTTTTTCCGTCTTGGAACAATTGGTAGGTCAAAACGTGCGTCGGAACTTTGTTGATGGACATTGAGATGACTGCATCTTTTTCCTTGTCAAACAATGGGGTTTCCAAAAGATGAACGTCTTTCAGATCTTTCAAATATTCCTCCAGATCATCCAACCAAACACGAAAATCTTCATTGAATGCTTTTAGTCCTTTGACACCTTTCGTCTCAGAATAAAAATCTTTAAGCGGCGAAAAAACTTTCTCGTTGACATTAGAAAAAAAGAAATTGACAGCGCCTTTTGCTTTGACCTCAACTTCTTGCCATTCCTCTTCACCTTTCAGGAATTTTTGGGTTTTCTGAAGTAAGATTCTTTCAAATTTCTGGAAGATAGATGTCAGATTTTCTATTTCGGATTTTAAAGTGATGTAAAGCTTTTGCGATTGGTCTTTGTCAATGGATTTGCTGCTTCGGGTCATCACCATCCAGCTTTCCAAAGCGGAAACAAACCACACACAATCGATTCTTCTAATGACTTTCTGTATGCTGTAATCGTACTTTTCAGAATTAAGAATTTCCTCAATTTTCGAATTAGCGTGCGTCTCATCTTGAAACTTCGAAACCCGTTTGTCAGAGAAAATAACTTCAGGCGTAATCTTCGATTTCAAAACAATTCCTTCTAAAGTTCGACAACGGGAAAGCGCCACGTAAACCTGTCCGGAAGCAAAACTTTTCCCGGCATCAATAATCAATCGGTCAAACGTCAAACCTTGACTTTTATGAATCGTAACAGCCCAAGCGAGCCGAATCGGAAACTGTTTGAAACTTCCTAAAACTTCTTCTTTGATGTTCTTTTCATCATCCAAAGAATATTTTTTCTGTTCCCAAGTTTCTGCTTTTAAAGTGATTTCTTCTTCGCTTCCATCGAGGATTACGGAGATTTCATCTTCATCGAGATAAGAAATTTGTGCTAATTTTCCGTTGTAATATTTTTTGTCTGGTGAAGTGTCATTTCGGATGAACATAATTTGCGCTCCAATCTTCAATTCCAAAACCTCATCATTAGGATATTGCGTTTCCTTGAAATCACCTTTCACATCGGCCGTATAAGAATGCGCTCTTCCTCCAAGTTCTTTTATTTTTTTTTGATTAATATCGTCCGCCATTTTGTTGTGCGAACAGAGATAGACGTAAGCTTCATCCTTTGGGTCAAAGTCTGGCTGATACCTTTCGTTCAAAGTTTCGAAGTCGATGTCTTCGGTAATTCCGTCTCGGATAGCGTTGAGGATTTCGAGGAAATGTTCGTCGGTTTGTCGGTAAACTTTCGTCAATTCCAAAGTGATGAAATTACTGCCTTCCAAAGCTTTGGCGTGAAAGAAAAACGGCGAAGAATAGTACATTGCCAAGATATATTCGTCTCTCACAACCGGAGGCAACTGGTAAAGGTCACCGATAAATAACATCTGAACTCCACCGAACTTCTGCTGATTTCTGCGAACGTGTCTCAGTGAAAAATCCATCATATCCAAAACGTCAGAACGCAACATCGACGCTTCATCTATAATGATAATTTCGATTTCGCGGAGAAGTTTCAGTTTGTCTTTTCGGTATTTGAAATGAACCATCAGATCCGGAATATTGTTTCCGAGATTTTGATCAATTCTTTCTGTAGTCGGGAGAAAAGTTCTGAGTGGCAATCCAAACATCGAATGGATCGTAACGCCACCAGCATTGATGGCCGCAATCCCTGTCGGCGCAACTACAATGTGTTTTTTCTTGGTTTTTTTTACAAAGTCGTTTAGAAATGTAGTCTTCCCTGTTCCTGCTTTTCCGGTGAGAAAAATGCTGCGGTTGGTGTGTTCTACGATTTCGAAAAGAGAATTATTCATCGATTCAAAGATAGAAAATCAGAAGACAAGAATCAAGGGATAAGAAACAAGAAAATAGATGAGATATTTAATAAAAAGGCTTCGAGAACCTCAGCCTGACAAAAAAATAAAATTCAATCCACTATTTAATCCTATCCGGATTCTGTTTTAGAAAACTGTCCCAGCCTGAGTAAGATTTGTCGGTTGATATAGTTCCAGAATTAAAATGATGACAAACGGCAACTGCCAAACCATCAGACGCATCCAGGTATTTCGTGGGAAATTCTTTTAATTTCAATAGATTTTGAAGCATTCCTGCAACTTGTTCTTTGCTGGCATTTCCGTTTCCCGTGATTGCCATTTTTACTTTTTTCGGAGAGTATTCTGTGATGGGAATGTTTCTGTGAAGACTGGCGGCAATGGCAACACCTTGCGCTCTACCAAGCTTCAACATACTTTGGACATTCTTACCGAAAAATGGTGCTTCCAAAGCTGTTTCGTCGGGATGATATTCATCGATCAAGGCCAATGTTTTGTCAAAAATAACTTTCAATTTGGTCTCGTGATTTTCGTATTTTTTTAGAATTAACTCGTGCATAGCAAGCAATTCCATCTTATTTCCTTTGACTGAAATAATTCCAAATCCCATAATGCTTGTTCCCGGATCGATACCTAAAATGACTTTTTCAACTAACATTTGGCAATATTACGTTAAGATTTTCATAAATATGAATGCACAATATATTTTTAATTAAAAAGTTATTATTTTTAGAAACTTAAAATTAACTATTATCACATGAAGAATCTTCTACTGACTGCAGCAGTCGTATTTTATGCGGGTATTTATACGCCCGTGTATTCTCAAAAAGCTGAAACTCCAAAATTCATTAGTAACACAGAAGGCATCAAAGAATATTCCTTAAGCAACGGAATGAAAGTTCTTTTGCTTTCTGACCCATCCCAAAGCAACGCAGTTGTAAATATCGTTTACAATGTTGGTTCTAAACACGAGGGCTACGGAGAAAAAGGAATGGCACATTTGCTAGAGCATATGTTGTTCAAAAGCACCAAAAAATTAGGTGATATCAAAAAAATGTTGTCTGATAAAGGTGGAAATGCCAACGGAACAACTTGGTACGACAGAACAAACTATTACGAAGTTTTCCCGTCTAACGACGAAAATATGAAATGGTTCCTAGAAATGGAAGCTGACAGAATGATCAATGCAACGATTCTTCAGTCTGATCTTGATAAAGAATTCTCTGTTGTAAGAAATGAGTTCGAAATTGGAGAAAACAGCCCAAGTGGTGTATTGATGGAGAGAATTGTTTCCACTGCTTATCTTTGGCACAACTACGGAAACAGTACGATTGGAAGTAAAGAAGATGTAGAAAGAGTAAAAGCAGTAACGCTTAGAAAATTCTATGAAAAATATTATCAGCCAGACAATGCTACATTGATCGTTGCAGGGAAATTTGATGAGAAGAAAACGTTGGAGTACATCTCTCAGTTCTTCTCAACGATTCCAAAACCGAGCAGAGTCTTGGAAGCACCTTACACAGTAGAGCCACCTCAAGATGGTGAGCGTTTCGTAGAGTTGAAGCGTGCTGGAGACAGCAAAGTTGTTGGAGCTCTTTATCACACGGCGCCTTATGCAGACAAAGATTATGCAGCCTTGGATGCTTTACAAGAAATCTTGACTGCTGATCCTTCTGGATATCTTTACAAAGCAATGATCGATTCTCAAAAAGCGGCTTCTGTTTATGCTTATCAGCCATTGGTGAGAGATGCGAGTTTTATGTATTTCGGATTGGAAGTTCCAGCTGATAAAGACATCAAGGCAACTGAAACAGAGTTCCGTAAAGAATTGGACAAAGTGGCAACTATCAAATATACAGAGCAAGATGTTGCAAGAGCAAAAGCGAAAATCCTTAAGCAAATCGAAAATATTAAGAATAATACGATTGGATCTGCCATTAACCTAACGGAAATCGTAGGAGCTGGTAGTTACAAATTGGGAATGCTTTATAGAGATAACATCGAGAAATTGACTGTTGCAGATGTTCAAAAAGTTGCTGATAAATATTTCAAAGTTAACAACAGAACAGTTGGTGTTTTCATCCCTACAAAAGATGAAGTGAGAGTGAAGAATGTTGAATATTCTAATGAGCAAATTGCTTCGCTTACAGATAATTACAAAGGTAAAGCTCTTGAAAAAGAAACAGCGCCTTTCGAAGCGAGCATCAAAAACCTAAAAGCAAATCTTGTTGAAGGCAAGTTGAGCAACGGGATGAAATATGGCTTGATCAAAAAAGAAATCAAAGGAGGAAAAGTCCTTGGAAGTTTCCGTTTCCCAGTGAGTAACAACAAAGATCTGAACGGTAAATCTGACGTTGGTTCTCTAATGGCGCAGGTTCTAAAAACTGGAACTAAATCCAAAACAAAAGAGCAAATCCAAGATATGCTAGATGGTTTGAAGTCTAATGTAAACTTCGGATTTGGTGGACAAACTTTGTATGTGAACTTCAGTACTTACAAAGAAAACTTGCCAAAAGTAATGGGATTGATCAAAGAAATCTTGACAGAATCTACTTTCCCAGAAGCTGAATTAGCAAAAACGGTTAACGAGTACAACACATATTTGGAAGGCTCTTTGAATGATCCACAATCTATCGCATTCAATGAGATCGAAAAAATCACTCAGAACTATCCTAAAGAAAGTATTTATTACACAAATTCTACTAAAGAGCAAATCGAAAACAATAAAAAAGTTAAGAGAGACCAGCTTGTAGATTTCTACAACAAAATTTTGGGAAGTAACAATGGCGTTGGTAGCATCGTAGGTGATGTAGATGGAAAAGAAGCTACTGCATTATTGGAAAGCACTTTCGGGAAATGGGATTCTAAATCTAAATACGAATACATCAAACCAGAATTGTTCGCAACCAAAAAACAAGACAAAGAGTATCTAACACCAGATAAAGAAAATGGTGCTGCGGTTGGAAAAATCTCTTTCTCTATGGACAGAAAATCTCCAGATTATCCAGCGCTTGTGATTGCAAACGAAATGTTGGGAAGCGGTGGTTTCTTGACTGCTAGAATTCCGACAAGACTTCGTGAGAAAGAAGGAATCAGCTATGGTGCAGGATCTTATGTGAATATTCCAATCGAAAGCAATGTTGCATCTTGGGGCTGGTACGCATTCTACAATCCAACTAAGAAAGACGCTGTAAACAAAGCGCTTAAAGAAGAGGTGAACAAAGCGGTGAAAGATGGTTTCACAGAAGAAGAGTACAAATCTAACTTGACATCTTGGTTGAACTCAAGAAAAACAGGTTTAGGAAACGACAATACTTTGATGAACTTGGTGAATGGCCAACTTCAGTACGGCGTTCCTTTGGAAGAGTACGACGCTTTGGAAGCAAAAGTATCAGCGCTTAAAGTTTCTCAAGTGAATGATGTTCTTAGAAAATACATCAGCGAAGACAAATTGACTTCTGTGTTTGCAGGAGATTTCAACAAGAAATAATATTTTTTCTATAAAAATGAAAACCGTCTCAGATTGCTGGGGCGGTTTTTTTATTGTCATATTTATATTTTTATTATCTTTATCGTATCAATAATATATAATAACCCTTTTATAAACTACAACTATGAAAAAAAACAACATTTTATTTAGGTATTTCTGTTTTATTGTGTTTCTGTTTTATGGGAATGCTAATGCTCAAACTTTCACTTTGGATTGGTCCAAAAACTATGGAGGATCAAGTATGGATTTTGCTGAGCAGATCAGTCCAACTTCTGATGGTGGATTTGTAGTCATAGGAAGATCTAGCTCTTCAAATGGTGATGTTTCCACTAATATGGGACAGTCGGATTTTTGGCTTGTAAAATTGGATTCAAATGGAAATTTGCAATGGCAAAAAACTTTTGGAACTGTGGATAGTGATTTGGGGAAAAGTGTTCAGCAAACCTCTGATGGTGGCTATATTGTTGGTGGCTATATCATTAAAAACGGCATCTATACTGGATGGATTTTAAAACTAAATAATATAGGCGAAGTCGTTTGGGATAAGAAAATAGATAATTCGCTAATTCTCAATATTCAGCAAGTTGGAGGTAACAGTTATTTGCTTTCAGGAAGTATCGATTTTAAACCAGCACTTATAAAATTGGATAACTCAGGAAATGTAGTTTGGGAAAAACAATTTACAAGTGGTTCCAACTTTGCAACCATTATTGAGACAGGTAATGAATATGTTGGAGCAACTGTAAGTGGAAGTATTTATAAAGTAAGTAGCAATACAGGTAATGTTGTTTGGCAAACAGAAATTGCCAACGAAATGCTTTCAAAGGTAATTTTGACAAGTGATAATAAATATATGGTGATGGGAACCAACGGCAAGGACACTTTCGGATATTCTGTAAGTCAAATTAATGCACAAGGAGTTGTTGAATGGAATAAATCTTTCGAGTCGCAACTTCCAAATAGTTTCGGAAATGATATTGTTGAAGTTTCGGATGGTTATGTTTTGCTGGGCATTTCGCAAGACAATATTTCGGGAACTTTGGATATGAATAATACATTGGTTAAAATTGATAAATCTGGAAATTACGTTTGGAGAAAAATGGCTGGCGGTTCTAAAGCAGAAGGTTCAAACAATATTTTTTCCAAAGCTTCTATTATTAAGGTCTCAGAAGGTAGTTACGTTGTCGCAAGTTCATCTATGTCCTCGGATAGAGATTTGCCTGCTAACAAAGGCGACTTTGACTTCTGGGTTTACAAAATTTCCGCATCGCCAGTGCAATCTGTAAACGATGTTTCCAAGAATACATTCTCGGTTTATCCAAATCCGGTTGTAGATTTCTTGAGCATCAAATCTGATAAAAAGATTGCAAGCGTTGAGATTTATTCTGTAGACCAAAGATTACTTTTCACAAATAGTGATATCAAGGATAACAAAGTATCTTTAAAATCTTTATCCAAAGGTGTTTATGTTGTTAGATTTATCGATGAAAATAAAAACATAACAACGAAGAAGATAATCAAAGATTAATAGAATTTTAGATATAAAATAAAACCGTCGCAGTAATCTGAGACGGTTTTTTATTTTTCAAATATCACAATTAATTTTCAGGAGCCGGGAACCTGCTTTCCGTTGCAATTCCTCGCGCCCAGCTTTTCCCATCGCTTGCTGTGGGATTTCCACTACAATCAGGGCTATGGGTTTTTAAGTAAAACAATATTTCACATCCAAAAGAAATTATCCACAATATTTGTCATTCTGAAAAAAAATCCAAAGACTAGTTTTACCGATAGGAAGCATACAAATAGCACATCTAAATAAATTATCAAAATGACAAAAAAACACCCTTATTTCACAAAAAAATAAAAAGACACTTAGGATACGGAAAGGTACAGAAAGTGTACAGCGAGTGTATAGACGTAGTATAAAAAAGCTTAATGTCAAAATGACAAAAAACGACCTCAATATTTATTAAGGTCGCGTTTGATTTATTTAGTAATTCTAAGGTCAGAAACAATGATCTTATAATGATCACAATCCTCGAAGCAGATTCCGTTCTCTTTCCAATACGGATTCTTGGGCGTCAAAGCCGGAACTTTAAAATGTTCAAGATTGGCCAAGATCTTCTGAAACTCTTCCAAGGTTTCCGGATAGAAAACCAAGATGTCATCATCATCAAACTTAGACTCCGGCAAGTTCCCATCTTGCGTGAATTCCAGATGCCAATTCTCACCAGCTTTCCCAAGGAAGACACCATCATAACCATTGTGGTCTTCAAACTTTCCAATCACTTCAAATTCCAAAACGTAAGTGTAGAAGTAAATCAGTTTCTCAAGATTCTGTGTATGTCGTGCATATCGGAAAACCATTTGATTTGAATATTAATGAAAGTAAAAATCATTCAGCTTTTCTTCAGAAAGCGTTTTCACAACATTCACCCAGCTTTGTTCCTCATTCAGACAGGGAATATAATCAAATCTTTCGCCACCGCCGTGCAGGAAGATTTCCTTACCTTCCACAGAGATCTCTTCCAAAGTTTCTAAACAGTCAGAAACGAAAGCAGGACAAACGATGGCCAGTTTCTTGATGCCTTTTTTGCCAAGACCTTCCAAAGTAGCGTCTGTATAAGGTTCCATCCATTTGTCTTTGCCCAATCTGGACTGGAAGGTGACCATTACTTTTTCTTTTGGCAATCCTAGTTTTTTGCATACCAATTCGGTTACTTTATAACATTGGTGTCTGTAGCAGAATTTGTGCGAAGGGTTGTCTTCCTTTTGGCAACAAGTATTCATATTGCAGGTGTTCGTAGGATCGGTTTTGTAAATATGACGCTCCGGCACACCGTGATATGAAAACTGCAACAGATCAAAATCCACAGGAAGTTTTTGCCTGATACTTTCAGCTAATGCATTGATGTAGATCTCTCGGTCATAAAATGGCTCCACGTAATTGATCTTGATATCAGGAAAGAATTTCAGTCTCACTTCCTCAGCTTTGTCGATCACCGTTTCTGTGGTGCTCATCGCATATTGCGGATAAAGCGGAAATAAAGTGATCTCGGTAATGCCTTTGTCCACCAATTCCTGAATGCCTGTTTTGATGGATGGTTCAGCGTAACGCATTCCCAAACCAACCGGAACATCCACGATTTCCTGAAGTCTTTTCTGAAGATGTTTGGAGATCACGATTAAAGGCGAACCTTCATCGGTCCAAACGGTTTTGTAAGCTTCGGCAGATTTCGCTGGTCGGGTTTTCAAGATGATTCCTTGAACCAAAAGAGCACGGAAAAACCAACGATAATCGATGACCTTTTCGTCCATCAGGAACTCGTCCAGATATTCCTTTACATCATTTACGTCCGTCGATCTCGGCGATCCAAGGTTTACGAGAAGAATTCCTTTTTTATTGTTGGTTTCCAATATTGAAATTATTATGATTTGAAAAGTCTTCGACTCCGCTCAGACTGACACGTTTCTAATGAAAGTGTAGTATTAGCAATATCACACTGAGCGGAGTCGAAGTGCTTATTTATAAATTTTATCCATTCACAGCTTCCACATTCTCCACCAATTCCGGAACGAATTGTTTTAGAATATTTTGAATGCCGTTTTTCAGAGTTGCTGTTGAAGATGGACAGCCACTGCAAGCGCCTTGAAGCAACATTCTTGCCGTTTTGTTTTCCTGGTCATATTCGATCAACGAGATTTTCCCACCGTCGTTTTCTACGGCTGGCGCAACATATTCATTCAAAATGTCGCTGATCTTTTGCTCATCATTCGTATATTCTCTGTTGATGATCTTCAACATTGGATTCTCGTGGTTGTGAGGTTCTGTGTTGGAAATGGTTTTTCCAGCTTGCAAAAATTCTGCGATGAACGAACGAACTTGATTCATAATTTCGTGCCACTCAAACTGACCGTCTCTGGTCACGGCAACGAAATTGTCGCTCACGTAAACTTCTTTCACAAAGTCAAAAGCTTCGTACAATTCTTTGGCTAAAGGCACTTCGTCTGCTTCTTCCCTGGACTTTACCTCAATGAAACCATCCATCAACATTTTGCTGGAGATGAACTTCATCACCGCTGGATTTGGGGTCATCTCAGAATAGATCTGGTACATTTCTTTTTTCTTCTGAAGATAGATCCTTGGGTTGGCCAACAATTCGTCCTCGATGATATTTTTCAGGCTTTCGGAAACGTGGTCCCATTCGACTGTATCTTCTTTTGCGACTGCAATAAAATTGGCTGTGATAAAAATTCTGTTGACGAAAGGATAATTGAAAAGTTCTTGTGCCAACGGAATCTCTGAAATGTCAGATTCTCTGTCAAGCTCCAAAGATCCGGGAATCAGATTGTAGTCTGTAACAAACTTCATCACTTTTGGATTCTCTGTTGGTTCTATAATGATTTCTCTCATTTTAAGTATATTGAACTACAAAAATATCGTAATTTGGTGGAACAAAAAAGCCGATGAATCCCAATGTTGTGTTAAGTTTTGATTATGAGTAGGTTTGCGGATATTCGATTTTTTCTATTGGTTTGATTTTGGCTGTTTCGGATGACGAAACGTGGATTGAAGACGAATCTGCGCCCCGGCCTGAACGGAAATCCTTTTTTGCTTTGACTTAATGTCTATTTAATGGCAACTTGACTGCAAAAAAGATTGGGAGTGGAGGACGGATAGAGGCGCCCAAATTATATTAATTAAAAAATTTAAAAATAAGATGGCAATTATAAGAGAACTTTTAGGGAAAAAACCACAGTTTGGAGACAATGCATTTGTGGCAGAAACGGCTGTGATCATTGGCGATGTGACGATGGGAGATGACTGTAGCATTTGGTACAACGCGGTTTTGAGAGGCGATGTACATTACATCAAAATGGGGAATAAAGTGAATGTCCAAGATAATGCGATGATTCATTGCACTTACAAAAAAAGTCCGACCACGATTGGTAATAATGTTTCGATTGGTCACAATGCGATTGTTCACGGTTGCACGATTAAAGACAATGTTCTGATAGGAATGGGCGCAATCGTGATGGATGATTGCGTGGTGGAAAGCAATTCTATTGTTGCAGCTGGTGCGGTTGTAACAGCGAATACGATTATCAAAGAAGGCGAAATTTGGGCTGGCGTTCCTGCAAGAAAAGTGAAAGATATTTCACAAAGTCTGATTGAAGGCGAGATTGACAGGATTGCAAATAATTATGTTAAATACTCCAGCTGGTACAAACAGGAGTAGATTGGTACAAAGATTGAATTTTCCAGGGAAATGTAAACTATGACAAAGCTTAAATCTTTTTGGGAAGTTCTAAAGGCCACTTTCAATGAGTGGACGTCCTCGTCCGCATCCAAAGACAGTGCAAGTATGGCTTACAATGCAATATTTGCGCTTCCGGGTTTGCTGATCATCATCATTTGGACGACGAGTCATTTTTTTGGCGAAGAAGCTGTGAATGGAGAAATCCGTCGGCAACTCCAAGGAATAATGGGTTATGACGGTGCGAAAAGTATTCAGGATATTATTGCCAGCGCGATGGTGGATAAGGAGAACTTCTGGATGAAAGCTTTGGGTGTGGCGACTTTGATTTTTGGTGCAACCAGTTTATTTTTCCAAATGCAAAGTACGCTGAACAATCTTTGGGACGTGGAAGCTACACCGAAAAAGGCTTGGCAGAAGTTCATTCTTGATAGAGCCAACTCTTTAGGAATGATTTTGATGATTGCGTTTTTGCTGTTAATCAGTATGGTTTTATCATCTGTAATTGGTCTTGCCAATGGTTTGATAACCAAATATTTTGGAGTTGACACTTACTTCATTATTCAAGTTACCAATTTCGTTTTAGGATTGGCGGTCGTGACGGTTTTGTTTGCAATGATGTTCAAAGTATTGCCGGACGTTGAGATCAAATGGAAATCTGTTTGGATTGGCGCAATAGTAACGGCTTTGCTCTTCAACCTTGGGAAAATGGGAATGAGTTTTTACTTTGATATGTCAAAACCAACTTCAGTTTTCGGTGCCGCTGGAACTGTGATTCTTTTGATGATGTGGATTAATTATTCTTGCCAACTCATATTCTTCGGGGCAGAATTTACCAAGGTCTATGCTATGCGAAAAGGGCACAACATTGTTCCATCGAAGCACGCAACTTGGAGCAAGGCAAAACTATACAGAGATGCTGAGGAACAAAAAAAGCAAGTTGCTCCTCAGGAAATTTAAATTATTTAAAAACGGGTTTATCATTTTCACAAACGATACTTTCCGGTTGCATTACCAACATACAATCTGACATCAGGTTGTATTTTTTGTTGTACTCAATTGATTTTTGATTGTACATATCTATCTTTTCTAAGAAACTTTTTTCATCTATTTTGATGGAATAAGCGATATATTCAACTGGTCCGCCACAAGCTTTCACGCCCAAGCCAACTGTTTTCCAATCGTCAGAATTACTGCATTTTTCACTGCTTGCTAATGCTTTGATTTTTGTTTTTAAGGATTCCAATTCTTTAGATTCTTCTGCCGTTAATCCATTCTTGGGAGCATCATCTTTTGGTCTTTCCGGTAATGGTTTTGGAAGATTGTCCGCAGTATAAGTAGGTTTACACGATAATGCAAACGCAGAAACAAGACTTAGTAAAATTAAATTTTTCATAACTAAATTTTGAATTGAGCCATCAAATATAATACCTGTAATCCTTTTTGACAATTTAATTTTCCGCTCTTATTAATAAATTGATTTAAGCATTTTATATGACAATTAAATTTAAAATTGACTAATAATTATAAGTATTCGATAATTTTTTTTGAAAATTGTAACAAATAATGTTAATAATCGTCTAATAAAATTATAATACTTAAAAAAAAACTATGGAACTGAAAATAAATAACATTAGTAAAACCTACGCCAATGGTTTGAAGGCTTTGGATAACATCAATCTCACGATTGGGAAAGGAATGTTCGGTTTGCTTGGACCCAATGGCGCAGGGAAATCTTCATTGATGAGAACCATCGCAGGTTTGCAAGCGCCGGACAGTGGCGAGATTTTTCTGGGAGACCTCAATGCTTTGACACAAAAAGAAGAACTTCGAAAAGTTTTGGGCTATCTTCCACAAGATTTTGGTTTTTATCCGAAGGTAAATGCGGTGGAACTTCTCAATCATATTGCCATTCTAAAGGGAATTTCAAATAAATCTGAGCGCAAAGAAATCGTTGAAGGCTTGCTTCATCAAACCAATCTCTTCGAGGCGAGAAAAAGAAACGTCAGCGAATATTCTGGCGGAATGAGACAACGTTTCGGGATTGCTCAGGCACTTTTGGGAAATCCAAAATTAATTATTGTTGATGAACCAACCGCTGGCCTAGACCCGATGGAAAGAAATCGTTTCCATAATCTATTGAGTGAAATCGGGGAAAATACAATCGTTATTCTTTCCACGCATATTGTAGATGATGTCAAAAATCTGTGCAACCGTGTAGTGGTTTTGACTTCTGGACATATTATTCTAGACGGAACGCCAAAAGGTGTGATAGAAGATTTCCAAGGAAAAATCTGGAAAAAACTAATCGAGAAATCCGAAGTTGAGGTAGCGAAACAACAGTACCAAGTGATTTCCACGCATATTTCTGAAGGTAAAGTGGAGATTCGCGTTTTTGCGGAAACTCAGCCAGACGCTAATTTTATTCCTGTAGAATCCAACTTGGAAGACGTGTATTTCTCAAGTATCACCAAAAAAATGGCAACCAATGTTTAAAGAATTATTCTCTTTTGAACTCAGGAACGGTTTCAAAAAATGGAGTACGCAGATTTACTTTTTGGTTTTCCTCACGCTTGGCGTACTCGTTGGATTGGGAACGACGGGCGCATTTGACACTTCAACCTCAGATTCGAATTTGACCAAAAATTCCTCTTTGGCAATCGCCAGATTGATTGTCGGGATGAGTGGTAATATTATGGTGCTTATCAATGGGATTATGATGATTAGCATTATGGCAACCGCGATTCAGAAAGATTATGCCTATAATTTTCACGGCTTGTTGTACACGACGCCAATTACCAAATCTGGCTATTTTTTCGGAAGATTTTTGGCTAATTTCCTCATAGCAATCTATGTTTTTTCCGGAATTTTAATTGGCTATTTTTTCGGAACGCTTTACGGACTTGGAACTCCACAACTTGGCCCATCAATATCATCAATTTTCTTTGGCCATTTCTGATTTTCACTGTCGCTAATACATTGATTATAGGTTCGATATTTTTCGCGTTGACGACGTTGACCAGAAGCACTTTGGCTTCATACCTTTTCTGTGTGATTTTGCTTTTGTTATCGATTTTGAGCGACAGCATTCTTTCCGACATCGAGAACAAAGATTTGGCCTCACTTCTAGACCCGTTCGGGAATTTTGCTTTGAAACAAATCACAGAATATTGGACGCCTTACGAACAAAATGAAAACATAGTTCCGCTTTCGGGCATTTTGCTGTGGAACCGTTTGGTTTGGTTGGGAATTTCGCTGTTGTGTGTTGGGATTACATATTTCAAATTTGATTTCAACCAATTTCTACAGCCTTTTTCACTCTTCAAAAAGAAGAAGACGGCTTTGGTAGAAACTTACACCAATTCCGAAAAATCATTACAGGAAATCCTGAATGTTCAAAAGGATTTTGGTTGGATAGCGAAACTTAAAGAGCTATTCTATCTTTCTTTTTTTGAGGTCAAAAGAATTGTTTACACGCCATTTTTTGGAATAATTGCTTTCATTTTTGGCGTTTTGCTGATTGTAATTTCCAATTATATGAAATCGATGTACGACGCAGAATCCATTCCTGTCACCTTTCTGATGGCAGAATTGGCGGAAGAAGGCTTGTCATTTTTCTTGCTTTTGCTGATTGTCTTTTTCTCAGGAAACATCGTTTGGCGAGAGCGTGAAAATAAAATCGACGAGTTGATTGGCGTGAGCACGGTTTCCAATTTCAACCTGATGTTTTCCAAATTTTTGGGAATGGTCTGGATGGTCATCCTAATGCAGATTTTTTCTAATTTAATTTGCATCGGGATTCAGTTTTACAAAGGATTTTATGACATCGAACCATTGACGTATTTGAAATTTAACCTTTACAATCTGCCTTATTATTTGGTTTTGATAGGTTTCAGTTTGTTTATTCAATTGATTGTCAACAACAAATATTTTGGATTTTTCTTGGCGATTTTCCCTGTCGTATTCCTTCCGATGTTGTACAATTATTTGGAAATGAATGGGATTTTGTACAGCTTCAATTCCAATGGTCCGCAACTTCCTTATTCAGCTTTGAATGGTTTTGGGCAAGTGCTTTACAGCTATTTCATAGTGAAATCATATTGGATTTTGATGATGTTATTCTTGTTGTTCATTGCGCTTTTGGTTTTCCCGAGAGGCAAGGAAAAGGGATTGTCCAAAAAATATCTTTTATCGAAAACGTCATTCAAATTAAAACATAGATTTTTACTGTTTCTATTCTTGTTCTCGACTGTTGGACTTGGTGGCTACATTTATTACAACACGCATATTCTTAACAAATCGTATACACAAGTTGAAATGGAAAAAATGCGTGTCGATTACGAGAAAAAATATAAATATCTGGAAAAAATCGACCAGCCAAGAATTGTTTCTTCGGATTTGAAAATTGACATTTTTCCTGAGAAATCAAGCTGGAGCGTAGACGGCATTTATTACATCAAAAACAAACATCAAAAGCCGATTGACAGCATCATCCTTAAATATCCGAATAATCTGGATGGACATTATACTTACAAAAAAATGCAATTGGGACGTTCCGGAAAAGATATTTTCAATGATGAAAAAGTAGGTTTGAAACTTGTAAAGCTAACTCAACCGCTTCAACCAGGCGATTCTATTGCGCTCAATTTTCAATATACATTTGAGCCAAAAGGTTTCGCAAATTCTGAGACGGAAACGGACGTGGTTGGAAATGGCTCATTCTTTAACTCAAATAACTTGCCAGGCTTAGGTTACGACGGAAATGCGGAACTTTCGGAAAATTCTGCCCGAAAAAAATATGGTCTGAAACCAAAACCAAGATTGGCAAAAGTGAATGACACGAAAGCAAGAATGAACAATTTCATTTCAAATGATTCCGACTGGATTCGTTTTCAAACTCAGATTTCGACGGATAATAATCAGATTGCAATCGCACCTGGCTATTTGCAAAAAGAATGGAAAGCAAATGGCAGAAGATATTTTACTTACAAAATGGATTCGCCAATTCTCAATTTCTATGCGTTTCTTTCGGGCGATTATCAAGTTAAAAAAGCAAAATGGAATAACATCAACATCGAAATTTATTATCAAAAAGGTCACGAATATAATCTGGACAGGATGATTTCGTCCATCCAAAATAGTTTGAATTATTACACCAAAAACTTTGGACCTTATCAGCACAAGCAAGTCCGAATCATTGAGTTTCCACGTTATGCTTCATTCGCACAATCGTTCCCGAACACGATTCCATATTCTGAAGAAATTGGTTTCCTGACAAAAGTTGAACCTGATAAGCCCGAAAAAATCGACCTTCCATTCTATGTGACAGCTCACGAAGTCGCGCATCAATGGTGGGGGCATCAAGTTGCTGGCGGCAATGTCCAAGGAAGTGCGATGATGTCGGAAACATTCTCCCAATATTATGCTTTGATGGTGATGGAACACGAGTACGGCGCTCCGGCAATGAAAAAATTCTTGAGTTACGAGCTTGATAAATATCTTCAAGGCAGAACCAGAGAAACGAAAAACGAAATGCCTTTGATGTTAATCGAAAATCAAAATTACATCCATTACAACAAAGGAAGCGTTGTGATGTACGCGCTGAAAGATTATTTGGGAGAAGCAAAACTGAATTCGATTTTGAAGAAATATCTGGAACAAACCAAGTTTCAGGAACCACCTTACACCAATTCTATTGAGTTTGTAAATCTTCTGAAAAAAGAAACGCCTGACAGTTTGCAATACCTTATCAAAGATATGTTTGAGACAATTACGCTTAATGAAAACTATGTGAAGGATTTATCATACAAAAAAGTCGGAAAGCAATATGAGGTAAAACTGACAGTTGGAAGCGCAAAATACCGTGTGGATGGCAAAGGAAAATCGAAGAAAATTCCGGTTAATGATTATGTTGACGTAGGCGTTTTCGGACAAAAATCTAAGAAATTTCCTGAAGGCAAAGAATTGATTTTCAAAAAAGTGAAGATGGATAAGCCTGAGAAAACCTTTATTTTATTGGTCAATGAAGAACCATTGCAAGCAGGAATCGACCCGTACGCAAAACTAATTGACCGAAATATGAAAAATAATGTTCACGATTTCAAATCAAAACCAGACAAAGTTAATCTGGATGCGGATGAAAAAACTGGTGGCGCAGGCGTGAAAGTGACTGTGAATACAGGAGATTAATTTCGATTCAAATAATTATAATTGATAGAGTCTGCTTTTGTTAAAGGCAGACTTTGTTATTTAAACAAATTTGTTTCGAAAACCACAAAAGGCACAAAAGCCACTATATTTTTTATGCTTATCTAAAGTCCAAAAAAGGAAAAAAACATTCTTGATAAGATTAGCTTTTTTGCTCTTTGAGAATTAGTTTTTACTCGATTTCTCTTTTGTGACTTTTGTGGTTTTGAGTTTTTTAATGAGAAATAGTAAAAATAAATTTGGTACATAATTAGCTATTTGGTTTTACCTAATACTATTTGTAACAATTTAACGTTTTGACTTACATATTGTGATAATCATTAATATGAAAAATACATCTAACACTAATAAAATGAATTGGTTTCAGCACTTCCTGATGATTTGCTCCGGCGCCAACATTCACCTTTTGAAGAAATCGCCAAGCGAATGGAACAAGTTTGCTGGAATTGGCGGAATCGTACTATTCACGGCAGTTTTCGCGACACTTTCCGCAGGTTATGCGATGTTCACGGTTTTTGATAATGTTTGGACAGCCGTTGGATTCGGGCTACTTTGGGGATTGATGATTTTCAATTTGGACAGATACATCGTTTCTTCCATCAAGAAAACGGGAACGTGGTGGAATCAGGTTTTGATGACGATTCCAAGGTTGATTTTGGCGACATTTTTGGGAATCATTATTTCAAAACCATTGGAGTTGAAAATCTTTGAAAAGGAGGTCAACAAACAATTGAACACGATTATTCAAAGAAATAAAAAACAACTTCAGGCGGAAATGACCGGAAGGATTTTGCAACAATCCGGGCCTTTTGATACGGAAAAAAAACAAATTCAGAATCAAATCAAAACTTACCAAATGGCCTATGATTCGGCTTCTGTGGAATTAGAAAAAGAAATTCTCGGAAAAGAATCTGGCTTGACGAGCGGAAAAGTCGGCTTCGGAACCAACGCCAAACGAAAAGCGGAATTGAAAGAACAAAAACGCCTTGACCTCGAAAATTACCAAAAACAACAACAGTCGCGATTGGAATATTTGGACAAGGAAGTTTCGAAAGTCTATACCAATTTGGAAACCGAAAGAAAATCTACGGAAACTGTGGAAGACAAATTCAATGGATTTGCAGCGCGTTTGCAAGCCTTGGATGAGTTGGGGAAAAATTCAGCCATCATTGCCTTGGCGGCGAGTTTCATTATGGGATTGTTCATCTGTTTGGAAATCTCACCGGTTTTAATCAAATTGATTTCACACGTTGGTCCGTATGATTATCTCTTGGAAAAAACTGAGAATGATTTCCGATTATATTCTAAGGAAAAAATCACGAAAGGAAATTCTTTGACCAATTACAGAATCGATGATTTTGATGACGATTTGGAAAAAAGAAAAAAGAGAAAACAAGATTTGAACAATGGATAAAAAAATTTGAGCTTCCGGATTTGGAAGCTCAATTTTTTTATTTTAAATCACCGACAACAAAAGGCTGTTCGGCGTTTTCGTTATAATCTCGTACAAATCCTATTTCTTTTGATTTTGTGATTTCGGATTTCGAGGTTCCGGAAAATCCATCCCCAAAATCGATGCTGAAATCAATGTAACTCAATCTGTTCTTTGTAAATTTCATTTGATTGAAAACCAAAATGATGTTCTTTTCTTTGAGGTTTTTCTGCAAGCTCAGCAAGTCCCTTTTTGTCATTTCCTTATTGAAAACTACGGCTATCACTTTTTTGTTTGCAGTAAAAGAAAGCGTACCGAATACGATAAATGACAGAAATAAAAAGGAGAAGAATGTGGACTTTTTCATTGCGATATTTGCTTTTGCAAAACTATTAAATTCTTAGCAAACACAACACCAAAGTTTTGATTTTTAATGCATTTATCTTAATTTTTTTAGTTTTTTTTAAATTACCCTCATAAATTAGTGGTCAAATAAAAAAAGACCCCAAAATGAGAAATCAAGTTGGGGTCTTTTTTTATTTGATTTAAGAATTATTAGAAAGAATAATTCGGAGCTTCTTGGGTAATTATGACATCGTGTGGGTGAGATTCTTTCAAACCACTTCCAGTAATCATTACCAATTTCGAATCTTTTTGTAAAGCTTCAATGTCTTTGGCACCACAATAGCCCATTCCGGCACGAAGTCCTCCAGTCAATTGGAAAATAACATCTTCCAATTTTCCTTTGTGAGGAACGCGACCTTCAATGCCTTCGGGAACAAATTTCTTAGCTTCACTTTGGAAGTATCTTTCTTTTCCGCCACGTTTCATTGCGGATAGACTTCCCATTCCTTGGTAAGATTTGAATTTTCTGCCTTGGAAAATGATTTCTTCTCCTGGAGCTTCGTCAGTTCCAGCAAGAAGTGAACCTAACATTACTGCGCCGGCTCCACTTGCAATTGCTTTCACAATATCGCCTGAAAGTTTGATTCCACCATCAGCGATTACTGCAACGTTTTTCTTTTTTGCAAATTCGTAAACGTTGTAGATGGCGGAAAGTTGAGGAACGCCGACTCCGGCAACAACTCTGGTTGTACAGATAGAACCTGGGCCAACACCCACTTTCAGAACATTTGCGCCAGCTTTTATCAAGTCTTTCGCCGCTTCAGCCGTTACAATGTTTCCTCCAACAATGTCCAAATCTGGGAATGTTTTTCTGATTTCTGAAATCTTATCCAAAACACCTTTGGAATGTCCGTGAGCAGAATCGATGGCGACGATATCAACACCTGCTTTTACCAAGGCTGTAATTCTTTCAATCGTGTCTTCACCAACGCCAACGCCGGCTCCAACGATTAATCTTCCGTTTTGATCTTTGTTGGCATTCGGATATTCTAATTGATTGTCGATATCTTTAATCGTAATCAAGCCAACTAATTTGTTTTTCTTGTCAACGATTGGAAGTTTCTCGATTCTGTTTTTCAGCAAAATTTCTTTCGCCGTTTCCAGATTCGTGGTTTTGTCGGATGTGATGAGGTTGTCTTTCGTCATTATTTCCTCCACTTTCACTTCGAGGTTTTCTTGATATTTCACATCTCTGTTGGTGATAATTCCGATGAGATAATTGTTTTTATCAACCACAGGAAGACCGGAGATTTTGTATTCGGCCATCAATGCTTTCGCTTCGGCAAGTGTGTGGTCTTTGGAAAGTGTGACCGGGTCGGCAATCATTCCGTTTTCGGAACGTTTCACGCTGTTGACCTGCGCGGCTTGTTCCGCAATCGTCATATTTTTATGAATGAATCCAAGACCGCCAACTCTTGCGAGTGCAATGGCCAAATCTGCTTCTGTCACGGTATCCATTGCTGCGGAAACGATGGGAACATTGAGCGAAATTTTGTCTGTGAGTCTGGATTTTAGGGAAACCTGATTAGGTAAAACTTCTGAATAAGAAGGGACTAATAGAACGTCATCGAAAGTGATGGCTGCCTCTACAATTTTGTTATGAATAGACATCTTTACTTTCTGTGCAAAATTAAGCTATTTATTTGGAATTTGAAAGTATCATAATTTATTTGATAAATAGTTAATATTCAGAAAAATGATGATGGGATGTGAAAGCCCATAGCCCCGATAGAAGCGGCATCCTTTTTTGTTTTATCTTTTAGTTTTCTATTGATGACAAATGGTCGTAAACAAAAAAGATATAGCGGATAGCGGGAAATAGCTCCGAAATTTTATAAATGATGAATGATTTTTATCTATAATTATTTATTAAAAACGGCTCAGGATTCCCCAATGGATTTTTATCTCGTTGAATTTGAATGGGTTACCAAATTGGTTTCCGTTCGAAATCTGGAAACTCATCAAACCGATGGGAAGAAAAAAGTTGAAACCGAGACCTAAACTATACAATTTCGGTGAGATTCCCAAGGCTTTGTTGGACATTTGGCCGTACTGCGCAAAGAGGTCAAAAAAGGCTTGGTCATTGACGAGATAGCGATATTCTGCACCGGCAAATGCGTAGAAATCGCTGATGAGACTCTGCTCGTTGAAACCGCGCATCGAGTTCCAGCCTCCAAACCTAAAAAGTTCGTTTGTGGAAAGTTCGTTCTTGGCGCTGAGCAATGCGGACTCGGCCTTGACGTTCAGGTAGTGGTTTCCGGAGAGATTGAAATTGTGTTCGGCGAAAAGGAAATATCGGATTTGGTCAAATTTTTCCTGCGTGTCGTCGTAATTGGTCTTGAGGAAATCGGCTTCCACACGGATATTGCTTTTGTTGATGAACAGCGGAATGTCGCTTCCTTCCTGATATTGATACCAAAGTCCAATCCCTTTTTTGCTGTAATCGCGACCGCCCGTGTAGAGCGAATCCAAAATCGCAGACGACTCGAAAGTTCCTTTAAGACCAAGTTTTTGACGTGGCGAAAGGTGATAGTAAACCGCGGGCAAAAATTTCACATTTGCGAAAGTGGAATCTTGGCGGAAGATATTGACGTTAACATTAAGACCGACATTGCTTCCAAACGTGTACGGAATATCCGTCTGCATATCGAAAGTTTGACCTTTGTCCGGATTTCTTTGCCAGTAAACGCCGATGCTTTCGAAGCTGTTGAACATATTTTTGAGCTGGACATTCAAGGTTCCGTTGACGGTGAATTTTTCGGTTTTGTCGTTCCCGAAGCCAATCATTCCGTCGAACGTGTTGGTTTTTTTCTTTTGCGTAAAGAGAAAAACTTGTGTAGAATCCTTTGTAAATAAAGTCTGAGGCGGTTTTTCCAAAGTCACAAATTGATGATTCTGCAAAGCCTGGTTCATCGAAACCAAGTTTTTGTCTTCGTAATTTTTGCCGACATATTCTTTGTTCAAAGCTTTAACGAATTGTTTCGGTAAACGCGTGTAGCCTTTGTAAACGATGGCGTCTATTTTCCTTTGAGATGCGGTGACAACTGAGATTTTGACCGTTGGAATTCCATTTTCCATTTTCTGGAATTTGGTTTTCACACGGTTGAAGGCGAAACCTTTGTTCCGATATTTTTGATTGATGTTCTTCTTGAGTGAATCGAGGTTTTTGGTGAAGAGCTCGTTCTTTTGAAGTTTCAAATCTGAAACCAATGAGTCTGAAAATTTGACATTGACTTTGTTGAAATTCGGACCTTTGTCGTAATAGATTTCGGTGCGGTTTTCTATTTTTTTGACGTCTTTCAGTTCTGTGAAAAAGTAGGAATTCTCGGTCAATGAATCCAAAAACTTGACTGCTTTCGCTGAGTCCGAAACTATTTTTTTTGCGTTGGTTTCTTTGTCGATGAGCCAGTATTCTTTTTTCTGCGCGTTCAATAAAACACAGAAGAGAGTAAAAATGAAGAAAAAGAAATATTTAATTTTAACCACAAGGTTCACAAGGATTTCACAAAGGACACTATTTTTAGTTCATTGTGAACTTTGTGAAAAAACTTAGTGCCTTTGTGGTTAAACAGAAAATCAATCCATTTTATTGTATTTCTTCATCAGATTCTCGTACGTGCCTTGCGGGAGAATCCATTTGAGCGGAACGCCAATCTTTTGTCCGAATTTTCCAAAATAATAGTGCGCTTTCCACTTCGATTTCCCTAAAAGTCCATCAATGTAAACCGCCACATCCAAAGGTTCGGTGCCGTCGCCAACGTGGGAATTCATCAAAGCGTAAACTTTATCGAAGACATTTTTATAGGGTTCAGAAACTTTTGTTTTGACACGGTTTTCCGCAATGTTAGTTTTAATGTCGCCCAAATGAAGCGAACAAACGTGGATATTCCAAGGATAAACTTCGTAGCGCATTGCTTCCGTCACTTTATCCAAAGCCGATTTTGAGGCGGAATAGAAACCTCGGAAAGGCAAACCCATTTCGGAACCGATGCTGGAAACATTGATGATTTTTCCTGATTTCTGCTCTCGCATTTTCGGTAAAACGGCGGTCATCATCTGGACAGAACCAATCAGATTGAGATTGAATAATTTCGTAATATCTTCTTTTGTAGAATCTTCAACCGAGCCAACCATTCCCATTCCGGCGTTGTTGATGAGAACATCGATTCTGGTTTCTGTTTTCAGGATTTCAGAAATGGCGTTGTCGATTTGGTCTTTTTCAGTAATGTCTGTCGGAATCGAAACGAAACAATCGGAGCTTACGACTTTTCTGCTAAGCCCATAAACTTTGTTTCCTTTCTTCCCGAAATATTCTGCGAGCGCAAATCCAATTCCGGATGAAGCGCCTGTGATGATGATTGTTTTTGACATTTAGAAATTAAAAGATTTTTTTGAATTAGGGATTTTGATTTCATTCTTTCCCATTTTATACTCGTTCATTTTTATCAATTTGGGAAGTTTGTGCGTGAATTCTTTATAATAGTTTTTCGGAACTTTCCGTTCGTATCCGCTGTCACATTCGGAGTATTGTTCATCAACTATAACTTTTCCGGTTGAAAAATTGATTTCATCGGAGAAATTAAATTCGCAAGTATCATCAAATTTAACCAAGGCGCCAATCAGATAGAAATCACCGTTTTGAAATCTATAGGTGTTTTTTGAAGTAACCGTATGTCTAGAATTTGAAAAATAGGATTGAAAAATCACAAGACAATTATTCTTGATAGTCAATTCCAGTTCATTGCTTTCAGGATAAAATCCCTCTTTGCTGTCAAATATTAGATTAGAATTCTCCTTCCAAATTTTTAATTTTCCATTGAAGTTTTTTAGAATGTAGAGTTTTCTTTCAAGACCTTTGGATATGTTATTAACAATCTTATCAGTATTGAATACCATCACGGTTTCGTCTTTTCCATCTTTGTCGAGGTCGCCTTTTGTTTCCAAGATTTTCTTGTAACCTTTTGGAATTGTGAAATCTTTCAATTCCTGAGCATATGAAAATGTGAAAAGAAATATGGCTAAAAAAGAAAGAATTTTTTTCATTGAGTTACATTTTAGAAACTTAATCCAATATCCTCTATTTCAATCATTGCCGTATCTTCCAAATTACAAATACAACCTTTGACGGTTTTATAATTTCCAATAATGCGCGTCTCTTTTCCTTTTTTGTCAGTAATGATAATTCCGGCAGAGTAAGTTTCCCCTTCTGCGTGATAACTTCGAAATAGCAAATATTTGTAGCCATCATTCGTAAACTGAAGATTGTCAATTTCCATTCCCGCATTTTGAATTCCGCCACCACGATAGTAAGAATTATAATGAAATTGCTTCCAACTTTCCTTTGTTCTATTGGCTGGGAATTCCATTTCAATTTTGTTTTTAGTTCCAAATCGATACTGAATGTACTTGTTGGATTTATCCTTTACCAAAGACATTTTCTTTCCATTTTTAGTTTCAAATGAGTAGATAATTTCCTCATTTGGCAAAAGATATTGCGACCAAATTGTGGCAGGAATTAAAAATAAGAAAAGTAGAAAATGCTTTTTCATTAATGTAAAATTAATTCGTAGTTACCTTGTCAAAATCCTCCCAAAACTCAGGATAAGATTTTTCTACCACATCTTCGTTTTCGATATTAAGTTCTTTAACCAAGGCAAAAGGCGCAAAAGCCATTGCCATTCTGTGGTCGTTGTAAGTCGCGATTGAAATGTTTTCTTCAGGTTCTATGAATTCCGAAGATTCTATTTTTTCAACCGTAATATGCGTTTTTGCTCCAATTTTCAACAATTCATTTTGAAGTGCCACCAATCGGTCGGTTTCCTTAACTTTTAAAGTGTGAAGTCCTGTAATTTCGAATGGAATTTTCAAAGCTGTTGCCGTCACACAAAGCGTTTGCGCAATGTCTGGACAATCATTCATATCCAAAGTAATCAATTCAGGATATCCAAAAGCTGGTTCTGGCAAAAGCGAAATCGAGTTTTCTGCATAATCCGAAACCGTGTTGATTCCGAAATATTTCCAGTAGATTTCTTTAATCACGCTGTCTCCTTGAAGTGAAAGTGTATGGTAATTTTTTAAAGTAATATTCTTTCTGCCAATTGCGGACAAAGAGTAGAAGTAAGAAGCTGAAGACCAGTCGCTTTCCACTTCGTAATGTTCAATCCGGAAGTTGTCGGAATGGGCTAAGATTTCAATTTTATTTTCTGCAAAATGAGATTTGATTCCGATTTCGTTAAGGATTTTCAAAGTCATTTCCAGATAAGGACGAGAAGTTATTTCGCCTTCCAATTCCAATGTCAAGCCGTTTTCTAATTTTCCTCCAATTAATATTAATGAAGTCAAAAATTGGCTTGAAACATTCGCTGAAATTTTAACCGAATTTTTCTCCAATTTCTTTCCAATGATTTGTAACGGCGGAAAACCTTCTTTCTCAAGATAAGTAATGTCGGCTCCAAGCGATTGAAGCGCATCCACCAAAGGTTTGATTGGGCGGTTTTTCATTCGATCAGAACCCGTCAGAATTGTTTTTCTACCTTCAAAAATCGAATAATACGAAGCCAAGAAACGCATTGCCGTTCCGGCGTGGTGGATGTCGATCAGCTCAGTATCGGATTCCAAAGCTTTTTTAAGCAAAGTTGTGTCCTGAGAGTTGGAAAGATTGAGCATATCAATGTTCCCAAAGAGTTTCCCTAAAATCAAAAGACGGTTCGAAATACTTTTCGAACCGGTAATTTGGATTTTTTGATTATCGATTAATTCAGATTTTTTTAATATCATTCTTATGTATTAATGTAAAAAGTATTAAAGTTTTAATGATTCTAATTCGTGAATACATTCTACTTTAATACTGTGTACAAATTATTTTAATTTCTCGTTGTTTTGATGTCTGTCCTTGTCTCTGTCTGTTTTCACTTTCATTTTTTTATCGAAAGCCGATTGCAAATCTGTTCCGGTTTGATTGGCGAGACAAAGCGTTACGAATAGAACATCTGCCAATTCTTCGCCAAGGTCTTTGGATTTGTCAGATTCCTTTTCAGATTGTTCGCCGTATCTTCTGGCGATAATTCTTGCAACTTCGCCAACTTCTTCTGTCAGCATTGCCATATTCGTCAATTCGTTGAAATAGCGGACGCCAATGGTTTTTATCCATTCATCAACCTGATTTTGGAGTGTTGTGATTTCCATTATTGGTAAGCGCCAATTGTTATTGGATTGATTCTGTTGATTCCTACAATATCTTTAGGAACATTAGCATTGAAAATACCTTTTCCTTTGGCAGGTGAATCCGTTTTCACTCTCAAATTCATTTTCTGAGTAAAGTAATTTTGGAATTTTGGGTCTTCATTGGCAATGTTTGAACTTCCCACTGTTAAACCAGAATTTGTTGTGAATTTCAGTAAAGAGCTGTTGAAACTATAACTAATCTGCGTTCCATTCGGATTATTACTCAAAGAAATCATATCTGGCATATCACCATAAACAATTGAATTATTTACTGTTAACTTCACAAGTCCGGATTCCAAATCGCCAGCTTCATTTTCCCAAGTATTGCTTGCAAAGATTCCCATCGCAGACATACTTGAGTTTAAATCCCAATAATTGGCAATCGTACAATAGTTTAGGTTATAGTTTCCGCTTCCGGCAATCGCAATGTCAGTTTCACCGCAGTTGTTCATCACCACGTTGTTCATTGTCAGATTTGAATGGATGCCATAGATTCCAACATTTTGAAAAGTGTGAATGATGGAATTGTTT
Source organism: Epilithonimonas xixisoli (assembly GCF_004365655.1). Taxonomy (GTDB): domain Bacteria; phylum Bacteroidota; class Bacteroidia; order Flavobacteriales; family Weeksellaceae; genus Epilithonimonas; species Epilithonimonas xixisoli. The sequence goes on along the minus strand of NZ_SOEO01000002.1, from coordinate 322,381 downwards.
ATTTCTGCCGTATTCTTTTTAAGTTGAAGACCAACGTTTCCACCAAAAAGTCTGGCATAGTTCATTTTCAGTTGTGTATCTTCTTCCATTTTGATTCCGTTCCAATTAGCTGGCAAAGTATCGTATTTTGTATCACTTCTGTCACCTCGGAAAACCACTTCATCACCCAAAACTCCTTTTACATCAAGAATTGAATTTTTTGCGAAATTCATTCCGCTGTTTTTTCGGAAATAAACTTTCGTCCCTTTTTCCATTGTCAAAGTTTTCCCTTCAGCAACAGTCAAATCTCCGAAAATCACTTTTACTTTATCCTTTGTCCAAGTTGTATTTTCAGAAATAATATTTGGATTTGTATCAGTCTTAATAAAATATTCCGCGTCTTGAACAACAGAAAGAAGCGTCACTTTCTGTTCACCCGCTGGCGTATTGATTACCACTTTGTCCTCTGCAATCGCTTCTGGAGCATTGGCAACTGGCGCAATTTCTACAAAAACATAAAGACTGTCTTTTCTTCTCAGCGCCACATTTTCAAAACTCGTTCCCACTTTTCCATCCACATTGATTCTGTAAAGCGAACCACTTCCGCCTTCCAACGCAATTCTCGGAATCAAAACATCCTTGTCCTCTTTATTGTAAACCTTCACAGCATATGTTTCACTACGCATTTGGTTGTAAACTGTGTCGCAAAAAAGTGTGTCTGTGGAGAATCGCAACAGTTGAGTTGGCGATTCAAACGAAATATCATCGCGATTACACCCCACTAATAATAAAAGTGACCAAAATGCGATGCCAAGGAATATTTTAATTTTCATTTATCTTGTTTAATCTTCAAAACTACAAAATTTAAATTTTTATTTTGTGACTCTGGCGATATTTCAGAATAAATTTTATTTGGGCGCCTTTATCCACCCTCCGTTCCCGCTTTTTTCTTTTTTTGTCAAAAAAGAAAAAGAGCTCTACTCAGGTTGGGGCGCGCTTCGCAAAAAAGAAATTTTCAGAATTTAAATTAGATTTTCCAACAAAACCGTACTGTGGTCAACTCCACCAAGATGATTGTAAAGAAGAATATTTTTGATACTTTCTTTTTCAACTTCATTAATCTTCATCACCGCGGGAATCTGCTGATTTTTTAAAATCTGACAAGCCATAAATGTTGAAAAACCACTTGCTGTATTGAATTCTCCACTCAAATGTTTATAATATAATAATGACGAATTTTGAAATAATGCTGAAGCCTTCTCATAATAAACATCCGACTTTGAATCTCCGCTGAAACCTAAAATAACAGCATCGATATCTTCATTTTTTAAATTATTTTTAGCTAAAAAATTTTCAATAAATTTTGTGGTTTCGTCTAATTCTAATGAATTTATAATTTGAATATCTTTCAGTTCAGCGTAAGAGTTTTCTGTTTTATCTTTCCCCAAAACAAAAAAGCTCGAACCCTCACCCCAAATCACACCTTCCGTTGTTGAATTCAAATAATCAACAGGCAGATTTTCTTCTTTTTTAATGGAATTGCTCAATTTATAGAGCTCCATTGTTCTTTCAGTTTGTTCATCTGTTGAACCTACCAAAACATTTTCTGCTTCACCATCCAAAATCTGAAGTTTTGCATCCAGCATTGAAAATTCGAGTGAAGATGAACTGTTGACGTACGTAAAATTATAGCCGTGACATTGCAATCCCAAGGCAATTTGTCCGGAAACCGTGTTGTGAGTGGATTGAATAAAAAAAGTTGGCGTCAAAAACTCCTCATTATTTTCCAATACATTTTTCAGGAACTTTTCGGAATCCTGAGAGCAACCCATTCCGGTTCCGACGATGATGGCGTCAGGCTTTTCAATTCCTGCTTCCTGTAAAGCTTTTGTGGAAGCTACAGAGCTCATTTTTACCGTTTTAGACATTCTTCGGCTCATCGCTGGCGGAATGAATTCTTTGTAATTGGGCTCAATGGCTTTTAAAATTTGAACTGAATTTTCAGGTTTTAAAATATCGGAGAAATTTTCGTTTAAAGTGTCCTGAACCGAGATGCAGGCGGCACTGTTGATGTAAACTGCACTCATTGTTTAGAAAAAATTAAAGTTGAACAGTTTCCGCCAAATCCAAATGAATTGGAAAGTACGTGGTTGATATTTTTTTCTTTCAGTTCGGTAACTGGCGTCAAATCAAATTCTTCCATTTTATTTTTGAAATTTAAATTTGGAAAAATCACATTGTTCTGCATCGCCAAAATCGAATAAACCGCTTCAATTCCCGCTGCCGCCGCCAAAGTGTGACCCGTAAATGCTTTCGTAGAACTGAATTCCGGCACCTGATTTTCACCAAAAATCCGAATCATTGCAATGCCTTCAGATAAATCATTATTAGGAGTTGCGGTACCGTGAACGTTGATGTAATCGATGTTTTCTTTATTTAAACCTGAAACTTTCAAAGCTTTTTCCATTGCCAAAAATGCACCTTGTCCGTTTTCCGAAGAAGCGGTCTGGTGATGTGCATCATTCGCATTTCCATAACCTGAAAGATAGGCGAGGACTTTTTTATTTTCTTTTTTCACAATTTCGTCAGATTCCAAAACGAGGTAAGCGGCAGCTTCGCCCAAGTTTAGGCCTTTTCTGTCGTTGTCGAAAGGCGTGTTGTAAGAATCCGTCAGAATCATCAACGTATTAAATCCATTCAAAGTAAACTTTGAAAGCGAATCTGTTCCGCCAACAATCACACGGTCAAGAACGCCGTTTTTGATGAGTTTTGCTCCCATCATAATCGCGTTGGCAGCAGACGAACAGGCTGTGCTGATGGTAGAAACCATTCCTTTCAGGCCCAACAATTCTGCAATCGCCAAGGATGAATTTCCGGCATCGTGCGAGTCAATATATTTTTGCTTTTCAGGAAAATCTTCGTAGGTGTAGAAATATTTTTCGGTAATATCCATTCCGCCCACGCTTGTGGAGGAAATGAGTCCGGTTTTGTAGTCGTTAATATCCGAAATTCCGGCACTTTCTACAGCTTCTTTTGCAGCAACCATTCCCAACAAAGTGGTTCTTGTGACGTTGTTGTCTTCATTCAGCTGAAGTTTCTGCACAAGTTCTTCATTAGACAATTTTATCTCGCCTGTTTTGATGCTTCCGGCGTGGCGTGTTTCAAACAGTTCGATGTCTGAAATGCCGTGTTTACCGGTCGTCAGCGAAATAAAATTTTCCTCGACATTGTTACCAATGGAGGAAATGATGCCCATTCCTGTAATGGCAATTTTTTGACCCATCTTTTTATAAATGTAACAATGTAGCAATGTAACAGTTTACCAATTATTGCTAGACTGTTACATTGTTATATTGGTAAATTAATTTATTTTGTTCTGTTTTCTTCGATGTATTTTGCCATCACTTCGATGGACTGGAAGATTTCTTTTCCTTTTTTCGGGTCTGATAATTTGATTCCGTAGTCTTTATCGAGAAGTACGATTAACTCCAGCGCGTCGATAGAATCCAAACCAAGACCGCCACCGAAAAGTGGGTCTGTATCTTTGATTTCTTCTACTGCAACGTCCTCAAGATTAAGAACTTCGATGATTTTGTTTTTTAATTCTAATTTTAAATCTTCCATAAAAATTAATTTGAAAATATGTTAATTAGATAATTTGAAAATGTTTTGCAATACAACATATATTAGATTTTCAATAAAAATTAGTCTGTTGATTAATTGCTGTACTTATGATGAATATTATGCATTTTAAAATTAGCACATTTTCAAATTATCAAATTTATAATGTCAGCAAATATACAAAAGCTTTATAACTTTCCTGATATAGTTCGACCCAGCCACACAAGACTTTTTCAGCTTTTCCTGACTGCAGAATCTGTGCCGCGTATGCGTTTAAAAATTCCTCATCAAATTCATTCAAAACGAAAAACGCATTCTCGGTTTGCATTTTATGTTTTATACTGATTTCGCCGACGCAAATGTTGGGTAAAGTGTAGACAAAAACAGCGGGGCTCGGGAAATAATTTTCCTGAGAATTGATACTCTCCTGATATTTAAAATCGGTGTCGAGGCTTGAGGATTTGTTGGCAAAAACCAATGCAGTTTTGCTGTGGTCATCGTTTTTCAAAATCATTTCGGAAGCGAGAAATGCGAGTTTGCTGAGATTATCCATCTTATGAAATTTTGGATAATTCAGTTCTAAAATTTTATAAGCTTCCTTTGCGAAGTCCGAGAAATTTTCGGTTTTAGTTTCAAAAATAATTTGTTCGTTGAGAATTATTTTTGAATTTTCTATGGTGCAAGTGTATGTTTTCTTCATCATTTAAATTTTAACATTTCTCCAAAACAATCGCCGCATTACACCCTCCAAAACCAGAAGCTGTTTTCAAAATATATTTGACTTCTGCGGATTGATTTTTCTTAATAATATTCAAATCTTTCGAAACACCCATTTCTTCAAAGTTTTTAGACGGAATTAAAGTACTGTTCAAAGTAGATTCCATAGAAATAATGCTTTCCAAAAGCCCTGAAGCTCCAAGGCAATGTCCGTAATAACCTTTCATACTGTTCAGCGGAACATTTTGCAAATCCATTCGGTTGAAAGCGATGGCTTCCATTTCGTCGTTGTAAAGCGTTGCTGTTCCGTGAGCGGAAATAAAATCGATTTGTTCTGAAGAAACTTTCGCTTCTTTCATTGCATTTTGAACGCTCATAAACAATCCATCGCCGGTTCTCGATGGTCCGGAAATGTGATTGGCATCGTTGATTGCAGAGTCACCTAAAATTTTAAACTTAAATTTTTCGTTCGCTGATGGAGTAGAAGTGATGTATGCCGCAGCCGTTGCTTCACCCAGATTAATGCCGTTACGATTTTTGTCGTAAGGTTTGCAAGGTTCGCTTCCAATCGCCTGGAAAGAATTGAAACCTGAAATTACAAATTCAGAAATCTCATCTCCGGCGACCACAAAAGCATCTTTATATTGTCCTGCCAAAATCATATTTTTAGCCACAGAAATTGCCATCACTCCCGAAACACAAGCGTTTGAAACGACAATCGGTTTGGTTTTAAATCCAAAAAAATCAGCCAGTTTTTGAGCTAAGTTTGAAAGATAAACGCCGTCCGGTAAAGTGTTTTCGTTTTTTAATAAGCTGATGTTTCCTTTGGTTGTAGAAAGAATAAAAGCCGTTTCATCTGAAATCTGATGTCTTTCTACTAAAGGTTTTAGACTTAATAAAAACATTTTTTCAAGTCTTGTGAAATTTTGATTGTCACTCTGAGCGGAGTCGAAGAGTTTATTGAATTCTTCTTCCAATTTCTCAGAATCAATTTTAGAAACAAAAAAAGCTTCGTGATTATCAATAACTTTATGTAAAGCAACGCCAGATTTTCCTTCCAGAAGTGCTTTCCAGTTTGATTCCACATCAAAACCCAATGGTGTGATGCAGTTGTAATCTGTAATGTAAATTTCTTTGTTCATTAATTACTAAAATTTTGAATCTTATTTTGAAAACATTATTGCCGATTAAATACAATTAACAGGTCGCTCCTACGGAGCTTTAATTTTTGAATATTTTTTTTCTATTATCAGTATGCTCCTAACGGAGCTGTATTTAATCCCATTGGGATTTACTGTTAATAGAAAAAAGTGAAACCACCAAAAACAGAGCTCCAGAGGAGCGAAATGTAGATTTGTCTTGTAAAACATTGTGTTTGTCTGTTTTCATCGGACAACAATTTTTTAAAAAGCTAATAGCCATTAGCCAATTGCTAGAAGTCTTCTAAAATCCCATTTTATCTTTCCAAGCCTGAAAAAACTCGGGATTGTAGAGGCATAAATTATTTTCAGAATCCAGAAAAACCTGAATGGTTTCTCCTCTGCAAACCAATTGATTATTTTGGTTGAAAATCTCATATTTATAAATCAATTTCGCTGAAACAGAATTCACAAAAGTCGTTACAATATTGAAAGTTTCACCATATTTTAAAGGCAGAAAATGTTCACACGTGCTTTTTACAATCGGCGTGGTAAATCCAGCTTTCTGAATGTCGAGATAAGTCAAACCGTGCTGTCTTCCGAAAGACTCTCTTCCGTCCTCAAAATACACGATGTAATGCCCGTGCCAGACGATTCCCAGTGGGTCTGTCTCGTTGAAACGGACGCGTACTTTTTCGGTACAAGTTAATTTTTTAGACTGCATTTTGTTTTCTTTCGTATAGTAAAGAGATGGTTACCATCGCAATATAAAATAAAAATAAGAAAATCAGTTCCTTGGCAATTTCGCCAATGCCACTGTTTCTTAAAATAATATCGTAATACGCATTCAGTCCCCAGTTCATCGGGGAAAACTGTGCGATTTTCTGCATAAATTCTGGCATCAGGAAAACCGGAACCCAAATTCCGCCAATCGCTGCCAAAACCACAACAGAAGTCGCTCCAAACGGCGCCGACTGTTCCTGAGTGTCGGAAACGGTGCCGATTAAAACGCCAAATCCAATCGCTGCCAAACCTGCAAATAAAGTGACAATCAGAAGGTGAAGCATTTTTCCGGTAACGTCAAATTGTGGCAAATCCATCAGCGGGAAAAGCCAGATTCCTACTGCAACCATCAGCAAAAACTGGATAACGCAAATAATGAGATAGGTGAATGTTTTTCCTAAAATATGAATGTAATATGGCGTCGGGCTCACGCGAACTCTCACGCTCGTTCCCTGACTTTTTTCTTTGACTAAATTAATCGACAACGGCACCACAATAAAGAAAATCGCAAACAGCGCCCAGGCAGGAACATTATGTTGTACGGAATTTGGCATTACTTCTTCGTTGCCTTTGTTTGGTGTGATTTCTTTGAAGGTAATCAGGCTTTTATTTTCAAGGTCTTCCGTCGTTCCCAATTGGTCCTGGAAGGCTTTGTAGATTTTTTTATTCTCGATTTCGAAAACCATTTTGTTGATGGCATTCATCACAGAATTTTTGAAACCAGCGTTGGTGGCGGGGTCGAAATAGAGGTGAATGTCTTTCGTTTTTGAAGCTACAGCTTTTGTCGCCGTAGAGTCGATTTCCAAACCAAACGAACTTACAACGGTCTGAACTTTGGAATCGATATTTGAATTTAAATCTTTCGTCAGATTTTCCGGAATGACGATGGCCATTTGATAATCTCCTGTAAATACGGCTTTCTCGGCTGATTTTTCGTTGTAATCGGTGACGAGTTCAAATGTTTTGCTGGTTTCCAGTTCTTTTTTGATGACTTTGGAAACTTCAGACTTGTCGTTATCAATAAAAATAATCGGAATTTTTGAACCCTCCAGATTTTTGAATGTCGAATCCTGAATTAAAGTAATCGTAATAATCAACAGCAACGGCATCAGGAAAATGATGACAATTCCGCCTGAATCCCGCTTTAATAACTGAATTTCCTTGATGAAACTTCTCCACAATTTATACAACATCTCTCAATTCTTTTCCGGTTAATGAAATGAAAACATCCTCAAGGTTTTCGGCATTGGCGACTCTTTCAACCAGTTCCTGCGGTGTTCCCGTCGCGTGGATTTTTCCGTGGTCGATGATGGCGATTTTTGTACAGAATTCCTCAGCCTCAGAAAGGTGATGCGAGGTATAAATAATGCACGTTCCTTTTTTATTTAAATCTAAAAGATAATCGATTATGGCTTTTTTGGATTGAACATCAACGCCGACCGTTGGCTCGTCCAGAAACAGAACTTTCGGGTTGTGAAGTGTTCCGGCAATTAGGTTGCAACGGCGTTTCATTCCGCCTGAAAACTGGTCCACTTTTTTGTTGGCAAATTTCGTTAAACCCATTAATTCTAAAGCTTCATCGATTGCTTTGTGAAGATAATCGTTTTTCAAACCATACAGACTTCCGAAGAACAAAAGATTTTCTTTCGCCGTCAAAGTTGGGTAGAGCGCATATTCCTGAGGAACAACGCCGATAATTTGTTTGATTTTTGAATTGTCTTTTTTCGGCGACAAACCGTTGATGGTAAAACTTCCTGAAGTTGGTTTAATCAAACCTGAAAGCATAGAAATTAGCGTGGTTTTTCCCGCTCCGTTTGGACCGAGAATTCCGTAGATTTCGTTTTTATCAATATTGAAAGAAATATCATTAACCGAAAAGTCTTCCGAGTTTTTGTATTTCTTGTAGAGGCTTTTTATTTCGATGATGGGATTTGACATTGTTTGTTTTTGAGGATTTATAAATGAAAATAGCTAAAGAAAAATTTAGTTGTCGCTGTAATGTCCCAAGGAACTCACTACAATGACATTTTTATCTTCTTCATAAATTTCATAAACAAATCTGTCTTTTTTATTAATCCTTCTGCTCCAGATTTCTCCTTCAAAGTATTTTAATTGCTCTGGTAATCCTGTGCCGGTTCTGGGATGTTCTTCGATTTCGGTGAAGAAAATTTCCACTTTTTTGATGTCAGATTTATTACCTGATTTTAAAATTTTAGCAAGGTCTTTTTCCGCTTCCCTGGTGCGGACTATTTGATACCTTCCCATATATTTTTTGTATTTACATCAACCGTTTTTCCTTCAGAATATTCCTTTCTGGCTCTGTCTACCTTTTCAGCAAACTTTTTAGAAGGAATTTCTTCTTCTTTGATTTTCAATTCGGTTACCCCCAGAGCTTTGAGAATAGCTTTGATTTTTTTACTCTCGCTGGAATCTATTTTGAAACTGAATGTTGTCATAAGTCATTGTGTTTAAAGTATAAATTTAGATAAATTATTCTGCTGACGGTTAAATCGCCTTCCTCAGTTTCTTATAAAAAGCCTCTTCCAAATCAGCAATATGCAACATCGACTTTGAAAGCTGATTGTAAATATCGCTTTTCGAGTTTCTGTTTTTGTAAACTCTTGCAATATCCACGGCAAAATCTCTCCAAAGGTCACCGATTGCGGTAATTTCTTTGGATAATTCCTTTAACTCGTCATTTTTAAGAATAACAGACGCCTCCTGTAAAAAAGCACCGTAAATAAATCTGAATCCGCCACCACCAGTACCGATTTCTTCCTGCATTCTGATGAGTTGTCCAAGATAATGATTGGTGACTTTGGTACCTTTTTTCTCAGCCCATTTCGGGATGCTTTTCGCCACCCAACGCATTGCTTTTACACCAATTAATGGAACTGGCGCGAGCATATTTTTGCAGGTGTCTTTAATTCCTTTTTTGATGGCTTCTTCCAAATGTACATTTTCCGGAATGTGTGTTGGGAAATACATATGACCTTTTGGAGCGAGTGCACCTTTTGCGTAACGAACTTTCTCAAGTTCAGCTTCGGTCAACGTGGTTGCAAAATCCATTACAGGGTCGCTGATGAGGAATTTACCATCTTCTTTTCCGTAAACCACAAGATTGTGGGCGTTGAAATGGAATTTATATTCTTCAGGAAAATAAGTCAAGTTGAAAACACCAACCTGTAAACCAGTTGGGATATTTTGTTCTAAATTTTTCTCCAATGCCTTTTGAGCTTCGTCTGGATTTGAGAACTTTTGTCTTTTGATTTTAATTCCCAATCGTTTTGCCGCTTTGGTGAATATCGAACCTGGCATTGGACGATAACTAAAACCTGGCGCAAAATTCACTTTTAAGAAAGGCAAATACACGAAAAATAATCCGGAACCGATTCCGAAAATCATTGGCTCGCTGAGTTTCAAACCTTTGTTGAGAAGTAGATTGGAAGCAACACCGTTTTCGCAATGCGCTGTCTGATGGTGTTCAAAATTTATTTTCATTCGTTGTTTCTTTAAAACCCCTTCAGAGTTCAAAACGCTGAAGGGGTTATTTATTTCATTATTTCCCGTCAAAATTTTTCAATTCATCTACTGAAATTCCGAAGGCGTCGGCATATTTTTTCAAAGTAGAATCGCTTAGTTTTTTGAAAACGTGTGGTTTTGAATGTCGTTTTACGGTCCATTGCCATTTGTCAACATAAGCCGCAAGAACCTGCAAATCCATTTTATTCAACTCCATAAAATAGATGATTGGGCTCACGATGTTGTTGGCGACGTTTTGCTTAGCTTCTTCAATTCTCTCATAAATGAGTTCCATCGATTCGTCAAGGGCTGCTTTTTTAGCTTCCCAGCCGATACTTTGAGCGGTGGTGTAATTGTTATTTTCATCAGTCACGTATAACATTTCGGTCATATTTGCTGATTGAAGATTACTTTCGTCTTGTGGAATGTCTTGTTTTTTCATTATTTAATTTCTTGAATAAACAAATTGATTTCTGCTCGGATGAGTAATTTATCATTAATAAAAGTCTCGCAGAAAATGTTGCAAATGTTCTCATATTGAGAAATCAGAGAAGCTTTGGAAATGATATTATCACCAACTTTTGGCAACGCAAAAATTTCTATTTTTTTGATATTGGTAATGAAACCGATGACTTTGGTTTCCACATCCGCACCTTTGAAAAAACTTTGTCCAAGAATCGATGAACACGTTTGCGCCACATTTTCTATCAATCCAGCTTCAACCAATTCATTATTCAAAACAAAAATATTATCAGGCTTGATTTCAAAAGAAGTGATGACGGTTTCAGGCGTCAACTCCAAAATGTAATCCGCCATCAGCATTGGTTTGCGATGGGGAAGAAAATTGTGGATGTTGATTAAGTTCTCGGCCTTCAGTTCCATATTTTAGTTTAACCACAAAAGTCACAAAAGCTTTTGCTATTTTTTTATTTCACAACGGTTTTCATCTGCGATTTTGCAATCACGGTTTCATTGATTTTCGTAACGATTTCAACTAGAGTTACGCCCATCATTTCGTTCAGGATTGTCGCTTCAGAAATCAGTTGGTCGCCTACTTTTGGTAAGGTTTCAACTTCAACAGATTTTATTGCGCCTATGTAACCTGTCGGAGATTCCTTACCCAAGAGAAAATATTTATAACCTGTATGCAAAGCTACCGTCTGAGCCTGATGTTCAATCAAACCGGAAGCTTGGAAAATGCCTTCGCTCACAAAAATATTATCTTCTTTAATTGTAAATCTTGAAACAACCAGATTCTCGGAATAGTCGGAAACTTCATCAACCATTACGAATGGAAATCTCTGTGGAATCAGACTTTCTACAAAATCTTTGTCGGAGTTTGGTAAGTTGCTTTCCATTAGCAAACCGTCAATAAGGCACAAGAATACGCGAATCTTCCACTTTCTGGAACGCAAAGAAGGATTTTTTCACCTTTCTTCAATTTCCCAGAATTCATCAATTGCTCAACAGCGATGAAGATAGAACCAGCGCCGATGTTCCCCACTTCGGAAAGATTGTAGAACCATTTTTCCCAAGGAAAATCCAATCCTACATTGGCAAATTCCTCTTTCAATCCGTCTTTGAAGTAACCAGAAGAAATGTGCGCCAAAACGTGGTCCACAGTTTCTGGGTCCAACTGATGTTTGTCAAAAGATGTTCTCAAACTTTCTGCACCTTTTACCAAAATATATTTGTCAAGGATTTTCGTGTCTTGTTTCAAAGCAAAAATCGATTGTTTCAACCATTCGTCAGAAGGATAATCTGCCCAAGATTTGAGGCTTCCGTCTTCCTGTTTTTCGCAACCTGAATACATACAAGCTTCGATTTGGTGCGCATAAGAATAGAAATCAATCCATTCGATTCTTAGAGATGTTTCATTTTCTCTTGGTTTATTTTCCAATAAAAATGCACCAGCGCCATCAGACAACATCCATCTTAGGAAATCTCTTTTGAAAGCGATGATGGGTTTTTCTTCCAAAAGCTTGAGGTTTTCTGCCTCGTGGTCAAATTTGTCCGCCGTCATCCAGGAAGAGAATCTTTCCGAACCTACGCAAACGGCATTGTCTTTAACGCCAGCTTTTACGGATAGAAATCCATAGTTCAAAGCGTTCATTCCAGAGTTGCAAAGTCCCATAGACGTATTGATTTCTACAGATTTTCCAATGTTCAACTCGCCGTGAACCATTGAGGCGTGCGAAGGCTGAATTTGGTCAGCAGAAGTGGTTCCGCAAGACAAAAGTTCCATATCTTCTTTTTTGAAATTCTCATCAAAAAGGCCATTGATTGCCGCTGCTGTAATTTGAGCATTGGTGTGCGTTGGCTGTCCGTTTTTGTCCAAAGCGTAATATCTTGTTTTGATTTGATTGTTTCTCAAAATCAAAGCTCTTGCTTTGGAAGGTGTATTGTTGACCAAACCAAGATGTGTTTCCATTTCGTCATTAGAAACCGGCTCGTTTGGCAGATATGTAGAAGATTTGGTGATATAAACGTTACTCATTTTTATTTTAAATTAATTCCTTGTAAATATTCTCTTTGTTTCTTTCTTTTGAACCACAAAATGGGCGTTAATAAAAGGTGAAAAACCAAAACTATAGGCGAAACTACCCAGATTGCTGTCATCAAATATACCTTAAAGAATTTAATCAGCAAAGGGCGTTTTTCTTTTTTATTGATAATCAATTTGCTCCAAATGGTGAAGATTTTGTTCCCCACTTTTTCCATTCTTACCAAAAAAGGACGGATTTCCACCGCTCCATTTTTCACTAAATCTGGCTGAAGATTCTTAAAATCATTACCGCGGAAATGCGCTTCAATAATCTTACCATACTTTACAGAACCGGCAATTTCTTCATCAGAAACTCCAGCGGATGGTAAGATTCCAGATTTTTCTTTTTTTCCGGTTGTGAGCCATCTTAGGATTGTCAAAACGCTGGTGTAATTATCGTGTCTGTCCACCAATGCGATGTTTCCAACCAACTTAGCGTTTAGAGTTTTCAGATAGACTTTCAATTTTTCTTGAGAAAGCATCCACATATTTCGAGTTCCAGAAATGGTGACAATTGGCGTATCCTTCAAAATATTCTCTGCAAATCCACTTTTCAAAAACGAAATAACCGGAATTGAAGGTGTGAGATACCAAACTTGATATCCGAACAAAATCAAATCAAAATTGGTGTTCAAAACTTCGTCGGAAGGAGGAAAGATTTCGCTTGGGATTTGGAGATAAGATTCTGGAAAAGTGTTGAAAAAAACATCACCTGGCCAAGGAAAAGGAAAATCTTTTTTCAGCTGAATGTTGTAATAAGTGACTTGATAATCGTCTTTTTTATCCTCAAAAGGTTGGGCAATATTCTTCACAATATCTTCCAATTGTCCGGTTTGAGAATAGTAAATGACAAGCATTTTCTTTTGCATCAGAATTTAATATAGAAACAAAAATAGCATTTTCAAACTATTTTTTGCGTCTTAATATTTTAATTGATTCTGAATTGTACTCTAAGTTAAAATTGATATTGCCAGAAAGTTTGTTTTCTGTATTGAGGAAAATGATGGTTTCCGGTAAATCCGTGATTTCGGAAAGGTCAAAGTTTTGGTCAGAGATGAGGAGAACATCAATGGTTTTATAAATGTCAGAAAGGTTTTCGATGTAATTGAGTTTTCTTCTTTTGACTAAGTAATTTTGTTCCGCAACTTCCCGTTTCTCCTTATTTTTAATGAAACTAAATATTTTTCTTCCAGCTTGCTGAATGGTCAGAAGGAAATCTTTCTGTCCAAAATCATCAGCGATATGTAGAATCGTTGCGTCTTTTGCGATGTGTTTATTTAATTCAAAATAAACCGATTTATTTTCATTAAAATCATCTTTGACCGCTTTTACAACTTCCGTTTCTTTGTAGAGGAAACTTAAGAATAATTTCTTTTTAAAATAATTCTCATCCTCAAATTCATTTCGAAGTTTTGCAAATTCATTTCTGAAATTCGCATTGATATTTTTCGCACGTTCTTTATAAGTCGTTCCAAAACTCAAATCGTCTTTGCTGATTCTGTCGCCAACTTTCACCGTAATACTTCCATCATAAATAATGAAATCGCCTTTCGGTAAAACTTCAGAATTCCCGTGAATGTAAATCGGTAAAATGTCTAAACTAAATTCTTCGGCCAAATAAAATGCGCCTTTGTGAAAACGTTTGATGTCATTGGTGTAAGACCTTTCAGCTTCAGGAAAAACGACTAAAGAATAACCTTGGTCGATTTTTTCTTTCAATTTTTCTTTCCCATTTTCTATGCCTTGAGAAACAGGGAAAAATCCTAAAGCCTTTACCAATTTTCCAAAAATCGGTGAATCATAAACCCAGTCGTTTACGAGATAAACGATTTTGTGCGTCGTCATTCCAATTGCCAAAGTATCAAGGAACGACGTGTGATTTGCAATGATAATCGCTGGTTTGCTGAAGTCTTCGTCCGGATTTGAAATGATTTTTTTCTTCACAAATGGATTGCCATACAGCACAGATTTCATAAACTTCGCCAGAATCAATTTGATAATATCCAAAGTTTTTCCTTTCGCATTTTTCACGAAAACACTTCCAAGCGCAGAGAACATCAATCCGCCTAAACCATAATAAATAAAGAGAATCACGGAATGGAAAAATAGCCTGAGGGTAATGGGCGACAAACCTTTTTTCTGCCTGTTAATAATCAAAAACCTAAACCAAAAAGGATACAAAGTTGAAGTGATTATAATTACTGAGAGCATTCCAATCAAAGCCACCAAAGCCAAAGAATGTAAGGCCGGATGTTTTGCAAAAATCAAAGAACCAATGGATAAAATCGTGGTAAAAACCGCCAAGATTATAGAAATTCTATACGTCGGAAGTTCGTTTTTCCCTGTCGTGTGCTCTTTCTGCATCGCTTTTGTGAGGAAAATACTGAAGTCATCTCCAACGCCGAAAACCAAAGTACAGACAACGGTGCTGAAAATATTGAGTTCTAATCCTAGAAAATAAAGAATTCCCGCGGTCACAACGCCCGTGAGAACAATCGGAAACATCGTTAGCAACGACAACTCGAAATTTCTAAAGAAAACGATAATCGTTAATACAATCGCCAAAAGTGAATAATTAATCAAGGTGTTGAAATCCCTTTTCAGCAAGCCCAAAAAGTTCTCATTCATCTGCTGGCGGTCGATGGCGATGGCGTCGTGTTTCTTTTCGATATCTTTTATGAAGACGTCACGTTTCTTTTCATCCACTTTTACGACATTCGAAACGGTGTAAAAACCATTTTCCTGACTTAGGAATTCTGAGATTTGAAGCGCTTTTATTTTTTCGTAGTCTTTGAGACTTAAAGTGGCGTAGGTTTTATTTAAATTTTCATTGAATTGGTCGAAAGCCGAAGCATTAAAACCAAATTTATTTCCATTAGAAACCAAATCGGAAATCGTTTCATTTTTCTTGTTTTTGTTCCAGAATTTTTGCCAGATTTCGACCTTTTTTTGCTGGTCTTCTTTAGATAAAACAACATTCCCAAGAGAATTGTAGCTCAAGATATTGCCTTCTTGTTTTTCTTTCTCCAAAAACTGGCTCAAATCGGAATTTCTCGCCAAAGCTTCTTCCTCAGAATTTCCATAAGAAATCGTGTATATGGATTTTGAGGTAATGTCTGACAGTTTTTCAAGTTTCGCCTCACTGATTTTTAAATCTGTCGGAATATAATTCAAATCGCCAATGTCATCATTGAAACCAACGTGGCGGAAACCGAACAAACACGCAATAATCACAAGCGAACAGCCGATAATCAAAGGTTTGTTTTTCTCGTAAGGATAATGCCCGATTTTGTCGATGAAATTGGAGTTTACTTTCTCAGATTTTTCCTTCGGATGATACAATTGCGGAACGATAATCAAAGCCAAAACCGAAGAAAACAAAACCGTAATCGATGCAAAAAGTCCCAAATCTTTCAACGCTTCAGAACGTACAAAAACGAGACACAAAAACGAAACCGCCGTCGTCGCACTGCTCAGGATAATCGGTTGGGTGATTTCTTTGTAAAGCGCTTCGATATTGTTATTGTGCTTGTAATGCGTGAGAATATGGAGCGCGTAATCAATCGTAATTCCAATCAAAATCGCACCAACGCTGAGTGAAATGGCGGAAATTTTATCTTTAATAAAATACAAAACCATCAAAGCGAGCAAAACCGAAAATAAGGTCGGAAGGAAAATCACGATGGGCGTGAAAAAACTTCTAAAATAATAAATCAACAAAATCATCAACACCGTCATCGAAATAATCACCGTATTTTGAATATCTTTCTTGATTTGTTGGGCATTCGCAACCGCAATTACCGGCGAACCAAAGTAACTCAGTTCCGTTTTTCCTTTGAATTCTTTGTTGAGGTCATCTTTGATTTCATTAAGTTGATTGACGAAAGCCTCATTGTTTTTGGTGTCGTTGCTTTTATTTTTTGGTTCAATGAAAAGCAGGAGGTTTTTGCCGTCTTTAGTAACGACGTAATTATCTTCGAGCTTGAAATCTTTGCTGATGTTTAAGGCATTCAGTTTTTTTATTCCGAGAAAAGTAATTCCCAAAGGGTCTTTTTTGATGAAATCTTTCGTGACCAAGCTTGTCGGTGAAACCAAAGAAACGTAATTGTTCTCAACCTGTTTTGCAATGCTGTCTTTATTAAGTTTTCGCTCGATTTCCTGATAATCGCTTTTGTCTAAAAACAAGGGCAGATTTTGATTCACGAAATCAAACGTTTCAGAAATCTCATTATCATTCACCTTTCCTTGGATGGAACCAATGTATTTCTCTAAAGGTTTTGTCTTCTCTAAAAATTGGTCAGCCGTTTCTGACAGTTGAAAATTATCGTCCTTCGATTTCTTTTCGATAATGACGATGATTTTGTCTGAAAAATTAAGTTGTTTCAGAACTTTCGCTGTCAAATCAGACTTTTCGCTTTTCGGAATGATTTGATTAATGTCTTCTTCAAAGTTGATTTTCGAAGCAAAGAACAAGCACAGAAAAGCAATTCCCATCGCAACGGCAATGGAAAGGATTCTGTTTTTGGCAATCAGATAATATAAATAGATGAAAAAGCGATGCATTGTTTATTCTATCAGATTGATTAAATCGCGAATTTCTTTGTAGGAGATTGTTCCTTGTTCGGATTTATCATAAATGGTTAAAAGATAGATTGTTTCGGCTTGGATGATGAGATGTGAAATAAGTCTTGCACCACCAGATTTACCTTTGTTCTTGCTGGAAATTTGCATTCGGATTTTATAGGAATTATTGCCAAGTGGCGTTCCTTGCTTTGGATTTTCGCGAAGACTTTCCAAAAGTTCTGCAAAATCTGTTTTTATGGATGAATATTTTTTCGCCAGTTTCTTAATGTTCTTATCAAAAACTGAAATGGTTTTAATATTATAGCTCATTCAAAAGTTCTTGCGCATCTCTCGCTTTTGTTTTACCTTTTTTTACAAGATTAAGTTCCTTCACAGCTTCTTGCAGGTCACGGAGAATCTCACTCTTGTCTTTTTTGGAAATTTGAAATTTTAACTTCAATGCTTTAGCAAATGCCTTCAAAGCATCCGCTTCTTCAGAAGTATTGGGCTCTATGATGAAAATATCTTGTGTTGGCATTTTGATTAATGATTTAAAATAACTTAATATTATATTCAATACAAATGTAGTATTTTAAGTTTTCAAAATCAATAGATCCTCGACTGCAATGTGAAAATCTTATTCCGAAATCAATCGTTCGGAAAGGCTGATTTAGTGCTTTCATTGATATAATTAATAATAACAAATTTTAAAATCGAGAGCACTAAATGAGTGGTCTAAAAAAAAACCTCTACTTTTGCAAAAATTTTCCAGTATGCCAAAGAATCTTGTAATCGTCGAATCACCAGCAAAAGCAAAAACTATTCAGAAATATTTGGGTAGTGATTTTGAGGTGAAATCCAGCTTTGGTCACATTCGCGACTTGCCCAAAAAAGGAATGGGAATCGACCTTGCGAGCTTTACACCTGACTATGAAGTTTCTGCTGATAAGAAGAAATTAGTGGCAGAATTGAAAGCCTCTGTGAAAAAAGCCGATATGGTTTGGCTGGCTTCCGATGAGGACCGCGAGGGAGAAGCGATTGCTTGGCATCTAGCGGACGAACTGAAATTAAAACCAGAAAATAGAAAAAGAATCGTTTTCCACGAGATTACAAAAAATGCAATCTTGAAAGCGATTGATAATCCAAGAGATATTGACCAGAATTTGGTTAATGCACAACAAGCAAGAAGAGTTTTGGACAGAATCGTTGGTTTCGAAATGTCACCGGTTCTTTGGAAAAAAGTGAAAACTGGACTTTCCGCAGGACGTGTACAATCGGTTGCTGTAAGATTGGTTGTTGAACGAGAAAAAGAGATTCGTGAGTTTACTCCGAAACCAAGTTTCAAATTAGAAGGGATTTTCCTTAATGACAACAAGCAGGAGATCTTGGCGAAACTCAAAAAAGATTTCGAGAAAGAATCTGACGCAGAGAACTTTCTGAATTTGGCCAAAACTACAGACTTCAAAGTCCTGAATGTGGAGACCAAACCGGGAACAAGAACAGCTTCTGCACCGTTCACGACTTCCACTTTACAACAGGAAGCTTCTTCTCGACTTGGATACAACGTAACTTCCACAATGCGTTTGGCGCAGAGACTTTACGAGGAAGGATTCATCACGTATATGAGAACGGATTCCGTGAATCTTTCTCAGGAAGCCATCAATGGAGCGAAAGCGCAGATCGTTTCTGAGTACGGTGAGAATTATTCTAAACCAAGAAATTACACCACAAAATCATCTTCTGCACAGGAAGCCCACGAGGCGATTCGCCCAACAGATTTCGCTTTGAAGTCCATTGGCGATGCGCAGTTGAACAAATTATACCAATTGATCTACAGACGAACTTTGGCTTCTCAAATGGAGAATGCGAAAATCGAGAAAACTGTCATCGAAATTGGAAACGCCAAGTTGCCACAACACTTCGAAGCGCAAGGTGAGGTCATTATTTTTGACGGTTTCCTTAAGGCTTACGGCATCGTAAAAACGGAGGACGAAGATGACGAAAGCAACGAAAAATTGTTACCGAAAGTTTCCGTTGGCGAAGCTTTAGACTATAAAAAAATCACCGCGACTGAAAAGTTCACAAGACCATCTGCAAGATTTACAGAGGCTGGTTTGGTGAAGAAACTGGAAGAGTTGGGAATCGGTCGTCCATCGACTTATGCGCCGACCATTCAGACCATTCAGAATCGTGAATATGTAGATAAAAGAGAACTCGAGCCTCAGAAAAGAGAGATCGTGAAAATGACATTGGGGAAATCCGGTGTCAAAAAAGAAGTTCTGGAAGAGAAATTTGGTGGCGATAAAAACAAATTCATCCCAACCGATATTGGCGAGGTCGTGAACGATTTTTTGACCAATAATTTTGCTGAGATCCTGGATTACGGTTTCACCGCAAAAGTGGAGGAGAGCTTTGACCACATTGCAAGCGGCGACCAAAAATGGAAGGAAATGATGACGGATTTTTACTCCAAATTCCATCCAAGGATCGAAGATGTAGAGGAAAATGCAGACCGTGCGAATGGCGAAAGAAGCCTTGGTGTAGATCCAAAATCTGGCAAGAATGTCTATGCGAGAATTGGAAGATTCGGACCGATGATTCAGATTGGCGAGCAGGATGATGAGGAAAAGCCAACATTTGCATCATTGATGTCCAACCAAAACATTTCGACTATCACTTTGGAGGAAGCTTTGGAGTTGTTCAAACTGCCTTTCGATTTGAAAGAAGTGGACGGACAAACTGTAACCATCGGCGTTGGAAGATTCGGACCTTATGTGAAATGGGGCGAGACTTACATCAGCATTCCCAAAGGTGAAGACCCGCTTTCTGTGGATCAAAACCGTGCTGAGGAAATCATTAATGAAAAGAAAGTGGCAGATGCGCCAATCGCAAGCTACAAAGGTGAACCAGTGACAAAGGGAACCGGAAGATTCGGACCTTTTATCAAATATCAAAGTATTTTCATCAACGTTCCGAAACGTTATAACTTCGATAATCTGTCTCAAAACGATATCAACGAATTGATTGATGCAAAACTGGAGAAAGAGGCCAACCGATACATCCAACATTGGGAAGCTGAAAAGATCTCCATCGAAAATGCGAGATGGGGACCGATTGTGAAACACGGCAAGAATATCCACAAGATCCCGAAAAAGAAAGATGACACCAAATACGAAGCAGACGAACTAAAAGACGTTTCTCTGGATGAGGTGAAAAAATGGATCACGGCGCAAGACCCAAAAGCCTTCGTTGAGAAAAAGAAACCTGCAGCCAAAAAGCCAGCCGCAAAAAAAGCAACTACTGCGAAGAAAGCACCGGCTAAGAAACCTGCTGCGAAGAAATAAGAGTTTTTAAACTAGAATATAAAAACCCCTTTTGAATTTCAAAAGGGGTTTTGTTTTTAGATTATTAATTGGAGATACAAGCGTGACGCTCGTGCCAGCTTGGGCAATGCCGTTGAATTTAGCACTGAACCCGCCATTTTGTCAAACTGCTACTAGCAACAGTATTTATTCCGTTTTTATAAATTCAATTTTTTCGTCCATTACGTCACTTTTCGCGCGGACTTTTATTTTATTCCCATTAGTTTCTAAAATCTCCACGAAGATTTTCTTTCCAATTACGCGACTGACGTCTTTTGGGTGATTCAATATTTTTTCATACGTCATTGCATATTCGCAATCAGATTTCCATTCAACTCTTGTGTGTATTTCAACTCCGGTTTCTGAGTTGATTTCGATTTGCGTATTTTCAGTCCGCACTATTTTTTCGGGTCGGCCATTTTCCGCGTAAATAAATTTTCCGGTTTTAAATTCTGCACAGTTTTTTTCTTGAGCGCAACTGCTCAAAATAAAAAAAATTATTATTGTGGCAATCAGTTTTGTCATATTGTTGTTAACGTTTCCCCGCTGGCGCAACATCTTGCTTGTGCCGTTTCATTATACTAGCTAAACGTTTAAATTAGGATTTTTTTAGTTTTCGAATTCTTTCTTAAACTCCACACGATAAGCCACACCATTTTCTGATCCTAAATTGGTGATGGAAGTTGGGCCTTCAGGATCTACCATTTGACCGATATTTACAGGCATTTCGTTGATGGTGACACTATCCGATTTTATCAGATTTCCATTTTCGCCTTTCTTGTAATTATTAATTTGGCAAGGAACAATGGGTTTTGCAATCCACATAATGCTTTTCCATTTGTGCGTATG
Organism: Epilithonimonas xixisoli; assembly: GCF_004365655.1. Classification (GTDB taxonomy): domain Bacteria; phylum Bacteroidota; class Bacteroidia; order Flavobacteriales; family Weeksellaceae; genus Epilithonimonas; species Epilithonimonas xixisoli. Next base: position 301,301 of record NZ_SOEO01000002.1, on the reverse strand, counting down.
GATGGGTTCAGATTTCTTGCCGTCCAGAATGACAGCCAAAACTCTCACATTGCCATCTTCAAAAACGACTTTGTGATTGTCCGGCGCTGCTTTCAAAGCATCCAAATTCTCAGGCCAAGTCCAATTGGTGGAATAGGTGCTGTCAGTTTTAGTTGTCGTGGCGATGTCAGTTTTATTGCAATTTTTGGTAATGTACTTTGTAAATGCAAAGCCCAAAAGCCCGCCAACTAAAAGTCCGATAAGTAATTGTCCGAATTTCATATGTTTGTATTTTAAAGTTTTTAATTATTCTTCTTGCAAAGTTTCAGATTGCAAATCATCTGAATCAAAATTACTTATAAAGTTCCATTTCTATAAAATTATTAACCTTCTTAAAAGTTTCCCTTGCGCCTTGTTCTTTTCTTTTGATCAAATCTTGCTTTGATAATGGATTACCATTCGCATCAGAAAGTATCGTGTCCGACATTTCTGAGGAACTGTGAATGAGTTTTATATTTCTGGCTGGGTCTTTTTTATATTCGTTCCAAAGTTGATTGAATTTCTCATTGGTCAGAAAAGTTTCTTGCTTTTTGGAATCTATTATCAAAGGTTGATAGTCGAGTTTTTGACTGCCTACCAAATTGAAAATATGATCGCCTTTCTCATCTTCAATATTCAAAATCAAACCGGGAAGACCGCAGAATTTGTAAGGGCCGTCTTGGATTTGGATGTCGTTGGCGAACCAGGCAGTCCAATTTCTCCCGCCGAAAGTGGTGGTGGCTTTTTGAACTTTAAAACCTTCTATGCTTTTTGTGTCGGGCAAGATTGTCCAATTTATTTTCTTGTTTTCTTTTAAGGCGACATTGGTGGCAAAGATGGAAGTATGGTAGATTGTTTCAAAATCGGGATAGCTTTTGGAAACTCGGAAATTGACTTTCGCCATTTTAACTTTCCTCATATCAATGGTGACAGATTGCGACACTTTTGTTTTTTCAAATTCAGCTTTGAAGAGTGAATCTCTGGTGATTAGCAAAGCGCTGTAAAAGTTAGAACCATCTTTTGTAATATCCAGATTCATTATTTCTTTTTCAATATAATCTTTGTTCAAAGAATCCATTTTGAAAGTATATTCATAAGTGAATCTTTGATTTTGAGCGAGAATTATAGAAAATATAAAAAGTGAAATTAGAAGAATAAGTTTTCTCATTATAATCAATTGGTTGAATGTTTTGGTCCGGGAGTTTCGGTTTGTGATTTTGTATTTCAAAGATAGCAATTATCCACTTTCGATAAATGTAGGATGCTTTAAATTCCGCCCCGAATTGTGAATAGAATATCAAGATTCCAAAGCTTGAAAAGGATTTTCACCGATTGCCGATTAATTTTAATATTTTTGACACTTCAAAACCCAAAACACAACTCAGGATGGGAGAAAAATTACAATGGGCAACGCTGAAGAACTTTCCTTGGATGGTTTTTTTTGTTGCGATTTTTATCTGGATTGCCATTGCCGGTGCCAATTATTATTACCAATTACAAGGTGGTTTTACGGGAACTGGCTTGCTTTTTCCGATTTCTGTCATCTATCCCAATCAATTTCTTTGGAGCGGATTTGTGTTTGCCTTTTTGTTTTTATTGACCGGAATTTTCGCTTTTCGATATTCGGAAAAACTGAATGTCTATCTTTTGTTTTTGATTGCCATCGTTCTTGTTGTTTTCGGAAATCTGAGCCAAGGAAACTTCGATATTGCTTTTCTACAACCGTTCTATCTGAAAGGAAGACAATATTACACCGACGCGATTAATATTACAGATGGAACAATTTGGCTTCGTGATTTCACTAAGAATTTGGAAAATTTCCAGCTTCATACCAGAACGCATCCGCCGTTTGTAACGCTTTTGCATCATTGGATTTTGCAGATTTCTAATCTTGAAATGTTGGCGATATCATTCTTTGCAATCGGCTGTTTGTCTTTCCCGATTTTTTATAAAATCTTAGATTATCTCGGTTTTGAAGAATTGAGAAAAAAGTGGATGTTGCTTTTGTTCGCCGTGATTCCTTCGGTTAATATTTATCTTTTGGTTTCCATCGATTCTTTGGTTTTGACTTCAACTTTGATTTTCCTTTTGGGATTTGCGAGAATATTTCATCAAAATAAAATCGACGTTTGGTCATTTCTATTCATCTTTTCAGGATTGCTGTTGACAAATTTGATTACGTTTTCCGGTTTATTTCTGTTTGCATTTTTGGGCTGTTTCAGTTTTTATTTTCTCCTCAAAGGAAAATGGAATTTCGTTTGGCTGAGCGTGATGAATACGGTTTTGTTTGTCTTGAGTTTTCTATTGATTTATGCCACAACAGGTTACAATCATCTTGAAACATTCTTGCAAGCTTCACACTCCGAAAATCCCGATGGTTTCAGACTTTTTCATCAGCCTTTTATTTACTTCGTAACGAGGATGGAAGACATTGGCGAGATATTTTTGTTTCTGTCTTTTGGATTTTTAGCGGTTTTCTTTTCGAAGAAATCTGGAACCGAAGTTTTTGAAAATCCAAAGATCAATATTCTGTTTTTCTCAGCCATTTCCGCTTTGTCTGCAATGCTTTTGACGGGCGCGTACGGAACTGGCGAAACGGCGAGAGCTTGCTTGTTTCTAGTTCCTTACTTTTTGATTTTGTTGAAGGATATTAATTCAAATCAATTCAAGATTCTATTTTTTCTCTGTCTTTTTCAGACGTTTGGGATGCAGATGATTGGGAATTTTTATTGGTAATTTAAAGTGTGATTGATGCTAAATAATTTGACAGGATTAAGATTCTACACAGCACTTTGGGTTTTTTTGTACCATTTTAGCGTTTATGTCGGCGGTTTGAATAATTTCTTTTTTGATAAAGGTTATTTGGGCGTTGATGTATTCTTTGTTCTAAGTGGATTTATACTGACCTATGCTTATTACAAAAGCTTTTTCTTAGAAAAAGTAACGGTCAAAAAATATTATAATTTTCTGCTCAAGAGGTTTGCGAAAATCTATCCGCTTCAGATATTGACATTTTTAATTGTTGGTATGCTGTTGTACGTTGGGAAATATATTTTTCATCAGGAAGATTTAATTATCAGGAAAGACCACATTATTTCCAATTTGTTGATGATTCACGCTTGGAATATCAACGATGCGCTGAGTTGGAACACACATTCCTGGAGCTTGTCGGCGGAGTGGTTTGCGTATGTTTTTCTTTTCATTTTGTCAGTATTGGTTATAAAATTAAATAAATCTGTAGGTAGAATCGTTCTTATTGGAGTAGTTGTTTTTTTTGTTTTAAGATGGTTTAGTATTGAGAATTTTGATCTGAATGAATATACTTATAATGGCCTTGAAAGAATCATTCCTGAGTTTTTTTTAGGTGTCAGTATTGGTTTGCTGAGGTTTGATATTCAGCTTTCAAAAAAGATGGCGAGTTTTATTTTCGTCTTAAGTTTATTGATGCTTTTCTTGCTCACGATTACAGATTACAAAATGGATGCGCTGTGTATGTTGATTTTTGCAGGATTGATCTTTTCGTTGTCATTTGAGACTTATTTTGACCAATTTTTCAGTTCAAAGAGAATTGTTTACTTAGGGAATATTTCTTTTGCATTTTATATGTTTCAGTTGATTGCTTTTTATATTTTCAAACCGTTTCAGAATTACATTGGCAGTCTTGATTTACCTAATTTTGTCCATCTACCAATAGAATTACTGCTTTTGATTTTGCTGAATCTTCTAATGGCTTCTTTGGCTTTTAAATATTTTGAGGAACCTATGAGAATATCAATCGTGAAAAAATTAGCAAAAAAATAATCCAAAATAAAATCTTAAATCTTATTGGTATTACGAAAGACAAGCTTTTTTAATACATTTGCTCTTTACAAAAACTATTTCCGAACACAAATGGCATTTCTCCATCCGGCTTTCACCATTCTTTTTATCTTGCTGATCTTGTTTAGTTTTCAGGAGGTCTATGGCAATGGTGAAAAAAAGAATTTTGCCGGTTTATGGGTCGTTGGAATTATGATGATTGTGCTATCCGGATTGCGTGGGAATGTTGGAGCAGATTATCCAATTTACAGATCTTTCTATTTGTTTTATTTCCCGACAATTGACTATTCTGAATTGATCGATAAAATGTTAATGCGGAAAAGCGATCTGGAAATCGAGTGGATGTACGTGATGCTCAACAAATTTGTGGCGACTTTCGGTGGTCCATTCCAATCTTTTACATTTGTAAGTGCTTGCATTAGTGTTGGGATTAAAATTTGGACCTTTAAAAAAGATTCTCCATATCCTGTGTTTTCCGCATTGATTTTGCTTATTCCAGGCTATTTCATTGCAGATACGGGACATATGAGGCAAGCACTTGGGATGACAGTTTGTATTTTGTCCTATCAGTTCATCAAGGAGCGAAAATTGGTTTGGTATCTCGTCTGTCTCTACATCGCTTATGGTTTCCACAAGTCGGCCATTATCTTTTTGCCGGCGTATTGGTTGGTATTGATTCCATTGAATGCGAACCGGATTTTCTACGCCATCATCACTTGTGTTATTCTTTCGCCATTTCAGGTTTATAACTTGTTCTCAGGATTTTTGGGGAGTTTGAATCTTCAAGATGTTTCCAATGGTTACAACGGTTACATCGGCTACGAAGACAAGGCTTCCAGTTTTATGGACGGCACAATGGTTTTGTATGGGATTCTTCTAGTAATGTACGATAAGACCGCTTGCCAACGCGTTTGGTATTACGAATATCTCCGAAATATTTTGGTTTTTGGAGTCTGTCTCTATTTCATTTTCCGGGACAATCCTGTGTTTTCTACAAGGTTGGTTGGGGTTTACGTCGGATTTGCGCCACTTGTGGTAGCTAATATTATTTATGGAATTGATAAAGTTGGGACCAAAAGATTCTGGCATCTTTTCTTTGTTGGATTTATGGTGTTTTATTACTTTGTTTTTGCCAGTTATCAAGGTGTTGCGGGGAGATTTACGCCAACCACTTATACTAATTTCCTTTGGAGTTACTAATAGTTAATAATGAAAAAAAACATACCACTTTTACTGATATTCCTAACGCTTGCCCTATTAATTTTTTTTAATATTCAAGTGGTTGTGGATTTTGCGGGGCGATATATTTATCCTTTGGATGATGCTTATATCCATCTTTCGATGGCGAAAAATTTTGCGGAATTTCAGACTTGGGGCATCACGCAATATGAGTTTTCATCCACGACTTCTTCTCCACTTTTCACATTTCTGTTAGCGATTTTGATTAAAGTTTTTGGGAATTGGGAATACATTCCGCTGGTTGCGAATAGTCTTGCTGGTGTGGCTTTAATCCTCGTTTTTCATCAGTATCTGAAGCAATTTTCTAAAGCAACTTACATCATTTTCCTGTCGTCATTGGTTTTATTAATGCCATTGCATCTGATGATAATGACAGGAATGGAGCACGTTTTCCACGCATTGACAATGGTTTTGGTATTGCTAGCTTTCAAAAAATATTTGGATAATGAAGCGCCGAGAAATTTTTCTAATTTGGCTTTGTTGGCGATTTTAGCAACAGGTTTCAGGTACGAAAGTTTGTTCTTCATATTTTTTATGTGCGTTTACCTTTTCTTCATCAAAAGAGAATATTTTCAAAGCATTGCATTGGGATTATTTGCGATCACGCCGGTTTTGATTTATGGTTGGATTTCTGTAGATCACGGTTCGTTTTTCCTTCCAAATTCTTTGATTCTGAAAGGAAATACCAATGACGGAATCGTTGGTTTTCTCACAAGGGTTGCCGGAAATGGCTATCGTGGAATCTCGGTTTTGTTATTAATCTTAATCTTATTAATTCAGATTTTCATTAAATCAAAAAGTCAAAATTCTTTCATTGATAAAATTAAAGTTAATCCCATTCCAATGGTCGTTTTCTGTGGATTTGCAGTGCATCTTTTGTTCGCCAACTTTGGTTGGCTGATTCGTTATGAAGCTTATTTGGTGGTTGTGATTCTTTTGGCGATTGCACCTTTTGCGGATGAACTTTTTCAGAAGAAAAAGGGAAATCAGGTTTTGAAGTTTTCAATGGTCATTTTATTATTAATTACATTTTCATTGCGCTTCGTTCCAATGTTAAAAAATCAACCTAAAGCATCCAAAAATATTTTTGACCAACAAATCCAATTGGCGGATTTTCTTCATCAATATTACAAAAATTCCAAAGTTGTAGCGAATGATATTGGCGCCATCACTTATTTTAATTATATCCATTTGCTCGATACTTACGGGTTGGGAAGCATCGAAGTGGCGAAACTGAGGAAAGAAGATCACGGAAAATTTGCCGATAACAAAAAACTTCAAGCTTATATTTACAACACCGCAAAATTGCAGGATTTTGAAGTGGCTTTGGTTTTTGATGAATGGGTAAAAATGCCGGATTATTTTTCGAAAGTCGGAACTTTGACAATTCAAGATAATTACATGGCGGGAGGAACGACGGTTTCCTTTTATGCCGTCAAAAAAGAAAATACAAACAAACTAAGAAATCAATTGGTCGAGTTTTCCAAACAAACGCCGAAAGATGTCATCATTAATATTAAAAAATAGAATCAATGAACTTCGAAGATTTTATTGTTGCGCCAAGACAATTCCGAACCGAGAAATGGCAAATCGGAAACAAAATCACGAGTGAAATCAAAGAAAACAGCATTGTCTTGCTTTTTGTTTCAGATTATCGTGGTGCCAATGGCGATGCTGAAAGTCAGGATTTTACAGGCATCCGAAGAGAGTTTTACAAATTGTCCCAGCTTGATTTTGATATTCCAATCATAGATTTGGGTGATTTGGTTTCGGGGAAAACGCCTCAGGATTCGCATTATATTTTGCAGGAAGTTTTGTCAGCTTGTCATCAGAAGGGTGCAATTCCTGTGATTGTTGGTGGAAGCAACGATTTGGCTTTTTCGCTGTTTTCAGCGCTCAATTTTCATCAACAAGATATCAATTATACCCAAATCAGCAACGTGGTTTCTCTGAAACAGGACGAAGAAATTCACGAATCGACCTTCTTGAGTAAAATCTTAAGCTCCAAAAATTTCTCCATAAAAAATTACCATCATCTTGGTTATCAGAAACATCTGAACGAAATGGATTCTGTGAATTTGATAAAGGAAGTTCAGTTCGACATTATCCGTTTGGCAGAAATGATGAATTCTACAGAGAAAACCGAACCTTATTTCCGGAAAGCAGATTTGGTCACCATTAATTGCGACGCCATCGAAACTTTTGCCGAAGCCTTTTCTATGAATCCGCAAGTGAATGGACTCAACAGACGCGAGATTTGCGCATATATGAAAGAAATTGGACTGAGCGAAAGACTGAAATCTGTTGGGATTTTCAATTATAATATTTATTCGGATTCTCAGCTCAATCATCAGCTTTTGGCACAAATGATTTGGTATTTGATAGAAGGAATCAATATCCAGAAATCGCATCCGAAAGAGAAATCCTACGAGACTTTTTTTGTTTTGATTAATGATGAGCAATATGCCTTCAAGCGTGATGTTTTCAATAATCTTTGGTATTTTGGCGAAGATGAGAATATTGACAATTGTATTCCGTGCTCGCGTTCGGATTTTGATGAGGCGAAAAGAGGTTTTTTAAGCCCGAGATTTACAAGAGTTTAAAAAAGGAGTCTCGTAGATTTTGCAGATTTGACAGATTTTTATTATTTCCAAAAAGTGATATATTGATAGGAAAGTTAATCCCAGAAAAAACTCCGAAGGAGTGAAATGTTTGTAGCAAACATAACCATAGAAAAGAAAAGCTCCGTAGGAGCGACACAACAATGACAATCGAGAAATCAAACATCAAAGTTTCCATCATTGTTCCGGTTTATAACGTCGAGTTATATCTGGAAAAATGCCTGTTGTCATTGGTCAATCAAACTTTGCAGGAAATTGAAATCTTGGTTGTGAATGATGGAAGCCAAGACAATTCTCAAAAAATCATAGACGATTTCCAACAAAAATATCCTGAAAAAATCTTCGGTTTTACAAAAGAAAATGGTGGACTCAGCGATGCGCGAAATTTCGGAATCGATAGAGCCAAAGGACAATTTTTAGGATTTGTAGATAGCGATGATTACGTTTCCGAAACGATGTTTGAAGAGATGTACAATTTGGCCATAAAACACAATGCAGAAATGACAATCTGCAATCTTCAAAAAGTGGATGAAAATGGAAATATCACTCAGAAACTAACACAACTCTCCGGTTTTTCAGAGAAAATCACTCTAAAAGACAATCTTTTCGTTTTTTCTGATATTTCGTATTTTGCCTGTAACAAGATTTTTCGCCGAGATTTGTTTGATGGAAAACGATTTAAAAAAGGAGTTCATTTCGAAGACATCGAGTTGATTCCGCAGTTGTTGCTTCAATGCCAGATTTTGGCTTTCACGCCGAATTATCATTACCAATATCTCGAAAGGCAAGATTCCATCAGCAAAAGCCACACAACCAAAGGTCTTGATATTCTGAAAGCGGTGGAAGCTGTTAGCGAAAAGTTTAATCAAAGTCAATTTGCTCATCAAACAAAATTTTTGAAAGATTTCCAGATTTTGGAAGGCGTTTATACATTTCTGGCTTATTTAGCATTTGTGAAAGAAGACAGCGATTTCCATAAAATGTCGGATGTTTTGGATGATTTTATTAAAACAAAAGGTTTGAAAACTAAAGAAATCTTGCAATATAGGCGGTTTGGTAAGAATTATCTATTATCTTTGCCCCTGAGAAAAAAAATTTATTATATCCTTAGCCTGCTTAGACTAAGGAAAATCGTCAGGATTTTGACTAATTAATAACAACCCAAGCCAAAAACACTAAATGAGTAATTTCGAAACTTTTTTGCAAAGCAGCGGAATATCTTTCTTTTATTTTAAGCTCTTGTTTGGCTTTGTATTTTCCTTTCTTATTACCTACGCTGCGATTCCGACGATCATCAAAATTTCCAGACGAAAAAATCTGATGGATGAGCCAGGTGCGAGAAGTTCGCATCTTAGAAAAATTCCAAATCTTGGAGGTATTGCTATTTTCTTTTCCTTAGGTGTTTGCGCACCGGTTTTTGCCTACGAATTGTTTGACCGCTACAAATTCCTCTTCGCTTCTTTCATCATCCTGTTTTTTGTAGGAGTGATGGACGATATTATGGTTTTGCGGGCTTACAAAAAACTGTTGGCTCAGATTCTGGTTTCCGCTTTGATGGTGATTGGCTCAGATGTCAGAATCCGAAGTCTGTTCGGGGTTTTCGGTGTTTATGAGATCAATTATTATGTAAGTATTGCATTCAGTTTGATGACCTTCATTATTTTGATTAATGCTTTTAATTTGATTGATGGAATTGACGGATTAGCAGGTAGTTACACGATTGCGACCAGTGCCTTGTTTGGTATTAGTTTTTTCCGATTGGGAGAGCATAATGATCCTTTGGTGGTTCTTTGCGGTATTTTGATCGCGGCATCATTAGGCTTTTTGGTCTACAATCTATCGAATAAACGCAGTACAAAAATCTTTATGGGAGACACGGGATCTATGATTCTTGGATTTCTTTTAGCCTTCACAGGGATTTCTTTTATTGATATTTTTATCGCAAAAAAGGATGATGTTTTCTATCATCTTCAGGCTGCTCCCGTGATAGCAGTAGCGATTTTGATACTCCCAATCATTGATACGTTGACTGTCATTATTACTAGAATTTATCACAAAAAATCCGTATTGTCGCCAGACAAGAACCATATTCACCACAAATTGCTTAACTTGGGACTTACCCACAAAAGATCCACGACTTACATCATTTCTTACTACTTTTTGATCATTGCTGTAGCGTATTCTTTCAGGCATTTGAATGTGAATCAGTTGTTGTTGATAATTTTATCTTTGGGCTTTTTAGGAGCTTATTTACCGATATTCTTATTGCGATTCAAGAAAGATTAATAATTTATACTTTTGCAAAAAAACAATTAATGAAAAACCGTTATTCATTTAACATATTTTTACTACTGATATTGATTGGATTTACGTCTTGTATTTCCAAAAAGGATATTCGCTATCTGCAACCAAGTGAGAGTCTTACGATAAATGAGGAAGGCTTGGTACCCTACAATGTTCCACAATATCGAATTACAAAAGGAGACATCTTAACGTTAAACGTGGTTACTACACCAAAAGGTGATGCTGCGCAATTTTATTCATCTCTCAATGCTTCATCTTCAGGTGGTGCAAATGGTGCAGCAGGTGGAGCTGTTGGTGGCCAGATAGGCGGGGCAGTCGGCGGACAAGCTGGCGGCGGCGGTGGAACTGGAGGTAATCCAACATTTTATTTCAATGGATTGAAAGTGGATTCCAATGGTGATGTCAACATTTTTGGAATTGGCTATGTAAAAGCGGAAGGAAGAACGGTAGAAGACATGAGCCAAGAAATACAAACCCGTGTCAATGAAAATTTTTTGCAAGGTAAGGCTGAAGTAAGACTTAATCTAGACGGAATCAGATATTACGTCTTAGGTGATATGGAAACCACAAGTGTCACCGGAGAAAAAGTTGCTTATGTGACTCAACTCAACATTATGCAAGCGCTTGCAATGAACGGTGGACTCAATAGAACGATCGATAGAAAAAGTATTACCATCCACAGAAAATATCCCGAAGGCATCAAAACTGCAAAGTTGGATCTTACAAGAGAAGATGCGATGAACTCACCTTACTATTGGCTGCAAAATGGCGACATCATTTACCTTAATACCAATGGTAAAAGCATCAATGGATTTGGAAGAGAGCCTGTTCAGACTTTGACAACCGGCGTTTCCTTGCTTACGACAGTGATGTCTATTTATTTAATAATTTCGAGACTATAAGATGATTCCTAATAAAAACGGAAATACGACGCAAGATACAGCTCAAGTGGCTGAAAAAATGGGATCTTTCAATTTGTTTGATCCTGTTCACTTTGTGCAGAGGGTTCTTCGAAATTGGTACTGGTTTGTAATCTTAGGATTTCTTGGATACTGTATTTCTTATGTTTACAGCAAGTATTATGCGCAGAGGGTTTACTCATCCAGTCTTTCTCTAAGTATCTCAAACAACACATCCAGCTATTTCACGCCCAATCAGTCTATCAATTTTATTTGGGGACAAGGTGGGAATCAGGACGGAATTTTTCTTAAAAAAATATTACTCTCCAGAAGTCACAATGAATATTTGGTAAAGCAACTGAATCTTAATACCAATTATACGACCAAAGGACTCATCAAAACTACTTATCTGGATCAGGAAGATAGTCCGTTTTTTTTGGAAATCGATAAAAATCACTTGCAGCAAGTCAATTATCCAATCAATTTCATTCCGAAAGGAAATAACAAATACGAAGTGGTACTGCCGGAAGAAGGATTGTCCACCCATCTTTACAACTACAATACCGAATCTTTCGAAAGTATTCCCGCTTTTGCAAGACCAGCTAATAAGATTTTGAGTATTAATGAATGGTACGAATCGCCTCATCTTAGATTCAAGTTGGTTACCAATCCCAATCCAAGTAATCTTGGTTTAGATAATGTCGCAGTCACACTTATTCCGGTAAATCAAGCTGTGAACGGGATCATAGGAAGTTTGGCTGTGGATTTTGATAAGGAATTGCCATCCATTATGGTCATTAGCAAAACAGGTTATAATCTAAATGGCGCCGTTAATTTTCTTAATAACTCCGTTCAGGAACTAATCAATAAAAGATTAATAGATCAAAATACAGTCGATCAAAACACGGTAGAATATCTGAATCTGAATCTAACCAAAATCAGAAAAAAACTAGATTCCAGCGCTACAGTTCTTAATAATCTGAAAATCAACAACCGCCTTTTCGATATGGAAAATATCGATTCCAAAACACTCTCAAAACTAAGTGATCTGGAAGCACAAAAGGCAGAATTGGTAACGAAAATTAACTCTCTGAATGACATCCGTTCTTCTGTGAATACCAATAATATTGATAAAATAATTAGTCTCAATATTGCAGGAATCGAGGATGGAAGTTTCAATGCATCTGTTTCTGAACTCAAAGCACTTTATGCAAAACGGAGAGAAATGGCGCAGATTTATACGCCTAATTCTGAACCAATGCGGGAAATCAACCGCTTGATTAATGAAGCGAAATATACTTCGCAAAGCGGACTCAAAAAATATTTCCAGTCTTATTATGACAGACTTGCCGCATTGGATGGTGGGATTCTTAAAATAGATCAGGAACTTGTAACGCTGCCGGAAAAGCAAAGGATTTATCTGGATGCCCAGCGCGGTTATGATATTATTGAAAGCACTTACAACACCCTGCTTTCCGAACAGGCAAAATCTCAAATGCGTGTTGCGACCAATCAGAGTAATCTTAGAATCATAGATAAGGCCAAAAATCTAGGTCAAGGGCCTATTGCGCCAGATGTCAATGGGACGAAGATGCAAATTATGGGCGGATTGCTGTTGCTTCCATTGTTGTTTTTATTGATTGGGGAATTGCTTGATAATAAAATTAGAAACCTAAAAGAACTTTTAAGCGCTACCAAAATTCCGCTTCTTGGTGTGGTAGGTCATAATAATTATGAGAATAATCTTACCGTTTTGGAAGAGCCAAAATCATCCATTTCAGAGGCATTCCGAGCGATTAGGGCCAATCTTAGATTCTTGTTTGATGAAGAGCAGAAAAGCAAAGTGATTCTCGTGACTTCATCTATCAGTGGGGAAGGGAAAACTTATATTTCGATTAATATTGCTTCGGTATTGGGTTTAAGTGGGAAAAAAGCGGTACTGTTGGGAATGGATCTTAGAAAACCGAAAATTTTTGGTGACTTCAAAATCAATAATAAAAACGGAATTTCTAATTATCTCACAGGGCAAGTTCAATTGGAAGATATTATCAACCATACCAGCATTCCAGGGCTTGATGTTATTACTTCCGGGCCTATTCCTCCAAATCCTTCAGAGCTTTTGATGAGCGATAATAACATGAAATTCATAGACCAGTTGAAGGAGATTTATGAATATGTCATCATAGATTCGCCACCAGTAGGATTGGTTGCCGATTCTTTTGAATTGATTAAAAAAGCAGATACTACAATCTATGTTGTTCGCCACGAATACACCGAGAAACATATGTTGAAAATGATCAGCGAAAAATATTTCAACAAAGAAGTAAAGAATTTGGGCTTGGTGTACAATGACTTTGTTGTGAAGCAAGGTTATGGTTACGGTTATGGATACGGCTATGGTTACGGCTACGGTTATGGCTACGGTTATGGCTACTTCGATGAGGATAAAAATTACAAGGAGCCAACGATTATCAAAATCCGGAACAAACTGAAAATGTTTTTTAATAGAAAATAAGAGCCTTTATTAAGGCTTTTATTTTTTTTAAAGACTATTTTGAAGATATGTTCGTTTTTATAACAAATAATTATAATTACTTGTCCTTATTTAACTAAACTTTAAGAAGTTGCTTACGCTAAAAATGTTTTATATTTGCACCAAATTTTTAAGTAATAGACGTTTCAGTATATTGAAAATGAAGAAAAAAATAACTTATTCCTTTATCGCCTTATTTTGTTTTCTCAGTTTTGCCAATGCGCAAAGACACGAGATTGGGGTGCAGATGGGAATGAGTAATCTTGTTGGGGATATTGGACGGACCAATTATATTTTCCAAAAGCCTATTGGTGGGAGTCTTACAGATTATGGGCTTCCGTTCTACGGCGGTTTGCTTTATCGTATGAATTTCAATCCGTACCAGTCGGCGAGGCTTAATTTGGGTTTCAGCAATGTTCAGTTTGATGACAGATATGCCAAGGAGAATTACAGAAGAATGAGGAAATTATGGGGAACCAATTCTATATTTTCTGCTGATTTACTTTTTGAATATAACTTCTTACCAGTAAATGATGAGCAGAGAAGCATGCTGAGCCCGTACATCTTCGGAGGAGTTTCCGGGATGTATATGAATGCGGCAAGTCCGGAGCTTAATATAAAATCAGCTACCGATATAGAAGTGAGCTACACCCAGAAAAAAGAATTCACAATGGGCGTGCCTTTTGGAATTGGGCTTAAGTATAAATTTAATTATAACTGGGCATTGTCCGGCGAGTTTTTATTCCGCCCGACATTCTCAGACAAGGTAGATTACAGTAGTGTGGAAGAAGGTGATATTACGGTGAAGAAAACTGCACTCAACAAAGAACAAACCGCTGAAATAGTACAAGGATTTATGCAACAGAGGAATATTGGAAATCCGAACTCAAAGGACTGGGTCAATTCCGTGACGCTTATTTTGTCTTATTCTTTTGGAAGACCACCTTGTTATTGTAAATAGTGATTATGGACGACTTAAAGAAACTAATAGATCAAAATCGTTTGCCTCAGCACGTTGCAGTCATTATGGATGGAAACGGAAGATGGGCAAAATCCCGAGGCGAAGAAAGAACCTTCGGACACAAAAATGCTATCAATGCCGTTCGTAATGTCATTAATGCGTGTAACGAAGTGCATATTCCTTACCTCACGCTTTACACCTTTTCTTCAGAAAACTGGAACAGACCAAAAGAAGAAGTGGATACGCTGATGAATCTTCTGTCCGAAACATTATTGCTAGAGGCTGATGAGATTTTCTCAAAAGGACTGAGAATGCACGTTGTGGGAGATGTTTCTATGCTTCCGGAATTGGTGAGAGATCAATTGCTGAATGTCATTGACCTGACAAAAAATAATACTGGTGGAAATCTAATTCTTGCTCTGAATTATGGCTCTCAGAAAGAAATTCTGAAAGCGGTAAAAGAAATCAGCGAAGAAGTAAAAGACGGAAAACTGAATGTAGATGATATCGATGAGAAATGCTTCGAAGACCATCTTTATACAAAGGATTTCCCACAGGTGGATCTGATGATAAGAACAAGTGGTGAAGTGCGAATCAGTAACTTTTTGCTTTGGCAAATCGCTTATGCTGAACTTCAGTTTTTAGATGTACTTTGGCCAGATTTTACCAAAGAAACATTTTTCCAATGCATTTTGGATTATCAGAACAAAGAAAGAAGATACGGAAAGACTAGCGAGCAGCTGCTTTCATAATATATTTTAGAAAAGAGAACTTCAATTAGAATGAAATTAAGAATTATACCCATTATTTTGTTAACAGCTTCCGCGTATTTCCACGCACAGGTTGTTCCACAGGGTAACAATGCAGAAAACACAGAACTTGCAGCAAACCAAAATCAAGAATATGTTCTGAAAGATGTTGTGGTAGATGGTGTCAAGAGATTCACCCCAGCTCAGATTTTGCGTTTCACAGGACTTGTGAAAGGAGAGAAGTTAGAAATTCCGGGGCAGAGAGTTAGCAACGCTATCAAGAAGCTTTGGGAGACACAGTCTTTTTCTAAAGTCGAGGTTTACATTCAGGATGTAGAAGGGCAAAATGTTGTGCTTCAATTTTCTTTGCAAGACCTGAAAGAACTTGGTGAAGTGAAATTTACCGGGAAAGGAATTGGAAAGTCTAAGAACGAAAAACTCATCAAAGATAACAATCTGAAACCTGGGACAAAAATCAATAACAATTTGGTTTCCAGTCTTCAAAACAAAATTCCTCAGGAATATATTGCCAAAGGTTTTGCGGATGCCAAAATTAATATTCAGGAAAAAGCCAACGGTGGAGACGCCAATTTGGTGGACTGGACGATAGAGGTTTCCAAAGGTAAAAAAGTAAAAATCGATAAAATCGAATTTGACGGAAACCAAGAAGTATCAGACAAAAAACTAAGAAAAAATGGTTTCAAAGATACCAAGCAAAAGAGATTCCTTCTTGGGATTCTGAAGCCTTCAAAATTTGTTCAGGACAAATACGATGAGGACAAAAGAAACCTTATCAGTTATTATAATTCCTTAGGTTTTAGAGATGCAACAATCGTTTCAGATTCTGTAACGAGAAATGAGAAAGGTTACAATATCAATGTAAAACTGAATGAAGGTAAAAAGTACTACATCGGTGATATTAATTTCATTGGGAATACGACTTTCACCACAGAATTTTTACAAAGAATCTTAGGATATAAAACAGGAGATATCTACGATGCAGTAGGATTCAACAAAAAAGTTGGAGACGATGGCGGTAAGGAAGATGATTCTGATATCAAATCCATTTATATGAACAATGGATTCTTGTTTTCAAACGTAACACCGATTGAAAAATCTATCAAAGGAGATTCTATCAATTTGGAAATCAGAATCAACGAGGGTGAAAAAGCAACTTGGAACCGTGTAACTTGGTCTGGAAATACCACGACGCATGATCACGTAATCTTGAGAGCATTGAGAACAAAACCGGGTGCGTTGTTTGCAAAAACAGAAATCAAAAGAACCTATTTCGAATTGGCTGGGATGCAGTTTTTTGATCCTCAACAAATCGGAACCGATGTAAAACCAAATCCGCAAGATAACACCGTGAATATGCACTGGACGCTTGTAGAGAAAGGATCTTCTCAGGTTCAGTTGCAAGCAGGTTACGGTGGTGGATCTTTCATCGGAACGCTTGGTTTGACCTTCAATAACTTCTCTTTGAGAAACTTCCTTAAGTTCAAAGATTTCAAACCAGTTCCTCAGGGAGATGGACAAACTTTGTCACTTCAGGCACAAGCTGGACAATTTTTCACCAATTATAGTGTTTCATTTACAGAGCCGTGGGTCTTTGGAACGAGACCAACCGCACTTAGTGTAGGTTTTAACTATTCAAATGTAAATTACAACTTATCAACTGGCGATCAAAAAATGGACATTTTCTCTGCAACAGCAGGTCTTACAAGACTATTGAAATGGCCGGATGATTATTTTGCACTTTACACTGGGATTCAGTTTCAGAGTTATAACTTTAGCAACTATCCATTCAACTTTGGTGATGTTGTAGAAAATAATGGTAGTACGAAGTCATTCAGTTTCAATATCGGTTTGAGTAGAAGTTCTGCCGGATTAGATCCAGTGTTCCCAACTTATGGATCCAATGTGGAAGCTTCTTTGAAATTCACGCCTCCATATTCTTGGTTCAGCAACAAAGATTATTCTACTATGACAACTTTGGACAAGTACAAATGGATGGAGTTCTACAAAGTAAAGTTGAAAGCAGATTTCTACAACGAGGTAATCGGGAAATTAGTTCTTAGAACCACTGGAGAAATGGGATACCTGAATGGATACACCAAAGAATTAGGCCCACCACCATTCGAAAGATATTATGTAGGAGGTGTAGGTTTGTTTAATGGTAGATTTGATGGTAGAGAATTGGTACCGTTGAGAGGATATGAAAATGCTTCCTCTACAGGTTTCAGCTCATCTTCAAATTATGATATTACGCCTTACGGTGGAGCAACTATTTATAACAGATTTGCAGCAGAATTGAGATATCCAATTTCTATGAACCAAACAGCGAAAATTTTCGTTTTAACGTTTGTTGAAGCAGGAAACGCTTGGAACAGTTTCGGAACTTATAATCCATTCAAACTGAAAAGATCTGCCGGACTTGGTATTAGAGTATCGATGTCAGCATTTGGATTGATCGGGTTTGATTTTGCTTATGGTTTTGATAAAACACTAGGAAGCCAGGAACCATCAGGATGGCAACAGCACTTCTTGATGAACCAGCCATTATAAAATAAAATATTATTTTTATCAGATGAAAAAAATAGCATTCATTGTAACAATTCTTTTCACCGCAACACATATCTATGCACAGAAGATTGGCGTTGTAGATACAAATTATGTGTTGAGCAAGTTGCCTCAGTTCAAAGAAGCTGAAAACAGACTCAATACTCAGGTGACGCAATGGCAGGCAGATTTGCAGAAGTTGCAGGCGGAATATGAAAGAAAAAGAGAAGCTTTCGAAAACGAAAAGGTACTCTTGGTAGGAGATCAATTGAAGCTCAGAGAAAAAGAAATTGTGGATATGGAAACTAGCATCCGCAACACAATTGGAGCTAGATTTGGAACCAATGGGGAGGTAAATCAATTGAGATCCAATCTTACGAAACCATATCAAGACCAGATTTGGAATGCCATCAAGACTGTTTCTACCAAAAATAACTTGGGCATAGTTCTTGATAAAAGCAACAACATTAGTGTAATTTTCCTTGATAAAAAGTATGATTACACCGAGGCTGTTCTCAATCTTTTAGGCAAAAGTCTTCCAAAAGTTGAGGAAACAAAGACCTCTATTCCTAACAGAGGAGGTCGCCCAATGAATTCCAACAAGAATGGTAAACTGAAATCTAATAGTGCTAGTAAAAAAGTAGCACCTATAGAAAGTATCCAATCTATGGATGTAAAAGGAAATTAAATATAAATTATAAACATAACTTTTTAAAATGAACAAATTAAATGTATTATTAGTAGCCGTTGTAATGGTTTTTGCAACTGGATTTGCACAAGCTCAAAAAATAGCTTCTGTTGATATCAATTCGATCTTTACATCAATGCCAGAAATGAAGGCTCTTGATCAACAATTACAAAACTTGCAAACTTCTAAGCAAGGTGAATTGGAAAAGCAAGGAAAATCTCTTCAGGATTTGATGAAAAAATACCAAGATGAAGCGGCAAAACAAACGCCTGCTATCAATGAGCAAAGAAGCCAAGAAGTTCAAAAACTTCAGGACAATCTTCAGCAACTTTACGCTGCTGCTCAAAAAGACATCGCTGAAAAAAGAGATGCAGGATTAGCACCAATTGAAAAAAAAATCAACGATGCTATTTCTAAAGTTTCAAAAGCTGCAGCTTACGAATTCGTATTTGATGCTTCTAGCCCAGCTCTTGTTTACAAAGCAGGTACAGATGCAACTCCAGCTGTAAGAAAAGAATTAGGTCTTTAATTTTAAGACAATATTATAATAAAAACCGCTCTCTTTACGGAGCGGTTTTTTTATTTTTGCACTATGGAAAAAGAATTTTCATCTACTGTTAAAATCCGTTTTGCAGATTGCGACCCGATTGGTCACCTAAACAACGTGAAATATCTGGAATATATGCTCAATGCCAGAGAAGATCACGTTGAACAAAACTACGGATTTACCTACGAGCAATACACCAGAGAAACAGGTTGCACTTGGGTCACGATTCAAAATGAAATTGCTTATTTGAAAGAAGTTAGGTACAATTCCACAGTCAACATCACCAGCAAGACGATTATGGTGGATGACATCACTGCGGTTGTAGAATTGCTAATGACAGACGAAAATGGAAAAATAAATGCGGTTTTCTGGTTGACGGTGATCTACTTCAATATGAAAACCAGAAGAGCCGAAAAAATGCCAGACGAAACTTTGGAAAAATTCGCGCATTTTTTAGTTGAGATTGACCATAAAACTTTTAAAGAGAGAGTCACTTTTTTCAGAAATCAAAATAGAGCCAAATAATTATGCAAAGAATTTTAGTTGTTGGCGGAAACGGCCAATTGGGACATTGTCTTCAAAAATTAGCACCAAAATACCACGATATTTTCGACTTCAATTTCACAGGATCTCAAGCTTTGGACATTACAGATAGAGCTCAGATTGAAAAGGAATTTGAAGAGTACAAACCAGATTTTGTCATCAATGCTTCGGCTTACACAGCTGTAGATTTGGCGGAGAAAGAAGAGGAAAAGGCTTTTGCTGTCAATGCCATTGGTGTTGGTAATTTGGCTGAAATTTCAAGTGAGTACAACGCTATTTTGATTCACGTTTCTACTGATTACGTTTTTGATGGCGAGACCAATTTGAGCTATTCAGAAGATGATTTCACAAACCCGATTGGTGTTTATGGCGCTTCAAAACGTAAAGGAGAAGAGTTGGCTTTGGAAAACAATCCAGAGACTGTGATTCTTAGAACTTCTTGGTTGTATTCAGAATTTAATAAAAACTTTGTGAAGACAATGTTGCATTTGTTTAATGTGAAAGACGAATTGGGAATCGTAGGCGACCAACACGGTCAACCAACCAACGCAAATGATTTGGCAGAAGCAATTATGGAAATTATCGAAGCTAAAAACAAAACCTTCGGAATCTACCATTTTTCCAATTATCCAGAAACCACTTGGTTTGATTTTGCGAATAAAATAAAAGAATTTTCGGGTTCTTCCGTTTCATTAAAAGCAATCACGACGGAGGAATTTCCAACGCCGGCAAAGCGCCCAAAAAGAAGCACAATGTCTTTGGACAAAATCGAAAAGGATTATAACATCGAACCAAAACATTGGGAAAACAGCCTTCAGGATTGTGTAGAAATCCTAAAATTAACGAATGCGTAAACTCCTATTTTTAATTAGTGTTTTTTGTTTTCAGTTCTTTTATCTTCAGATAGTTACATTGAACAAAGTGGAAAAGACGAATGACAACAAGGACAAGTTTTTTTATCTAATCAATGATGCTTCGAAGTCAGAATTCTTAGGAGAAATTCTAGTGAATGCTTTCTCAAATGACGATGTGGCAATCTTCGGCGATATTTACAAAAAAGCAAAACAAGTTGGTGCGAACAGTTTTTCATTAAAACCAATTGAAAACATCGACGGTACTTTTCAAAACTTCAATCCGGCTTATTATATTTTGAATTTGTATTACACAAATCTGGAAAATATTCCCAACGAAGAAAATGTCGCGTACTTGGTTTCGTCATCAGAAAAAAAACAAAAGATTAATATCAATAATAAAACGACAGAATTACCAGCCAGAAGTTTCATCAAACTCAATTTGAACGAGAGTGAAGTTATGTCAGTCTCCACCAGAAAATTGTTGGGGTCAACGGTAAAATTGTCAGCAAAAGCCGGACAGCCATCTTTGTATCTTTCTTTGACAGATTTCAAAATACGTAGCAATGATAGTCTCTACGGCGGTGTCAATCTCAAATCCGGCGATATTACTGGATTAGAAAAATCGTTTGGTATGTTTTTGACTACAATCTACACAGAGCAGAAAAAAGATTAATGTTAATAAGTTATCATATTAAAATCACTTATTATCAAAATAAATTTAATTAACTTTATACAAGCAGATTTCAGGACCGGGCATTTGTAATTCTCAACACTCAATCTCTAGTCTAAATCTATATACTATTGGAAGAATTTTTTGAAAACGAACTTGCTAAAAAGTTCGAAGAAATGATAGAAAATAATGAAGAATTCTATTTCGATACAGAAGAATACATAGAAATCATCATTTACTATCTGGAGCTTGGAGACTACAGCTATGCAGAAATGGCCGTGAACCACGCTCTTAGCATCCATCCAAATTCTCTGGAAATCAAAACCAAGCAATTGGAAGTTTTCCTAGAGTTGGAACGTTATGTGAAAGCCAAAGAATTGATAGACGAGTTGCATCAATCCTCTTTGGAAGACACAGATTTCCTTGTGTGTTGCGCCAAATATTACTCAAATCTCGGAAACCCAAAAAAATCCATCGAATATTGCCAGCGCGCATTGCAATTGGAAGAAGAGGAAAATTTCCTTCACAATTTCATCGCAGACGAATATGTGAATCTGGACGACCCGTTCAACGCGTTGAAACATTACACATCCGCACTGGAGCACGATCCTTTCGACGATTATTCCTTGGAAAATGTAATGCTTTGCTATAATTTGCTAAATCGTCCTGTGGAAGCTTTGGATTTCCTCAATCAATATTTGGACAAATTTCCTTTCTCAGAAACCGCTTGGTACGAGTATGGGCAATTCCATTTTAACAAAAAGAATTACGAAGAAGCCATCAAAGGTTTTGACTATCTATTAGCAATTAACTCAATGGCTGTCGGTGTTTATGCCAACAAAGCCTCGTGTTTTGAAGCAATGGGAGAGTGGGACAAAGCAATTGCAGTTTACGAGGAAATGCTGGAATTGGAATATACCAAAGCTTTCACATTCTACAAAATCGGATTATGTTACAAAGAAGCCAAGAAATTAGTTCCTGCACTCACATCTTTCCAAAAATCATTGAGAGAAGACCCGCAGTTTTACTTGGCAATGATGGAGCAATCTCACATTTATGAAGAATTGGGAAACATCAAAGAATCGCTTTATTTTGCACAAGAAGCCTCTTTACTCAACGAAGGAAATGTCGAGTATCAGAAGCGTTTAGCGTTTCTCTACATTACTTCCGGCGATTACGAGGAAAGCTTGGTTTGCCTCAAAAAACTCATAGAATCCGAGCCGACGAGGTTTTACAATTGGTACGCCTATTCAGAAGTCTTGATGTTGCTTGGCGAGTACGAAGATGCCATCACGATTTTGGACAAAGCTCTGAAAGCCCATCCACGCGCCGAATTGTATTATCAATTGAGCAACTGCTATTTCCATCTGAAAAACGAATCAGAAGGCGTCTTGCAACTCAAAAAAGCTCTGGATTTGGATCCAAGTCTCAGCAAAGATATGCAACAGAAATATCCATCGATTAAAGAACAGGTCAAAAAAATAAAGGCCAAAAAGAAATAAAAGCAAAGCTCAGATTCGTCTGAGCTTTTTCATTTTTAGGAGCCGGGAACCTGCTTTCCGTTGCAATTCCTCGCACCTGGCTTTCCCAAGGCTTGCTGTGGGATTTCCACTGCAATCAGGGCTATGGGTTTTGTCATCCAATCAACATTTCAAAAAAAGAATCAGCATTATCTGTAAAATCTGTGAGACTATAAATCATTGTAATTTCGGGTTAAGTAAAATTACATAATATCAATAGGAATGGGCTTTAGCCTATTTTTAATGAAAAAAAAGAGTTAGGCTTTAGCCAAAATTTAAATATGTTTTGGCTAAAGCCTTTTTTTGCAATTTTATACATCGGGCTAAAGCCCGACGCTATTAATAATGTTTTTATAATGACATTAAATAAATTAAATAGTTAACCCAAACTCAGGTTAATTTTAAACCAATTAACCAAATGCCATCAGCCATTGGCCATCTTCGGTTTGCTCCTCAAAAATATTAATCCAGCCAAAATAATCAGCGCACCAACAGATTGCATTGTCGTCAATTTCTCTCCGTCCAGAATTCCCCAAATAATTGCAACAATCGGCATCAGTAAAGTCACAGTAGATGCAAAAAGCGGGGTAGAGATGCTCAATAATTTATAATTCATCATCATCGCCAATCCAGTTCCGAAAATCGACAGCATCGCCACAAATCCCAAACCGACAAAGTCACCTTTTGAAAATGTAAAATGCGAGAAAAATCCAGAGAAAACCAACGCAATCAATGATGGCAAAAACAAAACAAACGAAAAAACATAAGCCGACATCAAGATAGCCGGAACATCGTGCAACTTAGATTTGACAGTCGTTGTGCTGATGGCGTATAACAACGTTGCCAAGAGCAAAAGTAAGATTGGATAGATTTTGATTTCGCCACTCTCGCCACTTCCCAAAGCCAAGATGCAAGCACCTGTAAAACTTATCAATACGCCAAGCAATTGCCTTTTCGTAGTTGAGAATTTCCAAACGAGAGAACCGACAATAATCACAAAAATCGGCATCATAGAATTGATGATTCCTGCAATGCTACTACTGATTTCAGTTTCTGCCATTGGAAATAAAAACATCGGGACAAAACTTCCTGAGAGCGCTACAAGGATGAGCCACTTCAAATGTCTTTTCGGAAATAGTTTTATTTTGGAAATCGCAAAAGGCATCAGCACAATTCCCGAAATCAAAACACGCAAAGCACCAACTTCGTAAGGATTGAAATGTTCCAAAGATTTTTTGATTAGTATAAAAGACGAACCCCAAATCACAGATAATGCGATGAGAAGTAGCCATTTTTGTCGTTCTGCTGTCAAGAGATTTGCTGTTTTAAGATTTTTAAATATTCGTTTTTGGGAATCATTTTTGCACCAAGACTTTCCAAATGTTCAGAATGGATTTGGCAATCAATCAGTTCCCATTCGTCTTGATATTTCGTTGTGAAATGGATGAATCCAGCTTTCGATGCGTTGGAAACTTTGGAAAACATACTTTCGCCACAGAAAACTTTTCCGACTTGTACGCCATAAAATCCACCAACCAAATTACCATTTTGCCAAACTTCAAAACTTTTGGCTTTCCCAGCTTTATTAAGTTTTACAAAAGATGAAATCAAATCTTCATTAATCCAAGTTCCATCTTGGTCTTTTCGTTCCGCAAGCTTACAACTTCTCATCACATCCTCAAAACATTGGTTTTCCGTGAATTCAAAAATGCTATCTCTCAAAATTTTTCTCATCGATTTTGAGATTTTAATTTCATTAGGAAACAAAACAAATCTCGGATCTGGACACCACCAAAGGATTTCTTCGCCTTCATTATACCAGGGAAAAAGTCCGAGTTCATAGGCAAACCAAAGTCTTTCGGGTTTCAAATCGCCACCAACTGCCATCAACCCTGTCTCTGCGTCGTAGAGTTCTGGGTCGGGGAAAGAAATGTCATCAGGGTCAAGCCAAATCATTTGAAAAGTTTTGTTTAATATTAATGAACATCGATTTAATTAGTTTTATTATGAAATCTACTGACCTACAAAAATTCCCTACATTCAATTAAATGCAGGGAATCTATAATTAAACTATTCTAAAATAATTAGAATGGCAAGTCATCGTCTTCGTCCTCAGCAAAAACATTTTTGTTCTCTGTTGCTGGCTGTCCTTGGTTTGGAGTCGCTTCGGTTGGCTCATTAAAATTTGTAGAAGCATCTTTTTCCATTCTCCATCCCACGATCGAGTTGAAATATTTCACTTCACCTTGTGGGCTCGTCCATTCTCTACCTCTGATATTGATATGAACTTTCACTTTGTCACCCACTTTGTGAGCATTCAGCAAGTCCACTTTATCTTGAGTAAATTCAATATTAATAGGTTGTGGATATTGTTCTTCAGTCAAAAGAACGAGTTCTTTTTTTTGAAATCCGCTTGCAAATGTTTGTAAATCAGAAATCTTCTTAATTGTTCCTGTTAATTCCATATCTTCAAAATATTTTAAGAGTGTAAAGGTAATAAAAAGTATCGAAGTTATCCGAAATCACACAATCAAAAAACTTGAAAAAAAGATTGATTTTATTTTGGAGGATATGTAAAAGAGTTCTATATTTGCACTCACCAAAACGAAAGAAAAGTAGTTCTTGAAAATAATGCGGATGTGGTGTAATTGGTAGCCACGCCAGACTTAGGATCTGGTGCTTCACGGCGTGGGGGTTCGAGTCCCTTCATCCGCACAAACTAAAATTTCTAAGAAATTAGGAATTTTTTTTATGCGAAAATAGCTCAGCTGGTAGAGCACAACCTTGCCAAGGTTGGGGTCGCGGGTTCGAGTCCCGTTTTTCGCTCCACCTCTGCCCTGGTGGTGGAACTGGTAGACACGCAGGACTTAAAATCCTGTATCTTCGGATGTACGGGTTCAAGTCCCGTCTGGGGTACAAAACGACTGTTGATCTTAGGATTTGCAGTCGTTTTTGTTTTTAATAGCTAAGAGATACGTATAAAAAGCCCGACGAAAATAGATTCGTCGGGCTTTTTTATTTTTGTTTAATGTATTCTACTTCAAAAGCGCATTAAAAGTATCACCTTGCCTGATGTCACCAGAATTGTAACCTTTCATAAACCATTCTTCTCTTTGTGCGGAAGAACCGTGCGTGAAGCTCTCTTGGTTCACGTAGCCTTGTCCTCTTTTTTGGATATTGTCATCACCAACTGCTGCGGCAGCGCTCATTGCTTGTTGTATGTCGCCTGGTTCTAATATTTTCTCACGGTTGTCGGTTTGTTTTGCCCACAATCCGGCGTAGAAATCTGCCTGAAGTTCATTGGCAACAGAAACTTTGTTCATTTCTGATTCCGAATATCTTCCGCTATTTCTGAGTTGATCTACTTTGTTAAGAGTTCCTAACAAATATTGAATGTGATGACCGTACTCGTGGCCAAGAACATAAGCAACTGTAAACTGTCCTACCTTTGCTCCAAATTTCTGTTGCAATTCATTGAAGAAGCTCATATCCATATAGATCGTTTGATCTGCTGGACAATAGAAAGGTCCCATTGCTGCTTGAGCAGTTCCGCAACCAGAGCGGGTTGCGCTTTCGAATAGGACAACCTTTGCAGGTTTGAACTGGATTCCGTTTTGTTGGAAGATTTTATTCCACGTTTCTTCGTTTTCAGCAGTCAGCATACTTACGAATTCTCCGATGTTGAGTTCTTCTTTGGATAGTTGTCTTTGTTCGGATTGTTGTGGTGCAGATGCGCTGTTGTTCAAAATGGCAGAAGGATCTCCTCCCAAAAAGAAAACGATGGCTGCGATGATGATAGTTCCTAATCCGCCACCGACAAGCATTCCGCCACCGCCACCTGAGCCTCGTCTGTCATCGAAGTTGCCACTTCTGTCGTTTGTCCATTTCATCTTGTAATATTATTTTGTGTTTTAAAATTAATACTTTCTTTTTGATATTTAAGTAAATTTTTTTTGGATCGTCTTTTAAAAATAGCCCTGATCGTAGAGGAAATCCCACAGCATGCGATGGGAAAGGCTTGGCGCGAGGAATTGCAACGGAGAGCAGGTTCCCGGCTCCAAAAAATTTTTATAATAAGAAATTCTAATTTGATTTGGTGTTGAAATCGATCATTTTGAGTGCCGTGACTGCGGCTTCTACGCCTTTGTTGCCAAGGTTTCCACCGCTTCTTGCGATGGATTGCTCCTTGTTGTCATCTGTCAGAACGCAAAAAATTGCGGGCGTTTCTGTAAGAATATTGCAGTCTTTGATGCCTTGCGTAACGCCGGAACAAACGAATTCGAAATGGGGCGTTTCTCCGCGGATCACGTTTCCAATGGCAATCACTGCTGCGAATTTGTTGGATTTGCAAAGTTTCATCGTTGCAAAACTCAATTCGAAAGCGCCAGGAACATAATAGATATGGATGTTTTCTTCTTTGATGCCTTCGGCTTTCAGGGTTTCCACTGCGCCATTTCGGAGGTTGTACGTGATGAAGTCGTTCCACTCAGAAACAACAATGCCGATTGAATATTCATCGGCATTGGATATGTTGAGTGGCTTGTAATCTGAAAGATTTACCGTTGCCATATTTTATATTTTAATAATATTTTGTCATTTCTATGAACGCATCAGATTGACCGTTGTCATAATCTTGATATTTTTCGTCGATAGTTGCGAAGTATTTTTTAGCATCTGCATTTTTCTTAAGTGCTAGAGCCAAAATTCCTGCTTTCTTTGTGAAATAGTAAGATGTGTAAGCATCATCTGAAGCTGAAGCCGCTTTGTCCGCCATTGCTAATGCATCGTCTGCTTTGTTTAGGTTGGAAAGGCAATCTGCCATTGCGCCATATTTCAGAGCGACCAAAACTTTGTTCCCAGAGCTGAATTTGTCTAATAAATCATAAGCTTTCTGATAGTTTCCTTTTTTGAACTCGATCAATCCTGCGTTGTAAGCAGAAAGTTTACCTGCTTTTGTGCTTCCATATTCTTCGAAAGTTCCAATGAATCCTGGGTTTGCAACAGATTTTCCGCCTAATGCTAGATCTTCTTTACCTTCAGCCAAGTTTTTCTGAGCCACCAAGTAGCTTTTCGTAGCTTCTTCGTTTTGTGGACCCAAAATAAATTGCTGATATCCGAACCAGCCAAGAACTGCAACGATCAAAACACCAAAACCAATGCTTAAGGTTTTTGCATTTTTCTCTAAGAAAGATTCTATGTTAAGAGCCTCTTTATCAAGATCTCTGAAGAATTCTACAGTTTCTTTTCCTTCTTGTTCGTTTTTCGTGTTATGATTATTTGCCATAATTTTTTAGTAAATGAAGTGCAAATTTAATGCTTTCCTTTTGATTTGCAAAAACTTATTTTTCGGATGCTCAACTTATTTTAATATTGAAGAAGGGAATAGACTTCGGAGTTAAATTTCTTAAGTCTTTCTACACCATTCAAATCCTTTAAGTCTATCAAAAAACTGAATTGTGTAGGAATCGCGCCTTGTTTTGAAACAAGTTTTGCTGCTGCTTCCGTAGTTCCGCCTGTTGCTAAAAGATCATCGTGAATCAGAACGCGTTGTCCTTCTTTCAGATGTCCTGTTTTCATTTCGATTTCTGCTGAGCCATATTCCAAATCGTATTTTTCTCCGATGAAAGGTGGTGGCAATTTGCCTGCTTTTCTGATTAATACAAAAGGAACGTCCAAAGCTACTGCAATGGCAATCCCGAAAAGATAACCTCTGCTTTCTATACCACAAACCACATCTACTTTTCCTCTACTGAAATTTGCCAAGTCTGCAATCACTTCTTCATACAATTTAGGTTGAAGAAAAATCGGACAAATGTCTTTGAATTGAATTCCCGGAATTGGAAAGTCCGGAATGTTGTCGATTGTTTCTTCTAATTTTTTGATTAATTCTGCAGATGCCATTTTTTACTTTTAATTGTTGATTTTGTATGTTGTGATCTTCCAGTTGTTGTTCACAGATTTCAGTCCGTAAGTTACGTTGAGGGAAGTCGTTTTTCCATTTTTGTCGGTCACGTCGTAAGTGACGTTGACATTCGCTGAGTTGTCTTTGTTATAAGGAACCGAAATATTTTTTACACTGATATTCTTAACAGAACCAAAACCAGAATTAGGATTTGAGAATTTGTCATAAGATCCCCAATTTGGATTTTCTGAAGCATCAAAAGCCGCTTTGAAATTTTGAGAAGACAAATTGTTCAGGAATTTTGTCACTGTATTTTTCGGGTCGGCCGTTGTAGGTTTTGGTGGAGCAGGAGGTGCAATAGTTTCACCAGTTTGAGGATCAACCATTGGCTCCGGAACCTGCAGAGAATCTACAACCACAGCCGCAGGTGGCGTGTAAAGTGCTTTTCCGTTTACAGGAATGCCCATTTTGATCATCTGCAAAAGTTTCTTGCTAGTTTTTACAGTTAGTTTGATGTCAATTTTTTCTTCGAAGATTTTTTCTTTCGGAAGAGATGAATATTTGATTGTGAAACCTCGGAAAGCAGGATCTTGCATTAGGTTTTTAGAAGTCGATATTTTGTTTCCACCGCTGGAGATTTCCATTACTGTTTCCAATGCAGCGCCATCAAAAGCAACTTTGTTTCCATTGTTGTCCATCAATTGAGGAATGATGATTAATCCTTTGGAACCTGTCAAGCTATCGCCCGCAATATTACGAACGACAATGTTTAGTCCAGCTGCGTCAATGTCATTTGGATCTTTTTCTGATGCCACAGCATCTCCAAAAATGTTCATTTCACCTAAACTTGGTGGCGCTGTGCTACTCCAAGCGATTCCGTTTTTCTTTGCTACTTCATCTGCCAAAGCTAGGATTTCCGGTGTTTTTTTGCCATCCAGTAATTTTCCGAGCGCAGTAATCTCAGCAATATCACCCTCAGCTTCTACACCAAAAGTTTTAAGAATGTAAAGCGCTTCATTGAATTTGACTTGTTGCAAGGTCGGCAAGCTGGAAGCCATATCGTTGATGCTTTCTTGAAAACTCATTCTGTTGCTTCCATCCACTTTAGATTTTTTGCAACTGATGGTGAAAATCAATAAACTTATTAAAAGACAGTATTTTATAAATTTCATTTTGTGTGATTTATTTTTAAAAATAATAAAAATGATTGAGTTGATAAGCCTTCAATCAATTAATATGCAAAATTAAATTTTAAATTCAGAATACTCAGATTTTTCAAAGAAAATTAAAAAAAGTAACTTTACGGAAAATTTAATTTTGATGCAGAGCAAACTCAATATAGAGATTCATAGTTTTTCTTATAAAAAAGGTGGAATCCCAAAAGATAATACTGAAAACGGAGGCGGATTTGTCTTCGATTGTCGTGGAATTTTAAATCCTGGAAGAATTGAGGAATATAAAATCCAAACAGGTAACGACATCGGCGTTCAGGAATTCTTGGAAAACAAAACCGAATTTCCCAAATTCTTCAATTCTATTAAATCCCTTTTGTCCATCAGCATAGAAAACTATTTGAGTCGTGGTTTTGAAAATCTGCAAATCAACTTTGGTTGCACTGGCGGACAACATCGTTCGGTTTATTCAGCGATTAAAACGGCTCAATTCATCAAAGAAAATTATCCTGAAGCAAACGTGAGCATTCATCACGATGAACAATTACAACTTAATTTGACATCGGCTTCTAGCAACTAATTTTTTGCTGTTAGCTTAAAAATCATTATTTTAAAATTGATGAGTGAATTAATCATTCATCAATTATCATTTATCACTTATAAATATGAAAGCATTATTATTTGCTGCAGGAAAGGGAACGCGCCTCAAGCCGTTTACCGACGAACATCCGAAAGCTTTGGCAAAAGTCAACGGAATTCCGCTACTGGAAAGAAATATCAAATATCTGCAAGGTTACGGAATCAATGATTTCGTGATTAATATCCATCATTTTGGAGGACAAATTCTTGCTTTTTTAGCTGAGAATGATAACTTTGGCGCCAATATCGAAATTTCTAACGAACACGAAGAACTTTTGGAAACGGGCGGCGGTTTGCTTTTCGCAAGAAAATTTCTTGAAAACGAGAAATCATTTCTTATAATGAATGTCGATATTTTGACAGACCTTAATATCACTAATTTTGTAAAACTCCACGAGTTGAAAGGTGCGATGATTACATTGGCAGTTTCTGACAGAGAAAGCTCTAGAAAACTGATGTTCAATGACAAGATGTTTTTGAAAGGCTGGAGAAATCTCACGACAAACAAAAAGAAAGTTGTTGGAGGGATTTTCAAATTGAGAGAATTGGCGTTTAGTGGCATCCACTGTGTGAATTCTGAGATTTTCGATAAGTTTACAAGAACCGGCTCATTCTCCATAATGGATGAATATATGGAATTGATGAAAGAAGATATTATTATCGGTTATCAGCATACTGCCAGTTTGGTGGATGTTGGCAGACCAGAATCTATTGTAGAAGCAGAAAGAATATTCAAATGATAGAAGACGACGATAAAAGACTGCAGGAAAGTCTAAGACAAAAAACCTGGGACGAGACAATCACGAAAGACAGCTGGATGGTTTTCCGCGTGATGTCGGAATTTGTTGACGGTTACGAAAAAATGGCGAAGATTGGTCCTTGTGTTTCCATCTTCGGTTCGGCAAGGCTGAAGGAAGATCATTATTATTACAAAATGGCTTCGGACATTGCTCAGAAAATCACAGAACTTGGGTTTGGCGTGATTACTGGCGGTGGACCTGGAATAATGGAAGCTGGAAACCGAGGCGCACAAGGCAACGGAAAATCCATAGGACTGAACATCGAATTGCCTTTCGAGCAACACTTTAATCCTTATGTTGACAAAGGTTATAATATCAATTTTGATTATTTCTTCGTTAGAAAAGTAATGTTTGTTAAATATTCGCAAGGTTTTGTCGTAATGCCTGGCGGATTTGGAACTTTGGATGAGCTTTCCGAAGCATTGACATTAATACAAACCAACAAAATAGGGAAGTTTCCAATCGTTTTGGTAGGAAGCGAATTCTGGAGCGGACTTTTGGATTGGTTCAAAGGAACATTGCTGAAAGAAGGTTTGATTGCCGAGAAAGACCTTGAGCTTTTCCGAGTGGTAGATACAGCGGAAGATGCGGTAGAGCATATCAAAGCATTCTACGACAAATATTCTGTGAGCGTCAATTTCTAATGCGTGGCATATATTTTGACTAAATTCTATAATTAAAGTTATTAAACATATCAAAAATGAAAAAATATTTATTAATACTTGCAGCGGGACTTTTGATGATAAGTTTTTTTAGTTTCAAGGACTTTGATTTCTTTTCATCAATGACCAAAGTGGATTACATCGATGGAACCAAAACTTTGAAATTCACTACAAAACTGAATACCACTCACATTTCTCAAGCTGTGAAAATAGATCCTGCAACTGCGGGTTTTGAAGCAGAAGTGAAAAAATATGTGAACAATAATATGGATGTTGCCATCAACGGTGCTCCAAAATCTTTGACTTTTACCGGAAGTCAAGTGAACGGCGAATCTGTTTGGGTTTATTACGAAGCTGGAAATGTTTCCGATATTTCCAGTCTCAAAATCAAGAACAGCATTTTGATCGGACAGTTTCCTAAACAAGTCAATATTGTGAATATTACGTACAAAGGAACTTTGAAAACGCTCAATTTCCAGAAAGGAAAAGAGACTTCAGAGGTTTCTTACTAAAACAAAAAAATCGGTCAATGACCGATTTTTTTTTATTCTGTTTCTATAATGATGAACGCATCTTGATTGGTAAATTTGTGATCTTTATTCGTCATTTCTTTTAAGTCGAGATTCACTTCCATTGTTTTGTTGTCCAACTGTTTTATCCAGTCGTGCTTACCTTTTACAGATTTTATTTTCTTATCGAAAACCAATTTATTATTAATTCGCATTTCCATCATACTTAGAAATTGCTCCATTCCTTCCTCATCTTCTGCTTTTTCTTTGTCGCCGGTTTTGAAAATCCCTTTGAGCTCATCAGAAGAAAGTTGTAGTTTTTTCATATCAATTTTCAGAATATTACCGTTCCAGTCTTCGAAGGCAGAATTGTGCATCATAGAACTTTCTTTGCCCATCAATGTTCCTACAGATGCAAGTTCTTCCCTTGTCAGCGGATCAGATTTCACAGAAAAACCTTTGAAATTGTCTTCCGTAAAATTCCCTTTGAAAAACAGTTTTTTTAGAATTTTGATAGAATCTGGATTGGTACTAACTTTACCTTCTTCTTTTTGGATTTCGTAGAGGTTTTTCCAGTCGCGCGGATATTTGTCAGATTTCATAAAATCCGAACCTTGGCTCAAAGAATCGGGCATAAAGGATTTCATCATTTCCATCGCTTCTCTCATATCAATATCCGTTGCAAAACTAATTTTTTTGTCGGAGTGGTAATGATTGGTTGTATTTATAGAACAAGATTGGAGCAGAAGAAATCCGAAAATTCCTAAAATCGATTTCCAGAAGAGTAGCGGTTTTTTCATTTTAATAATTTTATTGAGATCAAAAATACGTGATGATTTCAAAGAAACGAAAAAAAATTAAATTTAAAATTAATGACAGTTGGTGTGATCCATATGGAAACCATCTTTAGAATGCTGAACTTGCAAAGATTCGGATTGAGGAGAAACATACGGAATCCCCAACTCTAAACCTCGGAGAACGAATAATCCGCCCAACAAAATCATCATCACTGGAATGACTTTTAGTATTTTCACCCGAAAAGCTGTGGTGATGAAATTTCCCAGGTAAACAACGGCAAACATAAACGGAAAAGTTCCCAAGCCGAAGATCAGCATAAAGAGCGAACTTTGCCAAATTCCGCCTGCTGCCAAGGAAGCTGTCAAAGCCATATAAACCATGCCGCAGGGTAAGAATCCATTTAGAATTCCGGTAGCAAAACGCGATTTGTAATCGGGACGTTGGAGGATCTTTCCAAGTTGCATTTTTACACGCAGCAATGCTTTTGAAACCATTGGAATTTTGGAAGCAAAATCTTTCCCACCAAAAGAGAAAACGGCCATTATGATTAACAAAATCCCGACAGAAACCGTCAAGTATTTTTGAAAACCTGCCAACTCAAAACTTTGCCCAATGATTCCCAAAATGCCACCCAGAAACGAATAGGTCAAAATTCTACCCAACTGATAAGTAATATTCTGAAGGTAGAAATTGGTTTTTTGATTTTTCGTAAGTCCCATAGATAGGGCAATTGGACCACACATACCGATGCAATGAAATCCGGATGCGAATCCCAAACCAATAGCCGATATGACGAGTGCTATTTCCATAAGATGTCATAATCCACCTGATATGGTTTCTTATTCTCTGTCCATTTTAGTTTTAAAGTATAGGAACCGAGGGAAACTACTTTTTTTGGAATGACAAACTTGTGATTCTCCAGATTCAATTCTTTTTTGATATCGAGGTTAGAATCTTCTGTTCGGAACAAAATAAATTCTACCTTGTTGTCATCCACTTTTATAGATTCTGGGAAAGTGATTTCCATACCTTCTGCAGTAGCTTTGTAAGCTGGGACTTCTTTCAGCTGAGCTGCATTTTCTTTAGCATCTATAACGTCTTGGTATTTCAGCTCCTCTTCGTAATAATTATCGGAAATCATATCTGCATTTTGTTTCCCAATAGGAAAGACCAAAATCAGAAATAAGATGAAAAGGATAAAACATCCCAATGCAATCATCAATCCGTGTCCCCAATTTAGTTTCTTCATCTCTTTTTATTAAAATTGAAATTTGAATGGCCCTTCAAAATAAGTTTCATATTCATCCAGAAGTTCACCATTCATGTCATAAACGCCTAACTTCAGGTTTTGTTTTGAAAGCTTAATCTGGCTTTCCGGGAAACTCACATTGATAGTTCCTTTTATCATCGCATCTCTTTTCAGAACGATTTTGTTGGAAGTACTGGAAGAAATCTCCCCATTCTTCGGTTCTATGATTTTAATAATTACCGTTCTGTTGTCATTGGATTTATTCAAGAAGGTATAGCTGTAAGTATTGGTAATTTTTCCATCTCTTACAAAGAATGTGGATCCCGGAGGTTTTAGGAATTTAGCTTCCATATCGCCTCGGTTGTAAAGCAATCCACCTAAGAAAGCAATCAATGCTAGCAAGATGACAGAGTAGAGCTTCATTTTACCAGAGAATTTGAAATTCTCTTGTTCTTCGATTTCTTTTTCGGACGCATAGCGGATTAGTCCTGGTGGAAGTCCAACTTTTACCATTACCTCGTCGCACGCATCGATACAAGCTGTGCAATTCACACATTCCATTTGAAGTCCATCTCGGATGTCTATTCCTGTAGGACAAACGACAACGCATTGCTTACAGTCGATACAATCTCCTTTTCCCTCAGCTCTTCTGTTTTCGCCTTTTTTCCATTTCGAACGATTTTCGCCTCTTTTGTAATCGTAGAAAACATTGATAGTTTCTTTGTCTATCAGCACGCCTTGTAGTCTTCCGTAAGGACAAACCATTGTACAAACTTGCTCTCTGAACCAAGCGAATACAAAATAAAATGCCGCTGTGAAAAGTATCATCACTAGGAAATTGGTCGGTTTCGCAAAAGGACCTTCTTTCATAATGCTGAAAACTTCCTCATAACCCACAATGTACATAAACATAATGTGCGTAATGATGACAGAAATCAAAATGAAAATGCTCCATTTCAGAGATCGTTTCCAGATTTTTTCCGTATCCCAGGCTTGATTATCCAGCCTCATCTGCTTGTTTCTGTCACCTTCTATGGCATATTCTATTTTACGGAATATCATTTCTAGGAAAATCGTTTGAGGACAAATCCATCCACAAAAAATTCTTCCAAAAACAACGGTGAAAATAATAATGAATATTAAAGTAACAATAGCGCCCAATGCCAGAATAATGAAATCCTGAGGATAAAAAGGCTGTCCAAAAATAAAGAATTGACGCTCTATAATGTTGAATAAAAGGAGCGGATTTCCGTGAAATTTGAGAAAGGGAATGACGAAATAGATTGCTAATAAAAGGACGCTTACCAAGACTCTGTAATTGGTGTACTTTCCTTTTGGCTTTCTTGGAAATACCCATTTTCTCTTCCCGGTATTATCCATTGTTCCCACAGAGTCTCTGAATGTTTCAGCTTCTACCACCCAGCTTTCTGCTTCGTTGTATTTTTTTTCTGTAGTACTCATAATAATGTTTGGATAAAAAAAGAGATTGTCCTGAAAATGAACAACATTTACATTATTCAATTTCAAATACCATTCCTATTAGAACGATATCTTGCGACAATCTCTTTTATATGATTTTATTCAGCAGCTTTCTCCCAGTTCGGCTGTGTTCCCTGAGGAGCAGCGCCACCTTGAGCCTGAGTGATAGGAGCTTTCTCCTGATTGATGTGATAAACGTAAGCCGCAACTTTTTCGATATCATTACCAGTAAGAACGCCATTTTTACCCCAAGCCTGCATTGTTGGATTGTTTGTACTACCATTTTCTACCATATAGAAAATAGTTTTGAACAAAGTTTTCTCCGGCTGGTTGATCCAGAAGTTGTCTGTCAAGTTAGGACCAATTCCTCCTTTTCCTTCTGCCGCGTGACAAGTTACACAGTTGGTTTCGAAAATTACTCTACCTTCTTCTACGTTGTCTTCAGAAAATTTTGCTGTTTCTATCGTCGCCTGAGGTACAGTTTTCATGTACTCTTCTACAGAAGCAATTTGCTCTTTATACTCCTGATCATATTCTTTGATTGGATGTGCGAAATCTGTCAAGAAATAAGAAGAGATATAAAGTACGCAATATGCAACACCAAAGTAGAACAATCCCAACCACCATTTTGGAAGCTGATTGTCTAGCTCCATAATGCCATCGAAACCATGGTCGATAAGGATGTCTTTTTCTTCTTTTTCAGATTGGCTTTTGAAAGCACCGTTCCAAAGATATTGGAAGTAAGGTACTTTTTTCTCAGCCACATATGTTGCTTTTTCTGTGTCAGTCAGTTTTTTGAATTTCTCATTTTCTATCAAATCTCCAATCGCAGTCTGGATAAATACCACAATGATACTAATCAAAGCTGTTCCAATGAAGAATTTAGATGTCAGAAAATCCGACGATTGAGAAAACATGTAGAACACTACAAGTAATAATCCTAAAACGATTAAAATATTAATATAAGCAGGGGTTCTTCTTTTCATGATTAATTATTTTTTTTAATTACAAAGTCCATTTGTCGTCTTCATCTTTTTCCAAAGGTGCATTTTCTTCTTCGCTGTAATATTTTTTTGGTCTGTTGAGAACCACATATATTACGATTAGAAAAAACAAAATGAAGATGATCATTGCAATGGTTTGAAGCAAACCTGCATTTTCCACATTGGAG
The DNA here is from genome assembly GCF_004365655.1 of Epilithonimonas xixisoli. Classification (GTDB taxonomy): domain Bacteria; phylum Bacteroidota; class Bacteroidia; order Flavobacteriales; family Weeksellaceae; genus Epilithonimonas; species Epilithonimonas xixisoli. Next base: position 264,393 of record NZ_SOEO01000002.1, on the reverse strand, counting down.
ACGATGTCTTTGAAACTTTGCGGAATCATTTTATTTAAGTTTAATTACTAGCTGTTTTTACTTCTGTTGTTTTGATGTCCGTTCCCAGTCTTTGCAGGTAAGATATCAAAGCTACGATTTCTCTCTTCTCAAGCGGTACAAATTCCTCGCCAGCTTTTGCTTTGTTAGCTTTAGACTCTTCGAATGATTTTTTAACATCATCAGCTTCTGCAAACACATTTTTTACAATAGCGTTGGCCTGATTGTTCATCCAAGAATCCATAGAATCAATCTGAGATTTGGTGTATGGAACATCGAAAGTGTTTTTCATCAATTCCAGTTTTGCTTGAGTTTTGCTTCTGTCCAGCGTATTTTCTATCAACCAAGGATATCTTGGCATGATGGAACCTGCAGATGTCGATCTCGGGTTGTACATATGTTTGAAGTGCCAAGAGTCTGGTCTAGCGCCTCCTTCTCTATGCAAATCTGGTCCCGTTCTCTTAGATCCCCAAAGGAATGGTCTGTCATAGATGAATTCTCCCGCTTTGGAATATTGTCCATTTTTTCCGTTGAATCTTACAACTTCATCACGGAAAGGACGAATCATCTGTGAGTGACAAGCATTACAACCTTCTCTGATGTAAATATCTCTACCTTCCAATTCTAATGGTGAATATGGTTTCACTGCAGAGATTGTAGGAACGTTATCTTTTACAAAGATTGTAGGAAGGATTTCCAATGATCCACCAATTGCAACTGCAACGAAGGATAGAATTCCTAAGTATAATGGCGTTCTTTCTAACCACAAGTGGAAAGTTTCACCTTCTTTTCTTCCTTTATTAATTTTTGCCAATGCTGGAACTTCTGCCGGTACTTCTTTTTGGAAAGATCCTTTTCTAGCTGTTGCAACCAAGTTAACAACCATTAAAATAGCACCTGAGAAATATAATAATCCACCTACAAATCTAAGTTTGTAGTGAGGAAGAATAGCTGTAACGGTATCCAACCAGTTTTTGTAAACCAAAGTTCCATCTGGATTGAATTCTTTCCACATCAAACCTTGCGTAAATCCAGCGATATACAATGGAACAGCATAGAAAATAATCCCGAAAGTTCCCAACCAGAAATGCCAGTTAGCCAATTTTACAGACCATAATTTTGTTCTCCAAAGTATTGGAACCAAGAAATAGATAACACCAAATGCCATAAATCCGTTCCATCCAAGTGCACCAAGGTGAACGTGACCAATTACCCAGTCGGTAAAGTGTCCAACTTTGTTTACAGTCTTAGTAGCCAAAAGCGGTCCTTCAAAAGTTGCCATACCATAACAAGTTACAGCGACAACAAAGAATTTAAGAACTGGATTCTCTCTTACTTTATCCCAAGCTCCTCTCAAAGTCAATAGACCGTTTAGCATTCCTCCCCAAGATGGAGCGATAAGCATAATAGAGAAACCTGTTCCTACTGCCTGTGCCCAAGCGGGAAGTGCAGTGTATTGCAAGTGGTGAGGTCCTGCCCAGATATAAACAAAAATCAAAGACCAAAAGTGAATAATTGATAATTTGTATGAGAAAACAGGTCTGTCTGCCGCTTTCGGAACGAAGTAATACATCAATCCCAAAACAGGCGTTGTTAAGAAGAATGCCACTGCATTATGTCCATACCACCATTGTACCAAAGCATCTTTTACTCCAGAATATGCGGAATAGGATTTCCAGCCTGTGAAAGACAATGGAACTTCTAAGTTATTGAAAATATGTAGCATTGCAACAGCAACCCAAGTTCCCAAATAGAACCAGATAGCCACATACAAATGTCTTACTCTTCTTGTAGCAATGGTTCCAAACATATTGATACCGAATATTACCCATACCACGGTGATCAAAATATCAATTGGCCACTCGTGCTCAGCGTATTCTTTAGAAGTATTGATTCCCATAAAGAAAGTAATCACTACCGATACGATCATCAATTGCCATCCCCAGAAGTGGATCCAAGATAATGTGTCGCTCCACATTCTTGTTTTTAGCAATCTCTGCATAGAGTAATAAATTCCTGAGAACATAGAGTTTCCGACAAATGCGAAAATTACCGCACTCGTGTGAAGCATTCTAATACGTCCGAATCCGAAAGCACCTTGGGAATTGATAAGTCCTTGCATCCCATCGCTTTGCAATGTTTTGATGGTAGGGTCATCTGTTCCTAAGAAAAATTCTGGTAATTCAGGATAAAATAACAACAACGCGGCCGTAAGTCCTAATAAAAAACCTACAATACCGAAAACAACTGTCGCGATCAAAAATGCGCGAACAATACCGTTGTCATAACTAAACTTTTGTGTTTCCATATCTACAAATAGCAATTATTCTTTATCGTTTTTTTCGGGAGTTTCTGTCTCCTTTTCCGTCTTCACCTCGTCTTCGAACAAAATCCGAACAGCGGGTGACTCATCGTCCTCAAACTGACCTTTTCTAGCTCCAATAATAAAAATTATTAGAAAAATGACAGCTAAAGAAACGCTGCAGATTATCATTAAGTAGAGAATCTCCATATCTGCTACAAATTTAAGGTAAAAAGAGTTGCCAAATTTAGTTAAAATTACTGACTTTGGTCAGAATGGGCTAAATACGGATAATTTATAATGGCTCTAAATAAGCGATTCCTACATATTAAACTTAAAATATTTGGAACTTCTGAGCCAAGTCGAAAGAGTGGTAAAGGTAACAACGGTTACTGAACTTACAGGCATAAAAATAGCCGCAAAAAGTGGATGCATCTTTCCAGAAACTGCAAATCCGACACCTACGACATTGTAACATAAACTGATTATAAATGTGATTTTTACAATCGTGATGGCATCTTTGGAGAGCTTTAGGAATTTGTCGAGTTCCGGGATTTTTTCACCATTCATAATCACGTCAGATGATGGCGTGAAGGAGTTGCTGTCGTCTGCAATTGCGATTCCTACATTGCTCTGTTTTAGGGCGCCCGCATCGTTCAATCCGTCGCCTAGCATCGCTACTTTCCTGCCTTCGTCTTGGAGTTTTTTTATGAAATCTAATTTGTTTTCAGGATTTTGATTGAATTTCATTTCAGAAATCGACGGGATGAGTTTTTCCAAAATAGGTTTCTCAGAAGAATTGTCTCCACTCAAAATATTGATTCCGTAATTTTTTAAGTTTTGGAAAAGTTGAGCCAGATTATTTCGATATTCATTCTTGAAAATATATTTCCCAAGAAATTCTTCATTTTTGCTGATGTAAACAGCGGTTTCCAGATTCTGAGATTCTTGATTCGTAAAACTAGCCGAACCAATTTTATAAGTAATTCCTCTTACTTTCGCCTCATAACCTTTTCCGGAAATCTCCTGAAAATCTTCAATTTCAAAATAATCATCATTCATTTCAAAATAATCATAAAGCGATTTTGAAAGCGGATGATTAGAATTTTTTAGCAAAGACTTGATGTTTCTCAAATCAAATTCCTGGATTTCGTTTCCAATGAAAGTGATATTCGTCTTTTTGTTTTCGGTAATCGTTCCGGTTTTGTCGAAGACCAAAGTGTCAACTTTCGCCAGTCTTTCTATGGTCAAAGTATCTTTTACATAGAATTTGTTCCGACCCAAGATTCTCATAATGTGTCCGAAAGTGAATGGTGCAGATAATGCCAATGCGCAAGGGCAAGCCACAATCAAAATTGCGGAAACCACCTGAAACATTTTCTCCATATCAATCCTCGCCCAATAGATTCCTGCAATCAAAGTAATCCCTAAAATGATGAATGTAAAGTATTTACTGATTTTATTGGTAATTGTATCCAGCCCGGTTTCGAATTTTTTGAACGCTTCTTTGTTCCAAAGTTGCGTCAGGTAACTTTGGTCAACGCTTTTGATGACTTCAAGTTCCAAAATAGAACCGGTCTGTTTCCCACCTGCGAAAATCTTATCGCCCGGTTTTTTGGAAATATGCGCAGATTCTCCAGTGATGAAGCTGTTGTCAATATTTCCTTCACCTTTGATTAAAATTGAATCTACCGGAATGATTTCCTGATTTCTCACCATTATCCTGTCGCCAACCGCCAAGTCAGAGAGTAAAATATTTTCCTGTTTTCCGTTGAAATCAACTTTGGTTACAGCGATTGGATAGAAAGATTTGTAATCTCTGTCGTAGGAAAGCGTGTTGTAGGTTCTTTTTTGAAAAGTTTTTCCTAATAACATAAAGAATAACAATCCACAAAGTGTATCGAAATAGCCTGGACCATAATCTGTTACAACTTCGTAAACACTTCTTCCGTAAAGTACGAAAATTCCTAAAACAATTGGAACATCGATGTTGATGATTTTATTCTTCAATCCGTACCAAGCTGATTTGTAATAATCTGAAGCTGAGTAAAGTACAATCACGGTTCCAAGTAGAAACATTATGTATCGGAACAAATGTTTGTAAGAATGAAACCAAACATCGTTCCCGGAAATATATTCTGGGAAACTCAGAAACATCCCGTTTCCAAAGGCAAAACCAGCAACTGCCAATTTTGTAAGAAGACTCCTGTCAAGCTTGTTATCTTTCTTTTCCGCAGTTTCCAGATTGATAATGGGTTTGTAACCTAGATTGGTCAGGAATTTTGCCACTTCACTCAGTTTGATTTCTTCTTCTTTGAATGAAATTTGAAGTGTTTTTTGAGTGAAGTTTACTTGAGAATACTTGATTTTTTTATTAATGGTATTAAGACTTTCTAAAAGCCAAATACAAGAAGAACAATGGATTACGGGGATTTTAAAAGTCACAAGCGTCGTTCCGCCTTCAGAAAAATCGACGACTTTGGCGAAGATTTCAGGCGTGTCCAGATAATCGAACTGAGCGTTGTTTTCGTTGTTCGGCCGGATTCCGGAACTTTTGTTGATGTTGTAAAAATTGTCAAGATTGTGAAAATTCAGAATTTCGTAAACCGATTGACAGCCGTTGCAGCAAAAGATTTTCTCGTCGAAAAGAAGTCTCTCTTTATCGATTTTCTGACCGCAGTGAAAGCATTGTTCTGCCATTAAAAAATACTCAGATATTTGGATTGCAAAATTACGCCAAAAATATTGGTATGTAGTGTTAAAAAAGCTTATTTTTGCTGACAAATGTCATAGGTATGTCTCTTGAACAACAATTGGTTATCGAGGAAAATTTCTCAAAAGCATTTAACACAGAATCTTTGCGCGAAAGTCTAAAACCGGAAGATTTTGAAGTTTACAACAATGCACTCAAAATTCTAGAATTCTCAAAAGGCGATGTCGTTTTCGAAGATGGAGATTCGCCGAAAGGAGTTTATTTCATCGAAAAAGGAACTGCTAAACTTTCCAAATCAGGTGTTTATGGTAAAGATCAAATTCTTAGATTCTGCAAAGAAAATGATTTGATAGGTTACCGTTCTTTGCTTTGTGGCGAAAACTTCCAAGCAAAAGCAGAAGCGATGACGCCAATGAAGGTTCATTTTCTGCCATCTGACGTTTTCCTAAAACTATTGGAAATAGATCCCAAATTATCCTATGCGATGCTACAGAAAATTGCTTACGAATTGGGCGAATCTGCAAACACTGTTACTTTCCTTGCACAAAAAACGGTGAGAGAAAGATTGGCTGAAATCTTAATTTTATTAGAACAAAAACTAGGAACAGACCCAGAAGGTTTCATCAAAATCTCTTTGACGAGAGAAGAAATTGCCAATCTTATTGGAACTGCAACAGAAAGTGCGATTAGATTAATCTCCGAATTCAAACAAGATGATTTGATTGCGGTAGAAGGCAGAAATATCAAAATCCTAAACAGAGAAAAACTCATTAAATTGGGTCACGTGGTTATATAAGTGATAATAGATAAATGATAATTGATTTTCAATTCATCGTATATTTATCATTCTTATTTTCAATCATTTATCAACTATAATTTATCATCCATAATCATGTCTGTACATTCAGAAATAAAAAAAATCACGACTGAAACCTTGCGAAAAATGAAATTCGATAAGGAGAAAATTACAATGCTGACGGCTTACGATTTTACAACGGCGAAAATGGTGGATGCTGGCGGCGTAGATTCTATCTTAATCGGCGATTCTGCGGCTAACGTGATGGCTGGCTTCGAAACAACTTTGCCAATTACGCTTGACCAAATGATTTACCACACACAATGCGTTGTTCGTGGTGTGGAAAGAGCTTTGGTTGTTGCAGATTTACCTTTTGGAACTTATCAAAGTAATCCTGAAAAAGCTTTGGAATCTGCGGTAAGAATGATGAAAGAAGGTGGTGCGCACGCTATTAAAATCGAAGGTGGAAAAGAGATTGAAGAATCGATTAGAAAAATTGTGAATGCGGGAATTCCCGTTTGTGGACATCTTGGTTTGACGCCTCAAAGTATTTATCAATTTGGGACTTATAAAGTAAGAGCAAAAGAAGATGCAGAAGCTGAAAAATTAATTTCTGATTGCAAATTATTAGAAGAACTTGGATGTTTTGCTGTTGTTTTAGAAAAAATTCCGGCATCACTTGCCAAAAAAGCTTCGGAAAGTATTTCGATTCCGACGATTGGAATTGGAGCTGGACAAGATTGTGACGGACAAGTTTTGGTTTACCACGATATGGTTGGGATGAACCAAGGTTTTTCTCCTAAGTTTTTAAGACGATATTTAGATTTGTACTCCGAAATTACTGGCGCAGTCTCGCAGTACGTAAAAGATGTGAAAAGTGCTGATTTTCCGAATGATAAGGAAAGTTATTAATTTGAAAAATAAAATATATTTAACCCTTTCAGAGTTCCAAACTCTGAAAGGGTTTTAATTATAAATCCATTAGAAATGATTCAGAAATCAGTTAAGTTTTTTTCGTTTTTAATCTTAATATTGTCAATTGTTTCCTGTGTTTGTCATCAAACAAAATCTGGGACAAGAACAGAAATATTCGACAAGAAAGATTCATTGAAATCGCTAGCGAGAATTAAGGAAATCAAAAATTTGGATTATTCTGATTTCAAAGCTGGGAAATTTGATGACGGAAAAGTAGCTGTGAATTATCGATTGCTTAAACCAAAAAACTTAAATCAAACCAAAAAATATCCTTTAATATTGGTCTTCCACGGTTCGGGAGCGATTGGTACAAACAATACTTCTCAAATGGGCGTTTTGTCCAAAATGTGGTTGCTTCCAAAAAATCGGGAGAAATTTCAGGCTTACGTTTTGTCACCTCAATTTCCAATTCGTTCGTCCAATTATCATCTGGATGAAAGCAGAAATGTGAAAGTTTCTCAGTCCAACGAATACTTAGATTTGGTTTTGAAGTCCATTGACTCATTAATCACCAAAGAAAACATCGACCCGAGCAGAATCTATGTAATGGGATTTTCGATGGGAGGCGCAACGACATCGAACGCGATTTCCAAAAGACCAGATTTATTTGCCGGCGCAATCAACATTTCTGGAATTTCACAATTTGATAAAATGGATGAACTTCTGAAAATGCCAATCTGGATTGTCCACGGAAGTCTGGATACGGACAATTTTCCTCAAAGCAATTTCAAGTTTTTCGAAGAAATGAAAACCAAAGGGAACGTTTTTCTTTGGGAGTATAAAGATAGATATCACAACAATATTCTCTCCGCCGAGTTGGTGGATGAGATTCCAAAATGGCTTTTTAAGCAAACTAAAAATTAAATTTAAAAAATGAAAAATTCTCAAACAATACAAGGCGTTCTCTCTATTCTAGCACTGATTTGCATTGCCGTAGGTTGGTTCGATGTATTTTCTCCTGAGATTACAGAATTGCTTTATCACCGATTTTTTTACATTCTCATTGGTTTGAGTTTCATCTTTCAGGCGCAATCTTTCCTCAACAAAAAGTTTGTTTATCTGATGTATGTCGCATCGGGATTATGCATTATTGGCGCGTGTCTTCCCTTTGATTCTGAGTTCGCAAGAATCAAAACCATTGGACTTTTCACGGGTGTTATCGTTTCTGTTTTCAACAGACAGAGCGCGCCGAGAGCTTAATGAAATAATTAATAATCATTATCTATAAACTTCTGCTCTTCGCTTGATAGCAGGGTTTTCGTTTCCTTCACGGTATTATCCGTAATGGCATCTGTGATTGACTTACTGAGGTCTATTTTGTTAGAAAGTCCTTTTTTATCAGCAAAATTGTGGGTTCTGTAAATGAATTCTCTGTAATTGGTTCCGGCGTAGGTTTTGTCTGCAATCGTAAAATTGGCATCGGATTCCATTATGATTTTGGCAGGAATATACTTTTTGCCTTTTTTATACATATCATAAGTTACTGTAAACGTGCTGGTTTCAGTTATGATTTCTTGTTCCAAGTAATTGGTGTAATTGGACATTGTGTTTTTCTGCAACTGTTTGCATTTCAGGTAGATGATTGTGTTTTCTTTTTTGTTGTACTGCATTGTGCCTTCAAAAATTGACACATCGTTCGGAATCTCATCAGATTTGAAATCTATGGTGAGAACATCGTTGTTTTCATAGATGATTTTACCATTTATTTTAAAGCCTTTCGTGTGAAAATCTAAGATTAACAATTGATTATAGAGGAAAAATCTTTGCAGAAAACTTTTGATGTATTTTGATTCGTCTGTGCTGTTTTTCACATTGAAAATATAGGATTTGTCGTCCTTTCTGTTCTTGTCAAATTTCTTGTTTCGAAGATTGATTTGCATAAACTCATCAATATCTTTTCGATAATCAAACTTGTTGTTGAGCGTCCAGAGATCCAAATCCATCACGAGAATTCTGTTGAGCTCGTTGTCAACATCAGATTTGGACTTCAAAGTTCCATTGAAGATGGACGTTTTTGTTTCGTAATTTTTATCGTATTCTCTCAAGACAGAAGCGATGATTTTTTTTGCATCTATCGGTCTTATCACAACTTCTTCTATTTCTTTGTAAAGAAGTTTTAGCTCGATTTTATCTTTTACATTGTATTTGTTGTCGCCATATTCCGGAGAAGAAATTTGAATGCTGGTAATGTCATTGGGAATGGTGACAAGTCCGTCGTCATTGGTATAAGAAATTTCATTGTTGTAAACTACTCTTGCCTGTGGGATTGGTTTTTTGGTTTCAAAATCAACCAAGCTGATTTTTTTCTGAGAAAATGTAAGGATTGAAAATAAGAGAAAAAATAAAGCAAAAGTTTTGTTAAGATTCATAGATATAGTTTTATAATTTTAAAAATACAGAAAATAATATTTATAACTGTTATTTTACGGAAGAATTTGACGACTTAAAAGAAGGATTTCATCGAGTCCAAACTTATCTTAATCAGAAAAAAAGTAAATTTGCAACTGTGAATTTAGAATCTCAAATCATTTACGAAGACAATCATCTTCTTGTCATCAACAAAAAAGCCGGACAACTCGTTCAGGGTGACAAAACCGGCGACTTGTCTTTGCTGGAACTCATCAAAGATTTCATCAAAAAAAGAGACGAAAAACCTGGAAATGTTTTCCTCGGTTTGGTTCATAGGATTGATAGACCAACTTCTGGCTTGGTGATTTACGCCAAAACTTCCAAAGCTTTGACACGATTGACGGTGATGGTGAAAAACCGCGAAATCAAAAAAACGTATTGGGCGATTGTGGGCAAAGAAATGATTCCGAAGTCTCAAAGATTGATTCATTATCTTCAAAAAAATGAGAAAACAAACAAAGCAACAGTTTTCATAAAACCAACCGACAAAGCGAAAGAATCGATTCTGAATTATCAAGTCATCAAAATTTTGGATAATTATCAATTGTTGGAAATCGATTTGGAAACGGGTCGTCATCATCAAATCCGAGCGCAATTGTCAAAAATCGGCGTTCCAATAAAAGGTGATTTAAAATACGGCGCACCACGTTCCAATCCAGATGGTGGAATTTCCCTACACGCCAGAAAATTGGAATTTGAACATCCTGTAACCAAAGAAAAAGTAGAAATTGTTGCGCCGGTTCCGCAAAATGATGCGATTTGGAAGGCGTGTGAAGATTAGTTTTTAATTTTTTTGAATATTGCAGAAGCACCTTCTCCAGTCAAATAATTGATGATTAATAATCCATTTTTAATTTCAAGTAGAGGCTTTACGTTTATATTACATTACTATCAGCAAAAAAAGTGATTGTCCGTTTACTATCTTTAATTTCTGAATCAAAATTTTCATCAACCAAAGTACGGTTGATTTCAATTAATTGCCAAGTTCCAATAAGTTCAATATCGTCAATATTTTTTTGAGATTGACAATTCATTAAAATTGATAGAACGAATAATTTGAGAAGCTTTTTCATTTTAACAAAATGACTATCGATTAATCACAAACTCGTGGAAATTATCTTTCGTAATGATTTTCTCAATTTCGGGATTGTAAGTTTCTGAAAAATTCTTCGGGATTTTTGCTTTTTTTCTTTCGTTCCATTTGAATTCGTAGGCGGATATTTTTCCGTCGGCTTCTTCCAAAAAATCGATTTCCTGCTGTGCGTGCGTTCTCCAAAAATAGGTTTTGAAATTTTTCAAATGATAGGAATTGGTTTTTATTCTTTCGGAAATCAAAAAATTTTCCCAAAGTTTTCCCACATCATCGCGAAGATTCAACGGATTGAAATTATTCAAAATCGCATTCCGAATACCATTATCATAGAAATAGATTTTCTTTCCTTTTTTGATTTCGTTTCTCAAATTTCGGTTAAAACCATCCAATCGAAAAATAATAAAAGATTGTTCCAAAAGCCTGATGTACTTTTCAACCGTCAAATTATCGATCCCAACCAACTGCGAAAGCTCGTTGTACGAAACTTCATTTCCCATTTGCAAAGCAAGCGCAGTGAGTAATTTTTCCAACTTTTCCGGCTTCTGAATATTTTCCCATTGCAAAACATCTTTGTACAAATAACTTTCGCTCAGGTTTTTCAAACGTTCGATTTCGTCGCCTGGATTGTTCACGATTTCTGGATAATAACCGAAAACCATACGATGTTCCAGCAATCTTCGCTCTTCCAAAAAACCATTTTGATTCGACATTTCTTCAAACGAAAGCGGAAACAATTGATATTCCCATTTTCTGCCGGTCAAAGGTTCGTTTATTTTATTGGCTAAATCGAAAGACGACGAACCAGTTGCAATCACTTTTACATTTTTGATTTGGTCGGTAATTAGTTTAATGATGATTCCAATATTTTCAATTCTCTGCGCTTCATCAATAATTAAAGTTTTCGAATTGCCAATCAAGGTTTTCAGGAAATCAGAAGTTGGGTTTTCCAGAATATTTCTAATGTCACTTTGGTCACCGTTCCAGTTTGCGATGGGTTTTTCGAATCGGTTTTCCATCAATTCCATCAAAGTACTTTTCCCGACTTGTCTTGGTCCGAAAAGGATGATCGCTTTCTCATCTTTCAAGCGTTTTTCTATATTTTTTTGAAGCAATCTTTCTACCATAATCCAAAATTTAATATGAATTCTTCGATTCTATTCGCAAATTTAATACAAATTTTTCGAATTTATTCCAAATTTTAATATGAATTCTTCGAATGGAATCGAAAATTTACTATTAATTTTTCAATTTTAAAACACAAAAAATCTCCCAATTGAGATTGAGAGATTAAATTTTTAATTGATTTTTGTTCCCTTTAGGGTTGGGGCAGGCAAAACAAATGCTAATTATAACTGTTGCACTGATCCAGAATCTTCTTTCTTCTCCTGATTTAGCAAGTTAGGTGTTTCTTTCGCCAACTTATTTTTTGTCGGGATCTTGTAAGTGAAAGAAAGTCCAAAAGTTTTTGTGTCATTTTTGTTTCGGATGTTCACACTTGGAAGGGCATTGGTGGTTCTAAGATTCGTTTCGTTGGTATTGAAAACGTCATTCGCAAACAAAGTTACCGTCATTCTTTCGTGATTGAATTTCCTTGACAGAGACAAATTCAGTGTGTTGTAAAATGATTTGTTCGGATAGAAAAAGAACTCGTTTCCTTTGGTCAAATAAGTATAATTGGCATTGAACTTCACTTTATAAGGCAAAATAAATTGTCCAGAAACATTGTAAGTCCAATAGCCTTTCGGATTGATGATCTGATCAATTTGTTGTAGTTGATAAGATCCATAAAGGAAGATAAAACTCACCTGGTCTGGATTCATATCCATTTTCATAATGTCTTTGAACGGTGTGTTGAAAATCGCCAAAGGAATCGGAAATCCAATATTGAAATTATGCGTTTTCATACGATCAAGATTATCGCTTGTTTGCAAAATATCATCGCCTTCTCTTTTCACAATTTGTACCACTTGATTTTTCGCATTCGTGAAATTATAGCCGATGAAAGCATAATTCAAAGCACTCAATTTAACTTCGAAATTATCAAAAATTGTTGGCTGAAGATTTGGGTTTCCTGAGAAATCAATATTGTCGTTTCCGTATCTTGTGTTGTTTGGATTTAGATTAGCAACATTTGGTAAAGCAATTTTCTTGTTGTAATTGACATTAAAGAAAGCAATTTTCGGAATAATGTTGTACTGAATGCTCGCATTTGGAAACACTTTGAATTTTTCAAATGGTCTTAAATCATCGTACATTCCATTTTTTCTGTTTAAACTGATTCCATTAATATTATAATATTCTCCACGAAGTCCCAAGACGAAATCCATTTTTCCTTTGGTAGCACTCGCTTCGGAATAGAATGCAGTCGTTTTGCTTTTGTAATCCAAATTTTCTATCCCAAAAAGATCTGCTGAAAATTCAATTTGGTCATAAAAAGCACCGAGACTGATTTTTCCTTCATCCAAAATGTTAATCGGTTGTGCATAATCGATTCTGAAATTGTAAACATTTTGGTTGGAACCATTTTCCGAAGCATCTGGATCTGGTTTTATAATTTGACTTGCTTGCGCAAAATCATTAATGAAGCTAGTATAAGAACCTTTAAACTCTAACTTTTTGTTTTTATCCGCAAATTTTTTCTGATAAGTCGCAGTTACTTCATTTCTAGTATTGCTTTGATCAATTTTGTCTTTATCAAAAGATTCTGTTCCGTTGTACAAAGAATAGCCATCCACATAACGATCCGAAGATCCAAGGGAAAGATTGTAATTCAAAAGCAATCTGTCTTGCCCGATGTCAAACGTGAAAGCACTTCTCAAATATTGATTTCTATTGACATTGTCATTGTATAATCTTGAGATTTCATCAATCGTAGATTTTGTCTCGCTCTCGTTGTAAGATTGCCCAACGTTCAATTGCCATCCAAACCATTTGTTTTTGGAGTTAAGCGTCAAACTATTGTTGAATTTACTTCTGAAATGGTCATAATTACTGAAACGATAACCGCCGGCGTAAGTTGCCGATAGATAAGATTTAGCATTTCTACTCGTGATAATATTGATAATCGCGCCACCCGAAGTTGCAGGAAATTCTGCGCCCGGTTGCGTGATGATTTCAATTTTTTCGATGCTGTTTGCAGGAAGTCCTTCCAGATAAGCTGTCAATTGTGTGCTGTAGATGTTCAACGGTCTTCCGTCCATATAAACGTCCAAAGCTTTTCCTTGGTAAATCATTCCTGCCATTTCGGAAACTACCAATCCTGGGATTTTTTGCAATCCTTCCAACGTGTTGCCAGAATTAAGATGTGGTTGCTCGGAGAAATCGTAGATGGTTCTGTCCGCTTTTTGTTCAACGGCTTTTTTAGTTTTGGTAATCGTTACTGCTTCGATTTCTTTTTCTTTAGGCTCTTCTTTTTTTGGTGTTTCCTGCGCAAAGTAGATTTGACTCAGAAACAACGCAGAGATTGGAATGATAGATTTTAACTTCATAGTTTCGTTTGTCATTTATTAGACAACTGAAAAACATATTTGTTACATTGAAGCTTTTTAAATTTACCTTTAGAAGTTTTTTATTAACCACATAGACACATAGTATTTTTAGAGATTTAAGGTAAAATAGCTGGCGATTTGGCTCTATTTTATCTTTCTTATAAATAAATTCTGCATTATTTCTATGTGCCTATGCGGTTGATGATTTTTAAACAGTTTTATGAATTAATTTGCTCTGTCTTTTTCTTCAAAATTAATATTCTTTTTGCTGAATTTTTTCTTATTCCCGAAAGTGTAATTTACGCTCAAACGGAAACTTCTTCCGTCCCAATAGTTATTAAAATGCTGGCTGTTGTCATCGTAATATTTGTCGCCTTTCCATCGCTGAGCAAAAATATTGGTCACAGTTGTATTGATTTGAAGTTGCTTTTCCATCAGAGAAACTTTGATTCCGGAATTAAGGTTGGAGAAATTATGAAAATAAGAATTCACATTTTTGTAAGGCAAACTTTGGTCATAATTAAGGAAGAGAGCAACCGTTTTTGTTTTATTAAGAATAAATGTGTTGTTGATAGAATAACTTACCGAAGTTCCGTTTGATGTTTCCGCATTCATATTGAAAACTTCCGAATTCTGATAAGACGCATTTGCAGAAATCGTTGTTTCCCAGAATTTGAAAAAAGTATCGGTGTAAGAAACATTGGCGCCGTAAAAATTATTGTTGTAATAATTAAGATAATCTCCCGTTTGAGAAATTCCATCCAAAAATCCGACTTGTCCAAACGCATTCTTCAATTTCAAATAATAAATGCTTGTCGAAAATTTGTTGTTGTACGTGTAACCCAACTCATAATTGTTGATATAAGAAGGCTTCAGCAAAGGATTTCCTGATGAATAAGAATACGGATTTTCGTACCAACGGAATGGATTCAAATTGCTCATACTTGGTCGGTTGATTCTTCTGGAATAGGACAAACTGAACATGTTTTTTTCTGCCTTATAAGAAACAAAAGCCGAAGGGAAAAATTGTCCATAAGAGAAATTATTCACAGAGCTTTTTACAACCGTGTTTTCGTAGCGCAATCCAGCTTTCGTTTCCCAATGTTCCCCAAAACTTTTCGCAAAACTTCCGTAAACAGCATAATTCTCTTCACGATAATTGAATGTGCTACTTTTTTCATTATCAATGGTGTATTGATTGTTTTCGAAATCAAGATATTTCAAATCCGCAGAATTTCTGAATTGATTGAATTTCGCACCGGTTTCAATCGTTCCAAAGGAAAAAGGCAATTCCAAATCACCTTGAACAGAGAAAATTTGAGGCTTGATTTTCGATAAAGTTCTCACATCTTGAATGGTATTTTCTGGCAAAGTCAAAGTCGAAAAATTGACTTCCGTGTCATTATTATTTTTATAAAAATTCCCAGCAAAACTCAATTTCTTACCAAGAGAATCCAACTTCAAATCGTAGTAAGTACTGAAAGTTTGCGTTGGCGATTTTTCTCTGTGAAATGTGTTGGTAATTAGATTTGTTTCTCTTAAATCTGAGCCGATATTTTTGGTTGTGTTTAGTATATCCATTCCGTTTTTCTCTCCACCAAAAATATATTCCATCCCAATTTCTGAGTTTTTATTGATTTTGTAAGAAGCATTCAAGCTCGGTGTCAAATCCTGCCACATATCTTTTCTCGTAGATTCGCTGTAATTTTTGGATTCGCCAAGGATTGTGTATCTTTCATTAGAACGTTTTGCACCATCAATATAACTAGTTTTTAAACTTAAACTAAGCTTTTCGGTTTGATAATTCAAAGTTCCGTTGGTTGTACCATTGAAGTAAGTTCGTTGTGTAAAACCTGTGTTGATATTGCCACTGAAACCAAGATTTGGATTTTTCTTTAAGATAATATTGATGAGTCCGCTGTTTCCTTGCGCTTCATATTTTGATGGCGGAGTCGTGATTACTTCGATTTTTGAAATATTTTCTGATCGGATTGATCTCAGGTAATTTAATAAAGCCGTTCCTTGGAGATTCAGCATTTTTCCATTAATCATCACATTTACACTGCTTTTTCCTGTGATAGAAATCGTTCCCATATTTTCATCTACTTTCAACATTGGAACATTGGCAAGCGTTTCTCCCGCATCCATTCCTTGCGAAGCGATTGATGCATCTACATCGAAGATTAATCTGTCGGCTTTTCTCTCGATCAATTTTTTCTTCACGAGAATATTTACTTTTTCAATTTCTTTTAAACTATCTTTTTCGATTTGACCAAAAGCTGTGGCTGAAAATAGTGTTGCGATTATTAAAGACTGTAGTTTCATAAGTTTTAATTTGATGATGCAAATGTATTTTCAAGACTTTCCTTATGAAATAGCGTTTAGACTTGATGAGGTTTTAATCCGACCAAACAATTTTCATCGGGAAAAAACGGGTGTTTGTAGAATCTTGCCGATTGGAAGTCGCAGAATCTTTTACTTTTGAATTATGAAAAAAATAATTCTTATTTCAATTTTGGCTTTTCTGACTTCCTGCATCGGAAAGCATCGAGTAGATGTTTGGAAAACAATGGCAATTGCGCCTGGAGATAGCATTGTTGTGCAAAAAGTAAAAGCACCGGTGACTTTAGAAATTAAAAATTTGTCTAATGAAAAATTAACATTGATTTCACAATTAGATATGCCAAAAACCATCAATGCAAATTCTCACCTCGATTATAGATTGCCCAAAAAGAGTCGATTGATATTGGAAAATCAAAATGCTGATTCGGTTTCTATACATTTGCATTATTCTTCATCAAAACCAATTATCATTAACAATAAAGAATTACGATGAAAAAACAACATATCCTTTTCTTGCATTTATTTTATTGGCTGTACTTTGTCTGGTATCAATTCCGATTTGAGTATTTTTCTGATGATATTAATTTTCAAAGCTATGCTTTAGCATTTTCTTTTATTTTGGTAAATGTGATAACTTTTTATGTTAATTATTTTTTCGTTCTTCCTTGGACTTATAAAAAACAAAAATTGTATAGTATTCTTTTCGGCTTATTGCTGATGTTTTTGTTTTTTACCTTATTGAGATATAGTATTGAAGAAACGCTTTATCCAATAATTTTTGGATTTAGAAACTACCACGAGAAAACAACGCTCGCCTTTTATCTTTTTGACAACACTTTTTATAGTTACACGACTATTTTTATTAGTTCTTTGATTTGGTTTGTAGGTAACGCATTGAACTCTGAAAAAGAAAAAAGTAAATTAATCGAAGAGAAAAAAAATTCGGAGCTCCAAGCTTTGAAAACACAAATCAATCCACATTTTATTTTCAATACTCTTAATAATATATATTCTCTCGTTTATCAAAAATCAGAAAAAGCTTTGCCAGCGATTGAAGAACTGAGCCAATTGTTGCGATACAGCACAAAGGATTTGGAAAGGGATTTTATTCCATTGGAAAAGGAAATCGGTTATCTTGAAAGTTTGATAGAATTGGAAAAACTAAGAATCAAAAATCCTGAATTACTCATTATCAATAAAAATCTTAACCATCCAAATCTTAATATTTCGCCGATGCTTTTGGTTCCGTTTGTAGAAAATGCCTTCAAACACGGTGACTTTTCTGGAAAAGGATTTACGTTGAAAATTTCTGATGAGAATCAAAAACTCAATTTCCATCTTCAAAACTTCAAAAAACAAAGGTCAAAAGATTCGCTTTCAGGAATTGGAATCAATAATGTGAAAAAACGATTGGAAATCCTTTACCCCAAAAAATACGAACTAAATATCACGGAAACCGAAACCGATTTTACAGTAGATTTGAAAATTGATTTGAGAAATGAAAAGAATTAAATGCATCGTTGTGGATGATGAGCCACTCGCAGTTTCTTTGCTGGGAAGTTACGTTGAGAAAATCCCATTTTTTGAATTGGTTTTTTCGACCGAAAATCCAATTGAAGCTTTGGAATATATTCAGAAAAATGAAGCAGATTTGATTTTTTTGGACATCCAAATGCCGGAATTGACGGGAATCAATTTTATGAAAATCGTCGGCGATCAATTGAAATATATTCTCACAACGGCTTATTCAGAATACGCTTTAGAAGGCTATGAGCACAACGTTATCGATTATCTTCTGAAACCAATTTCCTTTTCCCGTTTTGAAAAAAGTGCTTTGAAAGCTCAAGAAAGATTTCCAAACGAAGATTCCAAAAATTCTCACTTTTTCATAAAATCTTCCGGACAACAGCATCGAATTAATTTTGATGATATTCTTTATGTTGAAAGTATCAAAGATTACGTCAATATCAAAACTGAAAATCAGGAATTTATTGTCTTGGAAACTTTGAAATCTCTGGAAAATCAATTGCCTGAAAACTTTGCCAGAGTTCACAAATCTTTCATTCTTAATCTTGAAAAAATAGAGAAAATCGATATCAAAAACGTCTTCCTCAATTCCGGAAAAGAAATTCCAATTGGCGAAACGTACAAATCCGATTTCTTGTTGAGATTGAAGAAATAGTAATTCATTTTCGTATTATTCTAATTGTAATGCTTTATCTTGTGTTAATGGCGAAATATTGTTAATTTTGCAGGAAACACACAAACGATGCAAGAAAAACTACTTACAATTATCAATTCTATTAAAAAGAATAAATTCGAAGAGGAAGTTTTGGAACTAAAGCCGGAACAAAAACTGAGAGAAGATCTCAACTTCGATTCGTTTGATCTTGCAGAACTTACCGTAAAAATTGAAGAAGAATTCGAAGTCGATATCTTCGAAGATGGTTTGGTAAATACGGTTGAAGAAATCTATACAAAACTCCAATGTTTTTCTTAATAGATCAGCATTTTTCTTTGTCGTACGAAGAAATCTTAGAAAACATCAATACGTCTGATTCCTACACAGATTGCTACATTTATCCCGATTTGAAATCCTTTTTTCTTAATTGGATTTTTGCTTTGGTCAATGAAAAAAACATCGCTTTGATGGATTCTGATTTATCCGAGAAAGAAATTAGTGATAATAATTTGACTGTCAATCAATTCGTTAAAATTGAAAATCCAAAAAAGGTTGATTATATAGAAGAATTGATAAATTCTATCCGACATTCTAATTCCGAAATCACACTTTTCACTTCCGGAACCACTGGTTTTACAAGAAAATTCACGCATCCTCTTAAAAATCTCATTAGAAAAATTAATGTTTCTGATGAGCGGAAAAATGACGTTTGGGGATTTGCATTCAATCCGACGCACGTTGCTGGCGTTCAGGTTTTTTTTCAAGCCATCTTGAATCAAAATCTTTTGGTTAATGTTTTTATGGAATCCAAAGATTTCGTCATTAATGCCATTAATGAATATAAAATCACAAACCTTTCCTCAACACCAACCTTCTACAGATTGCTTTTGCCTTTGAATCAAGCTTTTGATTCAGTAAAAAAAATCACAATTGGTGGAGAAAAGTCAGATAATTATTTGATTTCTCAAGTCGAAAAATATTTTCCTAATGCGAGAATCAACAATGTTTATGGCTCTACCGAAACCGGACCTTTGTTCTCTTCTCAGAATGACGAATTTGTTGTTTTAGATAAGCACATTGGATTAATAAAAGTAGTTGAGGACGAATTGTACATTCACAAAAATCTTTTCGGAAAAACTTCACAATTGAATTTGATTGATGATTTCTACGCAACCGGAGATTTGATCGAATGGCTTGACGATGAGCAAAGAAGATTCAGATTTACATCCAGAAAAAATGAACTTATCAATGTTGGCGGTTACAAAGTGAATCCCTACGAAGTGGAAGACGAATTGACGCAACATCCAAAAATCAGAAATGTAAGAGTTTTCGGAAAGCCAAATGCGGTTCTTGGAAACGTCATTTGTTGCGAAATAGAATTGCTTCCAAACTCAGAGTTGAAAGAAGAAGACATTAGATTTTATCTTAATGGGAAAATCCAAAACTTCAAAATTCCGAGAAAAATTAGCTTTGTGGAAAAAATAGAATTAACAAGAACCGGAAAAAAGAAAATCGTATGAACATATTAATTACCGGAGTTTCTAGAGGTGTTGGACTAGAAATGAGCAAACTGTTTCTGGAAAATGGACACACAGTTTATGGCATCAGCAGAACAGAATCTGAGGAACTGAAAGCTTTGGAAAATCAATATCCGGAGAATCTTTTCTTCAAGACTTTCGATTTGTCCAATCCGGAAAATATCAAGCAAGAAGTTTTCAAAGACTTTGTGAAAAATCAAATTCCGATTCACGTGTTAATCAACAATGCAGCGATGGCTTATGACGACATCGTGACGAATCTCAATTATGAAGATCTGAAAACAATGTTCGATGTCAATCTTTATTC
Source organism: Epilithonimonas xixisoli (assembly GCF_004365655.1). GTDB lineage: Bacteria > Bacteroidota > Bacteroidia > Flavobacteriales > Weeksellaceae > Epilithonimonas > Epilithonimonas xixisoli. The sequence goes on along the minus strand of NZ_SOEO01000002.1, from coordinate 244,229 downwards.
GCCAATGTTTTTGACAAAATATGCGATCAGGAATATGATTTATAACAGAGTTGCGGGAAGCATAATTCATATTTCATCGATCAGTGCGCACACTGGTTACAAAGGTTTGTCGATGTACGCGGCATCCAAAGGTGCTTTGCAATCGTTTTCCAAAAATATTTCCAGAGAGTGGGGTGAACGTGGCATCCGTTCCAATATCGTGGTTCCAGGATATATGGAAACTGCAATGAACGCCAAATTAACAACCGAACATAAAAACAGAATCTTCAAAAGAACAGCTCTTAAAAAGGAAACCGATATGAAATCTGTTGCAGAAACTGTGATATTTCTCGCAAGTGAAAAAGCAAAATCTATCACAGGTCAGGAGATTTTTGTAGATTCTGGAACTTTATAAAACTAAAAACTAATGATCAATTTCATATACAAAACGCTCAATCTGATTCCCAAAACGATTGCAAAAATTGAGAAGCTCTATTCCTACAGCATTCTCAATTCCCATTCCGGCGTGAAACTTCATTCAGATTTGAAAATCGGGAAAGCCACGACTTTTGAATTGGATGATAATGTGCAGTTTGAGATTGGTAAAAATGTGATTTGGAGAGATCATACAGCTATTAGAATCAGAAATGGAGGGCATTTAATTTTCGGGAACAATGTCGATCTCAGCCATTATATTTCCATCAATTGTCTTGATAAAATTGAATTGGGAGACGATACTTGCATCGCAGAAGGTTGCAAATTCTACGACCACGACCACGCTTTTGATACCAAACCGGAATATATCTGGCATAAAAATAAATTCAATACAGCACCAATCATTATCGGAAAAAATGTAAAAATCTACAGTAATGTTACGGTTTTAAAAGGTGTGACGATCGGAGACAATTGCATCATTGGAGCAAACTGTGTTATTTCCAGAAACGTTCCACCAAATTCCATCATTTTCGGAAAACACGAATTGATGAGGTTGCCGTTGATTTAGAATTATTTGACTTCGTTGAACCACTTCGTTTGGTTTGGGCAGCTATCTCCGTCTTCCACTCACAATCTTTTGTTCGTCGTTCATCCTCGCAAAAGGATTTCCGTTCAAGCCGGGCTGCGAGGATTCAAATTTTGAAGACGTTTTCAAAATAATTTCGAAAACTTTAAAGTAAAAAAAAAGGAGTGTCGTCTTATTCGTATGGACTCGCTATCTTTACAGCCAATGGCCGAAACAAAATCTGTATCTATTACGGAAGTCGTGAAAAATTACGGCTCCCAACTCTTGCGCTTTATCAATTCGAAAGTGGCAAAGACGGAAGATGCAGAAGATATTCTACAGGAAGTTTGGTTTCAAACCAGCCGATTGACCAACCTTAATGAGTTGGAAAATGTCGGAGCTTGGTTATATTCGGTGACCCGAAACAAAATCATCGACAGCTATCGCAAGAAGAAAACAGAATCTCTGGAAGATTTTGTCTATCAGGATGAAGACGGCGAACTGAATGTGAAAGATATTCTCCTCGCAGATGACAGCAACAATCCGGAAATCGCAATGTTCAAAGATATGTTCTGGGACGAGCTAATGAAGGCATTGGATGAATTGCCGGAAAAGCAGAAGAAGGTCTATGTTCAGAATGAATTGGAAGATAAAACTTTGCAGGAAATTGCGGACGAAGAGGGCGAAAACATCAAAACAATTATCAGTAGAAAATCATACGCGGTAAAACATTTGCGAAAAAGATTGCAGCGACTTTACAACGATTTGAAAAATTAATTTTAAGAAAATGAACAAGCATAAAAAGAAATTTTGGTTAGCATTCCCATGCATTATTGTTGCAATTGGATTGTTTATTTGGTTTTTCCAATGGCTTTGGAATATGGTTTTGCCCGATGTTTTGGGCGTGAAAGCGATTACTTATTGGCAGTCTCTTGGGATTTTGGTGATTTCAAAAATACTATTTGGAGGATTGGCCAATGCAAAAGAGAAATTCAGAAATAGAAATGGTTTTGGAAATGATGAAAGAGAGATGTGGAAACAAAAATTAGAAACGAGATTTTGTGGAACTGAGGAAGAAAGGGAAAAGATGAAGCAAATGTGGAAACAAAGATTTGAGTCTAAGTTTTGCAGACAAGAAGAAATCAAGACAGAAGAAAATAAAGCATAAAAAAAGCCTTGCAGTTTTGCAAGGCTTTTTCTTTTATAAGAAATTAAATTCTAGCTTTCTTTTTCCATTTTCTTAATAAGATTGAGTGCAGATCCAGCCTTGAACCAAGCAATTTGTCCAGCGTTGTAAGTATGATTTGTTACAATGATGTCTTTGGTTCCATCGGCGTGTACAAATTCCAAAGTCAATGGTTTGTTTGGTGCAAACTGATCCAAATCTAAGAAGTTGATCGTGTCATCTTCCTGGATTTTGTCGTAATCTTCCTTATTGTCAAAAGTGATTCCGAGCATTCCTTGTTTTTTAAGATTCGTTTCGTGGATTCGGGCAAAGGATTTTACCAAAACTGCTCTCACGCCAAGATGTCTCGGCTCCATTGCCGCGTGTTCTCTGGAAGAACCTTCACCATAGTTTTCATCACCAACTACGATGGTAGGAATACCATCAGCTTTATATTGTCTTGCAGAATCAGGAACTGGTTTGTATTGTCCGTCTTCTTCATTTTTCACATTATTCGTTTCCATATTGAAGGCGTTTACTGCACCAATCAACATATTGTTGGAGATATTATCAAGATGTCCACGGTATTTCAACCAAGGTCCAGCCATAGAAATATGGTCTGTCGTGCATTTTCCGTAAGCTTTGATTAAAAGTTTGGCTCCGGTTATATTTTTTCCGTCCCAAGCTGGGAATTCTTCTAATAACTGAAGTCTGTCTGATGTTGGAGAAACAATCACCTCAACATTAGAACCATCTTCTGCGGGAGCAATATAACCCGGATCATCAACATCAAAACCTAATCTTGGAAGATCATCGCCACTTGGCTCGTCCAGAAGAACCATTTCTCCGTCTTTATTTTTAAGTTTATCTGTCAATGGATTGAATCTCAAATCTCCGGCAATAGCCATTGCGGTTACCAACTCTGGTGAACCTACGAAAGCGTAAGTATTCGGATTTCCATCAGCTCTTTTCGAAAAATTTCTGTTGAAAGAGTGAACGATTGTGTTTTTTTCTTGTTTATCAGCGCCTTCACGTGCCCATTGTCCGATGCAAGGTCCACAAGCATTGGCAAACACTTTACCACCAATTTCATCAAAAGTTTTCAAAAAACCGTCTCTTTCTACAGTGAATCTTACTTGTTCTGATCCTGGAGTGATCGTATATTCTGCTTTTACTTCAAGGTTTTTTTCTTTCGCTTGTTTTGCTACGGAAGCTGCTCTGGCTATATCTTCATAAGACGAGTTGGTGCAAGAACCTATCAATCCAACTTCGATTTTCGTTGGCCATCCATTTTTCTCAGCGATTTCTTTCATCTGAGAAATTGGTGTTGCCAAATCTGGAGTGAAAGGTCCGTTGAGGTAGGGCTCCAGATTATCAAGATTAATTTCAATTACTTCATCAAAATATTTCTCTGGATTTGCGAGAACTTCTGGGTCAGCTTTTAAAACGTGAGCAATCGCGTCTGCTGCATCAGCCAAATCTTCTCGGTCTGTGGAGCGGAGATATTTGCTCATATTTTGGTCATAAGCGAAAATCGAAGTTGTAGCTCCGACTTCTGCACCCATATTACAAATCGTACCTTTGCCAGTGCAAGATAGAGATTCCGCACCGTCTCCAAAATATTCTACAATGGCGCCAGTTCCTCCTTTTACAGTTAGGATTCCCGCTACTTTCAAAATGACATCTTTTGCTGCAGTCCAACCGTTAAGTTTTCCCGTTAGTTTTACACCAATCATTTTTGGAAATTTTAGTTCCCACGGCATTCCTGCCATTACATCCACAGCATCAGCACCACCAACACCGATGGCAACCATTCCCAATCCGCCTGCGTTTACAGTGTGAGAATCGGTTCCGATCATCAATCCACCAGGAAATGCGTAATTTTCTAAAACAACTTGATGAATAATTCCTGCGCCTGCTTTCCAAAATCCGATGCCGTATTTATTAGAAACTGATTGAAGAAATTGATAAACTTCGTTGTTTTTATTTTCAGCTTCGATAAGATCTTTCTCTGCACCAACTCTTGCTTGGATCAAGTGATCTGCATGAACCGTCGATGGAACTGCAACTTTTGCCTTGCCTGCCTGCATAAATTGCAGAAGCGCCATTTGTGCTGTTGCATCCTGCATTGCCACCCTGTCCGGCGCAAAATCTACGTAAGAATCCCCACGTTTGAAAGATTCTCTTACTTGTTTTACATCCAAGTGTGCACAAAGGATTTTTTCGGAATAGGTAAGAGGTCTTCCCATAAAAGCTCTTGCATCGTTCACTCTGGTTTCGAAATCAGAATAAACCTTTTTAATCATATCTAAGTCAAAAGTCATATCTCGATTTTATTTTATAATTAATTAATCAAATTTTCCCTGATTTAATCGAGGAAAATAGTCTTATTCTATTTATCAAATTTTGTTCCTACATTTCTTAAATGGTTATAAATAAGATGTATGGTAACAATATTTTACAACTATCAAGTTAATAAAAATTGAGATTCCGAACTTTAATTTTCATTTAAATTGAACTTTGATCAGTTAATATGGAAATATTCTAAACAAAAAATCCCGATTCAATAGAATTCGGGATTTTTTATTATTTAAAAGCCTTGTCAAGGTTTTGAGCCTTGACAAGGCTGAATTACATCAAAATGTTATTAATGACCAACTGTTACCAATTCCTTAATAGAAGGAATGAAAGTCGTTAAGTCAATGCCTTCAACAGCTTCTTTGTATTCTTCGATACTTGGAATTCTCCCGATGATTGCAGAAAGTACAACAACCGGAGTTGAAGCCAATAAAGATTCACCTTTTTTACGTTCGGAATCTTCCACAACTCTACCTTGGAAAAGTCGAGTAGAAGTTGCTAAAACAGTATCTCCTTTTTCCGCTTTTTCTTGGTTACCCATACAAAGGTTACATCCTGGACGCTCTAGGTACATCATATTTTCATATTCTGTACGGGCAGCACCTTTCGGAGCATTGTCATTAAACTCGAAACCTGAATATTTTTCAAGCAATTCCCAATCACCTTCTGCTTTCAATTCGTCGATGATGTTGTAAGTTGGAGCCGCAACTACCAATGGTGCTTGGAATTCTACTTTACCATTTTGTTTTTCGATGTTTCTTAACATTTGAGAAACGATTTTCAAATCGCCTTTGTGAACCATACAAGATCCTACGAAACCAAGATCCACTTTTTTATCACCTCCGTAATAAGTCAAGTCTCTGATTGTATCGTGCGTGTATCTTTTAGAAACATCTTCGTTGTTAACGTCTGGATCGGCAATCATTGGCTCAACAATCGCATCAAGATCAACAACGACCTCTGCATAATATTTAGCATTTGAATCTGGTGTCAAAGCTGGTTTTTCGCCAGATTTAATTTCAGTGATTCTCTTGTTTGCTTTATTAATTAAACCTTGAAGAACCTGAAGATGGTTATCCATTCCTTTGTCGATCATAATCTGGATTCTGCCTTTTGCAATTTCCAAAGATTCGATCAACGTATCGTCTTCAGAGATACAGATTGACGCTTTTGCTTTCATCTCTGCAGTCCAGTCGGTGAATGTAAACGCCTGATCCGCAGGAAGTGTTCCGATGTGAACCTCGATGATTCTACCCTGGAAAACATTTTCGCCTCCAAATTGCTGAAGCATTTGCAACTGAGTTGCGTGAACCACATCACGGAAATCCATGTGCGCTTTCATATCACCTTTGAAAGTTACTTTTACAGATTCCGGAATCGGCATAGAAGCTTCTCCAGTCGCCAAAGCCAAAGCTACAGTTCCTGAGTCAGCACCGAAAGCCACACCTTTGGACATTCTTGTGTGAGAATCTCCTCCGATGATGATTGCCCATTCGTCAATCGTAATATCGTTAAGAACTTTGTGAATAACGTCTGTCATTGCGTGGTATTCACCTTTCGGGTCACGAGCTGTGATCAATCCGAAATCGTTCATGAATTTCATCAATCTTGGAATATTAGCCTGCGCTTTTTTATCCCAAACTGAAGCGGTATGACAACCAGATTGGTAAGCCCCATCAACGATTGGAGAAATAACTGTTGCTGCCATTGATTCCAATTCCTGAGCAGTCATCAAACCTGTTGTATCCTGAGAACCAACAATGTTGACTTCAACTCTTACGTCTGAACCAGCGTGCAATAATTTTCCTGGAGCAACACCAACAGCATTTCTGTTGAAGATTTTTTCAACTGCGGTAAGACCAACACCTTCTTTCGTGATTTCTTTTGATGGCGCATAAACCGTAGGAATTTCAATTCCTAAAATGTTAGATGCCCAAGTTTGTAATTTTTTACCAAAGACGATGGCATAAGATCCGCCAGCTTTGATGAATTCCATTTTTTGTGGCGTAAATGATTTAGAAATATCTTTCACTTCCAGATCGCCGTTGTATAATTTTTTGGTCTTGGTATTAATGGTAAGAACTGTTCCGGTAGCTACAGAATAAACTTCTTCAAGGATTGGTTCGTTGTTTTCGTTACGGATTACATTGCCTTCTGCATCTACTTTTTTCACCCAGTTTTGAAGGTCAATTCCAATTCCGCCGGTTACGTCAACAGTAGTCAAGAAAATTGGAGAGATTCCGTTTGTTCCTGCAACGATTGGTGCGATATTTACGAATGGAATATATGGACTAGCTTGTTTACCTGTCCAAAGCGCCACGTTGTTTACACCCGACATTCTGGACGATCCAACACCCATTGTTCCTTTTTCAGCGATTAACATCACGCTCTTGTCAGGATGTTGTGCTTGCAAAGCTTTGATTTCTTGCTGAGCTGCGGGCGTCATCATACACAAACCGTGAAGTTCACGATCAGATCTTGAATGTGCTTGATTTCCTGGAGATAATAAATCTGTAGAGATATCACCTTCTCCAGCGATGTATGTTACCACTTTTACTTCTTCCGGAGCTTCTGGAAGTTTCGTAAAAAATTCTGCTTGTGCGTAGCTTTCTATGATTTCTTTGGCGATTTCGTTTCCATTGTTGAAAGCTTCTTTCAATCGATCAGTGTCTGCTTCATAAAGAAAAACCTGAGTTTTCAAAACATCTGAAGCTTGCTGAGCAATAACTAAATCTTGACCAAGTGCCAAGTCCAGCAATACTTCAATGGAAGGTCCACCTTTCATGTGGGACAATAATTCGAAAGCGTAAGTTGGTGTAATTTCTTCTACAATGGATTCACCGAGAATAATCTCTTTTAAAAATTTAGCTTTCACGCCTGCAGCACTCGTCGTACCAGGCAAAGTATTGTAAATAAAAAACTGAAGAGAATCCGCACGATCTGCATTCCCAGAATCTTTGATTTGTGCAATGATTTCGCTTAGCAATTCTGCACCGTCAATTGGTTTTGGGTGTAAACCTTGCTGTTTTCTTTCTTCAATTTCTTTAAGGTAATCTTTGTAAATATTCATTATAGAAGTCTTTTTCTTTTTTTTGAGTAGATGTTCTTGAAAACAATAATTAAAATATTGCTAAAAATCTACAGTTTGTTTGTCCTTAAAACCGTCAAGATAAAAAGTCTTATCTGTTTGGTTTTAGGTCTTGTAAATTCGCCCAAATTTACGAAATTCAAAACTTTTATAAGAGAAGAATAATTTAGATTAAAAATAAATTACATATATTTTATCTATATTTAATGTTTTTATCATATTAATCTTTACTTTCTCGCTCGTTTAACTTTTAATTACAATGCTGAAAATCAATTTTTTATTTAAAAAATATGCAAAACAAATCGTCATAAGTGTTATTTTGATGGCGATTGTTGCTGTTTTCTATTTTATTGATCCATCGGAGAGTCCTTATTTTATCAAATGTCCTCTGAAAGCGGTTTCAGGCTATGATTGTCCGGGTTGTGGCGTTCAGCGGGCGGTTCACGAGTTGCTTCATTTTAGAATTTTGGAAGCATTTAAATACAATGCTTTATTTGTGATTTCCTTACCATTTTGTGTCTTCATTTTGCTGGTTCACTTTTTTGGCAGAGAAACAATGAAACGGACAGTCAAGTGCTTTTTTACCCATCGGATATCCGTTTTTTTGGTGTTAATAATAGTTTTTGTATTTTTGGTGTTGAAAAACACAGACTTATATAAAGAATTTTTATTTAAGTTATAACACAAACGCCCTCGATGAAAAAATATCTGACCGTAATTTTTACTGGTTGCTTTCTTTTGGCAACCTGCCAGATGAAGGAAGATGTGATTCCTGATCTTATTCCCCAAACTATTGACGGAAAGTCGGGTTATGTAAATCAAAAAGGTGAATTGGTCATCCCTCCAGAATATCACATTGCGATGTTTTTTTCGGAAGATTGCAATCTTTTGAATTCTTCAAATCCCAAAGCAAAAACTTACGGAACAGCGGATTACGCCACAGTTGAAAAAAATCAAGTTTCTTACAGGATTGATAAAACAGGAAAACGCGTTTACCAGTACAAAAATTCTGATCTGGGGAAATGTTCCATTCCTTATGAGCCTTCAAAATATAAAGCTTTTATTCTCAGCGGTTTTTACGGCTTGGTAAGCAAGGAGAAGATCGATATTTCCACGTATAAAGATTTTGACATCTATCCACAATATCAAATGCTGTATGTTTTGGATGGTGATAAGGAAAACCCTATGATTGTAGCGGTTAAAAATGATATGTTTGGTGTGGTAGATAAGAAAAATAAAATTGTTGTGCCTTTTATCTATAATGATATTAAAACCAATCTCTCCTGGAAAACAGCTCATCTTTTTGAAGTTTCCAAAGATGGGAAAGAATATTTTTTCGTGGATGAAAAAAATAAAGCATATTAATTAAAAAAAAATGTAATTTCGCAGTCAGAAATTTAAGGGGTGCTGTCACAAGCTGAGATTATACCCAATGAACCTGGAACAGATAATGCTGTTTAGGGATACTATTTTTAATGAACCATTAAAAATTAAAAAATTAGTAGTGATTGATTTCCGGAGATTACATCATTATTAATTCTTCATTGTTAATTCTTTTCGCCCCTTTTATTCCAATAAATTTTAACAAACAAAAATTTAAAAGAATGAAAGGTTTACTTTTTTTAGGAGTGTTCACTGCTCCGTTCTATTTTTCACAAACTACAGATTCTGTACAAGTTACAAGCATTCAAGCTGTAGAATTTACCAAACGAACGCCGGTTGCAAAATCAATCATCAATGTCGAAAAAGATCTTGCGGACAAAAATCTAGGTCAGGAATTGCCCATTTTGCTGAAGAACCAAATGTCTGTAATTTCAACTTCCGATGCAGGAAATGGTGTTGGTTACACGGGTTTTAGAATCCGTGGAACAGCCGGAACCAGTATCAATGTGATGCTAAATGGCGTTCCATACAACGATTCAGAATCTCAGGGAACTTTCTTTGTGAATCTTCCGGATCTCACCAGTTCGGCGTCGCAAATTGTAATTCAGCGTGGTGTGGGAACTTCCTCCAACGGTGTTTCTGCTTTTGGTGCAAGCGTGAATGTGATCTCAAAAGACCCAAGTGACACGTTTTCGGTAAAGTCGGATAATTCGTATGGGTCGTTCAATACTTACAAATATTCTGGGGAAATCAATTCTGGGAAATTCTGGAAAAACCGATTGTCTGTGATGGGAAGATACTCGCACATCCATTCCGATGGTTATATAGACAGAGCTTCTTCAAATCTGCATTCGTATAATTTCTCCGCATTGTTTCAAGAAAAAAATACTGAGCTGAGGTTTCTCACTTTTGGAGGTAAGCAAAGAACGTATCAAGCTTGGAACGGAATCAGCAAATCAACTTGGGAAAGCAATCCGAGATTCAATTCCTCCGGTGCGATTTATGATGCCAATTGGGAAAATATTGTTGGGTTTTATGACGGCGAAACGGACAATTACAGACAGAGTCATTATCATTTCTTGTGGAATCAACGTTTTTCAGATCAATGGAAATTGGAAACCACAGCACATTACACAAAAGGAAAAGGTTTTTATGAAAACTATAAGCAAGATGCGAAATTTTCAAAATACAACTTGCCAAATATCATAGAAAATGGAACCGAAGTTGAAAGAACAGATTTCATCAGAAAAAAATGGCTGGACAATGATTTTTATGGCGTGATCTCGACTTTGTATGGTAAGTTGGGGAATCTTGATATTAATGTTGGCGCAATTGCCAATCAGTATTACGGCTGGCATTTTGGAAACGTAACAGGTGTTTTCTTTCCTAATATTAATGAATCCGAATATTACCGAAATCGCTCTCTGAAAAATGAAGTATCCGGTTTTGCAAAAGCAATCTATAAATTGAATAGATTCGAATTCTTTGGAGATTTACAATTGAGAAACATCGATTACGATACCAAAATTTTGCAACAAGGTGATGATGAAGGTGTGGATCTCCACCGCAAATGGACATTCTTCAATCCGAAAGCTGGAATTAATTATAACTTAGGAAATGGGAAAGTTTTCCTTTCTTATGCCAACGCTCACCGTGAACCCAACAGAGATGATCTTTTCGCCAATCCCGATACAAAACCCGAAACCTTACACGACTTCGAAGCTGGATTTGAACAGCAGGTTGGGAAAGTAGCTTTTACGGCGAATGCTTATTATATGTCTTACAAAAATCAATTGGTGTTGAATGGGCAGATTAATAATGTCGGAGAATTCATCCGAACAAACAGCGGAAAAAGTTCTAGAGTTGGTCTTGAGTTTGGCGTTCTGGCAAAGCTTTCGGAGAAGTTGCAATTGTCTGGAAACACAACTTTGAGTTCTAATAAAAATAAAGAATTCATCGCAGAAACAGAAGATGGATTGGTGAATTACGGGAAAACCGATATCTCATTCTCTCCAAATGTAATTGCCAATGGAAACGTTCTTTATTCGCCTTTCAAAAATTTCAATTTGGGAATTACAGCTCAATATGTGGGAAAACAATTTCTGGATAATTCGGGAGATCGCGTGAATCAATTGGAAGATTATGTAGTTCCGGATTTCAATATGTCTTATAAATTGCCTTTCAAAAAAAATGAAGTGATTCTTAGGTTTTTGTTGAATAATTTCACAAATACAAAATATGTGAACAATGGCTACATTTCTGGGGAACCGTTTTACTTTTCACAAGCTGGAATTAACTTCATGTTTGGTGTTTCTTTGAAGTTTTTTTAAAGTTTTTAAGTTGATAATCAGTTGTTTAATTCATTTGGCTGGCTGGTTTTGATTTTTTTCTTTGTTAATTTAAAATTAATATTATTTTTACATTTAGTTAAATTTACTCACGTGAGGAATGTTTAGCTAAATATATATAGACCTTAAAAATTAACAATTATGAGAAAAATTTATTCTCTAGCACTTGCATTGATGGCGGGTGCTACGGCTTTCGGGCAACTTACTCACACCGTAAACAACGGTGAATTCAAAATCACTTACGGTAAAACTGCAGATTGGAGTATCTATGATCCACAGGGTGCGCCAACTATTTACTTGCACGTTTGGTCTTCTCAGACAGATGGCGATAACGACAAAGGAAACTTTGACGATTCTTGGAATAACTCAACTTCTACATTGACTTGGGATGCAACAGAAAATGCGTATGTAGGGACAGTAAATCTTAACACAAAAGTTTTCTCAAACTCTAACAACACAATGCCTGCGGGAACTGTGGTACAAAGAATCGGAATCGTGATGAAGGATCAAAGCAACGGAGCGACTCGTCAATCTGCTGATAAAGATTTAGAAGGACCAACTACACTAACTACAATGGCAGTTGTAGAGGCAAATGGAAAAGCAAAATCTCAAGTAGCTGCAGGTAAACTTTTCACTTCTGCAAAAGGAAATGTAGATCTTACAGTTTTCGACTTCGGTGGAAAAGTCATTAAAACGATGAAAGTAAATGCTACAGGAACTCCAATCGATTTGAACCTAAACCAAAAAGGTTTGTATTTGGTTAAAATTTCTGGAGCAGGCGTTTCAGAAGTTGTGAAATTTGCAAACTAGACCTTAATTATTCATATCAATTTCAAAAGCTTGCTGTAAAAAGCAAGCTTTTTTATTTCCTTTAACATCAAAAAATATGTAGTTTTGTGGCGATGAATTTTGAATATTTTTTATATCAATATCTTCTGAAGCATAATACAGCAGAAGTTCCCGGTTTTGGAGTTTTCGAACTTACGAAGCAATCTGCTAAGATAGATGCGGAGAACTCTATTATTATCCCTCCAAAAGAAACAGTCAGTTTCCAGCACAGAGAAACAGTTTTTGAAAATCATCTGGCAAAATATATTGCCACGGAAACCAATTCCAATCTTTTCGTCGTGCAAACCGATTTGAAAAATGAAGTTGCCAATTGGATTCAAAAATTGCAGCACAATCAGATTTTGAGTTTGGACAATCTTGGTCAGTTTCAATTGGATGAGGATAACAAAATCATTAAAATCAATGATAATAATTCCGATGTTTTCGGTTTTGAAGAAGTGGATTTGCTTCATCTCAAAACTTTAAAATCCAAAAAGATTTTTTCGGAAGATTATAGTTTTAATAAGAATGTGATTTGGACTTTTTTAAGCCTGATTATATTAGGTTCTGCCTCACTTTTTCTATTCGGTAATCAGGAATTAATATTCGGAAAATCATCAAAGATTCCTACAAAAAAAGTAGCGAAAAAAATCGAAAAACCCAAAGTTTTGGTAACACCGAAACAAGATTCTATAAAAACAGACAGTTTAAAACCCACAACCAATGCAGAAGTCCAAAAAAGCAAAAGATAGCCTTACGATAATGACAAATATTGTGCTCCCAAATGAGACCAATTCTTTGAGAAATCTTTTCGGAGGCGAACTCTTGTCAAAAATGGATCGCGCGGCGTCTATCTCTGCCACAAGACATTGCGAAAGACGTGTGGTAACTGCTTCTGTAAATCACGTTTCCTTCAATCATCCGATTCCGGAAGGTGGAATTGTGGTTTTAGAATCCAAAGTTTCCAGAGCATTTTCAACATCGATGGAGATTTATGTAGATGTTTGGTTGGATGATCCTATCAATCAGCGAAAGATTCATACCAACGAGGGGATTTACACTTTCGTAGCGGTGGATGAGTTCAACCGTCCGATTCCAATTCCTCAGCTGGAACCAGAAACAGACGAAGAAGTAGAACGTTTCCACGCCGCGTTGCGAAGAAAAGAATTATCACTGATTCTTTCCGGAAGAATGAAACCAACGGATTCTGTGGAGCTCAAAAAATTGTTCCTCGGAACTGAGTCATAAATTTAAAATATAAAACGGGCTCTTGTCCGTTTTTTTAATTTAAGGTTTTGGATAATCTAATTTCTAAAATCTAATTTCTAAAACCTGCCAAATGAAAATCCTTCAGCTCGATAAAAATCATCCGTTAATTTCTGAACAACTCACTGCAAAAGGTTTTGTGGTAGAGGAAGATCATTCTTCCAGTTACGATGAGGTTTTAGAGAAAATCAAGGATTACGAAGGCATTATCATCAGAAGCCGAATTCCATTAGACAAAAATTTTCTGACCAAATCTTCTCACCTCAAATTCATTGCACGAGTAGGAGCGGGAATGGAAAATATTGATATTGAAACGGCAGAGCAATTAAACATCAAACTTATCAATTCTCCAGAAGGCAACCGAGATTCTGTTGCGGAACACGTTGTGGGAATGTTGCTGATTTTGATGAACCGATTATTCATCGCTTCTAACGAAGTGAAAAATGGAATTTGGAAACGCGAAGAAAATCGGGGTGATGAATTACTGGGGAAAACTTTCGGAATCATTGGCTATGGAAATATGGGAAAAGCGACGGCGAAAAGACTTTCTGGTTTTGGCGTTGAGGTGATTTTTCACGATATTTTACCGAATCTTTCTGACGAATTTGCAACGCAGGTTTCCTTAGAAGAACTTCAAAAAAAATCTGATATTTTAAGTCTTCATATTCCTTTGACGGATGAAACCAATTATTTGATTGATGAAAGTTTCATTTCGAAAATGGCGAAGAATTTCTATTTCGTCAACACAGCTCGAGGTAAAAATCTTAAAACGAAAGATTTAGTAGAAGCAATCGAAAATGGAAAAGTTTTGGGAGCTTGTTTGGATGTTTTGGAATTTGAAAAGCCATCTTTTGAAAATCTGGAAGTAGAAAACCAAGATTTGAAATTTCTATTAGATTCTGAAAAAGTGATTGTTACGCCACATATTGCAGGCTGGACGAGTCAAAGCAAAGAAAAACTTGCTCAAGTGATTGTTGATAAGATTCTCGCAGATTTCAAAAATTAAGTATCCAAAAATTTCTCCACATTTAACAATTCTTAAGAAAATTGGTGTCTTCTAAAGACTCATTTTATGTTAACTTGCGAGCCTTAACGAAGTTTGGATCATAATGAATTTTAGAAAAGTAATCGCTCCGGTTTTAATTGTTTTGTCAATTGTTTCTTGTAAAAAAGACAAAGAATCTACAGAAGAAGTTTACGATTCCAAACTCCCAAACTTCGGAAATGTAAATCTCGAAAAAGTGTTTCCGGCAGAAGATTTGACCTTAGCCAACCAAACTTCAATTTTACCTTTGATCGATAATTACTATCAAAAAGTTTGGGAACAAAGCGATTTAAGCGGTGGAATTCTCATAGCAAAAGGCAACAGAATTCTGTTCGAAAAATACAGAGGATTTGGCAGAGAAAACCAGCAAATGCCAATTGATGAAAACACGCCACTTCACGTAGCGTCTGTCAGCAAAACAATGACGGCAATGGCAGTTCTCAAATTAGTAGAAGCCGGAAAACTGAATCTGGAAGATGATTTGACCAAATTTTTCCCCAAATTTCCTTATCAAAACATCACCGTTTTTAGCTTACTTTCCCAAAGAAGCGGACTTCCAAAATACGAACATTTTGACAAAAGTATTACGCCTGCGCCCGAAGAATTGAAACAGGAATTCCTGACCAATCAAAGCGTTTTGGAAATGCTCATCAAGTACAAACCCGAGTTGGCAAGGATGTCCAACACCGGATTTATGTATTGCAACACCAACTTTGCGCTCTTGGCTCTGATTATCGAAAAAGTGACGGAAACACCTTTCCCTGAGGCGATGCAGGAGATTGTTTTCAAACCTTTGAAGATGAATCATTCCTACATTTTCCAGAAAAAAGACATTCCCACTGCGTCGCAATCCTTCTTCAGCGGTTATAGATTGTATCCATTGGACAATCTCGATTTGATTTATGGAGACAAAAATGTTTACACCACGCCAAGGGATTTGCTCAATTTTTCTGTGGCGATGTTTTCCAAAGATTTCCTGAAGCCAGAACTAGCAAACAAAATCTTCGAACCTTACAGCAACGAGAAAAAAGGAATAAACAATTACGGTCTTGGGTTCCGGATGAAGCAATTCGATAATGGCGAAAAACTGACCTATCACAACGGTTGGTGGCACGGAACCAATTCGGTTTTTGCCCATCTTTTGAAATCGAAAGTCACGATAATTGCCATTGGGAACAAGTATTCTCAGCGCGTTTATTCTGCGTTGGCATTGTCCGGATTGTTTGAAAATTTCCCTTACGAGACGGAGAAATTGAACAAAACATTGAATCCGAAAGGCGCAACTGAAACCGATTCCGCAACTGTGAATTCTGGGGAGTAATAATTTAGCGGGCGCCTATTTCCGCCTTCCACTCCCAATCTTTTTGCCTAGCTTTTCCAGCCACAAAAAAGGATTTCCGCTCAAGTCGGGGCGCAGATTCTGCATAAAATCAACATTCAAAATAAAAATTTAGTTTTGTAATTCTATCGGAAGCTAAAAAGTTGAGATTCTTTCAGAATGACAAATCAACGTAAGAAATGTAAAAATATTTCGCAAAATAATAAATTGATTATCAGAACTTTAATAATTATTGAAGTTCTTTTTTTATTTTTGATGTAATAAAAGTGAAACTACAGATGTCTTACTTTTAAACAACCAAGAAATACGAGGTTTCAAAACCAAAAACTTTGAACCTCAAAACATTAAACTGAATCTATGACTCAAGAAAACTTTAAAGAAACCGTATATATTCTCAAGGATGAGATGTATCGTTTCGCCAAAAAGTTTTTGATGAGCGCAGACGAAGCGGAAGATGTGGTAATGGATTTGATGATGAAGTTTTGGCAAAAGAAAGACGAGCTATCAATCATCGAAAACGTGAAAAGTTTTGCAATGAGAAGTGTCAAAAACGAATGCCTCAACCGACTGAAACACCACGAAGTAAAATTAGGATTTGCAAGCCAGACGAGACATCGGTCCGAGCTTTATCAAATCGAAACAAACAATATGAAAGAGCAGATTTTGGGATTCATCTCCCAACTGCCCGAGAAACAAAAAATGGTCATTCACCTGAAAGATGTAGAGGAATATGAAATCTCAGAAATCGGAGAAATGCTGGATATGGAAGACAACGCCGTCCGAATCAACCTGATGAGAGCCAGACAAAAAGTGAAAGAATCTATTAACAAACTTTATGCGTATGAAAACCGACAGATACAAGGATTGGGAATCTAAATTCTTCGAAGGCGAGGAATTGACGCCAGAAGAAGAATTGTTCCTGAAAAATGAAAGCGATAATCTATATTTCTCTTTTCTGAAAGAAGAGAAACAGGAGAAACTAGACATCAGCTTCGAGGATTTCTTAAACAAAGCGACAAAGCAAAATGTGACAGAAGAACATAAAATAGTGGCACTTCCAGTTGCGAAAAAGAAATCTTACCAACAATATTGGATGGCCGCAAGTTTGGTTTTATTGATGGGAATCAGCGGATTTTGGATTTTTAATAATCCAGAAAATGTAGAACCACAAATTGCAAATGTTGTAGAAACACCAAAACCAATTGAAGAGCCGAAAGCTTCTCCAGCAGAAGATGTTACAGCACAACAACCGGCTTTAGCTCAACAAAATGTACAGCCTGAGAAAGAAAAAATTGAGAAAAAAACTGTTTTTGGAAAGCAGGAATCAAAAGCGCAGTTCGCGTCTCATCAACCAAAACAAAAAGATGAAAATCTTAATCAAAATAAAGTAAACTCCGATTCAGATTACAATCCGAATTACGTCATCATCAACGGAAAACCAATCTACAACGAGCAGGAGGCGATTGCTGTGGCAGAGGATACTTTTAATTATTTCGCAAGTAACGTTACCCAAACCATAAATCAAGCGGAATCTGCACAAAATCAAACGGTTGATTTTTACAAGATTCTTAATTTTTAACACCAAACAAATAATGAATTGCTATCGTAGAATATTCGATAAATCAGTACTTAATAAGTAGCAAATCATTAATTAAATTTTAATATCAATTATGAAAAAAATATCATTATTAATCGTATTATTTCTCCTGTCCACCAATATTTTCGGACAAACGGAGGAACTTAATAAGCTCTTTGATAGATATCAGGACACGGAAGGTGTGACCTCTATCAAGATTGCAAAACCGATGTTCAAATTGTTGAATAATCTTAAAATCGACAATGAAGAACTTGGGAAAATCCAACCACTTTTAGGAAAAGTGAATGGGCTGAAAATGCTGGTTCTTGAGAAATCTGGAACTTCAAAAAATCCAAATTTGAATGAAGGAAAGATTGAAAAGGAAATTGCTAATTCTCTCAAAAATATGAAATATGAGGAATTGGTTACTGTGAACAATCGTGATGCTAAAATCAAATTTATGACTCAGGATATCACTGCGAATGTGATGGATAATTTGATTCTCAACATTATGTCAGAAGATAGTTCTGTGCTGATGATGCTGGATGGCAAAATCTCTATGGACGATGTGAGCAAACTGATGGAAGAAACTCAGACAAAAACTTCTGTAAACCCAGTTTCAACGATTAAATCTGATAACACTAATCTGGTAAGTGTGAGAAATGTTCCCGCTTTCACGGGAATTGAAGCTTCGACTGGCGTTTCTGTAGATTTCACGCAAAGCAACAATCAAAGTGTGACCGTGAATGTGGATTCGGACAAACAGCAATACGTCATCACCGAAGTGGAAAATGGAATTTTGAAAATCTTCATCCGAAACAAAGGTGTGAAAAACCTGAATATCAATAATCTGAAAGTGGCCGTTTCTGGTCCAAAATTATCAAGATTGACGACAAAATCCGGCGCTTCTTTCAAAGCGGTGACGCCTATCAACGAAAGTAGTTTTGTGGCAAGTTGCAACTCGGGATCATTGGTTTCCGGAACTTTCAAAATCGCTACCAATACTGCTTTGGAAATAGAATCTGGCTCCAGCGTAAAAATGAATCTTGATACCAAATCTTTGGCTCTGGATGCGAGTAGCGGAAGTTCTTTGAAATTATCTGGAACTGCCAATACAAGCGTCATCAGCGCGAGCAGTGGAAGTTCGGTTTCTGCAGGTGATTTTGTGACAAAATCTACAGTTGTGGATGCGTCTTCGGGATCCAGTGTGAAAATCAACACCACGGAAAGCATTACTGCAAGTGCAAGTTCTGCCGCTTCTATCCAGTACAAAGGAAATCCTTCCAAAGTGACCAAGTCTGCCCAGGAAGTGACGGGCGCAAGTATCTCACCAATCAATTAAAACTAAAGAATTATGTTACGATTTTTATACATTATTATTTTGACGATTGTCGGTTTTTTTCTACAGTCGTGTATGGTTTCTCATAAAAAAGTTCACACCGATTTCTTTGACAATCCGGGATTCAAAAACAGTTCGACTTTTATAAGCATCAACGTTCCGACTTTTCTTGCAAGATCTTATGTGAAAAAAGCTTTGCGTGAAGATAATGAGAGCCAAGAAGTGATAGATCTGGTAAAGAAAGTGAAAGATGTGAAAGTGCTGATCGTTGGAGATTCTAAAACGCCTATTAGAACTGAATTTCAGAAATATCTGAACAAAAATAATTACGAAGAATGGATGTCTATAAAGCAAGAAGGCAATCTCATCAGCCTCAATGCACAGCAATCTTCGGACATCATCAAACGAATGATTATCACGGTGAGAGCAGAAAATGACGAAACGATCTTTGTGGACGTTAAGGGAAAATTTTCGCCAGATGATATTTCAAAATTGATGAATGCTACAGAGAAAAATCAAATCAAAATCAATAGAAATTAATTTTTCACCAAGCCACTATTTATTAGTGGTTTTTGTGGTTTTGAGAATTCGTTCCTTTCCGTGTTGCACGATTTTTTTGATTAAATCTAATGGAACATCTTCCTCCAAAGGAATTTGAATTGCGCCTTTCGAAGTTTTATAATTTGATAATTCTTTTTCGTAGAAGGTAATAGCTTCTGGACCAGGATAGATTCCGATATGATTTTTGTAGGACGCAAAGTGAATCAGATTTTTCTTGTGGAAAATGAAAGTCGGCATCGCATATTTGATACATTCTTCAACCTCCGGAATTTCTTTCTTGATATCAATTCTGATTTGTTCTAATTTCTCAATCACATCCTCATTGAAGTGAGAAAAATAATCCTCAAAAGTTTTGTAAGTTTCCATCAGAATTTGACTTTGGTGATTTTGTCGTGAGATTTCAAATAGAGTGGAAGTGCAGCAGAACCATACCATTTGTAAATTTCCACATCGAAGATTCCTGATTTTACAGAAGGATCTGTCAGAACCAAACTTTCCGCTTCTTCTTTGGTTTTCGCATCCAGAATAAAAATCCCGCTGTAATCACTTTGATTTTTCTCCGCCATTGGTCCAGCGACAATCAGTTTTCCATCTTTTGCCAGTTTGTTGATGTTGTCCATATGACCTTTCATCAATTCTGATTTCTTGGCTTTGTCCGTGATTTCAGCTTTTCCTTTTTTGAGAATGACAAGATAATAGGATTTCATTCCATATTGGTCTGCTCCAAGAGAATCTGCCAGTTTTTGATTAAAATCTTTATTCTGAGCATTTGCGAACGAAGAAAATATAACTAAAGAAAGAATTGCAAACAGTGATTTCATTTGTTTAAGTTTATTCCAAATTTAGAATAAAAAATGACATCTCAAATTCGCATAAGACAATTATCTTCGGAATCTGAAATATTCTGATAATTCGTGTTTTTTTCCTTTGAGAAAATCAGAAGCCATTTCCATCCCGATAACAGAAAAAGTAATCCCATTTCCGCCAAAACCTAAAACAAAATAAGCACTCGGAAATTCTGGATGTTCACCGATGTAAGGCAGTCCATCTTTGGTTTCACCGAAAGTTCCTGCCCAGACAAAATCTGTGCGGAAATCATTTTTAGGTAAATATTTGTCCAATTTTTTAACCAGCTTTTGTTCCTTTTCGTGAAGTAAAGAATCTCGTTTTTTTGCATTCACAAATTCCTCATCTTCACCACCGATCAAAACCCGATTGTCATCAGTCGTTCTCATATAAATGTAAGGTTCGGCCGTATTCCAAACCAAAAGGTCATTCAATTCTTTGTGGTTTTTCTCGTTTTGTTCACCGACAATCGCATAAGTTGACAATAGATTTACAAATTTGTCTTTGATGATTTCTGTACTTTCGAAACCATTGCAGAAAATCACTTTCTTGGCTTTGATTTTATTTCCAAATTCTGTGGTTGCAGTCACTCCATTTTTTTTATAATCGAATTTAATGATGTCGGTCTTATCAAAAACTTGCAAACCTTTTTTATGATTGTAATTCAGAATATCGTGCGCCAGGCAAAAAGCATCGATGCTTCCGCCTTGTTCGGAAAGGATTCCGCCAAACGTATTTTCGATTTTAAATGTCTTGCTGATTTCCTCAGACGAAAGCCATTTCACAGGAAACTTCGCCGATTTTCTGGCTTCGAATTCCTTTTTCAAATCCGCAACATCCTTTTTGAAAGCTGCAAAATAAAGGGATTGTTTTTTCCTAAAACCACATTCTGATTTCACTTCTTTAGCAATTTTCTGCAAATCATTAATAGAATCATAACAAGCCCAATAAGATTTCTCCGCACCTTCTTTCCCAATCATTTCTGAGAGTTCGAAAAGCGGAATATCAATCTCATATTGCAGCATTGATGTTGTAGCACTCGTACTTCCGTTCCCGATTTCTCGTCGGTCAACTAAAACAGTTTTGAAGCCGTCTTTTATCATTTGATGTGCAAGAAAAGAACCGGTAATTCCACCACCGATGATTAGAATTTCAGTTTCGATGTTTTCTCTGAGCGAAGGATAAGAATGTTTGATGCCGTCTTTTACAAGCCAGAATGGTTCGGGAGATTTGAGTTTCATAAATTAATATTTGATTCTGATGCTTGTAATCAAAAAGCAAACCGAGAATTTTTGGAATCAAAAAACCGCAGAGATTTCTGCGGTTTTGGATTTTTTTCGTTAATGAATCTTATCGAGATCCAGGCTTTCCAAAATCATTTATTGAATTGACTTCCACTTTTGTTGTTTCTATTGTCTTTTTCGATTCTTCTGTATTTCTACTGATATCACTTGGTGGATATTGGCTCATTTGTTGAGGCTTACAAGAGTTTAATAATGAAACGCAGGATATTATTGAAATGATTGTAATTAATTTGTTCATTTTTTGTTATTTTTTACAAATATAAATTTCCTTTTTAGAAAATAATTATTTTAAGAAAACTTTATATTTTTATGAAAACAAACTATTAATACTTCGCCTACATATTTCTTCTGTACTTCCCACCCACTTCAAACAAAGCATTGGTAATCTGCCCAAGCGAACAGTATTTCACAGCATCCATCATTACATTAAATAAATTTTGTTGATTGATAGCAGCGTGTTGTAACGTTTTCAAAGCGGCCTCCGATTTATCTTCATTAGACTTCTGGAAATTATGAAGCGTTTCAATCTGAACCTGTTTTTCTTCTTCAGTCGAACGAATCACTTCTCCCGGACGAACCGTTGGCGAACCATCTTTTCCTAAGAAAGTATTTACCCCGATGATTGGATATTCTCCGGTGTGTTTCAGCCATTCATAATGCATTGATTCTTCCTGAATTTTCGAACGTTGGTACATCGTTTCCATTGCACCCAAAACGCCACCTCTTTCTGTGATTCTGTCGAATTCTGCATAAACAGCTTCTTCCACCAAATCCGTTAATTCTTCAATAATAAATGAACCTTGAAGCGGGTTTTCATTCTTCGCCAATCCTAATTCTTTATTGATAATCAACTGAATCGCCATCGCTCTTCTTACAGACTGCTCAGTCGGCGTTGTAATTGCCTCGTCATACGCATTGGTGTGAAGTGAATTACAGTTATCGTAAATTGCATAAAGCGCCTGAAGCGTTGTTCTGATATCATTGAAATCAATTTCCTGAGCGTGAAGCGAACGACCCGAAGTTTGAATGTGGTATTTCAACATCTGGCTTCTTTCATCGGCTCCGTACTTTAATTTCATTGCTTTTGCCCAGATTCTTCTTGCTACACGTCCGATTACTGAATATTCAGGGTCGATACCGTTGGAGAAGAAGAAGGATAAGTTGGGTGCAAAATCATTGATGTTCATTCCTCTTGACAGATAATATTCCACATACGTGAAACCATTTGCCAATGTAAATGCCAACTGAGAAACCGGATTTGCACCCGCTTCGGCAATGTGATAACCTGAGATGGAAACCGAGTAAAAGTTTCTTACTTTTTCTGTGATGAAATATTCCTGAACGTCACCCATCAATCTAAGGGCGAATTCAGTGGAGAAAATACAGGTATTTTGAGCCTGGTCTTCTTTTAAAATATCAGCCTGAACTGTTCCACGAACGGTCGCGATTGTTTTAGCCTTAATTTCAGCATAAGCTTCGGCTGGAATCACTTCGTCTCCGGTAAGTCCTAATAATTTTAAACCTAAACCATTATTAGAAGGCGGAAGTTCTCCGTTATATTTTGGTCTTGCTAAACCTTTATCGTCAAATTTTGCTTTTAAAGCTCTCTCAACATTCGCTTCAAGATTGTGTTCAGCAATATATTTTTCAACATTTTGGTCGATCGCGGCATTCATAAAGAAAGCCAGCAACATCGGCGCAGGTCCGTTGATCGTCATTGAAACGGAAGTCATTGCATTCACCAAATCAAATCCGGAATACAATTTTTTAGCATCATCTAATGTTGCGATTGAAACTCCCGCATTTCCAATTTTACCGTAAATATCCGGTGGTAGGGCAGGATCCTGTCCGTACAAAGTCACCGAGTCAAACGCGGTTGACAAACGCTTTGCATCCATTTCAGCAGAAACGTAATGGAATCTTCTGTTGGTTCTTTCCGGTCCGCCTTCTCCGGCAAACATTCGCGTCGGGTCTTCACCAGTTCTTTTGAAAGGATAAATTCCCGCTGTGTACGGGAATCCTCCAGGAAGATTTTCCTGACCTTTCCATTTAATCAAATCTCCCCAATCGGTATATTTTGGAAGAGATATTTTTGGAATTTTTAAATGAGATAAAGATTCTGTTGAGGTTTCTACTTTAATTTCTTTTCCACGAACGAAATAGGAATAAAATTCAGCTTTGAAAGCCTCTTTCGTGTCATCCCAGTTTTTCAAAAAGTCGATATTTTCCTGTTGAAGGTCTTTTTCTGCTTTCTGATATTCAGTATCTAAAGTTTCATTAGAAAGGAATTTTTTCACTCCTTCAATATGATACATTTTTCTTGCTAATTCTGCCTGTTTTTCAACATTGGCGTCGTAGATTCTATTATTTTCAACAATTTCAGATAAATAACGGACTCTTTTTGGAGGAATAATCGTGATGTCTTCTGAAACTTCCTGTTCAACAAAACCTTTCAGATTTAAATCAGAATATTTAGCATTAACTTTTTCGATTAATCGATTATATAAATCGGTCGTTCCGTGGTCATTGAACTGAGATGCTTTTGTAGCATAAACCGGCATATCATCCAACGGACTTTCCCACAGCAAATGGTTTCGCTGGAACTGTTTTCTTACCGCTTGAAGTGCATCCAAAGCACCACGTTTGTCGGATTTATTTAATGCAACCAAATCTGCATAATCCAACATATCAATTTTTTCCAACTGTGTGGAAGCTCCATATTCAGGAGTCATTACGTACATTGAAACATCAGCAAAATCCGAAACTTCCGAACCGGATTGTCCGATACCTGAAGTTTCCAAAATGATAACATCCGGATGAGCTAATTTCAACACATTTAAAGCAGAATGAATGAACGGAGAAACAGAAACATTGTTTTCTCTCGTCGCCATCGAACGCATATAAACTCTCGGGTCATTGATCGCATTCATACGGATTCTGTCTCCTAAAAGTGCACCTCCGGTTTTCTTTTTTGAAGGGTCGATGGAAATAATCGCAATTTTTTTACCAGGATTTGAACGGAGGAAACGTCTTACCAATTCATCTGTCAAAGAGGATTTTCCGGCTCCACCTGTACCCGTAATCCCGATGATTGGAATATTTAAATCTTTTGATTTTTCGTCAATGGCTTTAACCAATTTCGGTTTTTCTTCTGAAAAGTTTTCAACGGCAGAAATGATTTTTGCAATGCTTGTAGAATTTTCAAAACTGATATTATCTAAATCTTCGGCAGTCACTTCTTTTCCTGTTGCAAAGTCTGATCTTTTCACCAAATCGTCGATCATTCCCTGTAAACCAAGTTCACGGCCGTCGTCCGGAGAATAAATTCTGTCGATTCCGTAAGACATAATATCTTCGATTTCTTCGGGCAGAATGACGCCGCCGCCACCACCGAAAATTTTGATTTGCGGAGAGTTTTTTTCCCTTAAAAGGTCGTAGATGTATTTGAAATATTCGTTGTGACCACCTTGATAAGAAGTTAATGCAATGGCATTGGCATCTTCCTGAATCGCTGTGTTCACTACTTCTTCAGCAGATTTGTCGTGGCCAAGGTGGATAACTTCGCATCCTGTTCCCTGAATGACACGACGCATAATATTGATGGCCGCATCGTGCCCGTCGAATAATGAAGCTGCTGTTACAATTCTTACTTTGTTTGTTGGCGTATATTTTTGGGTTTCCATTTTATATTATCGATAGGTTTCAAAGATAATATTTTTTGGGAAATGGGAAAGGATGGGAGATGGATGTTTGGGAGATGCGAGATTAAAAGATTTGGAGATTAGAGACAGAGAAATGAAAAAAACAAGGCTTCGATTTTTTTTGACTTTTTGATTGGATGACAAACCCCATAGCCCCGATTGCAACGGATACCCCACAGCTAGCGATGGGAAATGCATTGGCGCGAGGAGTAGCAGTGAAAAGCGGGAAATAGCTCCTAAAAAATTATTGTTTGATGAATTTGAAATTTTTGATGCCAACATTTGTTTTTACGGACAGCAAATAAACACCTGATGGGAGTTTGGAAACGTGGATTCTTTGTTTGCTGTCTGATAGCATTTGCTTGCCACTTAGGTCAAAAATTACAACTTTTTCTATGTTGTGTCTTAGATTGATGATGTTGACATAATCTGTTGCTGGATTGGGATAGATGTTGAGATCCTTAAGTTCTGATGTTTCTAAAGTTGCCAAGGCATCGCCCAATGTGATCGGCTCACGGAATAAAGAAAGATCGAATAGAATATTGTTTTGCAACATTTTGTAACTGTAAGCTTCGGCGGTGTAAACAGCAAAATCTGTTTGTTCTACATTGTTGAAGTTGAGGTTTTCTGTGCTGTTATTAAGTTTTTGATCTAGATTTTTGAACCACGTGAAAGTGTAATCTCCAGAAAGGGATTGATCCAAAGTTGCCGGTTGACCTGCGACTGCCAAAACGGTTTTCACAGCATCGTAACGCTGAGGCGAATAGTTGAAATCTGTTTGCTCTGCAAAATCTTCGATATAATTGGAGAGGTCATTTTTGGAAAAACGATTGTTGCTGATGTGCGTGATTGCCGGAAGTCGGTTTGGCAACTCGCCAGTGAGTTGGTTGCTGTTGAGATTCAGCATCATCAATCTGGACATTCCCAATAAAGCTGATGGAAAACCGCCTGAAAGTTGATTGTTGTTTAGAAATAATTGCTGAAGACTGGATAAAGATGCCAATGCAGAAACGCCTCCAGTGATTTGGTTTCTACCGAGATTAAGTGTTTGTAGCTTTGTGAGTTGCGGAAGTTGTGCCGGAACTTGAGCCAATTGGTTGTTCTCCAAAGAGAGCCATTGTAGGTTTACTAGATTGGAAAGTCCGGTAAGCGTTTGCTCGGTGAGAGCGTTGTTGCCAAGATTCAAGTTTGTGAGTTGCGTGCGTTGAGAAACCTGAGTTGGGATTTGAGCCAGGCTATTTCCGGAAAGTGAAAGTGTTTTCAAATTGGTAAGTCCGGCGATGTTTCCATATCCGTTTGGAACAATTGGATTGTTGTCCAAAACCAAAGTTTCTAAATTGCTGAAAGTGGCAATCTTTGCAGGAACTGTTGTCAAACCTAAATCTCCAATATTTAGAATCTTGATGTTGTTGAAGTTTTGGAGTAACCCATTCACATCAGAAATTGTAAATTGATTACCGCCCAAGCCAAGATCTTCCAGATTGAAAAGTCCGGCAAGAGAATTGGTAGGGTCGCCAATGAGTCGGTTGTTGCTGACGTCCAGTCTTGATAAAGAACTAAGAGCGGAAACGCCCATTGCAACTTCACCGGTCAGTTTGTTGTTGCTAAGATCTAGTTTTGTAAGTCTGGATAGAGAGGAAACGTAAGTTGGGAAATAACCACTTAACGCATTGCCAGAAAGATTCAGTTCTACCACAACACCATTTTTGATAGCAACACCAAACCAGTTTCTAGGATCTTTTTCCAAATCCCAAGTTCTGTTCCAGTTTTCGCCGTCGGTAGCGTTGTAAATATTAATCAATGCGCCTCTTTCTGCATTGGAAATGCTCCATTGCGCCAGGATAAAATTGGAAATCAGTAAAAAGAATAAAGTTTTTTTCAAGACTGTGTAAAATTAAAACGCAAATATAAAGGATAATAGAATTAGTTAATCTGTTTTGTGAAAAATTAATGATATTTTTATATGAAGATAGTATGCGATTTTGATTTAAAATAAAAAAATCCAACCTCGGAATAAGGCTGGATTTTATTTTTTCGTGAAATTAATTTTACTTCCCAAGATAAGAATTGTACATCCACACTTCTTTTTCCTGTTCTGTAATATAGTCGCTCATTTGGGAATTGGTTCCCTCGTCGCCAGCTTTTTCTGTGATATCCAGAAGTTCTCTTTGGAGATCAATCACCACTTTGAAGGCGTTGAGAATGATTTCCACACTTTTGTTTCCATCGCTCACTTCTTTGCTTTCTTTGATCGTGGAAACTTGAAGATAATGAGAATAGTTGTGAGCGGGCGTTGCACCAAGAGTCAGGATTCTTTCCGCAATCTCATCAATCTTAAGAACCAGACTATTGTACAATTCTTCAAATTTTGGATGAAGCGTGAAAAACTGTTCACCTTTGATGTTCCAGTGCGAACCTCTGGTGTTCTGATAGAAAACGGAATAGTTGGCGAGTAAGATATTTAGTTTTTCTGAGATTTTTTTGCAATCGGTTTCTTTAAGCCCGATCAATGCTGCATTTTTCATATTTTATTAATATTTTGGTTGCTCAGATTTAAGAAAAATCCGTGCCGAAAAAGCAAGGTTTGATAAAAATCAAGTTTCAAATTTTTTCAGAGAAAACACTTAAAATCCTTAATATTGCTCAAAACTTACTTTCGAACCATGGCAAAATATATAGTTCTGGCTGTTGTCATCCTTATTCTAAATTTCATTCATAGTTTTTTTCTTCCTTCTGGCGGAGTTTATGCGGACAGTTTATCATATTTTGGGATTGCTGCAGATTTGCCAAATCCGGAGACCAATCTTTTTCCCATGGGATATCCGGCGGCTTTAAGATTGTTTTTTGAAATTTTTGGCGATTATTTTTGGGCATCAAAAATTTTGAATACTACAATGATGATTTTCATCTTGCTGTTTTCCTATTTCAAAAGATTTTTTTCCCGAGAAACAGTTTTGCTGATGACAGGGAAGACGATTTTGTTTGTTTTCTCGATTGCCATTTCTGAAAGCTTATTCATATTTCTGTTTTATTTTTTGCTTTATTATTTGTACAAAATCCTTAGTGATGAAACTAAATCTTACAGGAATATCATCTTTGCATCTGCATTGATGTTGCTCATGTTTTCTGCCAGATATTCCGGGATTTATGTTTACATCTCGATTGCCGCATTCTTTGCGCTGATGTTGTTAAGAAAAGCTGAGAAATCTCAACTGAAAGGTATTTTTATATTTTTGGTGTTGTCTGGATTGGGAATTGCAGGTTATCTATTGTTCAATGTTACGCAGTTTGGGAGTTTTACGGGCGAAAATCTTCGAGGAAAGCCGGCGGAGATTCTTCCTATATATATAGTTAGAGATTTGTTGGGAACTGCAAATTCAGTAAATCCCTACATCGGGTTGAAACCGGCTTCCAATAGTTTGACAAGTTTGGCATTTCAATTTTTTATTTTACTGATAGATATTGGTGTATTGGTTTATCTCATTAAATATTTCAGAAAAGCAAAAGAAACGAGATTGCAGGTTTTTCACATTCTACTATGGACAATCGCTTCTGTTTACGCTGTTTCTCTTTTGGTTTCCGGATGGATGCAACAGATCGAAGAGATGAATACAAGGATGATGGCGGCTGCCAATGTTTGTCTTTTCTTTTCGTTTTTAATATTGTATTTTAATAATTTAAAATCTGATAAAACACTTTTTAAGATTGCTTGTTTCTTTCTTATATTTTTCACGGTTTACAGTCTGAAAAGTCCTGCGAATTACTTCGAAAATAGAAGTCAGATAGAACCTCAAATGTCAAAATTCAGTCATAAGAAATATCTTTATAATAATGAAAGAGGCGGAAGCGAATCTTTGACAACGTATCAAATTCCTTTGATTAATAAATCTTTCCAGTACAAACATACCAACAACCAAAAAGGCGATGTGAAACAATCCATTGCCGGAACCATCAATCCGAAAATAAAATGGTTAAAATATGATACCATCAAAGATAAATCTCAGGTTCTATATACTTCTGAAATTATTTTAAAATAACCATTCCATAGTGCTTTTGTTTTTGTGAAAATTTATTTGCTAATTATTTTAATCTAACTACTTGTGGATTAAAAAATTATTCATAATTTTGCACCCTAAAATAAAAAGCAATTAAATGCCTACTATTCAACAATTAGTTAGAAAAGGAAGAGTCGCACTTACCAAGAAGAGTAAATCGGCTGCCCTTGATTCTTGTCCTCAAAGACGAGGTGTATGTACGAGAGTATATACTACCACTCCTAAGAAACCTAACTCTGCACTTAGAAAAGTTGCAAGGGTAAGACTTTCAAACGGTAAAGAGATCAACGCCTATATCCCAGGTGAAGGACATAATCTTCAAGAGCACTCGATAGTATTGGTACGCGGGGGGAGAGTAAAAGATTTACCAGGAGTAAGATACCACATCGTAAGAGGTGCGTTGGATACTGCTGGAGTAAGCGGTAGAACTCAAAGAAGATCTAAGTATGGAGCTAAGAGACCTAAGCCAGGTCAAGCTGCAGCTGCACCGGCTAAAGGAAAGAAAAAATAATCATTAAATAAGGTACAGAAACAATGAGAAAGACAAAAGCGAAAAAAAGACCGTTGTTACCAGATCCAAAGTTTAATGATCAATTGGTAACTAGATTCGTAAACAACTTGATGCTAGATGGTAAAAAATCTATCGCATTCAAAATATTCTATGATGCATTAGATATCGTAGAAACTAAAAAAGGAGAAACTGAAAAAACTGCCCTTGAAATCTGGAAAGATGCATTGACAAACGTTATGCCTCACGTAGAAGTACGTTCTAGAAGAGTAGGTGGAGCTAACTTCCAGATTCCTATGCCAATCAGAGCTGATAGAAAAATTTCTATGGCTATGAAATGGTTAATCCTTTACTCTAAAAAGAGAAATGATAAGTCAATGGCTTTGAAATTGGCTAACGAAGTGGTAGCTGCTTCAAGAGAAGAAGGTGCTGCTTACAAGAAAAAATCTGATACTCACAAAATGGCGGAAGCTAACAAGGCTTTCTCACACTTTAAATTCTAATTAGAAATGAGTAGAGATCTTAAATTTACAAGAAATATTGGTATTGCCGCGCACATTGATGCTGGTAAAACTACCACTACAGAAAGAATTTTATTCTATACAGGAGTAAATCACAAAATTGGTGAGGTTCACGATGGTGCTTCTACAATGGACTGGATGGAGCAAGAAGCAGAAAGAGGTATTACTATTACTTCTGCTGCAACGACTTGTTCTTGGAACTTCCCAACAGACCAAGGCAAACCATTAGTTGATACTAAACCTTACCACTTCAACATCATCGATACACCGGGACACGTTGACTTCACAGTAGAGGTTAACAGATCTTTGAGAGTATTGGATGGTTTGGTATTCCTTTTCTCTGCAGTAGATGGAGTAGAGCCTCAGTCTGAAACAAACTGGAGACTTGCTGACAACTACAAAGTGGCGAGAATGGGATTCGTAAACAAAATGGACCGTCAAGGTGCTGACTTCCTTAACGTGGTAAACCAGGTTAAGACTATGTTGGGATCAAACGCAGTTCCAATCGTTTTGCCAATCGGTGCTGAAGAAGATTTCAAAGGTGTTGTTGACTTGATCAAAAACAGAGCGATCATCTGGGATGAGGCAGGACAAGGTGCTACTTTCGAGGTAGTTCCAATTCCAGAAGACATGAAAGCTGAAGTTCTGGAATACAGAGAGAAATTAGTAGAAGCTGTTTCTGAATATGACGAAACTTTGATGGAGAAATTCTTCGAAGATCCGGATTCAATTACAGAAGAAGAAATTAATGCTGCATTGAGAGCTGCTACTATCGATCTTTCTATTATACCAATGACTTGTGGTTCTTCATTCAAGAACAAAGGAGTACAGTTTATGTTGGATGCAGTATGTAAATACTTGCCTTCTCCATTGGATAAAGATGATATCAAAGGTACAGATCCAAGAACTGATGCTGAGATTTTCAGAAAACCAGACGTAAAAGAACCTTTCGCAGCTTTGGCATTTAAAATTGCTACCGATCCTTTCGTAGGAAGATTGGCATTCTTCAGAGCATACTCTGGAAGACTTGATGCTGGTTCTTATATCTTGAACACGCGTTCAGGAGATAAAGAAAGAATCTCTAGAATCTATCAGATGCACGCTAACAAGCAAAATCCTGTAGAATATATTGAAGCAGGAGATATTGGTGCAGCTGTAGGTTTCAAATCTATCAAAACTGGTGATACAATGTGTGACGAGAAAAATCCAATCGTTCTAGAATCGATGGTTTTCCCTGATCCGGTAATTGGTATCGCTGTTGAGCCTAAAACTAAAGCTGACCAGGATAAAATGGGTAACGCTCTAGCTAAATTGGCTGAAGAAGATCCTACTTTCACAGTGAGAACTGATGAAGCTTCTGGACAAACGATCATTTCTGGTATGGGTGAGCTTCACTTAGATATCATTGTTGACCGTATGAGAAGAGAATTCAAAGTTGAAGTTAACCAGGGTCAGCCTCAGGTAGAATACAAAGAAAACTTAACAAAAGTTGCCAGCCACAGAGAAGTTTACAAAAAGCAGTCTGGTGGTAAAGGTAAATTTGCTGATATCGTATTCGAACTTGGACCTGCAGAAGAAGGTAAAGTTGGTTTGGAATTCATCAATGAGATCAAAGGTGGTAACGTTCCTAGAGAATTTGTTCCTGCAATTGAAAAAGGCTTTAAAGCTGCAATGAAGAACGGTCCTTTGGCTGGTTTCGAAGTTGAAGGTATTAAAGTTACTCTTAAAGACGGATCTTTCCACGCGGTGGATTCTGATGCACTTTCTTTTGAATTAGCTGCTAAGCTTGGTTTCAAGGAAGCAGGTAAAGCTGCTAAGCCAGTAATTATGGAGCCTATTATGAAATTGGAGGTTGTAACTCCAGAGGAATATATGGGTAACATCATTGGTGACCTTAACAAGAGAAGAGGTACAATCAGTGGACAAGAAGAAAAGAACGGTGCCGTTGTAATCAAAGGTTCAGTTCCATTATCTGAAATGTTCGGATATGTTACGACTCTAAGAACACTTTCATCAGGAAGAGCTACTTCTTCTATGGAATTAGAGAAGTATCAAGCTACTCCTCAAAACGTTGCTGAAGATATTATTGCTAAAGCAAAAGGTTAATTTTTAAAGTTAAAGAAATGTCACAAAGAATCAGAATAAAATTAAAATCTTACGATTACAACTTGGTGGACAAGTCTGCTGAGAAAATCGTAAAAACGGTAAAGGCTACTGGTGCTGTTGTAAACGGACCAATTCCATTGCCAACGAACAAGAGAATCTTTACAGTACTAAGATCTCCGCACGTAAACAAGAAAGCAAGAGAGCAGTTCCAATTATCAGCTCACAAGAGATTGATGGATATCTACTCTTCTTCTTCAAAAACTGTAGATGCTCTAATGAAATTAGAACTTCCTTCAGGAGTTGACGTAGAAATTAAAGTGTGATAAATGCACGAAGATGGAAGTCGGAAGATGGAAGTCGGAAGATGGAAGTTTTCAAAGCAAATCAAACTTTGCAACTATACTAAATCCGTTCTCGAAAGAGAGCGGATTTTTTTGTTGATAATATAGTTGATGTTCTTCTGATTTATTATATTATTTTAAAGTGACTTTATTTCTTTCGATATTGGTAATAATAATTTATTATTTTAATTGTGTTTGGATTGGTTATTTGATGTTAAAAAACGTTTTAAATTGTCAAATATTTATTTTTTTTGAAATAATATTTGGGATTTATCATTAATTGATTACATTTGTCGCCCTAATTTTAATGATATGAATAAAAAATTAACTACTTTGCTATTCCTTGGAGGTTTATCCCTTGTGAATGCGCAATGGAGCAAAGGAACTCCTAATGAAACGATAAACAGAAAAAGTGATAACTCGGTTTATTATAAGTTAGATATCAACGCCATCAGAGGTCAGTTGTTGGCTGCTGACAAACTTGAAAATTCAGCAGGAAAAGTAACTGTAAGTTTACCAACTGCAGATGGGAAAATCGAAAGATTTGCTGTTAATAGTTTTCCAGTAATGGATGAGGCTTTGGCAAATCAGTACCAACTGGGTTCTTATGTTGGAGTCGGGATAGATGATCCTTCCAAATATGTAAGATTCAGTGTAGCACCAAATGATTTCCAATCAATGATGATCAGTAATGGGAAGTATGAGTTTATAGAGCCTGCTACAAGTAGTAAATCTTTTTACTCCATTAAAGGGAAATCTTCCAAAGAAGGTCATGCTTTTGTTTGTTCTACAACAGAAAGTCCAGAACTAAGAGCAAAAATGAAAAGCTTGCAAAAACAATCAGATAGAACAGCTTTTGCGCGTGCCGGAAATAAGAAGTTTCATACACTAAGACTTGCTTTGTCAACTACTGCAGAATATACAAATTATTTTGGAGGTGTTGCTGGAGCCTTGACTCAGATGAATGCTACTCTTACCCGTGTAAATGGAGTCTTTGAGCAAGAGTTCAATCTTCATATGAATATGATAAATGCACCAGGAATTATTTTCACTAATGCAAGTACTGATCCTTATAGCAATGCTTCTGCGATGGATAATTGGAATTTGCAGTTGATGAATACCCTACACGGAGGTAGTTATGGTGTTACAGATGCGAGTTTTGATATAGGGCACTTGTTTGGAGCTACAGGTGGTGGAGGTAATGCAGGATGTTTGGAATGTGTTTGTAGTAATGACACTTCTACAGAAGTATATCAAGGTGTAACCTATCCAATTAATTATAAAGGAAGCGCATACACCTCTCCTGCAGATGGTGTTCCAAAAGGGGATAGTTTTGATATTGACTATGTAGCTCATGAGTTTGGGCATCAGTTGGGAGGTTCTCACAATCACAGCGAGTACGAAAATTACAAAAATAAAGAAGTTGAGCCAGGAACAGGGTCTACAATTATGGGATATGCGGGACTTTGGGGGGCAAACTCTGATGTTCAAGCCCATTCGGATCCTTATTTTAGTCATACAAGTATAGAACAAGTTCAGATACATTTGGCGGCTGTGTCCTGTGATGTCGAAACCAATATAGCAAATAATCCACCTGTCGTTACTGCTATGCCTACTGTTTACAATATTCCTAAAAGTACAGCATTTGTACTAACTGCCAATGCGACAGATCCGGATGGCGATGCGCTCACTTATACTTGGGAGCAGTCAGATCCTAGCAAATTATCCTCTGGCATTACAAAATCAAATTTAGGAAATACGGCTTCGGGCGGTTCTTTTAGATCACTCAGTCCTACGAGTAGTCCTACGCGTTTTTTTCCTAGATTAGCTACGGTTTTAGGCGGAGCTGTTAAGAATACAACAAATTGGGAGGCTGCTTCTACTGTCGCCAGAACAACCAATTTTACTGTAACTGTAAGAGATAACAAACCTGGAGGACAGGCGCAAACAGCTGCGGCAACACAAAGAGTAATTGTTGGATCCGCAAATGCATTTACAGTAAACTCTATTCCTACATTAATTGCTGGTGGAAATTCCACGATTACTTGGGTGGTTTCCGGTACCAATGCTTCGCCATACAATGCCACCAATGTGAAAATTGATTTCACTTCCGATGCTGGTGCAACTTGGACAACTTTGGCAGTTTCCGTTCCGAATAATGGAACAGCAAGTGTTGCAATCCCTGCAAGCTTGGTAGGAAAATCTGGACATGTCAGGGTTTCTGCAATTGGTAATATTTTCTATGCGGTGAAACCTGCAACGGTAAGCTCGACTTTGGCAGTTTCCGATGTTAATGCCAAGTCTGTACAGATCTATCCAAATCCAGTAAAAGATGTTTTGAATGTTTCTAATGTTACGATCAATTCTGCGTACGAGATTTTCAATGCAGCAGGACAATTGGTTTCCAAAGGCAATCTTGGAACAGGAAAAATTATGGTCAACAAATTAGTGAAAGGTGTTTATTTTATTAATATTGATGACAACGGAACTTCTGTTAAGACCAAATTTGTAAAAGACTAATAATTTAGTTTTTCAATAATTAAGAAAGGCCTTCAATTTTTTTGGAGGTCTTTTTTTGTTTAATTAATGATAACTTCGAATTCTCAAATATTATTAAAAATGAAGAACAAAAATCTTTTTGAAAAATTCTCGAACTGGGCAACCAACTTTACGGGAAGCTCACACGCATTTATCGGAGCAGTACTAATTGTTGTGATTTGGGCGGTGAGTGGTCCGGTTTTCAAATATTCAGAAACTTGGCAACTTGTCATTAATACGGGGACTACAATTATTACTTTCTTAATGGTTTTCTTAATACAAAAAGCACAAAACAAGGATAGCAAAGCCATACAATTAAAACTGAATGAACTAATCGCGGCCAGCAAACAGGCTAGCAATAGAATGGTAGATATTGAGGATCTTACGGAAAAAGAATTGGATCAGCTCCATTCGTACTTTGTGAAAATTGCAGAATTGTCCAAGCAGGACGAGAATATTCATAAGTGTTATTCTATAGACGCAGCAGTAAAGAAACACCATCACAAATATCAAGACCAAAATCAATAATTGTAAATCAATCATCTTGACCGGGGTTTTTCAGCCGATTCTTTGTCAAAATTCCGTAACTCACAAATTATCAAATAATTTCCGAATAATTATTTGTCATTATAAAAAATATTCTTACATTTGCACACTCATTTTAGGGAAGGAGTATGCCTATTTCAAACATAGAATATGACGAAAACCGCTAAAATGCTAAGTTTTAATATAATAGATATATAATAAATAATGTCAGGTATTATTGGTAAAAAAATCGGTATGACATCTTTGTTTAACGAAGACGGGAAAAACATTCCTTGTACAGTTATTCAAGCTGGTCCATGCGCGGTTTTACAGGTCAGAACCATTGAAAAGGACGGTTACAAATCCGTTCAGTTAGGTTTCGATGACAAGAGTGAGAAGAACGTTGGTAAAGCGTTAGCTGGTCATTTCAAAAAGGCTGGTTCAACTCCTAAAGCTAAGTTGGTAGAGTTCTATAGAGAATTCGTTGACGAAGTAAAAGTAGGAGAAAATGTAACTGTTAACTTGTTTGGCGAAGGAGAATTCGTAGATGTAACAGGTACTTCAAAAGGTAAAGGTTTCCAAGGTGTTGTTAAAAGACACGGCTTTGGAGGTGTAATGCAAGCTACTCACGGACAGCACAACAGACTTAGAGCTCCAGGTTCTATCGGTGCGGGTTCAGATCCATCTAGAGTATTCAAAGGGATGAGAATGGCAGGCAGAATGGGAGGTAAGCAGGTAACTGTTCAAAACCTTCAAGTGTTAAAAGTAGATGAGGAACAAAATCTTTTAGTAGTAAAAGGTGCTATTCCGGGAGCGAAAAATTCTTATGTAATTATCAGAAAATGGAACTAGTAGTATTAAATACATCAGGAAAAGAAACCGGAAGAAAAGTAACTCTTGACGAAACAGTTTTCGGAATTGAGCCAAATCAGCACGCGGTTTACTTAGAGGTTAAACAATATCTTGCTGCTCAGCGTCAAGGTACTCATAAGTCTAAAGAAAGAAGCGAGATTACTGCTTCTACTAGAAAACTTAAAAAGCAAAAAGGTTCAGGTTCTGCAAGATATGGTGATATCAAGTCGCCAACTTTCAGAGGTGGAGGTAGAGTTTTTGGTCCAAAACCAAGAGACTACAGATTCAAATTGAACAAATCTTTGAAAAGATTAGCTAAAAAATCTGTTCTTTCTCAAAAATTGAAAGATAACAGCGTTAGAGTTTTGGAGAATTTCAGTTTTGATGCGCCTAAGACAAAAGAATTCATCACATTGTTGGATGCTTTGACTCTTACAGGTAAGAAATCATTATTCGTACTTCCTGAATCTAACAAGAATGTATATTTATCTTCAAGAAACTTACCTAAAACTAAAGTTTTGAATTATAACGAGATTTCTTCTTATGATTTGATCAACGCAGGTGAGATTATCTTCTTGGAAGATGCAGTAGAAAAATTTCAGGAAAACTTAAAGAAATAAATCATGTCACTTATTATTAAACCAATTATTTCAGAAAAAGCAAATTATCTTACTGAGTTGAGAGGTGCTTATTCTTTCTTGGTAGCTCCAAAAGCGAACAAGATACAGATTAAAGGTGCTATAGAAGCAGCTTACGGTGTAAAAGTAGCAGACGTTAGAACGATGATTTATGCGCCTAAAGTTTCTACTAAAAATACAAAAAAAGGACTTCAAGTTGGGAAAACCAATAAATTGAAAAAAGCAGTTGTGACTTTAGCAGCTGGAGAAGTTATTGACGTTTTCGCAAATTAATTAATTATAAATAATAGTAATGTCTGTTAGAAAATTAAAACCTATCACCCCGGGACAGAGATTCAGAGTTGTAAACAACTTTGAGGAAATTACTACCAACAAACCAGAGAAATCTCTAACTGTTGGTATTAGTAAGTCAGGTGGACGTAACCAAACTGGTAAAATGACCATGCGTTACACCGGCGGTGGACACAAAAAGAAATACAGAATTATCGACTTCAAAAGAAACAAACATGACGTTGAAGCTACGGTAAAAACTGTAGAATATGATCCAAATAGAACTGCTTTCATCGCATTGGTGGAGTACACAGACGGAGAGAAAAGATATATCATCGCTCCAAATGGTATCAAAGTAGATCAAGTAATCATCTCAGGAGAAAGCGTAGAACCTAATGTTGGTAATGCAATGAAACTGAAAAGCATTCCACTAGGAACTGTGATTTCTTGTATCGAAATGAAGCCAGGGCAAGGTGCAATTCTTGCTAGAAGTGCTGGATCATCTGCTCAATTAACTTCAAGAGACGGAAAATATGCAATCGTTAAATTGCCTTCAGGAGAATCTAGAATGATTCTTACTGAGTGTTATGCAATGGTTGGATCTGTTTCTAACTCAGACCATCAGTTGACTGTATCAGGTAAGGCTGGTAGAAGCAGATGGTTAGGAAGAAGACCTAGAACAAGACCAGTAGTAATGAACCCTGTAGATCACCCAATGGGAGGTGGTGAAGGACGTTCTTCTGGAGGTCACCCAAGATCTAGAAACGGTATGCCGGCTAAAGGTTACAAAACTAGAAAGAAAAACAAAGCGTCTAACCGTCATATCATATCTAAACGTAAATAATTATGGCAAGATCACTTAAAAAAGGACCATTTATTCATCATACTTTAGATAAAAAGGTTCAGGCAAATATAGAGTCTAACAAAAAGACTGTCATCAAAACTTGGTCTAGAGCGTCTATGATCTCTCCAGACTTCGTAGGTCAAACTATCGCAGTACACAACGGGAAATCCTTTATCCCAGTTTATGTTACAGAAAACATGGTAGGACACAAGCTAGGCGAATTTTCTCCGACAAGATCTTTCAGAGGTCACGGTGGTAACAAAAATAAAGGAGGTAGATAATCATGGGATCAAGAAAAAGAGAAAGTGCATTAGCACGTAAAATAGCAAACCAAGATGTGGCAAAAGCGTTGCACAACGACTGCCCATCTTCTCCAAGAAAAATGAGATTAGTTGCTGATATCATTAGAGGAGTAGAGGTAGAAAAAGCTCTATCTATTCTTAAATATTCTAAGAAAGGTGCTTCTGAGAAATTAGAAAAAGTATTACTTTCTGCTATTGCTAACTGGCAATCTAAAAACGAAGGTGCTGACATCGAGGAGGCGAACCTTATCGTGAAAGAAATATTTGTGGATAGCGCAAGACAATTGAAGAGACTAAGACCAGCACCACAAGGTAGAGGTTACAGAATCAGAAAAAGATCTAACCACATTACATTAATCTTAGGTACTAAAAATTAATTCAAGGTATGGGACAGAAGACAAATCCAATTGGTAACAGATTAGGTATCATCAGAGGATGGGATTCTAACTGGTTTGGTGGTAAAAACTACGGTGATAGAATCGCTGAAGATTACAAAATCAGAAGATACCTTGAAGCAAGATTATCTAAAGGTGGTATTTCAAAAATATATATTGAGAGAACACTTAAATTAGTAACTGTAACTATCACAACTGCTAGACCAGGTTTAATCATCGGGAAAGGTGGACAAGAAGTTGACAAACTAAAAGAAGAGTTGAAAAAATTGACTGGAAAAGATATCCAAATCAATATTTTCGAAATCAAAAGACCTGAGCTAGATGCAGTACTTGTTGCTGACAGCATTGCTAAGCAAATTGAAAACCGTATCTCTTACAGAAGAGCTGTGAAAATGGCAATCGCTTCTACAA
Organism: Epilithonimonas xixisoli; assembly: GCF_004365655.1. GTDB lineage: Bacteria > Bacteroidota > Bacteroidia > Flavobacteriales > Weeksellaceae > Epilithonimonas > Epilithonimonas xixisoli. The sequence continues at coordinate 204,797 of NZ_SOEO01000002.1, read as the reverse complement.
TGAGAATGGGTGCAGAAGGAATCAAAGTTCAGATCTCTGGAAGATTGAACGGCGCTGAGATGGCACGTTCTGAAAACTTCAAAGAAGGAAGAATTCCATTATCTACTTTCCGTGCAGATATCGATTATCACATCGGTGAAGCATTGACTCAATACGGTAAGTTAGGTGTTAAAGTTTGGATTATGAAAGGAGAAGTGTACGGTAAAAGAGACCTTACTCCACTTGTAGGACAACAGAAAAAAGCACCAGCTGGCGGTAGAAACGAGAGAAACGACAGAGGAGATAGAGGCGACAGAAAACCAAGAAGAAATAATTAATAAAATTTTAGAGGATAGTTTTTAAATGACCGTTACTTTTTTAAAATCTAAATTCTAAAATCTAAAATTTAAGAAATTATGTTACAACCAAAAAGAACCAAATTCCGTAGAGTTCATAAGATGAAAATGAAGGGGATTGCCCAAAGAGGGAATCAACTTGCTTACGGAACTTTCGGAATCAAAGCGACTGAGGGAGCTTGGGTTACTGCAAGACAAATTGAAGCAGCTCGTATTGCTGCGACAAGATATATGAAAAGAGAAGGTCAGTTATGGATCAAAATATTCCCAGACAAGCCTATTACTAAAAAACCAGCCGAAGTAAGGATGGGTAAAGGTAAAGGAGCTGTAGAATATTGGGTAGCTGTAGTGAAACCTGGTAAAATTATGTTCGAAGTTGGTGGAGTACCTTACGAAGTAGCAAAAGAAGCGCTTAGGCTTGCTGCTCAGAAGTTACCAATTGTTACCAAATTTGTAGTTGCAAACGATTTTGTTAAACCTCTATAATCTCTATTAAAATGAAAAACGCTGACATCAAAAATTTAAGCAAAGAGGATTTAATCAACCAATTGGCAGAGGCTCAAGCTAACTATTCAAAATTGAAATTGGCTCACAGAATCAGCCCAGTTGAAAATCCAATTCAGATCAGAGATTTGAGAAGATCAATTGCAAGACTAAACACAGAGTTAACTAACAAACAATAATTCCTTTTACAATGGACAGAAATTTAAGAAAAGAACGTATTGGAATCGTTTCCAGCAATAAAATGGAAAAGACGATTGTTGTTAGCGAAACTACAAGAGTTAAGCATCCAATGTACGGTAAATTCGTTTTGAAAACGAAAAAATATACTGCACACGATGAGAATAACGAGTGTACAGAAGGGGATACAGTTTTAATCACTGAAACTAGACCTTTGAGCAAGAGCAAGAGATGGAGATTAGTAAGAATCATAGAAAAAGCTAAATAATGTTACAAACCGAATCAAGACTAAAAGTTGCTGATAACACAGGTGCTAAAGAAGTACTAGTGATCAGAGTTCTAGGTGGTACTAGAAGAAGATATGCTTCAGTTGGTGATAAAATCGTTGTAACTATCAAAGATTCTACACCATCAGGAAACGCTAAAAAAGGTCAAGTATCTAAAGCAGTTGTAGTAAGAACTAAAAAAGCAGTTAGAAGAAAAGATGGATCTTACATCAAATTCGAAGACAATGCTTGTGTACTTCTAAACGCTGCTGGAGAGATGAGAGGAACGCGTGTTTTCGGACCGGTTGCTCGTGAGTTGAGAGACAAAGAATATATGAAAGTTATTTCATTAGCTCCTGAAGTACTTTAATTTTAAAATTTACAAAAATGACAAAAGTTAAAATAAAAAGAGGAGACAACGTACTTGTAACTACTGGAAAAAACAAAGGTAGTAAAGGTGAAGTTCTTGAAGTAATTAAGAAAGAAGGTAAAGATCCAAGAGTAATTGTTGCAGGTATTAATATTGTTAAAAAACATACTAAGCCATCTGCACAAAACCCTCAAGGTGGAATTGTAGAAAAAGAAGCTTCTTTGCATATCTCAAACGTAGCACTTGTTGATAAAAACGGGAAAGCTACTAAGACTGGTACTAAAGTAGAAGGTGATAAAAAAGTAAGAGTAGCTAAAACTACCGGTGAAACTTTATAATTAAATTACGATGGAATATATAGTAAGACCAAAACAACAATATAAAGAGAAAATTGTTCCTGCAATGATGGAAGAATTTGGGTACAAATCTGTGATGCAGGTTCCTAAATTATTGAAAATCGTTGTGAGCCAAGGACTTGGTGCAGCTGTTCAAGATAAAAAAATCGTTGACTATGCTGTAGAAGAATTGACTGCAATCACTGGACAAAAAGCTGTAGGTACTTTATCTAAAAAAGATGAGGCTGCTTTCAAACTAAGAAAAGGAATGCCAATCGGAGCTAGAGTAACTCTTAGAGCTGATAAAATGTATGAATTCTTAGACAGATTGACATCTTCTGCATTACCAAGAATTAGAGATTTTTCTGGTATCAAAGCTGAAGGTTTCGACGGAAGAGGTAACTACAACTTAGGAATCACTGAGCAAATTATCTTCCCAGAGATCGTAATTGACAAAGTGAAAAAAATCCAAGGGATGGACATCACTTTCGTTACAACTGCGAACACTGATAAAGAAGCTAAAGCATTATTAACTCACTTCGGTTTACCGTTCAAAAAGAACTAAGAAATGGCTAAAGAATCAATGAAAGCGCGTGAGCGCAAAAGAGAAGCTACTGTAGCTAAATATGCTGAAAAAAGAAAAGCTTTGAAAGAAGCTGGAGATTATGATGCATTACAAAAATTGCCTAAAAATGCTTCTCCTGTAAGATTACACAACAGATGTAAACTAACAGGAAGACCAAGAGGATATATGAGAACATTCGGGATTTCCAGAGTAACTTTCAGAGAAATGGCAAACAATGGTCTTATCCCAGGAGTTAAAAAAGCTAGTTGGTAAGCAATTAAAAACAATCGAGGCAATTAAGTTGTTGAGATACTAAAGATAGAGATGTCATTTTTGATGTCTCTATCTTCAAGTCTTTTCAATACTGGTTGTCATAAACCAATAATTTAAAACAAAGAAATGGTAACAGATCCAATTTCAGATTTCCTAACTAGAGTAAGGAACGCACAAAGCGCAGGCCACAAAGTGGTGGAAATTCCTGCATCGAAAATCAAAAAAGAGATCACTAAGATTCTTTTTGACCAAGGTTATATCTTGAACTACAAGTTCGAGGACAACGCTGTTCAAGGAGCTATCAAGATCGCTTTGAAGTATGACAAGCAAACGAACAAACCGGCTATCAAGTCTATCCAAAGAGCTTCTAGACCAGGTCTTCGTCAGTACAAAGGTTCTGAGGAACTTCCAAGAGTACTAAACGGACTAGGTGTAGCTATCATCTCTACTTCTAAAGGAGTAATGACTGATAAAAAAGCGAGACAAGAGAAAGTTGGAGGTGAAGTAATTTGCTACGTATATTAATTTTTTAAAACAAGGAAAATGTCAAGAATTGGTAAAGCAATTATAGAAGTTCCTGCTGGTATTACAATTTCTCAAAAAGATAATGTTGTAACAGTTAAAGGTCCAAAGGGTGAATTAACTCAGGAGCTTACAGGAGGAATCAGCTTCTCACAAGAGGATGGTGTACTTACGTTCACTCGTCCTTCTGACTCAAAAGAACACAAAGCGCTTCACGGTTTGTACCGCGCGCTTGTCAACAATATGATTGTTGGTACTTCTACAGGATTCACTAAGCAATTAGAACTAGTAGGAGTTGGATACAGAGCATCTCACAATGGCCAAAGATTAGAATTGGCTCTTGGATTTTCTCACGGTATCGTATTGGAACTTCCAAAAGAAGTAACATTGGATACATTGACTGAAAAAGGGAAAAACCCGATCATTACATTATCTTCTTACGATAATCAACTTCTTGGAATGGTGGCTGCGAAGATCAGATCTTTCAGAAAACCTGAACCTTACAAAGGAAAAGGTGTGAAATTCGTGGGTGAAATCATCAGAAGAAAAGCCGGTAAATCTGCATAAAATTTAAGAAAATGGCATTAACAAAAGTTGAGAAAAGAAACAGAATCAAAAGAAGAGTAAGAGGGAAGATCTCCGGATCTGCAGTATTACCAAGATTATCTGTATTCAAAAGTAATAAAGAAATCTACGCACAATTGGTAGATGACAAAGAAGGTAAAACATTAGTATCTGCTTCTTCTAGAGATAAAGGAGTTGACGCTAAGGGTACAAAAACAGAAATATCTACTGCTGTAGGTAAAGCAATTGCTGAAAAAGCAAAAGCGGCTGGTATCGAGAATATTGTATTTGATAGAAATGGTTTCGTTTACCACGGTAGAGTGAAAGCTCTTGCTGACGGTGCTAGAGAAGCTGGTCTTAAATTCTAATTTTAAAAATTCAGAAAACATGGTAGATAGTAATATAGAAAGAGTAAAACCTGGAGGATTAGAATTAAAAGATCGTCTGGTTGCTGTTAACAGAGTAACTAAGGTAACCAAAGGTGGTAGAGCATTCGGATTTTCTGCAATCGTTGTTGTAGGAAACGAGGACGGAATCATCGGATACGGACTTGGAAAATCTAAGGAAGTAGCTTCTGCTATTGCAAAAGCAGTAGAAGATGCTAAGAAAAACTTGGTAAAAGTTCCGGTAATCAACCATACAATTCCTCACCAAACTTCTGCAAGATATGGTGGTGCTGATATCTTCTTGAGACCTGCGTCTCACGGTACAGGACTTATCGCTGGTGGTGCTGTAAGAGCGGTACTAGAATCTGCAGGTGTACACGATGTATTGTCAAAATCTAAAGGTTCTTCTAACCCGCACAATGTGGTGAAAGCTACTTTCAACGCATTGTTGGACATCAGAAGACCAGAAGAGATAGCAAGAATGAGAGGAGTTTCTTTAGATAAAGTGTTTAACGGTTAATCAATATAGCAATGGCAACAATCAAAGTAAAATTAGTTAGAAGTGCTATTAATCGTTCTAAAACTCAAAAAAGAACACTTGAAGCACTAGGATTTAAAAGACTTCAACAAGTTGTAGAGCACGAAGCAACACCTTCTATTTTAGGAATGATTGCTTCTGTAAGTCACTTATTAGAAGTTCAAAAATAATAATAGATCATTGAGATACGAGATTGGAGACTTGGTCTTCGATCTCAAACCTCAAATCTTTTAATCTCAAATAGTCAATACAACAATGAATTTAAATAACTTAAAACCATCAACTGGTTCTACATTCAGCACAAAGAGAATTGGTAGAGGTCAGGGAAGTGGATACGGTGGTACTTCAACAAAAGGACATAAAGGTCAAAAAGCTAGAGCTGGTTATTCTCAGAAAATCGGTTTCGAAGGTGGACAGATGCCTTTGCAAAGAAGATTACCAAAATTTGGTTTCAAAAATATTAATAGAAAAGAGTTTAGAGCAATCAATCTTGATACCATCCAAACTTTGATCGATACCAAAAACATCACTGGTGATATCACTAGAGACGTATTGGTAGAAAACGGTCTTGCATCTAAAAACGAATTGGTAAAAATCTTAGGAAGAGGTGATTTGAAATCTGGTGTTTCAATCTCTGCTGACAAGTTTACTAAATCTGCTGAAGAAGCAATCAACAAAGCTGGAGGTAAAGCAATTACTCTTTAATTAATATATAATGAAAGAATTTATACAAACACTTAAAAACATTTGGAGTCTAAAAGAGCTTAGAGACAAGATTCTCTTGACGCTTTCTTTGGTCCTTGTGTATAGATTCGCATCTTACGTTTCTCTTCCAGCTATTAATACAGCAGAAGTTGGAAACCTATTACAACATTATCAAAACCAAGGCGGGAACCAACAAGGGGCCGGCCTTTTGGGTTTATTGTCATCTTTCACAGGAGGGGCATTTAGCCGTGCTTCTATTATGGCATTAGGAATTATGCCATACATTTCTGCATCGATTATTGTACAGCTGATGGGTATGGCAATCCCATATCTTCAGAAGTTGCAAAAAGATGGAGAAAGTGGAAGAAACACTTTGAACCAAATCACACGATGGTTGACTATTTTGGTTTGTCTGGTTCAGGCACCATCATATTTGACTTCTGTGACGCAGTTTTTCTTACCTTATTCACAGTTCCAGTCAGCATATTTTATAGACCCAGCGTCTATTATGTTCTGGTTGCCAAGTATCATCATCCTGGTAGCAGGATCGGTATTTGCAATGTGGTTGGGAGAGAAGATTACGGACAAAGGGATTGGTAATGGTATTTCTATCTTGATTATGGTGGGTATCCTTGCGGATCTTCCTACAGCTTTCTACCAAGAAGTTTTGACACAGAATGGTAAAGGTGGATTGGGTAGCATTATGATTTTGATTGAGATCGTGTTCTGGTTATTAGTTATTTTATTAGCTATTATTCTATCTGTAGCAGTAAGAAAAATTCCAATCCAGTATGTAAGCAGAGCTCAGGCAAGAGGTGGCGTAAGCAGAAATCTGATGGAAGGTGCTAGACAATGGATTCCTTTGAAAGTAAATGCGGCGGGTGTAATGCCTATCATCTTTGCGCAAGCATTGATGTTTGTTCCAGGATTGCTGACAAAAGTTGATGAGTCTAACACATTTTTGGCAGGTTTCAAGAATGTTTTTAGCTGGCAGTACAACGTATTGTTTGCATTATTAATTATAATTTTCTCATTTTTCTATACAGCAATCACTATTCCTGTAAATCAGATGGCTGATGATTTGAAGCGTAATGGTGGGCTGATTCCTAAGGTAAGACCAGGGAAAGAAACGGCAGATTACTTGGATGATATTTTATCTAAGATTACCTTGCCAGGTGCAATATTTTTATCTATCTTTGCAGTCCTTCCGGCAGTAGTGCACGGAACCTTTGTTCAGACAGATAGATTTGCTCTCTTTTTCGGGGGTACTTCGTTGTTAATTATGGTTGGAGTTGTCCTAGACACTGTACAACAAATTAATACGTATCTGCTGAACCATCATTATGACGGGTTGATGCAATCTAAATTATCAAGATCATCAAACCTATAATAGAAGTAAATGGCTAAACAGAAACATATAGAACAAGACGGCGTGATTACGGAAGCACTTTCCAACGCACAGTTCCGTGTAGAGCTAGAGAATGGGCATGTATTGATTGCCCATATTTCTGGTAAAATGAGAATGCATTATATTAAACTCTTACCTGGAGACAAGGTAAGACTCGAACTCTCTCCTTATGACTTGACTAAAGGGAGAATAACTTTTAGATATTAAAATTAACAAAATGAAGGTTAGAGCATCTATCAAAAAAAGAAGTGCTGATTGCAAAATTGTACGTAGAAAAGGCGTACTTTTCGTAATCAACAAAAAGAACCCTAAATTTAAACAAAGACAAGGTTAAGAACCAAATTAAATTATGGCGAGAATTTCAGGTATTGATTTACCAAAGAACAAAAGAGGCGTTATCGGTCTTACTTACATCTATGGTGTTGGAAGAAGTACAGCTTCAGAAATTTTGAAAAGCGCTGGAATCAGCGAAGACAAGAAAGTCAACGAATGGAATGACGATGAATTGGCAGCAATCAGAACTTATATCTTAGACAACGTAAAAGTTGAAGGAGAATTGCGTTCTGAAGTGCAATTGAACATCAAGCGATTGATGGACATTGGATGCCAACGAGGAATACGTCACAGACTAGGACTACCTTTAAGAGGCCAGAGAACGAAAAACAACTCTAGAACCCGTAAAGGAAAGAGAAAAACAGTTGCTAACAAGAAAAAAGCAAGTAAATAATCGTTAGGAATTATGGCAAAACAAACTAAAGTAGTTAAGAAAAGAAAAGTAAAAGTTGAGGCTATTGGTGAAGCGCATATTCAAGCTTCTTTCAATAACATCATCATTTCTTTAACAAATAAAGCAGGAGAAGTGATCTCTTGGGCTTCTGCCGGTAAAATGGGTTTCAGAGGTTCTAAAAAGAATACTCCATTCGCAGCTCAAATGGCTGCAGAAAACTGTTCTCAGGTCGCTTTCGAAGCTGGTCTTAGAAGAGTTAAGGTGTTTGTAAAAGGTCCAGGTGCTGGTAGAGAGTCTGCAATCAGAACGCTACACAACTCAGGGATTGAAGTAAGCGAAATCGTTGACGTGACGCCTATGCCACACAACGGATGTCGTCCACCTAAAAGAAGAAGAGTATAATCTTTTAACCTCAAATCTAAAACAATGGCAAGATATATTGGCCCTAAAACAAAAATTGCTAGAAAATTTGGTCAAGCAATTTTCGGAGATGATAAAAACTTCGAGAAAAGAAAAAATCAACCACCTGGACAACACGGTGTAAACAAAAGAAGAGGCGCAAAGAAATCTGAGTATGCAGTACAGTTGATGGAAAAGCAAAAAGCTAAGTACACGTACGGTATTCTTGAGAGACAATTTGCTAACCTTTTTGACAAAGCTCATAGAAGTAAAGGTGTAACAGGTGAAGTCCTATTGCAACTTTGCGAATCAAGATTGGATAACGTAGTTTACAGATTAGGTTTTGCTAAAACCAGAGCTGGAGCTAGACAATTGGTTTCTCACAGACACATCACTGTGAACGGAGAGCTGGTAAACATTCCTTCTTATTTGCTAAAAGCTGGTGACGTAATTGCGATCAGAGAGAAGTCAAAATCTCTTGAAGTAATTGCTGACGCTCTAGCTTACAAAGCAAATTATGAGTGGTTACAATTCAATGACGAGAAAAAAACTGGTACTTTTACGACTGCGCCTGAGAGAATTCAGATTCCTGAGGACATCAAAGAACAGTTAATCGTCGAATTATACTCTAAATAATAATTTTTTCAAATTTTTGCTCAACCAGACTATGGCAATTTTAACATTTATAAAACCCGATAAAGTAATCCTTTTAAACTCGACTGATTTTAAAGGTCAATTTGAATTCAGACCTCTTGAACAAGGTTTCGGGCTTACAATCGGTAATGCATTGAGAAGAGTTTTACTATCTTCTCTGGAAGGATATGCTATTTCATCTATCAAAATAGAAGGCGTAGAGCACGAATTTTCAACTATACCAGGAGTGATCGAAGATGTTACTGAAATCATTCTTAATCTAAAACAACTTCGTCTTAAAGCGAAAACTGAAAACCCGGGAAGCGAGCAGGTAACTGCAAAAATCTCTGGTAAAGATGTTGTAACTGCTGGAGATCTAGGAGATTCAATCGTTAATTTTGAAATCCTTAATCCAGATTTGGTTATTGCAACTCTAGCTAAAGACGTGACGTTTGAAATTACTTTCAACGTAGAAAAAGGAAGAGGATATGTTCCGAGCGATCAGAACAAATCAAACAATGCGCCTGTTGGGACTATTGCTATCGACTCTATCTTTACACCTATCAAGAAAGTACAGTATAGTATCGAGAATTATCGTGTAGAGCAAAAAACAGATTACGAAAAATTAGTATTGGATATTGAAACTGACGGATCTATCACTCCTCAGAATGCTTTGACAGAAGCTTCTAAGATTTTGATCTATCACTTTATGTTGTTCTCCGATGAGAGAATCACATTAGAGACTGAGGCTGTAAAAGCTTCTATCCAGTACGATGAAGAAACCCTTCACACAAGACAACTTCTTAAGTCTAAGTTAGCAGATATGGATCTTTCTGTAAGAGCCCTAAACTGTCTGAAAGCAGCTGAAGTAGAAACTCTTGGAGAATTGGTATCTTTCAGTAAATCTGATTTGATGAAATTCAGAAATTTTGGTAAAAAATCTTTAACAGAACTTGAAGAATTGGTTCACTCAAAAGGACTTAATTTCGGGTTTGATGTTGCAAAATATAAGTTAGACGCTGATAAATAATCCTTACAATGAGACACGGTAAAAAAATAAATCACTTAGGGAGAACAGCCCCTCATAGAAAAGCAATGCTTGCTAATATGGCTTGTTCACTAATTGAACATAAAAGAATCAACACCACTGTTGCTAAAGCGAAAGCTTTAAGAGTTTACGTGGAACCACTCCTTACAAAAGCTAAAGAAGATACAACACACAATAGAAGAACAGTTTTCTCTTACCTACAAAGTAAAGAAGCTGTAACTGAATTGTTCAGAACTGTAGCTCCTAAAATCGCTGAAAGAAACGGTGGTTACACAAGAATCATCAAAACTGGTTTCAGACTTGGTGATGCTGCCGATATGGCAATGATCGAGTTGGTAGATTTCAACGAGATCTACAATCCAAACGCAGAAGAGAAGAAAACCACCAGAAGAAGTAGAAGATCTACTGCAGCTCCTAAAAAGGAAACTGCTGCTGTGGAAGCTACTGAAGCTAAAGTTGAAGAAACGCCTGCTGAAACTTCTACAGAAGAAAAAACTGAAGAATAAGAATTCTAAGTTTTTAAATATAAAACCATCTCTTTTAGGGATGGTTTTTTGCTTTTTTATCAATGAGATATTAAATTTATATTATAATTCAATATTGTTTTAATGATTATTGATTTTTATTTTGTTGAAATTACTAACTTAGTAAGTATTAATAACCTATATTGAAAACTTATGAAATCTATTTATGTTTTTTTATTAATAGTTGTTGGACTTTTTACAAAAGCTCAACAATCTGATTTGATTAATAATACTTGGTATTTAGAAAAATTAGTTTTGAATAATCAGGAATATTATTATCCTAATACACCAATAGAGGGTAATCATCCAATACCGGAAGGAAAAGCGCAATTTTTAGAAGATGTATTTGTAGCAAAAATTTGCAATAGTATGGGAGGAGATATTGTTTATTCTGAAAATAATGTTACTATAAAAGCTTCAGGTCTTACATTGGGTGGTTGCCCAACTGGTTATGATAGTTATGAAAACCATTATTTCGGAGGCTTTTTTGGTGTTAGTAATTCAATTGGGATTAATTTGGTTTATTCTTATACTATAAACAATACAGATATTGCAAAACGTCTTATTTTAATTAATCCTAATGGAGATAAAGCGTTTTATTATTCTAACAAAGCATTTATGTCTGTTGGTGCTATTGAAAAAGAAAAAATATCATTGTATCCAAATCCAGTAAAACAACATTTCACGATAGATATTAATGATCAAATTGAACAAGTAGAAATCTATTCCATTAATGGACAATTATTAAAAACGGTAAAATCTAAAAAAATTAATATTTCTGATTTGGCAAAAGGAAATTATCTTGTCAAAATAAAAACGGATAAAGAGATAATTACTCAAAAAATCATCAAAGAATAATTACAAAAACCATCTCAATTGAGATGGTTTTTTGTTTTAACCAATTTCAAAAATGTACTTTTGTAGATATATAAACCTTTTAAATTTATTATTAATGAAAGTAATTCACAGAAATCTGCTGAGGATTTTTTCTGTCGTTGTTTTATTGTTCGGATTTTCGGCAATGATTAGTGCACAGAAACTTAAAAATAGTATTGTGAAGTCACCCGACGGAAAAATTGTCCTAGAAGTAGGATTAGAGAATTCCAAAATCTATTACAAAGTTTCCAAAGAAGGAAAATCAATTTTAAAACCATCATTTCTTGGTTTTGATTTGAAAGATGGTTCGCTTAAGGACAATCTTTCTGTGAAGAATATTTCTCATTCTAAGTGTGATGAAACCTGGAAGCAGCCTTGGGGCGAAGAGATCGAGGTACAAAATCATTACAATGAGATGAAGGTCTTGATCAAGGACAATTCGAAGCTATCCAGAGAATTCATCATCAATTTTAAAGTTTATGATGATGGCTTCGGTTTCCGATATGAGTTTCCTAAACAAAAGAATCTGAATGAATTTGTTATAATGGATGAACTCACGGAATTTAACTTTCCTGAGGATCATAAAACCTGGTCGATTCCTTACAATACAGAATTCTATGAAGGTTTGTTTAAGTCCAATCCGATTTCAAAGCTTGACACCATTGCAACACCTTTGACGATGGAAACAAAGTCAGGTTTATTCCTAACCGTTCATCAAGCAAATCTAACCGATTACGCGTCAATGAATCTTGCAAAAGTTGGAAATTCAACCAAACTAAAAAGTTATCTCACACCTTGGGCAACTGGTGAAAAAGTATTTGCGAAAGTTCCTTTCAACACACCTTGGAGAACAATGATTATTGCCAATTCTGCAGGTGACTTGATGCTCTCAAGATTGATGCTGAATCTGAACGAACCAAACAAACTTGGTGATGTTTCGTGGATCAAACCTGGAAGATATATTGGCATCTGGTGGGCAATCCATATGGAAAAATACACTTGGAAAGCCGGACCGAAACACGGCGCAAAAACCGAGAATGTTCTAAGATATATTGACTTCGCTGCAAAACATAAGTTTTCCGGTGTTTTGGTAGAAGGTTGGAACAAAGGTTGGGAAGATTGGAAAGATTTCAAATTTACAGAACCATATCCGGATTTTGACATCAAGAAGATCACAGATTACGCGAAGTCGAAAAATGTAAAGTTGATAGGTCACCACGAGACAGCAGGAAACACAGTCAACTACGAAAACCAAATGAGCGATGCTTTTGCTTATTATAAAAAATATGGAGTCGATGTGGTGAAGACCGGTTACGTTGGTGGAAAATTGGATGGCAAGCAGCCACACAGCAGCCAATATGGCGTTCGTCATTATAGAAAAGTCATCGAAGAAGCGGCGAAGCACAAAATAATAATCGATAACCACGAACCCGTAATGCCAACAGGTTTGCAGAGAACACTTCCTAATCTGATGACGCAGGAAGGCGTAAGAGGTCAGGAATGGGACGCGTGGTCCAAAGATGGTGGCAATCCGCCTGAACATACTACGATCATTCCTTTTACGAGAGGTTTGGCTGGTCCAATCGACTTCACGCCGGGAACTTTCAATTTCACAAATCCAGTATTGCCAAACACCAAAGTTCACACGACCTTGGCAAAGCAGTTGGCATTGTCGGTTGTAATTTATAGTCCACTTCAAATGGCATCTGATATGATCGAGAATTATGAGAACAATCCAGCTTTCGAATTCATCACATCTTGCCCGACAGATTGGAGTAAAACGGTAGTTCCAGATGCGAAGATCGGTGAATTTGTGACGATTGCCAGAAGAGACAAAGCGACGGATAATTGGTTCCTAGGAAGCATCACCAACAAAGATGCAAGAACTGTAAAATTAGATTTGAAGTTTTTGGACGCAAATAAAAAATACAAAGCGAAAATCTTCCGAGACGGGAAAGGTGCAGATTATGAAACGAATCCTTATCCAGTCATCATCGAAGAAAAAGAAGTGAATAGCAAAACTATTTTGTCAGTTGACTTAGCGAGAAGTGGTGGTGTTGCGATTATTTTGACGAAGATTTAAAAATATTCTATTGTCACCTTGTTTCTAATTTATCGAAGATTAAGCGGATTTAGTTTGGATAAAAAAAGGTGACTTTTTCATTCTTAAGGAAGCCTAGTTTATTCTAACGGATATCCTATTTTTTAGCAGATATCTTAATCGCTTTGGCGGAAGGTTTTAAGTGGATAGGACAATTAGATAAATTTATTACTATGAAAAATATAATAATACTTGCGACTATATTTATCTGTTTTAATTCTTGTATTGATTGTAAGAGAGATACTGAGGCGGCATACAAAGAACAGTGCAACTTAGTAGTAGAGATACCTCCATCACAATATCCATATTTATTCAAAGCTAAGGGCTACAATCCAAATACACAAGAAAGAGAAATTTGCCATAATGATAGTAGATGGTGGAGTTTATATAAAAAAGAGATTGAAGAAGGAGATACCATTGTGAAGAAGAGGGGGGATTTAGTGTTTTATATCCATAAGAAAGATACTGTAATTGCTCACGAATGGGTTTGTTATGATGGAGATAATAAACATACATATAGTAAGAAAAAGTAATTTTATTTGTAAAAAAAAATAGGGCGCAAATGATTGAGACTTATAACAAGTGTATCAGATTTATTGATGAGATTTTCTATCTCATTAATAAAACCATTAATTTTGCGTTTTAAATTTCATCAAAAACATTTATGAATCCAATTCGAAAAATTACTTCAATATATTTTCTACTGATTAGTTTGATCGCTTTTTCTCAAGCAGCAGAGCCTGTTTACACTTTGCCAAAGATTAAATCTAATATCACATTGCCAGTTTCGCTTCCTATTTCGGAAATCAATAGTTTGATTAATCAATCCGTGAAAGGTGTTTTGTACGAAGATCAATCTTATACAGACAATAACAATGATCAATTCAAAGTGAAAGTCGAGAAGCAAGGAAACATCACCATAAAAGCTTTGACAGAAAATCGATTGATGATTTCTGTTCCATTGAAAATCTGGGCGGATAAAGGTTACGGAACATTTGGAGTTTATGTTTACAAAGACACGAATTTCAATTTGATAATGAATTTCATCACCGAAATCTCTGCATCGAACAATTGGAAACTGAATACCAAAACCACAACCGCAGGATTTGTCTGGACTCAGAAACCAGTTCTTGATTACGGAAAAATCAAAATCCCAATTGCGCCTTTGATTGAAAGTACTTTGAAGGAACAGCAAGCGAAATTCACTACAATTATCGATCAGCAAATCAAATCTCAATTCAATCTTCAGCCTTATCTGGTGATGGCTTGGAATCAATTTTCAAAACCAATCAATGTTTCTGAAGAGTATAACACTTGGCTAAAAATTTCGCCTCAAAACACCTTTATGTCACCGCTTCAGGTTTTTCAGGATAAGATTAAAACGACTATTGGAATTGACCTTTATTCTGAAACTTATGTTGGGCAAGTTCCGTTGGCGGCAAGAGATGTGAACACGATCCCGAATTTTACACTAAACCCAAATCTTCCAAACATTTTCAATCTTCAAACGACTGCAAATATTAGTTTCGATGAAGCCACAAGAATCGCAAAACAGCAATTCCTTAACAAAGAATTTGCGATGAGTAGCGAGGATAAAAAAGTGAAAATTACGGATATTAAAGTTTATCAAGAAAAAGAAAATATCGTGATAGAAGCGCAAACAAGTGGCGAAGTGAATGGAACGGCTTTCATCAAAGGGAAACCTTTTTACAACGCAGAAGAGCATAAGATAAAATTGAATGTCACGGATTTTAATCTTAAAACGAAAAACTTTTTCCAAAAAGCTCTAACCGTTCTATTTGAAGGGAAAATCCGGAGAATGATAGAAAAAGATTATGGAATTCCGCTTCTCGATATCGAGAATGCTTCTAAAAAAAGTATGATGGAAAACTTCAACAAAGAATATGTGAAAGGCATCAAACTCCAAGGAAACGTTATCGATTTGAAACCAACGCAATTTCTACTTTCAGAAAAATATATCACGATTGTGATAGACACCAAAGCGCAATTGCAGATGAATGTTTCCGGCTTGAGTTTTTAATTAATTTGGCTGTGTTTTAGTGTAATCATTTGATTTTGAGTAAGATCTTTTCTTTTCAGATATTCCGAATTGCAGATTTTACCTTTGATGATGTAAGAATCTTTATTGATATTAATGAAATTTTCTCCTTTCGAAGGCACGGGTAAATTATATTGCGTTTTACCTTGAAGTCTTAGAATAATATCGCAGGAAGAATCATTTCTAACAAATAAAACCGTTTCTGACTCTTCTTTGCCAGTGTTGAAAATGTTGTTTAGAAGCATTACCGTTCTCTTAAGTTGCAGTTCAGCAGATTCTTTCATTAGGATGTGGAACTCTTCTTTTTCAGGATCTATGGGGATCTCCACAGATTTTTTTTCGGCATTTAAAATATCAGATATGAGCAATCGTGGTTCAGATTTCCAACTTCCATTTTTTAGTTGTTTCAGTCGGTTTAAAACTGCTTTCTTTTGAGGATCATCTTGCTGTAAATTTTTAAGATAATTTGAAATTTCAAAAATATTTGTACTTGCCAAGACTTGATGATAATTATTTATATTTTGTGATTTGACTAAAGTATTTGTGAATATTAAAATAAAAATTAATAATAACAGATAAAATTTTCGCATTTATTCTTTTTGTTTGACGAATGCTAAAATAATAAAAATGTTATAATTATTAACAAAAATTTAAGTTTTGGAGTTTATTGTAAATTTTATTTCTAATAATTCGTAAATAATTATTTTAATCTAAATAATAATTAATTTTAAATATGTTTGACTAATTATGATTAATTTTCTTTTATAATTGTGGTAATGGTAATTTTAATGAGAATTCTTTTAACTGGATGAAGCTCGATGTAATTTTATTTTTTTTTAATTTATTTAATTGTAATTCATTAAAAATCAAATCCTAAATAAACCTTGACCAAAAAAAATACCTCTGAAAAATCAGAAGTATTTTTTAAAAATTTATAGAAATTTGATTAAAACTTAATGGCAGTTTCCAAAGATAATTCCATCATTTTTCTCAAAGCCATCTCTCTTTCGTCTGCCGAAATCTGTTCGTGCGTTGGGATGATGTCGGAAACGGTCAAAATAGTTGCCGCATTTTTTCTTAGATGTTTCGCATTGGCAAACAAAGCAAAAGCTTCCATTTCTACCGCAGGACAATCATGTTTAACTGCGATTTCCGGAACAGCTGGATCTTTTCTGTAAAAAATATCGCTGGAATGGATGTTGGTCGCTTTAACAGTTAGATTAAGTTCTTTCGCTGTTTCATTGATTTTCTCAAAAGCTGATCCTTGGTTAGAAATCGCGTCTTCTTCAATTCCCCAAGCAAATTTTGCGTAAGTACTTTCGCTCGCCGCGTTTTCTACATTCAGAATGTCAAACAATTTCAAATCTGTTGTGTAAGCACCGCAAGTCCCGATTCTAATGATCGTATCAACTTCGTATTCCGTGAACAATTCAAAAGAATAGATCCCGATACTTGGAAATCCCATTCCGCTGGCACCAACCGTAATTTCTTTGCCTTTGTAAAAACCCGTGTAGAAGAAAATATTTCTCGTTTTGCTTACCAATTTAGAATCAGTCAGATAATTATCTGCAATGTATTTTGCTCTCAAGGGATCGCCCGGCATCAAAACCGTTTTGGCAATTTCTCCTTTTTTAGCACTAATGTGAACACTCATTTTTATGAATTTTTTTAAGAACGTGAAGATAAAATTAATTTCCAATCTGAGCCAAACTTAGCCTATCATAATTTATGAAGGATGACTGGTCTTAAATATTATCTCAAAATCTGCTCAATCTGCGAGCGTATTTTTTTTGTTTAATTTAATTAAATTCCAAAATTCACAAACAACCCAAACCTCGATTTAGCCTCAATATCGCCACTGGCAAGATTCGTATAAGCCGGCAACATCACTTCACTTCCGATGCTCCATTTTTTATAAGAAGCTTCGAAACCGATTTTTCCGTAAAGCGCACTTCCAGCGGTTCTCGGCATCACTTCGCCAAACTGTTTGTTCCAATCGTAAACTTCGCCTTGCAATCCCAATTTTCCGGAAATAATACTGTTTTCATTTCGCCAAATCCGCTGAAATCCAGTCATCGCATAATTCCATTGATTACCAAATTGATAATGTTTTTTATTTTCAGTTTTTAAAGTGTAATCTGTATTAATGAGCAATGCGAAAAGATTTTTCTGAAATTTATAATTAAGAGCCAGCTGATAATCCCAACTTCCCGTTCCCAATTGAAAACTTGGATTCACGCCCGAAATTCCTCTTTCATCAAATTTACCAATCGGAATTTTTACTCCGAAACCACCATTCAATTGATGAAATGTATTTTTAGAATTAAGGATTTGATAAATTCCCATCAAACTCGCATCGCCGATTCCATTGATTCTGATGTCGCCTTGCAAAGTCTTTTTCTCGTGAAACTGAAATGGCAAACTTCCATAAACACTCAGCTTTTCCGTAATCGGAATCTTTCCCCAAATCTGAATCGTGTTGAAATATTGGTCTTGCGTCAACTCATTTGTAAAGAGATTTTCCTTCGCTTTGTAATGTTGTGAAAAATATTTGATGCCGATGAATTGTGGATTTAATAAAGATTCAAAACCGGAAGAACCATTTCCCGCACCGCAACCACAAGCGTCACAAAAGAATTCCTGAGATTTCAAAAGATTCTGTGTTTCATACTTCGGAATATAGAGACTGTCTTTCTCATTCGCCGAAATTGAAATATTAAGGATTAAAAATATAATTAAAATAAGCTTCTTCATTATTCTGCAAATTTTTTGTTTTTGATGAAATTTTGGTCGGTCAAGGTTTTCAGAAAAGCGATGATGTATTGTTTTTCCAAGTTTGTCATTGAGATTCCGATGTGTCCGTTTTGTTTTAAAATCGGGTCAAGGTTTGGCTGATTTTCCACATTGTCGGAATAGAAATTCAGAACGGCTTCCAAAGAATAAAATCTTCCGTCGTGCATATAAGGCGCGGTCAATTCTACATTTCTCAAACTCGGAACACGGAATTTCATATTGTCACTCCAGTCCAAAGTCACGCGATATCGTCCGCGGTCATCGTACTGCGAATTGTAGTACATTCCAGTATTTCGATAACTTTCATCCGTGAATAATTCTCCTGAATGGCAACTCGAACATTTGTTTTCGAATAAAGTTTTTCCCTGAGATTCTTCAATTGTGAAATTCGCTGTTCCATTTTTGACTTGGTCGTATTTGGACTCCGCAGAAACCATCGTGACCATAAATTGGGATAAAGCTTTCAGAATTCTTTCGCCATTAATTTGGTCATCGCCAAAAGCCGATTTGAACATTTTTTTATAATTCGCATCCGCACTTAACTTCGAAATCACTTCCGGAATCGAGCTGTCCATTTCAAAATCTGTGGTGATTGGAACCAGCGAACGCTCATCCAAATTATGACTCACGCCGTCCCAAGTGTAATTTTTCAGCCAAGCCATATTTTGAATCGCCGGCGCATTTCGTATTCCCAATTTGTCGTCGATGCCGTGACTTACAGGATGGCCGTGGTGTGTGAAAGCATATTCCTGAATGTGGCAAAATCCACAGGAAATTGTATTATTTCGGGACAATTTTCCTTCATAAAATAATTTTTTCCCCAACGCAACGCCATTGACAGTCACCGGATTTTTATCTAAATCAAAAGCCAAAGCCGGAAAATAAGTTGGGATTTCCAGATTGTAAGCTTTGTCTTCCTCGAAAACTTCGCCTTCTATTTCGTTGGAGCAGGACGTTAAAATTCCTGCAACTAAAACAAGGAAAATCCAAAGAGAACGCAATCGTCCTCTCTGGAATTGTTGAAATGGATTAATCATTATGAACGTGGTCAACTTTGAACATTTGGATTAAGTTGTTGCTCACACTCACCAGATGCGGACTGCTTCCCATCGCCATTTGGTTCGCTTGGGTTAATGTCAAAGCGGTTTGTCCACTCAAATATTGATTGAAATCTGCCAGAATATGAATCGAAGGTGTGATTTCTTTGCTGACTCTCGCCGTTGTTGGCAAATCCAAAACCACTTCTCTGTACAAGTCTGCAGTTCCGTTGACAGTTGTATCGCCCATATTTCCGGTGTGATTCATAAATTCTGTGTCGGCAGATGAAGTTCCATATTTCCCTTCGATTCTGGCAAAAATATAGCCGGCTGACCAAGACCAAGCCATTCCTTCCTGCTTGGCTTTGTCCCAGAAAATCCCTTGTCCGTCTTGTCCAATCAAATAAGCTGTTGGGCTGATTCCCAATCCGAGTTTGATTTTCTTGTAATTTCCTTTTGGGATTTCTGTGAGATTGGCATAGACTATTCCGCCTTTTGCATCGGCTTGGTTGATGATGAAGGCGCCTTTGTCTGGATTGTTGTAATTGTATTTGAACTCGGTGCCGTTTTCATCGATGAGGGAAATGTTGCTGATGACATATTTCAAAGTGGAAAATTGGTGCTTTTGCCCGCTGGAAGATGTTTGTATCGTTTGATTTAAAACGATGTTTCCGAGGTTGTTGAATCCGTTTTCGAATTTGATTTGGAGATTTCCTGGTTCTGTGTTTTGTACTTCATCGTCGTCGTTATTTGAACAAGATGAGATTGTTATTAAGGTAAAAGCAATAAGTAATAATGATAAAAATTTATAAATTTTCATATGATTTTTATTTTTTTAATGGTTGTCCGATAAAAAATATAAACAAATTGAAGAACTCAATCTTTATAAGATAAATTAACAGTTCGCTCCTATGGAGCTTTGTTTTTGGGACTTCTTTTTTCTATTAACAGTATGTCCTGATGGGACTTTACAAAGCTTCGTTAGAAGCGAACTGTTAATAGCAAATAGATATCATAGAATTAAAGCTCTGGAAGAGCGACCTGATAATTGTATTTTAATATTATTGGACAATAATGATTTTTTAGTTGAAACGTTGATTTTATACTGTATCCCGCGATAGGGATGGTAGCGGATATCCTTTTTTCGTTGCCTGAGCGTAGTCGAAGGCAATGAAAAAAGATAGTAGCGGACAGCCCGACCCGAGCTAAGGCCTTAGCGTTGGAGAGGGAATCGCCCAAATTAATATGTTCAACTAAAAAATTGGAGGTCTGAAAATGTGTCTCAGAAAGAGGAATGTATAACCTGTTTTGTACGTGAAAGTCAGGTTTGGGAGGGAGAAATTGTGCTCGATTGAGGCTTTGAAAATCTCAGTCGGAATGTAAAAATCCAATACTTTTTGGACTTGGTTTTTGCCTTTGGAAAGTGGCGATGAATCGGATTCGGTGGATTTTGCCAGTTCTTTTCCGAGGTAGCATTTTCCGTTGCAATTGAGTTCGGGTCGCGCCTTGTTGATGCAGAGAACCTGAATTTGATTATAATTTACAACATATTCCGCCAGTGGAAATGCGGGTTTGCACACCAAATAAAGGATGAGGAATATGTTGCAAATTAATTTCAAGGAGGGATTATTTTGTAGCTTCTTCGTAACGTTTGCTCACTTCTTTCCAGTTGGTCACGTTCCAGAATGCGGTCAAATAATCGGCTCTTTTGTTCTGATATTTAAGGTAATACGCGTGTTCCCAAACATCGATGCCCAAGATTGGCGTTCCTTTGATTTCGGCAATGTCCATCAATGGATTGTCTTGATTTCCGCTGGAAGTGACTGCCAATTTTTTGTCAGCCGTCACGACCAACCAAGCCCAACCAGAACCGAAACGGTCTGCGCCAGCTTTGCTTAATTTCTCTTTCAAAGCGTCCAAACTTCCGAAAGATTCGTTAATGGCTTTCGTCAGTTTTGCGGATGGTTGCGTGTTTTTCTCAGGCGTCAAAACGGTCCAGAACAATTCGTGGTTGTAATGTCCACCGGCGTTGTTTCTCACGGCTGGCGTTTCTTTGGAAATGTGCGAAAGGATTTTGGTGATGCTTTCTTTTTCCAAAGGTGTTCCGGCGATGGCTTTGTTCAAATTGGAAACGTAAGCTGCGGCGTGTTTGGAGTAATGAATTTCCATCGTCTCCGCATCAATAGAACCTTCCAAAGCGTTGTAAGCGTAAGGTAAAGGCGTTTGTTTGAATTGTGCCGTCGCGAAAGTGGCTACAGAAAGCGCACTTGCGAGAAATAATTTCTTGATTTTCATAATATTGGATTTAGATTAATATTTAATTTTTTAAATGCAAAAAAGCTAATAGCCATAAGAGAATCGCTCTTTATTGTTTTAATAATTTTCTAATGTCTTCTATCAACTTTTCACGGTCGGGATGATATTTGCCGACGAGCGAAGTTGTTTTACCTTCTGGGTCTTCATAATTCAAGCCAGAGTAGTATAAAATCGGGCTGTTGTTTTCATCAAATCTGGAACGGAGATTTCCTTCTTGGTCAACCAGAGCAATCATTCCGCTGTGGTTCAGGCTTTCCGCTTCATCTTCTTTATCGCCAACAAAAATATCAAATTGCTCTGCCAATTTTCCGATGTAATCTCTGTCGCCGGAAAGAAAATGCCAGTTTTCAGATTTAGTTCCCAGTTTTTTAGCGTGGTTTTTCAAAACTTCCGGCGTGTCATTCGTTGGGTCGATGCTGATTGATATGATTCCGAAATTTTTGTCATTGATGTTTTCTTCGATGTGTTTCATATTGGAATTCATCACGGGACAAATCGTTGGACATTTGCTGAAGAAAAACTCTACCAGATAGACTTTGCCAAGCATATCTTTGTTGCTGATTTTCTGATTGTTTTGATTTGTCAGTTCAAAATCAGGAACTTTCATCACAGTAAAAAGACTTTTTTTAAAATAGCTCATTCCAGCGCCAATTGTTACAAAAATCAAAGCTAAAACAACAATCGGAATGATGATTTTGCTCTTCGGGTTTTGCTTTGCTTTCTTATTTCGCATTTTGGGCATATTTCTCAGGATTCTTTTTGAATTCCGCTTTGCAATGGTCACTGCAAAAACCGTACTTTTTTCCTTTGTAGTCGGCGGTATCTTTCAGATAATCTGCAGTTTTCATTTTACAGATAGGGTCTTCGGTGTTGACGACTTTGACATTTTTGAGGTCGGTCGCTGGTTTCATTTTCGAAACGTGTTTTACCTTTGGCGTTTCCTGAGCGCAGGAAAATGCAGATACGGAAAGGAGTATCGCTAAAACGAATATTTTCATTGATGTTGATTTTAATTTTAATAATTTAAAAAATTGCTCTTGTAGAAGAGAATTAGACTATTAAATCAAACCAACGGCGGATGGAAAATTTGTGAGAATAGGGAGAAATTATAAGAAGTTGAAAAATCAGAATTGATTTTTAAGTTTTCAATTAGAATAAAATCATTAGATGAAAAAGTGAATGTTTCATTAATGATAAAAGTATCTGCTAAAGCGGAAATGTTGATTCGGGAATCATTCTTAGATTGGTCTGTAGAAGACTTTGCGATTTCCTTTTTCAAATAACATTTACCGTTGCAAAGCAATTCTGGTTTCTTTTTGTTTTCGCAGAGATTTTTTGAAATGAACTTGTAATTTACCGCATAATTCATCAATGGCATCAGCGGACGCAATGCAAGGGAAAAGATGACGAAAAATGTGATAAATACTTTCAATACTAAAAATTACTACAAATATAAAGCATTATTTTTTTCGATACATCAATGATTTTGGTCACGAAAAAACCCACAAATTTGTGGGTTAGATTTTCGTTTGCAAAATGTTGCAAGTGTCATTTGGTAAATTTAATCCAAAGGCTTACGTCCTGAAATAATATTGAATAAAACCACGATAATTGCGATTACCAATAAAACGTGAACCAAATATCCTGTACTCATTCCGGGAACGATGCCCAACATTCCTAGCAGCCAAACGATGATGCAAATCACTGCTACTAGCCATAATAGATTTCTCATAACTTTTATTTTTTTGTTTATTTGAATTAATGCTAAACATATTTTGTGCCGTAATTTCAAAAACTGGAAATTGAATTTTTACAACTGCAGAAAAATTATTGTGGTATTAGAATTGATTGCTAAGGAGTTATAAAAATTATTTCTAAAATTTTTTTAATTCAAAATATACTACTATGAATTCTAATCATAATTTAACAAGAAGTTTAGCAGGAAAAACAGTCGTCATCACAGGCGGAAGCAGTGGTGTAGGAAGAGCGACGGCTGAGGCATTTGCTTTGGAAGGTTGCAACGTTGTTATTGCGTCCAGAGGACAGGAAGCTTTGGATGAAACAGTCAGCTTGTGTCGTGATTTGGGTGCGATCGCGTTAGGTGTTCCGACCGACGTTTCTGTTGCAGAAGATGTTCAAAAACTAGCTGAAGAAGCTTTGCAATTCAATGGGCGAATCGATATTTGGGTGAATAATGCTGGTGTGATGTCCAGCGGAAAATTTGAAGAAATCCCAATGGCAATCAACGAGCAGGTTATTAAAACTAATCTTTTCGGTTATATGCACGGCGCCTACAGCGTTCTACCGATTTTCAAAAAACAGGAAGAAGGAATCTTGATTAATAATGTTTCAATTGGTGGGTTTATGCCCGCGCCGTACAGTGCCGTTTATTCCTCTACAAAATTTGGAATCCGTGGAATGATGGAAGGTTTGCAAGGCGAAATTTCGGATTTTGCGAACATTCATATTTGTAATCTCTTTCCTCAAATTCAACGCTCGACAGGAAATGCACATTCTGCAAAATTCTCAGGATTGGATTTCAAAGTACCACCTTTCGCGGCGGATCCAAGAGACACAGCTTCTAAAATAGTTGAGCTAGCGAAGAATCCACGAAAAGGACTTTTCCCAGATGTTCAATCACTCATCATAAAAAACCTTTACGGACTTTTTCCAAAAACGATTATGAATACTGCGTCCGCAGCTATGCGCACTATGATGAAAATCAAAAATGCAGACCCAACCCCAGGAAACATTATGTGGCCATCTCCAAAACCCCACAGAATCTACGGCGAAACCAGTTTGCCAGTCCCGAGTAGAAAAACCAAATTAGCTTTGTTAGCAGGAATCGGATTGGGATTGTCTTATATGATTATTAAGAATAATTCTTCGAAGAAGTAAATTCTCAAAATTTAAGCAAAAACTTGTTTCTGTGTATGCTGTATTACTTTTGTTTGATTAATTATAAAAAAATCAAAATGAAAAAAGAAGTATTAAAATTTGGAACAAGAATTCGATTAACAGATTATGTGCAAGGCTATTCGGCAGGAAGTATTTTTATAATAAGTTCTTTACATAGTGATATGCAAAAGAGCTTTGAATATAATTGTTATCTTGAATCTGATAAAAGTAAAAGAAGTACATTTTTTGATGATGAATTTGAAATTATTTATTGAACGAAATAAATAGTATTCAACTAAAAAAAAACAAAAACCACTGACAATCAGTGGTTTTTGTTCTGTAAAGTGGAGTTGGAGGGATTCGAACCCTCGTCCAAACAAGCAATACATAAGATTTCTACATGCTTATTTCGCTATTGATTTTCGAGCCCAGGCAGAGAGCAAACACCCAACCTAAACCTTATCTTCTAAAATTTTCGAATCTTGGTCGAAGTGCCCAAAACCTTATTTCTGCATTGCTATGCCCCAGAATCAAACGCCGCAGAACAGAGCGTTTGTGAGACATCTTGCTTCCTTACTATCTTCGGGAAAGCGCTTGAAACCTACTAAACTTCGGATTAAGCTGCAAGAGCGAACTCTTCGTTGCCAGTTAAAATTTTGTAGCAAGGGATTTAAGAGATCGCGCTACGGTTCTCTGCATGCTTACTTACCCATTGACCTTGCTGTCGAAACCAGTCAACCCCAATTGTAAAATAAGACAACAAATTTATACAAAAAAAGCAGTCAAACAAAATCATTTATCAATCATCACTTATCATTCATAAATATCTGGGCGTATCCCTCGCCAAGCTTTTCCCACCGCTCGGGTCGGGCTGTCCGCTACAATCTTTTTGTCTTCCCACACTAAATTTACGAAAGACGATTTCAAAAAGACAAAAAGGATTTCCACTACCATCCCTTACGCAGCTTCGCAAAAATCCACCATTCCCAACATTTTGAGCTTCACTCAAAAAAATGAAGGTTCAGAAATTTAAACAAAATAAACAACCACCAAATTTCCTTCACAACCTTCTCATCAAAACAAAAAAAATCCGCACAACCAGCCAAATCTACAAGAGACTCCAAACTCTGCTAAGCGAAGCGCCTTTGCGGACCTCAAAAATATTTTCAATAATGACAAAAAATCTTAGTGCTCTTTGCGTTTAAAATCCTTAACCATAGCCAATAATTTTAACAAAATCCAAAACCTCAATTTCTAAAAAAATCACAAAACTCCTTAAAGTCGGTTAAACTACTGATTCATACAAATCAGATTCAGCATAGCAACTCAAATTAGAATTAATTTTGTGCAAAACTTTAAAACCGTGAAAATAAAATTACTCTTCCTCCTCATATTCTTTAGTTCAGTTAAGATCTTGGCGCAGTCAGATTATATTCTCGGCAACGTGGCCAATCAGGACGGCGACAAGTTGCCCACGACCCGGATTTACAACTTGCGCACAGATCAGGTAGTGCTGGCGGACAAGATGGGAAACTTCGCCATTCTCGCAAAGACGTCAGACGAATTGCGGATTGTGAAAGAAGGCTACGAGAGACAAACAGTCGTGCTCACACCCGAGAGCTTTTCCAAAAGTCTGGATGTAAAACTCACGGTCATCCCCTTAGAAATTGAAGAAGTAGCTATCGGTTTCAATCCAACTGGAAATCTCAAAAAAGACGTTCCAAAGCTCAATCCGCCTGCAAAAGTCACCGCACTCAATATGGCGATGAACAATTATATGAGAACACCAATGAACGAGGTGGCGCCAACGGCGAAAATCCCGTCAGCTTTTGCACCAAAAAATCCGGGAGAAGGTCAGCTCAGTTTATTTTCCATCGGATCTGGCGGTGGCGGACTCGTGGGAGCGCTTGCTGGATTGGCGAAAAAATCGGTGAGTTCGCCTAAAACCACCGCAAACTATGCGGAGAAGCAGGAGTTCTACAAACGCGTAAAATCTGTTATCACGCTAGATTATGCAAAATATGGCTTGGATGAGTACGACTTCGACATCTTTCTCGCTTTTGCAGATGAGGCGCACGGGCTTTCTAAGAACTACAGGAAGAATTTCAACAGAGCCGCGATAGAATCTCAACTCAAAATGGCATTCGAAGAATATATCAAGACCCATAATTTCTCCAAGAAAGTGACAGAAGGTTAATATTTTTAACCTTTTTTCGATTTGTTAATATTGGATTTGTAAGATTTGATTGTTTTGTTTAGTTGTTTTGATTAGGTTCTAAAGCGTAAATTTGATTAATGTTTAATTTAATTTAAACGAAATAATCGCCTTTAAGAATTACAAAATCCAAAGAAATCCCTATCCATCCACCTTTTAACATAATGTGGAAAACTTTTACAGATGATTGTCAGTTTTTTGACTTTTTTCCGCGCTTTGCCCTTTTATTTTCACACATCTATTTCTACTTTTGTATCTCACGTCAGAAGCTAAAAACGATTTTGTTTCCTACTTATAAACGAACAACTTACAGCGCTTCTCACTTCACAAAACAAAAATATTAATTGATAAAACTGAATGCTAATGGGAATTTTTGAGAAAAGAATAAACTACAAACCTTTTGAATATCCAGAAGTATTACAATTTATAGAGGCCATCAACAAGTCTTACTGGGTTCACTCCGAGGTAGATTTTACGGCAGATGTTCAGGATTTTCATTCTCAATTAGAACCACACGAGAAAAATGCAGTTAAAAATGCCTTGCTGGCAATTGCTCAGATCGAAGTGAACGTGAAAACCTTTTGGGGAAATCTTTACGACCACCTTCCAAAACCAGAATTGAATGGGTTGGGAGCAACATTCGCTGAGTGCGAGTTTCGCCATTCCGAGGCTTACTCCAGATTGTTGGAAGTTCTAGGTTATAATGATGAGTTTTTGGATGTGGTAAATGTTCCAGCCGTAAAAGACAGAATCGAATATCTTGGGAAAATGTTGAAAAATGCGAATTCTCAAGATCCGAAAGCTTACGTTTCTTCATTGTTGCTATTCAGTATTTTGATAGAAAATGTGTCTTTGTTCAGTCAGTTTGCGATTATTTTGTCGTTCACGAGATTCCAAGGCTATATGAAAAATGTGTCCAACATCATCGCTTGGACTTCTGTAGATGAGCAAATCCACGCGAATGGAGGAATTTATTTGATTAATAAAATCCGCGAAGAGCAACCAGACCTTTTGACGAATGCTGATATAGAATCCATTTACGATTTGGTAGATGAATCCATCGAGATGGAATCTAACATCTTGGATTGGATTTTCGAATTAGGAGAACTGAACAAGATTTCCAAAAAGAACCTTCTCGATTTTATGAAATACAGAGTAGATGACTCTTTGAAGAAAATCGGGATGAAAACGAGATATAACATTTCTGGTGAAGATTACAAACCGATGATCTGGTTCGAAGAAGAAGTTTTCGCCAACTCTATGGATGATTTCTTCGCAAAGCGTCCGGTAGATTATACGAAACACGATAAGAGTATTACGGCGAACGATTTGTTTTAGATTTCTGCTGGAAGCTTGGATGTCGGAAGATGGAAGTTTTTTGACTGCAAGTTTTGGATATGGAATTTGAAAGCGACGAAGTCGTGACATATTGGTAGAAAATTCAGACACAGCAGATTTAAGGTGCGAAGCACCGACATAATGAGCTTGAATTTATAAACAAATCCTTTCAAAGTTTCAAACGGAGAAAGGTGTAAAAAAGAAAATTTTAAGAAATAGTTGATAAATCTTGGAGTTTTCTTTTTTATGTGAAATCGTCAAAAATGGCGAAGCGCGCCCCGGCTTGAGTGGAGCTCTTTTTCTGGCATTGCGATGTGGAAATGTTCAAATGGAAAGATTCACGTCGTTCGGAATGTCAGAAAAAAGCGGGAACGGAAGACGGATAAAGGCGCCCAAAATAAAATTAATAAGTTGCTAATTCCCTAAAATATAAAAGTTATGATGGACGAAAATATAGATATCTGGTGGCTCAACGAAGAGTCTGAACAAATGTTGAACAGAGGCTACCTTTTGAAAGGTGAAACTGTAGATGGCGCAATCGACCGTATCACAACGGCAGCGGCAAAACGTCTTTACAAACCGGAATTGCAACCGGCTTTCAAAGAAATGATTGTGAAAGGCTGGATTAGTTTCTCTTCTCCTGTTTGGGCGAATATGGGAACGCAGCGTGGTTTGCCGATCTCTTGTTTCAACGTCCACGTTCCGGATAATATCGAAGGCATCACGCACAAGTTGGGAGAGGTCATTATGCAGACGAAAATCGGTGGTGGAACGTCTGGTTATTTTGGTGAATTAAGAAACAGAGGAACTGCAGTGACAGACAACGGAAAATCTTCCGGAGCAGTATCTTTTATGAAATTATATGACACGGCGATGGATGTTGTGTCGCAAGGTGGCGTGAGAAGAGGTGCGTTTGCTGCGTATCTTGACATCGACCACGGTGATATTGAGGAATTCTTGAGTATCAAAGATATTGGAAGTCCAATCCAGAACTTGTTTACAGGTGTTTGCGTTCCAGATTATTGGATGCAGGATATGATTGATGGTGATGCGGACAAACGTAAAATCTGGGCGAGAGTTTTGGAAAGCCGTCAACAAAAAGGTTTGCCTTATATTTTCTTCACAGATAATGTGAACAGAAATAAGCCTCAAGTTTATAAAGATGCAGGATTGATGGTCAATGCAAGTAACCTTTGTTCCGAGATTATGTTGCCTTCTACGGCTAACGAATCTTTCATTTGCTGTCTGTCTTCTATGAATTTGGAATTATACGACGAGTGGAAAGATACAAACGCTGTGAAATTGGCAATCTATTTCTTAGACGCAGTTTTATCAGAATTCATTGAGAAAACTGAAGGAAATTATTACCTGACTTCAGCTAGAAATTTTGCAATGCGTCACAGAGCTTTAGGTTTGGGTGTTCTTGGATACCATTCTTATTTGCAGAAAAATATGATTCCGTTCGAAAGTTTCGAGGCGACTCAGTTCAATGCGAGAGCGTTCCGTCACATCAAAGAACAATCTGAGATTGCTTCCAAAGAATTGGCAAACATCTATGGAGAGCCAGATATGTTGAAAGGTTACGGATTGAGAAACACGACGTTGATGGCTATTGCACCAACAACTTCAAGTTCTGCAATCCTTGGACAAACTTCTCCTGGAATAGAGCCATTTGCTTCCAACTATTACAAAGCTGGTTTGGCAAAAGGAAACTTTATGCGTAAGAACAAATATTTGGCGAAATTGTTAGACGAAAAAGGTCTTGATAACGAAGAAACTTGGAGAACGATTATGCTAAACCACGGTTCTGTACAGCATCTTGAAGGATTGTCTGATGAGGAAAAAGCGGTATTCAAAACGTTTAGAGAGATCTCTCCAATGGAGATTGTTTCTCAGGCGGCGCAAAGGCAACAATATATTGACCAAGCGCAGTCGCTTAACTTGCAGATTCCATCTACAATGCCAGTAAAAGACGTGAACTACGTAATGATTGAAGCTTGGAAGAAAGGTGTTAAAACCTTGTATTACCAAAGAAGTTCATCAGTTTCCAAGGAGATGATGGTGAACTTTGTGACTTGCTCTGCTTGTGAAGCTTAATATCTTATAATGGATAATAGTTTTGAAATTATAAAAGAGAGGAGAAGTTGCTTTGATGATAAATTATTAATGATTCAAGAGGATTTTAAAGTTTTCTTCGAGAATAGGAAAATTTTAGATTATATAGTTACTACTCATACAGCAACAGGAATTGGATTATTTAAGATTGATGAAGAAATACCTTTAGAAATTAAGAATAAAATTGAAAATGCATTTAATGAGTGCTATAAAAAATGATTTTAAAACCACAGAATTTTCTGTGGTTTTTTTGTTAACTTTAAACCTCGAACTTTAAATCAAATTCCAATGAAATTCGGACAAGTCCCAGATCCTTCGCAGATAGATTTTACATTACCAAAAGATCATTCTCAAACCAAATTCATTCTCGAGCAGAATAAAAAAGGTTTGGAAAATATCTCCATCGGTTGTGCAAAATGGAACAAAACCGATCTCAAAGGTTTTTATCCGAAAGGAACTAAAGATGAGCTGACGTATTATTCCACACAATTCAATTCAATTGAGTTGAATGCGACTTTCTACGGAATGCCAACTGCAGAACAAGTTCAGACGTGGAAAGAGAAAACACCGAAAGATTTCAAATTCTTCCCGAAGATTACTAATACGGTTTCCCACTTTCGAAGATTGCTTAATATTACAGATGTGGTTACACAATTCGCTTCGGCAGTTTTGAATTTTGATGAAAAGTTAGGAATGGTTTTTCTTCAGCTTCACGATAACTTTAAACCAAAAGATTATGAGCGTTTGGAAAAATTCGTTCAGGATTGGCCAAAAGAAGTTCCGTTAGCAATCGAACTCAGAAATACGGAATGGTTCACAGACGAAGAAGTTTTCAATACGGTTTGCGAATTGTTTGAAATGAATCAAATTACAAATATCATCGTTGATACAGCCGGACGACGAGATATGCTTCATATGCGATTGACAACACCGAATGCTTTCATCCGCTACGTTGGTGCCAATGCCGACAGCGATTATGAAAGATTGGAAGATTGGCTGGAAAGATTGACCAAATGGAAAAAAGAAGGTTTACAAAATCTTTATTTCTTTGTTCATCAAAATATCGAAAAAGCATCGCCGTTATTATCATCACATTTAATTCAAAAAATGAATGAAGATTGGAAGACTGATATTCACATTCCTGTAATGGCAGATGGCCAACCGACTTTATTCTAAAAGATATTCAAGAAAACAAAAATTCCCTTCAATCTGAAGGGAATTTTATTTTGAAAAGTGTCAGTCTGAGGCTCTCGAAGACAATAAAAATTAAGCCAAAAACTTCAGCTCTTTATCCTTGAAATTATTATTCTCAACCAATTTGTTCATCGCCTTCATTGTTTGCTTGCGAAGTTTTGCAAGGATACGGACGTTTTTGTCATCGCTGTAATCAAAAATTGTGTCTTCAAAAGAAAAAACATCACCTTTTTTGAAACTGATATTATTTTCTTTCAATTCTTTCAGAAGCATAAGATTGGTCATCACTTTTAGAGCTGTACTTTCGGCAGCTTCCATATGTTTCAGAGATTTCAGGAGTTCTTTTTTATATTGTTTTTTAGATTTCATAACTTTTTTTATTAATGGGATGTAAACTTAGTTAATAATATCTGGAGTATCAAATAACTTTTTTAAAACCATCAGCTTTTGGGCATTTCTAACTTGTTACAAGTCATTTTAAAATGAATAGAATCCGGTTGCGTATTCAAAAGAATGATTTTAATTCAGACTTAAAGTTATAAAAATATCTCGAAAATTTCTTACTTTTGGGAAAAATAAATCTAAAAAATGCAGGACCCAATTTTCGACCTTATTGAGAAAGAAAGACAAAGACAAACCCACGGAATTGAATTGATTGCTTCGGAAAATTTTGTTTCCGAAAATGTGATGAAAGCAATGGGAAGCGTGCTCACCAACAAATATGCAGAAGGCTATCCGGGCAGACGTTATTATGGCGGTTGCGAAGTGGTAGATGAGGTAGAACAGTTAGCAATCGACAGAGCTAAAGAGCTTTTCGGCGTAGATTATGTGAACGTTCAGCCACATTCTGGTTCTCAGGCCAACGCAGCAATTTATCTTTCAATCTTGAAACCAGGCGACAAAGTGATGGGAATGGATCTTTCTATGGGCGGGCATTTGACACACGGTTCTGCGGTTAATTTCTCAGGAATTCAGTACGAAGTTTGCTCTTATGGGGTTCAAAGAGAAACGGGTTTGATTGATTATGACCAAATGAGAGAAATGGCTTTGAGAGAAAGACCTAAGATGTTGATTGCTGGATTCTCTGCTTATTCCAGAGATTTGGATTATGCCAAATTCCGTGAAGTGGCAGATGAAATCGGTGCAACACTTTGGGCTGATATTGCACATCCTGCAGGTTTGGTGGCAAAAGGGCTTTTAAATAATCCATTCGAACATTGCCATGTAGTGACGACGACGACTCACAAAACCCTGAGAGGTCCAAGAGGAGGAATGATTATGATGGGCAAAGATTTCGAAAATACCTACGGACACAAAACACCGAAAGGCGAAACCAAATTGATGAGCGCAGTACTTGATAGCGCAGTATTCCCAGGAATCCAAGGTGGTCCTTTGGAACACGTGATTGGGGCAAAAGCAGTAGCCTTTGCAGAAGCGATTGATTCCAAATTCGAAACCTATGCAAAACAAGTGAAAGCAAACGCACAGGCACTTTCAAAAGCAATGGTAGGTTTAGGTTTCGAAATCGTAAGTGGCGGAACGGACAATCATCTGATGCTAATCGATTTACGAAACAAAAACGTAAACGGAAAAGAAACCGAAAAAGCTTTGGTAAAAGCGGACATTACTTGTAACAAAAATATGGTACCGTTTGATGATAAATCACCTTTTACAACTTCTGGAATCAGATTGGGAACAGCAGCTATTACGACAAGAGGACTTAAAGAAAATGATATGGAAACCATTGCGGGATTGATTTCTGAAGTGGTAGATGATATCAAGAATGATAATGCGTTGGAGGCGGTTAAAAAGAAAGTCAATCAATTGATGGAAGGAAAAGAGCTTTTCAACTATTAATTAAAATATAAATACCACAATAAAAGAATGGACAGTTTCGTTCATTCTTTTTTGTTGGAATCAAAATGGAGAAGAAATCTTATACATTTGACGAAATCAAACAAAAGCTGGTCAACTATTGCGTGTACCAAGATCGTTGCCACGCGGAGGTCGAGCAGAAGATGCGAGACTTCTTATTGATTCCGGAAGCCAAGGATGAGATTTTTCTCTATTTGATGAAGGAAAACTATCTGAACGAAGAGCGTTTTACGAGGAGTTACATCCGGGGCAAATTTTACATCAAACATTGGGGCAAGACCAAAATCAAAATAAACCTCAAGCAGAAAGGCGTGACAGAAAAACTGATTTCTAAATCGATGGATGAGATTGATGACGAGGATTACGAAAAAACGATCAGAAAAATCTACGAAGATTATTTTTCCAAACAGAAAGGCTTGAAAGAATATCAGAAAAAAAGCAAGACAATCAAATATTTACTGTCGCGCGGATTCGAATACGATGTAGTTTTAGACCTTATGAATAAAGATTAGATTCTAACATTAACTTAAATTAATATAGCAAATTAATGAGGGCATTAAAATATTTTCTTAAAATTAATAAAAAATTCTTAATTTCGTCCCAAATTTGATTAACTAAAAATTCGATGAAAAAACTATCAATCATATTGTCTCTCTTTGCATTAGGGTTTACAAGCGCTCAGTCCTTTAAGTATGGGGTTACTGCTAATTTTCATAAAGGCTCAACGGTGAATATCCATGACAGATCCAAAGGAAATTTTGGGGGAGGTATTGGAGCGTTTGCAGATTTTTCTTTAGTAGAGAATGATATTTACGACTCGGCGTGGTTGTATTTTAGTCCGCAATTAGAGTTTAGTATGGAAGGCGAGAGAGGGCAGGCGTGGAATAATGCAGATGTAGCGGTACAGAAGTACAACAATTATTACATTGCGATGCCGCTTTATATCAAATATTTTTTTAAAAATCATGGATATAAATCAGATATTTATGTGATGGTGGGTCCGAAATTGGAATTTCTTGCTTCTAATAAAGTAGATGAAAAGGAGGCGATAGAATATGCCAACGCTAGAGGCTATACGAATAATCCAACAGCCATTGCTATGGGGGCGAAGTCCCTTAGTAGTATAGGTTTGGATAATAAGATAGCAAAATTTGGTTATGGCGTTTCTCTGGTAGCGGGTGTGAAAATAGATGAAAAATGGAATGTATTTATAAGATTTGACAGAGGGCTTTCAAAAGTCTACCCAGATTACACCAAGTATAACACTTACAATAGAATGTTAGGCATCGGGATCAACTATTACATAGGAGAGTCTAACTACTAATATTTATTAATAAACTGTAATAGATTATCAATATCTTTGCAGGATTCCAATGAAAAAACCATTATTTTTTTTGCTTATCATGTTCTTAGTTTGGTCTTGCAAGCCAAAGCAGAATATGATTTATATGAGCAACCACAACTTTGAGCAGGAAGTGTCGCAGGCACGTTATGAAGGGCTTCGCATTCAGGAAGGTGACGTTTTGGAGGTTGTAGTGACTGCATTAGATGATTTAGCTGTTAAACCTTTTAACAAGACTACGATGCAACAGACTGGTGAAGAAGGAAGAGGTGGCGGAATGAGATTGGGAAATAATGAATATCAGATTACTTCTGAAGGCTATATGGTATTCCCTGTTTTGGGTAATATCTACTGCAAAGGGATGACAAAACAGCAACTCAAAGCAGAGCTGGATGACCGTTTGAAACAATACCTTACAGACCCGGTTGTTACAATTAGACACATCAATTTTAACATTAGCGTATTAGGAGATGTTGGCAGTCCTGGGCAAAAAAGCAGCCCTACCGAAAAACTAAATATTTTACAGGCATTGGCATTGGCAGGAGATATGAGAGATTCTGCGGATAGAACACGCGTTAAGTTAATTCGTTATTCGGAAGAGTCTGGAAAAGACATTACCTATTCTTTAGACCTTTCTGAGGCAGCTATTGTCAATTCGCCCTATTATTATTTACAACAGAATGACATCCTGTATGTAGAGCCCGATCGCAACAAGCAGATTGCGGCCAATACCACGAATCCAAATCGAGCTTTGTTTTTACAGATTATGGGGGTAGTGATAGGATTAGTAACCTTTGTGATTGCAATAGCAAAATAATTTTTATGGAGTTAATGGAGAGCCAGACGGCGGTGAAGAAGACAAAACTCAACCTCAAAAAAGAGGTGTTAAAATACCTGCGCTATTGGTATTGGATTCTGTTGAGTATGCTCATATTTTATGCTGGAGCTAAGATTTATTTGCGTTACACCACACCACAATACCTTTCAAAAACCACTTTGCAATTTCCACAGTCCAAAACCAAAGGTGGTGTGCCGCTTACGGATTTAACGACTTTAGGGAACGGTTTGGGTGGTGACTCTGAACTGCAGGGAGAGGCGACTGCTATTTTATCCAAACCCATTTTGGCAAAAGTAGTAGGGCAGTTGGATTTAAATACGAGTTTCTATGGGGTGGGGGCTATTAAAGAAAACGAACTCTACACATCCTCGCCTTTGCAGGCAAAGATTTTGTCGATATCCAATCCTAAATTTTCTGCAGCTTCATACATCGTAACCCCTATCGGTAATAACAAATACAAACTTTCAGAAGGAGCGCTTAGCAAAAACAAAAGCGAGTTCAGTTTTGGACAAGTAGCAGAATTACCTTTTGGGAAAGTGATTTTAAATTTGAAGCCAGGAAGAAAATCTTTTGAAGCCGTTAAAGTAATTTTTAGAAGCACGGCTAGCATCGTTTCATCATTAGAAAAATCGGTTTCAGTCACCTTGCCACCCAATAAAGGATTGATGATGGAGTTGAGTCTCACGGGGCCAGTTCCTGGGAAGTCAGAGGATATTTTGAATAGCATCACTTCGCTTTATAATGTGGAAGGAGTCAAAGATCGCAACTTGGAAGCGCAGAACACTCAGGATTTCATCAATGGAAGACTGGAGATTATTTCTGGAGATTTGTCTGGTATAGAAGGTGAAAAGGAAAGTTTCAAACGCCAAAACGAGATTACAGATTTGGATACGCAAGCCAATTTAGCGGTCAATAATGCAAATACCAATAATCAGCAGTTGGTGGTTTATACCACCCAGTTGGATTTGGTAAATTCTATATATAAGGCTAGTTCCGCCGAAAGATTGTTACCATCTAATATGGGGCTTTCTTCTGTCACAGAAGGTTACATTGCGAAGTATAATGAAATGTTGCTGACGAGGAACAAAACCTTAAAACAAGCAACTGCACAAAATCCATCTGTCATTCAATTAAACCGAGATATAAGTGAAATGCGGGGGCTGATTCGTGACAATCTGATGGAGTCCAAATCGACTTTGCAAATGCAGATCGCACAATTGCAGGGACAGCTGAATGCAGATCGTACAAAGATTTATAATTACCCTACTCAGGAGAAAGTATTCAGAGGGATTGAGCGTCAGCAAAACCTCAAAGAGCAATTATATTTGTATTTATTACAAAAAAGAGAAGAGAATGCCATTACTTTGGCGGTTACGGCGCCAAAAGCAAAGGTGATCAATCCGGCATACACCATCGGGATCGTAAAGCCGGATAAGCAACAGATTACTTTAGGGGCAACTTTGGCTGGTTTGTTATTACCATTAGCGATTATGTTTGCGATATATGCTTCGGATACAAAAGTACATACAAGAGATCAGGTGCTGGCACACATTGCAAATGCTTCCGTCATCGCAGAGATACCTTCTAATGAAAATGATGCCAAAGCCTTATCCAAAAATGATTTCACAGTATTCGCAGAATCATTTAGAATGCTGACCTCCAATGTCAAATTTATTTTGAGATCACGAGAGAATGGAACCAATGGAGGCGTACTTCTCGTGACATCCTCTATCAAAGGCGAAGGAAAAACAACCATAGCCATCAATACAGCTTTAGCGTTTGCCGGAGCATCCAAAGTTTTAATTATCGGCGCAGATATTCGCAGTCCGCAGCTACACCGTTTCATTAAGGAGAGCAAAAAAGGTCTTACAGACTATTTGATTTCTGATGATTCATCGCCCGAGTCTTACATTGTGCCTTCTGGCCTTCATCCCAACTTAGACGTGTTATTCAGTGGGGCAATTGCACCCAATCCCAATGTGCTGCTGGATATGAAGAAATTCGATCTGATGATTAAGAATCTAAAGCAGAAATATGAATATATTATTTTGGACTCTGCACCAGTGATGCTGGTGAGCGACACTTTGCATTTGATGAGTAAGGCAGATTCCATATTGTATGTGATCAAGTCTGGCTACACAGATATGAAAATGTTAGATTTTGCAGAGGAATTCCAACAGTCGCACGAGTTCAATAATATTTCATTTGTACTAAATAATGTTAAGCCAGAGGACAGCCGATATGGTAGTAAGTATGGCTATGGATATTTTGCAGATGAAAAAAGGAAAAAGTAAGAAATCCAATTTTTATCAATCCCCAATACAATATGAACACCTTAAATCTTATAGGAAGGCAAAAAGAGTTGTTTGAAATGGATATAAAAAACCATGAAAAAGAACTATCTTCAATTGTTTCAAATTCCAAATTTCTAGTCATTGGTGGAGCCGGATCTATTGGATCTGCTACTACTAAGGAAATATTTAAACGCAATCCAAAAAAACTACACGTTGTTGACATTAGTGAAAACAATATGGTTGAACTGGTGCGTGATATCCGAAGTTCTTTTGGGTATATTGATGGCGATTTTCAAACCTTTGCTTTAGATATCGGTTCGATTGAGTATGACGCCTTTTGGGAAGCAGACGGAGATTATGATTATGTATTAAATCTTTCTGCGCTAAAGCACGTACGTAGCGAAAAAGATCCTTACACTTTGATGAGAATGATTGATGTCAATGTTTTCAATACAGATAAAACATTACAACAATCAATTAACAAAGGCGTGAAAAAATATTTTTGCGTTTCTACCGACAAAGCTGCCAACCCTGTGAATATGATGGGCGCTTCAAAACGAATTATGGAAATGTTTCTAATGCGTAAAAGCAAAGAAATTACAATTTCCACAGCACGTTTTGCTAATGTGGCTTTTTCAGATGGCTCATTATTGCACGGATTTAATAAGAGAATTGAAAAAAAACAACCAATCGTTGCACCAAATGACATCAAACGTTATTTCGTGATTCCGAAAGAATCGGGAGAATTGTGTTTAATGTCTTGTATTTTTGGAGAAAACAGAGATATTTTCTTTCCAAAATTAAGTGAAAACTTACACCTGATTACTTTTGCAGAAATCGCTGAAAAATATCTTGCAGAAATCGGTTACGAACCTTATTTATGCAAAGACGAAGATGAGGCAAGAGTTCTCGTTGAAACTTTACCACAAGAAGGAAAATGGCCGTGTTTATTTACCACAAGTGATACAACGGGTGAAAAAGATTTCGAAGAATTCTTTACAGACAAAGAAACTTTGGATATGGAACGTTTCGAAAATTTAGGCGTGATTGAAAACGAACTAAATATCGAAGAAGATAAACTCCATTTATTTGAAACGAAAATCAATGGATTAAAATCCGCACGAAAATGGAATAAAGAAGAAATCGTTGATTTATTCTTTACAATGATTCCGGATTTCGGACACAAGGAAACTGGTAAGTATTTAGATTCTAAAATGTAACAATGGAGAATATTCAAAATATGGTCTCTTTTGTAAGAGAACATTTCAATTCAGATCAATTCATTCCGCTTCACGAACCGCGATTCAGAGGCAATGAAAAAAAATATTTAGCAGAAACAATTGATTCTACTTTCGTTTCTTCCGTAGGTGCATTTGTTGACCAATTCGAAAATATGATGCAGGACATTACTGGTGCAGCAAAATCTGTTGCAGTAGTCAATGGTTCAGCATCGTTGCAGGTGGCTTTGCGATTGGCAGGTGTGAAAAAAGACGAAGAAGTCATCACTCAAGCACTTACTTTCATCGCTACAGCCAATGCAATTGTTTAT
Organism: Epilithonimonas xixisoli; assembly: GCF_004365655.1. Classification (GTDB taxonomy): domain Bacteria; phylum Bacteroidota; class Bacteroidia; order Flavobacteriales; family Weeksellaceae; genus Epilithonimonas; species Epilithonimonas xixisoli. The sequence continues at coordinate 165,678 of NZ_SOEO01000002.1, read as the reverse complement.
AATAATGCAATTCCGGTGTTTGTAGATGTAGATTTAGATACAATGGGACTTTCGCCGAAAGCACTCGAAGATTTTTTAGAAGAATTCGGGGAACTTCGTGAAGATGGTTGCTACAACAAATCTACCGGTCGCAGGATTTCGGCTTGTATGCCGATGCACACATTCGGTTTTCCGGTTCATTTAGATGAATTGATGGCGGTTTGCAACAAATGGCAAATTCCGTTGGTAGAAGATGCTGCCGAATCTTTAGGGAGTTTTTACAAAGGAAAACATACAGGAACCATCGGATTAATCAGTGGTTTTTCATTTAATGGAAACAAAGTGGTAACCAGCGGTGGCGGTGGCGCAATTGTTACAAATGATATTGAATTAGGAACACAAGCAAAATATTTAACGACCACAGCAAAACGACCACATCCTTACGAGTTTTTCCACGACGAATTAGGATATAATTTCAGAATGCCCAATCTGAATGCAGCTTTAGCTTGTGCGCAATTAGAATCTCTAAACGGTTTTCTTGAAGACAAAAGAATTTTAGCGAACAAATATGCTGAGTTTTTCAATGGTTCAGGAATTAAATTCAGACAAGAAACTGCCGACACAAAAGCAAATTATTGGTTGATGTGTGTTGAGCTGAATAATAAAGCTGAAAGAGAAGAATTTCTTAAAAATACCAATGACCAAGGCGTAATGACACGTCCGATTTGGAATTTAATGTATCGCCTTCCAATGTATGCGAATTGTCAACGCGATGCACAGAAAAATGCTGAATTTTTAGAAGAAAGAATTGTAAATATACCAAGCAGTGCCAGATAAAAATTCTATAGCAATCATAGGCTATTCCGGACATTCGTTTGTTGTTTTAGATGCAGCAAAACAGATGAATCTGGATGTGAAATATTATTGCGAAAGAAATCAGGCTACTTTCAATCCTTTTGAAATTAACTATTTAGGAGACGAAGGAAGTGATTCTTTTGATTGGAATTCTATCGACCAGTTTATTTTAGGAATTGGAGACAACAAAATTCGTCAGAAAGTAGCGGATTTAATTTTATCTAAAAAAAAGATACTATTAAATGTTGTTCATCCTTCCTCAGTCATCAGTAATTATGCGACCTTTGGAGTTGGAAATTTTGTAGCTGCTAATGTTACCATTAATGCTTTAGCCAAAATTGGAAACAATTGTATTTTAAATACAGGATGCATCATTGAACACGAATGTGTTATTGAAAGTGGAGCACACATTGCACCTGGAGCAGTTTTAGCAGGAAATGTATTTGTTGGAGAAAATTCCTTCATCGGAGCGAATTCTGTAGTAAAACAAGGCGTGAAAATAGGAAACGGAGTTACAGTAGGAGCAGGAAGTGTAGTCATTAAAGATATTCCGGATAATGAAATTTGGGCAGGAAATCCTGCAAAAAAATTGAAGTAGATGAGTAAAGTTTTAATTATCGCCGAAGCAGGTGTTAATCATAATGGAAGTTTAGATAATGCCTTTAAACTAATTGACGTAGCAGTAGATGCCGGTGTTGATTATGTTAAATTTCAGACGTTTAAATCTGAAAATTTAGTTTCCAAATCTGCTAAAAAAGCGGATTATCAAATTCAAAATACAGGCAATTCAACAGACTCACAATATGAAATGTTGAAGAAGCTCGAACTTTCTCACGAAAATCACGAATTATTAATTGACTATTGCAAACAGAAAAATATTCAATTTTTTTCCACCGCTTTTGATTTAGATTCATTACAATATTTAAAAGAAATTGGTTTAGATTTAGTAAAAATTCCTTCAGGAGAAATTACCAATCTGCCCTATCTTAGAAAAGCAGCACAACTTTTTAACAAAGTAATTCTTTCCACAGGAATGTGTACAATGGAGGACATAGAAGCTGCAATCAATGTTTTTTTAGCAGAAAATATTTCAAAAGATAACATCACGATTCTTCATTGCAACACAGAATATCCAACGCCAATGAATGATGTGAATTTGAAGGCAATGCTTACCATTCAGAAAGAGTTTGGAACAGACATCGGATATTCCGACCATACTTTAGGAATTGAAGTTCCGGTTGCAGCTGCTGCTTTGGGAGCTTCTGTGATTGAGAAACATTTTACATTGGACAACACAATGGGAGGTCCGGACCACGCGGCGTCTTTGGAACCTCAGCAATTGAAAGAAATGGTAAAAGCCATTCGCAATATAGAACAGGCTATTTCTGGCGACGGAATTAAAAAGCCAAGTGAATCGGAAATGAAAAATATAGAAATCGCACGCAAAAGCATCGTAGCTTTGACATCGATTTCAAAAGGAGCAATTTTCACAGAAGAAAATTTAACCATCAAAAGACCCGGAACCGGAATTTCGCCAATGAAATGGGATGAAGTGATTGGTAAAGTGGCTGACAGAGAATATAAAGTAGATGAATTAATCCAATTATAAGATGAAAATTTGTGTAGCAACAGGAACGCGTGCTGAATATGGTTTACTGAGACCATTGATGACGGCAATCAAAAACGAACCAAACTGGCAATTGCAGATTTTGGTGACTGGTGCGCATCTTTCACCTGAATTTGGATTGACTTTTCAGGAAATTGAAAAAGACGGTTTCCAAATTGATAAAAAAGTGGAAATGCTTTTATCATCTGATACAGCATCCTCCATTGTAAAGTCGATGGGATTGGGAATGATTGGATTCTCCGATGCTTTGCGAGATTTGAATCCCGATCTTTTGGTAATTCTTGGAGACCGATACGAAATGCTTGCCTTGGCATCCTCAGCTTTGATCTTTACAATCCCAATAATACATCTTCACGGTGGCGAAATTACTGAAGGCGCTTATGATGATGCTATTCGCCATTCTATAAGCAAAATGAGCCACTTTCATTTTGCTTCCACAGAGGAATATAAAAACAGGATTATTCAATTAGGCGAGAATCCAAAGTTTGTACATAATGTGGGAGCGATTGGTTTGGATAGTGTAAAAAAATTACCTTTGCTCAGTCAAGATCAATTGGAGAAAGAATTAAACTTTCAATTCAAAAAATACAATTATCAAGTGACTTTTCATCCTTCGACTTTAGATAAAGAATTACCTGAAAAACAGTTTCAAATTTTGCTTGATGCAATTGACAAACAGGAAGATAGTTTTTTTGTCTTCACAAAAGCCAACGCAGATACAGGCGGGAGAATCATTAATAAGATGATTGATGATTATGTATCAACAAATAGTAATAAGGCAAGAGCGTTTTCTTCATTAGGAAATCTAAGATTTTTATCATTGGTGACGTTTTGTGATGCGGCGGTAGGAAATAGTTCCAGCGGAATTCTGGAAGTTCCTTCTCTTAAAACGGCAACCATTAATATTGGCGACAGACAGAAAGGGAGAATTCAGGCAGAAAGTATTATCAATACAAAGGTTTCCGAAATTGAAATTTTAGAAGCTTTTGAGAAAGTAAAGTCCGAAAAATTTAAAAATAAAGTTGAAAATTGTGTAAACCCTTATGGGAGTGGGGATACAACGGAAAAAATAATGACTGAATTAAGAAAAGTTAATTTAGAAGCTTTTAGAACAAAACAATTTTACGATTCAAATAACTAAATATGGATTCATTTAAAGAACATCTTATATCAAAAAATCAAAGTGTTCGTGAGACTCTTATCCATCTGGATAAACTGGCTTCGGATGCTATATTGTTTGTCGTAGATGATAGAAATACACTTTTAGGATCGCTTACAGATGGTGATTTAAGAAGAGGATTTATCCGTGGTTTAGGGTTTGAAAATCCGATTACAGATTTTATTCAGCCCAACCCTAAGTTCATATTTGACAAGGAATTCAATCAGGAAAGATTAAAAGAATTCAAGGATAATTTGATAAAAATTATTCCAATCCTAAATAAGGAAAATCAAATTGTAGATGTGCTGAATTTCCGATTCAGAAGCACATTGCTTCCTCTAGATGCTGTTTTGATGGCTGGCGGAGAAGGAAAAAGACTTCGTCCTTTAACAGAAACGATCCCGAAACCTTTGTTGAAAGTGGGAGAGAAGCCAATCATCGAATATAATATTGACAGATTGGCGAATGTAGGAATTGAGAATGTTTATTTGAGCATCAATTATTTAGGCGAGCAATTAGAAGCATATTTTGGAGATGGAAGTTCGAAAAACATCAAGGTCAATTATCTTAGAGAAGAAAAACCGTTGGGGACAATTGGTTCTGTTTTGTTAGTTGAAGAATTTGAACACGAAGATGTTTTGGTAATGAATAGTGATTTGCTGACGAATATTGACTTCGCAGATTTCTACAAATCATTTAAAGATTCGGGTGCAGATATGGCGGTGGCTGCAACATCATACCACGTAGATGTTCCTTATGCCGTGTTAGAAACAGACGAAAATCAAAATGTAAAAACGCTGAAAGAAAAGCCTCGATATACTTATTTTTCAAATGCAGGAATTTATATTATCAAGAAAAAACTACTGAGTATGATTCCCAAAGGAGAATTCTATGACATCACAGATCTCATGGAAAAAGTGATTGAAATGGATCATAAGCTGATTACTTATCCTATCAATGGCTATTGGCTGGACATTGGGAAGCACGAGGATTTTAAGAAGGCGCAGGAGGATATTAAACATATAAAGTTTTAAATTGATGATTGCTATTATTCCTGCAAGAGGAGGTTCCAAAGGCTTACCTGGCAAAAACATAAAATTATTAAATGGAAAGCCACTGATTGCCTATACTATTGACGCCGCTTTAAATGCAAAAAAAATATCACGTGTGATAGTAAGTACAGACGATGCCGAAATTGCAGAGATAGCAAAGAACTATGGGGCTGAAATCCCTTTTATGCGACCTGATTTTTTAGCAAATGATAATGCTAAGTCAATAGATGTTTACAATTATACTATAGAAAGATTAGAAACTGAGGAGAATACAGATATTAATGAAATTGTAGTTTTGCAACCCACAAGTCCTCTTCGTACAGCTCAACATATAGATGAAGCGATAGATACTTACTTAGAAAAAAATGCAGACTCGGTAATCAGTTATTGCAAAGAAGATCATCCCATATTCTGGCACAAGTTCATTACTGAAGATGGTAAGTTCGAAGAGATTTTTTCTAATGATTACCAAAAGAATAGACAAGACATTAGGTCAACTTATCATCCAAATGGTGCTATATATATATTAAAAAAAGACGTGCTTTTGTCAGGTAATTATTATAATGAGGGTTCTTATGCGTACATTATGGATAAGAACGTGTCGATTGATATTGATACTCAAGAAGATTTTGAATTAGCACAGTGGCAAATGACTAAAAAAGAACAATGATTAAGAAGTTATTTTCCCATACTGCAATTTATGGATTTGCACCTCAGATAGTCAAAGTTGCGCAGATTTTTATCTTACCACTTACAACACCTTTTTTATCTCCTCTTGATTATGGAGTTGCTGGAGTTGTGACAGCTGTTGTAGGTGCTATCTCTGTTTTTCAGGGATTAGGATTAAATATGATTCTTTCAAATTCATTTTACAAATCACCAGGTCAATTTAAATGGCTTTGGCGTCAGATTTACGCTTTCATGATGCTCTGGAATTTAGTTTATGCAGTGATTATTGGAGTGGTAATATGGTTCTTTATTCCAAAGGAAGCAGAAGTTAATCGCATCTGGATAATTATACTGAATGTCCTACCGCTAGTCTGTTTTGGAGCCTCTGCAACAATAGGAAGTTTGTATTACCAGCTCAAGCAAAAGCCCATTAATATAGTTACGCGTTCGGTAACAATTGGTTTCATCGTCCTTGCATTAAATTTATATTTTATTAAGTACCTGCGGATGGGATATATGGGATGGTTCACAAGTGCAGCAATTTCTTCAGTTCTTTATCAAGTTAGTTACTTTGTGCCTTTAAATTTCCGTTATGGCTTAAATCCAATTTTCAATTTTAAAAGAAGAACAATTTTAAAATCATTGAAAATTGCTTTGCCAACGCTGCCACATTACTATAGTAGCTATTTTTTAAATAGTTTTGATAAAGTTATCCTAAAAATTTTAGCAGTACCCACGCCGCAAATAGGCATATATAATGCTGCTCAAATACCTGGAAATTTAATGGCTTCAGGCGTAGCAGCTTCAAATCAAGCAGTAGGTCCGATGCTATTGCAATGCTACAAGAATAATGATAGGAAAACTGAGCGACAACTAAATTTTACGGTGATTATAAGCGTATTATTTATCACCTCAATTATGTCACTGTTTAGTAAAGAATGGTTGCCATTGCTTATTAGGAGTAAAGGATTAGAAAATATTTACACCTATGCTGTGTTAATAATTATGGCATATAACTATAGACCTATGTATGTTGCCGCAAATCAAAGATTATTTTATGTGGAAAAAACCAAAGCCTTGTTGAAAGTTACAACTATAGCTGCGATTCTTTCGGTAGCTTTAAATTTTATCTTAATTTATTTTTTAGGGATAATGGGTGCTGTAATAGCGATGTTTTTATCGCTAATGTACATGGGATATTCTGGATTTTTCATTAAAGAATTTAAAGATAATAATGGGACACAACATTATCCTATATTTTGGCTTGCAGTAACTTTAGCGTTGACTTGTTTACTATCTTACATTGTAGAGTTTGATATCATAGTTAAAATATGGATATTGTGCATAAGTGTTATTTTGGGCTTATTAATTTATTTCATAAATAAAATTTTTCCTCTATCAAAATACATCCCTAAAATTAAAAGTAAGCCTTGAATAATATTATAATAATTGATACAGAACCATTTTCTTTGATTAGAAAAAGAAATTTTTTTGTAGAAGAATTTTTAAGTCGTGGGTACAATGTCAAGCACTACAGTCTGACCAATTTTATTTCACCGCCAAATGCCGTACATTATACAAATACAACAAAGTCAGAGTTAGCATTTTATCTAGATACAAAGAAAGAAATAAAAAAAATGCTCAGATCTATTGATGCCAGCAATACCTTTGTTTTTGTAGAATTGCATTTTAATAGAAATACTTATTTTATTTTTAAATATCTATATAACCTTAAGTTAATATGGGGAAGATTAAGCTACTATACAAATCCTGCTGTTAACTTGTATAAAAGAAATACAATACAGACAATCCAAAGAGTAAAAAGATACAAGAGTATTAGTTATGTAAAATTCGCTCTTTTTGTAAAGCTTTTTAGTAAAAGGATCAACAAGATCACCCAGTCCCACATCACTTTTAAAACCGGACAAAATGACTCCAATTTTCCAAAATCGAAAAAAATGATTACAATCAATTATTTTGACTTGGAAGAATACAACCTAAGGAAGAATGAGCCAGCTATTTTAGAAAAAGATTACATTGTATTTAACGATATCTACCTTCCATTTCACCCTGATTTGCAAGCAAGAAATAAAGGTTCAGAATTTATCAATCCAACCAACTACTTTAAAGAGCTAAATCATTTTTTTGATAAAATTGAGAAACAGTATGGTTTCGAAGTGGTGATAGCGGCGCATCCGAAAGCAAATTATAGTACTGAATTTGGCAGTAGAAAAGTAATAGCCGGACAGACTTTAAATCTTATAAAACATTGTAAATTACTGATTACGCATCTAAGTATATCAATAGACTATGCCTTGTTTTCTCATAAACCAGTCCTATTTTTTCATACACCGAGTTTATTCAAAAGCTCTGCGTTACAATATATGATAGATTATATGGATATTTATGCAACAAAAATTCATACATTAGTCATGAACTCAGAATCTTCCAATTTGCCACCTCTTAATAATCTGGAAGTTGATAAAACATCCTATGATGAAATTGTGAAAAATTATTTTGGAGAACTAGGTAGTGACAAAACTAATTTTGAAATCGTTCAAAATGAAATTGATTCTTTATTAAATTCACAAATTTAACCGAAAAATTAAATGGAGAAAAAAGTTTTAGTTTTCATGAATTATTATGGAAAATCATCCGAAACCTTTATTGCGGATGAACTTCAATTTCTTTTTACAAAATCAGAAATAAGCTTAGAAATACTGCATTACGGAAAGTCGAATGATCGAATTTCTGGTTTAGACATGCCAACGTCTACATTAAAAAGATTTGTCCAAAACCCCGCAAAATTTTCTTTGTATTATTTTAAAAGTTTAAAATTTAAGAACGGACTGAATGGGTCTCTGGGATATTTAATCAATTTCTTTAGGGAACGTAAGTTCGACACTATATATTGTCATTTTGGAACTAATGGAAAACTAATTGCACAACTGAAAGCCATAGGAGTTATTCCCAAAACGACCAAGTTAATCATTAGGTTTCATGGCTTGGACATGAATTTTGAGAAATATAATATTGGTTTTTATAAAATATTACGAACACATGCAGACATAGTACTTTATGGTACTCAGATGGCAAAAAGTAAATTGTCAAAATATGGATTGACAAGGCAACTTGTTAAACTTCCTGTAGGTATTAGCAGAAATAACATAGTATCCATCAAAAATTTGTCTAATTATGGCATTTGTATTGGTGATTTTAAAGTGTTGTCAGTCGGCAGATTTATTGAGTTAAAAGGACACCGGCTTGCTGTCGATATCTTGTCAAAGCTTAATGATGATAATGTTAAATTCGAAATAATAGGCGATGGACCTCTTTTTTCTGAGATTGCTAATTACATCAAATTAAAAAAAATTGACAAGAAAATAAATCTACTAGGGATGAAAAATCACCACGAAGTCATTTCCGAATTACAAAACAGTATCACATATTTGTATTCAGGAGTATATGATTCCGAAGGAAGATGTGAAAACCAAGCAACCTCGGTTTTAGAAGCGATGGCGCAAGGAAAAATTGTATTATCGTCTGCTTTAGGTGGAATTCCAGATTATTTGATTGATAATGTGAACGGATTTCTATGTGAACCTGGTAATGTCAATCAGTTTGTAGACAAATTGAGATGGATAGTACAAAACTATACATCCAATGAAATGTTGGAAATTAGAAAAAATGCAATTATCACAGTACAAAGTAGTTATTGTCAGGAAAATTTGAATGAAAAACTTTTGAAACTACTAATAGAATAATGGAAAACAAAATTAAAATTTTACATATCCTAGAGTCTGTTACAGGAGGTGGCGTAGAAAAAAGAAGATTGTCTTTAGCAAAATTGTTAGATAAGAATAAATTTACGCAAGTAATCATTTGCAGTCAAGCATTAAGATACATACCAGAAGAAATCAGAAAAAATGGAGTTGAAATAATAGAAATTGGAGAGCTTGGATCACCATTTAATATTAAATTGCACAAAAAAGTGCAGAAAATTATTGATGATTACAGACCCGATATTATTCATGGTGCTGTTTTCGAAGGGGTTACTTTGGCTGCTGTAAATGGTTGGCTCCGGAAGGTTCCAATAATAATTATAGAAGAAACATCGGATCCTCAGAACAGATCTTGGAAAGGAGATTTTTTGATGAAAATATTTGCAAAATTATCTGATAAAATAGTTGGAGTTTCGGAAGGAATTACCGAAGAATATCTTAAAGAAAAACTCAAAATACCAGCTTGTAAAGTACAATTAATTAATAATGGAGTTGTTCTCCCACGAGAAGTTAACAATGCAGAAATTTCAAATGCCAAATTACAATTCAACATTCAAGAAAAAGATTTTGTAATCGGCTCAGTCGGTAGAATGTTAAGTGATGAACATAAACGATTCTCAGATTTAATTGATGCATTTGCAATTTTTGCAAAAAATAAAACGAATGTCAAATTATTATTAATTGGAGAGGGACCGGAAAAAGCCAAATACCTAAAAAAAGTTGCAGAATTGGATATCAAAGATAAAGTTATATTCGCAGGATATCAAGCAGATGTTACCTTGTTTTACAAACTAATGAATGTATTTTCATTAGTTTCGGCAAGAGAAGCTTTTGGATTGGTATTGGCAGAAGCAATGTTAAATAATTTACCAATAGTAGCTACCAGAGTTGGTGGTATGAAGTATATTGTAGATGATAACAAAACAGGATTTTTGATAGAAAAATCTGATGTTACTGATTTAGCATTAAAATTTAATATACTTTATAATGATAGTAATCTGAGAGAGAAATTTTCTCGAGCAGGATTCGAAAAAGCCGTGCTGGAATATACAGAAGAAAACTATGTGCAAAAAGTAGCCAATCTTTACGATGAATTGTTAACAGCAAGAAAAATCAAGAAACCATGGTAGCTTTTTTTTGTGCCACTCCTTATCAGGTTCTAGTTTCCATACATATTAAAACAACATTTTTTAAGAATGTAAATGCAGATATTTATATATTAAATCATTTCGCAAATTCAAGTAAATTAGTAAAAAACCTATCCTCTCAAAATATTTTTAGGACAGTAAAAGAAGTACCAGATTCTTTAAACTTTACAAAATCATTATCCCAAAAATCGCGAAAAAGACATTTTATAAAATTTTTCAGTTATTATAATTATAAAAAGAGTGCAAGTCGTTTTTTTGATATAGACACTCAGATTTATGATGATGTATTCTTTTCTTATGCAGATGTAATTATTCAATTAGGGTTAAAAAAAATTCTTTTTAATAATAGAAATTGTAAGATTCATCTTTTTGAAGATGGCGTTGGTGGTTATTTAAAATTTGGAACGACTACAACTCAAAAGAAAAAATTATTTAATAGACTGACAAACTCAAATGGTTTAGAAAATTATGTAGATTTATATGCATTTGCACCAGAATTAATGTATCAAACTACCATACCCATTGTGAAAATGCCCAAAATTAATAAAACGAATTACATATTTTCTAAACAGCTTAATGCCGTTTTTAATTTTAATGATAGCAAGGTGACGGATAAATTTATTATTTTAGAACAGCCCTTGGATTTTAAGCCTTATATTAATGAGATTCAGTTTTCGACTTTTATGGAAATTAAATCTTATAGTCACATAATTAAGATACACCCTAGAAGTAAAAGCGAGCAATATGAAGAGTTTAATAATTTTTGCAATTCTGATGTACCTTGGGAAATAATCTCTTTAAACTCAAATTTTCAGAATCAAGTATTAGTCACTTATTACTCTACAGGGGCAATTACGAATAAACTCATATTCGATGTTGAGATGCCAATTATATTTTTATATGAAATGGAAGAGTTTAAAACACATTTCTCTTTGTCAGAAGATATAAATTTATTTTTTAAAAAATTTCAAAAAAGCTGTCGAAATCCGGCGAAAATATTCTTTCCAAAAAATATAAGTGAATTAAAAGATATTATAGAAGTTTTAAATGCTTAGTTTTAGAAAATGCAAAAGAAAAAAATTCTCCGACTAACTACATTGTTGGATTTTGGTGGTCAAGAAAAACAATATCTGAGTTTCACAGAAAAACCTGAATTATTGCAGCATCATTATGTGTTTGCAGCAATTGGTTTTGGTGGAAATGCAGAAGGGATTCTTAGAGAAAGAGGATTTGAAGTTTACATCTTTAATAGAAAATTTGCAATAAAAAATATTTTAAATATATGGACTGTTTATAAATTTATTAAAAAAATCAAACCAGACGTTGTGCACACAGCAGCAGCGGAAGCTAATTTTCATGGTATCATTGCAGCAAAGCTAGCGGGTGTCAAAATAATCGTTGGAGAAGAAATTGGAATTCCTAATCATTCGCCAATCGCTATAAAAATTTTTAAATTAGTTTATAAGTTAGCAGATAAAATAATCTGTGTCTCTAAGTCAGTGAAAGATCACTTGATTATAATAGGAGAGATACCTTCATATAAAGGAGAGGTTATTTACAATCCAGTCAGCATTCCTAGTCAATTTCCTCAGCAAAAATCAGACAACTTCAAAATAGTTTATGTCGGACGTTTGGAAAGTGTTAAAAATGTTGAGATTTTAATCAAAGCATTTTCTAATATTGAAAATAATAATGCAATTTTAACAATTGTAGGAGACGGTAGAGAACGATCAAATTTGGAATTGCTTGTAAAAAAATTGAATTTAAAGTCTAGAATTACATTTGCTGGATTTTCTTCTGAACCATCAAAATATGTATCATCGGCGAACTTATTTGTTTTGCCATCGTTCTCAGAAGGATTCGGGATTGCCGCAGTTGAAGCAATGTTTTTAAAAGTTCCCGTCTTAGGTTCCCGTGTTGGTGGGATTCCAGAATTTATAAGTGATAATAAAAACGGATGGTTGTTTGATCCTAAAAATCAGAATGAACTTGAGTCTAAGCTAAAAATGATTATGTCTATGGATGATGCTGATAGGGAGAAAATTGGAAAAAAAGCTTATGAAGATGTCATAGAAAAGTTTACAGTTAAAATGTATGTTAATAACCTTGAAAAATTTTATGAGTCATTTAATCCACCAATATAATCTGCATTTCTAATAAATTATGAAAAACCTCCTCTTCATCACTTGGGACGGACCACAGACCTCATACATGGAAGGTCTTTTTATGCCCATTTTTCAAGAAATAGCAAAGAATGAAGATTTAAAGTTTCATGTCTTACAGTTCACTTGGGCAGATGAGAAAAAAATCAACCAAACCAAGAATGTCGCAGAAAAAATGGGAATTCAATACTCTGCTTTTCCAATCATTAGGAAACCAAACGTATCCTTTGGAAGCCTTTTGACCGTTTTTACCTCATCAAACAAAATCAAAAAATACATTGAGAAAAACAGGATTGACATCGTTATGCCGAGAAGTACATTCCCAGCAATGATGGTCAACCAAATTAAGTCCTCCTTTGGAGGATTTAGGAGGATTATTTTCGACGCAGACGGACTGCCAATCGAAGAACGGATAGATTTCGCTGGTTTAAAAAAGGGTTCCTTCCAATATAAATTGATGAAAGCAACAGAAACAAAAATGCTGAAAAATGCAGATGCTGTAATCACAAGATCTCAAAAAGCAATCGATGTGCATATTCAAAATATTGGCGAACAGCATAGAAATAAGTTTTCGGTGGTATTGAATGGGAGAGATAAGAACAAATTCACGAAGGATGATTCGTCCAGGACATTAGCACGTGAAGAATTAGGAATAGCGTCAGAGTTTCTTTTTGTATATGCCGGTTCATTAGGCCCACAATATTGTTTTCCTGAAATGCTGGAAATATTTAAAAAGCATTCGGATAAAAATAATTCAAAGTTTCTAATCCTAACAGGAAATATAGAATTTGCAAAACAGAATATTCCTATAGAACTGCAATCAAACATTATTTTGAAATCTGTAAAATCGGATGAAGTTCCCTTTTATCTTAATGCTGGAGATGTTGCTTTTGCATTGCGCCAGCCAAGCTTCAGTATGCAAGGCGTTGCGCCAATCAAATTAGGGGAATATCTTCTTTGCGGTTTGCCTGTGATTGCCAGCAAAGGAATTGGAGATACAGATGATATTTTGAAAAACTTTCAAGAATGCTTTCTCTATGATCATTCATTAGGTTTAGATATCCAGGCAGAAAGTATCAATCACTTTTTAGAAAAGGCTATATTTGCCGATAAAAATAATATTGCAGTTAAAGCCCAGGATTATTTCTCTCTGGAGGCATCTGCAGAATCATACCAAATTGTTTTAAGAAATATATGAAAAATAACAGAGTCCTAATTACGGGAGGTGCCGGTTTTATCGGATCCAATTTGTCACTTAAATTAATAGAGAAGGGCTGCGAAATTACAGTATTGGATAATCTTTCAGAACAAATTCATGGAGATGATTCTGATCTTCTGAAATCAATCGAAGGTAAGGTTAATTTTATAAAGGGCGATGTTAGAAACATTGAAGATTGGGAAAAAGCATTGGTTAATCAGGATGTTGTGGTGCATTTGGCAGCAGAAACAGGAACTGGTCAGTCGATGTACGAGGTTCAGAAATATGTGGATGTTAATATTAATGGAACTGGTATTTTTTTAGATTACCTCGTTAATAGAGAGCACTCTGTCAAAAAAGTCATTATTGCTTCTTCCAGAGCCATTTATGGAGAAGGTAAATATCAATGTGAAACGCACGGTTTCCAATATCCAGATGAGCGTTTGGAAGAAAACCTTGCTAAAGGCGAATTTGAACCTAAGTGTTCAATCTGTAATCAGAATTTGATACTTTTGGCAACAGACGAAACTTCAACAATACATCCGTCATCAGTCTATGGGATTACGAAGCAAAATCAGGAACAAATGGTTCTGAATGTTTGCAAATCTATAGGGGTTGGCGCAGTGGCATATCGTTACCAAAATGTATATGGCCCTGGGCAATCTCTCAAAAACCCATATACAGGTATTCTCTCCATATTTTCAACACAGATTAAAAATGGAAATGACATCAATATTTTTGAAGATGGATTGGAAAGTCGTGATTTTGTATTCATCGACGATGTAGTAGATGCCACCATTGCAGGAATTGAGAATGATGAGGTGACGAGTGAAGTATTCAATGTTGGAAGTGGTGTTTGTACTTCGGTTATCGAAGTGGCAGAAGCGCTGAAAAGATTGTATAATTCCGATGTCAACATTAATATTTCAGGCAACTTTAGATTAGGCGACATCAGACACAATTATGCAGATTTAACTAAAATTAAAGACAAATTAAAGTTCACACCAAATTTTACCTTCCAGCAAGGGGTAGAAAAATTTGCAGAATGGGTAAACACACAAGAGGTACAAAAAGATCAGTATGAGAAATCGATTGAGGAAATGAAATCCAAAGGCTTGTTCAAATGAAAAAAATAGTGTTCTTCACGATGAATGATTTTCGCAAAGAGGGTGGTGGTACCATCCGTATGTTGGGAATCATAAATGAACTGGCTAAGATTCATTCAGATATCACATTGATTTCTAATTTGGAAGATCATTCCAAAATTGATAGCACTGTTAAAACCATTGCATTAGATACCAAGTTTACACCGGAAAATAAAAGAAAGTTTCAGTTTCTTTTGGGTGTATTTGGTTACAAGAGATTGAATAAAGAATTTCTCCAACTCTTAAATGAACTTCGTAATAAGTTCTCTTCATTCGAGCAAGATACACAAATCGTATTCTTTGAATATCTCGACAATTCTATAGGTTATTGGTTGCAGAAGAATAATGTTATTAAAGCTTATATTAATGACATTCACGGAATTGCAAGCAACGAGTTTGATTTTCAGGCACGAAAAGCGACTTCATTAAAATCAAAACTTTTATTCCGTCTGAAGGAAAAAGTGTCTAAAAATGTAGATCGTAAAGTATTTGGAAATGCAGATGGAATCATCTATGCAAGTGATGCAATGGATCAATATTTTAAAAAATTATATCCATCACTTTCTACTAAAAAAAATTATTATTTGCCTTATGTGCTTAATAATGGGAATATAAAACCTCCACAGGATGAGGTTGTAGAGAAAATTAAAAAAGATCTGAATCTAAGTTCAGAAAATTTTGTCTTTTTATTTGCGGGTGCTTACAAAGAAACAGGTGGAATTCAGGATTTGATTATTGCTTTTGATAAAGTAGCTTCCGAGTTTCCACATGCAAGACTCATTTTGGTGGGCGACGGTCCTACCTTCGAAGATTGCAGGAGAATTAAGGATACTGCTGCTAATACGGACAAAATATTTATGTTGGGAAGACAACCCTACGATTATTTGTCATCGTTTCAGGAAGTAGCCAATGTTCTCGTATGTCCGGATCGTCAAAATCTATTCTCTGACCTAATTGTTCATGTCAAATATTTGGATGCTTTAGTTTCGGGTAAAATAGTAATCAATGGTAATTTTAAAAGTGTGGCAGAGATTAATCAGGCTAAACAGTTGTCACTGCTATTTACACCATCTGATGTGAATGATTTGATAAGTAAAATGAGACAGTCTATTAATGAATACAATAAGCTAGCTACCGACTTCGCAGATTCGGCACAGCATACCTTAGATAATTTGACTTACGCACAATTCATCACAAATTTAATACATTGATGTGATTTTAGATATTCTTTATATCCCGCTTTTTGTTTTGCTTGCTTTGCAATTCCCTAAACTCCTAATGGAGGATAAGGAATATTTGTTCTATCCATCACTTAAAAAACTTGCATTATTTCATTTTTTATTAGGAATTGCATATTTTCTTACTACTAACAATGGTGGTGGGGACGCATGGGGGTATTGGGTCGTTGCAAAAAACATGAACTATTTACAGTTTATGGCAGATATCACTGGAGGAGAAGGAACAGCGTTTATGAGAGCGTTTAATTTTATTCCTGCAAATCTGATGGGTATGTCTTTTTTGTCAAATACAATGTTCTATAGTATGCTGGGATCGTTTGGCATAACTTACTTTTTCTTAATTGCAGCAAGATTGGTTCCTTATAACATAATGATCCGTGGATACGTTTTATTTCCTTTGATTTTCTTCTTGCCCAACCTACATTTTTGGAGTGCTGGAGTTGGAAAAGATACTTTGCTTTTCCTTTGCATTGGAATGTTTACCTACGGTTTAATGAAACCTTTTCAGAGAATTCCTTTATTAGTAATTTCTATTTTGTTATCTATGGCCATCCGTCCCCATATCACATTATTCTTAATGTTAGGTTTCGGATTAGCTTATGTATTTGGTGGAAAGGTGTCACCTTTTCAGAGGTTTTTATTTTCTGCCGTAATGATAGGAATAGGAATAGCTATTTTACCAAGCGTGATGGAGTTCGCAAAGATAGAAGAAGCTTCTGCAGAAGGTTTCGATAAATTTGCGACAGGAAAAGCGGAGGTGCTGAGCCGCGCAAGCACGGGCTCAGCTATCGATATTTCATCATATCCTTTCCCGCTTAAAGTGCTTACATTTTGGTTCAGACCTTTCTTTTTTGACGTTAGAAACATCAACGGACTCATTGCGTCGCTGGAGAACTTGGTCTTAGTGATTGTATTTATCAAAGCGATGCGAACCAACCCAATTGGTGCGTTCAAAGCAGCACCATTTGTAATCAAAGGCCTTGTGATATTCTTAATTGTAGGAACCTTGGCCTTCTCGCAATCATTGGGTAATGTAGGAATTATGATCAGGATGCGAAATATGTTCCTCCCGGGATTAATCATCTATATGATGTGGGTCTTCTCTTATCAGCAGCAAAGAATTAGGGCTTCAAAGACACGACCAAAAGTAAAATAAGATAGTTTTAAATCATTTTGACAAATTTTTAATTAACCTGTCATGCTGATGCTCTCGAAGCACTTAAATTAATTAATATTTATTTGTTCAATAAAAATGTCCTGCTGAGGTTCTCGAAGCATCTTAACAAAGCACTTCCAAATCCTAAAATTCCTTAACTTCGCATTCATTACTGATTAGACAAAATATTAGCAAAAGCTCCGAGATGAAAAACAAAGAACAGGTTTTCCCTGCCTTTTTATTGGTTTACCACCTCTTGTTTGCCGTCTTGGCTTGGCAGTACAATCTACAGAATCCCTCAGATGCTTACAGATACTGGCATTTTACAGGAGATTGGTTCTCATATTTTAATGTAGGAACAGACTTCATCAAGTTTTTTAACTACCCATTTTCAAAAATACTGCAGTTGCCATTTTGGGCAGGTTTTGTAATTCATAGTTTGGTTGGGTATTATGCAATCTTAGAGCTTTATAGATGGGCTTTAAAATACATCAGTCCAAAAAAAAAATGGAGCAAATATTTGTTGATGCTGGTCTTTCTGCTCCCAAATCTACACTTTTGGACTTCAATCATCGGAAAAGAACCTTTGGTATTTCTAGCCACCACTTGGATAATCACCAAGTGTTCAGAAAACAAGTATTTTAGTCTCAAATTCGCATTGGGTAGCTTGTTGCTGATACTCATTCGCCCGCACGTGGCCATGTTTCTTTTGATGGCCATATTACTGACGACAGTTTGGGATAGTAAAAAATGGAATTGGAAAAAGTCGGGTTTAGTAATCGGCGGTGTTTTGGTGGTCTCTGGATTATACCTGATGACAATGCAGCTGCTCAACCGCAATCCGTTTGATTTGGCCTACATCTTAGAGCGCAACAAGGCCTCATTAATAGCCTTTAAACGGGCAGGTTCTTATGTCCCAATGATAGATTACAATTGGTTCGAAAGAATATTGGCACTCAACTTCCGGCCGCTTTTTGAAACGCCCTTTTCCTGGTTTTCGGTGATTCTAAGTGTGGAGAATCTAATTGTGTTGATGATTTTGATGGGTGCAGTAGGAGTCTATATCAAGAATTTTCGAAAAGTGAAATTGAATAATTTTGCTAAAATAGCATGGTTCTTTTTCATCATTTCCTCCTTGTTTTTCATCCAGCGTTATTCCTGCCTCGGTATTTTCGTCCGGACAAAAATAATGTACCTGCCATTCCTGTTAATAGCAGCTCTCCAGATCATCACACAAATCAAATCACCACCCAGAGATAAAGCATAATCGAATGATTCAACAATCTCAGAAAATTCACAATCTCCAGTGAAAATTCTCCCACTAAGCTTGGGCAAAGATTTTCATCTACCCATCATCCATCATCCATCACCAATCTTCACACCTTCACTCAATCCCTTAGGGTTTAGGGTCGGGCGAAAATTTTCACTGTTCCCAACCAGTAAGATTGAGACGAAAAATTTCACTCCCACACTTGCACGCTCCAACCCCGCCACCTCGCACCTAGCAACCCGCCACCTAAACACAACTCTCCAAACTCAAAACAATCAAGTCTAGAAAAAGGATAAGTGTCAGATAATAAACGTTGCCTTCAATTTTGATGTGATGAAAATATTTATGAGTACGGTAAGTGCGCATTGTCCGCTCGCTCACCCTCAGAAGCTGGGCGACCTCCTTTTCGGTCATAAGCATCGTCCGATCGAGCTGGATGCCATTGGATAGAATGTTTTCAATGGTTTGTCTGAGATTCAAAATCCATTCATTGATTTGGCTCTCACTGAAAAGCAAAAATTGTTTCATGATGGTTTGCATTTTATTAAACCAAATTAGTAAGCTATGCCAAAAAAATTTTACGGTTATCCGTATTTTGAATAATTTTTTTAATAAATTAAATAATAATGCTGATGATGTTCAATGAAACCTGCCAAACCCACCATGCTACAATTGATGATAAAAAAAGAACTTCCAAATCCCGACACAAGCCAACTTTCCAATACAGAAAAACTCACAATTTATTGGATTTACCCCAATGAAAATTCACCCTTCATGGTTGGGGTAAAAATTTTCATTTGTACGTTCCCATCCTCCCACCAGCATCCCAGTGAAAATTCTCCTTTTAGGGTCGGGGTACAAATTTACACTATCCATCATCCATCATCGAACCAATCCTATACAAGCCCTATCCAGAGCCTATAGCGAGCCTATATAAAGCCTATAGCGAGCCTATACAAACTCTATAGCGAGCCTATAGAAATTACTTCAAAAAGGAAAATATCGGCAAATTTCGGAAGCTTTCGAAAAACAGCCTCAGAGACATTCTACCTTTGACATGTTTAACCCCGTAAAATAATTATCATGGGAAAACTTAATGATTCTTTATTGTCAGGATCCAGTGGAAGAACTGGACGACTAGTCGTGGCAAACGTTGCCGGAACTGAAATCTTAAGAGTACGTCCGCGTAAGAAGAACACGCCGCTGTCTCCTAAGCAGGCTTTGATCCAGGAAAGGATGAAGCGATGTTATGATTTTATCCTCCCGTACAAAGGCTATGCATCTATGCACTTTGGCTACAAACAAGGGATGAGGTCCAGCTACAACCAGGCGATTACAAATCTGTTGAATGCCTTCAAGTTAGATTTTGCACAGATGACCATCACACCAGTGTTCTCGGAGATCGAGTTCTCATTAGGGAATCTCCTTGCTGCCGTTCCCACTGGAGTGGATTCAGCAGCCGTGGGGGCATTAACAGTCGAGTGGTACAACAATGCGGGAGGCAATCCAGACCGATTGCAAGATCAGTTGCAACTGCTCTACTATGATGAATCGCAGAAGAGCCCCGTCTTCTTGGAAAACTTGGGCGAACGCACAGACACGACCATTACGGTCAATGTGCCACCGTATTTTTCAGGCAAAGAGGTGCACGTGTGGATAGCGTTCCGCTCTCAGGATGGGATGGAAGTGTCTATCTCAGCGTATGCTGGTAGTGTGGTGATTTTGTAGCGCATCACAATTATTTCAGCGAGCCAGTAGGCTCGGTTTCTAAGTCCCATTCCTCAGGAGTGGGATTTTTGATCAATGGATATTATTAGTATTGTTATTAGTATTATTATGAGTAGATTAAAATTTTCACACTTTACTTCTACAAACTTTCACCTAAAGTCTGGTACCTCCCTTTAGGGTAGGGGGGCAAAAATTTTCACTGTTCCCACCCATAAGTTGAGACAAGAACATTCCCTCATTCACCCTCAAACTCTCAGACGCTCCAACCTTCCTCCTCCCACCTAAAACCACCAACCTCCATCTTCGCCCAATCCCCCAGTGAAAATTCTCCCTTTAGGGTAGGGACAAAAATTTTCACTGTTCCCAGCCCGTAAGTTGAGACAAGAACATTCCCTCATTCACCCTCAAACTCTCAAACCTCCCAACTTTCCTCCTCCAACCTCCCACCTAAAACCTAAAACCTCGAACCTCCCTCCCTTTTCCTATATTTGCAAAAATTTTCCTTTAAATGGCAAAACTCTTTCGCATTACCACAGTTCCTATTTCTGTAGAAAAATTACTAGGCCGGCAGTTGTCTTTTATGAATCAGTATTTTGAGGTCACAGCCATTTCAGCAGACAGAGAATATTTGGAAAGAGTAGGCGCAGAATTGGGAATCAAAACCCATCCGATTGAGATGACGCGCAAGATCACACCGCTTCAGGATCTCAGATCACTATGGGAAATGTACCGGTACATCAAAAAAGAAAAACCAGAAATAGTCCATACACATACCCCGAAAGCAGGCTTAATAGGAATGATGGCGGCAAAATTAGCCGGCGTGAAAATCCGACTGCACACCGTTGCAGGATTACCATTAATGGAAGCTTCTGGCAGTAAAAGAAAAGTTTTGAATGCCGTAGAAAAGTTCACTTACAGTTGTGCCACGCATGTCTATCCCAACTCACAAGGGTTGTATGATTTTATTTTAAACGAAAAATTAGGCAAGCCCAATAAGCTGAAAGTCATTGGAAACGGAAGTACCAACGGCATCGATACCAGTCACTTTGATCCCGCATTATTCTCCTCAGAATCAAAACAGCAATTAAGGAAAAACCTGGGTTTTTCAAAAGAGGATTTTGTTTTCGTATTTGTTGGCAGATTGGTAAAGGACAAAGGCATCAATGAACTGATTTCAGCCTTCAAGACGCTCCAGTCCTCCAACGCTCCAATCCTCAAACTCCTCTTGGTTGGCCCTTTAGAACAAGATTTGGATCCATTGTCTCCAGAGGTTTTGAGTGAAATTGAAACCAATCCAAACATCAAGTCGGTGGGATTCCAAAAAGATGTAAGACCGTATTTTGCAGTCAGTGATGCATTGGCATTTCCGAGTTACAGAGAGGGTTTCCCCAATGTTGTACTCCAGGCTCTGGCGCTGGGAATTCCTGCGATTGTATCGGATATAAACGGGTGTAATGAAATTATTACTCATAATGAAAATGGGCTCATAGTTCCTGTAAAGGATGCGGAGTCGCTTCAGAAAGCAATGAATGATTTGATGAATCAGGAATTTTATCAACAACTTCGATCCGCTTCAAGACCGAGTGTAATGAAGTACAGACAGGAATTAATTTGGGAATTATTAAAAGAAAATTACAAATCTCTTTTGAATTCGCAAGGTTTCGAATTGAATAGTAATAAAAATTAATATTTATACATTCTTGGGTGTTTTCGTCACTATTGGTGTTTTTTTAGCATTTAATTATGATTATTTTTTTTAATTTTGTAACCAGAAAATTTATGGTTATGAATAAGAAATTAATACTTTTTACGATAATGCTTTTCGGCTTTATCACGATAGAGGCGCAGTCTATTCTGAACGTCTATCCAATATTTAAAAAAAGACACGAAAGTGCCACCACGGCTTATTGCGTAAATAATGGTGGTTCGTGTAGTGGAAATCCAGCTTTCGAAGGGGCTAATTTGGGTACTTTCGTTTCTGGAGGTAATATCTTGAGATTGGCGGGCATTCAGTCTGTGGTGAATAGATGTGCAGGACAAACGGTGACGGCAGTTACTGCTCATTTTCGGTCTTACCTTACAGCTTCTGGGCCAGGTTCACTAGGCTTCACGGCTGCTGCTTTGGCAAAAGGAACTACAACCCCGAATGGTTGTGGAGGTACAAATGAACCTTGGAATGCTGCTTATTCTGGTGATGGTACTTCACTGGCAACTGGATTTGCAACGCCAGGAGCATATACATTGGAGATGTATTATTCAATTACGACTTCTACAGGCACAATTCTATTGAATAATGCTGGAGCAAATTACAAAGCGTCATTTATTATAACAGCAGACACAACTTGGAATGGAACTGCTTGGAATTATGGCAAACCTGCTTTGCAATCCAATGCTATTTTCGCTGGCAATTTCAACATGTCAGGAGAGAGTTTGTCTGTTAATAATATTACAGTCAATTCTGGCGTTACAGTATCTTTGCAATCCGAGAGGTCTCTAAAAATTAATGGTAATGTAGTAAACAACGGAACCATCATCGTAAACAATGATGCGACATACTTGTTGGTAGATGGTTCTACAAGTACGGGAACAGGTAAAGTAATCGTAAGAAGAGAAGCTAATCTCAGAAAAGATGATTACACCTATTGGAGCAGTCCGGTGAGTGGCCAGAATTTGTACAATTTCTCTGTAGGAACACCGACGAATAGATTTTATCTTTACAATGAAGCTAATGACAGATTTCATTCTACAGGACTTAATGCTGCTTCTACTTTCTCACCAGGGGTAGGTTATGCGATCAAGGGAAAAGATACATATTCACCGACTTCTCCTGCAACAGAAATATTTACTTTCGAAGGTAAAGATCATAACGGTAATATTACGGTTAATTTAAATCGAACAGCGGGTGATGATAAAGGATACAATTTAATAGGAAATCCTTATCCTTCTAATATTAATTTCCAAAATCTTTTTAATTATGGGACTAATAGAACATCAATATTCAACAAACAATGGTTTTGGACCACTTTGAATGAGGTCGTAACTCAGCAGGGTTCAAACTATGCGGGAAACAACTATGCAACATTCGTTGCTGGTGTGGGCGGAGTAGGTCCGTCTTACGTATCTGGAAATATTGAAGAGCCTTCTCTTAGACCGCTAGGTTTTACGAAAGTTGGGCAAGGGTTTTTGGTACAAGCAAGATACAACAATGCACTTTTGACTTTTAATAATTCAATCCGTTCTTCCAATACTGTAGATTCAATATTTTTCAACAAATCTGCAAATAAAGAAGGTGATGATGAAGACGAAGATGATGAGGAGCCACAACCAACAATCGATAGATTCTGGCTCAAGTTTGTGAATCCGAAAAACATTGCGAACACTATTTTGGTAGCTCATATCCCTTATGCAACCAATGGTTATGATGAGGATTACGAAGTCAATCTTTTCTCTTTAGGAGATGATGCGTTTTTCTCTGTGGTAGATCCATACAAGTTTCAGATTCAGGCGCGTAGTTTGCCTGTAATGAACTCAGATTCCTTTGCATTGGGTTATGTATCATCAGAAGCAGGTGAGGCAATCATTGCATTGGATGATAAAGAAGGTGTCTTCAAAACAGAATCAAAAGCAATCTATCTGAAAGATAGCCAAACGGGAACAGTTACCAATCTACAAGAAGGATATTATACTTTCAACACAGCTAAGCAATTCAACGATACAAGATTTTCAATAATGTATGAAAACAATGTACTTTCTACCAACACGACAAAAGCTCAGGAAGTATCAGTTTACAAGCAAAACAACGAGCTAGTGGCAAAAAGTAATGTCAATATTTCCAATGTGGAAGTCTTTGATGTGTCTGGAAGAATGATTAAAAATGCAGTAGGAAACAACACCAAAGAAATCAGAATCAATACAGTTGGTTTGAACAAAGGCGTTTATATTTTGAAAATCACTACAGCCAAAGGAATTACAACCAAAAAAGTAATCATCTAACGATTAGTTTTTTTAATAATCAACAAGCCAGTCTTTTTTAAGATTGGCTTTTTTATTTTATAGATAACAATTGGCTTATTTTAAGATATTTTTCATTTTTATTAAATTTTCTTAAATAGGTAGAACTTGTATTTCTCACTGTGTTTTTTAGAAATGGCACAACCTTTGTAAATTATAGAAAATATAATTATTAACGAAAAATTTAACAATATGAAAAAATTATTTTTTGGAGCAATAGTCTTGGCAGCAGGATTATTCTCCACAGCAAATGCGCAGATACAAGAAGGAAACTGGATGGTTGGAAGCAGCTTGGTAGCAAGTAACTTCGGATTGAATTCTGGTGCAGGTTATGATTTCGCAATTCAGCCAAAAGCAGCTTATTTCATCAAAGATAATGTAGCATTGGGAGGATATGTGAATCTAGGTTTCCTGAAAGCAGCGAAAGGTTCTCCTACACAATTTAACTATGCTGTTGGTGCTTTGGGACGTTACTTCATCTCTCCGGGAGAAGCTGGCGTAGATAATCTTCTAAACCACGGACGTTGGTTCTTCGAAGGTAATGTAGGAATTGGAGGAACTTCTGTAGAAAACGGAATCTCTACAACAGGTCTTGACTTCGGTGTTGGTCCTGGTTATTCATACTTCATCACACCAAACATTGGAGTGGAAGGATTGGTTAAATACAATGGTGTTACCGGATTTGGAAACGAAGGATTGACTTCTAAAGTAAGTTTCAATGTAGGTTTCAGCATTTATTTGCCAACAGGACAAGCAAAAAGAATTGCCAACGAAGCAAAATAATTCTAAATTTGTACATTCATATTAAAACCGGCTTTTGTCGGTTTTTTTATTAATAATGAAATCAGTTTATCATTAAAATTAATCCAATGGAGTATTTAAATACGGTTTACAACGTACTTCAAAGATGGTACATTAGCTTTGCGGAGCTCACTCCAAGATTGGTTGTGGGAATCTTAGTATTTCTCTTTTTCCTTACGACCAGTACCTATCTTAGCCGTTGGTCTGTAATACTTTTTCATAAGTTTTTCCCAAAAACCAAAAACGAGTCAGTCGTTACATTGATTTCAGTTTTCAAATTCCTCATTATTTTGATGGGAACTTTCATCGCATTGGAAATTATGGGATTCAGCGGTTTCTTTATGAAATTCTTAGGAAGTTTGGGAGTTGCCGGGGTGATTGCCGGGGTTGCGCTCAAAGATTTGGTTTCCAGTATGTTTTCCGGAATGTTGGTAAGCGTGGACAAGGCTTTCAAGATTGGAGACTACGTCACAATTGGAGGCAATTCAGGAACGGTCCAAGACATCGGATTGCTCACTACGAAGTTGATTACCGACGACGGAAAGAAAGTTTATATTCCAAATCAGGTCATCTTCAATTCACCATTTTTCAACATCACAGCATCGCCTCAGCGCAGAATTATTTTCGACTTCGAAGTTCCGATGGGCGAGGACATCAGCAAGGCAAAAGATGCGATATTGGACGAGATCAAAAAACTGCACCACGTGGATAAAGCAGATTCTGCCGATGTCATCATTACCAATGTGAAGCAAGGCGTCTTTACTTTGCAGGTCAAATTCTGGCTGGAGATTGGAAGCGATTTTGGCAAATTAAAAAGTGAAGCCATCATTAAAATTAATGACAGATTGATGAAAGAAGGCATCGATCTCGTTTCGCCAAACAGCATTAACATCACAAATTCCTAACCTACAAAAGAATAATTTTTTATTGTTTAGTAAATAAGCTGAGTTCTTAAATTTTTTAAAATATCAATAGGAATGGGCTTTAGCCCATTTTCAGAATTGTTTTTGAAAATGGCTTTAGCCGAAATCTATTACAAATTTCGGCTAAAGCTTATTTTCTTATGAAGAGCTTTCCTTATTCATATCCTTTATCATAGCCACAGCAAAATAACCAATAATCAAAACAGCAAGACCAATGCAAAGCCACATAAACAAAGGCGTTTGCCAAAAGCTATCGGCAGTTTCTGAGTCTTTAGGATTGTCAATTTGTTCTAAATTTGAAATCGTTGCTATCGGATAATTTTGGTTAAAATTAATTCCTGACTGAGCCAAATCATAAGCTGGAGCAGAAAGTTTGGAATCGATTTTCAAAGTATAATTTTCATTCGCTTTCAAGTCTGCTAGAATGCTAATTGGTTTTTGAAACAATGAGATTTTTTTGATTTCCAATTCCGGATTGTCTTGATTATCAATTTCAATCGTAAACTCTTTAACGAACAATTCTGAAATTTCAAAGCTATTTTTAACTTTCGAATTCAATTGAAAATTGCTAACCGTTTCAGCGTAATTGACTTCTGTTCTTTTCTGAGTTTTGGTTTTATTAATGACAATTCTTGCGTCTCTCAAATAAAAATTCGGAGCAGAAATATCAAAACCAATCGCATCAATCACCTGCGGATTTTTGAAGCTGATATGGATTTTCGTTTGCTTATTCTTTTTGTCAGTCGTTATTTTTTGTTCGAAATCTTGAAGTTCTATTTTCGATTTTTTAACAGCGAAATTCTTCTCGAAACCAACTTCCAAAACATTGATTGGAAGCGAATTCTTATCAACGAAATCAAATTTCAGAAACTTATAATTATTCAATGGAAAAGAAAAACTGCGCTCCACAGAGGTTTTTCCGCTGTCATTCAAATCTGTGATGGTTTGATTAATGACCAAGCCAAACCATTCCAAGTTGTCATTGCTTCCGCTGATGCTGTAGGTTTTATCAACATCAGTATTAGCAATTTTCAAAATGAGATGTTCCAGATTCAGGGCTTTTTCGTTGGAAACAATCACGGAAGTTACTTTGTTTGGAACCGAATTTTTTGATAGGATTGAAAGATTTTCATATTGAGAATCCATTGATTTTCCTTCAAAAAGAACATAAGGAACTTCAATGTTTTTTGCATCAAAAATTCTTAAGTAATCTAAATTATTCTGAGAAGCAGAACGCACTTCCGGAGAAAGCAAAATCTGATTCAAACCGCTTTCCGAAACTTGATTTAATTTCCCTTTATAATTTTGTGCAAAAGAAAAACTCACTATAAAAAGAGCAGAAATTAGACTAAATATTTTCTTCATTGTCTGTGTTTTTTGGTTGCTCATCAATCACCAATTTTTTGATTTTCTGATAAACGAATGAAATAATTAAAATAAGAACGCCCAGCAAAATAAATGCGATGATTTTCCCAGTTTCAGACACATTCTTGATGTCGAACAAGAAGAGTTTCGCAATCGTTAAACCTAATAACGACAAGGCAATAATTCGCAAAGTTTTGTTCTGCTTTTTGATGCCGATAATTAGGTAAACAAAGGACAAAACGCCCCAAAGAATTGGATAACCAATTTTGATAATCTGAGTTTTTACATTGTCATATTTAGTCTCAATCAAAATCTCTTTGTCAAAGTTGTATTCATTGTTTTTCAAGTTTGAGAATTTCGCCAGTTCCGCTTGAGAAACCAAGTCGTTATTGAAAATCAATCCGTGAATCATCACTTCGTTGCTCAAAATGTAAACTGTACAAAATGCTAAAACCCAAAGTGCAATCTTGTGATTGAGGAACTTTGAAAAGTCACTTTCATTCCTGATTTTAATGATATTGTAAATGAAATATCCTAAACAAATCAATAAGATATAATGGATGATAAAAGCAGAATTGTTCGCTGTATTTCGGGCAAAGTTTTCCACCATTTCGCTGTAAGTCAGTTTATAGAAAATGGCGATATAGAGTAGGATATTAACCGAAGCCAAAACGATGATTGCGCTGTTCCAAGTTTTGTTTTTTAGTTTTAGAATGAAATAAATCAAACCTACACTGAAAACGAAATGATACAAGACACAATAGGATGTCGCTGAATGATAATTCAATATATAATCCGCTGACTGATAACTGATTTCCAACATCCCGGTGAAGTATCCAACCAAAATCAAAACACCCAATACGCCATTTCTGTAATAACTTGGGTCAAATTCGAAACCGAAAATATTGGTGATTTCTTTTTCTTTTTTTAATAAGAAATAAGTGAAAATCAATGATGCGAGAGAAACGATTCCAGTGAGAAACATTCGGTTTAGGACAGGTTTTAGTTCTATCACGTTTCCGGAATAGTATTTTTCCCAATCCATTATCAAACTTCCAATCATCAAAAGCTGAACGATGATTGCTCCCAATTTGAACGTGCTGATTTTCGATTTCTGAGACAGCCAAAAGAGCAAAACTGCTTCGCCCGCCCAGAATAATGTGATGTAATTCCCCTCAAATTGAATCGGGATTGCTAAGGTCACAAACGTTAATGTCAATCCTAAGAGCAGATAAATCGCATTTTTGTCCAAGCCAAATTTTCGGTAAAGAAATATCGCGTAAACCAAATTGTACAAAGCCAACGCCACTGTGAAAATCCCTTTGTAATGCGGTTGCCAATTCTCAATGATACCAATTCCGATACCAAAATAAATGAAAGTATTAGCAACTATAATGAAATATTCAAGCTTGGTAAAACTGCCCTTGTTTCTAAGATTGTTGATAACCGTCACAACGCTGAAAATAATATAAAAGATAGTGGCGAAAAATAAAGCGCCTCTGAACGGAAGTTTGTTGTCATCAAAGCCAATCCAGCTCCAGCCGGAAAACAAAATATAGGTGAAAATAAATGCCAGCAAAGTCACCAAATTCCACTTTTTGAAATAGGCAATAATCAGCATTCCGATGTTCAAAATTGCAATGTAGGTGAAGAGAACTTTATAATTTCCTTCGCCGGTGCTAACCATAAATGGGACGGCAAAACCGCCAATCAAGGAGAGAACTGCCAATTCTTTTCTGTCATAAGAAACCGAAACCAAAACACTAAAAATGGTAATCACCACCATAATAATGAAGGCGACAGTTTGGCTGAATAATTTATAATCGTGGAAGGCAATCCCAATTGTGAGATAGAAAATACTGATCGCTCCAGCCACAAAAACGGAACTGAACGCGGCGTAGTTTTTCTTCAATCGATGTGCGACAACCATCACGATAGCTCCACTTAAAATCCCGATGCCGACACGAGCTGGCTCATTGATCCAGTCTTTGTCAATCGCATATTTCACGAAGAAACTGATTCCGAGGACTAATATTAAGATTCCGATTTTGTTGATGAGGTTTTCTCCGATGAATTTCTCGATGTCCGGATTTTTCTCTTTGAAGTTTTCTATCCAGGATTTTTTTGGAACGATTGGTTCGGAAACAATTGGAGTTGCAGGTTCGAGGATTTCTTCTTTGAGCTCAACTGGATTTTCATTGGAACTGAACGCAACTTGTTGGATCTCTTCTGTTTCCGGATTGATTTCTTCTACAATTTGTTGCTGTTCAATGATTGGTTCTTCAACGATTAATTCCTCGTTGGCAATAGTTTCTTCAACTTTTTGTTCTTCTTTGTTTGGAAGCGTTTCCTCTTTTACAGCTGGTTTTTGCAAATCGTTGAGGATGAATTGTAAGGTTGAGATTTGGCTTTTCAAGCCGTCGATTTTTTCATTCAGTTGCTTGAATTCCTGTTGCTGATCTGCTGGTTTTTGATTGGTCCTGTTGTAGATAATCAAGGTAAAAATCAAAATGGCAAAGAGTAATACGAGTTCCATAGGTGTGTTTTATGAAACAAATATAATTTAAAAATAAATGGTTTGTGGATTTGCTTGGGAAATAGTGTTCGATAAGTTCAATCAAAGTGTATTTTTATTTGAAATGTTTAACCGTTTGTGAATCCGCAGCCCGACTTGAACGGAAATCCTTTTTTGATTGTACTCAAGTTCTATTTAGACTGAAATGGTCGACAAAAAAGATTGGGAGTGGAAGGCGGAAAAGCTGCCCCAATTTAGAAAATCTTAAAAACTTTGTCAAAGTACAATGATGCCGCTGAAAACTTTGACAAAGTAGTGTGTGGATAGCTTTGATAAAGTGCAAAAAAAAAATCCGTCCAAAAAAATTGAACGGATTTTGATTTTATTTGAAAATTAAAGCTTAAGCTATAACTTCTTTTACTTTGTTTGCTGCTTCTTCCAAAGTGATTGCAGAGTGGATTGGCAATCCAGCTTCGTCGATCAATTTTTTAGCTTCTACAGCGTTTGTTCCTTGCAATCTTACGATCAATGGAACTGGAAGGCTTCCCATTGCGTTGTATGCATCTACAACACCTTGTGCAACTCTGTCACATCTTACGATTCCTCCGAAGATGTTGATTAAGATTGCTTTTACGTTCGGGTCTCTCAAGATGATTCCGAAAGCAGTCTGAACTCTTTGTGCATCAGCAGTTCCACCAACGTCCAAGAAGTTTGCTGGATTTCCGCCAGATAATTTGATGATGTCCATAGTTGCCATTGCAAGACCAGCTCCGTTTACCATACAAGCTACGTTTCCGTCCAACTTCACGAAGTTAAGACCAGCTTCGCCAGCTTCTACATCCAATGGATCTTCTTCTCTTGTATCTCTCAACTCAGCAAGATCTTTGTGACGGAACAATGAGTTACCATCCAAAGTTACTTTTGCATCTACAGCGATGATTTTGTTATCAGAAGTTTTCAAAACCGGGTTGATCTCAAAAAGAGATGCGTCAATTCCTACGTAAGCGTTGTATAATGAAGTGATGAATTTTGTAAATTCTTTGAAGGCGTTACCTTCCAATCCAAGTCCGAAAGCAATTTTTCTAGCTTGGAAACCTTGAAGTCCGTAAGCTGGATCAATTACTTCTTTGTGGATCAAATGAGGTGTTACTTCTGCAACGTGCTCGATGTCCATTCCACCTTCTGTAGAGTAAACGATTGTGTTTTTTCCAAGAGCTCTGTCCAAAAGGATAGAAACGTAGAACTCGCTCGTTTCAGTTTCACCTGGATAATATACATCTTCCGCTACCAAAACAGAATGTACTTTTTTACCTTCAGCAGAAGTCTGAGGTGTAATCAATTGCATTCCGATGATGTTTCCAGCGTTTTCTTTCAGTTTGTCCATATTTGGGGAGAACTTTACACCGCCACCTTTTCCTCTACCACCAGCGTGGATCTGAGCTTTTACTACCCAAGCTTGCGCTCCAGTTTCAGCAGTAAGTTTTTCGGCAGCAGCAACAGCTTCGTCCACATTGTTTGCAACAAAACCACGTTGGATATTAACCCCGTATTTTGCTAAAATCTCTTTTGATTGATACTCGTGAAGATTCATAATATATTATTGATTAATTTTTAGATTTTATAAGATTTACAAATTTAAGAAAAATGACCCACGCCAAAAAGAAAATTACGTAAGTTTTAATGACTTAAATCAGATAATTGCAATTTACCCTATTAATAAAGATAAAAGGAGCTTTTATATTTTGATATTCATTAAAAAAGTGATTATGAAGAGTTTTTATAATCGTATTTTAATACAGTTCTAATTTGGAGTGGTATTTTTATTGCGCTAGTTTTTTATAATTTTGGCGTCGGAAACTTTTTTGTGAATGTCTTGATGTTGTCCGCTCTAGGTAAGCGGATTTTCGGAAAGTATCTTCACAAAAAATGACATTTTAAAATTCAAAATGAAGCATAAATAATATCTTCTAGATGATTTGAGTTTTATCACATTACCAAAATATAAATAAAATATAAAGATGAAAATCTCTCCCAAAGAGCACGGTTACAACCTTTTCAAATACGTGACGAAAGAAAAGAAAGATGTGACCAATATTTATTTTTACGCTATTCTAAACGGTCTCGTGCAACTGAGCGTTCCGCTGGGCATACAGTCTATTGTCAGCTTTGTGATGGGTGCTACAATGGCGACTTCTATTTATATATTGATAGGATTTGTGGTGCTGGGAACTTGGCTGGTGGGCTATTTCAGATTGAAGGTGATGCAGATTATCGAGAAAATACAGCAGAAGATTTTTGTAGAATTTTCGATTGCATTTGCTGAAAAACTTCCGAAAGTCAACCTTTCTGAGACTAAAAAATATTACTTGCCAGAGTTGGTCAATCGTTTTTTCGATACCCAAAATTTACAAAAGGGAATCTCCAAAATTTTACTAGAAATCCCAACAGCCTTGATTCAGATTGTTTTTGGGATTTTGTTGCTTTCATTTTACCATCCGTGGTTTTTGGTTTTTGGCGCTTTGGTTATCATTTGTGTGGTCATCATTTTTAGATTTACAATGGAGAGTGGCATCCAATCTAGCATAGAAGAAAGCGATAAAAAATACGAAGTCGCATCTTGGCTGGAGGATATTGCGACATCCATCAAAACGTTCAAATTAAATTCCCAAACAGAGATTCATCTCGCTGGCGTTGATGAACGTGTTTCAAAATATCTGGATGACCGGACCTCGCACTTCCGGGTATTGGTTTTTCAATACAAGACCATCATCGCATTCAAAGTGGTTATTACTCTGGTGATGCTAGTGATTGGAACTTATCTTTTGGTAAATCAGCAACTTAATATTGGAGCGTTTATCGCAACAGAGATTGTGGTTCTAAGTATTATGATGGCGGTTGAAAAACTGATTATTAGTCTTGAAAGTTACTACGATGTGATAGCGGCGTTGGCAAAACTTAAGAAAGTGACAGATTTGCCCGAAGAAAAAATGGGCGCTATCACTTTTGAAGAAGAGAAATCAGGTTTTGAGATTGAGTTTAAAGATGTGAGTTTTGCATTCAATGACTTTCAGAAGATTTTGGAAAATGTCAATTTTAAGATTAAAGAAAACTCTATTAATATTATCACAGGAGAACTGGGTGCAGGAAAATCTCTCCTTCTCAATATGATGACCGGATTCTACGAGGCGAGTTTCGGAAGTATTTTGTTTGATAAAATCCCGCTCAAAAATATTGATAAAGTTTCCCTCAGAAATCAAATCGGACTTTATCTGGAAGATATGACAATCATCAAAGGAACCGTTTACGAAAACATTATTCTTGGTCATAATGAAACCTCCGCCGAGCAGATTTTGGATATTTCGGAAGAGATTGGGATTGAAAACTTCTCAAGCCAATTCAGCAACGGATTTTTCACGAATGTCAGCGAGACGGATACGGAGATTTCATTCAGTTCCAAAAAGAAAATTCTGCTTCTCAGAGCAATGGTTGGCGCAAGAAGATTATTGATTCTGGAAGACCCATTGGATGGAATGAATGACGAATTTAAAATCAAAATGAAAGAGTATCTCTTGAAACTGAAAGAAACAACTACAATAATCATCGTTTCGGAAGATGAAAATCTCATCAGTCACGCAGACCAGCATCTTCGTATTGAAGAAGGAACTGTAAAAACACTATTCAATAAAAACTAAGAAAGATGGAACTGCAATCAGTCAAAAAAATATACCTTATCGATAAAAAATCGAAAGTAAAAAGATGGTTTTTATTCATCTTTCTCGGTGGCATTACTGTCCTTTTTCTGCCTTGGACACAGAATATAAAAGTGATGGGAAATGTGAGTACACTTTATCAAGAACAACGTCCACAACAACTCAATTCCCCAATTCCGGGAAGAATCATCAAATGGTATGTGAAAAATGGGGATTATGTAAAAAAAGGTGATACACTTCTTCAACTTTCCGAGGTGAAGGAAGATTATCTAGACCCACTTTTGGTAAAACGAACCGAGCAACAAGTGGATGCGAAAAAAGGTTTGCAGAAATATTACGAAGCCAAAGTTGGAACCACCAATAGCCAAATGCAGGCTCTAAATTCTGCACGAGATTTGAAACTGAGTCAGCTGAAAGTAAAAATCAGCCAGCTCAACAATAAACTGGCAGGCGAAGAAGCAGAGCTGGTAGCAGTAAACAATGAACTCAAGATGACCTCTGACCAATACGAAAGACAAAAGAAAATGTATGACGAAGGTCTGGTTTCGCTCACGCAATTCCAGCAGAGAAGCGTGTCTTATCAGAATGCTTTGGCAAAGAAAACCTCCACCGAAAACAAACTTGCTCAGACGAGACAAGAAATCGTGAATACAAGCATCGAACAAAATGCAACCATTCAGGATTATAACGAAAAATTGAGCAAAACCGAAGGAGACAGATTTCAAAGTATGGGACAGATTGAAGGTAGTGATGGCGATATTGCAAAACTAGAAAATCAAGTTGCCAATTACCGAGCCAGACAAGGTTTGTATTTTGTGATTGCGTCTCAAGACGGGCAAGTGGTGCAAATCAACAAAGCTGGAATTGGAGAGATTTTGAAAGATGGGGAAAGTATCGGAATCATTGTTCCGGAAAAAGTAGATTATGCTGTGGAAATCTTCATCAAACCTGTAGATTTGCCTTTGGTGAAAGAAGGGCAACGCGTGATGTGTATTTTTGATGGTTTTCCGGCGATTGTTTTCTCAGGTTGGCCAAACTCCAGCTACGGAACTTTTGCGGGAAAAGTAATTGCGGTGGAGAATAACATCAGTGCCAACGGGATGTTCAAAGCATTGCTGATCCAGGATAAAAATGAGAAACAATGGCCTCCGAAAATCAAAATGGGAACTGGCGTTCAAGGAATCGCGATTCTAAATGACGTGCCAATCTGGTACGAACTTTGGCGAAACATCAACGGTTTCCCACCAGATTATTATGAAGTAAACACAACGGACAAATCTGCAGGAAATGAAAAAAGTAAATAAATTATTTTCGATTTTTCTAATTTTCTTTTCTGTTCAGTTTTCTTTTGCGCAGGATTCGCTCAAGCTTTCGCATCAGGAATTTTTGAATGTTGTTAAAAATTATCATCCGCTGGCTTTCAAATATCAGCTTCAAAATAGAATTGCCAATGCAGAAATCACCAAAGCGAGAGGTAATTTCGACCCAGTTTTAGCAGGAAAATTAGGAGAAAAGAATATTGACGGAACTCATTATTACAAACAAAAAAATCTGGAACTGGGAATCCCGACTTGGTACGGGATTGATATCCACGGAGGCTACAATTATATTGAAGGAGATAAGCTGAGTAATACCGAAACTTTGGGCGGTTTGTACCAATTTGGAATCACAATTCCATTGGCCAAAAATCTGCTTTATGACAAGAGAAGAGCAATGCTGGACCAGTCAAAATTTGGTTTGAAAATGACCGAAGCCGAGCAAATTGTTTTGACCAACGAACTTCTTTTGGACGCAGAAAATACGTTTTGGGAATGGGTGAAAAATTACGAAATCTATAAGCTTCAAAAATCTGCAGTTGAGATCAATAGAAAACGTCTGGAACTTACCATAAAAACCTTCGAATATGGAGAAAGACCTGCGATTGACACTGTGGAAGCGTCTTCACAATTGCAAAGTTTTGAACTGCAGGAGCGTGATGCTTATCTTAATTTTGTCAAAAGCACGCAGGATTTGCAGATGTTTCTTTGGAAAGATAATCAGGAATTGTTTGAGATCTCGCAATTGATTTTTCCTTCTTCTAATTTGGATGAACATTCTGGCTATTCGGATTATGAGTTTTTGGTGCAAGATGTACAATCCAAACAATTGGAAAATCACGCTTCGCTGGAGTATTATTTGCAGAAACAGAATATTCTGGAAAGTGAAAGGCGATTGAAATGGCAAAGTTTTCTGCCAAAAATAGATTTCACCTACAATTTCTTTAACAAAGAAAACTATAAAGCAGACAATCTTCCTTTTTTTGAAAATAATTTCCAGTACGGATTGAAGCTAGAAATCCCAATTTTCCTAAGACAAGCGCGAGCAGATTATGAAATTGCCAAATTGAAAATATCACAAAACCAGCAGGATTCACAACTTAAGTTTCGGGAAATCAATACCAAAATCGAAACATATAAAAATGAAGTGAGTAATTATTTTACGCAAATTGATATTTCTACAAAAAACCTCAACAATTATCAACGTCTTTTGAATGCGGAAGAAATGAGATTCAGCAACGGGGAAAGTTCTTTGTTTTTAATTAATACGAGAGAAAATAAATTGCTGGAGGCGCAAGAAAAAAATCTTGAACTCAAAACCAAATTCCTGAAAAGCTACAACAAGCTGAAATGGTTCAATGAGAATTTCATCAGATAAAAAAAAGGGAGAAATCAATAATTTCTCCCTACTTCTTTACAAAGTTCCAAATACTCTTTTGGCATATTTGATGAGCCAAATCCGGTCTCATAATATTCGTCGGAATGTGGAATATAGATGCTGTACTTTTTACTAAATGGAAATATCGGAATGAAAAACAACTCGAAATAATTCTTGTAAACCGACACAATCGCATTTGCCATAAAGCCATTTTTCAGGACTTTACGGTCTTCTTTTCCTACGAGTTTGGTTTTGATTCCGAAGATGAAGAACATTTAGTTATCTCAATAAAAATTAATTTGTTTCTTTGAAAGAACTCAAGATTTTCTCAAATTCTTCATTGTATTTCTCACGTTTGTTAACATCAGACCAAAACAAAAATTGGTAATAATAATTAGGTGTTTCAGCAAGTACAAATTTGTAAGCAATAGTTAAAAATTTTCCATCTTCGTCCACTTCTACATCGCCATCTATAGTAAGTTCAGTTGCATTGTATCCATTGATTTTAAAATGCCGATATGATGATATTTTTTTATTTTTATTTTCAGGAATGCTTGAAATAATATTTTTTGAATAGAATTCTGCCGCTTCGTCAATATTTGCAAAGTTGACTTGCAAACTTTTTAAAGCTTCTTTTTCCTCTTGAATTACAATTAAATATTTATCCTGAACGATGTTGGATAATTGAATGCTTGCACTTTCATTTAAATTAAACACCTTGGAGTACGATGATGGATAACTTAGATTAAAGGTTTGTCCAACTTTAACTTGTTTAAATTCTTGAGAAAATAAAACATTTGAAACCATTAAAAATAATAGAAATAGATTTTTCATTTTCTTAAAATTTAGCTTTAGCAAAATACCAAATCAACATCGCCCAGCTGATAATCATAAACAATCCGCCAAGAGGTGTGATTGGTCCAAGAAATTTCAAATTAACGCCCCAAACATCCTGAAAAGCCAAACAATAAATGCTCACAGAAAATATAAAAGTTCCGGCAATCATCAAAATAGAAATCCATTTTTCAGAACTTGTTTCGAATTTCAAAATATAACCGACAATCAAAAGAAAAAACGCCGCGTACATCTGATAACGAACGCCCGTTTCGAAGCTTTCCAATCTTTCGATTGATAATATTTTTTTGAAGGCGTGCGCACCAAACGCGCCAAGAATTACGGATAGCAAACCGTAGATTCCGCCGATGATTAAAGTTAAGTTTTTCATAATTTAATTTTTACAGATTTCTTCAATTCTATGATTGAAATTTATTTTCCAATCTTCATTTCTCTTTTCAGTCTCAATTTCCAACAATTCAAAAATTTCATCAATTCTCTCAATAGTTTCTTTCCTATAAGAAATAGCATCTATTTCAGAATCACAAAAATAAGTATGGAACATCAAATTGTAAATTGCAATTGTAACAGAAAATGGTGCAATATTGCCATCTTGTTCAATTGTTATTCTCGCACCATTGCTATTTTCAAAATCGGAAAGAATAATTCCTCCTTCAGAACCTTTTTTACCAATTGAATTTGAATTGTCAAAGATATACCACATTTATTTATTACCTACTTTCAATTCTGCAATTACTTACAGTTTTCATAATTTACAATTCTCCTTTTTGATATAAAATAATAATTTTTCCAACCAATGTGATGATTCCCAAGATAATGAACAGCCAAGAAAACCGTTTCGAACTTGCGAATCCGGGATTGTTTGTCGTTTTCAGAAATATTCCGAAAATCAAGATTAATGCTGATAATGCGAGTCCAAACATAAATCTATCTATTTCTCAATTTTTCCAACTCCGAAATCACCTCGTGATGACTCACCGTTTTGTCTTTGAAGTAGGTCACAAAATGCTGTTTCTCCTCTTCCGTCGCGCCAAATTGATTCAAAATGTTGAAAAGGTGCATTTTCATATGACCTTTCTGGATTCCCGTTGTCACCAACGAACGAAGCGCTCCAAAGTTCTGCGCCAATCCTGAAACTGCCAAAATACTCATCAATTCCTGAGCAGATGGTTTTCCTAATAAAGCCAAAGAGAATTTCACCAACGGATGAAGATTTGTCAAACCACCAACTACACCAACCGAAATTGGCAAGTCAATCCAAAATCTGAAAATCCCATTATCTGTAGTACAGTGCGTCAACGAAGAATATTTTCCATTTCTCGCAGCATAAGCGTGGGCGCAAGCTTCCGTCGCACGGAAATCATTTCCTGTTGCGATGACCACAGCATCAACACCGTTCATAATGCCTTTGTTGTGCGTTGTTGCTCTATAAGGCTCGATTTCTGCAATCGTCACCGCACGTTTGAATTTCCACGCAAATTCTTCGTTGGAAATTCCACTGTCGTCTTTCAAATCTTCAATTTTGCAGGAAACTTCGGCTCTTACGATGCAATCCGGCGTGTAATTGGAAAGAATATTCATCACAATCTGCAACGAATCTTTTTCTTCCTGAGAGAAACTTTCTTCATTGGCAACTTCTTCCTTCAAAGTTTTTCCGAATTGCTCCAGACAAGAATTAATGAAATTCGCGCCCATAGAATCTACGGTGTCAAAACTCGCTTTCAGTTGAAAATAATCTTCCAATTCCGAAGTTTTATCGATAAGTTTGATATTCAGAATTCCGCCGCCACGGTTGCGCATATTTTTGGTAATATCTTCCGTCGCTTCCAACAATTTTTTCTTCAGTTTAAAATTGAAAAAATGTAACAATTTATGAGCCTCGGTCTTAAAGATAAAATGCGTGTGACCAAGCTTTTCTGTATTGATGATGGTTGTTTTGAAGCCACCTTTGTCAATCCAAAATTTTGCCGCTTTAGATGCTGCTGCCACCACCGAGCTTTCTTCAACGGCCATTGGAAGTGCCAAAAGTTTCCCGTCAATCAGGAAGTTTGGGGCAATTCCGTATGGCATAAAAAAGTTGGAAATTGTGTTTTCCGAGAATTCGTCGTGCAGTTTTTGCAGGTCTGGATTTTCGTTCCAATATTGAGTGAGAACAGTTTCGTGTTCTTTATTTCCGTCGAGATATTCTTTGATTAGCCAATCGATTTTTCCTTGTTTTGACAATTTGGAAAAACCTTCAACCGGTTGATGGTTCATAAGTGATAATTAATAAGTGATAATTGATTTGATTTTCAATAATTTAAAACTTAGAATTAAGTCTAAACTTATTTCAAATGCAAAATGAATTTTATGCTTTGTAAAGATAAGGATTTTGGAAGATTGTGATGGAATTGGTTTGTATATTTGTTTTAAATATTAATCTTTTAAAAATGAAAAACCATTATCTATTGATCGCAATGTTTTTGATTTTATCTTGTGACAGAGATGATCGCAAAATAGATGCGGGCATTACTACTTCTGTTTCAGGCAAGATTAGTGAACAGGCTGGAGATCCTGTTCCAAACGCAAAAATTATGATCGGCGAATATGTTTATTATAAACATTTTGATAAGCTGGTTAAGTGGATAGATTCTACAACAACAGATGTAAATGGGAACTATCAGAAGACTTTTACGAGTACTGGAAATGGGGATTTTTACAAATTGGTAATTAAACCTTCTCCTGTGACCGAACAAAAATATTTTGGCGAAAATGAGAATGGTGTTGAAATCACGAATATTGGCTCTAATTTTATTTATGATAACAATCGAATGTTTAATTTGTATCCTTGCGACGTGACGTTCAACACACAAGACATTTCGGTTTTTCCTTTATTGATAAATCACGGGACAACAAATACATTTCAAGATGATTCTTATTTTATTTATGAAAAAGGCAGTGCTGTAAAAAGACTCTACAGAACCAAAAATTATAATGAGCCTCTTTTTATATTAAGATCTGTGGACAATAAAAGGCAGATGGCAAAGGTTATACTTCCAGCAACCAATAGTAATCAAAATACCACTCAAAATGTTGTACTTAAAGAAAGTGATTTTGATTTCTACTAAAGTTTTTGAAATTAAAATCAAAACTTTCTGTTAGTAACTTAATTCAAAATATCTATCAACAATTCCCTCAAATGGTTTTATTTTTGACATTCATTTAGAACATAATTTTTTCTAAATAAAATCCTCCCAAATATGAACTTTGACCGCACAAAAGAAAAACTGGAAATACTTGCCGATGCTGCTAAGTACGACGTTTCTTGCTCATCAAGTGGCGGAAAAAGAAAAAACAATGGCGGATTGGGCGACAGTTCTGCCAGCGGAATTTGTCATACATATACAGAGGATGGGCGATGTGTTTCGCTTCTCAAAATCCTTTTGACCAACCATTGTATTTACGATTGCATCTATTGCGTTTCCAGAAAATCAAATGACATCAAACGCGCCGCTTTCACAGTGGAAGAAGTGGTGGATTTGACCATCAGTTTTTACCGCCGAAATTATATCGAAGGTTTATTTCTAAGTTCTGGGATTTTCAAAGATGCGGACACGACGATGGAACGTTTGGTCCGGGTGGCGAAAAAATTGAGAAACGAACATAACTTCAACGGTTACATTCACCTCAAATCGATTCCGGGAGCGAGTGATATTTTGATGCAGGAAGCCGCACTTTACGCGGACCGACTTTCCGTAAACCTAGAAATTCCGACTGAATCTGGATTGAAGCTTCTGGCGCCTGATAAAAATCGGGAAGATATGTTGCAACCAATGCGAATCGTGCAAAAAGGAATTCAACAATACAAGGACGAGAAAAAAACTATCAAAAGTGTTCCGAAGTTCGCTCCAGCCGGACAATCCACACAAATGATTGTCGGCGCAACCAATGAAAATGATTTGCAAATCATCAAAGTTGCTGACCATTTCTATCAAAATTATGGGATGAAACGCGTCTATTATTCGGGTTATATTCCTGTAACTGTGGACAATCGTTTGCCGGCAATCACGGCGGAAGTTCCTGTTTTGAGGGAAAATCGATTGTATCAATCCGATTGGTTGATGCGTTTTTATGGTTTCAAAGCGGATGAGATTTTGGATTCCAATATGCCATTTTTGGATTTGGAAGTTGACCCGAAATTGAGTTGGGCTTTGAGACATCTCGAACAATTTCCAGTCAATCTTCAAACAGCAGATTACAAAATGATTCTAAGAATCCCGGGAATTGGTGTGAAAACGGCGATGAAAATTGTCAGCTCCAGACGTTTCCAAGTTTTGAATATTGATAACTTGAAAAAGTTAGGCGCCGCTGTCAATCGCGCAAAATATTTTATTGATTTCAGTTACGGCAATCCATTTTTGAAACATTTGACCGATTTGAATTTGAGGAAATTAATTATCGGTGGAAGTCAATCAAAATTTCAAAATCAGTTTTCTCAGCAATTGACTTTGTTTTAATTTTCCAAATAATCAACTGCAAATTTCTCCCAATTTTCAACGCTTTCATCAAGATAAATATCCGGCTGAACTCCGATATTATCAATTGGATAATCTGGCAATCTGAAAGATTTGTAAGTCGGCATCAAAAGTTTATAATTGTCACATCCGTATTCAAAAAACATCGCATTAGCATAGTCCAAAACGCCTGAAGATGGGATTCCCATAAGTTTCACTTTCTTACTTTGTTTAGCATTTAAAAGAAAATTTTCGGCCGCACTTCCTGTATGATTATTGGCTAAAACGACAATTTGAGAAGGGCTTTTAACGGCAGGAGAAACCGAGCTGATATTGACTTTGTTTTGATTATAATTAACATATTTTCCAAGATTGGCTTTTAGCAATTTTAGTCTGCTATTGATATCGCTGATTTCATCTTTGTTTTTTATGCTGTCTTTTTTTACTCCGAGTAAATAATTTTCCATTGTTTTAATTAAAGTAGGAGAAGCCAAATATTCTGCTCCAACATTTCGCACAGAATTTGTTACCAGATAAGGCAGAATTTTTTGATATGCATTATCTGTTCCGCCACCGTTATCTCTCACATCGATGATTAGGAATTCCGAATTTTCCAATAACGTTTTATTCTTTTCAATCAGCTTTTCAATCGTATTGACAAACATATAACTGAAATACTGC
This sequence comes from Epilithonimonas xixisoli, assembly GCF_004365655.1. Lineage (GTDB taxonomy): Bacteria > Bacteroidota > Bacteroidia > Flavobacteriales > Weeksellaceae > Epilithonimonas > Epilithonimonas xixisoli. The sequence continues at coordinate 123,462 of NZ_SOEO01000002.1, read as the reverse complement.
ATTTTGATGATTGTGGTTTTAGGAGTCAGTTTTTTGATGTAAAAACCATTGATTTCATTTATTTTGTCCTCAATTTCGTTTTCATTCAAATTTGACTGAGGAAAACTTTTTGTAAATGCAGATTTGATATCATCAAAATACAAAAGACTATTGTCAATCATTTTGTATGTCCCTTTTTGCGAAGAATGGTCTTGCATATAATATTCATAAGTTCCGTCTGAGAATAATCGTAATTTCACTTCGTTTGGTTTCCAAAATTTTGGGTTCGCTTTTATGATAAAACCAACAGATTCTTTTTCATTTAGCTTTTTGATTCCAATCTCATAACTATCATCTTTCCAAATTCCTTCGAAACTGTTTTTCTGAGTTTGAACTTCTTTCTTAAATTTACCAAGATTAATATTAAGAGGTTTCGATACATTTTTTGAGGAAACATTATTAGCAATTTGTGGTGTTGAATTTCCATTTGGAAGAACCCAAATATGTCTGTCTTTGAAAAATCCGGTATAGCTTTTCAGTATTTCCAGACAATTGTCGTCAGATTTAGCTTCAGCAGAAGCTTTTATCGCATTTTCTTTAACGCTATTGTATAATAATTTGTCTTTAGTTTTAATATCAAAACCAGGATATTCGCTTTCAATCTTTGAAATTATTTTTTGCAAAGTCTCATTACAACTGCATTTTGTCTGTGCATTAGTGAAACCGAAAAATAAAAAAAGAGCGAAAAATAAAAAGACTTTGGTTTTCATTGATAAAATTTTCAGCAAAAGAAATCATTTCTGAGTTTCAAAAATTGTAAAAATCATTCAATTTTAATCTTTATTGTAAATCCAAGTCAAATCTTTTTGATTCACGGAGATTTTCTCCGCTAATTTTTTGGGCGAAAATCCTGAAAACATTTTGAAATCTTTGATGAAATGAGCTTGGTCATAAAACTGATTCTGATAAGCGACCGTCGTTAAAGAATTATTGGGTTGAGAAAGGTCACTCAATATATTTCTGAAACGTAATGTTTTAAGGTAAGATTTTGGATTTTGTCCCAGATTATTTTTGAAAAGCCGGAACAATGTTGCCTTACTGATTTTAAGATTTTTTGAAAGTTCATCGATACTAATCATATTATTTTGATTAATGAGCATCAAAGCTTCTTTCATTTTATCTGAAATAGAATTATTCAATTTTTTAAGAAGCAGAATTTCCAGTTCTTCCGCGCGTTCCGAGAAATCAGTTATTTCAAATGTTTTTTCTAAAACATTTTTATCCGAAGAGAATATTTCATCAAAAACAGAATCGGAAAACATCAGTTCATCGTAAGATTCTTTGGTAAAAGCTCTTAACGCAGAAGGCTGAAAAATAATACAAATCTGGCTGAGAGAAGAGTCAATATTCACCTGGAAAGGTTTTTTATGAAATCCGTAAAACCGACTTGTAAAAGCATTTCCAACGTTCACTTCGCACAAATTATTTTGATTGTTATAAGAAATTTTATTTTCCTTATAAATGGCGAGACACAGATTGCTGTTGGGAAAAGTGGTGTACGTTAAAAAATCGGGATTGGTCTTTTCGAAGAACAGAAAATACTGAACATAGTTTTTCAGAATCTCATTTTTTGGCTTTATGATTACTGAATTCATTGTATGATTTTCTGTTTTAAAATATATTCTGTCGTAAATTTGGAAAACTGTTCCAGAATGTAAATTTAATAAACTTTTGTTTCTGATAAAGCTTTGGAAAGACTTTTGAGCTAATAAAAACTTAGAAAACCCAAAAATGACAACCCTTCTCTACGACGGCAGTTTCGACGGACTTTTAACCGCAGTATTCGAAGTGTTTGAATACAAGTACAATGATGTCGAAATCCGAAACAGAGAAAGATTCCAGCAGGAAAATATGTTCGCTGAGATTCACGAGGTTGTGACTCAAAACGAAAAATCTGACAGAGTTTTAAAGAAATTAGAAACAAGCATTGGAAAATCAGGAATCAAACAATTGTTGATGGTTTTCCTCTCAGAACTTCCGGAATCTGAAGATTTGATTTTTTCCGCCATCCAACAATCCATTAAAAGTCCTGAGAATAATGTTTTGCAGAATTTCGCTAATGATGATATTCTTCAAATCTCAAAAATTTGTAAATCAGTAAGTCGAGAACGCCATCGAATGACTGCGTTTGTAAGGTTTGAGAAGATGAAGGATGATATTTATTTCGCCAAGATTGACCCTGATTTTGATGTTCTGCCTTTAATCCGGAAACATTTCAAAGACCGTTACGCCGACCAAAAGTGGATGATTTATGACCTCAAGCGCCATTACGGATTGTTTTATGATTTGGAGGATTGTGAATTTTTCTATCCGGATTCATCGTTCAACTTGAATCAATACCAGCAAAAATTCCACGATGAAGAAATCAATTATCAGGAACTTTGGAAAAGTTATTTCACGAAGACAAATATTAAGGAACGGAAAAATATCAAACTCCACGTCCAACACGTGCCGAAACGTTATTGGAAATATCTGACTGAGAAATTTTAAAGTTCTCGCAAATCAGGCAGGTTTAGCAGATAAAAAATGCTTGAAATTAATCTGCATAATCAAGAAAATCTGCGAGACATTTTTCAGTTTAAATTATAATTCAATAGTCGCTCCCACCACAAAATTCCGTTTTGCCGATGGATTGTAAAATCGGTTTCCAAAAGCATTGATGTCAAATCCCAAAACATATTCCTCATTGTACAAATTCTGAATTTGGAAAAACAAATCCAGCCTGGATTTTTCGAATTTAATAGGATATCGGAATTGGATATTCGAAACCAGACTCGGTTCAGACCAAACAGAATTCGAATCTGTCAAAGGAATTTTTGAAGTCAGAAATTGAGAATAATCAACGGCTAATTTTTTAAAGAAAGTAAAATTCAACAAACTGTTGATGGTGGTTTTCGGAACGCCGGTCAAAGCATTTCCTGAAAAGTCAGAACTTCCTTGGATATAATTTTTAAATTTAAAATCATAAATGCTTCCCGAAAATCTGAATTTGAAGTGACTCAAAATCTCATTCTTTAAATCAAATCTTTTCGATTCCAAAAGAAATTCCCAACCTTTCTGAACGGTATTTCCCTGGTTCACAAAATATTCCTGTCCGGCTTCATTCTGCCTTCGGACAATCGCATCCTTCATTCGGAAATCAAAGTAATTAAATTCCACAAAAATGGTATTTCCAAATTGTTTCCGCACACCAATTTCCTTATTCCAGCCATATTCCGGAACGAGATTGAAATTGAATTCCTGATTAGAAGAACGAATCTCCTCATTCGTCGGCGCCGAATTTCCTTTTCCGATTTTTCCTCTCAGAGAAAATCCTTTATCCAAAACATAGGTCATCCCAAAATTCGGCAACCATTGGTTTTTAAATTTCACATTTCCAGTTTCCGAAGTCGGAAAAATCTTTTCCCATTTGTAAGCATTAGAATTTAAACTAATGGAAATATCAGTAAATAACCGCTCATTAAAATTCAATTTCTGCGACAGAAAATAGAATCCAGAATTGTTTCTCAGCTTATCAAAATTCTGCGGATTGCTTTCTGTCCCACGGTTATTGTCGAAGTTTTTGATGAAGATTGGATTGGTCGCACCTTCGTAACCCAATCGCCATTCGGCAGAAACCTTGTCCCAATTTTGCTCGTAATTGAAATGTGTTCGCAAGGCAAAATTACTTTCAAAACGGTTTTCAAAATTGGTAATGAAAGGATTCTCAAAATCAACATAAGAACCTTGAACCAAAACAAAATGTGAAAGTCCGTTTGTCAATTGATATTGATTGGAAAGTCCTGCCAAAACCATTTTATTTCGAATTCCTGCATTTTGTTCTTTCGCTCCGGGAAGCGTTGCCGTTGCTGGTCGGGCTTGTTTTCGGTTAGCTTCCATCTGCGCCAAAGTCAGTCCGCCAGGCGTTTCATAATCCAAATCCGAAAAGAGGAGCATCGCCTTCAATTCGCCTTTCTCAGAATATTTGAAATTGTCCTTAGTGAAAATCTGTTTTCGCTCCACCGCAGATTGTTCTCGGTAAGAATCTGTTCTGTAATAGTTTTGATAAACCTGAAAAAAGTGCTTTCCAAATTGCTTTGAAAAATTGATACTTTCATTAAAAGTCCCATAACTTCCAGACGAAAGATTCAAAGACAGGTCATCAGAATTCTGAGTTTGAAGCAACAAAGTTCCGCCAGTCACCGCACCAAAATCACCACTTTCCGGACCTTTGTAAATCTCGATTTTATGAATTAAATCCGGCGAAATCTGATTAAAATAAGTATTTCCCGAAGCATCAGACAAAATAAAATCATCCAAATAAACTTTCACATTCCGAACGCCAAACGGCGAACGCAAAGAACTGCCTCGCACCGCAATCCTGTAGCTTCCCGGCGAACGTTCTTCCATCCTCGCACCAGCGATTTGATTCACAGATTCCAACAATCGGTCAGGCGGATTCTGAGAAAGCAGATTTTCCGAAACCACAGAAACCGATTTGGTAGAAGCAATAAATGAAACGGGTTTTTTGTAAGCATCGATTTTGACCTCCGAAATCAAAGCCACTGAATCGCTCTTCTGGGAAAAATAAAACACGCTGGAAAGCAGGAATAGAAAGTAAAGTTTTTTCATTGTTCTCAACACAGAAATCATTGTGCCGAAACAACGCAATCGTTAAAAAATTCACAAAAAAGTAATTCTTAACTTACATCAATGTGAGGCGAAGCTCGGCGCTATAAATTTGCACTATAATTAATCAACAAAATATTAAAATTATGGCAACTAAATGGTTATTAGACCCAACTCATAGCGAAATCACTTTCAAAGTAAAACACTTGATGATTTCTAACGTGAAAGGAGAATTCACAACTTTCAACGCAGAGATTGATGCAGAAGATGACACATTCGCAAGCGCAAAAGTTTCCGCTTTCATCGATACAGATTCTATCTTCACAAACAATACAGATAGAGATAATCACCTGAAATCAGCAGATTTCTTCAACGCAGAAGCTAACCCAAAAATCACTTTCGAAGCTTCAACTTTGAATGGCGATGTTACAGGAAACCTAACATTGAACGGGATTACAAAAGAAATTACTTTGGATGTAGATTTCGGAGGAATCAATTCTGATCCTTGGGGAAACACGAAAGCAGGTTTCTCATTCGAAGGAAAAATCAAAAGAAGCGACTTCGGTTTGACTTGGAACGCAGCCTTGGAAACAGGCGGTGTGATGGTGAGCGAAGACGTGAAAATTGCAGGAGAACTGCAGTTCGTAAAACAATAATACATCATAGTATTTTTATAGTTTGAGTTTTTTAAAGTGTGAGCAAAGGCAACTTTGTTCACGCTTTTTTGATTTTAATTGTAATGATTTGGGCAGCTTTTCCGCCTTCCGTTCCCAATCTTTTTTGCAGACTATTTCTGTCTAAATAGAACTTGAGAAGACGCAAAAAAGGATTTCCACTCAAGTCGGGCTGCAGATTCAACATAAAAACAAACTTTGTCAAAAAATACGAAGTTTGTCATTCCGAAGGAATCTAAATCTCGCTGCCTAGATTCCTACGGAATGACAATATTGTGTTTCAAAAATCTGCTCAATCCGCCAAGTTCTGCAAGAAAAATTTAATTAAAATTATTTCCCCAAATCCGCAATGTATAATCGGTCAAACTAAATGTAAAACTTACTAAAACGAAATGTAAGAAAAAAACACATACAGCACTATTTAAGCCACTTTTGATATGCTTTATCTATTATTGATATGAAGATAATAATTAATCTTTTCAAAGAATTCATTCATCTGTTTTTCAACCTGTTTTTTTTCGTTTTCTCTAAATCTGTTAGGTTGCACCTTTGCCGTTTCAATTCCTTCTTTATTTGCTATTAAAACATCGTCAGTTTTAGAGTTTAAAACGAAATAGTAACCTGATGTTTCACCAATGTATTTATAAATATTATTGTCTGTTGAAATATCCCCAAAAGTAATGATTTTTGATGTGTATTCTTTCTTTAAATTAGAGGCGTCAGTATGTCCCCAATAGCTATAACTCAATAGTAAAACAATAAGCAGACTAATAGAAGTGATGTTTCTTTTCATCTTAATATCTAATACCCCCTCTTTTGGTTCGATTAGTTGATACAAATGATATAGAAAGTTTATTATTAAGATGGAATAAAAGTAAATTGAATCATCAAATACAAAAGCGCCAACGAAAAAGAAAAGCACAGTTAATGTAAATGAGTAATACTTCCTATTTTTAGAAATTAAATAATCTTTAAATCTGTCAAGTCTGAATTTAATTTTATAAGATTTGGTTTCGTACTTATTGTAACTTTTATACCTAAATAGATAAGCAGTGAAAAAGTCCGCTGGAACTAAAATTAAAACTTCTATAAATAAAAAAATAATTAAGGAAGTGACCAAATTCCCAATCGATGTAAAAATTATATCTGTGAGAGATATGTAATACTGAATTTCGATATCAAAATATTGATAGTAACAAAATTGGTAACAGAAGCCCAAAATATAAAAAAGAAGTATTATTACAGATAGATTCTCGGTGTATTCCTTTAAATATTTTTTCATAAATATTCTAGCTTTTTGAATTATTCAAAATACTAGAAAAAAAACAATCAGCCTAATTAAAAGCCGATTATTTTTATAACTTAATTTTCCTTTGATTGCCGTTTCTGACAATTCTACAAGCTTTAACCAATTTTTCTATTGATAAACTGATTGCACCGGTTTTTTCACTATCTTTAGATAGTTTGACTTTTTGCATTAATTCTGACATAAGATTATTTGAGGTAAAAATATGAATCAATGAATAATCAGTTTTACGGATTTCCGTAACAGAAAATAATTATTTATAAAAAGTGACTTTAAAAGCTATTTAAACCAGTATTAAATCAGAATAAAAATATTCGTCTTTAATATTTTCGGGATCGTGGATTGCAATCATTTTATTTTCACTGTTTGCTTTTACTAGCAATGAAAAAAAGTTCTCAATCTCATTAGAATTTGATAAATGGAAAAATATAGTAGAAAGCAGTTGAGCATAATTGTCTAAATCACTTCCGGAGTAATCTCTGTGACTTAGCTTTTGAAATAATTCATTACCTATCATTAGTCAATCTTTTGTATTTCTCTGTCAATTGGAGTATTTAGAATTGTGTTTAAAGTTGTTCTACTGATTGGATAGACTGGAAAAATGTATTTGCGTAAAACAACTGTATCAGGAATATCTTCGGTCTTATGTTTTAGGTAGAGATCTCTAATATTTTTGTAACGAAATAAAGTATTTTTTTGCATTTAAAAATGGCTATTAGTTTTTGTAAATATCTGAAAATAAAATTAATATATTTGCTAAATATGAGCAATGAAAATAATTTTCAAGGGATTGATATTTCAAAAATTACCCAATATGATTTAATATCTGTTTTTCCCGACTTCCAACCTCTTTTAGTTTCAACTACGGAAAATTGGGATGATGATAAATTACGAGTGATTGAAGTTTTTACATTTTCTAATCATTATGATATTTCAGAACTTACCACAAAAATTATTGATTATTATCAAAACATTTATCCAGATATTTTTTAAAACTATGCTCCAAACTATTTTTATTTCACAAAAATACTTCACTAAAGAGGAACTATCTCTTTTCAAAGAAAAATTTGGCTATCAAATAAATGAAATTAGTTATTCTTCGTCTGGCGGTGAAGTTGATTTTGCTGATGAAAATGAAAAAACCTTTCTACTAGAGAAAGGTTATCCAAAAATTTTAGCTCGTTTTTTCGCTTAAATGTTTTATAAAATAGTACCATCATTTTTACAATCAGAAATTAATTTGTTTAGGAAAAAGTAAATTGTTCTTTTTGATTCTAGGAGAGTGATTTTATGTTTCTTCGAAAGTGTTAAGAATCCCGGAGCAAAGGCGGTGGCGTAATCTTTAAAAATATCAAGGTTCTGCGTGCCTTTGTATTCTAAAAAAAAGTTTCTCACACTTAGTACTGCTAATAGATTCATCCTGTATCTAAAGACATCCCTTAAATTATTTAATTTATCGTGCCTGCAATAGTAATTTATCACATTCAATATATCCGTATCGGTTGGCGGTTCTACTACAGATAATTTGGTTTGATATTCTAGGTTGGAAATGTTATAATTTTTCTTATTTCCATCCTTGAAAATAATATGCCCGTTTCTAACTGGATTTTTATTAAACGTTTCTAACATCAGTTTTGGCAAATTGATAGGCTTATCTTTATAGGTAAAGTATCCACGTTTACCCACCTTAAGAATTTTATTTGTCCTAATATTTGTAACCGTTCCTAATGTATCAATATGAATATCTGGAATACTTGTATTACTTTTCATTTTCTTTTTTGGATTTATCTGTTTTGCTTTTTTCATCAACACTCAACTTTATACCTGGTGTAATTGTTCTGCGTCCACCAGCTTCAGAAAATGATGTAGTAACCGAATCAACATTGTAAACGCCATCTTTTTCCGGAAAATCTTCATCATCTATAATGATACTATAATTTGGTTCTACATAAGGAATTAACCAACAATCAAAAGTCCCTGTGTAATGTGGTTGCATCAGTTTAAAATGTTCCATTTTGGCTCTTTTTTTCATTTCTGCCTTTGATAAACGGTTAACTTTAAATTCTTTTTCTGTTCCTCCAGTACTACCAAATTCTTCTGTTCTGATTTCGCCATTGATACTAACACTGGTAACCTTAACTTTTACTTTATTATCCTTTGAATCTATATACTGGAGTTGACCAGTTTCTATATTATGTTGGAATGAAAAAGCGCAGTCAGCTTCTGTATTTTTTTTCATATATGGCATTGAGATATGTAACTCTAAAGTGGATTCTTTAAATTTTGAATTATTAGAACTAATTTGATATTCATATCCAGATAATTGATCTCTGAAATTACTTTCATCAATCTGAACCGTGTTACCAATCGCATTAGAAAATACACTTTTGAAAAATATATTTGCTCCTGTATCCTGTTGTAATTGTGAAAGCACATCAAAACCTGTAGCATCAATTATTGTAAATTTTTCGTATCCCATATCGTACTCACAGACTACCTTTATTTTAGGATTTATTAATCTGCAAACATAATTCGCAATTTGTTTAACATTGGCAGGCGTAAAAGTTTTATTGGGAATGTTTTTTTCTCTGAATATAAATAATTCGTCCTCACACATTAATTTAGCTCCAGTTTCATCTGTCGTTATATCTTTAATGTAGCCCACAAACTCCAGCCTTAGTTCCTCATTATAACCTAAAAATATTCTGATTTTCTGACCTCTTTTAAACAGTTTATACAATTGATTTCCTTCATCGGGTAAATCTTTAATAAAGATATGCTGATTAAAGTTAAATATTGCAAAAGAAACGGTTGCAGTATCTGCTAGGTTGGCGATTGATTTCTCTATATTAATATCTGATACAAAAGGAACTTCTACAAAACTACCTTTTTTATCTTCTATTTCTACGTGGTGTATAAGCTGAAACATTTTATTTAGTTTAAATTATTTTTTATTTACAGTATCTCCAGACCGTTGTCAAACTGATTTTTAGAATAGAACTTATTTCTTTTGTGGAAAGCCCTTTTGCTTTTAATTCCAATGCTTTTGATTTCGCAAAATTGTTTTCTTTTAAATCTTTCCAGTTATATTTTTGCTGCCATTTTTCAAGCGTTTTTTTTGGAATATCCATTAATTTGCTGACCTCTTGCAAGTTTAATCCTAAAAGATAGTATTTGCGAGAATTCTCCCTTTCTGATACGGTGTATTTTCTTTTATTCCGATAATTTAAATTCATTTTAAAAGCTTTTTAAAATCAGTTTCAAATTTTTCTATAGATAAAATTGAGTCTGGTAATGGTGTTCCGGATGGACCCATTGATGTATAAACTTTAAGCTGTTTCAGTAGATTTGTTAAATCCTGTAATAAATCAAATAAACTAGCATTATCATTTTTTATCATTACTTTTCCATCCGTGCTGTCAATTTCGACATTTAAACCATTTTCGTTAAAAACTATTTTCTCAGCCACATCTACTTTAATAATGGTAAGATTATCAATTGAACCATCATTACTTATCATTGTTACCCTGCTTCCAATCTTCGGAATTGTAAGTAGATTATTTTCGCCGTTTGCTGTGCTTTTTAATTTTATATCAGAGATTTCAAAATTTTGAGATATTTCCACAGTACAAGTATCATCTTCAATTGACTTTACAATTCCATAAATTGAATGTAGATTTTGAAAGCGTGGATCTTTTGCTACAATTGCTCTGATATTTCTAGCTAATTGTGTGTATTTACTTACCATTGTGCATAATTTTATTATTACCCTAAAAAACAACTTAAAACATGCTTGCTTTTGTGAGTAGTCAGATATTGTATAATTTAAAAAAGTAACTCCACAAATGTGGAGCTACCCAATCAAAATGAAAAAAATACACAATTTAAAAAGCAGATATAATGCTTGCTAAATCGGTTTCGTAAGTTCGATCTTTGCCGTGTCCACTACCTTTAAATATTGCTTCTAAAGGGGCGCTAACATCCTCTTTCGAACGTAAATTTCTTGTATCGCAAATGCTCATTAATTCATTGATTTTTAAAACAATTTCATTTGCGAGTGCCTGCGCTGTAAATTGATTTTCAGTTTCAATGTAATATGAATGCTGTTCTGTAATAGCATCTATCCAACTTTGTTTATATTGTAAAGTACCATCTTTAATTTCTACTTTTACCAAATCACCAAAGTGACGACCCATGAAATTTCTATCTTTCTGTAAAGCTTCAATATCACTTACTAATTTATCTAATCCTTCTGGTCGATCTAATAAATCATAAACTTTCTCCGAACTTAACTTTAAATCTCCAACATTTAAAGTTTCACCTTTTGTAAGTTTTAATACAAAAAATGTTTTTGGATTAAGAAAGAAATCTGAAAGGCTTTCTGTTTCTAATGGTGGAATTACTGATAGTGAATTACATCTTTCAAGAAATGGTCTAAATTCCATTAGTGAATAATCCACATTATCCTTTAATCGGTTTATTTCATAGTCGTTTTTCCAAACAAATTGTTTTTCCATTGATATATTTTTAGAATTAATTTTTGATTTAAAAGCAATCCCAACAATTGGGATTGCTGTAGCCTACTGGCGTTTTAAAAGTGGTTGTGAGAAGTTTTTTATTTTTACTGTTTTGGTTCTGTCGAGATTATTTTTTTATAATCATCCGGAAAATTATTTTTGAATGCTAATTGATCTTCTAATGATAGTTTCTCCAGTTCTTGCATGCTTGTAACCTTTTCATTTAGTGGCTCATATTTGCTCAAAAACTCTTTTAATAATGCAGTATCATTTTTATCATTAAACAACGCTTCATACATTTTAGGCTCACTGGTTTTAATTATTGTTTGTTTAAGCAGTGGTAACCTAGAAAACACGTGTCGTGCCCTCTCTGATATATTAACTTCTGGTTGATACCTATCAATGAAATCATTTAGAATATTTGCATCTAAAAGAGCATCATTACTGAAAATTGCTTTGTAAACTTCTGGTTCATTCTTTTTGATGTGCATAGTCTTTTTCAAAGGTAAAATTTGAAAAATTTCCTGTGCCTTTGTCTGTGTTGCTGATTTTTTGTTCATTGCCATTTTTTTAATTATTGTTTGGTTTGATTAAATGTGATATGTAGTATTTCCAATATTTCTTTGATCTGCATAAAATGAAACACATCACCCGATGTAACCGCTAAATTTTCATTTTTATGTAGAGATTTTAAAACTGATTCATAAAACAGAGTATCAAGTGATTTGGCAAAATCTCTGAAAGTCTCATCAGAATGTTCTGATATACTCTGTAACTGTTTGAGTGAGTCCGGTGTAAATTGTGGCTGTGTAATCATTTTGGGAAGATTATAAGTTATTTGTTAATTTTTATGCACTAATTTTTAGTAAAGTATCTAAGTGTCTAAGTGTTGTTTCTTTGTCTAAACATTTTTTTACGAGTGTATCAATTGGAATAGTTCCGGAACTGTTGGCATTTGCCACCTGTTGTAATAGTTCCTGTCTGAAAGCTTTTTTATCTGCAATTCCATTTGGTGTTATGCGTATATATTCATCAGAAAAACGGCTGAAAATTTCCGCAAAACCAACTTTTTTAGAATTGATTCCTTTTTCAATTTTTGCCTTTAATCCATCAGCACCCATCATAAACCATCCGCAAAAACCGTCTGTAGCATTCCAGAATTCTTTCAGTTCTAAAAAGGCGGTATATTCTAGGTCTCCGGCTTCATCCAATATGATTATAGGATGATCCAATTGATTGAGGTAATATTTTAAGTTTGATTTTACATCAATATATTTTCCTTTATTATCCAGTCCAATAGTTTTAGCCAAAAGCTTTACAAATTGCTGTTTGCTTTTTGCCTGTGAACAATCGATATAGAAACCATTGGTAAGCGATTTTACAATATTCTTTGCGCTACAAGTTTTTCCGATTCCGCAATCATCCACCAGAACCATAGAACTGCTGTACATCTGGCAAAAATTTATGCTATCTTCTATTTCGGTATAAACCTTTGTTCTAACTATTTTCCAGTTGGATTTGCGTGTATTTATTTCTAGTTCTCTACCGATCTGAATCCATTGACTGTCTGAAATAATCTTTTCAGTTTCTCCACTTTGAAGCCTGCTGTAGATTGCTCCAGAGATTCCGTAAATCTTTGCAAATTGGGCATTAGTTCCGCCAAAGTTTGGACGACGGTTTAATAAAGCCGTTCTCACGTTGTTTTTGTATTCTGATGTTATCATAGTGAACGATTAAAGATTAATGTAAAAACTTGTTTTTCCAGCTGATGCTGTTGGGTTGTATTGTAGGAAAGAAATTATCATCTGGCGTATCAACAATTTCTACAGTTTCCGGATCTAATGGAATAAAGTTTTTTTTACGCTCCATTCCTGGAATAAAAAAACCGTTCTTTAGCTGTGGCTTTGGCTGGTGAATGATGTTGATTCTTTGCAGTTTTCGTTCCTGCAATCTTATGAAGCCCTCAACGCTTGCAACGTATGCAGATTGTAGTTCTCTAGCTTTGTCCTGTTCTGGAGTTCTTTCCAATTTTGCCCTGTTGTATTTCGGCATTTCCTGCACCTCGCAAATAAATCTACCTTGATAGTACGCTAATGCTTTTAGGACATTTCCGGAATTGTCATCCAGCCAAAAAACATCAATCTCCTTTCCTTCAATTGTTTTGAGAGCTGTGATCAGATCATTCCCTAAACAGATTTCGCCATTCATTGCAATTGCTCTGTCTTTTCCTTGCAGTTTGATGTACCCTCTGTTACAAGATGTTTTTTGTGGATATCCCAGATGTGGCAAAATTGCCTGCCAATTTGTCGGCTTCAATTCCGGATGCTGATTGTCCAAGAAATACTCCCAGCGTGTTTTTGTGGGATCATTTGAATGTGGCGAATTGTTCCATTCAAAAAGATCTTCGATTCCGTTCTCAATAATTTCATCGTATGGAATCATCGGAACATTTTCAGAATTAGACTGGTTAGATTCTGATTTTGCTGTAGGACGGGCTAACCATCCATCACGTTTTTTTTCTATTCCATATCGTAGCGCCCCAAAATATCGCTCAATTCTTTTACCTCTTGCGTTATTTGCTTCGATTCTTACATTTTGGAACATATACCCATCTTGCAGAAAAGTATTCGTAAAACTGCTATTTAATGAGTTTTCGGCTTCAAGTTCATAAGGTAGATTCAAACCCCATTCCGTGTAGTTCCGTATCAGCTGGCGATAAAAATTAGTGATAATTCCCTCTTTTGATTTTCCGTAAACAAAGACCGTAAAACATTCTGATGCTAGATCAATCCCATTGTAGAACCACACTCTTTTTCCTGTAAGATCTTTGAAAGGTGGATTCCTGTCATCAATGGATATAATTGATCCGGCAAACTTTGGATGTTCCAATTGATGATGTGGTTTGAATTGTGACATATATTTCTGACGGTTTCCGGATCTCTGTTTGTAGGAAGCGGATTTGTTTTCCCATTTCATCAAATAAACTTTTACGGTACTTTCTGAAAGCGTTGGATATTCTTTGGGATCATAGACCTCTCCAGTATCTTCATTGTAAACCTGTGCATAACCATTTAGAAAAGCGTCATAAGCTCGATGTATTTCGGATAGGCTAGGTTTGTGTTTCATAGTTGTAAAAAGACCGTTTAAAATGGTTAAAACCCTATCGTCTACTTTCAAAGAATTTGCCTTGCGTTTTCCGTCCACATCTTTGATGATTGACAAATAGTTGTATTGGAATGTTTTTCCGTTGTATTTAAATTCGGTATCAAAGGCTTTTAAAGCTTCTTTAAATCTCGTTGGGTGTGTTGGCAGGTTGTGAGTCGGCATTTTCTTTCTTTCCAGATATTCATTAAAACTATTGCTCTCATTGCACAAAATTGTATTGATTCCTTTCAGCGACATATTAAGCTTTATCCTTTCTATTATGTGATTTTCTCGTAATTGTATCAGTGCTGTCATAATGCTACTATTTGTAATATATCGCTGTTGTTCTGCTGGTATCAGAGAATTACCGTCTGGTCTTCTAAACATCGTGTAAAAATCTACAGCATTGGAATCTGTTCTGTAATAATTCTGTAGATTATGCTCTACTTTGCGTGGATCTCCCAAAAGCTTTTGAACGTGTTCGGGAAGAGAATCAAAATCTATGATGAGCTTCATTTTCTTACCTCCACCACGTTGCAGGGCTTTGATTCCGTACTGTTTATTTCTGTCACGGCTTACAGTTGCTGATAAAACATTTTGACTGCTCCAAAATTCAGGAACCAGTTCAGCAACTGTTACAGCGACTTTGTCGGTGTTGTTCCAAAATTTCGGCATCACACTAATATTTTATTATTGTAAATTCTTCTTGTAGTGAAAGCAAGTAAGCCCCAAAAACAAATATGCTTTGTTCTTTCTTCGATGCAATTGCTGTACAATGCGTAATGTGTAGTTGTTGTTTGTGTATGGATTTTTTTCATTGGGAATGTTTTAATGTTAGTCCTCAGTAACTGCTTTATATTCAGTAATTATTTTTTCAGCTTCTGTAATCACTTTCATCTTGTTATTCATTCTACATTTTTTACCTTTGAAAATATTATCAATGGTTCTGGTAGTCAGTCCGGTTCTTTTTGAAAGTGCAACCATACCTCCAAGAGGTAGATTGTTTTTTAAATCGGTAATTTTCTTGTTATTTTGCATTTTATTAAATGTTAAGTACAGAGCAAATATAGAATAAATTTTACCTAACTAACAAATAAATGAGTATTATTTTACCTACTATCAAAGACAGGGTATTGCATATAGCTGAAAATAAAGAAGTTAGCAAGCAAGAATTTTTTAGAAAAACTGGATTGAAGTATAGTAACTTTACAGGAAAATCTAAGGAAAGTGATTTAAATTCGAAATCAGTGGCGGAAATTTTACTTAAATACCCTGAAATAAATCCTATTTGGTTAATAACTGGATTTGGAGAAATGGAAAATCGTAGTGAGGAAGAAAACCACAAAGACGAATCATTAAAAAGTTTGATTAATGCTCAGTATTTCAAGGCAAAAGATTTAACACTTTTATTAAATGATAACATAAAGTTTATTTATGTTTTAGGCAGAATTTTGATAAAGAATAATTACAAGTTCTCCCAACAAGAAAAGAAAAAGATACTTTTTTACGATAAGCTAAATAAGGAATATGAGAATGTAGGAATGGGTAAAACGGCGTTGGATTTAGAGACTTATAACCATTTAGAATTTTTAGTTAGAGAAGATTTATTTGGCTTCGTCAATAATCTCATTATAAAAGCGGATGAAGTTTTGGAACTTGATATAACTTTTGAATTAGATAAATTGTTTGACTAATTACATTATACTGACTTGCTACAAGCGCAATACACATCACTTTTACTTTGACTCCTCTATTAAATCTCATTTAAAAGCTTAACAAACAGCGATTTAATAGCTTTTACAAGATGCTAGCTATTGTAATTATCTTTCATTTGATGGCGTTTTTGTGCTTTTTTGTATATTTTTTTGTTGATTATAGTTTGTTTTGATAATGTTTAAAAACTATACTTTGTTAATGCAAGTGTTAACCCAAGCGTTAATGCACTATACTTTTAGAATAAATAAGCAGGATTTTGAGACAACTCGGAAAACTGGTAAAAATCAGCAAAAGATAAAGCCTAAAAACAACGTTAATAGGCTTTGTATAGTACAATAAGACTGCTAAAAGGTAATACAATCTTATATCGTTTAAAAGATGGTTTATTATGGCTTTTTAATAGTATAAAAACTGTAGTAAATGGTATTAGATTTCAAAAAATTTACATTTTGCGCAATCCTCTATTTTTGGCTTTTTTGGTTTGAAACCCTATTAATAAAGGCTTTTTTTGGCTTTTTTATATTCTAATCATTTATTTACATTTAGCTATCCCCATAATAAATGGAGGAAGTAATTTTAATGAAATTTTCAAATCATTTTCTCTTGTCATCCTGAGCGGAGTCGAAGGAAGGGTTGGGGTAAAAAAAAGATTTGAAAATACATTTTACATCAATCCATTTTACTTTTTACAAAAAAAAATGAACCTCAACGACCTTTCCAACATCTCCGATAACTTCAAAACCACACAAAAAATGCCAGCCCTTTTCCTCGGGCACGGCTCTCCGATGAACGCCATCGAAGAAAATATCTTTGTGCAAGGTTTCCGAAACATCAGCAAAGAGATCCCGAAACCGAATGCCATCATTTGCATTTCGGCACATTGGTTTACCGACGGAACATTTGTCACAGCAATGGAACTTCCGAAGACCATTCACGATTTTGGAGGTTTTCCGCAAGCTTTGTTTGATGTTCAATATCCCGCAAAAGGAAATCCAGAATTGGCAAAGGAAACTGCAGAATTATTGTCTCCTGTTTTGGTAGAAGAAGACCACAATTGGGGATTGGACCACGGCGCGTGGTCGGTTCTTCGGCATCTTTATCCCGATGCAGATATTCCGGTGATTCAGCTGAGTATTGATTATACAAAACCACCACAGTATCACTTTGACTTAGCAAAGAAATTATCCAAACTCCGCGAAAAAGGAATTCTGATAATTGGAAGTGGAAACATTGTTCATAATCTTCGACTAATCGACTGGAAAAATATCGATACCGTTGGAGCTGGCTGGGATTGGGCAATCGAAGCTCGAGAGAAAACCAACAATTGGCTTTTGGACGACGATTTCCAAAAGTTAATTGATTATCAAAAGCAAGGTTCGTTTTTACAACAAGCAGTTCCGACTCCTGACCATTTTCTACCACTAATTTACAATCTTGGTTTGAAGGAGAAATCAGAAGAATTATCATTATTCAATGACTCGTTAATTGGTGGCTCATTAAGTATGACGTCATTAAGAATAGGATAAATTTTTCCCAATGCTCCATCGGAGCAATCTGTTAATAGAATATCAGAAATAAACATACAAAAAGCTCCGTAGGAGTGACCTGTGAAGTACATTTCTTATCAGGTCGCTCCTAACGGAGCTTTAATGTGATGATGGATTTTTATTCTTCTATTAACAGTTCATCCCGCTGGGATTTTAACAACTCAGATTAAATTATTTGTTTAGAATTTTTTCGCAATGCTCCATCGGAGTAATCTGTTAATAGCAACATCAGATATAAACATACAAAAAGCTCCGTAGGAGCGACCTGTTAATCACATTCAATAGCAGACCGTTCCTACGGAGCTTTAATGTGATGATGGATTTTTATTTTCTATTAACAGGTCATCCCTTTGGGATTTTAAAACTTAGATTCAATTATTTAGTCGAGGGATTCAATTAGTCTGTTGTTGCAAAAAAACATTTGTTAATTGCGTTCAATCGTACAGTTGACATAACCAACTGCTTAGTTGAGGTGGTCAATTACTTAGTTATGTCATTCAACTAATCAGTTGAGGCGTTCAACCATTTAGTTGGTGCAGTCAAGTAGTTAGTTGAAGCAATCAACCACTTAGTTGAGGCGTTCAAGTAGTTAGTTGAGGCAATCAACTGCTCCGTGAAGACAATCAACCATTCCGTTGAAGCGTTCAACCACTCCGTGAAGGCAATCAAGTACAATTTGTTGCATTTCAGTGGTATGGGTGTTTCGAAAAGTTTATCTAAGCCGAAAGAATAATGAATCCTCACTAATTTGCTTTAAATTTCTTCATTTTGAATATTTAAAAAGAGATTATAAGGATTTTGCGTGGCGAAATCCCTTTTTAATTTATTAAATTCGGAGTTCAAATATTTCACGTGAGGTTTTTACAGTTTTTAATATTCGTTTTCGGGTTTTCAATTTTATATTCCCAGACTATTTCAGGGAAAATCCAGACTGAAAGTGGTTCAGCTATTTCTGATGTCAATGTCTATCTGGATGGAACCAAGATTTCAACAGTTTCCATTAATGACGGAAGTTTCCAACTGGATGTTCAAGGTCAGAAAAGTGGAAACCTAATCTTCCAAAAAGACAACTACGAAACCAATATTTTCCCACTGAATCAAGCGATTGGAAAAACTGTAAAAGTGATTATCAATCCTCAGAAAGAAATTGACGAAGTCGTTATCATTCCTTACACAGAGCAGGATTACAAAGATTTTATCAATTATTTTCTGGACAAATTCCTTGGGTTTGATAGGGAAGGAGCTACGATTAAGAATCAACGAACGCTTAAGTTTTCTTATGACAGAAAAAATCAATTTCTGAAAGTGAAAGCGCCACAAACTTTGATTATTGAAAACAAGAATCTGGGTTACACGATTCAGTACAATCTTATCAATTTTGAAGCAGATTATAAAAAGAAAACGACAAGCTATCTTGGAACTTCATTTTTTAAAGAAAATAACAGTAAGAAAAATACCATTCTGAATCGGATGAATGCGTACAAAGGCAGTCTGATGCATTTCCTGCGAAGTCTTTATCATAACGAATTGGAGAAAGAAGGTTTCATAGTAAATCACGCTAAAAGAATAAAAAATCCTTCATACCCAACAGAAGTCGAACTGCAAAAACTTCAAGACCATTTCGAAATTGTGAAAGCTCAGAGAATCTCCAACGTTCCTTGGACGGATGAGTTAGAAGCTATTTCCCAGAAGAAAAGTAAAAATCCCGAATTTGTAATGGCGATCCTCAAAACAAAAATCAAAGAATCTGAGTTTACAAAACGAAAAGATGGAAGATTGTTTTTAGATTTCGAAGATTTGTTGATGGTGAATTATCAAAAGTATTTTTACGAAATCAAGAAAGGCGAATTTGTAAAAGCCAGTACATTTTCTACACAATCTTCAATCCTTCATCCCGAAGCTTTGGAGTTTGAAGTGTTTCCTGAGGGTAATACTTCAGAACCGGATTTATTAATTTTGGAAGAACATTTTTCTAATCAGAATGTTTCAAAAATGCTGCCTTTGGATTATCAATTTGGGAATTAATTAAAGATTTTAGTTCCTCGCAGATTGAGCTAATTGCAGATTTTTTAATATTAATAATCAGCTAAATCTGTACAATCAGCGAGAGAAAATAAATTTATAATTCTTTTTCGAAACAAATACTATTCTCAATTCCAATGTATTGTCCGTAATTAGGGATGACTTTGTATCCATATTTATTGTAAAGAGCAACCGCTTCGGTTTGTCTTTTTCCGGTTTCAAGAATGGTTTTTTCGTAACCTAATTCTTTAGTCCAAGTTTCTAATTCAGTTAAAATTTTAGAAGCCAAACCTTTTCCACGTTTCTCCGGAAGTGTGAACATCCTTTTGACTTCCATCGATTTTGAATCTAATTCTTTTATTGCTCCAATTGCAACCGCATTGTCATTATCGAAAATCACGATGCAATTTTTAAGCATATCAATTTTGTTGTATTGATGATAGAAAGCGTGTTCTTCGCCATCCATTACAGCGAGATATGCATCAAGTTGTTTTACGAGGTTTTGAAAGTCTGGATTTTCGGACGTTGTTCTGAGGGTTTGCATTGACTCAATTTTTTACTTCTATTATATTTCCTAATTTTTTTATTTGTTTTAAGCTCTTCAACTTTACAGGTTCCATATGCTCCATTATAATTTTTGTAACAAACAAATGGAATTTGATTTGAAAATGTATTAGAGATTTCTTTAATATCAATTAATGAAGTAATAAAATCATTAAGCTCTAAATGTTTTTTAGCTTCGGAAATGTCATTGCAACAAGTTGCGTATGATTTGTAATCATAAAAATTGAAATTTTTAATTTCATAAATAAACAGATTCCCATCAAATCCACTTTCCCATTTAAGATTTGGAAGATTGAAATTTTCATCAGTTATTTTATTGTAAATTTTCTCTGTTTTTTTTCTATCTAAAACAAATTCTTTTCTGAAATAATTCTTTTTAATATTTGTGTCTTCAACGGAAAAAATTAGTGAGCCAAAGATTTGGTCTTCATTTTTTTTAATTTCAAGAACATAACTATCTGTCCAAAATCTAAAAATAAATTTAGAATCAATGTTTTGTATTTCGGAAACTTTAAAGAATTCGCATCTGTCTTTTTGATACTTAATAAATGTTGAATCACTATCTTTTGTCATAACCAAATTTGATTTTTGACAAAAAATATTTATTGATACAAATAAAAATAAATAGCAGATTTTTCTCATTAATTCACTACAAATTTTCTCTCCCTAATCAATTCAGCAATTTTCAAAATATCTTCGCCTATTAATCTGTCATTCTCCAGTTTCGGAACTACAGAACGAATGATAGCATAATTTTTCTCAACAATCTCAGAGCAAACTGCAGGTCGTCTAAATTCCAAACCTTGCGCACCAAACATTAATTCGATTGCCAATATGTTTTCAAGATTTCCAAGAATCTGATTGAATTTTCTGCCAGAAATACTTCCCATAGAAACGTGGTCTTCTTGACCTAAACTTGTCGGTATAGAATCTGCTGAAGCTGGGAAACAAAGCGTTTTGTTCTCTGTAACCAATGCAGCGCTTGTATATTGTGGAATCATAAAGCCGGAATTAAGGCCAGAACTTTCTATTAATAATTTAGGTAAACCGTATTTTCCTTCCAACAAAAGATAACTTCTTCTGTCAGAAATATTTCCTAATTCTGCCGCAGCCAATGCGCAATAATCTAATGGTAAAGCCATCAACTGTCCGTGGAAATTACCGCCGGAGATAGATTCTTCTGCACTCAAAATAATAGGGTTGTCTGTTACAGAATTCAGTTCTGTGTCTGCCATTTGTTTTAAATGTTCAAACGCATTTCTGCTCGCACCGTGAACCTGCGGAACACAACGCATAGAATATGGGTCTTGAACTCGGTCACAGAATTCGTGAGATTTTAAGTTATCAGAATCTTTAAGGAAATTTCGCATTCTTTCTGCCACTTTTCTGCTTCCGTCAAACGGACGAATGTCGTGCAATTCTTTTTTGAAAGGACTAGCAGAACCTCGGTAAGCTTCCAGGCTCATTGCTGCAGTCAAGTCTGCCAAATCCAAAAGATATTCGAATTTTGAAAGTCCAATAATGGCGTGAGCTAAGATGAATTGCGTTCCATTGATTAAGCCTAGACCTTCTTTTGGCCCCAATTTTAATGGCTGAATGTTATGTTTTTCAAGAACTTTTGATGTCTCAACAGTCTGATTATTTTCCCAAACCTGACCTAATCCCAAAAGAGGCAAAACCAAATGTGCTAAAGGCGCCAGATCTCCTGATGCACCCACAGAACCTTGCTCCGGAACAACTGGAATGATGTCTTTTTCCAACATCAATATCAAACGCTCAATCACTTCCAAAGAAACACCCGAAAACCCTTTCGACAAAGCGTGAATTTTGGCAATCATCATTATTTTCGAAATATTCTTGTCAATCGGTTTTCCAACGCCAACAGCGTGAGAAATAATCAAATTGTGCTGAAGTTGCGCTGTTTCCGATTCTGATATCTTGGTGTCGCAAAGTGGTCCAAATCCTGTATTGATGCCGTAAACTGTTCGGTCAGAAGCTACAATTTCTTGAACATTCTTTTGCGATTTTATAATTTGTTCTCTTGATTTTTCACTGAGTTTTGCAAGGGAAGGATTTTTTGCTATTTCCAAAACATCCTGATAGCCAAGCGTATCGATTCCGTAAATCATTACTAAAAAATTTTGCCTAAAAATACACTTTTTAGGTAAGAATTTAGAAAAGTAGTTTAATGAATTATAACTTGTTTGTAATTAATTTAAAGTATTTTTATAGATTACGCCATCTTTCATAATAATCAAGAATTTGTTTTCGGGATCTGCAACTAAGTTGATTTCCTTCAGGGGATTTCCATCTACAAGAATCAGATCGGCATAAGCGCCTTCCGTAATCTGTCCTAATTTTCCTTTTTGGTATGGATCTCTTTTTCCACTCATTCTTAGAAGTTCTGCATTGGTAGAAGTAGCCATTTTCAAAATTTCGTACGGCGTGTACCACTGTTTCATCTTGGCAAGTTGCTTCCCTTGTTTCTTTGCCAATTCTGGATCGAAGAGGACATCTGTTCCCCAAGCGGTTTTTATTTTGTACTTTTTGGCGAGTGCATAAGCTGTTGCAGTTCCTTTTGTCATTTCGATTTGCTTGAGTTTATAAGGCGATCCAGCTGGAAGTGGATTAGCATCTTCGTCATCCAAGAATGGTTGCAGGCTCCACCAGATTCCTTTCTGCGACATTAGTTTTGCAGTAGCTTCGTCTGCTAGTTGACCGTGATCAATACATTTTACGCCCGTATCTATTGCCGTTTTGATGGCTAAAGGAGTGTAAGCGTGCACTGTAACATAGGTGCCCCAATTTTCTGCTGCAGAAACTGCGGCTTCAAATTCTTTACTGGTATATTGAGTGACATCTAGTGGGTCATAATCTGAGGTCACGCCTCCGCCGGCCATCAATTTGAGCTGTGTTGCACCTTGCCTTAGTTGTTCTCTTGATCGTAATAAAACAGCATCTGAGCCATCAGCGACAGCTACCATTCCGTTTCTTTCGGCATAGGATAGCTCCCCGATCTTTCTTGGAACATCTGTTGGCAGACCAAAGTCGCCGTGTCCGCCAGTTTGTGATATGAAAGCACCACTGGAGTAAACTCTAGGTCCTGTAACTAATCCCATATCGATGGCTTTGGCAAGCGATAGTGAACCTCCGCCAAGATCTCTAACTGTAGTGAAACCTCTCAGTAATTGCTTTTCTGCAGCTTTTGCGGCAAGCAAATTCAACATCGCAAAATCTGAGGTCATAGCCTGCATTTTCGGAACAGATTCGAATAAAAGATGAACGTGAGCGTCTATCAAACCTGGCATTAGGAACTTTCCTTGTCCGTTTATTATTTTGGTAGCTGCTGATCGGTCGGTCGCAATGGAAGACTGCGATATTTTCGAGATGATATTGTTCTCAATTAAAACATTCCCTTTCACAACTTTGTCATCAATTCCATTGAAAATCTGAACGTTGTTGATTAGGATTTTTGTGGGCTGGATTTGAGCATTGGTTTTAATGCACAAACTTGATACTAAAGTAATAGCAAAAAGTAGATGTTTGGTTTTCATAGAGTTATTTGTTGTAGTGGGAAACAATTTTCCTACAAATACATTTTTTAACAATATGAAAATAACATTTTAGTGAAATATTTGATTTTTATTAGTCAAATTGATAATCATAATCTTTTATTTGTAACGCTCTTTCCTTTACGATTTCCAATTTTTTATTCTCAGCAATTACATAAAACATTGTTCCTTTTTTGATGTCAAAATAATATTTGTCAATCAATTTGAATTCTAAATCACGGAAAAGAATCTAGTTTCTTTGCGCTTCCACCAATTCCTTTTTTCCATTTTTCGTCAGTTTTTGGCTTAATGAAAGATAAGATTTATTGAGTTCTTTGTCCCAAGAATTACGTGCAGAAGAGACGCAACTTACCTGACCAGCCGTAGAATTTCTTTGACTTAAACATTTTTCTAAATCGGCATCAATTTTATTTTGAGCCAACGAAATAACATTGATTAAAAACACAAATAAAATAGAGATTGACTTTTTCATAGTTCGATTTTAAAGTTTTCAATTCAATCTCAATTTCTTCGCCTGACAAATGTGCACCAAATGATGCTGACAATGCCAACTGTAAATCAAAATGTTTTCTTTCAACGAAATCTTTTCAGATTGTTCGGGATGAATGAATTCTTTCTTCAAATCTTCGTCAGACAAATTTTTCAAAATGAAAACCCATCTTTCGTGCAACGATTCCAGCAACTTCAAAGAAACAAAAGGCGAAAGTTTGCTATCCGGCAATTCTGCCCAAAGACTTTCTTCGTAAGGTTTTATCGTAGGAAGATTTTCCGTCAACGCTAATTTGAATCTCACATAACTATTGATGTGACTGTCCGCGCAATGATGAACAACTTGAGAGATGGTCCAGCCTTCTGGTCTGTATCTTAGTTTTAAATCCTCTTCATCCAGATTTTCGATTTCAGCTTTTACAAGATTGGGAAAGTTTTGAATTTCAGAAATGGCAGAATCGATGATTTCTCTTGTGATTGGTTCTGGCTTTACGAATTTTCCGATTGGAAATTTTAATGCTTCGAGATTCATTATTTCAAATTTTTCATCAGAATGGCTTCCATTTTTTCGTAACCCAATTTGTTCGGATGGATTCCATCTTCTGCAATTTCTTTTGGTAAACCGTTTTTGTCGTCTTTCAAAGGCGTGTGATAATCGATGTAAATGATTTTGTTTTTCTGAGCGTAATCTTTTATCATTTGATTCAGTGCAATCACTTTGTCGGCGGGATTCATTCCTTTTCTCCAAGGGAAATCGGAAGCGGGAAGCGCCGAACACAAAACGACTTTGAGATTGTTTGCTTTCGCCAGTTCTACCATCGAAACAATATTCCCGAAAATTTTATCCATCGAAATCGGACCTTGATTTTCCGCAATATCATTGGTTCCAGCGAGGATAATCACGCGTTTTGGTTTCAATAAAATCACATCTTCCCGAAATCTCAAAAGCATCTGCGATGTCACCTGACCACCAATTCCTCTTCCGACAAAATTATTTTTGGTGAAAAATTCCGGGTCTGTGGCAAACCAGCCTTCTGTGATTGAATCGCCCATCAATACAGAGTTTGGGGTTGTAGTTTTGGATTTTACTTCTTGATTTTGTTTTTGATATTTGCCGAAATTGGCAAAGTCCTGAGCGTGAGACATTGTAGAAAATAAAAGGATAATAAAAGTTAGGATTTTCATTTTTTCTGATTTATAATCAAATATATGAAATCTCGACAATCAGAATTTCTGTTTGTGAATATAAAATCAATAATTTTACAAAATGGAAAACACTTCGAAAGACCCTTTGCACGGAAAAAGACTCGACGCAATTTTGGAAGAATTGGTGGATTACTACAATGGCTTCGAAGAGTTGGGAAAGCAAATCAACATCCGATGTTTTAATGCGGACAACCCAAGCATCAATTCCTCATTGAAATTCCTTAGAAAAACCGATTGGGCAAGAGCGAAAGTGGAAAGTTTGTATCTCTATGTTTTGAGACAGAAAAAGAAAAAAGGTTTGTTGTAAACCTTAATCCAAAAATATTCCGCTCACATAATACCAGCGATTCTGAATCGTTTTGAAGGTCGATAACTCGTGATGAACTTGCGGATTTCCATCTTCATCCGTATAAAATGCTTGGAATTCCACCTTGTTCATTGATGGCGTATCCAAGATTTCCAACTTTGTCCAGTCGTTGATTTCGCCCCATTCCTGCAGACTTTTTTTATTATGAAATTTCCGTTTTCCAGGCGACGTAGTTTCCCAAAGATATTCACCATTTGGAATGGCAAACGCCGAAAAACGTGAACGCATTAGAGCTTCCGCAGTTGGCGGGAATTTTTCTTTTGTGTGATAAAGGTGACAACAATCTTCGTAGGATTTTCCGGAACAGCAGGGGCAAGTCATTGGATAAGATTAATTTTCATTATTAAGAATTACAAATTCCATCGTTTTCTCAACGTGTTCTTTTTCCGTAATTCCTTTTGCGTAAAATGCGTTGTCTCCAGAATCATATTTTTGAAGATAAGCTTGATTGATTTTATTTTCGATATCGGCTAAATCCGATGGAATCCTAGCTTCAATCTTGTAAATTGTCTCTCCACATTTTATCTCGCCAAGATTGTCCTTCAGAAAAGTATTGTACCAGCTTCTTTCGGCAAATCCCCAAGAGCGTGCGAAAATTCGGTTTTCAAAAGTTACCATCCAGATTTCCAAGAATGACTCTCTTTCTTTGCCAGCTTTTATGCCAATAAGATTATGAGAATCAATATATTCGATTGCGTTTTTGTTTTTCATTTTTTTATTTTAATTAAATCTTCAAGGTTTCAAAAACCTTGAAGATTTAGAGTTAATTTTATCCAAAAGCTCGCTTCAGTAAACTCTCCACTTTCGGTTCGCTTCCACGAAAAGCTTTGAACAATTCCATTGGGTCTTTGGTTCCGCCGGAAGAAAGAAGGATTTTATATTTTGAAGCGATTTCTGGGTTGAAAATGCCATTTTCTTTGAAATACTGGAACGCATCTGCATCCAAAACTTCCGCCCATTTGTAAGAATAATAACCAGCTGAATATCCACCTTGGAAAATATGTGAAAAACTCGGTGCAGTCGCCGTTTCCGGATTCAAAGGATAGATTTGTGTTGCTTTTGTGAAATGATTTTCAAATTCTTTGACGTCCGTTACTTCGTGTTCTGAAACGCTTGAATGAAAAGCCATATCCAACAACCCAAGACCAACTTGTCTCATCGTCTGATAACCTTCCATAAAGGATTTGCTTTGAGATAATTTCTCGATTTTTTCGTCGGGTAAAATTTCGCCTGTTTGATAATGTTTGGCGAAAGTTTTCAGAAATTCTGGTTCGTAACAGAAATTTTCCAAGAATTGAGAAGGCAATTCTACAAAGTCCCATTTCACCGATGTTCCGGAAAGATTTGGATATTGAGTATCTGCCAAAATGCCGTGAAGTGCGTGTCCAAACTCGTGGAATAATGTCGTCACTTCTTGAAAAGTCAACAAACTTGGTGTGTCTTTCGTCGGTTTCGTGAAATTACAAACCACAGAAATATGCGGACGAGAATTTTCTCCGTTTTGTTTGTACTGATTTTTATAACTCGTCATCCAAGCGCCGGCACGTTTTCCTTTTCTTGGATGATAATCTGCGTAGAGCAGGGATTTGTATTTAGTTGTCGGTTGTTGGTTGTCGGTTGTCAGGCTGAGGTTCTCGAAGCCTTTTTCATTTCCATCTTCCAACTTCTGACTTCCAACCTCAACAATTTCGTAGGTTTTCACATCATCGTGATATTTCTGAACATCATTGATTTCTTTAAATTCCAATCCAAATAACTTTCCGGCTAATCCAAAAACGGCTTCCTGAACTTTCTCCAATTGGAAATAAGGTTTCAGTTCTTCATCATCAATATCGAATTTTTGTTTTCTTAATTTTTCAGCGTAAAAAGCGTGGTCGTAACTTTGAATTTCGTCTATTCCATCGGCTTTTGCTAAAGTTTTTAACTCTTCGATTTCCTTTTGGGCGTAAGGTTTTGCTTTGTCGAGAAGTTCGTTTAGGAATTCGAAAACTTTTTCCGGCGATTTTGCCATTCTTTCCTCTAAGACAAAATTTGCATAATTTTTATAACCTAATAGTTCCGCTTTTTCCTGACGAAGTTTTACGATTTCTTTGATGAGATTTTGATTATCAAATTCTCCGCCGTCAAAAGATTTTTTTCCGTTTGCTAAAGCCAATTCTTTTCTGAGTTCTCGGTTTTCTGCGTAAGTCAATGCAGGAAGATAACTCGGATATTGAAGTGTAATCACGTAACCTTCCAAACCTTTTTCCTTTGCATCTTCTTCGTATTGCTCAAGAATCGCTTCCGGAATTCCTTTTAATTCTTCTTTGTTTGTAATATGTTTGAAATAAGCATTGGTCGAAGCCAAGGCATTTTGTCCGAATTGTAGAGATTTGATAGACAAATCCATATTGATTTTTTCCAGTTTCTTTTTGTCTTCTTCATTCAATAATGCTCCGCTTCTTACAAAACCTTTGTAAGTTTCGTTGAGTAGCATTTGTTGTTCCTCATTCAATGACAAATTGTCTTTTTGGTCGTAAACGTTTTTGATTCTTTCAAATAATTTTTCGTTTTGAGAGATTTTGGAAGAGAATTCTGTCAAAAGTGGCGAAACTTCCTGAGCGATTTTCTGAATTTCGTCGTTGGTTTCCGCGGAATTAAGATTGAAGAAAATGCTGGAAACTCTGTCCAATTGTTCTCCGGAAAAAGCCATTGCTTCAATCGTATTTTCGAAAGTTGGCGTGTCGGGATTGTTTGTGATTTCGTCGATTTCCTTTTCAGCGGTTTTCACCAATTCCTGAAATGCGGGAAGATAATGTTCTTCTTTGATGTCGCTGAAAGGGGATGAGGTATATTTTGTATTGAATTTTTCTAAAAGTGGATTCATAATTTTAATATGGAATTTTATTTTTTTTTCTGTGCTTCGAGAGCCTCAGCAGGACAACGTTAATATGATAGTGTTTTTAGATTGTTACGCTGTTTAGCCTTGTCAAGGTTTCAAACCTTGACAAGGCTTTGCGACTGTTTGTCAGGCTGAAGCTCTCGAAGCCTTTTCTATTTTGGTTGAAATCACAAATTTAGTACCTAAAGTTGAAAGTATGACAAAATTGCGCCCCGGCTTGAGCGGAAATCCTTTTTTGCTTGTACTCAAGTTCTTTTTAATCTGAAATCGTCAGCAAAAAAGATTGGGAGCGGAAGACGGATTAAGGCGCCCAAAATAAATATTGTCTTAGGAAAAGTTTTTGTATTTAAATTCTTTTTAGATTTGTTTTAAACTTAAACTATTCTTAATTATGAAAAAATTTCTGAAAATTATTGGCGTGATTCTAGCGATTTTTGTTGCTTATTGTGCCATCGCAATGTTATTTTTTGACAGCAAATGTCACAATGAACAATCGATTGTCATCAATGCGCCTAAAGAAAAAGTGTGGCAAAATGCCAATTCATTGAAAGCTTTCAACAATTGGAATCCTTGGATGAAGTACGACCCAAATGTGGTAGTGACTTACAAGGGAACGAGTGGGGAAGTGGGTGATAGTTACCATTGGAAAGGGAATGATGATGTGGGAGAAGGTGAGCAAACGGTGACGTCTATCGTGCCAATGGAAAAGATTTCTTCTGATATGCACTTCATCAAACCGATGGAAGATGATGCGACGTCGGATTTGATTTTTGCTTCGGAAGGTGCCGGGACGAAGGTGACTTGGTCTCTTGATTATGAAGTAGAAACGGTCTTCAAACCGCTGAAACCTGTAATGACTTGGGAAATGAATAAGTCATTCTCGGAAGGTCTTGGAAAACTGAAAGCGCTTTCTGAAAAATAAAAAATCGCCCCGAAATATTCGGGGCGATTTTGTTTTAGCTAAAATATTATTGTGTTATTTCACAATCAATTTTGAAACTGCCAAACCTTCGTCAGATTTCAACTGAACCATATAAACGCCGGAAGCCAATCCGTTTACAGAGAATGTTTCGTCTCCTTTTGCAGATTTCACTCCGAATGTTTTTACTAGTTTTCCGTTGATATCGAAAACGTTAATTTGTCCGTTTTTCGCTTTGTTGTATTTGATTTTCAACAATCCGTCTGTAGAAGGATTTTGAGTAATTTGAAGTGATGTTTTGTTGATATCAATCTTCGTTTCATCTGTTGCCAAAGCTGTTTGGTTACCATAGATTCTGAATTCTCCCGGCTGAAGAACGACTGTAGTAGAACCACTTGCAGACATAGATGTATTGTTCATCAAGTTGTACCAAGTCCCGGAATATGGGAAGCTAGGCGTTACCGTTTGTGCAGAAGTGGTGAAGTTGGCAACCACGATGACGTTTTTCAAAGAACTTGCTGGCAAAGCATCATTCCAAACATAAATTTTTGGTAATAAGTTTCCAGATTCTACTGTGAAAGTAGTTGTATCAAAAACTTGACTTGACAATCTGATTTGTAAGATTTTTGCCCAAGTGTCGTAGATTGCTTTTCTCTCAGCATTCGTGTCGTATCCTAAAGAGAATGCAACTGGTTTTGGAGACGTTCTACAATCGTTGTTGATGGTTCCATTTTCACATCTGTTGATGCTGAATTCGTAACCTAATTCTCCAAATTGCCAAATCATTTTTGGTCCTGGAACAGTGAAGAAAACTGCACCAAATGCTTTTTGTCTTTCTAATGCTGTTGAAAGGTTTGTTACAGTTCCGTTTCCGTAGGTAAGGTTTTTGAACATTAATCTTTCCTCATCGTGGCTTTCTCCATAAGTTACGTTTCTTCTTTCGCTGAACTCGTGGTTTCTGAAATCTATTCTGTTGAAGTTGCTGTTTGAGTCATAACCCATTGTGTTTTGTCCAAATGGTCCAGTTACGTTGTCCCACATCATCACACCTTTTCCTTCATTCAGTTTATAGTTTGCCCATTCTTTTTCTTCTTGATTTCCACCTAAGTGTTCAAAAATGATGTAAGAAGTTGGGTCGTGTGACCATTGATTGTCTGAGTATAATTTCAAAACATCCACTCTGTCTTGCTGGTAAGAACCCGTACAACCTTCGTCTGAAGAAGTACAATTTTGAGTAAATCCTTTAGTCAAATCCCAACGGAATCCATCAATTTTATATTCTTTGATCCATTGTTCCAAAACTCTGTTGACATAATATCTTGTATCTGGTTTTGAATGGTTGAAGTCATTAAACACATTATAAGTATGCGTTGGCAATTGGTTGAAATATGGATTGTTAGACGCTGTAGATCCGTAGCCTGTTCCAGATGGATCATTCATCCAAAGTCTTTGCAGTGGTGATCTTCCTGTTGCGTGGTTTAATGCAATATCCAAAATAACGGCAATTCCATTTTGATGACATTTATCTACAAATTCTTTGAATTTTTCCGGTGTTCCATAAGTTTTATCCAAAGCCATATGGAATCCTGGATTGTAACCCCAAGAGTTGTTTCCATCAAATTCCATAATTGGCATTAGCTCGATAGCGTTCACGTTCAATCCTTTGATGTAAGGGATTTTGTCAATCATAGACTGCCAGCTTTGCTCTGCCGTGAAGTCTCTTACAAGCGCTTCATAGATAATAAGGTTTTGTTTTGCTGGTTTTTGGAAGTTGGTCACCGTCCAGTTGTAAGCCGGTTTTGCGGTTTGGATTACAGAAACATCGAATTGTTGTCCTGCAGGATATTTCATTGTAGTTTGAAGCTCAGGATACACTGCAGATGAAATCCAAGGGTCATCATCCGGAGAAAGTACCAAAGTAGAATACGGATCCGCCACTTTCACACCATCGCTGGTTCTGTATTGGAATGTGTAAACTTGTTGAGGTGTCAATCCTGTGATTTCTATCCAATAGATATTAGCGTTGTTTGTATCCTTCTTCATCACATAGTTAGAAGAAATCTGCCAGTTGTTGAAACTTCCAATCACGTGAACATAGCTTTTGAAAGGCGCATACAATGCCAATCCAACTTTTGTAGGGTCATTCGGATCGTAGCTAATTCCTTGTCTCATATAAGCCGGCATTGTAGCAGACTGAGGCGTAGGTGTAGGAGAAATACTGAATTTTGAAGTCAAAACAGTTCCGTCTGCAACACTTGTCGCTTTCAGTTCCACTTGTGTATCAGCGGTTACGTTCAGAACTTTCAAAGTAGAAGAAACATTGGTCGCTGTGTGGATTACCGTTCCGTTGGCTTTAATCTCGTAGTTTGCCGGAAGCGAAGTGCTGTAAGAAATCGGATAATTTCCGCCAGAAGCAATGAAATTAACCGTGTTATTTCTAGGCGTTGTATTCACAAACTGGAATCTTCCAACTTCTGAGTACAAGTTTTGAGATTGCCCGTTTCCTGTTTTTGTTTTTACCAAAAAACCGATTCTACCTAGGTTTGTTCTGTTGTAGAAAGTAGAGGGAACAAAAGTGATTGTGTAGGTATCGTTTCCTGCGTTGTACGTCAACTTGTTCGCTTCATTGGATGAATTCCAAGTTCCGTTTGTAGGGCTGTCCAGACTATTAGCATCATTAGCATCATACGACCAAGCCCAAAGATAAAGAGCATTATTGGTGACTCCCCAAGTGGATTCGTTGATACTATTTCCAGTAAAAGTAATGGTAATCGACTCATCTTCGTTGAAAGCAACGGGATTGATCGAATGCGTGACGGTCTGCATCTGCGCAAATGCGGTGATTGCAATGAAGAATGCAATCAGGTTGTAAAATTTTTTCATTGGTCTATATATAAGGTTTTAAATATATCACTTTTTAAGGACTTAGAATGTGTTTTTTAATTTTTTCAAAATTTAAAATTAACTAATTGATTGTGAGTGTTTTGTGTATTTGTTTTTAAGATTATTTTTAATTTTTAATCTGAAATCAGTCAACTCAGTTAACCCAGAATTAACATTCAGTACACATATTGTTCAGGTTGAAAATAATTGTTTTTTATGTGTATTTGAAAAAATAAATGCAATAAATTTTTATATCTCGTATATTTTTCTATATTTTTACAGCTAAATAAAAAACAATAAACAGTTATTTTAATTAAATGATTAATGTTAGGTTTTTGTTCGTAATATTATTTTATAATTAAAGTTTTTTTTATTAATTTCATTTTTTTATCTTTCAATCAATAAAAATCTATTATAAATTATGAAAAGTGCATCTGAATCCGGTTATCATTTAGACGGAGTTGATAAAGAAATTGTCTATATGTTGATGGATAATGCGAAAACTTCTCTTGCCCATATTTCTAAGCATGTAGGGATTTCTACCACCGCAGTTCACCAGAGAATCAAAAAGCTGGAGCAAGCGGGCGTTATTGAGAATTCAATTTCATTTCTTAATCCAAGAAAAATTGGGTAC
Organism: Epilithonimonas xixisoli; assembly: GCF_004365655.1. Taxonomy (GTDB): domain Bacteria; phylum Bacteroidota; class Bacteroidia; order Flavobacteriales; family Weeksellaceae; genus Epilithonimonas; species Epilithonimonas xixisoli. The sequence goes on along the minus strand of NZ_SOEO01000002.1, from coordinate 90,374 downwards.
AAAGTCGTTTCATACATTGGCGTCTATCTAGATCAGCCTAGCCATTATCAAGATGCAATTAAGAACTTAAATCTTGTAAATGAAGTAGTAGAGGCACATTACACCACAGGAAATTACACCATTTTCTTAAAGGTTCTTTGCAAGGATAATGACCACCTGATGGAAATCCTGAACAAAATCCAAAAACTGAAAGGTGTTACGAGAACAGAAACAATTCTCTCCCTAGAACAAAGCATCAGCAGACAACTGAAAGTGTAACTCAGAAAATTTTAAATAATACAATAACACATTCCTCACCGGATGTGTTTTTTTTATGAATGTTTTAAAAATATTTTTAATAGATGTAAAACGTTTGGAGATAATTATTAAATTTACAATCCTCTCAACTCAAATATTGAGATTAAACTAAAACTAAGACTTCTATGGCAAAAGTTCTGGAAAAAAACGGAGCCCAAAACGCTTCTTCCCACGCTTTGGAAAGAAACGAAGGCATTCCTTACAACGAAAAATATTTTGATGAAATCAACATCAACAGAAGTGCAATCGAACGCCGAGTGAATACTTTGGGCGGAAGAAGAAGCGTGAAAAAAGAATTTCAGGCGGCTTGGTTGCTGAAGGCTATTACAATGATTGACCTTACGACTCTAGCCGGAGATGATACACGCGGAAACGTGCTTCGCCTTTGCGAAAAAGCAAGAAATCCCGTACGTCAAGATATTCTGGAAAAGCTAGGAATGGCAAACAGCAATCTTACAACAGGCGCAGTTTGCGTTTATCACAATTTGATTCCTTATGCAAAAGAGGCTCTGGAAGGAAGTAATCTTCCAATTGCGGCAGTTTCCACAGGTTTTCCGGCTGGGAAAAACTCTTTGGAGGAAAAAATTGCAGAAATCAAAAAATCCGTTGCGGCAGGTGCAACAGAAATTGACATTGTGATTTCTAGAGATTTGGTTTTGGAAAGCAAATGGAAAGAATTGTACGATGAGGTTAAGCTTTGCAGGCAAGCCTGTGGAGATGCTCATATGAAAACCATTTTGGCAACCGGAGAAATCCCGACTTACACCAAAGTTGCGAAGGCAAGTTGGGTGGCAATGATGGCGGGCTCAGATTTCATCAAGACATCCACAGGAAAAGAATCTGTGAATGCAACATTGGCTGTTAGTTTGGTAATGATTCGTTGCATTAGAGATTATTATCAGCTGACAGGTGTTAAAGTAGGTTACAAACCAGCCGGCGGAATTCAAAAAGCGAAACAGTCTTTGGATTATTTGGTTTTAATCAAAGAGGAATTAGGCGACGAATGGTTAAATCCGGAGTTGTTTCGTTTTGGCGCAAGTTCATTGCTTGGCGACATCGAGAGACAGTTGGAGCATTACGTTACCGGAAGTTATTCCGCAGGATATCGTCATCCGATGGCATAAAAATTTGAAAATTCAGATTTGATATTTGAAATATTTTTTCAATTTCAATTTTGAATCTCGAATTTCAAACCTCAAATTTCAAATTAAAAAAAATGGAAATAAAAGAAATATTCGATACAATGGTTTACGGTCCCGCTCCGGAAAGCGCAGCTCCGGCTGTAGATTATCTGGAATCTCACAATAGAACTTTCGACTTGTTCATCAATGGAGAATGGACAAAACCCAATTCCAAAAAATATATGGAGTCTCACAATCCTGCCAACAAAGAACTTCTAGCAAAATTTGCAGAAGCCGATGAAAAGGATGTGGACAAAGCTGTTAAATCAGCAAAAGAAGCTTTGCCAAAATGGGTTGCTCTCGGTGGATTTGAGCGTGCAAAATATCTGTACGCCCTTGCAAGACAAATCCAAAAACATTCCAGATTGTTCGCAGTCTTGGAAACTTTGGACAACGGAAAACCTATTCGCGAAACAAGAGATATTGATATTCCAATCGTTGTGCGACATTTTTATCATCACGCAGGCTGGGCAAAACTGATGGAAACCGAACTCAGAGATTACAAAGAAGTCGGAGTCATCGGGCAAATCATTCCTTGGAATTTTCCATTGATGATGCTCGCTTGGAAAGTTGCTCCAGCTTTGGCAATGGGAAACACAGTCGTTTTAAAACCAGCTGAATATACCTCATTGACAGCATTGTTGTTTGCGGAGATTTGTGAAAAAGTAGGACTTCCAAAAGGTGTTCTCAATATCGTTACAGGAAAAGGAACCGTTGCAGGAACTGCTTTGGTCAATCATAAAGATGTGAACAAAGTGGCTTTCACAGGTTCTACGAATGTGGGTAAAATCATCAGAAGAGAAATAGCAGGAAGTGGAAAAAAAATCTCTTTGGAATTAGGTGGAAAATCGCCATTCATCGTTTTCGAAGATGCAGATATAGATTCTGCGATCGAAGGGATTGTGGATGCAATTTGGTTCAATCAAGGGCAGGTTTGCTGTGCAGGTTCCAGATTGTTGGTTCAGGAAAGTATTGCAGAAAAATTCTATGCAAAACTGAAAGACAGAATGGGAAAACTCCGCGTAGGGAATCCGATGGACAAAGTCATTGATATGGGTGCCATTGTGGACGAATCACAATATAAAACTATTGATAAATTAGTAAAACTAGGAATCAGCGAAGGCTGTGAAATCTATCAGGCAAAAAATGCAGTTCCTAAAAACGGATTCTATTATCCACCAACTTTATTTACCGATGTTTCAACTTCCGCAACGATTGCCCAGGAAGAAATTTTCGGGCCAGTCTTGGTAGCGATGACTTTCCGTTCTCACAACGAAGCGATTGCTTTGGCAAACAACTCGAGATATGGATTGGCGGCGAGCATCTGGACAGAAAATATCAATCTTGCATTGGACGTTGCTCCAAAAGTAAAAGCAGGAGCCGTTTGGATCAATTGTACCAATCAGTTTGATGCATCAGCAGGATTTGGTGGTTACAGAGAATCGGGATTTGGAAGAGAAGGCGGAAAAGAAGGTTTGTACGAATATACAAAACCAAAAATCGAAGACGAGTTTTCATCAAAACCAATTATCCCAAAAACTGAAAAGCCAAGTCTTCGACAAGCTCAGACTGACAAAAAATCAAAATCAATTCTTGAAGATATAGACAGAACTTCCAAATTGTACATCGGTGGAAAACAAGCCCGTCCTGATGGCGGTTATAGTTTAAATGTTCTGAATGCTTTCGGGGAATACATCGGCGAAGTTTCAGAAGGGAATAGAAAAGATGTCCGTAATGCAGTAGAAGCAGCTCACGCAGAAAAATCTTGGGCTGGAATGACTGGCCACGCAAGAGCTCAGGTTCTTTATTACATCGCAGAAAATCTGGCAATCCGTTCTGAAGAGTTTGCAGAAAGAATTGTGGAAATGACCAATCAGTCTTTGGAATCTGCGCAGGAAGAAGTAGAAAAATCGATTGAGAGAATTTATACTTATGCCGCATTTGCTGATAAATATGATGGACAGGCACATTCTACCGTTCAGAGAATGGTAACCTTGGCAATGCCGGAAGCAGTTGGCGTGATGGGAATTGTTTGTCCCGATGAGAATCCTTTGCTTGGATTTATCTCGACAGTGATTCCAGCAATGGCAATGGGAAATAATGTGGTGGTAATTCCTTCAGAAAAGCATCCTTTCTCGGCGACAGATTTTTATCAAATCCTTGAGACATCCGACGTTCCTGCTGGAACGGTGAATATCGTAACAGGACATAAAGATGAGCTGGCAAAAGAAATAGCAAAACATTATAATATAGATGGAATCTGGTATTTCGGTACAAAAGAAGGTTGTAAAGATATTGAGTTTTTAGCCTCAGACAGTATGAAACGCACTTGGCTGAATTTCGGTAAATACAGAAACTGGCTGGACAATGCACAAGGCGAAGGCGAAGAATTCTTGCGCCACGCGACAGAAATCAAAAACATCTGGATTCCTTACGGAGCTTAGAATTAAGTAAAAAAACCTCTCAAATTTTTGAGAGGTTTTTTTTTAATATAGAAATTATTATTACTTTTTTGTTAGTAATTCAGTGAGGTCATTCTCTAATATTTTCTCGCCAAAAGATTGTAAATCCTCTTTTGAAAAAGGCATTTCCCTAAATGTTCCGAATCTTTGAATTTGATTTCTTATTTGTGGAGATGAATTCTCGTATATAAACTTCTTTTTATAATTAGAATATCCAATAGAATTTGAGAAGCTAATAAAATAAATTATTTCAATTTTTTCTGGTTTGTGAACTTCCAAAATTTTTCTAAATTTTTCATAATCATATGCATAGGAAAAAATATTATCTATTGATATGTCTTTTTTCTCGTTAATGTTCCAAATGTCTTTATTTTGCAATATTTCGTAAGGAGAATAATAAAAGAACTGCTTATTAGGAAATTTGTATGTTATTAGGGTTGTTATTGTTGCTTTTTCAAGGTTCTGATTCGTATTATTTTCAAGAGATAAAGAACCTTCTATGCCTGTTTTGTCAATTTTGAATAAAGAATTTCTTGTATTATCAATTTCTTTTTTATTTTCTTCTTCAATTTGTTGTTGAAGTTCTTTATCTGCATCATATAATTTACCAAGGTTTTGCATTATCTTGATATTTTCTGGAGAATAAATTTTTTTATCTAACTGAATACTTTTTTCAGATTTGATTACTCCACTCTTACTTTCTTGAATTATTTTTTCTTTTTTTTGTCTTGGATTATTGTTAGAATAATTTATTTCTTCAAGACTATTATTTTGCACTTTTTTTACATTTCTCTTTTGGATAAGTGGCAAATAGTAATCATTAAGATATGTCTTAGTTTGCTCTGCTTTATTTATCTCAGTATTATCTAATTTTTTTATTTTACCGTCAATTAATGTAATATCTTTTTTACAAGATATTAATATCAAGGAGATTAATAATATTTGTAGAAGTTTCATCAGAATAGTTTTAAATTGGTTTGGAATTTCAAATATAATTTTATTATTCTGACTTTCCTTCTAATTTTTATCCATTATTTCAAAAGTTAATGATAATTTATTCCGCCACCCAAACACTCACATTTCCCGCAGGACAAGGAAAAACTGCCCAGCCATTTTCATCAATCGTAATTTTATCCTGAATATGTCCTGTGAAATCATAAAACGTTTTCCCTGCGTATCGTTTTCCAATTTCCATCGATTTTTGATTCACATCTTTGTTGCTTAGAACAACCGCACAACCGTAATGTTCATCATCACCTTCCCGCGTCCAGCCAATGCAATGCGCATCATCAAAATAATCTCTTTGCTCGCCATAAGCAAAATCTTTTCTGGCTTTCAAAAGTTCTTCTATTGCATCCACTTTGTCAAGGAAAATCTCGTGCTCGTTTCCATCTTCGCCGTGATCTTTGTAACTCGCGCCGTATAAATCTGGATAGAAAACACAAGGATAACCATCTTGTCTCAATAAAATCAAAGCATAGGCAATCGGTTTGAACCAAGTCTCCACTGGCGCTTGCAAAGCCTGAAGCGGTTGCGTGTCGTGATTATCGACTACGGTTACGGCTTTTGTAGGATGAGAACCAACCAAAGTTTCATTGAAAATCTCCCTCAAATCATAATCAGGATTGTTGGAGGCTTGGTGTAAGCGATGTTGCAAAGACGAATCAAACAAACTCATACATCCATCTGTAGAATCTATATACGCTTCCAAAAGTGGCAAATCGCCAGGCGCCCAATACTCGCCAACAGCAAAAATATCAACGCCCGTGTTGGAACGCAAAAGGGCAAGCCACTCTTTATAAAAATCCGGCGAAATATGCTTCACGGCGTCCAGTCGAACACCTTCAAAACCGATTTGCTCTTGGTACCATTTTCCCCAATAATTCAGCTCTTCACGAACGAATGGATTTCGATGTTCGATGTCATTATACATCAGGAAATCATAGTTCCCTTTTTCATCATCAATGATATTGTCCCAATGGTCGCCATAATCATTGATGATTCGGAAAATCGCCGTCTCTTGTCCTTCGGCATAATCTACGCCAGTAAAACAGGTGAAATTCCACTCGAAGTCAGAATATTTCTTTTGTCTTCCGTCGAAAGTAAATTTAGTGTACGACTCAATTTCCATCACATCAGAAATCGCCACAGTTCGGTCATCTTCGTCCACTTTTATAGCATTGAATTTCTCCAGCTCATCGCCTCCAGCCTTATGATTAAGCACAATATCCGCAATCACTTGAATTTTATTTTCTTTCAGCGCTTTCACGGCTTCCAGATATTGCTCCTTCGTTCCATATTTTGTCGGAATGCCACCTTTTTGGTCAAATTCTCCCAAATCGAAAAGGTCGTAAGGGTCATAACCAACAGAGAAACCTGCGTTTGTACTTTTATAAGCCGGCGGAAGCCAAGCCGAAGTAATCCCAAGGTCCGACAAATATGTTGCCTGGTCTTTTGTGTGTTTCCAAAGGAATGAGTCGCCATCGGTGTACCAATGGAAAAACTGTATCATCGTTCCGTTCATAAGAATGTAGATTTTTTCAGATTGTTTGATTTGATATTCCGTTCTATGAAAATATCAAGCCAAGGAAAATGGGGAAGAAACAACAGAAAAGTAAAAAGAATCAGGAAAGAAAGCTTGCAGTCATCAAAACAAATTATTTGGACGCCTATTTCCGTCTTCCGCTCCCAATCTTTTTGCCATCGCTAATTCCAGCCACAAAAAAGGATTTCCGCTCAAGCCGGGGCGCGCATCACAAGATTGAAGATTTGCAATTCAGTACAACGTTTGTCAATCAATCGACTATTGACAGAATCTTCAAGAAATAGAAAATCTCAGCTGAGCAAAGCGCCTTTGCGAACCTTAAAATATTTTCAAGTCATTCAAAAAAAACTTCGCTGACTTTGCGTTTTAAAATATCAATCATCAAACTCAGCAAAAGGAATCTTCAACTGAACAGAAACCTGCTTTTTCTCGTCTGTATTAAGATTGGACAAAGAAAGTCCAAGAAGTCGAATCGCCTTATCAAAAGGTCGCAATTCCCAAAGTTGTTTCGCCGTGTTGTAGAACTTTTCCGCGTTTTCGAAATATAAATCTTGCGTTTTGCTCCTCGTGTAAAGCGTGAAATCTTTGTATTTGATTTTCAAAGTCAAGGTTTTGCCTTTGATCTCTTTTTTGCCAAGGCGTTCTTCCAGTTCTAGACTTAGAGATTTTAGTTTCTGGTCCACTTCGTCATCTTCATTGATGTCGTCCCAAAAAGTCCTTTCTACCGCTACACTTTTCTGGATTCGGTTGGGTTTTACTTCTCCATTATGGATTCCACGAACCACATTATAATAATATCTTCCCGATTTTCCGAAAAGCTTTTCCAATTCGTCCAGAGATTTTGCCTTCAAATCAGAACCTTTGAAGATGTGGAGCATATGCATTCGGTTAGCCGTGACTTTTCCAACGCCGTAGAATTTCTCGATTGGAAGATTTTCCAAAAACTCATCTATCTTGGTTGGATGAATGGTTTTCTGTCCATTGGGTTTATTGATGTCCGAAGCTACTTTTGCCAAAAACTTATTGACAGAAATTCCTGCTGAAGCTGTGAGTCCGGTTTCTTCAAAGATTCGTTTGCGGATTTCCCTCGCAATGTCATTCGCCGACTCGATGTCTTTTTTATTTTCGGTCACGTCGAGGTAAGCTTCATCTAAAGAAAGTGGTTCGACCAAGTCTGTGTATTCGTGGAAGATGCTTCTGATCTTGCTGGAGATTTCTTTATATCTCGCAAATCTCGGTTTCACAAAAATGAGATGCGGACATCTTTCTCTCGCCGTCTTACTCGGCATCGCAGAACGCACTCCAAATTTCCTTGCTTCGTAGCTTGCAGCAGAAACCACACCACGATGTCCGCCACCAACGGCAATGGCTTTTCCACGCAGACTCGGGTCATCGAGCTGTTCTACGGAGGCGTAAAAAGCGTCCATATCGACATGGATTATTTTGCGTTGAGGTTGCATTCGTTAATTGGGTGTAGAAATCTTGTTATTATAAGAAATCTCGCAGCCCGACTTGAGTGGAAATCCTTTTTTGTGGCTGGAAAAGCCAAGGCAAAAAGATTGGGAACGGAAGGCGGAAAAAGCTGCCATAATTTTAAGACAAATTTAATCAAAAAAAATCCCGAAAATTTTCGGGATGTTGATTATTTTGTAAGCTTGTCTATCGTGGTTTGGATTTCCGGATCTTCCGGAGAAATGGCGTAATATTTTGCAATGTCGGATTTTTGATCTACTACAATGAATCTCGGAATCCAGTTGAGATCTACATAATTATTGAAATCATTTTTCCAACCGGAAGAGAACCAATAGTTTTCTTTTTCAGTCATTTCGAATCTGTCGAGACTTTTCAAAAAACCTTCTTTTGATCTTTCCAAAGAAAGAAAAACGAAATTGACATCGGGATTTTTTTCTTCCAATTCTTTGGCTTTTGGAAAAGCTTTGAGGCAATCTTTGCACCAGCCGGCCCAGAAATCGATGACTAGTATTTTATCTTTATGAAGTTTCAGAATTTCATTGATGGAAATTTCATTGCCATTTTCGTCTTGTAATTTTTGAGCTAATGCTTCTTTGGAAAATTTGGTTTTCAAAACTTTTGGGACTTGCTGAGAAAATCCAAATTGGAAAACCAATAATAATGTGTAAACTAATATCCTCTTCATTATTAAAATTTTGACAAACAAAGCTAAGCAATATTATGTTAAATGAAATAAAAAAGACAGCGAAAAAAGCTGTCTTGATGATTTATATTTTGAATAATGTTAGTAATTCCTTACCAGACCTTTTACAATTTTGATGACATTCGGCATTGCTTTGTTTGCGGCTTCCAAAACTTCGTCGTGCGAAACTGCAAAGGCAATATCTGGCCCACCCAAATCGGTGATAATTGATAAACAGAAACAATCCATTCCTTGATGTTTTGCCACAATCACTTCTGGAACGGTGCTCATTCCGACAGCATCTCCACCGATGGCTTTTATCATTCCGTATTCTGCTGGTGTTTCGAAAGTTGGTCCCGTTAAAGCAACGTAAACGCCTTCTTTTAGGTCGATGTTTTCTTGAGTTGCAATGTCTTTTGCAATCGAGATCATTTTGCGGTTGTAAGGCTCGCTCATATCCACGAAACGTGGTCCGAATTCGTCGAGATTTTTTCCTCTCAGTGGGTGTTCTGGCAACATATTGATGTGATCTGTCAAAACCATAATGTCGGCTACTTTGAAGTTCGGATTCACGCCACCGCAAGCATTAGACAAAATCAAATTCTTAATTCCTAACAAATGAAAAACGCGGAAAGGAAAAGTAACCGTTTCGATGGAATGACCTTCGTAATAATGGAAACGACCGCTCATCATTAATACTTTTTTGCCTTCCAATATTCCGTAGATCAATTTTCCGCCGTGACCAACTACTGTTGTTTGGGGAAAATTTGGAATGTCTTTATAATCTAAAGTATGAATCGCCTCAACTTCGTGTTGAAGTTTTCCTAAGCCAGAACCTAAAACAATCGCAAAATCGGGTGTTTCGCCAATGATGTTTTTGATAAATTCTGCTGTTTCTTTATACTTTTCTAACATAGTTTTGAATGATATTATTAAACTCTTCTCGCTTGTCAATTTCCACATTGATAGGCCAATAGAAAATCTTGTTTCGAAGATAATCAAAAGTTTTTAGGCGGACGTAATCTTTCTCGGTTGTTAGAATGATCTTGTATTCACCAAGTTTTTTGTATTCTGCGGTTATTTTTTTGATGTCGTCATCAGTAAAATTATGATGGTCTTTGAACTGCAGATGTTTAACTTTTTGATTGTATTTGGAAATCTCTTTTAAAAGTTGGGAAGGGTTTGCAATTCCTGTAATTAACAAAACATCATAATAATCCAAATTTTTCACAGGCATCATACTATCAAGCCCAAGGATATTCTCGTCATAAGAAATGGCTGAAAAGAAAACTTTCTGATAATGCTGAGGTCTGATTCTCGAGATGTAGAATTGCTTTTTCTCCTCGGTCAAATCATCTGGACACTTGGTTACCAAGATAATATTGGCGCGTTTCATTCCGTGTCGACTTTCACGCAAATCACCTGCTGGTAAAATGAAATCTTTGAAATAAGGGTCATTATAATCTGTCAAAAGAAGATTCATTCCCGGCTTTATGGCACGGTGCTGATAGCTGTCATCCAGAAGCAAAACTTCCAAATCCATATCTTCTATGATTTTTTTAGCGCCAAAAACACGGTCTTCGCAAACACCGATTACGAAACGGTTTCTGAAACGTTCGAACAACTGCATCGGCTCGTCGCCAACCAACTTATAATTGCTGTCGTAGTTTACAATGCTGTAGCCTTTTGTAATTCTTCCATAACCTCGGGAAAGTACGCCTGTTCGGTAATATTTGGAAAGATATTCTGCCAGATACATTACCATCGGTGATTTTCCACTGCCACCCACGGACAGATTGCCAACACCAATAATTGGTGTTCGGAATTTCGAAGAAGAGAATAGTCCCCAATCATACATCCGGTTTCTAATCGAAGTTCCGAGATGATAACCTAGGGAAAAGGGGTAGAGATACCATCTTTTCATAGGTTGCAAAAATAGGAATTTCAAATTTCAAAATCCAACTATATTGAATATGAAAATTGTTAAAATTGAAGCATTATTTCAAATCAATGAAAACCTTATCTTTGCAATCTTATAAATATTCAATATGATATTATCTATGACAGGTTTTGGGAGAGCCGAAACTGTTTATGAAGGCACAAAAATAACGGTCGACATCAAATCTCTGAACAGCAAAAACTTTGATCTCAACGTCAAAACACCGCTTAGATATAAAGAAAAAGAATTCGAAATCAGGAAACTTTTGAATGACAAAATCCTTCGTGGAAAGGTAGATTGCTACATCAATTGCGAAAGTCTCGAAGACAGCAACGATGTGAAAATCAATCAGGAAGTTGTCAAAAATTACATCGAACAATTAAGAGCTATTGCTTCTGATGCACCAGATTTTGAATATTTGAAAATGGCGGTAAGAATGCCAGATGTTCTATCAACCAAAAACTCGGAACTTGAAGAAAACGAATGGAAAGCGCTTCTGCAAGTTGTGCAAGATTCAGTTTCTAAGTTTATAGAATTCCGCAAAACTGAAGGCAATAATTTGGCTGAGGAAATCGAAAAAATCGTTCAGAATATCGAGAACAATTTGAATAAAGTTGGTCAATACGAGGAGGAAAGAATCCAACCCATCAAAGACCGTTATCAAACTGCACTTAAGAATTTCGAGAACATCGATGAAACAAGATATTATCAGGAAATGGTTTATTTTGTTGAAAAATTGGATATTTCTGAAGAAAAAGTTCGCCTTTCTCAGCATATCAAATATTATCTTGAAGTAATGAGAAACGAGGATTTCAATGGTAAAAAACTAGGCTTCATTGCTCAGGAAATGGGAAGAGAAATCAATACTTTGGGTTCGAAAGCCAATCATTCTGAGATTCAGAAATTGGTGGTGGAAATGAAAGATGACTTGGAAAAAATCAAAGAACAAACTTTGAATGTTCTTTAGAAGAAACAAGATAAAAGTAAAAAGATTCAACTCGGAAGGTTTTTGAATATTAAAGCTTCGAAGAAGTGAAATATTGGTAGAAAAAAATCATCCAGTAAATTAAAAGCTCCGTAGGAGCGAAATGTTTGTAGAAATTCTAATAACAACACGCAACAAAGCTCCGTAGAGCGATACATTTTGATATGCAATTTTCGCTTCGATTTTTATTTCTCTTCTTATTTGCGATTGTAAAATCACAAAATATAGATTCATTAGCAAATGTTCCTTCTGAACTGAAAGAAACTGAAATTAGAATATATAAAGACCGAGGAATTACAAACAGCGGTTTTGTTTTCAGAATTTATAAAGAAGATAAAACTTGGAAAGCAAATTTAACCCAATGGTTTTTGCCTAAAGAAATCAGCAGAGATGAGGTTGAATGGATAAAACCAGAAATCACAATTCTGAAATCTGAAAAATCTTTGGAGGAGGTTTTTGTAAACGTTGAAGCTAGAAATATAAAATTTCTCCCAAAAGAGGAAACTTTTAAATATAAAAAAAGCAATAAGAAAGTTGAATACGATGAAGATGAAAAAGCTTTTTTAATGACAACATTATTGATGACTGTTGTTGACGGAACTGGATATTCAGTAAAATACCAATCTGGAAAACAACAGAACGAATTTAGTTATAACAATCCCGAATCTTATCTGAAAGAATATCCTAATATTGACGAGCTTAATGATTTCGTAGATATTCTGAAATACATTAGAAAAGAATTTAATATTGAATTTTAAAAATCAAATTTTGAAACAAAAAGTCATCATATTCTCCGCACCATCCGGAAGTGGAAAAACAACTTTGGTAAAACACGGTTTGTCGGTTGTGCCAGAACTCTGTTTCTCAATCTCCGCTACTACAAGACAACCACGAGGCGAAGAAAAACATTCTGAAGATTATTACTTTCTAACGCCAGAAGAATTCAGAGCGAAAATTTCGGAAGATGGATTTGTCGAGTTCGAGGAAGTTTACACGGACAAATATTACGGAACGCTGAAATCCGAAGTCGAAAGAATCTGGAATCAAGGCAAAGTCGTGATTTTCGATGTCGATGTCAAAGGTGGAATCCGTTTGAAAGAGATTTTCGGAGACAAAGCGCTATCGATTTTCGTAATGCCACCAAGCATCGCTGAGTTGGAACAGAGATTGATAAAAAGAAATACCGATTGCGCAGAAACCATCAAAACCAGAGTGGAAAAAGCAGGCGAGGAAATGACCTATCAAAAACATTTTGATAAAATTATTATTAACACAGATCTTGACGTGGCAAAAGCAGAAGTCGAGAAAATAATTAATAACTTTATCAACGAATAAAATCTGAAACACATAATGGACAATACATTAAACACCGCAATAAATAATATGCCTGTCAAAGGCTTTCTTGATCTTAAAGAATTCGCGATCCCAACCGGAGACGCTTTGGTGCAAGCCATTCTTGACCTTAAAAAAGAAAAAAATGCCGTGATTCTGGCGCATTATTATCAGCCGGGACCTATTCAGGATATTGCGGATTTTCTTGGAGATTCTTTACAATTGGCGAGACAAGCCAAGGAAACCGATGCCGATATGATCGCATTTTGTGGCGTTCACTTTATGGCAGAAGCAGCGAAAATCCTTAATCCAACCAAAAAAGTTGTTTTGCCAGATACGCTTGCAGGTTGTTCATTGGCAGATGGCTGTTCCGCAGAAGGTCTCAACAAAATGCGTGAGCAACATCCAAACGCCTTGATTGCGACTTACATCAACTGTAACGCAGAAACCAAGGCGGCTTCGGATATCATCGTAACGAGTTCCAACGCAGAACAGATCATCGAGGCTTTGCCAAAAGACCGACCGATCATCTTTGCTCCGGACAAAAATCTGGGACGTTATCTCAGCAAAAAAACCGGTCGAGATATGATTCTTTGGGACGGCAGTTGCATCGTTCACGAGGCATTTTCTATGGAGCGCATCGCTAAACAATTGGCGGATCATCCAGGTTCCAAAATGATTGCACATCCGGAAAGTGAAGAGGCTGTTTTGGAATTGGCACATTTCATTGGCTCAACTTCAGCTTTGTTGAATTACGTTGAAAAAGATGATTGTCAGCAGTTTATTGTGGCGACCGAAGAAGGAATTCTTCACGAAATGAGAAAACGTGCACCTCACAAAGAGTTGATTCCCGCTTTGGTTTTCGACGAAAGTTGCAATTGCTCCGAGTGTTTTTATATGAAACGCAACACGCTGGAAAAACTTTACCTCTGTATGAAGTACGAACTTCCAGAAATCATCATCGAAGAAGAGTTGCGACTGAAAGCACTCAAACCAATCGAAGAAATGCTGGAACTTTCCAAAAGCATCAAATAAAAAATTACAAACCTTGTCTTAACTGATGAGGTTTTTTTATGAAGTGATTTGGGCAATCCCCTCGCCAACGCTTGTCATCCTGAGGCTCTCGAAGGGCCACCGCTCGGGTCGGGCTATCCGTTGCAATCTTTTTTGTGGACGGTGCTTTCCGAAAAGTTTGAACATCATCCAATCCACAAAAAAGGATTTCCACTACTATCCCTATTGCAGCTTCGCAAGAAAGAAAGTTTTTTAAATAGATAGAAGATTTCCTGTAGTCTATTCCTTTGCTAAGTTTGAAGTTTATGCAGAGCTTGTCGAAGTACCTTTGCGAACTTAAAAATGTTTTCATTTTTTGATAAAAGAATCTTTGCGAACTTTGCGTTCAAATTTTTTTTCTATTTTTAAAAAATGAAATCAAAAATAATCCTCGAAGACATAAAAATATACGCTTACCACGGCGTTTTACCAGAAGAAGCCATTATTGGAAATCATTACGTTGTGAATCTGGAAGTCCATTCGGATTTGGAAAAAGCATTGCAATCTGATGACCTTAAAGATACCATCAATTACGCAGAAATCAACGACATAGTCCATCAGGAAATGGGAATTCGTTCCCAGCTTTTGGAACACGTGATTGGAAGAATCATTACGAAAATCGAAAATCAGTTTCCACAGATTACATTCATCAAAATAAAATTAACGAAAACCATTCCGCCAATGCCAGGCGAAATGAAAGGCGTGAGTTTGGAATTTGAGAAGGAGTCTTCGAAAACCACAGACTGACAATGTTGATGGGCTTCGAGAGCATCAGCCTTATAAGTCAAAACACAATTCAACCCCTTCAGAGTTTGAAACTCTGAAGGGGTTTTGTCTGAAAAAATATATGTTAATAAAATCTTAAAATTTGGTATCAAGTTTGATACAAAGAATTCATATACAAAATTTTATGAAGAATTATATTGCAGTGGGAATTGCTGCTTTAGGTTTTATTATTGCCTTTGCTTTACTCGGTAATGCTGTGAAAAATAGAAACAAATCTGAAAACACAGTTTCTGTGACAGGACTTGGTTCCAAAACTTTCACATCAGATTTTATCGCTTGGTCTGGGAGTTTTTCCAAGAATAATTTTGAATTGAAAACTGCCTATGATGATTTGGCTAATGACAGAAAAGTGATTTCCGATTACCTTAAATCCAAAGGTGTGAAAGAAAACGAAATGATTTTTTCCGCTGTTGATATCCAAAAGCAATTCAGAAGTTTTACAGACGCGAGCGGAAATTATCAGCAAGGTGAATTTGCAGGTTACAATTTGACTCAAAGTGTTTCCATCAAATCCAAAGAAGTTTCAAAAATCGAAAATATATCAAGAAACATCACGGAAATCATCAACCGCGGAATTGAATTCACATCTTCTTCTCCGCAATATTTTTACACAAAACTAGCTGAGGTCAAACAACAAATGATTGCCGACGCGACTAAAGATGCGAAAGAACGCGCAGAAAAAATCGCTGAAAATGCAGGAAGCGGTTTGGGAAATCTAAAAAAAGCAACAATGGGCGTGATTCAAATTACAGCGCCGAACTCCAACGAAGATTATTCCTACGGCGGAACTTACAACACGACTTCGAAAGAAAAAGAAGCGAGCATTACGATAAAATTAGAATACGAAGTAGATTAATAAAAGGAGCAAAATAGTTGCTCCTTTATAATTTTGTTTTGGTGTCGAAAACCAAAGTAACTGGTCCGTCATTGATTAATGAAACTTTCATATCTGCCCCGAAAATTCCACTTTCTATTTTGAGTCCCGACTTTTTTAATTCATCTTTAAAATATTCGAAAAGCGGAATGGCTTTTTCTGGTTTTGCCGCTTTGATGTAAGAAGGTCGGTTTCCTTTTTTGTAATCCGATATTAATGTGAACTGGCTGATGCAAAGTATTTTGCCATTGATATCTTTGACGGAAAGATTCATTTTTCCATCATTGTCTGAGAAAACCCGCACATCAATTATTTTTTTAACTAGCCAATCTGCATCTGAAAATTCGTCGGATTCATCTACGCCAATTAGCAACATCAATCCTTTGTCGATCGCGCCTACAATTTGATTGTCAACTTTTACATTGGCTTCGGAAACGCGTTGGAGAACTATTTTCATAATTAATTATAGACAGATATTTGTCCTGTTGATGGGTTGTAATCAAACATATATCGTTTTGGTGAAACACCTTTGGTTTGGTCATT
This sequence comes from Epilithonimonas xixisoli, assembly GCF_004365655.1. Classification (GTDB taxonomy): domain Bacteria; phylum Bacteroidota; class Bacteroidia; order Flavobacteriales; family Weeksellaceae; genus Epilithonimonas; species Epilithonimonas xixisoli. The sequence continues at coordinate 74,222 of NZ_SOEO01000002.1, read as the reverse complement.
AAGTGGTTGACCAGAAGACATTATCCATTCTGCGCCATCTTTTGGACAAACTATTTTTTGATTGTTAACTTCTAAAGTTGTGTCGGAACCGGGGCAAATATGAGGTGCATTTCTGTCAAAAACGAAGATTTGACCATTCAGATTTTTAACTAAAATCAATCCTCTGGTTCCAGCTTGTTGTTCATCAATATAAGTCCAGCCTTTTTGTTGAAGATCATTTATGTACGGTTGTAAATTTAGATTTGTGTTTACAGAGACAAGCGTGTTTGGAAAACAGTTAACCGTTTCGTTTCGTTCACTACAAGAATTGTTAAATGTTAAGAAACTGAAAGTCAGTATTAAGGTAAAAAGGGATATGTTTTTTTTAATTTTCATTTCAAAATAAATTATATATTTGTAAACTCAATTCGAGGCAAAATAGTATCCGGCAAAGGTCGGATTATTTTTTTATACCAACGACAAATTTTATTGTTATGAACTACGTAACCAAAGAAGGTTTGGACAAAATGAAGTCTGAACTGGAACAACTTGAAACCATCGAAAGACCAAAAGTAACTCAGCAGATTGCTGAAGCTAGAGATAAAGGTGATTTGTCAGAAAACGCAGAGTATGATGCGGCGAAAGAGGCGCAAGGCATGCTGGAAATGAGAATTTCTAAACTGAAAGACATTGTAGCGACTTCAAAAATCATAGATGTGACTCAGCTAGATCTTAGCAAAGTTTCGATTCTTACAACAGTTAGATTAAAAAACAATGCAACAAAAGGAGAACAAAAATTCACTTTGGTTCCTGACAACGAGAGTGATATCAAATCAGGAAAAATCTCTGTAAATACACCTATCGCAAAAGGACTTCTTGGTAAAGTAGTGGGCGAAACGGCTGATATCATCTTGCCAAATGGCAACAAACTTTCTTTTGAAGTTTTGGAGATTTCATTATAAAAATCAAATAAATGTTGGTTTAATAGTTGCTGAAAATTATGATCAATATTAAAAATTATGAGCAGTATTTTTTCTAAAATCATCAGCGGAGAGATCCCAAGCTACAAAATTGCAGAAGACGATAAACACATCGCTTTTTTGGATGCCATGCCTTTGGTAAAAGGACATACATTGGTTGTTCCAAAAAAAGAAACCGATTTGATTTTTGACTTGGAATCAGAAGATTACAAAGAACTTTGGGCTTTCACACAAGACATTGCTAAACAGATCAAAAAAGCAATTCAATGCAAAAGAGTAGGTGTGGCTGTAGTTGGTTTGGAAGTGCCTCATGCTCATATCCACTTGATACCTTTAAACAATGTGGATGAAATGAATTTTAAAAATATCAGGCTGATTTTGTCGCCGGAAGAATATAAAGAAATTCAGGAATCCATCATCAATGCATAAAAGAAGTTTCTGACTTCTTTTTTTTAATTAATAGAATTCTAAATAGTTATGAATCCAAATCAATGTTCGTTTTGTGGAAGAAAAAAGGATGAAGTTCAAATCCTGATTTCTGGGCAAAACGGCTTTATATGCGAAAATTGTATAGAACAAGCTCATTCTATCGTAAAAGACAGCGTGAGCAATACACCAGAATCAGCTATGGCAGAATCTCTGGATGAGCTGAAAAAACCAAGACAAATCAAAGCTTTTTTGGATGAGTATGTCATTGGGCAGGATCAGGCGAAGAAACAATTGTCTATCGCAGTTTACAATCATTATAAAAGATTACTACACGCTAAAACCGAAAACAGAGAAGTAGAGATTGAGAAATCCAACATTATCATGATTGGTGAAACCGGTACAGGGAAAACCTTACTGGCAAAAACCATCGCAAAACAATTGAATGTTCCTTTCTGTATCGTAGATGCAACGATTCTTACGGAAGCTGGTTATGTTGGGGAAGATGTGGAAAGTATTTTGTCCAGGCTTTTGATGGTTGCAGATTATGATGTGGAAAAGGCAGAAAGAGGTATTGTTTTCATAGATGAGATTGATAAAATCGCCAGAAAATCGGACAATCCAAGTATTACCCGTGATGTTTCGGGAGAAGGTGTACAGCAAGGATTGTTGAAACTTTTGGAAGGTAGTATTGTAAATGTACCGCCACAAGGAGGTCGTAAGCATCCGGATCAAAAATATATTCAAGTTAATACACAAAATATCCTTTTCATAGCAGGAGGTGCGTTTGATGGCATGACGGAGATTATTGAAAGAAGACTTAATAAACAAGCTATCGGATTTTCTAAAGATAAATTAGAAAAAACAGATGATGAAGATTACATCTTGAGTCAAATTAATGCAATTGATTTGAAGAGTTTTGGTCTCATCCCAGAACTTTTGGGGAGATTTCCGATTATTACATATTTGGAAAAATTGACCAAAGAAACTCTTGTGAGAATTATGAAGGAACCGAAAAATTCCATCGTCAATCAATTTGTAGAGTTGTTCAAAATGGATAATGTGAGCCTAGAATTTTCTGATAATGCTATATATGAAATCGTGGAAGATACGATGAACAAAGGACTTGGCGCAAGAGGACTGAGAGGGACGACTGAAAAAGTTTTAGAAGATTATATGTTCAATATTGAAAATAATCAAGAAGTGAAGATTGACTCAATATTATTAAATTCTTAATTATTGATATATTATTTTCCGTTATTTAAAAAATTAATATCTTTGCCGGATAAACACACAAAACCAAAAGGATGATTAAGAAAATATTTACTCTTAAATTAATACTGTTCAATATCATTGCAAATTCCCAAACTGTACTTACGTATGTGGGAAATACTGCTACTGTTACAGTACAACCGCAGACTCTAGTTTACAATGGAGGCGGGCTGGAGCTTGCAGGTACCGGACTTATCAATAACTCTGGTAACATTATGATTGTGAAAGATGCGGCCTTTGCTAGTAAAGTAACTGTTGGGACTAATTCTAATTTCAATCTAATTTATAACGGATCTAACAGTTACGGGCAGTTGTATGTCAAAGATATTCCTCAAGGAGATATTACTGGAATCGTGAACAAAGAATACCGTTCTGATTATAACAATGGTATCACGGGAAGACAACAGATTGGATTACCTTTCTTTAATTATAAAATTCAAGATTTGGTGGGCGTTTTTCCAGAGTTGAACGTAACGAACCTTACGAATAATTCTACAGGACGTTTTAGCCTGAATTCCGCTTTTTGGTGGAATCATTGGAAAGCACGTTTCGATCAAATTGCATATGGAGGTTCAGCATATGATGCAGCTGGAAATCCCAGTAGTACATTCATAAGCCCGTTGACCTACTATAGTTTACCAAGAAGAAATCCAAACGAAACTTATTTTTGGATTCCAGATACACAAAAGAAAATTTTCAAAGGAACTCCAGCATCTGATGTTTTAACAAGCAATGTACAGATAACATTATCTGGAGCTTATGCGGGAGGGTTTGGAATAAATGGTAATGGGTCTAATATTTTTGGTGAGAAATATTATAGCTACATTCACGATCCTTTCCTGCCAAAAACACCTAACTGGGATGCTAATTATGGTTTGAATCTTTATCAATTGGCCAATCCTTTTCTTACAAACGTAGATTTGAGATTTATTGCGAGAGATAATGAAGGAACCAATGCAAGTGATGGGAATTTTATTTCAAATCTTGCGGGAGTGGCATATTATACATCTTCTAACGTAGAATGGAATATTACGCAAGGATCTACTTATCCTGGAACATTAGTTGTCCTAAGAACTTCTGATGGATATTTCCAGGCGGGAGATACAAGATCTACTATGATAAAGCCTTTGGGCGCATTTATGGTAAAGTTGAACAACAATACTTCTGCAACACTTAATTTAACTAAGACAAGAAGATTTAAAGAAGCTTCTCGTCAGGATGGAGTTAACTATTCCGTAACTGCTGCTAAAGGAGCTTCTCAGGAGAATGATGGAATTGCAGCCGACAAGATTGTAAAACAAGTTGCTGTTGTAATGTATGACACAGATGGATTGGAGATAGACAGAACTTATTATGCAGTTTCACCATCGGCAATTACTGGTTTTAGTAGACAGGCTACACTTCAAGCTTATACAGACGAGAGAAAAATATTTACGAAAGAAGAAAAGTCTGAAGGCGGATTAGATTATAATTATAATGAAAAATTATACATCAATGAAGCTAATGAAATTGCTTTCAAATCTAAAGAAATTCCGCTTTACATCGATTATAACGAAAAGCCTTACACTGTAAAATTTGAAGTTTACGAAAAAGGTGATAGAGTGCCAGATGGTCTTTCCAATGGTAACAGCTTCTACTTCAAAAATGCACAAGGACAATTTGTAAAGATAGTAGATGGCGAGTCTATTGCAATGAGTGGATCCCAGAATTTAGGATTGTACTATGAGATGCCAGAAGGTGGAACTCTTGGAACGGATAATACTTCTCTATCTCAAACAATCATCGCTAAAAAAGATGCAAAATGGGTCGTTAGATTTGCTAAAGATTGGAAAAACGCAAAAGTAGAAGTTTATTCTGCTGCAGGACAATTATTAAGTACAAAATCACAGATTTCTACTAGCGCTAATTATGTTATTCCAATGGATTATCAAGCGAAAGGGATTTTCTTAGTGAGAGCAACTTCAGAAAATGGGGAAGTGGTTATAAAGAAAATAGTTAACTAAACACACAACCAACAATATGATGAATTTTATATCAAAAAAAACTTATAGCTTTTTGTTAGTTTTAATAAGTTTAGTCAGCTTCGCACAGTCTGTGCCACCTCCGCCGGAGAATCCCGAGTCTGGAGATATTGGAGCCTATCCAGCTTCTCCGATAGATTCTTATACTTTGATTCTATTTTTTGTAGCAGCAGTTATTATCACTTTTGTTACGCTGAAACAGAGACAAAGAATCTTAGAATAGAAAAATTTAGATTTTAATATTAAAACTCACTTTTTTAGTGAGTTTTTTTTATTTTTACCTTATGAAAAAAACATTGCTAGCTTACGGTTTTTTCTTATCCGTAAACGTATTCGGACAGTTTAATGTGAAAGTAGCTGTTCCATCTTATTTATCAGATTCCGATATTTATCTTTATAGTTTCAATGGTTCTAAGGAGATTCTACAATCCAAAGCCAAGTTTTCTAATAATGTGGCTACCTTCAAAGTAGATAAGGCATACAAGGGAATGCTTAGGGCGTTTTTTAAGAAATCGGCTTCCTCTGTCAATATGGTTTCGGAGAACAAAGATATCAGCTTCAAAATTGAACTCGATTCTAAGAACAAAATATCAGACGTCATCTTTGATGATGAAGTTAATAAGCTATTCAGCTATCAGGCAGATATTCAGAAAAAACAGGATTTGATTCTTCCTGCTTTGATTCAAATCAAAGATTATTACACTACGAGCGACAGTTTCTATAAGTCTTTGGATAGTGAGATCAATTTGCTTTCGAAGAATGACACATCAGCTTACGAGACGTATCCTTTCCTTAGTTTTTATAGTAAGAATCAAAAATTTTCCCAGCAAGAAAAAGTAGCAGAAATCAAAAGTCAAGATTTTATAAACTTCTTTTCCAAGTCTGGCGAGTATCTTGAAACTTCTACGATTCTAAAACCAGCGCTTGTGAATTTTCTAAATGTTTCTAAATCCAATGTTGAAGGCAGTGTAGATCAACTTTTGGAAGCAGTCAACGTGGAAACGCCAAGAGGACAGACCATCATGTCGGAATTGATCGAGATTTTCAGTACTTATAATATGGATAAGCTGAAGGATAAATATCTTACCCAAGCGAAAAATCTGAAATGTACCATCAACGATAGATTGGCATCTACAATACAGTCTAATAAGAATACAGAGATAGGAGCAAAGTTTCCTAATTCGGTTTTTGTAAATCCAATTCATACGAAGTCAAAATCTTTATATGACGTGAAGGCAGCTAAGAAAATTGTGGTTTTCTGGTCATCTACTTGTTCGCATTGTGAAGCAGAAATGCCAAAGTTACTGGAGAAATATGACAAACTGAAAGCTCAGAATATAGAGATTGTAGGATTGTCTTTGGACTCAAATCTAGACGAGTTTAAGAGCAAAGCCAATCTCTATCCTTGGATTAATGATTCGGAAGGAAAGGGCTGGTACAGCTCATACGGAGAAACTTATAACATTGTTGCTACGCCTACTTATTTTGTCTTAGATGCTAATAATGTGATCCTTAGCAAGCCAAATCATGTGGGCGATGTATTAGAGTATTTAAAAGTTAATTAAAAATTTGTGGAAATGCAAAATATCCTTATATTTGCACCACAAAAATGGCGAGGTAGCTCAGTTGGTTAGAGCGCAGGATTCATAACCCTGAGGTCACGGGTTCAATTCCCGTCTTCGCTACTAAAACACCCTATTAATAGGGTGTTTTTTAGTTGTACACCCATTATTACACCCAATAACCTATTTTTACACGATAAAAAATAAGTTTTTTTTTGATCTGCATTTCCTACATTATCTACATACTTACAATAAAATTCAAATTTGAAAAATGAAATTGCGAGCAAGAATTCAGGAGTCCGTGGAAGTTGATGGAAAAACCATCGTGGTTCAATTTGTCAAAGATCCAAAGAAGCAAGATTTTGAGGTAAAATGTGAATTTAATGCTTACTTAGAAGGAATACGTAAGTGGGAAATCTGGGATTTAAAAATTCGTTGGGAGAGCGAAATTTTTACTGATCCCAAAACACAGAAGAAATCTTATTTCACTCATTTGGTTTGTAGCGAAGCTAAACCACAGATGGAATTTGGTAGTGGAAAATAAAAAAGCGAGACTATATCTCGCTTTCATCTATCTCCAAAGGCTCAAATTCTATGACCTCAATATCGGAAATGCTCATATACTGAGCTTCAACAAGTGAGACTATCCAATTACCCTGATTGTCTTGTACAGGTGAGAATTTTGCTCCTGACTGGTATTCTTGACCGACTAACTCGCTGGCTTTTTCAGCCGTTATTTTTGCTACTAACATAATATTTTTGATGATTTTGGTTTAAATTCTACGATCATCATTTGTGTTTTTTATGCTATCTGTGGAAGTCCGAGATTTGCCATATCGGCGTTTTCTGCCGTTCTGATTTGTTGTGAAACTTCGAAAGGGATGGATTTTCCCATAAAATATGATGATATTTTCGATTGGGAATAAAAATTATTGGCACGTAAAATCATTTGTTTTTGATTTATTAAAATAGAACTATTGCTTCTAAATTCAGCAAATAAACTCTTGTTTATTGCAACAACAAGTGAAGACGTAATTCTATTAAAAACTTTTAATCCAATACCTATGAAATCTGTATTTCCAGATGTATTTGATGTTCCCGAATTAATCCTATTACTATTTGCTTGAGTAAAACCTCCCATCTGATTAGATGGGCTTCCTAAAACTCCATCTATTAATGCGGAAACATAACTCCCACCATCTGATTGAGCAACAATCGCACCTCTGCTCGCATCATTCAACTGATATTTCTGCCCACTTACCAAAAGCGATGGATTAAAATTTGTGTCAACATAGGCGTTAACGCCATTTCCTTTAAATCCCGAAATATCCAAAGTATAACCGCCGTAAAAGTCAGCCAACGCACCTTCGGGATTTGCTAAATTTATTCTTTTGAAATTCGTGTCGCCTGTACCACGAAAACGAAAGAATACATCACAATATTCTGTCCATATTGCAACCATCGAGCGAACGTAAGTATCGAAATGCGCAATATTAGTCGGTGGTGTTGCTCCTATTGCCGTTGCTCGTGCTAATATCCTAACCGTGTGAGAATGCAAAGTTTCCCCTAAAATTTGTTTACCGTTCAAATATCCTTTGTCGTATTGCTTTCCATTGAGCCAAAAGCTTTGATATTGTTTGCCGTTCAAAAACATAATTAAACTTTTTCAATGAAATAAAATACGGTCGCATCCTTAGTAGCAATTGCGTCGTAAGCGTTTTGCGTTCCCGACCAGATTTTCAAACCTCCTAAAGTTGTTGCCGTTGCTTGTGGTAATGTATAGTTGTTTGCATTTGCCGAAATTCCATCCAACTTAGTTTTCAAAGTGTTTGTGAAATCATTGGCAGAAAGTCCTTTCCCAGATTCTTTATCAACTTTATTCGTTACAGCATTCCAAAGCAATGTATCATTGTAATTGAAAAGATTTTCAAGTTTGATTTTCAGCGCATCAGTAAAGGCGTTTGTGTCGGGATTGCTTTCATATTTTGATTTTACGCTCGATGGCGTTTCCGCAGTTCCTTCTGATGAATTTTGAACCCAGATATTATCATCGTCATCCCAAATGTATGATTTGTCGTTTTCGCCCTCTATTCCTACATAAGCATAAGCGCCACTCTCTCCAATGATGAGATTTAACGCGGAAACACTCGGGAATTTACCCTTGAAAAGATTACTTTTAATTCCTGCAAGTTTGTCTTTTTCGGCTTGTGAAAAATTAGTTTCCGACAACCCAAAGCCGTCAATCTTATCTACTTTCTCCGCAAGTTCCCCGAGAATTTGAGAATCGTCATAATTCTCAAGTCCTGCCAATTTCGCTTTCTCATCATCGGTGTAAGCGTTGGTGTTGGAGTTTCTTTCGTAAGCTGTTTTGATTTGCAAATCGGTCATAAAACCACCATCACCGCCAATAATCACAGTTTCGGAATAAGCGAAATTAAAAACTTCATCACCATCTTTAATCGTAAAATTTACAACGTCAGAAGATTCACAACTGCACTCGCTTGCTTTTTTTGTAACATTATATTCTCCGCTAAGAATGAGTTTTGGCTTACCATTATGAATTCGAATTATCTCGTAATAATATTCTGATGTTGGCAATTCGAATTCAGAAAAATAAATGGAGCCATCAGGCGCGAAAATTCCATCTTTACCCATCATAAGAACCCTTCCAAACTCCTGATAAATATTCAGCGTGAAAGTATCTACTGAAATATCAGAATTGAATTTTAATATTGGAGAGCGATAACCGTCTTGGATTAATCTTGTTATGTTTTTTTTATTACAACTCATTTGAATATCTTTCTGAATTTATTAGTTTGTGCTACCCTATCTGCAAGTCCTTTGGGAGCACCTTTCGCTCCAACCGATCCAAGATTAATAATTTTTGAAACTGCCAATAGATTATCTTGCTCAGCATATTTCTGAATTCCTCTCACGCTCCAATACCACAAAGCACCGATGATGCTGTCTGCTTCGTTCAATAGTGCATCTGGATTTGCTACATAATCAACATTGAATCCTTTCGATTTTGCCCATTTTGTAAGAGCTTCATAATTTGCTCGTCCAGTTATTTGGAAAATTCCACGACCACGATATTTCCAACCATCCCCAAATTGCGTATTTCCGAGATTGGTTTTACCCCAAGCGCCACCATATATGATATTGGCAATTGCTTCTTGATTGGCTTTTTGAGTTGCGGTTCTACCGTATTTTCTTGCATCGGCAATAGATATTCTATGCCTGCCAAATCCCTCTATCAAAGCATCTGCTTTGTAATTGAGATTTTCAACTTTTGGAAGCAAATTAGATTCGTGCGAAGCCTGCCCGAAAAAATGAGCTAAACCTAAAGATGAAACCAATCCAACTTTGATGAAAGTAGATTTGTATTTACTTGTCAAAGGATGTTTTTGTAACGATTCCATTTATTAAAAATTTAATAGGTTGTAACTTGCTCCGACACCAACCGCAGGAACTATTTTCCCACTTTCAGGAATCAAATAATATCCAGCCTGAATTCCTATCCCAAATCGCTTTGGTGGAATACTGATATTTTTCTTAAAATGTTCCACCCCGTTTATTTTCAGATTTTTATCAGGACTTGTAATTGAAACTTCCTGTACTTCTTTTGAAAGAAGATGTTTCTTTTTAAGTTCGGAAATAATATCAATTTGAGCGTTGTATTTATAGTCTAAAGTTGAATTACCCGCTGTATCTGTTTTGCTAACCGCCGAGAAATATTTGTCCTTATAAAAAACTGACCTATTTTTTTCCTTGTCTATTTCCGATTTCTGACTTTTAACAGTTCCTTCCAGAGATGCTTTGATTTGTTGCAACTCATTGATTTTATTGGTCGCAATCTTCAAAGCTGGCGCAAGGGTATCATAGACATAAGTATTGTATTTCTTGGTTACATTATTTTGCACAAGTTCGCCCATATTAGGGGTGTACTTTACATAGATTGTGCTGTCTTTTGTGATGTGCTTTTCCAACGTTATGGTATCGTTTTTCGGATTTTCATAATCCTTCATCAATCGTTCATCTTCGGAGAGCGTGAACCATCCGAAAACTGTATTTAGTATTAAGACGGTCGCTAATAGTAGCAAAACCGCAATGATTACATTTTTTCTCATTTTTTTGAATTTAGAATTTGTTTAGCTTCTGGAAGTGTATTATCTCGCAAAGTGCTGTCAGCATACTTGATAATCTCGTCCTTATTTTCATTTTCTTTTTTCAGTTCTTGGATTTTATAATCTTTTTCCCAAATCCTGTCCGTCATCATATTAACACGGTCAACGGCTTCATTTCGCTGTGATCTCATATCAAAATAGGCAATGGAGGAAACGGTTGCAATCGTACCCGATAAACCGTATAGAACCCACGAAAAAAAGTTTTTTGGCGTGGTCAAGTCTTGTTTCTCTGCCATTATTTTTGATGCTATTTTTTGTTAATATTGTCAAGTTTTTCACGAAGCGAAATTTCAATACTGTCAGATTTTACCATCAAATCTGTCCGCATTTCAGATTGTTCGTTTCTAATAATATCAAGCTTTCCCTGCGTAGTTTGCCTGATATTCTCTCTTTGATTTGTACTGTTCCAAATCCCGAAAATCAACAATCCTGTAATAATCAGAAGAGAAGCGAGAATCCCCGTCATTATTTCAGAGAAGTATCGGTGATAGATTTTGTTTAGTTTGGTTTTCATTGGTTATTAGATTTCTGGTTCGTTTGGCTTCAAGTCCTCAATAATAAATTGGCACGTTTCAAGTAAATCTTGATAAATATCCAGATCACCAGCAACGAAATTGTTATTGTTTACATCAAATTTTCCTGATTCCGGATAATAAGCACCAGTCATCATTTGATTCCCAGTAAATCCCTCCAATCCAACTATGCCACGTTTTAAATTAAAATTGATAGCTGTTGGTAACTTTCCTTCTTGATAATTCCAAGCGAATTCTGCCGTATTTCCGCTTATTTCCTTTTGTGCTTGCACTGTAATTGAAGTGCTCATAATTTGTAGATTCATTTTATTATATTTTATTGTATTATAAACCAAGACCAATTTTCTGTATAAGTAGCGCCTTCCATAAGCGTTGGTAATCCGTTTTCGATGTAGTATATTTCAACTGTAAATTCAACCGTTGCGCTCTGAGGAATATCCCTTCGATAAGTAACTCCATACCAACCATCAGTAATTTTTGCACCTAGTTTGTTTTGGGTTGAAAAATATTTGAAATTGTATTGATCATTATTAGCGCTTTCGAAATTGTAACCAGCAAAATAGAGATATGCACTTAAGTTTGGAGCATTTATAGTTTGTTTATAAATGCCATTACTCTCTGTCAAAACTCGACTTCTACTTTTGGAGTCAGCAAACATCTGCGCTATTGTCAGCGATTGATTTGGAAATCTGTAAAAATCCTGTTGCTCATAGCTCTCTGGTAAATAACCGTTGAAAACTATTCCACGATCACCGATTGATGCAACCATTAAACCGTCTGAGTTATAGATGTTGAATACCTCTTTTTCATTTACTACACCAAACTCAAATGCTTTAATTCCGCTATTTCTAGTGATAGTAATAAGTCCATCTTTAATTTTTACACCAGCGTTTGAGTTTGGTTTTTTGCTTTCGATTTCTATTCCAGATAAATATGTATGTCCTTTTTGGGTCGTTCTAAACGGAGCGTTATATCTATTAGCGTAATTAGTTCCAAACCATAAAGAAACCGAATCAATACCATTGTCTATTACTCCTGTAATTCCTCCATTTGCTCCATTAGCAGAGCCTACAAGCATTGTTCCCGTGGCTACTACATTACCATCAATGGTAGTTTGCATAAAATTAGTCATCTGCGATGCTGTATTTGCTGTATTAATTGCATTTTGTGCTTGAGCCAAAGCATTTGCAGAATTTGTGTTTGCATTTGAAATAGCTACATCAACATCCTCTGGTGCCGGCGTCCAATCTGTTGCTTTGTTTCCTTTTTCTATTTTTATCCATTCAAACTGATAAAATGTAGAATCATTTGGAATACGGTAAAGATTTATCTTTCGTTTGTTCGCGATTGATTGATTGAAAGTGAATTTTCTTTGAAAAGTCACAGAATCAATTTGCAACATCTCGGTGATAAGAATATTTCCACTAGAATCCCACAGTCCAAATGAAGCTGATGGATTTGAAGGAATAACTTTGTTTTTCACTGTAACTATATATTCCTGTCCAATAATAAAATCTTCTGATAAATCGAAAGTCTTCACCAAGTAAGCATTTGAATCGATAAATTCCTTTGAGAAGCGCACAATATTTTTACCTCCCACCCGAATATTTTCAATTTGCTTATTAGCGATAGCTGTTGTAATCGCAATGTTTTGATCGTAGTATCCTTTGAATGTTGCTCGGAAAATAGCTCCATCAATTGCTGATGTCGTTGTAAGATTACTTAATAATGGTGTGATATAGCTATTTAGTCCATTATAGGCGTTTTGATAATTTGTGACAGAAATAGAAAGACTTGATGCAAGTGCATTGTTTTGCAAGTATTCAGATTTGATTCTATTCCATTCATTTAATGTTGTCTGTTTTTCCGAAGCCGTTAATTTGCTATCACTCGCAATATCTGTCAATTGGCTCAAGGCTGAATCTGCTGTTTGTTGAGCTTCGTTTACCATATCCCCAATCTCAGACAGATCATCATTTACCATATCTGTTACCGCTTTCAAAAGATTTACTTTCGCGGTGTAATATGTAGAGTAAGTTGATCTTAATACAGTTCCTACTATATCGGATGTAATACTCAGATTGACAAGTAGTGGATTCGTGTAAACCACAAGGTTATTATAAGCATTTACATAATTAGTCACACTCACTCCGTAAGTTGTAGCTTGTGCCTGTAACTGTGGTTTTTCTGCAAGGATTATATCGTACTCCTTCTTTAACGCTTGTTTTTCCTGTGCAGTAAGTTTGTTATCATTAGAAATATCCGACAATAAAGCATTAGCTGTGTTTGCTGAATTTTCTGCATTCGTTATTGCTTCCTGAACATCTTCAGGCGCCGGCGTCCAATCAGTTGATTTTGTACCTTTTTCAAGTTTTATCCTCTCAATCTGATAAAATGTAGAATCATTTGGCAAGTGATAAATTTTGATCTTTTTCTTATTCGCTATTCCAGTTGGAAAAGTGAAAGTTTGTTGATATTTATTAGTCGAGATTTTAGTGATGTTGCCCACTAAAATACTACCAGTCGAATCCCATAATCCAAAATAAGATGCTGGATTTTGATTTTCAGATCGGGTTTCAATTGTTATCGTATATTTTTGAGCCGTGACAAAATCCTCGCCCAAATCATATTCTTTCACTAAATAAGCACTTGAATCAATGAATTGATTTGATTTTTTAACAAGATTTCGCCCACCAATAATGATAGAATTATTGATCTGATCGTAAGCTGGTGAATCTGGAAGAAATTCAATTTTGCCTTTAATTTGTCCTGTATCAAGATCAAACCACGTCAAACCATCAACTGATTGAATTCTTCCAGTTGTAATTGTACGTCCGTGAATAAATGTAGATCCATACATCAATTCAGTAAGGCGAATTCCATTTTGTGGAGCAAATAAAACAGCTACTAAAAAATTGTAGAAATTAGCTTCAGAATCAAATTTTCGCTGTTCTGTTGTAATTAAAAACGTTCCAGTATTGTTTCCTCTCGGTACTCTCGCATAAATATAATGCGGTGCATTTGACAATAAAGTCTGTTCTATTCCCAATAAAAACCACTCGCGAATACCAGTTTCATCAATTGAAAAATGAACTAATTTTCCATTAGAAATATTAACTAAATTCGGATTATTGTTTTTGTTAGCCGTGAAAATTACACTTTCAAGTGTTAACTGTTGAGACTTAGCACCCACAGTCAACATATTTGTCTCGATGGAATTTGGTTTGATATTAATTGGATCAAAATAACCATCAGTATCGAAAACTAATCCCTGCAATTCTTTCATTCTGCGATAGCCAGAAAGCATTGCTTCTTTATTTCTCACAATTACAGTTTCAACTTGTGAAGAAACTGTCTGAATATCTTGAAGAATCTGTGTTACGGTAGATATTTCGTAAGAATCAGAAATATCTACCGAATATTTGTACCCATCAAAATTCAACAAATCACGAGTTAAGGAAATTATTCGGCTCGTTTTATTAATGCCAAGTGCAGTATCTTTAATATTAACAAAATCCCCAATGCCAAGATGCTTAACATCAACACCACCGTCAATGGAAGCAAAAAACAAAGGATCAATATCAAGCGAATATTTAACATTATTCTGTGAAAGTTTTTCATAATCTTCAAGTGCTTTTTCCTTTAGTTTATTTTCAGCATTAGCGATATAAATATCAGGCATTATAATATCAATCAATGTAAATTCGTCACCAGGCGCAAAAGTGAAAATAGTTGCGGTGTCAGGGAATTTTTGATCTCTTTCGTCTGCAAATTGCTTTATTTCAAAAGTTTTTGTTGCGTGTGTATATTTATGAAGTTCGAAAGAATACCCCGCAAGATTGCCCTTGTTTATGTGTATTTTTGCAGGAGTTCCGGCAATTAGATATTTAGTAGAAACTCCATCTGTTTTCTTTTCATTCAGATCGAAATCCATATTATCACAAACAAAAGGCATTGTACCTTTATTTGCATCAAAAGCACCAACGGAAGAAATAATTCCTTTGAATGTTGGCTTTATATCATCGTAATTTTTAATTTCCTCAACAAGTCCATACAAATCTACCTTAGCATTATCTTGAATGTAAGAGCCAAATGATTCTGGAAGCTTTAATCTCGGGGAAAAGTTTCTGTAATCGGTTGGTATGTTTGAATTTGATCCATACGGATATAATCTTGTTATTACTTGTCCTTCTGATACTTTTTCACGGGAAAGACCATATAAGCCATTACCCATCCCGTACTCAAAGGAATATGGCAATGTTGTACCAATCTTTTTAATGTTAAGAGTGTTCGTTTTTTCGACTATATCCTGAATGATCTCAAATTCTTGCTCAAATTCCTCACAAACTGTTTGAAGCGCAGACAAACAATTGGCATTGTCAAAAGTGATCGTTTTTGTATCTGTATCTTGAGGAACTTCGCCAAGAATCCAGTCGTATTCTATTTCATCACGCTCTGCATTGTTAAGCAAGGTCACAAGAAAAACATCTATTTCACCTGTTAATGGGAAATCCCCAGTTGTGTAGAAACCTTCTGAATCGTAATTGAAATATTTTTTTCGCAAAAGATCATACTGTACGCCTTCAAAATTTAGATTGTAGATATAATGTGTCTCATTAAGTTTCTGCATTTTAGGATCTTGATTAAGCGTGAACTTTCTTCCCGCTTGAATAATGTAATCTCCTAAATAGAAAAGCATTGGATTGACAGTTTCAATCGTGATTTCTATTCTATCTGCAGATAATATCTCTTGAATATGATTTGCGTTTGTCACCGTCACAAACGGAATCAAACTCAATAAATCAATTTTTTGACTTCCTCTATTGATTACAATTTCTCCCATAATACTTCTGCGTTTGTGGTTAAATTTGTAATCTCATCAATCTCACCAGCTATGACAATAAAATGCTGATCTTCAGGCGCAGGAGTCCATCCGGTAGATTTATTCCCCTTCTCTATTTTAAGTGATAGGAATTGGTAGAAAGAATTGTCGTTTGGTTCTCTAAAGAGAATAATTTTGTTTGTTGACCTTGGCGCTGTAAATGTTATCTCAAATCTTGTTGATGATATTTTATTCAGATACGTAATTCTTCCAGAGCTATCACCAATCTCAAAATATGCATTAGGGTTTTGCGATACAGTATTAGTATTAACTGTTACCGTATATTCCTTCCCCACAACTAAGTTTTCACTCAAATCAAAATCACGAACCCAATAACTATTCTGATCCAATAAATCCTTACTATTTTTTGCCAAATTACGTCCGCCATTGTCATAAGGACTTAAAATTCTATTTGGAATATTCTGATTAATGACAACAGAATTTTTATAAATCCCAATATTTCCATCAATATTTACTTCTACCCATTTAGGTGTGTTGAAGGACAGTTGTAGATTTGCTTTATCAATGTAAAGAATCTTTTTTATTGGTTTTTGCTCCACGAGTTTCACAGTAAAAATCGCATAGCATTCACCATTTTTGAATGTCTTCTTAACGTCGATTGTTTCCTCATTTGTCACATCATAAACGAGTGTTTCAACGTCAAATGGTTTGATAAGCAATCTTTGTCTTCCAGGTTTATTCAAATCGCCAAAAACTGTCCAGAAATTGTCCATCATCTTTTTCCAATCGCTTCCTTTTACAAATCCTACAAGTGTGAATTTTCGAGGTTCAAATCTTTTCTTCTGGGTAATATCCGAAGCTGTTCCCGAATATTCCGCCCAATCGTAGGTATTCTGTTTTTTAGGCTTCAAACCATCAAACAGCCCATCGCTGGAACTGATGAAAATATCGTAGTCCTTGAAATATTTACCGTTTAAAGAATAAATTACTTCTGCCATTTTGATGGTGTTATTTTTATATTTCCGCTGGTTTTTATTTTTGTGTTTTTTCCGTAATCATAAACAGATACTACTGCATTGTCTTGACAATCAATTTCTATTTCGGCGTTATCCAAAATATTGATCTGAATTTTAGATTCATCTTTTACAATTATTTTAACTTTGGAATTGTGCCTAATGATAACTTGAGCAACTGAATATCCCGAGTAGTTGATATTAACTTCTGAATCTCCGAAAACCGCCAGATAGCGAATATTATTATAAGTTTCTTTGACATCAGTTACCATCCCAACTGAAAGCAGACCGACTTTATGTTTTCTCAACAGCTCTAATCTTGGAAAATCATTCTCCATAGACCAATCCGAACCTTTGAAATACATTGTTGCCAATTGAGCATAATTTGAGAAAGTCATCATATTTTGATAAAATTCTTCACATATTTCAATCTTTGCCTTGCGCAATTCCAGCGTTATCTCTTTGCCTATTCTCATAATTTTTATACTAATCCTGATGATCTTAAATCAAGTGTTTTTTGGCTATTCAAAACCATATAAATTCCTTTCAAATACCTTGTGTTGATCTCAATCTGAGTAAGTTGTAATAATTGATTTCTAAGTACATTCTGAGATTCACGATTAACATTCAAAGCTTCTCCCTGCATAATTCTGATAGCGTTCATCTGTCCTGCTAAAATTGAAGCCGTTTCCTCTGTGATTCCTTTGATTGCACCAGATAAACTACTTGCATTAGTGGAAGCCGAACCAAAAAGGTCTTCATATTGTTGAAGCGCTGCCATATATTGCTCCATTGCACCTTGACCCATTGCTTTGATTTCCTCTCGTTCAGCATCTGTAAGTCCATCGAAACTTCCGCCGGTAGATTGATTTTGTAAAAGCTGTTTCAATCTTTCCAGCTCTTTCTTCAACAGCATTTCTTTAGCTCGTAATGAACCATTCGCATATGATGGCCCATTTTGCAAATCTTTTTGAACTTGTGCTAATTCTTTTTCTAAATCTGTGATCTGAGATTGCGTTTGCGATGATTGCGAGTTTCCATATCCCATAGAAGAGTAGAGTTTATCAATCATTTCTTCAATAGCAGGTTGTAGAATTTTAATCCTTAAAGCATTCATCACAGCATTTCGCATAACGTCATCAACCGTTTTTTCAAAAGCCGCTGCTGCATCTTCTCCTTTCCCGAATGCTTCAACCAATGAAGACGCAATATCCTCAGAAAGTGATCTCAAATCAGTTGTTATTACAGAATCTTTGAAATCATTTACTAAATCTTCAATCTTATTGTTAACGTCTTGAATTTGACCATTTAAGTCGTTTATTTTCCCTGCGTCAGCTTTCTTTTTGTCAGCTTCTGCACTTTTCATCTGCTTCAAAAGCCTTTGCTGTTCTCGGAGATTATCAATCAATTTTCGCTGTGCTTCAATTGTTCCTTCCTGCGCAGAACCTTCTATCGCTCGGGTAAGTTCATCATATTTGTTTTTTAGATTTTCAACTTCATTTGCCCAAGCTTTGATAGCTTTTTCCTTTTTCTTATCACCAGAAAACAAACTGAATAAGCTGATAATCATTTTAACAGCCATCATTACTATTTGAAGGATAGCTAATATGACTGATCCCATTTCAGCTTTTTTAATTCCTTCAGAAGTTGCTTTGACTACAACACCAATTTGCTCCACCATTACAATCGCACCAGTAGCAACTGTGGAAATTGTAGAGAGTACTTCCGAGCCAGTTTCTCCAAGAATATCTTGAAAAGGTTCTAAAGCTTTTGTGGCAAGTTTTATTTTTCCTGCAACATTACTTACTCGTTGTGCTGTATTTTCCCAAGAAGAAGATTCCTCACCAGTTTTCCCCAATTCACCCGAAAATTCCTCAAGATTTTTTCTCGCCAAACTCAACATTCCT
Organism: Epilithonimonas xixisoli; assembly: GCF_004365655.1. Taxonomy (GTDB): domain Bacteria; phylum Bacteroidota; class Bacteroidia; order Flavobacteriales; family Weeksellaceae; genus Epilithonimonas; species Epilithonimonas xixisoli. The sequence goes on along the minus strand of NZ_SOEO01000002.1, from coordinate 55,499 downwards.
GTAAATGGGTTAAGGTTGAGCAATTGCTGTCTTGCAGATCTCAGATTTTGCTTTACTTTCTCAAAATCCATTGGTGTCATTTTAGCCGCCAATTCCGGAGCTTTTTCATCAAGGATTCGAAGTAGGTTTTCTATCTGTGTAGCTGTAAGGACATCAAGATTCTCATTAAGCGTTTGCCAAACATCTGAGTTTTGCAATTCTTCTAATGCAGCAGCAGAAGTAGCATTGTTTTGTTCTTTTGTAATCTTATTAGTAAGGTCTGCTTTTCGTTCAGGTGTTAGATTCTCATCATTAAGAATTTGGATTCTTTGCTCCGACGCTTGCTTTGCGATTTCATTTCGCTTGTCTTCAAAAGACTGATGTTGTAGTAATAAATCTTGATACTGACGTTTCTGGTCATCAATTTCATTTCTTTTAAGCTCTTCCAATGAAGCATATTTTCCATTGGATTTGTCATCTTCATTCAATCCTGCCAGTTGATCTTGTAAGAATTTAAGGCGTTCAGTTGCAGTTGTCATTTTTGAAAGAGAAAACTGAATATCAGAGTTGAATTTTTCCAAAGCTGATTGCCTCCCCAACATAGCATCGATCGCCTGAGTTGCCTGAACATATACTTCTTTTTCTTCTGATGTAAGAGTTCCTTTCGCAGATTTTTCAGAAAGTTCCTGATGCAATTTTACAAGTTGGTCAAATTGAGACTTTCCTTCTTTCAACAAATCACCATAAATATTGTCAGCAACATTTTTCCCGAGAGATTCAACAGTAGAGTAGTATTCTGACCAGAGCTTATTACTTTCATCAAGTTGTTCTTGGATAGAAAGAATCTGGATTTTCTTCTCAGCTTCTGCCAACTCTTTTGCGATGGCAATTCTTTTATTTTTTAACTCGGCAATTTGTTTATCTCCGGTAGCTTTAGAAAGTGCATTGTCAATTTCTGCAATTCGTTTTTGTATTTCTCCAACAGAACCTGGTGGAAAAAATTCATCAACTTTTTCTTTTTTTGTTTTCTTTGCTTTTTTTGGATTGATTAGATCTTGATAATTCTCGATTTGTTTTTTATAGGAATTCCATTCTTTAGACCCAACAATTGCTTTACTCTTCAATTCTTCCAAACGAGCAATTTCAGATTTATACCATTCCTCCGAACCTTTTGCGGGTGGAGATCCTGCTATTTTTATTTTAGCCTTTTCTAATTCTTGCGCTGCTTTTTCTGTGGTTTTTACGTGATCTTTAATCTTTTGATTGGCTGTTGTGAGATAGGAGTTATTTGTGTCTTTGGAAACACCTCCAATACCAAGATAATCACGTCCGAAATTATCTACCGCCCTGTTTATTCCTCCGAAAGTCTGACCCTTATATTTTTCTTCATTAGAATCAACTTGATCTTTATTTTCAAGATATTTCTTATAGTTTTCCTGAGCGATTTGCATCTCTGCGGCTGCTCTAGCACGAAGCATCAAAGCATTTAGGAAAGATTCTGTATTTTTAATTAAGACATTCTCAGCATCAGCAACATTCTCAACTTCAGTTCCTAATTTTTTAAATTCATCTTTATTGTCTTTAATGAACTGTTCTTTCTTTTTCAGATCATTCCCCAATGCATTCCATTGGTATTGTAATTTTTTATAACTGGAAACAGATTCTGCTGCACCTTCTGCGGTTGCTTTTGCTAATGCTGATTCATTTTCACGAGCATCTTTTGTTCTTTTTGAGAATAAGACCAATGCGCCAACTACCGTAATCAATGCTGTCGCTAACAAAACATAAGGATTTGCTTTTGCGACAGCATTAAAAACCCTTTGGGCGACAGTTGATGCGATTGTATTTGTGGTGGCTAATTTTTCTGCTCTCGCTCTCGCCATAGCCTGTAAAGCCATAACAGATTGGATAACACCGGATTCTTTTTGCAGAGAATTTTGAATTTGTTGAATACCGATTGCGATCGACATTGTAGATTGCAATTTGACCATAATCTGGTCAAGTCTTTCGTTTTCCCCTGCGCTCATTGCAGAAAGTCCCTGAAATGTAGCCATTGCTCCGGAAGCAAGACCTAAAGTCTGAACTAAAGCATTCAAACCGGTATTTCCTCCCAAAGCTTTCATTGTGCCATTTACTTCATCAATAGCCTTTTGATAGTCCTCAGCTTTTTTGGAAAGTTCATCGTATTGAATCGAATCTCTTTTTCCGGCAACTGCCAATTCCTGCATCTCACTTTTGACTGCAGTTAGTTTTTGGCGAAGAGATTCGTGTGTTTCTTGGTTGGATTTGACAAAGGTCTCAAGTTCAATCAAAGCTTTTTTCTCAACTTCGATTTCTTTCGCGATTCCGGCTGCATCACCCATAAGATTGAGTTTAGCTTGACCAGGTGCGATTTTGTCAATTGTTTTTTGAAGTTCTTTATATTGATTTTCAAGATCTAGAATTACCTCTTTCTGGATCTTAATATTTTCTTTTGTAGCACCAAAGGCATCATCAATACTTTCCCCTGTTTTTGTTGCGGTATCAGAAAGCTTTGAAAGAGATACATTTCCTTCCTGCGCAGCTTTCTTTAGGCCAGAAACATCAAGTTCAGCAGTATATTTTAGTGATCCTCCGTTAATTTCAGCCATTGGTTAGAATAGTTTTGAAAGTTTTTCATTGACTTGCTCAGCTGTCATCTCTTCGAAATTGAATTCATCATTAGAATTGTTTTCATCCTCGTCGTAGCTTGGCATATCAGTAAGTGTTTTTTGAAGCCTATTGAAAGAAATCTCATTTTCAAGATATTCTATCGTCCATCCGAAAGTCTGGCAAATCTGCCCTCTTCTTCCATAAATAGAATTTAGTCCTGTAACTCCTTTTTCTCTACCAGATCCGTCTCGGCTAGTACGTTGGCGGCGGTCACAAGTCGGGTAGAGTTTATAAAATCCATTAGATTGCTCGTAATGTCAATCATTTGGACGATATTGTACAGATCAGAAGGTTTTAAATACTTGAAGAAAAGATTTTTAAATTCTGTGATTTCTGATTCTTCTCCGTAGGGGCCAGCGACAGCAATTGCAATTATTTTTGCCATCAATTTGTAATGTTTCCGGCTGAATCTCTTTTGGTCCGCAAAAGTTTTTAGATCATTAAATTCAGATTCAATCAGATTGATCGATTCCAGCGAAATGCGATCTAAAACAGAAAGCGTAGGCTCTTTGATTTGAAATGCTCTTGGAATAATTTGATATTCTTTTTTCTTGAAAAATGAAAGCAATCCTTTTGGTTTGATTTCTATTTTTTCAGCAATTTCAAAATGAAAACCTTTCCCTAAAATCCTTGTTATTTCTCTTCTTTTTTCCTCTAAATTATTTTTCATCTGATGCTTTTACTTTGAAAAAAAGTCCGTCCGAAGTTGGACGGACTTTTATAATTATAATTTAGTTTTGTCTATGCTTTCTCTGTTGCGATAAAAGGCTTTTCAGTTGGATCTTCCGGAGTTAGTGGAGTGATGATGAATTTCACAAGTAAAATTCCCTTATCAGAAACCTCGAAATCAATTGTAACATCAGAATCTCCTTTCGGAATTCTAAAATCCATACCTTTTTTGGTTTCGATTTCCCATTCGCCAGGTTCGACAGTTTCTGAACCATCGAATGACCAAGATTTATCAGTTGCGTTATATGTTCCTCCCAAATGATCCGCAAGAAACTTAGCATCAGGATTCATAATGGAGAATTCAGCTTTTGGAATCTTTTTATCCTTTGTTTGGATCGCTGGAGATGATTTACCTTCTTCAAAATGTTCTGTAACTTCCGCAGCATCCTGCGTGATTTTACAAGTATCTTTATAGGTCATTCCAACCTTGGTTCCATTGTATTTAATTTGGCTTAAACCAAATGTGAAAAGAGTTGCCATGGTTATTGGTTTTTATTTTTTATTGGTTTTGTGGTATAAAAAATTGAAGTCTGATGTTCTGGTAATATTCCTTGTTTGTGGAATCTTGATTTTCAATAGTTTTTTGACCAACTATATTGAAAGAGCAATCTTTAAAATCACCTGAAATCAATTCATTTTCAATCAAGTTTCTCACAGTATCAGCAATTTCGCTGAGCTTAACGCTATCTGGAACATATTCGTCTGCGCCTTCAATTTTCTGCTTTAATGCTTTTGTATAAATATTGATGTTGAAAAGTCCTACTTGTGGATTATCCTGTGTTAAAGAAATTGTACTGATACAAACATCTTCTTTCTTTGAGTTTGTAGGCCGGAATCCTTCTTTGTAGATCTTTCCGGAAATCATAGCTTTCAGTTCCGTTGATTTATTGCAGATCTTCCAAAGCATCGTTTCTACATCCTGAGAGAAAAGTCTGTTTTTTACACCCATAATCTTATATTCAGTTTGCTTTTTTCAAAGCCTTTTACAATTCCACTTAATCGGATTTTACCTTCCTGTCTTAGTGTTTTAAGTTGTGATTCGTCATTGATCTGTGATGAACAAAGTTTTTCAGTACTTACTAAAACTCTCTGTCCTTCTGGAATTATGCCTGCAGTCGAATCCAAATAGATAACTCCCGTAAAGACATAATTGGACCCATCTGCCAATGCTATTGATCTTCCGGAACCGTTTACTTCATCTTCACATTTTGAGTGAAGAATCCATTCCGGAGGTGCGCTCGAAAAATCTCCCTCAAGACTTTGTACCGCTTCCTCCGTGGATTCCTGCTTATATAAATAGTATCGCCTTACCATCACATCATAAAACTATAATCAGAGACTTCATCATCACTTACATTCAAAAGATCGTCTTGATTTAATTCTTTGGCCAATAGAGAGTACCACATTTTAATTGCTTCAATATTCCAAGTGATAGATCTTCCTCCTTCCTTTTCATCGGCAATCGGAATGAACATCGGGATCTCTTTGAACATTGCTAATTTCGCAACCGCAACATCAACATCAGAACCAGCGTTTAATCCTTGATTAATTAGAATCAAATCAATTTCTGTTTCACTTACATTGAAGCGAGATAATGTTGCGGTGAAATACTCTTTATTGGTCATTGGTTAGACACTCAAGATTAATGATCTGTTTGCTCCGTTCCACGCTGGGAAAGCATTTGCAATTCCTTGCGTTACTTCCTCAACTGGCTCTTCGTTTGAGAACTTCTTGATCATAATAGGACCATTCATCACTTTGATTGCAGAAGATGCTTGCAACTTCATATCTACCGGAGTTTTCCAGAATGTGTTACCCATTACAGGAGATTCTACCAAAGTCGCAACATCGTCGATAAATGGATTGGAAACAGTTCTTTTCCCATCAATCTCAATTGCAATATCCTGATCGATTACAGAAATCTGCAAGCCATTCAACCACGCTTCACGTCTCAACATATTGTTGATATCTTCCAAAGAAGGCGTCTGAGAAATACCCAAAGCGTTATTGGCGAACGAAGCTGATTTCTTGATGACTTCTTCTGTAGAAGCGAACTTTGCAAAAGTGTTTTTGTTCATCAAAACAACTTTGGGGTTAAAGCCTTTAGATTTTGCAAATTTCACACGATCTTCCAAATCCTTGACCGGCGTGGCATCCGCTTGGCTTCCCCAAAGAGTTCCAACTGTATTTCTGTTTGCAGCAGGAATTTGATAATCAACATCAAATTCAGTAACCACATTTTGATTATCCGATTGCGTTAATTTCAATTTACCAGTCGAAAGTTGACGAAGTGCCATCCATTCAATTCTGGAAGCGACAGCATCCCAACAAAACTGCATATCCTCACCCCAGAATCTTACGATAGATACAAGGTTTGGATTTCCACCTGCTAAAGCAAGTGCGGTCTCGTATTCAGTAAGATCGTTCTCGTCCATTTCTCTCGAAACAGCGATTTTAGGAATGATCCCACCAACTTTTCCGATGGCTTCTCGCTTCTTTCTTCCGATGGTTGAACCTCTGGAAACAATATCCCCAGCTACTTTAAGTCCGGCAACTGCTTCCAAGGTTTTGAAGTCAAGCGTTAAATTTTCTTTCAGCGGAAAAAGAGTAGGGAAGTAGTACGGCTTGAAATCATAAGATCTGATCACCGCGTCCATTCCTTTCTCGGACACTCCTGCTAATAATGTTTTATTAATTGACATTGGTTATTAGTTTTTTAATGGTTAATAATTAAACATACTGCACTAATGCGGGTTTGTTTGCTGGCTCCGGAGACATATTCTTGTTCACCACCGCAATTACCCAACCACTTGCAAATACATTTCTACCAGCCTGAACCGTGTGAGATTCCCCAGTGATTGCAACTGACTGTGCAACATTTCCTTGTGATAACAAACCTCCAATAGCTTTCGCCCCAAGCGTAGCACTCACTGTTACTACATCTTTTGTTGGATCGGTTGTGTTGATTGCAGAAATATCTACGTTTGTAGAAGCATCTTTGTAAAGCTTTTGCCCTACCAATAAAGTATGACCTTTCGCAACTGAATAGTTTACTGCATTCGCCGCTGCAACTTCAACAACCTTAGCCGTTCCCAGAACAGCGTAAAGACCATTGGCATCAGGATAAAGCGGTGTCGCTTCTGCGATAACAGTTCCGTTCGCTAATCCTGTGGTTTTAATAGTCACACCATTCGGAATGTCTGCAACCTTGTGCAGAATCGACGTTGCCGGAGTTTCTTCTTGTTTTCTTTCGATATACATCGTTATTAGTTTTAATGGTTAAAGTTCTTTACCTCCAAGAGTATTGGTAGCACCTCCCGCTTGCGTTTCTTTAAGATATTGCTCGACGGCAGTTGGAACGGATCCAGCTTCGCTGCCAGCAACAATTGGCTTTCCGAATGCAGAAAGTGATTGATTGCTCACTTCTTGGGTGTAGTTCGTCAAATCAGCGTCTAATTCCGTCAAATATCCAGTAAACGCTTCGTCATTTTCGAAATTCATCCTGCCGTAATCTCTGAGAACACGATCTTTGAAAGCTTGCGGAGCGTTAGCCAGCTTGCTGTTTAACTGCTCACTTCTTGTAGCTGTGATGTTTCCTGTTTCGATTGCGTTAAGTTTGTCCGCAAATGGCTTGATCGCCGCCTGAATAATTGATGCTATGTCAGCTGGAACATCCGCAGGTTTTGGCTCTACTGGTGGATCTCCTGGCTTCGGTTCAGCAGGTACGTCGGTAATGTTGTATTTCTTTTTGAAATTGCTTTCAGCAGTCTTTACGCCATTTCCGACTTCTGCATCCACGTCTTTTCGCCAATCATTTACGAATTCAGTAACCTGTTCTGGTGAATAACCATCAACGAGTGCCTGAGCTTCTTCTTCGGATGTAGCATTTAGCTTGATGAATTTAGCAAGTTGCGCCAGTCCGTCTTTTCGTACGCCTGCAAACTTAGTTGTCAGTAATACAATGATTTGTTCAAGTGTAAGCATTAATAAAAATTAGATTTGATTTTAATAATACAAATATATTAAATGTCAGTAACTGATATTTATTTAATTAAAAAAGTTATTGCAAAAATAACAGTTACTGATATTTTTATTTTACATTTGCAATGTGCATTGAAATTAAAATCAAATAACAGAATTATGAACAGAGAAATAAAATTTAGAGGCAAGACAACAATCGGTGAAAAGTGGGTTTTTGGCCACATAATTTTTTGGGGTAGTAATTATCAGATTTGGGAAACAGAGCAAGATGGAGAAACTCACAACTATCAAGTAATACCTGAAACCGTAAGCCAATTCACTGGATTAAAAGACAAGAATGGCAAAGAGATTTATGAAGGAGATATTTTAGATTCATCTGAAAAAGTACCATTAATTTTTGAAGTCTATTATGAAGATGGTGGTTTCAGGTATGGCACCAAAGACCGAAGCGTAGATATTGGTTTTTCTGGTGATACTTGGCTTAAAGAAATTCTTACTCGATTCCACGTGATTGGAAATATCCACGACAACCCCGAATTACTCTCTTAACCATTAAACAAACTATTATGAAACTAATATCAGATTTAGATAAACATTGGAAATATATGATTTGATTGAAGATGAATTTGGTCGAATCCCTGAAGAAGATGATGAAGATTACAATGACGAAGATTACGGTGATTTAAATAAATGTTATCCGATGATAGTTTCAAACGACGGTGTACTGTGGGGATCACAAGGTTTTTTAACCTATTCAGCTATAAAACAACTAGGTCTTTGACAAATTAGAATTAACAATAAACAATAGATATTATGCACGCAGATTTAAAAGGCTCATTAAGAGCGATTAAAAATAGTTGGAAGTCATTTGAAAATAATGGTAAACCAATGGACAAAAAAGAAGTAGAATATATTCTAAAATATGGTATCGAAAAAGGATATAAAACGACTGCTGATTTTAAAGATAATGAAGTTGATTTAGTTTTATCAAAGTATTGGTGGGATAATCTTGCTCCATCATTTCAATATTATCATCTGCGCAAAAATGAAGTTGAAGTTACTGATGAAAAATCAATAGTTGAAATGTACAACAAAAAAGATTTAAAACTAAGAGCGGATTAACCCCCGCTTTTGGCGGTAATAGAATACAAGATTATGGAAATAGATTTAAATAAATTATCAACGAAAGAAGTATTTGAGCTTATCAATGCTTTAAATAAGAGATTTATAGCCGTTTCGGGATGGGGGTTTATAAAAGATTCAATAATTACAGACTTTGATGAATCTTCATATTTTATCGAATCCGGATATTCAGTCGACCACGATTTGATTGAAGAATTTTTCAAGGAATTTGATTATGAAGTGGAGGATGGATTTTATGAATTTAAGTTTCTATTATCTTATAGTCCTGCACAAGTTGGATGCTACCCGCCGCCAAATATTGAATGTCACGCATATTACGATTATGTTGATTCAATCATCGAATTAAAAGCAACAGTTGAAGAATATAAAACAGTAATTGAAATTGATAATAACCATTTAAAAGAATTGCCTTTTTAACCCTAACCATTAAAACCTAATATTATGCACGCAGACTTACAAGGAGCCTTAAGAGCTATCAATACAAGTTGGAAGACTTTTGAGCATAACGGAAAATCCCTTTCAAAACATCAGGTTAAAATGGTTTTGATAGCTGGCATTGACAAAGGCTATAAAACGACTGCAAACTTCAAAGAAAATGAAGTTGACGAACTTTTAAAACAATTAGAAACTAAATAACACTTAATAATTATGACAGATATGCGAAGTTATTGGAGCGTGAAAAGACTTTCTCCTAATTCAGTTAATGGTTCAAAATCCACGCAAAGACGTAAAAAAGTCAAATTAGCAAGAAAAGAAAATCTTAAAAACCGAAAATAATTATGAATACAGAATTAAAAATAGTGATGCAAAATGAAGTTGGAACAGCTATCGGAAATGATACTAAGTCACTTTGTTTGGTTTGGAAAAATGAAGATGAACAAAACAACGAATTAGCTAATTTAATTATCGATGCCGGAAACACCATCCAATCCTGCGGACTTCTCCCCTCTCAATTATTAAAGCAGAGAGATGAAATGAGAGAAATGTTGAAATTATTATTCGACAAACTACCATATGCAAAATATCAAGTTGAAAAAAATAAAATAAAAAATATTCTCGAATCAACAAAATTATGAAGCCAAATTACATATACGAACCATTTGTTAAGTGCTTAAAAATTGTACTTCCAGATTTACAAAACCATCAAATAAGTGATGATGTTACTTTTGACTACTTAGGATTTGATTCATTAGACAAAGTTCAATTTATAATTGAAATTGAAAAAGAATTCGACATTATAATTCCAGATGAAAAAACTGAGAGAGTTAAAACAATTGGAGAAGCTTTCAAATTACTACTATCAATTCTTAACCCTTAATACTTATACTAATGACTAAGCAAGAAAACGTTTAAAAATCGACATATCATTTAAACGTGTCGAAATAATCTAAAAAAATAAACAAATGAAAAGCACAATATTAAACATAAATAAAAGAGTTCTTGTAGTGGAGACACCGAGAATTTATGATTATTACATTTATGAAGATGCATTATATATTTTCGGAAATGATACAAAAGAAAATTTTAGAATGAGTGGTAAATTCGATTTGATTTGCAAAGGATCTGAATTATCGGAAGAGATAGCGAAAGGATTAGTGGTTGGTGGTTATTGTTCTTCAAACGGTCAATTTCTTTATAAATATTATAACGCATTATACGATGATGAAGATTCTTGTACTTCCGCTCTTGACTCTTTCATATCAGCGATAGAAGCTTCGAATTATTATTGGGAAAAGAATCCGATTGAAAAACCTGCTAAAAATGATTTGAATGGTTCATTTTTTACAATGCAAACGAACTTTCATCAAGAAAAAGCTTTTGACGAAGCCGAATCCAAAACCTTCCATCCCGACAGAACTTTAATTTTTGAAATACTTTAATTATGAGCAGACTTAACGAAAATTGGAGAGACATAGTAGGATATGAAAATATCTACCAGATATCTGACAATGGAAAAGTTAGGAGTTTAGATAGGAAATCAAACCATAATAGAGGACAATTCCAAGCAATAAAAGGAAAGATATTATCAATAAATATACGAGGTAATTATTATGAAGTTGGGTTAAGTAAATTCGGATTAGTTAAATCTAAAAGAATCCATAGATTGGTTGCCGAATCATTTATACCTAACCCAGAAAATAAGCCTTTTGTTAACCATATTGACGGAAACAAATTAAATAATGTAGTAGAAAATTTAGAATGGTGTACGCCTTCATATAATATACAACACGCTTTTGATAATAAATTAATGGTTGCAAGGTCTGGTAAAAATCATAAAGATAGTAAGCCAATATTTCAAATTGATGATTCAGAAAATGTAATTGATAGCTTTATAAGTATTAAAGAAGCTGCAACTAAATTAAATATTTGTAGAGTTGGAATAAGCCTAGTATGTAGTGGAAAATTAAAAAAGACAAAAGGGTTTAGATAGAGGATGAAGAATGGGCGAAAGCAGGAAGCATCGGCGACATTATCGAAATTATATCGAACCTTAAAACTGATTAGCTATGAGCAACACTAAATTTATAAAGGTAGCCGTGAGTGAGAGACTGCCAAAAGAAGATGGTAAATACTTTGTCTGGGTAGATTGCCCTAATGCGAGATCCGCTGAAAATCCAGACGAATATAATATGAACAAGATGTACTTTAGTAAAGCCGATAATGAGTTTAAATCATTCTATGAAGTTACTCATTTCCTCGAAGAAGTTCCCGACCGAGAATCAGAATTGATTGAGATGTTGGAGGAAATATTAAAAACAAATAGATTCGTATGGAAAAATGATAAATATGCTGAATTTCAAATCAAAGAAATCGAGTCTTTAATCCAATCAGTAAAGCAACCAAAATGAAAGTCACACTTAAAAAAGCATTTTCGATAATAGATGGCAGATTATCGACTGAAATCGGAGATGTATATGAAATGTTGAATTATATTTTTGACGATAATTTTATGACCCACCAACTACCTACAGCTATGAATCGACTGAAAGAATTAAATCCTAATTGGTTTTCTGGAATGGTAGACGTTCTTAATGATGTTAAAAAAACAAATAACACAAACGATTTCGGTGAACTTATAAAAATTATTGATAAATCATTTCCAGCATATGAATTTCAACTAGGCAAAATAAGTTCAGAATTCTCATTTTTTGATGGAATTATAAAACAAAAATAGAATTACGGAAACCCGTAAACAAATCCAAAACCCAATAACTATCTTACCAAAATTTATGCAGAACTTCAATTATATATCCAACACCTTCAGCTACTACAACAAAGAATTGTTTCAGGATAAACTTCCAGAAGTAATAATCACTATTTCCAGAGATCATAAAATGTCGGGAATGTTCCAGCCTGACAAATGGAAGTCAAAAGACGGTCAAATGATTCACGAGCTGACTGTGAACCCAGACTACATCGAGCCTTATGACATCGAGTTTCACCAAACAATTGTTCACGAGATGTGTCATCTGTATCAGTATCTTTTCGGCAAACCTGGTAGATCCGGTTATCACAATTTAGAGTTCTCTGAGATAATGAAAAATGTAGGTTTGCAAACATCCGACACAGGAACGCCCGACGGATTCAAAACTGGCAGAAGGATGTATGATTACGTTATTGACGACGGACCATTTGAAAAAGCATTTCAGAAACTGCAGGAAACCCGATTCAAAACTTTGGAAATTAGCGCGGTCAAAAAGGATAAAGTACAGAAGAGTGGAGCCGATGGCAAACGCTCAAAATATACCTGTTCCTGCGGGTGCAACGTCTGGGGGAAGACTGGTCTTGAGATTGTTTGTAAAAAATGTGATGTTGAGTTTGAAGAAAATAATTAAATTTGAGATATGGGAAATGACTTTAATAAAGAATCTTTTGCGCCATCCACTGAAAATGGTCTTATTTCAATAAATGGAAAAGGCAAAGAGATAACAGGTAAAACAGTAGAGGTTTTTCGATCTTTTGACTCAGAAGGGATTGAAGTCGGTCGTTTAGAAATTATTGTAACTGATATGGACCAAAAAGAATTAAGATTAGGAAATCTTGTAAATCATTCTGTATTAGGAATTGTTGAGATTATTGGCGTTGGCAAAGATTATATACACTGTCTTTACAATGGTGAGACTCATTATGAAAGTATAAATTCATTTTTTCCTATTCCATTAACAGAAGAATGGTTATTGAAGTTTGGTTTTATAAGTTGTGATTTTAGGGAGACTTATGACCCAAATGATAAATTTTCTGAAGATTTTAGCTACACACTAGACAGCGGACTTTCTAATCGTGAATTTGTTTGTTATCCTTACAATGGATGGTATATTGAAATAGGCCAGTATGCTCAAATAAAAGAAAAGTTAAAGATTAAATTTGTTCATCACTTTCAAAATATTTATTTTGACATGACCGAAAAAGAACTTGAAATAAAATAATTTTTTCGCACCCTCACACGAGTTTGTGAAATTGTTGTAAAATAATTGTATTGGTTATCAATGAGTTATATAATATTTAGTTCTTATATTTGGAACTAAATATATTTTTTATTTAGATTTGTACCTATAAAAATAAATATTATGTCAACATTTAAAATTACACAAAACGGAAAAGATTTAAAAACCGGATTAACAAAACAAGAGGCCTTAGGTCAGTTGTTCGTAGTGGTAGAAGATTTCACTAATAACAATTATGTTTACGACAATGAAAATGAAACTATAAAATCTCCGTCAGGGCAAATAATTGCAAAGCAAGGTGATGAGTATGTTTCAGCTGGTGATGATTATTTCGAGGTAGAGGAAGAAAACAACGAAGAGGATTGACTACACTTTAAAATATTAAAATTAATTAGGTTATCTAGATACAACGATCGCCAGATTGCTGAAATTATTGGTTGTTCTACTAAAGGCGCTGAGCTTAAAAGAAAAAGAAAAGGGAGTAATAAATATTTACTGACAGACTTGCAAAAATTAAAAGATCACATAGACAAATTAATAAAAATAGCAGGATAATTTCCTGCTATTTTTTATATCTATTAATGTATCGTAATACCATTTGAACCTGCTTACTCTCTCTTAATTCATTGCTTTGAGAAATATTCCACTTACTTGGTTGATTAGAGTCAGTGTAAACACTTAACTTACCTGTATTAAGATCTACATATACAGATTGTTTTACTTTCTTAGTGTTGTAACCTGCGCCATTAATATAAATACGATTGATGTCACCTTTATTCCAAATTCCAATTTTAATACCACTTAAAAGTCCTTTCCCTCCGTGTTTTTCATTAAAATGAGTTACTAAATCTTCTGGATCTAATTTAGTAGCAGTCTCTGGCTTAGTTGCTTCAATTTCCGCTGCTGCATTAGCCATTCCTAAAGCAGCAGCATTGCAAATTTCTTTTCTCTTCTCTATGTAATGTATCGCTCTCATTGGTTTTAGTTTTTACAAAGTTAATATCTTCTGCAATTCTTCCACATTATCCTCAAACCAATAAGGCAAGCTCGAAGCATTCGAAATCCGTTCCTTGTTGTCTTGTAAGTAGCTGATAAATTGAGGTGGAAGATCTTTGATAAATTTCGGTTTAAACTCGCTTTTCTTTCTCTGTAAAGTGAGAATTGCTAATTGTTGTCGCTCAGCCATTGTAATAAGAATTGGAATCATTCTACATCGGCAATGTGGATGCCAGCTACTCCATTTAAACCATTTTGGATAAATTCCAGCCAAGCGTTTGCAGGTTTCACATTGATTTTCAGTATTATTACTCAGCATAATTTCAAAACCACTTATCAATGGATTATTTTGGTACCCGTTCCATTCCGCTAATCGATAAGCGCCGTTTATTTCAGTTCTTGCCAATCGTAATCCATTTTTATACGAAGATCGATAAACTCCCTGACCGGGATGATAATTTTTTGCTGCTTTACTCCATTCAAGTTTACCCGTTTTCGGATTTGTCACTCGTCTAAAAATTCGATTTGGCTCAGTTAGATTCTTTTGAAGCTCACGCGCCAACATCTGTGGAGATTTCCCCTCTTTGATGTGATTCTGCACCATTACATCAATTTCTTTCGGGATGTTCTCAAAAGCCTTCCAAACTCGGTCAGATAATTTCAGTCCCCCCTTCTGGGTGTCAATAAAAGTTTTGCTCTGCGAAGCAATATCTCGTACGGTTCCGGTCGCCTGATTTCGAATAAAATCAAAAGCTTTGGCCTGCGCTATCGATTTAGAATATCTTTTACCGAGATTATTCCAGAGATCATCCGAGGCAATAGTAAATTCTTTCTGAATGCCATTGATTAAAGTCAGATTAAATTTTGAAAACTGATTTCGGAGAATGGTGTTTATTTTACGGACCAATAATTTATTCTGAGTAATCGAAAATTGCCCATTCAGATTCTTGATAGCGTTCTGGATCTGTGGCAGATTGATAGATAGGGAAAAGCTTTGGAGAAGGATTTTTTTAAGTTCCTTTTCCAAAGTCTCCAAACGTTTTTGGCGTGCGATTTCTTCTGGTGATAGTCTGCGCATCTATTTCTTATTTACGAATTCAATCCCTGTCGCTAAGCTTATATTCTCTGCATTTTTCTTGAAAATAGAATCAAATTCCATCCAACTTCCAGTCAGAACATCAAATCCTTTTGATTCAACATATAAAGCGTAATCAGCACCCGCAACCATCACGCAAACAAATCCAGATGTAAAATTCTGTGCCACTTCGTTACCTAAGTCTTCACCTGTTAATACGCCTTTTTGCCCATCTTTCCCTTCTCCAACTCCGGAAGCAAAAAAATTAGATTTAACAAACTCCCCATTTTGATATATCACAAAACCTATTGATGAATTAAGAAAATTTGTTCTGTCTTTATAAACTTTGTCGGAATTTGCATTCACTTTTTTTTTAGCTTCCTCTTGAATTTCCAAGAGTGTTGATTCTAAAATCTGGATAACAACTTCCTGCACAGCATCTGTAAACATTTCCGGATCGATGAGATTCATTTCAATTTTAATTCCCATAACTCAATTATTCTGCAGGTGGAAAATTATCGATGATTTGCGCCGCTCTTTCTTCGGCTTGGATCTGAGCAAATTCTTTGTCAGCATCTTGCACCCAATCGAAGTTGGATACCGCTGATTTCTTGCTCATAAATCCTGAGTTTACGGCAACTGAAAGTATATCGGCAGTTTCTTTGTCGTCTCCGAGAATGTAAGGCGTTACAACCGGTTTGATAATGACTTTATCACAAGCATCTTGCATAGAGGTGTTGAACATTGCAATGTAAGCCTTGATGATATTGATTCGTCTTTGCAGATATGGACCAAAGACAAGCATATTATCTTTAACTTTCAAGTGAGCATCCATAAACAGCATTTTCTGCGCACCAAGTCCGAGATTTCCTATGTCTTTGATATTGTTGAAAGATATATCAGGCGTTTGTGTTAAAGAGAAAATATCTTCACGGTTCATAGAGTGTTCAAGTTTTACACTTTCAGACGCCGCCTTCCATTCCAGGTATGCCGCTTCTGTATTTGCGTCACCTTGAATTAGTTTTCCAGATTCACCTTTTTTAGCGAAGCCAGTTATTTTTCCTTTGATAAACATTGTCGGAGCGGAATGATACTTATTCGTATCGGAAAAGTTGGAGCGAAGATCTTCATCACTCTCGATGATGTTCTGGACTTTATCCCAATCCTTTGCGAGTTTGTTCCCGAAAACGATTGGAATTTTACCGATTGGATTTGGTTTCGGATATGTATCAGAAGCTTTCCAGCCATCGGTATTTTCAAACCTGTAAAAGAATTCAGCGGTATGCGTTTCAAAATACTTTACGCTCTTATCTCCAACCTTACGGGAGTAGGCACGGGAGAAAGCAACAAGATCTCCGTACTCGTCAAAAGTAGGATACAATTCTTCATCTTTTGAAGGTTTGAAGGAAATACACTTCAATTTGAATTTTGTCTTAAACCCGTATATCTCGTGTTCTTTGTCCGTTTCAACAGGGAACCACATCTCCGCAACCTCGGTAAAAGATAAAAGTTCTTTTGCCATATCGAGGTCGAAATATTCCATTTTGTTGTCGTGGATGATTCTTTGAACTGCTTTCAAGACTTCCTCTTCTTTGGCATCTTCGGATTCCGTTTGGTAATCCACGGGAAAACCAAAAAGAAAAGCTGCAGCACGATTGACAATAATCTCCTGGTACGCCAAAGCAATTCGAGTAACCGGCTCGATCTTCATTGCGATTTCTTTTTTTGCTCCGCTTACCGTCACTACCTTTACACCACCGTCAGCGGTTTCACCATCATCTGCTTTGACTTTTTTATCCTTTCGGTAAGTAGTGTCGAAAACTTTATGTTGCGCTGGGTCCAACTCCTTTTTGATGTCTTCAACTTTTGGAAGATCTACAATGCGTGTTTTCTTGAGTGCGGAAATAGTATCTTCCAGCTCGGAACCGCTTCTCAGTTTATCGGTTATCTCTTTTAATTGCTCAGTTGTCATTGGTATATAGTTAGTTTTTGTTTAAAAATAATCGCTTGGGTCTTCACCTTCCTCACCTCGTTTTTCAACCATTCCTGTAAGTACATCAGGACCATCATCATTTTTATTCTTTCCGGTCTTCATATAATTGGTAACGTGGGTGTAAAATGTTGGCCACATCTTATCCCAGCCTTCGGGAAAGAAAGTAAGATTCATAACTTCGTTTGATTTGGTGAAGATTCTGACATCTTTATTGTCGCCTTGGTGGAATAGATCAAATTCGGTTGTGTTGTTTCCCAGAATCCTTGTTTGTTGTTCCACATTACGCCCGAAAGTTCGCCCTCCATTGTTGGATTCGATGTAAGCAGTTGATGTTTGATGTTTTGCCAACATTTCGGCCATCTTCGGCTCGGTGTATTCCATCGATTTTGTCGTAAATAGAATATCTTCAACAAAGTTTCCGTAATCGGTTTCCGTGTAGCAGATGGAACATAAATAATCACCACCTGTGTCTGCGGAATCGGTGTAACTTTTTTTGATATTACTGGAAGTGTACGGAATTGTCGGATATGGATATGTCCGAAAAGGTCTGTCATACATTAATCCTTCTTTTGGTTTTGGATTTTGTTGATATTGCGTTTCGAAAACAAACGGACTTTTTAATCTCATCTGGTGTAACTCTTCCACCGTGTGTTTGTGTGGCCACAATGCTTTTTCTTCTCCGTTTTCATCGGTTTGGAGACAAGGAAGCTCGATCAATTCCCATTCACCGCCATCATCAATCCCGAGAACGCCTTCCAATTTTTGAAGGTATCCGCAAAGGTCGTTCATATGAAGCCTTTGCATAATGATGATTATCGGCGTATCTCGCGAATTTACACGGTTCCGAATCGTAGTGTCAAATTTAAGATTTACCGCTTCTCTCTTTTGGTCGGATTGCGCGTCATCTGGTTTTATCGGGTCATCGATAAGAATTGCACCGGCAAACTCAGAATCGAAATAAGGAATGAAGTTTTCAAAATCAATATCTTCATCATCTTGGTTTTCTGATTGGACCGCACCGGCTCCAAAACCAGTTACCTGACCACCAGAACTAACAGCGTAAAAACCACCGCCTTCGGTCGTCTGCCATTTCTTTTTTGATTCTGATGTAAGAGTTACGTCAAATAGTTCTTGAAAAGCTTCACTTGTTACCGTGTCTTGAACTTCTCGGCTGTTATCCATTGCGAGGTCGGCAGAGTAGGAGAGGTGTATGAATTTGGATGCTGGATTGATTGCGAAACCGTAAGCAGAGAAGTTTTTAATGACGAGTTCAGTCTTTGAGTAACGAGGTGCTACATTGAGCATTAAGCGTTTTGTCTTGCCTTGGATAACTCGATCAAGAGCGTTGCAAATAATTCTATGATGATCATTTACGATGAACTTTTTACCGAAATTTTTCTTGAAGAAATAGCGAGTGAAATTAAGTGTCGACTCTAAAGCCCACGTTTTTGTTATATCTACATCTCTTATTTCGGTGGCGGTGGACATTTGTTATTTTATTGTTTCGAAATAAAATACAACTTCGATTTCGGTCTCATTAATGAGGTTGTATTTCTTCGCCATTTGATATTGAACTGAATATTTATTAAGGCTTTGAACATACTGTTTGATTGAATCTCGAAATTGTTCTATAGTCATTTGATGCTTATTGATATTGCATTTTGGACAAGAAGGATTGAAATTACCGATATGATTATTTTCTGGCTTTTCAAATGTTCCATCGAAGATCCATCCTTTACCGTCAACATAACTGCGATTTCTCACACAAGCTTCTATATGATCGGCGTGCCAGCCTTTTTGCAACTCACAACCGCAGTACGCGCACTTACCATCATACTTTTGAGATAATATCTCTCTTTGAGATTTGGTGAGTTTCATAGTTTTTATTTTGATATTTAATATTCGTCGTTCAAGTTTTTAAGATGTTCTTTCATTTCTTCGGGAGTAAGTACACGAGCCTTAACGGTGTGGTTTATCTCCTGCATAGCTTGACCAAACATATAATTTCGAAGATCGGCAATCGCTTTGCTTCGGGTGTTCTTATCATTCAGCTCGGTAATTATCAATCGAAGAGCGAAAGGCGTTTTTTTATCAACAGCAATTCGTTTTAGTTCCTCTTCGGTCGCATTGAAGATCAAAGTGTAACTTTCAATCAGTTCGTTCTTTTTCAGTGGCTGGATGCCTTTCTTTTTCAAAGCTTCATTGATGGTCGAAAACGACTTTCTATTTGCCCCAGTACGGTTGATGTTCTGTGGGTTTTTATGAAAGCCTGCGGTGCCATCTTTACCTTTGAAATTCTCTTTCATAGTTGGATTGCTTTAGGATTGCTTTGTTTCTTCTAAAATCAAAAATTCCTTCGTGTTGTAATTGTTCGGATGGTAAATCAAAAGTCTGTCACCATTGCCATCTTTCGCCCAATCCAATTTCTTTTCCGTCTGCACTTTGAACCAGCTGAAAACCGGATAATTCTTTGCGAGATTCAATCCTGCTTTGCTATCCCAGTAAACGTGAAGAATGTTTTTTAATCTCGTTTTCTTCATAAAGGTTTTATCGTCGAGATTCGATTTGTTGTAGATGAATTTTGAAATATCCGTTTCCCAATCTGGAATGAGTGGAGCGAAAAAGTCAAAGAACTCGTCAAAGGAAATCGTGTCGCCTTCGCTTTTGTTTTCCTCACACCATTTGAAGAAATCATTTTGCGTCGGCATTGTCTTCGGGTAGATGGAATAGAAATCATCAAACCAGGATTCGTAATGTCCGGAAGGTGTACCGATGATCTCGCAGTCTTTTTCTTTAGCATAATCTCGTAGAGCAATGTAAAGCTTCACGGTCTCGGGATTAATATCTTTCGAAGCTGCTTGTTTCAAAAACTCTGGTCCAAATATCTCTTTTTGACTATCCGTAAGATTTGACTGTTGTTTGTAGTTCAAATGAAAGCGATTGATCCAAAAATGCTTTACTCCGATCTCTGAATATTTATCGATAATCGCTTTGTGATCGTCTGAAAACTTAGCATCAAAAGGATTGATCCCAATCATTACCTTGTGTTTTTTCACCAGCTCTTTCACCATTTCAAAACGCTCGTCAAGACTTGGAGCGTTCGGCTCGAAGATTTTTCTGACTTCATCATCAGAGTAGGGAACGGAAACATACCAAATCGACGGTTTTATTTTTTCGCTGGCTTCTTGCCAACCATAACCGCCACGAGTGTTCAATTGAACCGGAATGTCCATAGCAACCAAAAGTTTAAGAATCTGATTTGTCAGGACGTGATTGTTTTTTGAAAACGGATCAACATTGTTTGAGATCAAGACCGGATATTTATCTTTCAGAAAAAGACTTGTGATGTCGTTTCTGTTTTTGTGATGCTTAAGAATTGAAAGAATTTTTTTCAAGTCCGCTTTTCGCTTCGGGTCGTTCAAGATTGAAAAACAGTAAATACAACCGTGACTGCAAAGATTTAAAGTCAGTTGCAGTGGCATTGGATTGATCAGAAAAGCGTTGGTGAGTGGAGAGATCATAGATTATGCTTTTTCTTAAGTTTTCTAATTCTATCCTGATTAATTTTCAATAATGATTTATCACTTTCGATTGAATCTGTGAAAATCTTCTTTTCAGACGGGAATAGGTAAGTGCCTTGACCTTCTGTCAAATATTCAGTATCTTCTTTGATTCTTTTTATTCTCTGCAGATTTTCTTTTTCCAGTTCTTGAATGAATTTTGATATTTTAGAGCTTTGGCTTTCTTCGGTCTTATTTGCTAAAACTTCCGCTGCGGCATTAGCGAAACCCAACGCCGCAGCATTACAAACCTCTTTTGCTTTCTCAGAATTTAAAACCTGTCTCATAATTTTAGTTATTTTCAGCTTCGTAAAGCCTTAGAATTATTTTGAAGAGGGATTTTTTATCGTCTTTCAGTTTTACATAGGCCTTGGCATTTTCCCATTCAGCTTTTTCTTCATCGGTCAAAGTGATGGCGATCATATTGTCTTCGTCAGCCTTTGGAAGCGTTTCTTTTTCTTCTTCCGGTTCTTCGAAAATTGGAAATTCAACACCCCAGTGTTCGAGTTCAATTGCATCCCATTCGTTTGCTAAGGCATCATTATCGTCAGATCCGTACGCAACGTTATCTTTGATGGCATACGCACGAAGTTTTTTAACTGGCGTATCTTCTGGAAGTACTTTGCAAATTGCTTCGGTAAATCCAAGCTCTCGCATTGCGCGCAGTCGCATATTTCCACCGATAACGAGATAACAGTCATTGAACGGAATTACGATCAATTCTCGGATCTCAAGCATTTCTGGATCATCTTTCAGCGATTGCACAAGCTTTTCAAAGCGATAATCACGGATAAATCGTGGATTTTTTGGAAGTCCATCGATCTGCCCGTCGTTGAAGCGGAGTTTTGATATTTTGATGTTTTGTACTTGCATATTCTCGGAATTTTGAAATCCTCACTACTTCGACGAATCTGGTAGCGAGGAATCTCAAAAAAATAAACTATGAAAAGAATTACTAACCACAAAGATAAAAATAAATATCAGTTACTGATATTTTTTAATCAAAATTTTACACCAAACTTTGTGCTTTTCAAATAGTTATTGATCTCGGTCATAAATTCGGGAACTGTTCTGCAAATCACATACTTTGCCCCCAGCTTCTCGACATCCTTTTGCCAAATCTTCTGGTTTGGATTCTGTCGGCCATCTGTTGTTTTCATCTCGATTGCGAGGAAATTAAAGTCTTCGTTCGGCGTGAGAAGTAGCAGATCTGAAACTCCGGCCTTCGTTCCTTCAGCTTTCATTATTTTCGCTTCTGTCTTATCCCGTCTTCCACCGTTCGGCACCGCAAAGAACACCGGCGACAAAACGCGATATTGGTAATTGAACCAATCTACGCAGGCGATTTGCAATCGGCTTTCTGCGTGGTTTAATCTTGCCATTCTGATTTCGTTTTTAAAAATTGTTTTTCCATTTCGGTGAATTTCTTGTCACAGAGTTTGCAACTGTCGTAGGTCTTGAGGTAGTATTTCACGAGAAAAATCCTTTTCCGTAATGCGGATGAAATTTCTTTTTCGCAATGCTCAGCGCTTAAGTTTTTGAAAATTAGCAATCGGATGTAGAAAACCTTTCTCTCTCTGCTTTTGCTCTCGATCCTGCTCTGCGAGATTTCGAAAGTCGCTTCGGCTTGCTTCAATTCGGTCTGATATTGACCCTTGATTTTCTGAATAAGATTTTCTTCTATCATCTCGTTTGGCTTTGTAGGTTTGTTTTAGGTCTTGGAGTTTAGAATTTGAAGTCGTCATCTTCTTCGATTTTGTTTTCAGTTTTAATTTCTCCAAAAGCATCTTTCAGATTCCCAAGTGGCACTGGATTTTGATAATCAAAATCAGTTTCGATAGGGAAAAACTTCTGATAATCCCCTCTGAACTTCATTCTCTCCGTAAAGACTGAACCGCCACGGAATTTCTCAATCATTAATTCCACCTGCCCTTTGGTATCAGTTTCTGCTCCTTCCGGATCATTATCCCACTTTTCGATTTTGTAATACTCTGGACGGAATAGAAAGCCAACCACATCAGCATCCTGTTCGATTGCTCCCGATTCACGAAGATCAGAAAGCATTGGTCTTTTTCCTGGTCTGGATTCAACACTTCTCGAGAGTTGTGACAATGCAACGATAGGTAAATCCAATTCCTGAGCGAGTTGCTTCATCTTTCTGGAAATCGTGGAAATAATCTGCTCCCGATTTTTACCTTTGTCTAATCCGGAAACTTCGGTCAGCTGAATATAATCCCAAATAATCATCTTCAAACCTTTTTCCTTTTTCAGCAATCTCAATTTTGCCATTGTTCGGTAAAGGTCAAACCCAACGCTTTTCCCTTCGATGATGTAAAGTGGTAGATTTTCGAATGTACTGCATTCCGATATTCTCTGCCAATCGTAATCCGTGAGATTTCTATCTCTGAATTTGTTTCCGCTGATTTCAAGTTCGTTAGCCATTTGTCGCTCCTGCAATTCCAAAGCGCTCATTTCGAAGCTGACAAATGCAACTGGATCACCTTTTTTGGCAATTCCCAAAGCTTCATCCAAAACAAAAGCGGTTTTTCCCATAGCAGGTCTTGCTCCGATAACGACGAGTGAACCATTACGCCAACCGTTCATCCGCATTTGGATGTCTCGGTTTTTGCAAGGAACGCCAGGAATTGTTTTTTCTTTCTGTTGTTCCAAAACCTGCACAAAAAGCTGTTGCGCCGTTGCTGTTTCCTGCTGTGAAGCAATTTCTTCTTCAATATCGTGGACTGCATTTTGCAATTTGGCAAATAGTTCAAACATATCCGTCGTTTCTGAGTAAGCTTCGTTTATCATCTGCATTGAGATGTTTATCACTTTTCGAAGCAGATATTTCTCCAAAACCACCATACAATGATGCTCAAGATGAGCTGACGAACTTACACCCATTGATAGATCGATGATGTAATTGTCACCACCTGCAATGCTCAATTTTTCCGTTCTTTTGAGTTCCTGTATCACAGTCATCAGGTCGATTGGCGAATCTTTTTCCTTGATTCTCTTGATCGATTTGAAAATCTGTTGATGTCTTGGATCGTAGAAGACATCCTCGTTTTTACCAAATCTTTTGATCACCATATCGTAGGCTTTCAAATCTACCAGCAAGGTTCCGATGATGATTTTTTCGAACTCTACCGCACTTGGTGGCATCTTCCCATCAGAGATCGATAACTCTCTTACGTGGTCTTTTTCTTTTTTGAAATTATTTTTATCAGGATACATTGGCAAATTTGTTTTGTGAGTTGATCCATTTTTTCATTCTGGTCTTGGTATCCCAAGCATTGAAGCTTTGGAATAACATTTCTCCGGATGGCGTAGGCTGGCTGTAATGATTGAAGAAATCTTGTTTTACCTCTTTCGAGACAGTTCCCGAAGATGTGTTAATATTTTCGAAGAATTGTTTTTTATCCCAATCCTTGAAGCTTGAAATTTGAATCTTCGGATATTTGTTCAACCAGAATTCAAAGTTTTTAGCCATATCGTTGGTGTTGTGCCACTTCTCATCATCACCCCAAGAAACTTTCTTTTCCACGAATTCATCGATCTTCAAATCCAATTCTTCATCTGTAAGTTTGTGAGCCATTCTCAAGCGATCCATTTGGATTTGCTTTTCAGTTTTTAGGAAGTTTTTGAATTCGGAGATTTTTTCGACGTTTTCCGCTTCATCATCTACTACGTATTTTGTTTCTTTTTTTAAAAGAATAACATTATCATTAACATTATCATTAACACGTTCGTTTTGCTTCGGAGTTGAAGCATTTGCTTTGTTTGCTTCATCTTGCTTCGATGTTCTTGATTTTCCGCTATTTACACCGCCTTTTTTTCCAGCTTCTGACCTTTTTTGGATAACTGCTTCATATTTTTTCAAGTCCTTTTTCATCACAGCTTTCATTTTTTGCGCGGCAAATTGCAAAAGACGGTCTTCATTTTCTATCGTTGGATTTTCGTCCGAAGCAAAACGAAGCAAATGCTTAATTAGCTTCCCTGCTTCTTCATCTGTTAAAAATTCGAAGTCTTGCTTCCAATCGGTGTAGATGATAAAACTATTTTTATTTTCAGCCATTTTATTTCAAATCTTTAATATTACAAGGGAATCTTTTCCCTTGTAAATCTTCATATATTACAGCGTTTCCGCTTACGGATATGATCTTCACTTTGTCGCCTTTTCTTCCCCAGATGTTGCCTTTTGAGAGGTTATCTTTGTTCAAAGTCTTGAAAGTTCCGATCATTGCTACTTCTCTGTTTTAAGTCTTTCTTCCATTTCCTTATGCCCGAAGATCTCACGTTTCAAAGCTGACCGGATAAAGAATTCCTTTGCGAAGTTTGGCTTTGGATGTAGCGGAATGAGTCCGATCCCAAATAGCCAATAACGATACGTTTTATCTTCTGTTTCTACTGAGTACACGCTCCCGTTTTGTCTTATTGTCATAATTTCAATTCTCTTTTAATGTGTTCGTAATTTCTCCAATTGGCAGAAAAACCTGGTGGTATTTTCCCCTCGAAATCCAGTATGTTGAATTGCAGTTCGATCTTGTCCTTTTCGAACCTTCTTCCACAGATATAGACCTCGTAAATTCCTTCTGTAAAGACAGCGACTGAGTGATATTTCTCTTTTTCTTTCAGTCCGTAGTTTATCATATCCAAAAGCTGGTCTGCGGTCTGTTTTTGTAGGTCAGAGAAGAGATTCATAATTCAAATACTTGTTCGTCGAATAGTGATTGGATGATTCTCTTTGGTTGGTTGTAGATTCCTAAAGCGGTGTCGAGGATTGCCTTTCCTTCCAATGGATGAATGCAGTTTCTTAAAACTTGCGCCGGGTCGTGATTCCCTTTTATGTAAATATTTTTACCTGGATAATCAAAGCCTAACCATTCAGCAACTTCACTTCTTTTTGCTTGGCTGAAATTTTTCATCGGTTTTATCTTTATCTCGGGAATTTTAAAATTTGCCCAATAATAATGTCGATTTATATGTTGTGGCTCTATCAATGGGTCGTAATAAGATTTAACATTTTCTATTACGAATTTGCCTTTAAAAAAATGTTTTAACAAAAGAATCTCTTCATAAAGCTTCATATCAGGATAGGCGCTTATGTCGTGTTTTGTTGCCTTCATCATTTGGCTGTGTGTAGGGCAAGGAGGCGAACCCCATATAAAATTAAATTCTTTATAATGATCAAGTAAATATTGGTGGGCATCGCCGACAATAACAATATCATCTGGAAAACGATCTTGATAAATCTTGGCGAGTTCTGGGCAAATCTCAACAGCTGTCACTTCCAATTCAATGCCCACTTCTTTGGCTGATTCATCCCATTCAAAACGGTTGCCGCCTAAACACGAGTAGAGATTAAGGACTTTGTATTTTTTCATCCCTAAAAAGGTGTTTCTGTTAAACTTATTTCCATTCCTTTGTCGGCGGTGTACGTCGTTTTCCCAAAGGCTTTTTCAATGTCATATCTGAACTCACGAGCGTTGCTGTTACCATCGGATAAGTGGATTAGAATGATGTTGTTTGTCTTGCTCAGGTCATTGGCCTGTAAAGCTTCCAGACAGGTTGCAAAACTCATATGAGATTCCAATAGTCTGTTTCTTCGTCTGGCATCAATAGAACTGCGGTCCAGGATGTCTTTTCTGTAATTACACTCTATCATCCAGTGTCTCACATTTGGAAACAAAAAAGGCAGATAGTAGGTGTCTGTCGCAAAAAGAATATTCCCAGTCTCAGGATGATTGATGTAAAATCCTAAAGGCTCGTTGCAATCGTGTTTCAAAGCAAAAGGCGTTATCGTGAATTTTCCTATTTTAGTTGAAACATTGGAAGATATCACGTTTTGACCTTTGATGTTCTTGGCTTCAAAAGTTCCGGCGGAAGCGTACACCGGAATTCTTTTGTTTATGAAATCACCAACGTGTTTAAAATGGTCGCCGTGTTCGTGCGATACCAATACTCCAACAACTTTGGAAAGGTTGAAATTCAAAGCTTTTTGAACTTCTGAGAACCTGATACCACATTCGAGAATTAACGCTTCTGAATCGTTATGAATGATGTAGCAGTTTCCGTTGCTGTTGGAGCCTAAGATGGATAGTTTCATAATTGATTAGAAATTAGGTCCAGCAGAAACTTTATTTTCATCCTTCGGGAAAGCGATTTCTGCAGAAGCTGTTGGAATTACTTCTTTTTGCGGTTCGTCTGCAACGTCTGCAATCTCGAAAACGGTCTTGTTTGCTTCGGACTTTATCTCGTTTGCAACTTTCACTTCTGTATATTCCGCATCGATTGTGTTGTTCGATTCTTCCTGAGTGTACATAGCACCAAGCTGGGCAGGGAATGCTTCACGCAGCGCTTGAACTTTTGCAACCTTTCCAATCATTGTAGATTTTTTCTCATTCCAGGAAGATTGCTTTTTGTCGTACTCTTCAAGCGATACTTTTGCAATCACTGGAAACTTTCTATCTTTTCTGTAAACTTCTGCCCAAGCTCCAAGAAGTGTATCTGTTTTCAAGTGGAAATTCCCTTCGATCTCTAAGATTTGATTTTCACGTTGGATGATAAGGCCACCTTTCAATCCATCGTACTGGTCGTTCGCTTCGGCTCTTTTCATTAAGGCTTCTTTTGATACGATCATTTGCGCTGGTGTTGTGCCAAATTTGACCAAATATGCTTCGTTCAAGAATGGATTCAGCTGATTGTACTTACAGATTGAGATGAACTGCACAAGATCTTGATCTGAGACTTGTCCGTTTCCTTTGGTGAGGAAATCTCTAACAATTTGATAAGAAAGTTTTACATCTTGACCTGCTACTTGGTAGGTTACGGTTCCTTTGTCTTGCACTGCTGGTGCGTTTTGTTCTTTTGACATTTTTTTAATATTTGAGGGTTAATTATTGATTCTGATTTTCTTCAATTTTTGATTTTTGAAGATTTTTAACATCATTCTTTTCTTTGAATGTTTTGGTGATAAAGTCGATTTCTTCTTGGAAAACAAAAGGACTTCTCAGTTTCATAAACCGATGCCATTGATTGTTTACAAAAGCGTATCTGTGAAAATCCAGATAGAGAAAAGCTTCCTGTCGGCTGTGGAATTGCTCCATTGATTTGTATGAAGTAAATTCCTTTTCTTTCATTTCGCCATTACCGTCCGTATACTCTAATTTGAAAGCCGTAGCGTTCTCAATGTTGATTCGTTTTCGGAATTTTTTCATTGTTAATTTTTAAAATTGATTTTGTTTTCTTGCATTTAGGGTAGTTACTGCATCCTAAAAATTCTTGACTATTACTTTTGTTAAGTCTAATTCGCCAATCACAGCCACAGTCACAAACTCCATATTTATCATTGAATTCTTCTCTCTCTTTCTTAGCCTTTCGCATTTTTTTAGCGTAAGTTTTTGAGTAGTAGTAGAATTCTGGTGCATCGCCGTCCATTAAGTTCTCTGGTCGTTTTTCTTCGATGATTTTCAGACACGCCCTACATTCAACATCGTTGATATATTCAGTTTCTGTGTTGTGATTATGAACGCATTCAACACCTTTTGCGTGACGAAATGTATTTGGTAGATGAAATGAATTCTTTTGCCAATATTCTGCACCGTCTGGTAAACTCATAATTATTTTATTACAAGTTCTTTATCGTTTGTTACCAATAGATTGATCACTTGGCTTTCAGTATAAATGATATTTGAAACACTTTCACGGTTATCGATAAAAATAGGAGCCGTAACACCGTGGAATTTTGAAAGGACATTTATCACATCCAGACCGGCGTTAATTTGAGAAGCTGTATTTGCATCGGAGTAAGGCACGCCGTTGATCAAGATTTCACAAGTCTCAGATTCACCACCGTTCAATTGTTGATTGAATAGTTTGAAACTTACCATTGAGAATTTGCCATTAATTCGGCTTTCGCATTCCTCGATCTTCGCCTTATTGAAAGCATCCACCGCGAACTCGTCTTTCTCAAGATCAGCGATCTGCTGCGCCAGGTTTCTGCCTGTTTCGTTCAGCTCAGCGATACGCTCGTTCAATCTATGGATCTGGTCTTTACCTGCAAGGATTTTTTTAAGCGCGTCGATCTCAGTAAGAAGATTTTGTTTTTCTTCTTTCAAAAGTGAATTATCGTCAGCTTTTACTTCTACGATCTTCTTGTTCAGAATATTGATCTGATATTGTAGTTCTGTAAAGGCAGGAACGTCCTCCCCAGTCAATTCTTTGATTGGTTCGTCTGCAGGAAAAGCATCTAATTGAGATTTTAATCCAGCAATCAAAGTTTCTTCTTTCTCGATGTCAGCATTTACGTTGGTAATCTCAGCTTCGTGATTTGCTAATTCCTGATTAAGTTCGGCACCATTCTGATTGATGGTTTCCAGTTCCTCAACTTTCTTTTTGTTGAAGGTCTCACGCGCTGTGTCTGCGTTGGCTTTGTGAAGCTCATTGGCTTTCGGACTATCACAAACGATGTTGAATACAGGACAAGTCAATTGACCATCTTTCTGAGTGAATTCAGAATTATCGACTGTGGAATATTTCTCACGAAGCGCGTCACGTTTTCCAAGTGTTATTTCTTTCGCTTTTTGAGTAGATGCAAGAGAGTTTTTTAAGATTCTGACTCTGGATTCTGCTTCTTTGATTTTTGATTCATTGTCACGTCTGCCAGATTTAGATTCAAAATCTTTTGTTCTTGCTTCTGTATTAGCATCGAAAACAACTTGCTGTTGCTTTGATCTCAGAGTATTTATCTCTGAAAGAACCGACTGATTTGAATTGTGTTTTTCGCTGAATGCCGAACTTGCAGATTCCAAAGCTTCATCGATCTTGCCAACTCTATCCGCAAGGAATTTGATTGTTTCCTCAGTTTTAGCGAAATCCGCTTCTTCCGGCTTGCTGTTTTCTGCTTCGTCGACACGAGTAGGAATTTTATCAAGATCTTCTTTCAGCTTTTTCTTCTTATCCCTTAATTCCAGTTTATATTTCTCAAGGTCTTTTCCTGAATTAAGAATATTTATCAATCCACCAATTTCTGTTTTGTTCTGGATGGTTGAAATTTTATCAAGAAGAAAATCATTTTCTACATCACCTGACATAGAAAAGAGAATTTCCCTCTGTTTCGTCCAATTAAGGTTAGCGAAGTATCTCGGATTCGTTATCAGTTTGAAAAGACTTTCATCGATCAATTCTCCGATTTCGTGAGCGTACTCAGTTGCTTTTCTTGGAACTTCATTGATATAAAAAAGCGTCTCGTGACCTTTAAGCGTGAGTTCTAATTCACCTCTGGTTTTCACCCAATTCTCCTTGTAAACTCGTCTCAGGTCATAATCTTTGCCGTCAACTGAAAGAACGCCTTGGACGGTGTGTTCTGTTTTTTCGATATTCTTTCCAGAAGATTCCAATGTTTTGATATTGAAATCTTTTCTGTCGTGAGAATCTTTGCCAAAAAGCAACCAGGTAAAAGCATCGAACAATGTAGTCTTTCCTGATCCGTTTGGTCCGGCAATATCTGTCTGGTGATCTTTGAAGATGACCTCTCTCTTTTTTGTTCCTTTGAAGAAATACAATTTCAAAGATTTTAGGAATACGTTTTTCATAGTTATCTGTAAGTTTGTACGTTATGAATGATGGTAGATTTTTCACTGGTGATGATGGCGGAATGGTCTTCTCCGTAAACTGTCTCTACGTGTTCTTTCACTCTGGCTGAAAGCCAACCGAAATCGACTGCATTAAGTTTCGAATACATTTCTGCTTCGTCTTTTTCCAAAACCTCTGTGGCGTAATTCTCAAGAAGTTCTTCGTGCGAGTATTGTTTTAGAATCTCGACCAAATCAGGTCTTCTTTCTTGTAACTTCTCTAAGTCTGTCATTTTGCTAATGGTTTTTTAGGAGGCAACAAGAAAACAACTGGACGTGCCGTAACGATGGATATTTTTTTTCTTTTTGCTTCTGTTTCGAAGACTCCACGATGATCACGTGTTTCAATTATCTCAAGAATCTGCATCATTCTTTGTTTGTAATCAAACATTATATCACCAGTTTTGGGATGATCGACTTTTTCGTGAACTATGGAATGAGATTTATCTTCATATTGAGTCATTCCGTAGTAAGCACCTTGTTTCAGAAACATTACTTGTTTCATTTGTTCTTGCTCGTCTTGAACTTTAATTTCTAGAGCATCAATAATTTCGTCTGAGGAATTTTTCATTTTGCGAGGGATTTTTTGATTTTTGATTTTATCTTGTGTTCATTCTCTTTGTAGAGACTTTGAAGTTTTTCTTTATCCACCAGCATTTGTCTTCCGGCCTGATAAATTGCGCCGTCGATATATCCGGTGTTCTTTACGCGCTGTGCTGTGGTGTTACAACAATTGAGGATCTTTGCGATTCCAGCGATTCCGTAATATTCTTCTTTCTGCTTTGGTGGTTCCAATTTTTCCACCTTCTCTGTCAGTTGTTGCATTTTTTGCAACAATTCCCCAACTGCTTGTGGTAAGCTATCAAAGGTTACTTCCATTTCTCAATACCATTTTCCGTTAAACCAATATTGTGTGTAGAACTTTCCATTGTTCAGTTCGTGGTGTCTGACTTTTAATCCGAAGATCATTGCAATTATTCTCATACTAATTCCGATTTGGATGGTTCTGTGGTACTTTTTTCAAACTCATTTGAATAATGATGGCGATTGTCTGATGATTCATTTTCTGTAAAAAATTGATAAAGTTGGACGTAAAAAATCCTAAAAAATCCGATAACCAAGATGGCTATAAGTAAAAGCGATAACTCGTCTAATCCTAATGCGCCACCCGCGAGAACCGCAAAAAGGAAAAGCAATCCGAGGATGCTGGTGAGCGTTTTTTTAAGTGTATTCATAGTATTTTATTTTGATGTGATGTATTCTTTTTGACATTTGTATTTGTGTCTGAATGATTGTCGTCTGATAATTGGATTGTCGTCATTCATTACTCCGAAACTTATGACCAGAACTCCGAGATATTGGAAGTAAGGGATTGCTTTCTTCGAGATTCCCATCTTCCGGACCATCCACCAGATCACTAATTCTGATTTGCTGTTGATCTCCAATTTGTCATAGATCCTGAAGGTGTGCGCGGACAAGGTGCCGGCTGATATGAAAAGTCGCTTACTGGCTTCGGTCTTATCTTTCGTAAAAGCCATCACTTCGGCAACTTCTTCTTCTCTTTTGCTGAGGGATGCAGTGAGATTCATTCTAAGCGGATTTTATAAGTTTCTGGATTCGCATTTATGAACTCAGCTAAAAAATTATACAGTTTTCCTATCTGTCCTTTATCGAGTAAAAAAAGATTTGGATAAGCGGTATGTTCTTTATCATCGCTTGCTTCATCAATTTTATCAACATAGAAAATGACATTATCTTCGGTATTTTGAAATGAAATAGCGTTATCTCCAAAGCCATTAAAAATCACAACACCGTTTGTGTCCTTTTCAAATTTTTCTAATTCTTCTGGATTAAAATCTCCAAATAATTTATTTTCTGCCATTATGCTGATTGTATTTTGGTTAAGTGATTCGTCACGGCTCCGAGTTTCATTGCCAAATGAGGGATGAAAGTCTGCGAGAAATATGGAGTTACAACTGGCTCTTCTTTCCCTTCGATCCATTTTTCTTTTAGCATTACCCATTTCTTATTAGCGTACTGCTGCATCGGTTCATTTTTGTTCTTAAAGAATATTCCGATTTCCCGAAGCTTTTTGTAAAGTGTGATATTTCCGTAGCCTAGATCAAGAACTTTACAAACCTGTGAGCCTGTCAAATACTTTTCAGCTCCAAACACTTTGTCATAAACATCTGAGCGGTTTTGAAGTCTGGCATTAGATATTTGTAACTGGTCCGCTCTGTCTTTTTCGTTTTTCCAATTTTGAGCAAGCATTAAAACAGTGTCCGGATTATTAAAGTCTATCGAAATTCCCTTCAACTTTTTTTCACAGTCAATGAAATAATCTCTTACTTTTTCACCTACTTTTGTTTTAGAAATCATACAAAGTTTTTTAGCAAAATCTAATGACAGTGCAAAATCTTTAACTTCGTTACCCTCGACAAACGTGTCGAACCCTTGGTAGTCTTCATTTTCAACAGAAAAGCTATTTTCTATAATGTGTTTTTTATACCATCTAGAATATTGGCTTTTATCATATCCTAAGTATAAATACAGTTCTCTAGCGCTTACCGCTTGCTTTCCGTTTTGTTCTGTGATTTTAATTAGTTCCATAATTTTCAGTTCTAAGCGATTACATTATACTTTGGCGTGATAATCTTTCCAGCTTCATTTTTCAATCTCATCACTTCATCATATAAGAAGAAGTTTCTGGTGCCAACTTTTTCAAGTTTTGTCAATCTTTGTTTGATTCTAATTTCAAACGTTGTACGGCTAACGCCAAGCTCTTTGCAGGCTCCGTCCGTTGTAAGGACTTTTAGTTTTCCATCTTCCATTTTAATATGTTTGTATTATTATTACTATTTGTTAATTTTATATATTTGTACTTAGTAAGTAAGTGAATTTAATACTATGTATGTAAATCTTGAATACAAATCTAAAACAAAGTATTAAACTAAACAAATAAATGTATTAAATTTTAATACAAAATAGTTTAATTAGCTGAAAATCAGATATAAAATTTAATACAATGAATGAACTGCCATCGGTAAATGCAAGGATAAGGAGGGTAATAAATGAAAAGTTTAATGGTAATGTTTCTCGTTTTTCTTCTGCGATTGATGTAGTGCCACAAAAAGTGAATAGATTTTTCAATATTGATGGCCGAACAAATAAATATCCTGATCCAAATAAGACAGATATTTTAGATAGAATAGAGAAGGTTTTTAATGATATAAATAATGTCTGGTTGCGAACCGGTGATGGCGAGATGATAAAAATGGAGGGGAAAACTCCGTTTGGGAAGAATTATCAGGTAGATAAGATGGGAAATGTCTCTGAGGTAAATATGAAAGATTCAGTCACACCCTTGGCAGACGAGTCACATATGGAAGTTGAATATCGCGATCTTTCCGTTGCGGCCGGGCCGCTGAGTAGAGTAGATGTAAAAGCACCAAAGAAAACTTTATTGGTTCCAAAAGAATATGATCGCGGAGAATATTTGGTGGTTAGAGTAGATGGACCTTCAATGGATGATGGAAGTATTTATTCTATTCCCAACGGCGCAAATATTTTGATCAAAAGATATTATTTGGAGAATGGCGAAAAATTACCAATTAGAGATAATCTCTTTGTTGTGGATGCAAAAGATGGACAAGCACTAAAACAAATTACTGAGCATAATACAGAATTAGGCTACATCACTTGTCATTCATATAATAAAGAGTTCAAAGATTACAATATTCCTTTGGAAGATGTTTTGGCTTTTTATGTTTTCAGAAAAATTGTTGGATTCAGACCACCGGTAAGAGATATTCAATGAGTTTTGGTCTTATTATATTTCTCTCAATTTTTGTCGTAGTGATTTTTTTATTATTATCTACTGGGTCTTCGATTGCGAAAAGTAAAGAAAATGAACAAAAGTCACTTGATATTTTAGAGAGAGAAAATATTAAGGTTAAAACAAACTACCTGCAGGCAGTTAGATTATCTGTAGAAATAAAAAAAAGAAACGAAAAGCTTTCAAATTCCTATAAAATATTTTTAACTGTAAACGAAGGTAATTTGAAATATTTCTCACATGAAGAATTTACAAATCGTAACTATCTTTCTTATTGTAATGAAGAGGTAAAAAACAGAAAAGCAATTACAGTTATTTTAGGATTAAAGTCAATTGGTATTACTAATGAAGAGTTTGAAGAAATTCTTATAAATATCACTGCAGAGGATAAAAAACGTAATGATGATGTTGAAAGGAAAAATTTGTATAATAAAGCAAGATCTTTAGAAGATATTGATAATTTGGAGGCTATAAAAATATATCAAAAATTACAAAATATTTCACAATACGATGCTTTAGATAGATTAATAATATTGTATCGTAAAACACATCAAAAAGAGTTAGAAATCCAAGCGATTGAATGGCTGATTGAGGAAGAGCAAAATAAGGAGTATAATAGAATGAGTTTTCTATCGATGAAATTTCCAGATGATGCTGCGAAAATTCGTAATTGCTATGACAATAATGAAACATATATTAATCCCCTTGGTGTTCCTATCAACTTTCACTCAAAAATTAATAGATTAAAAAATAGAATAAATAACTTTATATAAATGAAAAACCTGATTTTATTCCTACTCCTGATTTCTGGATTTGCATTTGGGCAAAAAATCCGTGAAGACAAGATTGATAAGTTTTCAAAGAAAAGAACCGTTAAAACTTCTTATGTAGAACTAACAAAATCCAAAGGCTTTCTGGTTCCCAATGACGCAATTGCTGTAAATATAGTTATGGAGCAAGAAAATGTTTACTTACATCTGCTATGGTATTCCGAGGGTTATGCTTTGAATATTTATGAGGGAGATAAATTTGTATTCTTAGATTCAGAAGGTGTAAGTTACGATTTTACAACTGCTGGAAGCAATCAGTTTGAAAGAGTGAAACAATCAATGACGGACGCCTTTTATTATAAAAATTACGTTATGCTAAAAGGCGATTTAAGTCAGTTTCAAGACAAGAAAATAACTGATATAAGATTTGTTCAAAATGGTAAATATCAAGATTTTGTTGTTCCTGAGAAATATCAGAATGAACTTTCTAAACTTTATAAGGTTTTTTCTAATCATATTGAAAAAAAATAATACCTATGCTCACATCCCTCAATGTACCCACAAAAGAAATTGTTGACAGATTTATGGAAGCAATTGATATGCTGAAATCCGATAAGACAATTCCAGGATTGGTTTATTTTTGCGAAGCGCATCAACTCCCAAAGACCACAATGTTTACTTTGAAAAATCATTTCGGCAAAGTTGTGAAGATCTTACCTATGGAAGCGGTTTATATTTTAGCTTTGGAATATGGTTTTTCTTTGGACTGGCTGATCTTAGGAATTGGCAAACCAAAAAAGAGATATAGGATAGATGCTTAAGCACGGCATTACATTTTCCCTCCACAAAAGAAATACAGATGAAAGCTCAGATTTAGAAACTTATTTTCCTGTACGGATGCGCGTGTCTTTCAATGGGCAGAGACCGGATTTTTATACCGGTGTAAGTATTCGGGAAATAGATTGGAATCCGGAAACGCAAAGATCCTGGCAGAAGAAAGGATTTGAAAACAGCGAGCTAAATAAGCTGGAAACTGTCATATCTGATATTTTCGACGATTTCTATTATCAGCATAAAAGATTCCCAACCGTCAAAGAACTCAGGAATGAGTTTAAATTTTCGACCAACAAATCTGTAAAAATTACCAATTCCGATATTAGTATTCTACAATTGTTTGATGATTACACAAACCACGTAGGAACTTTACACCAATGGAAAGAAGGGAGGTTTAAAAAATATAACCAGCTGAGAAATCACTGGGAAATCTATAATAAAGATTTACTTCTTAATGATTTGAAAGAAAAAGATCTTATTGGTTTTATTCAGTATTTCGAAAATGGGCCTTTAGATTTTAAAACCAGAAAGAAAAAGCAACCTCATAAAAATACATCAATCGCGAAAGAATTTGCAGATTTCACGGCAATGCTGAAATGGTCAGCGAAAAGAGATATTTACAAAGGAAATCTTCACGAGACATTCACTCCCGTATTCAAAGGATCCGAAGGTGGATTGATCGATTTGGTTTATCTCAGTTGGGATGAACTGATGAAAATGTACAATCACGATTTCGAAAATGCTTACAAAAACAAAATTCGAGATATGTTTTGTTTTCTGTGCTTCACAGGAATGCGATACTCGGATTTGAAAAAGCTAAAAAAGAGCCACGTTAAAGATGACTACATTATAGTGGTCACAGAAAAAACGATTGATCCTCTGAGAATTGACTTAAATGATTTTTCAAGAGAGTTGATAGAAAAATATTGGGAATTTTCTTTTCCAAACAACATTCTTTTTCCTGTTGTTTCTTCGCAGAATTTCAACGATGACATCAAAGTGATTTCTGAGATATTGGAATTTGATGAAATTATCAATGAGGTTTACTTTGTAGGAAGCAAACGCTTTGAGATAACCCACATTAAGCACCAAATAATTTCTTCACACGCTGGGAGACGAACTTTTGTAACTAATGGCATCACAATGGGAATCCCTGCAGACGTCATAATGAAGTGGACTGGCCACAAAGATTTAAGAGCAATGAAGCCTTACATCAAAATCGTGGACGAGTTAAGGAAATCCGAAATGTCGAAGTTCAACAAAAGGTAACACCCGATTTTACACCCACAATTTTAAATTGTAGTTTACTTTATATAAAATGTAAGCACGATAATATTTTTTACAACGTGTTGATTTGTTATAGGGTGTAATTTATCTGAAAAGTTGTGAAATGGGAGATTGATTCCCGTCTTCGCTACAAAACTCTCTTCTTTTAATTAAGAAGAGAGTTTTTTTTGTTGAAATATTTTTAGATTAATAAGGAACTCATTTAGAGACAATAAGTGATAAAATATTTTAGTTTGTAACGCTTTGATTTTTAATGTTTTTTAAATTATTTTAAATTTATTTCAAAATATATTTGGAGGATAATTCAGAATGTTATACTTTTACAGGGCTTTTGAGACAATCACTTAGAAGCAATAAATTTTTTTTCATCATTTGTGTTTTTAGAATCGTACTTCATCGTACGATTCTTTTTTTATTGCTGCTCGTAAGCCAGTACCAGATTGATAAAATAGGAATAGGTGATTCTCCCTTCCTGCTGGTTGGACTTCAGAAATAACTCATTCGTAATGCCAAAAAAATCACTGATGATTCCTTCGTTACTTTCATAGAATTCTACTTCCTTTTTACGGTCTCTCTTCATTTTTTCGGAGTATTGGGATGTCAAATTCAAAATAAAATCATTGTTCCTTTTATCTTGAGACAACGCTCTCAATAAACCTTTCAAAACGTAAAGTCGCGTGCTGTACTGCAAATCTAAATTATCGGAGTTTTTTACACATAAATAAGCGATAAAACTGGCTTCCTGCTCTCGCGCATAACCCAACTGATGCGCCATCTCGTGAGCAAGCGTAAAAGGAATGTTGGTGGCTGGAAGATTTGGATTGTATTGTGCTTCTGCTGAGAATGGGTTGTAATAACCCAAAATTCCCGTTTTGTTCATAAACTTATCATACAAGCTGGATTTTACAGAAAGTACGGGAACAGCCTTCTTTTGGTTGATTTGTTTGGGTAAATGATTTTGGAGCTTCAAGATATCCTCCTTGATTTTCTGAATATCATTAATTTTAAAAATTCCATTATCGTCTTCAGATACTTTTTCTCTGGTTTCCTGGCAAAGCTTTAGATATTTTGATGCTAATTGTTTTAAGTTGTCATTGCTGATTTCAACTTCTGTCCTTGATATTTTCTTAATGAGCAAAGGCTGGAAATACAACATTCCCCAAAAAAACTGATAAATAAAGTACGTTGTATTTAAAAAAATAAGTAGATGTTTTAAGGTTGAACTTTTTCTGTTTTTAATAATTTGAATCAAAGAATAAATTAAAAATAGAAAAGCAAGCGGATAAATAATATCTCCAACAGAAATTCTAACTCCTGAAAAAAGCATAATGTGAAACTTCTTTTTCCATTCAAAAAAATCAGAAAAGAAATGAATGGCAAAATCAATTTTTGACAATATAAAGAACAACAAAAATTGGGCAACCAAAATGATTGCCCAACTTTTATTTTTCAGAAAAATATTTTTTTTAGTGTCCTCCACCAGATAATTTTTCTTTTTCAAGATCGATGCCTTGTGATTTTAAAATTTGGGTAACTTTCCAAGCATAGAACGCAAGATACGCAAAACAAGCAACTCCTACAATATAACTAATTTGGATCGTAGCAACGTCGGCGACATAGCCCTGAAGAAGACTGATAAAGCCACCTCCCATAATCATCATAATTAAGAAACTACTTCCTTGGCTCGTGTGTTTTCCTAGTCCGCTCACAGCCAATGTAAAGATACAAGGCCAAAGCGTACTGCAGAACAATCCAACGCTGGTGAAAGCATAAACGCTAACCATTCCATCGGAAACCATTCCAATCACCAATGCAATAATTCCTAATGCTGAAAACAGAAGCAACATTCTTGCTGGATTTCCTTTGCTTGCCATATCAGCTCCAATCAATACTAAAATAATCAAACCGTAAACATAGAAAGGTGTCAAATCGTGCTTTGCAAGAGCATTTACCAATAGGAAAACTCCGAAAGCTAAATATGGCGCCAGGAATCTCAAAATCTTTTGCCAAGTCATGTTATCTGTAAAAGCTTCTACCGCTCCAGTCCATCTTCCAATCATCAAACTTGCCCAGTAAAGTGAAATGTAAGGTGCGACATCTTTGGTCAAGAATCCCAGGTTCTTCTCCATATAAGCCGGTAAATTACTCGCCGTAGAAACCTCTACGCCTACGTAAACGAAAATAGCTATCATTCCGAGAATCAATTGGGGATATTTGAGAGCGGAACTTCTGGATGAGCTTGCTTCTTCGTCAGACTCCACAATTGCAGCAGGCTTATCCGGAATAGATGAAAACTTAAGCAAAACAGCGACGAGTAAAAATGCGGCGCCAAGAATCAAATATGGAACTTTCACACTTTCTATATTCATATGCGTATTGGCCGAAGTTGCAGACCCGAAGATGGCAAAACTTACAATCAAAGGGCCAATGGTTGTTCCAAGGTTGTTGATTCCTCCAGCTAATGTCAATCTTTGAGAACCTGTTTTTACCGGTCCAAGCGCAATGGCTAAAGGATTGGCAACCGTCTGCTGAAGGGAAAATCCTAAGGCAACGATGAACAATCCGGAAAGCATCAGCGGAAAAGATTTCAAATTCGCAGCAGGATAAAATAGCAATGTTCCCAATGCCGAAATTCCTAGTCCAAGCGCCAAAGCATTTTTGTAACCGATTCTGTTGATCAAATCGCCTTTTGTGAGATATGAAATCAGTAAGTAGATTAATGATCCCACGGTGTAGGCAATATAAAATGCCAAGGAAACAAGCTGACTCTGTAATTGAGACAAATCAAACGCTTCTTTGAAAACAGGAATCAAGATATCATTACTCGCTGCAACAAATCCCCAGAAGAAAAAAACTGTAATCAATGGGATGAATTGTCCCCAATTGGTTTTTTGTGGTGTCATGTATTAATTGTTTGTTAATTTAAGGTTTATATTTTCAAGACAAATGTAATTAAAAAGTCTTATTGGATATTAATTTATTTTAATTTCTCAATTAGAGACAATTGAATTTCATTAAAGGCTTTTTCTTTCAGTTCTTTTTGAGGAAGGTCTGGTGTAAGGATGTTATTAAAAAAAACTTTTACCACGCCGGGATATCCTTTTCTATTATCGAATGGAAACATCTCCTTCAAACCTCGGAAAGTAAAAACGGCAATCGGAAATTGATGTTTGGTTGCGAGAATGAAAGCACCATCTTTGAACTGATCCAAGATTACATTGGTATCATCTGGCACGCCACCTTCTGGAAAAATCACCACGCTTTGTCCATCTTGCATTCTCTCGGCACATCGCCTGTAAACATCGGCGCGGCTTCTGGCACTTTTTCTATCCACCATCACGCAGACTCTTTTGTAAACCGTTCCGAAAATTGGAATTTTTTCGATCTCTTTTTTACCAACGTAGCAAAGTGGATGATTGGGGAAAAGAATGCAAGGCAACATCACATCCATAATAGAAGTATGATTGGAAATGATGACGTACGCCTGATTTTTATCGATTATTTTATTGGTTTCTTTAATCAGTTTGTAGCGAAAACCCATTCCGTAGAACATTCCCATCGCCCAAAGACGGATGAAGAAGTAACAGTATTTATAATGTTCTTTTCGGAAAGATAAAATGTAAACCGGAAGAAAAAATATTAACGTGAGAACGGTTCCTAAAATTACCATCCAAAATCGCCACGCATACACTAGAATTGTTCTCATTAATATTTTAAAAAAATGTAATAAAAATCAAAAATAGGTTTTTTATCCGTTAAATATCACTTTTTTCTTTACCGAATAATTAAGAAGTGACACAATGACGATGGATGTTATTTTGCTCATCATTTCTTGAGAAACCACGTAGAAACCCAAATCTATCACACTCTTGAAAACAAAATGATACAAAATCTGAAACAAAAACAAACTGATGAAAGTTGAAACCACAGAAACAGAAATGAAATAAGCGAACTCTTTTCTCTTAGAATGTTTCCCTCTTTCAAAGACAAACCAAATGCTCAAAAAATAATTGGTGATGATTCCGCAACTTGTAGACAAGATATTACTAAACGGATATTTAATTCCGGAGAGATTATATTCCCAAGAGAACAATTTTGGCAAGTACACACTTAGCATTTTAAAACTGCCGATTTCTACAATCGCACTTAGCCCACCAGCGATGATGAAGAGTAGGACTTGCTTATGACGGAAAAGTAATTCTTTCATTCTTTTGCAAATTTATACGATTTGTTAAATCTTTTAAAATAATTGTTAAAATATTTTTTAGTATCAAAAATATTTTTACTTTTATTAAGTGTTAATGATTTTTACGATTTGGTTGAAAGATTAATTATTATATAGTTAATAAATTGTGAAAAGCTTAACGCTGGTCGATGACGTTATCTTTCCCTGGCTTAGATGTTAGTCAGGTATTTTTTTCAGAATTTATCAACTCGCCCCAATCACAAAATAATTATTACAAAAAATGAAAAACTCTAACAGACCTTACAGAAAATTTCTGCCTCAGCAAAAAAAGATTGAGGAGTTGGAAAAGAGTAATTCCAGATTCAAAAGAATCTATTCAGAATATGAATTGATGTCCGATGAACTTTGGGATCTTGAAAGTAGCGAGAGCACAGAAAGTGTTCCCGACGATTTCATCAACGCCATCAAATTACAAACATCATATCTCGAAGAAGAGATCGAAGATTGGCTGGTACAAGACGGGCAATCAACATAATTATCACAAAATCTTCCCAAAAAATATTACATTAGCATCTTAAAACATATTATATGATTGCTATTGTTGACGGCGGATCTACCAAATGCGACTGGGTTATCCTGGAAAATGATGGTACAGAAGTACTCAAGACAGAAACCATCGGTTTCAATCCCAATATCATAAAAGCCGAATT
This sequence comes from Epilithonimonas xixisoli, assembly GCF_004365655.1. Classification (GTDB taxonomy): domain Bacteria; phylum Bacteroidota; class Bacteroidia; order Flavobacteriales; family Weeksellaceae; genus Epilithonimonas; species Epilithonimonas xixisoli. Next base: position 13,653 of record NZ_SOEO01000002.1, on the reverse strand, counting down.
AATTGCTCCTGAAATAGAGAATAATCAGGCACTTTCAAAATTCCACGATTATATAGAACACATCTTTTTCTACGGTTCCGGCTGTGGAACTTCAGAAAAGAAATTAATTGTGGAAAGAGAGATTCAAAAGGTTTTTACCAATGCCCAAATTCACGTGAAGGAAGATCTTTTGGCGGCCGCTTATGCAGCTTATAGAGGTGTTCCTGCAATCGTCTGCATTCTCGGAACTGGTTCCAACGCCTGCTATTTCGATGGCGAAAAAGTCAAAACCGAATTGCCGTCTTTAGGTTTTCTCATCGGCGACGAAGGCAGTGGAAGTGCGCTTGGAAAGCAGTTGGTGCGTCATTATTTTATGAAAAAACTACCGCCAGATTTGCACCAGCAGTTTACTGAGATTTATCAGTTGAATATTGACGATCTTCTCAAAAATATGTATCACAATCCGAGGGCTAACGCTTATATGGCAGATTTCACGCGCTTCATTGTTGATAGAAAAACACATCCATATTTTCAGAATTTTATTTACAAAGAACTCAAGAATTTCCTTGAGTTTCAGGTGATGCCGTACGAAGAGTGCCGAGAATGCGAAGTCAATTTTATAGGCTCAATTGCTTATTTTTTCGAAGATTCACTTCGCGCCGCTGCATCAGATTTCCATTTCAAAATCGGTACTGTTGTTCAGAAACCAATAGAAAGTCTGGTGAATTATCATCGTGACTATATCATTCCAAAGCTTTAACTTTGCATAAATATTTGGGCGTATCCCTTTGTTTTTGCTTTCCGGCTTTGGTCTTTCAATAGAACTTTTCTGAAACGCAAAAACAAGCGGGTCGGTCTACGGGCAGTCGCTTCCCGATAGAAACTTTGCAAAGTTTCTATCGGGAGAGCTCCAACAATGCCCTCCGCCCTTACGCAACCAGATTCGTAATAAAAACCTGTGAGTCAATATTTTCAAAATTTGATTCACTCAAAAGAAATTAAAAATGTCAAAAAATTCAAGAGATCAAATCGCTTTCGACAAGGCAGCGTTAGATTATCACAGCCAAGAACCGAAAGGTAAAATAGAAGTTATTCCTTCCAAACCGCATTCCTCGCAGAGAGATCTTTCTCTGGCGTATTCTCCGGGCGTTGCTGTGCCTTGTATGGCAATCCACGACGATCCTCAAAAAGTATACGAATACACATCCAAAGGAAATCTCGTTGCAGTAATCTCCAATGGGACAGCCGTTTTAGGATTGGGTGACATCGGTCCCGAAGCTTCAAAACCAGTAATGGAAGGTAAAGGTTTACTTTTCAAGATTTTTGCTGGCATCAATGTTTTTGATATTGAGATCAATGAAAAAGATCCAGACAAATTCATTGAAACTGTAAAAGCAATTGCGCCAACTTTTGGTGGGATTAATCTTGAAGATATCAAAGCGCCGGAAGCATTCTATATAGAACAAAGACTGAAAGAGGAATTGGATATTCCTTTGATGCACGATGATCAGCACGGAACAGCGATCATTTCTGCCGCTGCTTTGATCAACGCTTTGGAAATTGCAGGAAAGAAAATCGGAGAAGTGAAAATGGTGATCAATGGAGCAGGAGCTGCTGCAGTTGCTTGTGCAAAATTATACATTTCATTAGGACTTAATCCAAAAAATATCTTGATGTGTGACAGCAAAGGTGTCATCAATCATAAAAGAGAAAACCTAACGCCGGAAAAATTAGACTTCATTGCCCAGACGGATCTTTCAACTTTGGAAGATGCTTTGAAAGGCTCTGATGTTTTCATCGGTTTGTCAAAAGGGAATGTGATGTCTGCAGAGATGTTATTGTCTATGGCAGAAAATCCAATCGTTTTTGCTCTGGCAAATCCGGATCCTGAGATCAGTTATGATTTGGCATTGGCAACAAGACCAGATGTGATGATGGCAACCGGAAGAAGTGATTATCCTAATCAGGTGAACAATGTTCTTGGTTTCCCATATATTTTCCGTGGCGCATTGGACGTTCAGGCAAGAGGAATCAATGAAGCGATGAAGTTGGCTGCCGTTTATGCTTTGGCTGAAATTGCAAAAGAACCAGTTCCTGAAATGGTAAAATTGGCTTATAATGTGACGAATATGAGCTTCGGAAAAGAATATTTTATCCCGAAGCCATTTGATAACAGACTGATCACAAAAGTTTCTATCGCTGTTGCAAAAGCGGCAATGGAAAGTGGAATCGCTGGAAAACCAATTGAGGATTTCGAAGCTTACGAAAATCAATTGCTGGACAGAATGGGACGAGATGAAAAACTTGTCCGAATGATGCAAAACCGCGCCAAAGCAAATCCAAAAAGAGTAACGCTTGGAAATGGTGAAGAATATAACATTTTGAAAGCCGCACAAATTCTTCAGGAAGAAGGAATTGCTTATCCAAGTTTGTTGGGAAGTAAAAAACTTATCAAAGAAAGAATGGCAGAATTTGGGATGGATTTGGATATTCCAATCATTGATCCGAATGATGACGAAAACAAAGAAACCCGCAAGAAATACAGAAAAACACTTTGGAATCTTAGAAATAGAAAAGGTATCAATGAATATAAAGCCAAAAGATACGTAAGACAACGCGATTACTTTGGCCCATTAATGTTGGAACACGGCGATACAGATGCTTTGATAGTTGGTTTTTCCAAAAGTTATGCATCTATTCTAAAGCCTATTTTGGAGATCATTCCTAAAAAACAAGGCGTGAACAAAGTCGCAGCGATGATGATGATTTTGACAGAGAAGAAACCATTATTCTTTGCTGATACATCAATTAATAAAAATCCATCAGCAGAAGATTTGGTTGATATTGCAAAAATGGCAGAAATCACCGTGAAGTCTTTTGCGATTGAACCAAGAATTGCAATGTTGGGTTATGAGAATTTCTCTGCGAAAGCCGATTCTTCCAAAAAAGTAGCAGAAGCGGTGAAAATTCTTCACACAAAATATCCGAAAATGATTGTGGACGGAGAGATTCAGCCGGATTTTGCTTTGAACAGCGATCACTTGGCAGATTATCCATTCTCAAAATTAGGAACCAATCCAGCCAACGTTTTGGTTTTCCCAAATCTTGAAAGCGCGAACCTTTCTTATAAAATCATCAGAGGAATGAAGGCGGCTCAAACCATCGGACCGATCTTGATGGGATTGGATCAGCCAGTTCACGTTTTACAGATGAGATCTAGTGTGGACGAAATTGTGAATCTTGCAACGATTGCAGTGTTGGACGCGCAGACGAAAGAGAAAAAATAAAACATTTTTAATACAGACAGAAGCCATTTTAGTTAACTAAGATGGCGTTTTTGTTTTAGTATTTCTATCTTAGTCTTTTCGATATTCATTTAAAATTGAAATATGAATAAAGCCAGATTTATTTTACTGATATTTATTTTCATAAGTGGTTTTTCTTACGCTCAGCAAAAATTCTATGGATCTTTGGAAGAAGCGTTCAAAGAACCTTTGAAAGTCACAAGATTATCTATTTCTGATGATGAGAATATTGTGGAATTGCCTAATTCTATCGATAGATTTGTCAATTTAGAGATATTGATCATTGCGTTCAACCCCAAATTAAAATCTTTGCCCGAATAACTGGGAAGTTTGCAAAATCTAAAAACACTTAAGATTGTCGATAACAAATCACTTTCAAAAATTCCCAATTCGATTACGGATTTAAAAAATCTTGAAGAACTGGCCTTCGATCGCTGTAGATTTAAACAATTGCCCAAAGATATTGGGAAATTGACCAATTTGAAAGATGTTTACTTCACCGAAAACGATTTTAATACGTTGCCAGTTTCTTTCTCAAACCTAAAGAATTTGGAAGATTTATATCTCGATCATAACCAGTTTGAGGAAATACCTGCGGAAATTGCAAACCTCAAGAGATTAAAAAGAATTAATTTTAATAATAACAAAATCAAGGCTGTTCCAAATTTCATTTATGATCTGCCAAACTTATGGGGTTTGTTTTTGGAAAATAATCAGATTGAAAAAATTGGTCAAGAACTCAGTAATTTGAAAAGTTTGAAAGTACTCGCCTTAGAAAATAATAAGATTTCATCTTTTGCTTTGGACCTGTCAAATTTAGTTTTACTACAATCCATAGGTTTGGACAAGAATCCGGTTTCTGAAAATGATTTGCAATTTTCAAGATCCAAATTGTCTTCTGGAGAAATATATTTTAAGAAAAATTAGATTAAACTCTTTTTAAAATTAACATAAAAATAAATTGAAATTTTATTCAAATATCTGTAAAACGCTTGTTTAAAAATAAGGATGAGCGCGAAAGAAGAAAATTATTAAAGAAATATTGATAAAAAGCCATTTTAGTTGTTAAGATGGCTTTTTTCTTTGAGTTAATTTATATCTTCGCAAAACCCTAATTTTTGTATTTCAATGATTTATTCTATAAGAGGTTTGGTTCAAGAACTCACGCCCACATTTGCCGTTATCGAGGCAGGTGGAATTGGATATTATGTAAGTGTAAGCTTGCAAACTTCCCATAATCTAAAACTAAATTCTGAGGTTTTTCTTTTCATCCAGCAAATCATTCGTGAGGATGCGCATTTACTTTTTGGATTCTACAGCAAGGAGGAAAAGGAGATGTTTAACCTGTTAATAAGTGTTAACGGCGTAGGACCGGTTTCTGCCTTGATTTTGCTCTCATCTCTCAGTTTGTCCGATGCTGCAAATGCCATTCTTTCCGGCAACAGCGGACTCATCCAAAAGGTAAAAGGAATAGGTGTGAAAACTGCCGAAAGAATCATCGTCGATCTTCGTGATAAGGTTGGTGCATTCAGTATTTCTGAGGAAAAACTTTCTAATTTTGTAAACAATAAAATCAAGAATGAGGCGTTATCTGCTTTAGAAGTTTTAGGGATTTCCAAGAAAGTAAGCGAGAAAATTGCAGATCGTGTTCTGAAGCAAAAACCGGAAGCTTCTGTAGAAGAATTAGTGAAAGAGATTTTAAAAAATATTTAACAATTGGTGGTTTTTTATCATCAGTTTCTTAAAAAAATATAAGTGAAGAAAAATATTTACCTTTATAAATTAACCCTCCTTTTTTTATTTTTTGTAGGTTCTACAAGCATATTTGCACAGGAAAAACCGTCTGACAGCTTGGTAAGCATCAGAACAGATTTTAGTCTTGCAGATCCCATCCGCTATGATGCATTCTATGACATCAAAACGGGTATGTATTATCTGTATCCAAAAATCGGTAACTCGGTGGTGGGTGCTCCAATCGCAATGACGTTTGAGGAATACAAAACATACGTGATGGAGAACAATCTTCGTACCTATTATGAAGAAAAGTCATTATTAAATGATCTTGGACGTAGAAAAGACCAAAGCGATGCCAAGAAAAAGGGCTTGCTACCGGCAATTACGATCAAAAATAAAATGTTCGAAAATGTTTTTGGTGGCAACAAAATTGAGTTGATTCCGCAAGGTTTTGCCTCATTTGATCTTGGCGGACTTTACCAAAAAATCGATAATCCACTCGTTCTTCCTCAGAATAGAACCAGTTTTGCGATCAATATTCAACAGAGAATCCAATTGGGAATCACAGGAAAAGTTGGAGAAAATCTTCAGCTAAAAGCCAATTACGATACCCAAAGTGGATTTGCTTTTGAAAATCGTATGAATATGGTTTGGCAACAAAAGGGAACTTGGAAAGATCTGATGAATAAAGGTCTTAATGAAAAAGGAAACGACCCAGAAGATAAAATCATCAAGAGGGTAGAAGTTGGTAACATCAGTATGCCGCTTTCTACCAGTTTGATCCGAGGTTCACAATCGTTATTCGGTCTCAAAACAGAGTTTCAGTTGGGTAAAACAACGGGAACTTTAGTCTTTTCTCAACAGCAAGGCGAGGCGAAAACGATTGTAGCACAAGGTGGCGGAACAATGAGCACTTTTAAGGTAAACGCTTATGATTATGAAGATAACCAGCACTTTTTCTTAGGGAAATATTTCTTGGACAACTATGATACAGCTTTAGCCAATTATCCCTTGATTAATTCCCGAGTTAACATCACAAGGTTGGAAGTTTGGGTTCTGGATCAAGGTGGAGCCAACTTAGAAACTCAAAAACCAATTATCGGAATCCGAGATTTGGGAGAACAGGATGGGACAACGCCAAGTAATACCAATCAAGGTTTGTATGGAGCAATTACAAGTACATTAGGAACCAATAGAGAAGCTTCCTCTCCTCCAGATTTGTTGAATGGAAACACATTCCCGGGAAGTACTCAACCATATAGTAACAATGGTGAGCAATACATCTTCAACAGAAAAGCCAGAAGACTAACAAGTTCTGAATATAAATATAATACGCAACTTGGTTACATCTCGTTGAATCAAAGATTGAATAATGAACAGTTTTTAGCAGTATCTTATTCTTATACATTGAACGGATCTAGCCAAGTTTACAAAGTTGGGGAGTTTGCGGAGGAGAATAGCGTTCTTGTAGCAAAACTTTTGAGATCCAACGTTTCTGTGAATACCACATCTCCAATGTGGGATTTGATGATGAAGAATATCTATTCTCTTAACACAAGCCAGATTCAGCCACAGGATTTCTTATTGAATGTCTATTATAAAGATCCAAACTCTGGAGGTAAAGTTAATTATCTTCCCGGAGCGACATATGGTACGGACCCAAATAATCCTAATCTTAATCCTTTTCCACCAGATACAAATTTACTAAGATTATTCAATTTAGACCGTTTGAATATCAATAATGACGTCCAGACCAATGCTAATGGAGAAAGAGGTGATGGAGTTTTCGATTTTGTAAATGGGATTACAGTAGATGCTGAGAACGGAAAAATCATCTTTACAAAAGCTAAGCCTTTTGGAAGTTATTTAGAAAGTATCTTGTCAAATACGGATAAATCCAGTTATGTTTTTAATGATATTTATAATAAACAGAAAAACCCACAATCTGATGTCCCATTACGCTACACCATCGAAGGTCGCTACAAAGGAAGTCAAGGTCAAGGGATTTCTCTAGGCGCAATTAACGTTCCGCAGGGCTCTGTAAAAGTTACTGCAAACGGAGCACAGCTGATGGAAGGTGTAGATTACACGGTGGATTACATGACGGGAACCGTTAATATCATTAATGAAACCGTAAAACAATCCGGACAGGCGATTAATATTTCATTAGAAAATCAATTGACATTCAACACTCAGAGAAAAAGTTTCTGGGGATTGAATTTGGAGCGGAAATTCAGTGATCATTTGATGGTTGGTGCAACGGTTGTTAATTATTCAGAAAGACCTTTGACCCAAAAAGTGAATTACGGGCAGGAAGCTGTGAGCAACACGATGGCCGGATTCAATATGATGTACAATAATGAATTGCCATTCTTGACAAGATTGACCGACAAAATTCCATTCGTCAATACAGAAGCACCATCCAATTTGAACTTTAAAGCAGAAGGCGCTTATCTAATACCGGGACAAAGCAAAGGAATCAATGACCAATCTTACATCGATGATTTTGAACAAACAACCTCCAAAATCTCTTTGAAAGAACCAGCAATGTGGAGTTTGGCATCTCGCCCGGAGAAAAATAAGGATGATCTTGTGACTTTCCCGATGAATGTGGATAATGACAATCTTACAAGCGGATACGGAAGAGGTCTTTTATCTTGGTACACCATTGATCCGAGATTCTACGGTGTTGGTGGTGGTGCTCCAAATGGAATCAATGCACAGGCACTTTCCAATCACGCATCCAGAAGAGTAGAGATGAGAGAACTTTTCAACAGCCGAGATTTTGTGGCAGGAGAGCAAACGATTCTTAACACTTTTGATATTACTTATTATCCGGAGCAGAGAGGTCCTTACAACGTCAATCCACTTACCGAATCACCTTCTCAAAGATGGGCCGGTTTGATGAGACCAATTTCTGTTACCAACTTCGTCACATCCAATATCGATTATGTTGAATTTTGGATGATGGATCCAAGAGCTGACGGAAACAATTTGGGAACCGATCCAAAACTATTGCTACAGCTAGGAAACGTCTCCGAAGATGTCCTGAAAGATGGTAAACTACAATACGAAAACGGATTGCCGACGGGAAGTACCCCAACCAATACTTCTTCTACAAACTGGGGAACTCAGCCAAGTCAATTTCCAATTCTTTACGCTTTCTCCACAGAAGGTGATGAGAGAGCGCAACAAGATTTGGGTTATGATGGGATGAACGGAACTCAGGAGCAGGAGAAATTTGGAGTCAATTTTGTGAATCCAATTACGAATGAGTTAGATCCGGCTTCTGATAATTTTGTGTTCTATATGTCCGACCAATTCCAGGGAGATCTTGCATCTTCTTTGACAGAGCGTTACAGATATTTCCGAAATCCGGAAGGCAACTCTGCGGCAAACTCTATGGAAGTATCTTCCCAAACACCGGATGCAGAAGATGTAAACAGAGATTACAACTTAGATCTTACAGAAAACTATAATCAATACACCATCGACTTATCAGCTTCAAGTATGGTTTTGGGACAGAACAAAATTGTAGATGTAAAAGAAGTCGATGCAAAATTTGAAAACGGACAATCTAGAAAAGTTAAATGGTTCTTGTTCAGAATCCCTGTGGCACAATATGATGGTGTAACTGGAGGCGAAGTTGTTGAAGGTTCTAGCGCATCTGTTCTTAATAATGTGAGATTTGCAAGATTATTAATGAAAGGATTTGACCAGACTTCTACTTTGAGATTTGGAACTTTCGATTTGGTAAGGTCAGACTGGAGAAAATATGCAAACTTAATTGTAAGTCCAGCTGTTGATAATGAAGACGAAGGTAATTCACCATCTGTTCAAGATATCAATTCAAACTTTGATGTGGGGAGTGTGAACTTAGAAGAGAATGGTCAAGGTTCTCCACCTTACGTTTTGCCTCCTGGAATTGACAGACAAGTATTGAGCGGAAATGCCGGTGCACAAAGACAAAATGAGTCTTCACTATATATGAAAGTTACCAACTTGAGTGGTGAAGCTAGAGGTGTTTTCAAAAATACAAGTTTGGATATGCGTCGTTACAAAAAATTACAAATGTTTGTACACGCACAAAATCTACTTCAGACAAATCTTACTAAAGATCCAAATGCCAAATTCTTTATCCGTTTTGGTAGTGATGCGGTAGATAATTATTATGAATATGAATCTTCACTAAATTATACATCACAAAATGCAACGTCGCCATTGGATATTTGGCCATCAGAAAATGAAGTGAATCTTGAGATTGAAAACTTCGTGAATGCTAAATTGAAAAGAGATGAACTCATAAGATCCGGAGGGCAAAATATAGCAGATAGATATATATTCCCAGATTATGGAGATAATGATAAAAAAATCTACGTAAAAGGTCGTCCTAGTATCGGAAATATAACCACCATTTTGATTGGGGTTAGAAATACAGTTCCAGGTGCTGCAGACAAAATCTTTCGGGCAGATCCCAAAACTCTTGTTCTTTGGGTCAATGAAATCCGTCTTTCCGAAATCGAAAACAAAGGTGGATACGCAGGGAACGCAAGTCTTAACTTCAACCTTGGAGATTTTGCAATGGTGAATGCCAATGCATCGTATGCCTCTGTAGGATTTGGAGCGATAGATCAAAAACCATCCGAAAGATCTCAGGATGAGAATTCTGCTTTCAGCATCAACACAACTGTGAATGTGGACAAATTCTTGCCAGAGAAAGTCGGGATGAAGATTCCTGTAAATTATTCTTACACACAAACGATGACCAATCCAAAGTACAATCCTTTGGACAATGATATCGAATTGAGCAAAGCACCAAACGAAGGCGAGCTTAAAAAAGTAGTGAGCACCTACACACAGCAAAGAAGCATCGGTGTTGTGAATATGAGAAAAGAAAGAATGAATCCGGATAAAAAACCGAAGTTCTACGATGTGGAGAACTTAAATGTAACGGCGATTTATAACGACGATTTCTACAGAGATGTTTACACCAAGAGAAATTACAGACAATATTTGAAAGGTTATGTAGAGTACAACTATACCTTCAAACCGTATGTTTTGAAACCATTCAACAAAATGGTGAGCGATACTGCGAAGTCTTACAAATATTTGAGATGGATCAAGGAAGTCAACTTCAATCCGATTCCAACCAGGTTATCTTTCAGAACAATCTTGGACAGAAATTACAATGAGTTAGAATATAGAAATGTAGATGCACTTCTTTCCGGAAATCCAGGAAATGATTTTGAAACCATCAGAAACAGAAACTTCTTCTTCGGATGGCAGTACAGTTTAGGATTTAATTTTACGAAATCTCTAAAGCTGGAAATCAATTCCGAAACCAAAACGTTGAATGATCAGATAGACGTGAACTCTATGAACAACCGTTCGATCTTCGGAAATCCGTTCCGTGCAGGTCGTCCTGTTTTGTACAATCACAGAGCGCAGTTGAACTACAGATTGCCGTTTGAATATTTCCCATATTTGGATTTCATCAATGCCGAAGTGAGTTATCAGTTCCAGTACAACTGGAATGCAAGATCTACAGCAGTGAGAAACTTCCAAAACCCGGAAACTGGAGCAATTGATAATTTGGGTAATATTTCTCAAAATACCAATGCAATCGTAGCAACTTCGACAGTAGATATTCCTAAGTTCTTTGGCAAGTTCAATTACTTTAAGAAGATTAATGAAACAATGCAAAAGCGCCGTCAGGAAATTGACTCGTTGAACAATGTTTACAACACAGCATTTACCAAGAAAAATAGTAGATTCAAATTCAAGTCTTATAAATTCAAGAACAAATTGACGCCAATCCAAGCTGTGGCTTATGCATTGACCTCGTTCAAACAATTGGATTTTAATTACAATGAAAACAACGGAATTATGTTGCCAGGACTGTTGTCTGCTCCTAATTTCTACGGCGTTGGACAAACACTTGGCGGACCAACTGTTGGATTCTTGCTCGGATCTCAGGCCGACATCAGAAGAACGGTGATAGAAAACGGATGGGTTTCCAACTCTACATTGATGAACGATGTCTATTCTGAAATGAGCAACAGAACTTTCACGGGGAATTTGCAGGTGATGCCAGCCAATGACCTTAGAATAGATTTCAACGTCTTGCAGAATTATAACAGAAATTATACGCAGGGTGGATACAATGTAGTGGATGATCTTACGGATTATCGTGGTTACAGAGATGCATTTGGAACAGAGATGATTACTTATTCCAATACAACTTGGTCATTCAAAACGGCTTTCAAAGATGGCGCGGCGCTTTATCAATCGATTAAAGATAATGCATTGGCAATTTCTCAACAGTATGAAGGTATTCAAGACCGAGAAGGATTTACGGCAGGCTACTCCAAGAGCAATTCGTATGTTTTGATTCCGGCATTCCAAGCGGCGATAGAAGGGAAGTCTCCTAAGAAATTGAGCAACCCAACCAAAGCAGGAATTCCGTTACCAAACTGGAAATTGGTTTACTCCGGGCTTAGAAACCTTCCGATTGTAAATAGTCAGTTCTCCAAGTTTGATATTTTGCATTCTTATGTTTCTACATTTACAATGGCAGGCGTGCAGTCTAGCATAGATTATTATAACATAGATCCGTCCAATACATCAACAGCTTATGATTCCAATGGGAACAGGTACAATCCTTACTCATTTACACAAGTTGGATATGTGGAGCAGTTTTCACCACTTGTTGGTTTTGATGTGACGATGAGGAATAACATGCAGTTCCGTTTCAATTACAATAGAGACAGAACTTATGTATTAGGATTGGTCAACACCACTTTGACGGAGGAATTAGGAAACGAGTTCGTAGTAGGTTACGGTTACATCTTGAAAGATTTGAAAATCCGAATCAATTATAAGAGCAAACCGAGAGACATCAAGAGTGATTTGAACATCAGAGCAGATCTTTCTATGAGAGATAGCAAAACGACAATCACCAATATTTTGATAGACGATTCTCAGATTACAGGTGGACAAAAGATTTTCAGTCTTAAGTTCTCAGCAGACTACAATATGTCTCAAAACCTAAACCTGAAATTCTTCTACGATCAGATGATGACAAAATATAAGATTTCAACAGCATTCCCATTGTCCACAGTTCGAGCGGGTATCACAGCCACACTCACATTTGGAGGAACAGGAAATTAAAAATGAATCGATGATTTATCATTAAACAATTATCATTCATCAATTATGAAAAAGAGTAAGCAATTTGTTTACTCTTTTTTTTGTAATTTATTTTTATTCTATTGTTATATCTTAATTATATAATTAAATTTGCCAAAACCTAATCAAAGAAAATGAACACACCATCAGAACTAAAGTACACCAAAGACCACGAGTGGGTAAAAGTTGAAGGCGACGTTGCAACAATCGGAATTACAGATTATGCCCAAGGCGAATTGGGAGACATCGTTTTCGTAGATGTTGACACAGTGGACGAAGATCTAAACGAAGGCGACGTTTTCGGAAGTGTAGAAGCCGTGAAAACTGTTTCCGATCTTTTCCTTCCAATTCCGGGAACTGTTTTAGAAGTCAACGCAGATTTGGAAGATCAGCCAGAATTACTCAATACAGATCCGTACGGAAAAGGTTGGATCATCAAATTGAAAGTTGCTGACTCAGCAGATTTCGCAAACTTGCTATCCGCAGAAGAATACCAAGAAGTTGTTGGATAATCTCATAAACAAATACAGTAAGATCACATTGCCCATTTATTGGGCATTTCTTACTTATATGCTTTTGCGTCCCGGCGTGGAGAACAAAGAATATTTCTTTATGTTTCCGCATCTGGACAAACTCATTCACTTTACCATATTTTTCCTTCTAGGATTTTTCTTCCGGGTTCGTTTTCCCAAAGTATCCATACTTTACTACTTTCTCATTCTCATTTCTTACGCATTACTCACAGAGATTCTACAAGACGTTATGAAGTGGGGTCGCTCACTGGAAGTTCTTGATGCTATTGCAGACACATTAGGATTATCATTCGCATACTATATATATAATAAGTATGTGAAATTTCAAAACAAGATTTAAAATTATTTTCAATCATAATCAAATCTGCAAAATCCGCTTGATCTGCGAGAAATTTCAAAAGGATTTAGATATTCAATCAATTCCAATAGTCCTTTGGGCAACTGCCAAAAAGCCAATTCTTTCCCCACGCAATTTTTGTCACCGGGCTATCCGCTACTATCTTTTGCTTTTTTTTGTTATAGTTTCAACATACTATATATAAAGAACCATTCTTTCCCGACTCACATTTTCCCAATCCATCCACGAAAAAAGCAAAAGGATAACCGCTACTATCCCTGTCGCACTCCATAGAATCGATGTTTTTCATCCGTTTAACGATATTTAACATAATGTGGATAACTTTAAACTACGTTTTATCTTGTTGTTTTACAGTTCGTTAATTACGGTAGTTTTACACAATTGTAAACATTATGTTAAATCCATTTGCAAGTGCAGCTTTTTCCACCCTATATTTGCAGAACCAAAACGAGAGAATTGGTAGCGCAGAAGAGCTTACAGACGATGATTATGAATTTAGGGCTTGATGAAGAGTGCTAGATTTAGTTAAAAAAAGTCTTGTAGGATAAAAAAGGAA
>NZ_SOEO01000001.1 GCF_004365655.1 Epilithonimonas xixisoli | reverse complement strand
GTCAAAATAGAGTAAAAGTGAACCAAAATGTTGTCAGGAATTACCATTGAAAATTTCGTTAAGTCAGCGTTTTGGAACTTTCGTCAGCGTTTTTTTTCAGTCCGATAGAAAGTGAATTCAGACCTTATGCGCAAAGATTTTTTGGTCTGGATTCAATTTCTTTTAGATTCAAGTTTGTCCAATATTCAGAACCGTTGTTTTTATACCGAATGTTCAATGGTGTTTCTGCCAACAATCAATTATCAGTAATTGTTTTGCAGATGCTTGTAAATAAAGGGTTTTTGCTTACTTTATTTTTTGAAGTACAACATAAGTACAACTTTTCACAACCTTTTTATTTTACAAATATCTACCGCATAAAAATAGCTAATTATAGGCATTGGAACGCTATACTTTTTCTGTTTTTTATCCTTGCTTCTTCCTCCGATTTCTCAAACTAATTGCTGTTCTGAATTTTGAAAATGTATGTTTTCGGTGCGATAGCACCGCATTGCATCACATTGTACAACCTTGTGTATTGCTCATAAAATGAGATAGATAGAACTTTGTAATAGCTATAGCAAAGCATTTATTAACTCTTAAATTTTAAAACAATGGCAAGACAAAAAGGACTTATGAAGTACGTTGGCACCATCGGCGATGTGCGACACTTCAAAATAAAAGGTCAACAAGGATTTTTCGCCGGAATGGTTGGTGGACCAACCGCAGAACAAGTAAACTCCGCACCGGAATTTGAACGTACTCGTGAAAATATGAACGAGTTTGGCGGATGTGCAAGAGCCGGAAAGTCTGTGAGAACAGCACTTTCTGCGTTAATGTCAAAAATGGCAGATAGCCAGGTTACAGGCAGGCTTACTTCAATAATGAAGAAAATCAACTTGGAAGACGGAACGGAAGCCAGAGGTTACCGAAAGGTCGAAATCTCAACCCAAAGAAATTATTTACTGGGTTTTGAGTTTGACAAAAAACTTTCCATAAATGGCGTGTTCAATGCTCCGTATGATGTAACCCATACCGCAGGTAGGGAAAGTGCAGATTTTATCATTGCTCCGTTTAACCCAGCCGATTTGATTTCTGCACCTTCAGGAACTACACATTTCCGATTGATTAACGCTTTGGCGGTGGTTGCAGACTTCGTGTACAATGCTACAACAGGCACTTACGAACCTGATGACATCGTAAACAATGAGTTGAGCATCGTTGAGTATTCGGATTATATCCCTTTAAATTCGGCTTATGCAGGCTCTACATTAACCGCAACACTTCCCGGTGCTCCAACGCTGGGCGCAAATGTTACAGTTATTCAGTGTATCGGGATTGAGTTTTTCCAAGAGGTCAACACCAATTATTATGCGCTCAATTCTGGCAACTGTTTGCGAATTGAAGATGCGTTTTAAGCCAATAAAATCAAAAGCCTTCTTCACAAGAGAGGGCTTTTTTAATTAATTCTAAAAACGATTTTCAAATGAAAGCAAAAATCATAAGAGTTGCCGAAGGCAAACAAAGCACATTGAGCCAGCTTTACATTGAGGGTATTTTTCAATGTTATTTGTTGGAAGACAAAATCAGAGCCATCAAAATACCGAAACAAACCGCTATTCCTGAGGGAAATTACTCTTTGAGATTAAATACCTGGGGCGGAATGAATGCCGAGTATCGGCAGAAATTTCCGAAGTTTCACAAAGGAATGATTGAGATAAACGGCTTGCCGAATTTCAGTTTTGTGTATATCCACATCGGGAACAATTTCAGACAAACCGCAGGTTGTCCGTTGTGTGGTTTTGGGTTCGATTTTATCGATGGCGATTATCAAATCGTAAGAAGTAAAGATGCTTACCAAATGATTTACCCAAAGCTCTTGAGCGTTGCACAAAGCGAGGAAAATCAAATCAGCATCGAAAATAATTTTCAATTTTAAAACCCTACAACAATGGAAAATGCAATCACATTAAACATCGTGTTCGGCTCTTTAATTAGTATGCTGTTGGCGATTGTTGCCTACTTCATTAAACAACTTCATTCCGATTTTAAGAATATGGAAAAGGATTTAACCGAAGTAAAAACAATGGCTTTAATCATCAAAACCGAATTCAAAAGCAGTTACAGTATGCTCAATCAAAAAGTAGATTATCTGGAACACCGCGTCAACATTATTGAACAAAACAATTTAAAACATTCAGGCAATGAAAAATAATAATTTAAACTTGGTAGAGCGTGTAAAAGCTCCAACGCCAAAATGGTTCAAAATCGTTAGAGCCATCGGCATCACATTGACCGCCGTAGGTGGTGCAATCTTAACCGCTCCGGTGGCTATTCCTGCCACGATTGTAACCGTTGCAGGTTACTTGGCATTGGGCGGAACCATCGCCACGGCAGTTGCACAAACCGCTATCCAAGCGGAAGAAAGCAACAATACCGAAAGTAAAGATGAAACAAAAAATGCTGAAAAGCCTTAGTACATAAGGTATTCAGCAATGGTTAGTTTTTCAAATCCTGTCCTTTGGGCGGGATTTTTTGTTTTCTGCATCCGCTTGCATCGTTTTTATAAAACGGTGCTTTTATATTGCCTTTATATGGCTGTCAAAGTGCCAATAATGGTAAATCAGTGGGTATGGTAGAAGCAAACGAAGGTAGCCGAAAAGGCTACCTTTTTAAATGCCTTGAAATATACATTCGTTTCAGTTCGGAAATTAAAAGAAGTTGCTCGTACATCGCTCTTTCGTTTTGCGCCAAAGCTTTAAATGCTTTTACATCTTTTTGATAGGCAGTTTGTTTTTGCTGTAAATGTGCCATTTGTTCAAAAACGAGGTTTTTAAAATCGCCAATGCGGATGAATGGAATAACCGAACCTACAAAGAATTGATGAAAAGATTTTGCTTTCCATAATCCAAATAATAAGGTGCTGTACTGGTCTAATTCTTCCGCATTACGGCAGGAAATAACGAAACAATTCGGGCAAGGGGTTTCTAAAGGTTTACCGCTGTTTAAACCTTTGGAAAGGGCGTACAAATCAAATTCTGACTTTTGATTTTTTGGGCTGTAGGTGTAGATTTTTGGAGTTTTCATACTATCTGCTTTAAAAATTTTGCTCCGCTCCGCTTCGATGAAATATTTTGAAAAGAAGAAAGAAAAAAAGGGAAAAAAAAGAAAAAAGAAAGCCGTTTTAAAGGTGGCGTGGCTAAAAAAGCAAAAGGAAACGGAATAAGTCCCGAAGGGTGGCAAGGCAACGAAAAAACTCGGCGAAGCCACCATAAATGCCTTGCCATTATGCCGTAGTCTTTTGCTTTTTTTGGGCGTTGGGCTTGTGGAAGCCACCTAACTTTGCTTACTTTTTTTTATTTATTGACCGGCTACTGATAAACTAATCGTCTTTTCATTTTCAGCTATCAATCAAGTTTCAATCGAAGAAATTTTTTCTTTTTAATTCTTCCGAAAAAGTCAATCGGAAACGAAACTTTCTTTAAAAGCGTTGGCAATGGGGCAATAAACTCGCAGGGATAAAAAGGCATATCCAAAACTATTGGCGGTGGGAAAAAGCAAGGGTATGCGTCTCGCAATACGCTTGCTGTGCGGTGCTGAGGCGGGTGCAAATCAAGCGAAGTGCAATGCAATGAAACCACGCTGTTTGCACCTGCCGGAAGCACTTGGGGAATAAATAACTTATGCCTTTTTATTCCTGCACCGCTGAAATGGGTGGTGGGGAGCGTGGCAAGAAGCGTGGGCTGTGCGGTGGGGAGAAAAAATACGGCTTCCGATACCCGAAAAATATGAGCGTTGGGATTGTGCGTTGGGATATTTTTTCGGGTAGCGGACTATGGCATTGGCTATTTTACATAATGTTATTATAGGACATTTTTGCGTTGGCGTAGTCGCCTACAAGCGTGGGGAAAATGTACTATAATGCCACATTATGTAACTTAGCTTCCACCGATTTGCATACTGGCATAAACGGAACGGTGGTGGTGGTTGGAGTGCAGTGTCTTTTTGCTTTGTTTTTTGGGTGTTGGGACAGCTCTTTGCCACCGCAGGAACGAGGATGGCAATGTGCTGTAGAGCGTTGGCAAAAACAACGCAAAAAGTATGACAGTTGCAAATCGGTGGCAATGCCATAGAAGGCAGGCGAAGCGTTGGGCTTGTGCGGTTGGCGCCTGGCTTAAGCCGTATTTTTTCTTGGCGTGGGCAGAGCGTGGATGTCTTTATTTATAAAATTCCGTTTACTAATTCAAGTTCAGAAATCATTTTATCAACTTTCACTCTGTCAAATTCATATTCCTGGTTTCTTCTATCTACAAAGCTGTTAAATAGCTTCTCATTGTTTTTGTCAATAAATGAATCTTCAAAGTGAGGATAGTTAAAGTCAGAAGTTGAAATAAATGAAGACATAAAGTTTCCCCCTCCATCTTTTAAAATATGTAAGGAAAAATTCTGAAAGATTTTAAATAAGTTACTATCGCTCGTGAGGAAATAGGGATAGATATTTCTTTGTAAAATTTCAAACAATCGAAAACTGCTGGTCGTAAATTTTGAATGAAACATATCCCAAGAGGTTCCTAATATTTTTTTCTTTACTTCTTTTGGTTTAGAATCCAAACCAAGCATTTTTCTGAAATTAGTATTGCCACCAAAGATATTCATTGCTAATTTGTATTCTGCTCCCCGAAATATCTTTAGTTCATCAATCATCCAATCAGCAAACTCGTTGATATTACTTTCAGCTTTGCTTTTGGTAACACCACCAAGTGCAATACTTCTTATTTTCAATAAAGCACAATAACTATTCATTAGTATAGGATAAAAGGCATCTAAAGCATTGTCAGGCAATTTTGAAAAATCTTTAAACACAAACATATCTCTGAAGAAGTCATACTTAAATTTTTTAAAAACCTTTAATGGTATTTGCTCAAAAAAATCTATTCTTGATTTGAAATCGAGAAGTTTTTGTTTGTCGAGAACACCTGTTTGATTACATAATTCCATTAAAGCAAAAAATGGATTTATTTTTATCTCTGGGTGTTTTTCCAAATACTCTTTTAATGCAATTATCTTTGAGAAATCTACATTTGTTGCATCCTTTCCATAATCTACGACTTTAATAATATGCAAGCATACACAACTATCTAAAAAGATAACAGGTTCAATACCATCTTTGAGACATTCGTCAATAAATTCTTGTGGCGGTAATGGGCATTCTCCCTTTTCGGAAAAGCAACTATATGATGTTGGTATAGACTTCAAGTGTACAACTAATTTTCCTTCTAATTAATAATACGATTAATAACCATAGGTAAGAAAATCTCGTCTTCGTTTTCTTCTAATTGAGTACCAACTTTACAATCAACCCCAATAAAAAAAGCTTTATCTCCAAATCTAACAACTTGTCTGTACTCTGGATTGCGTACTGATAATTTCTTAATTGCCTCATCGGGAATCTTTCCTTTCAGTTGCAATAAAACATCATTATTGAAATCAAAAGTTACTACATAACGATTGCCATTTTCATTAATACCAGCGGAAAATGAAAACATATCAGGGTCTAACTGACCTATATCTATAATTGGCACTTCGGGGAAAAAGAGACTTTCGAAAGTATCGAATCCTAATCTTTTTAAATGCAATCCGAGGTCTTTTGCTAATTTAAAATGATTATTAGAAAATATATTCTGAGGAGATAAAAATTTCTGTAAGCTTTCCCAATATGTAGGTATTGATTGTAAGGGAAAATGTAGAATAGGCTTTGCTTTATCAACACTATACAACACAAACTCTTTTCCATTACATAATGCGAAAAAGTTCACTCTAACTTCGCTATGTATTGCGTAAGAATATGCCTGTTCAACGTGATGTGATTTTAAAATATCTTCTGTTGGTGCTTTAGCATCTAATATCCAAGCTGGCTTGTCATTAACCTCGAAAAGATAATCAGGTATTATGTAGATGTTTTTCTTTTGAGAACCAATCGAAACAAAAGGATGTAATAATTTTCTGCTCCTTACTATTTGGTTGGGTTTACCGGATGAATAGCCTAAACCTTTAATAATTGGCAATATTATTTCTTCACGCACAGAATCTTCCTGAAATTCAGGATTATTTAGAAGGGTAAAATCAAAGCCTTCCAATACATTGAAGAAATGATGTGTATTCATAATTAATACCGATTAAGCCTATGCGCCTGTTATTTTTGTGTATTCGAGCTTAATTTTATCTATATCATACACATCTACCTCTAAGCAATTGAATTTTTCAGGATAGAATATAGCAAGATTATATCCTTCAGAATATAAAGAGCTTTTGAATTCTATTCCGTCAAATCCCATAGATTTTATTAATTCTGAAAGATATTGCGTAGGCAAATAATCCAACTCACTATCATTTTTTCTTCTGGGTGTAGAAAGTTCCTGTTCCAATTTATCAATAAAAGAACCGTGTATCATAACTTCCTCTAATGATTCAATTTCTGCTAATCTGAATACATCATAGGTTTGACGACTTAAATTGACTACTCGAAGGTTTTCTTCAAGCCTAAAAGTACCTATGGAAACATAATCATATAAACTTGCTCTTGCTTCAAATAAAGTTGTAGTAATATCATTAGCCAAGTATAGATATGAAATCCCGTGTGGATTTGCTCTGCCACTTTTTGCTAAATGATTTGGTGGGTTCCCCATTTCATTTGCCGGGTATCCTTTTGTTGTGTTACTTATTCGAGCCCTGTAGAATTTTTTTCCTTTTGGTACTTCTTTTTCAAAATACCGGAATAAACTTTTTAATTTTTCAAGGTCTAAAGCATTTACAAAATGAAATCTATTTACAGATTTAATTTCATCGCAAAACTTATCCCACGAAAGAGCAAGAGGCTTTATAATCACGTCTTCAATATCGGAGTTGTGATATTTCAAACGTACTGGATTGTCTAAAACATTTTGATAGTCGGCAATATCATCTTGAATAATGTCCGTAATAAGTCGCTTTACACAATTAGCGTCAATAAGCTTTTGCGTAAATACTTTTTGAGAAAAATCGACGATTATCTGTTCTTCAACAGGTTTGCCATCATCAGTATTTACTTCATACAAATCTAATATTCCCTTAAAGAAAATACTCAATTCGGATGCGTCATAAATACTTGCATTTTCAGAATTACAATAATCACATTTACCTGTTGTTTTGTTTCTAAAAATGACATCATTTATATAATTGCTTTCAAAACAATTTGTACAACAATTCATAATTAGATTAATTTCAGAACTAAGTCAATGTGATTCATAAGAGAAAGTTTTTTCAAAGTACCAAGACCTGGGAAATGTCCATTTGCGTGATATTCTCTAAAAATAGGAATAGCCACAGAATTATAACCTGTAGCATCACACCAAGCAATTAATTTATTTAAAGCTTCTTCAAACTTTCCTGCAATATCCGATTGGTCATCATTGGAATTTGAAACAAAATGTTTAACCTTAATTTTATTTGTTGTTGCGTCTGAATAAGATAAGTGTATAGCTACGGCATAAGGTAAAAACCCACTCTCTGAGTATTCTTCGCCTATGGCTAAATAATCTGAAAAACCTGCAAATCCCTCATCCTCATAATATAAATGTTCTTCTGAGAAATCACTTTCATCTGCTTGTAGGTAATCAGCATTTCTAACTTGAGACTTGAAGTAATCATCGCATTCAATTAAGGTATCTCTTTCAAAGTTTCTAAAATACCTTCTACTTGTTAGGGATAGATTAATTACGTTGTATTTTATTTGAAAATGTTGCTGATAAGGTGCAAGAATTTCCAAAATGTTATCTGAAGCTACATTATGTATAACACTTAAAGATTCAAACAAGTCTGAATTTTGCTGTAGTACATTTAGAAGTGCTGTGTGGTTATTACGACTATGGAAAATAATTCCTACTTGATAATTCCTATAAGTACCTATACAATTTCTTAGAGCTGTAAATATAGCACTGGGGTCATTAAATGTTCCTACTTGAGGATTGACAATTACCGTGAAATTTATATTATTGCTGGCTAAACCTGATATAGTAGTCTTTAAAGTTGAAGAATCTTTTACAGGTTCTATTATCGGTGAAACTTTCGCTCTGTTATTTACAAGTACTTCCGGTATTAATTCTCTAATACCAATCAGTTCAAACTGTTTGCCTCTTATATAGGGTTGGTACATACGTTTTTGGTTGCTAAAAAGTGATATAAGTTTTGGTATTCCTGCTGATTCAAGTCTAAAGAATTACAAATATGCTTTAGTTCTTTAGGGGTATTATTTGATTTTAATAAACTTGGCTGTTGTAATTTACGCTCCTTAAGCTTATTTAAAACCTGTTTTTGAAAATCTGCAATCTCAAGTTGCGATAAAAGCGAATAGCATTCTTTGAAGATTTTAGTATTTGGGACATCTGGCAGTGAGCCAAAATTTGATATTACTAAATCCAAATATTCTTGCTTTCTTAAAATTTTAAATATTGTTTCAAAATCGAATAACAAAGAATTACTTTCAGCCTCTTTTAAAATATTCAACTTGTTTTTAGCATCCAACGAGATAACCCCAATATTTGTAGTGGCATATTCGCTAATTATTTTTTTAGCATATTTTTCATCAGTAACGACATATACTTTATCAGCAAATTTCTGATAATCACATAACTGTTTAGATAACTTGCCTAAACCATCAAGCTCTGTTTTAATTTCATAAATTCTAACAGCACCGTTTAGCAAAACCAAATCAGCTTTTGAAGCACCAACTTTTAATTCATTAATAGTTAAGGTTTCACTTAAGCTATAATTTTTTATAATATCAAGCGTTATGTTATTCTTGTAAATGTATTCACATCTATAATTCTTTTGTAAGGACTTGTACAAAAATTTAATTATATCCAGATTTGAATATTCATTATGAGAACCTATATATTTAGCAACTTTTTTCTCAAAAGGCAAAAAGTCATTTTCCCTAACTATCTTATGAAAAACAGGGGGTGAGAATACTTGGGAAAGCATTCTTAAAGTTTGAATATTTTGCACATAACTTTTCACACTACAAAGTTAAACTTTTATTGGTTGTTGTTGGATATAGTAGGTAGGAATATTAAACATCAGTCAGTTTTATAAATGAAACAACTTACTAAAAAGCAATCTTTTGTATTCTAACCTACTCTAATTTTTGGAACTTTATTCTCTGAAACCAAATATACAAAAACATAATTATCTGAATTAATGAATTAACAGTAAAAAAAGTAAGTAGGATAACTAAATTTCCGCAAAACATATTTTTTGTATTTCGTAGAAATACAAAAACCGATTTATCGGGATGATTGGAAGCAAAGCAACGAAGTGCTTGTTTCGGTTTGCACCGAAAAGGTGCAAAGTGGCTTGTTTTTTATAGGAGATAAAAAATAAAAAATCTTTTTGGTCAAAAAAGGTTATCCTACTTATCCTCTCTAATTAAGGTAATGAGGTGCAGAATGCACCGATATTTTATAATAAAGCGGAGCTTTAGAAAATAGGTTTTTGCCGAAGGCAAAACCGATGAAGCAATGCTGTGCAAAATCCTACTGTAAGTAGGATAAGTACATTCTGTCAAAAAGATTATTTTTTTTTCGCAGAAATAAAAAACGGATTTATCGGGTTGATATGATGCAAAACGGTAAACCGTAGGTTTTCGTTTGCACTGAAAGGATTTGTTTTGGCTTGTTTTTTAGCGAAGCTAAAAATTGAAAAATGTTTCTGTTCAAAAATGCTTATCCTACTTATCCACGCCAACGAATGAAAAAAGGTGCAGAATGCACCTTTACGAATTATCAAATCTGAATTTGGATTGCTCCGGTGGTTTTGGCTGTTCGTGTGGCGGTTCTTTCTCCCTGTTTTTGTTTTCTACTTCGTCCCAAGTTAATTCTTTGACGGCATACACATAGCCATTCTTTTTGGAAAGTCGCAAATAGCCGTGTTTCTTTAATGCTTTGCCCAATTTCATAACCGTCCCGTCTGTGATGTTCAGCTTTGCTTTGTCGGCTAATTTGGCTCCGATTTGTGAGGTGTTGAGGAAAGCGTTTGCGGTATCTCGGTCTGCTAAATCAAACCAGGTTAACAGTAATTCTTCTTCAGGACTTCGGATTTGGTATTGCTCGTTGTTGGCATTGATTTCCTTGATTTCTTCCTGGTTGAACCAATAGCGAAAATCTTCTTTATACAATTGCTTTGCCTGTGCATAAGCCAAATTAATATCAATGTTGTGGGTGTACTCAATATGCTCCACTTCAAAGCAGAGGAAACGGCGTGAGCCGGTTGTATCGTTCAGAAATTGGGCAGTGTTTACACTGCCTGCAAAGGAAGCCCTGCGTGGCAGGCTTTCGTTGTTATGGCCGTAGGCTTTTCGCATACGGATTTGCGTTTTCGTAATTAACTCTTTAAGCGTACCGATTTCGGTACGGTTCAGATTTTCCAATTCATCCAGATTGATGAGCATACATTCTGCCAAGTGGATTAAAGTGTCTTTATTGTTGGGATTTATCGTTCCTGAAAACATATAATCTTTCAAGGGTTTTGGGATGAGTTTTTCTATCCACGTTGTTTTTCCTACGCCTTGTTTTCCGCTGAATACGATTACGGTTTGGTTAATCGCTTTTTCGTTGGTTACGCAGGCTACCATTGCTACAAACCATTTTTTAAAACAGATTTGCCACAATTCTTGCTTTGTGGTAGTTATGGTATTAGCAAGGTTTAGGATGTGGTCGGTTTCATCTTCGTTGGTTTTTAAATCCTCAAAATAATCTTTAAAAGGGTCGTATTGCTGGCAATAATCGGAATGCAATAAATTGCGAAGCGTATTGATATTGCATTTTACTTTTGCCTTTAAAATCTCCCGCAGGATTGAGTTTTCAACGAAATCCGTAACGGGTTTCCAAAGCGTAGCTTTGATTGCTTTGTACTGCAATTTTCCAGTAACGATGTTATAGCGAAAGCAATAACGAAAGTTTAAAAAGTTTTCCAAACGGTCTATGAAACTGGGCTTTTCTTCTTCCTCTTCCAAATCATCGTTAGATGATTTTTCGCTCTTGGATGGCTCGGAAATTTCGCTTTTTGGATTTACTGCTAAATTACTTTTGTTGTGTTCTATCACATTTTTGTAAGCACTGTTTACAGTGGTCATTACTTCTTGTGCATCGTAATTGTAATCGGACAAAATAAAGCCCATTGACGCAGGCAATGGCACGCCTTTTCGGTTGAGATTGCAGGCTAATAAATGAACAAAATTGTTTCTGTTTCCATTGATGTAGCTTTCTTTCTTTTCAGTAAATCTTACGCAATGCTCGTAGATAGGCAGGTAATCATTCAATGAATTTCCCGAAGGGAAACCATTGCTTGCAATGGTTGTAAGCTCGTTGATTGCTTCTGAATTTTGCTTTTCCTCTCCTAAATCCTCTCCAAAGGAGAGGACTTTGAAAATGCTTGCATTTTCATTAAGAAATAAATCCGTGTCGAAAGACACGAAACAAAGGCGTGTAACGTCTTTGCCGGATTTGTCTATTGGCAAAGCCAATAGTTCTTCATAGTATTTTTGCAAAGCAAGGAAAGCATCTTTATGATTTTCCTGCGATGAATTTACTTTTACAAAAATCTTTAACCCGTTGCCCGATGGACTTGTGAACGATGCGAATGTATAAGGGCTTTGGCTTGCCAATGCTTTAGCATTGGTCAATTGTTCTTTAGACAATTTATCAATATCTAACACAACCATTTGCGTGTAAGCCGTGATAAACTCTAACTTTCTACCGCCTTTGAAACACGCCGAAGGTGTGAAAGCGGGCAAAGATTTCTTTGCCCTTTCGTAAGCTTCCATCTTGCTTTCTGCCAATGATTTTCTCAAATAGGTAATCACATTTTTGTATTTACCTGTTTTGATGTCTTCCAGTACCTCAATGATTTTTTGGTTTTGTACCACTTCATTGAAGTTTTTAAAAATACTTACTACCATAACTTTCAGATGTTAGATATTAGACTTGAGATTTTAGATTTTCATTTCTTGGTCGAAAAGATTTCTCGACAAGCTCGAAATGACAATGAACTAGTTATTTCTTTGAAAAAGACTTGTTGTAATGCTCGTTCAAGAGTTTTTCTACATCTGAAAGTTTGTAGTAAATTTTGTTGCCGACTTGTGAGAATGAAATACGTCCTTCGTCTCTCCAGGTTTGAGCGGTGCGTTTGGAAATTTTCATCAGGATAAGAAACTCCTGGTTGTCTAAGAAGGTGTCTTTCTTAGGTTCGTTTTTGGCATTGAGACGTGTAGTGATTTCGTCTAACCGTGCTACCAATTCTGCGTATTGGTCTTTGCTTAAGATAATTGCTTCCATTTGTCAATAATTTTATGATTATGGAAGCAAAGGAATGCAATGGTAAAAAGTCAAAATGTCCCGAAATGGTCTTTCGGGACAAGATTTATTTACAGTAATTTGTCGATGTCTATTCGCTTGTGGGGTTTAGGACGTTTATCGGTCTTGGATGGTGTGAGCATTGTTTTTACACTTTCGGGACTTAAATCTCTACCATCTCTATCAGTAAAGCTATTTACAATTACTGAAGCTATATCATTCACATTTCCATCAATAATCGGTTTCCCATCAACAAATAACTCTCTGTGGAGCTGGTAAAAAATATCCACCAATTGATTGATGTTACAATTTATTTTGAGTTTATTGAATGGAAGTCCGTTGGAGTTCTTCTGCATCTGTTCTTTTGAGAATTCATCGGTTAAACGTATCAGGTGTTGTATCTGGTCTATTTCTTTTTGGCATTGGATGGAATAATCGGGCAGTTTTGGGTTGATGAAATCGATGCTTGCCTGCTCGTAATCGAATTTTTCTTTGGTTAGGAACATTATTTTATCGGTGTTGCAATCCATCGCATTTACGGTATTTTTTACCTCGCGGAAGCAAAAATACCTTTCCTCGCATTCTGCATTGATGTATTGCATTGGCGGTTTGGTTTTGGTGTGGCGGTTGCGCAGTATCTCCAGTTCTTTGCGTTTGCTTTCTATGATGGTAAAGCATTTCATCATCCTGCCCTGATTGTCAGAAGTTGAAAACACTTTTTCGTTTACCGAAATGAGCTTGTCGGTTTTATTGAGCCATTTTATAGGGTCGGAAATAAACTGGGTATGGTGGTTGATAAAATCTGCTAATTGTGCATACGGAACCGCCAGCAATTTGTTGATTAAAACCCTGCAATAGGTGGCATTGTCTATTACCTCTTCTACCAAAATATCAAACAAAACGCTCTCGGACTGTTCTTTTGGAATAGCCGTGTGTTCGGTAAACTGAACGTTGGTTTTTATTTGGTAATCTTCCGACAAGTTTTTTGGTTTAGTTGTTAGTTAGTAGTTTTTCATTTTATCCTTCCTTTTCATACACCATCTCCACCACCATTTCCACCGCTTTACTAATCCGTTCCTTACCATCTGCCTCATTGATATCGATACCGCAAAAAGTACTGCCGTTGGCTTTGGCGTGAAGCGAGAGGTAGTACAAACCGCTAATCTGCAAGGCAATAATGGCTCTTAAATCTATGTTGGTGTTGGCAAAGTTTTTCTCTAAAGCTCGCAGAACAGGTTCGCCGGTGTCTTCTCGGCGGTCGGCGAGTTCCCGCAGGGTTTTGTTTTGTTCGCCCAGTTCCCAGTGGATGGTTTTCTGCATTACCTCGTTGCTCATCACGGCATCAAACTGACCTTGCAACAACCCAATGATTTCTGCCTTGCCCAGCCTGTCGGGGTGTTGTAGCATAAGGTCTATGTTTTGTTTGGCGGTGGTTTCCCAATAGTCGTTTTGCTTTAGGTAGGTTGCCACCAGGCTGTCTATGTTGCCAAAATAGGTAGAAACCAAACGCCTGTCAACCCCAGCTTGTGCGGTTACGTTGGCAATGGTTAAGCCCGGATAGCCCTGCGTTTGCAAGACTGTGCCCACGGCATCTACCATTTTTTGCATAGTGCGGGCTTTCTCACGTATGGGACCCGAGTTTACTTTGCGTTCTTTTTTTGCTGGGGTTTGTTTTTTGGGATTGGGCATTGTGCGGGAATTTTTATGATTGAATTATCAAAATTAAAAAAATAATCCTACTGATAGGAAAAAAAACTTGTGTAAATGTAATAAATTTATTTCCTTTGTTTAGGATAAAACAATAAAAACCGATGCAAAAAGATGAAATTTTTGGGCAATTATTTTCCGGGCTTTGATTTTTTTTGAGGGATGAAAATGGTCTGAACTGTGATACATCAATCGGCAAGTTTGCTTTAATATTAAAACATAGAACATATAAAGACGCAAATATGGAATTACCCAAATTTAAATACAGCCCTAACGCATACGACCTTGACATATTTAAGGAAGTTGACGGAGTATGTTCAATTTGCAACGAACATAGAAATCTGAAATACGTAAGTTCATTTTACAGTATTGATAAACCTGACTATATCTGTCCTTGGTGTATCGCAAACGGACAGACAGCGGAAAAATATAAAGGAGAATTTAATGACTATTGCGGTATTGAAGGAGTATCTCCAGACCCAAATGACCCCGAACCAACAATACCTAAAGAGTTATTACTGGAAATAACAAACAAAACACCAAGCTATTCTTCTTGGCAACAAGAAGTTTGGTTGACGCATTGTAACGAACCTTGTGCATTTATTGGATATACTGACAGTAAATCAATCGAACCATTTTTAGACGAACTTAAAGATGATATTGAAAATTCGGGTATTCCAACAGAATACATAACAAACGGAATAACAAAAGACAGCGATTTGGGAGCTTATTTGTTTCAGTGTTTAAAGTGCGGACAACATAGATTACACGTTGACTTTACTTGAAAAAACACATCACTAACAAAGCTTTATAATAGTACAACGAAACTGCAAATACATCACACCCATTGTCTGCACTGTGATTTTTTTGAGAGAAATATTTAAATGGCAGATTAGCGGAAATTATAGAGCAACCATACCGAATTAAAACTTACGACACATAATGAAAGAAAATTTAGAAAAAATTGAAAACTGGTTGAGAAACAATGCAAATAAAATAGTTGAACTTTCTCTACAAAATCCAGCAACTGAAAATGAAGTTAAAGAACTTGAAAAAACAATTGGTAAGGAATTGCCAGCTGACTTCAAGCAACTTTATCTGTGGCATAATGGGCTAAACGACGATGAAAATTTTGGAAGCCTATTCTACGGAATGGACTTTTATCCTATTAACAAAATAATTTCGGAATATTTAGATAAAAAAGAGAATTATTCTAACCTAAATATTGTCCTTAAAAACGCAGATAAAGAAATTAAAACAGCAAATATCTATAATATTGATTGGATAAAATTTGCGTTTGATGGTTCTCATACACACTTATATCTTGACCTTACACCAACTCAATGCGGGCAATACGGACAAATCATTTTCATAGACGATGAATATGAAATAGGAATTTTAGTTGCTGGCTCAACATCTCATTTGATTGAAAATTTTGCTAATGATTTAGAACAAGAACTTTATCATTTGAACGAAGATGCTCTAGAAGATGAACACCATTCTTTGGAAACAGATGCAAAGATTGATATTGTAAATTGGCAAATGAGTGAAATCTGGAAGCGCTAAAAAAGACTTTGCAATGTGCTACAAACCCCACCACCCAACAATTTTCAATAAAAACCAAAACAGTCTGAACTGTGATTTTTTTGATGGGGATGATTGTTGGAAGAAAAGAGAAAAAAATTTAGAAATATGATACAAAACTTTTTTGGGAAAGTAAAAAACGACCTGCAAGGATTTTCAGCTGAACAAACTTTTGAAATTCCCTATTTTAAAATCTACAAAAATGCTAAATCTGTCAAAGTATATTTAGGAAACCAGTATGATGAAGAGTGGGAAAAAATAGAAACACCTCCCACACAAAAACAGTTGGATGAATATGAAAAAACACTAAAAAGTTTTTTGATAGAGATTGACAAAGTTGTAGTCGATATTAAAGAAAAATCTTTTGAATACTACAAAGAAAGATACGCTAGATATTACGAAGTCCCTTTTGAGGTTCTTTTCGAAAACGATAAAATCCAAAATACAGAAAATGGACAACTACACCCACCACTTAATATTGATAATGAAGAAAAGCACTTCGAATATATGAATGAAATTCTCGAAAGCATCAGAATATCAAATAATGGCACTATCATAATTCCTATTTTATATGATTTAGATGAGGAGCATCAACTTGCATTGAAAATAGTAAATAATAAAGTAGAAGAAATTGACGGAATTGGCGAAGTGTACTAATAAACACTTAATACAAAAAAACAAAAATAATCTGAACTGCATTTTTTTTGATGGGGATGATTATTGAGAAAAGAGAAATAAAAATTTAGAAATAATAACAAATGACAGAGAAACTTATCCAATTACAAAACGAAATCTATAAATATGAAACTACCGACTTTGAAACAGGCGAAGAACGAGAATATTTTATAGGTTATGCACCCAAAATAGAATTTTCAAAAATAGGAGAATTTTACAGCTTATCCTTTTATGGAAACGGATTTGATGATGACCCAACTGTAGCTGTTTCGGAATTTGATTATGAAACCAACTTTGCTTTTTGCAGATTTTTAGAATTCATTTCCGAACAACAACACGCCGAAAAAATAATTTCGTTACACTTTGGTGGGCAAGACGAAGGTGCCAACGGAACCAAAAGCTGGGTATTCGACAGAATTATAAATTCTGATGCCGTGTTCAGCAACCTAAAAGTTTTTGCGATACAACAGACCGATTTGGGCGACCATAACCAAAGCATTATTGATAGCGATTTTTCGATGGAAGAAAACGGAACAATCGCAAAACTTGTTATAAAAATGCCAAAGCTTGAAAGTTTAGTTATTCCATCTGCTCCCGATAAATCTTTTTTCGAAATAGGAAAACATCCATTGTCATTTTTGAAAGTACAAGCAGGTTATAATCATCAGAATTTTATTAAAAATTTATCCGAAAGTGAAAATTTCCATCAATTATCAGCTTTGGACTATTCGGAAGTTATCGATGTTTTTGATATGCCAGTCGAAGATTACACAAACTTTGAAGATTTTAAGAAACTCTTTCTATCAAAGGCGTTTTCATTTATTAAACACTTTAAATTAAGAAATTCAATATTGACAGAAGAGCAACTTTTTGAATTACAAAAATTAAATGATGTACAGTTTTTAAATATTCGTTCACACGGCGGAAGGTACGTGAGCCATTTGATGAATGAAAACAATAAATAAAACCTACATATATCAAAAAAAACACCCAACAATTTTCAATAAAAACCAAAACAGTCTAAACTGTGATTTTTTTGATGGGGATGATTATTGGGAAAAAGAGAAATAAAAATTTAGAAATAACAACAAACGACAACAAACGGAATGTTCGCCAATCCGAGTGTTATGTGTAACCTTATGAGAGAACTTCCAACTAACATATTTATTTGTCTTTTATTGACACTGTGTTCTTGTAATCAAAATTCAAAACAAGAAAAGTCGGCAGTTAAAAACATAGACACAATAACGACAGGAATAGAAAATATTCAAAAAAGAGAACCCTTTAAGCAAGTAGTTGACAATTTACCGAATGAATTATTAGAGTTTGTACCTAAAAACTATTCTGTTTTGGACACGGTATCAGGCGACTTAAATCTTGACGAAATCAATGACTACATACTTGTGCTTAAAAAAAATGACGAAGACACTTTGTCCGATGTCATTGATAATCCCGAAAGAAGACCGTTACTTATTTTATTACGCAACAAAGACAACAAATTGCAACTTGCAAGAAAAAATAATAATACTGTTTATTGTATTGATTGCGGTGGAATGATGGGTGACCCATTTATGGGCGTTACAATTAAAAATGGTTATTTTTCAGTTGAACACTATGGCGGAAGTGCTTGGCGTTGGACAAGAATAATCACATATAAATACTCAAAACAAGACAACGAATGGTTTTTACATAAAGACGGTTCGGAAAGTTTTCACGCCACAGAACCTGAAAAAGTAGAAAGCAAAATTAAAACAACAAAAGATTTTGGAAGAGTAAAATTTGAAACCTTTGATATTTATAGAGAAGAATAAAAAGGCTACACATAACAAGGGGTGCAATAGTGGGGCGAAACTGCAACCCAACAATTTTCAATAAAACCCAAAACAGTCTGAACTGTGATTTGTTTGATGGGGATGATTATTAAAACAAACAAAACCAATGATGCCAAATGAAAACAAACATTTACAAAACCTATTATTTCGTTTCAGCGATTTTCGGCATTAGTGTGTTACTGAATTTTTTCGATTGGCAGTTGCGTGGCTATTACACCGAAAAAGCCATTGCGTGGATTTGGATTTTGTTTACGCTGGCATTCATCATTGGTTTTTGGAAAAGTAGAAAAATTAAAATCTATTTTTTCTTAATAGTGGTTTTGCTGATTTTGAGCCTGCTCCCAATGTTGCTTCCTTTTTATGCGATGGTGTTTTATCTAACCGATACCGAAGATTATCAACAAATAAAAATCGACAACCAATTTAGATTAGAAACAACAAGGCATCATCCTATGTCAAAAGCACGAGTTTACATTTACGAAAATCACTTTGGCTTGTTTGAAAAAAACATTGCAAGACCCGATTATCAGGAAATTATAACCCAAACATTAAGCACCAAAAACCACCCCGATTTGACACCTATACAAAATGTAAAAATCATAGCACAAAACAGTGACAGCATTGGGCTGGAATATCAGATAAATGGGCATAAAAAACTTATTTATCATCCTATAAAAAACGTAAACGATGGATATTAGAATGAAAAATCTACTCACGCTATTCACAATTATGCAATTGTTCGTTTCCTGCAACGGACAAGGAAAAGAAAACAAAACCTACTATGAAAATGGAACTTTAATGGAACACAATTATTTAGACGAAAATGGAGAAGTAACTGGCGAATGGAAAGTATATTATCGAAGCGGAAAACTTCTTCGGACAGGATATATTAGAAACGGAAAAGATGAAGGAGAAGTAAAGCAATATCACGAAAATGGAGAGTTAAGGTTTGTTATCAATTATAAAAATGGATTGCAGGATGGAGAATGGAAAGAATATAGTTATGATGGAAAATTAAATTTTATTTTCAATTATAAAAATGGTGTTCAAGACGGAGAAGCTAAAAGCTATTTTGATGGAAAATTACAAACGATTGTCTTATACATAAACGGAGAAACAAAAAAAAGAAAAGAATTTCATAAAAACGGAAAATTATCAGCAGAAGGAAATTATATTAATTCTAAAGAAGATGGGGAATGGAAGTATTATAATGAAAACGGAAAGTTAATACATCTTGGAAACTATAAAAATGGAGCAAAAATCGGAGAATGGAAAGGATATTATTTTGCTGACGATACATTAAGCCGACTTGAAATTTATAAAAATGGAGAATTGCAAGAAGCACAATTATTTAATGAATATGGGCAGTTTGAAAAAACTTTAAAATATTAAAATGAAAAAACTAATCACACTATTCATAATTATGCAATTGTTCACTTCCTGCTATGGGCAAGAGAAAGAACAAAAAACCTATTGGGATAATGGGCAGATAGAAGAAACCGGAAATTACGAGAACGGAATAAAAACCGGCGAATGTAAAGAATACTATTCCAGCGGAAAGTTGCAAGGCATCGGAAATTATGAAAACGGAAAGAAAACAGGCGAATGGAAATACTATTACGGCAACGAAAATTTGCGAAGTGTTGGCTCATTCAATGAAAACATTCCTACAGGCAATTGGACATATTATCACAATAACAAGCAGTTGTGGAAAGAAGGAAAACTCAACTCACAAGGAAAAGAAACAGGCGAATGGAAACATTTTTACGAAAACGGAATATTGAAAGCTACTATGAATTATGATGAAAACGGCGATATGATTGGCGAATGGAAATCTTATCACGAAAACGGAAAGTTAGCACAAATAGTAAACTATAAAAACGGTTTACCAGCAGGCGAATGGAAAGAATATGACGAACAAGGTAATCTGATAGAAACTGTAAAATATTAAAATGAAAAAACTTAACAATTCATTCTCTTTACCGCAATTGGCGGGTTTTTGGTGTATGCGGGATTTTTTAAATAGAAATAAAAAAGAAATTTTGGAAAATGAATAACAGAATAACTACTTCATCTTACGGTTTTTTTATTTTCTCATTATCCAATTTTATGGATTTTTTGAAAAATGAAAAGATTAAAAAGAAAAACTTGTTGGATTTGTTTGATAAAAACAAAGATTTGTTGCAACAGCTGTGTTTGATTGAACACATTGCAATTCCATTGATAAAAATTACCAACACAACCTATAAAATCTTTGTAAATGAAAACAGTTTAGAACAACTTGACAATAATTGGAAAGAAATTTTCAATTATCAGGATTTTGCTTTAAATGTGGGCGAAGATGGAATATGGATAGCATCATTTGAGTTTTTTGAAGATTGGAACCCGAAAGTTTTTGAAACTAATAAATCATCTATTACACAAGAAATTGCTACCGGACCCAACCGAGAATTGATATGTTATAATAAAGCAATACATTTTGCTGAAAGTTCAGGATTGAAAAATGTTTCTATCAAAGGTTTTAGAAATTCCACTGCCAATCCTAAACGCTTAAGCAATGAAATTGGCTATGAAATCAATTTTACAGATGCTGTAAATATTTCATTTAACAATCCGTTGGTCAAAGATTTTAACTTGGAATTTTAATACGCAATTAC
Organism: Epilithonimonas xixisoli; assembly: GCF_004365655.1. Classification (GTDB taxonomy): domain Bacteria; phylum Bacteroidota; class Bacteroidia; order Flavobacteriales; family Weeksellaceae; genus Epilithonimonas; species Epilithonimonas xixisoli. The sequence continues at coordinate 1,495,362 of NZ_SOEO01000001.1, read as the reverse complement.
AGAAATGAAAACCCCAACCCAATACATCACACTGCTGTGTAGCCTTTTTCTGCTATGCAGTTGCGCCACGTTTCCCAAAACCGAAGTACTGGCAAACCACGTAGCCTTAAGCCCAGAGAACCTTTCGGCTATCAACGGAACGTACATTACCGACAGCACCGCCATAAAACACCAAAACGAAATACTTTGGGGAAAATCGTCTGTTGTAACCGCAGAAACCTACAAAACGTTCACAGAAAATCCTGTTTACGCCACTTTAAAAGTGGTTGACAGCAAAACCATAAACGTACAAATCCATACCCAAAACCAAACCCTGAAAACCTACCAAATAAAAGGCAAAATAAAAAACGGCTACTTTGTGCAACGCCCAAAATTCTACGCTATACCTGCCATTTTCATCAATGCGTGGTATTCGGGCAGGTTTAGGCTGGGCTTGCTCGAAAACCAAAACGTAAGCACCCAATACGCCACAAAAGATTTTGGAACGGTATATTTTGCCTATCCCTACAACAACAGCGAAACACCCAATGCTATTGAGCATTTAAGGGTGGGGAAATGAAATTTAAAGAAAAACAATACAGAAAAATGGACATTCATAATATTATTACACAATTAAATTCAGTCAACCCAAACAACGATACATTGTATGAGGTTGATGACATAATTTCAGAACTATATAGTATGGAAAAAAGTGAAAGAAAAAAAGCTATTCCTGCTATGTTTGGTATTTTCGAAAGGTTAAATGATAACCATTATGATAGCGTATTATGGTCAGTTCTCCACGCTATAGAGGGATTGACAGACTATGAAAATGAGTTGATACAATCCATAGAAAGAAAACCGAACGAATTTAATCTATTAATGGTAAATCGCATATTAAACTCCGGACAAACAGTCTTTAAAGATTGTAATTATATCATTCTTTTAGAAAAATTACTTCTGGATAGAAATTTGAACCAAAATTTGAACGAGGATTTAAAAGGCTATTTGGAAAAGCACAAAGGATTAAAATGATGATTTATTTTGCCTATCCCTACAACAACAGCGAAACACCCAATGCTATTGAGCATTTAAGGGTGGGGAAATGAAATTTAAAAAGAAATGGAAACAATTATGGAAATTAAATATCAACAATTAAACGAAATTCTCAATAAAATAGACAGTTACCAATGGAACGATGTCCTTTTTATTCCGCAAGAAAAGCTGACGCTGGAAAGCATTTGCCTGGTTCATAATTCCAATGATTTGGATGACGAAGATTTGGATGAACCAAAACCAGCCAGAGACAAAGGCTTGAAATACGGCTTGGACATTACAGATTTGAATGGAATAAAATCAAACCTGATGCAACAAGGTATATCAAACGTAGGAAACAAAGATTTTTTGACTGCAATAAATTTCTATCTGGAGAACGATGCTTTTATCCTTATCAATCAGTTAAAATAAAAACAAATGAAAGTAAGATGCCCCAATTGCAAAGAAGTTTTTCTGGCAAATGATAATCAGAAAAACCAGTTGGAAAATGCAATTAAAAAGAACCAACGATTATTGATGATAGAATGTTCGGAATGCTACAAAGACGTTCCCATAAATCCTATGGATTTAATGTCATACGAACCACAAAAAGACAAACCCACAAAAGATGAATTCGACGGCAAAAACTGCCCGATTTGCAAAGACGGAATTATCAGCTTTATCAACAATAAAGAAGAAAAATTTTGGGGTTGCGGAGATTGTGGAAATGTTTGGCAAAGCAGAAATGATTTGATAAAAGAATTGAAAAGCAATCATTGAAGAAAATAATCCCGAAGAGCCTGTCCCGAAACTTCGGGAGATGAAAATATTATAGAAAAGAAAAATGAATGGAAAACAAAACCTCGAAGAGGTGGAATAAAAGCATACAATATGGATATCGTAAAACATATTAAACAACACACTGAAAACTTACACACAGAACTTAGCAAGTCATCAGCCGAACAGCGAAAAAACCTAAAATTAGCCACATTGGGTTTTTACTTTCATTTACCCGATTTTGAAAATGTAATTAGCAAATACATCAAAATTGACATCGACAAAAATCAGCTAATCTCTGATATTAGTAAAGGGAATTTAGAAAATTATCAAAAAGCAATTGAAAAAAGCTTAGCCGAAACTGATGAATATTCAGATGATTACGAAGAGCCTGAATCTATTGAAATTTTCATACTTGAAGCTTTTGGTAGCGCCACTTCTGATTTAAAAGACTTAAATAGTTTAGAAGGATTATTTGCAGGAATTATTGATGTTTTGGATTACTATGAAAATTTTTCAGACAATCCTGAATATTGGAACACTTCTTTAGAAAAGGAAGTTGCTTTTCAAAATGAAATATTGAATATGATAAAAACACAAGATAATTTTGATACTTCAATTTATCTAAAACAATATAACGATGTGAAATTTGAAAAGTTATAAAAACCAAATGAAAACCCCAATCCTCATCCTGCTCTTGCTCTGCCTCTGTACAACCACAAACGCACAAAACGGCAAAAACTGTTACCGCGTGTATGCAGACAGCAGTTCGGGAACCGAGCTTTTTGGCTACCGCAACACCAAAGGCAAAACCGTGCTAAAGCCCGCCTATCTGGCTACCTACACCGAAAGCTTCTGCCAAATGGCAATTGTGTTTACCCAAAAACACCAATGGCTGGGCATCAATGCGCAAGGCAAAGTTATTTTGGTGCCTTTTATTTTCGACAACGGTCCCGATTATGTGCAGGAAGGATTGTTCCGCTTTGTAGAAAACCAAAAAAATGGGTTTTGCCAACCTAAACGGACAAAAAATAATACCGGCACAATACAGCTTCGTAACGCCGTTTAACCAAGGCTATGCCCAATATTACATAGGTGGCGAAAAGATTTATGAAAACGGCAAAACCCATAAGCAAATCATAGCCCAAAGTGGCACCAATGGCTTAATAGACCTGCACTGGAACTGGGGCGGAAACATTACCGAAACCGGCTACATCAACAAAAAAGGACAACGGTTTAAAGATTTGCCGAGTGTGGGGAGAAAGAAGAAAAATTAGAAAAAAATTGAAAATGGGATTTATAGATAATTTATTTGGAAAGAAAATCATTTTGACGCCTGAAATAAAATTAATGGCTGAAAAAATGATTGAAAATGATTGGTTTAGAAACTGTGGTAAAACTTCAGATTTCGACACCAAGTTTAAAACAGAGTTTGCAAGTAGTACGGATGAAGTTGAGAAAAAACTTGCTTACAAAAGAGATGTGAAGGGCTTTGTAACATTAGATAATCTATTTATTGAAGCTGGTGGACGTAGCCAGATGTTTCTTTCGCTTCATCATAAAAATAAATATGGACATACTTGGAATAAGTTCACAGATGTAATTGTTAAAGAATATATTTCAAATTACAAGTTTGATTTTGATAAAATACAGGAAAAATTTAATTCTAAAATTGGAGTTCAAACAGATTTGTATTTGCGTGGATTATTTATCGATATCTTAAAGGAAATGTATTTTAAAAGTATTATAGAAGATTACCCAACCTTTTTTACAGATGTCGCAGATGTTTATTTAAAAGGAAATGCAATTGTGGGTTGGTTAGGAAAATTCGGCTCACACAATGTTCAGGTAAAAGAAGTTTTCCCTATTTCACCTAATGACGGAATTTTAAATATTTGGTAATTTCATTCTAAAAACATTTAACCAAAACCACCTACATCAACAAAAAAGGACAACGGTTTAAGGAGTTGCCGAGTGTGGGGAGAAAGAAGAAAAATTAGAAAAAAATAAACCAATGTCAGAAAGCATTTTAAAAATAATCCCTACTAATCCGGATTATGTTCCGGCGACAGTTCTCCAAGTGCAAGCAAAAGATTTTTTGGAGAAAATTTTCACGAATAACAATGTAGATTTTCAAACATTAGCCGAAGTAGAATTTGTTGATGCAGGAGAAAATTTTGAACCAATTTTGTGTAATGTTTGCAGTACAGAAATTTCTGCAGACGAATGGCAAGACCAAATGGACGAGGCATTTCAAAAGCAATTTTCCGATTTAAGTTTTCAGACATCTTGCAAGCACCACACTTCGTTGAATGATTTGAATTATCAATCATCAGCAGGATTTGCAAAGTTTATTATCAGTGTAGCAGATACTCAAATAGAATTAAGTAAGGGCGAAATTTTAGAATTAGAAAAAATATTAAAAACATATTTAAGAGTAATCTGGGCGTTTTACTAATAACCAAAACCCCCTACATCAACTAAAAAGGACAACGGTTTAAAGATTTGCCGAACGCAAAACAGAATTAGAAATGAAAACGAAAAGTATAAAATCAAAGGGATTAATATTAAAAATTGACCCAACCATAAAAGAGATTATGATAATCGCCGGAGAAAAATTTTTCTACTCTACGAAAACAGGAAGATTTGAAATTGACGAAAATCCTTATGGAGAGCCAATTTGTAAACCTATCCAAAATGTAAAAATTATAGATGGTAAACTAAATTTCGAAACTTTATATAAAAAAGAAGAAACAGAATTCATTATCGCCAGCAAATTTGATGCAGATAAACAAGTTTTTCCATATTTGGTTGGTATGGAAAATAGGGATTTTTATTTTTCAGAAACGGACGTTGATGGAATTGAAATTGCGTTTGATAAGGATAAACTTGTTCGTATTATTTTTACCAGATATGAAAATTTGGTTTCTAAAGATTTCCTAACAATTCTATTAGAAAAAGAAAGGTCAATAATAACGTATCCGTTTCAAAAATTTGACCTTAAATCTATCATTATTGATAAAAACACATTCAAATTTGAAACTGAAGAAAAGGTAATTGAATGGCAACTTCAGATGAACACTCTTTTAATTGAATTAATAAAACGGTTAATTGAAAGTGGTAATGTTCAAAATTATTAATCTTTCAAAGGACAATGAAATGAAAAACCATATCCTAATCCTACTGTTGTTGAGCCAGTTTTTTACAGCCTGCTCGCAAACTACAACAGATGATTTATAAACCGTGAGAAATTTAGGAAAATGATTGAAAAAATAAACACAAAACTTCATATGACAGAATTTAATGAAATTAGGAAACTTTATGGAATTTCAGAAGCTGAACATTTTGGATATTCAGAAACTGAAATATTAAATTTCGAAGAAACAAATAATATTAAACTCCCAAAAGTTTTACGGGATTACTACTTGTCTTTGGGAAAGCATAAAATATTAAATGAAAGCTATAACAGATTATTAGAACCTAATAGCCAAATAGGATTTTCTGATGATAGATATTTAGTTTTTTATGAAGAAAATCAAGGAGTAATTTTTTGGGGGATTAATGAAAATGACCTTAGTCTTGAAAACCCTAAAATTTATGGGAATTATGATGCTATTAACTTGTCAGAAGAGTGGTTTGAAGATAGTCCAAATATTGAAAAATTTTTGCTCTCAATGGCAATTCTCAATGGAACATTGGGTGGTTTAAAATACAATGCAAACAAAATAAGTGAAGATGAATTAAAAGCCGAAACACTAGAAATAATTGAGAAAAAATGGGAAGAAATAAAAAATATTACTTTTCAATCTCAACGTTACTTCACTAATGATTTCAATGAAGTAATTACCTTGTCTATAAATAGTGAAAATAAGCCAAGTGGTATTTTCATTGGTACAAATCATAAAGATAGATTTATCAGCATAATAGAAGAGATAAACATAACTTGGGATTACCGCTCTGATGAAGATGAATAAAATTCTGTAATTGAAATTCCAAACTCACAAACAAATGAAAAACCATATCCTAATCCTACTATTGCTTTGCCAGTTTTTTACAGCCTGCTCGCAAACACCGCAAAAATTAAACATTCCTCGCCCCAAAGACGATGTGCTGATGCGTGTAATGGCACAACCAAAAGGCTCTGTTACCGATTTTGAAGCTCTTTTCAGCCAAAGTGAAACCGAGGAATTAGACAGCCTTATCCAAGATTTTGAAAAACGCACCACCATACAGATTGCCATCGTAACGCTCAATGAATACTATTGCGACAAAGAAGATTTTGAAGCCTACACACTTCTGTTAGCCAACACTTGGGGCATCGGGCAAAAAGGAAAAGACAACGGCGTGCTGATTGCCATTTCCAAACAGTACCGCCAAATGCGCATCCACAACGGCAACGGCATCGAAAAAATCTTAAGCGATGAAGCCACCAAACAAATCATCGACCATCATTTCATCCCGAAATTTAAAGAAAATAATTATTTTGAAGGTACAAAAAACGGCTTACTGGCGTTGATGCAAACCTTGGAAAACAAGCAGGCATTACAAACAAAATCCGAAGCTTTTACCACCGAACTCATTGCCCTAATAGAGCAAAAAGACAACACAGCAATAGCCCAACACATTGCCGAAAAACTGTATTGTGGTATGTGCTATCCGTCTGCCAAAAGTCCTAACGGCATCAGCAAAGAACTGTTTCTTAAAAAGTACATCCGTGAAGTTTTCAGCCCAGAACTCCTGCAAAGACTGCAACGCAAAGAAACCCAGTTTTTAGCCAACTCCACCGACTATGGCGACTGCGTAATCCGATACACCACCCACCGCCAAAACGAAAACGGCGATGGTCACGAAGGTGTTCAATTCTGTTTCTGGCTCACAGAAGAAAACGGTAAACTGAAACTTTCGGGGTTGGAGATATTGCCGTAATCGGTATTTTAGTTGATGTATTTATCCACCGCATTATCCAGTTCCTCGCTTACAATTTTTGCATATACCTGTGTTTGTTGGATGGAAGAATGGTCGAGCAATTTACTCACGTATTCAATCCGCATTCCGTTGCTCAAAGCATTGGTAGCAAAAGTATGACGGCTTAAATGGAAATGCAGGTTGAAAGGCAATTTCAAATCTTCGCCCATTTTTTTCAGATGCACATCGCCCAAACGGATTTTGGAACGGATGCGTGTACTCTTGTGAATTTCATCGGCAAATATCTTTTCCGGATGCTCCAAAACAGGAAATATAAAAGCTTCGGGGTCTATCGTTTTAGGTTTGTATTTGTTGAGAATGACAATCGATTTTGCACCTAATCTGAAACTGTGTTGTTTCTGCGTTTTCTGAATAACCTTGGTAATCTTTTGGGTTTCTTCGTCATAACATTTCCACTGCAACAACATCACATCGCTGATACGCAAACCACCACCAAAGGCACTGAACAAAAACATATCCCGATGCACCTGGGCTTTAGGTCTTTGGCTTAAATCTAAATTTTCCAATTCTTCAATCTGCTTTTTGTTGAGGTATTGGCGTTCTACCTTACTTTTCGAAATATTGACTTTATAGAAAGGAGAGGGTGCCATTTCAATCAATTCTTCTTCCATTGCATCGTTGTAAAAGAAACTCAAAATTCTGATTGAGCTGAAAATAGTGGTGTTGCCATTTTTCAATTTCTTTTTGCAGTAGGTTGCATAATCGTTCAAAATACCCACGTTGATATCCGAGAAATAGAAATCCCGATGTCCTAAAAATTTTTGAAACTTATTGATGTAAACGCCATAAATAACGGTGGTACGGTAAGAAACAATGCCTTTCAATACTTCCAACCTCTTTTCGCAATACTCGAAGAAATTAGGGTCTGTTTTGCCTTTAATAGCTTCTTTAAGTTTTCGTGCCGAAACTGATTTTTTGGTGCGTTCGTGGTCGGCTACCTGTGCTTCTGCATCGGCTACCTTTTGCGAAAGGAAAGCATTCATCCTGGCACTGTTGGTATAATTTTTCTTTAACCTTTGCTTTTCATCATCCCATTCGCTTGCTTTGGCTTTAACGCCGGTTGCTACAAATTTGGCTTTACGGTCTTTAATCAACCGAATGTAAATAGGGCTTTGACCTGTGGCATCTTCCTGCTGTGTACGCAGTACTAATTTAATTGAAGCCATAATAAAGAAGTATTTGATTGTTGTACTTACTAAACTCAACGAGTGCAATTGGATGAAACCATTGATTTACTGTATGTTTCAAAGCGATGCAACCGAGTACTAAGGTACAACTTTTAGTACAACAAACCTAACATTTCCTTGCTTTTTTATGCTTTAATCTGCGTTTGTTTATTTTGTAACTATTTGATTAATAGTATAATTAGGTGCAAATGGGATTTTTGAATTTGATTATTCGTATAACTCTCAAATATACGAAAGTCTAGCAATTCAACAAATTAAATTGATATTTTCAATAAAATTCCTCTCTTATTGGTTTTTTTATTATTTTTATACTTCGCATTATGAATAGATTTTTTCTCCTCTTTACTCCAGATTTGTTTATTTCTATTGAGAATGCGAATAATAAATTTTTAGGTGATGAATTTAAATTTATACAATTTCAGCTTTGGAAATCACAGAGACAAAAACGTCATTTGGATCCGTTTCGAAAAAAAAGATGTCTTGATCCAGGAGCTTCGCAAAGCATTCCCATCTTCTAAGTGGAGCAATACCAACAAGGCTTGGCACTTGCCAGATCTCCCTACCGTGAGGGACGCACTGAAGCTGGATCGGGAAGAGTGGGGAAGCCAAATACGCTCCGAGATTGAGCCGGTAAACCAAAAAGCTTTCTCAGATTATATAGATTATCTTAAGCTAAAGGCCTACAGCAAAAATACCATCCGCACCTACGTCACAGAGTTTGCACATCTGCTTCGGATTCTCAAAAATTTCCCGGTAGACGATCTTTCAGAAGATAGGCTGAAAGATTATTTCCTATATTGTCTCGACAAAGAAAAAATCAAAGAAAACCATTTGAATAGCAGGATCAATGCGGTAAAATTCTATTTCGAGCAGGTACGCAAAAAATCCAAAATGTTTTTTGAGATCCCGCGCCCCAAATCACCAAAACTACTTCCCAAAATGCTGTCACAGGCAGAGGTCAGAAAAATTTTTGAGAACACCGTCAATCAAAAACATCTCTTGATGCTCAAGCTCTGCTACGGGATGGGATTGCGTGTGAGCGAGATTGTGAACCTCAAGGTAGAGCATATCAATAGTGGGAATATGCTGGTCCTCATTGCCGGAGCCAAAGGTAAAAAAGACAGATATACCAATTTGCCCGAGTCTATACTGACACTGCTCCGAAGTTATTACAAAGAATATCGCCCAAAAGATTTTCTCTTCGAAGGGCAGTACGGCGGTGCCTACACGGTTAGAAGTGTGCAGAGCGTCTTCAAGCAGGCGATGAGAAAGGCCAAGATCAACAAAACCATCGGTGTGCACGGTTTGCGCCATTCCTATGCCACACATTTGATGGAGAGTGGTGCAGATATTCGCTTTTTGCAAGAACTTTTGGGACATAACTCTATCAAAACAACACAGATTTACACACATATTACAGATGTATCTAAAGCTAAAGTGAAAAGTCCACTGGATTTTTTATAAAATAACAAAAATATCCGGAAATTCCTTAACTTTACAAAACCCTCCCCAGCTCGCCCACCGTATTCCAAAAGAGCATAGTCCAATAAAAGTCCATTAGAGTCCAATAGAAGTCCAATAGATCTATGGTTTTAGGCTCGAGCTGATATGGCTTTCAAACGCTGTTAATTCGAACAATGGACGAACAAAGCATACACAAACCTAAACAAATACACAAAAAAGATGGCAAAACTAAAGAAGAACGGCAACCTTAGCGGTGCAATTGGCAATTTCATATTTGTAAACAAAAACGGGAAACTCCACGTCCAGCAAAAATCCAAGACATATAATCAGTCGCCCAATTCAGAAAATGCCGCTGTTGCCTACGGGCAAAACAGCAATCAGGATAGAGCAGTGCGTCAGGCAATTACAGAGAAGATATACATCCGCAACTACCATTGTTTTGTCGTCAATCATCGCACAAGAATCCAGAAAACAATGGTTCAGACCATAGATGCGCAAGGCGAGAGCTCGATACAATATACCAATCCCCAACCGATGGTCGGCACGATATTCAATAACGATTGGGATTGGGAAAAGGCCACCAACTTCTATCCGGATTATGATCTTGATGCTGATCAGGTAATGACAGTCAAAATCCCTCAGCTAACTTTAGGCAAACAGATAAAACTTCCGCGGAATGCCGAGTGGGCGAATCTAAAGATGTATGCCTTTACGATAGACCCTAATCAGAAAAATCCAGAAGCAAACATTCTTTCATCACTTTCATTGGATTTAGAAAAAAACAAAAATGTCCCAGCACAAGATTGGGTATTTGATATGCCGAAAGATGCTTTTTGGGCACTCGTTATCGCAACCATCAGCTATACGTCAGGCAAAAATAATATAGCAGAAGAGCAAAAGCACACCGGCACCTACCTTTGGGCAAAGAAAATACAAGACTAAAATTCCACTCCTCTGGAAGGGTGTCCGCTCACGGATGGGCTGGTTCTACCACCATAGGCAAACCTTAAAAACTTTAATACTATTTAACAAAAACTTTTTTACTATGTAACGATTAATATTGCTATCTTGGTAAAGGTATTATAAATGGTTCATTATCATTTATCAATCAGCATTCATCAACTATAATCTATGACGGTTCAGCCTTATTCTCTTTTTTCCGATTTTGATATTTATCTTTTCCGTTCGGGAAAACACACTAGACTCTACGAGAAGTTTGGTTCTCACAAAGTAGAGGTAGGTGGCGTTTCCGGAGTGTACTTCTCGGTTTGGGCACCCACGGCAACGGAGGTTTCTGTGATTGGAAATTTCAACCAATGGAATTCTTTCTCACATCAATTGGTAGGACGTTGGGACCAGTCTGGGATTTGGGAAGGTTTTATCCCAGGTCTTGATTTTGGTGAAGTTTACAAATACGGCATTCGAACAAACACAGGCATTCTTCTGGAAAAAGCAGATCCTTATGCACTTTGTTTTGAAAAAGCATTGCAAGCAGGCTCTGTCGTTTGTACGACTTGGCACGAATGGGAAGACAAAGATTGGATGCAGAATCGCGCCAAATACAACAGCTTGGGATCGCCAATGTCTGTGTACGAAGTCCACCTTGGCTCTTGGATGCGCGATCCTGGAAATCCTGAAAGATATTTAAGCTACGGCGAGATTGCAGACAAATTGGTACCTTACCTCAAGGCAATGAATTTTACCCACGTAGAATTGATGCCTATTATGGAGTATCCCTACGATCCGAGTTGGGGTTATCAGATTACAGGATTTTATGCTGCGACCAACAGATTTGGTTCACCTCAGGAATTGATGTACCTCATTTCCGAACTTCATAAAAATAATATCGGTGTTTTCTTAGATTGGGTACCGTCCCATTTTCCAGGCGACGCCAATGGTTTGCATCGTTTTGACGGATCGTTTTTGTACGAACACGAAGATCCGAGAAAAGGTTTCCATCCCGATTGGAAGTCTTATATTTTCAATTATGGAAGACCAGAAGTCAAATCATTTTTAATATCAAACGCCATCTTTTGGCTGGATCGTTATCACGCCGATGGTTTAAGAGTTGATGCGGTGACATCGATGCTTCATCTGGACTATTCCAGAAACGAAGGCGAATGGGAACCAAACATCTACGGAACCAATGTCAATCTGGAGGCGAAACAGTTTCTTCAGGATTTTAACATTGCAGTTTACGGAGAATTTCCAGATGTGCAGACGATTGCTGAAGAAAGTTCAGATTTTCCAAGGCTCACAAAACCTGTTCACGAAGACGGCATCGGTTTCGGAATGAAATGGATGATGGGATGGATGCACGACACCTTAGATTATTTCAAAGAAGATCCAATCAACAGGAAGTATCATCACAACAAGATCACCTTCACAAGTGTATATATGTATAATGAAAATTATATGATGCCACTTTCGCACGATGAGGTGGTTCACGGTAAAAGCAGTTTGATCTACAAAATGCCGGGCGATGAGTGGCAAAAGTTTGCGAACCTGCGTGCGATGTACGTTTATATGTTCACAAATCCTGGTGCGAAATTACTCTTTATGGGTGATGAGATTGCCCAAACCAACGAATGGAATTTCACAACATCCCTCGATTGGCATTTGCTGGAATATCCGATTCATAAAAACCTTCAGAATTTTGTAAGAGATCTTAATTTGCTTTACAAATCGCATCCAGCATTGTACGAACAGCAGTTTTCACCAAACGGATATGAATGGGTGAATGCAGATGACAGAGATAACTCTATCTTTATCTATCTTAGAAAAAGCAAAGAAGACAAGGAAGTTATAATGACGGTTTTAAATCTGACCCCAAATAGTTTCGATTACAGAATCGGAGTTGAGAAAGATTCAAAATGGGAAGTTATTCTGAATTCCGATGACGCAAAATACAGCGGAAGTGGAATAGAGGCCAATGTTTCTCAAGAGTTGAAGGAAGGTTGGGACAATCGCGAGAATTCTATCATTCTAAGATTACCGCCCTTATCTGGTTTGGTTTTGAAACAATCAAAAATTGCGAAGCCAGTTGCAAAAAAAATTAAGATTAATAAAAACAAAAATAAGCTGAGATAGTAAGATCACAATCAAGAATATTTGATGCTGCTAATTTTAGATAGTAAGAGATTAAATTGAAACAATGTCAGTCTGAGCGGAGTCGAAGACTTTAAAAACTAATAAAAAAATAGAAAATTAATATGAAAATATTTCACCTTTCTATGGAGTGCTATCCTGTCGCAAAAGTCGGTGGACTGGCCGATGTGGTGGGCGCTTTACCAAAATATCAGAACAAAATGGGCTTGGATGCCAGCGTTATAATGCCTTGGTACAACAAACCATTTTTCTACAACCACGATTTTGAAGTTGTGTTCGATGGTTTTATTCACCAGTCTTCTCATATGTATCAGGTTCAGGTTTTCCGGGAGAAGCATAAGTCCCTGGGCTTTGATTTGTTTTTGGTGAAGATTCCTGGTCTTCTAGATAGAGAAAATGTCTATGGCTATTGGGATGAGAGTGAGCAGTTTATCGCCTTCCAACACGGAGTTTTGCATTGGCTCAGTGCGATGCGCATTCGGCCAGATGTGCTGCATTGCCATGATTATCACACCGGACTGGTGCCATTTATGATAAACAATTGTTATGAATTTAGCTTTCTGAAAGGTGTTAAAACCATCGGAACCATTCATAATGGAGAGTATCAAGGCAGCATGGATTGGAAGATGTCCAGCTTTCTCCCACACTTTGACGGTTGGAAATCCGGACTTCTGGATTGGAATGGCAGGATCAATCCAATGGCAACGATGATAAAAACTTGCAATGCCTTCAATGCAGTTTCTGGCGGTTATCTGGAAGAGTTGTTCTACAGTTTCCAAGGTTTAGAACCGCTTATGAATCAGGAACGTCAAAAAGCCTTTGGAATCATTAACGGAATTGACACCGAGGTTTGGGATCCGGAAAGGGATGATATGCTGAAATTTAATTATAACAAAGACTATGCAGAGGAAGGCAAATGGGAAAACAAGCGGGTGATCTGTGCAGAATATGGTCTCAATCCTCATCTTCCGCTATTTGGATTCATTGGTAGATTTGCCGGAGAAAAAGGCGCAGATTTACTGCCAGACATTATCGAAAAAAGCATTCAGGAAACCAACGGCTCTTTGAACATCATTGTTTTGGGTTCAGGAAATCAGCACATCGAAAATAGATTGAAGGAACTTCAGCACAGATTCAGTATCAATTTTGCGCTGGATTTGGGTTATAAAGAATATTTGTCGCATCAAATCTACGCTTCGGCAGATTTCTTGCTAATGCCAAGCAGGGTAGAACCTTGTGGACTAAATCAAATGTACTCGATGCGCTATGGAACCATCCCGATGGTAAGATATACTGGTGGTTTGCGCGATACCGTGCAGGATATTTCTACAGGCGGCAGTGGACTCAATTTTACCAATGCTGGGGCAGAAGACGCTGTACACGCTATCAAAAGAGCATTGCATATCTACAGCCAGAAAGACCTGATGAAAGGTTTGATCTATAACAATATGTCATTCGATTTCTCTTGGGAAAAGTCAGCGCAGAATTATACGCAACTTTATCATTATTAATGGTTTTTTTGTGATAAATATTAGTTTGAAATTCATAAACATTAATTAACTTTAATCAAAATAAAATAGTAACCAAACAGAGTTATACCATTGTCTCAATTATTTTAATAGCAGTAACAATTAAAATAATGACAGCCATAACTTTTGAAAACAAAAAATACAATTTATGAAGGAAAGTGTTATTTCTATTGTACTAGGCGGCGGCAGAGGAAGCAGATTGTTCCCATTGACTTACAGCAGGTCCAAACCAGCAGTTCCCATTGCTGGGAAATACAGATTGGTAGATATTCCCATTTCTAACTGTCTCAACTCTGGGCTCAACAGGATTTTGGTGCTTACCCAGTTCAACTCAGCCTCTTTGAATTCCCATATCAAAAACTCGTATCACTTTGATATTTTCAGCAAAGGATTTGTAGATATCTTGGCTGCGGAGCAAAATGTTGAAAACGAAAACTGGTATCAGGGAACGGCAGATGCGGTTCGCCAGACGATGAAGCATTTGGAAAAGTACGAGTACGAATATATTTTGATTCTTTCCGGAGATCAGCTCTACCAGATGGATTTCAAGGAAATGATAGAGTTTCATAAGAAGAATGGCGGCGATATTACCATTGCAACCATCCCGGTGACAGCAAAAGATGCTACAGGATTCGGAATTATGAAAGCAGATGAAGATAGCAATATCACAGCTTTTACAGAAAAACCAGGACTGGATATTCTTCAGGACTGGAGCTCCGATACAGGTGAAGAGAGCAAAGCACAAGGCAAAGAATATTTGGCTTCTATGGGAATCTATGTCTTTAGCAAAAATGTGTTGAGGAAATTGTTTAATGAGCACGAGGGTGATGACTTTGGTAAAGATTTCATTCCGGCATCTATTGGGAATTACAGTGTACTAAGTTATCAATATGATGGCTATTGGACAGACATTGGTACGATTGAGTCTTTTTACGAAGCCAATTTGGATCTTGCGCAAGATTTGCCACAGTTCAACTTGTTCAGTTCCAATCCTATTTACACCAGAGCCAGAATGCTTCCACCTTCCAAAGTCAATGGATCATATGTAAGCAAAACGATTTTTGGAGACGGCTGTATCATTTTGGCAGATAAGATTGATAATTGCATCATCGGAAACAGAACGAGGATCGACAGAGGTTCTACCATTGTAAATTCTTATGTGATGGGTGCGGATTATTACCAAACCGCACAGCAAGTGGCTCAAAACGAAGCTGATGGTATCACCAGTATGGGAATTGGAAAATATTGTTATATCGACAAAGCTATTCTGGACAAAAACTGTTATATCGGGAATAATGTAAGAATCATTGGCGGAAAACACCATCCAGACGGTGATTATGACACGCACTCCATCAAAGATGGCATCGTAGTGGTGAAGAAAAATGCGGTAATCCCCGACGGAACTAATATTATGTAACAACAGCATACATTAAAAACCTTTCGGACTTCGGAAGGTTTTATTTTTTAATTTTGGCAAAAGATTTGTCTAAGGTTTAGACTATAAACAGTAAATAATGCGGAATATATTTTTTCTAATCAGTTTTTTATTTTTCACATCGGTTTCGGCGCAGTTCGATAATATCAATGCAGGCGAAGTTCTGAATTACAGAGTCCACTACGGATTTCTAACTGCTGGTAGTGCAACGCTTGCTACCACCAAAACTTCTTACAAAGGCCAGCCGGCTTTCTATGTGAAGGGAACTGGCAAAACCAGCGGAGCAGCCAAAGCGTTCTTCAAAGTGGAAGACGTGTACGAAAGTTATATTAATGAAAATAAAGAACCGCTTTTCTACGTCCGAAATGTATCCGAAGGAAGCTACACGCAAAATCTGCAAAGTACCTTCAATCCGAACAACAATACGCTGGTCCTAGTCGATAAAAAACATACCGACAGACCTGCTAAAACGGTGAAAGTTCCCAATGATATTCAGGATATACTCTCGTGTTTCTATTATCTCAGAAGTCAGCCTTCTGAAAATCTGAGAGTAGGTAGCACTTTGAAAATGAATGTCTGGATAGATGATGAGGTTTTCCCTTTTCAATT
The DNA here is from genome assembly GCF_004365655.1 of Epilithonimonas xixisoli. GTDB lineage: Bacteria > Bacteroidota > Bacteroidia > Flavobacteriales > Weeksellaceae > Epilithonimonas > Epilithonimonas xixisoli. The sequence continues at coordinate 1,479,253 of NZ_SOEO01000001.1, read as the reverse complement.
AAAAGTCGTAGGAACAGAAAATGTTTCTACAAAATTTGGTAAAATCAATTGTCTGAAAATTGTACCGTCTGTGATGAGTGGTCGTGTTTTCAAAGCTAAAGAAGGTGTTACTTTGTGGGTTTCTAATGATCAAAACAAAGTTCCTATTCTCATAAAAGCAGAACTCGCAGTAGGATCTTTGAAAGCCAGTATCGATAGCTTCAGTAATGTAAAGTATCCATTAAGTTTTAAAAAATAAACAAATTGAAAATCACTCTTTTACGAGTGATTTTTTGTTTAATATCAGAAAAATTATCCTAAGGCAAGTTGGCGGATTCAAAATAAATTTAACTTTGAAATAAAAGAAATAAAAGAAATAAAAATGAATCAACTGACAGTTACAACAGAAATTAACAAGCCTGTAAATGAAGTCTGGAACCACTTCAATCTACCAGAACATATTGTAAACTGGAACTTCGCACACGAGAGTTGGGAATGTCCATCTGCCAAAAACGATTTGAAGGTAGGCGGGAAGTTAGAAGTGCGAATGCAGGCCAAAGACGGAAGTTTCGGTTTCGATTTGGTAGGGATTTACGATGTAGTTGTAGAAAATAAATGGATTAAATACCATTTCGAAGACGGCAGAAACATCGAAGTAATCTTTGAAAAAATATCGGAAGACAAAACCAAAGTCACAGAAAACTTTGATCCGGAAAATATGAATCCACTGGATTTTCAGAAAGATGGCTGGCAAGCTATTTTAGATAATTTTAAAAACTACTCAGAAAGTCTTTAGGAAATTCAAAATATCACCTATCATTCATCATTTATAAATCAAAATTATGAACAACAACCTATTTCCCTGTTTTTGGTTCAATCAAAATGGAGCAGAAGCTGCCAAATTCTATACATCGGTATTTCGGAATTCTAAAATAACGCTGGACACACCAATGGTGATTGACATAGAGATTGAAGGTCAGAAATTGATGCTCCTGAATGCCGGCCCAATGTTTAAACCCAATGTTACATTATCGCTGATGGTGATGTGCGATTCTGCAGAAGAAGTGGAAAGCTATTATCAAAAATTATCAGAAAGCGGAAAGGTCATGATGGAATTGGATGCCTATCCTTGGAGCGAAAAATATGCTTGGGTAGAAGATCAATACGGGATTTCTTGGCAGCTGTACCTCGGGACAGAAAAAGCAAAACAGAAGTTTTCTCCCGTGATGATGTTTACCGGAAAAAACAATGGCAACTGCAAAGAAGCGTTGAAGTATTACACCAGTATTTTTCCAAACTCTGAAATAGAAGGTATCTTGGAATATGAGGAAGGTCAAGGCGATACGGCGGGAAACGTAGCACACGCTCAGTTTATCATCAATGATTATGTAATGATGGCGATGGACAGCTCGCAAAACCATAATGCAGATTTTACAGAAGGAACTTCTATGACCATTATGACAAAAGATCAGGAAGAAACTGATTATTACTGGAACCTGTTCACCAAAGAAGGCGCAGAAAGTATGTGCGGTTGGCTGAAGGACAAATATGGATTCAGCTGGCAGATTGTTCCTCACAGACTGATAGAACTCACCAATACACACGAAGTGGAAAAAGCCCAAAAAGCTTTTGCTGCCATGATGACAATGAAGAAAATCATCATCAAAGACATAGAAGACGCTTACAACTCATAAATCAAAATATTATGGAAACTTTCAAATATCAAATCGAGATTGATGCACCAGCAGAGAAAGTCTGGGACGTACTTTGGAACGAAAAGACATACCCGCAATGGACGTATTTCTTTAGCCCGGATTCCCAAATAGTAACGGATTGGCAAGTAGGTGGGAAAACGTATTTCACAGATTCCAGCAAGAAAAACGGAATGGTAAGTACGATAGATAAAATGGAGGAAAATAAATATATAATTTTCAAACATTTGGGAGAAATGACCGATGGGGTAGAAGACACCGAAAGCGAAAAGATAAAAGTCTGGAGCGGAAGCAAAGAAGCCTATTATCTCGAAGAAAGCAACGGAAAAGTTCTGCTAAAAGCCACAGTAGATTCCCATGAAAACTACAAAGAAATGTTTGATAACGGCTTCATGAAAGGATTGGAGATTGTTAAAAAACTTTCAGAAAGTTAATTTAAAAATAAAATTATGGATCAACCGAATTCTAAAAAACTGGACATTATCATTCCCGCATTCCGAGCCCATTCGCAAACGTTTATGATGGTTCTGGACGGTATTTCCGAAGAAGATGCAAAGAAAAGAATCGATGGGAAAACCAACCACATTATTTGGATGGTAGGCAACTTTCTGGATATGCGTTACGCCTTGGGGAATGTTCTTGGATTGGATGCGAAAAACCCGCACAGCGATTTGTTTTTCCAAGGGAAAGCTTTGGATGAGAGTTTCAGTTATCCAAGTTTGGAAGAACTAAAAGCGAATTTTCATCAGATTTCACCATTGGTTTATCAGAAATTGCTGGATGCAACAGACGAAGATCTAGACCAAGATTTTCCAATGGGAATGGGCGTTGATTTTTTCAAAGAAAACACTCTGAATTTTGTGGGAATGTGCATCAGCAGAGAAGATTACATCTCCGGACAGATTGCCTTGATGAGAAAGATTCTGGGCTACAACGCAATGAAATATGACTTCGATAAAGACCTAAAATACTAAATACTAATCACAAAATATTGACTTATGCCAAAATTAAATCCTTACCTCAATTTTGATGGTACAGCAGAAGAAGCTTTCACATTTTACCAATCTGTTTTCGGCGGAGAATTCGTGGGAGGCGTTATGAAAATGGGAAATGCGCCCGGAACCGAAAACTTCTCAGAAGAAGAAAAAAACAGAGTGATGCACATCGCATTGCCAATTGGGAAAGACCTTTTGATGGCGTCTGACACGATGCCTTCCATTGGCCAAACTCTCACGCAAGGAAACGGAAATTACATTTCGATCTTCCCGGAAAGCAGAGAAGAAGCCGACAGAATTTTCAATGCACTTTCTACAGACGGCGAAGTGGAAGCACCAATGGAAGACCAATTCTGGGGCGACTATTTCGGTAGTTTCAAAGATAAATTTGGAGTTTACTGGATGATTAATTTCAGTAAGGATTCCGGATATGAAGGATAAAGAATGAAAGCTTTGCGATTGTAAAGCTTTTTTGTTTAAATTAAATGATGTGTTGTTACATAATTCACTTTCCAAAGATTCTAAAAAAAAAAAGAGCCAAAATAAATTATGACTCTTGATTTTGTTTTATTCTTTGATGAATTTCTCGATCAATTCCTGATCACTGGTTTTTATCTTGAGGAAGTAATTTCCTTTAGCCAGTTGAGAAATATTAACGTTGTTTTTGGTTTCCGTTTTTATCAATCTTCCCAATACATCATAGATTTCTACAGATTGGATTGGTTTCTCAGTTGAGATATTGATGAAGTTCTTTGCTGGATTTGGATAGATTTTGATCTGCGTTTTCTTAAGGTCTGTAACACCAAGCGTTTGGTAAGTTTTGTAAAAATTGAGAATGCCGTAGCCCTGCTGATCGTCGTAGTTTGGATAGAGTGATGCGTCTTGCCTCAATTTGTCTTTCACCGCTTCACGAGAAATGCTCTTCGGCAACGATTGCAAAAGACACGCAACGCCACCCGCAGCTACAGGATTTGCCAAAGATGTCCCACTGGCTTGGGTCACTTGTCCACCGTAAACTGTAAAAGTTTCTGTCCCTCTCGCCACGCCATCAGGCTTTACAACGCCGTCTGCATTCGGTCCGTAGGATGAAAAAGAAGAACTGGTTCCTTGACTTGTAACGGCGCCAATCGTGAAAACCTTCTCATTGTCAGCTGGTGTGGCAACGTAATGCCAGCTATTGTTTCCGTCGTTTCCGGCAGCAAAAGTGACGAAGATTCCTTTCTCTGTCGCAATTTGTGCGCCTCGGGCGATGAAGGATGTCGTCCCATTCATATCTGCATAGGTGTAATCGTACCGGCTGTCGTCGAAAGTGTGATAGCCTAATGATGTTGAGATGAGATCCACGCCTTTTCTGTCGGCTTCTTCCGCCGCTTCTATCCAGTAGAGTTGTTCTTCGGGGATTTCGTTTCCAGCGTCTTCGGAAGCATAAAGATAAAAATCGGCATCTGGAGCAGTTCCTACAAATTGTCCATCCAAATAGCCACCAATCGCACCCAGGCAAACACTTCCATGGGAGTTCAGAGACGTATTGTAGATGTCGGAGGTTTTATTAATGAAATTATAACCGCCTTTGATTTGTCCGTTGTCCCGAAGTCTTTTGAAAGCATTTCCTGTATTCACACTAGGGAATCCGGTGTCGATCACAGCAATCGTCATTCCCGTACCTGTAAATCCCGCCACGTGAAGGGCGCGGACGTTGATTTGATTGGCTTGCGGCAGTCCGTAGCCATAGTTGAAATTGGTGAGTGCGGATTTGTTTCCGATTTCCTGCAGATCTTTGAACTTTTCAATTTTTTCGTTGCGTTTTCCGCCGTTTGGATTTCTCACGAAACTTTCCACGTGAACCACAAAGCTTTGTTGAGCTAAAGTTTGAATCTGAGTTGGAGTCGCATTCACCGCCACGCCATTCAGCCATTTGGAGTAATCGGTGACTGTAAATCCAAGGTTTTGAATATTAGTAATATAACTTTGTTCAATAGGCGCATCCTGATCCGAAAGTGCAATTCCAAGGTTGCTTCTCCTGTCCAAAGATTTTTGGCTAAGTTCCGATAATGGATTGGAATAGAATGCCGCTTTGCTGGGTTTGTCTTTGAAGTACACGAAAACTAATTCGGTTTGAGCCGTTGCTATCAAAGAAAAGCTAACCGACAAAATTGTAAAGATTTTTCTCACGTTTTGGTGATTTGGATTTTTTAAACTGATAAATAAATGTAAATTTACAAAATAATGTTTTTGCATTTGAAATCAGTCCGAAGAATTATTTTTATTAATATTCATAATGCTTTCAGATGCGTTTAATAATAAATATTTGATTATGAAGAAAATCCAAATGGTTGATTTACAAAGCCAATACTATAAAATTAAAAGTGAAGTTGACAATGCAGTTTTGAATGTGATGGATTCTGCGGCTTTTATAAATGGTCCGGAAGTCAAATCTTTCCAAGCAGATCTGGAAACATATTTGGATGTAAAACACGTGATTCCTTGTGCCAATGGAACAGACGCGCTCCAAATTGCGTTGATGGCTTTGGACCTGAAGGAAGGCGATGAGGTGATCACAGCAGATTTTACATTTGCTGCTACGGTGGAAGTGATTCATTTACTGAAACTGAAATCTGTTTTGGTAGATGTAGATTACGATACTTTTACCATTGATACAGAAGCAATCAAAAAAGCAATCACGCCAAGAACAAAGGCAATCATTCCGGTTCATATTTTTGGACAATGTGGCAATATGGAAGAAATTCTGAAAATTGCTAAAGAACATAATTTGTACGTTGTTGAAGATAATGCACAAGCAATTGGTTCAGATTTCATTTTTTCTGATGGAACTGAGAAAAAAGCCGGTACAATGGGAACCATCGGCACGACATCATTTTTTCCGTCTAAAAACTTAGGTTGCTACGGCGATGGAGGCGCTATTTTTACCAATGATGATGAACTTGCTCACAGATTGAGAGGCATCGTCAACCACGGAATGTACGAACGTTATTATCACGATGAGGTTGGTGTTAACTCCAGATTGGACAGCATTCAAGCGGCAGTTTTGAGAAAAAAACTTCCAAACCTTGATTCTTACAACGAAGCCAGAAGAAAAGCAGCGGATTATTATGACGAAGCTTTTGCCGGAAACGAAAATATCCTGACGCCAAAAAGAGCAGAAAATTCCACACACGTTTTTCATCAATACACATTGAGAATCACCAACGGAAAGCGCAACGAACTTCAGCAATATCTTACAGAGAAAGAAATTCCTGCGATGATCTATTATCCTGTGGCGCTTAGAAAACAGAAAGCTTATTATCAAGAAAGTAATCCTGCCGATTTTGTGAATACAGACAAATTATTAGATGAAGTAATTTCTCTGCCAATGCATACAGAATTGGACGAAGAACAGTTGAAGTATATTACGGATTCTGTCTTGGAGTTTTTTGGGAAATAAATGAAAAAAAAGATTTTTAGTAGTAAAACATTATATTTATTAAATGTTATATTTAATTTAATTCTTTTTATTATTACTGTTTTGAGTTTAAGCTATTTCATTTTTTCTAATGATGATCGCTTTTTCGATAGAAATCATTTAAGTGAATTATTATTGTATTGTGGATATTTTATTATCTATTTCTTTGCTTTAATTGTCTTATTGTTTAAACCAAAAAAATCTATACTTTTTCTTAATATTATTTATGTATTAGGTATTTTGTTGAATTTTTACGATTTCAACATTCATTATTTGAAATATGAAGGAAGTAATGGACAAATATTTTTCATTATTTTGATAAGTATATTTACACTAATTTTCACTTCATTAATTTATTTTAATACCAAAAATAAATTTAAAATAAGTTTCTACGAATTAAACGAAATAGGGAAACCTCAAGATTAAAATTATAACTAAAAACTATGTCCATACTCGTAACAGGCGGTCTCGGCTACATCGGTTCTCACACAGTTGTGGAATTGATCAATAATAATTTTGAAGTCATCATTGTTGATGATCTTTCAAATTCAGAAAAATTTATTCTTAATAATATAGAAGAAATCACTGGGAAACGCCCAATTTTCTATCCTTTCGATTTGACGAGGAAAGAATTGTTAACCCAGGTTTTTGAGGCTCATAACATCGAAGGTTGTATCAATTTTGCCGCTTTCAAAGCAGTGGGCGAGAGTATGGAGAAGCCTTTGGATTATTATGAGAACAATCTTTTTTCTTTGATTAATATCCTTCAGGAATTCAGAAAGAGAAACATTTCCAATTTTATTTTCAGTTCATCTTGCACCGTTTATGGTCAGGCCGACCAAATGCCAATTGACGAAAGCACACCTCTGAAAGAGGCAGAATCTTCCTATGGGAAAACCAAACAAATGGGCGAAGATATTTTAAAGGATTTCTCAAAAGCATATCAGAAGAGAGTTTCATTATTAAGATATTTCAATCCAATTGGTGCGCATCCATCGGCTTTGCTTGGAGAGTTGCCATCCGGAATTCCGAACAATCTTGTTCCTTACGTGACGCAAACTGCCGCGGGAATCCGAGAAAAACTGAACGTTTGGGGAGATGATTATCCAACCGAAGACGGAACTGCGATTCGCGATTATATCTATGTTTTGGATTTGGCAAAAGCGCACGTTGCAGCGCTTAAAAAACTTATAAATTCTGAAGAAGAAACCGTTCTGGATATTTACAATTTGGGAACAGGAAAAGGCTCGTCAGTTTTAGAAGTTGTAAAAGCTTTTGAGTTGGCAAATGATGTCAAAGTTCCTTATCAAATTTGCCCTAGGCGAGAAGGTGATATCACCATCGCTTATGCGAACGCAGACAAAGCTGAAAAAGAACTCGGTTGGAAATCCGAAACAACGCTGGAAGAAGCGCTCAGAACCACTTGGGAATGGCAAAAATACCTGAAAGAACGAACAAACTAATAGAAAAAATCCAATCAAAACTGATTGGATTTTTTATTAATTTTTCTTCTCCGCAAAACTGAAAATATTATGCAAGCTGATCTCAGAAAAACTCTTGGATTTAATTTTTGAAGCATTGATCATCGCTTTTGCTAGAACCGAAGTTGGCAACGGTTGTTGACTTTTGAAAAGCCCTAATTTGTTGATGAATTTTAATGCCTTTAACCCAAAAACTTCACCATTTCTATCGGTGTTTTTTCGCTCCAGCATTCCGGGTTTGAAGAAGGTTGTTTTCTCGAATTTCAGATTTTTGATGGCTTCTTCCAGTTCACCTTTCATTCGGGAATAGAAGATTTTAGAATTCGGATTTGCGCCGTAAGAGGAAACTAAAACAAAATCCTCCACCTGATTTTCTTTCGCCGCTATTGCAAAATTATATTGATAATCGTAATCAATTTTCCATTGATTGTCTTTGCTACCTGCTGTTTTCAGCGTCGTTCCGAGACACGCAAATGCAACGTCGCCCTTCACGAGGTGTTTCCATTCTTCCGGTTGGTCAAAATCTACAAGATGTGCTTTCACTTTTTCGTGGTGAAAATCCGAACGTCTTCTTACAAAAATATCGATTTGTTCATAGTCGGAATCCAAACAAAGTTGATCCACAAGGTCTTTTCCGGTAGCGCCAGTAGCGCCAATTATCAAAGCTTTCATTGTATTAAGTTTTGATAATAAAGTTAAGCAATATTTTCGGGATTGAACTTTTGTGGTTTTAAATTATTTAATTATAATAAATATCGAATTTTCCTTTTTTAAGATGGAATGTTACATATTCGCCTACCGTGTAATCTTTGTTAACTGAAAAGTTCTTTGTTTCTTTTAAAGATTTATCATATAAGCTAATAGTAGTTGATAATTTATAACTTTCAACTTTGGTAATATGACCATGAAATGAATATGTTTCATTTGATTTTCTTAAAATTGAATTAAATGAAACTAAAAAAATAAAACAAAAACAGATATTGATAAAAATGACTACGCCGATAAATGAAAAATAACCAATAATTCTCAGCAAAAATTTATTTTCTTTATTATCAAACCCAAATTTATAACAAATTACACCTACTAACGATGAAAATATTATTACGAAGGAGACAGAAATGTATTTATAAAATGCATTGTGCAGACTTTTTTCATCAATTATTTGAAAATAATATTTACAAATTAATGCTAAAATAGCAATTGAAAAAACATAGATTATAAATAAATTTTTCAAGCTAATTTGGACATATTTCATTGTGTGTTTTACAAGATTTGATTGAACAAATAACTATTTTCGTTTTTTATCAACTAATTCAACTGATTGCGATATTCCGCCCAGATGATTTTAAACCATTCTGTAAAATGCTCAGGATTTTCATTGATTTCCTTCTCAAGATTCGGGATAGAAACATAACGGATTTCTGAAACTTCTTCTGCATTCAAATCAAATTCTCCCGAGAAATTTCCCGTGAAAACATAATCTAATTCGTGTTCCCAAAGTCCGTCTCCAACGTCTGCTTTATAAATAAAATGGAACTTTTCCGTCAACTCACAATCGATTCCCAGTTCTTCTTTTGTGCGTCTTTTGGCTGCATCAAGATAAGATTCATTGAGTCTTGGATGTGAGCAACAAGCGTTGGTCCATTGGTTTGGCGAATGGTATTTTCCGCTTGCGCGTTTTTGCAAAAGCATTTCGCCCTGGTTATTGAACAGAAACACGGAAAATGCACGATGCAAAAGCCCATTTTCGTGAGCTTGCATTTTTTCCATTTGTCCCAAAACTTCGTCATTTGGATTTACCAAAACCACTTTTTCCATAATACAAAAATAAGGATTTTAAACTAATTTTTTAGCCGCAATATTCCTATTTTTATGGTGCTAAGTCGTTTTAATTTTTTTCTAAAATTAATTTTAAGGCTGATAAATTGTTTTTTGCTCGGCTGGCTTCAGGTGTTTTTCATAAGTTTGATATTTTTTCATATTCATAACTTTTTCAAAAATAACTTTTGGAATTTGATATCTAAACATTAGCAATATTTAATTGGTCATTTTTAAGATTATCAAGAAAATAGGAAGGCGTGAAACCTGTTTCTTTTTTGAAGGCAATTACAAAAACCTGAGACGACGTGTAGCCACATTCTTCCGCAAGATAGCTGATTTTATATTCTCTATATTTTGGTTCGTTGTAAAGTTTTTGGACAATGTAGTTGATTCTCAGACTGTTGATATAGCTGTTGAAATTTTGATTTCTGTGAGTCCTGATAATATCCGAAAGATATCTCGGATTGGTATTGATTTGATGAGACATAGAGGATAAACTGATCTCTTTTTTTAAGAATTTGTTAGAATCTTCAAAGGCATTCAGTTTTTTCAAAATTTTCCTTTCTGTATCGTTGGAGATTGCTACTTTTGGATTGACATTATTATTGTCTTGATATTCAGTCGGATTAATATCAATTGTTGTTACAGTTTCTTCAATGTCTTCAATAATGTCATTGATAATGTTGAAATTGGATTTTTGATTGTCTTTTTCCTTTTCCAGCTTTTCTATCAATGTCGAGTAGCTTTTTTTAATTTTCTGATTTCTTCTGTAAAAAGCAATCCAAATGACTAGAACCAAAATAAGAACTAAGGCGGATGCAATGAGAATGATGCTTTTCAAATCTCTGCTTTGATTCAATTTTGTAGTTTCTGCAGATTTTTTGATCGTGTCTCTGGATTCTTCTATGATGGATTTTTTATCAGCTCTGTTAATGCTGTCATTTAGGCTGGAGTAGAGTTCCAGATATTCGTTTTGTTTAGGAAGGTTGCTCAAAGATTCGTAGGAATCCTTAATTTCTTTATACAGGAGCAAACGCATTCTGGGATTGTTTTTGTGTTTTTCAATCTGTACTGCTTTTTCTAAAAATTCGATACTTTTTTTGAAATCTTTTTTTCTGCTGTAGAAAACTCCGACAGCTTTATATGTTTCGAGATCATTTGCTTCAAAATATTTGGGTGCAGTTTTAGAAAATTCTAGTACTTTCTGAAAGTATGGCTCCGCTTTGTCAAGATCTGCAGGTTGAACAATATAGGTGTACAGCATTCCCATATTGCTATATGCAGTCATTAGAAGCTTATAGTAATTGTCTTTTTGTAGATCGGTTAATCTTTCTGTTGGGGCGCTTTGTACAGCTTCAAGACTTTTTTGAAGGTAATGTGAGATGGAATCATGTTCATTACCTTCATACATTCCTGCAAAATTTGCATAGATGGTGCTTAGTTGCAGTTGCTTTTCAACATTATCCGTTATTTTTTGACTATAAGCAACGGATTTGTGTAGATTCTCTTTTGCCTCTTTGTATAAATCCAATCTTGCAGAGGCTTGTCCGCGGTAGAGATATATGGAACTCAGCGACTCATTGTTTTGTATCTCTTTTGCCAGCTTCTCTGCTTCATAACTGAATTTTAAAGAAAGAGTAGTGTTGCCACTTACGAGATAATGTTTTTGTAATTCCAGCAGTCCGGCTAAGGTTCCTTGTTTGTAATTTTTTTTCTTGGAGTAGAGGTATAGTTTTTTTATTTGGTTTACGTTATCAGAATTTTTGTTATAACTACTTAATACCGCTTTTTCATTTAGGTTTAGTTCTTGTGCGTCAGCAGATTGAGAGATTATAAAAAAACTCAAAAAAAAGAACAATCTTTTTTTATACATAAAGGTTTGATTTTCTTAGATATTTATAAGGGATCATCTACAGATTGATGAAAATATTCAATTGTGTTTTTTTGTTTAGATTAAATTTAGTTTTAGGGACTTAATTTAGTTTTTCAAAAGTAAAAATACCAATCCCTATTTGCGAATATAATGAAACATTTATTCGGATATTATTCTGTATGTATATTAATTTAAAATATTAATAATCAGTAGTCTTTATTTGTAAAATACTGATTTTAAAATAGGCTAAAATTATAGAATTTTGATTGCTGTTTTTCTGCATTTCTGCTATCATTTAATTGTCCTTTTTTCATTGTTCTCTTATTATTGCACGCAGAAAATATCACTTTTTGTAGTGCTATTTTAAAACACATAACAAATACAACACACTTACATGATGAATTTATACTCTCTTTCTGAAAGAGCAATTGATGCAATACTATAATCAATTGCCCATATCACATCCACATCTTGGCTTGTGATTGCTATGCGTTAGCTTATTTTTTCGAGAAATAATTATCTCTCTATTCCACCTCTTGTGACACAAATTAGATTGGCATTGAGAATAATAATCTAAACACACTTAATGATGAAATCTATTAAAAAAATCTTTCAAATTATGCTTTTGGTTACGGGCGTCCTGCAATATTCGCAGACAATATGTTCCAATAATCCACAAACTATTACATTCTTTGCTGACAATGCGTCAGATCGATTTAGGAATTTCCAAACGACCAATTTATCACCATTTATTACAGTTTCAAATATATCAGGCGGAACCTTTGTCAATTCCTACAATCAAACATTCTGCTCAATTAGAATGGGGGATGCTACTTTGTTCAGAAAAACAGGCATAGGAACGTCTTATAATGCAAGTGTATATTACAGTTATACTATAACAACGGCAACTAATTCTCCCATTTTATATCCAACTAGATTCTCAGCATCAATTGCAGCTTATGATGGCGTATTAAATACTCCTGCTACTGCTGTAGATAGACTAGCATATTACTTGCGAATTGCCATTATAGATAATTCAACAAATGTTGAGACAACATTAATCAATTCTACTCTGATCAACAATTTTAACGTAGATAGTACGCCCGATGGATACAAAATGCAACCGGGTAGAACTTATACGGTCAAGTATTATGCATGGAGAACGAGTGCTTCTTGTACTGATTTATATTTGGATAACCCCAGACTATTTCTAAGCCCTATACCAAATAGCACACCCAATGTTTGTATCTCTAATCTTTCTGGAACAGTAGGATCTGCTTTGACACCGAATGTCACGGGCTCTACACCTACTGGGTTAAGCTTGAGATGGTTACAGGGTGCAAATGATGTTACTGAAAATGCAATATCCAGCGGAACTTATACCCCATATTATTACAATTCGGGCTCCAACTGTTATATGCCAGCTGGCAATGACGTAACCGTTGAAAATAGCCCCACTTTCACGACTAACTTAACCGCAGGCACACAGACTGTATGCCAAAATGTTACACCAACCACTCTCTCTGTATCTGCAACTGGCGTAACTTATCAATGGTACTCTAATACAACCAACACTAACTCCGGAGGAACAGCCATTAGTGGTGCAACATCCTCAACTTATACTCCTCCTGCGTCCAATACACCAGGAACAACCTATTACTATGCAGTTATTACAAATTCATCTGGGTGCTCTACAGCTTCTAATGTTAGAGGAGTTACTGTCACACCGTCTCCTGTTATTACTGCGCAACCCACGACACCACAAAATGTCTGTGTAAATGGAACGTTTACTGCACTATCAGTTACTGCAACTAATGCTACGTCGTATCAATGGTATTATAGCACAGCCGCTTCTGGGGGAATCCTTATCACAGTTTCTGGAGCAACATCCAGTAGCTATACGCCTCCTACAGATTATCCATTTTCTACGAGATATTACTATGTGACAGTATCAAATTCTTGTGGTTCTGTAACTTCATCTCCAAGAGTGCCAATGACTGTCACTTCAGCGCCAAGCTTTCTGACATTAGGACCTCCATCACAGACTATAACGCTAAACAGTACGCCGTATGATCTTTCAATTACTGCTGGTGGCAATGGACCGCTTACGACTTACCAATGGTATAGTAATACTTCCAATAGCAATACAGGAGGGACACTGATTCCAGCAGCCAATACGGAAATATATACGCCACCAACTAATACTCTGGGTACAATGTATTATTATGTTGTTGTAGGGAACAGCACTGGATGTACTTCTACTTCTCCAACGGCCTTGGTTAACGTAGAAAACTGTTCTGCTGCAGATCCGGTTTCTGTTAATTTGAATACTCGATTTGATATTGGGACAGCGCCGTCAGGATCAGTTGCAGAGTGGCATACTTCTGCAACGCCATCTGCCTCTACTTTGATTAGTAGTGGGATAGTAATGGCAACCACCACGCCTACCAATTATTGGATATTCTACCGTAATACGGCAAGTAATTGCTATAGCCCGGGTACTAAAATAGTAGTGGTTTCTAATACTTGTTGCAACTATACAAGGATAGATCTTACAAGCCTTCCACAAGCTACGCCACCAGCAGGATCAGTGGTGGAGTGGTTTCCGGAAAATAATCCCGTAGGAAAAATATTAAATCCTAATGCAGTCGGTGAAGGGATATATTTTCCTTTCTTCTATGACTCGCTAAACAATTGCTATTCTCCTGCTGGTACACCAGTATTGGTAGCTATAGATTCTGAATGTTCCAGTGCTTGTTACAAGCCAGGAGCAACAACTGGAGGAGCTACTCTAGATACCAAAGTAGGGATTTCTTCTCTAGGAAGGGCTGGTGTAGAGCAAGGTGATAACTGGCCAATGGTAAGAAAAGGTGGACACATTGCTTTGGAATCCAAAACAAAAGCTTTTGTACCAAACCGTGTAGCATTCTCGGATGCTGATAACAATGTTTTGACACCTGATGTTCCAGTGGGAATTAGCGCAGCCAACTTTGTAGAAGGAATGATGGTTTATGATATCACGAATAAGTGTTTGAAGATTTACACTTTGAAAGATGGAGATACAGCTATGGCTTGGCATTGTTTCACCACTCCAGCTTGCCCGGATTAATCAAACAATAGATTAGTTAAAAGAAAATAAACCGCTTATTTTTTATTATTAAAATTACACACGATGAAATTTTTTAAAACATACATTTTATTCTTCATATTCCTGGTAACAGGATCTGTCTCGATTTCTGCACAGTGTACTGTGAATGCAGGTGCAAGTGGCACTATATGCGGAACCACTTATACGCTGGATGGAAGCGTAAGTGGTGACGCAGTAGGAAATCCTACGTGGAGTTTGGTGTCCAAACCTGCGGGTGCACCAGATCCTGTCATTAGTAATATCAATGCTTATAAGCCTAATGTTACCGGTTTGACCTATCCTGGGAATTACGTATTCCGTATTTCTCAGACTTGTAATACAGGTCCTACCAGTTCAGACGTGACCATTACAGCACCAGGAGATGCTTCTACTTTTACTGCAGGTGCAGATCAAACGACTACTCTTGCTACTGTAGGTACTGTCAACTTAACGGGTGTAGTTCCTGCGGGATATACAGCACAATGGAGTGCTTATAATATCTGGAGAAGAGAATATTTTGGAACTACTGTTAATACCAATGCGACATTTGGATCTCCTACTTCTGCTTCTACGAGTTTTACTCTTACAAAAAAAGCAGATCACAATGAGGATCCCGCATATGTGGTCACTTTAAGAATCACTTCAATTACTAATCCGAATTGTTATTATGAAGATACAGCTATTGTTCGTTTTATTCCTAATCCGCAGATAGTAGTACCAACTACCTATTCCAGATGTTGGAACAGTACAGAGCAGAAGTATCTTCCGTTTTCCAGTACGTCCCCTATATTTTCATCAACAACTAATGGTGCTGCTGGTAGTACAAATAATAACACTATCATAACTATGAATGTTATTAGCCAGCCATCTGGTGGCAATATCACTTATGGAAATTTTAATAATGGTAACATATGGCTTAATGGTGTAACTGTACCTGGTGATTATAGAATTACATTTACAATTACAAATGCAGCGGGAGGGACTTACACAACTCCTGTTATTACCTATACTTATCCTGGTCTTCTCCCGAGCTATCCTTTTTTTTCGGTAGCTTCTGAACCGAAGCAAATGACAACTTATTATGCCAGCAGTACTGGTGGAGAAGTTCAATGTAATATGGCAGGAAGCACAACGCCGATTACTTTCAGGTTCACTATCAATGCTGCGGATTCTCCAACACTTGTAACAACAGTAATACCAAATGGGATAATACCTCCAGGTGGAGCACCCAGTATTGTGACAGCAGGTAATGGAACAAGAGATAGAAGTGCAACTGTTACGCCTCCAGCAGGCGGATGGCGAGTCGGAACTTATAGATTTAATCTAGCGACAAGTACACCTTGTGGAACTCAACTTTCTCAGGAATATTATATTCATATATCTGATGGTGCGCGTCCTAATGTCAGTGTAAACAATATGGTTGTGTGTTATCCCGGGACTGGAGTCGTAACCGCAACTGTTCCTTTGCCCGCCGTTTATCAAGGTGTGGTTAACAGTAGTTATTTTCAAGATTTCCGTGGACGATACGATTTTACAGTGGTTTCAAAACCAGCAGGATCAGGTATCCCTACATTTGAGGCTGCCAATTTAAGAACACTTACCAGTACTTCTACAGTAATTGGTAATCTAACAACTCCGGGTGCTTATACATTCAATATAAAAGCAGTGCCTAATGCTGGAGGAGTAGGTCCATTTTTAGATAGAGAATATGCTTGTTCCGGAACATCGCTTGAAGGAACATTTACTATTACTGTATCGCCACAAGTCAATGCCAATGCAGGAAGTGATCAGAATGTAATCTGTAACACCGCGGTGACATTGGCAGGTAACAATCCTACACCGGGAACGGGTGCGTGGACAGTGGTATCAGCCCCTTCTGGAGCTACACCGGTATTTGCTAATGCTTCATTGTATAACACGACTGTTACTGGAATGACACTTCCAGGAACTTATACCCTAAGATGGACTATTACTACAGGAACTTGTACAGGTTATGATGATGTAGATGTTGTGATTGCAGCTTGTCCTACGATTTCAGGTACTGTTTTTAACGATATTAATGCCAATACAGTAATTGACAGTAGAGAATCAGGAATCTCCGCAGGAACAAGTTATGTTTATTTGGTAAACAGTAGTGGTGTCATTGTAAACAGTGTTGCAGTAGCGTCCAACGGAGCTTACAGCATCAATGTTGGGACTAACCAAAACTATACATTGCATCTTTCATCTAATGTTTATTCGATAGGGTCTAATATCTCAACAACACCTATCAATCACACCATCCCGGGATGGGTAACGACAGGAGAGAACAAGAATAACAACACAGGCTCCGGAGACGGAACACCAGATGGTATCATCTCTGCGACGGTAGTCACTTCCAGCTTGAGTAACTATAACTTTGGAGTGAGAGCTTGCCCTGCAGGAACCGAACCACCGGTTCTTAATTCAAAAACATCTTAGTAATTCAAAATACGCAAATATGCCAATTTTAAGTTTTGAATCGGAGTGACATACAACTTGTATTTGGGCGAAATCAAAAGGAATTTTAATAATAAATAAATTTTATAATATTATGCATCGTCTGTTTTCATTTAGCATCAAGAGAATTATTACGGCGATTGCTGTAATGACAAGTATGTTGAGCTATGCTCAGAATAGAATTAGTAATCCGGGATATGAGACCTATTCTCAAATTCCCGATAATTATTCCCAATTAAGCAGAGCTACAGGATGGATTAATCCAATGGGCTCATTTGCAGGAACTCCGGATTATTTTAACACCCAAGGGAGCTTCAACCTTTCGGATAAAATATTGCCAAGAAGTGGAACTGCTTATGCAGGGACATTCTTGGAAATGAAAGGAAGCTCTATCAATGCTACAGATTATAAAGAATATATGACAATGCCACTTTCCGGTACATTAACAGCTGGTGCGACTTATACTTTGTCTTTCTATGTGGCGCACTTGTTTGGTAGCCAACCAGCTAGGTTCAACCAGCCTGCAGGGATTACTTTTTATGACCTGCCAAGTGATGAGCAAGGTTATCTGGGTGCTGTATTTTCTACTGCCGCGCCAACATTAGCAAATACTGTTGGAAATACTTCACCTCGTTATACTTCCATTAGAAATGATTTTGGTGTCGGCAGGGTATTAATTCCTAATACCAATACAGATGTATATGGCGCAACATCTCGATATAATTGGGTAAAAGCAACGCTTCAATACACAGCAACCGGCACTGAGCAATTTGTTACCTTTGGACAACTAAGACCTGGTACTACGAGCTTAGCTAATAACCAAGCCGTTTATTATATCTATGATGATTTCTATCTAACAGTGCCAAGTGTACTTACCAAGAGTGTCTCTCCTTCCAGTATCAGACAAGGAGGTACTGCCACTTATACTTTTACATTGACCAATACCTCTACCGGTAACACAGCGCAAACAGGTTTGGCTTTTACAGATATTCTTCCTAGTGGTCTTCGTATCGCTGCAACGCCTAATGTTGTAGTATCGGGGCTTACAGGAGGATCGGTTGTAGCACCTGGAGGCGGAACGTCTATTATAGTATCCGGTTATAACCAGGCAGCTGGTTCTACAGCGACTATTACCGTGAATGTTACCAGTGCTCCTGGACAAGTGAACGCTAGCTGTGGCAGTAATCCGGCAGCGTTTACAAATACGGCAAGTAATATCTCAAACGCAAGTGCCAATATTTCCAATAATATAGGGAATGTATGTCTGGTGATTTTGCCTTGTGCGGCAGGTAGTACAGGTGCAGGTCCAGTAATTAACTAAAATAAAATTTAAAACACATACAATGAAAAATAGTTTATTAATCTTAATGTGCTTCACAGCAATAACTGCCAAATCACAGATTGCCATAGGCAAAACAACCATAACTAACACTTCAGTATCTCTGGAATTTACAGATGCTGAAAATAAGGGAATTATTTTGCCTTATGTTGAGGAAAAGTCTGGTATTACAGAAAACGGTTCTGTGATATTTGATAATACAGATCACAAAGTAAAATATCTAAAGGGTAATAATGATTGGTTTGATCTTTCAGTAGATATAACAGGTAAATCTGATATTGCCATTCAGCAAACCAAAACAGAACTTACAACCGCTAAAACCGGAATAGGAACAAATGGAGCAGATTCTACCAATGGAATTTTGGTATTGACAGATACCGACAAAGCGATGATCCTTCCAAGAGTGGCAAGTCCGCATCTTAATATCATTAATCCTGCTTCTGGAATGATGGTGTATGATACAACCAAAAAACAACTAGCAGTATATAACGGCACCGTTTGGTCTTTTTGGAAACCTTAATTTAACTAATTGATTATCAGTTGTTAACTAATTGATTAAGATTGGAATAATTTCTGAAAACATTCCATATGAATAAAAAATAAGCGTACGAAAATGGCTTTTAATGTGGATTATTGTATTTGATAATTATAAAAAAAAATACAATGTCAAATCAACACAATGTAAAAGGAAAAGTTGTCTTAATTGCCGGAGGTGGTAAAAACCTTGGCGGATTATTAAGCAGAGATTTTGCGGCAAAAGGTGCAAAATTAGCAATACATTACAACAGCGAAAGTTCACGTACAGAAAGTGAAAAAACTCTAGCTGAGGTTCAGGCTCGGGGAGCAGTGGATACGCCATTTTTCTACGGACAGGAAAGCGATGACGCGGTTGCCTATCACAAATCTGCGGCTGCTTTGGGCGGACTGACAGATATTAGAGATATTGCTCCTTTGGTGGAATTTCTTGTAACAGATGGTTGGTGGATCACAGGGCAAACTATTTTTGCTAATGGTGGTTATACCACAAGATAATCAACTTGAAACTAATGGATAATTGGCTTTAAGATCAATTATCTATTTTTCTTCTCTAAAAAACTCACACAGATGATATTAAGAATAATCAATTCCATACTGATTCTCACCGCTGTATTTATGGGAACTAAGCAAGGCTATGCCATGTTTTCCGGAAAGCAGGAGATGCTGGATATGTTCAGCAAATGGGGATTCAACAAGACTGCTTTGGCTGTAAATGGTGCCATTACCATCATCGCCGCAATAATGATTCTTTTTCCAAAGACCTTTGTTTGGGGAAATTTTCTAATGGCTGCGGGGATATTGCTAATCATTTGTTTCCATCTTTTGAATCGAGATTTGAAAGGAGTTTTGGTAGAATTACCTTTTCTAATGATTAATCTAGTCATCATTTACTTACAACATCCGCTTAAAAATGGAACTTCTTTATGAGAAAACTATTTTCCATTTTGATAAGCAGTTGTCTTTTCATATCAGCCTGTGCACAGAAAAAAGAAGAGAAGAAAATCATTAATCAAAAACATAAAACGATGAATTTGGATAAAATCACAAACAACAACGTAAGAAAAGCCATAGAAGCACTCGATTCTGGAGACAAAATCTGGTACTCTTACTTTACAGAAAATCCGACGATGACGGATGATGAGAACAAAATAGATTTCAAAAGTTTCTTTGCAACAGCTTTGGGAAAAGAAAAATTCCTGACCATCGATAAGGTGGAAAATGATGGAAAAGATATCTACGGAAACTTCAAAGCCGGAAATTGGGGAACATTCAGAGTTTTCTTTAAGTTTCATCAAAATACGGATGGGAAATTTGACCGTCTGGATATCGGCCAAGCTCATTAATCATCGCAGGAATCTGTTTCGAGAATATAATTGATCTCTTCTAATTTTTTGAAAGGTGTTATAAAAAATGTAAAATGGCAGTTGATTTTAAAGAAATACACATTGGCTCATTAATCAAACAAAGTGTTGCCGAAAATGGAGTAGAAGTACCGCGTATTTGTAATTTTTTCAAATGTTCGGAGGATGATTTAGACAGAATGTATAACTCAAAAAGTTTGGATGCAAATCTGCTTTTGCGCTGGAGCAAGCTGTTGGAATATGATTTTTTCCGAGTTTACTCGCAACATTTGATTCTATTTTCGCCGTCTTCTGCCAAGAAACCGAATGGTGGTTCTCCTTCGGCATTGCCCGTTTTTCGCAAAAATATTTACACAAAAGAGATTATAGATTTTGTTCTGGATTTGATTAAGAATAATGAAAAAACAGCAGTTCAAGTGATGTCGGATTACAGAATTCCAAAAACAACTTTATACAAATGGATGAAAAAATACAACATGTAGTTCCCGATTACAAAAGGATTTACACAGATATTATCAATAGAAAAAATCCCAGAATCAGAGAGAATTGCAGATCTTTGCTGGAGAAAACTGAGTTGACCGTTTTGGATATTTTGGAACTGAACAGGCGAATTTTTGGAACAAGCAGTAAGGAAAATGAAATGTCTAATCAGAAATTCCGGTCTTACAAAGAATCCGATATTTTACATATTTTGGAGTATCAGAAAACGCATCAATTAAACAATATTCAGGTAGCCAACCATTTCAAAACCAGCAGAAATACGATTGCTAAGTGGAGAAAGATTTTTACGAATGAGTTTGCTGTCATTAAAAATTAAAGTTGTTATTAGTATTTATTTTAAATTTAGTTGATCTAGAAAAGGACGAAATTGTGAAGATTTCGTCCTTTTAATTTTAATGCGTTGGGTTAGCTACCTATTTTTGATTTCCATTTTGTTCCTCCTTACTCAGATATTCAATAAACTTAGAAGGTGTCAAACCAGTTTGCTGTTTGAAAATACTGACGAATGAACTGTACGATGAAAAACCACATTCTTCTGAGAGATAAGCGATTTTGTAATTGAGATATTCCGGATTTGTTCTCAGTTTTTTAGTAATGTACGTGATTCGCAAGTCATTAATATAACCATTGAAATTGTTGTCCCGATATTTTTTGATGACTTTGGAAAGATAATTGACATTGGTTCCGAAAGTAGAAGCCAGTGAACCTAAAGTGATTTCCGAGGATAGAAATTGTTCTTTTCTCTCAAAGTTGTTGAGTTTTTTCATCAGTTCAAGTTCTTTTTCGTCAGAGATTTGGGAAACTTTGGCTGTTTCTTTTTCGCTGTTTCTAATTTCTAATTTTTCTTGAAGTTGCTTCTCGTATTTTTCTATCAGACTGATTTCGGTCGTTCTTTTAAGTTCTTTTATTTTTTTGTAACGCATTGAAAGTCTTATGGTGAAGAAAATAATGGCTAAAATGAGGATGACAAATCCAGATACAATTAAAGTGATTTGTTTTATTTTTTCGTTTTTTTCATTGGCAACAATATCGTTTGAAACCTGATTGACAGTAAGTTTTTTCAGATCGCGATTGTTTTTTGTAATCGCTAAGGCCATTTTGCTGTAATAGATATAGTTTTTTGTATCGCCCAATTTCTCGTACATCGTAGCCATATTGTTATAAACGATTTCTAACTTTTTAGGATTATGGGTTTTAATCAAAAGTGGCGCTACTTTTTTGTAATAGTAGATGGCGCTATCTTTTTTATCGATGGTGAAAAAGACATCCGCCATTCCAAATAGTGCTTCGATTTTTCTCATAGGATCGGCATTGATCTTGGAAAAGTCATAAGCTTTTCTGGCGTAATAGATTGCAGAATCCTTTTTGTTGACGTCTAAGTAAGAAATTGTAATATTCAAATATTGGGAAAACACAAAATGATCTCTTCTGTTTGCTTTTTTGATTTCTGAAAAGTAGCTCAGCGCCTTTTTGTCGGAGTACAATTGCTGTTTCATATTTTTTTTGAAACCTTCCAGAGTGGATTTGAATTGATAGATTTCGCCCATTGTCATATAAAATTCATCGCCTTCCAGATTGTATGCTAATCTTTCAGCTTCCTCTGCGGTTTCCTGGGATTTTTGGTAAAAACTTGCATAAACGTACACGTAGCATAGGCCAAGCATCGCCCGAATTTCGTAGTAATAATTCTTTTCCTCTTGTGCTATTTTTATAAGTTTATTAGAGTACTCGATGGTTTTTTTATCATTACCCATAAATCCATACTCGTAAATGATATTGTTTAGGGCATCCATTTTTCCTTTGCCATAGTTCAGTTTTTCAGCTTGTTTGTAGGCTTCCAGACCAATTTTTATAGCTTTTTTTTGATCAGATAAAACTTTGGTAGATTCGATCAGACTGTCAATTTGCTTTCGGGTATAGTTCTGCGCTTTCGTTTGGATTGCAAACGGGAGAAAGAGAAATAATATAAAATGGTTTAATTTCAAAGTGTAAAAAATTAATTCTGATTATTATTAGATTGTTCCTTACTCAGATATTCAATAAACTTAGAAGGCGTCAATCCGGTCTGCTGTTTGAAAATACTGACGAATGAACTATACGATGAAAAACCACATTCTTCTGAGAGATAAGCAATTTTATAATTAAGATATTCCGGATTTGTTCTCAGTTTTTCTGTGATGTAATTGATTCTTAATTCATTAATGTAACTATTGAAATTATGGTTCCGATATTTTTTGATGACTTTGGAGAGGTAATTAACGTTCGTATTAAAATTTGAAGCTAATGATCCCAAGCTAATTTCTGAGGAAAGAAATTGTTCTTTTCGTTCGAAATTGTTTAACTTTTTCATCAGTTCGTGCTCTTTTTCGTCAGAGATATTTGTTGATAATGATTTTGCACCTTCTTTTTCCGTATGATGAACTTGGGTTGCAGCTCTGTTTTTCATTTCCTCAATGACTTTTGTGAATTTGAGGTAATCTTTTTTGTTTTTGTTGTATAGATAAACAGCGAAAATAGAAATTAGTGAACCCAAAAATAGGAGAGAACCAATGATCCAGTATTTTGACTTGTTAGAATTTATAAGCTCCAAATCTTTCTCTTTTTCAATAATAGCTACTACTTTGTTTAATTCAGCTTTTTTATTAACATTAACAGTATTTGTTAATTCGGTGAATAATTGATCGTATTTTATGCTATTTTCCCTATCTCCTTGTTTAAGATATATCTGCCGGATATAATCTGTTGCTGCGAGTGCCAATTTATATTCGTTAAACCTCTGCGCAATGGCTAAACATTTTTTGTAAAACTCTACTGCAATATCAGGTTTGCCCAGAGTTTCATAATATTCACCAAAGCTTTGACATACGTATGCGTAATTGAATTGATCATCAGCTTTTAATGCATAATATTCAGCCTTCTTATAATTTAACAGTGCTAAATCTAAATTCCCTTTTTGTAAATAGTCATAACCTACATTATTGTATGGCATTGATAGATTACTAAATCTTTTGTAAAGTTTTCGGAATTTTAAAAATTCTTCCAGATTTTTTTGATCATATTTTAATATTGAATCTATATCTGTAAACATTTCGCTTTTATCACGATAAAGATAGCCTTTCAGTTCGTGGTAGGTGTCGGTATCTTGGTTCTCTAGCCTAGACGCTTTTTTAAAGGCATTATCTAATTCCAACTTAGCTTTATCTGTCATTCCAAAATCCTTGTATAAATGGAATTTTATACGGGATATGTAAATTTTCGAATAATATTTATCGCTACCAGGTCTTGAGTCTATCTTTGCAGCATATTTCATGGCTTCAGAATATTGCCCAGCACGATAGTAAGCGGCACATATCTCATACAACATACTTTTTATCTGATCTTCATTATTTGCGGCGATGGCAATCTTAAGCGCTTTGAATCCAATTTTTAAATCTTCGGCAGGTGTTGAAAATGGCCTGTCTTCATATAATGCTTCAATTTCTTTTGTAGAATTATCTTGAGCAGTATAGACTGATAATACTAAAAATAAAAGAGCTGTTAAATATTTTTTAGGTTTAAACATTATTAGTTTTTATGATAATATAGACTCTTTGATTATAAATAGCAAAATAATATTCTCCTGCATTATTCATTATAATCTTTATACGATGGATTTTTACTTACTCAGATATTCAATAAACTTAGAAGGCGTCAATCCGGTTTGTTGCTTGAAAATACTGACGAATGAACTGTACGATGAAAAACCACATTCTTCTGAGAGATAAGCAATTTTATAATTAAGATATTCCGGATTTGTTCTCAGTTTTTCTGTGATGTAATTGATTCTTAATTCATTAGTGTAACTGCTGAAATTATGGTTTCGATGTGTTTTGATGATTTTCGAAAGATAATTGACATTCGTGTTAAAGGTGGAAGCCAGCGAACTCAAGCTCAAATCTGATGACAAAAACTGCTCTTTCTTTTCAAAATTATTCAATTTTTTGACTAACTCAGATTCCTTCTCATCCGAAATACTTGAGGCAACAACGGTCTTTTCTACAGTGTCTGGTTTCTCTTCATTTTTGAGTTCCAAAGCAGATTTACTTTCCAGATCTTGAATGATATTGTTAAACTTTTGGTAATCATTTTTACCTTTTCTGTATTGGTAAAACGCATACAATGTAATCAACAAAGCAATCAAAACAAGTCCGCCAATGATCAGGTATTTTGATGAATTGGAGTTCTGGAGCTCTTGGTCTTTTTCTTTTTCAATAATGGTAACGAGATCATTGATTTCCTTTTTGTTGTTGGAATTAATCTTTGTATTGAGCTCGGTAAAAAGTTGATCGTATTTGATTCTGTTTTCTTTGTCTCCCTCCCTCAGATAGATTTGCCGGATGTAATCTGTGGCAGCCAATGCGAGCTTGTAATCGTTGAACTTCTGTGCGATCTTGAGACATTTTTTGTAATACTCCAAAGCAAGTTCTGTTTTGCCGATGGATTGATAATATTCACCATAGCTTTGACAAACAAAAGCGTAATTGAACTCGTCGTTGACTTTCAGTGCGTAATATTCTGCTTTTTTATAATGTTCCAAAGCGCGTGGAAAATCTTCTTTTTGCAGATAATCATAGCCGACATTGTTGTAAGGCATCGAAAGATTTTTGGAGCCTTTGTATGTTTTTTTGAATTTTAAAAACTCATCTAGGTTTTTTTGGTCATACTTTAAAATTGAATCTATATCGGTGTAAAACACACTTTTATCACGCCAAAGCAGTCCCATCAATTCATAATAGTCATCCGTGTTCTTATTTTCTAATTTCGATGCTTGTTGGAAGGCGCTGTTGATTTCTTGTTTGGCTTTATCTACCATTCCAAGATCTTCATACAAGAAACACTTTACCCGAGCAATATAGATTTTCGAAAGAAATCTGTCGCTTCCCGTTTCCGAATCCATCATCTTGGCGTATCGGAAGGCTTCGGAATGCTTTCCCAACTCATAATAGGCGCTACTAATTGTTACCAAAGAACGTTTGATCTCGTCATCGTTATCTGCATCTTTCGCAATTCTAAGGGCTTTGAATCCTATTTTTAAGCGTTGGGTAGGCGTAGGCTGTGTTTCGTATTTATAGAGCGCGGCTATTTCTTTATCTGAATTGCTTTGGGCGGAAAAATAAGAAAAAGAAAATGTCAATAGTATAGCCATAAGTGTACGGCTATTTCTATTGTAGTAAGAGATATTTAAAGATGACAAAGTTGTTTGGAAATTCGAAAAATGAATTTTGATGAAATATTCCATTAAGTTTAAATAATTTGTAAAGATATAATTATATTACTACCACGTAGGGATTGATACAGTTGTTGTAATGAAAAATTAACATCAATTTTGATTTTTATGATGTCTTTTATCTAATATTTTTCATCATTTGTTTCCGATAATTCAAAATTAGGGGCTTAAACTTAAAAAAATGCCGGTTTTGGGGTTGTGCAGTTTGGTTGATATTTAATGATTTGTATTCCAGTCACTTGACTGCTAATTTGGATATGCGTAATTCGGAATTTTGGAGATGTTGTTGTGCATTCTTAGCTATTTTTAGTGCTTTATTTGCAAAAATATTAGACGCTGGAAATTATTTTTTATCTCAATAAAATTTAGCAGACGATATTCAAAAACACAAATGATTTTTAAATTTTTAACCCACGATTTTCCTGTGCAAATGTCAAAGACTTGACGCGCAATTCCAGACCACTTTACTGTTATGAAAATAAATGTGAAAGACATTCATATCGGAACCATTATCAAAGAAGTTATCGATGACCGAGAAATACCCCGAGAGCGGATTTGTAATTTCTTCAAAATAGATGATGATGAAGTGGAGGAGATGTTGGCAAAAAAAAGTCTGGATTCTGAGACAATACTCAAGTGGAGCAAGCTGGCAAAATATGACTTCTTCAGACCGTATGTCACGCATCTGATTTTGTTTGCAGGAATTAGTCAGTATAACAACAATAATAAGAAAAAAAATAATGATGAGATGCTCCAGTTCCGAAAGAACATCTACACAAAGGAAATCAAGGATTACATAACGGAACTCATCAATACAAAGCAGAAGACACTCTCCGAGATTATGGAAGCATACAACATCCCCAAAACAACGCTGTACAAATGGATGAAAAAACAGGATGCTGACAACCAAATATAAAATGAAATGAAACCCAACTACACAAGAATCTATCTCGACATTATAAAATACAAAAACAAAGAAAAGATAGTTTCCCAGGAATTGGTGAAAAAAATTAATAACATCAAAATTGTAAAAGACATTCTGGAAATCGAGAAGGAACTCTTCAAAGACAATTATTTGAGACAGAATCAAAAGCTAAAGTCCTATGACGAGCCCACGATAAAACTCATTCTCAAATATCAGAAAAAAAACCAGCTCACCAATCTGGAGTTGGCAAAACAATACAATATCAGCAGAAACACCATCGCAAGATGGAAGAAAAATTTTAATAAATAAATAACTCCAAACATTAACTTTAAAAACCGTAAATGATGAAAAAATTATTGGTTAGTTCGCTTTTTCTTGCGACAATTTCGACTATCAACGCACAAGTAGGAATCAACACAGATGCTCCTAAATCCACCATGGACATCCGAGGCAAAGTGGATGGTACTGGGGTTTCCCTGCCATCAGATATTACGGGGTTGCAAGCGCCAAGACTTACCCGTGCAGAGCTCACCAGCAAAGGAGATGGACTCTACGGCACAGATCAGAAAGGTGCCTTGGTCTATATTACGGACATTGCTGGAGGTGACACTCTCAACCAAAGGGTAAAGATTACGGCGGTTGGCTACTACTATTTTGACGGCGCTTTATGGCAATCTGTTAGTAGTGGAGGAGCTGCTGCGGGCATCAATTATTTCTACGCACCATCTATGGTTTTACCTACCGTAAATGCCAATCTACCAGCGTACGCTTCTTTCAGCGGAAGTACTTTTACAATCGATCTTTATGCCGTTTACAGCAACGAATACGGATTGACAGCCAGCACACCTACAGCAACAAGAAGTTCTCTTAAGAATCCTACCGCAAGCACATTGCCTGTACTTGGCGCTTCTGCTCTAGAGTATTTTATCATCTATTTTGATAACAAAGTGTTTGATCCTGCAACCATTTCGGTTACCAATGCAGGCGTGCTGACTTACCAGGTTCTACCATCTGCTGTGGTGACAGAACATACGTTTATGAATATTGTGTTTAAGATTAAATAAGCAAAAAAAATGTTTTTAAAGTAAGTGATTTCCAATAATGATAAATCACAACTGATGAAGACTGTGTAGCGGTTTTCCAAAAACTGCTCTTTTCTTATCTAAAGCTTGAAAACAAGCCTAACTTAATACAATACATTATGAAATTAAATATATTTTTAAAAACTAAATTATTATCACTCTTTGTGATAATGGTTGTTTGTATATCAAGTGCAAATCTGGCAAAAGCTCAATTACTGACAAATGGTAATTTTGAGTCTTATACAGAATGTCCATATGCATATAACAACAGTCAGATAGCAGGTGATCCGATGGGAGCTACAGGTTGGGTTAAGGCTGCTGCAGTTGCGACGCCTGATTATAGTAATAAAAATGGAGATTGCGAATATGCATTTCAAGACGATACTTCAGCAAATAGTATAGCTAATTTTGGTACTAAAAGATTTAATTTACCAACTTCGGGTATTCGATCTGGAGTGGGTAGTTTTGCATATATGGGTTTCTTGTTGTCAAATACTGGTGCAGGGCAAACCGATTATGCAGAATATATCCAACACCCATTAACGTCTCCATTAATTGCGGGAAAAACCTATACACTTACTTTTTTAGCCGCCAGAGCTGGTGAAGATGATATTACTCCCCAAACTACGTTTGGTGCAGTTTTTAGTCCAACAGCATTAAGACATACGCTTACTGGACTTAACTCAACTCTTATTACCAATTGGACTAATGCAAATGGTGTTGGCTATAATTCAAGTACAATGAGTATTGCTGAAAGTACAATTGCACAGGTTGTGGCGCTTAATAATACGAGTTGGCAAACAGTGACATTGACCTTTGTTGCAAAAGGCGGTGAGCAGTATATTACTATGGGTGCATTGTCTCATCCTACAACAGGAACAAATAAAAATAGTTACATTGCTGTCGATGATATTGTTCTAGCACCAGAGTGTTCAGCTGGAACTGCACAAGTTCCAGTAACATCCAACATCTCAATTCCTTGTGGGGCTTCAACAGTCAATTTGGCAACCGCTCATACGGGAGCTGCACCAGGTGTTTCAAGCTTGGTTTGGTTTACAACAGCCAATCGCTCAACCACAGCTTTGACTGCGGCAGAAGCAGCAGCGGCTGGCCCGGGTACTTACTATGCATTCTATTACGATGCAACAGCAAATTGCTACAATACAGCAACTTCTACTTCAGCGGTTACGGTTTCATCCTCAGGTTGCGGTTATATTTATTTACATCATCAAGCAACCAATGAAGAGGGAAGTCCAAACTTTACTTACACCTTGACTGGAGGAGGCGCTCGAGATTTTATTTTGAATGATCAAACCGATTTTCTCAGCAGTGAAGATCTTGGTGCTTCGCAAAGCGGTCGTCTTTGGGCATTAGCACGTACGGTTTCCGATGCGACTTTTAACAACTGGAAAATCTATTACAGAGATCTAAACAGCGCAACGTGGACGGCTATTACCACTCTGGGATCACCAAGAGCCATTGATGGAGGAATTGGAAGTACAGCTATTTATTCTACAAATGCTTCTAGCGGTACTACAGGACGTGTTTACTCAATTGCAGCAGATGGCACCACAACAGATATTACGGGTAACTTGCCAGGCGGAATTGTATATGATGTCTCAGATAACTGGTTGGCCTTTGGCTCCGGTGGGCGTCAATATGCTTCGGTTCAGAATGGAAATATCTATCAACGAACCACAAGTGCTCTGCCAGCAGTTTGGACAGTCGTTGCCAATTCACCATCTCACCGTGTGGATGCTGTTCCGAAGACAAATAATTTATATTATGTGGTTGGTAATAGTACCACTGCAGGTTCTACAGTATTCTACCGCGACGTAACCGCAGGCTCATCGATTAACTTGGGAACTGCTTCTAACACGGATGATATAGCAATTACAGAAAATGGAACCGTCATCGCTGGATACAAAAAAATGAATGGAACTCCAGGAGGAACTGTTACTTGGACAGATGATGTTCAAGGAATGTACGGTTTCAATGTGACAGGTGGTCCAAACGATCTATTCTGGTCCAGCGTGGGGATTACAAATGTTAATAACGGAAATACTGCTGTAAGACCAAATCGAATTATGACAAGAACCGCAGCAGGAACTTGGATCGATGATGAGCGGATAAGAGCAACAGGAACGCATAATGATAATTCTGTTCTATTATCTTTATCACCAGGAACCTATAGAATTACAGAAGACACAGAACCATCTGGATGGAGATTGCAAAGCATTTTTGCCGATCCTACAGTGACGACAGATGTTGCCACCAAATCCGCTACCATCACAGTTGTTGCAAACAGTACGACAAATCTCGTGTTCAGTAATGTGAATGATATAGCTTTTGCAATGCCAACAGATTGTACCACAGGATTTACAGAGAATTTCGGAACAACGGAAGCAAACTATGCAGCGCCAACTATTTCTAGTGCCTATCACAACGGTGCGCCGACATTGAACGGAACTTCCGCTTCTGCAATGGGCTACGGTTATTATGGATTAATTAAAAACTCTAACTTAATTACAGGAGATTTAGCTTCCGGAGGTGGAGTAGAATACACAACTGGATTTACAGACCATACAAGCGGAACAGGAAGAATGCTTGGGATTAACGCAACAGGGCAGCCAAGAATATTCTACCAGAAAAGAATTACAGGATTGACAATAGGCACTGCTTACAATTATTCTGTATGGGTACGCAGTGCAGATATTAACGCAGGTAGTTTACCAAATGTAGGTCTTCAGGTTTTGAATCCTACAACAGGTGCCATACTTTTTAGTAATTCTTCTGGAACAATTGCCAATGCAAATCCACCAGCAGCTTGGAGACAAGTAACGCTTAATTTTACTGCTACCACAAACAGCATAGATCTTGCCTTGGCAAGTTTGACAGCTGGTGCTTGGGGAAATGATTTTGCTGTTGATGATATTTCACTCTTGCCAGCAAAACCAACTGCTCCCATTGTTGGAACGATAACTCAACCAACCTGTACTGCTTTGGGAAGTGTTGCATTGAGTGGACTACCAGCAACAGGAACGTGGACAATCACAGACACCAACGGTGGTGCAACAATGACTGGAACAGGAACTACTGCTACGTTTGTAAACCTTGCAACTGGTAATCATACATTTACGGTTGCTCTAGGTGCAGGCTGCGCATCCAATCCATCTGCAACGGTTACTATCAATGCACAACCAGTAATACCTACAACTCCGGTAATAGGAACAATTACGCAACCGACTTGTGCTGTACCAACAGGCAGTGTAGCACTTAGCGGGCTACCATCAGGTGCTTGGACTATTACAACAGTTCCAGCTACAGTATCTACAGCAGGTAGTGGCGCAACAACTACCATCACAGGTTTGCCGGCCGGCGCTACTTACAAATTTATTGTGACCAGCACCACATCTACCTGCTCATCCACAGCTTCTGCTGATGCGATCATAAATGCTGCACCTGCGCCTGTAGTAAATCCAGGAGCAATCACAGGGCCTGCGTGTATTCAGTCACCATTTACAGGAAGCTATTCTGTGACAAATGTCCCAGGTACTACCTATAATTGGACTTATTCGGGAACAGGAGCTGGTGGTGGTATTTCTACAGGGCAGGGTACGAGTAATATTACCCTAACTTTCAGTGAAAGTATAACATCAGGAACATTAAGCGTTACTGCAACTAATGGTTGTGGTACAAGCACAGCAAGCACGCTAAACATTATAGTATTAGGAAAGCCGTCGATTGCAACTTTGGGAGAATCTACAATTTGTCCGGGAGGTGGAAGTGTGATCTTAACCTCTACGCCTGCACCAGCTTATCAGTGGTATAAAGATGGCGTACTGATTCCTGGAGCAACCAATCAGAATTACACTGCAGTAGCTACGGGAGCATATTCTGTAATCACATCCTTTGGATCGTGTACAAGTATGTCGTCAGATATGTTTAATGTACTTCAACAAGATACGACACCACCAGTTTTTGTATCACCTTTGGGTACTACTTCGAAAAATGTAAAGATTGATTTCAGAAATGTAAGCACTACTCCTATAAATCTTCCTAGAATTTTTAATAATATCGAAACCGGTGCATTAGCAAATGAAAGAGTGAAAATTAGCCAATCTACTGGTGTGGCGTCTTCATTCCTTGATAAGATACCTGCAGCGAGTTTTCCTGCAACTGCATCTGCTACGGCACCTGTAGGTCCTGCAGCTTATGGTAACGCAAATGTTTTACAAATTACCAATGTAGGAGATCCAATCAGAACATTGACTTTAAATTTTGACCAATCTGTAACCAATCTGAAATTTTCACTTTTTGAGATTGATGGAATATCAAAAGTAGAAGCAAGAGCATATAATAATGGTTCTTCGCAATCTATAGGGATTGTTCCACTCAGATCTACAACCCCTAATGTTAATGTAAGTGCAAGTCCTAGTACGACTCCTTTGATCACTGCTCCAAATGGTGGTTATAGTTATTCGAATATTACTCAAACAAGAACAGCTGGTGTAAATGTAGATGTAGCAGGACCTGTTAATAGCTTTGTTTTGGCAACAACCACAAGATTTAATGGTGATCAGGATATCAGCATTTCACAAATATCTTATGATTACACATCGCCAATAATGCCAGCGGATATCACAGTAAATTGTGATGCCATTCCTGCACCGCTAGTATTTACAGCAACTGATAACTGTAGTGCGGCAAACGTTACGTACACACAGGTACCCGCGGTTTATACGCCTAGTTCTTCCACGCAAATCATTACAAGAACTTGGGTAGCAACGGACAGTTCTGGTAATACATCTTCTTACACACAAACGATCACTATTAATCCAGGAAGTGCAATGCCAACAGCTGCAGCTAGCCAGAATATTTGCGCAACCAATTATTCCACTTTGGCAAATATTGCAATTACCGGAACCAATATCAAGTGGTACGAAGATGGAACTACAACTACAGCGCTTCCATCTACCACGTTATTGACAAATGGTAGTACATATTATGCAACTCAAACTTTATCAGGAAATTGCGAAAGTTCGAGAGTGCCAATAACGGTACAGTTGAGAAATTGTTCTTGGATCAATCCATCATTGAGATTGAAAGGAGGGAAGTAGTATTATAAAAATTATATTTATAAAGAAGGTCAGCCAAAGATGGTTGGCCTTTCTTATTTGTATATGACCAATCGTTAAATAATTTGCTAAATCCAATAAGAATGGTAAATGAATTTCCATAAGGTCGAAAAAAAAGCATCAACTATATTTAGTCAATGCTTTTTATCTGTACCCAGTGCCGGAATCGAACCGGCACATCTTTCGATACTAGAGTTTGAGTCTAGCGCGTCTACCAATTCCGCCAACTGGGCTGATGTTTGTTTTAAATTGGTGTGCAAATATAGGATTATTTTTCAGCTCGTGAAAACGATTTTGGATTATTTTTCAATTTAATTCTTAACAATCTGTAAATCAAAAAAATATTTTTATTAAAATTCTATTTCCAAGCCATCATAAGCCAAATGAATGTTGTCCGGAAGCTCATTTTCGACCTCTTCGTGGAAGCCCAAGTGGTGACTGATGTGAATCAAATATGTTTTTTTAGGTTTTAATTCCTCCACCAACTCCAAAATCTGAGGTAAAATAAAATGCGAATGATGTGGTTCTGTTTTTCTAAGACAATTAATAATGAAAAAATCCAAGTTCTTCAGCTTTTCTTTTTCCTTATCATCAATTTTACTCGCATCGGTGATGTAAGCTAGATTCTTAAATTTAAAACCAAGAATATTAATCTCAGAATGGATAATGTCAATCGGCTGAACTTCCACTTCATCAAAAAGTGTAAATTGATTATCAATTTCAAATAAATCAAAACTCGGTGCACCCGGATATTTGTGGTCTTTGAAAGCGTAAGGGAAACGATCTTTGATTTCCACAGCAACCCGAGAATTACAATAGATAGGCATCGAAGCCTTGTTTTTAAAAATCAAAGGACGAAGGTCATCCAGACCGATGATGTGGTCATTATGCTCGTGCGTTATCAAAACAGCATCGATTTGTTCCTCGCCATTCGTCAACATTTGCTGGCGAAAATCGGGTCCGCAGTCAATTAATATTTTCTTTCCAGAGTCGGAGGTTACCAATGCAGAAGTGCGTAATCGCTTATCTTTTTGGTCTTTAGAAAGGCAGACTGGATGCTGACTCCCGATGACAGGGATGCCCTGCGAAGTTCCAGTTCCTAAAAATTTTAAAAGCATTTTTATTATTGCTGTTATTTTGGTAAATTTACAAAATAAATCTAATTCTTCGTGATAAAGCCAAAACTTACCCCTAAGCAGAAAGCCTTAGCCATCAATTTAGATTCATCCATCTACGGAACTTTTGCGGAGATAGGAGCGGGTCAAGAAACTGTACGACACTTTTTCCGAGCTGGTGGTGCTTCTCAAACCATTGCAAAAGCGATGTCTGCTTATGATAAGGACTTCTCCGACGCCATCTATGGGCAAGAAGCCAAAAACCGATACGTAACCCAGAACAGACTCCGAAAAATGTTGCGTTACGAGGTGGCTCTCATCGAGGAAAGAATCCCGAGGGAAAACAATCCCGGGAAAAAATTCTTCTCTTATGCCAATACTGTAACTACCATCAATTTTGATAAAACGTCAAAAGGCCACGGTTGGGTAGGTGTGAGGTTTCAAAACTCTGAAAATGAGGAATATAACGAGATTATCATTCACGTCAAATTCAAAGAAACCAATCCAACTTTGCAACAGGAAACTCTGGGAAGTTTGGGTGTTAATTTGATTTATGGCGCTTATTTTTATACAGACAATCCGAGAATTCTTGTTGAATCTTTATACGACGATCTTTCGTTGGACAGATTGGAGATCGATATGATCGACTTCAGTGGACCGGCGTTCCAATATGTGGACAATCGTTTGATGAGTCTTCAGCTTGTGAAATTGGGAATGACGGATGCGGTGATTTTCAATTCCGAAGGGAACAATATGTTGCCAGCAGACATTCTTTACAAGAAAAATATTTTTGCGGTGCGAGGAAGTTTTCGACCTGTAACGCGGGTGAACATCGATATGTTCGAGCACGGATTGGATATGTTCAACCAAGACAATTCCTGCGATCATCAAAATACACAGATTCTTTTCGAGATTACGATTTCAAATCTTCGAGCTTCCGGCGATATTGATGAAAGAGATTTCCTAGATAGAGTCGATATTTTGGGAACATTGGGTTACACGGTGATGATTTCCAATTTCTCAGAATATTATCGAATGGTCGATTATTTTTCATCGTTCACAAACCAACATATTGGCGTTGCGATGGGCGTTAACAATCTTTTGGACGTCTTCGATGAGGATTATTACAAAAATCTTCCGGGCGGAATCTTGGAGGCTTTTGGGAAATTCTTCAAAAAAGATATGCGCGTTTATCTCTATCCTTACAAAGATCCGGAAAATGGCGAATTGCTGACTTCTGAAAATCTGAAAGTTCACGACAATCTGAAAGAATTATACAAATATTTCAAACTCAACAAGAGAATTGTGGACATTCATAATTACAATCCTAAATTCCTTGAAATCTACTCCCGAGAGATTCTCAAAAAAATCGTTACCCACGAATTGGGCTGGGAAGAAGAATTGCCAAAAGGCGTTGCCGACATCATTAAAGAACGCGGAATGTTCGGCTACAAACAATTAACTTTTGAAGGATTAAATTAAAAAAAAACAATGGTAGAGCTAAAAAAACGACTTTCAATCATCTTGGATAGTCCACAAGATACAAACGTAAAACTTCTGAAAATCTGCCAGGTTTTGGATAAAGAAATTTCTTATTACAACTGGACAGGTTTCTATTTCAAAAACGGAGACAAAGACGAGTTGGCGCTTGGGCCATACGTTGGTGCAGTGACAGATCACGTGATTATTCCTTACGGAAAGGGGATTTGTGGGCAGGTTGCGATTTCTGGTGAGACTTTCGTAGTTCCAGATGTTCACGCTCAGGATAATTATTTGTCTTGCTCAATCGATACAAAAGCGGAAATTG
This sequence comes from Epilithonimonas xixisoli, assembly GCF_004365655.1. GTDB lineage: Bacteria > Bacteroidota > Bacteroidia > Flavobacteriales > Weeksellaceae > Epilithonimonas > Epilithonimonas xixisoli. Next base: position 1,443,256 of record NZ_SOEO01000001.1, on the reverse strand, counting down.
TAGTTCCAATTTTCAAAGATGGCGAAAACATAGGTCAAATCGATATCGACAGTCATTCCATCGATCCTTTTACAAAAGAAGATGAGGAATTGTTGAATTGGCTTTGCGATGAGGTTGCGAAGATTTTGTAAAATATAAATAACAGAATAAAAATACTTAAAATCGCAAATTTACTTTGCGATTTTTTTTTGATTAAATTTTCTTAATTAATTTCTTCCAAAAGTTTACGATAATAATTCTCACACTTCGCCAAGTGCGATCCATACCAAGAAAAAGCTTCGCCATCCACAATCATAATTTTTTGATTTATACAAATATTCTGGATCTCAGCAATATGTTTTTCTTTAAAAGGAAAAGGCTCAGACGATAGGAAAATCAAATCCGCTTCTTTCAAATCTTCCAATTGAACTTCGGGATAACGTTTCTGATTTTTAAATTGATTTTCAAATCCCAATTCTTCCAAAATCCTCGAAATAAAAGTGTCGCCACCAACCGTCATATAAGGATCTTTCCAAATCAAATAAGCGACTTTCAACTTCTTTTCCTGTTCCGGAATGTCAAAAGCTTCATAAGTTTTTAAATTGAACAATTGAGCTTTTTCTTCCTTCCCAAATAGATGTCCAAGTTGTTTCAGTAAATAATAATTGTCCTCCAAAGTCTCCACATTCGTCACCAAAACTTTGGAATCCTTCATCAGTTCTTCAACTTGTTCTTTTACATTTTCTTCTTTGTTGGCGATGATGAGGTCGGGTTTTAAAGCTTTGATTTTTTCGATATTCAGATTCTTGGTTCCACCAATAATTTCTACATTTTTCACGAATTCTTTCGGGTGAATGCAAAACTTTGTCCTTCCAACAATTTCATCAGAAGTCAAACCAAGGTCAAACAAGGTTTCCGTAATTGATGGCACAAGCGAAATAACTTTCATTGATGAATATTAAAATAATTTATTACAAAAATCCTTCGACTCCGCTCAGGATGACAATTTCCGAAATGTCAGTCTGAGGCTCTCGCAGACATATAAATAAAAACTCTCTCAAAAATAAACATTTCTGAGAGAGTTTTATAATTTGAAATTAAAAATCAATTTTCTTCCCTTTTAGGGTCGGGAAAGAAAATTTATTTAATTAATCTTCTTTTTTAGCTGTTTTCTTAGCAACTGCTTTTTTAGCTGGCTTTTCTTCAGTAGCTTCTGCTTTTTCAGTTTTTTTAGCAGGCGCTTTTTTAGCAGCCGGTTTTTTTTCTGTTGCTTCTTCTGCTTTCGTTTCCTCTACTTTTTCCTCAGCTGGAGCTTCTGGTTTCACGAAACTATCTGGCGTGATATAACCCGCTTTTTGAAGCAAGTTGTACCATTGCGCCAATTTTTTGATGTCAGATTCATAAACCCTTTCCAAGTCATAGTTAGGAAGAGATTCTGCCATAAAAGTTCTAAGCTCATCGCTTGAAGATTTGTGGCTAATTGTTGGTTTGTAGTCGTATTTTTTTGCAATATTTTCAAACACTTCGAACAAAGGAACTTCTTTGTCAAAAGTAAACATCGCGATATTATCCAAAAGACTTACTTGGCTAGAGTTGGAGATGCTCGCTTTTTTCTTAGTCGTGATGTCCTCAACGATAAAACCGTTTTTAAGTTGAGAAACCAATTTGAAAAGTCCCGGTTTTCCGGAGATTGAAATAATTTTTTCTAACTGCATTTTAGTATGTTTTCTTTAATCTAATTTATTTTTGTCGGTTGTCAAATGTAAAAAGTCGGTTGTACTGATTACATGATACATTTTACTTTGTACTAATTTATTTCGGAAACCTCATTTTATAATTCACGCTCACGTCGCCGTTTGCAATTTTTTGAAGTTTTCCTTTTACGATTTTTTTCTTCAAAGCGCTCAAGTGGTCTGTGAAAAGAATTCCCTCGATATGATCGTACTCGTGCTGAATTACTCTCGCTCTGATGTCTTGGAAAGTATCGGTATGTTTAACGAAGTTTTCGTCGTAATATTCTATTTTGATGGTCGATTTGCGCTTCACATCCTCACGAACTTCCGGAATGCTGAGACAACCTTCATTGAATTTCCATTCCTCACCAGATTCCTCCAATATTTTCGCATTGATGAACACTTTTTTGAAGTCTTTCAATTCGTCCGCAATATCTTCATAATCCTCATCTTCCGCAAGTGGCGAAACATCGATGATGAAAAGACGAATATCCAAACCGATCTGAGGCGCCGCCAAACCAATTCCGTTGGCACCGTTCATCGTCTCGAACATATTTTCGATAAGCGTTTTCAGCTCAGGATAATCTTTGTCTATTTCCTGTGCTTTTTTTCTTAAAACCGCGTCGCCAAAGGCTCTAATTGGTAAAATCATCTTTTTTGTTCTAAAAAATTCTGCAATATGATTGTTGCACTCACTTTGTCAATCAATCCTTTTTCTTGTCTTTGCTTCTTGTTTTTTCCGCTTTGGCTGATGAAAAAAGAGGCCATTTTGGAAGTGAAACGCTCATCCAGACGATTGATCTTTTTATCCGGAAATTCCTTCTCGAAGCTTGAAATAAATTTCTGAATCTCAGTTTCGATATCGGACATATTTCCTTTCAAATCTGTGGGAAGTCCTATCACGATTTCATCTACTTGGTTCTCGGAAAAATATTTTTTCAGAAAATCCATCAGCTTTGGTGTTTCCACCGTCGTCAGTCCGCTTGCAATGATTTGCATATCGTCTGTCACTGCTATTCCAGTTCTTGCTTTTCCGTAGTCAATGGCTAGGATTTGTCCCATAAGTTGGCAAATTTACAAAAATTTTCAGCTTATGGAAATGAGATTGATGCAGATTGTAAAATCTTTGGCACAAAATCAGTTGCGCTGTATCGTGGGGAGCTTCAATCTTTCTTATTTTTAATGAAATCCTGAACGATTTTTTTTTATCTTTAAAGACTAAAACACCTTGATTGATGATAAAAACATTAACCACAATTTTACTTTTGGCAGGCTTATCTTGCTTTGCACAAAATGGCAGTTTTGACGAGCGAATGGAATATGGAAACAATCAGATCGATTCCAAAAACTACGAAGAAGCCATCACCGTTTTTGAAAAGCTTTTGACGGAACAACCAAAAAATGTGAGAGCTTTGAATAATGCCGGGAGAGCTTATTTCAATAGCAAAAATTTCGAAAAGGCAAAAGAAAAATTCCGATTGGCCGCGTTGTACGCATCGCCGGATGACAAGGAGGATTTGGCTTTGTATTATTCAAATCTCTCAGCAAGTTACACTTATCTTAATGACGACGAGAAGGCTTATCAATATGCAATAAAAGCTTATCTAATGAACGAAGATTCTGAGCAAAATCTTTGGAACGCCGCTTCCAATGCGCAAAATTTTCAAAAATGTGAAGAAGCCATTAAGCTAATGGACAAAGCAAAAATTGACAAGAAGAATCATTTTAATTCGCTCTACGGCCGTTGCTACAAAAATCTGGGCGATTACGAAAAGAGCATCAAAAGTTTTACGACGTTTTTTGATAATTATGTTGCAGAAGACGATTTTGTGATGTTTGATATTGATGAAGAAAAATATGTTTATCTAGGTTCTCAAATTGCTTTAATAATTAAAAATCTTAAAAACGACGAAAATCTGCAATACAAAGAAAGCACTCTGAAACTCATTAATGAAATGTCCAAGTCAGGCAAACGATATACAATCTTTGAAAAATTGTTTGATAATGATCTGGTTTGGGAAAATAAGGAAAATGCCAAGCCAATCCTGAAAGACATTTATAAAAACATCGACAAACCAACTTTGTCGGAGAATATTTATCTCTATTACTACCTTCAAGATTACAAAAAGACGTTGGAGCTTACGAACAAATTTCTGCAAGGCAATCTGGATTCTGATGAATTGATGCACGGAAGATTGTATGATTATTTGGCTTCGTATCAATTACTATTACAAGATTTTAAAAAGAATAATAAGATCAATGAGGCAGAGTTAGACGCTGTCGCTACAAAGTACAAAAATGTTTTCTCTGAACATAAAGATTACAATCGTCCGGATCTCGAGAACAAAAAAGAATTGCAATTGCCAATTATGAAAACTTTGACTCTCGCAAAGAAGTATTTTGATTCCCCCGAAGAACAAACGAAAGTCGCACCAATAGTTATTAAAATCCTAAATAACACACCTCATACAAAATTCAAAAAAGAATTGAATGAATTCCTGTCAAAAGGCGCTCTGGAAAACTAAAAAACAAATAAATTATGGAAAACAACATTAATGAAAATCAAACAAAATCCGAAGAAATTAAAATCAAAAAGAACACGCTTTACATAGGTGTAGGCGTCTTAGCTCTGATCATTGCTGTGATTTTCTTCTTCGTTTTCAAAAAGAAAAATGATTCTGAAACAATAGCTGGAACAATGAAAAAAGATTCCACAACGCTCGTAAAAGATTCGGCAAAAATCACAACGGATTCAGCGAAAACGCCAATTAATTATGATGAATATGGTGAAGAAGGCGCGCCATTCAGCGAATATCGGGTGATTGCCAACTCTCTGGCTTTGCCCAATGGAAAACTGAATTTCGGCGACAAAGTTTACGTGGATGATTCCCGTTCCAATGATTCCCGAAAAGTGGTTTTTCTTGACAATCCTTACACCAACAAAAACGCGACGACCTACGAATTTGACGGCAGTTCGTTCATCAGTGATTATCAATTTGATGAGTACAAAAAGAACTTTTCTTTGGCGCCATTTTCCGATTTGGCATCTGGCGTGAAGAAGATTTTGCTGGAGGACAATTACAGCAACGGAAACAAATATACCATCACGCAAAATGCTGACCGTGCAAAATCATCAGTGGCTTTCGGCGATTACGATGGCGACGGACTCAAAGATGTGGCCGTGATTTTGGATAATAATGAAAAGCAAATCAGCAGAATCCTTATCATTTGTACCAACAGCGCAACTAAATTGCCGTACACCGCCTTCTCCGAAAATTATACAGACAAAATGAGGATCAACAGTTTCCGAAAAGGCGCTTCGGTGATTATGAATTCCGACGGATTGGTTTCCTCACCACAAGATGGAATTATTGGGAATGCCGAGGATTTGAAGATTGCGATCATTTACGATTCCGGCTTGCAAAAATTCAAAACTTACTATCAGGAATAATTTGACATCAATCTGAAAAATAAAAAATCATCAAAGCTAAACCCGCTTAAATGGGAATAACTTTGATGAATTTTTTTATTAATTTAATTAAAAATATTTGATAATCAATATTCTAACTACTTTTTCATTTCCTCAACCAGTTTTTTAATTCTGTCAATGTATTTTCCATAAAAATTTTTGAACCAAGCCATTCCGATGAAATAAACCATCGTGAGCCCAAAAGCAACGGAACCAAGGAAGACGATAGTAAGCATTGTGTCCGAATAATGATGGGTTTGTGGCATCGACTCCAAGATGATAATCATTTCACAAACAAAAAACGGCACAAAACTCAAGTAAAATGAAACGTAATATTGCTTGTTCAACTCAAACTGATGCAACAAATCTTTCAACGAATCCAACGTTCCCAAAGCTGGATTGCTGATTTCTTTATAAAGTTTGAAAAATTTTGTAAAAAAGAACGTCGTCACCAAAGCCATAGAAATTACCAAAATTTCGATGTAAAGATTAAATCTAAATGGTAACGGAAAAAACCAAATTACAATCAAAATAACCGGCAACAAAACCACCGTTGACCAAAATTCATAACGCATATTTTTTCGAATCCTTTCCAAAGGATGATGCATCTGTCGCTGTTTTTCCGGCGAAATCTCCGGCGTTTCGGAAACATCTTCCTTATTCCAAAGTGATTTAAGATTATCTAGTTCCATATTTTTGTTAGATGTTAGATGTTAGATGTTAGATTGAAGCTCTTGAAATCCATTTACTTTTTTCTTTTTCCTTTTATCTTGTCTCTTGAATTAAATCTTTTAATTTCTCTTTCGCACGATTCAATTTCACGCGCGCATTTCCTTCCGAGATTCCCATTTGTTCCGCCATTTCTTTTCCGGAAAAATCTTCCAAATAATAGAAAATCAACGCTTTATCAATTGGATTCAGTTTTTGGATGGCTTCATACATTTGCTTCAATTTCAGCTCATCTTCGAGGTTGTAATCTTCCTCTTTGATTTTATAAAGCGAAACATCATCGTTTTGGATAAAGCTCCGTCGCTTTTCCGATTTCAGAAAAATAATTGCCGTATTCAAAGCAATTCTGTAAAGCCAAGTTGAGAATTCAGATTTCCCCTCGAAGCTCGAAAAAGACTTCCAGACCTGATAAACAATCTCCTGAAATAGGTCATTCTGGTCATCACGGTTGTCCATATACATTTTTGAGATTTTGAAAATAATCCCTTTATGTTTATCGATTTTCTCTAAAAATTCTTTCTCAGAATCCATTCTTGCTTTAACTCTATTCGGTTAGTAGAAATAAAAATAATTTGTTACAAAATAAATTGGATTGGGGCGCCTTTTCCGCCTTCCGTTCCCGCTTTTTTTTGCCAAAGCTTTTCCCTCAGCAAAAAAAGAGCTCCACTCAAGTCGGGGCGTGCTTCGCAGAGTTTGAACATTTGTCTGTCAATTAATATTTTCTTAGTCTTGAAATTAAAATAAAGTTTATCCACACTTTTTCTTTGATGAGTTTTACGTCTTTGCGAAACTTAAAATATTTTCAATAATCTCAAAAAAATCTTAGCGGACTTTGCGTTTAAAATAAGCTCACAAACTATTTCAATTTCTTAACTTTGTACTTACAATTATTTAGACAATTTTAGTCAATCAAATCGATTGCTAATTTTTTAATCATTTAATTCTTTAATCTTTTAATCAAAAAAAGAATGTCTCTAAAAATTTCAGGACTCACAAAAAAATTCGGAGAGCAAGTGGCGCTCAACGATATCAACATAAGCATTTCAAATAACGAAATCATCGGACTTCTCGGCCCAAACGGCGCCGGAAAATCTACCTTGATGAAATCCATCACAGGCGTCCTGAAAATAGACGAAGGCGAAATTTTGTTCAATGACAAAAACATCACAGAAAACGAAATCGAATCCAAAAATAAAATCGGTTTCCTGCCGGAGAACAATCCGCTTTACAACGAGATGTACGTGAAAGAATATCTGCAATTTGTCGCCAATCTTCACAACATCAAAAAAGAAAGAGTAGAAGAAGTGATAGAATTGGTGGGAATTACGCCCGAAAAATCCAAGCAGATCTCACAACTTTCCAAAGGTTACAAACAACGTGTGGGATTGGCTCAGGCAATTCTCCACGAACCGGATTTATTAATCCTCGACGAACCAACCAACGGACTCGACCCAAATCAAATTGTCGAAATCCGGAACGTCATCAAAGAAATCGGAAAAGAAAAAACCGTGATTCTCTCCACGCACATTATGCAGGAGGTGGAAGCTCTTTGTTCCAGAGTAATTTTGATTCATCAAGGAAAAATTTTACAGGATTCTCCAATCTCCGAATTTAAAGGGAAATTCGGAAGTTTGGAAGAAGCTTTCCAGAGTTACACGGTTTAATTATTGTTGAAGATTATGAAAATATTATTCTTAATACTTTTTCTTTTTAATTCAACTTTTAATGGACAGGATTTCATTGGAAAATATGAAAATGATTTTGGTGAAACATTGATATTAAATTCGGATAAAACATTTGAATATTCTTGGAAATTTGACCTTGCTTCAAGTTGGAATATTGGAACTTGGAGAAGGACAAAGTAGAAATAAGCCAGCCCAAAAGTTTTTAATTAAAAATAATAAACTATTCACTTTTGACAAAGAAGGAAAAATTCAGAATGAAAAAATGCAATCAGTAACGAACGCTAATGTTTTATCAAAACCTTGGTTCGAGAAAAAATAAATGTTATAATGTCATTGCAACTTCCTCAGCAATAATCAACTAAAATTGAACTTCGCCCAAATAATCTTACCACTGAACCTCAAAGGAACTTTCACGTACAAAGTTCCGGAAGATTTAATGGAAAAAATTGAAGTTGGAATGCGCGTTCTGATTCCCTTTGGTGGAAAGAAAATCTACACTGGAATTGTCGCCGAATTGTTTGATGAATTCGAAGACAGTTTTGTTCCGAAAGAAATCATCAATTTATTAGATAGTCAACCAATCGTTCCGAAACAACAATTGGAATTCTGGAATTGGATGAGCTCTTATTACCTGTGCAATCTTGGCGAAATCTACCGTTTTGCGTTTCCATCTTCTCTGAAATTGGAAAGTGAAACTTACGTCCGATTATTATCAGAAAGAACAATTGATTGGCAAAATCTGGATGCAAATGAAACCTATCTTCTTCAAGCTTTGGAAGTTCGTCAAATGCTGAACTTGCAGGAGATTGAAGCGTTTATTCCAAAAAAAGAAATCATCAAAACCATCAACGCTTTGATTGATGAGCGTTATATTTCGGTTGACGAAAAAATTACTGAAAAATACAAAGCCAAGGAAATCGCGTACTTGCGAATTAATAATGAAGAATTAAAAATTAAAAATAGTCTTGCAGAAATAATTTCGAGTTTAAAAAATGCAAGAAAACAACAGGAATTATTTCTTTTGATTTTGGATAAAGAAACTGAAAATCCTGAAAAACCAATTCGGAAATCAGAGATTTTTGATGAGGGAAATTTCAATAATTCTCAACTAAAATCGCTGATTGAAAAAAAGCTTGTTCAAGAATATTATCTCGAAAAAGACAGAATCGATTCTTACGAAGGCGAGCTTGAAGAAATTGAACAATTAACTGAAAATCAGAAGTTAGCGGTTTCGGAAATTAACAAAGCCTTTCAGGAAGATAAAAATGTTTTGCTTCACGGAATCACGTCTTCTGGAAAAACTCATATTTATCTGGAGAAAATTGAAGACTGCGTCAATTCAGAGAAAAATGTGCTTTTGCTTTTGCCGGAAATTGCTTTGACAAAACAAATCACAATCCGTCTTGAAAAAAAATATGGGAAAAAACTCGGATTTTATCACAACAAATTAACTGATTTTGAAAGGGTAGAAGTCTGGCGGAAAATCAAAAAAAATGAACTTCAAATCCTGATTGGAACACGGAATTCCTTGTTTTTACCGTTTGAAAATTTAGGATTGATAATTGTGGATGAAGAGCACGATTCTGCGTACAAATCCAGAGATTCCAATTTCTTTTTCAATGCGAAAGATTCGGCGATGATGCTGGCAGAATTTTACAATTCGAGAATGGTTCTCGGTTCTGCAACGCCGTCGTTGGAAAGCTACGATTTAGCGATGAAAGATAAAATTCGTTATGTGCCTTTGAATGAGAGATTTGGCAACGTAGACGTTCCGAAGTTTGAAATTATCGATGTCAAGGAAGCGCAGAGTCAGAAGAAAATCATTGGGAATTTCAGTCAAAAAATGGTTGACGAAATCAATCTTCAACTAGAGCATAAAAAGCAAAGCATTATTCTACACAACCGCCGTGGTTACGCCAATGTCATCGAATGTGAGACTTGTGGACACGTGACATATTGTAGCAATTGCGACGTCGTGATGACCTATCACAAATCTGCGAATGAACTGAAATGCCATTATTGCGGACACAGAGCCGGAAAACCGACGACTTGCCCGAGCTGCCACGGTGCCAATCTGAACACAAAAGGCGTTGGCGTAGAGCAAATTGAAGAGGAAACGCAAAAAATATTCTCCGAAGCCGAAGTTGACCGAATGGATGTGGACGCGATGCGAAAGAAATTTGCGTACGAAAAACTGTACGAAAAATTGGAAAATGGCGAAACTGATATTCTCGTCGGAACGCAGATGATTTCCAAAGGTTTGGATTTTGAAAACATAGAATTGGTCGTGATTCCAAAAGCAGATGCGTTGATTTATGTTCAGGATTTTCGGGCGGAGGAACGCGCTTATCAATTGATTACGCAAGTTGCTGGAAGAGCTGGAAGAGTTTCTGGCGAAGGAAAGATTTTAATCCAAACTTATAATCCATCGCATTCTATTTTTGAATTAATTAAGAATCAGAATGTTAAAGAAATTTACGATTATTTTCTTGATGAGAGAAAGAAATTCCTCTATCCGCCATTTGTGAAATTGATAATGATTGAGCTAAAACACAGGAAAGAAGACAAATTGAACAGAGCTTCGCAATTTTTGGGTTCGGTTTTGAGAAAATATATTCCGGAAGAATGCATCCTCGGACCAGAAAAATCCCCGATTGCTAGGATAAATAATCTTTATCAATATCAAATTCTACTGAAGTTTCCGAAAAATAAAAACTACAAAATTTACAAAGAATTGCTTTCAAAATCGTTGGAGGAATTTGATGAGATTACGGCTTACAAATCTATCAAACGAGATTTTTTGGTTGATTTTTAACGATAATTAACAAAATTTTGATTCTTTTATTACGGTTTCCCGTAACAACCTTAGCAATATTCTCTAAATTTACTACGTTTTGAATTAAAGATATTTTTTTCAAATCCTTAATTAGAAATAATTTAATAAAAATTGTAATTCTTTGAGAATGAATAAATTTAGAAATTACTTTTCGATTTTAAGCATTGGATTGTCCTCTTTCGTCTTTTCACAAGGCACTTCTGCGGGAACTTTGCCTCAGATTTCGGATCAGCAATTGTTGGTAAAAGACATCACAGCCGAGAAAGCGCTGTTGTCGCCGAAGGAACAAATCGAATTCAATATCAATAAAATGTTCACAGATCCGGTTCTTAGAAACGCCAACTGGGGATTTGTGGTTTATGATCCAAAAACTGAAAAAATAGTCACAGCTTATAACGAAAATGCACCATTGGTTCCAGCTTCTACCACCAAATTACTGACCACAGAAACTGCATTTTCCTTGCTTGGGACAAAATACAGATGGAACACACAATTGGAATATTCCGGAAGCATAGATGTGGATGGTGTTTTGACGGGGAATCTGTACATCGTTGGAAGTGGCGATCCGTCTTTGGGCGGAAATCGTGGTGGCGCATCGAGCTACGGAGAAATCGTGACGCAATATTTGGATGCGATAAAAGAGAAAGGAATCAAGAAAATCACGGGTGATATTATCATTCAGACTGCGGTTTTTAAGGAAAATAAAACGGCGGAATTGCCATCAAACATCGTTTGGCTGGAGCAGAAAAATTATTACCTTCCCGTTGGAACTACCAAAGAAATAGATCCACGAAATGAAAAATTGATTGTAGCGCAGTCCAACAATCCTTTCAACCAAAATAAAAAATATTTTTACATCTCGCCGTACACCAATAAACTGGTTTTTGCAGACAAATTTGAAGGAAGTTGGGTGACGACTAAAGTGGCTGAACCCCCAGCTTTTTTAGCTAATAAATTCAGAGAAAGCTTAGTCAAAAATAAAATTACAATTGCAGGAAAAGTGACTCCGAAAATTGTTGACAGAGAACCGGAACCAAGAGAAATTCTGACGGTTTATAAATCTCCGACTTTAGCAGAAATCGTAAATTACACCAACCAAAGAAGTGATAACGGCTACGCAGAAGCACTTTTGAAAGCAAACGGTTTTCATAAAGTTGGCGACCAAACCATCGAATCTGGAAGAATGGTGGTGACAGAGCATTTGAAGTCGATTAATTTTGATTTGAATGGACTGAATTTTATGGATGGAAGCGGACTTTCCAAGGCTCACACGGTAACGCCAATTTCTCAGGTTAAATTTCTAGCCAAGATGATGAAGTCACCTTATTACAAAGAATATTTCGAATCTTTACCCATCGCAGGACAATCTGGAACGCTGAAAAGTATGTTCCTCGTGAACTCCAATGGTCAGATTTTTGCAAAAACTGGAACATTGAATGGCGTGAAATGCTTAGCAGGATACATCAAAACAAGAAGCAACAAAACCTTGGCTTTTTCTCTTTTGATAAACAAGTTTTCTGGCTCTGTAGCTCAGGTGAAAGCAAGAATGGAACAATTGCTGGATCCGACTTTAGATCTTTAGAATCAATATTTTATAAAATGATGAACCCGCAATTTCTTGTGGGTTTTTTTGTGTAGATTTGATATAAATTTTATTGAGATGAAAAAGTTTTATGGATTTTTAATGATTTGTCTATCAATTAATTTAATGTTTGGACAATTCCAAAATATCGACAAAAAAGGATTGATAGAAGCAGAAAGGAATAGAGCTTCCAAAGGAACTTTGGATGTGAATGTCAATCCGAATACACTCAATTACGATTTGACTTATGTGAGATTGGAATTGGACCTCGACCCAAATCAGCAGTATGTTTCCGGAACTGTGACTTCGCATTTCAAAATGTTGCAAAATTCCAATAATATTTATTTTGATTTGGCTGATAATCTGACTGTTTCGAATGTGAAATATCACGGTCAAGATTTGACATTTCAACAATTGAATACGGATGAAATTAAAATCGATTTTCCTAATTTGATTTTAGCACAAGCAACCGATTCATTATCAATAACCTACAGCGGAATTCCGGACGGAAGCGCCAATGCATTTAAAGCCAGCACAACGCAAGCTGGCGATCCTGTTTTGATGACTTTATCCGAACCATTTGGTGCAAAAGAATGGTGGCCAACCAAGCAAAGTTTGAATGATAAAATCGAAAAACTAGACATCAAAATCACAACGCCAGCGCAGTATACAGTTGGTTCCAACGGAAAACTGATGGCCGAAACAATTTTAGGAAACGGAAAAAAACTCACGTATTGGCAAACCAATTATCCGATTCCAGCTTATCTTTTCGCCTTGGGAATTTCGAATTATGTTAAATTAAATTCCACAATTATAACCTCAGAAAGTTCTTTTCCATTTCTTAATTATGTATATCCGTCGTGGGCAAATTCCAGCACACAAGCCAATTTAGACTGGACAGCGACAAATATGCAGACTTTTGAAAATCATTTTGGGTTGTATCCTTATCGAGACGAAAAATATGGACATATGCAATCCAATTGGGGTGGCGGAATGGAGCACGCGACGATGTCAACAATGGGGTATTATGCGCAGGATTTGATTGCCCACGAGTTGGCGCACCAATGGTTTGGCGACAAGCTCACTTGTGGCGCGTGGAATGACATTTGGCTAAACGAAGGTTTTGCTACAATGGGCGAATATTTGGCTTATGAAAAACTATTGATGAGTCCTTCTCAATTTCAAAATTATTTGCAAACGGAAATCGATTTTATTACAAGTTCACCTGGCGGAAGTGTTTATATTCCCGACAATCAATTGAGTTTTAATCGGATTTTTGATGGCAGATTGTCTTATACAAAAGGCGGTTATGTACTCAGAATGATGAAATGGACTCTTGGCGACGATGCGTTTTATGCAATGTTGAAAGCATATCAGGATTATCCGGCATTTGCGTATAATTATGTCAAAACCGCAGATTTTCTTACTTTCCTAAATTCTCACACGGGCAAGGATTTTACAGAATTTTTCAATGATTGGATTTATGGCGAAGGTTATCCGATTTATCAAATCAAATGGACTCAAAACGCCAATACAAAACAACTCACGTTTCAAATAGGGCAAACTCAAAGCGTTTCTACGGTTAGCTTCTACGAAATGCCTTTGCCAATCAAGGTTTCTGGTTCTGCTGGACAAACCGCTTATTTTGTTTTGAATCACGAATCTAATAATCAATATTTTACTGAAAATGTCAGTTTTGATGTCACGAATGTTGAATTCGATTATGACAGGCAAATCATTACGAAAGGTTCAACAGTTTTGCGAGATAATAATTTAGGAGCGAATAACATTAACAAAGAAAAATCAAATATCTATCCAAATCCTGCAAAATCCTTTATCGAAATTTCAGGTTTAGAAAAATCAACTGATTATGAAATTTTTTCTATTGACGGGAAATTAATCAAAAAAGGAAAAGCCAATCCGAATTCAGAAATCAACATTTCAACATTAGTTAAAGGAACTTATGTTTTGAAATTTAATAACCAATCAGTTAAGATTATAAAAGAATAATTTGGGCAGCTTTTCCGTCTTCCGCTCCCAATCTTTTTTGCCTGAGCTTTTCCAGCCACAAAAAAGAATTTCCGCTCAAGCCAGGCTGCGAGTGATTCGATGTTCAAAGCAGAATTGAAATATTCAAAACATAAAAAAGTTAAAAAAAGCACTCAATTGAAGTGCTTTTTTTATTTTTGTTAAAATCGAAAATCAATTAAAATGATATCAAAAAAATTCCTTGAGAACATTCAAAACGAGCTAACTAATATAGAAAACGACGGTCTTTACAAAAAAGAAAGAATTATCACCTCCCAGCAAAGTGCAGAGATAGAAGTTGGTGGCAAGCGATTACTGAACTTTTGCGCTAACAATTATCTGGGATTATCCAACAATCCAGAAGTGATGAAAGCTTCAAAAGATGCAATCGATTCTCACGGTTATGGGATGTCCTCTGTACGTTTCATTTGCGGAACTCAGGATATTCACAAAGATTTGGAAGCTAAGATTTCCAAGTTCTTAGGAATGGAAGATACTATTCTTTACGCAGCTTGTTTTGATGCAAATGGCGGCGTTTTCGAACCATTGTTTTCAGATGAAGATGCCATCATTTCAGACGAGTTGAATCACGCTTCAATTATTGATGGTGTAAGATTGTGTAAATCTGCAAGATACCGTTACAAAAACAACAATATGGAAGATTTGGAAGCCCAGTTGATTGCCGCTTCCGAAAAAAATCACCGTTTCAAAATCATCGTAACAGACGGCGTTTTCTCAATGGACGGAATTGTTGCTGACTTAAAAGGCGTTTGCGATTTGGCAGATAAATATGATGCGTTGGTAATGGTAGACGATTCTCACGCAACAGGATTTATCGGAAAAACCGGAAGAGGAACACACGAAGCGAATGACGTGATTGGAAGAGTCGATATCATTACTTCAACACTTGGAAAAGCTTTAGGTGGCGCTTTAGGCGGATTTACTTCTGGGAAAAAGGAAATCATTGATATGTTGAGACAACGCTCTCGCCCATATTTATTCTCAAATTCATTAGCACCAGGAATTGTAGGTGCCGCTTCCAAAGTTTTGGATATGATTTCCGAAGACACGTCGTTGAGAGATAAAGTAATGGAAAACGCAGCATATTTCAGAAAAGAAATGAAAGCCAAAGGTTTCGATATTCCAGACGGCGACGCAGCGATTGTTCCAGTGATGTTGTACGATGCGAAACTTGCGCAGGAAATGGCAGAAAAACTTCTAGCAGAAGGAATTTACGTGATTGGATTCTTTTATCCAGTTGTTCCAAAAGGAAAAGCAAGAATCAGAGTTCAGTTGTCTGCAGCTCATTCCAGAGAAAATCTTGACAAAGCGATTGCAGGCTTCGAGAAAGTAGGGAAGGAGTTAGGAATTATTTAATTTAAAAAATAATGATAACGCAAGGTTGGAAATTTATTACAACAATTCCATCAAATGAACCCTTTTTTATTGAAGGAAATAATGTTTGGGATTATGAATGGGAATCTACTGATGAAACAATTAATGTTGAGGATCCTTTATATAAACAGAAATATGTTATGGATGTTTATAAAATAAGTGTAGAGGGAAAAGAATTTGTGTTCGCAGCAGGCGAATTTTCAAATTGTATTTATGGGATTTATCAAAAAATAGCTTAAATATAATAAAAAGACCAGCAAAATTTGCTGGTCTTTTATATTTCAAGAAGAAAATCTCGGGATTATTTTTTACCTCCGTAAGACTTGTCTTTGATTCTTGCTTTTTTACCTCTAAGGTCTCTGAAGTAGTAGATTCTAGCTCTTCTAACTTTACCTTGTCTGTTAACTTCAATTTTTTGAAGTGCAGGCATATTGATAGGGAAAACTCTTTCTACACCTACATCACCAGACATTTTTCTGATAGTGAAAGTCTTAGTAAGACCAGTTCCTCTCAATTGGATTACAGTACCTTTGAAGAACTGAGTTCTTGTTTTAGCACCCTCTTTAATCTCGTAATACACAGTGATGGTGTCACCGGCTTTGAATTCTGGGAATTCTTTTTTCGTAATGTACTTATCTTGTACGTATTTTACTAAATCCATTTTTTGTAATAAAAAATTTGTTTTGTCAAGCCAAGCAACATTCACGTCCTTCGTCAGAGGTTGATTAACAGGTTGCAAAAATAAAAATAATTTTTAAAACCACAATGAATTATTTCAATAAAATCACAACTTTTTCCAAGCGAAAAATATCTCACTCAGAAATTTTATTCCATTGACATTAAAGCAAATAGCCAAAAGCCAACTGCCAGAAGCCGATTGCTATTTTATTTCCAACAATTCCACATCAAAAACCAAAGTGCTGTTTGGTCCAATTTCTTTGCTCACTTCCTGTTCCCCATAAGCCAAATGTGGCGGAATCGTAAACCTGAATTTACTCCCAACCGACATCAATTGCAAACCTTCTGTCCAACCTTTTATCACTCTGTTCAATGGAAAAGAAGCTGGTTTCCCACGTTTTACAGAGCTGTCAAAAACTTTGCTTGTAATCGTGGTTCCGTGATAATGACATTTAACCGTACTTTTCGCTGTCGGTTTTGGACCTTCCGTTTCCACAAGGATTTCATAATGCAAACCACTTGGCAAAGTAATTACGCTTTCTCTTTTTGCGTTTTCAATCATATAATCCTGACCACTTCTCAAGTTTTTTTCAGCCAGTTCTTTTTTTCTTTTGAATAACAAATCCGCTACGCCCATTTTAAATTTTTTTCAAAGGTATTTATTATCCGCTAATTCATCAAAAATTCCGACTTATTTCCCGTAACTTTGATAGATGAAATTAAGATAAGACAATTGATTAGGAGCTTAATCCCGCTGTCCACTATATCTTTTTTATTTTTTTACACGGTTTGTTTTTTAATTGAAGCTTAGCACAAAAAAAAATAAAAAAGGATGCCGTTCCCATCGGGGCTAGGGATTTCGTCGAAAGATTCGCGTTTTGTCATAAAAATTAGGATTGGTCAAAAAATTGAAAGTTTATAAGTTTAGAATATAAAATTAACATCCAATTTGTCATTCCGAAGGAATCTCAACACACCGTTAATAACGAGATTGAGATTCCTCCGGAATGACAAAATTGTGTTTTTAAAATCTGCAAAATCCGCCCAATCTGCGAGAAATGATTATTTCCAATCTCTTCGCTGAGCGTCAGCGCCTTTGCGAACCCTAAAAATATTTTCAATACTAAAAAACCTTTGCGGACTTTGCGTTAAAATCATTAAAACATTATGAACAAAGAAATCGAAAACAAACTCATCCACAAAAACACCAAACCAACAAGTATGAGAATTTTGGTGTACGATTTTCTAAGCTCACAAGAAGTCGCAACCTCACTATCCGAAATCGAAAATCACTTCGATAACGCTGACCGAACCACAATCTACCGAACCTTAAAAACCTTCGAAGAAAAAGGAATCGTCCACAGCATTCAGGAAAACACCACCACAAAATACAAACTGTGCCACGACGATTGCGACGAAAAAACGCACAAAGACTGGCATCTCCATTTCTACTGCAAAATCTGCAAGCAAACCACCTGCAAAGAAGACATCTCGTTTCCAGAAAGTATGAAAACCAATTTCAGGATTGATGAAATCAGACTTTTCGCCAAAGGAATCTGTGAAAACTGTCTCGAGACTACTTTCAATAATTAAAAAATTCATTTTTGTCAGTCTGAGGCTCTCGAAGACTTTAAACATTTTAAGCCAATCGCCAAAAGCCATTTTCCATAAGCCAATGAAGTTTGCAATAGCATTGCATTCCCAATACCGCTACATTTGTTAAAAAATTAGCAGACTATCAGTACAATAAACGAATGGGATAAAAATTGTTTTGCTTTGATGAGTTTTACGTCTTTGCGAACCTTAAAATATTTTCAATTAGATAAAAAAATCTTTGCGAGCCTTGCGTTTAATTTTCAATGGTCTGAAAACAAAATTATTACAAAAATTATTCGATATGGAAGAATGTTGCAGTACAAAACCCAAAAAAGAACACAACCACGATGGTCACGACCACAGTGACCACGACCATTCTCATAGCAATTCCAAACTTGGATTAATCATTAGTTTAGTCATCTTTTTTTCTGGATTAATATTAGATTTCTGGATTAAGGCAGATTGGTTTACAAATAATGTTTGGCTAAGATTCGGTTGGTATTTTGTGTCTTACGTTTTGGTAGCTTTTTCTGTTTTCAAAGATGCTTTTAAATTGGCGAAAAATTTCGATTTTTTCAATGAGTTTTCTTTAATGGGAATAGCCACAATCGGCGCTTTTGCAATCGGAGAATTTCCTGAAGGTGTTGCTGTAATGCTGTTTTATACGATTGGCGAAATGTTCCAGGAATCTGCTGTAAACAAAGCTAAAAATAATATCAAAGCTTTGCTTGATGTTCGCCCAAAAGAAGCGACAGTTTTCCGAAACAATAAATGGCAAACAATTAATCCAAACGAAGTAAAAGTTGGCGAAAAGATTCAAATCAAAGTCGGAGAGAAAGTGCCTTTGGATGGAATCTTAATCTCAGAAAAAGGAAGCCTTGACACATCAGCTTTGACGGGCGAAAGCAAACCTTCATCCATCAAAAAATCAGAAAATGTTCTTGCCGGAATGTTGAATCTCGACCAAGTGATTGAAGTTGAAACCACCAAATTATACGAGAACAGTTCTATTGTAAGAATCTTGGAAATGGTTCAGGAAGCGAGTTCCAGAAAAGCGAAAACCGAATTGTTCATTAGGAAATTTGCAAAAGTTTACACGCCGATTGTTTTCGTTTTGGCTTTGTTAATTACATTCATTCCGTACTTTTTTGTCGATAATTATATTTTCAGAGATTGGCTTTACCGAGGTTTGGTTTTCCTTGTGATTTCTTGTCCTTGTGCATTGGTAATTTCCATTCCATTAGGATATTTCGGTGGAATAGGCGCATCTTCCCGAAACGGAATTCTGTTCAAAGGTTCTAATTTCCTCGATTTAATAGCCAACGTGACAACAGTTGTGATGGACAAAACCGGAACGCTTACCAAAGGTGTTTTCAAAGTTCAAAAAGTCGTAATCAATGATATTTCTGAAGAAGAATTTCTATCAATATTATCATCAGTCGAAAGTCATTCTACGCATCCGATTGCAAAAGCGATTTCACAATTTCATCCATCAAACCAAAATCCTGAATCTGTAGAGGAGATTTCTGGAAAAGGCATCAAAGCTGTCATTAATCAAAAACAAATTCTTGCCGGAAACACGCAATTGCTGAAGAGTTTTAATATCAATTATCCTTCAGAATTAGACCAAATCGTGGAAACAACGGTTGTTTTGGCAATCGATAATCAATATAAAGGTTACGTCGTGATTTCGGATGAAGTGAAAGAAGATTCAGAATTGGCAATCAAAAATCTGAAAAATGCTGGCGTCAAAACAATGATGCTAAGTGGCGACAAAGATGCATTGACTCAAAACATCGCCAAAAAATTGGGAATTGATTCTGCGTTTGGTGGTTTACTTCCGGAAGGGAAAGTGGAGAAATTACAAAACCTTAAAAATAATCCAAAGGAAATCGTTGCATTCGTAGGAGACGGAATCAATGATGCGCCGGTTTTAGCTTTGAGTGATGTCGGAATTGCAATGGGCGGATTAGGTTCAGATGTCGCGATTGAAACTGCCGATGTCATCATCCAAACAGACCAACCTTCGAAGATTTCAACCGCAATTAAAATCGGAAAAGCAACCAAGAAAATTGTCTATCAAAATATTGCATTAGCTTTTGGTGTTAAAATTATTGTTTTAATCCTTGGTGCAGGCGGTTTCGCTAATATGTGGGAAGCGGTTTTCGCAGATGTTGGGGTCGCTTTGTTGGCCATTTTGAACGCCGTAAGAATCCAAAATATGAAGTTTGTTAGGTGAAAATTTCAGAATTAGCTGATTGGCAAGGTTTTCGTAATGCAAATAAAATTATCTTTACTTAATTAATTACCAATAACTATCCATGATGACCAAAACCTTTACCGGACTACTTTTATTCTGTATTTCTTTGATGTTCTCACAAAGTACTCTCACGGTTTATAGATCTGATAACAACAAACCTTTGAAAGGCGCAAAAGTCTATTGCAATAGCAGTTTCCTCGGACAAACCAATGACAAAGGAGTATTGACTTTTTCTACAAAATGTACAAAAGTGGATGTCGAAATCGATAATTACATCGGTGATGAAGTGTTGGTAGATAAGGTAATGGAGCTCGCTCTGGATAGAGAAAATGTGAAAAGTACTCAGATAGAAGGCGTTGTACTTACCAACGAAAGCGATCCCCGCGCCCTTGCTATTCTGGATAAAACCTTCCGAAGATTCAAAGATAATTCTCCAAACGCACTGGATTCCTACTCTTACAAATCGTATGAGAAAATGTCTTTTGATGTGGATTTGGACAGCATTCAGGATTACTCCAGATTTGTTGATGCCCGAAAAGATTCCCTTACCAGACTTAGCAACCGCCAGCTTCCGAAAAAGGAAAAAGAAAAAAAAGATTCTATAGAAGGCGAGCAAATGATGGAAGTAGTGAAGGACAGCAAAATGTTTCTTTGGGAGCGCGCTATGGAATTTCTCTACTCCAAAAAACACGGTGAAAAAGTCAATGTCTTGGACAATAGAATCTCCGGTTTGAAAAATCCGGTTTATGAAATGATGGCTTTGAGATCCAACCGAGACAAAATTCCAAAAGAAATTCTCCCCCAAAACAGAAGTCTTTACCGATATTTCCTTACAGATTCTATCGAGATAGACGGCAGGATGAATCACGTAATCCGATTCCGACAGGTGGATTACAAAGTGCCGGTAAACAGACGAAAATACAACGGTTATATTTATATTGACAAAGATTCTTATGCCGTTAAAAAGATTGAAAGTAATAGCAAAGTGAAGTCTGATGGAAGCATCACATCGGTTTGGATTCCTATTAATGAAAAGTGGTTTCTAAAAACGGAAAATCTAAAGATTAAAGTGGGAACTTCAGAATTCTCAACCGTTCCGAAAAAAGAAAATGAGACAGCAGAAGAGAAAAAAGAACGACTTGCCAAAGTGAAGAAGTTTGGGAATTATGCTTATATGAAAGCCGATTATTTTGATGTTCAAACACCGGTGGAATTCAAAGCGTCACAATTCAATGGCTACTCAATGGGTGTGAAAAATGCGGATGGAACATTGCTGGATCAGTACAGAACCGACAGCTTGACCACACGAGAAAAATTAACCTACACCAAAATCGACAGTTTAGGAAAAAAATACACGTTAGACAGAAAAGTACAGGTTTTGACTGCTTTGCTAAGAGCTAATTTTACTGTTGGAATGGTGGACATCAGTCCTTTACAGACCAAGTACAACCGATACGAAGGTTTCCGTTTGGGCGCCAGTTTCAAACTGAATGAGAAATTTAATAAATACATTTCGCCAGACGTTTATTTGGCTTACGGATTTAAAGATCGAGGTTGGAAATACGGAGCAGGCGTGGATGTGAAGACCACTTTGGAAAGAAATTCATTCTTTCGATTAGAGTATTTTAATGATGTGATGGCGTCTGGAAGATTCAGTCAAAATCTCTGGAATGCCAAGATGCAGATCAATAATAATGGAAGCAATATTCAGAATGATAAATATTTTCAGTTCGAAGGATTCAGATTCGGTTATCAGATTGACCTCAGCAATGCCTTGACATTGGACGTTTCTGCGACTAAACAAAATGAGGAAACCGCTTTTGATTATACATTTATGGGACGCACGGGAAAATTTGAAAATTTCAGTTCCACTGCAACCATTAAGTTCTCTCCAAACAGTAAAAATATTATGACGCCTTATGGCAAATATACCTTCGATCAAAAGTTTCCCGAGGTTTATCTTAATTATGAGCAAGGCTACAAAAGTCTCGGCGGCGAGTTCGATTACAGCAGGATAGATGTTCTCTACACACATCAATTTCGCACCAGATTGGGCGTTACAAGCACCCGAGCGTATGGAGGATTGTATTTTGGGCAAGCGCCCATCTGGCATCTTTTCGAAATGGGAGGACTCAGCACCAATCAAGAAAACAGTCTATTATCCAATTTTACTTTTACCAGCTATTTGGGATTTGCGACAATGACGGCTGGGAAATATTTTAATGATAAGTTCGCCGGATACTACATCTCGCACCGTATTCCTTGGTATTTTAAAAGTTTAGGGAAAAACACCTCTAACTTTGATGTGATCTACAGAGGTGTCATCGGAAATATGAAAAACCCAGAATATCACCAGTTCGAAGGTTTTTCTCCGCTAGACCATCTGTATCAGGAAGTAGGGTTGGAGTATATTAATTTCTTGAGCTCCAGACTTAACTTAGGTTTGTTTTACCGAGTGGGACATTATTCTACCAATGATTTTAAGGATAATTTTGGTTTCCAGCTCAAGTTCAAATTCCTTGAGTTTTAATAATCATCTATTTCTTGAGAAAATTATATTCATAATAAAACATGAACGACCTTTTCAAACTGCAAGTTTACGAAGTTACAAGATTGATTCCCAAAGGACGGGTTTCAACTTATGGCGCAATCGCAAAAGCCGTTGGCTACCCCAATCATTCCCGCCACGTTGGCAATGCAATGGGCAGTTGTCCGGCAGATGTTCCTGCGCATAGAGTAATCAGCAGTTCTGGGAAGTTATCTGTTGCAACATTTAAAGAGCGATTGGAAAAAGAAAATGTTGTGGTTCAGGACAACTGGAAGATCAAAGATTTTAAAAAGTTGTTTTGGAATCCGATGGAGGAGTTGTGATGTTAATTTTTATCCTAATTAAACAGCAATAAACAGAAAAGCCATCTCAATCGAGATGGCTTTTTTACTTTTATAAAGGTGATAGTTCTAATCTCAACCTGAGACCTAAAACCACGACCTTATTCTTACTTATACGCCTCAATCGTTTTATTAATCGCGTCAATTTGCTGATTGATGGTTGGGCTGTTTGGTTTGTTTTTCAGAACTTCCATTTTCTTGTTGAGTCCGTCTTTCAGCATTTGAACAATCATCATTTTTACTTGAGGATTATCCGGCATTTGAGATTTGGCTTGATTCAGAACTTTCGTCACTTTTTCAGTCGCTTTCAAGTTGTCAGAACTCATAATCCAGTTGTAGCCTTCCTCCGCAGATTTCCCCAAAGCAGGATCTTGGAATTTGATGAAAGGGTAGAAGGCAACGGTAGTTCCAATCGCCGGCATTTGTTTCTCAATCTTATTCTTCACGATGATCGGAAGCAATTTGGAAATCAAATCTTCTGATGCGTTCTCCAAATCAATCTTATCTGCAAGCGTCGCCACTTTGGATGGATCCAAATCTGCAATTCCTGCTAACGATGAACCTTTCACGGCATTAGAAACTGCATTCATCCCTTTTTCGAAAAGAGAAGTGTATTTTGCATTCTTAGTCTTAGCCAGAGCTGAAATCGCTGCTGCCTGAACCAAGGTTTTAGGATCGTTGGAAGCCAGTTTTTCCACCTCTGCAGTTAGTGCTTTAGCTTGGTCTGCGTTGGTCAAATCGATTTGATTCAAAGCTTGCTCTCTCAGTCTGTAGAAAGGATCTTTCAATGCTGTAGCCAATAATTTGACAACCGCAGGATTTTTGGCATCGGCATCTTTGATGGCTGACAAGGCTTTATATCTGCTCACAAACTCTTTAGAATTGGTGAATTGCAAAAGACTTTGCTCAGGAGTTTTAGTGTCCGTAATCTCGGCAAGCAAAATTCCGTCTGCATTGATATTAATCAAATCTGGCGCTTTGGATGCGTCAAAAGTAAAGGTGTTCTTGGCTTTTGCATTTACCCAAACATTGCTTCTTTTTGGTTTTCCATTATCATAAACATCGATGGCGAGTGGAAATTCAAAAGGCTTTTCCTGAGATTGATTGATGACTACTGTCACTTGTTTCTTCACAGGTTCGTAAGTAGAAGTGTAGCTCAACTTCGGATTTCCGCTTCCAAAATACCATTGGTTGAAGAACCAATTCAAATCCTTCCCAGAGATTTTCTCAAAAGAAAGTCTTAATTGATGCGCTTCTGCATTTCCATATTCATACGTCTTCAAATAGTCGTTCATCCCAGCGAAGAAGGCTTCGTCTCCAAGATAATTTCTCAACATATGCAAAATTCCGCCACCTTTCTGATAAGTCACCAAATCAAAAACGTCCTCACGAGAAGCATAATCAAACCTCACCAAATCTTTGTTGAAATCTTTCGGATTGTGAATGTACATATTGACATCGCTCATCAAGTGCTCATCCGCCGCATCTTTTCCATATTTATGTTCTTGCCAAAGATATTCTGAGTAGTTAGCGAAAGATTCGTTTACCGTCAAGTTGCTCCAGCTTTCTGCCGTTACAAGGTCACCAAACCAATGGTGGAAAAGCTCGTGGGCAATGGTGTTTTCCCATTTGTTTTCGTCTATCAGGTCTCCTGGTTTTTGCTGAGCTGTTTCGCCGTGAAGCGTTGCAGTCGTGTTCTCCATCGCACCGGAAACGTAATCTCTTCCCGTGATTTGAGCATATTTTGACCAAGGATAATCGTAACCTAATTTCTTGGAATAGAACTCCATCATCTCCGGCGTCAATCCGAAGATTTGTTTTGCGTAAGGCTCGTATTCTTTTTCTACATAATAATCTACGTCAATATTTCTCCATTTATCCTTCACTACAGCGAAGTCCCCAACGCCCATAAAGAAAAGGTAAGTGGAGTGTTTTTTGTCCATCACCCAATGGTCTGTTCTCAGATTATTCGCTTCTTTTTTAGAATCTTTAAGAAGGCCGTTGGAAAGCGTCACGTACTTGTCAGGAACCGTCATATAGATTTCCTGTGTGGTTTTTTGGTTGGATTTGTCGATAGTTGGAAACCAAGCTGAGGAAGATTCTGTTTCTCCTTGAGTCCAAATCTGAGTTGGCTTGTCTGGATCTTTGCCTTGAGCATTGATGAAATAAAGTCCTTTTGCATCATTGATGGCTGCGCTTCCTTCTTGTTTTACCTCGTTCGGACGCGCTGTGTATTTGATGTAAACGGTGTAATCCTGATTTTTTTGATAAGTTTTATCAAGGGTAATTTTGAGAACATCATTCTTATAATCAAATTTTAGAGGCGATTTGGAACCGTTTTTGTCCAAAGCCACTTCGTGAATCAACATTCCTTTGGCATCCAAAACCAACTCATTTGTAGCATAGAAAAATGGACTTGCAGTCAACCATTCTTCACCATTCATTTGTTCTTTTTGATAATCAAAATTGACTTTCAGTTTGGTGTGTTTCAGTTCTGTGGTTTTGGTGTGGGTTGCTCTGTAAACTGGATTTCTTCCCGATGTTTCCGTCTGGGCAAACGCCGTATTTGAATTAAAAATTGCACCAAAGAAAAGTGCAGCGATTAAGATTTTGTTCATTATGATGAAATTATGTCGTTGATTATTTTAAATTAGATATGTATTAATTCGCGAGGGAATGTTACAAAAAAAGTGAAGACTGGCTTCACTTATATCTTTTTATCTATTAGCTTTTTTAAATTTTCAGGATTTCCTTTGGATGGTAAAAATAATAAGATTTCAACAGAATCAGTTTGAATATCAAAATATACTTTCACTTGTTTCTTTCCTAAAAAAGCAAATCGTAGTTTACTGTCCGAATCTATTGTTGTATATGAAATTATTTTATCATTTAATGATTGTTTAAATTTCTGGAGATCTTTCCTAAATGATTTTAATTCTTTTTCACTCCAGCGGTAATTCAAAAAATCAGTAATTTCTTGAAGACTTTTAAGAGCATCTTTTGAAAATATTATTTTCATTTTTTATTGAAAATAGAATCCAGTAATTCATCTGAAAACTCTTCGTATTCACCATTTTTAATTTGATTTCTGCTCTGTTCTATTACTTTTGAAAAAGCTTCTGAGTTTTCTATTTCTTCCCAAGAATAAGTTTTATCTTCATCAGAAACCTCAACTGTTTTAATGCCTTTGATTTGTTTTAAAATCTTTTTCATTAAAGAAACATCAGCACCATCTTCTAATTGTATCGTAAGTTCCATTGTGTTGAATTTTAATCAAAGTTAATAAATTTGTATCAGAAATTATATCGCCACCGGCGCCTTAATCCCCGGATGCGGGTCGTAATTTTCCAAAGTAAAATCCTCAAAATCAAAATCGAAAATATCTTTGATTTCTGGATTCAGTTTCATTGTTGGTAATGGTCTTGTTTCTCGGGAAAGCTGTCTGTTGACTTGCTCAAAATGGTTTTTATAAATATGAACATCGCCAAAAGTGTGAACGTAATCGCCAACTTCAAGTCCTGTAACCTGCGCCACCATCATCAACAAAAGCGCATAACTCGCAATGTTGAACGGCACGCCCAAGAAAACATCCGCACTTCTTTGATAGAGTTGAAGTGATAATTTTCCATCAGCTACATAAAACTGAAACAAAGCGTGACAAGGTGCCAAAGCCATATTCGGGATTTCTGCAGCATTCCAAGCAGAAACGATTAGTCTACGGGAATCTGGATTTTTTTTGATTTGGTCTATGACTTCAGAAAACTGGTCAACCACTTTTCCGTCAGCGCCACTCCAACTTCTCCATTGTGCGCCGTAAACAGGGCCAAGATCGCCATTTTCATCCGCCCATTCATTCCAAATGGAGACACCATTATCCGTTAGATATTTCGTATTTGTATCACCTTTGATGAACCAAAGCAATTCATAAATAATGGACTTCAGATGAACCTTTTTTGTCGTTACCAAAGGAAATCCTTTCGACAAATCATAACGCAATTGGTAGCCGAAAACACTTCGGGTTCCAGTTCCAGTTCTGTCGGTTTTGTCGGTTCCATTGTCGATGATATGTTGAAGAAGGTCGAGATAGTTTTGCATTATGGGTTCAAAGGTTAAGGTTCAAAAATTCAGTGTTGAAGACTGCAAAAATACTAAACTTAGTCTGAATTAGCTTTTGAATTCAACAAAATTTCGAGTTCTTCAAAATAGGTGATGTCTATTAAATTGTAATATGTGTGTTCATTGAAAAAAGTGGTTTCCCAACCGCAATCAAAACAAATTTTACTCACGCCAACAATCTTATTATTTTTTTTGAAAACCAAAATATCGCGAAAGGTTTTTACACAAGAAGTGTCATAATGTGCGGAGCCTCGTGTATAAATCTCTACAATTTTCGGATATTTAGCAACTTCTAATTTTTCTTTATGAAAATTCAGTTTTTCTAAATCCTTCACAAACAATGTGTCGCTAATTGATTTTGGTACATTTCCTTTTACAATTTCATAAATTAATTTCTATTTGGGAGAATAATTCTTTTTAAGTTTTAGATTATCGGCATTGAACGATTTGTTGGTTTTATAATAAACAACTTCATCGAATTTAATGGTGTCGGCTAAAATAATTTTTATCTCTTTTTTTAATGGAATTTCCTGTGCTTTAATTCCAAAACCGACAAAAAACAGAAAGTAAATCAGGTTTTTCACAATTCAAATTTATTGGTTAAAACTACCAAATATTTTCAATTTTTTGATTGATGTTGTTTATCGAAAAGACTTCATTCTTAATTTTTCCATTCATCGCCTTTGCCAATGGAGATTCTGGCGAAATACAAATGATTTTTTGATTATCAATTTTGATTTCACCTAAAGAAACTGAGATGAAAAATAAACCTTTTTCGGTTTTGATAATTGCTCCTTTTTCAGCTTTTTCAGACGGTTTTGGAAGAATGGTTTTTAAAAAATCCTTTTGTTTCAAAATCTCATTTAACTGAACTTGAAGGTTGTTGATTTCCTGTTGCAGCATTTCTCTTCCCGTTTCGTATTTGTCGCCCATCGAACTTTTGGTATCGTTGCTGGATGCGCGGGTTTCAGCGATAAGTTTCTCGAAATTCTCGATTTTTTCGGAGAGTTTTTGACTGATAGATTGTATTAAGTTTAATTTCTGCATTGAGATTTTTGAAATTTATGATGCTCGTGGATTAAGAGGATTTGTGTAGATTTTTAAACTAATTTAAGATTAAGATTTTGCTTTTTTGATTTGATGTTTTAAAAAAAGAACCTCAACAACTCCAAAAAACCACCACGTAGGAAATCTGAAAAAGGTATATAATAAAGTAAAACTGTCAATTTCTTTACTATTTACAGTCGCATTTTTTATTTCAAAATCAATAGAGAAAAAAGGAATTACAAATCCAAATAGGAGTAAAATGGACAAATAAAAAATCCTATTACCCTTCTTAATTATTTTATATTTCCAAACTCCAATATTGAAAATGATAATTATTACTAATATTATATAATCGAATAGTCCTAAAAGCATTTTATAAATTATTTTACTAAAGTCAAGCCCAATTTCTCCGCTTCATTAATCACAAATTCTTTGGCTTCAATCTTGTCATTTTGAATTTCGCCTTCCAAAATGGCTTCCTTCACTTTTTCTTTTAGAATTCCGATTTCTCGTCCAGGTTGTAATCCGAAAAGTTCCATGATTTCTTCCCCGGAAATTGGCGGTTGAAAGTTCCGCACTTGGTCTTTTTCCTCAACTTCTTTGATTTTCGTGGCTACGTACTCAAAATTCTTTTTGAATTTCGCTTGCTTCGAATAATTCTTGGTCGTGATGTCGGATTTACAAAGTGTAAAAAGGTCTTCCAGATCTTCTCCCGAATCAAAAAGCAAACGTCGCAAAGCAGAATCTGAAGCATCATCTGTAATCAGCGCAATTGGTCTAGCGTGCATTCTCACGAGTTTCTCCACATATTTTTGTTCCTGACCAAGTGGAAGTTTCAATCGTTTGAAAATCGATTTTGTCATCTTTGAACCTAGGAATTCGTGGCCGTGGAAAGTCCAGCCTATACCTTCAACAAACTTTTTAGTCGGCGCTTTTCCGATGTCGTGGAGTAGAGCCGACCAACGCAACCAAAGTTTATCAGTGCTTTCCGAAATGTTATCTACGACCGCCAAAGTGTGGTAGAAATTATCTTTATGCGTTTGTCCGTCGATGTCTTCGATGCCTTTTAAAGCTGTGAGTTCTGGGAGAATATATTTTAAAAGGGACGTTTCTTCCAGCAATTTCAAACCTTTTGAAGGTCTGTCAGAAAGCATTATTTTATTAAACTCAACCATTATTCTTTCCATCGAAACAATCTTCATCCTTTCTGCTTCGTCTTTGATGGCTTTGAGAGAATTTTCTTCGATTTCGAAATCCAAAGTGGTTGCAAAACGAATCGCACGCATCATTCGCAAAGGGTCATCGGAGTAAGTTTGATGAGGTTCCAGAGGTGTTCTCAGAATTTTATTAGACAAATCCTGCATTCCGCCAAATGGATCTATCAATTCTCCGAAATTTTCTTTGTTTAATGAGATCGCCATTGCATTGATGGTGAAATCTCTGCGTTTTTGGTCATCCTCAATCGTTCCAATTTCTACAGATGGTTTCCTGGAATCTTCGCTGTAGCTTTCTTTTCGAGCACCAACAAATTCCAATTCCAAATCTTTGTATTTAAACATCGCGGTTCCATAGGTTTTAAAAACGGCGACTTTTGTTTTTGGGTCGATTTCCTTTGCTATGGCTTCGGCTAATTCGATTCCGCTAGATTCTGTGACGAAATCGATGTCGGTTGAAGCTTTTCTTTTCATTAATAAATCGCGCACGAATCCGCCAACTGCATAAACGGTTTGTCCGTTTCTGGAAGCGACTTCAGAAATGATCTTGAAAAGTTTGAGGTTTTTATTTTGAGCTAAGTTGATAACCATTAAATAATTGAAAGATTAAAGGATTGAAAAAATTCTTTAATAATTGGACAAGTCAAATTATGTGGGCAAAGATAATTCTTTTGGGAAAAGTTCCTACTATGCGAAGCTGCGTAAGCGATAGTAGCGGTTATCCTTTCTTGTGGGCTTGCTAGCCCATAAGAAAGATAATAGTGGATAGCGCGGTCTCCCTATTTTTTGCGTGGTCCTTAGCTTGGGAAAAATAGGGAGATACGCCCAAATTGTTATGAATCAAGACATTTTGACTTTTAATTTGAGGGCGAAACCTGAAATCGAGAAATTCTGTCTGCAAAAATCTTTCGGTATTTCTTTTGCGATTAGAGTAAATACAAAAAGTAGTTTTTTTTCATAGTTTATTTTTCCGGCGGATGATCTTGTAAAAGGTCATCCGCTGGTTTTTTTATTCGCGAAGAATTTTGATCTGGCTGTTGTTCCAAACTTTGATGACGGACGATCCGGGAAACTTCGAAACCTCATCGTGGAATTCTTCTACAATATAATCCACCGAGTTTTTTATTTCATCTGAAATATCAGAAAACTTCAACGGGGATTTTTGACCGCTCAGGTTTGCGGAAGTGGAGACCAAAGGTTTGTTGAGTTTTGTAATCAGTTTTTTGCAGAAATCATTTTTGACCAAACGGATTCCGATGCTTCCGTCTTCTGCAAGTAATTCTTTCGGGAGATTCTTTGGATTTTCGTAGACGATGGTTACTGGTTTTTCGCTGACATCCATTATTTGCCAAGCCATTTCCGGAACATCCACCAAATCTTGTAATCTCTTCTCAGATTCTACTAATATAATGAGTGATTTGTTGGCTTCTCGTTTTTTGATATCAAAGATTTTTTGGATAGCTTCTATGTTATTAGCATCGCAACCTATTCCCCAGATGGTGTCTGTAGGGTAAAGGATGGTTCCGCCGGAGCGTAAAGTTTCTAAGGCTTGGATAAAATCCATTTTGAGTGTGATTTTTGGGAAATTCTGAATGTTAACATCAATTTAAAAATTTAAAATATTGATTTTTAGTAAATTGAGTGTTTTAATGAATTTCTGCAGTTAAAATTATCTGCTGCAAATTTAACAAATAATGAACAGACTTTTAAATAGCCTTAATGTGTTAACCTGGATTTAACATAATATTGAATTTCGTAATGCTTAATTAAAGAATATTTAAAATTTCACATACATTCCAATTGCTTTTCAAAGCATTTCTTTGACAGCGAAGAAAAAAGGAAAGTAAAAAAATGAAAGTAAAAACGATAAGCATCAGTGCTTTGTTTCTTTGTATGTCAACCACAATGTTGTTGGCGCAAAATTCAACTGATACGTTGAAATCTGAAAAGAAAATAGAGGAGGTAAAAATTATTGGAACTTCTAAGAAAGGTGGTGAAGCCAACATCATCACGACTCAGAGAAAATCTTTAGAAGTAATAGAAAGAGTTGGTTCTGTTCAATTAGAAAAACAAGGTGTTGGTGATGTTTCTGTTGCAGTGACCAAAGCGACTGGTTCTCAAAAGCAGGAGGGAAGTGGACAAATTTTCATCCGTGGACTTGGAGACAGAAACAATTCGACCACTATCAATGGACTTCAAGTTCCTTCAAATGATCCGATGTACAAAAATATCGACCTGAGTATCATCAAAACGGATATGATCGATTTCATTGGTTTGGAAAAGGTTTACAATCCAAGACTTTGGGGAGATATGTCTGGAGCCAATGTTGATATCGTGACGAAAATTTATACAGGCAAGCCTTATTTTAAAGTTAATCTAGGTTCTTCTGTTAATTTCAACGCTATTCGGAAAAACAATTATTTCTTGCAAGATGGCCCCAACTTCTTTGGTTCTACTTTGTTGAAAAAGCCTTCTAAAAACTCAATCATAAGTAATGGTTATGCATTTAAAACGTCTTGGAATGATCAAAGCGTAAACAATCCAATCAACTCCGCTCTAAGTTTTGATTTTGGTACAAACTTTAAAATCGGAGAACAAGGTAAACTAAGTATATTCGGATATGCAGGGTTTGATAACAGTTATGAATATTTCGAAGGTATTACAGGAGGTGCTTATGATGGCCAGGATAATCCTTTAAGATTATACAACAATGCCGAAGAATTCAAATACAGCACAAATACAACAGGATTAATAAACGTAAATTATAAAATTAACAGCAATCATAACATCAATGTTTCATCTAATTATATCCACACAACGGATCAAAGATTAGGAAACTATTCTGGGTACAACAGAGATTATTATGATAATGATGTGAATCAGGAGAGATATGTAACTCAGATGAGAAGAGCTACTTATAGAACAAATGATCTATTGGTAAACCAGTTAAGAGGAGAGCATAAATTAAGCGAACCTTTAAAAATCAGCTGGAATCTGGGATACAACAGAATGGATAGTAGAAGACCAGACAGACAGCAGAACGTAACTGTTTTGGACAAGCAGGAAAATTATAACTTCTTTGCAAGTTCCAATCCTGGAGCAAACAACAGATACTTTGACCGATTATTAGAAAACGATTTTGTGGCTGATATTCATGCAGATTACAAATTGGGTGAGGCGAAGATTACATTAGGCTACAGTGGAAGATATAAAGACAGTGATTTTAAGTCAACGCAGTATAACTTTAGAATCTTGCCAGCACAAGGAACTTATTATGTAAATCCTAATAATTATGATTCTTTCTTCAATCTAGCCAATTATCAGGCTGGTGGATTTTTTGAAATCGTAACCTTTAGAGGAGATATAAAATATGACCCTACAATGGCTTTGGCACCGCAAACTTTTACTTCAGAAGTGACCAACCACGCGGGATATGTCAATGTAGATTACAAATTCAATGAGAGATTAACAGTCCAAGCCGGTGTGAGGTATGAAAAACTAATGCAGGATCTTGCCTACAACACTTCTATTCAACAGGGGGAAAGCGAGAAAGATTATAATAAAATCTTGCCAGCTGTGAATATCAAATATAGCCTAAACGATCAGCACAACATTAGATTAGCAGCTTCCAAAACATACACTAACCCATTGTTACTTGAGATTGCACCATATCAATACGAAGATGTAGACGAAACAATGGCGGGTAACCAGTCCAACTATATCGCAGATAACTACAATGTTGATTTGAAATGGGAATGGTTTCCTAAGAAAAATGAACTAATCTCAGTAACTGCCTTTGCAAAAATGATAGATAATCCGCTTGCTAAAATAACGATCAACTCATCGGCTAACTTGACCTCGGTAGTCAATGTAGGAGATACAGGTAGAGTTGTTGGTTTGGAAGCGGAAGTTAGAAAAGATATCTACGACTCCGGTAAAACAAGATTCTACACATTCCTGAATGGAACTTATCTTAATACTAAAATGGATTTGGATGCAGAAAAAGTAACAAGAGAAAACTTCGGGCCTGGAGAATCTGGCTATACTACTACTTTCCTTAGAAATTCAGACAAACTTCAAGGTGCATCAGAATTCCTTGCCAATGTAAACTTAGGTGTAGAGCAGAAGTGGGGCGACAAAAATACAATGGATTTTGTCCTTTCATACTCCTATATCTCAGATAACATCTACGCTATAGGTTTCCAAAGTAGAGGAAATATGGTAGATAAAGCCTTCAGTACTTTTGACGCGACTATGAAATTTAAACTAGGAAACGGAATAGGATTCTCTCTGACAGGTAGAAATCTCTTCAATCCGACCTTCACAAGAATACAGGACAATACAGAAACAGGAAGAGAACTTATCTCAAAACAATACAAAAGAGGAGCCGGCATAGGTGCTAGCGTTTCCTACGAATTCTAAAATTAATAAATTAAATAATTATAAATATTGTAAAAATGAAAAAGAACACTTTAAAATTATTAGCAGTCGCTTTCCTAATCTCTTCAACTACTGTAGTATTCAACTCTTGTAGTGATAATGATGATGACGAAGTTGTAGTAACACCAGGTACTGGTATTGCTGCAGATCCAAATAACTTCAAAGGTGAAGTTAAATCTGGAGAAACTGTAACGCTTGATGCAACAAAAGTTTACAAATTAACTGGTGCTGTCGCAGTGAAAGCTGGTGGTACATTAGTAATCCCTGCAGGTACAAAAATCGAAGCTTCAGGCGGTACTTCTGCTTACATTACTGTTGAGCAAGATGGTAAGATTTTCGCAAACGGTACAGCTGCTGCTCCAATCGTTATGACTTCACCAAACCCTACACCTGGTAGCTGGGGAGGTCTAGTAATCTGTGGTAAAGCGCCTATCAACAAAGGGACTACAGCAACTGCAGAGGTTGGTAATGCAACTTACGGAGGTACAAATGCCGCTGACAATTCAGGAATTATCAAATTTGTAAGAATCGAATATGCTGGAGCAATCTATCAAGCGGATAAAGAATTCAACGGACTTTCTCTTTTCGGAGTTGGTAACGGGACAGTGATCGACAACGTATCTTTGATCAACGGATCAGATGACGGTATCGAATTCTTCGGTGGAACGGTAAACGTTTCAAACATCGTTTCTGTTTACAATGAGGATGATGCTTTTGACTGGACAGAAGGATGGAACGGGACTGCAACAAACATCTATACAAAAAGAAGAGCAAACGGTGTAGGAAACAGAGGAATTGAGGCAGATAACAATTCAAACGATAACAATGCAAATCCAAGATCAAATCCAACCATCAAAAATGCAACATTCATCGGTGGTACAACTGGTGAAGCAGATGCAGTGAAGTTAAGAGTAGGTACTCACGGGTCTTTGGATAATATCGTTTTGTCTAACTGGACTACAGGTATCAACTTGGAGCACGATGCGACTGTTTCATTTTTCAATGGTGGTGGTAAAATTACCAATGTGAAATTTGACACAAACGTTGCAACAAAAGCTTCTGCAAAATCAAGCGCAGGTGCTAGTGTAACTGTTGCTGCTGGAACTTTTACAGAAAATGCCAATGCAACAGGTGCTGGTGCTGGTACAGCAACACCAACTTGGGCTAACGGCTGGGCTGGACTTTAGACTTTCTTTTTTCTTCATATCAAATCAAATTTATTTGAGCCCGCAATTCATTTTGCGGGCTTTTTTTTTGTTTTTAAATTTTCATAATTGCAATAATTAAGTTTAGCGGTAGAGTAGCGCGAAGAGAAACACATTTCCCACAAAACATTTGAACATAGAATCATCTTCTCTCCAGTTGAATTCTTTTTAATTCTAAAATACAAAGCCACAGCGTGGCGCACTGTTAATAGAAAACAATTAACGCCAAAAATCAAAGCTCCGTAGGAGCGACCTGAAAAACACTTCAAAAACAATATTCTCACATCTACATTTTATATTCTCACGTCTGTGAATTATATTGGAGCGCCTGCAACTTATATTCTTGCACCTGTAATTAATATTCTCGCATCTGTAAAGTATATTGGAGCACCTGCAACTTATATTCTTGCACCTGTGATTAATATTCTCGCGTCTGTGAATTATATTGGAGCACCTGCAACTTATATTTTTGCACCTGTAATTTATATTCTTTCGTATGTAAATTATATTGGAGCACCTGTAACTTATATTCTTGCATCAGGAACTTTAAATTGAACTTCCCTCAAAAAAAATTAAACAAACTTCAAAACATTTCCTACCGCCATAATAAAACATTTCCCGAAATTTGAAAAATCATTTATCGATTATCATTCATTATTTATAAAATTATGAACATCATCCTCGCATCCACATCCACACTCTACGGCGGACAATATTTGGAATATTTAAAGCCACAACTTATTGAATTATTCGAAGGAATCACAGAGATCATCTTCATCCCATTTGCAAGACCAGGCGGGATTTCCCACAACGATTACACACAGAAAGCAAAGGAATTTTTCGCAACAATCAATATCAATGTCAAAGACCTTCACGAGTTTGATGACAAAGTGGAAGCGGTCAATTCTGCCCAAGGATTTTTCACTGGCGGTGGCAACACGTTTCTTTTAGTTAAAACGTTACACGAATTTGGATTGATGAAAATCCTCAAAGACAATATAGAATCAGGAAAGCCATATCTCGGTTGTAGCGCAGGAAGCAACATCGGTGGCGTCAATATGAAAACCACGAATGATATGCCGATTGTCTATCCATCAAGTTTCGATTGTATGGAGTTGGTTCATTTTAATATCAATCCGCATTATCTCGATCCAAATCCCGAAATCAAACACAATGGAGAAACAAGAGAAACCAGAATTAAAGAATTCCTGACGCAAAATGACATCAAAGTCGTTGGACTCAGAGAAGGCAACTGGATCAGAAGAATCGGAAATAGAGTCACCACAGAAGGATCAGAACTCACAAGAATCTTCGAAAAAGGAAAAGAACCCTACGAAGTAGAATCTGGAACCGAATTATAAATTCTGAAACGACGAAGTCGTGGCATCTTGGTAGAAATAAAATACATTTTAAATCAAAGGTGCGAAGCTCCGAAATATTGTTACTATTAAAATCAACCTTCAAATTTTAATATTCAAAACTCCGAAATATCGGTAGAATATTTGTAGCGAGTAAGTCATCATTAATGATAAAAATTAAAACTTATGAAAACTAAATTCGGATTTTTATTAATAGCATTAAGCCAATTTGTTTCGGCTCAAAACAATTATATCATCAAAGATGGCTCAAAACGTTTCGATGCTCATATCACCGTTCAATCTTGCGAAGGCTATGATTGTGGCGGAAAAGGAATTGTGAAATTAATCGACAAAAAAATAAATCAACTTTTCCAAACTTTTGAATCCGACGACCTCAGTTTATTTTTGGACAAAGATCAAAAACCAACGGTGAATGTCATCCAATTATATAACGAGCAAAGCCCTTTGATTTTCGATGATTTCAATTTTGATGGCTCGGAAGATTTGGCGATTCGAAACGGAAATCAAAGTGGTTATGGCGGACCATCTTACGATATTTATGTTTATCATTCGACCAAAAAACAATTTGTCTCAAGTGATGAATTGACAAGTTTGGCTTACGAAAATCTCGGAATGTTCCAAACCGATTCCAAAAGGAAACGCCTGATAACTTATGCAAAATCCGGCTGTTGTTGGCACATCACCACAGAATATGTAGTGATTCCGAAAAAAGGACTTCAAAAAGTCTATGAATTTGAAGAAGATGCAACCGGTGGCGGAGAATTCGTAAAAGTAATCACCCGAAATCTCATCAATAACAAATGGGTCAGTAAAACCAAAAAATATAAAATTGACGATTATTATAAAGATTAAAAAATGAATATCCAAAAAGAAATAGATTTCATCTTAGCGGTGGACGCGCTCAAAAATGTCCAAAGAAGAAACTACAATGCAGACGATTCCAGAAGAGAAAACACAGCGGAACACAGCTGGCAGATCATTATCTTGGCGCAGGTTCTTTTCCCTTACGCCAAAAACAACACCGATATTGATTTGCTGAGAGTCATCAGAATGTTGTCCATTCACGATCTTGTGGAAATAGATGCAGGCGATACTTTTTTGTTTGATGAGGTCGGGATGCTGGGGAAATTCGAAAGAGAAAAACTCGCGGCAAAAAGAATTTTCGGAATCTTGGATGAGCCACTTTCCACAGAATTCTACAATCTTTGGATAGAATTCGAAGAAGAGGAAACGCCTGACGCAATATTCGCCTGCGCAATCGACAGAATAATGCCGTTCATCCTCAATGCTCACACATCTGCCAAGAGCTGGACAGAAGCCGGCGTTACAGAAAAACAAGTGAGAGCAATGTTGGAAAATGCCATTTGCAGAGCCTCAGACGAGATGGACGAGTGCTTCAAAGCATTGATGCAACTTTGTTTGGATGGGAATAAGTTGGTAAGAAATTAAATCAATTTTAATCACGAAAAACGCCTCGATAATTCGAGGCGTTTTTTCTATATTTTAAAGTAGATTTTTTACTTAGCAGCAGGCGTAGTATTTGCTGGTGCATTGTTTACTGGTGCATTTGCTGGCGCTTCAGATTTAACAGGCGTTGGCATTGCAGGAGCAGTCAGAGTAGGTTTCCCTGTAAGGATGATGCTTAGGAAAATCAAAACAACAATAGTTGCTCCCAAAGTCCAAGTTGCTTTTTCCATAAAATCATTGGTTCTCTGAACCCCAAAATTAGCTGCTGATGTTCCACCAAAAGTTCCGGACAGTCCGCCTCCTTTTGGATTTTGAGCCATAATGATAATAACTAATAAGATGCTCGCAATGATAATTAGAATCATAAACAGCGTAAATATTGTGCTCATAGTATAGTCTTAGTAATAAATTTTGAAGCGCAAATATATGGATTTTAATCAATAATAAAACTTATTTCTTAATAAATTTTACAATATTGGTCTCACTATTCAAAGATTTCAGTTTGATGAAATAAATTCCTGATTTCAAATTCCTAATATCAATCTGATTGCTCTTAAAATCTTTATTAAGAATCAATTTTCCAGAGGTGTCCACCACTTCGTAAGAAACAAAGTTTTTCTCAGATTCTATATTCACATAATCCTGAACCGGATTTGGAAAAATCTTTACAACAGCAACTTTTTTAGAAGGATCATTCACGTCCAACAAACAAGCTGGCGGATTTGTAATTGGTCCTGCGGAATAATCATAGAAAATTGTATCCTCTGTTACAACACTGTAATATTGATAAATTGGTGGTGGTGCAGGAAACAAACAGTTGTTGAAGTCTACCTGACCTATAAAAAAAGCAAGTTCGCTTTTGTACCAGCCCTCACACATTGGTTTCATATTATTTCCCGGTCCCCAAATGTCAATCGTGGTTTGCGGATCCACAGAGTTTGCAAACGAACAAACCGAGCTCCAGTTGGTTGGCGCTTTGAAATAAACAGTTTTGGCTGGAAATGGGCCATAATAAAAAGTTCTACTGTAAACTTGTCCAGTTGTCAATTTTGCTTTCAAAACAGTCGTTTTAGTAATGTTGATGCTCACATTATTCATTTCTGATGGCGAATTATTCGTAGGCTCAGATCCATCTGTGGTGTAATAGATTCTTCCGTTTCCAGTAATGGTTGCCACATAAGGTTCGAAGTTGTGATTTCCTGTAGGTTGAAAGCTAATCTGTCCAAAATAGCACTGGCAAGCAATCATCAAACTAAATAGTAAAAGTTTTTTCATAAGATTAGTTTTTAAATGGTTCAACCCAAATTTACGTTATAATTTAATAACTTCGTCCGAGTTTTTTTAATCAATAATTTAAAAATGAAATTTAAACATATCCTAGTTGCAATGGCAGCAACACCTTTTATGATGAATGCACAACAGGTAATGACTGCGGAAACGATGTGGACGCTCAATCGTTTGGGTGTGCAGTCCGTTTCTCCGGATCATCAATCACTGATTTATAAAGTCAGCAAGACAGACCTTAAAACCGAAAAGTCTAATTCCGAAACATTCTGGTTGGATCTTTCTGGGAAATCTTCAAAATTGGATATTGGAAAGAAAAGCTTGATTCAGTGGGATAAAAACGGGATTTATGCTTTAGAGAAAAATCAAATTTATCTATCAAAAGACTCAGGGAAAACTTGGTCAGAATTCTATAACGTTGGCGAAGTTGACAACATCGTGATTTCTCCAGATGGTAAAAAAATAGCGTTCAGCAAAGCCGTTCACATCGAGAATTTGATGGGGAAAGACAAGTACAAAGATTTGCCAAAAACCACAGCACAGATTTACACAGACCTGAATCACCGCCATTGGGACGCTTGGAATGAAGGTTCCTACAACCACGTTTTCGTGGTGAATATTTCAGAATCTGCAGACAAGGCTAAAGATCTTTTGGAAGGAAAACCTTTCGATTCTCCTCAGAAACCATTTGGTGGAGCGGAAGATTTCGTTTGGAGTCCGGATTCTTCGGAGTTGCTGTATGTGACCAAACCAAAGTCAGGCGAGGAATATGCAAGAAGCACCAACACCGATATTTTCGCATACAATCTTGCTTCCGGAAAAACCACAAATCTTTCTGAAGGAATGATGGGTTACGACGTAAATCCGAAATTCAGTCCAGATGGGAAATCGCTGCTTTGGCTCAGTATGGAAAGAGATGGCTACGAAGCGGACAAAAATGACATCGTCGTAATGGATTGGAAATCGAAATCCAAAACCAATTTGACCAAAGCTTGGGACGAGAGCGTTACAGGCGATATTGCTTGGAGTCAGGATGCAAAATCTGTTTACTTTACTGCCGCTTTCCGAGGTACAAAACAATTATTTTCTGTTGACGTAAAAAACAAATCAGTAAAGCAAATTACAAAAGGTGATTTTGATATTAATGAAATTTTCATCGAGAATAAAGGAAAACTTTGGATCACAAAAACAGACATCAATCACAATGCAGATTTGTTTGAAGTAGATTCTAAAGGTTCTCTAAAACAGATCACTGATATTAATAAAGACAATTATTCCAAATTAACAGCAGGAAAATCTGAACTGAAAATGGTAAAAACTTCGGACGGAAAAGAAATGGGCGTTTGGTTCCATTATCCGCCGAACTTCGATCCAAATAAAAAATATCCGACGCTTTTATATTGTCAAGGTGGACCACAATCTGCATTGACACAGTTTTTCTCCACAAGATGGAATTTCGCTTTGATGGCAGCCAACGATTATATTGTAGTTGCACCAAATAGAAGAGGAATGCCAGGCTGGGGCGTAGAATGGAATGAGCAAATCAGTGGCGACTGGGGTGGACAACCGATTAGAGATTATTTGTCGGCGGCAGATTTTGCCAAGACTTTGCCTTATGTAGATGGTTCCAGAATGGCGGCTGTTGGCGCAAGTTATGGTGGATATTCAGTATTTATGTTGGCTGGGATTCATCAGAACAGATTCAAAACTTTTATTGCGCACGACGGTTTGTTTGATATGAGATCTTGGTACGCAACCACTGAGGAACTTTGGTTCGCAGATTGGGATTTAAAAGGTTCTTACTGGTTCAAGCCAATGCAAAAGGCTTATGCGAAATACAACCCAATCAATCACGTGGATCGTTGGGACACGCCAATTATGGTGATCCAAGGTGGCATAGATTTCCGAGTTCCTTATGAGCAAGGTCAAATGGCATTTCAATCCGCAAAACTGAAAGGTCTTAAAACCAAATTCCTTTATTTTCCGAATGAAAACCACTGGGTTCTGCATCCGCAAAACGGTTTGGTTTGGCAAAGAGAATTTTTCGAATGGTTGAAAGAAACTTTATAATCAAGAAATAATAATTAAAAATTGAAATGCAGTTGATTTATCATCTGCATTTTTTTTATTTTAGCTGAATATAAAAAAACACGAATATGAAAATTTTATTACCAATGCTTTTCATCGGAACTTTGATGAATGCGCAAGTTTCCAACGTCGTAAGACATCCAGATTCTTACAAAAACTTACCTTACGAAGGGACAAGGATTCTACAAGTAGACGAAGCCAATTCTCCTGATAACGAGGATAATGTTTTTATGTTTTCTAAAATCGAAAAAGGCGCAAAACCCGATAAAATGACATTTCAGAGATTTACAAACGTAGATGGAAAATGGAAAGTAGTTGCCAAAAAGCAGATGACCCACGATGGGATTTTAAGCGCTTGGGGACAACGAAAAGCTTTTGCAGATTATGACAAAGACAAAAGCATCGATGCTTTATTTATCTACGCCTTGAACGATTATGATCTAAAACAACAATCTGTTCATTTGATTTTTTCTAAGAAAGATAAGCTTTATGAAATTTCGACTTCTGCAGAAAGTGGTTATACGAAAGATGTTTACTCAGACAATTTCAAAACATTGCCTGAAAATATTCAAAGTAAAATTTTGGAATATTGGAACAAGTTGGATAAGCAATAATTTTATTTTTTAATTAAGATAAAAACCCCTTCAGAGTTCTAAACTCTGAAGGGGTTGTTTTTTACGACTTTGTGATGAAAAATCATTCAATCTCAACCGCCCAATTAGCTTTCCAATCCTCATTCCTTTCCAATTTCAAAATCCCAAATTTCTGAGTAAAATCTTGGTTGTGATTTTCAAAATCTGCAATTCCCTGCCAAGGTTCCAAACAAACAAAATCTGCATTCTTCGCTGACCAAATCCCGAAATAAGGAAAGTTGGAAAATGTGAAAATAACTTTGTGATTGTTTTGATTATTTTTCAAAATCAATTCTTTACTTTTCATATTCGTCATTACCAAAGCATCTTTTGAGAATAGTTCGTAGGAAAGTGGAAGTGTTTTGTTTTCGAGATTGATGGTTTGAGTTTCATTGCTGATGAGGTTATCAATCAAAGGATGGATTTCTAGTTTTTCATCATCAGAAAAAGCAATTTCGTAATCATTGTAATTCAATCCATTTTTGGTGTCAATCGCAAATCCTGGATGTGCGCCTAAGGAAAAATATAGTTCTTTTTCAGAAGTGTTTTTCACGTTGTAGAAAACCGTCAACTTATTTTCAATCAAAGTATATTTGATTTCCAAACTGAAATCGAAAGGATAGAATTTCAAAGTTTCATCATCAGAATGCAATTCAAAAACAACTTCATTTTCAGATGAATTTTTCACTTCGAAGAATTTTCTTCTCGCAAAACCGTGTCTTGGCATCTCATAAGTTTTGTCTTCGAAAATGTAAGAGTCATCCTTCAAAGCGCCAACCGTCGGGAAAAGCACAGGACTTTTTCCACCCCAAAAATCAGGATTTCCTTCCCAGATGATTTCTTTTCCGGTTTCAAGATTGATGAGCGAAACCAGTTCTGCACCAAGTTCGTTGAAGCTGGCTTTTAGTTTTTTATTCTGAATCGTAATCATTGTATTTAAGTTTAGAGAATGTTTAAATTTACATTGAAAAGTTTTATTAACCACATAGGCACATAGTTTCAATGTAGATTTAAGGTAAAATAGCTAATCCTATTTTATCTTTTTAAGCTTGAATTTTACACTTTCTATTTTTAATTAATTTTTTAAAAGACTGTTAATCGAATACAAATATATCTACATTAATCTCTTTAATTCAAAGTGTGTCCTTTAAAAATCTATAATCTCTCATCCCATTTTACAATAAATTCCTAAATTGCCGTTTTATAAGCAATGATTAAAGGTTTTAATTTTCTTAAAAGGATCAACAGTTGGGTAATTTATTTCATCCTGACGTTTATTGTTGCCGGAATTGCGCTGTCATCTTTTTTCCTCATCAAACATCTTAGAGAAAAGGAAACCGAGAGAATCAGGACTTTGGCGACTGCGATGCGCTATCTTCAAGACACTGAGATTGATTCCAGAATTACAGAATTGGCTTTTTATGTGGTTGATGAAAATCAGGATTTACCAATCATTGTCACAGATAAAAACAGAAACCTATTGGAAAGTCGAGGAATTTCCGATGAGATCCTAAAAGACAAGGAGAGATTAAAGGCAAAAATGGCCGAAATGGAAAACAAATATCCACCATTCGAGATCCAATTGCCCGATTTTAACAACCAATATCTGTATTATGATAATTCTGATTTGATGAATTATCTTCGATTTTATCCTTATCTATTGGCGTTATTCATTTCGCTTTATCTTGTCTTTTCTTTCTGGTTTTTGCGATTGTTGAAGAAAACCGACGAAGGCTTCGTTTGGGCTGGTTTGGCAAAGGAAACGGCACATCAGATTGGAACACCATTGTCCTCAATGATTGGTTGGGTCGAGATTATGAAGCTGGAAGACGAAAATGGCTTGGGCGTAAAAGAACTCGAAAAAGATGTTGAAAGACTGAAAACCATCTCCGAAAGATTTTCCAAAATAGGTTCAATTCCTGCTTTGAATGACCTTGATATAAACGAAACAGTTCAGCAAAATTTTGATTATTTAAAGTCAAGAATTTCCACCAAAGTTGATTTCACTTTAAGAAAAACTTACGAGCCTGTTCTTGTTCCACACAGCCGAATTCTAATGAGTTGGGTAATTGAAAATCTCGTAAAAAACGCTGTTGATGCAATGAAAGGCGAGGGGAAATTGGAACTTTCACTCTACAAAAAAAATAAAAGCGTTTACATCGATGTCACCGATACTGGAAGCGGAATGACAAAACAACAAATCCGAAATGCCTTCAAACCTGGATTTTCTACCAAAAAACGTGGTTGGGGATTGGGACTTTCTTTAACAAAAAGAGTTGTGACAGAATATCACAAAGGCGAAGTGAAAATTGCAAATTCTGAAGTGGGAAAAGGAACGACTTTTAGGATTGTTTTGAGGGAAGAGCAGAAAGCAAATTAAAAATAGTATTACATTATTTACTCACTTTTAACTTTATTAATAAAAGGAAATTCTGTAGAATATATTACTAAAACGCTGTCGCCAATTTTGAATTTTTCATTGTAGCTTGGATTTTTGTACAATTCATCCTTAGCTTTAAATTCATAATAGTATGTGAAAAAACCTGTGAGATGAGAGCCTCGACTTCCTTCTTTTTCGTCTATTATTTTGGCATAAACTTCTTTTGTTTCTAAAAATGTTATGATATTTCTGTA
Organism: Epilithonimonas xixisoli; assembly: GCF_004365655.1. Taxonomy (GTDB): domain Bacteria; phylum Bacteroidota; class Bacteroidia; order Flavobacteriales; family Weeksellaceae; genus Epilithonimonas; species Epilithonimonas xixisoli. Next base: position 1,398,891 of record NZ_SOEO01000001.1, on the reverse strand, counting down.
AATCAAAACGTTTCTATTGAGATAAATTAATAAAGAAAAAACAACAACTAATATTGAAATCCTTTGCTGTTTATTTAGTTTGAATTTTTCTTTTTGATTATTTTTCATTGAATATAATTATTCAAATTAACAAAAAAAATAGTTTAAATTGAATTAAATTCCCCTTGATTTCAAAATCCCTATCTTTGCCGATTGAAACCGAAAAGAAATTCAAATTTCTACGTTTCTCTATATTACTTTAAAATAAATTTTCCCAGATGATCCATCCATCTTCCAAAATGTCTATAGCAGATAAGGAGACCATTATGGATGCACCATCTGACCTTTGAAAAAATAAATAAATTCAGATGAAAACCACTTTTGCAGACTTCGATTTACCGGAAAAGATTCTGGATGTTCTAGCCGATCTCAACCTTTTTGAACCAACGCCTATTCAGCAAAAAAGCATCGGGCCGATACTTTCTGGACGCGATGTGATGGGAATTGCCCAAACTGGAACTGGTAAAACTTTGGCTTACACACTTCCTGTTCTTAAAACTTGGAAGTACAACAAAACAGGAAACCCAACGGTTTTGGTTTTGGTTCCAACCAGAGAATTGGTGGTGCAGGTGACAGAAGTAATCACAAAAATGACGGAGAATCTGACCGCAAGAGTCATTGGAATCTACGGTGGGAAAAACATCAATACTCAAAAATTATTGTTCAACGACGGTTGCGACATTTTGGTGGGAACGCCGGGTAGAGTAATGGATTTGGCGATTGACAATGCAATTTCTTTGAAGGAAGTGGGCAAATTAATCATAGATGAATTTGATGAAATGCTGAATCTTGGTTTCCGTCCACAACTGACACACATCTTCGAAATGATGAAAGAGAAAAGACAAAACATTCTTTTTTCTGCGACGATGACCGATGCTGTAGATGCTTTATTGAACGAATATTTCGCTGGTCCAATCGAGATTTCATTGGCAAGGTCGGGAACGCCTTTGGAAAAGATTGCACAATCTGCAGTTCCTGTTGAGAACTTCAACACCAAACTGAATTTATTGATTCACCTTCTTAAAACAGAAACGGATTTAGAAAAAATTCTAATTTTCGCTAATAATAAAAAACACGCCGATTTAATATACGAAAAACTCAATGTCGAATTCCCAGACCAATTTGGTGTCATCCACTCCAATAAGTCTCAGAATTTCCGTTTGAGAGTGATGCAGGAATTCACCAATGAAGAATTGCGAGGTGTTATCACCACGGATATTATGGCGAGAGGTCTGGATATTCCGGATATTTCGCACGTTTTCAACTTCGAAGTTCCTGAAGTTCCGGAGCAATACATTCACAGAATCGGTAGAACCGGTCGTGCTGATAAAGATGGAATTGCAGTGACTTTCTACACCAAAAAAGAAGAAGCACAACTTCTTGACATCGAACTGTTGATGGACAAAGAAATCAATAAAACCGAATTCCCAGAAGAAGTGACGATTTCTAAAGTAAAAATCTCATCGGAACAGGAAGAAGTGAAGATGAAATTCTTGACCAACGCAAAACTCAACGAAGGCGAATCTGCTTTCCACGAGAAAAAAGACAAGAACAAGAAAGTCAATATGGGCGGGCCAAGCAAGCGAAAAGCACCGAAAAAATTTGGAGCGAATAGAGCTCAACAAAAGCAGAAATCGATTGCTAAGAGAAAGAAATAAAAAAAGAGATTCCAATTTTGGAATCTCTTTTTTTGAATTATTTTTTGAAGTGTAGATATTCTCTGTCAACTTTTCCATCGCCATCGTAGTCGTCACTATCGCTTAGAAGTACAAATTCTGAAGATGTAAGCGTGGTAACACTGTATGTGTCAGTTTCTCCACTTTCTGTCAGTGTTAATATTTTAGAATCGCTGTCATACGAGTAGTTTCCTGTGTATGTATCACTTATACAACGTGTTCCATCATTATAATAAACTTTAGAAGTCACTTTGTTATCATTTTTGAAACTAAATGTTGTCTGCGCCTCACAAGTGTTTGGTGTTTCAGATTCGGAAGATCCGTTTCCATATTTAATTTCCGTTTTGTTTAGTTTCCAATCTCCACCTATGGAATTTGTTTCTTCATCATCGTCTTTTTTGCAAGATGTGAAAGCAAACAGGGAAACTGATGCTAATAAGATTAATTTTTTCATGATATATTAAATTTTTAATTATTTGCAAATAAAATAAAATTTTCAATATCATTTTAATGAAATTATAAAAAATTATGAACTTATAAAAACATAAGTTTTTGACACTTTAGATATAAGTTTTTTTGATTGATTTAGTTCCTAATCCACTTCCAAATCTCCTTCAAAGTCGCCTTGTTCCCATACATCAAAATCCCAACCCTGTAAATTTTCGACGCAATGAAAACCATCAACAGCGTAGAAGCAATCAATAGGAAAATAGATAACAAAATCTCCCAAAGCGGAACACCAAACGGAATCCTCGCAATCATCGCAACTGGCGAAGTAAACGGAATAATGGACAGCCAAAAAGCCATCGGCCCATCCGGATTGTTCATAATCGTGAAACTTCCGTAAAGTCCCAGCATTAATGGAACCACAGCAAACAAAGTGAATTGCTGCGTCTCAGTTTCATTATCCACCGCACTTCCAATTGCTGCGTACATCGAACTGTAAAAAATATAGCCAAATAAAAAGAAGAACACAAAAACGCTGATAATTCCAACATAATTCATATCCAAAAGAATATGCGAAACTTCCGTCGCAATTTGTTGAATGTCCAGATTTTTCATCACATTTTCTTGTCCAGCGGGAATGTTTTTTTGCATCGCTGAGAATCCTGTATTCAGGAAAATTGCTGCTGTCACGGTCATCGCAATCCAAACGATAAACTGCGTCAATGCCACCAAAGTTACACCCAATATTTTCCCCATCATCAACTCAAAAGGTTTCACAGACGAAATAATAATCTCCACAACACGGTTGTTTTTCTCCTCCAAAACACTTCGCATCACACGAACGCCGTAGATGATGATGAACATAAACACAACATACATCAATCCCATACTCAGCGCGGTTTTGATTCCGAAAGCAAGGTCACTTTCCGGGCGGTCGCTTTCTGTTACATTTTGAGAAATGATTTTGAAATTTTTATCAAGACTCACGATTTTATCCTCCGAGATTCCCAACAGTTTTATTTTCTCTTTTTTCAGAATATCGCTGAGGTCAGAACCCACGGAAACCTTGGTGTCAACACCTATTTTTTTGTTGGTCAAGAGTTTTGTCCCTTTCTCCAGCGTCTCAAAGTTATTATCTTTCAGTTCCGGGATGATGAGTATTCCGTCGCTTCCTTTCAGTTCTTTTAGGTTTTTAACCAACGCATTTTCTGCACTGGTCGGGACAAAAGTATAAGTAATCTCTTTCGTAGATTTCAGTTGACCAGCAAAAATTCCGCTTTTATCAACCACTTCAAATTTGTATTCGGCTTCGTTCGCTTTGAACATAATGCCAATCACAGCCCCAAATCCAATAATCAATAAAGGACCTAGAAGAGTGAGTAGAATAAAAGATTTCTTCTTGACCTGCGTCAAAAATTCTCTCTTTGTAATTAAATATATATTTTTCATTTATTGTAAAAAGTAAAATGTACTATGTAAAATCATTTATCAATTATCATTCATCAATTATGATTGCACCGCATTAATAAAAACCTCATTCATACTAGGAATTTTCTCATTGAAAGTCCGTATCGTTCCCGTTTTCACCAAGTCTTGAAGCAAAATATTTTGATTCTCAGAATTCTTCAGTTCAAAATGAAACAAACCATTGTTGGTCGTCATATTTTCAATTTGGTATTTTCTCGTCAGTTCCTCCAAACTTTCAGAATTCGTGTCTGCCAGAACCACTGAGAAAACATTTTGCTTGAATTGCTCCCGAACATCAAAAACTTTCCCGTCCAAAACCTTCTTAGAATTGTTGATGAGCGCCACAAAATCGCACATTTCCTCCACACTTTCCATTCGGTGCGTCGATAAGATGATGGTTGTCCCCTCATTTTTCAGACGGATGATTTGGTCTTTGATGAGGTTCGCATTCACAGGGTCAAAACCCGAAAAAGGCTCATCCAGAATCAACAATTTCGGGCGGTGCAAAACCGTCACCACAAACTGGATTTTCTGCGCCATCCCTTTGGAAAGTTCGCTCAGTTTTTTCTTCCACCATTGGTCGATATTCAGTTGCTCAAACCAAAACTTAGCCTGCGAAAGTGCCTCTGCGCGGGACATTCCTTTCAGTTCTCCAAAATACAAAAGCTGGTCGCCCACCGTCATATTCTTATAAAGTCCGCGTTCCTCCGGCATATAACCGATGTTTCGGATGTGTTCCGGATTCAGTTCTTGACCATCGATCCAAACCTTACCTTCATCCGCTTGCGTAATTTGATTAATGATTCGGATAAACGACGTTTTCCCCGCACCATTCGGACCCAGAAGCCCATAAATACTCGCAGTCGGTACATCGATAGAAAAATCCTGAAGCGCAATTTTCTTCCCCGCGTTGTATGTTTTTTTGATATTTTCAGCTTTCAGCATTCGTAATTTGTAATTTGTAATTAAAAATGAATAATTAATATTGAGGAGCAAGACGATTTCCACTTCGGTTCACCATTGTCTCCCGCTTTCCGTTGCAATCTTTTTTTTCAAAAAAGGATTTCCACTGCAATCGGGGCTATGTTGAGGTTTTGTCTTTCTTTTCAACGATTTTTAAAACCCCACAAAATTAGTTTATAAATATTAAAAATGTTACAGAAAAAGTAGTTTTCATCGCTCCAGCCTTGTCAAGGTTCGAAACCTAGACAAGGCTTCAATTGCAGAAAAAGCGGATGAACACGTGAAGATGCCTCAAAGTAATGAATCAACGGCTCAACGAAATAAATCAAAACCTTATCGAAACGTGTTTTCTCTGTAATTTTAATAATTATCGGGATTCGAGGCGAGAGCCTTGTCAAGGTTCAAAACCTTGACAAGGCTTATACTTTGGAGTTTTAAATCAATTCTGAAAAGGTTTTACAACTAAGTAAAGAAAAATAATGTCGTACCTACGGCACTTTCATTTTTGGATTTACATTTACTACAAACATTTTGCTCCTAACGGAGCATCAAAAGCTTGCTGGTTTTTTTTACTAAATTTTTACCAAAGCTCCGCTAGGAGCGGAATGTTTTTAGAAATTATTTCTTCTGAAAAATGAAAACTTCGTAGGAGCGAGATTATTAGATTTTTTCGTAAATATAAATTGTAGGATTTTGTTTATTTAGATGTTAAGAAATGATGAGAAAAGTCGTACCTACGGTACTTTCATTTTTGGATTTACATTTACTACAAACATTTTGCTCCTAACGGAGCATCAAAAAAGATTGCTTATTTAAAAAATTACTTATTTTTCACCAAAGCTCCCTTAGGAGCGGAATGTTTGTAGAAATTAATTCTTCTGCCAAATGAAAGCTCCGTAGGAGCGATACGTTGAGATATCTCATCTACCATTCCAATTTTCGATTTGAAATAAGGCTAACTCATCAAAAATCAACTTTGACAAAGCTTTATTAATTCTTAAATTAGCCAACCAAAACCAATCGACAAAAGCTAACAACCAAAAACCGATTGCCAAAAGCCAAACCTATGACTCAAGAATTTTTGGGAAATTCCCAATTCAACATATCAAACCAAGCGGTTTCCGCAAGCTGTCCGTCCAATATTGCACTCATCAAATATTGGGGGAAATACGAAAACCAGATTCCCGCAAATCCCAGCATCAGCTACACATTGAACCATTGCAGAACCAATACAACAATGGAGTTTTTCGCAGGAGAAGAATTCTCGGTTCAGACTTTCCTATCAGGAAATGAAGAACAAAAATTCGCTGAAAAAATCGAAAAATATTTCAAAAACATCGAACAATATCTCCCTTGGATTCTAAAAGGAAAATACATCATCAAAACTGAAAATACCTTTCCACACAGTTCAGGAATCGCAAGTTCTGCATCCGGTTTTGGCGCGATTGCAAAATGTCTTATGAATCTGGATGATATCTTTTCAGGAAATTCTGATTCAAACTTTAAAACTAAAAAAGAAAGTTTTTTAGCTAGATTGGGCAGTGGAAGTGCGTCCAGAAGTCTTTACGAAGGTTTGGTAGTTTGGGGAAAAACCGAAGAAGTGCAAGGGAGTTCAGATTTGTTCGCAGTTCCTTACAATAACGACGAGATTCATCCGATTTTCAAAAACTTCAATGATTGGGTTTTACTGATTCACGAAGGTCAGAAATCCGTTTCGTCCACAGTTGGTCACGGCTTAATGAACACCAATCCTTACGCCGAAAGACGTTTCCAAGAAGCTCACGAAAACTTCACAAAACTAAAAACCATTCTCACGACAGGCGATATGGAAGGTTTCATTAAACTCGTAGAGCACGAAGCGCTGACACTTCACGCAATGATGATGATGAGTGAGCCAGCTTTTATCCTTATGCAAACCAGAACTTTGCAGGTCATTAATAAAATCTGGGAATTCAGAAAAATCACAGGTTTGGCTTTGTTCTTCACTTTGGATGCAGGCGCGAATGTTCATTTGCTTTTTCCAAATGATATTGATAACAAAAGAATCACAGATTTTATTACTAGAGAATTGATTCCGTTTACTCAGAAAAGTGGGGTTGTGAAGGATATGATGAGGTTTTAATTTTTGTAGAATGTATTATGTACAAAGTAAAATGTACTTAATACTTTTTACATTCTACTTTTTACAAAAGAAAATTATGAAAAAACTTTCCCTAATACTTCTAATAATCATCTCTTGTTTCGGAAATGCACAGACTGTAACAGAGCCTAAAAACAACCCGAAAGAATGGTCGCAATCTTACGAACCATTCAGAATTGTCGGAAATCTATATTACGTTGGAACTTATGATTTGGCTTCGTATCTCATTGTGACGAACAAAGGAAATATCCTTATCAACACCGGTTTGGCAGATTCTTATCCTCAAATCAAAGCCAATATCGAGAAGCTCGGATTCAAATACAAAGACATCAAAATCCTAACCTTGACTCAAGCACATTTTGACCATATGGGCGCAATGGCAGACATCAAAGCAGAAACTGGTGCAAAATTTTATGTGGACGAAGCAGAATTAGCAGAGCTGAAATCCGGTGGTAAGTCAGATTATGAATTAGGGAAATATGGCGTGACATTTAAACCATTAACGCCCGATTTTCTTTTGAAAAATAATGACAAAATCAATTTAGGAAACACGACTTTGACTTTGCTTCATCATCCAGGTCATACAAAAGGTTCGTGCAGTTTTATCTTCGAAACCAAAGATGAAAACAGAAAATACAAAGTTTTGATTGCCAATCTGCCTTCCATTATCATCGACCACAAATTTTCTGATGTTCACGCTTATCCAAATATGCAAAAAGATTATGCTTACACTTTGGAAGCGATGAAAAAGCTGGATTTTGATGTTTGGGTCGCGTCTCACGCCAGCCAATTCGACCTTCACAAAAAACGAAAAGAAGGTGATGCTTACAATCCAAAACTGTTTATGGATAAAGAAAATTATTTCAAAAGATTGAAAGATTTGGAAGATGATTATTTGGAGAAAGTTAAAGAAGAATCGAAATAAAACATATTATTCATCGTTTTAAAATTAAAAAAGAATGAAGAATAAATTTCTACTTTGCAACATCATTTTTATTTTGAGTCTGATTATTCTTTTCTTGAATGACCATTTTTTGAAATTACATTTTCACAATTGGTTTACGGGAAAATTATCTGATGTTGCTGGAATTGTTTTACTTCCATTTTTACTAACTTATTTCTTTCCAAAACTTCAGCAAAACTCTGTTTATATTACAGCCTTATTTTTTACGTTTTGGAAATCTCCTTATTCAGAAAAATTCATTGAAATCTATAACGTGATATCACCGATTTCGATTCATCGAGTTGTTGATTATACGGATTTAATTGTGCTGTTTTTTCTTGTTATTCCATATTGTTTTTTTAGAAATCAAGATAAAATTAATTCAGTTGTGATCAATAGATTGTCTCCAGTTTTTCTTGTTTTTCCAAGTGTTTTAGTTTTGATGTCGACTTCACCATCACATTATTACAAGTATGTTCCTTACAACGGGAATTTGATTTTTGATAACTCAACATCTTTTATAATACCTAAAACAAAAGAAGAATTATTGGATGAGTTTAAAAAAAGAAACGTCAATGTATATAAAGACACGACAAGAATTATTGCGGAAAACAAATGGAGATATTTTGAAGCAGTAAGAGTAAATCAGAAAAATCTTAACAATAATAAGGAAATCTTTAAGGTTGCAAACGACAGTGTAAAAGAATTGATTCTAAAAGAAATTGATAGAAGTAATGATTATAAGATTGATAAACTGAAATTAGATGACCAAACTATAGAGAATATACAGTTTTATATGCAAAAGGACGAAAGTGGTTCAGGAACTTCTTTTAGTCTGAAGTCAATAACAATTGAAAGGAATCTCAGAGAAGATAAAGTTGAGAGGAAGTTAAGAAAGGTTTATAAAAAATTATTGGAAGAAGAATTTAAAAATTTTTAAAATGCAAATCCACCACATCGCCATCATCTGTTCCGATTACGAAGTTTCCAAAAAGTTCTACACCAAAGTTTTAGGCTTGAATATCGTTCGTGAAGTTTACCGTGAAGCGAGGCAGTCTTATAAATTAGATTTGGCAATCGGAGAACATTATGTGATTGAGCTATTTTCTTTTCCAAATCCGCCGGAACGACCATCCAGACCAGAAAGTTGCGGACTTCGTCATCTCGCTTTTTCTGTTGATAATGTTGAAGATAAAAGAAATGAATTAGTAGAAAAAGGTCTGAATTGTGAAGAAATCAGAATCGATGAATTCACAGATAAACGATTCTTTTTTACTTCTGACCCAGATAATTTGCCTCTGGAGTTTTATGAGAATTAGACTTTGGAAAAATCATTTATCATTCATCAATTATCATTCATCAATTATCATTTATAACTAATGTGCGTAACCTGTCAGAAAACTCACGGTCATAATGGCTAAAACAATTAATGAAATTATGACATAAGTATAATCTTTCTCCTTCAGATAGCCGATTAAGGCAAAGATAATTCTTACTAATGGCGTTAAAATTAAAAGTAAAATTCCCAATTGGATGATTGCCATTCCTTCACCTTTGCAAAGTGAATCCCAAAAACTTCCCCAGACTTTTTCTGAGGTCGTTCCCATATCCAAAAGTCTGTATTTTCTTGGCATTTTAAAACCTTCCGTAAAAAGTTTGATAAAGCCGATGAGAGAAGTCACCACGGAAAGGATAACGCCTAATCTCAATAGATTTCCAACGGAACGATTGAGGTCAACATCAGTAAAAGGTCTTGTTCTCATTTAATGGAAATTTTTATTGACACCGTTGTACATCATATAAATTGAAAGAATCGTGATTACGATTGCGAAAAATACTTTCAGTTTTTTTGTTTTAGAAATCATCAAAGTTTTGGAACCGATGAAACTTCCTACAACCACACCAATCAAAACTGGCGCGGCAATCACAGGAATAATTTGTCCTCTTTGGAAATAAATCAATGCACCTGCAACAGCTGTCACACCAATCATAAAGTTACTTGTTGTGGTCGAAACTTTGAAAGGTAATTTCATCATATTATCCATCGCCAAAACCTTCAAAGCGCCGGAACCGATTCCCAAAAGTCCAGACATTGCACCTGCAAAAATCATCATCAGAAATCCTGGAATCGTATTTCGGGAAGCATAATGTTTGATGCCGTCTTTGTCCGGAAAAGTACCATAGAGCTTGAGTTTATCGGCAAGGCTTCCTTTGATTAACTCTTCTTGATGGTCTGGTTTTCCTTTAAGATTTAATAAAACGGTGAGAATTAAAATACTCGCAAAAATAATCCCGATTGTATTCGGATTTAGAAATCCTGAGACTAGAGCTCCGAAAACGGCGCCCGTTGTGGTTGCGATTTCTAAAAACATCCCAATTCTCATATTGGTAAAACCTTCTTTCACAAAAGCTACAGCGGCGCCAGACGACGTTCCAATCACTGAAACGAGCGATGCGCCAATGGCGTAATGCATTGGAACACCAAAACCTAAGGTGAGCAAAGGAATGATAATCACGCCACCACCCAAGCCGGTGAGAGAGCCCATCAATCCAGCTGCGATTGCGCCAATGAAAAGAATTATGATTTCTGACATATCGCAAATATAGAACCTTTAACAGGAATTTAGTCCTTTAAAATAAAGAAATTTGAATGTTTTTGATTCCTATAATTTCTACCAAACTTATAGGAAATGAGCAAGTTTAGATTTAATTTTATCCAAATTTAAAACAATAACACCCGCGAAAAATCTCTATTTTTGTAATTAAATATTGACAGATGAAAATCGGAATTTTATTATTGAGTCTTCTCCCTATTTTGGGTTTTTCGCAGACTTCGGAAGAGGCATTGATCAAAGCTTCAATTAATGGTTTGTTTGATGGGATGAAAACGTCGGATTCCAGTAAGATTTCCAAGGCTTTTTCGAAAAGTGCCATTTTGCAGACCATCACGAAAAATGGAGAAGTCAAAAGTGAAAATATCAAAGATTTTGCTGTGAGTATTTCCAAAGCGGAAAAAGGAAGTTTGGAAGAGAAAATCACATTTTCGAATATTTTGATTGATGGAATCTGGCTTCGGTCTGGACGCCTTATGAGTTTTATTATCAAGGGAAATTCTCACATTGTGGTGTCAATTCTTTTCAATTGATAAAATCTAATAACGAGTGGAAAATCCAATACATCATCGATACTAGACGAAAGGATAATTGTAAAAAGTAAATTTTATAAATCAAAAAATCTTGAATCTAGGTTCTTGATTTTAAAAATCTAAAAAAGAAAGAAAATGAAAATCGGAATTTTAGGAGGTGGACAACTTGGTAGAATGTTCATTCAGGAAGCATTGAAGTATGATGATGAATTCTATGTTCTAGATCCAAATCCAGAATGTTCTTGTGCAAATATTTCACATTATACGAGAGGTGATTTTAATAATTATGACGATGTTTTGGAATTCGGAAGAGACAAAGATGTGGTGACGATTGAAATCGAACACGTGAATGCAGATGCGTTGGAAGAGTTGGAAAATCTAGGTGTGAAAGTGGTTCCGAATTCAAATATCATTAAGATCATTCAGCAAAAAATTCTTCAGAAAAAATTCTATGAGGAAAACAGAATTCCGTCTCCAGAATTTGAAATTATGGACGGAAGTGAGGAAGAAATCAAAATCCAATTGCCTTTTGTTCAAAAGCTAAATACAGGCGGTTACGATGGAAAAGGCGTTCAGCTCATCCGAACAACGCAAGATTGGAGAAATCTCTGGACGCAGGAATCTGTGTTGGAAGATTTGGTGGATATTGATAAGGAATTATCAGTAATTGTCGCTAAAAACGAAAACGGAGAAATCAAAACTTTCCCTGTGACAGAAATGGTTGCAGACCCAAAACTGAATCTTCTCGATTTTAATATTTGTCCGGCTGATGTTTCGGAGGAAACTCAAAATCAGATTGACATTATCGCGAAACAATTTATCAATTCTGCAGATTCCGCTGGACTTTTTGCCATCGAATTGTTTCTTGATAAAAATGGAAAAATCTGGGTCAATGAGACTGCGCCAAGACTTCATAATTCTGGACATCAATCGCAAGAAGGCAACGCCAATTCGCAGTTCGAGCAATTTTACAGAGTGGTGACAAATCTACCTTTGGCTGATACAGACGCTTTCGGATTTTCGGGAATGTTGAATTTGGTTGGTGAAGAAAATCACTCAGGAAAAGTAAAATACGAAGGTTTGGAGGAAGTCTTGAAATTACCAAAAACCTACGTTCATCTCTATGGAAAAACCGAAACAAAACCTGGTAGAAAAATGGGACATATCAATGTTTTGGCGGATTCTAGAGAGGAATTGATGGAAAAATTGGTTTACATTAAATCTTTGGTGAAAGTGATTACGAATTAGAATAGTTTTAGTACTATTTCTGATGTTTTAAAAATTTAAATTAAATTATTTATTATTTTAAAATATTATCTTATTGAAAGAATATTTTAAGTATTATTCAATAATATTATTTTATTGTTGAATTATTATAATTCTTATTTTGTCATAACTAATTGATTGTTAGTTTGTTTTTATGTAAAACATATCAAAGTTTTATTATTTGTGTTTGTAAAATCTATACCTTTGCACAAACACAAATTGATGAGAGACAAAATTTATTTATCTCTTGCTGCATTTTTTTATATCACCACGAGTGCACAAGTAGGTATGGGTATTAATACCGCGACTCCGAGAACTGACGTTGATGTCAATGGCAGTTTCAAATCCAACAACATCATTGCAGGCACTGTAGATCAGATTGGTCTGGAAGAGAAGGACAGATATCTGCTCCTTACCCAAAGTACTGCAGATAATAGTATCAAAAAGATAGATCCGAGAGTTTCCGGCAGTCCGGGAATTGCAACCATTGCGACTTACAAGCTTACCAATGTTGGCGGAGATTGGGTAGAACAGTTCAATACCAGAATCAATACATCAGACTTTGCAGTCGTGATTTTGTCAGCCTATTTTGACAGAGATCTTACATTGGGAACGTCCGGAATCTTAGCAATGCCATCTTTCGGGGTTCGGAATATCGGAGGCTTTTGGAATCTGTATGCAGATTATTCCGGAATGTCTTCTGAAACCAATGGAACCTGGACTTTTGTCTGCGCCATCTATCCGAAGACCTATGTTAAGATTTTTGGAGAAAGAACCAAAAGTCTTGGAAATACTTCTTCCGGGACAGAGACTACACCTATTTTAAATCCATAAAAACACAGATGAAAAATTATTTTAATATCCTTTTGCCAATGGTATCAGGATTTCTTTTCTCACAAAATGTGGGAATTAGAACCACTTCGCCTACCGAAAAATTTGATGTGAACGGAAGTGTTGCCATTGGGACTTCTGTTTATTTAGATCCCAATACTTACACTGCAAATCCAAATGGTTTTGATGTGATTGCCGTAGATCCTCAATCCAGCGTTGTGAATGGGAAAGTGATGAAAGTTGAAACGCTTTACACTCCAATTATTATCCAGCCATATTCTATTAATAATATTTATAGAGATGATTTGAACAATCTTGATCTTCAGATTTCCTCTGAGAAATATATGGTTGCCATTACCAATTTTGAAGCTATTCCCAGCTCAACAAACAGTTCTCAACCCAACAATGGTGTGTATTCTACCAGCGATGTAAAAGGTCATTTTGTAATCCGCGCATTTGAGTCGGATGGGACTTGGAGAATTAATATCGGATATCCAACCCTGAATACACAATACACCAGTGGTCGCTACACCTACAATTTTGATGTCATTCTCTTATCGAAAAGATTTTTCAAGGTTTTGAATCAATCTGTGACGACTTATAATCTACGAGGTGACGTCATTGGTGATGCGGGAGTTGCGCCAAGTGGCATTTAATATTTAACAAAACACAAAATTACAATGAACAAAATTATATCAGCCATTACAATTCTTTTTTTTGGGCTTGCGTTTTCACAAGTAGGCATAGGGAAATCAAATCCTGTGGAGACTTTGGATATCAATGGGAATATGAAACTTTCTAAAAATCTTTATCTCGAAAATCCAGGTGTATATCTAGGATCTTCTATCAATTCTTATCTGATGGTAAAAGACAACAGCAACAATGTTCTCAAAAGATATGTTCCAGAAACTGCGAGTTACAGTGCTATTAATAGTGTGACTTACGCTTTTACAAGAGTTAATTTCTCGGGACTTACAAATTATGACACAGGAATTTCATCTTCTGCTTATTATCTGACAATTGGTGGTTACATCATCCGTGGAGGAGGCGATAGTTCGAATGTTTATGTCACGGGAAACAACAACAATATTCCAATGTATTCTGCCAGAGCTTTTGTGCAAAATGGAACTTGGAGACTCACATTTTTGCCTAATCACAATCGTGTTTTTACCGTTCCAGCAGAACAAACCCAAAAGAATATTGAGATCAGGCTTAACATCATTGTTTATAAAAGAGATATGTTGACAATGGTGAATCCCACAATCATCCATAATATGAATGCCAATACTTCTGGAGAAGGAACAGCAACGCCACCGGAAAAAATGTGATACTGAGTCCGAGAAATTATTTCACATTAGACGATAGTGAGACGCATCGTATAAAAACAAAAAGCAAGGTCCAAAACCTTGCTTTCTTTGTATCGTTAGATTGGAAATTATTTAGCTTTCAATTTGTCAAGTGTATTGTTGTAAGCTTCTTTGGTGTCTTCAGTGGCTTTTTTCGTCGCATCTTTTGCGTCTTGTCCGGCTTTGTTAATCGCTTCTTTGGTATCTTTCGCGGTTTCTTTCATATCCTGCTTTGCATTTTCTGTCGCTACTTTTGCTTTGTCAACCGTGTTGTCCACGCCTTGTTTTACATCTTGCGCTACATCATTCACAGCCGTTTTTGTTTTCTCCCAAGCTAGATTTGCATCAGCTAAAGCTTGTCTCGCAGCCGCTTCTGCTTCCTTATCTCCTTTCTGGATGGCGGCGTCCAAATCTGCTTGTGCTTTATCTACTTTTGCTTTTGCCTCGTCGTTTGCCAAAGTTGTTGTTTCTGTAGTTTCTACGACACTTAGCGTGTCTTGTCCGTCTGTCGTTACAGTGGTTTCATTTTTCTTGCAAGATGTTGCGAATAGAAATGTAGCTGCGGAAGCTACGATCAAAATTTTTTTCATTGGTTTAAAAATTAATTATTGTTTATGTTTTTAATTGAAATTAAAATTAAAAAATTAATTGACTCACCAATCAATTATTATTCCTTTCTGCGAAATTTTATCATTCCAGGTTTGTAATTAATGATAAAAACGCCGCTTATAATCAAAAGAGTTGCAATGAGAAATTTTTCGGAAATCTCTTCTCCCAAAATTAGCCAACTTAGAAAAATACTGATAATCGTATTGACATAAGAAAGAATCGAAACCTGCGTGGGAAGTAATGTTTTGAGTAAATAATTATAAGCATAGAACGCCAATACAGAACCAAATATTCCCAAATAGATGATCGCAGAAATACTTTTCGCAGACCAAGTGGAAACATCAATCGCATCTGAAAATGAGAATGCGAAAATCAATTGTACAATTCCTGCAAAAGCAAACTGATAAAACAAATTAAGAAAAAGATTTTGATTTTGGAGGTTCAGTTTTTTGGTGTAAATCGTTCCCAAGCCCCAACACATCAATGCAATAATCAGAATCAACAATCCCATTCTGTATCCCGGATTCATCAAATCATTGAAGCCGTCCCAGAAGATAAATATTACGCCAGAAAAACCCATCAAAAGCCCAATCATCGTACGGAAAGTGAATTTTTCCATCCCGATAATCATACTTGCAATGAAAATGAAAACCGGAGAAAGTGCGCTGATGAGTGAAGTCAAACTGCTCGTCAATTCTTTCTCTGCAACCGTTGTCAGTCCATTGGCGCCGATCAACATTAGCGAAGAAAGTGTGATTTGGATTCTGAAATTTTTCCAGCCAATCCATCTCAATTCTTTTTTGAAAAGCAAAATAGGCAAAAGAATCAAGGATGCCAAGAACTGTCGAAGTCCCGCCACAAACCAAGGAGGTACAGTTTCTACCCCGATTTTTATACCAAGAAAAGTAGTCCCCCAAACGATGGCGACAATGCAGATAGCGATAATGGTTCTGGAATTCAAAGCTGAAAATATAAGCGACAAAGATATTTCAAAAACTTCGGTTTTGCGCATAAATCTTTATCTTTGAACATCTAATAAAAATTTGAAAAATGGTCGGAATAATAATGGGAAGCCAAAGCGATTTGCCAATAATGCAACAAGCCGCAGATTTTCTAAAAACTTTGCAAATCCCTTACGAATTGACAGTAGTGTCTGCACACAGAACGCCTGAGAGAATGTTTGATTATGCTAAAACTGCGAAGGAAAGAGGTTTGAAAGTCATTATCGCGGGAGCTGGCGGTGCTGCACATCTTCCAGGAATGGTTGCCAGTTGCACCACTTTACCTGTGATTGGCGTTCCAATTTTATCTTCAAATTCCATCGATGGTTGGGATTCTGTTTTATCGATTTTGCAAATGCCATCCGGAATTCCCGTTGCGACAGTTGCTTTGAATGGTGCGACAAATGCCGGAATTCTCGCTGCAAAGATTATTGGAACTTCTGATTCCGAAGTGTCTCAAAAATTAGAAATTTACCAAAACTCATTGAAAGATAAAGTTCTCGGAACTGTGGATGAGATCAAGAAATTGCATCCGAATGAATTTGATAAGTGATAATATTTTATGAAAAAAGTAGCCATATTAATTTTAATTACAATTTTTAATTTATCATATTCCCAAACAACTAATGCAAATCTAAACAATCAGTTACAGTTACTTAGAAAATATTCTCTTGAAAAAAAATATAAAGAGGTTTTAGGTTTCACACATCCAGAAGTCATTAAAATGTTTGGGGGGTCAAGATAAAATGATTCAAATGACAACCGTACAATTAAAAAAAATGGAAAATGATGGTTTTAGTATTTTAGATATTACATATAAAGAACCTTCCAGCTTTTTTAAAGTAGGAAAAGAGACACAAGTAACTATTCGACAAGAAATTCTTATGAAAGCACCCAAAGGAAAGATTCTTGGTGGCTATACGATGATTGGGATTTCAAAAGATGATGGTAAGAACTGGAAATTTATTGACACTTCTGGAAAGTCGAAAGAAGTGATGCTTAAATATTTTCCTAATCTTAGTCCTGAAATTGTAATTAAACCAAAGACGAAGAAGATTCTCGATTAGATTTTACTTATCCAAAATCCCACGAATCTTATTCGCATTTGTAATCAACTCTTCCAAATATTCAAAATTCTCCTTTTCCAAGGCAGATTTGAATTTTCTAAGTTGCGTAATATGTTCATTCAAAACGTCTAAAACATTTTCTTTGTTTTGGCGGAAGATCGGAACCCACATTTCCGGATGCGATTTTGCCAAACGAACTGTGCTGGAAAAACCAGAACTCGCCAACTGAAAAATAGTGTCTTCCTCACGTTCCTTTTCCAAAACCGTATTCGCCAAAGCGTAAGAAGTAATATGAGAAATATGAGAAATGTAAGCTGTGTGAACGTCGTGCGAATCGGCATTCATATAAATTGGATGCATTTCCAGATTTTCAATCACTTTTTCAACAATTGCCAAAGCATCAGAATCTGAATCTTCTCGGTTGCAAATCACGGCTGCTTTTCCCGCAAAACTGTCTTTGGTGGCGGATTTCGGACCAGAGTTTTCCGTTCCCCACATTGGATGGAATGCAACGAAACGTTTTCTATTCGGATGATTTTTAATCGATTCTATGATTCCGGATTTTGTAGAACCAACGTCCATTACGGTTTGATTTTCATTAATTAAATCCAAAACCGAAGGCAAAACTTTCCTCGCCGAATCCACGGGAATGGCAATGATAATCAAATCGGAATTCTTGACGCCACTTTCCAAATCTGCTTTTTCATCAATGATATTTAGTTCGAGAGCTGTGTTTAGATTTTCTTCATTTTGGTCGATTCCATAAACGAAATTGGTGAAGTTTTTTTCTTTCAGTTTCAATGCGATGGAGCCGCCAATCAATCCGGTTCCAATAATTCCTATTTTCATCTGTAAATACTTATTTTTTATTATGTCAGATGGAACGCAAAGCGTTTCATTTACAATATTTTTTCATTAATAATTTAAAACAAAAAACCCCGTCAATAGGACGAGGTTTTGATATTGCTACATACGAATCCTAATCCTTTTTGAAGGTCTGAATTGCGTAATAATATGTTCTGTTTGTTGTTTTCACCAGACGAAGATAGAAATTAATTTTCGAAATTTCAAAAAAATTATGGATTCGAAACAATCAATGTCGAAGGAATGTCGGACAGCCAAAGACTTTTTGAGTCAATCAAATTTTTCCAACTTCTGCTGCTGATGAGCATCAAATCCTGAGACTGCAAGAAATCTTTTTCAATCGTTTTTTCATTGTAAAGTGTGATGTGATTGGGTGCGATATGCTCGATGTTTCTTATCAACTCACGGATTTCTGTATTTTTTCGGATTTGTCCAGCTGCGTCCAAGATTATGACTTGAGAATCATTATTATTAATTAAACGTTTTGCATATTCAACCAAATAAAAATCGTTGAGATCAAAAATTGGAATGAAGATTTTGTCTGCACTTTCGAAGTTTTTGTCCACCATGATTCCCACTGGCGTATTGGTTTTGTCCAAAATACTGAGTGTGAAATCATCGAAAGGCGAGTTGTTGAAGATATATGATTTTCCGGTAACGGTGTTCAACAATTTACTTGGATTGATGATTTTTGTAGTAAAACCAAGCAGTTTTCCAAGTAAAGTTCCTTCGTAAATTGATTTGCCTAACATTATCAAAAGCAAATCATAATTGCCTTTGTTGGTAATATTAATCAAGTCATTTTCGATATCTGTGGACGCTTTGAAAAGTGTGGTGACCTCCAGTTTTAGTTCCCGAGAAGTATCTATCACATCTTCGAATAATTCTTTCTCATAATCTTCGATGTCAAAAGCGTGTAGCTCATCTAGGGGAGCAATATTCATCGCTGTTACGCTTTTGTTTCCGTTCATTTTATGGGTGAAGTTATCGGCTAATTTTAAAAGTGTACTTCCGGATTGTGGCGTTTCGAATGACAAAAGAACTTTGTATTTTTCGTCGTTGGCGTTATCTTCTTCCTCCAAACTGGATTTTTTTCCTTTGAAGAAATAATTGATGATATCCAAACTTGGACCTGTCATAAAAGTGGTGAAAAGTGCCATAATGACAAGCATCGCAAACAACTCAGGCCCGAGAACTCCCAAGTCGTAACCGATGTTTAGGACAATTAATTCCGTCAAACCTCTTGTGTTCATCAATGCTCCGATGGTTAAACTGTCTTTCCAGTTCATCTTCAGAAACTTCGCTGTGAGCGCACTTCCTACAAATTTTCCGATAACCGCGGTTAGAATGATTAATCCGCCAATTTTCCACAGATAAGGGTCATTCAACAATCCAATCTGAGTTCTAAGCCCCGTGAATACGAAGAATAATGGAAGCAAAAGAACCAAAGCAACATCTTCCACTTTCTCTATGAAAAGATTTCTGAATTTTACATTTTCAGGCATTATCGCTCCCGCCATAAACGCCCCAAAAAGTGCGTGGATCCCGATCACTTCTGTCAAATAGGAAGAGATAATCAATATCAAAAAGAAAACAGCAACCAAAGATTTGTTGATGAATCCTTTGCCCTTTTGTGATTCTGCAATCCTGGTTAGGAACGGTTTTACGATTCTTATCATCAGGAAAACATAAACAATTGCCATTATAATGACAAAAATAGAACCTGAGAAAGAACCAGCTTTTACCACAGCAATCACGGCTGCCAAAATACACCAAGCCGTGATGTCATCTGCCGCAGCACAAGTGATGACAACAGTTCCAATCTTGGTTTTGTGAAGATTCCGTTCTTGTACAATTCTCGCCAAAACGGGAAATGCTGTGATACTCATCGCAATGGCAATAAACAAGGCAAAGGAACTGAACTGGATTCCGTCTGGCGCAAATTCATTGTAAATGAAATAAGAGAGTCCAACTCCCAATGCAAAGGGAAAAATAATACTGGCGTGGCTGATAACCACTGCATCGTGTGCTTTTTTTCTAAGGACGCTGAGGTCCAATTCCATTCCCACGATGTACATGAAAAGAATCAAACCAATCTGACTTAGGAATTGTAAGTTTGGAAGCGATTCTTTTGGGAACATAAAAGCGGAAAATTCTGGAAAATACAATCCTACAAGCGATGGACCGAGGACGATACCTGCAATCATCTCACCAATTACGGAAGGTTGTTTCAGTTTCACGCAGATCCATCCGAAGAATTTTGCGACGATAATAATGGTAACAATCTGTGCCAAAAGCAGAGCCAAAGGATGGTGGAGATTGCCTAAGAAAGAGTCTGTGAAGTTTTCCCACATTGTGGTTCCAGTAGAAACATTGGGTGCTATTTTTTCGCCTATTTCTAGCGTTTTTCCTTCTACAAAAAACCAATACATCACGCAAGAGAAAAAGGCAATTGTAAGAACGTAAAAAATAATATTTCTGTACTTTTTCATATCAAATTTCATTTCATTTAAGCTTATGTGGGATCGAATATGATTTCGATATCACAATCAATAATTTATTTTTACTGATTTTCTGAGTGTAAATTTGAGAAGTTTTTGAATAAAAATAATCTCGCAACTCAATAAATGTAATGAAACTGCGGAATTCTGTACTGAAAATTGAATAATAGGTTAAGGTTTTGAATTGTATATTTTCGTAAATTTGAATATAAAATATTGGAAATGACAGTAACTATTAATAAGTCAAATTCTAAAAATGTTTCAAAAATTCTGAAAGAAAAACTTAAAAAAAGCATTTCTAAAGGGAACTTGACAAAACATTTTGGAAAATTGAAAAGAGATATTGACGGATTAAAATATCAAATAGAAATCAGAGAAAATGAAGATTGATTTCATTGCTGATACAAATTTTTTGATTTACGTCCACGAAGGGAATGAATTGATTGCACCCTTTTTGGAATACAACTTTGGTATTTCTTTTATATCAGAAGTAGAATTGTTAGGTTTTAAAAATATAAGCAAATCTCAAGAATCAAAATTAAAAGAATTGATTAAGGATTGTTTCTTGATAGAATGGAACTCCAAAATCAAAGAAAAAACAATTGATTTGAGAAAACGCTACAGTATAAAATTGCCTGATGCCATAATTGCTGCAACATCCTTGGTTTACGGATTGCCTTTGGTGACTGCAGACAAAGGCTTTTCCAAAATTGAAGAATTGGATTTGATACTTTTTGAAATTTAATTTTTACTCAGCAATTTTTCCGAAACCTGATCCCGGAAAACCTCACTTACACTGAGTTTTAAAGGGTTTCCTGCAGAGTCTTTGATATCCAGAATGATTTCTGAAGACGAAAAGACTTTGATGTGTTTTGTGTTTACCATTTCTTTTTTGCTGATTTGAACAAAGTTTTTTTCTGGTAACAATTCTGATAAGTGTTTGAAACTTAAATTCTTTAAAATAATCTCGGAATCGTTTTTCAGAACCAGATCTTTGTCTCGGCTGTCAATCTCAGAGGTTTTGATGTAAACAATTTGATCTGCGAAAATGATGCTTTTACCCAGATTGGTATTCCATTCGAAAAAAGTGTTTTTCTCTTCCTCGCTCAGCAGTTTTTCAACTTTTTCAAAAGCTTGTTGCAGACGTTCTTTTTTGATGGGTTTTCGCACATAGTCCACAACATTTAGATCAAAGGCTTCCGCAGCATATTCTTTGTAAGCCGTGGTGAAAATTATTTTTTTCTTGATCAATTCCGCTACCTGAAGGCCGTTCATTCCTGGCATTTCTATGTCCAGGATGCAAAAATCACATTCGATATTGTCAATCTCCTGTAAGAAAATCTTCGGATTGTTGAAGGCTTTCACCACTTCTACATTGAGCTCGTCGCAAAGTAGTTTTAAGTAGCTGATTGCAAGCAATTCGTCATCTAGTATAACGCATTTTGTCATAGAAATCGCCGAGATTAATTTTTAACTGCGCGGTGTAAATATCACTGTTGATACTTTTGCTCAGTTTGTAATGTTCTTTGTAAATCATCTTCAGTCTTTGGTCAAAAGAACTGCTTCCGAAACCGCTGTTTTCTTTTTCCATCGGTGTTTTTGCGGAAATTTTGTTGCTGACTTTCATCTCAAAAATTCGAGTTTCCAAATTCAAATGAATAGAAATGAAAGAATCCTGAGCCAGAAAATCAGTGTGTTTGAAAGCGTTTTCAATCAAATCAACTGTAATCAAAGGTGCGAAAATTTTCTCCATAAAAATCGAATCTTCCTTATCGATTTTACTTTTGATCCGAAGGTCAAAAAGTGGATTGATTTTGATTTTATTAATGTCAATCAAACTCATCGTAAAATCCAGCTCTTCCTTGGGACTTACATATTTGTTGTTGCTCTCGTAGAGGATGTAATCCAGAATGTTTGCTAATTTGTCGAGAGAAATGTAAGTCTGATACGCGTGCGACTGAACCGAATTGAGAATGTTTTTGAAAAGATGCGGATTGAGTTTTGTTTCGATATGATCCAGCCTCACATTGTCCAATTTGTTCTCCAGAGATTTGTAATTATCTTCCAGTATTTTGTTTTTGGTCTTGGCGGATTTGTACTTACCGTAGAGAAAAAAACACAGAACAATCAGAAGAAAAAGAGCAAAAATTCCTCCGAAAAGAAAGTAATCTGGGATTAACAAATTTCTGCCGTTCATGTCTCAAAATTGGATTTTAGAAATTAGATTTAAATTAATCTAAAAAAATATTATCTCAGTTTTTTTAAAGTTGTAAACTCTGCATTTTCCCTGCATTTGGAATAGTTAATTTCAAAATGTGGATTTTTTTTCGGGTAGAGAATCAGATATTCCGGACATGGCTTTGCCTGTGCATTACTTTTGTCAAAATCTACTTTTCCTTCCGAGATGATGCTGTCTTTCAGGAATTTTTCTGTGATTTTATGAAGTTCCATTTCTGTTTTGAAAGTCGGAGTATAAGTGAAATCTTTTGTAAGAGTTTCCGCCGTGACTCTGTCATTGGGAAAGTAGGAGCAGCTGGCACCTTTTTGATTAAGGATTACAAATACAATTAATAATCCCGGAACCAGTCCAATGATATAGAATTTAAGTTTTTTTAGCATTAATAAGTTTTAGAAAATCAATAGATTGATATCGTGATAAGGAAGGTCGAACTTGTTGCAGATCATTTGCTTCGTATGTCTTCCTTTGTACATGTAAAGCGATTGTTTGATTTCGTTTTTGTGAATCAGCATATTTTCAAAACCACCTTCTTCATCGTAACCGAGAAGATAACTTAAGAAGAAATTGCTTACCGCTTTAGTCGTTGTTCTTGGCATTCTGGAAGTTAGGTTTGGAAGTCCACAGTGGATTACATCGTGTTTTATGATGAATGGTTTTTCCGTGGTTGTAAGTTCGGAAGTTTCTATAACTTTTCCGTTATCAATTGTAATATCGATGATGACGCTTCCTTTTTTCATCTTCATCACCATATCTTCTGTAATGATTGGTGGCAGATTAAGTCTTGGCAAAGCGCCGATTACAACGTCGGCTCTTCTAAGTGATTTCGTCAATTCTTTTGGATCGATGACAGAAGTTGGAACACGACTATCTACCAATGTATGAAGTCTTCTCAGTTTTGAAAGTGAATTGTCAAAAACCTTGACACTTGCTCCCAAACCAATCGCTGCTTTTGTTGCAAATTCGCCCACGATTCCTGCACCGATGATGACAACTTCCGTCGGGCGAACGCCAGTAATTCCACCAAGCATCAATCCGTTGGACATTGCCAATAATTCGGATGCATAAAGAATGGAAACACTTCCAGCGATTTCTCCAATCAATCTGACCAATGACAATTGCTTGTACTCATCCATTATGAATTCAAACGCAATCGCATTGACTTTTTTGCAAGCTAATTTTAGGAAATAATCTTTGTCTCGAAGGTTGATTTGCAAAGCTGAAATCAGATAAGTCATCGGCCTTAGAAACTCGATTTCCTCTTCGGTTGGTGGGTTTATTTTCAGAACAAGATCTTGCGAGAATGCCACTTTTGGATCGTTGGTAATCTCTGCGCCAGCTTCTGAGTACAAAATGTCCGGAAAATGTGAGCCAAGTCCGGCGCCACTTTCCAGAATCACCTTATGCCCATTATTCACCAAAATCTGAACTGCGTCTGGGATAATGCAAGTTCTCTTTTCATTAAGACAAGTTTCTTTCGGAATACCAATGCTGAAGGTTTTCCCTTTTTTTACAACTTCGAGTTTTTCCTCTTTTGGGATCAATTCTTCCTCTGTAAAAGGTGTAAATATGGTTGATGTACTGCTCATAGAAATGAATCGTTATTCGAAAATAAAGAACAAAGATAAAATAATTTACTCGGACGGATTAATTAAATTCGATTTCTCTTCCGGATTCTGTGTTTGTGATCGTCATCTGATGGAAATCATAGGCGTCCAACTCATCCATATAGATCTCCGGCCACTCGATAATGGAGAGGAAACAGTTTTCCAGATATTCCTCAATCCCAAAATCATAAGCTTCTTCCACAGATTTCAGTCTGTAGAGATCAAAATGAAATACTTTTCCTTTTGGTGTATTGTATTCATTCACGATAGAGTAGGTTGGAGATGATATTTCGTCCTGGCTTCCAAGTTCCTTCAACAAAAATTGGGAAAAAGTAGTTTTTCCTGCGCCGAGGTTACCTTTTAATAATAAGATAGGATGTATGAGTTTCGGAAGAATTTGTTTAATGACAACATTCCATTCTTCCAGATTGGTGATTTGAAATTTCATAATTGTTTTTGCAAAGTTAATATTTATCTGGAGAAGAGTTTTTGACTGTCGGAGAAGTTTTTTTACAAATTTTTGGTTAAAAATGAAAAAATATGATTGAAGTCATATAATATTCAGTTTACGATTGTGTTAATTTTGCATTTTGGTTTTAAATAAGGCTTTATTTTTACTAATATTGCACTGTGAAACTGGGTTTGATGCGTTTGTGTGCTAAAATAAATTATTATGTCGATTTTTTATTAAAATCAAGACCGGTATTTCTCGTATTTTTTGTTCTTTTCCAAAATTTCTTTTTTGCTCAACAATTACCATCTGAACACGATAATCATTCAGAAACGATTATTGTTTTAACAAATGGCGCCACCATCTATTCTCAAGATGAGTCTTTTAATAGTCAGATCAGCAAAAGTGAAAACTTACAGAGTCAACTGGAACTTGTCGAAACGCTGGTAGATGGGCAACTCAAAATCGCTGCTAACATTCCTACAAAATCCGAAAAACAAAATCCGGAAAAAACACTCGTTACCGAAGAAGAGTTACTGGCTAACGAAGCCCAAGAAGTTGCGGCTGAGCTTCCGAAAAAACAATTCGTCCTTTATATTAATAAAAGTTATGAAGGAAATGAATTTGTTGCCGCTACAGGATTTGTAGCTAATTCTTTTGTTTTTCCAAGCAATGATTTTTATTCGTCTAAATATTTTCTCATTCCTGTTTTCAAAGAGGAGAGCGAAGCTTTAGACTATCTGCATTTCAATTCTTATTTCTACAATAGCGATCCTTTAGTACAACATGATTGCAGTTCTGATTGGTCTGTGAGACCGCCACCATCATTGGTTTAATTTTCAGATTTTCAATTTAATTGTCTATGGATTTTTTTATCCATAGAGGTCTTTTTTATTTTAATAATATTTTTTATGAAAAAAATAAATCTACTTTTTATAGTAGCAGTCTTTTTTGTGGGGTATGGGAAGTTTTATTCTCAAGCTACAGCTGGATCACAAGTCTTTAATTATGCCAATGGTAATTCGCAAACCTTTACTGTTCCGTTTGGAGTAAATTCTATTACAGTTGAAGTTTGGGGCGCAGGCGGTGGCGGTGCTGGTGGGAATACTAGTAATGGTCGCGCAGGCGGTGGCGGCGGTGCCTACACCAGATATGTTGTTGCTCCCGTTGTGGCTGGAACATCTTATACAGTAAATGTAGGACAAGGTGGTTCTGGAACTAATAATCCTGGTGGAACAGGAGGTTCAAGTGCTTTTTTGTCAGGTAGCACTGTGATGGTTCAAGCTTCTGGAGGGCAAGGTGGAAATGGTAATACCGCAGGAACTGGAGGAACAGCTGCCTCTGGTTTGCCAACCGCTGGATCAACTAGATTTGGTGGAGGAAGTGGAGGCGTTGCTAATACATCAGGAGCTGGCGGCGGCGGCGGCGGTTCAGCCGGAGCTGGTTCAGCTGGAGGTAACGGAGGTAACGGCGCTAGTAACAATGGTGCTGGTGGTGCTGGAGGAACTGCTGGTAGTACTTCTACGGGATTTAATCCAGGTGCAGTTGGTGGAATTGGTGGAACACGTGGAACCGGCGCTGCTGCAACTGCGGGATCTGGTAACGTGCCAGGAAGTGGTGGCGGTGGTAGAGGATCCAGTAATGGAAATTCTACCAAGAGTGGAGGAAATGGAGCCAACGGAAGAGTTATTGTGAATTATGTGATTACCAGTATTGACCTTAGTGTTACAAAATCGGTTTCAAATGCTAATCCATTTGCAAGTGATGTGGTTACATTTACCATTGTTGCAAGAAATAACAACCTTACTTTGGCGGCTTCCAATGTTGTTTTAACAGATGTCTTACCAACGGGTTATACTTTTATTTCAGCAAACCAAGCAGGATATAACCAGTCAAATGGTGTTTGGGAGATTGGTAATTTACCAGCCAATTCTAATGCCACATTGACAATAACAGCAGTTGTAAATCCCACTGGAGTTTATAATAATACAGCGACCATTAGTTCAGATACAATGCCGGATAACGTCCCGGCTAATAATACTGCGACTGCAACAGTAACAGTTTGTAAAGGAGGAGCTACAGCACCACAAGTAAAACAATAATAAAATGAAGAAAAATATATTTTTTATGAATAAATGGATATTGGGTTTACTGCTAATATTTTCAAGTTTACTGAAAGCGCAGGAAGGAACTAAGCAGGTCTCTCCACAAACCAATAGATTATCAGGTTTGTATTATAATCCATCTAGTAATTATGGTTCTTATTTTAATGCGCCAGATGATAATAACATCAATTTTGTAATTTCTAATTTCAATACAGAAAGATTTTATTTTGGATTTAGCTGGACCAATTACGGAAATGCAAGTGCAGCAGACCAGGTTTTGAATTATTCCACGCAAAGTGAATATATGTATTACCGAATATTAGATTCTGATGGAGTGGTAGTAGCTGGTCCAACATTGTTGCCAAGAGCATCAGGATCTGCAGGACAAATTAATACCTATGCTCAGGCGGTTGCTGGTCCAAATATTGCGGGAACCAATCCCAGCGGATACTCGCCACTTCAGTTTACACCCACCAAGAATGATACCTTTGTGATTCAATATTGGAGAGGGTCGAGTTCAAGTTCTGCTGTGAATAATACAAGTGCGGTTTCTCCATTGTTTGACTTTACAGTGGCTACAGCTACGGGAAGTTTCAGATCGGGAAGGGTCTTTGCAACCAAATGGGGCTTGGTAACAACTACACCAAATACCTCAAATCCGGCACAATACTTTACTGATATTAGTTCAATTGGAGCGCCGGGATTCTATGTCTATACAAATACCAATAATGTTTTAAAGCTGGATCTCCCTGATATTCAGCCATTAGCTTACACGGTTGGTGTCAATAACTATGGTATTACAGATACCAATAATTTTGCTACAGATAGACGATCTGTGAATAGTACAACGGGAGTCACACCATCACTTCCGGGAGGTTTTAATGTTTTTCTTAATGCGCCCGATCCTGCATTGTTTACTTACGGAGCAGTAGAAGGTCCACCTCCATCTTTTGCAGCATCAATTATTACACCAGTCAATGCTTGTAATACAGCGCCATACAACATCAATTTCAAAACAGAGGAATTTGGTGATTATAGAATCATTATAAAAGGTACAGGAAACACAGATAGAATATTGTATTTCTATAACTTATCCGCTGGAGATTACAGTATGGAATGGGATGGAAGAGATGGAGTAGGAGTGCTTTTTCCAACGGCTAATATTCTAACATTCGAACTTACTGCCTTTGCAGATAGATTCAACGTTCCGATATTCGATGCAGAACGTAATGCTGGAGGTTTAAGGGTTTCTACAATTGCTCCTGCTGGGATGCAGGTTTCTAATTTGTTTTGGGATGACTCTGGCTTATCCGCATTTAATACAGGAAGTACAAATGGTAACAGTACACCAGCTGGAACTAATAATTCGACGATAGGAACGCCGTCTCCGTCTCATATTTGGACATCAGGAACAGGAACTACTTATCAGACTTATTTTGGGAATGCACGTACCATCAATACTTGGGGATATTTATATTTTCAGACAATTACTGGAACATCCAGTCTTCTTTGTGCAGATCTTTCCCTTACAAAAACTGTAAATAATGCTACGCCAACTATTGGTAACAATGTTGTTTTTACACTTGTAGCAAGTAATAATGTGGCTGGTTCAACTGCAACTTCGGTTGTTGTGAATGATCTTTTGCCATCCGGTTTCTCCTTTGTGTCAGCTGCTCCTCCAACGGGAACTACTTTTTCGTACCCCAATTGGAATATTGGCAATTTGGTTACAGGAACCAATAGAACAATCACTATCACAGCGAAAGTAGAAGCCAGTACCAATTACACAAATATTGCGAAAATCAGAACGGTAAATTTTGAAACCAATTACAACAACAATGCTGCTTATATGAAAGTAACGCCGCCGGCAACTCCGACGGAAATTACAGTAACGAATATTTGCCCGGTGGCAAACATTGATATCCCCTCACCAAACGGATTGGAGCTTAATAATATACATTACGGTATTGCACCTGCTGGATCTACTTTAGTATGGTTCGATAATCCAAATCATACCGGTTCTCCCGTTTCTAATACATTTATTAAAACCTCGGGAAGTTATTATGCTTTTTATTATGATTCGATAGGTAATTGCTATAGTCCGGCTTCTGCAAAAGTGAACGTTTTGATTCAAAATTGTAAATGTAGAAAGTCACCGTCGGTACAAGTTGCAGACAGCTTTACGAAAGTTGGAATTACAACACACGAGTCCAAATCTGCTAATTGGCCAGATTCTATTCCAAACGGTTTTATTGCTTTAGAATCTGCGAGCAAAGGTTTTGTAATCACCAGAACTTCTCCTTCTAATATTACGAATCCTGTCTTAGGAATGTTGATTTATGATCCGGGAGCAGACGACTGTGTGAAAATTTATAATGGAACCACTTGGCATTGTCTGGTTCAATCTTGTAACGATTAAAAACGATTCGAAATGAAAAATTTTAAAATAATAAGACAACTTATATTATTACTATCCGCGGGCTTTTTCCAGGCGCAGGTTTCTATCGGTAAGCCAGCTGTTCAAGGTTCTTCTATCTTGGACTTTGGAACCAATATGACACAAGGTATTATTCTACCTGCAACCTCAGGATTTCCAGTGAGTCCAACCAACGGAACATTTATTTTTAATAGAAATGATGCCCGCATTTACACTTTCCAAAAAAATGCTTGGCTTCCCCTTACGGAGGGAAATGGCAGTACTGCAGCAATCATTAATAATCCAAGTCTTGATGTAGGAAATGGCGTTATCATTGGTGCTCCCACATCACCAGCCACAGGTGTTTTGGTCTTGGAGTCGTCTAGCCTTGCACTTACTTTGCCTAAAATAAATCAACCACATCTGACTGTGAAAAGTCCATATCCAGGGATGATGTGTTATGATACAGACAGTAACACTGTTGCTTTTTTTGATGGTGCGTACTGGAACTTTTGGAAATAATTTCGAAGATTATATAATTGATAAAAAATCCCCAATTCGGGGATTTTTTTGTTTACAGATTTAAAATATTCTAAATTTACATCGTGATTACAAAAGAAACCATAGACCAGATTTTTTCAACCATTCGAGTAGAAGAAATCATTGGCGAATATGTCCAGCTGAAAAGAGCAGGCTCCAACTTCAAAGGTTTGAGTCCTTTTCACGAGGAAAAATCGCCGAGTTTTGTTGTTTCTCCAAGCAAGCAGATTTGGAAAGATTTCTCCACTGGCAAAGGTGGAACTGCGATTTCTTTCTTGATGGAAATCGAAAATTTCACTTATCCGGAAGCACTTCGCCACGCTGCGAAAAAGTACGGGATTGAAATCAAGGAAGATGTAAAAGAATACTCCGAAGAGCAGATCCAGGCGCAGACCGAGCGTGATATTTTGTACAAGATTCACGAGATTGCCAACGATTTTTTCCAACATCAGCTTTGGGAATCGGAGGAAGGTCAAATGATTGCTTATTCTTACTTCAAAGAAAGAGAACTTCGGGATGATATTATCAAAAAATTTCAACTCGGTTATTCTCCGGAAAAGAAAAATGCTTTTACAGAATTTGCTCTTGAAAAATCCTATTCCAAAGAAATATTAGAGAAATCCGGACTTTCGATTTTCCCAGAAAATACACCTTCGGGAATTGATAGATTTCGTGATCGTGTCGTTTTTCCAATTCACAGTTTCTCAGGTCGAGTTTTAGGATTTGGAGCAAGGATTCTCAAGAATAATGTCAAAACGGCAAAATATCTCAATTCTCCAGAAACCGAAATTTACCACAAGTCAAATGTTCTTTATGGTTTAAATCAAGGTAAGCAAGCCATTTCCAGAAAGAATCTCTGTCTTTTGGTAGAAGGTTATATGGATGTGGTTTCGCTTCATCAATCAGGAATTGAAAACGTGGTCGCAAGTTCAGGAACCTCTTTGACAACGGAACAAATTAAATTAATAAAACGCCTCACAGAAAACGTAACCATCCTTTTCGATGGCGACAATGCAGGAATCAAAGCCAGTTTCCGAAGCATCGATATGTTGCTTTCGGAAGGAATGAATATTCGTGTTTTATTGTTTCCAGATGGTGATGATCCAGATTCTTTTGCGAGAAAACATCCACAAGAATACGTTGAGAATTTCATCGACAAAGAAGCGAAAGATTTCATCGATTTCAAAGCGGAGATTTTGCTCAAAGATGCTGGGAATGATCCTATTAGGAAAGCAGAATCCATCCGTGATATTGTAAAATCTGTTTCGTTTGTTCAAAATGCGTTGAAGCGTGAAGTTTATCTGAAAGAAGTTTCGAATAAATTTGGTCTCAGCGAGCAAAGTTTGTTTAATGAGCTTCAGATTCAGACCAATGTCACACAACAGCAGGAAGCAAAACCTAGATTTGAAGATAAAAAATCGGCTCCGAAATTAGAAATCGTTCAGCAAACTGAATTTACTGTCAATCCATTATTGCTTCAGGAAGAGAAATTAGTTGATCTAATGTTGAAATATGGCGATTTTGTTTTAGAAAGAAAAGACGCGGAAGGTAACGATTATAAAATCACAGTTATAGAAGAAATTCTGAATCACTTGGAAGAAGACGAATGCGAAATTCAGCTGGACATTCATAAAAAAATCGTTTCCGAGATCAAAGAAGGCATTCTCCAAAACGAAATAAGATCAGGTGGTTTTTTCTTCAATTTTATGGATGAGGAAGTTTCCGGAAAATTAGCGAATGCGCTCATAGAAAATTATCAAACCAGCAATTGGAACAAGTTCAACATCTATTTCAGTTCCGAGGAAGAAGTCGTTCCGAAATTGGTTTCAGATATTGTTCTGCGACATAAGCGGGAATATGTTGTTAAACTCATTAATGATTTTAAAAATTCCCTAAATGATGAGGAAGACAGTACGCCAATCTATCAACAGATTATCCTTCTTACACAATTAAAGAATAAATTAGACAGCGAATTATTTCGTATTTTGTGACAGAAAGTCCTAAGAAATTTTAATAATTTTATTAAATTTGATAAAAATTAAAAATGCAAATATCTATTAATCTTCCATTCGATGAGCTTTTGGCAATCATAAAAAAACTCGATCCAAAAGAAAAAAATGAAGTTGCAAAACTTTTAATTGGTGAGACTGAAGTTTCTGAAAATCAATGGAAAATAGCGATGAAGAGAAAAGAGGATTTCGAAGCAGGAAAAATTGAAACCGAAAATTGGGTAGATCTTAAAAAAAGACTTTTAAATTGAATTATAAAATAGTCTTCTTAAAGCCAGCTTCGCAAGAATTAGAAGATTCCTTTTCTTGGTATGAAGAGAAAAAAAATGGATTAGGTCACGAATTCATCGAGGAAATCGAATATTACTTAAATCTAATAGAAAATAATCCTTTACTTTTTGAAAAACATGAAGATAAGGCTGATTTACGAAGGATTCCTTTGATACGTTTTCCCTTCTTAATAATTTATTGGATTGCTGAGCAAGAAAAGATTATTTATATAGATGCGGTTTTCCATTCAAAACGAAAACCCAAATTCTAATGACAGAAAGTCCTACTTTAGCAAAGGAATAGAAATTGCAAACTCAATAAAAGATTTAAAAAACAACCACAGATAATATGGACATTAAAAAAGAATTCAGAGATTTCTCAGTAAAACATTTGGGGAACAACGGTTTGGTAACCGATCAATATATGGGAATGTTCAACCCAACCAACCTTACGCCGTACATTATGGAGGAGCGTAGAATGAACGTTGCACAAATGGACGTTTTCTCCCGATTGATGATGGACAGGATCATTTTCCTAGGAACAGGCATCGACGATCAAGTTGCGAATATCGTGACAGCGCAGTTGTTATTTTTGGAAAGTTCAGACTCCACAAAAGACATTCAGATTTACATCAATTCCCCTGGTGGAAGCGTTTACGCAGGATTGGGAATCTATGACACTATGCAAATCATCAAGCCAGATGTGGCAACTATCTGTACCGGAATCGCAGCATCAATGGGAGCTGTTCTTTTGGTAGCAGGTGAAAAAGGAAAACGTTCAGCATTGAAACACTCCAGAGTGATGATTCACCAACCGAGCGGTGGCGCACAAGGTGTAGCTTCCGATATGGAAATCAACCTAAGAGAGATGTTGAAGTTGAAAAAAGAACTTTATGACATCATTTCCGACCACTCCGGGCAAACCTACGAATGGGTGGAAAAAGCCTCAGACAGAGATTACTGGATGACCTCTACCGAAGCCAAAGAATACGGAATGGTAGACGAAGTTCTAGAAAGAAAAAAATAAAACCCAAAAACCTGATTCATCTGAGTCAGGTTTTTTATTTGGGCAGCTTAATCCGTCTTCCGCTCCCAATCTTTTTTGCTCGACATTTTTTTAATCAATAGAACCAGAAGTCAAAGCAAAAAAGGATTTCCGCTCAAGCCGGGCTGCGCTTCGCAAAATAGAAACATTTCTTCTCCGATTTAAGATTTTATAACAAAATCGAGACAAATTAATTAGACTTATTACATAATACATTGTACAATCTACATTTTACAAAAAAACATTTTGCAGAAAATCTCAATTTCACTACTTTTGACACATTAAATTATAAAAAATGACATCGCCATATGTCAAAACCTGACTAAAAAAGGTAATAGTTCAAGATGGCGATTGCATATGACCTATTGTAAATAAATATATACATATGAAAAAATCAGTGATATTATTGGCTTCTGCTCTTTTAGTTATTTCTTGTGACCTTCCTGCAGGAGGGAACAAAGCACGTTTGGTAAAAACAGACGATGTGGTAAGATATGACGATGCAAATGCGCCAAAGGGGACTTTCAAGCCAAAGGCAGATTCTACAAAAGCTGTTTCTCACGTGGTTGCAGATTCTGCAAAAACAGTATCGCCTGAGGTGAAGCCAGCAACTGAAGCTCCGGCAGTACATCACTAAGAATTTTATAAAAATATTATAATAAAAAATGTCTTGCGTTTGCAGGACATTTTTTATTTTTACGAACCAACTTAGTCAAAGTTTCAAATCTTTGACGAAGTTCTAAATCATTTATCAACCATCATTTATCATTTATAATGAGCAACACGCAAACATACATCCAGGAAAACAAACAACGTTTCTTGGACGAACTTTTCGACATCCTTAGAATCGCTTCCATCAGCGCAGATCCAGCCTACAAATCAGAAGTCTTGAAATGTGCCGATGAGGTGGCAAGACATCTAAAAGTTGCCGGAGCAGACAATGTAGAAATTCTTGAAACCAAAGGCTATCCAATCGTTTTCGGAGAGAAAATCATTGACACAAATTTACCAACGGTTTTGGTTTACGGACATTACGATGTTCAGCCAGCCGATCCTTTGGAATTATGGACAAGTGATCCATTCGAGCCAATTGTGAAAACCACTGAGCTTCATCCAGAAGGCGCGATTTTCGCAAGAGGTTCTGCAGATGACAAAGGTCAATTCTTTATGCACGTCAAAGCTTTCGAAGCAATGATGAAAACGGATTCTTTACCTTGTAATGTCAAGTTTTTGATTGAAGGGGAAGAAGAAGTTGGTTCAGCAAGTTTGGCAGATTTCCTTGAAAATAACAAAGAGAAATTAAGCTGTGATGTAATCTTGATTTCCGACACACATATTTATTCTAATGAGCAACCGACTGTTACAACAGGTTTACGAGGTTTAAGCTATGTTGAGGTTGAAGTAGAAGGTCCAAACCGTGACTTGCATTCTGGGCTTTACGGTGGTGCAGTTCCAAATCCAATCAATGTTTTATCAAAAATGATTGGAGAATTAATTGATGACAAAGGACACATCACAATCGATGGTTTCTATGACAATGTTCTAGTGGTTTCCGATGAAGACAGAAAAGAAATGAACAAACTGAAAGACGACCCAGAAGCTTACAAGAAATCAATTAATCTTAATGATATTCAAGGAGAGGAAGGTTACACAACTTTGGAAAGAGCTTCTATCAGACCAACTCTCGATGTCAACGGAATTTGGGGCGGTTACACTGGCGAAGGTGCAAAAACGGTGATTGCATCAAAAGCTTTTGCTAAAATATCAATGAGATTGGTGCCAAATCAAACGCCGGAAGAAATCACGGAAAAATTCACCAAACATTTTGAAAAAATCGCTCCGAAAAGCGTGAAGGTAAAAGTGACGCCACACCATGGTGGAATGCCGTATGTTTTGGAAAGCGATACCAAAGAATTCCTAGCCGCAAAAAAAGCAATGGAAAAAGCGTTTGGAAAAGAGGTTTTGCCTTATAGAAGTGGTGGAAGTATTCCAATCACGTCATTGTTCGAGAAAGTTCTTGGCGCGAAATCTGTATTAATGGGATTCGGTTTGGACTCGGATGCGATACATTCACCAAACGAACATTACGGACTTTACAACTATTACAAAGGAATAGAAAGTATCCCATATTTCTTTGAGTTCTATGCAAAAGGATAAAAAATAAAAGACAGTTTAGGCTGTCTTTTTTATTAATATTAAAAATTAAAATTATGTCAAAAGTTATTTATATCACCGGCGGAAGCAAAGGCATTGGTTTCGGAATCGCAGAAGTATTATTGAAAAATGGTCACAAAGTTGCCATCAGCGGGAGAAATCAAGACGATGTTGACAAAGCTGTTTTGGAGCTTAAGAAAGTTTCAGAAAGTATTTTCGGGTTTACATCAGATGTTCGGAATTATGAAGATGAGGAAAGTGCAGTTTCCAAAATTTTAGAAAAATACGAAAGACTGGATGTTGTCATTGCCAATGCAGGTTTAGGGATCTTCAAACCAGTAGATCAATTGAGTATTGAAGATTGGAACGCAATGCAGGAAACAAATCTCACTGGGTGTTTCTACACTTTAAAAGCGTCAGTGGATCAATTGAAAAAATCACAAGGTTACTACATCACCATCGCAAGTCTTGCCGGAACCAATTTTTTTGAAAATGGAGCCGGCTACAATGCCTCGAAGTTTGGAGTTGTAGGTTTCACACAAGCTGCGATGATTGACCTTAGAAAATATAACATCAAAGTTTCGACGATAATGCCAGGTTCTGTTGCAACGCATTTCAATGGTAATATTCCGTCGGAAAAAGATAACTGGAAAATCCAGCCAGAAGATATGGGAAATCTTGTACAGGATATGTTAAATATGAATCCGCGCGTACTACCAAGTAAAATCGAATTCCGAGCAAGTCAAGTAAAAAAGTAAAAATATCGAAAAGAAAATTTGGTTTATTTGAATTGTTTTGTTACTTTTGAATAAATATTTAAAAATTTATTTATTATGAGAAAAATTTTACTTTTGTCTAGTATTGCTTTAACTAGCATTTTAACAAGCGCACAAGTTTTCACAGATGATAACTTCAATAGTGCAAACTTTACTGTAGGAAATATCGCTCCAGATTTTTATCCTGCCGAAGGTCAAGGCGGATGGCAAGTATCAGCTTCTGCTGCAATTCCAAATCGTAATATTAGCAACTTCCAAATTGTTGATATGATGGGAAGAAAAGTTGCTACTATTTTAGGTCCCGATGCAGCAACAGGTACTAAGTTTTTCTTAAAGGAATCATTTGAGTCTGCTTGGGTAAATAGAACTGAATTTAATGATGTTATACAAGCAGAATTTGATTTTTATACAGGAGCTGCAAACGCGGCTTCAACTAACAGATCTCAGTATAGAATCTTAACTCCTAATCCAACTAATCCAGCGCAAGTAGTTGCTTTGGCGGGTTTTGGTATGGATCATAAAGATTTAACCTTGTATATTTCTGGTTATTCTAATCCATGTAATGTTATTGCTGGACTTTGTCCAATTGGAAATGAATATACTAACGGAAATTATTCATACTCTTATACGGAAAAACTTCCAGCTAACACTTGGTTGAAAATTGGTGTTGCTTGGGATTATAATACTGGAGAAGTTTTTATGAAAGTTATTAATCCTGCAACTGGAACGACTATTGTAGATGACTTTATTCCTGCCGCTTTAGCTAATGCAGAGATTTCAGAAATAGGATTTACAAATGCTGGTTTGACAGGAGGAACTGTAGCGGCTACAACTTATTTAGGCTCTGTGAAAATTGAAGCTAGAGATGGAGTAGAGTTACTTGCAGTGGGAGATATTGTTGCGACAAAAGCTTCTGTTTCTGTTTATCCAAATCCAACTTCAGATTTCTTGAAATTTGACACAAAATCTAAAGTAGAATCTGTTCAAGTTTATGATATGGCAGGTAAGGCTGTAAGCGTTCAAGTTTTGAATAACCAAATTGATGTTAGAAATTTGGCAGTAGGATCTTACGTTGTAAAAATCCAAACTGCAGAAGGATCTTCTACTCAGAAATTCATCAAAAAATAATTAAAATTTATTTTTAATTAATATAAAGCACCTTTTTAGGTGCTTTTTTTGTTTTTGCTGTTAATGAATTTTGCTATCATTTCTTATATGTTTCACTCGAAATATATTATCAGTAAA
Organism: Epilithonimonas xixisoli; assembly: GCF_004365655.1. Taxonomy (GTDB): domain Bacteria; phylum Bacteroidota; class Bacteroidia; order Flavobacteriales; family Weeksellaceae; genus Epilithonimonas; species Epilithonimonas xixisoli. The sequence goes on along the minus strand of NZ_SOEO01000001.1, from coordinate 1,361,733 downwards.
GGTTTTAAAAATATTATTTAATAAATAACAATAAATTATGCATGCATAGTATTTTTTCTATAAATTAGCGAAGTTCATATAACAAAATATATCAATAATACGATGAAAATATTAGTTTGTATCAGTAGTGTGCCAGACACTACAAGTAAAATAAATTTCACAGCAGATAAATCTGCCTTTGACAAAAACGGAATCCAATGGGTCATTAATCCATTAGATGAATTTGCTTTAACAAAAGCTGTAAAATTGCAAGAATCTCAAGGTGCCACTGTAACAGTCATTAATGTTGGCGATGCAGGTACAGAAGCTGTTATTAGAAAAGCTTTGGCAATCGGAGCAAATGATGCAGTAAGAGTAAATGCGGAAGCTAAAGATAGCTTCTCAGTAGCTAAGGAAATTGCAAAAGTAGCGCAAGATGGGGGTTACGAATTAATCCTAATGGGTAAAGAATCCATAGATTACAACGGAGGAGCGGTTCCGGGAATGGTAGCGCAATTGCTTAACATTCCTTTCGTGAATGCGAGTGTTGGTTTAGAAGTGAATGGTTCCGAAGCGACTGCCGTGAGAGAAATAGAAGGTGGGAAAGAAACGATTTCTGTAAAATTACCAGCCGTTGTTGCGGGACAAAAAGGTTTGGTTGACGAAAAAGATTTGATTATCCCAAATATGAGAGGAATTATGTCTGCCAGAACAAAAGCTCTAAATGTAGTAGAACCTTCAAATTCTGAAGTAAAAGTTGAAGCTGTTTCTTTTGACAGTGTTGCGCCAAGAGCGGCTGTAAAATTGGTTTCAGCAGACAACTTGGACGAGTTGGTAAGATTACTTCACGAAGAAGCAAAAGTAATTTAATTATTAATCTTTTAAATCAAACAAAATGGCAGTATTCGTATACGCAGAAAATATAAACGGAATTTATAAAAAAGCAGCTTTTGAAGCCGTTTCTTATGCAAAGGCAATTGCAACAAAAACGGGAGATTCAGTGACAGCAATTTCGATCAATCCTACAGATTCTTCAGATTTACTTTACAAATATGGGGCAGACAAAGTCATCAATGTAAAAGATGCAGGTCTTAAGAACTTCAGTTCCAAAGCTTACGCAGAGGCGGTAAATCAACTATTTGACGGAAATATCATCATTTTTCCTCACACTACAGATGCATCTTCTGTTGCGCCGATGTTATCCGTAATCAAAAATTATTCTTTGATTACGAATGTAATAGAAGCGCCAGCAAGCACTTCGCCTTTCCAAGTGAAGAGAAGAGCGTTCTCTGGCAAAGGTTTTATGCACGCAAAAGCTGATGCTGCAGGTGTGATTATCACTGTTTCTCAGAACGCTTTTGGTGTGAAAGAAAATCCAGCTTCAGGTTCTGAAGAAATTAAAGAACTGAGCATTGCAAACGAAGACACAAAAGTGATCAACCACGAGCAATCTTCAGGAAAATTAGACCTTAAGGAAGCAGAAGTTGTAGTTTCTGCAGGCAGAGGTTTGAAAGGTCCTGAAAATTGGGGAATGATTGAGGATTTGGCTAACGTCTTGGGCGCTGCCACGGCTTGTTCCAAACCAGTTTCTGACATCGGATGGAGAGGTCACAACGAGCACGTTGGGCAAACGGGGAAGGCTATTTCTCCAAATCTTTACGTTGCGGTTGGGATTTCCGGCGCAATTCAGCACTTGGCGGGAGTTAATAGTTCTAAGACCATTGTGGTTATCAATAATGATCCAGAAGCACCTTTCTTCAAATCTGCGGACTATGGAGTTGTAGGTGATGCTTTCCAGATTATTCCGGCATTGACAGAGAAAATCAAAGCTTTGAAGGCTTAATCAATTTAAGATAAAAATCAAAACCTGAGTCATTGGCTCAGGTTTTTTTGTCTAAATATTCTCATTTTTAGGGCAGTTATTTCCATTCTGCGTTCCCGCTTTGTCACGAAGAGATTCTCTAAGTGTCAACTTATGTCGGGCTACAAGGATTAGTAATCCAATGTACTGTCTTGTATTTGGTTATGTTCCAGTATTTTGTATTAATTAAATTTTGCATTCAACTTTCTACATTAATAGAATTAAAAGCACGTAAAAATCTACAATTTCTTAATGAAAATTAACAAAAAATTTTATATTTGCTAAATGGATTATAAAAAATTAATCATACGAGGAATCTCATACAGCCAAACCCAGTCTGGGGCCTATGCGCTGCTATTGGAACATGAAGAAACATCGGTCAAATTGCCTGTTGTTATTGGGAATTTTGAAGCGCAATCCATTTCTTTAGGATTAGAAAAAGACATCAATCCACCTCGTCCACTCACGCACGATCTTTTCACACAGTTTGTGAAAAATGCCAACTTTCAGATAGAATCTGTGATTATTTATCAGATCAAAGATGGCGTTTTCTTTTCGAATATTAATTTCAAAAATCCTTTGTCAGACGAAGAATTGATTCTGGATGCAAGAACTTCCGATGCTGTTGCAATGGCGGTAAGATTTGATGCACCTATTTTCACAACTTCTGATGTTTTAAATGAAGCCGGGATTCTTTTGGAATTGGATGAGGCTCCGAAAAGCGAAGAAGATGAAACTGATTTCGAAAATGTTTCGGATGTCAACGATCTCTCCGGACTCACTTCCGAGGAACTAAATACTTTGCTCGCTGATGCCGTGAAAGAAGAAGATTTTGATACTGCGCTTAGATTACAAGAGGAAATCAAAAGAAGAAATAAAAAAATAGAATAACCAATACAAATATCATTTACGATAATGAGTCTAAAATTACGACTGACAATACTTAGCTTTCTGCAATTTTTCGTTTGGGGAGCTTGGCTTATAACAATGGCAAATTTCTGGTTTGGAACCAAACATTGGGACGGCGCACAATTTGGAGCCGTTTTTGGAACGATGGGGATTGCCTCTATCTTTATGCCAACAATCACCGGAATCATTGCCGACAGATGGGTAAATGCGGAAAGAATTTATTCTGTTTTACAGATTTTTTACGGAGTTGTGCTCTTCATTTTGCCACATTCCGAGACGCCGGACTCCTTCTTTTATATTATGTTATTGGCAATGTGTTTTTATATGCCAACGATTGCACTTACCAATTCAATTTCTTATACGATATTGAAAAACAGCCATTTGGATGTCGTGAAGGATTTTCCGCCCATCAGAGTTTGGGGAACCATAGGATTTATCGCAGCTATGTGGATTACGAATCTTACCGGAAACAAAGCCACAGAAGGGCAATTTTATATTGCTGGTGCAGTTGCGATCTTATTAGGTTTGTACGCATTGACTTTGCCTAAATGTCCGCCTCAGAAATTGATTGATAAAAGCGCGCCTCTTTCCGAGCAATTGGGACTGAATGCCTTCAAACTATTCGGAAATTTCAAGATGGCTTTGTTCTTTTTGTTCTCGATGCTATTGGGTGCAGCTTTGCAGTTGACCAATGCTTACGGCGATGTTTTCTTGAGCGAATTTGCCCATTTTCCGAACCATACTAATTCCTTCGTAGTTGAAAAATCGACGATTATTATGTCGATTTCTCAAATTTCTGAAACGCTCTTTATTCTTGCTATTCCATTTTTTCTAAGAAAATTTGGAATCAAAAAAGTAATGCTTATTAGCATGTTTGCATGGGTTTTGCGTTTTGGATTGTTTGCTTATGGAGATCCCGTGAATGGACTTTGGATGATTATTTTGTCTTGCGTTGTTTACGGAATGGCATTTGATTTTTTCAATATTTCAGGATCGTTATTCGTAGAAACTACGACGGATAAAAAGATTCGTTCTTCTGCTCAAGGTCTTTTTATGATGATGACCAATGGCTTTGGAGCTGTTTTAGGAAGTTACGTTGCGGGTTGGGCGATTGATAAATTTTTTACCATCAAATTCAGTACGGTTTCAGAATTATCCAATTATCTGCAAACGACGCCAGACAACGAAACCTTCTTAGGTATTTTGAAAAATTCTTTCAACTCTGCGGTTAAACCAGACGGAACATTGTCTAATTTGGTTTTTGTAAAAGACTGGCAACAGATTTGGCTTTATTTTGCGTTATATTCTTTAGTCATTGCAATTTTGTTTGGATTGTTTTTCAGACATAAACATTCAGTTGCAGATGTTGAAAATATAAATCATTAATAACGATTGGCATATTTTTATCTTAACTCTAAGAAAATAAAAATTATGAGAAAATTAGTAACAAATCTAGTTGTGGTTTCTGCCCTTTTCGCAGCTGGAAGTTTTACAAATAGTTGTAGCAAAGTGGAAGATATCATCGATGATATTTCTGTGCCTGTTCCGTTTTCTATTCCCGTAACTACGGAGGTTGAGATTCCGTACGTACTTTCTACAGAGTTTTTGAGAACGCCAGAAATTCCTTTGAATTTGGATTTGGATGCAAAGATTAAAGAAAAATTTCCATCATTATCAATCAATAATCTGAAATCAGCAAAGCTGGAAAAATTCAGTATAGATTATGTGTCATCAACCGGTGGAGCGAAGCTGGATAAAGTAAAAAACGCCAAATTGATTCTTAAAGCACCCAATTTGCCTGAACAAGTGGTGGCGGTAGTTAATAACAATACGAATGCCGATATTCTCAATTTCACACCCAATTCTGAAGTGGAATTACTAGAATATTTGAAATCCAACCAAGCGAGTTTTATTCTAGAAGTTCAAGGCTCAGAAGCAGTTTTGGATCAAATGAAAATGAAAATCAATTCTTCCTTCAAGATAGAAGTGGGATTATAAAAATAGAAAGATGACTTAGCAGTCATCTTTTTTTGTGAAATTATCGTAAGGATTCTCTTCTGAAAAAAGCAAATTGATTATCAGTCCTATGATAACAAGCGTATTGATGATCAACCACAAAAAATGCGGAAAAGGAATATGGAAGAAGGGATTGTACAGAATCGCCATCACAGCAAATATCTTCACATCCAAATGATCTCTTCTTTGGAATGCATCATAAGCCAGCCATCCAAAACCTGCAAACATCGCATAACTGGAAAGGCGATAGAAAAAGTAGGGCATTTTCAAAAAAGATAGAATCAGAATTCCTATCAAAATGAGTTTTACAAGTTGATTCACGTTAATTAGTTTGTGGTAAATTTAGAAAATAAATACAATTTTCACAATTTTTATTATTAATATATAATTATGTAATAATTAAATCGCTATAAATTGATCTAAAGGTTAATTTATTCGAAAACCAAATTGTTTTGTACGGCTAGAGACTTAAGCTCTGTTTCCTGCCATTCTTTCTGCGCATCACTTTTCAAAGTAATGCCGCCACCAACGAAGAGAAATGCATAATTCTTGAAAAAACTGGCGCATCGCAAATTCACAAAATAATAGATGAAATCCTCCGTTTCAACTTTGATGTAACCTGCGTATAGTTCACGGTTAAAATGTTCTATACTTTTGATTCCTTGTGCACACAAATCTTTTGGAAAACCGCAAACAGCGGGCGTTGGATGCAGTTCGCTGATGATTTTGTCCAGACTTTCCGGGCTAATTTCAGCAGAGAAATCAGTTTTTAGGTGTTTGATGTTTCCAGAAATTAAATCTTTTGTAGATGAAACTTTCAGATTGGAAGAAAATTTTCTGAGAATCGACTGGATATACTCTGTAACAGCTTTCTGTTCTTCAACTTCCTTGTCTGTCCAGTTTTCATCCAAAGGCAGCGTTCCAGCTAGACTCATGGTTTCAAATGAGTTATTTCTTTTGTCAAATTTTCCCAGAATTTCTGAAAATCCGCCCATCCAGATTTCGCCATTTTTCTCGAATAAGTAGCAAAACGCATTGGCATAACTATCAGTAAATTTCAGAAAACTTTTTGTTAACGATAATTTTTTCTGAGAATCTATATCCAGATACATCAGAAGTTTTCTTCGGGAGAGCACGAGTTTTTTGAGATCATTTTTCTCAATGAAATCCTTTGCCTGCGATATTTTTCGCCCATAAGATTCTGGCGTTTCTTTCCCAATTTCTATGAGTGAACTTTTGTTTTTTGGCACTATAGATAATGTTTCGATTTCACCTCTCGAGATTTCCTTAAGATTCCCTTTGAAATCTAAAATTGTCTTCGTATCAAAACTTACGAAAGAAACATTGTTGATGCCAGAAGCATTATCCACCGTATGAAAAACATCGTGGTCTGGAAGTTTGAAAATCAGCATGGAACAAAAAAATTAAACTTTCCCTACTGGAACAATGTTGTTGGTCATCGTCGTATGATTGATGAGATTGCCTTTCTCATCTCGGATTTCGATTTGAGAAACGTGCATCGTATTTCCTTTTCGGATGAAGGTTGCCGTTCCAGTCACAATCCCTTCTCGGATGGCGCGCAAATGGTTGCTGTTGATATTAGTTCCAACAGGTACAGATTTCGAAATGTCAAGATTTATTAATGATAGACAAGAGCCCAAAGTTTCTGCCAAAACACAACTTGCTCCACCGTGCATGATGCCATAAGGCTGATGAACTCTTGGTGTGACGGGCATTGTAGCGGTTAGGAAATCATCGGAAACATCTGTATAAATAATGTCCAAAGTTTCACCTAAAGTATTTTTGCTCGCTTTATTTAAACGGTCTAATATTTCAATTTTTTTTGATTCTTCCATTTCGGCGTTTTGAGTTTAATGCTTATTGTTTCAAGTTTTTAACTGATGATTAGAAACTTTAAATCTTCAATTAATAAATCTGCGGATTCCAATTCTCAGGGATTTTTGGAGTGATGTCATATTTGATGTAGAAATCCTGAATCTCCTGCATAATTTCCTCATAAGTATGCGACTCCAGTTTTTCATAAGGAATCTTGTAACCCAAATTGATCGTTTTTCTTTTGTAATCTCCGCCGGCAAGAACGATAGGAACTTTTGCCGCCATTGCCATGTTATAAAATCCCTTTCTCCATTTCGGAACCCAACTTCTCGTACCTTCTGGCGTGATCACAAGACTGAAATCATCTTTCTTGAATTCGTTGGCTACGAAATTAATCAAATCATTTTTCTGAGAACGGTCTATCCCAACGCCGCCCATTGCTTTTACAAGTCCTCCGTAGAAAGCTTTTGTGTGAGCATCCTTGATAATAACTTTTAGCTTTTTCCCAAGTGACCAGTAGGCGAGGTTCCCAAGAAGATATTCTGTATTGTGCGTGTGTGGCGCAACTACGAGGATGCATCTGTCCAGATTGTCTGCATCACCTTGTAAAACGACTTTCCATCCAATTATTTTCAGGATGATTTTTGCTAATATTTTTTTCATAGTTGGCTCTTGATATTGTTTATTTTGTCATATGCCATCACCGATAACTTTTTGGATTTTCCAATTGGAAATGATAAGCGATGTCATAAAAAAAAGTATAACTACAAAAGCTATACTTTACAAATTTACAAAATATGTTTATTTTCTAAGAAATATCTGGATATTCTTTGCCGTCTAAAATAAGCTACTGATAAAATCTACCAGTTTGATTACGATTTCAAATACAAGTTGTATCATATTGTTATGGTTTGGGTTAGAAAATTGATTTCTGAAACAAATTTAATAAAAATAATTTATTCAATTCTTAATTTGAGGATAAATTTTTTATTAATTTTTTAATTTATCGATGGATAGGTTACAGCATTCGTTAAATCCAAAGGGTTGTAATTTTTCGCAAGAAAATTCTGCATCACTTTCGCCATATCTTTGAATTGATCTTTGCTGGTAATTTTGGTTCCGCCCACTTGGAAAGTTCCCGGTGGAACTTCATCAAATTTGTCGCGAAGATCTTTCATAGGATCATTAAAAAACTGAAGCATCATCTTGTGAAGGTCTGCAATTTTTAGATTCAGTGGTTTTTTTCCTCCGAAAACTTCCAGAAAATCTGACGTGTCATAAGTCTTTTCCAGTTTCTGACTTTTGGCGAGTTTGAAAAAGAAGTTCTCGCGGCTGTCATTCAATTCGAAAATCAAACCTGGTAATCCGCGGAATTTGTAAGGACCTTCCGAGATATTGATGTCTTTGCAAAACCAAGCTGTCCAGTGCCTTCCACCAAAATTTGTGGTCGCTTTTTGAAGTGTATATTGCCCAGAAGTTTTGGTTTCATTTTCCAATTTCCAATCCATTTTGTCGGTAGTGGTGTAGGAAAAGTAGTCCATCATCATCTCGTAATTGGTGTTTTGGTAAGAGTTTTTGTTTCTTTTGACTGCGGGAGTTCCATTCCAATTATAGTTTCTGCCACCTTTTTTGTTCAGAGAATCATTGATGATGTTCCCGTAGTGGTAGAATTTGACATCATTTGGATTGATGTCCAGCGCCATATCCACCGTTCTGTATTCTGTGGCAGTAGAGTCGGGTTTGAACTTGTATTCATAGACAAACCTGTGTGTCTGTGCTTTTGACAGCGTGGTGAGGCATATCAAAAGTATAAAAGTAAAGATTCTCATAAGTATGTTTCTGGTGTAAGTTTAATAGACTTCCGAATATTACAATGAGCCTATTTGTTAAAACGGTTATAATTTTCAATAATAAAATTTGCTACCAATTTTGGATTTTGATAATGAATTCCGTGTGAATATTTGGGTAGCAAAATAATCATACTGTTGTCATTATCCTTGATTAGGTCGGAAAAGTGTTGCACTCTAAGATTGTCATATTCCTTCCACCAAGCTTTGAAGTTGATTCCAAGATTTAGGTTTTTGTTCATCTCTTCATCTGGCGTTTCGATGTGCTTGTTGTAGGAAATAATAACGGTTGTCGCAATTTTTTTGTTAAGAGCAGGCAAATTGGTATATTCATTAAAATATCCTTTAGAATGCGATCTTAATGCTCTTGCCGCATCATCTCTGGTTCCTTGGCTCACATTCTTGTTCTGTGATAAAGTTTTTATGATAATATTCGAAATCTCTTGATATCCCGTTTGGCTTCCGGATTTTATTTTTGCTTCTTCATTTTCCTTTTTTGTCAGCATAAAGTCGGTTGGATCCGAGAAAACAAGTCCGCTCACTTCGTCTGGATATTTTGCCGCAAACAATCGAATGTATGGTCCGCCAATGGAATGTCCCACAAGCAAGTACGGAGGTTTTATGTTGAGCAATTGCAACATACTGTGCAATCTTTCTACCACTTGAGAATCTGTGCTTATCTTAGGATCTGCTTCGGATTGTCCAAGACCATTTCTTTCATATTCTATTCCGGAAATAGTGTTTGGCAGATGGGGGAGAATGGGATCAAAAGTGCCGCCTCCTAATCCAGCTTCAAATACCAAAATGGGCTCTCCATCTTTTCTGTTTTCAAGATTGAAGGTTTTGTAAGACATCTTTTTGCCCTCAACCAAAACTGATTTGCTGTTTTTATCTTGCGCAAATATTGATAGATTGAATGCTAAGAAAAGTAGAAGAGAGTAATTTTTCATAATAATATCATTTATAATTTTTTGGGAGAACTAGAAGAAAAGCGGAAACTCTTTACAGTTTTTGATCCGCTTTTCGACTAATCCACTCTCAAATTATTTAGTTTTGATACTGATCTCTTTTTTGCCGTCTTTGATGTTGATGTTAAGATCTTCGATAGATTTCTTAACTTTTTCATCCAGTTTCATTCTTTCTAAAACCACGTCTGCAGAATCTTTGGAGTAATATTTCCCATTGATTTTTACGCTGTCACTTTCTTCGGAATTGTACTCGATAGTAGTTCCGTTGATGTTGATTTTGTTTTTCTCAACTGTGATTCCGCTGTTGTTATTGTTGTTAGAATCATTATCATGGTCATCGTTATCATTGTTATCACTGATGTTGACTTGATATTCTTTTTCATTAATTACTTTCGTGTTTCTAGGAACTACAAGTTCATAATCCAATCTGTAATTTCTAAAACGATACTCGTACGGATATTCGAAGTAATTTGGAAGGATGATTCTGTTTCCAACAATTTCCACAGGCACTTTCATTTTAAGAGGTTGGTTGTAACCTTCCGCTTCTTTTTTCACAATCAGATAAGGCGTTTTGATGTTGTCCTTTCTCGTGATTTCTACGTGTGGATAATCTTTTTTGTAAATCTTAGACTTATCAGAATAGATATTATTAAAATAAGTTTTGAAGTTCTCAGGGATTTCCACTTTCTTGCTGTCTATGTAAATTGTGTCGATGGCATTCGGAGCTGTGATTGATACGTTCTCATAATCTTCATTGTCTCCACTGTAAGCAAAATTGAATTTTGATGCATTGGCGGCAAGAATTCCTATCAAAACAATCCAAATAATTCCCAATGTTCCCAAAACAGGACCTACATAGTTGAATTTAGTTTTCGGAGAGAATAATTTGATTGATAATAATAAGAATGCAACTCCGAAAATAACAGTCGGCAACGCGGCAATCGCTAAGATCAAATATCCCATATTGTTCTCCTCCAGATAGAATCCAAGATTGTTATCGATTCCAAATTTTCCAGATCCGTAAGCGAAAGTCATCGCAAAAAGTCCAATGAAACATCCCGCTGCAAGCATTGCCAAGAAAACGGCTAAGCAATATTTAAGGATTTTCAGGATTGTGTCTCCTGCAGAGCCAATTTGCTGTTTGTTTTCTGTGTAGATTTCGCCTGCTCTGGTAGAAGTTTCATTTGCGAATTGTACAACTTTGCTAGATTCTTCCTTTAAGTTATCAAAGTTCAAAGGTTTACCTTTCATTTTCAAAAAGTCAGAAGCAGATTCAGCTTTTGGTAAAACTGCCCAAAGGATGATGTAAAGCAATCCAACAAATAAAAATAATGGAGCCATTGGGAATCCTATGATGAATACACCAATCCAAAGTAATCTCATCCAGCTGATTTCCATTCCGAAATATGCCGCAAGACCTGCGCAAACTCCGGCAATCTTTTGTCTCTCTGGGTCACGAAACATTTGTTTCTGAGAGTTGCTGCTGTAACTGCTGTATGAAGTAGAAGATTTGGATTTGCTTTGTTTCCCTTCTGAGAAATAAGCTTCTTCTTGCTCATCGATTTGTTCTGGTGTTCCGATTTGAGCAATTACTTTCTCCACATCAGAATCATTCACAACCTCTCTCTTTCCAAGTGTTTCTTTGAAAATCTCCACCATTCTGATTTCGATATCGTTCATCACTTCATCTGCTTCGGAAGCGTCTAGTGAATTTCTAAGAGCATTCAGGTAATCGCTTAATTTTATGTAAGCCAGCTCGTCTATCGTAAAGGAAAAACCAGCGAGTGCTACGGATAATGTCTTGTTCATAATAGTTAGTTTTGAGAGTTTGAGATAATTTGGTTTACAGAATCTGTCAATTCTTGCCAGGTGGTTTGCAGTTCCGCGAGAAAGAGGCTTCCTTTTTCGGTAATCTGATAATACTTTCTTGGTGGTCCGCTTGTAGATTCTTCCCATCTGTAAGCGAGAAATTCGCCGTTTTTCAATCTTGTAAGAAGGGGGTAAAGAGTTCCCTCCACTACGTCTAGTCTTCCTTTTTTGAGAGATTCTATCAGGTCGGAAACGTACATTTCACGTTGCTGAATCAGGCTCAAAATACAGAACTCCAGAATGCCTTTGCGCATTTGCGCTTTTGTGTTCTCGGTATTCATATTAGTTGTTGTTGGTTGATTTTTAAATTTGAGACTTTACAGATAAATTTAGAATCTTGCAGTTCTCAGTATTATTACATTGCAAAGATATGTAATTAAAAAGGTATTGTGCAATGCAAAGTAGTAAATATTTTTATAATTAATATTTAAGTGTTTGATAATCAGTTATAAATTTTTAAACTGATATTTTTAAAATTTAATTTATCATAAGTAATCTGTGCTTTTTATGAGATTTTTGATGGGAAAATGGAGTGGTTTGCAATTAAAATCAATAGTTTTTTACAATTTTGTGATTTACAGTTTTTAATCCGGAATAAAATCCTATCTTTGCACCCGAATTACATAATAATCATTAAATAATATTGGAATGTATTTAACAACAGAAAAAAAAGCAGAAATCTTCGCAAAGCACGGAAAATCTGCACAAGACACAGGAAGCGCTGAAGGTCAGATTGCTCTATTCACTTTTAGAATCAACCACCTTTCTCAGCATTTGAAAGCTAATCGTCACGATTTCGCTACAGAGAGATCTCTAGTAATGTTGGTAGGTAAGAGAAAATCTCTTTTGGATTACTTGAAGAAAAAAGAAATCTCTAGATATAGAGCTATCATCGCTGAATTGGGAATCAGAAAATAATCCTAAGCTCACGCAAAAAATTAAAGCAACTCAATTTGGGTTGCTTTTTTTATTTTATAAGGTTTGTCGTGTAATATTTCTACTTCCAATAATTTTTTGACCAGTTTTGGAATTCTTCAATTTTATCAGGATGTACTTTGTTGTATTGGATAACATCTGGATTTTGAGACGGACGAAATATAGTATATGCAAATGGTTCAATTAAATTCTTCTTTTCCATTTCAATGAAATATGGTGCTAAAAACTCCCAGTAGTAGCCTTTCTGATTTTTTTGAGTTTCTGCCATAGATCGGCAAAGTGTTTCAAACTTACTGATAAATTTTTGAACCTCTGTCTTGTCTTTGTTTTTATCATCATACTCCAAAGCAGAAGCCATTGATAAAACCATATCTGTTGAAGAAAAGTCATTTTCACCCTTCTTTTTCTTGTTTACTTTTTCGAGTGTTGTTGAATCTATAGAAACTGAAACGGATTTATCTCCAGTTTGCGAGACACCTTTGTTAATAAGTTTTATAAGAGTGTCAAAGTTGCCTTTCGCTCTCCCAGATTTGTTATCTATCACAAGATATCTGCTGAATGCTAAAATAGATGCTATTCGGTTTGATTGTCCAAGAATTGCCAAAGCATTGAAGGAACTCGAATGATTGGGATTTAGTTTTGTTGCTTGTTGAAAAGAAGCAATGGCCTTTTCATTTTCTTTTGCATTGACCAAGGTAATTCCTTTGTTGAAATAGAGATGATAGTAATCTGGATACTTTTTTAGACCTTCATCATAGATTTTCAGCGCTTGGTCCGCTTTGTTGGAGTGATCCAAAGAATTGGCATAAGTCACATAAAGTGTTCTATTGTCTTCATTTGGATATAATTTTAAAACTTGCTTACTGACTTCTATCGCCTCATCGTATCTTTTTACAGATTCCAATGTCATTGCTTTTTCTGTAAGAGCTAGAGAATTATCCTTATCCAGATTTAGAGCTTCATCGTACTTTGCCAAAGCTTCGTCGTATTTTCCTGAATCGTGTAGAGCAACGCCTTCATTAATTTTAACTTCGGCTTCCGTTTTATTTTGAGAAAAGCTTAAAAAAGAAAAGAAAATTGGTAATAAGTAAATCTTTTTCATTTGATATATGGTTAATGAGTTTTTTATAAATTCAAATCTAAGAAAAAAACAGAAACAACTCAATTTGGGTTGCTTTTTTTTATTTCTGAATTTTATAAATCACACCTTTGTTCTTTTCATCAAAATCAAATTCTTTCTCAAAACTCAATCCGATTTTTTCAAGAACTTTGATTGAAGCAATATTTTCTGACATTGCTCTTCCGATGATTGTTTTTAAATTCAAATTTTCAAAAGCATAATCGATACAAGCTTGTGCACTTTCTGGGGCGAAGCCTTTGTTCCAATGTTCTTCAAAAAATCTGAATCCAATATCGGTTTCATCCAGATTCTTGTCATATTTCAAACCACACCAACCAAGGAATTCGTTATTTGATTTCTCAATCACAGCCCATCTTCCAAAGCCGTTGAGTTTGTAATCCTGATAATTTTCAAGAAATCCTTTGGCTTCATCAATATCTTTAAAAGCAGAATTTCCTGTGTATTTTATCACATTTGGATTCAGGTTTAGTTTATAGAAATTTTCTGCGTCGTCGGGAGTTAATTCTCTTAATAAAAGTCTTTCTGTTTTTAAGATTTCTTTCATTTGGTTTTATAATTATAGTCAATTTCAAATCTAAGGAAAAAAGAAAAGCAACTCGGTTTGAGTTGCTTTTTTAGTTTTTCTTTATTAAACTGTATTTTCTAAAATAGTTTCAAAATAAATTTGCCATTCTCCATTATAATTTCTTGAACATCTAAAAGGAGATTTTTCATTTTTACCATCAAAAAAATATTCTTTTTCTCCAATTACAACAACCAGATAATAACAGATGTCTTCTTTAATGACTTTAAAATGATATTCTGTGTTTTCTAAATTATATCCATTTTTTAATTTGTTAATGGTGAATAACCAATAATCACCATTAACAAACTTATTAATAAGTTCGTAAGCATTGAACTCTAATTGTGTTGATTCTTTTTCGCTAAGCATATTTATTTTTTTAAGTTATCATACAAAGATATGCTCAAACGTATATGATGTGGGTTTTGCTTATTTATAAAAGATAAGTAATTGATTAACAGTTGTTTGTTATTTTTATTATTTTAAGTGTTTAATCAATTATTAAGCTTCCGCAACCTCAGATTTCCGAGAATCCTTAAACAGAAAATAAACTCCAATCAAACTCAATAAAACAAACAATCCGAAACTTATCAAAGAGAATAATTTTCCAGTTTCAATAACGGCTGGCTCAAATTTCATTTCAATCTTATGCTTTCCTGCTGGAACGTAAAGCGCTCTCAAAAGATAATTTGCTTTGATGTAATCCACTTTGTTTCCGTCCAGATAAACATTCCAGCCGTGTGGATAATAAACTTCGGAAAACACCGCCAATTGAGGCGTTTTGGAAGATGAATCGAAAGATAATTCGTTTGGCTGATAAGATTTCAAAGCCAAAAACGCCGTTGAATCTTTTACCAGATTTTTCCCGTTGAAATAAGCTTTGTCATCTTTAGAAATCACAGCAATTTTCTTGGTGTCAAGATTTCCGGTTTCGTTCAGTTCCTCGTTTGGATTGTCAACGAATTTGATGTCAGAAACAAACCAAGCATTTCCATTCGCTTCAGGATTTGGCGTGATCTCCGGTTTTTGCTGGTCGCCTACCAAGAAATATTTGGTGTTCAGCATATTCAGAATTCTTACCGTTTTTACTTGGTCGGTTGTCGAGAAATATTTGTTGATTAAATCATCGTAACGTCTCAATTTAACAGCGTGGTAACCGCCAATCGAAGATTTGAAGTAAGAAGTATTCGTCTCGCTGAAAGTCGATAGAATGTTATTGAAAATCCTGTAATGGTCTTTGTCTTTTTCAGCAATCGTCTGCAAAGCTTTATTAACTTCGGTCTGTTGCAAAAGGCTTTGAACGAAAGAATCATTTCCAGCTTTGCTCATCAAATATTCCGAATTTTCGGTTTGGAAAGGATAATCAGCGAAGGTTTTGTCCACATAATTATCATCGTTCAGATAACGTCTGTTAACCGTCCAAAGGTCAAACAAACTCACGAATCCAATAATTAATAAAACGATATTGATATTCAATTTTTTCTTTAAGCCTAAGAATAAAACGCCAGCCGTAATCAAAACATAAATAATCGCTTTGAGTGCATCAACTTGGAACATCGAGGCTCTTTCATCTACCAAATAATCCAATAAAAATGGCGGAAGATAAGTTTTCTCATTTGCTGTATAGAAACCTAAAATTCCTTTTCCGAAAAGCATTAAAATCAATGTGATTCCCAGAACTGATCCAGAAACATAAAGCAAGATTTTCTTTTTGTATTCTTCAGTTAAACTATCATCGGTGAAAAATCTGTACAATCCGAGAATGGCAATCAGCGGGAACAAAAACTCGACAACCACCAAAATAGAAGATGGCGCACGGAACTTGTTGTACAACGGAACATAATCGATGAAGAAATCTGTAAGAATTGGGAAATTGCTTCCCCAAGCCAAGAAAATCGTCAAAATCGATGCGCCTAAAATCCAATATCTGTACTTTTTTCGGGCAAAGAAAAATCCTAAAACTGCCAAGAAACAAACAACAGCACCTTGATACGCTGGTCCAGATGTGCTCGGCTGGTCGCCCCAATAAGTCAGACTTCCAAAACCTTTCATCATCATTTCATATTCCTGCTGGGATTTGATGTTTTCTTGAGCCAATTCCTGCACACGTTCCATCATTTTGTCAGAACCTTCTTCCTGACTTCCACCGCCCATTAATCTCGGAATGAATAAGTTAAGTGTTTCCAGTTTTCCGTAGCTCCACATCGTGATGCTTTCTCTGTCCATTCCGGATTTTCCAGCGGTGTGAGATTTGGTGTTAAGAATTTGCTTTCCACGCACGGTTTCTTTCACATATTCTGCGTTTGCCATCAATCTTTGGGAATTCATTCCAACACCGATTACGACTGCAAATCCCACGATTCCAGTAGAAATCAGGAAGTGTTTCCATTCGATTTTTCCTTTGATGGCTCTTATTAATTCAGATAAAAATAAAAATCCTAATCCTAAGAAAAGATAATAAGTCATCTGCGGATGATTCGCGCAAATCTGCAAACCTGCAAATAGGGCAGTGGTGATAAATCCAAGAATGTATTTTTTCCTAAAATAAACCAATATAATTCCGGCGACAAGTGGCGCAAAATAAGCAATCGTATGAACTTTTCCGTTGTGTCCAGCCGAAATGATAATGTAAAAATAAGTGGATAATCCGAAGAAAGTTGCGCCAAGTAAAGCGTATTTCCAATTACGAACAGCCACCATTCCCAAAAAGAAAAATCCGGCGAACAATAAGAATAGATAATTCGCAGGTTTTGGAAGGAACAAAAACAAATCATCAATTTTTTTGATGACATCGCCACGGAACTGCGCTCCGGTTTGATAAGTCGGCATTCCGCCAAACATTGCATCGCTCCAATAAGTTTCGTTTTCGTTGTTTGCTCTGTATTGCAAGAGTTCTTCTGCGCCACCTTTGTAGAACACAATGTCGTGTTGCATCAAACGTTTTCCGGAGATGACAGGATTGGCGTATAAAACTGCCAGCAAAATGAAAATCACCAAACTGGCAATAACGAATAAGATATTTTTCTTGTTTTTGAACATAAGTTATTTTGTTTGAATTTTTATAAACCCCTTCAGAGTTCAAAACTCTGAAGGGGTTGCTTTCAATAAGGTAAATTCAGTGAATCGTAATTATTATGCGAAAATATGAAATTAGTCTCATTTTCAAAGTAATCCAAAACTTCTTTTCTATTTAATTTTGATGACTTTGTAGATAAAATTGAATTATATGAAGACCAAAAATATTGACTTGCATTTTTTGTGATGCCGTGTTTGACTGGATTATTATGAATATAAAGAATGACTTGTTTCAGATAACTTTCGTCTGTGATTTTTTTTCTTTCGAATGGTTTCTCTAGCAAGCTTCCAGTTCTGTTATAGCGTTTATTGATTGCTTGAGTATAAGCATTGAAAAAATGAGAAAATTGCTTCGAAGGATTAATGGATTTTGATTCTTCGATTGTCGAAAATTTGAAATCAGAAGTGTTAATTTCCTGCTCAGATTTTATTCTAATTAATAAATGAAAATGATTTTTCAAAAGACAATAAGCGTAAACATCTGCGATTGGAGAAATATATTTTAATAATAATTTTAAGAAATATCTATAATTATCTTCTTCGAAAAAAATAGCATCTCTATTATTTCCTCGATTGTAAATGTGATAAAAATGTCCAAATTCTAAAATCTCTTTTTCCATATTTAGAAACAAAACCCCTTCAGAGTTTTAAACTCTGAAGGGGTTAAATTAAGATTTAAACTAATATTTTTTCTCCTCCTTCACTTCCTCATAATCCACCGTTTCTGCGTCCCATTTTACTTTTTGCTCGGGCATTTTTTTCGAAGTGGTTTGCTCGTTTTGCGGTCGATTTTTTGGATTCAGTGTTGGGAAGTTTTTATAAAACGCATTGAAAAACAATCGTTTCAAAATATTCCAAACGAAGAATATGATGATGGTTGCTATGATGAGTTCTAAAATATATTTCATTTCCGGTTCTTATTTATACGATGGATTGATGATGATAGAAGTGGTGGAATTTTTAGTCATACTCTGCGTTTGTTTGCCATCGGAAACCGTTTCTTTTTGATTGGTTTTGATGGAAAGATTCTGATTCAGAAGCCAGCCTGTGTTTTCATCGATGATGATTTTTCCACTTTGCGAACCGCCCATACTCATCGAGTGTGTCATTCCGTTTTGCGATTGCTTGTCAGATTTTGACGGAATTGTACCGGTTACAGAGATTTCTGCTTTTCCATTCTCAATTTTGGTCAAAGTGAAAGTCAGGTTTTGCTTCAATTTTCCGCTTGGGTCAATATCTTCTGAAGTCGTCCATTTTTCTCCAATTTTAGCACCTTTTATTGGGAAAAGTTTTAAGTTTTTGCCCAATTGTTCTTTCATCATTTCCTCATTGAAACCAGCTTTGAAGCTTTCTATAAAACCATCTTGCTGTTTTTTGTCTTTCACAGTTCCGGCAATTGCTTTCTTCAAATTCGCATAAACAACATCAAAACCAGTGACTGATTTAATGTTTCCAGAAGCGTCCATTTTCACATTCAGTTTGTTGCCTGCCAAACCTTTGCTCACAAGATATTCCATTTTCAGGTTTTCCTCTTTTGGTGCAGGTTGTTTGGTGTCGATGGTCAAAGTTTTTCCATTGGATGTGCTGGACATTCTTTTGCCTGTCATATTCAAGGTCAAATCGTAGATATTGTCTTTGAAATCATTGACTGTCACAGACATTTCGTCCGTTGTTTCATTGGTTCCGGACATTGTTTTTCCGTCTGGCGTAGTCAAAGACTGGATTTCTCTTTGGTAAGAAACCAAAGGATAAGTTGTTCCTTTTTCGAGGATGAATTTTTGTTTGAAAATGCCACTGCTGTCCGCAATTGCTTTCGGTTTCGAAGCTTCTTCGTCCGAGATTTCTACGGTTACAGTTTCGGTTTTTCCGGTTTTGGGGTCCACTCTTGTAACGGTTTTGGTTTCCTTTTTACAAGCGACTAGAGTTATTGCAATTAGGGCAAGCGCTGTTATTTTTTTCATAAATGATGTTTGATAAAAGGTAAAAGATTTTTGAAATGTTCTTAAAATAAAGAATGCTCGCAACCCGACTTGAGCGGACTCTTCGAGAGCCTCAGAGTGACAATTGGAAGCCTTTCGACAAGCTCAGGATAAACTCCAGGCGGATAAGTTGCCCAAATTAAATCTTTTAATTATTCATTTTTATTTGTTAGTTATTTTCTGTCTCACGGCTTCATAAAGAATCGCGCCACACGCTACAGAGACGTTTAGGGATTGGGTTTTACCTTCGATTGGAAGTTTTATTTTTTCATCGGAATGATGAAGTACTTCTTTGGATATTCCCGTTTCCTCATTTCCCATTACGATTGCGCACGGTTCTGTGAAGTCTGCATCGTATATCAATTTATGAGCCTTTTCTGTAGCGGAAAACACTTTGATTCCACTTTGCTGAAGAAAATCGACCGAATGAGCAAGATTTTTCTCTTTACAGATTTTAATATTATAAATCGCTCCAGCAGAAGTTTTAATCGCATCTGAGTTGATTGGTGCGCCACCTTTTTCTGGAATCAGAATAGCGTCAACACCCACACATTCTGCAGTTCTACAAATTGCTCCGAAGTTTCTAACATCGGTCAATCTGTCAAGAATTAAGATAAATGGCGTTTTTCCTTCTTCGAAAAGTTGAGGCAAAACATCCTCGATTTTATAAAAAGGAACATCTGAAATGAAGGCCACTACACCTTGGTGGTTTTTTCTCGTAAAACGGTTGAGTTTTTCTACAGGAACGTAGTTTGGACGCAGATTGTGTTTTGCAAGAAGTTGTTTTAGTTCTATGTATATTTCGCCTTGCAGAGCATTTTGAACAAAAATTTTGTCAATGGTTTTTCCAGCTTCCAGGGCTTCTAATACGGGTCTTAATCCGAAGATGAAATCATCTTTTTTCTCTTGATTCATTAATGAGATTTTGAATTTACAAAAGTAAGGTTTTTGAGATTAGTTTTGTCTTAAGAAAATTGTAAAGTTCTTTATTGAACCACAAAAGTCACAAAAGGAAATCTTTTATTGAGAGAAATTGAGAATAAGAACAAAAAAGAAAACCTTACAGAAAGTCTTTTTTGAACTTTTGAAAACATATTTAACGCAAAAACTTTTGTGACTTTTGTGGTTCAATTAATTAATCCAACACAAAAACCAAAAACTCATCATTCTCCGTTTTGAATTTCAAATCGCCGGTTTTTCTGTAATCTTCAAAAAGTGGAGTAGGAAAAGTATCATCAAATTGTTTGGTTTTGTAGAATTTTCCTTTTATTTTTAAAGGGATTTTCTTAATCAATTTATCTGTCGTCATCGGAATTTTGAATTTCCTTTTCTCTGGGTCTTTAGAATCGACATAGAAACAATGTTCGAATAATTCAGCTTTGTCCACATATTTATTATAATCCGAAACTTTCACGAAGTTTGGTAACGACGAATCGTCCCAAGTCAGATACAGAACTTCTATTTCTTGAGTTTTGCTGATAGGTTTGTAATGTTTGAACCTCTCATTATCGGATTTCGAAAATGATAAAATTATTAAAAGGAAAATCGGAAAAATATATCGCAGATTCATTGAAATCATTTATCAATTATCATTCATCAATTATAAACTCAGTCCTTCTCCAATCAAAGCTCTTTTCTGAGCCAAAATATAACCGTAATGAATACTTTCGTGCATATTATTAAAGATAATCGCGTCCTGAATATTCTTCAAATCAACACCGAAACTTGTGGAATATGGCGTATAATCTGGGAAAAAATCATTGTCAAAATCTTTCATAAGAATTTTTGAAGTTTCAATGAGAAGATAAGCCAAATCTTCCATCTCAGATTGCTTCACGTCCACGTTTGCGAATGTCCCTTTTTTGTAAGTTTCAACCCAATATTTATCGATTCTGAACTGATTTCCACTCAGATAATAGCAAAGCAATTGTTGCTGAGCCACGCAATGCGCAATATTCCAATAGATATTATTGTTAAATCCGTCGGGAATTGCAAGCAAGTCTTTTTCGGAAGTATTTTGTAAAATGTGCAACAAGTTTTTTCGGACCTGTCTATGATTGGCAAAATGATAATTCATTTATTTTATTGAAATTTTTATTTTGTTTCACTCAGTTTTTCTGGATTTTGTCGTGTGTCAAAAACATTGGCAATCACGATTCTCTGAGTTTCCAAATTGATGTAGTAAATTATTTTATAATTGCTCGAAACTAAATACCGAAACTCTTGAATTCTATCTTTCAATAGCTCTTCAGTTTGTCCGATTTTAGGATTTTTGTCAATGTCAATTGTTTGATCAACAATTTCATTGACGATTTTCTTTGCAATTTTGACACCAGCTTTTAATTTGTAATATTGAAAAATATCCATCAATTGGTCTTCCGCAAGTTGTGACCAAAAGATTTTTAACTCCATTTTTGGATTTTCTCTTTCAAATCTTTTGCAGAAACTAAATTATTTTTCTTTTCATCTTCCAATGCTTGGTCAATTTCTTGGTTGAATTGCTGTAAAGATTTTGGTTTCAGATTTTGTTCAAATAAATCGGATTTGCTTTTATGAAGGAATTTTTCCAAAGCACCAATGATATTTTCATTGTCTATTCTCAGAAATTCTTGAACCAAAGATAATTTTCGTGCTTCTAAATTCATATTATTCAAATTTATATCAAATTTAAACTAATTCTTTATAAACGACAAATGTTCCAAATTTATTAACAAAAAGCAAAAAAATTCGATGGTAACTTCCATCCTCAAACTTCCATCTTCCAACCTTTTAACAAATATTTAACGCAAGATTAGCAATTATTGTGTTTGCGGTTGCAGGTTTTTATATGAAATTTACCAACTTATTTAAGATTTACTATGTCAGAATTGAATCAAGCAGAAGATATCAGACAACTTACCGAAAAAGTAAAAGAACAGAATTACTTTTTTTCTATATTAAAACAAGAAATCAACCGCGCCATTATTGGTCAGGAATATATGATAGACCGTTTGCTCATCGGACTTTTGGGAAATGGTCACGTTCTATTGGAAGGTGTTCCAGGATTGGCTAAAACTTTAGCAATCAAAACCTTGTCAGAAGCTGTGGATGGTGCGTTTTCTAGAATCCAATTTACGCCAGATTTGTTGCCTGCAGATGTTGTGGGAACGATGATTTACAATGTAAAGGACAATGATTTCTCCATAAAAAGAGGACCTGTTTTTGCAAATTTCGTGTTGGCAGATGAGATCAATCGTGCACCTGCAAAAGTTCAGTCTGCACTTCTCGAAGTAATGCAGGAAAAGCAAGTAACAATTGGTGATGAGACAATGCCTTTGCCAAAACCTTTTTTAGTTTTAGCCACTCAAAATCCAATTGACCAAGAGGGAACTTATCTTTTACCAGAAGCGCAAACCGACCGTTTTATGCTAAAGTGTAAAATCGATTATCCTGAATTTGAGGATGAAAGAAAGGTAATGAGAATGATTTCTACGCAGGATATTCCACAAATCAGAAAAGTGGTGGATTTGAATCAAATTGTTGACGCAAAGAAACTCATCAATCAAATTTATCTGGACGAGAAAATCGAGAAATATATTTTGGATATGGTTTTCGCAACCCGTTTTCCAGAAAAATACGGTTTGTCTGAAATCAAAAATTATATCAGTTTTGGAGCGTCACCAAGAGCAAGTATCAACTTGGCAATTGCTTCCAGAGCTTATGCGTTCATCAAAGGAAGAGCGTTTGTGATTCCGGAAGATGTGAAAGAAATTGCGAAAGATGTTTTGAGACACAGAATTGGATTAAGTTTCGAAGCTGAAGCCGAGGAAGTGACTCAGGATGATATTGTGAATAAAATTTTGGCGAAGATACAAGCGCCATAAATAATGGTTAATCTGTTGATAGTGGTCAGTCGTCCTATTGTTTTTGAAAAAACTAAGAGGTCTGAAAACTATCAACCGATGACCGCCAAAAACTATGTAGTTTAAGATTTAAAGTTTATAATTCAAGGTTATGGCAACGGTTAAAAAGTTTGAAGATTTAGAAATTTGGCAATTGTCAAGAATACTTTGCAAAGAAATTTATCAAATTATTGAAGAAAGTAATCTTAAAAATAATTATAGACTTTGTAATCAAATTGATGGTTCTTCAGGTTCAATAATGGACAATATTGCTGAAGGTTTTGAAAGAAATGGTAACAAAGAATTTATCCAATTTCTTTCTATTGCAAAAGCATCTTGTGGAGAAACACGGTCACAATTGTACAGAGTTTTTGATAGAAATTTTATTTCAAAAACAAAATTTGAATTATTAATTGAACAGACTGAAACTTTAAGCAAAAGAATTGGAGCTTTTATTAATTACTTAAAAAGTAGTGAACTGAAAGGTTCTAAATATAAATAAGATTAAAGTCGAATTAAAAAACTTTAAACTAAAAACTAAAGAACTTTGAATATACAGGACATTGTCAAAAAAGTAAAGCAAATAGAAATCCGAACTCGAAAGAAGACGGAAGCATCGCTTATGGGACAATATCACAGCGCATTCAAAGGTCAGGGAATGACGTTTTCTGAGGTTCGCCAGTATCAATTCGGCGACGACACCCGACGAATGGACTGGAACAAAACCGCACGTTTCCGCGAGCCATTTGTAAAAGTAATGGAAGAAGAACGTGAACTCACGATGATGCTTGTCGTAGATGTTTCTGCTTCAATGGATTATGGAACTCGAACACAATTGAAAAGAGAATATGTTGCTGAAATCTGCGCATCGCTTGGATTTTCGGCCGCAGGAAACAATGACAAAATTGGATTGATTCTCTACGCAGACAAAGTTCTGAAAGTAGTTCCGCCTCAAAAGGGTAGAAAACACGTGTTGTCAATCATTAGCAACATTTTGTCTGCCGATTATGTTCCTGCAAAATCTAATTTGGATGTGGCTTTCAATTATATGATGAGCGTTTTCAAAAGAAAATCTTTGGTGTTTTTGTTTTCAGATTTTGAAGATGAATTTGACCAAAAAATACTGAACGTGACGGCAAGAAAACATCAGGTTTTGGGACTTCGTGTTTTTGATGAAAAAGATATGGAGATTCCGGACATTGGCTATGCACTTTTTCGGGATGCTGAAACTGGACAACAAGTTTGGGCAAACACTTCCAGCGCAAGATGGCGATACGATTTTGCAGAACAACAAAAACGAAAAATGAGACAGACCAAAGAAGAATTCGAGAATTCGTCGGCTCATTTTTTAGATATCAAAACCTCAGATGATTACAGCAAGTTTTTGTATCAATATTTTAAAAAGTAAAAAGAATCAAGAACAAAGAGTCAAGATTAAAGACAGTCAAATAATGCCTTACAGAATTTTCAAAATATTTTTTTCGTTTTTCATATTCATTTCTTCGTTTAGTTTCGGGCAAACCTTATCATCCAGTCTTGATAAGACGACTTTGGCGTTGGGAGAAGTGGCGATTTTCAAAATTCAGATTTTGGATTTGGAAGGCAAAAATGTTCAGATTGCACCGAGAAATGAATTGTTGCCTTTCCATTTCGAAATGGTGAATGACAGTATTGCGATTCAAAAAGATATTTACTTAAGATCTGTCAAATTCGCGGTTTTTCAGGAAGGAAAATTTACAATTCCGGAAATCGAAATCAAAGTTGGAGACCAAATTCTGAAAACGATTCCTTATGAAGTGGAAGTCATTAATACAGCCAAAAAAGGCGACCAGATTAATGACATTATGAAGAACAAAGAAGTGGATTTAGATGTGCAGGATTATTGGGATATGTACAAATTCTACGTTCTTTTGGCTTTTTTAATCATCGCTATTATTTTCTTAATCATCGGAATCATAAGATGGGGAAGAAAGCGCAAAGACAGTCCTGCGGTTACAACCAATCAGACTTTGAAGGATTTGGAAAAACTGAGAAAGAAGAATTACATCGAGAATGAAAATTTCCGCGATTTTTATGTAGAATTAATCGAGATTTCAAGAGCTTTTATCACCAAACAATATCAGATTCCGGCGGATGTTTTACTGACCGATGATTTAGTAGAATATATGAAAAATACGAATGTTATTTCTCAAGAAAATGAAAAAATAGTAGAAGAAATTTTCCTCCGAGGCGATCTTGTGAAGTTTGCAAAAACCATTCC
This sequence comes from Epilithonimonas xixisoli, assembly GCF_004365655.1. GTDB lineage: Bacteria > Bacteroidota > Bacteroidia > Flavobacteriales > Weeksellaceae > Epilithonimonas > Epilithonimonas xixisoli. Next base: position 1,336,614 of record NZ_SOEO01000001.1, on the reverse strand, counting down.
TACAAAAGAAATAATGTCGAAAGACCTTATCGAGATTCGAGATTTTGTAAAACGTTCTACGAAAGATGTTGAAGCCGAAAATCTGAGAAATGTTTCTGTCGAAGAACTCTCGGACGAAGACAGATCTAAATTACGAAAGCTTAAATAAAACCATTTATCAGTCATCATTAATCAATTATAATCAATCCGTGAATTTCGAGTTTTACAGTCCGTGGTTTTTACTGCTTTTTATTTTGTTCATTCCATTATTTATTTTGGATTTGGGCAAGAAAAAAAGTAGAGGAATTGCTGTGCCTTCGGTTCAAAATATGCGACCAAGCGGAAATATTTCGTTGGTAATGACGTTTTTGAAAGTCTCAAAATATTTCATTCTCACAGCGTTGATAGTAGCTTTGGCAAGACCGAGAACTTACACGGTTTCTCAAGACAGAGATGAGTCCAAAGGAATTGATATTATGCTTTCCGTGGATGTTTCTCTCAGTATGTTGGCAAAAGATTTGGATCCCGATCGATTGGAAGCATTGAAAAAAATTGCCATCGATTTCGTAAATAAAAGAGAGAATGACAGGATTGGTTTGGTGGCTTATTCAGGAGAAGCTTACACCAAAGTTCCTTTGACAACAGATCACCAAGTCATTGTGGATGAACTGAATCAATTGAATCCTCTCGAATTGCAACCTGGAACCGCCATCGGAGAAGGTTTGTCGGTTGCTGTGAATCACCTTAAAAAAAGCAAGGCCAAAAGCAAAATCATCATTTTGATGACCGATGGTGTAAATACGATTATCAACGCAATGCCTCCACAAATAGCCGCAGAATTAGCAAAAAATAACAACATCAAAGTTTACACAGTCGGAATTGGGAGTAACGGTTTTGCGGCAATGCCAACAGCGACTAACATTTTTGGCGAATTGGTTTTCACAGAAACCAAAACTCAGATTGATGAAAATACTTTGATGGATATTGCCCAACTAACGGGCGGAAAATATTTCCGGGCGACTTCTAATACAAGCTTGCAAACCGTTTATGATGAAATCAATCAGCTCGAAAAGTCAGATGTCAAAACATCCAAGTTGTACAATTACGAAGAATATTTCAGGATTTTTCTATGGATAGCTTTAGGATTTCTGGTGTTGGATGCATTGTTGAGATGGGTAATTTTTAAAATTTTGAACTAAGTAGATAAGTATGCAGATGAATTGGTATTTAGGAAATTACTGGTATCTTTTTTTACTCCTTTTGTTGCCTGTCATCGGTTACTTTATGATTCATTATGTTCGATGGAAAGGGAAAAGAAGGAATGTTTTTGCGGAAGACAGATTCCAAGATGTTTTGTTTGAAAAGACCTCTGGATTCGCCAAGGTTTTTCCACTTTTCTATCTCTTGGGATTTTTATTTTTAATCTTTGCAATCATTGATTTGTTGGGCGGAAAAGAAGAAATTAGCGTTACTCAAAATGTCAGCAACACGATTTTTGTCCTAGACGTTTCCAACTCGATGAATGCCCAAGACATCCAACCAAGCCGATTGGACGAAGCCAAAAATATCATCATCAATTCGCTTCAGAAAATGACGAATGATAGAGTAGGGATTGTGGTTTTTGCTGGCGATGCCTATTCGGTAATGCCTTTGTCCACAGATTATTCTGCAGCGGAAACTTACCTTGCTGGCATAGAAACCAGTGTAATCCAAAATCAAGGTACAGATTTTTTGAAAGCGATGGAGATTGCTTCTCAAAAATTCCAAAACATCAGCAATGGTTCGAAAAATGTAGTCTTGATAAGCGATGGCGAAGATAACGAAGGTCACGAGGAAGAAGCTATCAATTTGGCGAAAAAACAAGGAATCAAAATTACTACCATTGGTGTCGGAACCGAAGATGGCGCACCAATTCCGGAATATTACTACGGACAATTGATGGGTTACAAATCAGATTTGTACGGCGAAACTGTGGTTTCAAAACTTCAAACCAAAGCGCTCAACAATATTGCATCTTCAACAGGCGGAAGTTACATCAACGGGAACAATCTCGAGGAAGCTATCAGTAATCTGAATTCTGAGTTGCAAAAATCTACTGGCAGTAGTACAACTACGATTAGCTCGCAATCTGCTGTTCATTATTACCAATATTTTTTGGCGGTTTCTGTGTTCTTTTTCTTGATGATTTATCTTTTCAATCCTAAGAAGGATTTTAATATTTAAAGAAAAATACTGAATTATGAGTTTTGATTTCTAAATCACATACTTCTTCAAACCTTCCATAATTCCCTGCCAGACCATATTGAAAAAGCTTTTTTCAGGATCTCTTTTTTTCTCGATTTTCACGTGTTCCGGCTCTCCAGTCGATTCGTTTCTGACAAACCAATTGGCAACTGTGGATAAGATTTTGCGTTCTTTTCCATTTTTTTTGTTTAGGAAATTCACGTACATATCTTTGTATTTGAAGTAGAATTTACCCGCAATTCCTGCATTAGAACCATAATAATCAAATTTCACATAATCGATTTTTCCATCCAAAGTCACATTTAAATATGGTCGAACGAAAAGATTGACATTATCCGCCGAAAGTTTTTGGATATTTCCCGCAATCTTATATTTATCATTCAAATCTTTCACATCAAATTTCCAAGTTGCTGTTGTCGGAGCCGTTCCATAGAATTTGAAATTAGCATCAACGGAAACCAAAGTCGGTAAACCTTTGATTTTCGCGTTATTGACATTATTAATGGTCGCGTTAAAATCATCAAAAGTCAACTTTCCAGGTTTGTTTGCATTCACCGCATTTTCCTCATAAACCAAACCAGAATTTCTCAACTGAATTTGATTGACGAACAGCGGAAACTTCACATCACGCAACTTTTTCCCAAACAGATAACGAACGCTGTAGTCTTCCGGTGGCGCAAGATCGTGGTAGATGTTGCAGTGGAGATTATCGATGATGATTTTATCCAGATTGATAGCCGTGTTTTTTCCAATTTTCGAATCTTTGTCCGTGATTGAAATATGTTTCGTGCGGATTGTGTATAAATCTTCCTGCTTCGCAATCACTTTGCTGAAGCCATCTCTAGAATATTTTGGTAGAAATTCCAGATTTTGCAAATCGGTTTGTTTGCCTGAATTTTTCAATGATGCTAATTTCAATTTGTAATGTTTTCCAGCATCCAGATTGATGGTTTTTGCGGTAATTAATCTGTTTTTTATCGTGAAAGGAAAGTCTTCTTTCGCAATATTTTTGTCAGATTTTATTTCATTAAGATTAATATCAAATTTCCCCACAGATAACTTTTCTTTCCCTTCCGAAATTTGCTTGAAAGTTCCATTGCTGATATTCAATTTTCCAATTAAAGCTTTGAAATCAGGTGTTGATGCTGTTTTCTTTTTAGTTTGAGATTTATGTTTTGCGGAGTAGATTTTAATCTTTGGATTCATCACATCGATTCCTGCAAAATTCAAATTAAGTTGTTGACCAATGTATTTCGATTGGTTTTTTATTATTAATATTTTATTAGTTTTAATTTCGATAATATCTTTGTGAATGCTTTTCCCAAGCGGAATCATCTCAAAATTTTCAATACTAATATCTTGATTTTCTGACTTTATTTTCCCAATTCTCAAAGCTTGAAGTTCATCCGTTTTCAGATAAATATTTTCCGCTTCGATATTGTGATTGGTAAATTGGAACGGGATTTTTTCTTTCACCGTATTCTTGTCAAAAACTATGTTGCTCAGTTTGAAATTAAAATTGTCAATCGAAGCTGTTTTTTGAAGATTAGACTGCAAAACCAAAATTTTCCCTCGATTGAAATTGATATTTTTCAATCCGATTTTCAAGTTCATTTCCTTCTCTTTCGCAACTTTCTTCTCCACCGTTTTTTTGCCTGTGGATGTTACTTTCAGATCAGGTTTTACAAAATCAATTTGGTCAACGATCAAGGAATCTTGACTGATGACAAAATTTTTCGCCATCAATTCCTCCGCAGAAAAATCGAAAATATTTTTAGCATTGTAATTCTTCGGATTTTGAATGGGATCTAAGTGAAAGCCAAGAATATTCAAAGTTTTATTCTTTGCCGATATTTTTTTAGCATTAATTTCATAAAATTCATTCGCAGTCACGACCACATTTTGCGCATCAATCTTGAATTCTTCGAAGGCCAAAGGAATTTTGGAAGCGTCGTCACTTTGCTTGATATTCGTTAGCTTGATGTTGATATTTTGCCCATTAAATAAAGTTTTTCCTTTATGACTTTTGATTTTCACATTACCATTCGAAACAATAATGTTTTCAAGAGCAATGTCGATTTTTTTCTTCTCTTTATTTTTTTTGTCCTTTTTCGGAGCGAAAACCACACTGATATTTGGGTCGATCAAAACCACATCTTTGGCTTTGTAAGTCTTATTAAAAATTGCTTTCCAAATGCTGAAATCTTCTATCTTCAATTCTTTCACCGTTCCATTGATCTGTGTGACCGTGGAATCTTTTTTGTTTTTATTATTAATGACAAGATTTTCCGCATTTAGATTACCAGAAAACAAACTCAGATTGAATTTGTCAAGCGTCAGATGGTAAGGCGTTTTATCGTTGATGAGGTCGGGAAGTTTACGTTTCAAATAAGCATCAAGCGCAAATGGAAAAATCAATAACAAGACCAGAATAGATATTCCGGTGATGGTCAATATTTTTTTCAGTTTAGATGGCTTAGTCGTTTTTTCATTCATTCTGTGTCCGTTTCAGATTTCGGTATAAACAATACTTATTCCAAAAGTATAAATCATTATGATTAACTTATTCAAAATCTTTGCGAAACTGATAACCATTTTCCGTGTGTTCTGCGAAAATATGATGAAGTCCGTTGCTGATGATGATCTGCTCTGCACCAATCAAGCTGTTGTAACGCGCAATCTGCTCAAAATGAACTTGTTTCAAAGCAATATTTGGTGCTTTGCATTCGATCAAAATTTTTGGCTTTGTTTTCTCTGTAACCAGAAGGTCGATTCGCTTGGTCGTTCCATTCAATTCTAGTTTTTTTTCAAGAATTAATGATGATAAATTTTTCTTTTTTATGAAGTGAAAATAATGCAACCAATGCTGTCTTACCCACTCTTCTGGTGTGAGCAAGAACCAGTTTTTCCGCACCAAATCATAGATAAAAAATGTATCTTTGTCTTGTTTGATTTGCAAATCAAAGTCATTTTCAAAGTTAAGTTTCGGAACCAGCATACATTAAGTTGAAAGAGTAAGATGAAAGAAATAGATATTATCCTCAAAAATATTAAAAATAAAGAACTATTACCGGTTTATTTTCTTCACGGCGATGAGTCTTTTTATATCGACCTTGCTGTTAAGCATTTTGAGCAGGATGTTTTGGAAGAAGATGAGAAGGCTTTCAACCAAACGGTGGCGTACGGAAGAGATACGAATTATCTGGAAGTTCTTTCATTAGCCAGGCAATATCCGATGATGGGCGACAAACAACTCATCATTGTGAAAGAAGCGCAGGATATGAAACTGAATGACGACGAATCTAAAGCTTTGGAATCTTATCTGGAAAATCCAGTTCCGTCCACGATTTTAGTTTTCGCACACAAGCTTAAGAAATTGGATGCGAGGAAAAAAGTAACCAAAACTTTAGCCAAATCCGGAATGCTTTTCACGAGTGAAAAGATGAAAGATTATCAACTTCCAACTTGGATTCAAGGGGAAATGAGCGTGATGGGAATCAAATCTGCACCGAACATCAGCCACCTTTTGGCAGAATATCTCGGGAACGACCTTTCCAGAATTGCCAATGAATTGAACAAACTAAAAATAGTTTTGAAAGACGGTGCGGTTCTGGACGGGAAAATCATCGAGGAGCATATCGGGATCAGCAAGGATTTTAACATCTTCGAACTTCAAAAAGCATTGGCGACTAAAGACCAGGCGAAGGCTTTTAGCATTGCTTATTATATGGGCAAAAACAAAAAATCGAATCCTGTGCAGATGGCTTTCGGAGCATTGTACAATTTCTTTTCGAATATTGTCATTTACCACACTTTGACCGGACAATCTCCTCAAACCATCGCATCAACTATGGGTGTGAATCCTTATGCCATCAAAGATTATTCGGAAGCGGCGCGATTTTATCCTTTGAAGCACGCGACAAGAGTCATTTCCATACTTCGCGAAATGGATTTGAAATCCAAAGGCGTTGGCGTGCGACAAATGGAAGATGACGAAATCTATAAAGAGCTGGTTTACAAAATAATCAAAGTAGATGAGCTGAAAGTGAAGGTTTAAAATCATTAATTAAAAACAAAATACACAAATGAAAGAAGAATTAATTGGGAACATCAAACTTTTCGCAAAAATCAGTGGAAAAGCTTCCTTGGCTTGGATCAAAGTTTCGTTGATAGGCTCGGTCATTATGATTGTCAATATTGTGATTGCAATTATTTTATTGGGTGACAATTCGGGTGGTGGATTTCCAGCTTCGGCGCACGCGGGAATCTTGGGAGCAATTATGGGATTTATTTTCCTTTTTATGGTCGAGTTTTGGACGGCTTTGCTTTTGACTGTAGGAATTCTAGCACCTGTTCTTTTCATTATTTTGGCTAATAAAAATGCCATCGCTTCCGCTGTTTACAACGTTTGGAAATATAAGATTGCAGATTTCATCGAACCAAAAATTGATTTTTACATCGATAAAATACTTCAAAAGCAACCTGGATTTTTAAAGAATATCACAGAATGGAGCGTAGTGAAAGTCAAATTGTTGGATACTATTAACAATGATTCGCAAACACCCAAATTGCAGAAGAGAATTATCAAATTCGTTCTCAAAAAAATCAAAATGGATGATGTGGATTTTAAGAATCCTGACACTAATTTGAGTAGTATTTTGTCTCTTAAAATCAGACAATTCATAGAAGGATTTGCAGAGCCGGATTTAAAATTGGTTTGGATTCTTGTTGGAGTTGATATTGTGCTGATTATTCTGGCTTTTGTTTTTAATCAGCAATAATCAAATATGATTCATCATTCATATCTTTCAAATCGACAGTTTAGATAGGTTATGAATAATTAATTCCCGAAATTTGTGTTCGCTTTTTTCGCGTAAAGATTTATATTTGAAAACTTAAAATCGAGAAAAAAGTCGATTCATCATTTACCCTTAAAGAATAAAATAATTTAATCATAAAAATGGAAAACAATATCTTAGATTGTGTGATTGTAGGATCTGGACCAGCTGGTTTTACCGCCGCAATCTACGCAGCAAGAGCAAGTCTGAAACCAGAATTATTCACAGGTTTGGAACCGGGCGGACAATTAACAACTACAACTGAAGTGGAAAATTTCCCAGGTTATCCAGACGGAATTACGGGTCCGGAAATGATGTTGCATTTGCAAAAGCAAGCGGAACGTTTCGAAACCAAGGTTCATTACGAGATGATTTCCAAAGTGGAATTCTCCAAAGAAAGAGGTGGAATCCACAAATTGAGCACAGGTTCTCGTGAGATTTTGGCGAAAAGCGTCATCATTTCAACTGGAGCAGCCGCAAAATATCTTGGTCTTGAAGATGAGAAAAAATATTCTGGCGGAGGTGTTTCTGCGTGCGCAACTTGCGACGGATTTTTCTACAGAGGAAAAGATGTTGTGGTAGTTGGCGCTGGAGATACGGCGGCGGAAGAAGCAACTTACCTTTCAAAAATCTGTAACAAAGTCACTTTATTGGTTAGAAAAGATCACTTCCGAGCTTCAAAAGTAATGGTGGACAGAGTTCTAAGCACACCAAACATCGAAGTGAAATACAACCACGAACTTATCGGAATCGAAGGTGAGAACTTTTTGGTAGAAAGGGCGAAAGTTGTGAATAATTTGACTGACGAAGTTTCTACAATCGATGTTCACGGGATTTTCATTGCAATTGGTCACAAACCCAACACGGGAATCTTCAAAGGGCAAATCGACCTGGACGAAAACGAATATATCATTACCGAAGGTAAATCTGCAAGAACCAATCTTCCAGGTGTTTTTGCTGCGGGCGATGTTCAAGATCACCATTACAGACAAGCGATCACAGCGGCAGGAAGCGGCTGTATGGCGGCAATGGATGCAGAGAAATATCTTGGTGAATTAGCCGGCGAAAACCATACTTGGGTAGAGCAGGATTAATCCATTCAACAACATATCATATAAAAATCAAAATACACCGAGAGATTCTCGGTGTATTTCTTTGAAGAACTATTACAAAAAACTAATTTATATATGAAGTGTTTTTAATCCTAATCTTCGCTAAATGCTAATTTAGCTTTTGAAGGTCGGCTGATGGTTCGTTTTTCCTCTTTGTTATGCAATTTGTAGTACAAAAATGCAATGAAAGTCGGCTTGTGATAGATCTTGTAGTATCTATATTCTGTACGGAAATGTCGGATGTTGATGGTGTAAAAATCATAGCCAATCACGACCAAAAGACAGAAGCTTATCACGTAAAACACGCGGAATTCCAAGTGGTAGTAAGTCAATCCAGAGAATACAGCTCCTAAGACATAGGCGGCCATAATGCTCGATAATAATTTTGCTCGGGCAATCAACTCTGGGTTTTTTCTAAATTTTTTCTGCGTAAACATCGAAACCAGAATACCTAAATCAGTTGTAGTTCCCGTAAGGTGAGTCGTCTTCACAGAGAAATTGGAGATGCTCGCCGTTAATCCATTTTGGAGACCTGTCGAGAACAACATCAATGCGACCAAGGCTTCCGTCTCTTCCAATGTTTTGGTGTAGTAGAACTGACCATAGATTCCCACGGTCAAAAGACACAAGATTTCTAAGATAATTGGAAGTGCGTGTGCAAAATATTTACTTTTTTTATTGAAATTTATCACACTAAGATTCGCTACAAATCCTCCGAAAAAGAATAAGAAAATCCATCCTGCAACTACCAAAACCTGTTTCCAGTTTCCTTGGCTTATTTCTGCTGCCAGAATTGCGTAGTGTCCTGTCACATTGGAGGTAAAAGAGAGGAAAATCAAAAGGGATGCTATGTTTATAGTTCCTGCCGTAAAAGCAGTCAGCGTCCCCAGTCTAATGTTGTCTCCCAACGTCCTGCTGTTACTATAATTTCTTAACATATTAATATTTTTTTGATGTTGATTTTAATGTATTTTGGCAGATGAAATTTTACAAGAAAACTTCTGCCAATCTTCCCTTTTCAGGGGCAAAGTCTGGTGCTTGTGTCACCACTTCCTGAGGCTGTACAAATTTGTTTTTCTTCAGGTAGTTTGTAATTTCGAATTGATTTTTCGCCAGTCTTTTACTTTTAGAAGTAGCAAAGTAGGCTTCATCTATTTTCATCACTTCCATATAAGTGTTGAAGGTTCTTTGGAAACTTCCTGTAAAGATGTCACAAGTGATTTTGTTGATGAGGTTTGGATATTTGTTATTGATGATACTGTAAGCATCACAAAACTCCTCAGATCTGATTTTTCCAAGAATAGAAGACTTGGAAGTAAACAATAGATCTCTGATAGAATCGCCCATATCATAACCAGAAACGAAAAGAATGTTGAAACGAGTTCCGTCGTTTTGTTCACTTTTATTTTTCAAAACTTTCTTTAGAATTTCCAAAGATTCAAGCGAAAAGTCCGTAGCAATTAAAATGGTTTTGATCATAACTTTATAATTTTTGTGAGTTGTTATTTTTTGATGATACAAAACTATATCTGCCAAATTAGAAAGTCTTTGGAACGAAATTAAAATGTAATTAAAGAGATTAAAATGAGATTAGAATTTCATTTTTCAGGGAATTATTCATATTTGAAAAGCAGCGAAATGCAAATTTAACTTCACAAATACACGACCTCGTCATCGTAAATTAAGCTTTTGTTACGTTTTTGTAAAACTTTGAAAGAAAGTGAGATTCATGTGAATTAAAATAATTACATTAGCGCCCCCGTTATTTATTACATAAGAATAATGAATTATTTCCGTAGCGGGCATAATAAATAATCTGCGATACGTGGTAAAACCTGGCCAAATTATAGAAATACCATCATCCTCTCCAATCTTTGAAGACGATCATTCCACATTCAGCTCAAAACTGGATGAATTGAATGTGAATCTACAGAAGAGAAATTATGGTCTTTTTGATGGTTTTTTGGTAGGTGAGCATCAGGGGACCCATCATTTCAAACTTGGTCAGAGAAAAGGAATCAACGTTGGCGGAAAGAAAGCACCGCTTTACGTCATTGGCATCAATGAAGAAACCAATCAGCTCTTCGTCGGACAAGGCGAAGATCATCCAGGACTTTGGACGCGTATTATCACTTTTAATAAAAATCAAATAGATAATCTTAGTTCTATTGAAGATGGAATTATCATAAATCTTAAATCTGAAGCCTTCGAAGAAAAGATCTCAGGCAAATTATATCTTCAGAACGATACCGTGATGTTAGAATTGGAAAAACCGCTGACTATCTCAGTTTACAACCATCCATTAGACATCATTACAGATCATCAAATCATATCAAGAATCAACCTAATTTAAATAATTAACTGTATGAAATTAAAATTTTCATTATTAGCAAGTATCGTTTCATTGGCGATGTATGCACAGTCAGCACCATCTTATTATTCTGGTGTGGACTTTAGCAAAACAAAGAACAATTTGAAGTCTGATCTTGCTACTCTTATTACTTCGACACACTCAAAGACTATCTCTTACAGTGAGTTGAAAACACTATTGGCAGTGAGTGATGTGGATCCAGAAAATCCATCAAATTTATTATTGATCTACGGATCTACAACTTCTTCTGGAACACATCAGAGAAGTCGTGCAAAAAATGGATCTTGGAACAGAGAGCACGTTTATGCAAAATCCAAAGGAACACCAAATCTTGGAACATCTGGTCCTGGAGCAGATGGACACCACCTTCGTCCGGCAGATATTACGCTAAATAGTACAAGAGGAAGTCTTCTTTTTGATGACGGAACTGGTGCTACGGCAATGAAAACAAGCAGAGGTGGATGGTATCCAGGGAATGAGTGGAAAGGCGATGTTGCAAGAATCCTTATGTATATGTACGTGAGATACAACAGCAGATGTCTTCCACTTAATATTACTATGAATCCTGCTACTTACTCTTCTGACTTCCCAGATATTTTACTGAAATGGAATGTAGAAGATCCTGTATCTGATTTCGAAAGACAAAGAAATAATATTGTTGCCAACACGCAGAAAAACAGAAATCCATTCATCGACAACCCTTATTTGGCAACTGTGATTTGGGGAGGACCTGCAGCACAGAACACTTGGCCTGATACTTTCAATGGAGGTTCGACATCTGATACCGTAGCACCAACTGCGCCTACAAATCTTGCTGTAACTGGAAGTTCTTCTTCAACAGTTTCATTATCTTGGAATGCATCTACAGACAATGTAGCTGTAACGAGTTATGATATTTATCTTAATGATGCTTATAAAACTTCTGTTTCTTCAACTAGCGGAACGGTTTCTGGTTTAAGCCCTGTAACCACATATTCTTTCCACGTGATTGCTAGAGATGCGGCTGGTAACAGATCTGCAAACAGTAATGTGGTAGAAGGTACAACATCCAATGGTCCAGGAAATCCGGCTGAAGGATCTTGTGGAACAGAAGATTTCGAAAATATCCCAGCTACAAATTCTTCTTATCAAGACAGAGAATGGACCAGTAAAGGGATCACTTGGAATGCTACAAAAGCAAGAACGGATAAGGCAGTTTACATTAGTGGAGACAACAATAGAGCCATCTGTATCAGACAAGGTTCTCTGAAATCTTCTACAATCGCAGGCGGTATTGGTTCTCTAACTGTGAAAACATTTTTACCTTACAATGATTCTGAAGGTAGCTATGTTCTGAAAATTAATGGAATAGAAAAAGGAACAATCCCTTATTCTAAAACGGCTAAAACGACAACCATCAACAACATCAATGTTGCAGGTGACATCGTGATAGAATTGGTAAATACCACCACAGATCACCGTGTATCTTTTGATGACTTGTCTTGGACTTGTTTTGCAGGATTGGCAACAGACGATATCGACGCTCAAAAAGCAAAAATCTCAATCTATCCAAACCCAGTGAAGAACAACGAGTTCTACATCAGCGGAATAGAAAAGAATGAGACTGTAAAAATCTACAGCCTAAACGGGCAATTGGTTCAAACCATCAATCAGGTAGAGAACAAAGGTAAAGTAAGCCTTAAGAAATTGGCTAAAGGTGTTTACATTGTAACGACTAAAAATCAATCAAGTAAAATTATTGTTGAGTAATCCGATACAGTAATATTACCATTCATAAAACCCGGAAGAGCAATCTTTCGGGTTTTTGTTTGGTTAATTATTTGGGCAGCTATTTCCGCCCGCAGTTTATCCTGAGCTTGTCGAAAGGTTCCCGCTATTTTTTGCCACAGCTAAAGCCACACAAAAAATGAGCTCCATTCAGGTCGGGCTGCGGATTCCATATAAATTCACATTTAGCAAACGTTCGAAAAGAGCAATTAATAAATAGTTAGTTTTCCAAACCTCATATATTGTATAAGAAAAGCTTGAGATATTCTCAGGCTTTTCTTATTGATTGATATTGAAGTTATGTAAAACAGATTGTTATTTCAGAGTAAACTTAACTTTAGTTTTAATATTATCCGAAGAATTACCAATCAACGCTTCAAAATCTCCCGGTTCTGCAACCCAAGCGTGTTTGTCAGCATCAAAAAAGCTCAATGCTTCTTTGTCAATCGTAATGCTCACTGATTTTTCTTCGCCTGGATTTAGGAATATTTTCTCAAAACCTTTCAACTCTTTGGCTGGTCTTGGGACGGAAGATTTGATATCATTAATATAAAGTTGCGCAACCTCTGCACCAGCTTTTTTACCAGTATTCTTAACCGTAAAAGTGAAAGTTATTTTATCATCCTGTCCGATTGTTGTTTTATCTGCTTTAGCTTTTCCAAATTCAAATGTCGTATAACTCAATCCGTGACCAAAGCTGAATAATGGTTTGATATTCTGCGTGTCGTGCCAACGGTAACCGACAAAAATTCCTTCGTTATAAGTAATATTGATCGGGTTTTTCTGATCCTTGCCTTTTCCTAAAGCCAATTCCTCTTTGTTCCCAGGGTATTCACCTAGTTTGTGTGCAGAATTATCTTCCAATTTTACAGGAAATGTGAAAGGCAATTTCCCAGACGGATTGGCATCTCCAGCCAGAATAGAAGCCAAAGAATTCCCTGCTTCCGAGCCCAAATACCAATTTTGAAGAACTGTAGGAACGTCTTTGATCCAAGGCATTGCAACAGCATTTCCGGAAACCAGAACCACCGCAAAGTTTTTATTGGCTTTTGCCAAAGCAGTGATCACATTGTCCTGATTGTATGGCAAACCGTAACTCTTGCGGTCGATTCCTTCATTATCTTGGTATTCACTTTTATTAAGTCCACCTACGAAGATCACGTAATCCGAATTTTTGGCTAATTCTACAGCTTCTTTCAATAACTCATCAGCAGAACGGGTTTCTTTCAGGTCTTGTCCGGATTTTACACCGTTGTATTCTCCGCCTGGATCTCCAACATAGCCTCTTGCAAATTTGATTTCAGATTGTTTCCCAAATCTTGATTTGATACCGTCTAACGGGAGAACTTCATATTTGGCTTTCAAGGAAGATGATCCACCGCCAACAGTCATTATTTTGATGGCATTCTCACCAATGACTGCAATTTTTTTAGCTTTATTAATGTCAATTGGTAGTACATTGTTCTGATTTTTCAACAAGACAATACCTTCTTCACCCACTTGTTTTGCCGTAGCAATATGCTCTTCCGAAGCAATATTTCCGAAAGGCTTATTCTTGTTCATCGTGGTTTTGTAGGCTAGATTCAGGATTCTGGTTACTTTGTCATCCAGTTCTTTGGTGCCGACTTTTCCAGATTTAATCAAATTTAAATAAGGCTGAGCGAGATAGTAATTGTCATAAGCATTTTTAGTTCCGGCAGAAAGTCCGTTGGTCCAACTCCCGAATTCCATATCCAGACCGTTATGGATGGCTTGTTCTGTATTATTCACAGCGCCCCAATCGGAGACTACAACGCCTTTGTATTTCCATTCACCTTTCAGAATATCATTCAAAAGATATTGATTTTGGCTGGCATATTGACCTTTGTAGAGATCATAAGCGCCCATTATCGTCCAAGAATCACCCTCAGTTACAGCGGCCTTGAAAGGCGGAAGATAGATTTCGTACAGAGTTCGGTTGTCCACAATCACATTGCTTGTATGTCGGAAAGTTTCTTGATTATTCAGAGCAAAATGCTTCACACTTGTTGCAACACCGTTGGACTGCACCCCGTGAATATAAGGAACTACCATTTTCGAAGCCAAGAAAGGATCTTCTCCCATATACTCGAAGTTTCTCCCATTCAAAGGCGTTCTGTAGATATTGACACCTGGACCTAAGAGAATGTCTTTTTTTCTGTAACGCGCTTCTTCTCCCAAAGCTTTTCCATATTTGTAAGACATTTTTTTGTTCCAAGTTGCGGACAAAGCAGTGAGGGCAGGATAGGCGATAATGGAGTCATTGGTCCATCCGGCCTGATCCCACTCGTCCCAAATCACTTCGGAGCGTACGCCGTGAGGACCATCTGTTGTCCAGAATTCTGGGATTCCCAATCTTGGTACGCCTGGAGAACTGAATTTGGATTGCGCGTGCAACATTGCCACTTTTTCTTCCACAGTCATGCGGGAAAGTGCGTCTTTCACTCTTTGTTCCACAGGTTTGGAATCGTCCAGATAGATGGGTAAATTGTTAGATTGTGCCATAGAAACAGCATAACTAAGTGAGAAAAAACCTAAAAGGAAAGTTTTCTTAAGCATAGATTTCTTTGTTTTGGTTATTTACAAAAGTAACTAAATCTTTATTATCTCACTGTGAGAAAATACATAAATCTTAATAAAATGAATGTTTCTAAAGTTTTCTTAATTTAATAAATCAGAAAGTTGTTCATATTCGGTTCATTAATGTAAAATAAAAATGCCCTGAACAATTTCAGAGCATTATAGAATTTGATAGAAGTTAATAAATGTATTTTCTTTAAGAAATCATTTTCATAGAAGATGGTTCATTGCTGTCCAGTTTGTCAATCAGCATCTGAATATTTTCCAAATCCTTTAGAACTTTTTGGTAAGAAGATTTTGCATAATCCGCAAAAGAGGCGGTAGGGTTCATATCATCTATATTTTTGAAGACGTTGATTTCCGGATTTTTGACAGTATCCTCCGCGTAATTATCTAAGCATTCTTCAATGATTTTCTTCTTTTTTTTACAAATGACTTTGTTTTTTAATTTCTGCAGAGAACTTATCAGATAAGGACTATCATTATAAGGATTTACAAAATCACTTTGAGAAGTCTCTTCCTGATAGACGTGATAGGATATTTCGTTGCTTGGTTTGAGGTAGTTTTTATCGAAAATCATAGCTTAAGAATTTATAGAGTTGAATGCCAAATAGAAAATTTTGTATAATAATCACAATATCAATTTTAAGACCAAAATATTGCAAATTGTTTAATTTGAAAGTTATATTCCTTTCAAATATTGAAGCATAGAGGCGATTTTGAAAACTATAATCAAAGACAAAATTTAAAAATTAGATTTTAGTATTTTCTATTATTGAAATTTTTAATCACTATTAAGTATTTGATAATAAGATTGTTAGATTGTGTATTTGAGCTCAAGTAATTTTCAAGGAAATAATTTTAGCTCAGCTTTTGGAATATTATGTTAAGTTTGCGTAACTTTGCTATCAAATAATGAAAGTGAAAAACAAACAAGTTCATTTTGAGAAATATCCTAATTCTTGCCAAGAGAATTACATAAACACCTCCGAACTTGTGGACTAAAATAACGGCCGATAATCTAAAAGATTGTCGGCTTTTTTATTTAAAAAATCTGAAGAAGTAAGTTTGAAATAAATCTAGTAAATTCTGATATTCTTTCAGGCCTCACAAACCTGAAAGAGTGGATGAAGAAAGAAAGATTTTATTTCTAAATAACACAAAAACATATTGTTAACAATAGCACAGCTTTTGTTAGATCATCAATAAAAATTAAAATGAGCAATACCTATAAATCCGCCGGAGTCGATAAAGAAGAAGGCTATAAAACCGTAGATAAAATCAAATCTGCCGTTGCCGAAACCCATAACAAAAACGTTCTCAACAATCTGGGAAGCTTTGGGGCTTTCTACGAGATTGCGGGCTACAAAAATCCCGTATTGGTTTCCGGAACCGATGGCGTTGGAACCAAGCTCAAAATAGCTTTGGATACCAAACAATATGCTTCTATCGGCGTTGACTGTTTCGCAATGTGTGCCAATGATATCGTTTGTCACGGTGCAAAACCATTGTTTTTCCTGGATTATTTAGCTTGCGGAAAACTCGATTCTGAGATTGCCACAGAGATTGTTCTCGGAATGGTAAAAGCTTGTAAAGACAACAATTGCGCATTGATTGGTGGCGAAACTGCCGAAATGCCAGGAATGTACCAGCCAGGCGATTATGATGTTGCAGGATTCTGCGTCGGAATTGTAGAAAAAGACCGAATTATCGACGGTTCAAAAATCAGAACTGGAAACAAAATCATTGTCATTCCAAGTTCAGGATTTCATTCCAACGGATTTTCATTGGTAAGAAAAATATTCCCGGATTTCGAAGAGCAATTTGAAGGAAAACCTTTGTACGAAACACTTTTGGTGCCTACGAGATTGTATTATCAAGACATTCACAAAGTGTTGGAAGAAGCACCACTTTACGGCATCGCGCACATCACGGGAGGCGGATTGTACGAAAATGTGCCAAGAATTATCCCAGAAGGACTTTGTGCAACAATCGATGCTTCAAAAATCCAAATTCCAACCGTAATGCAGGAATTGGAAAAACGTGGCAACATCGCAAGAGAAGAGATGTTTGGAACGTTCAATATGGGCGTTGGAATGGTTCTCGTAACCGACGAAAATCACGTAGATAAAATCCTTGACCTTTTGGAAGACGCTTATGTAGTGGGCGAAATTACTGAGGGAACTGAGAAAATCAATTTAATTGTATAAATGTATTCAAGTAAAAAGTATTGACGATTTTAAAGAGTCATTAAGACATTAATACTTTTTACATTTTACAAAAAAATGAAGAACATCACCATTTTAATTTCAGGTTCAGGAACCAATCTTCAAAGGATTATCGATTGCATTGATAGCGGAGAAATCCGAAATGCAAGAATCATCCAAGTCATTGCAGACCGTGAATGCTTCGGACTGGAAAGAGCGCAGAAACATCAAATCCCGAATGAATTAATCAAACGTGGAAAAGACTTTTCCGAAAATCTTGAGCAAGCCATTCCCGAGAACACAGATTTGATTGTTTTGGCGGGTTTTCTATCCATCCTTAAACCGGAATTCTGCAAAAAATGGGAAGGGAAAATCATTAATATTCATCCAGCGTTGTTACCAAAATTTGGTGGAAAAGGGATGTGGGGACATCACGTTCATAATGCTGTGATTGAAGCTGGCGAAAAAGAAAGTGGTGCAAGTGTTCATTACGTCACTTCAGGAATCGATGAAGGCGAAGTGATTCTACAAGGAAAATTTGAGATTGACGAAAATGACACGGCTGAAAAAGTAGCTGAAAAAGTCCATCTTGTCGAGTACGATATTTTTCCAAAAGCCATTGATTTGGTTCTTAATAAATAGAATTGAATTAGTTAAAGTGAAAGTAATATTTTAATTCGTAAATTATTATAATATAATGATTTGTAAATTTCAATTCAAATTAACTTTAATTAATGATAGATAAAATCTAAGTAAAATAAAAAGTAAATCCGGAGGTGAAAGAACCGGTAAATCACAGTTTGGATAAAACTGTAAAAAGTAAAATTTGAAAGAGAAGGTATGAGTAAAAAGAGAGCACTTATCAGCGTATCTGATAAAAGCGGTTTGGTGGATTTCGCAAGATTTCTGGAAAAACAGAACTACGAATTGATTTCCACCGGTGGTACATTCAAACATTTGAAAGACGCTGGTTTGAGTCCAATTCAAATCGATGAAGTCACAGATTTTCCGGAAATGCTGGACGGCAGAGTGAAAACCCTGCACCCGAAAGTTCACGGCGGATTGTTGGCGGTTCGTTCCAACGAGGAACATATGAAAACCGTTCAGGAGTACGAAATCGGATTGATTGATATGGTCATCGTTAATCTTTATCCGTTTTTCGAGAACGTGAACAAAGAAATTTCTCTTGACGAAAAAGTTGAATTCATCGACATTGGTGGACCTTCTATGTTGCGTTCTGCCGCTAAGAATTTTAATTCAGTTGTGGTTTTGACAGATGTGAATGATTACGAAATCATCAAAAATGAAATGTCAGAAAATGGCGATTCAAGCATCGAAACCAGAAAGAAATTGGCTGGAAAAGTGTTTAATCTGACTTCCGCTTATGATGCAGCGATTTCCAGAATGCTTTTGGATGAAGAATATCCAACTTATCTGAACGCTTCTTACAAAAAGGTTTCAGACTTGCGCTACGGCGAAAATCCTCATCAGTCGGCTGCATATTACACTTCGACTTTCGAAAATGGCGCAATGAAAGATTTCGAAATTTTGGGAGGTAAGGAATTGTCTTTCAATAATTTGAGAGATATGGATTTATGTTGGAAAGTGGTGAATGAGTTCAAAGATGAATTGGCTTGTTGTGCTGTGAAACACTCAACGCCTTGTGGTGTTGCGGTTGGAACTTCAGCTTTGGAAACTTACACCAAAACATTCGAGTGCGACCCGGTTTCCATCTTCGGTGGCATCATCGGAATGAATTATAAAGTGGACGCGGCAACGGCTGAGGAACTGAACAAAACTTTCCTTGAAATCGTGATGGCAACGGACTTTGACGAAGATGCTCTGGAAATCCTTAGAAAAAAGAAAAACCTTAGAATCATCAAAATCAAAAACCAAGTGACAGACAAACAAGCTTGGGTAAAAATCGATGGCGGAATGTTGGTTCAAAGCGCCGACGACCAATTCTCAGAAGATATTAAAGTAGTGACAGAAACTGCTCCAACAGACGAACAAAGAAAAGCATTGTTGTTTTCGCAAAGAGTTGTGAAATATGTAAAATCCAACGCAATCGTAGTTTCAAACGGTGTTCAGTCCATCGGAATCGGTGGTGGACAAGTGAACAGGATCTGGGCAACGCAACAAGCGATTGAAAGAGCCAAAGAGAAATTCGATGGCGAGTTGGTTTTGGCTTCGGATGCGTTTTTCCCTTTCCGAGATGTGGTGGATTTCTGCGCTCAGGAAGGCATCAAGGCGATTATTCAGCCAGGTGGAAGTATTAGAGACAATGATTCTATCGAAGCAGCGAATGAGCATCAAATCCCGATGTTGTTCACGGGAATGAGACATTTCTTGCATTGATAATAAGATAGTTCTAAATTTTTGTTCAAACGTTGATTTACGTGGAATCTGCAGTCCGACTTGAGCGGAAATCCTTTTTTGCGTGTACTCAATTTCTAATGAATAGGGAATCGTCTGCAAAAAAGATTGGGAGCGGAAGGCGGAAAAGCTGCCCTAAAAAATTTATAAATAGGTTTCGACGAAGTCAAATAGCTGCCCAAATAAAATTAAACTAATTAAAATAAATAAAACCCTTTCAAGTTCAAACTTCGAAAGGGTTTTCTTTTTAATAATTAATAAAAATTAGACTCAAAAATTGTCGTTCGTTTGATGGATTTAGAATTATGTTGAGATATTGATTTTTTGGTCAGTTAATTTTAAATTAATGATAAAATTTCGGCTAAAAATTCATTTTGAAATCGAAATAATATTTACTTTTGGGACAAATTCTGGATATGAGTATTTTCAATGATACAAAGCTCGCATTTGCCGATAAAACGGATGCTCAGCTGAGAAAAGCGTATTGGATGTTCAAGGCTATCGAACAGCCTGCATTGACGAATATTGGCGTTTCACTGCTTAATTTTACAGTTAAGAATAATTTTCCATTTGTGGACGGCATCGTGAAGCAAACTTTGTTCGAGCAGTTTTGCGGTGGCGAAACCCGCGAGGAAAGTATGTCTGTCGTAAAACAGATGTTCAAACGTGGCGTTGGAAGCATTTTCGATTACTCGATTGAAGGAAAAGAAGAAGAAGAGGTTTTTGATGCAGTTTGCAAGGAAATCAAAGATATCATCAGATTTTCTGTTGGTAATCCGGCGATTCCGTTTATTGTTTTCAAACCGACGGCTTTTGGTAGAATCGATATTTATGAAGAAGTTGGGAAAGGCAAAGAACTCACCACCAGCCAAAAAGAAGAATGGAATAGAGTAGTAACACGTTTCGACGAAGTCTGTAAACTCTGTTTCGACAACAACAAAAAAGTGATGGTGGACGCCGAGGAATCTTGGATGCAAGATGCGGCCGACCAACTTTGTGAAGAAATGATGGAAAAGTACAATCATGAAAAACCCATCGTTTGGAACACCATTCAAATGTACAGAACCGGCCGTTTGGAATATATGAACTCGCATCTTGAAAGAGCGAAAGAAAAAGGCTATCTTATTGGTTATAAAATTGTTCGTGGTGCTTATATGGAGAAAGAAAGAAAACGTGCCGAAGAAAATAATTACCCAGACCCAATCCAGCCCAACAAACAGGCTTCCGACGATAATTACAACGCCGGAATTGATTTTGTGATGGCGAATCTTGATAAAGTTTCAGCATTTTTCGGAACACACAACGAGAAATCCTCCGAATTGGTGATGGATAAAATGCAGGCCAACAATCTGGAGCACAACAATCCGCACATCTATTTTGGACAGCTTTACGGGATGAGTGATAACATTACTTATTATCTTGCCGACAAACATTACAACGTTGCCAAATATCTGCCTTACGGACCTGTGAAAGACGTTGTTCCGTATCTTACAAGAAGGGCGCAGGAAAATACCTCAGTTGCAGGACAAACCGGACGAGAATTGGGACTGATTGATAAAGAATTGAAAAGAAGAAAATCGAAATAGGAAAATCCGCTGTGAGGCGGATTTTTACTTTGTTTTAATTACTAAAAAGTCTCCCTCAATTCTGCGGCAAAAAGTGAGATTATTTAATTTTTCCTCTGATACAATTTCAAAAGACTTTATGGCATTTGGGTCTAATTTTGTTTTGATTTTCAAACTGTCAGGAATAACTTTTCCATTAATTATTAACAAGACGATTTTCTTTTTATCCCAACCTCTTCGTCCTGAAGATAGACTGTCGAGATTTAGATTTTTCAGATCAAATAAATCAACTTTACTTATCTGATTAATCTTTAATTCTTTCTTTTTCTTGTCGATTAAGACAGTCTTTATGTTATTCTTATCTAAATATGTTGTGGAAAAATCTAAGTTTTCGTCATCAACAAAAATTTTATAATCAATCGAATACTTCTTTAGTATTTTCTCACGGTCATAACTAATTGTCCGCGTCGAACATCCATTTATGAAAACTAAGAAAAATAAAAATGCAAATATTCTCATAAATTACAATTGTTAAAATCAGTAAGTGTTTTTTTAATTTTATTTCTTCTCCACTTTCACAGCCTGTCTCGCCAGCAATTTCCAACCACTCTTAGTCTTCGACCAAACGTATAAAATATCCAGATTCACTTCGCCTGGTTCTTTTCCAAGGTCTGCTGTTTTTCCATAAAGATGATTACGGACAATCGCAGTTTTATCAACAATCTGGATGGATTGGTTTGTGTTTTCAATGTTTAGAAAATTAGATTGTTTGCTGACCAGCTTTTCTACAAATTCTTTTGCATTATCAATATGACCGCTGGAATGTCCGTAAGTGAGTTCAGGTAGAATTAAAGATTCTAAAATGGTTTTGTCACCACTTATCATTGCTAATCTCAATTTTTCTGAAGCATCGGAAACAGCCTTTTGGTCATTGTTTTTCTGAGCAAACGTTATTGATACAGCTAAAAAGCTGAATAATATTAATAATTTCTTCATCATAGTGACTTTAATATTGTAATCAAATATAGTGAACAAACAAGAGAATTTAGCTCGTATTGGATTTCAAACTTTATTTTTCAACAATTTTTACTTTGAAATATTTTTTAGGTCCTTCAAAATTACTTCCTTCCGTGAGATACAAAGTGTTATCATCTGCCCAAAAAGAATCGCTCACGACGCAAAGCCAGATTTTGGTCAACTTTTCAAATTCCTTTTCCAATTGAATTATTTTCACATAATCATTACCAATTTTCTTTTGGATGAAATATGCAGAACATTCCTGTCCACCGAAATGTCCATTCAGTCTGAATTTTTCAGTTGGAGAGAAATTAATATAATCTGGATTTCCGGTTTCTTCGGTTTCTTTTCCATTCTTTAAATTAAAACTGATGTCCGTTGTGTGTCCGCCTTCGCAAAGCAAAATGTCTTCTTCCGGATAATAGGCGATGAAATAGTAATAATCATATTCATTGGTATTACCATATTCTTTTCCGTTTCTGAAATGGATTTTTTTGACAGCAGATTGGTCTCCATCTTCGGAATTATCATTAAATTCAACAATGCCTTTCAATAATTTTTTGGCTTTGTTGAAGTCTGTAATTTTAGTCAGAGTCTTCTTTTTGGTAGCATTTTTTATAGCGAAATGACGGTAATCCAGGGAGTCAATCTTCTCAACATTAATGCTGTATTGAATGTCCTTTTCAGGTTTTATGACCGAAACCGATTTTACACTGTCTTTTGGCTTTTGAACTTCAGTTTTTGAGACGTTTTCTTGCTCATATTCCTTTTTACAAGATTGAACTAAAAATCCAAAAATTGCTATTAAGAGGATTTGAAAGAATTTATTTTTCATTTCTAGGTTCTGTTGTTAGTCTTATTCCATCAATTTAGTTCCAAATTTTCTAAAAGATTCTTTGGAGCCACCCATAAAAAATGTTTCCAAAAGATTCTCCGTTTCGCCTTCTCTCGCAACTTTCATTAGATTTTTAAAATCGTCATAATAGAAAATGTAGGATTCATCAAAAGTTTCAGCCAATTCCTCATTCACATACATTTCTACTTCAAATGTTACTTTGATTGATGAGGGATTAATTTGCTTAATGGCTTTAACATTGTGAGTCATCGCACAACCTGTTCCGCAACTTAACACAAAACTTTGATTTTTGAGTTTTGAAAAATCCCTTTCTGAACTTTTACTTTTAAGTTTTTTCCAAGAAATCAAATACTCAGTGAAATCCAAATATTCTGGGTCTCCGGCTGGTCTCAGACTATCCATTTTCCATTTGATTTCCAAATCAGTTCCACGGACTATTTTCGGGTCATCATTATTGTAAATTAAACTGATGGTGTCTTTATTTTTCTTAACAATAAAATACCAATCGTCGCCATTATCATCAAAGTTGACGAACTGAACCGTATCAGTATAAATCTTCCCCAATTCAAGCTTCTCATCAGGTGTCAATTGACTTTTGAAAACCGTAGAATCTTTCCTTTCTTTAGGTTCTTTTTTGACTGGAATTTCCGTATTCGTTTGTTTTTCTTTCTTCTCACAAGATTGCAAACTGAAACCAAATAGCATTACTAATGACAGATAAACGATTGATTTTTTCATTATAACAGCTTTGATAATTAATTTGAAATATATTTCTAATGCCTATTATCACAATCAGTATAAAGCTCTGGATATGAAGAATCTAAAAACGTAATAGACGGACAACCAAACGATTCTGATACAAATCCAAAAACAACAGGCGGTTTAGCCTTAAATAATTTTCCAGTCCATTGCCAATCGTTGTATTCGTTATTATTAATGAAATTCAAAGGGCTGAATTCTGCGCCTTCTCCTCTGGTAAATGTTTTTGCAAACGTCACTTTGTTGTCTTGTACAACGGCTAATTTTCTTTTATAAATTCCATATTCGCCTTTGTAATCCTGAATGTAATAGATGAGATTTTCAAAATTGGCTAAATAAGTATTTTCTAAACTCTTGTCATTTTTTAATGGAAAAGGAAATTGGTCACGACTGGTTTTTTTCCACTGGATTGGAACCACTTTTTCGCCAGAAAATGGATTCTCCTTTCCAAAATACGCCAAACTATAATTGCTTTTGTACATTACAGATTGTTGAGAATTTTCTGGTTTATTTAGTTCAAAGCCAATCATATAATCGTAATGAGATATTTCCTCGCCTTCGCTGGTGTAAAGATTCAGGTTCGCAACAGATTTCAAATCGCGAATGGGGAATTTTTCCAATTTTGCATTTTTGTAATCGTAAAGAAATAGTGTGTCAGTCTCGGAAAGCGAAGTTCCTTTTAATAATTTTTCGCGATAAATTCCGGTTAATTCAAAATGCTTCAACTCGGCAAAAGTCTTGGTTTTTTGATTTTGAATAAGTTCCTCGGGAACCGCTAAAGAATCATTGTAAATGTCTGACAGCGAAATAAATGTGTCATACTTTCCAGCATTTTCCATAGAGTATAAATCGAAAATATGAAGATCAGATAGATTTTTCTTTTCGGTAGAAATTGTATCAACTGTGATTTCTTCTTTTTTATCAACTGTTGCGACTTTTTTAACTTCTTTTTTACAAGATAAAATGCATAATGATACAGCGAAAAAGAAAAATTGTTTTTTCATCGTTTTTTGTTTATCTCAAATATAGTTTAAAATCAATCATAATCGTATATCATCGATTCAAATTATAGCAAGAAATATGCAAAAATATTTTTAAAAGTGCTTCTCATTTCAGAGCTGTTCTGACTACAAAAGACTTCGACTCCGCTCAGTGTGACAAAGTTTAATTAACAATGTCCGTCTGAGCGGAGTCGAAGACTTTAAATTTGGACTGAATTTACGCTAAAATAGTAATTCCTTTCTCAACCAGATCATAAATCGTATTCCTAGCGCTGTCAGGTTTTACATTCACAGCTTTTGTTCCGTTGAAGTGAAGACAAGTGATAAATCCTGCATTGAAAGCGTCAATTGCGGTAAATTTCACACAATAATCCAACGCCAATCCAACAATCTCAACCAACTGAATATCGTGATATTTCAAATAATCTTCCAATCCAGTTTTAACAAAGTGATTGTTGTCTTGAAAACCGCTGTAGCTGTCAATCTCAACATTTTTTCCTTTTTGAATAATGTGCGTGACTTTATCACGATTCAAATCTTTATGAAACTCTGCCCCAAAAGTTCCCTGAACACAATGGTCTGGCCACATAAATTGCGAACCGCCATTTAACGTAATTGTTTCACCAACATTTTTTCCGTTGTTGGAGGCAAAACTTTTATGATTTGCTGGATGCCAATCTTGCGTTAGAATGATTTCGTCGTATTGATTTTCTTCCAAAAGAAGATTGATGTACGGAATGATGCTGTTTGCTTCTGGAACCGCCAAAGCGCCACCTTCGCAGAAATCATTTTGAACGTCAACTATTATTAATGCCTTTTTCATCTGTTATTAATTTTTATAATAGGTTATAAAATACAAATTGCCATTCTGAAAGAATCTTGCCAATTAGAAAATTAACGTTCAGATTCCTGCGGAATGACAATTTGACTTATTTTATTTAAAGATTATCCTAAGTAAGGATATTTGTAATCTTTTGGAGAGACAAAAGTTTCCTTGATACTGCGAACGGAAACCCAACGCGTCAAGTTCATTTTAGAACCTGCTTTGTCATTAGTTCCTGATGCTCTAGAACCGCCGAAAGGTTGCTGACCAACCACTGCGCCCGTAGGTTTGTCGTTGATGTAGAAGTTTCCAGAGGCGTTTTCCAAAGCTTTGTAAGCCTCATCAATTGCGTATCTGTCTTGTGCGAAAATCGAACCTGTCAAAGAATATTGCGTCGAAGTGTCAACCAATTTCAAAGTGTCTGCCCAGTTTTCATCTTCATAAACAAAAACAGTCAGGATTGGTCCGAAGATTTCCTCAACAATACTTTCGTAATAAGGATTGATAGTTTCGATAACAGTTGGATGGACGAACCAGCCTTTCTTATCGTCATATTTTCCTCCAATCACCACTGTTGCGTCGTTTGCTGCTTCAGCTCTGTCGATATAGCCTTTGCATTTTTCGAAAGAATTCTTGTCGATCACTGCATTCACGAAGTTTGATGGATCTTCTGGAGAACCGATTTTAATCGTTTTGATTTGAGCTTCCATCACCGCTTTCACTTCATTCCAAAGTGATTTTGGAACATAAGCTCTGGACGCTGCAGAACATTTTTGTCCTTGATATTCGAAAGCACCTCTTACCAAACCTGTTGCAACAGCTTCAACATTTGCAGATGGATGTACCATTACGAAGTCTTTTCCACCCGTTTCTCCAACGATTCTTGGGTAAGATTTATAGTTGTGAATATTGTCGCCAATCATTTTCCACATTCCTTGGAAAACCTTGGTAGAACCTGTAAAATGCAGACCTGCAAATTCTGGATGAGCCAAAACTTTTTCAGCCGTTTCTTTTCCGTCCGTGAAAATCATATTGATAACGCCATCCGGAAGTCCAGCTTCCTTCAACACGTCCATAATGACTTTTGCAGAGTAGATTTGTTTGTCAGATGGTTTCCAAACGACAACATTTCCCATCATCGCCATACAAGCTGGCAAGTTTCCGGCAATTGCCGTAAAGTTGAAAGGCGTAACTGCGAAACAGAAACCTTCCAAAGGTCTGTACTCCACGCGGTTCCAAATTCCGGCGTCAGAAACTGGTTGCTCAGAATAAAGATCGGTCATAAACTCTACATTGAAACGCAAGAAATCTATGAATTCGCAAGCCGCGTCAATCTCTGCTTGATGAACGTTTTTGGACTGTCCGATCATCGTTGCTGCGTTGATTACATCTCTGTATGGTCCAGCCAAAAGGTCAGCCGCTTTCAAGAAGATTGCTGCTCTGTGTTCCCAGCCCAATGCATTCCATTTTGATTTTGCGGCAAGAGCAGATTCGATAGCGCTGTCAACGTGGGACATATCGCCTTCGTAATAGAATCCGCAATCGTGTTTGTGGTTCTGAGGAGAACTTAATTGTACTTTTTTATCTGTTTTAATATCTTTTCCACCGATTACCATTGGGATTTCGGTTTTTTCTTTCCACATTTTTTTATAGGTGGCAATCAGGCTTTTTACCTCGTCAGAACCAGGAACATAAGAATTTACGGGTTCATTTTGTGCAAAAGGCACTTGAGAAATGGCTTTAGACATATATTTTAATTTTTGATTTTTACAAATTTACAATAAGGATTTCAGAACCGCAATTGAATCGGTTTCTTTTATTAAGAGAGATTTTAAGCTGTCTTTAAGTTGTTGAAGAATAATACTTTGTAAATTTAACAAGTGGATAGGTTTTGTTAAAGTTTCAAAAATATATAATTTATTATCGATAATTTAATTCAATAATTTTTACAGATTTTACATTAATGCAAAACATTTAAGGGAGAATGAAAAAGAAAATAGCACAAAAATGAAGAATGCTTCCACCCAAAACGAAAAGATGCCAAATCGGATGATAGTATGGTTTTCTGTCTTTAGCATAAAAATAAATTCCAAAAGTGTAACACAATCCGCCAAGAATAATCAATGATAATGCGCCGGTTGATAGATTCTCAATCATCGGTTTGATGGCGATAATTGAAGCCCAGCCCATCAAAGCGTAGAGTGAAAGTGAAATCTTCTCATTGTTTCGTAGTGGTGAGAATTTAAAAATAAATCCAATCAAAGCCATTCCCCAAATCACCCCAAACATACTCCAGCCCCAAGCGCCTTTCAGTCCGAGCAAAGCAACAGGCGTATAAGTTCCTGCAATCAAAACGTAGATGCTGAGATGATCTATTTTTTGGCAGATTTTTTTCCACTTTAGTCTGTAAACAGCGTGGTAAACGGTTGAAGCAGAATAGAGTAGTGTCAAACTAATTCCGAAAATCAAAGAAGAAGCAACTGCAATCATATTCTCACTGATGACCGAATAATAAATCATCAGAATCAAAGCTACGACAGACAAAACTACGCCCAAACCGTGTGTGATGACGTTGTAAAATTCTTCTTGCTTTCTGTTTTTCTTCGGCATAATCTTGATTTTTATCAAAGTTAATTATTTAAGTTTTTTTGATGAAAGATGTTTTGGTTTTTAACACGAATTTAAGTGTTGTTTGCATAGAAATATTGGAAGTTTTAAATCTTGACTTTGAGTGCAAAAATCATTAGTTTTGATAAAAAATCCGAATGAAAACTTTCTTTTTAATTCCATTGATTATTTCCCAAATTTTTTTCTCACAATCGGTTTCTGCTGAGTTGGAGAAATCTGTGAAAGAAATGATGTCAACTTCCAACGCTTTATCGGCGAATCTGTCTTTTTATGTTTCGGATGAAAAAGGAAATTTGGTTTATGAATTCAATGGAAGCAAAGGACTTTCTACCGCAAGTACACAGAAGATTTTCACGTCAATCACAGCGTTGGAAACTCTGGGAAAAGATTTTCAGTTCAAAACAACGGCTTCCTATTCGGGTAAAATATCGAATGGCAATCTGGATGGCGATTTTTACATTACTTCAAACGGTGATCCGACTTTGGGAAGTTGGCGATTTGAAGGTTACAAGCCTGAGAATTTCAAGCAAAAATTAATAGAAGCCATCAAGAAATCGGGTATCAAAAAAATCTCTGGAAATTTGATTGTGGATGATTCTTATTTCGATTTTCAAAGTACGCCTGGCGGCTGGCCTTGGAACGATTTGGGAAATTATTACGGTGCGGGAACATTTGGCGTGAATTGGAAAGAGAATCAGTTTGATATTAATATTAATGGAAATCAAATTAAAAGTTATTCTTATGATTTGGAAAATGTAGATTGGATTAATGAATTGAAAACCGGCGGAAACTCCGACCAAAGCTTGATTTTCACTGCACCACATTCCAATTCGGCGATGATCAATGGAATATTACCAGTTGGAAAAGTAACAACTGTTTCTGGTGCAACACCCAATCCACCAATACAGTTAGCGATTGAAATCAAAAAAATACTTGAAGAAAATGGAATCTTGGTTTCGGGAAAAGTAACTTCTTATTATAATGAAAAGTTAAATGGGAAATCCATTTCAAAAGCGCCAACTTCAAATGTGATTTTTGAGTATAAATCGCCAACGCTAGACAAAATCGTATATTGGTTTTTGCGAAAAAGTGTAAACCTTTACGGTGAAACGCTCATCAAAACAATGGCAAAAGAAAAGCGGAATAACCCAACTTTCGAAACCGGAATTGATTTTTTAAAAGACTTCTGGAAATCAAAAGGCATCAATCCAATGATGATTAATTTTGCTGATGGAAGCGGACTTTCACCACAAAATTATGTTTCGGCAAAAGCACAAGTTCAAGCTTTGCTGTATGCTAAAAAACAAAATTACTTCGATGTTTTTTATGAAGGATTTCCGACGCAAAACGGCATCAAAATGAAAAGCGGAACGATAAAAGACAGCAAATCTTTTGCAGGTTATCATACTTCTAAAAGTGGGAAGAATTACGTATTCTCTGTGATTTTGAATAATTATCAAGGTGGAAGTATTAGCAATGCGTTGTTTAAAGTTTTGGATAATTTGAAGTAGCTATCTTAATACACTTCGACAAGCTCAGTGTGACATCTCTAATATTTAACTATTTATATTTGAGCGTTGTCAGTCTGAGGCTCTCGAAGACAATTAAAATTAAATGAACAGAATTAACTCTTTCCCACCAATTGTATATGATAATTCCCAAATATTAATTCTTGGATCGATGCCTGGTGCGAAGTCTTTGGAGATGAATCAATATTATGCTTTTCCGCAGAATCAGTTTTGGAAAATTATGTTTCATCTTTTTGATTCGGAATTTTCTAATGATTATGAGACAAGAATCAATCTCATCAAGCAAAATAATATTGCACTTTGGGATGTCATAGAAAGTTGTGAAAGAAAGGGTAGTCTTGATACCGAAATCAAATCAGAAATTGATAATGATATTTCGCAATTGATTGAAAATCATCCGAATATTAAAATAATATTTTGCAACGGACAAAAATCTTACAAGAATCTTGTAAAAATTCTAGGTAAAAACTTCAAAATTCCAATTGTGGTTTTACCGTCTACAAGTCCGCTTCATACTGTGAAGTTTGAGGAGAAATTGGAGAGTTGGAAAGTGATTATAGATTATTTATTAAAATAATTTACACCAAATAATCCTTTTTGCATTTCTATACTTAAGGTATCTCCAACTGTTAAATTCTCAATTTTATCCTTGACAGAATATTTTAAATAATCATTTTGATCAATGATATCTTTGTCATTATTGATGTTGAAAGCTGATAAATATTTGTCATTAGTAATGTAAATAATTTTATAGTGCTTTATTTCAGTTCCTTTACTGTTAATTCTGTTTGCTAAAAGTAATAAGGATAATATAGTTGTGTGGCAAAAAATAAAAAGTAGGCAGGAAAGAATTAATGTTCTACAAAGATGGAATAGTATATTTTTTATCGCAATTTTTTTTATGATACTTACGATTAAAACAATCAGTAATATGAATAGAATCGAATAAACTGAAAAGCTCAAGTAAAAATTATCGTCAAAACGATTAATGTCATTTTCAAAATAATACCTTTTTTGTGCAGGACTTATGAAAAAAAATAAAATACCAAAAATTATATATATGATAATTAGGTTTTTATTTTCTTTAAAAAATTCAATAAGTTTAACATTCATCTTTTTACGATTTTGATTCAACTCTTCCAAATCGCCCAAGCCTTCTCAGCCTGTTGCTCCAGCATATAAAAACCATTCAAAGTCGTCGCTCCTTTTTCTGCAGATTTTCTAAGGAAAGCGGTTTCGGATGGATTGTAAATCAAATCAATAACGTAATGTTTGTCCGTAATCTCATCAAATGGAAATGGGACAGAATCATCCACATTTGGGAAAGTGCCGACTGGCGTAGTTTGGATAATTAACAATGAATCTCTTACCAATTCTTCCGATAGATTTTCAAAATTAATTTCGGACTTTCGGGAAACAGTTTGGTGCTCAACGTTATGCTTTTCAAGAATATATCTCACAGCTTTTGCAGCGCCACCATCGCCAAGAATTAAAGCCTTTTTGTGATGTTCTTTTTTGTTGATGAGTAATGTTTTTTCAAACCCGAAAGCATCTGTATTGTAACCAATTTTTTTACCATTTTGAAAGCTGATACAATTGACTGCGCCAATTTTTGATGCTTCATCACTCAGGTCATCCAGGAAAGGAATTACCGATTGTTTGTAAGGAATTGTGACATTAATGCCCGCCAAATTTTGGTTTTCAAAAACTGAATTTACGCTTTCAATTTCCGAAATATCAAAGAAGTTGTAGCTGTGATTTTGTAAGAATAATTTTTTAAATTTCTCCTCAAAATATTTTTTAGAGAATGAGTAAGAAATGTTTTTCCCAAGTAATCCGAATTCCTTTTTTTCCATAATTCAAATTTAGGAATTATCAGAAAAATAAAGTGTGATTCTTATTGAAATTAATGAAAAAAAAGCAACTTGAAAATTTCAAATTGCTAATATTCTATTTTAAGAAATTATGCTTGTCTTTCAGAATAATATCTTATTTTTTCAACAATTTCTCCCAAGTCAAAAGGTTTTGGAATGAAATCGATTGCACCACTTTCTATGGCAGAATCTCCTAAACCTCGGCTAGCAGACATTATCACCACAGGAATATCTTTGAAATCCTGATGTGCTTTTATCATTTTGCAAATATCGCGACCATCTTCTCCAGAAAGCCACATATCCATCAATATCACGTCTGGCTTGGTAGAAGTCTCTAATAGTGAATTAAACATATCTGTTCCACGTTCGTAATTTGAAACTTCAAAACCTTCCATATCTAACATCAATTTTACTGAATCTAAAATTGCCGGACTGTCATCTACGACTACTATTTTTTTTGAATTATGCATTTTTTCTAAGCTATATGTTATTGGTTATCAGTTTTCGGAATCTCAAAACAAAAATCCGAACCTTTTCCTTCGACTGAATTTACAAAAATCCTGCCACCGCTGCGTTTTATAATTTCGGAAGAGATATAAAGTCCCAATCCGAGACCAGGAAATGTATGTTCTTTGCTTCCGCTGACTCTGTAGTATTGTTCAAAAACTTTGTCCTGCTTGTCCTGCGGAATTCCTATTCCGTAATCTTTGACGCAGAAAAGAATTTGGTTTTCTGAGGTTAATTTTTTGGTAATCTGTATTTTATCAGCGTTTGGAGAGTATTTGATAGCATTGCTGATCAGGTTGCTCATCACTTGCGAAATTCGGTGTCGGTCTCCAAAAACGTTACCCACATTTTCTGCTTCGAGATGGATTTTGTGATTTGTATTCATCTGCTCTTCTTCGATGATTTCTTTCACAAGCTCATCAAAATTAAAATCAGATTTATTAAGAAGTATCTTTCCGTTCTGGATTTTTGTTACATCCAGCAAATCATTTACAAGCCCAGTGAGTTTGTTGATTTGATCGTCCATTTTTCGGGCGACATCGGCATTTTTATCATCGTTTTGTTTTCTTAGATTTTTTTCAAGAAACTGAGAATAGAGTTTCAGACTCGTCAGTGGTGTTTTAAGTTCGTGGCTGGCGATTCCCAGGAAGTTGTCTTTCTGTTGCTGAAATTGTTTGAACTCATTGATGTCTGTACAAGTCCCAATCCATTGGGTGATTTCATCGTTTTGATCTTTTATAGGAACAGCACGGCCGAGAAACCATTCGTAGGAGTTTTCTTTTTTGTAATTTTTAAATTGATATTCTATCTCGTAGCCAGATTTGTTTTTTTTGCTTACTTCCCAAAGGTTGATGGCGCGAATGGTATCGTCGGGGTGTAAAATTTTGTGTGACGCTTTTTCACGGGTGTCAATCCCTTCAAAACCTGTATAGTCGTACCATTTTTTGTTATAATAATCAATCTTTCCATCTTTGTCGGCTGTCCAGATGATGATTGGAAGACTGTCTGCAAGATTTCTGTATTTTTCTTGATTTTTATGCAATTCTTCTTTTGCCAAAACCACATCTGTAACATCTACAGCCACATTGGCAATGGCATAAACCTCGCCGTTGTGATTTTTCAGTGGTTGATAGGAAAAATTGTAATAGAAAGTCTGCAACTGCCCATCGACTACGAGATCTGCTCGGTCTTCCTTAGCGGAATACGTTTTCCCAGATTCGTAAACATTCTTTAAAAGCCCCAAAAATGCCTGCCCAACGAGTTCCGGGATTCCTTCTTCAATTCTTTTTCCGATGATGGATTTGTCTTTTCCCCAGGTCTTCAGCATCTTATCATTTGCCATATCGATGATGAAATCTTCACCTTTGTAGATGGCAATGGCGTAGTCGGATTCCTTGATGAGATTTTCGAATTTGTATTCCGTTTCGGCTAACTTTCTTTCTGCTAAAACTTGTTCTGTAGTTTCCGTTGCCACGACGCTTACTCCAATGATTTCGGATTGGTCATCATTGTAAATTGGAGCATAAATAAAATCGAAATAGCATTCCTCTGTTACACCATTTCTTTCGATGTAAGCCAGATGTTTGTAACCTTTGTAAGGTTTTCCGGTCTTTTTTACATTGGTCAGAATATCAATGAAGGGTTGATCTTTGATTTCAGGTAAAGCATCAATCAATCTAAGTCCTATGATTTCCCGCTCTTTCCCCCAAAGTTTCAGTATTTGTGGATTTGCAACCTGAATCATAAAATCATCGCCCATCAGCATGGAAAGCGCAATCGGAGCTTGAGTCAGCAAAACGGCTAAGGACTCTTGAGAAATATTAGTTTTTATAAAATTTTTCATTAATGATAATTCGAATCTTTAATCCATTTCTGTCTAAGAATTAGCATTTTGAGAAGCTTTTCCAAGTTTGCTGTTTTTGTATCCGTAAATGAAATAGATTACCAAGCCTATAGCAAACCATAGTCCAAACCAGAACCAATTGTTGTGGCTCATTCCCGTCAAAAGATAAATACAAGAGCTAAGACCAATCAAAGGAATTAATGATAAATTTTTGATGAATGTCAAGACGCATAGAATCAAATTAATAATAATATAAACGATGATTGCCAAACGGAATTCACCTTCTTTTGGATCACTGAAGTTGGTTAAATTGTGAAAAAACTCTGGCTGATAAAAATAGAAAAATACCAATCCGCCAATGAAGATCAAAGGGAAAATGAACTTCCCATTAATATAAGGCAAATGAAATCTTCCTTTCACTTTTTCTTTGTTTGGAAGCAACAGAACGCCGCCACAAACCAGAACAAAAGCGAAAATAGTTCCGATACTTGTAAAATCCAGAATGAAAGATTTGTCTGTAAACAAGATGGGAACACCCACTACAATTCCTGTGATGATGGTTGCAAAAGACGGGATTTTTTTAGTTGGATGAACTTCCTGAAATTTCTTTGGTAAAAGCCCATCACGCGACATTGCCATCCAGATTCTCGGCTGTCCCATTTGGAACACCAAAAGCACGGTTGTAATGGCAACAATTGCTATCAATGCGACAATGAACTCCATCCAAGGAAGGTTGAGATTTGATTTTTCGAAAACGAAAGACAAAGGATCACCAATTCCATCAAACTTTTTGTAATCGACTAATCCCGTTAATGTTAAAGTTAAAATGATATAAATAACAGTACAGAGTCCAAGCGAAATCAACATTCCTTTGGGAAGATCTTTCTGTGGATTTTTAGTTTCTTCGGACAAAACTGAAATCGCATCAAACCCAATATATGCAAAGAAAACACCCGAAACAGCGGACATTACACCAGCAAATCCATTGGGCATAAAAGAAGGTTCCGAAGTCACTGAACTTGTTGGAAACCAATTTCCCGTGTTCACAAAACCAATTCCAACAGCAATAACTAATAGGATTACGAATAGTTTTAAAATCACAAAAAAATTGTTGAAATTCTTACTTTCTTTAATCCCTTGATAACAAAGCCAAGTGATGAGTCCGTTGATAACCAATGCCGGAATGTCAAGAATAATCTTTAAACCACCGATGATTGGAGCGGATTTCCAAGCGTTGATCAATTCTCCATTGGTAGAATTATTGAGAAAAGCTTTCTTAGCTTCGGAATAACTGCAAGTGAAGTAATCCGGAATATGGATTCCAATTCTTCCCATAAAACTGGTAAAATAATCTGACCAAGAGAAAGCAACATAAATATTACCAAAAGAATATTCCATAATTAAAGCCCAGCCAATAATCCAGGCAATCATTTCTCCAAAGCTAGCGTAAGCATAGGTGTAAGCACTTCCTGCGGTGGGAATTCTACTCGCAAATTCCGCATAACAAAGCGCAGTGAAAGCACAGGCAAATCCACAAATCAGATACAAAACTATCACGCCCGGACCGCCACGGAAAATCGCTTCTCCCAAACTGCTGAAACTTCCAGCTCCGATGATGGCTGCAATTCCAAAAAATACGATGTCCCATGTTCCCAAAACTCTGTTGAGCTGTCCGGAATCTGCATTTTCTGTGTAGTGTTTTCTTCTGAAAAGTGAATTCATTTAAGTTTAAAATTTTTGTGCAAGAAACAAATGTAATAAAAATTTGATGTTTCTGTTAAAAATTTGTTAAACAGTATTTGCTTTTTTTTAAACGGACGTGGTTTGGCGGTTTGGTAATTTAGGTTTGTGGGAAAATTGTATGAGCGAATTAATTACATCTGTCAACAGTAGATTAGAATTTTCCAAATATGTTAATCGGGTAATTTGTGATTTCAAAGTTAAAGAAATTGATGCTCCGAATCGTGATTATGAGCCAGATGGATTTAGTTTAATTTTTCCAGTCAAAAAGTTTAGTTGTGATTATGTTTTAATTTTCGAAAAAGATTGTTTTTTCTTGAAATTTAATTTTGAAATTGATGATGAAAAATATACAGAATTGAGAAATAAATTTTATGAAAAATTAGATTTTCTATTTACAAATGAAAAATTCTACAGCCAAAATGAAAACTCAATTGTTTTAAAATCTCAGATTGATGAGAAATTAATTGAAAGAGCACAGATTATTTTCGCGACAGAAAGATGGATGAAATCCTATTTTTTTCTAGAAACCAAAATTGCGTTAGATGAAATAGTTTTGATGATTTTTGAAGAATTTAAAGAAATAATACATCAAATTTGGAAAACGATTTTTGATAATTTTGAAACATTCGATTTTACAAAATTGTTTGAATCTTCCGAAAATGTTTCAGACAGTTTTTCTAGTAAAATTGAAGAAGAAAACCTTTATAATCTTCCGCCAATTGTTAAGATTTATTTTGATTCTTATAATCAACAGAAATTGGAACTGATAAATAATGAGATTGTTGTGTCGAGAAAAAAGAAAAATTGGGTGAAAAGGATTTATATATTTGTGAAGAAATTTAACAAAAGAACTAATTATGAACTACAAAGAAATTCAGAAACAGCAAAATATAATTATAAAAGAAATAGAATCATTAAGAACTGATAGTTGCACGCCAATTCCAGATGGGATTATTGATGTAGAAAAATACGTGAAAGGTGATTTGAAAATTTTATGGATTAATAAAGAAGTGAATAGTGAGAATGACAATGATGATTGGAGTTTGATAGACGTAATTTCTGATATGAAAACTCGTTTTGTTGCAAAAGACGGTTGGTCAAAAACATTTTCTCCATTGACTTATGTTGTTTATGGGATTCTAAATAATTTAGTCTGGGAAGATATTCCAAACACGAATGACAAACCCGAAATCGCTGAAGTTCTTCAAAATATTGCATATGTTAATTTGAAAAAATTACCAGGTAAAGAAAAAGCTGTTCATAGTGAGTTGAAAATGCATTTATCGGAAAATGACATAGTGAAAAAGCAGATAAAACTTTTTGCACCAGATGTTATTATTTGTGGTGGAACCTTTGATTTAGCCGATGGGATTTTGGAAGAAATATACGACGGTGATTATCAAAAAATGAAAGAAAAGACTGAAAATAAAATGAAGTTTTATTATGATGATAATCTTATGATTGTAGATGCGTATCATCCTTCAAGACCGCCAATGAAACAACAAATCTATTGTGATACGATTATTGAAAATGTTATAAATTGGAATAAAAATTAATATACCTAAAAAACCAAACGGACGTATTTTGGCGGTTTGGTGTTTCTTCTTTACACAATTAATTTTGAATCTTTAAACCATAAATTTTTAAAATGGCCATCCAAGACAAAAACTTCCGCCTGATGAACATCGTCCAATTTCTGAGAAGCAAACCAAAAGGTGCCAACTTCAAAGAGATTTTGAAACACTTGGAGGAATTGCATCACAAAGAAAGTTTTTCTAATGATTTGGCTAGCAGTCAAAAAACTTTTAAAAGAGATTTAGAACTGCTTTTGGAATTGGGAATCGAGATTAAATTCAAACGTTCCACGATGACTTATCAGATTATCGAGGATAGATTTTCCGACCATTCGCAAACTATTTTTGATAACCTTCTTTTGATAAATGCCTACAAACAAGCCGAAAATAATTCCGAAATTATGATATTCGAGAAAAGGCAAGCTTCGGGTCTTCATAACTTGGAAGGTTTGGTTTTCGCAATCAAAAATTCTAAAATCATCACATTCAATTACACCAAAAATTGGGAAGGGATTTCAACAAAAAGAGTTGTAGAACCGTACGCTTTGAAGGAATTTAAGAATCGCTGGTATCTATTAGCCAATGAGGTTGATGGGAAAGATTTATTTATCAAAACATTCGGACTGGATAGAATTTCGGATTTGGAGATTTCGACCAAGCTATTTTCTAAGCAAGATATTGATGTCAATGAGATGTTTGTTAATTCTTTTGGAATCATTTCAACTTTGGGTCAAAAGCCAGAAATCATTGTTTTATCATTCGATTATGAACAAGGCAAATTCGTGAAATCTCTGCCAATCCATCACTCTCAAAAAGTTCTCATCGACAATGATTCAGAATACAGAATCGAATTAACGCTCGCTCCAACCTACGATTTCTACCAGGAACTTCTCACGCACGCAGGAAGGATGAAAATCCT
Organism: Epilithonimonas xixisoli; assembly: GCF_004365655.1. Taxonomy (GTDB): domain Bacteria; phylum Bacteroidota; class Bacteroidia; order Flavobacteriales; family Weeksellaceae; genus Epilithonimonas; species Epilithonimonas xixisoli. The sequence goes on along the minus strand of NZ_SOEO01000001.1, from coordinate 1,298,484 downwards.
TGCTCCATTTAATGTCAAGAAAGAATATTTCAAATTGATTGATTCTGCAAAAAATTAATTTAATGAGAATTTAAAATCTTTGCTGAGTTTTACGCCTTTGCGAACCTTAAAAATATTTTCAATAATTTAAAAAAAATCCTTGCGCCCTCTTGCGTTAAAAATTATAATATATTCCCAATTAAATTCCCTCCAAATAATATCTTTTCCCTATTTTCGTTGAAAATGAAACAGACTTTGTCAAAGTTCTAAATCTTTGACAAAGTTTTCCAGAAAATGTATTTCGGATGAATTCAAAAAAAATAATAATCGCTTCAATGCTTTCTCTTTACGGGATTTCCGAGGCGCAACAATCTCAATATTTTACAAAGAACGAAGATTATCATTTCGGTTTGGCAGATAATCTCTACCAGACCAAGATCTACAACGCTTCGCAATACGAATATTCCAAACAATATTTCTACAACAAGAATCTTAGCAATTCCAGAAAGGAAGCTTCGGCATTTTTCAGCAACGTGATTGGCGTGATTCTTCAGCAACAATATGCGGAAGAAGGTCTGAACGCTTTTATGAAAGAATATCCTAATTCGGCTTATTTTGCACAGGCCAATGGACCTTTGGCGGATTATTATTTGGCTAAAAAAGATTTTGAGAAAGCGTTGGAAACTTTGCAGAAAGTCAATCAATATCAATTGAGTAAAGAGGAAAACACACAACATATTATGAAGTTGGGTTACGCCAAGTTTATGACCGGCGACTCTGCCGGCGCGATCGAGGCTTTGGAAGAATCTTTCAAATCGGCGGACGAGACCAGCAAACCTGCGATTTCTTATATGCTAGGACATTTGTATTATGCTGACAAACAGAATGATAATGCCTTTATCTATTTTGACCAGATCAAAAATAATGAGGAATATGAACATCTCGTGAAGCCTTATTATGTTCAGATGTATTACAATCAGAAGAATTATGACCTTGCCATTTCGGAAGGAAATGAACTTCTTAATAATGGAAAATCAACCAATTACGATACGGAAATCCATAAGATCGTTGGTGAAAGTTATTTTATGAAAGGCGATTACCAGTCGGCTTATCCGCATTTGAAATTGTTCTTGGACAAAGAACAAACGCCTTCAGAATCTGACCTTTACGAGATGGGATTTGTTTCCGCTCAGTTGAAGAAAAATGACGAAGCGGTTGGCTATTACAACCAATTGATCAACAGCAATTCTCCGTTGGCTCAAAACGCTTATTACCAATTGGGAAATGCATATTTGGAAACGGGGAAAAAACATGAAGCATTGTCTGCGTATCGTAATTCTTCACAAATGAATTATGACCCGAAAGTTCAGCAATTGGCTTTGGAACAATATGCAAAATTGAGTTACGAACTGGGAAATCCGTTTGAGAATTCATCGAAAGTAATTCAGAGGTACATTGATAAATATCCGAAGAGTGCGAAAATTCAGGAAATGAGGTCGCTTTTGGTTAAATCTTATCTGTATTCGGGAGATTACAAAGCGACTTTGGATGCACTTGGAAAGCTTGACCAGAAAACGAACGAGACCAAAAAAATAGAGCAGGAGGTTTCCTACCTTTTGGGTTCTGAGGAATTCAACAAAGGGAATTTTGATGTGGCTGAAAAATATTTCAAACAAAGTCTTCAATCTAATTTAAATAAAGAATTTTACAAGAAAGCGCAATATTGGTTGGGTCAAACCTACTATCAAAAAGGCGATTACAAATCAGCGATTGCAACTTACACAAAACTCGAAAATGAAACATCGGAAGGCTTTCCAGAGCGTGAGCAACTGGATTACGATTTAGGTTATGCTTATTTCAAGGCTAAGGATTTTGCTTCGTCTCAGGAATATTTTAAGGAATATCTGAGATTCCCGAAACAGGAATTCAAAGCGGATGCAGAATTGCGATTGGCGGATACATATTATGCTAACAATCAGTTGAATGAAGCTTTAGATATTTATAACAAAACCGAAAACGCGAGCGATTACACTTTGTATCAAAAATCTTTGGCTTTAGGTTTCAAAGGTGATACGGTTGCAAAAATTGCGGAATTGAAAACCTTGATCTCAAAATATCCAAATTCTGAATATGTGGATGACGCGAACTACGAAATCGGAACGGCTTATGCGCAGAATGATGATTTTAATAATTCAAATTCATACTTCGATAGAGTCATCAAATCAAGTCCGGACAAAGATTTGGTAGCAAATTCCCAGATCTACAGAGCGCAGAATTACATCGATCAAGATCAAACTGATAAAGCAATTGCTGAGTTCCAGCTTTTGGCAAATCAATATAAAAATACAGCGTTTGCCGAAAAGATTGTTTTGGCTTCCAAACCTGCTTTCGTGAAGAAAGGTGACGTTACCGGCTACGAACAATTTGCTAAAACTTTGAATGTGAAAGTTGACACTTCAGAGATCAATGAGATCAATTTCAATCTGGCGCAGGAGAGTTTTGCTAAGAAAGATTATGCGAAAGCCGTTTCTTACTACGAGAAATATCTGGAGCAAAGTCCAAGTGGTGACAATCTTTTCAAATCTCAATACGAGTTGGGCGAAAGTTATTATCAATTGAAACAAATTGACAAAGCGATGTTGCCGTTGCAGAATGTTGCCGATTTCCAGAATGATTATCAGCAAGATGCGCAGGTTCGATTGGCTCAGATTTACATTTCACAAGATAAAATTTCGGATGCGAAAAAATATCTGGAACAAGTTGCCAACTCAACGAATGTGAATATCAAAAACTTCGCTTCGATTGAATTAATGAAAATCTACGCAGACGAAAAGAACTTTGCCGAAGCGGAAAAATTCGCCAACACAGTAATTGCAAATTCGAAAAATTCTGCAGCGACATTAGAACAGGCGAAAGTCATCAAAGCAAGAAGTCTGATGCAACAATCGAAAGACAAAGATGCGCAAGCGGCTTACACAGCTTTAGAAAAATCTTCAAACACAGAAGTTGCGGCGGAAGCGCTTTACGCAAAAGCTTTCTATCAAAACAAAGGAAAAGCCTTCAAATCGTCCAATGAAACCATTTTCAAATTGGCAAATAATTATGCTTCGGAAGAATATTGGGGCGCAAAAGCTTTGGTGATTATGGCGAAAAATTATTTGGCTTTGAAGGACAATTACCAAGCGAGTTACACATTGGACGAGATCATCAATAATTACGGTGATTTCCCAGAAGTTGTGGCGGAAGCGAAGGAAGTGAAAGCGCAGATCAAGAAGTAAAATATAAAGGTTACAAATTTTTAAATCAATTTTTACCCCGACCCTAAAGGGAGAATTGTTTTAAAAATTTCATTAAAATTACTCCCTTTAGGTTTGGGGAAATAATTTTGATGAAATTTTAAAAAATAAAAAAATAAATGAACAAACTGAAATATATCGCCGTTCTGGCATTTTTAGGAACTTTTGGAATTTCGGAAATCGGAGCACAGATCAAAGAAGAGCAACTGATCCTGAACAGAAAACGTGAACCTGAAGTTAAGAAGATCGAGAAGAAAAAAACGTCTGTCATCCAAGAGAAAAATTATCCGCCGGAAAATAAGAAGAAGGAAGATTCTCTCAATCTGAAATATGATATTGTGAATGTTCCCCCGGTTTCTGACTTCAAAACGACCGAGATCCAAAGCGAAGATATTTCTCCAAAATTCAACAATGATTTTCAGTCCAATTATTTCAGATTGGGTTACGGGAATTATGGAAAGTTCCTGGCAGATGCGAATATCTCGGGAAAAGTGCAGGACAATGTGGAAGTAGGAGCGGACGTTCATTATCTATCGACGACTGGACTGAAGAAAGATTACGATTGGGATTCAAAAAGCAGTCAGGCAAAGATTGGCGCTTATGCGAACATCTATGCGGAAAAAGGAAAGTACAATCTGGACGCGAATTATGGTTTTAACAATTACAATTACTATGGAATCTATGCTTTTACGCCTGAAAACTCTGATTTGGATCTACAGCAAAAAGTCAATAAATTCAGCGTCAATGCTTCTTACGACCATTATTCCAACGAGATTTTGAATAATGTAAAAGTACGGTCATATTTCCTAAGCGACCATTTCAATGCGAAAGAAAGTTATGCTGATGTTGAACTGAATTTGTCGAAACACGATTTTGCGATTAGCAATGACATCACGGCAAACGCAGATCTGGGAATCGATTTGGAAACCGTTAATTCAAAATTCGAATTGTTAGATCAAAATAATTCCAACCAACTGAATTTCACTTTGTCTCCAAAAGTCACTTTCTACAAAGGCGAATCTTATTTGTTGATCGGGTCGGATTTTAGTTTTCTTAATTCAAAATTATCCGATTTTACGGGAGAAAATAAAGGAAGCAAATTCTATTGGTTCCCAAGAGCGGAAGTTTTGGTTGCGGCGGCAGATGAATTCAAATTCTATGGAGGAATCGATGGCGGTTTGAAGTTGAACACTTACGGAAATCTTTTGGAGGAAAATCCATTTCTGATTTCTGATTTGACATTGACACCAACTGAAACTAAATACCATTTCTATTTCGGTTTGAAAGGCGATATTGACCAAATGTTCAAATATGATGTGAATGCAGGTTTTAGTAAAGTGAATAACGCTCAGTTTTTTGTGAGTAATGGTTTGTTTAATAATTCAATTGCTGTGGAAAGACCTGGATTTGATTACGCAAACACTTTTAATTCAATCTATGACAACGGAACATTGATGGAAATCAAAGGAGATTTACAAGTGTTCCCGATGGAAAATCTTACAGTAGATGCAGGTTTACACTTTATAAAATATAAATTGGACAATTTGGAAGAAGTTTATTACAAGCCTTTGGTTCAATTAAATCTTGGTGCAAAATATACAATGCTGGAGAAAAAACTGGCACTTGGTTTTAAAGGATATTTCGTAACCGATAGAACTTCAAATGCTTTCAGTCTTTATCAAGACCCACTTACATCCAACGGTTACAACTCAATGGAGTTAGTGAATGAGAAAGTTGGCGGTTATGCAGATTTAAATTTGTCCGCAGAGTACAAACTTCACAAAAATTTCAGTATTTTCGCACTCGGAAATAATCTTCTAGGTGCCAAATATCAAAATTACTTGGGCTACAAAGTTTTGGGAGCACAGGTTTGGGGAGGTGTGAAAATTACTTTTTAATTAATAATGGCTTCGTAGTTCAACTGGATAGAATATCGGATTTCGGCTCCGAGGGTTGGGGGTTCGAATCCCTTCGAAGTCACAAATTACTTTTTAACAACAAACAACGCCAATGAAAATCATTGGCGTTGTTTTTTTTGATTTTCATATTAAAATCAATTAAAATTATGGTACTCTTTCGGTATGTAAGTTCCTCTTTAGTTAAATAATAATTTCAAATGGTGACAAACTAAATTTTGATAGTTTAAAACTCAAACTAAAATATTTCTGTGTTCGTTTACATAAAGTTGTTGATTTTATAAAATAATTAAGCAAAATCATTTTGTAAATTAATATTTTTACAAAAAACAACAAATGATTAAAATAGCCATAATAGAGGACGAAACTGCCATCCGCAAAGAAGTCAGCTACCTCATAGAGCAAGAAACTGATACACAGATTATCGGCTGGAGCGCAGATATTACAAATGCGATAAAACTGATTGAAGAAAAAAATCCTGATGTGATTCTGATGGATATCCAACTTCAGGATGGGACGGCTTTCAATATTCTTAAAAATCTAAAGACTTTACCGGAAAATATTATTTTTCTTACGGCTTACAATCAATTTGCTATTCGTGCGATAAAATATGGTGCGTTGGATTATTTATTAAAACCGATTGACCATATCGAGCTAAAAGAAGCTTTGGAACGTTATCGACGGAAAAAAGAAAACAATCCGCAATGGATGAAACAAATCTCTCTTTCCGAACATTCTTTGGAATCAGACGCTATTCCGGAAACCATTGCCCTGAATTCTATCAACAACGTACGAATCATCAAAGTTCAGGATATTATCTATTGCAAAGGCGAAGGTCCATATACATTTTTCTTCCTTAATAATGGTGAAAAGGAACTGATTTCCAAACTACTGAAATTCTATGAAGAACTATTGTCTGCTCCAAATTTTCTCAGAACGCATCAATCGTATTTAGTTAACAGAAAATATATTTCCTGCATCAAACAATCTGAATATTTGTTGCTGAATAATAACGAGGAAATTCCCATCTCAACACGTCGCAAAAGTTTTATCCTTAATCAGTTATTTCCGGTAAAATGAAAAATAAAATGATTCGTTTTTGTATCACTTTGATTTTGATATTGACTGCTTTTTCGTGTGAAAAAGAAGAGGAAATCTCTAAAGATTTGGAATCCTTTAAAGCTCAAATTAAAAATTTATCAGACAAAAAACCTTCGCCCAAAAACAAAGATTCGATTTTGATGGCGTGGAAAAACATCGAGGAAAATCCACTCATTAAAAAAGATACCGAGCTACAAGCAAGGGCTAAATATTATGTCGGGAGAGTTTATGGAATGTCTGGCGAAATGGATTCCTCCCAAATCTATGTGGAGAAAGCGTTGGAACTGATTGAAAAGACCAAAGGAAATCTTGATACAAAAGCTTTTGTTTACAGCGGAATGGGTAATTTGTCCAACAGCAAAGCAAAAGAACATCAGGCCAATTATTACTATAACAAGGCTGCGACGATTGTATTGTCAAGTGATAGTCTGGAGATGCCACCGGTTGCGAAAACCATTATCCTTCTCTCTGGGGCGCAAAGTAATAACGTTCTCTATCAGTACGATTTGGCTCAGAAAATGAATAAGGCGGCACTTGATTTATCCCCACAACTTTCTCCATTTCATACCAATCGCCAGCGTCCGCTCACTCAGATGATTATGGTATTTGGAAAGCAGGACAAGTTGGACAGTATTCCGCCGTATATCCGAAAACTAGAGCAATTGCAGAAAGAAAGTCCGAAAGAATATAATATAAAACATTTGTACGACAGCAAATCGAGATATTTTGAATTGACTAAAAAACCAGATTTCTTACTTTATTATCAAAAACTGAAAGCTAATTTGGATGAGGAAAGTTTAATACAAGACCCGCAAGAACAGGTCAATATCAATAATCTGCTAAATAGCTACCTCAATATTTCTGCAGTTTATATTGTGAAAAAAAATATTCCAGAGGCGAAGGAATATTTGCAATTATCGACACAGTTGATCCAAGAAAATAAAGAACTTATTTCCTTTGATGCAAACATATTGTACAAAGAAAACCTATCAAAACTTTTGAATCTGGAAGGTAAATCTCGTGAAGCTTTTGAGCTGATGCAAGAAGTATCAGAACTTCAAAAAGAAAATTTTGAAACTGAGAATACGCAGGCTGTTGCTGAGATGAACTCTCTTTCTCAACTTCAGGCAAAAGACAAGTCTATTAATTCATTGAGTAAAAATATTAAAATCAACGAATTACAGCTTCAGCAAAACAAACTTTGGCTTCTTATCACGTCGTTGCTTGCTCTGTTGCTCATCACTTTTATCGGATTCTTTTATTATAATTACAGACAAAGAAGAGTGGTTCAAGAGAAAGAAAAACTACTGAATCAACAGCAATTGTTGCGAACACAGATGGAACCACATTTTATTTTCAATACGCTTTCTGCGCTTCAAAGTTTTGTTCGTCTTGATAAAAAAGAAGAAGCTATCAAATATCTTAATCAGTTCAGCCGACTTTTGCGAAGCAGTATGGAGCTGAGCCGTGAAAATCTTGTTCCTCTGGGCGAAGAAATGGAAGCTTTGAACAATTATCTAAGCCTTCAGCAGATGCGTTTTGAAGATGCGTTCACTTACGAAGTTATCAGACCGGAAGGAGAGGACACTTGTGGGATTATGGTTCCGCCGATGTTGTTGCAACCTTACGTTGAGAATGCCATTTTACACGGAATTGATTTGTCTGATGGTTCTGCGCACATCAAGATTCAGTTTTTCTTGAAGGACGGAATTTTGCATGCTAACATTACCGATAGCGGTAAGAATGAAACCAATGAGACTGTTAAAATCACCGCTCGTTATCAGGCATTATCAGTAACGAACGATTGAAGTTATTGGGAAAAAACGGAAGCATCGAAACCATTAAAAACGAAAAAGGAACAACGGTAACTTTGAATATTCCGATAAGTAATTAAGTTTTAAATATTATTTTATTTTCAAACTAAATGACGAATTGTAAATTATTTACATTTTGTTGTCGTTGGCTTTTATGTCGTGCGCAGAGTTTAAAGATTGAAATTAAATCATTGATTTTGTTTAAAAATATTCCATTTTTGCAAGATTTTAATTATTTAAATTTAAAGAATTCCTTATTGTAATAAGTATTTATTCTTGTATTTTATATAATTTTATGAAATATCAATTTTAATCATAGTTCTTTGATGAATTCGTAAGAAGTACCAATGAAATTTTCGATATGAGAAGTCAATGATAAAATTCAAAGCTAATTATTTGGTTTAAATTTTGTTCGAAATATTGCTCTATCAATGCTAACTCTCAGCATAAAAACACAACTTGAATGAAAAAAATATTAATACTATTCTCTATCCTTCCTTTTTTAGGAATGGCCCAGGAAAAAAGAATAAAAATTATAGAGCCAATTATTAGCACAAATATGAAGGTCACATCGTTTGGTTGTGATTATATTGATGAAGATATGTATCTGGTTAATAAAGATTTTGTTGTCTATGAAAATTGTAATAGTCGTAAAGTTTTGCATCCTGATATGAAATCTTTCCGGTTTCCAAAACATAACGAAAGAGGATTTTTCGCATTAGATAAGAATGGAGTTTATTTCCGAGGAGAAAAAATTAAAACTGATACCACGGGATTTAAGATTATTGGCAGAAATAATAATTATGAAAATCCCGAAGTGCTTTGGAAAATAAAAGATGCGGTGTATAAAAACAACAAGACAATATCCGTTTCAGATGTAGAAACCTTTCAGGTAGTTGAATGTTTTAATGGCTATTATTTCAAAGACAAAAACTATGTCTATTATTTTGATAAGATGATAGAAAACTCTGATGGCTCATCTGTCCAAAAATCCTGCAACGAATTTACTTTTGATAAGAATAACGCTTATTTAAAAGGCGAAATCATTACCTATAAAAACGAAAAAATAATTCCTGTAAACGATGTTTTTTTGAAGACTTCTACATTTGTTTTAACTAGAAATAATGACAATTTCACCATCCATCCAAATGTTGATACAAAAACATTGAGAGGACTTTCCAGAAGCTATTCTGTAGATGATAACAATGCGTATTATGGTACAGCAGTTTTGCCTGTAAAAAAAGAAAATTTAAAAAATGTCAAAGTTTGGGACCAGGTAAACAGAGCCTATCTTTCGGATGGGGAAAAAGTGTACTCAAGAGATAATGACCTTAAAAATAATTTTGATGCCAAAACATTTGGAATGCTCCCACATTCAGATTTTTGTTTCGATAAAAACGGAGTTTATGAACGGGAATGGATTGAAGCTGATAAGAAAGTTATTTATGTGAAATTTCCTTTTAAATACAATAAACCCATCAGCGAAGACAATCTTTTTATCACAGATGACTCAAGATATATTGTATACGAAAACCAAGCTTATGACCCTTGGGACAAAAAATTGTATGAAAATCTAACTTCAGAACAAATCAATCAGGCAAAAGAAAATAAATTAAGACTTGATAAAGTTGGAAATTCTAAAATCGAAGTCGATGAAACCTATGATTATTTGTTGTACAAATCCGGCAATACAATCTATTGGGATGGTAAAAAAACGATTGCTGATGCGGGTACATTCGGTAGTGTAAATGGCGTTTTCTATAAAGATGCCAAAAATGTTTACAACTATAGTAGAGGAGTAGGATTACAAGTGATAGATGGTTTGGACAAGGAAACTTTAGAACCAACTTTCAACGGTTTTTTAAAGGATAAAAACTTTCTTTATCATTATCATCACAAAATTATTAAATCTAAAAATATAGAATTATTGGGCATTTTCACTGGTTATAGGAAAGGTTGTAGCCAAGATAGAAGTCCGGGTTCAAACTATTATCTTTTCAAAAATATCGAGGGATATTGGCTTGTTCAGATTTCTGATAATGTAACGATTCGAAATTTAGGCAACAAACTTCCAAATCAACAAGAATGGATTCCCAATCTAAAACAAAATTTTGAAAATTGATTTTATATTCAAATACTTGAACAAACTTAAAAAAAACATAATTAAAATGATACAAACAGGCGATAGTGTGTACACCACACTCCATTATGCGGGAGGACAAAGTACAGGAAAGATGACTTATTTTGCGGATGAGTTTTCTTTTGTCCCAAACGCAACTGATAATTTGACCAAGGGATTGGCAGCAAAGAGCCAACGTCAAAATTGTTCTTTCAAATATGATGAAGTAAGTTTTCTGAAAAAAGGAGGTTTTCTTTTTTTTAAAGTAATTGCTATAAAAATATTGCTGGCCGATGGTACAGAAGAACAACTTAGCTTGTATTCCAGAAAAACAAATGACGTCTTTGAATTTTTAAAATCCAAAGTTCCATCATCCAGTATTAAATAAATATTTGTTGTCTGATTTCAAGATAGATTTTCAAATTTAAATTTATTTAAATCTTACAAGAATTTCTCAATATTAGAACAACTAAAGTTCAGCGACTATTCCTCCATTTAACTTTTACAAACACATATGGATTCTAAAGGTTTCGATTGTCTGCCAATAAAAGCTATGTATATCAGTGACTTTTGGTCTATGTGTTAAAGTGTAATCTTAATGAAATTTTTTATGAAAATTAAACCAACAGACGAAATCAAAAAGAATCTGTTATCCAACATACAACCAATTAGGAATTTTCCAAAAGCGATAGATTTCCCCTTCGATAAATTATATGTTGAAATAACAACTCAAATCCGTACAACCGAAATTTCATCTGAGTGCATTTTATTCGATAGTGTAGAAGCCGTAAATCAAACGAAAGAATTTTCTGACAAAGAGTATTGGAAAGAAAATTATACGCAAGATGAAATTGCAAAATTTTGTATATTCGGACAAAATGGTCAAGGCGACCTTTGGTTGTTTGACATTGAAAATAAAATTTATTTCTATGACCACGACAAAGAAGAAATGTGCAGAGAGAATTTTATAGAACTTGATTTGAACTTTGAAAAATGGTTGGTATTTGCAGATCTAAACAAACAATTGGACGAGATTTATGGCAAAGAGAATGAAATTAATGAAAAACAAAAAGCTGAATACAAAGAAAATCTTGCTGAGTTGAGTAGTGTTTTATTGTCAAAATATCCATTTAATATTTAGTCCAAAAAAGACTTTAAATAACTAAGGTTTTCATCATAAAGAAGGTGTTTTTTTATTAAAAATATGTTGATGATTTAGAAATATTATTTATTTTGCTGAGTGCAAAAGTTTTTAATATCTTCGAAAGTTTATAAAAAACACAAATGCTTGTTAAAAAAAGTTTCACATTCAAAGGGATTTTCGAATTTGCGGGTAACCATTTCTGGTGGCTTATTGCGTATATGCTTATCGTTTCGATTCTCTATCAAGTAGTCGGTTGGCATTGGATTTCCATCCCTTGGTTGCCAGTTTCACTCGTTGGGACTGCGGTCGCATTTTATGTTGGATTCAAAAACAATCAAAGTTATGACCGTGTTTGGGAAGCCCGCAAAATTTGGGGAGCCATCGTCAATAGTAGCCGAAGCTGGGGTGTGATGGTTAATTCTTATGTTAAGAACAACCAATACTCTGACCAGGAAATCAAAAAAATAAAAACAGAACTTATTTATCGTCACATCGCTTGGTTGTACACTTTTCGGGAGCAGTTGTTGGTTCCGACACAATGGGAACACGTGAGCCTGAATCATCATTTTGCAAGAATTGCTTCACGAAGAAGAGAGAATTTCGGAGTGGGACAATTTCAGGATTATCTGAATGGAAAACAACAGCAAAACTACTTTGCCAACGAAAAAGATTGGGAAACGGCTGCCAACAAAGCTACACAAATCATCAACCTGCAATCACAGAATTTAGCAGAGTTGGAAGAGCGTGATTTCCTGCATATGCGACGACAGCTCGATATGCAAAATATTCTGAACGATTTTTACGATCATCAGGGCAGGGCAGAGCGCATCAAAAAGTTTCCTTTGCCACGTCAATACGCCAATTTAAGTTTTATTTTCAATTGTATTTTTATATTTCTTTTGCCATTAGGAATTGTGGCTGAGTTTGCTAAACTGGGCGATGCTGGAGTTTGGTTGATGATTCCTTTTGGAACAATTGTCGGGTGGATTTATGTCGTCATGGAACTGATCGGCGATTACTCAGAAAACCCTTTTGAAGGATTGGGAACCGATATTCCGATGCTGTCAATCTGCAGAACCATCGAGATTGACCTGCTTCAGATTCTGGGTGAAACCGATTTACCAAAACCGATCATACCTGTGAATGATGTTTTGATGTAAATACATTTCCAAATTTAAAAAAACAAAACACTTTTGATGCACACACTTCTTCCTTTTTTCCTCGCAATGATTGCGATTATTGTTCTTCTCAATATGTGGGCTACAAAACTCCGCATTGCATATCCTATTTTGCTTGTAGTTGGCGGATTGGCCATCAGTTTTATTCCGGGTTTACCCGTCGTAAAGATAGATCCGGACTTGATTTTCTTTATTTTTCTACCACCATTGTTGTTCGAGGCAGCTTGGTCAATTTCATTTAAAGAAATGAAAAAATGGTGGCGCATCATCGGAAGTTTTGCTTTTCTGGTTGTATTTTTCACGGCGCTTACGGTCGCATTATTTACCAATTACTTCATCCCAGGATTCACCATTGCATTAGGATTTCTCCTTGGCGGAATCGTTTCACCGCCCGATGCAGTCAGTACGGGAGCGATTATGAAATTCGTGAAAATTCCCAAATCAACTTCTGCAATTCTCGAAGGCGAAAGTCTCCTGAACGATGCATCCTCGTTAATTATCTTCCGTTTTGCATTAGTCGCTGTCGGAACCGGACAATTCATTTGGCAGGAAGCTACTTTGAGTTTTTTATGGATGGTGATCGGTGGCGCCGGAATCGGTTTGCTCATTGCATGGTTTTTTGTTCAGGCGCACAAACGTTTGCCAACAGACGCACCTTCCGACATCGCTCTGACATTAATCGAGCCGTATTTAATGTACTGGATTGCTGAGCAAGTTCATAGTTCTGGCGTAATGGCAGTTGTTTGCGGCGGTTTGTATATGTCTTCCAAACGGTTGGTTTTTCTCAATAGCGCCAGCAGAATTCAGGGTTACGGCGTTTGGGAAAGTTTTGTATTTATTTTAAATGGAATTGTTTTCCTCATCATCGGTCTCGAACTTCCCGAAATTGTTGCCGGAATCAGATCTGAAGGAATTCCGCTCGGAACTGCAATTGGCTACGGCGTTTTGGTAACCGGAATTTTAATTGCTGCAAGAATAATAAGTTCTTATGCAGCATTGATTGCAACCTTAATTTTCCGACCAAGTGTAGCGCCAAAAGCGACGTCCAACAAAAGCCGTTTTTTAATGCCATTATTGCTGGGCTGGACTGGAATGAGAGGTGTAGTTTCTTTGGCAGCAGCTTTGGCAATTCCCGTTACTTTGAGCAATGGTGAGCCTTTTCCACATCGTAATTTGATTTTGTTTATCACTTTTGTTGTGATCTTGTTAACGCTTTTAGTTCAGGGATTAACGCTTCCGATTTTCATTAAAAGAATGAAATTTTTTGATGAATTAATTCTGGACGAAAGCGAAGAATCGACCAGACTTCAAATGAAACAAGGCCTGAAAAAGCACGTTTACGAAGTTCTGAAAGATAAATACGAAAATAAATACCAAGGTAATCTAATCATAGAAAGGCTTCTGAAGCAATGGGAAGAACGCGCCAAAGCTACTGACGACAGCTGGATGAACGATGAAACCAAACAAATTTTCGTAGAAATCCTCGAAAGCCAACGGGAATATCTCGCAGAATTGAATCAAGATCCGAAAATTAATGAGGAAATCATCCGTCAACAATTGTATCAAATTGATTTGGAAGAGGAAAGGTTGAAGATCATTTGATTTTAGCCAAAAGAATATATTATTGCAAACTTTTACAGCTTGATATTTCCTTTAGCAACAACATATTCATGTAATTGATTTCCAAAAGCAACCGCTAAAAGTGATTAGATTACGAAGTTGTAAAATCCCCGCTATTAATATGATTGATACTGCAGACGGCATCGAAATATGTAACCCTAAACTTCAAATAATAATATACGTACTGACAACAATTTAGCTTTTTAAGAAATAACGATTAGCGATTTTTGGAAGTACATTGATGCCTTTCGATATATTGGCAAAATCAATAGAAATCAATAACCAATCTTCCGGATAATTCAGCACTAGGCAAAATTACCTCAGAAAGTGAAATCATCAATATTCATGTTTTGAACGTTTATAAAAAGGCGATGTAAATAGATTTGTAATTGATATGGCTTCGCTGGAATAATAAATGTTAACTACTTTATTTGCTACTATCACAGAGTTATGAAATTTATTTCATTTAGAATAATTATTTATAATAGATTTAACAGATGAGTTTATTAGAAAGATAAGTAGTAAAGGCATTTTTTCTATATTTTTGCGCAGTAATTTTAATAACGTATCATTATGAACGAACTCATCGAAAAAATCAACACGGAATTTAATGCTTTCAAAGCTGATGCAGAATTGCAATCAGAAAAGTCGAACAAGGCAGCGGGAACAAGAGCTCGTAAAGCTTCTTTGATTCTTGAAAAACTATTGAAAGAGTTTAGAAAAGAATCTTTGGACTCATCGAAAGCATAATGATTTATCAAAAAATAAACCTTGTCCAAAACAAGGTTTATTCATTTTATAAGTGTAATTTAAGATGTAGTTATCTTCTTTTTATTTCTAAATCGTAAAGTTATACTGATTAACATTTGAAGTCTAATTTAAAATAAAACAATAGAAGCAAGCTTGTTTAGATCTTCTACAAAAGTATTCGAGAAATTAACTGCTGAGGTCACAGCGTCAATAATTTTTTTTGACGTTTTAATATTAAAAATTCTAATTTCCAAATTTTCATTAATCTAAAAATATCAATTTTATCAAGCTTTTAATGTCTTGATTTTAAATATTTAAAGAATAAAATTTATCTTTGCCCCAGAAAAATTATGATAATACAAAGAGCACATATCAATGTAAATCTATGCGATAGCCCTTCACCAAAGGGACTATTCGGATACGAATGGATGATATGGAATGAGGCGAAATGTACTTGCTTTGAAAATTATTTACTGTAAACTCGTAAAAATTTAATCAAAATACTGCAGAAACGCCTCGATAATCGGGGCGTTTTTTGTGTTTTTAAGGTCGAAATTATTTAGAATGAAATAAAATAACCATAAAAGTGAAAATAATTTAATCAACAATGAACAAATAATTAGAAAATAAGACGTGATAGGAAAACCAATGAGAGACAGTCATTTAGGTAAAATCGATATCTGTAAAATATTACGGACAGGATTTTCTTATTTTCAATTTAAATCATAATTGATTGATAATCAATAATTTAATTAAAAAATAGATTTGTGAATTCGAAAAATTCATATTTACTTTGCAACCGAAAATTGAAAGCAACAACTTTTCAATTTTTCAAAAAAGACATTTTTAAAACAACAAGAATATAATGAAACAATTACATCACATAGCTAATCAATATTCAAAACTAAACGGACAGGAGCCGAAAGGATTGGTATATATTCTAGGAAGTGAATTTGTGGAGAAAAGGTGCTTATATAATGGGTCAGCTAACGAACTGACACGTCAAAAAATATAGAGCGCCTCCCAAGAAGAGGCGCTTTTTTTATGGTTTCTTTAGCTTATTTGGTAAAGCGCCGGTTTGTGGCACCGGAGAACAGGGTTCGATTCCCGAAGATACCCAAAGTTATAAAATCTCATAGCTCAATTGGTTAGAGCACCAGTCTTTTAAACCTGGGGGTTGAAAGTTCGATTCTTTCTGGGATTACAAAGATTCACGGAAAAAATTTGGCTCCGACTGTCTCTCGGAAAAGAACTTTGAAGTGAATCTGAAAACTGGAAAGATAACGGTGGTTGTTTACCCGTCTTGGACGCGGGAGGTCGCAAGTTCGAATCTTGCTTTCCAGACAATTTGCTCCATTAGCATAGAGGTTAGTGCGTTCGGCTTTCTACCGAACGACAAGGGTTCGATTCCCTTATGGAGTGCAATAGATTTCGTAACTCAACGGATAGAGTATAGGTTTTCTAAACCTAAAGTTACAGGTTCGAATCCTGTCGGAATCACAATTAATTAATGTTAATTGTTTCAAAGAGAGAAAGAAAAGGTTTGTCAAGAGCAGGAGTTCTTTATACAAAACACAAATTACAATAGACGGACTTTTTCTTAACTCGAAATTAAAATTTAAATGAAAATCGATTATCAATTATCATTTATAAATCTGATGGTTCGCCGAAGTGGGAGAGTCGGGGCGGTCTGCAACACCGTTGTGAAAACTGAGTGGGTTCAAATCCCATAGCCATCTCAAATAACTAAAATGAGATTAGTTCCGAAGAAAAAGAAAAGTTTGTCGAGCGAAGAAGTTCATATATCAAACCAAAAATTAAAGACAGGCTTTGTTTTTCTTCACATTGATTCATACTGTAATTGGTCAGCACACAAGATTTTGATTCTTGGAGTTCAGGTTCGAAATGCAAAGCATTCGTGAATACAATGAATAAAATAAAAAGATAATGAACAATCCTGATGAATCAGCAAATTTTTAAATAGTTAAAAGTAAAACTTATTAACCAAAACCTGCGGAGATGGCGGAACTGGCAGACGCACTTGATTTAGGCTCAAGAAATTGAGGGTTCGACTCCCTCTCTCCGTACAATTTTGTGAATGAGAATTCGCCAATTATTAATATTAAAAAACTTTCAATATGAAAACAGAATACCTAACCAATTTCAATGTCGCGGGATTTACCTACTATGAAGGAGCTAGCATTTTCAGCAAACTCAAAATCGGTTCTCAACTGAAGTTGAAATTAGAAGAAAACAATAAATACGATGCAAAAGCCGTGGCAATTTATTATGAGAAAAGCAAAATCGGTTTTATCCCAAGAACTGAAAACAGAATTTTCCACAAAATGTTGAAAGTAGGACTAAAGAAAAACCTCAAAATAACCATTCAAAGGATTTCTCCAAACGAAAATCCGGAGAAACAAGTTCAGGTGGTGGTGCATCTGATGGGATAAAGAAAGGAAACGGAAAATTTTCCCACTTACAATAATAAATTCTAATCTACGCAAATTGATTGCGCACTTTGGGTTTTACTTTGCATCATCAATTAGAAATAACACTAAAATTTAGCAATAAATCTTAGTCAAAATATCAGACAGGTCACGTTGAGCGTTTCGGTATATCGCCATTGCAGAAGGGTTTGTTGAGAAACATTATCCATTTCTGTTCAGCTTGATTTGAAGGTTTAGAAGTTTTCCAAAAAACTTCCCAATGTCTAGGTATGAAGGTTCGAATCCTTCCTGTTTTTGAACAGTAGCTAAACGGTATAGCAATAGATTTTTATGCGCGGGTTCGATTCCCGTCTTCACTTCAGGGTGATGTAGCTCAGTTGGTCAGAGCACTACGCTTTTAACGTAGGTTTTTGGAAACAGGCTCAAAATCTGTATCCGACAGTCGAGTTTTTTAAATGTTTTCTCATTAATAAAAACATTTCCAATAGGAAAATTCTGAGGTTTTTTCGGTTGTTGAATCAACAATTTGAAGAAGCTTGCAAGAAAAGATGATTTTGAAAAGATAAAGTTTAGTTTGATAAACAATTGGTCGTTGAATCTATATTTTTAAACGGAGATTTTAAAATGAACAACTTGTTTTTTGCTTTTGCATCAATGAAGTTAACATTAAAAATCAAAGCGTTAAAAATCAAATTTGATATCAAGTTTTGAAATAAACAGATTTTTTCTGAACCGCTTTTCTTCCGCTATTTTTTGGATGAGAGAATTTCAGAATTTCCTTTTTTTATAATATTTAATAAAACATAAAAATAAAATAGAATGATTAAAAATGTACAAATTAAAGCATATCAAGTAGGTTTGGTTTTCAAAAACGGAAACTTGATTGAGATTTTGAAAGAAGGTAATTACTGGCTTTTCGGAAACAAATCTGTAGAAATTTTTGAAATGAAATCCCAGTTCAAAACAGGAGAAGATTTGAATCTTTTGTTGAAAAATCAAAACTTGGCTTCAATGATAGAAGTTGTTGAAGTGAAAGATGGCGAAATTGTTTTGGTTCATGAAAACGGAATTTTCAAAGACGTTTTAAATGTCGGTCAATACGCTTTCTGGAAAGGAATTGTGAACAGAGAATTTCAAAAAGTAGATTTAACGAAAGTTGAAATCACAGAGAATATTTCTAAAACAATTTTGGAAAATGTGAAGTTGAAAACCTTCGTCAGAAAGTTTGTGATTACCAATCAATACAAAGGTTTGTTGTTGATTGACGGTAAATTGACCCAAGTTTTGGAATCCGGAACGCTCTACTTTTGGAACAACGAAACTTCCATCGAAGTGAAAGCCATCGACACGAGAATGCAACAAATGGAAATCGCCGGACAAGAATTGTTGACGAAAGATAAAGCGATGTTGCGAATCAATTTTTACGTGCGTTACCAAGTGGAAAACGTGGTAAAGGCCTTGATGAACAACAAAGAATACGATAAACAATTGTATATTTTGATGCAATTGGCATTGCGAGAATTCGTTGGAGCCTTGACTTTGGATGAATTATTAATTAAAAAAGATTCTGTTGGCAAAGAAATCTTGGAAAATTTGGGTGGAAAAGCCGATGACTTAGGTTTGAAAGCTTCTGACGCGGGAATCCGGGATGTAATTTTGACTGGCGAAATGAAAGAAATTATGAACCAAGTCTTGATTGCCGAGAAAAAAGCGCAGGCCAACAGCATTATGCGTCGTGAAGAAACGGCTTCCACAAGAAGTTTGCTCAACACTGCAAAATTGATGGAAGAAAACGAAACGTTGTGGAAATTAAAAGAAATGGAATATATGGAAAAAATTGCCGACAAAATCGGTGACATCACAGTTTCCGGAAACAGCAATATCGTTTCTCAGTTAAAAGAGATTTTTGCGAGATAATTTTAAAAAATCTATTAACAGAAAGACCAACTCGTAATTGAGTTGGTCTTTTTACATTTTTAGTTGGGATATTCTTCTGCCAATTTTTTATCCAAAATAAAAGGAACTATAGGAAGCACGGAGGCGATGAGATAAATTCCAATTCTTATCAAGCTCCATCGGTATTTCACTGCTGCAAGCACAAGGAATACAAGGAACACCAAAAACAAAACACCATGAATCCATCCAAAATATTTCACAGCTTCCGGAATGTTGAAAAAGTATTTTAAAGGCATCGCAACAAAAAGCAAAATGAGATAAGAAATACCTTCTACTACTGCTGTTTTTCTATATAAATTAATCATTTTTATTATTGAGGATTTATGTCATTTTTTTATTCTCTACAATAATAATCGATTTCAAATTAAAAAGCAACAACTCATTTTTTTAGTGGGAGATTTTGCCTAAGTTTTTTGTATTAGATATGGACGTGATTAAATTAATTTTCCTTTAATCCCCTTGTTAATCCTAGTTTCTAAGTTATAAATCAATAACTTTACTGCTCAATGTTATTAGATGCAGATATCAACCTTTAAAGTTGCAACTTCCATTGCAGCAATTTGTTTTAGTTCCGTCGTTTTTGCACAACAAAATTTTTCGGTCAGCGGAACCATCAAAGACCAAAAAAATGGTGAGTTACTCATAGGAGTTGCGGTGAAAATTGCAGAAGATCCTACCATTTCAATTTTGGCAAATGAATATGGATTTTACTCCGTTTCGCTTCCGAAAGGTTCATATACATTGATGATTTCCAATCCTGGTTTCAAAGATTTTCAGCAAATTATTACTGTTGAAGATAATCTTAAACTCAATATTTCATTAAGACAAGATGAAGAAGAAGAGAAGACTTCCAACATTGAAGAGGTCGTGATTTCTGCGGTAAAAAAGGACAAGAATCTTTCTACCGCACAAATGGGAACGGAAACTTTAAGCATCAAACAAATCGATAAACTTCCAGTTCTTTTTGGTGAAAAAGATGTAATGAAAACCATTCAGCTTTTGCCCGGGATAAAAAGCAACGGTGAAGGAAGCAGCGGTTTTTCTGTAAGAGGTGGCGCTACAGACCAGAATTTGATTTTGTTAGATGAAGCTCCAGTTTACAACGCATCACATTTACTAGGATTTTTCAGCACTTTTAACAGCGATGCTTTGAAAGATGCGAGTATTATCAAAGGAAACAGTCCCGCTCAATATGGAGGTCGACTTTCTTCCGTTTTGGATGTGAAAATGAAAGACGGTAATAACAAAGATTACAATGTCAACGGAGGAATTGGTTTAATCAGTAGCAGATTAAGTGTTGAAGGTCCGATTCAGAAAGAGAAATCTTCATTTATTATTTCGGGAAGAAGAACTTATGCGGATGTTTTCTTGAAAGCTACGGATGATTTCAAAGACAGCAAATTGTATTTTTATGATTTAAATTTAAAAGCCAATTATCAAATCAATGACAACAACCGTCTTTATCTTTCGGGATATTTCGGAAGAGATGTTTTAGGTCTGGGCGATACTTTTTCTACCGATTGGGGAAATGCCACAGCAACTTTGCGCTGGAACAGCATTATCAGCAGTAAATTATTCTCGAACACATCATTCATTTATAGCAATTACAATTATAATGTTGCATTAAGCAGCAACAACAATACTTTCGGATTAGATTCTGAAATCGAAGACTGGAATTTGAAACAGGATTTCTCCTGGTTTGCCGGAAATAAACATTCGGTTAAATTTGGTTTGCAATCTATTTATCATACAATTACACCAAGCAGTGCAACGGGAACGAGCGTAAGTAGTTTTCCGAGAAATCCAAGATATTCTTGGGAAAATACGATTTACATTAATGATGATTTTAAAGCAACAGAAAAACTGACGATTAATTACGGAGCTAGACTGGCAATGTTTTCGGTTTTGGGAGGCGACACTTTCAATACCTACCAAAATGGAGTTTTAACCGAT
The DNA here is from genome assembly GCF_004365655.1 of Epilithonimonas xixisoli. Lineage (GTDB taxonomy): Bacteria > Bacteroidota > Bacteroidia > Flavobacteriales > Weeksellaceae > Epilithonimonas > Epilithonimonas xixisoli. The sequence continues at coordinate 1,277,208 of NZ_SOEO01000001.1, read as the reverse complement.
TCTGAATATCTTGAAAAAGGAAAATTCGGGAAAACTTATGTGAATCTTGAACCAAGAATTACAGCGAATTACAGGATTAATGAAGTTAGCAGTATTAAAGGAGGTTATTCCAGAAATACTCAGAATTTACATTTACTGAGCAACAGCGGAAGCGGAAACCCCACCGACCAGTGGATTGGAAGCAGTTATACCGTAAAACCTGAAATTGCCGACCAGATCAGCGCAGGTTACAGCCGGAACTTTAACAACAATAATTATGAATTGAATGCTGAGATTTATTACAAATCGATGCAAAATCAGATTGATTATAAAAACGGAGCACAAATATCTTTTGATACTGCGGCTGACGTAGAAAGCGAGCTTTTATTCGGAAAGGGAAGAGCTTACGGACTGGAACTCATCGCCAAAAAGAAAAGTGGAAAACTGACGGGATGGATTTCCTATACTTTATCTAAAACTGAAAGACAAATCAACGGCATCAACGATAATGAATGGTATGACGCAAGACAGGACAAAACCCACGATCTCTCGGTGGTGGCAACATATCAGCTGAATCCGAAATGGTCTTTTTCAGGATTATTCCTCTACAGCACAGGAAATGCCGTGACTTTCCCAACCGGAAAATATGAATTGAACGGACAAACGGTTTTCCAATATAGCAACAGAAACGCAGACAGAATGCCGGCTTACCACAGAATGGATTTGAGTGCAACTTATGAACCAGTTTCCAACAAACGTTTCAAAGGTTCTTGGTCATTCGGAATTTACAATGTTTATGGAAGACAAAATGCCTACACGATTACCTTTGAAGATAATCCAAACAATCCGGGAACGACAAGAGCGATGCAAACTTCATTGTTCCGTTGGGTCCCAAACATTACTTATAACTTCAAATTCTAATCTATGAAAAACATATTTTTAATTATATTATCTCTTTTTATAATCACATCCTGCGAGAAAGAAATTGATCTCAATCTGGACGATAAAAGCGGACAAATCGTGATTGAAGCCAACATAACAGATCAGGCTGGTCCGTATTTCGTGAAAATTACCAAATCAGTTGCTTTCACTCAGGCCAATGAATATCCAGCGATCGAAAATGCAACAGTAACATTGACGGACGATCTTGGACAAACAGAAATCCTAGAATACATTGGAAATGGAAATTATCAAACTTCAACGTTCTTGGGACAATCTGGAAGAACTTACACTTTAAAAGTTTTAGCTGAAGGAAAAGAATATCTAGCGCAAAGTAAAATGCCGGAAGCGGTAGAATTTGAAGGCCTGGAGCAGGATTCTTTTATGGTTGGAGGAGAAACGAGTTATACACTTTTACCAGTTTTTACAGATCCGTCGGCGTTGGGAAATCGTTATCTATTCAGTTATAATGTCAACAATCGCACGAAGAAAAACTTCCAGGAATTCTCCGACAATGTTAATAACGGAATGCCAAATCAAAGACCTCTGATACTTCCAAATGATGATGAAGATGGCAGTGTGAAGGTGAAAGTAGGGGACACCATCAATGTAGAAATGCAATGTATTGATGAGAAAGTTTATCTCTTCTATTCGGCTTTGTTGCAACTTTCTGGCGGTGGCGGACCTGGTGGTGGAATTACGCCGACCAATCCGCCAAGTAATATCAGTAATGGTGCTTTAGGTTATTTTTCAGCGCACACAGTACGTTTTAAAACTGCAGTTATTGAATAAACTTCAATCTGCAATAGTGAATGAAAATAATTTAATCGACTTGCTTAATCATTTGCATCACAGTACCGAGATCTTTCAAATCTTTGATTTTGTGTTGGAACATGATCATCACTTTTTCTCTTACTGCAACTGCCAGATGATGGATGGGGCAAGGATTCTCGCTATTGCATTGTCTTAGTCCCAAGAGGCAGTAAGTAAGAGCTTCCTCACCTTCAAAGTTTTCATAGATATCTTTGATGGTTAGGTTTTCAAACTGTTCATCGCTTAGATAGAATCCACCACCTTTTCCTTTTCCAGATGAGATCAACTGTTTTTTGGTAAGCTGTTGTAGGATTTTGGAAGTGAAGGCTGTTGGCGTTTCTATGATTTCTGAAATATCAATAATTCCAATCTTTCTTTTTTCCGTTGCCAGTACAATGCAAGCTTTGATCGCGTATTGACAGGTATTTGAAAATATGAGCATTTATGCAATTTATAGTTGACAAAGATAGCAACTTTGTTAATTAATCTGAAGTTCAGTAATCTTACAAACATACCTCATATTTAAAAATTAAGTCTTTGAAATTTCTTATCGAAGTTTTACCGTTTTTTAATAGATAAAATAAAAGCTATCCTTTTGAGATAGCTTTTTTATTATTTGTACATATTATCGTATAAATCTTGGAATTCTGCCTTGATAGCTTTTCTTTTCAGTTTCAAGGTTGGCGTTAGAAGTCCGTCATCTATCGTCCAGACTTTCGGCGTCAATTCAATTTTCTTGATTTGCTCCCATTTGCCGAGATGTTGATTGATTTTCTCAATTTCTTTTTCAATTCTTGATTTGACTGCTGGGTTTGCTGCAATCTCTTTGTGGGAATCAGAAATTTTTACATTATGTAATTCTGCCCAATTTTTCGCATAAGCAAAATCAGGTTGTACAATTGCACAAGGCATCTTTTCGCCATCACCAACAACCATTATTTGCTCAATGAATTTGGATGCTTTTGCAAGGTTTTCTATCACCTGAGGCGCTACAAATTTCCCGCCAGATGTTTTGAACATTTCTTTTTTTCTATCGGTAATGAAAAGGAAATTATCCTCATCCAAATGCCCAATATCGCCGGTTCGGAAATAGCCATCATCTGTAAAGGCTTCCTTCGTTTTTTCCTCATCTTTATAGTAAGCTTCGAAAACAGAAGGTCCTTTTACTACGATTTCACCATCAGATTCTATCCTTACAGTTACATTTTCCAATGGAATTCCCACAGATCCAGCCTTCACTTTTCCAAAACTGTTGACGGAAATTACAGGCGAAGTTTCCGTCAAGCCATAACCTTCCAAAATTGGAATTCCTGCGGCGTGAAACATCGTGTTCAATCTTTTAGACAAAGCGGCAGAGCCTGAAACCAAAGTAATCAAATTTCCACCCAAACCTTCTCTCCATTTTTTGAAAACGATTTTATCTACAATGGTGTGCATGAAAGATTTTGGTTGTCCAATTTCGTATTTCTCTGCAATTCCGATAGACCAAAGGAAGATTTTAGCTTTCAATCCACCTGCAGCAGTACCTTTGTTGTAGATAGAGTCATAAACTTTTTCTACCAATCTTGGAACCACAGTCATATAATGTGGGTGAACTTCTTTCACGTTTTCCCCAATTTTTTCGATGCTTTCTGCAAAATAAATAGAAATTCCGTTGCTCATATAAAGATAGAAAAGCATTCTTTCAAAAACGTGGCAGATTGGAAGGAAACTAAGTGCTTTTAACTCTTTGTAATCCAGGCTTTTATCTTTTGGAACTCTTGGGTTACTGGCTGTAACGTTTGCCACAAGATTTCTATGCGTCAATTGAACGCCTTTTGGTTTTCCTGTGGTTCCGGAAGTGTAGATGATGGTTGCCAAATCTTCAGGATTGATCGCCTTTGCAAGATCCTCTACCTCATTCTGTGTAGATTCGTTTTCTCCGAGATCCAGGATTTCGTTCCAGTTGGGAGCACCATCTATTTCATCAAAAGTAAAAATACCTACAAGAGAAGGAATGTTTGGTTTTGCATTCTTCAGCTTTTTATACAAATCTGCGTCAGAAACAAAACAATATTTAATTTCAGAATTATTGAAAATGTAAATGTAATCTTCCTCAGAAATCGTAGGATAAACAGGAACCGTTACCACACCAATTTGAGAAATTCCCAGATCCATAATTCCCCATTCTGTTCTGTTGTTGGAAGTGATGAGTCCAATTTTGTCGCCAGGTTTGATGCCCAGTTTCAAAAGTCCGCGGGATATTTTGTTACCTTGGTTGATGAATTCTGCTGTAGAAGTTTTGATCCAAGTTCCATTTTTTTTGGTAACAAGACAATCTTCGTTAGGGAATTTTTCCAAAGCGAGTTTAGAAAAATCAAATATTCTTTTAATATTCATATAATATGCTTATTAATATATTATTAAATTTAGGTTTACATTATCGTAAATATAATTTTTTTTTCTCAAATGACAAAATGTTATAAATTACTTTGAATATTTCTCAAAAAGTGTATTTTTACGGAGGAACAAAATATAAAAAAGAGATATGGATTTCAATTTAACAGAAGAACAACAGATGATCCAGCAGGCTGCAAGAGATTTTGCGCAGGCAGAACTTTTAGAAGGCGTCATAGAAAGAGATAATGAACAGAAATTTCCTTACGATGCTGTCAAAAAGATGGGCGAAATGGGATTTCTAGGTATGATGGTAGATCCGAAATACGGTGGCGCTGGATTGGATAGTGTTTCTTATGTTTTGGCAATGGAAGAAATTGCGAAAATCGATGCTTCTGCAGCTGTTGTAATGTCCGTAAATAACTCTTTGGTTTGTGCGGGTTTAGAAAAATTCTGTAATGAGGAGCAAAAAATGAAATATCTGAAACCCCTTGCAAGTGGAGAAGTAATCGGAGCTTTTGCCTTGTCCGAGCCGGAAGCTGGGTCAGATGCAACTTCGCAATCTACAACGGCGGAGGATAAAGGAGATTATTATTTGCTTAATGGAACCAAAAACTGGATTACAAACGGTGGAAATGCGACTTATTACATTGTAATTGCTCAGACAGATCCGGAAAAAAAGCACAAAGGAATCAACGCTTTCATTGTAGAAAAAGGGTGGGAAGGATTTGTTGTAGGTAAAAAAGAAGATAAATTAGGAATCCGTGGAAGTGACACGCATTCTCTGATGTTTACGGATGTGAAAGTGCCTAAGGAAAACAGAATCGGAGAAGACGGATTTGGTTTTGCATTTGCGATGGCAGTTTTGAATGGCGGTAGAATCGGAATTGCTTCTCAGGCTTTGGGAATTGCTTCTGGTGCTTACGAATTGTCACTTAAATATGCGAAGGAAAGAAAATCTTTCGGAACAGAAATCATCAATCATCAGGCAATTGCTTTCAAATTGGCAGATATGCACGTGAACATTATGGCAGCGAGAATGCTAATTTATAAAGCGGCGGCTGAAAAAGATGAAGGTAAAGACATCTCAGAAAGTGGAGCGATGGCAAAATTGTATGCATCTCAAGTGGCGATGGATACAACTATTGAAGCCGTTCAAATTCACGGCGGATATGGTTATGTGAAAGAATATCACGTGGAAAGAATGATGCGTGATGCAAAGATTACTCAAATCTACGAAGGAACTTCCGAGATTCAGAAGATTGTGATTTCCAGAGCGATTTCAAAAAAATAATTGTTTATTTTTATTAAATAAAATTTAGCCTTTCATTTTTGGAAGGCTTTTTTGTTGATTTGAAATAAAAGTTGTTATAACATTCTTCGAATTGCTAAATTTGTTTTTAAAATCAATAATCATTTATCGCTCATCATTTATAATCAGATGTCGGAATTAAAGAAAATCAGGGAAAAACAAAATCTAACTCAGGAAGAATTGGCTGAAAAATCAGGACTTTCTGTGAGAACAATTCAACGCATAGAAGCTGGAACAGAACCAAAAGGTTACACGCTGAGAACTTTGGCTTCAACGCTTGAAGTTTCTGAAAAAGATTTATTAATCACAGATATTCCAACTGAAGAAATAATAATTGATTCCCCAATTTTGATGGATGAAATTGAAACTCAACAAGCAATTTCAACGATAGAAAATGAAGAAATTTTTAATTCTACTTTAATCAAAATTATCAACCTTTCTTCGCTTCCATTGGCGTGGTTTCCGATTGCGAATTTTTTACCGCCTTTGTTGATTATGATTTTCACGAAAGATAAATCACCAATCGTCAAACAAATCATTTCACTCCAAATATTTTTAGCGATTATTTCTCCTATTATTTTTCTGATCGTAGCTTTTTTTAAACTCGGTTCAGCGTCGGTAATGATAACCTTAGTTGGCCTAACGCTACTAAATATTTTTATTATTCTGAGAAATGCTTATGAAATTGATAAAAACAAAGAGCTTCGTTACAAGCTGAATTTCAATATGATATAAATCTGTCAGTTGATTGTCGGGTTTTTGTCGGGCTGTTTTTTTGAATTGAAATCAATTAATTCTGAATCTTTGTCAAAAATTAAAACAATGACAAAACAGCTCGGAATCATCTTCTTGATTTTCTTTCTTTCTATTGGAAACTTTAAGGCTCAAATCGATAAAAATTCACCATTATTTTTAGAATTAAAAAAACAAGACAGTCTGTTTTTCGAACGTGGTTTTAATAATTGCGACATCGCTTATCTGGAAAAAACGATGGATGATCATTTGAAATTTTATCACGACAATGGCGGTTTTCAGGACAAGAAATTATTCTTAGAAAGAACCAAACAAAACATCTGCGGAAACCCAAATCAAAAGCCAATTCGCAAAGTGATCGAAAATAGTCTGGAAGTTTTTCCTCTATACAACAATGGCGAATTGTACGGCGCGATTCAAACTGGGGAACATCAATTTTTTATCCGAGAAAAAGGCAAAGAAGACGCTTTGGGTGGACAAGCAAAATTCACTTCGGTTTGAACAAAGAAGAACGAAAATTGGATGATGAGCGACGTTCTGAGCTACAACCACGGTGAACCAAATAAAACAAAAATCACAGATGATTTAGAACAATTATTGAAAGACAACAACATTCCGACTTTGGGATTAGGCGTCATCGAAGATGGGAAATTGACACAAATAAAAGTTTATGGAAAATTGAATGATAAAACTTCAGCTTCCTACAACTCGCTTTTCAATGTCGCATCATTAACAAAACCTGTAACGGCAATGACGGTTCTACGCTTGGTAAGCCTCGGAAAATGGAATCTCGATGAACCGCTTTACAAATATTTCACAGACCCAGATATTGCCAAAGATTCTCGCCATAAAAAACTGACAACAAGAATGATTTTAAGCCATCAAACCGGCTTCCCAAATTGGCGATGGATGCATAACGATAATAAATTGAACTTCGAATTTGAGCCTGGAACAAAGTACCAATATTCGGGCGAAGGTTTTGAATATTTAAGGAAAGCAATTGAGAAAAAATTCAATAAAACCTTAGAAGAATTGGCTAAAGAATACGTTTTTCAACCGTTGGGAATGAATGATACAAGTTACATTTGGAATGCAAAAAAACAAGCGGACAGAATTGTAATAGGCTATGATAAAAATGGGAAACCTTATGATATTGTCAAAAATAAAACAGCAAGTGCAGCTGATGATTTGATGACTTCTGTAGAAGATTACAGTCAATTTTTGATTGCCGTAATGAAGAACGAATTGCTTTCTCCAGATGTTTTCGAAACAATGAAAACCAAACAAGTAAAATCCAAAGAGAACAAGTATTTTGGGCTCGGATTTGAAATCTATGATTTGGGAAATGACGAAATCGCTTTATCACACGGCGGTGCGGACAAAGGCGTTAATACATTTGCAATCATTTTACCGAAAACAAAACAAGGTCTTGTGATCTTCACCAATGTGGATGACGGTTATAAAATTTATGAATCGATTATGAATCAATATTTGGGGGAGAAAGGGAAGAGAATTGTAGAAATTGAAACGAAATAAATTTTGGTGATAATTACAGTTAATAAAATTTAACTGTAATTATTTTTGTTACATTTGAAAATTGTTTTAAATTTGCATCATTATGAGCAACACAAGATTTGCAACAGCCATCCATATCATGACAATACTTGCGAAAAATCCGCAGGCATTTTTGACGTCTGATTGGTTAGCTGGAAGCATCAATGTGAATCCTGTGATCGTTCGTAAAGAATTGATTAATCTGAAAAAATCCGGACTGGTAGAGAGCAGACAGGGAAAAGATGGAGGCGTGAGAATTGGTAAAGATGCTGAGAATATCAATGTGGCAGAAATCTACGAAGCCATCAAAAACTCAGAAGTTCTTGGTAAGAAAAACCTAAATCCGAATCCACTTTGCAGTGTCGGGAAGGACATTAATGAAAATCTGAATCAATTATTTTCTGAAACCGATGATTTGGTTTTTCAATTTTTGAAGGATAAGAAATTGTCAGATTTTACCAATCAATTCGATTAAAAAATTTTAGTTCAAAATGTAACAAATTGTATTACAATTAATTTTAATTAATAAAAAATGAAAAAAGTAGCAGTAATCGGAGCAACAGGCTTCGTAGGAAAACAAGTTGTAAACGAATTGGTGAACCGAGGTTATGCAGTAAATGCCATCGCAAGAGACAGTTCAAAAGTGGAGGTGAAGGATAACGTAAACGCAATCAGCGCAGACGTGAACAATGTAGAAGAATTGGCAAAAGTTCTTGAAGGAAATGATGCGGTAATCAACACTTTCAACCCAGGATGGACAAACCCGAATCTTTATGATGACTTTTTGAACGGTTCTAGAAACATCGAGAAAGCAGTTGAAAAATCTGGCGTTAAGAGATTTATCACTGTGGGTGGCGCAGGAAGTTTGTTCATTGATGGAAAACAGTTGGTTGACGGGCCAGATTTTCCGGCAGACATCAAACCAGGTGCAACGGCCGCAAGAGATTATCTGAACGAAATCAAGAAAAATGAAACTTTGGATTGGACTTTCTTTTCTCCAGCCATCGAGATGCATCCGGGAACGGCTGGCGTGAGAGTTGGAACTTACAGAACGGCTTTGGAAAATCCAGTTTTCAACGAAGAGGGAAGAAGCATCCTTTCTGTAGAAGATGTTGCGGTCGCTTTGGTTGATGAGTTGGAGCAGAACAATTTTGTGAAACAACGTTTTACAGCCGCTTATTAATTATTAAACCAAAAATAAACCCCTTCAAAGTTTAAAACTCTGAAGGGGTTTTCTATTAAGATGACAAAAGTCTTTTATCTTTTATCAATTTTCTAAAAGTCTAAAAAAGACTATTTCTCAAAAACCAAGTATCCGTAAGCATCCAGTTTTACATCAGAACCTTTTGCAAATTCTGCTTTAGCTTTGGAGAAAACATTTTTATAACTTCCGACAGAATGGTCATCTTCCAATTTGAAATTGATGGCATCTTTGCTTGTATTAATCAAAACCAAAACCTCTTTGTCTCCATTTTTTCTCAGATAAGCAAGAACTTTATCGTTTGCTGTGGTATTAATCCAAAAAGTTGTAACCGCAGGATCTCCACCTCTCAGAGCTGGGTTTTCTGATTTCAGAGTCAATAGCGTTTTGTAGAAATCTTCCAACTCAAATTTCCCGTTCCAAGGAATTGGATCTTTCTCGAAGAACTCCAAACGTTTTGTTTTCATTGGTAATTCTTGTCCATTGTAAAGCAAAGGAACACCGTTCCAAGTCGCAGAGAAAACGGCTAAAGCTGGTGCGAAGTCTCCATATTTTTCATATTCTGTTCCGTTCCAAGAGTTTTCGTCGTGATTGCTCGTAAACCAAGCTCTCATTGAGTTATCTCCAATTTTTGAATATTGTTCCAAAAGATTTTTCAGGTCAGAAAGTGGCAATTGTTTTTGATAGAAATCTTTGCTTAGGTGCATCCATTTCCAGCTGTAACTCGCATCAAAAACTTTCCCGTATTCAGGGTTTTCCAATTCGTCAAACTCACCGATGAAGAAAAGCGGTTTCAGTTTTTCAACCTCAGGTCTTGCCTGTTGCCAGAAATCGACTTCTACCCAGCTCGCCAAGTCGCAACGGAAACCGTCGATATTGGTTTCTTTCACCCAATATTTCATCGCTTCGATCATTTCCAGACGCATTTCTTTGTTGGTAAAATCCAATTCGATAATGTCATCCATTCCGCTGGCTTTGTGGAAACTTCCGTCCGCATCTTTCAAATAATATTCTGGGTGAGATTTGGTCCAGACGTGATCCCAGCCTGTGTGATTGGCTACCCAGTCTATGATGACATTGAAACCCATTTTGTGAGCCTCATCTACCAGATGTTTGAAATCTTCCAAAGTTCCAAACTCGGGATTGATAGAGGTGTAGTCGTAAGCCGCATATTGGCTTCCCATACTTCCTTTTTTGTTCAGTTGTGCAATAGGCGTGATGGGCATAAACCACAATGTCTTCACACCCATTTTCTTAAGTCTTGGCAAGTGTTTTTCGAAAGCGTTAAACGTGCCTTCGGGCGTGTACTGTCTTACATTGACTTCATAGATATTGGTAGTGCGTTTCCATTCTTGTGGGTTTTCCATAGTTTGATTCTGAGTTTTGCAGGATAATAATAAAGCGGCGATTGCCGGGATAAGAATGAGTTTTTTCATTATAAAAAATTTCTCTTAAGGTTGTGAATTGTCTATTCTGTAAATGTAATAAAAATAAAAAAAGCGGGAAAATCGGAGTTTGTTAATGTTTGGTAAATGTGAGAAACAGCATTACTGTTCTAATTGAAATTTTTAAGGTTAAGTTGATGATCTATTGATATTTTAAATATATTTGTTTTACACACAAATGATATTAAGATGATTTCTCAAACACCTTTCTGCCTTTCTTTGGTAGCCATTTCACATCCGCAATTGCGCTTTTTTAAATTGAACCGACTCCAATGTCATCCCGTCTGTATGTAATCTGGGGATGATGTGAAGCGCCAGTTAGACGGGGTAATTATTGAATATTATTTGGTGTGTGTCAATTTACAATTCAATATTAATTTAAAAAACAAAAACAAAATGGCTTTAGAAAATTTAATTAGTGTAGAGTTTACAAGAGCTGAACTTACACAACTAGACGATGCCCTTAGCACAATCGAAAATGTTTTGAGAGGCAAAACCATCAACCTCACGCCTGAACAGAGACAGCAATATGGTAGTATCGCCGAGCAAAACAAACTCTTTGTCAACAAAGCCAAAGGGTACATGGAGCAGTACACGCAGTATGTTCCGCCGTTCTTGGACAAGGCAGAGTATGACAAAGATTATGATGCAAGACAACAGATGGAAAGCCGAATGCAAAGGCTGAACTCGCTGACCGAGCAATTCTCTGACACCAAGATTCTGCTGGATTTTGACAATTACCATAACTCCATCACCTTCTACCGCAATATCAAATTTTTGTCCGGAGAGAATATGCCTGGAACTACGGTAGTCTATGAAGATATGAAACAGTTCTTTACTGCTGGAGCGCCCATCAGTCCGCCCAATACGGACGTTGACAAAACCTCATAGGGGTGGTTCGGGAGGGGGTATCCCACCTTCCGAAATGCCTACAGCAGGTTGGGGAAGTGTCGACAACAGGTGGTGCAAGTATCCGCAGGCACTTGCATAAGTGTCCATACCCATTTACCTAAGTGCCAATAGGCTATTAATGACTGCCTGCGACCACCTAGCCAAGTACCTGCTGGCACTTGACCAACCTGTGATGGACACTATGATAACCACCTTTAGCCACTTCCGAAGTGGGTGAGGGTGGTTTTTAAATAGCTAAATTGTCATATCTAGAAAATCATAATTGCCTCTTAGAGGCAATCTGTTAATAGAAATAATTATTGTAACATAATCATAGCTCTGTAGTGTAATATTAGAAAATCCAAAATGCCTCCTAGAGGCAATCTGTTAATAGAAATAATTATTGTAATCACAATCATAGCTCCGTAGGAGCGACCTAAAATCACAAAATAATGGCAAACACCTACACCCAAATTTACATTCAAATCGTTTTTGCAGTTAAAGGAAGACAAAACCTTATTCCAAAACAACATCGCAAGGAATTGCATCAATTTATTAATGGAATTGTTTCCAACAGAGGTCAGAAATTGTTCGCCATTTTTGCAATGCCAGACCACGTACATCTGCTTGTGAGCATTGGTCCAAATGTTTTGATTTCAGATTTGGTTAGAGATATTAAAGCAGGCTCATCTAAGTTTATTAATGATAAAAGTTGGATAATGGGTAAGTTCAATTGGCAGGAAGGTTACGGTGCATTTTCCTATTCCAAGAGTAGTATAAATTCCGTTGTGCAATATATTTTGAATCAAGAAGAGCATCATCAAAAGAAAACCTTTAAAGAAGAATATTTAGATTTTCTGAATAAATTTGAAATCGATTATGATGAAAAATATGTGTTCGAATGGATTGAATAAGATTTGTATGTAAGAAACAATTGTAAAGGGATGTGATTAACAGGTCGCTCTTACGGAGCTAGGTTTGACACTAATACTGGTTCTATTAACAGATTACCTCCACGAGGTATTTTCAAATCACAGCCTCGTAGAGGCATACTGTTAATAGAACCAAATAAAGAACATAAGCGAAGCTCCGTAGGAGCGACCTGTTAAAATCCCTCGCTGGCGCGAGCTTCTAGCTCGTGCCTATTAATATAAAACACGAGCTAGAAGCTCGCGCTAGCGGTGCACCGTAGGAGCGACCTGTTAAAATCTCACCATAAACATATTTCATTTAAACTATGAAATATATTAATTCTTACCAAACCCAAAACAATCCTTATCTTTGGCTATCAGGCTAAAAAACAATGCTAATGAGTTCGGAACTAAGGAAACATTTTGAGGAATTAATACCATTGTCAGACGATGAGTTTGCAACGATCGCTTCTTGTTTTAAATTGAGAAAACTGAAGAAACACCAATATCTGATTCAGGAGAACGAACCTATTACTAACATTTACTTTGTTACCAAAGGCCTGCTGAAAGCCTCTTACATAGATACCCACGGCAAAGAACACATTATTCAGTTTGCGATGGAAAATTGGTGGATTTCGGATTTTCAGGCATTTTATACGGGCGTTCCATCGGTCACAAGCATCCATTGTCTGGAAGATGTGGAGCTGTACACCCTTTCAAAAGATGATTTGGAAAAGATCTGTCTGGAGAACCACAAGGTGGAACATTTTTTCAGAATCAAAAACAGTTTGGGTTATGTGGCTTTGCAGAAAAGAATTCTGTCTTTGCTTACCACCGATGCCAAAGAGCGGTTTGAGCAATTCTCCATCCAATATCCAACTCTTACACAGCGCGTTCCTAAAACCATCATCGCATCCTATCTCGGGGTTTCCAGAGAGACTTTGAGCCGTATCACAAGAAAATAGTGATTTGTGTCACTGTAATTTTGTGACTTATGTCCTGTGTTTTTGATGTTGATTGGTTCAATTTTGTCTTATCAAATTAAAAAATCATTGATATGAACAAAAAAATATTAATCGTGCTTACGAGCCACGAAGATTTAGGAAACACAGGTAAGAAAACAGGGTTTTGGACAGAAGAATTGGCGGCGCCATATTATGCGTTAGTTGACCAAGGTGCAGAAATCACATTGGCATCTCCAAAAGGTGGACAGCCACCCATCGATCCAAAAAGTGAAGACCCAACAGCACAGACCGATGCAACACGCAGAATGGCTGAGGACAAAGATTTGTTGGCGCAATTGAGCAATACCAAAAAACTATCGGAAGTCAACCCTGCAGAATATGATGCCGTTTTCTATCCCGGCGGTCACGGACCTCTTTGGGATTTGGCAGAAGATGCGATTTCTCAGCAATTGATCGTAGATTTTTACAAAGCTGAGAAACCTGTCGCATTTGTATGCCACGCGCCGGGTGTTTTGAGACACGTGAAAATCGATGGAGAATATCTCGTAAATGGCAAAAACGTAACTGGTTTTACCAATAGCGAAGAGGATGCTGTACAATTGACTGACATTGTTCCGTTCCTTGTAGAAGATATGCTGAAAGAGAATGGCGGCAACTACAGCAAAATAGAGGACTGGAGTCCATACGCTGTGGTAGATGGCAAACTGATTACCGGACAAAACCCTGCTTCATCCGAAAAAGTAGCGGAGGAGTTGTTGAAGATGTTGTAAGATTTCAGATCATAAGAATAAAAAAGCACAGACAAAAATCTGTGCTTTTCTTTTTTTTATATCAAAGTAACAAACCCCATTTCTTTGTGACTAATGAAATGTTGCGTAAATTACGCCTCAGAAAAAATAAAAAAATAAATATATATGAAGAAAATTCTAATTTCAATTTCACTTTTATTTATGATGAATGCAATGGCACAGAAATTTGAAACAAAAAATCAAACTGATAGTCAAGGTTACAGCTACGAAACGGTAGTAAATGACAAATCGGGCGTGAGAATCTACACCCTGAAAAACGGACTGAAAGTCTATCTAGCCAAAAATGATGACGCTCCCAGAATCCAGACTTACATCCCTGTAAGAACAGGATCCAACAACGATCCTAGCGACAATACAGGATTGGCGCACTACTTAGAGCATATGGTTTTCAAAGGAACTTCCAAATTGGGAACCAGCGATTGGGCAAAGGAAAAAACTTACCTGACGCAGATCTCTGACCTTTATGAGCAACACAAAGCAGAGAAAGATCCTGAAAAGAAAAAAGCATTGTACAAAAAGATTGATGAGGTGTCTTTGGAAGCGTCTAAATATACAATCGCCAATGAGTATGATAAAGCCATCTCTTCTCTTGGAGCCACAGGAACCAACGCCCACACTTGGTTGGACGAGACGGTTTACAAAAACAACATCCCATCCAACGAGTTGGAAAAATGGCTGAAGGTTGAAAAAGAACGTTTCTCAGAATTGGTTTTGAGATTGTTCCACACAGAATTGGAGGCTGTTTATGAAGAGTTCAACCGTGCGCAGGACAACGACGGTAGATTGGTAAACTATGCAATGATGGAAGCACTTTTCCCGAAACATCCAAACGGTCAGCAGACAACGATCGGAACTTCGGAGCATTTGAAAAGCCCATCTATGGTAGCGATTCACAAATATTTTGATACTTACTATGTGCCTAATAATATGGCGGTAGTTTTGGTTGGAGATTTGGATTTTGATAAGACTATTAAAATGGTAGATCAGTACTTCGGAACGTTCAAGTACAAAGAATTGCCGATGAAGAAAATGGTTTCTGAAGAGCCAATGACAAAAGTGGTTTCCAGAACTGTGAAAAGCCCATCTACACCAAGAATGACAATGGCGTGGAGAACGGATTCCAACGGAACTCAGGAAGCAAGATTAGCAGACGTGGTTGCTGAAATATTGAGCAACAGTGGTGATGCAGGCTTGATAGACCTTAACATCAATCAAAAACAAAAAACCTTGGGTGCTGGTGCTTATGAATCGCCTTTCAAAACTTATGGTGCATTTGTTTTAAGCGTTGTGCCAAAAGAGGGGCAAAGCTTTGATGAAGCTAAAAAGTTATTATTAGATCAAATTGACCTTGTTAAAAAAGGACAATTCCCAAATTGGATGTTAAATGCTATCGTGAACGACCTGAAAGTTCAGAGAATGAAACGTTGGGAAACTGCTGACGGATTGGCGACAACTTTATATTCAACTTACATTGGAAACAGAACTTGGGAGCAAGAATTGGATGAGGTAAACCAATACGAAGCCATTACAAAAGCGGATGTTGTGAAATTTGCTAATGAGTTTTTCAAAGAAAATTACGTGGTTGTTTACAAAGAAAAAGGCGTGAATGACAAATTGGTGCGTGTAGAAAATCCAGGAATTACGCCAATCAAACTGAACAGAGACGCACAATCGCCTTTCTTAAAGGAAATCATCAATACAAAATCTTCTGATATCAAGCCAGAATTTATTGATTTCAAAAAAGCTATTTCAACTTCTACAATCAAAGACAAAAAAGTAAGCTTCATCAAGAATAAATACAATGAAGTGGCTCAAGTTAATTATGTTTTCCCATTCGGGACAGATAATGACAAAGAATTGGCACTTGGTGTAACGGTTCTTCAATATCTTGGAACAGACAAATACACGCCGGAGCAATTGAAGGAAGAATTCTACAAATTAGGAATTACCAACAATTTCCGTACGTCAAATGATCAAATGATCATCGCTCTTAGCGGTTTGGAAAGCAATATGCAAAAAGGGGTAGAGCTGATGAACCACTGGATCAACAATGTAAAAGCGGACAAAGGCATCTACGATCAAACTGTGAAAACACTTTTGGAATCCAGAGATGTTGCGAAAAAAGACAAAAACAGAATTATGGCCGCTTTGGCAAACTATGCTAAATACGGGAAAGAATCCAGAATGACGGATGTGATTTCCAAAGAGCGTTTGCAAAGCATCAATGTAAATGAGTTGATGTCAAAAATCAAAACTTTGAATGAGTATCCTTACGAAGTTTTCTTGTATGGTGTAGATCAAAAAGGTCTTGAGAAAGCCATCAAACCATACGTTGTGAACACAAAACTTCAGCCTGCAAAAGCTAAGGATTATCCAGAATTGGCAACCAATGGCAAAGTATTTTTTACCAACTATGATATGGTGCAAATGGAAATGTCCAAAGTGGCAAAAGCTGGAAATGTAAACCTTTCTAACTTCGGAAAAGCGAGTGTTTTCAATGAATATTTTGGACGTGGATTGTCTTCTATCGTGTTCCAGGAAATCCGTGAGAGCAAGTCTTTGGCTTATTCAGCTTATGTTTCTTATGCAAATGCAACTGAGAAAAACAAACCGAACTATGTGACCAATTACATCGGTACACAATCCAACAAATTGCCTGCAGCTGTATCTGCAATGACAGATTTGATGGCAGAATTGCCACAGATTCCGGCTCAGTTCGAGAATGCAAAAGGATCTGCACTTAAGCAAATTGCGTCTAACAGAATCAACAGAACTACGATTTTCTATAATCAATTGTCACTTAAGAAATTGGGTGTAGATTATGACATTAGAAAAGACGTTTACGCTGAGATTGAAAAACTGACATTACCACAATTGACTTCTTTCTACAATACCGAGATTAAGCCGTTGTCTTACAACACAGCCATTATCGGGAAAAAAGAAAACCTGAATATGGAATCCATCAACAAAATGGGAACTTTCACAGAGGTAAGTCTGGAAGAGATTTTCGGATATTAATCTTAATTGATTTCTAATATAAAAAAGTGGAGCAGAAATGCTTCACTTTTTTTTGTTTAATTAATGATTATTTCGAGTCCGAAGCATTCATCTCTGCTTTGATTTTCTCGCGGTGTTGCATTCCCCATTTGGTCATTGCAGTTACAACTTCTTCCAAAGTTTGGCTGTAGGGAAGCAATTCGTATTCTATGCTTACAGGATATCCTGTTTCTACTTTTTTGATGATGAATCCATTCAGTTCCAAATCTTTCAGCTCGCTGGAAAGTACTCTTGCTGAGATTCCTGTGACTTGGCGCTGGATTTCTGTGAATCGCTTGTTTCCTCTTGCCATTGCAATGATAATCATCAATTTCCATTTTCCGCCGATGGCGTATAATGCGTCTGAAACTGCCATTAAAACTTTGTGACAATCTTCGGTAAATGCCTTGTTATCTGTTTGATTTTCTTTTGATTCTGCCATAACTTTGGTTTTTGTTAGTCGCTAACCTTTAGGTAATGACTAATAAAATGTAAGCAAATATAATATAATTTTGTTCACGAAATAATTACAGAAAGTAATTTTAAAATTGATTAAAACAACAAAATTATGACATTAGAAATTTTAAAAACAAAAGAAGCTCTAAGAAACTTGATAGACGATTATGCATCTCTCGGCGACGAGAAAAAGATTTCGGAACAAATGGATTTATTTACCTCAGACTTGACCTACAAAGTCTTTATGGAAGGTAATTTGGTTGCAGATGTTTCTGGAAGAGAAAAAATGGAACGGGATTTCAATTTACATTCCTCACAAGTGAAAACCTATTTTACATTGAATGGACAACATTTTGTCACTATCAATGAGGGCACTGCGACAGGTATTTCTTTTTCTCAAATTAAAATGATTCGTAAAGCTGATGGAAAAGATATTTTGACGGATTACAGTGTGAAATATGAAGACTTTTACATCCATCAAAATGAAAAATGGTTTATCAAAGATCGGATTGCTCATTTTCTAATTGTAGAATCCAAAACGATAGCTAATGATTAATAAAAGTGGAGCAGAAATGCTTCACTTTTTTGTTTTTCAAATCCTTTTCGCTGGATTAATATTAATTAAATTGATTCTCAACCCGCACATTGTCATTAATCAAATGAATATTATCGTGGAAAAATTCGGCTTCTCTCGGGTATGTTGTGTAGTAGGTAATTCTGGATTTTGAACCATCGTTTTGATAAATATCAATCAAAGATCTCCTAAAACGTCCCATTTTTATATTCTTAATTTTTATATATTTAATAGAGTTGGGCAGAAGCAATTCGGTTTTAAAATTTCTGAAAATCAATAAACCTTTCTGCGAAATCAAATACAAAGGAATGACAGAGAAAACTTTATAAATGAAATTGGTATATCGCTGATAATGGATGGTAAATTCCTCATTCAAATCCTCTATCTCTTTCAAAACCCTTGAGAATCTTTTTAAAATTATCAAGATTAATGGTACAAATCCAATAGCCAAAACCAATTGAATTGAAGCTACAGTCGGAAAGATATAAGCCACGAAATTTTCCTTCAAATCTCTTGACCGATAGACATCGTAGAAAAAATAAACAAAAAAACCAACAATTGCAAAATTTACCAAAAGCAGAAATCCAATCGAAATTGCTCTCAATTTTTTTAAATTTTTTAATTCTGTGGTTTTGAAATTCTGCATTTCGGAATGGCTCATTAGGATAAAATGATTTCTATAAAACTAAGAAAATTAGGCGAAGTTTTTAAACTTATTTTGTAGATTCAAGTCTAATTTTGATAAAATAATCTTGTGATTTGCTACAATATTTTTTCAAGAAGATTGTTTTATAAAGACTTTACCATTAGATGTATAAAATCTTCAGTTTTTGCTTATTTGTTTTCTGTTTTCTCAAAATTACAGCGCAAAACAATTGGACCTTTATGAACGATAATTACAGCGGAATCAACTCTGCAGTATTATCGCCTACGCAACCATTCCTCAATCCAAATCCTTGGGACGTAAATCTGGTTTCAGCGGATCTTTTTTTACAGAATGATTATGCTTATATTTCTCAACAAAGTCTTTTGGGAATTATGAAAACGCCTATTTACACAGCAAACCCAAAACGAAATATCACGGGAGCAAATACACCAGATACTTTCGATTTTTATAATAAAAACAATGCAAATCTCTTGTTCGGTTCAGATATTTTGGGTCCATCGTTTTCTATGACTGCTAACATCAACGAGAAAAAGTTTGTTTTTGGATTGTTTAGCAGAATGAGAACACAAGCATCTGTCTTGGACTTCGACAATTATCTGAAATATGGGAATGAAATGGTTCCACAACCTGAAGAATATCTGATGAAACCCTTCTCGGCACAAGTAATGAACTGGAATGAGATTGGTCTGAATGCCTCGACCAGCATTTTTCCAAATTCCGACAAACAATGGATTCTCGGATTTAATCTTAAATATGAAATTGGTTTGGATGCCACAAACATCATCAGTCATCAATCAATTGATCTCACGTCCAGCGAACCAGCGATTGAGGATAATCCTGATCTTCGGAATATCTATGCCTCAAATTACAACGTTTCCGCAAGTTACATTACCAACTACAACTCGGAAAGCAAACGCTACGAATACAAACAAAACGGATTTGGATTAGGTCTGGATTTGGGAATCACAATGTTGGACAAAGAACCTCGGGAAGACGAATATAATTCCAAATTTTCATTCAATATTATGGATTTGGGCTATATTAATTTTAAAAATGGGAACAATCATCAATTCATCAATGGCAGTACAATTTGGATTCAAAACAATCCCGAGCTTGAAAATAAAAAGTTTGAAAGTCCCGAGCAATATTTGAAATTATTGAGCCAAGAAGCTTACGGAGATGAGAACAAATCCTTTGTAGGAAACGGTTTTAAGATGGGTTTGCCAACGAGTATCAATGTCAATTACAGCCAAAAGATCAAGGAACATCATTTTGTTAATTTCAATTGGATTCAGCGTGTTCCGGTTTTCGAAAATTCGGTGAAGCGGAATAATGTTCTTAATGCCAATTATTCTGTACAAAAAGAAGCTTTTGGTTACGGCGTTTCAACAACTTTGTCGGAGTACAAAAATGTTCAGTTTGGCGCATATTTCAGATTGGGTCCGCTGATTTTGGGAAGCGAGAATGCGTTTCCAATTCTTTTTCAGCATAAGAAACTTCACGCCGCCAATTTTTATATGGCGATCAAGTTTTATCCGTTTTGGGACAATGCTTTCAAGCGCTACAACAGACAGAAATGCGATTGCGAAAAGTAGAATTCTAATTTGACTTAAAGATTTTTCTCCATTTTTCTAACAATTCATTTTCTGAATCTTTATAATTAATGAAGAACTGCTTTTGCCAAAGTTTGGTTTTCTCAGCTTGTTTATTGTTTGGGAAATGCCAATCGGCATAAATTCTGAAACCTCGTTTTCCAACTTTAAGTTCGCTGGAAATTAAATTTTCCTTTTCTAAAACCGCTTTTGGAAAAATGAAAAATCCAGAATTCTCATTTTCTTCGATTGAAATAATGTAAAAATCGAAATCATCATTGATGTCAAACGCTACAGTTTTCCCTTCCGAATCTCGTTTCCAAAACGTTACGAATTGTCCAACTTTCTTCGGCGTGAGTTTTGACTTTCTGAATTTGATGCGATTTTCTTTAATTTTAAAATTAAAACCAAAATAATCTTCACATTCCAAATCAGGAATTATTTCAGTGATTTTTAATTTTAAAGGTTTGAAAATTAAATTGTTGAGAACTGCGATTTCTTTAATCATAATTGAAATTAAGTAAAAGAAAAATCACCATCGCCATCTTTGAAATCATAATCAAAATCTTTCCCGATTCTTTCTTTCAAATCTTTGTGAATCAGATATTTTCTTTCCATCGGACGTTTGTAAATGGCTTTTGGTGAATTGTTTTTCTGAATGGAATCATTCAATTTATCATCAAAAATTGTCATCATTTTCGCCTTATATTTTTTGATGATTTTTGGAAGAACTTCGGAAATAAAATTCACGTTTCCAAAATAATAAAGCACTTTCAAATGTCCATTTCTCACGGAACAAAGCATCGCAGAAACAATTTCCTGATTCTCATAAACCGAAACCCAAAACATTTCGTAATCTTTGGAATAAGAAGAGAAAAGATAATTCTGTTGTTCTTTTTCTGTGGATAGCCAAGGGAAATCTGAAATCCATTTGAATTCTTCCGAACTTCTCCCTAGCGGATTTTTTTTCTGATGATTGATGAATTTCTCCAGTTTTTCGTCCAGAGATTTTGAGATTTTATAAAGTTGTTTTTTTCCATTTCCAAAATACGGAATGAAAAAATTGATAAAATTATCTAATCGTTTCAACCAAATTTTATTTTTTTCAAAAACAGGTTTTTTGGAAGGTAAAAGCTCTGCCAGATTGGATTTGAAATAATATCGAATGGCTTTTTTCGGTTTTGCATAATCGAAGAAACCAATTTTGTTGTAAAGTCCTTCTGCACTTGGTGTAAACTCAGTAATCATCAGGTTTTTCTGATATTTTTCCTCTGCTTCAAAAAGTAGTTTCTGAGCAATTTGTTTGCCTCTGTGTTTCTCGCTGACGAACAAGGTAGAAAACCAACCGAAATGAAATTTTTCTCCATTTTTTCCGGTGATGTCGTCTGGCAGAATTCCCAAATATCCGGCAAGAATCTCATCGTCATAAGCTAAAAATAGCAGAATGTCGTCCGGTTTTGCACGTGGATTTTGGATGTGGGAAATCTCTCTAAGTTCAGAAATCGGAGCGAAAGATGCATTTTTGAAATCTTCGGAATTTGTAAATCCTTTGAGCTGTTCCTTATTAAGTCCGACGATTTTTACCACAGATTATTAATTTTAAACAAATATAAGGAACACCTGTGAAAAGTTTGGAAAAACCTACCGATTTTGGACGAAAAATTTAAAAAGGCAAAATGAAATTTAATCTAAGCCATCAGCAAATTGCCAATAGCCAAAAGCGATTTATCAGCTTCGGATAATCTTATTTTTATTGATTTTCTTTAAAATTTGATAATACATAATTTCGTTTTTTAGAATTTCCTCAGCCGAATAATTTCCTGTTTCAATTGGAATTCTTTGAAGATTTTTAGCATAAGAATCGAGTTTCAAACCAGCTGAACCAAAAGTGAATTTCAGTTCAGGATTTTGATTAAATATATTTTCAAAAAACTGATTATCAACAAAATAATCTGTAAAAGGAAAAGCGAAAGAATCATTGGAGAATTGATTTTCTTTCATATAATCCAAAGATTTCTGCGTGTTTTCCAGTTGTTCAGTCAACGAAAGTTGATTGTAAAGCGGATGATTCCAACCGTGCGAGCTGATTCCGAATCCTTCGTTTTTTAATTTTATTAATTGTTCAGTTGTAAGGTAAACCGGATTTTTTTTTAGATAACCATTGAAATCAATCTCAAGATGATTCGCAATGTCATCCAACTGATTTTGATTTTTGTAATTGATGCTTAGAATTGATGTGACATTTTCATTCAACTCATCACCTGTGTATTTGGAAATTTTATCTTCAAGTATTTTATTTTCAATGATTTCCGAAACTATTAAACTCGCTTTGTTTCGCCACATCATCTCCTTATTATCAATGAATTTCGGATTGATAAAATTAATAGCGAAAATTCCTTTTCTTTTTAAAATTGGAACGATGATGTCGTAAAATTCACTGTAGCCATCATCAAAAGTCAAGAGAATGGTTGGCTTTTTAGTTTTAACTTTTTCCGATTTATGTTTGAGAAAAGTTTCCCAATCTATAAAATCAAAATGCTTTAGTAAAAAATCCAAATCACGTTCAAATTGCTTTACAGAACGATATGGAAATAGATGTTTAGCGTGTTTCAAATCCGCATCGGAAACCAAATGATAAACCAAAATCAAATCCTGAAATAGCAATTTCTGAGAAAATTTCTCAAAAGAAAATCTCCTGTTGATTGGATTAGCGATTCGGTAAAATTTGGTTTTGAAACTCATTTGAAAAATCCTTGTCAAGGTTCAGAACCTTGACAAGGTTAATTTAAAAATTTACTTCACGATTTTCATCTCGTTCAGCAACCATTTTGCATCTGCATATTTATCGACCACGAAAAGAATATACTTTGTGTCAACCATAATATTTCTACACAATTTCGGGTCATAATTGATGTCGCTCATCGTGCCTTCCCATTGTCTGTCGAAGTTAAGACCAATCAGGTTTCCATAAGCATCTAAAGCCGGACTTCCCGAGTTACCGCCGGTTGTGTGATTGGTCGCGGTGAAGTTTACAGGAACTTCGCCCGTTTTATCTTTGTAAACGCCGTAATCTTTGGTGTTGTAAAGATTGATGAGTTTTTTCGGCAAATCAAATTCATAATCTCCAGGAATATATTTTTCCATAATTCCAGAAATATGCGTCTGATAACCGTAAGAAACGGCATCTCTTGGATTGGAACCCTTCACTTTTCCATAAGTCACACGAAGCGTGGAGTTGGCGTCTGGAAAGAATTTTCTGTCTTTGTCCGTTTCCATTTGTTGCGCCATAAATTTCTTTTGCAAAGCATCGATTTCAGTTTGTAAAGAAGTCACTTTTTCGTGAGTCGATTTTACATAAGTTCCTCTGATAGAAGCATAAAGCTGAACCAAAGGGTCATTTTTAAGTGCTTGAATCAATGCATTCTGATCTGCAAAAACTTTGTTGATGTCTGTGTAAACTGTTGCGCCGTTAACCATTCCACCACCTGTGATGATGGATGTTTTTGACCAGTTTTCAATAGTCGCAATATTTTGATTCACATCTTTATATTTATCAAAACCGGCTGGCAAAAACTGTTGAGGCGTTTTGTTGGCGTAAAGTGCAAGCACTTTTGCAGTCACTTTTGCATCCAGAGCACTTTCGTAATCTTTGTACATTTCAGAAAGTCTGGATTTTAGATTCTCCAAAGATTTCTGAGAAGACGTTCCATTTTCTACCGCTTCCACATAACTTCCAAACAAACTTCCTAAAGCCAAAGTTTCGGCATTTCTTGGTAATTCGCTGTAGTAAGCTCTGTTGAGAGCGTAAGGCGCTTGCTCGTTGTAAAGCTTGTTCAGTCCGTCAATCGTGGTTTTGATTGCTGGATTTTTTGAAATTAATGATTGCTCGTATTGTTGTTTTTTTCCAACTGCATTGGATTTTTTAAGACCTTCGATTTCGCCTTGCCATTTTTTCCAAGCGTTTGAGATTCTTGCGTACTTCGAAGCATATTTGATTCTTGTCGCATTATCCACTCTCATTTTTTCGTCAAGCGTTTTCAGAGTCACATCACGAACTGAAATCATTGCTGGATCAATTTCGGTCATAATTTTCTCAACTGCTACAGCCGGAAGATATTCCGTAGTTCTTCCCGGAAAACCGAAAACGAATGTAAAATCATCCTCTTTCTTATCCTTCATAGAAATCGGAAGGAAATGTTTTGGAACGTAAGGAACGTTATCTTTGGAATATTCCGCAGGTTTGTTGTTTTTATCGGCATAAATTCTGAACATCGAGAAATCTCCCGTGTGTCTTGGCCAAACCCAGTTGTCGGTGTCAGAACCGTACTTTCCAATGGCGGAAGGTGGTGCGCCAACCAAACGAATGTCTTTGTAAGTCTCGATCACATAAGCATAAAACTTATTCCCATAATACATCGATCTCACAGAGATTTTTTGATAAGTCTCCGTTTTTTGAGAAGCGATATAAGCATCTGTATTTTGTTTAATTTTCGCATCCAAATCTTTTCCTGTTAGATTTTCCGTTCCAGCAAGAATGTCCTTAGTTACTTCTTTAATGTCTGTGATGAAATCCACCGTAACACCAGGATTTGGTAATTCGCCGTTCATATCTTTTGCCCAAAATCCGTTGGTCAGAAGATCATTTTCTACGGTTGAATGCGACTGAATATTATCGTAACCGCAGTGGTGATTGGTCAATAAAAGTCCTTTTGGAGAGATGATTTCTGCTGTACAACCACCATCAAATTGTACCACAGCATCTTTGATACTCGCTTTATTTGGGTCGAAGATGTCTTTTGCCGAGATCTTCATTCCCAAGCTTTTCATTTCTTTTTCATTGAGTTCCGTCGGAATCCACATTCCGCCGTATTGTTGGCCAAAAGCCATTACTGCAGGAAGTAGGAAGGCTGATAAGAGAATTTTTTTCATTTCAAAAATTTATTATGGTACGAATTTAATTAAAATTTAATCAATCATTTTTTAGGAGCAACCATTGTGTTTTGCTGATGGTTATATTTAATTTTGGGTCATAAAATTGATACAAAACCCAATATGTATTGCTCGGAAAGCTTATGCCGGAATTACTTTTTCCATCCCATTTGTAGGAAGTTCCCGGTTTGAATTGATATACTTCTTTCCCAAATCTGTCAAAAATTCTCAATTTCAAATCAGAAACATCGGTCAGTTTTGAAAAATCAAAATAATCATTTACTCCATCATTATTGGGTGTAAATACGTTTGGAAGAAGCAATGTGTCGCTGTCAATTATTGTTGGTTTATTCAAAATAATTTCTTTAATGATTGAACATCCGGATGCATTTGTTATTAAAACATAAATTTTGTTTAATGATGTTTCGTAGTTGCGGATGTCGGTCTGAATAGGATTGTTGGTATCAACATCATCTCGATTTTCATAAAATTTGAATGATTCGTTGTTATAATTGACAATGGCATCTTCAAGGTTATAAATATAAGTTTGATTATTGACGACTTTAGGGTCAATGTTGCCTAGTAAGTCTGCAATTGGATTTTGAGAAATGTTGTAATCAATTTTTTGAATCTCCGTGATGCCAATTGTGCTAGTTAGTTTTATAATTACCCTGTCGGAACCACTATAATTTTGATTAGCTTTAATTATTAAATTATTATCTGTAATAGAAGCTAAACCGTTATTTGGTTGAGTCAATATTTCTATTTTAGAGATTGGTATGTTCTCATTTGGTGCAGAAAATGAAGGCTTGTAATTGGCTTCACCACAATAATTTGCAATTGAAATATCCGTAATTGTATAGTTGCAATTTTTTACTTCCACAGAACTAGTTTTAAAAGTAAAACCGCTATACGAAACAATGCAAGTGTAATTTCCTTCTTGTGTTGGTGTAAAACTTGAAGCGCTTGCTCCAGGAATATCCACGTTGTTTAATTGCCATTGGAAAGTTTCAAAATCAATATTGCTCAATTGAAGCGTTACAACTTCCTGAATGCAATTGCCATTTACCAAAATGTAAGGGTCATTAGAATATCCCGTGTAATATCCCGAGAATGAACCTGTTCTTTTTTCAGTTTCAAATCCTCCAATTACCCCCATTATGATTGAGTTTTCCGAAGATAAATTAATGTCTCCTTTCAAATTTTTAACTGTTAAATATTTCCAATCTGTACTTCCTGATATGTCCAGAAAACTCGTGTGATTTTGAGTATTAATCAATATATTTGAAGGTTTGTAAGCTAAAACGTGAACAAGATTGTCTAGAGAAAACTGATCGATCTTTTCTATGTCATTGATAGTTCCGATTGTATTTGGTAACGTGCTGTCCAACGGAGGTACAAATGCCATAGTTGGCGTGAGATAGGGGTAGAGTATCAATTTTTCATTGTGATTGTTTCCGGCTGAAAATTGATAAAAATAAATTGGTTTTTCCGACTTTGCAAAAATTCCTTCGTCTTTAAAATCAGTTGATTTCAAAATTTTAAAGTCACCTTCATTTAATGTAAAAGAAGGTGTGGAAGAACCATTCAAATATATTTTGTTATTATTTTCAGTAGAAACTATGAGCGCACCTTCTACTTCCCAATCAATAGACGCAAATCCTTTTCTAATATAATATTCTGAACCTATGCTTTTTACAGGAACAGACTGGTCTATCAAAATTTTCCCACCTTTTTCAAAAAAATAATTACCCTCAAAGTTTCCACTCGTTATCGCTATTGGTTTGTCAGATTCTATTTTCGAGCCTACAAAACTATCCCAATATAAATAATCCAAGACAGGGTCATTATTAGAATTGTCTGCTTTAGTTGTTACCAAGCAATAAGATTCTCCTTTGTTAAGATTGATTTCTATGCCATCGGGGTATTTTTTTCCATCAGCAAAAGTGATTTTTGGACTATAGCCGGATATTTTGATTTTAGTATTGTCTTTTGTGGCAATGATGTTAGATTGGAAATTGATATTGTCTTTTTTTGAAAAACTTTGATAAGGAGCATTTACCGAATAAAACAAATTCCCAATGGCTGTCTTTCCTTTGGATGTGATGAGTTCTGTGTTTTTACCGCCATCAAAATTCAATTTTACACTTGCATAGAAACTGCTGGAACCGGAAACGTGAAATCCCTTTTTTATAGGTCTCATTCCCTCGTATTTGCTTGCCAAATAAACACTTAATGGTAATGTGTAAACAAGAGGAGAGGAATTGCTTATGAGTTCATTCTTAATGATATTGTTGTTGGCATCAAATACTTTAATCTCAACAGGATTACTACTAGGTGTTGATAGATTTAAAGTAATGCTGGTTATAGTGTGATTGTTTTGTAAATAAATTGGTGAAAACCAATGCTCCAAATCCAATTGAGCATTTATAGTAATCGTTTTGAAGATTAAAATGAAAAATAAGAATTTGAAAAAAATAGACTTTGACATTGATTCTTCTACAATGTCCAAATTTAATAAATCTTATTGATAGTTAATTAGATTAAGGAATTTATATATTTTCAGAAGACGTATTTTTCACATAAAGTCGATCCTCAACATATTCGATTTTTGTTTTTCCGTGGGGTTTTGGCAATCCATCTTCGCCCAGCGCAACGAAAACCAATTTATCAATCGTGATAATTTTTTGATGGGTCATTTTATTTCGAACTTCACAACGAAGTGTAAGAGAAGATCTACCAAATTCAACTGCTTCGATTCCGATTTCAATGATGTCGCCTTGTTTTGCCGAACTTACGAAGTTGATTTCAGAGATATATTTGGTTACCGTTCTGGTGTTTTCTAACTGAATAATAGCATAAAGTGCCGCTTCCTCATCAATCCATTCCAAAAGTCTTCCTCCGAAAAGTGAATGGTTGGGATTGAGATCTTCTGGTTTTATCCATTTTCTAGTGTGGTAATTCATCATAATTCTATGGCATTTTAATTTGTTGCAAAGGTAATAAATCCGTAGAAAATTTACGATTTGAGACTATAGATATTATGGATTATAAAATTAATTTTTCGAAATATGAGCTTAAATCTTTTGGTTGGATTTTTGATTCCCTAGATTCTTAGTATTTTTGTAAAAAATTTTTAGAAAATGTCGAAAGTTAAAATAGGTACAGTTCAGATGTCTTGCGTGGCAGACAAGCAGGAAAACCTGAACAAAGCCATTGAAAAAATAAGAGAAGCCGCTGCGAAAGGTGCACAAATTGTTTGTTTGCAGGAGCTTTTCACATCCTTATATTTCTGCGATGTAGAAGATTATGATAACTTCGATTTGGCAGAAGCGATCCCGGGACCTTCAACAGATGCGTTGTCTCCAGTTGCGAAAGAATTAGGCGTTGTCATTATTGCATCGTTATTCGAGAAAAGAGCGCAGGGACTTTATCATAATACAACTGCAGTTATTGACGCTGATGGAACTTACCTTGGAAAATACCGTAAAATGCACATTCCTGATGATCCTGCTTTTTATGAGAAATTCTATTTTACGCCAGGCGATTTAGGTTATAAAGTTTTCCCTACAAAGTTCGGAAAAGTTGGAGTCTTGATTTGTTGGGATCAATGGTATCCGGAAGCGTCAAGAATCACTGCTTTGATGGGTGCAGACATTATGTTTTATCCAACAGCAATTGGTTGGGACACCACTCAAGATGAGGAAACCAATCAAGATCAATATAATGCTTGGCAGACGATTCAACGTTCTCATTCGGTTGCAAATGGCGTTCCCGTAGTTTCTGTGAATAGAGTAGGCTTCGAGCAAGATGGCGCAATGAAATTTTGGGGCGGAAGTTTTGTGACAAACGCTCAAGGGAAATTATTGTATCTCGCTTCTCACGATAAAGAAGAAGTCGTTGTAACAGAAGTTGATTTGGCGCAAACAGATTATATGAGAAAGCACTGGCCATTCTTGAGAGACAGAAGAATTGAAACTTATTCGCCAATTACGAAACGCTTTATTGACGAGGATTAATGACAATAGATAAAGATTTTAATCCGTTAGAAAATGGATACGTTTTCCCCGCAGAATGGGAAGAACACGAAGCAACTTGGCTTTCCTGGCCTCACAAAGAAGAATCTTGGCCGGAAAGAATCGACTTGATTTATCCGGCTTACGCCAAATTCATTGCTGAACTTACGAAAGGCGAATTTGTTTGCATCAATGTGAAAGATCAGGAAATGCAGGCTTTCGCAATGGAACATATTTACAAAGCCGGTGCAGATATTTCGAAAGTCGAATTCTATTTCCACGAAACCAATGATGCGTGGTGCAGAGATCACGGTCCAGCATTTTTAATTAATAAAAAAGGAGAAGAACCCCAGAAAATCATTGTTGATTGGGGTTTCAACGCGTGGGGTGGAAAATATCCACCGTTTGAATTTGATGATGTGATTCCGACCAAAATCGCTGAAGAAAAAGGTCTTCCGGTTCTTTATCCAGGAATTATTATGGAAGGTGGTTCAGTTGAATTCAATGGTGCTGGAACGGTTTTAACATCGAAGTCTTGTTTGCTTAATGAAAATAGAAATCCACATTTGTCGAAGGAAGAAGTTGAGGATTATTTGAAAAAATATTACGGACAAAAGCAAGTGCTTTGGGTTGATGACGGCATTATCGGTGACGATACAGACGGACACGTAGACGACACGATTCGTTTCGTGAATGAAGACACTGTTTTGACAGTCATTGAAGATAATAA
The DNA here is from genome assembly GCF_004365655.1 of Epilithonimonas xixisoli. GTDB lineage: Bacteria > Bacteroidota > Bacteroidia > Flavobacteriales > Weeksellaceae > Epilithonimonas > Epilithonimonas xixisoli. Next base: position 1,247,260 of record NZ_SOEO01000001.1, on the reverse strand, counting down.
AGAAGACGATAACTACGAAATCCTTCAAACCAACCTTCGTCAGTTAAAAGAAATGAAATTGTTGGACGGACGTCCACTTAACATTATCGAATTGCCAATGCCAGATCCAGTTTATTGTGATGGACAAAGATTGCCAGCGTCTTACGCCAATTTCTACATCGCAAACAAATCGGTGATTGTTCCGACTTACAATTGTGAGAAAGATCAGCTTGCATTGGACATTATCCAAAAATGTTTTCCGGAAAGAGAAGTGGTTGGCATAGATTCCACCGACATCATCTGGGGCTTGGGAAGTTTCCATTGTTTGAGTCAACAAGAGCCTTTGGTATAGATTTAGGTCCGCATTACGCGGACTTTTTTATTTGATAAATATGAGCGACATTACTACTCCGGAATCGGTCAAAAAATTTCTTCCTCTCATTTTGGGAACTGCGATTTTTATGCAGATGCTGGATTCCACAATTCTGAATACATCTTTGCCTTCAATTGCGAAAGATCTGCAGGAATCGCCTTTGGATATGCAAAATGCGATTATCAGTTATGTTTTGACATTGGCTTTGTTTATGCCAGTCAGCGGTTTTTTGGCGGACAAATTTGGGACTAAGAAAATTTTTATTCTTTCGTTAGTGGTTTTTTCCTTGGGTTCATTATTTTGCTCATTATCACAAAACCTTACAGAACTTGTGATTTCGAGAGTTGTTCAAGGTGTTGGTGGAAGTTTGATGACGCCGGTTGGAAAATTAGCTTTGATCCGAGCATTCAACAAAAATGAACTTCTGAAAGCAATGAATTTCGCCATCATTCCAGCATTGATTGGTCCCGTAATGGGGCCTGTCGTTGGTGGCTATATGGTCGATTATCTCACTTGGCATTGGATTTTTTTGATTAATATACCCATTGGAATTCTGGGAATCGTGCTCAGTTTAAAATATATGCCCAATTACAAATCGCCCGTCATCGACTTTGATTTGAAAGGTTTTTTAATTTTCGCCTTGGCATCATTACTGCTTTCCAGCGCTTTAGAATTGTTAGGAAACGCACAAAATATCACACCTGTTTTGCTGATATTTTCTTTAGGATTTCTAATGCTGTACTTCTATTACAAACACGCAAAAACGGACAACAATCCGATTTTTCCACTCAATCTTTTTCAAGTCAGAACGTTTCGGGTTGGGATTTTGGGGAATCTCGCTACAAGGTTGGGAATCAGTTCTATTCCGCTTTTGGTACCGCTGATGATTCAGATTGCGTACGGACAATCGGCGTTGACATCGGGTTGGATTATTGCCCCAATGGCTTTGACAGCGATGTTTGGAAAATCGTATGTAATTGGAATTTTGGACCGATTTGGTTATCGTAAAACTTTGATGGTCAATACATTTATTATTGGAGTTTTGATTTGTTGTTTGGCAATTCCGAGTGTGCAAAGTTCGATTTATTGGTTCGTTCCGATTTTGTTGATTCTTGGATTTTTCAATTCAATTCAATTTACAGCGATGAACACGATTTCGATTGCCGATTTGCGACCTTATCAAAATAGCAGTGGAAATTCTTTGGTTTCTGTGAATCAGCAGTTTGCGGTCGGATTTGGAATCGCGTTTGGTTTGATTGTTTTGAAATTGTTTGAAGGCGACACCACATTTATCAAAAATCAAGTTCATAACGCTTTCCGATACACATTTTTGATTGTAGGCTTCTTGACGATTCTTTCCGGTTTTGTTTTCCGAAGACTCAATTTCCGGGATGGCGATAATATGAAATCGGTTTCATAAATGATTTCTGAATCGATTATCTTTGCATCAATAAGAATTTATGATTCTAAATTTCAAAATAGCTTACTGATCAATTTTCAATGGATTTTTCAAAATTAATTTCTTCTGATATTCAAAACCTTATCAATCAAAATCTCAATTCTGATTTAACTAAATTATTGTTGAAGAAATCTCCGTTCAATAATGTGACGATGCAGGAAATCGTACAACAAATCAAAGGCAGAAAAACTGCCGAAAAAAAGTTTCCATTCCTCACGAAAGAAGGAGTTATCTTCCCTCCGAATCTCAATCTGGAACAAGCTTCATCGCAATCAACGGCAGAATATAAAGCTCAAAATCTAATAGGAAAATCTTTCCTCGATTTGACTTGTGGATTTGGGATTGACGCTTATTTTTTATCAAAGAATTTTGATGAAGTCACATTGATAGAACAAAATCCAGGACTAATTTCAATCGTTGAACATAATTGGAAAACTTTAAATCGAAAAGCCAATTTCATTAATGAAAATTTTGAGATATTTTTAGAAAGTCTGACTGATAATTTTAATAAGTTCGACATCGTTTATCTCGATCCGGCAAGACGCGATCAGCAAAATAAAAAGAAATTTCTGCTTGAGGATTTGTCTCCGAATTTATTAGAAATAGAAGAAAAATTACATTCAATTTCAGATAAAATCATTGTCAAATTATCGCCATTGATTGATATTTCATATTTGATTTCAGAATTGGAAAACATCACTGAAATTCAAATTATTGCTGTTAGAAATGAAGTGAAAGAATTAGTTTTAATTATTGAGAATAAAGAGCAAAGAACAAAGAATAAAGACGTTGAGATTCGTTGTGTCAATTTGGAATCTGATGAATTAGAATTTTCTTTCAACTTTAATGAAGAAAAAATTGCTGATTCAGAATTTTCAGGAAGTTTGAATTTCCTTTATATTCCAAACAATTCGATTCTGAAAGCGGGCGCATTTAATATCATTTCAGAAAAATTTGGTTTGAAGAAACTGCACCCAAATTCTCATTTCTACACTTCGGAAAATAGAATTGAAAACTTTCCGGGACGCGTTTTAGAAATCGAAAAAATTGACGCCAAAGATTTGAAAAAAGGGGAGAAGTACAATATTGTTTCCAAAAATTATCCTTTGAAACCAGAAGAAATCAAGAAAAAATATAAACTCAATGATGGCGGAAATCAATACTTGATTTTCACGCAATCTATTAATGGAAAAGAGATTCTGAAAAGCTTGTGATTTAATTTATTGATTAACAAAGCTTTAATTAGATGTTAATTATTTAGCCATATTTTTAAAAATAATTAAATTGAAGTTCATCTTCCCATAAAAATTCACTACATTTGCACGCGTAAAAAATGGATATGCAAAACATTAGAAATATAGCGATTATCGCACACGTTGACCACGGAAAAACGACTTTGGTTGATAAGATTATTCACGCAACAAACATCTTCAGAGAGAATCAGGAGAGTGGTGAGTTGATTATGGATAATAACGATTTGGAAAGAGAAAGAGGAATTACGATTCTTTCAAAAAACATCTCAGTTAATTACAAAGACGTAAAAATCAATGTAATCGATACACCTGGTCACGCCGATTTTGGTGGAGAGGTAGAAAGAGTTTTGAAAATGGCTGATGGTGTAATCTTGTTGGTAGATGCGTTCGAAGGACCAATGCCACAAACAAGATTCGTACTTCAAAAAGCTTTGGAACTTGGATTGAGACCTTTGGTTGTAATTAATAAAGTTGATAAGCCAAACTGTCGTCCGGACGAAGTTCACGATCAAGTATTTGATCTTTTCTTCAACTTGGATGCAACTGAAGAGCAATTGGATTTCCCAACATTCTACGGTTCTTCTAAACAAGGTTGGTTCAACACTTCATTGGAACAAACGGACAATATTTTCCCATTACTTGACGGGATTTTACAATATGTTCCAGAACCGAAAGTTTCTGAAGGAACTTTGCAAATGCAAATCGTTTCTCTAGATTTCTCTTCTTTCTTAGGAAGAATTGCAATCGGAAAAGTAATCAGAGGCGAAATCAAAGAATCTCAATGGATTGGTCTAGCGCAAGCTGACGGAAAAATTGTGAAAGGAAAAGTAAAAGAACTTTACGTTTTCGAAGGTCTTGGAAAGAAAAAAGTAACTGAAGTAAAAGCCGGAGATATCTGTGCTGTTGTAGGTTTCGATGCTTTCCAGATTGGAGATTCTTTCGTAGACTTAGAAAATCCAGAACCATTGCCAAGAACTGCAATTGATGAGCCAACGTTGAATATGACGTTCTCCATCAACAACTCGCCTTTCTTCGGTAAAGATGGTAAATATGTAACTTCAAACCACCTAAAAGAAAGATTAACTAAGGAATTAGAGAAAAACTTGGCATTGAGAGTTCAACAGACTGACGATGCAAACACTTTCCTAGTTTTCGGTAGAGGTATTCTTCACTTATCCGTTTTGATTGAAACAATGAGAAGAGAAGGTTACGAAATGACAATTGGTCAGCCACAAGTTATCTTGAGAGAAGATGAAAGCGGACAAAAATTGGAGCCGTATGAATCTTTGGTAGTTGATGTTCCAGAAGAGTTTGCTTCTAGAGTTATCGATTTGGCAACTCAGAGAAAAGGCGACCTTCACATTATGGAAACTAAAGGTGAAATGCAACATATGGAATTCGAGATTCCTTCTAGAGGTCTAATCGGATTGCGTTCTCAAATGTTAACTGCAACTGCTGGTGAAGCTATTATGGCGCACCGTTTCACAGAATACAAACCTTTCAAAGGTGCGATTCCTGGAAGAAGTAATGGTGTATTGATTTCTAAAACTCAAGGTCCAGCAACTGAATATTCTATCGCTAAATTGCAAGATAGAGGTAAGTTTTACGTTGACCCGGGTGAGGAAATCTACGAAGGAATGGTTATCGGTGAGCAAAACAAACCAGGTGACTTGGTGGTGAACATCGTTGAAGCAAAACAGTTGAACAATATGAGAGCTTCTGGAAAAGATAAAGATACTGGAGTTGCTCCAAAAATCTTATTCTCTCTTGAAGAATGTATGGAATATATCCAGGCTGATGAAGCAATCGAGGTAACGCCTAACTTCATCCGTATGAGAAAGAAAATCCTTTCTGAAAACGATAGAAAACGTATTGAAAGAGGCGCTAAGTCTTAATCTAATACTTTATAAATTAAAAGCCTTCATATTTTTGAAGGCTTTTTTGAATTTAAAACAAAAACCAGGATGAAACAATTTACCATAAAAATCACTTGCAAAGACGAAAAGGGGCTGGTCTACAGAATCTCCGAAATCCTTCTGGAGAATGGGCTTAATATTATCAAGAATGATGAATTCGTGGATAATGAAAAAGCTTTGTTCTTTATGAGAACCGAAGTTGCAGGAATTGCTGAACCTGATAAAGTGATTGAACAACTCAAAAAACAATTAGGCGATTGCTCAATTGAACTAAGTCAAAATGAATCTAAAAATGTGGTGGTTTTGGTAACCAAAGAACATCATTGTTTAGCGGATTTGTTGATTAGGAATCAATTCAAAGACCTTAACTTTAATATTGTTGCGGTTGTTGGGAATTATGAAAATCTGAGAGAATTGACGGAAAAGTTCAATATTCCTTTTATTTATATTCCTGCAGAAAATATCACGAGAGAGGAACACGAAGAAAAAATTAAAACTGTTCTTCAAGATTACAACTACGATTATCTTGTTTTGGCGAAGTTTATGAGAATCCTTTCTCCTGATTTTGTAAAAGATTTTGAAGGCGAAATTATTAATATTCATCATTCATTTTTACCAGCTTTTATTGGTGCAAATCCTTATAAGAAAGCTTTTGAAAGAGGCGTTAAAATCATCGGAGCAACAGCACATTTTGTAACGAATGATTTGGATGAAGGACCAATTATTTATCAGGATATTATCAAAGTCAGTCACTCCAAAACTGCAAAAGATTTAGCCAAAATGGGAAAAGATGTTGAGCGAATTGTTTTAGCAAATGCATTGAAATTGGTTTTCGAAGACAAAGTTTTTATTGACGGAAACAAGACCATTATTTTTGAATAAAAAAGTTAACAAATTATAAAAGCATCCAATTATTCGGATGCTTTTTTGTATTTCTGATATTATCGTTTAGTTTTGCAAACTATGCGTTTCAGATTATCATTTTTCCAAATATTATTATTGGCAGTTTTTGTGGTTTCTTGTGCTACAAAAACTAAAAAATCAGCTTCCAAATCAGATGTTAAGAAACCTGTTGTAAAGACAGAAGTCAAGCTTCCGCCAAAACCTGTTGTCAAATTAGATAACATCGATTTGCCCGAAGTTAAAAGAGAATTCAGAGCGGTTTGGATTGCTTCGGTTGCTAATATCAATTGGCCTTCGAGAAATAATCTTTCCGTTGACCAGCAAAAACAAGAAGCCATACAATTACTGAATCTTCTCGTTGACCTCAATTTCAATGCAGTGATTTTGCAAGTTCGTCCTTCTGCAGACGCTTTGTATAAAAGTCCACACGAACCTTGGTCTTATTTTTTAACGGGACAAATTGGTCAAGCACCTTATCCAGAATATGACCCTTTGCAATTTTGGATAGAAGAATCTCACAAACGCGGTCTGGAATTTCACGCGTGGCTAAATCCGTTTCGAGCGCATCATTCCAATGGTGGACAAATCACCTCAGAATCTATGGTGAAAAAGTCACCAGATAATATTATCAAACTAAGAAATGGAATGTACTGGTTTGACCCAGCTGATGACAGAACGCAGGAACAGGCTTCAAAAGTCGTAAAAGATATCGTTTCCAGATATGATGTGGATGGGATTCATTTTGACGATTATTTCTATCCTTATGCAGAATATAATGGTGGAAAGGATTTTCCGGATTACAAATCTTGGTCGCTTTATCAGCAATCTGGCGGAACGCTTTCCAGAGCAGATTGGAGACGTGGAAATGTGAACAAATTCGTGAAGCGAATCTATGACGAAATCAAAGCCCAGAAAAACGATGTGAAGTTCGGAATCAGTCCTTTTGGGATTTGGAAACCAGGTTTTCCTGCAGGAATCAAAGGCTCTTCTCAATATGACGAATTATATGCGGATGCAAAACTATGGCTGAATCAAGGTTGGATTGATTATTTTACGCCTCAGTTGTATTGGCCAGTAGATTCGGCGGGACAAAGTTTTCCGCTTCTTTTGCAATGGTGGAGTGACGAGAATACAAAAGATCGTCATCTTTGGCCGGGTTTGAACACAGTTGCTGTTAAATCTCCAAATCCTGTTTCTGAAATTGCACGTGAAATAGATGTGACAAGACAAATCTTGAAGAAAAATACTGGAGAAGTGCATTGGAGTATTGCCGGAATCACAAAAAATTATGCAATGCAACAGGAATTAAAAACCAATTCCTACAAAGAAAAAGCTTTGATTCCAGAAACGAATTGGCTAACTTCTAAAGAATTACCAGAATTGAATGTAATTTGGAAAAAACAATCTAATAATGTTTCAATCAATTGGAACAAACAAACCGAAGCATTGTCTTATGTTATTTATCTAAAATATGGTAATAATTGGCAAACCGAAATCCTTTCTCCGGAAATCATTAATAAAAATGTAGCTTCAGAATCTAATGGAAAAAAACTTTCGACAGTTGTTGTAAGGTCTGTGAATAAGCTTGGGAAGTTGGGTGATTATAAAGTTGTTTTGGTTAATTAAAAATCTCTTATTCGTCTAAGCTTTAGAGTATATTCGATTAGATTTTTATATGATAAAGATTGAGATTTTTCTAAAGAGATAATTTCAAATTTGTCAATTAATTTACCTTGATTGTAGAGTTCAAAATATTTTCTTGTATCCATTTCATTAATCTTTATTTCAAAATAATCTTGAATTTTTGTTACTGTATAAGATGTGGGTTCTGAGCAAAAATCTCCATAGTTTCTAATAAATTTATTTTTCCTATAAAAAGTCCAATTTACATCTTTACAATAATGATTATTCTTACCATTTGTAAATATTATTGTATCTGATTTTGAAAAAACATCATTACTATTGTCAGCAATCCAAGGATTAGAAACTGTTTTAATTTGATTTTTATTTTCTTGTTCTATTGTCTTTTTAAATATTTTAAATAAATTTTTCTCTGTAATTTCAATTTTTTGTGCATAAATAAAATTTGAAAAAAGTATTAATGATAATATAAAAATTGTTTTTATTGATTTCATTTGTATTATTTCTAATCAAGTAAACTTACCGAAAAATCATCTAATCCCCAAAACCTGATACAATTCCTCCTTCTTGTTCAGCGCAATCGAAATGCTTTTTCCATTCGTCAATTCAACCATATTTCCGTTCAGACTTCGGATAGCTTCCAAATTGATGATAAACGAACGCTGAACTCGGAAAAACTGGGGTAAAGTCAGAACTTCATCCATAGATTTCAAAGTTGCTAGAGTAGTGTAAGTTTCATTATTAATTACAATTTTTAGATAATCACCTTGTGCTTCTACGTAAAGGATTTCGTCCAAAAGAATCTTCGTGAGTTTTCCGTCGGATTTGATGAAAATTCGGTCAGAATTGACTTGATGAACGGTTGATTTGTTTTTCAGTTCGATGTAATCTTTAGCTTTATTAACGGCTTTTAAGAAACGTTCAAAACGAACGGGTTTTACCAAATAATCCGTCGCTCCGGTTTCAAAGCCGTCCAAAGCAAAATCTCTATGAGCAGTGATAAAGATAATGACTGGCGGATTTTCCAAAGTTTTCACCAAATCCAAACCGTTGATTTTCGGCATCTGAATATCGCTGAAAATCAAATCAACTTTGTTGTTTTCCAAAAACATCAAAGCTTTCACAGGGTCTTCAAAAGAATTCACAAGTTCCAGAAAATCAATTTCTTTTACAAAGTTTTCTATGATTTCTCTTCCGATTGGCTCGTCGTCCAGAACGATGCAACGCAGTTTGTCCATTGGTTATAAATTAATTTTAAGTTCTACTTTGAAACTGTTTTCGAATGTCGATATTTTCAAATCGTGTTGATTTGGATAAAGCAATTGAAGTCGTTTTTTGATGTTTTCCAATCCGATTCCGCCAAAGTCTTTCTTAGTTTCTGTTTTATCAAAATCATTTTCAAGGACAAAATAAAAAGTGTCATTTTCTATTTTAATTTTTTGATTAATAAATTGATTGTCAGAGTTTTTCAATCCATATTTGAAAGCGTTTTCGATGAACGTAAAAGTCAGAAGTGGTGCAATGTAAAGTCCTGAAGTTTGCTCCTCTCCAAGGATTTCCAGCTGAATATTTTTATCTTTCGGATAACGCATCTTTTCCAGTTCAAAATAATTTTTGATAAAGTCCAATTCCTTTTCCAATGCTACTTTTTCGGAATTTGACTCGTAAAGCGTATAACTCATAATGTCGGAAAGATTCAAAACAACTTCCGGTGCGGAATCATCTTTTTTGACAATCAAACCATAAAGATTATTCAAAGTATTGAAAAGAAAATGTGGATTGAGTTGAGACTTCAGAAAGTCTTTTTCAATATTGATATTCTGGATTTCGACCTCCAGTTTTTGCTGTTGTAATTGCGTTGTTTTATTATAAATTCTTACGATTTCAAACAAGATTTTTACAAAGAAAAACGGTGACATTGTGTAGATTACAATCATTGCATTGGACAAAACCGTTTCAAATTTTATCGCTTCAAAAAAAGTCTGTGTTGCATTTCGTTTGATCAGATCTTTGAAACCTCCAAAATTTATTTCAAAACCCATCCAATGGTAAAATGAAAAAATAAAGTAATTGACAATCAGCCAAATGTAAATTAAAATTGGAATGCTCAGAATCAGTAATGCAATTTTTCTTTTTAATGAAAATATTTTGGGGATGAAGAGATAGAAAAAAATGTAAAAAACGACAATGTTGTTGATTGTGCTTCGCAAAGTCAGGATAAAACTATCAAAAATCGACAATTTGAATTCTAAATTATAATTCAGAAATAGAAAAAACGAAAATGTAAACCACATCAGAAGATGAAAAATAATCTTCGGACTTCTGTTATAGAATTTCTCGAATTCCAATAAGATATTTTGGTTGGATTGTGATTCGGTTATAATCGTTTCTGTCTGCATTTTGCTAGTGTAAAAAGGCATTTCAAAAATAAGCTTTTGAGATTAGAATTTGTAATTGAAATAAGATTTTACAACTGTTTTTTGAAAATCTCAGTTATTCCTTCTTGTGTAAAAATCAATTCCTCTTTTTCTGGATGGAAAGTTAATTTCACGTTATCAGATTGAAAAGTGTTGTTTCCTTTATTTTGCAATGTAAAGTAGATTTGACCAGCCTCAGAAGCCTGAAGTGTCATCTTTTTTCCGTTAGAAGAAATCGTGATAGATTCTTTTTTATTGCTTCCTCTGTAAGTGCCTTTGATTTTAGAAAATTTGTCTTCCGACATTTCGTCAATCGTTTTGTAGTTTTTTAGCGTTGCAGATTTTTGATAAGCATAACCTACAAGATTGTTCATAATTTCAGTTGTGTCAATATTCACGGCATTCGTAAGGCAAACGAAACCCAATCTTTGTTTAGGGAAATACCAATATTCCGAGATGAAGTTTTCTACGCGTCCTGTATGTTCATATGCATCAACATCCGTAAAACCTAATTTTATAATTCCAAAACCATATTCTCCTGCTTTTTTTGGAAGCATCATTTCCAGAGTTTTAGCAGAAATCAATTTTCCTTCAAAAACAGCAGACAGAAATTTATTGACTTCTCTTGGAGTTGAAGTTATTCCGCCACTTCCAGGATGATTGGAGTAATTTACGGTCGTGTTTTTCAAATAATTATCTTGAATATTGTACGATAAAGCTTCGTTTTTTGTCTCATCAATTTCAAAACTGTAATATGTATTTTTTAGGTTTAGAGGCTTTGCAATTTTTTCATCTAATATCTCAGCATAAGATTTTTGGTAGATTTTTTCTAAAATAAATCCTAATAAAGCGTAATTGGTATTGCTGTATTCGTATTGTGTTCCTGGTTTAAAATTGCTTTTTTCATTCAAAACATAATTGATAAATTCATCTTGCGAATGAAAATTTTTTTCCCAATCCAATTCGTCGTCTTTTTCTGTGAAATTGTAAATTCCCGTTCGGTGTTTTAGTAATTGTTCGATTGTGATTTTCTCGGCATTTTTTATTTGAGGATAATACGATGATAATTTAGTTTTCAGTTTCAGTTTTTGTTCTTCAATAGCTTTTAAAATTAAAACCGCAGTGTAAGTTTTGGTAATCGAAGCCACTCGAAATTTTGTGTTTTCGTCAATCATTTTTTTTGTTTCAGCGTTGGAATATCCAATTTGTTTTGAATAAACAATGCTGTCTTTATGTGAAATAGCGATACTTCCCATCATTTTTTTATTGTCGAAAAGATGATCGAAATAAGTATCAAGATTTTGTTGCGCCGAGTAATTTTGATTCACGAAAAAGAAAAAGACTAGAAAGAAAGTGAAATGTTTCATTTTAAAAATATTTTGATTTAAAGAATTAATTTCTCAATCAAAAGTAGATTTCTTAAAAATAAATCTCAATCTTAATCGGTGAAATAGAATTTTTATCCGTCAGAATTTAATTTTTTATCGATGAAGAAAAATCATTATTTTTATGGAAAATAAAACAAAAACTATGTCCATCAACAGAAGAGACTGGCTGAAAACCGCTTTTTTAGGAAGTGCAGGTTTGACACTTTCGCCATTGGAATTTTTTGCAAAAGAAACCCCAAATTTCAACTTATTAAAAAAAGATAACGAAACAATCCGACTTTGTTTCAACGAGAATCCTTTTGGAACTTCGCCGAAAGCTTTGGAAGCTATGCAAAACAGTCTCAGGTTTTCATCGTTGTACGATTTCAAATTTGCTGATATTCTTTGCGAAAAGTTGGCAGAAATCAATCAGACCAAAAAAGAAAATATTTTGGTTTCCGCAGGTTCATCTTTTCTGTTGGAATTGATTACCAAATATGTCTCGATTAACAAAGGACATTTCATCATTCCAGACCCGTCTTTCACGATTTTTGAACCGATTGCCGAGTTTCTTGGAATGTCAAAATCTGTGATTCCTCTGAACGACAAAAAGAAAATCGACCTTGAAAAGATGAAAAGTTCTATCCAAAAAGATACGAAACTCATATATATCTGCAATCCGAATAATCCAACTGGAGATTTGCTTTCAAGACAGGAAATTGAGAATTTCATCAAATCGATTCCTAATAACATCATCGTTTTGGTGGACGAAGCTTACATCGAATTTACGACTCAGAAATCTCTCAGTGATTTGGTTGATGTTTACAAGAATCTGATTATAACGAGAACATTTTCCAAACTTTATGGATTTGCCGGCGCAAGATTAGGTTACGCCATTGGAAATCCAAAATTGATTGTTGAATTGAAAAAACTGCAAAGCTGGAGTGGTGCGGAAATCAGCGTGACGACAATGGCTGGAGCAATTGCCGGAATGGAAGACAAAGAATTTATTTCTAAAGTTTTGGACAACAATCAGAAAGTGAAAGATTTTACGATTTCAGAATTTAGTAAACGAGGAATTAAAACCATTCCATCTTCTGCGAATTTTATTTATTTTTCTTTGGAGAATTACAAGGGTGAATATTTCAAAAAACTAAAAGATGCGAAAATCCTTGGCGGAAAAACTTATGAACAAAAAGGAAAATGGACGAGAATTAGTCTTGGAACGATGGAGCAGATGCAGAAGTATTTTGAGGTAGTTTTTTAATAAATTATTTATGATTAAGTTTTTAAAGAAAATTTTTAGCTCAAGAAATGTAATCGTTGAACAATCTCTTTTAGGCAATTGGAAAGCTATAGAGTTTAACGATCAAAAGATTGAAAAAGTAGGTTTTATAGATGTTAACTTGAACTTCCAGAAAGAATTTGTAGAAATTGATACTAAGCTCAATTCATTTGGTGGACTCGTAGAAACAAATAGTTCGGGAAACTGGAATCTTTTTGGCTCAATATTGAAAACTAATTTTGGAGAAAGTTCTGCTCAATCAGAAGTGCAATTTTTGGATTCAAATACTATAATTTTTACTCCAGACCCATTTTTTAATTCAGAAACTGTTCCTTTCTCAAAATACGTAAGGGATCAAAATTAAATCAAGCCAAAATATTACTAAACTCCTTCCGATACTGAGACGGACTTTTTTGCGTATGCTCTTTGAAAGTTTTGTTGAAATAACTGAAGTTGTTGAAGCCGCTTTCGAAACAGATTTCTGTAATGCTCATCGGTTGTTCCGCCAAAAGTTTCAGTGAGTGTGTGATGCGATATTCGTTCACAAATTGGGTGAATGTTTTGTTGGTAATCTTCTTAAAATATCGGCAAAAAGAAGGAACCGTCATCGTTGCCAATCCTGCGACTTCCTCCAAACTGATTTGGTTTTTGAAATTATCTTTCACGTGGTTGAAGATGAGATTGATCCTGTCATTGTCTTCTTTCTGCGTTTGGAGATAGTATTTTCCGGCATTTAGAATTTTGTAATCCGACGTGGTGGCCAGCGAATCCAAAATATCAATCAGTTTCATAAGTTTGTCCAGAGAGGAAGATTCGGACAAAGCTTCCAGTTTACTTTTCAAGGCTTTTTTTACTTTTTCTCCGAAGACTATTCCGCTTTTTGCTTTTTCCAACATTGTAAGGATTTTGCTCATTTCTGGAGCATTCCAAAATTCGGTACCCATAAAATTCTGCGAAAACTGAATCACGATTTCATAATCATTTTTGGTGTTTTCATTTGTCATACCGCAATGTGGTAAGTTGCTTCCAATCAAAATCAAATCACCTTCCGTAAAGTAAGAGATATTACTCCCAATCTGTCTTTTGCCAGAACCACCGCAGACGAAGATCAGCTCAATCTCGGGATGATAATGCCAAACGTGCGATTTGATGTTTTCGTTTCGGGAAAATCTGAGACAGGTAAAACTACTTCCTAAATTGGGTTTGATAGCTTCAAAGGCTGGGTTGAAATGTTTCATAATTTAATCCTTAGAACAAAAGTACGAAAAGAAAATTATATATTCAATATTGTCTATTTATATTTAGTTAACATTTAGTTTATGTTAATATAGAACATATTTGTGAAAATTGTATAGTATCAGAAGTTTTAAATCCATTATACATTTGCATTGTAAAACAACATAAAAAGATATGATTATGAATAAGCTAATTAAATTAAGTTTCCTTGCAGGATTTTTGTTCTTATCAACTAATATTTTAGCAAAAGATAAAGATTTCTCTGTCGCAATAAAAGAGGTAAGAAATAAAACAGTAAATTTTGAATTATCTAATGCCAAGAATGTTTCCATCTACGTTTACAATGGAGAGAGAGGTGAAATTTTTTCAGAGAAAATCATCAGTAATGACAGTGTAGAAAAAGCTTACAATATGAGCGATATGACTGCCGGAACATATTATTTGGTTGCAGAATCTGAATCGAAAATTGAGAAATACAAAATAACAGTGGACGAGAAAAATGTGATTGTAGATCAGGCGCCTGTTTCTGCGATTACAAAACCAGAATATACGATTAATAAAAACATCGTAAAACTACAGATGGCAAACGTGATTGGCGATGTGCGAGTTTCCATCTACGATACGCTGAACAACACGTATTATAGTAAAAATAATGTGACTAAAGATGGCAATTTGGATCTTACTTTTGATCTGAATCCTGCCAATGCAGACACTTACATCATCAATGTTGAAAAAGACGGCGACAGCTTCAGCAGGATGATTACTTTGAAATAGTTTCCAGGAAACTAAGGTTTATATACTATTTTCTTAAAAGCTTCAATTTTGAAGCTTTTTTTGTTTTTATTAATGAAAATGTTTTGGGAAAGCTTCTCTCGGCGTTTGTTTCAGAATATTCAATTTGAACCAGGATTTCAGAAAACCGTAGCCGTAGGAAAACATTTGGATGTAAGTGGAAATCACCGCCATAGAACCGATGCTGATGTTCCTTGTCACAATCCAAGCGTGGATGAAAACCAAAAACGTGTAAAGGCCGTACAGAGCGAGAATCAATCCATTTCCCCAAACGAAATAATGAATAATTCCAACAAAATATCCCATCAAAAAAATACTTGGAAACCAAAAAGTCGGCTTCACATATTTTGGATGTCGTTGGTTCAGAATCGGTCTTGCACAACCGAATTGGTAAACTTGTTTTGAGAATTTACCAAAGTCCGTTCTTCGTTTGTGATAAACGCCGATGTTGTCAAAAAATAAAGTCGTGTAGCCATTTTCCCAAAACGTCATCGATAAGTCTGGGTCTTCACCAATTCGCATTTCGGAGAATCCACCAACTTGTAAGAATTTCTCTTTGTTCACGCCCATATTGAAACTTCTCGGCTGAAATTTCGTCACTGCTTTTTTATTGCCACGGATTCCGCCAGTTGTGAAAACCGAAGTCATAGAGTAGGAGATTGCCTTTTGCATCAAGTTGAAACCTCGGTGCGCTTTGTCTGCGCCACCAAAAGCATCGCAAGGATTTTTGGTAAGATTTTTCTTAATATTTTCGATGTAATCTGTCTCAACAATCACGTCGGAATCTACAAAAACCAACCAATCATTTTTTGCCCGTTTTGCACCGTAATTTCGGGAAAGTCCGGGTCCGGAATTTTCTTTTCGGAAAAACTGAATATCCAATTGTTCTTCGAATAATTCTACAGTCGGAAGAAGCGCGATTTTGGAACCATCATCCACGATTATGACTTCAAAATCTTTGTCTGTTTGATGAGACAAGGAATTGAGAAGTTCGAATAATTCGTCTTTTCTGTTGAAGATGGCGATGATGATGGAGATGGTTGGATTCAAGTTGAATGTAAAATTATTTCCAAAAATATTGAAAAAGGTTTTAAATTTGGGAAAAAGTGACAATGGATTTTAAAATTTTCGAAAAAGAGCATTTCAAGACATTAATTCTATTCAAAGATTCCATTCAATTTGAGAACCTTCTTTCGCAAAATGAAATTCCTTTTTCTACTGATGTCATAAGCAATACAAATATTTCTGATTATCGCAGATATTATTTTCTTGAAGAAAACCGTGCGAAGATTAATTTGATATTAAAGGAAAACGCCATAATTCCTTTGAATGAAAATTATGGCGTTTCTGATTTACAACAATCTAAAAAGATTTATAAAATCTATGTAATCGCTTTATTGTCAATTTTTATAATATTATTCGGAATATTTTATCTTATAAAAATAATAAGTTAAATCATTCCTCCTTATTCATATATTTCCCTTTCTTAGATCCATCATACATTTCATACTGCAAGAATCTCGTTTCCAATTTACCGTTGAATAATTTGATTCTTCTTGAAGGTCTCAATCCTATTTTCTTAGGTGCATCAAGGTCAGCAGAAATCAGCCAAGCCAAAGTATTTGGATAATGTTGTTTGAAAGTATCACCGATTTTCTTGTAGAAATCATCATCATTAATAGAAATTCTCTCGTCATAAGGCGGATTGAAAACCATTAATAATGGGAACAGATCTTTCTCAGATTCGAAAAAATCTTTGTTTCTTAGTGTGATGATATCTTCCATTTCGGCAGATTCTATGTTAATGTGCGCAACGTCCAAAGCTTCAGAATCAACATCATAACCAACGATTTTTCCTGTGAATTCTTTCACACGGTTTAGTCGAACTTCTTTAATGGTTTTGAATAATTCAGAATCGTAGTTTTTCCAGTTTTGAAAACCGAAATTTCTTCTGAAAGTTTGCGCTGGCAAGTCCATTGCAATCATCGCCGCTTCTATCAACAATGTTCCAGAACCACACATTGGATCCAGAAAATTTCCTTTTCCGTCCCAACCTGCGAGTTGCAACATTCCAGAAGCCAAAACTTCGTTGATTGGTGCGACAGTTTGTTCCTTTCTATAACCACGTTTGAAAAGCGGATCGCCGGAACTATCGATGGAAATCGTTACCAATTCTCTGTCGATATGAAGATGGAATTTGATATCCGGATTGTCCTTGTTCACGCTTGGTCTCATCTTATGTTTGTCCTGAAAATAATCGACGATGGCATCTTTCATTTTCAAAGTCATAAACTGAGAATGGTGAAATCTTTCAGAGTTTACAGTCGCATCAATGGCAAATGTTTGATTTGGTTCCAAGAATTCATCCCATTCGAACTTAAACAATTTATCGTAATATTTACTTTCGTTGTAAGCCTTGAATTCCATTATCGGAATGATGATTTTAACCGCTGTTCTGCAAGAATAATTGAGTTTATAAAGGAATCCCAAATCGCCCTCGCAAGTGACTGCGCGGTTTTTGATTTCCACATTTTTACCTCCCAATTTCTTGATTTCTTCTGCCAAAATCTGTTCTAATCCGAAAAAAGTTTTGACCTGTATCTGAAGATTTTCTATATCCATTCTGCAAAATTAATGAATGATAATCGATAAATGATAATTGATTTGAAAAATCTATCATCTATATTCTATTTGTCTCACGTCTATTTTCACTATTTTTGCAAAATGCAATGGTTCGAAGAATGGTTTGATACACCATATTATCATATTTTATACAACAACAGAGATTACAAGGAGGCAGAAAATTTTCTGAATCTTTTAACCGATTTTCTAAAGCTTGAGAAAAATTCAAAAATAATCGATTTGGCTTGCGGAAAAGGCAGGCATTCGGTTTATCTGAATAAGTTGGGTTACGATGTTTTAGGTTTGGATTTGTCTGAGCAAAGCATCAGTTTTGATAAGCAATTCGAGACAGAAACTTTGAAGTTTCAAGTTCACGATATGCGAAATCCAATTGAAAGCGAGCCTGTAGATGCGGTTTTCAATTTGTTTACGAGTTTTGGATATTTTGAGACTGAAGCCGAAGACAAAAGCGTTTTCCAATCTGTTTCCGATGTTTTGAAAGATGACGGTTATTTCGTTTTAGATTTTCTGAATGCGGAATTTGTGAAAAATGCGATTGTTCCGCAAAGTTCTAGCGAGAAGGAAAATATTGTTTTTAATATCAATAAAAAAATTGAAAACAATCATATTATCAAAGAAATCGATTTTGAAGACAAAGGTGAAAAATTTCATTTTTTCGAAAAAGTAAAACTCACATCTGCTGAAAAAATCCATCAATATGCGCAAGAATTCGGTTTTGAATTGGTGAAAAGATGGGGCGATTATCAGCTTAATGATTTTGATGAATCTAGCTCGCCACGTTGTATCAATTTGTTTAAGCGTCAGAAGTCAGAAGATGGAAGCGGGAAGACTTCTAACATCCAACATCCATCTTCCAACTAAAGATTATGATTATAATTTTACTACTCATATTGAGCGTCTTAATCGGTGTTTTTCTTGGAAAATACTTCGGGAGCAAACAGCAATTCGCTAAAAATCTTTTGGTTCTAAGCGCAGGTTTCTTGATTACGATTTGCCTTAATGAAGTTTTTCCTGAGGTTTACGAATTAGGCGGACATCAAATAGGGATTTTCGTGATTCTGGGTGTTTTAATCCAAATGTTGTTGGAAAATCTCACCAAAGGTTTTGAACACGGCCATCTTCATCACCATTCTGACGATCACACAATTCTTCCGGTTGCTTTGATTGCTGGATTGTTTGTCCACGCTTTTATCGAGGGAATTCCGTTGTCACACGAGAAAGAGACGTTTTCGCCTTATCTTTTGGGGATTTTGTTTCATAACATTCCGATTTCTTTTGTGTTGGGAAGTTTCTTGGCGCACAGTAAAAATTTCTCTACCAAATTTTGGGTCATCGTTTCTGTTTTCGCATTAGCTTCACCATTGGGAATGTTGTTGGGAAGATATTTTGATGAGGATTTGAAAGTCTATTTCTTGGCCGTTGTTGGCGGTATTTTTCTTCATATTTCGTCTGTTATTATTTTTGAAAGCAACAAGAATCATAAGATGGATTGGCAGAAGATTGTTCTTGTGATCGTCGGGATTGCATTGGCGTTGACGGGACATCTTTTTCATCACCATCATTAATCAAAAAATATTTTCTACTCTGATAAGAAAATCATAATTTTACTCAAATCGATTTTATGGGATTTTTAGATCAATTATTTGGTAAAAAAGAAGAGCAGGACCAGACAAAAAGTCTTTGGAAAAAAATTGAATCCGAAAAAGATTTGGACTTAGCCGTTGAGAAATCTTCTCAGCAGAAAGTCTTGATTTTCAAACATTCTACGCGCTGTTTTATTAGTAAAACTGTGCTGAGGAATTTTGAAAAACAAATGCAAAACTCTGACAAAAATTATGCTTATTATTTTCTTGATTTGATTGCCAATCGAAGTGTTTCAAACGAAATAGAATGCCGTTTCGATGTCACGCATCAAAGTCCACAACTTATCGCTTTGGAAAATGGGAAAGCCACTCACAACGCATCTCATCAAAGTATCGATTTGGAAAAAGTTTAAACTTGACTGTTAAAGCCTGAAAAAGCTAACAGATAAAATTACAAAAACACACTTATGGAATATCAAAATTTCCGAAATCATCTATCCAAGATTTTGGGCGTTCCTATAGACAGCTTAGAGTTTTGCTCCTCTTTTTATGAAGTGAAACAGGCTAAAAAAAATGAAATCATTCTAAGAGAAGGCGAGATTTCGGATTGTACTTTTTTCGTGGAAAAAGGCCTGCTGAGAATGTATTCTATCGATAAAGTTGGTAAAGAACACGTGATTCAGTTCGCACCAGAAAACTGGATTATTTCGGACACCACCAGCCAATTGCTAAATGAAAAATCTCGTTTTTACATAGAGGCGATTGAGGAAAGTACAATCATTGTCACCCGAGAAGGTTTTTTTGAGGATTTGTCAAAGATTTATCCAGATGTTGCGGAGAAAAATCAACGGTTGATGTTCAATCATATCAAGAATCTGCAGAATCGTGTGAATGCGCTCATTAGCACAACCGCAGAAGAACGCTACCTTGAATTTTTGAAAAAATATCCAAATCTAATGCTGAGAGCGCCACAATGGATGGTGGCTTCGTACCTTGGAATCACACCCGAAAGTCTGAGTAGAGTAAGAAAAGAATTGGCGAAGAAGAAATTTGAGATTTAAATTTTTAAATGCAAAATCTTCTATTTCTAATTTTATTTTCTGTACAGGTTTTTGGTCAAACCCAACTTTCCGAAAAGCTTTCCAACAAAACATTTTCTGCAAAAGTCATTGGGATTTCTGATGGTGACACGATGGAAATTCTTTACAAAAATGTACCGACCAAAATCCGTTTAGCACACATCGATTGTCCTGAGAAACGCGGAAAACAACCCTACGGGAACCATGCAAAATTGGCATTGTCTGATCTTTGTTTTGGGAGAATCGTGACCGTGAAAGGCGAAAAATATGATCGATACAAAAGATTGATTGCGGTTGTCATCAATAATAAAAATCAAAATGTCAATCAGGAAATGATAAAGCGCGGAATGGCTTGGCATTTTACAAAATATTCCAAAGATCCGATTTACGCACAATTGGAAAAACTAGCCCGAAAAAATAGAGTGGGACTTTGGAAAGAAGATAATCCGATAGAGCCTTGGCTTTGGCGAGAAAAAAAGAAAAAATGAAGCACGAAATTTTAAAAGCAAACCTTTCCGATATTCCGGAATTGTCCCAAATGATGCGGGATTTCTACGCCATCGATCTTTATCCTTTTGATGAAAAAGTGACGATGGATAATTTTAATAAATTCATTACTGAAGAAAAATATGGTAATTGTTTCAAAATACTTTCCGAAGGTCAAATGGCAGGTTACATTATTCTCGTGAAATATTTTAGTTTTGAGTTTGGTGGTGAGATTTTGTTTTTGGATGAGTTGTTCATCAAGTCAGATTTTCAAGGGAAATCATTGGGGAAAAAAGCTTTGGAATTTGTGAAAAATTATTCGGTTGAAAATGGCTTCAAAGTCGTGCTTTTGGAAATTGAAAACCATAATGAAAAAGCGAAAAAACTATACGAAAATTATGGTTTTCAGAATCATAAAAGAAGTTTGATGATTCTGAAGAATTAAAAAAAAGGCTTTAGAAAAAATTATTCTAAAGCCTTAATATTTTATAAAAGCGAACTTTTATTTATCGATGGATCCCATTACTTTTTGAGCAAATGAGTTGAGCGCATCTTTCTCGCTCATTCCGTTTTTTACGTTTGCGTGAACTTCTAGCGCGCCACAAATGTTTGTTATCAATTCTCCTGCAACGTTCAAATCTTCCTCAGACACACTTCGGAATTCTGAAAAACTTTCCAAAACTTCCAAAGTCGCTTCCAGATTTTCTGGCGTTTGGTTTTGATAAAACTGTCTTATGATGGGTAGTTTCATTATTTTAAATTTAAAGATTAAAAAATTAAATGATTAAAAAATTAATTATTCTAAGCTTTTATTTCTGAAAATAATGTGGTCAAACTTTCAGCCTTATTGGTTTGAACTTGGCTTTTCAAAGTTCCACCTTCAAACACGGCGAAAGTTGGTAAATTGTCAACCGTCGCCAATTTTCTGCTTTCTGGCAATTTCTCTGCATCCACGTAATAGAAAGGAATCTCATCATTTTCTGAAGCCAATTTTTTAAATTTCGGTTTCATAATTCTGCAGTTTCCACACCACGTTGCGCCATACTGAACCATCACTTTATCATTTTCACTTACAATCTGTTGCAAGTTGTCTTCTGTAAGTTCTATGTACATAATTTTATAAATTTAGCAATGTAACAGTTTAACAATTTACAAATAATTGATTCATTGTTAAACTGTTACATTTTCAGATTCTTATCTTAGTTTTTGCTGAAGTATTCTGCAACGCCAGTTCTGTTGGCATTCATTGCTTCTTTACCTTCTTCCCAGTTTGCAGGACAAACTTCGCCGTGTTTTTGAACGTGAGCATAAGCATCGATCAAACGAAGATATTCTTTCACGTTTCTTCCAAGTGGCATATCGTTTACAGACTCGTGGAAGATCTTTCCAGTTTCGTCGATCAAATAAGTTGCTCTGTAAGTTACGTTTGAACCTGTGTAAACCTCGTTTCCTTCTTCATCGTAATCCAAATCCTGATCTACAATTCCAAGGATGTTTGCCAATTGTCTGTGCGTATCTGCCAAGATTGGGTAAGTTACACCTTCGATTCCGCCGTTGTCTTTTGGAGTATTCAACCAAGCGAAATGTACTTCATTCGTATCGCAAGATGCACCGATGATGATTGTATTTCTCTTTTGGAATTCTGGCAAAGCTTCTTGGAAAGCGTGCAATTCTGTAGGGCAAACAAAAGTGAAATCTTTTGGATACCAGAACAAAATTACTTTTTGTTGGTTGTTTACTGCTTCTTCGAAAACGTTGATTTTAAGATCGTCGCCCATTTCGCTCATTGCATCAATCGCTACATTTGGGAATAATTTTCCTACTAATGACATAATATTTAAGTTTTATAAGTTTGTTAAAATTTGATAGTGCGAAATTACAAAGATTTTGTGAATTGAATATTAATTTTCGATTTATAAAATCTATCGAACCAAATGAATTTAAAAAAGCCATTGAATCTCATTTGTTTAATGATTATGACGATTTTAATTCATAATTAATCTAAATAATTCATCAGTTTCTAATCCAATTTCAAACAAAAATTTAACAATATGAATGAGGTAAATCGGAAAAATGAAATTAATTCTACAAAAAAACACCACGAAAAGTGATGTTTAATTTTATTTTACAGAGATCTTAAAAAGTCTGAGCTGTCAGATTTTAAAACTTCTCTACGCAATCTTTCATTCGTTTCATTGCTTCTCTCAAGTCGTCTTCCGAGGCTGCGTAGGAAAAACGTATGCATTCTGGACTACCAAAACTTACACCTCCGACACAAGCAACATTCGCATTTTCCAAAAGATACATCGCGAAATCGTCTGAATCTTTGATTTCGGTTCCATTCAGGTTTTTTCCGATGAAATAAGAAATATCCGGGAAGAAATAGAACGCACTTTTCGGAAGATTGCATTTGAATCCTTTGATGTCTTTCATCAAATCAAAAACGATGTCTCTTCTTTTGTGAAATTCTGTAAACATATATTGCAGTTCAGACGGATCCATTTGCAACGCTGTGATAGAAGCTCTTTGTGCAACTGTATTGGCGCCACTCGTCATTTGACCTTGAACTTTGTCGCAAGCTTTTGCCAGCCATTCCGGACATGCGGAATATCCAATTCTCCAACCCGTCATTGCAAACGCTTTACTCATCCCATTAATTACCGCTGTTTGCTCATAAACCTGTGGGAAACTTGCAATGGAAACGTGTTTGCCTTCATAATTAATAAACTCATAAATCTCATCGGAAATGATCGTGATGTCTGGATATTTTGCAATCACGTTGGCAATAGCTTCCAATTCTTCGCCAGTGTAATAACTTCCGGAAGGATTGCAGGGTGAGCTGTAAAGCAATGCTTTTGTCTTCGGCGTGATGGCTTTTTCCAATTGTTCTGCCGTGATTTTGAACTCCGTATCGATGGAAGTTTGTATGAAAACCGACGTTCCGCCAACCAATTTTACCATTTCGTCGTAGCTTACCCAATATGGAGCGGGAAGAATGACCTCGTCACCATCATTGATAATCGCCGATAAAACATTGATGATGGATTGTTTGGCACCGTTGGAAACACAGATTTGTGTCGGTTTGTAATCCAGATTGTTATCTCTTTTCAGTTTTTCTGATATGGCTTGCCTCAGTTCCAAAAATCCCGGAACGGGCGAATAGTGGCTGTAGTTTTCGTTGATGGCATCAAAAGCAGCTTGTTTTATTTTCTGAGGAACATCAAAATCCGGCTCGCCCAAAGTCAGGCTTATCACGTCTATTCCGGCAGCTTTCATCTCTCTTGCCTTGTTACTCATCACGAAAGTCTGAGAATAGCTCAGCCTGTTCAATCTATCAGAAATCTTACTCATTATTATTTTGTAATTAGATTAATGACAAATATAATTTTTTAAATTAAACCTCAAAAAGAGTATTAGGAAAAAATTGAATCAATAGTAATTATGGTTAAAGTAAATTATTTTTAAATTTAAACTAATGTTTGAAATATTGGTGGTGATTTTTACCGAAATAATGATAAAAAACAATTATTTGATGATAAATTAAATTAATAATTAATTATTTTTGTGTTTCTATTCGGAATTTATTTCTTTATAATTTTGAATTGAAAAATTATTTATTTAAAACACAAATTGATGAGTCTTAATTGTGCGAGATGTATCGCGGTTTTTTTTCTTTTGTTTTCAGTTTTGTTTAGTGCGCAAAGCATTAATCTTAATTCATTAGAACAAGAAATTATCCAAAACAACCGCCTAGGCAATTACAAACTTTCTCAGAAAAAATTATCCGATATTTTATTGAATGTTGATTTGACTAATGAGGAGAGAGCTCACGTTGTTTTTTTTATGGCGGCTACGTACCGCAGTGTTGGAGATTACACAATGTGCATCTATAATCTTGGCAGGTGTAAAACGCTTGCGGAGGAACTGCCTGCAGATCATCGGTTGAAAATGCGGATTGACTATGAATACGCGTTTGTTTACTTTGATAACAAAGATTTCCAGAAGTCGCGAGAGGTGATGAATCATATTGCGCTTCAGAATTATAAAAATCCTTTTCCGGAAGATCAATCCTATATATTGATGCAGGAAGGTTTTCTTTTTCAGGATGAGAGAAAATTTGAAGAGGCGGAAGCTAAATACAACGAGGCACTTAAAATAATGAAAACAGCAAGTCCTTGCAATCTTCCAACTGTTTTTGTGAAAATGATGACGCTGCAAGGCAAAAGGAAAAATGTAGAAAAAGCGGAACAGATCTATGAAAAAAGCCGGGCGCTATCGGACCGTTGTAATATTTTGAAATACAAGATTTTTGCAGCGTCGGAGATGGAGCGCATTTACAAAGAAAATAATCTTTTAGGAAAGGCTTACCTGATTGGTTCTGAACTGGACTCATTGAGAGGTTTGGAAGATATCGAATCTACGGTTTCGGAAATGCATCTTACGGACAAAGCTTACACAAGAAAGGGTGTCTTCATAAAAGAAGAATCTGAACATTGGAAAAACAATGTTTTTTTAATCTTTACGATTTTAATTGCTTGCGGGATTGTTTTCTATTATTATCAAAAGACATCCAAAATCAAAATTGATAAGCTGAAAATGATGCAGGAGTTGCAAGAAATGAAATTGGAAATTGATGCGTTTTCCGATACTCAAACCAAATTTTATAATGGCGAGAAACAGTTTTTTCTGAGTTCCGATGAGTTAACCAATCGTCAAAAAGAGTTGTTGATTCACATGGCGGATGGGCTTTCCAACAAAGAAATTGCCGAGAAACTTTTTATAAGCGAGAGTACGGTGAAATATCATATAAAAAATATTTACGGTATTCTTAACATCAAAGACCGAAAGGATTTTTTCAGAAGACTGAGTCAGAATTCCTAAAATCACCTACAACATACACCATACAAAGACTATCCTCAGGGATAGTTTTTGCTTTATACACAAGGGTTTAGGGTGTTATATTAGCATAATTATCAAGTAATTAATAATATTGCATTCCGTTTAGCGATAATGTAATAATCATTTGCTTTCGCTGTCGAGAAAATTATTGATTTTATCGGATTATTTCGCAATAAATACAATATTTTAAAATGAAATAATTCTTACCATATGTTAATATGAATAATAATTACATAATTTAATTTTGCACCCTCAAAAAACCAATTAAAACGATGATTAAAAATTACTTTCTGCTTTTTTTACTCTTATTTTCAAATTTATTTTTTGCGCAGACGGATTTGGTGAGATGGAATAAAGGAACAAACGTACCAACTGTTTCTGGAAGTCACTTAACTGCTGGGAATTTATCCGCCACAGTTAACCTTTCAAACTATGACTATTGGATTGGTGGCACCAAGTATAATGTTTTTGCAACTGGAGGTTGGCCAACGCCACAGCAGGCTATTGACTATTCTAAATACTTACAATTCACAATTCGTCCAGATAATTTGTACAAGCTGAATGTGACAGAATTTAATTTTCGTTGTATTATGCAAGGTGGGTCTGCGAAGATGAGGATTGACTACTCATTGGATGCCAATTTTTCTAATCCTAAAGAAGTTCTTGCAGAAACGACTATAACGTCAACTATGACCACTTTTGCACTTACCAATTTTCCTAAACCAATTGCAACAGATGGTCAGGTTTTGCATCTGAGAATGTATATCTATAATACAAACAATGCGATGCAACTACTTTTCAAAGAAGGTGATAACCATGGTCCAGTGTTCAAAGGTACAGTAGAGTCCAGCTCAACTACGCCCGTTGCATATAACGATACATATTCAAATTTTATTAATGATGATTTGGATTTGAATGTCCTCTCAAATGATGATTTCAGTAATACAGTTGATTCTATAAGGATTACACAACCATTACACGGAACCACTAAAATAAACCCAAACAATACCGTTAATTATCTACCCGATGAAGGTTATGCAGGTTCAGATACTTTTACATATTACATCAAAAATAAATTTGGAAAATCTAATACTGCCACAGTAACTGTTAATACAACTATCAACACGTCTACAACTTTGATTAGATGGGATAAAAATGATTTTCAGGGAACATCTCTTCAGCCATCGTTTATATCCTCTACTCAAATGACAAATGGAGGAGGTGTTACAGTTGCTAATGGTTCAGAAAACACACCGGTTTTTATATTTTCCAATCTATCAAGTTCTGCAACATTGGACAGTTCAAAGTATACGGAATTTGTTTTGTACAATAACAGTTCAATAAAAACAATTGAACCAAAATCATTCAACTTTACTGGTCGTGGATATATTGGTGGATCAGCGAATTATGAAGTGAGATATTCAAAGAATTCCAATTTTTCTTCTAATGTTTTTACGTTGTCTTCTGGAACTTTCAATGCTAGTTTCGAAGATAAAAAGTTCAACTTTAATTCTGATGTAAAAGTAGAGCCAGGAGAAAGGTTATACATTAGACTATATTTTTACAGAGTCAATGGGCAATATGCGATTCGATATTTAAACAATTCTCTAGGTCCCGCAATCGAAGGGATATTTTATAATCACGTTTATTCTTCTAACGGAACAATGTGGCACATGGCTACTCCTACAAGTCCAAATTGGAGCAACGGATTACCGAATGCCACCAGAAACGCCATCATTCAAACAAAATATGACACTTCCATCAACGGAAATTTCGAAAGCCAAAATCTGACTATCAATGAGGGAGGAACTTTGAACATCAATGCAGGCGGATACATTACTGTAAACGGTCAGATTGTAAATCGTAATTCTGCCGAGACTTCATTTGTTTTGGACAATGATGCTAACTTATTACAAAATACTGCTGCGCCAAACGTCGGAAAAATTACAGTTAAAAAATTAGCCGTAATGCCAAAAATGGGATACAATTATTGGTCGTCACCAGTAGATGGTCAGAATTTGTATCAGTTTTCAGCAGGTTACAATCAAGCGGTTGCAGCTAACTATAATCCAAACGGAACACCTTGGAACAGATTTTATGTTTATGACGAAAAAACAGATTATTTCAAAACATCTATTCCTGGTGAGATTACTCTCAATTCTGAATCTACATTCGAAAAAGCTAGAGGTTACGCCATCCGCGGAAAAAACAACTTCGATGTAAATATTACTAATACTACGCCAGTTGCAAATTTTGAATTTGTTGGAACACCTCGCAATGGCGATATTTCTTCCTATCCTTTAAAATGGACAGATGCCAACCACGGTTTCAATATGATTGGGAATCCATATCCATCAAATATTGATTTTGAAGATTTCTATGATCTTAACAAAACAAAAATAAATGCAATTGCCTATTTCTGGACCAACAATGATGGTAAATTTGTTGGACAGCAAAGCTCGAATTATGGAGGGAATAATTATGCGACTATTAATAATGGTGGAGGTGTTTCCGCAACCTATGTTGGAAATGCTAGCAAAAGACCGACAGGAAGTATTTCCGTAGGTCAAGGATTCATAATCCAAGCAATAGAAACAGGGAAAAATCAACCTTTGACTTTTAATAATAGTTTGAGAACAACTAGTGTAGCAAATTATTACAACAAAACCACAGTTCAGAAAAACAGATTCTGGCTAGAGTTCAAATCGCCAACAGATATCAATAATGAAATCCTGATTGCCTACATAAACAATGCAACCAATAATTTTGATAAAGATTATGACGCAGATCTTCTAGCGGTGGGAAGTGACTCTTTCTGGAGCGTTTTGGATAACCGCAAATTGGCGATCCAGTCAAAAAATCCCAACTTCAACCAAGACGATGTTGTAAGGGTTGGTTTCAAAGCATCAGTTTCAGGCAATTATACAATTTCTTTGACAGACAGAGAGGGGATTTTCGACTCCAACCAATCTGTATATTTGAAAGACCAAAACCTCGATAAGATTGTAGATATTACAGCGACTCCTTATGTTTTCTTCACAAATTCAGGACAATATGAAAACAGATTCGAGATTGTTTATAAATCTTCTGGAACTCTTGGAACTGGAGAAACTAATTCGAAAGGAATTATCGTTACAAAAAACAGCCAAAACTTTATCGTAAAATCTCCTGAGAATCTTGACGAAGTAAGCGTTTACGACGCATTGGGAAGATTGATTTATAATTCAAAAATTTCTACAAAAGAAGTTTTGATTAATAATGCCAATTTCGCCGAAGGACTTTACATCATCAAAGCAAGATCTGGAAGCACCATCGTAACCAAAAAAGTCTTGAAGTAAAATTATAAAACACAAATACCAATAAATTTTCTAAGACCATCAAAATTATTTTTGATGGTTTTTTCTTAATCTCATCTTAAAAATTCATAATTTCGCTCTATGTCATTAGAATTAGTTTTAAAATATTTCCCCAATATCACCAGCGAGCAAAAAGATCAGTTTGCTGAGTTAGAAATCCTGTACAAAGATTGGAATGAGAAGATCAACGTCATTTCCAGAAAAGACACAGACAGTCTCTACGAAAAACACATTCTCCATTCCCTCGGCATTGCAAAAGTGATGGAATTTGCTGACAATACAAAAATCCTAGACATCGGAACTGGTGGAGGTTTTCCTGGGATTCCGTTGGCAATTCTTTTCCCAAATGCACAATTTACGTTGGTGGATAGCATCGGTAAAAAAATCACGGTTGTGAAAGGTGTTGCAGAAAGTCTAGGTCTCAAAAATGTGACGGCGCATCATATGCGGGCAGAACAGTTGAAGGAGAAATTCCATTTCGTAGTCAGCCGAGCGGTGACACAGATGCCGGTTTTTCTAACGTGGCTTAGAGGGAAATTTGAAAAAGAGCAGTTCAATCCAAAGCACAACGGCGTTCTCTACCTCAAAGGAGGCGATTTGGCAGAGGAATTGGCAGGATTGCGATGTGAGATCTTCCAGCTCAAAAATTATTTCGAAGGCGAATTTTTCGATACCAAAAAAGTAGTTTATCTTTCCAAAGGTAATTTCAACAATTAAAAAAGAAACGATTATGAAGAAAGTATTTGTATTATCCATGATTTCGGTTTTGTCTGCAACAGCAATCTCTTGCAACAACAATGACGATTATCCAGAGATCACAGAGGTTTCCGCCAGAAAAATAGACAGTGTGAAAATTCCAATTGACACAATGACTTTGGGCGTGACGCAAGAGTTTAAAATATATTCGACTTTCACCCGAGGTTGCGAAGGCATCTACAGCTACGATTACAATTACACCAATGATTCCGTGCGAACCATCGCAAATTTCGCCTACAAAACCAATGAAGCTTGCGCCGATGGAACCTATGTAGATGGAAGCCGAATCAACTTCAAACCCGTAAAAACAGGAACTTACACTTTCAAATTTTTCAACGGAAAAGACACCGCTGGAGCCAATACTTTTTTTGAGAAGAAAGTTGTGGTAGAGTAGATTTTCCACCCTTTAGAGTCGGGGGAAAATTTATTTTTTTAGGAGCTATTTCCCGCTTTCCGTTGCAATCTTTTTTGCAGACAATTGGCATTAAGTTGAACTCGAAGTTTACGCAAAAAAGGATTTCCACTGCAATCGGGGCTATGGGTTTTGCAATCCAATCAGCTAAAAAAAAGTATAAAATTTGTCAATTCTTTTGGAATTCTTTTCCTCAATCTAAGTTATTTTTATCAATAAAAAATTGCTGTCATAAAAAATGAAAAAAATAGCTTACATAGAACTCGATACACACGCAGAATTGGCATCCAATTTTCATGAATTGACCAAGGATTCAAATGAGATTTCTGTGGATTTCTACTTCTCCGAAAAGATTTTCAAATTCCTGAACATTCACGAAAAAAATGTTTTTCTGACCGATTATTCTGAGCTTTTGGAAATTCTCGAAAAGAAGAAATATGATTTGATTATCATTGGAACGGTTCATCGGCATTTCAATTTTTATAAAGCGATTGTTCAGAAATTCAACACAGCGATTCTTGTTCATAATCTGAATTTTACCAAAGCTTCGACTTGGCAATTATTCAAAAGTATTTTCAAAAAAGATTTTAAGTACCGTCTGAAATTATTTCTGAAAGAAGGACTTTTGGAAGCACCGAAAGTTTATCAAAAATCAAAGTATCTTGTGGGAATTGATGAATGGATGTCAAAACAAAATAATCTTGAATTTTTACCAATCTATTTTAATCAATTCACTTCTCAAAAATCGCAAGAAGAAATAATCAAAATTGTAATTCCGGGCGCAGTTTCGCAAAGTAGGAGAGATTACGATTCATTTCTTGAAAATTTGAAAAAGTTCAAAGATATTGGAATAAACTATGAAATTATTTTTCTAGGGAAAGCTTCAGGAAAAGAATTAGAAAAATTAAAGTTATTTTCAGGTAATGTACCACAATTTATTAAAATTCAGTATTTTGAAGAAAAAATAAAACAGAACATTTTTGATGATTGGATGAGAAAATCAGACGTTCTATATTGCCCAATTCAAAAAGAAACCGAATTTTTCTCTATCAATGAAGGTTATGGAAAAACAAAAATAAGTGGCAATATCGGCGACGCAATCAAATACGGAAGACCAGCAATTTTCCCAGAGACATACAAGTCAGATTTAGAATTTATTATTAAAGAAAAATCAGACTTACAGGCTCAATTTTCGGAAGTTAAAAATCAAAGTTTTAATTTTAGTAATTATTCAAAAGAAAATATTTCAAAAAAAATATCGACATTAGTTGAAACCCTAATCAATAAAAATACTTAGATGAAAAATCATACATTAATAGCTATCATTTCGTTGGCTATTCTCACTTTAACTCATTTGGTTTACCTATTTCCGCGCATTGGTTTCTCAGAAAAACTATATATGGTAACGGGAATGTTGCAGGTTTTGGCCTATGCTGGACTTACTGCTTTTTTCATTAAACTATATCAAAAACAGAAATGATATGAATGAAGAATTTAATGAGTTATTTGATATAAAACAACAAAAAGAAACCAACGACAATCTTTCAAATCCAAAACAAAACGTACTGATTCACACCGTTGTAAGAGTTGTTGTTCTGATTGTTACCATAATTGGAGTTTGTGCAATCTTGTTTGTGGCTGCGCTCGACGCAAATATTCAACTTGCTATTTTGGGCGCTGCGATCATTCTGGGATGGTTTGGATTTATGATTTTTGAAGCTATAAAATTGACCAAAAGAAACTGTCGAGAATTAGCCAATTCAAATATTGTTTTGATAATTATTGCAATCCTCGTGATAATGGGAATTACAGTCAATGTTTTGTAACAAAATTATCTTTCTTCAAAAAACTCTTTTTCAAAACCACTTTCGATTTTCTCAAATGTTTTACAGAATTGAATCTGACCCTTTCATTGTACAAAAACCAACCGCCAATACAACCAATCGCGCTACCAATTAAAATTTCTACCAATCTCATTTGCAAAAGATAATCAGGATTAAGTGAAGTAGAACTTCCGGTTTCAGCCAAGAGAATTCCCATTGGTGTGAGAAACATTACAGCTAATGCATAATGTCTTGTAATCAACATTTCAACAATGATTTGAAGTGTGATAATGGAAACACAAATCAACAATGGCGAAGTGACATAAGAGAAAATCAACCAAGCGATTCCAAGTCCAATCGTGGTTCCGATAATTCTGTGCAAACCACGTTTCCAAATATGATATTGATTCACGCCTTGCAAAACTGCCAAGCTGGAAATCGGAATCCAATAAGGATAATCAAGATTGAAAAACTTCCCAATGAAAACTGAAACCAACATACAAATCCCGATAATAAAAGATTCTACAAGATTCACATAAGGATTGATATGAAAAGTCGTACGATTTTTATTCGATTCTTTTTTGGAGTTTAAAACACTGTAAATTAAACAAATAAGGCAAGCATTCACAGTTCCAATCGTGAAAATCCCAACCCGTTTCGGAATCAATTCTAAATCGTGTGGAAGTCCGATTGCCATAGAAGCCATCATGATGAAGAAAAAACTCCCCGGCGGTTTCAGATTAAAATATCTTGCAATGTAATATGCAATCGCCGAAAAAATACCGAAAACCAAAGACCCAATCCAAAGATTAAAACTAAAAGTCAATCCTAAACCATACGAAATTATCATCCCAAATGAGCAGACAAACATCTTCATCATCGTCTCAATAAAATCGCTACTGCTGGGAATATAAATGATAACCAATCCCGCCAAACTTGCTGTGAGAGCAGATCTGATATCGCCCAAAAAGTAGCCAAAAATCAGCGGAATCCCAACTGCCAATCCAGCCAAAAATGGAATATGCCAACTTCTTGGCGAAGGTTTTAGTTTGAAAAAAGACAGGAATTCTTGCTTGATATATTCGGCGTTCAAAATTACTTTTTATTGAGTTTTAGACAGTTATTAGATTCATTTTTTACGCTTGCAAAATTACCTCATAATTGTTGAAATTCAAATTTATAACGACTGAGAAATTGCATAAAAAACGCTATTTTTGTTATCTTAAAATTTTGAGAATAGAATGGATTATCTGAAAGGATTGAACGAGCCTCAGTTAGAAGCAGTTACCACCTTGCAAGGACCGCTGATGGTTTTGGCAGGCGCAGGTTCTGGCAAAACGCGAGTGCTCACGATGAGAATTGCGCATCTGATTACGAATGGAGTGGACCCTTTCAATATTTTGTCTTTGACTTTTACCAACAAAGCGGCGAAGGAAATGAAAGAACGTATCGCAAAACTCGTTGGAGACAGCAATGCGCGTTCGCTTTGGATGGGAACTTTTCACTCGGTTTTTGCAAGGATTTTGAGAAGCGAAGGTCATCATCTCGGTTATCCTTCCAATTTCACGATTTACGATATGCAAGATGCTCTAAATGTGATGAAAAAGGTCATCAAGGATATGAACATCGATTCGGACGTTTACAAAGCTAAGAAGGTTTTATCGAGGATTTCTCAGTATAAAAATAATCTAATTACAGTCAATGCTTACTTCAACAATCCAGAATTGATGGAAGCTGACGAGAAAGCCAATATGAAACACATCGGCAATATTTATAGAAAATACGTCGAAGCTTGTTTCAAAAATGGCGCAATGGATTTTGATGATTTGTTGTTGAAAACCAATGAATTACTGACTCGTTTTCCAGAAGTTTTAGCGAAATATCAAGACAGATTCAGATATATTTTGGTTGATGAGTACCAGGATACAAATCATTCCCAGTATTTGATTGTCAAAGCTTTAGCTTCAAAATTTGAAAATATTTGTGTGGTTGGAGACGATGCTCAATCAATTTACTCGTTCCGTGGTG
The DNA here is from genome assembly GCF_004365655.1 of Epilithonimonas xixisoli. Lineage (GTDB taxonomy): Bacteria > Bacteroidota > Bacteroidia > Flavobacteriales > Weeksellaceae > Epilithonimonas > Epilithonimonas xixisoli. The sequence goes on along the minus strand of NZ_SOEO01000001.1, from coordinate 1,213,574 downwards.
CAAATATTCATAACATCTTGAATTTCAAAAAGGATTATCCTGATGCGATGACGGTTTCTCTTGAGCAAAATTACCGTTCCACGCAAAATATTGTGGATGCGGCGAATGTTGTAATCTCCAAAAATTTACAGCAATTCAAGAAAAATGTCTTCAGTGAAAATGAAGTTGGAGAAAAAATAAAAATCTACCGAAGTCTTTCTGATGCGGACGAAGCGAATTTTGTTTCTGCCAATATCTACGAATTACACAACACGCAACAACGTCATTTTTCAGATTTTGCGATTCTTTACAGGACTAATTCCCAGACGAGAGCCTTTGAAGATGCGTTGAGGAAAAAGAATATTCCGTACAAAGTTTATGGCGGATTGTCTTTCTATCAAAGGAAAGAGGTAAAAGATTTGGTAGCTTATCTTCGGATTTTGGTTAATGAAAATGACTCCGAAGCGTTATCAAGAATCATCAATTATCCGGCAAGAGGAATTGGGGAAACGACTCAAAACAAATTGGTGGTTTTCGCAGATTCTCAAAACGTTCCGGTTGCTCAAGTTCTCGATAATCTTGGTTTTTATGCGCCACAATTAGGTCTTAATAATGGAATTCTCACAAAGTTAGGCGATTTCTGGGCAATGATAAAAGCCTTCCAAGTAATGCTGAAAACAGACAATGTTTACGACGTTGCAATGGAAGTGGCGAAACGAAGTGGTTTGATTAAGTTTTTAAAAGAAGACGCAACACCAGAAGGGATTTCAAGAGTAGAAAATATTCAGGAATTACTGAACTCGATGCAAGGTTTCATTGAGGAACAGACTCAGATTGAAGGTGGTGACCCGAGTTTGTCCAACTTTATGGAAAATATTGCTTTGTCATCTGATACTCAAAATGATAAAGACGACGATAAAGATAAGGTTTCATTAATGACTATCCACTTGTCAAAAGGTTTGGAATTCCCTATAGTTCATTTAGTTGGACTTGAGGAAAACCTTTTCCCAAGCTTTATGAGTTCGTCCACAAGAGAAGAATTGGAGGAGGAAAGACGTTTGTTTTATGTGGCTTTGACGAGAGCCGAGAAACAAGTATTTTTCACTTACGCCGTTTCCAGGTTCCAATGGGGAAAAATTACCGATGCAGAACCTTCGAGATTTTTGAGCGAAATAGACGCTAAATATGTCGAAATGATCAATCCAGTTGCAGAATTGAAATTCATCAATCGCTCCGGAATTGATTCTAATATCTTTGATGACGCGCCTTCCGAACCTCGATTTTTCAAAAAGAAAGAGGAGAAAAAAACGCTGGAACGCAACTTCAATGCCCCAGTTCCAAAACAATTAAAACCGATTGCGACGGCAAAAATCATCAATCCAAGTGGTTCATCTTCACAAGATATCGAAGTTGGTGACAACGTAAGACACGACCGTTTTGGTGTTGGAACCGTTGAGTTTTTAGATGGAACCGACCCGCAAAATATCAAAGCAAAAGTGATTTTCAAAAACGAAGGAGAGAAAAACCTTATCTTGAAATTCGCTAAATTGACTAAGATTTAAAAAGAAACAAGAATAAAGGCAAAAGATTCAAGAAAATAATTTTTTTAACCACAAAAGCCACAAAAGAATTAGGGAAATTAATTCTTGAGAAAGAACAAAAAAGAATTACATCATCATAAAACTTTTTTGAGCTTTTTCTTTTGAAAATCTTAGAAAACAAAAAACTTTTGTGACTTTTGTGGTTGATATTTTTTACATTAATATTATAAAAAGCTAAAAGCAATTTGCCAGAAGCCAAAAACAAAACTATGATTCGAGCAAAAAACATACATAAATTCTATGGAACTCTGGAAGTTCTGAAAGGCGTAGATATCCATATTAAACCAAGTGAAGTCGTTTCTATCGTTGGTGAATCAGGAGCTGGAAAATCAACATTGCTTCAGATTTTGGGAACTTTGGACAAGCCTTCTGATATAGATAATTATGGAACAGAAATCACTTTGGATGGGAATTCTTATCTGAAAATGAAAGATAAAGAACTATCCAAATTCCGAAATAGAAATATTGGTTTTGTCTTCCAAAATCATCAGCTTCTACCGGAATTTACAGCGTTGGAAAATGTTCTCTTGCCTTCAAGAATCGGCGGAATTGCTGAAAAAGAAGTGATTGAAAAGGCACATTCTTTATTTGAAGATTTAAATATCGCAAGTCGATTGCATCATAAACCTTCGGAACTATCGGGAGGAGAAGCACAAAGAGTTGCAGTTGCAAGAGCATTAATTAATTCTCCAAAAATCATTTTTGCTGATGAACCAACTGGAAACCTCGATTCCAAAAATGCAGATGCACTTCATCAATTATTTTTCGATTTAAGAGACAAATACCAACAGACTTTTGTGATTGTCACGCATAATTCCGTTTTGGCAGAAAGTACAGATAGAAAGTTGGTAATGAAGGATGGGCAGATTGTTTTGTAAATCTCATAAGAATTTTATTAATCAATTATATCATTTTTAATTGATTATTCGTTTGATTGAAAACTAATATTCTTTGAAACCATTTCTATTTTTTATTTTTTCAGTTATTTTAATTTCCTGCGAAGTCAAATCTCAGGAAAATCAATCATTTTCTTCTGTAAAATCAGAAAATAATCTTTCTCAAAAAATATCAGATTTAAAGACATTTATAAAAAATTCGGATTACAATCAGGACAAAGCATTTTTAATTGATTTCTCGATTCCATCTTCACAATTCCGCTTTTTCGTCATCGATTTGAAAACAGGGAAAGTTATCCAAAAAGCTTTGGTTGCTCACGGTTCTGGTTCTGAAGCTGGAAAGCAAAAAGAGCAATTGAAATTCAGCAATCAAAATAATTCCCGTTGTTCATCACTTGGAAAGTATGCGATTTCGGAAAAATACAAAGGTCAATTTGGTTTATCTTATAGATTGGACGGATTGGATGAAACCAATAGCAATGCAAGAAAACGAGCGATTGTTCTCCATAGATTAGATTGTGTTCCGGATACAGAACAAAAAGATGAAATCTGTTTGAGTTGGGGATGTCCGATGGTTTCTGATAATTTCTTTAAGATTTTGGAACAACATATTGACAAATCTGATAAAAAATTGATAATTTACGCCTACAATTAATTTTCAAACTAAGAACTTAAAAAACTTTGAACCTAAAATCCCTTGCGGAAGACGACCGCCCAAGAGAAAAATTCCTGTTGAAAGGAAAATCGGCAGTTTCGGATTCGGAATTGTTGGCAATCATTATGGGAAGCGGAAATCGGGAAGAATCTGCTGTGGAATTGGCTAGAAGAATTTTAAATTCCGTGGAAAACAATTGGCACAGATTAAGTCAATTATCAATTAAAGACTTAATGAAATTCAAAGGAGTAGGCGAGGCGAAAGCGATTTCTATTGCTACAGCTTTGGAAATCGGAAACAGAAAATCTCAGCAGGAAGTTTTGGAAAGACAGCAAATCTCAAGCAGTAAAGATGTTTTCGAAGTTTTACAACCGCATTTGTCAGATTTATCAACAGAAGAATTCTGGGCGGTTTTCCTTAATCATCAAAATAAAATCCTCTATAAAACCTGCCTTTTCCGAGGTGGAATTGCGAGTTCTGTGGCTGATGTAAGAGTGATTTTCAAATTGGCTTTGGAACACTTTTCAACAAGAATCATTGTTGCTCACAACCATCCGGCTGGCAGTTTGAAACCGAGCAAAGAAGATATCAACATCACTCAAAAAATCAAAGACGCAGGAAAATTATTGGACATCGATTTGCTGGACCACTTGATTCTGACGCAGAATAATTATTATAGTTTTAAAGACGAAGGGATTTTGTAATGATAGAAAGAGTTAAGTATCAAGATATTGATTTCAAAAAATATAACAATTGCATAGAAAATTCTGTTCAAAAAAATTTCTATTGTGAAAAAGAAACGCTGGATTTCTTGAGCAAAAATTGGGAGCTTTTGGTTTATGGTGATTACGAAGCTGTGATGCCGATTCCGTTTGTGAAAAAGACTTTTTTCAAATTGGTTTTGATGCCTTTGTTCTGTCAGCAATTGGGAATTTTTGGGAAGTCTGATAAAATAATCAATGAAAAATTCCTTAAGTTTTTAAGGTCCAATTATAACGTTATCAATTATAGTTTTAATTTCCAAAATGACTTTGAAAGCGAACTCATTACAAAGAAAAATTTCTTTCTCCCAGTTCAAGAATACGCTTTTCTTAGACGCAAAAAATATTTCAAAGGAAGAAAATCAACGGTGAAAACCGCGCAATATCTGGAGTTCAGAGAAGTATTTGCAGAGAAAGATATTTTGGAATTCATCAAAAATAATTTCAAAGGTTTGGAAAAGGAGAGTGATATGGATTTTTTCATCAAATATCTTTTGTTTTTGAATCAGAAAAAGCAACTGAAAATGTTTGGAAGTTATTATGAAGAAAATTTAACAAACGTCGCAGTTTTGATTGATAATGAAAACTATTTCTCGCTTCTCGGGCTTTTGAATAACGAAGAACTAAAAAACCACAACGGCGCATCGTTCCTGATAGACAGGATTTTAGATTTGAATATTGAGACAAAAGCCTTCAACTTTATGGGCGGAAGCATCCGTGGAATCGAGGTTTTTTTCAAAAGTTTCGGCTCCGATTTGCAGGAATATCACGTGATTCAGAATTCTAAAAAAGATTTGATTAAAAATTGGCTAAAAATTTCTTAATTTTGCAGTCCGATTTCAGATATGTTTGATTCAGATTATTTCCCTTACGCTGTAGCCGTTATCATCGCATTGCCATTTTTGGTTTTTGCGAAACAGTTCGTGAACAGTTTTATCAGGCTCAAAAAACAGGAAATTAATTTCTTGGCAACCAAAAGCAACAGCGAAATCAAACTTCAGGCTTTGGAAAGAATGACTCTGTTTCTGGAACGTTTGAAACCATCAAATCTCGTGATGAAATTTGATAAAAACCTCCAGCCACACGAGTTTGTTTTCCTCACAGAAAAGAACATCATCGAGGAATTTGAGTACAATGCATCTCAACAATTGTACATTTCAAAATCATCTTGGCAAGACATCATTACAAGCAAGAACAACATTATCAGCAGTCTTCGAAAAACATATGAAGACCTCAATGAAAACTCAAAATTGGAAGATTACAAAACCGTTTTCCTGATGAGTTATCTCAACTCGGAAGACTACATTTCCGACACCATCGAGAATCTGAGAAAAGAACTAAACAAAATAATATAAACACTAATATAATAAATGATTCCAAATTTTAAAGCCCATCCGTGGCACGGGATTTCAGCTGGAGAAAACGCTCCGGAAGTTGTAAATGTTTTCGTAGAAATCGTTCCTACAGACACTATAAAATATGAAGTTGACAAAGAAACTGGCTATTTGAAAGTAGATCGTCCGCAGAAATTTTCCAACATTATTCCAGCAATGTACGGCTTCGTTCCAAGAACTTACTGTGAGGAAGAAGTGAAAAATCTTGCCGTTGCAACTGGCGCAACAGACGTTACAGAAGGCGATCACGATCCTTTGGATATCTGCGTTCTAAGCTCGCACAACATCACATCTGGTAACATTCTTTTGGAGGCGATTCCAATCGGTGGTTTCCAAATGATCGACAAAGGTGAGGCAGACGATAAAATTATTGCTGTTTTGGTAGAAGATCAGGTTTATGGCCACATCAGAGACATTTCTGAGTTGCCATCAGCGGAAGTTAACCGTCTTTTGCACTATTTCTTGAGCTACAAAAACTTGCCAACAGAGCCTGCAAAAGTAAAAATCGATTTGATCTACGGCGCAGACCAGGCGAAAAAAGTAATCGTAGCATCGCAAAAAGATTACACAGACAATTTTGTTGACAAACTGAAATAAAAAAAATTTCAAAACATATCAAATGCCATCTTTTCTAAGGTGGCATTTTTGTTTGATATTTTTGATGATTTGGGCGCCTATTTCCGCCTTCCGTTCCCGCTTTTTTTGTGATTGCGACGAACATTTGTTAATCAGTTGAAATCTTCCCAAAATCGCAATCACAAAAAAGAGCTCCACTCAAGTCGGGGCGCGCTTCGCCATCATCGACAATATGTCAATCAATTCGAGAATATTAAATCAATTAAAATCTGTTAAATTTGCCTCATCTGCGAGAAATTCAAAATCTTAGCTGAGCAAAGCGCCTTTGCTAACTCAAAATATTTTCAATAAATTCAAGAAAATTTTGCGGACTTTGCGTTAAATTTTTTTTAGAGAAGTTTGCCAGTCAAAAACATTCCGGCAATAGAAAAATAAATAATCAATCCAGTCACATCAACCAAAGTCGCCACAAAAGGAGCAGAAGAAGTGGCAGGATCCAACTTCATTTTTTTCAACATAAATGGAACCATCGAGCCAGAAATAGTTCCCCAAAGTACGATCAGCATTAGAGAAACGCCAATACTCAGTCCGATAAACATCCAATGTTCACCATAATTGAAAAATCCGATTTGTTGCCAAAAAGCGATTCGCATAAACCCGATCATTCCGAGAACACTACCCAATAGAACACCGGTGATGATTTCCTTTTTCATTACGTACCACCAATCTTTCAAACCAATTTCCTGAAGCGCCATCGCACGGATGATCAAAGTCGCCGCTTGCGAACCTGTATTTCCACCACTTGAGATAATTAATGGAACAAATAAGGCTAATACAACAGCTTTCTGAATTTCATCTTCGAAATGTCCCATTGCAGAAGCTGTCAACATCTCCGAAAAGAAAAGGACGATCAACCAAAACCCACGTTTTTTCACCATTTCAAAAATCGAAGTCTGCGTGTAAGGCATATCCAACGCGTCCAAACCTCCAAACTTTTGGATGTCTTCTGTATTTTGAGATTCAATTTGATCTAAGATATCATCAATCGTTACGATTCCTACCAAAACACCATTTTCTGTGATGATCGGCAAAGCACTTCGGTCATATTTTTCAAAGTAAGGAACTGCGTCTTCTTTGGAAGTCGTTGTGGTAATTGCTACAAAATGATCATCCGTCAATTCAGAAATCAATTGATCTTCGTCTGCCAATAGGAGAGAACCAATGGTGATGTCATCAATCAAACGATTTCTTTCATCAACAACATAAAGAAAGTTGAGCGTTTCCACTTTTTTTCCTACTTTTTTGATTTGTTGGAAACATCTTTTCACAGTCCATTCTTTTCGAATCTGAACGTAATATGGCGTCATCAAACGCGCAATCGAATCGGCTTCGTAACCCAAAAGTTTCAAAGCAACTCGTCGTTCTTGTGGATTCAAAAGGTTGATGGAAGATTTAATCAATTCATCTGGAAAATCCTCGAAAAGTTGCGTTCTGTCATCGGGTGACATTTCGTTCAAGATGTCAGAAACTTCGTGGCTTGCAATGCTTCGGATTGTTTCTTCCTGGAAATCAGGATCTAAGTGTGAGAAAACATCGGCTTTTTCAGATTTCGGTAATTTCAGAAATTGCAACAAGCGTTCCTTCACTGGCAATTTGCTCAATGATTCTGCAACGTCGGCTGGATTTAATATGATTTCTGGATTCTCGATCTTTCAAGATTTTTGCATTGCAAAAGTATTAAAATCTGAAAGAAATCCTTTAGAAATAGATTAATATAATGTGAAATAAAATGATTTTTTGATCGAAAAAACTTAATTTCTCAACTCCTTATTCATTTTTCGGATTGCACCTTTGGTTCCGATGATCACAGAATTGGAAGCTGTTCCCAACAATCTGCCATTGCCTTTGTACGTATCATAAGAAGTTTCCATTATAAAATGTCCTTTGGAATCGTACAGTTTCATACTCACAATCACTTGATTAGAAAAGACGTACTTTCCAAAACCAACTTTAAAATATTTCACTTTTGGAACCACTGCGACATCCGCATTGTTGTTTTCACAGATTTCCTTGATGGTTTTCGTGTCCACATCATCAAAAGACATTGGCGAATTTACCTGAAGATATTTTACATTTCCAAGCGATCTCATTTTGTCAGATGTTGCGCTGTAAAAAGCGTTGTAAGTTGGTTCCTTGATTTCAGAAATGTCGGGAAATACTTCTGGATTGAAATAGAGAACGGTTTTTATTTTCGAAACTTTAATGTCTTTGTTTTTATAAAGTAGGGCGTCTCCGTAATTTGCGCAGGAAATCAGGAGAATTGATACATAGAAAGTTAGAAAAAAAGAAGATAGATGTGTTTTCATTTGCTTTTGCAAAATTACAATCAAATTTCAATATTTCAATACAAATTTTAAGATTTTTTTAACAGAATTCAATAGTTCTATTTTCAAGTCTTTCAATCATTAATCATCACATTTTTATTACTTTTGTTTTTATGACTTCAACAGACAAAAGATTATATCTCATAGATGCTTACGCGATGATTTTTCGTGGTTATTTTGCATTCATCAAAAACCCGAGGATCACGACAAAAGGCATCAATACTTCTGCCATTTTTGGTTTCACTAATTCTTTGATCGAATTAATTAAAAGAGATCGCCCAACGCATCTTGCGGTAGTTTTTGATGTAGGCAGAACCAATGTCCGTCACAATGATTATGCAGAATATAAAGCCAATCGTTTGGAAACACCTGAACCGATTTTAATTGCCAAACCTTATATTTACAGTATTTTGGAAGCGATGCATATTCCTGTTTTGGGAGTTGAAGGTTATGAAGCGGATGACGTCATCGGAACCATTGCCTGTAAAGCGGAGAAACAAGGCTACAATGTCTTTATGGTGACGCCTGACAAGGATTTTGCACAGTTGGTGACGGATAAAATCAAAATGTACAAACCCAGTTCGAAAGGTGGTGATATTGAAATCCTAGGCGTTGAAGAAGTCAAAGCAAAATACGAAATCGATGATCCAAAACAAATCATAGATTATCTTGGAATGATGGGCGATGCTGTGGATAATATTCCAGGACTGGAAGGTGTTGGTGAAAAAACAGCGAAGAAATTTATTCAGGAATTTGGATCGATGGAAAATCTTTTGGCAAATACGCATCAGCTAAAAGGAAAGCTTAAAGAAAAAGTTGAAGCCAGCGCAGAAAGAGGCTTGTTATCCAAAAAGTTAGCAACAATACTTTGTGATGCGCCGATTGAATTTATCGAAGAACAATATGATCTTGATGTTCCGGATTTTGATAAGGTAAAAGAAATTTTCGAAGAGTTGGAGTTTAGAAGACTTTATGAAAATCTTTTCCGTGCATTCTCAAACAAAGAATATGTTGAGGAATTGATGGAAACTGAAAATCCAAATAATGGAATTGTTGAAACAAAATCTGCATCTCATAAAAATGGAACAATGGATCTATTTGCCAATTTTGAACAGTTGGAACAAGCAACGACCACAAAATCAACCATCGAAGGCAACGATCATCTTTATCAATACATCGATAATCCAAAAGCTCAGAGAATTCTTTTAGATAATTTGCTCAAGCAAAAATCGGTTTGTTTTGATACCGAAACAACTTCGCTTAATGAGTTAGAAGCTGAATTGATTGGGATGAGTTTTTCTTATAAAAAAGGATTAGCGTATTACATTCCGATTTCTGAAAATCAAGAAGAAGCGCAGAAAACTATTGAACTTTTCCGACCATTTTTTGAAGCCGAAAATATTCTGAAAATTGCCCATAATCTGAAATACGATGCGAAAGTTCTTCAGAATTATAAGATTGATGTGAAAGGAAAAATCTTTGACACAATGATCGCACATTACCTTCTCAATCCCGATGGAAGACACGGAATGGATTATCTCTCAGAAATGTACCTCGATTACAAACCGGTTTCCATAGAATCGCTTATCGGTAAAAAAGGGAAAAATCAATTGACGCTTCGTGAAGTTGATATCGAAACGCAAACTGCTTATGCCGCAGAAGATGCGGATGTGACGTTTCAATTATATGAATTGTTTGCGCCACAATTGGCCAAAGAAAACTTAGAAGAATTGTTCTACAATGTTGAGATGCCTTTGATGCGCGTTCTTGCCAAGATAGAATTGACGGGCGTAAAACTCGATAACAATTGGCTCGCTCAGGAAAGTATCGATTTGGAAAATGATCTACGCGTTTTAGAATCCAAGATCTTCGAATTGTCTGGGGAGAATTTCAATATGAATTCTCCGAAACAGCTGGGCGAAATTTTGTTTGATAAAATGCAACTCGATCCGAAAGCGAAAAAAACCAAAACCGGACAATACGCAACTTCCGAAGATGTGCTTCAAAAATTATCTTCGAAACACGAAATCATTTCCTCAATTCTGGAATACAGAACTTTGCAGAAACTGAAATCGACTTATGTTGATGCGCTACCAAGTCAAATTGATAAAAAAGATGAGCGCGTTCACACGACTTTTGCGCAGACTGTTGCCGCTACCGGACGTTTGGCAAGTGTAAATCCGAATCTTCAAAATATTCCGATCCGAACATTGAGAGGGCAACAAATCCGTGGTGCTTTTGTCGCTGATGAAGGAAAAAAGATTATCTCCGCCGATTATTCTCAGATCGAATTAAGATTGATTGCTGAGATTTCCGGTGAACAAAATATGATTGCCGCTTTCCAAAATGGCGAAGATATTCACGTTTCTACGGCGGCGAAGTTGTTTGATATTCCATTGGAAGAAGTGACCAAAACCCAAAGAGGTCAGGCGAAAACGGTGAATTTTGGAATTATTTATGGTCAGGGTGCCTTTGCCTTAGCCGAACAAACCGGACTTTCCAGAACCGAGGCGAAGAAGATGATCGATTCTTATTACGAATCTTATCCGCGTTTGAAAGAATTTATGGCAGAGCAAGTCAAGAAAGCTCAGGATTTGGGTTATGTTCAGACGATTCTTGGTAGAAAGCGCCATTTAAAAGATATCAATTCCAGCAATTTTGTGGTAAAAGCCCACGCCGAAAGAAACGCTGTTAATGCTCCAATACAAGGAAGCGCCGCAGATATTATAAAATTGGCAATGATAAAAATCGATGAAGAATTAGAAACTCAAAACCTTGAGACGAAAATGCTTCTGCAAGTTCACGATGAATTGCTTTTCGAAGCACCGATTGATGAAGTTGATGTTGCGATGTCATTAATTAAAAAAGAAATGGAATCTGCTTTTGAAACGAAAGTTCCTCTTTTAGTGGAAGTTGGAGTAGGGAATAATTGGTTGGAAGCGCATTAATTAGTGTACAAATTTTTCATCATTAATAAAATCAAAGACATACAAATATGAAAGCAGTCGTATTTTACGAACATAACACAGAGAAAACAATGGATGAGTTTATGGAAGTTTTCCCGCGTCACGAGGCGTTTGAAGCAGAGTTTTTGAAATCCGGAAAAATTCTGGGAACTGGCGCATTTGCAAATCCTGGAGAAGGTGCGATGGCGATTTTTGTGGATAAAGAATCTGCGGAAGCTTTTGTAAATGGAGATCCTTTCGTACAGGAAGGTTTGATTGCCAAAGTGACCATCCGAGAATGGAATGATGAATTACCATAAATTTCAAATTATGATTTCACAAATAATTCCCAAACTACCATTTATCAATAAAGAAAAAACGATTGATTATTATCAAAATTTAGGATTCGGATTTGTTGCGGATTATGGTGATTATCTGATTGCGACTTACAACGATTCCGAAATTCATTTTTTTGAATTTGGAAGTTTGATTCCTGAGAAGTCGGATTTTATGATTTATCTAAGGATTTCAAATAATATTGATAGGTTTTATCAACAGACTCAGGATAAAGGAATTTCCATTCATCCCAACGGAAACCTCGAAACAAAACCTTGGGGAACGAGAGAATTTTCTGTGATTGATCCAAATGGAACTTTGCTCACTTTTGGAGAGAAAATTTAAATTATTGTAACATTTCTTTTAGAAAATCGACTTAATAATAAATTAACTTTATGAAAAACATAAAACTATACGGATTGTTCCTTGGTTTGGCGCTTGCTACTAGTTGTGCAACTTCCACAAATTCCAATTTCACTTATGAAGGCAAAGGTTTCAAAGATGCTTATAACAGCATCACTTTGGAGGAACTGAAAACCAATCTTTACGTCATCGCTGGAGATGAGATGGAAGGTAGAGAAACGGGAAGCGCAGGTCAGAAGAAAGCCGGCGAATTTATGATAGATCAATACAAAAAGTATGGTATCAGTTTTCCGTCTGCTTTAGGTTCTTTCTATCAAAAAGTGCCTTCTGAAGCAATGAAAAAATATGGTGAGACTTTGCCAGATTCCGAAAATATTTTAGCTTTCATAGAAGGTTCTGAAAAACCGAACGAAATCATCGTGATTTCTGCACATTATGACCACGTGGGAATGAAAAAAGGCGAAATCTACAATGGTGCAGATGACGACGGAAGTGGAACTGTGGCGGTAATGGAAATTGCGCAAGCTTTCCAAGAAGCTAAGAAGAAGGGCTATGGACCAAAACGTTCTATTCTTTTCTTGCACGTAACAGGCGAGGAGCACGGACTTTTTGGGTCAGAGTATTACTCAGATCATCCAGTTTTCCCATTAGTGAATACAGTTGCAAATCTTAACATCGATATGATTGGAAGAGATGATCCTGAAAACAGAGGCAAAAAATACGTCTATGTGATTGGTTCTGAAATGCTAAGCTCGGATTTGAAAAAAATAAGTGAAACGGCTAATGAAAAAACAGTAAAACTGGAGCTTAATTATAAATATGACGATCCGAAAGATCCGCAAAGATTGTATTACAGATCAGATCATTACAACTTTGCAAAGCATAATATTCCGGTGGCATTCTATTTTGACGGCATCCACGAAGATTATCACAAACCGACAGATACGCCAGACAAAATTGATTATGACATCCTGACGCAAAGAACAAAATTGGTTTTTGCAACCGCTTGGGAACTAGCAAACAGAGCAGACAGAATCGTGGTCGATGGTAAAAACGACAGATAATATCAATAGAAAAGACGACCTTTTAGGTCGTCTTTTTTTATGTTTTTAAATTTAATTATTTATCGAAATCCAGATTTTTAATTTCAGAATTATCTAGAAATCTGTAGAGATATGGCGCTTTGTTGGCAGAACCTGTAAAGTGTTTTTCCAATCTTTCCAAGATATTGAGACTCAATATTTTTCTCTGGAAATTGTTTCTTCTCAGCGGTTCTCCCAAGATGGCTTCATAAAGATGCTGGAGTTCTTTCATTGTAAATTTATCGGGTAGGAGGTTGCTTCCCATCACCTGATAATCGATGTTTTTTCTGAGATGGAGGAGTCCTTTTTCAATCATTTCTTTGTGATCAAATGCCAACTCAGGCAGTTCGGAAATATCAAACCAACGGCAAACTTCGTTGAAGGAATCCGGAAAAGTGTAAGTCAAGGTGTAATCTACCAAAGCAAAATAGCCAACAGAAATGTAACGCTGATGAATCCAGTGGTTTTCCTCCACCGCAATATTTTTATTCTCAAGTAATTTTTGGTGAACATTGTTTTCCGTTCGTCGTACATCGCCAAAAGTGTAAAACTGTTCCAGATATACATTGGAAAGATGTGTTCTCTCGTAAAGTGTTCTGGCAGCAGCATCATTTAGATTTTCATCATTAAATATAAATCCACCAGGAACGCACCAAAGATCCAGATCGTGATATTTTAGCAATAGAACTTTGAGTTTGTCTTTGTGGAATCCAAAAATCACACAATCTATAGATAAGTGTTCCACAAAATCCTTAGTCTCAACAAGTTCCTTGAGATTCTGTTTATTCTTAGCGTTTTCGGTCATAGGTTATTGGCGTTTTATTGAGGACGAATGTGAGTCCAAATATAATTAATAATGGTAAAAATATAAAAATCGGATAAAAATAGCTCATCTTATGGTAGAAAATCATTGCCATATAGATGGATCCCAACGAACTTCCCAAAGATGAGCAAATTACGACTATGGAAACAAAGTAATGCGTTTTCTCCGCTGGAATTTTATTCAAGATTTCTGAGTTGTAAAGCGGGTAGAGTGGTGCAAGGAACAATCCTACAAGTGGAATCAGAAAGACCAAAATGTATTTGTAATCCTCATAAAAATAAGTTATCAAAATTTGTGAAATTCCCAAAATGATGAAGATGATGAAAAGACAAATCAAAATCATCCGAAACCAATGGAATCTCAAAATCAACTTGCTGGTAATCAATCTTCCGAAAAATGAAAATAAGGCTAAAAATGCAGAAGATTGCAAGGCAAAATAAGTACTGATTTTCAGATTATTCTTATAAAAACTTGGTAACCAGGAATTGAAACTTTGTTCCACCAAAACCATTAGAAAAATAATAATGAAGAAATAAATGATCTTTGGCTTTAATAAAAACTTCAAACCTCCAGAAAATATTTTCTTCTCAGAAGCCGGAATTTCTATGATTTCCAAAGGTCTTATCATCAAAACAGTTGCGATGCTGAAAAGTGCAATAATCCAAAACCCGAATTTCCAATATTCTGCATAATCGCTCGTGAGAAGACTTCCAAAACCAATATTCACAAAGAAGATTCCGAACATAAAAGCGGCATCTACACTGCTGATTGTGCTTGCCAATTCTTTGTCTTTATAATTATTTTTGATGATGCTGAAAACCGAAATCTTTGCTAAAGCGAAACTAACGCCCACAATACTCAACCAAATTTTGAAAAACCAAAACGCATCTACCAAAGGCAAAGCAATGCAACTTAGAATAATGAAAATCAAAGAAAAAATCAGCGCATTTTTGTTCCCGGTTTTGCTGATTAGATTGACACAAAACAAAGAAATCACCGCCATGGGAATGTCTTTGAAACTTTCTAAAAATCCCAAACCAGTGTAAGAAATCTTACTAGATAACTGCAGAATAATGGCGCCCATACTGTTCAACAGCATAGAAAAAATCAGAAAACTGAGCATCAGCGGAAGCTTAATCTGGTTTTTGGATGTCATTTATTATTTTAAAGTTAATTACTCAAAATTTCACTCTACTTTTTCTAGTTCTAAAATCGTTTTCGTTCCGTCGATATTTTTGTATTCAAGTTTTACAAAACCAAAATTGGGATTGAAATAAGAAATTAATTCTGTTTCACCAATTCTGCTTTTCGCTTTGGAATGGATGATGTAGCATTCCAGATTTCCTAGTTTTGTTGCTATATTTTTCTTTTCCTTGATTTCATAATCGTAATTATTTTCGATTCCACCTTTCCATTCCAGCCATCTTTTGTCCGCCCAATGATCTCCGATTTCCAGCTTCCAATTCCATTTTGTCCCGATTTGGTAAGGCGCTTTGATGTATGGAAAAGGATTTAATTCTAAAATTTTGAAAAAATTACTTCGTGGAGGATGTATCCAAACATTCATCTCATTCTCAATGGCGCCAGTCATTTCCATTGTTAGGAATTGTCCGTTATTCATTATGTATTCATAACCTATTGCCGTTTGATTGTAGTCAGGAATCTCTTTTCCAAAAGGGTTTCCGGAACTTGGTTTCAATATCAAATGTTTGACAGTTTCATTATCTTGTCTATCAAAATTTACAAACTCCCAATCATATCTGCTGTGAGCACCTGGTAGCTGAATTTCTTTTCCTTGTTTTATCAAAAATTTTTCTCCTTTCACATTCTGATAAAAATAACTGTAAGTCAAGCTTTTACCGATTTTATAAATGATGTTATTATAATTATAATTTTCATCGTAGTTTTTGCCAGCTTCTGGTTTTTCAACAGTAATTCCGTCGTCGTCAATTGCATATTTGTCCAAGTTTATTTGAGCAAAATAATGCACAGGAAATAGAAGAAATATGATTAATCTAATTACTTTCATTTTGTGGATTTTAAATGGTCATTATTAACATTAATTTAAAATTGTAATTTCAAAAAATTCCCTTACAAATAAAAGATTTTTTTTAAATATTAAAAAATTTTCGGATGTAATAAAAAAAGTATATTTTTATTGTCTCACTTTGAGAATTATTTTATTAAGAATGAAAGGTAAAATTGTATTATTAGCTTCAGTTTTTTTCTTAGTTAATGTCAATGCGCAAAACTATTGGAAAAAAGGCTTGAAAGAGGGAAAAGTAATCCTGACATCCAAAAAAAGCAATGAAAAATTTGCTTCAAAATCCAATGCTGTTTTTACAGATTTTCCTCAGCCAAAAGAAACGGACATCTGCGTTTTTGTAGCGCCTAATTTCAAATATCAAAAAGTGATGGGATTTGGTGGTGCGATTACAGATGCTTCTGCAGAGGTTTTTGCTAAGCTTCCGAAAGACAAACAAAAGGAATTTATCGAAGCTTATTACGGAAAGTCGGGACTTGGTTACAACATTCTAAGAACCAATATGAACTCTTGCGATTTCTCCAGCGATACTTATACTTATGTGAAAGACAATGACGAAACGCTGAAATCATTTGATGTAAAGCACGATGAACAGTACAAAATTCCATTAATAAAACAAGCTCAGAAAGCAATTGACCCAAAGGATTTCAAATTTTACTTCAGTCCTTGGAGTCCGCCAGCGTGGATGAAATCTAATAACAGTATGCTGAAGGGTGGGAGATTGTTGGACAAATATTATCAGGTTTGGGCAGATTATTATATTAAATTCATCGAGGAATATGAAAAAAGAAACATTCCGGTTTGGGGCTTGACGATTCAGAATGAGCCAATGGCAACGCAAAGCTGGGAATCTTGCATCTACACTGCGGATGAAGAGGCTACATTCTTACGAGAAAATCTAGGACCAACTTTGTGGAAAAATGGTTATAAAGATAAAAAAGTCATCATTTGGGACCACAACAGAGATTTGATTTATCAAAGAGCAACGACGACTTTGCAAGACCCGGAAACTTCTAAATATGCTTCTGGGATTGGTTTCCACTGGTATGAAACCTGGAACAACAAAACGCCTTTGTTTGATAATTTGGCAGAAACACACAGAGCTTTTCCGGACAAATTTTTGATTTTCTCAGAAGGTTGCAAAGAACAATTTGATTTTGCTAAAATTTATGATGTCAATATCGGAGAATTGTACGGCAGAAATATGATTAACGATTTCAACAAAGGAATGTCTGCCTGGACAGACTGGAACGTACTTTTGGACGAAAAAGGCGGACCAAATCACAAAGGGAATTTCTGTTTTGCGCCCATCATTGCGGACACCAAAAAAGGGGAGTTGCACTACACCTATGAGTACTATTATGTTGGTCATCTTTCCAAATTTGTAAAACCAAATGCACAAAGATTGGGAACTTCTACAAACAAAGACTTTTTACTTTCCACAAGTTTCCAAAACGAGAGTGGGGAACTGGTAATTGTTGTGATGAACGAAGGTGATACAGACACAGATTATCATCTTTGGATTGAAGGAAAAGCTTCGAAACTCTCTGCGCCAGCACATTCTATACAGACTATAGTTCTATAAACTATATATTTTTAAGGGTTATGTACAGCAACTTTTGAGTTGCTGTTTTTATTTTAATTTTTCTGAAATCATCTTGCAATCTGCCGGATTCAATCTTTGTCCTTTGGTGAAATTAATGGATTTTGTGGATTCATAAACTGCTTTGTTGGTGCTGGTTTCTGCATATTTTCCAATACCTTCCAGCAAAACGCCACTGTCTTGTAGAAAGTAGATTTCTCTTTCGCTCATAGAACCTTCCGAACTGAATTTGTAATTAATTTTCAACGTATCGCCAGAAACTGTTCCTGAGATATCGCCTGATGAAGAATCTTTTTCAAAATTTTTGTATTTCAGCTTTCCTGAAACATTTCCATTGGCAATTTTATAGGATAAAAACATAGAATCTTTTCCAATCACGTTCATATAGCAATTTTCAACATTTTCATTTTCAGAAATTTGATTCGGATCTTCGGCAATTGCCAGTGTATCAGGCTTTCGATTTTCTACATTGGTTTGCTTGCCATCATTTTTTGAACAAGATGTGATGAGGAATAAAGTTCCTGAGAGAATTAAAAAAGACTTTTTCATAAAATTATAATTTAAAGATTGCTTAGAAAATATTGTACCAGATTGATTTATAGAATCATATACGGCTTAAAAAACAAAGATATGAAATAATTATAAAATTTCCTATAATTTATATTATGTTAAATAGAATATGTAAAACGTTTATTTACAATGCTTTATAAAATCTATTATTTAGATAATTATTCTATTTTGAAATCTACTAAAGAATCTAGTTTTGGGAATTTCTTGATAGAGACAAATTTCTTATTTGTACAATCTAATTCTTGCCAAGCTTTTTTGTGGTTCAAATCACCAACTTCAATCACGTACGGCTGATATGTGAGTTTATAATTTTCGTCCAGAATTTCTCTGTACTGTACAGCGATATCCATAATGCATTCAAACTCTGTGTTCAGTTTTACATTTCTGTAGATCAAATCAAAATGGGTTTCTTTATTCTGTGGAATATCCAAATATGTTTCGTAACTCAATGTGTCACCTTTCAGTACAGACATAGCTTTCAAAGCAAAATACAAAGCTTGGGTATAAAACTCTCTGGTTTTGTTCCGATCCAAATCATTTTCATAAAAACCGCCTTCAATCAAAATAGACGGAATTCCTGATTTCATAAAATTGTCTCCGCTAGATGTTGGGTAAAATTCGTCTGTATATTTTGCAATTCGATTGGGCAAAACGTGTTTCATTTGAAGATATATTGCTGCAATCACCGCCATACTTTTTTTACGGTTTTCCGTCACATCTCTTTCAATATTTTCCGACGATGCTAAGAAAGATAAAGTTGCAGGATGAACGCCATCTGTTGTAAAAATTGTTCTTTGATCGTGAAGATTCAAAAGATAGCTATAGTTACCATTCAGAATTATCGATTTCAAAAGTCGCATTTCACTACTTGACGTTCTAATGAAATCTCTGTTCAGATCTATATCAAAAGCATTTCTGCGAGACCAAGTTTCTGAACCGTCCGGATTTAGCATAAAAATAAAATCCAGCTGAATCAAAGAAAATAATTTGTCTGTGAGTTCAGGATGTTTCTCTGTAATTGCCAGAAGATCCAACATTGCTAATGTCGCAGTAGATTCATTGCCGTGCATTTGTGACCAGGCAGCAACACGAATATTTCCATTTCCGAGCGTCATCATATAGATGGGTTTTCCTAAACCAGACTTTCCAATTTCTGTGATCTGATTGCTGTAATTGTCCTGTAAGTAAGAAAATAATTTTTCTGGAGAAATATAGCGTTCTGGGAAGTTTGAATTTTTGGAATAAGGAAAACTGTAGTTCATAATTGCTCTTTTAGATTTTGACAAAAATAACATTTAATCTGAAATAATAACAATTACATTTGTAAAATCATTAAACAAGTTAAAATGACAACTTGTCTGTTAATTATTTTGTGGATTGATATATTCTTATTTAAAAATAATAAAACATTATTTTTCAATGCGTTATGAAATTTTATTAAAGTACAATTTTAAATCTACTTTAATATGGATAACAAGTATATTCTTTCATTTGTTCATCAGAATGCTAAACAAAAATTTCTTTTAAAATATTGATATTTTACAAATGTATAAGTGTCTAAATCATAATAATTTCGCTATTTTTGCTCATATTTTTTACTGATGAGCAACGAGATTTTATTCCTTTCGGGATTCTTGATATTTATACTAGCACTCCTCCTACTCGACTTGGGAGTTTTCAACAAAAAAGATTCAGCGGTGTCTTTGAAACAAGCTGGCTTGATGAGTGTTTTCATAATTCTTCTTTCTTTAGGATTTTATATCGTCCTTACCTACTTCGGTCATCAGATCCACGGGATCGATAGCATCGAGAGATTACAAGAAGTCGTTGCAAAGCATAAACATCCGATCAAGATCATTCCGGATAATCTGGAGCATAGCATCATGCTTTATAATAAAAATCTTGGCCTCGAATTTCTAACCGGTTATTTGGTAGAATATGCGCTTTCTATAGATAACATCTTTGTTATACTTCTTGTGTTTTCAGGATTTGGAGTTGCACCGCGCAATTATCACCGCGTATTGTTCTGGGGAATCTTCGGAGCGATTGTGATGAGATTCCTATTCATATTTATAGGTGCTGCTTTGATTCAGAAGTTTGAATGGATTATGTACGTTTTCGGAGCCTTCCTTATATATACGGGAGTCAAAATGTTTATCGATAGAAATAAAGAAGACGAGATAGATCCGCAACATCATCCTGTGGTAAAGTTTGCCCAAAAACATTTCAAAGTTCATAACCAATTTGTAGGCAACAAATTCTTTGTCGTTATCGATGGCATCAAGAAAATGACACCGTTGTTCCTGGTTTTGATTATCGTAGAATTTACAGATTTGATTTTTGCGGTTGATAGTATTCCAGCGATATTCTCGATTACCAAAGATCCTTACATTGTCTTTTTCTCCAATATCTTTGCAATTATCGGACTTAGATCGATGTTCTTCTTACTGGCCGGAATTGTGAATAAGTTCCGATTTCTGAAGATTGGTTTGGCTGCGTTACTTACGTTTATCGGTCTCAAAATGATCTTCCACCACTATCTGGATGATAATGGATTTACTACTTCACATTCTTTGATTGTGATTGTATCCATCTTATTTTTAAGTATCGCAACTTCCTTGATGTTTCCCGAAAAGAAACCTCACAATATAGAGTCTTAGTTTAATGTAAACTAAATGAAAACGCTTTTTGCACTTTTATTTTCGATTAACATTTTTGCTTGCAAATGCGAAAATATGAGTCTGAAACAATCATTTGAAAGTGCACATTATGTTTTTATCGGGCGTGTTTTTGATGTGCAAAAAACACCTTCTGGTTTAGGGACTTTGGAAGATTATGTTAGTAAAGTTCAGATAAAAAGTCTTTATAAAGGAGAAACCTACAATAATTTTTATACCCAACAAGCTACTCTTTTTGGTTCACAAGTCCATTCTTGCGATGTTATTTTCGATGAAAAAGATGAATATCTAATCTTTGCTTATGAAGAACCGGATACTGGATTTCTCTTTTCCCACAAATGTCTTTACAGTAAAAAATTAACCGAAATATCTTCTGAAGAAATAATAACATTAGAGAGCTTAAGCAAACAATACAAAATAGATATTGAAAACTCCAAGATTTCAGATTCTTTGGATGTTGATCTTATAGTTGAGGATCCTTTTAACCAACCTAACAGAGAGATTATTCGTCTAAATAATGAAGTAAATACTCTACAAAGAGAAAATTCCCATCAAAAACTGCTGATAATTATTATTGGGTTTATCTCAGTTTTACTTTTATCCACATCGATTTGGTTACTCTTTCGTAACAGAAAATTAAAAAGTGAATAAGTCTAAGTTATCCACAATTGATAATTTACAAAATCAATTTAAATTTATAACTTACTGATTTTTTGTTATTAAAATATTGTTTCAAGCAGTTTACAAAAGTAAATAACCCTCGGTTACAAATGTAAAACAATTGTAAACAATTTTAATTACATTTGTAAAATGGATTTCAGCAATAGATTTACAAAAGTAATAGAACATTCAGAATTATCGCCGGCAGAATTTGCAGAAGAAATTGGTGTGCAACGATCGAGCATTTCTCATATTATTTCTGGACGTAACAAACCTTCTCTCGATTTCATTACCAAAATAAAAACCGCTTTTCCAGAATTTGAATGGAGTTGGCTAATCACTGGAGAAGGCAAAATGTTAATCTCGGAAAAAGAATCTGAACCTATAGTTAAAGAAAAACCAGAAGTTGTAGAGAAGAAAAAACCGTCTTTGCCAGATTTGTTTTCTTTGATAGATGACGAGAACTTTGGAAAAGATGACACTCCACAAAATTCTACAAAAAATGAAAATGCGCGAGAATCCAATATTTCCTATCACAAGTCAGAAAAAAATATTTTATCCGATTCTCAGCGATTAGAAAATTTGAGTCAAAAACACGATTCAAAAAAGAAGAATGTGAAAAGAATTGTTTTCTTTTACGAAGACGGAACCTTTGAAACTTTTGAAAACTAAGATTTCAAATTTTAGAAAACTTATCTTTGCAAAAATTTTCTTTTGAAAGATCTTCTGCTCATCACGCCACCTTTCACGCAACTCAACACGCCTTATCCGGCGACGGCGTACATCAAAGGTTTTCTGAATACCAAAAATATTTCGTCTTATCAGATGGATTTGGGTATCGAAGTGATTTTGGAATTGTTTTCCAAAGATGGCATTCAAAAGATATTTAAGAAAAAAATTGATATTCAAAATTCTTCCGAAAATTCTCAGCGGATTTTTGCGCTTCGCGAAGAATATATTAAAACCATCGATCAGGTGATTCTCTTTTTGCAGAATCAAAATCCGACGTTGGCAAGGCAGATTTGTTCTATGAATTTCCTTCCGGAAGCTTCCCGATTCAATCAGTTGGATGATATGGAATTTGCTTTCGGAAATATGGGATTGCAGGACAAGGCGAAACATTTGGCTACATTATATTTAGAAGATCTTTCGGACTATATTGTCGAAAATGTGGATTCAGATTTTGGATTCAGTAGATATGCAGAACGCTTGGGAAAAAGCGCCAATTCTTTTGATGAATTATATTTTAAATTAAATGATAATCAGACTTTTATAGATGATTTCACTTTAAGAATTCTGAAAGAAAATCTGGATTTGGTTCAGCCGAAATTGGTTTGTTTTTCCGTTCCGTTTCCAGGGAATTTGTACTCTGCTTTTCGATCTGCAAAGTTTATCAAAGAACATTATCCGTACATCAAAACCGCAATGGGCGGAGGTTTTCCGAATACCGAACTTAGAGAAGTCAAAGATAAAAGAGTTTTCGAATTTTTTGATTTCATTACTTTAGACGATGGCGAAATACCGCTTGAATTAGTTTGTGAAAATGTTCTTGCAAATAAATCCAACGAAGAGTCAGATTTCAAACGTACTTTCTTATTGGAAAACGGTGAAGTCGTTTATAAAAATAATTCCAAAAGACACGATTATAAACAATCCGAAATTGGAACGCCCGATTATTCGGATTTACAATTGAACCGCTACATTTCTGTCATCGAAGTGGCAAATCCCATGCACAGTTTGTGGAGTGATGGCCGATGGAACAAGCTGACAATGGCGCATGGTTGCTACTGGGGCAAATGTACTTTTTGCGATATTTCTTTGGATTATATCAAAATCTACGAACCTATTTCTGCCAAAATTCTAGTGGATAGAATGGAGGAACTCATCCAGCAAACTGGCGAAACTGGTTTCCATTTTGTAGATGAAGCCGCTCCACCAGCGTTGATGCGTGAAGTGGCGTTGGAAATTTTGCGGCGAAATCTGGTCGTAACTTGGTGGACCAATATTAGATTCGAAAAAAGTTTCACTCAAGATCTCTGTTTTCTTTTGAAAATATCTGGTTGTGTTGCGGTTTCTGGCGGATTGGAAGTGGCGAGTGACCGATTATTAAAACTAATAGACAAAGGCGTTTCCGTAGATCAAGTGGCGAGAGTGACCAGGAATTTTACGGAAGCTGGGATTATGGTTCACGCTTATTTGATGTACGGCTACCCGACCCAAACCGTTCAGGAAACGGTGGATTCTTTGGAAATGGTTCGTCAGCTTTTTGAGATGGGAATTTTGCAAAGTGGCTTTTGGCATCAGTTTGCGATGACGGCGCACTCACCTGTCGGAATCAATCCTGAGGAATATGGTGTGATTCAGATGAAACAAGAAATTTTGTTTGCTAATAATGACATTGATTTTACAGATAAAACCGGAATCGATCACAGCAAATTCAGTTTTGGATTGAAGAAATCTTTGTTCAATTATATGCACGGAATCAATTTTGAATTGCCTTTGCAGGATTGGTTTGATTTTAAAATTCCGAGAACCACAATCCATCCGGATTACATCCACGACAGTCTTTTGGAGGACGATAATTTCAGTTTCAAAGCCAACTCCAAACTGGTTTTTCTGGACAAAAATGTCATTGCGAAAGACATTATTAAAACAAAAAAAGGAAATTCTTGGGAACTGAAACAGATTATTTTTCACCTGAAAACGAATATTGTCAAAATAGAACTTGAGAAAGAAAAAGGCGATTGGCTCATCCAGATTTTAGAAGATAATCACATCCAAAATCCAAAGAAAATAACGCTGCAACAACTTAAAACTCAGTTTGAAGAAAACTTTGAAGATTTCGAATTGTTCTGGTTTTCAAAACCAATTCAGCAACTGAAAGAAAATGGAATTATACTGAGTTTGTGATGATAATTAATAAAAATCCTCTTCCTCAGAAATAAGGAAAAGGATTCTTTAAAATAAAATATTACGACTTGTTATGCTATGAATATTCCTGCAATGGCAGCGGCATCTGAGCCGCTCAATACTTCGTCATAAGCTGCAGATCCTGCTTCAGGGCCAAAGGCACTCGCTGTATTGAATCCTGCTTGATTGGTTACGCCTTCGCCAGCGTACACAGCATTGGTTGCTGCCGGCATATTCCCACCATTGGCTAATTCTATCCAGCCTTTGTTGGCTCTCATTCTTCTAACTTGCGCAGCATGTCTCGCCTCTACAGAATGGATTTGAAGTGCGGCCTGCAAGATATCTTTGTTGGACATCACATTTCCTGCCTGTCCTTTGTAGGCTCTAACTCCCGTATCCTCAAAGGCCTGAGCTAGAATTAGAAATTGATTGTAATCTGTAAACGGAGAAAAATTTCCACCTGCTGTAAAATCAAAAGTTGGTTTGGTTCCTGGTGTCTGTCCTAAGGAAGTCAAAGCCGTTTTCAGAAAGGCCACGTGCGCCGTTTCGTGTTTTGAGATTTGCATAAAAACGGTTCTGTCAGCATTTTGGATAAGTCCAGAAGTTGCCAAGCCAATACGGTAATACTCATCTTCCAGGTATTCTAATGTCAAAGCCAATTGCAAAGCATCTGTCAACGCACTTTTGAACATCGTGGTTGATGCAGTTGCTGTGCTTGTCTCAGCTTTTACAGAAGTGGTCATCATTGCTCCCAATCCTACGGGAACTGCCGCTACTGCTGCTTTTTTTCCAAAATTTGTAATGCCAGTGAGCGAGTCTAATCTTGAGATTTCTGTGGTAAAGAATTTATCATCAGAAAGTTTATCTAATATTTTAAGAATGTTCATAATAATCGATTTTGAAATGAATAATTAACCAATGTTTCTTTCTTTCCAAGTGAATGGCGTTTTGATAAAACCACCTGCTGCCATTACAATGTCCTTAGGCTCTTTTGCCACATCCAGACCATTGGCATCTATCACATCATCCCCAGAAAAATCTGCAGATCCAGGATTGATTAGATTACGAATCGCGGCCGCATGGCGAGCTTCTACAGAAACTATTTTGCCCGCTATCACCAGATAATCTGGCGTGGTAATGTATTTTCCTGCGCCGTTGTAAGCCGCTACACCAGTATCTTCCAATGCTTTTGCAGTTGCCAAGACAGAGTTTCTATCATTGAAGTTGACATTGGGATATTGGAACTCAAGCGTTGGCAATACATTGGACGTTGCACCACTGATCGCCGCTTTGAAAAAATCTCTATGAATCACCTCGTGGTGGTAAAGATCTGTTAAGACCTCCCTCTCCAGACTGGATATTCCGGGGTAGAAATTATTCACCACTTTGCTGTAAAAATCGGCTTCTAATTGTTCCAGAGCGTAGGCATAGTTTAGCACACCTACATCGCCTTTTCCAAGATCAAAGACGTTGCCACCATTATCTATCATCATATCATCATCGTTACATCCTACCAGCGCAAGACCTGCCATTGCAAGACCAATACCGCTGAGTTTCAAAAAGTTTCGTCTTCCGGTATCCAGGCTTGCACCTTGATTGGAGACATTAATTGTTTTTTTCATAATATTATTTTAAAGTTAATATGTTGTTGTGGGTGTTACTATCATCTACGAGGCTTTGGTAGATTTTAGATTTATTTTTTTTGAAATTATTTTTAAATCGCTATCAATCAATAATTTAATTTTTGACTAAGTGTGCTATTTTTGATTTAATCTTACAAAAAACACGACATAAGTCTTATATTTTTGAATAATTACTAAGGATTTTGGGTTATTGGTCTTGGAATAAAATATTTTTAATAATTTGTTTGTCATTTACATTATTTCACTACATTTGAATTGAAATATATTCTTATCAAAACAAACTATTCGGAAGAGCAACTCATCGTTTTACTGAAAGAGAAAAACGAAAATGGTTTTCATCATTTGTATGATCACTATTCTGGTGCGCTGTATGGTGTCATCCTCCGAATTGTACATTCCAAAGAATATACAGAAGAAATCATCCAGGACGTTTTTGTCAAAATCTGGAACTCCATCCACCAGTACGATGCTTCCAAAGGCCGCTTCTACACGTGGATGATCAATATTGCCCGCCATACTGCCATCGACTATCTCAAGTCCAAAAATTTCCAGAACGAACTCAAAAACCAACCGCTTCCGGATTTCGTATATAACATTACAGAACTTTCTGCGACTAATGAAGAATCCGATCATACCGGCTTCTCCGATATGCTGAAAGGTCTCGACCAGGACAAGAGAGAAATCATAGATATGGCGTACTACCAGGGCATGACCCAAAGCGAAATTTGTGAAAAACTCCAAATACCACTGGGAACAGTGAAGACGAAAATGCGGAATGCATTGTTGAAATTAAAGGATTTGTTAAAAGGTTATCAATAACGTGAACACGAAAGAATACATATCATCCGGAATTATAGAATCTTACATTTTAGGACTTGCTTCTCCCGAGGAGGCAGGCATCTTGGAGTGTGTGATGAAGAATAATGCCGAAGTGAAGCAGGCTTTTGAGGATGCACAAAAAACATTGGAAGACCTTGCCACCGCGCAGGCAGTAGCACCGGCAGATGATTTGAAGTCAAAAATCTGGAATAGAATCAAGAGCGAACCTGCGATAGTCTCGCCCAACAACAATCCGGAAATACCAAAACATAAGTTCGAAACCAAGTCTGTGAAAGAGGTGATCAATTGGAAAACCTATGGTATTGCAGCGTCTGTTCTATTTTTAATCAGCATCCTTGGAAATTTCCTTTGGATCAATAATATTACGGACAACAAAAAACAAATTGTCCAGCTACAATCCGAAAAGCAATTGCAAGATGACGCCCTCAGCAAGATGAATGAGAAAATGCAACTCTTCTCCAATCCTGATATGAAAATGGTGATGCTAAAAGGAGTAGAAAAACATCCGGATTCCAAAGCCTTGGTTTTCTGGGATACCAAATCCAAGCAAGTCTATCTGAATGCGGACAGCCTGCCAAAAGCACCTGCAGGCATGCAGTACCAATTGTGGGCAATTGCCGATGGAAAACCGGTAAACGCCGGAATGTACACTTCCGAAAAAGACAGCAAAACAGCGCTTGCCAACATCCCGAATGCACAGGCATTTGCCATAACGCTGGAGAAAGAAGGCGGCAGCGAAGTACCAACGATGGAGAATATGTTTGTAATGGGTACAACCTAATAACGCCCTCATCACATCATCATAAAAAACAAAAAGCCGGACTATTTCTAGTTCGGCTTTTTCTATGGTGTTCTGTAAATGGCATTGGGTTCTACCCTTTTACTGGCGGTTCTAAGTTGGAATTCTTCGCTGCTTTTACCAGTTCGTTCACGTCTGCGTAGAAGATTTGCCAGTCTGGGACATCAAAGTAAAAGTTGTTTTGATTGAAAACTGGGGTTTTGAAAGTTTTGCGGAAGTTGTATGGGTTAGAAAACGAGGGTTTTTGAGTTCATACACTTTAAATTTAATAGTTTATTCAAATCAGCCTTAATTCTGCCATAATAATACTTTTAAATAAAATACAGAAATACTGATATGACAAAAAATCCCAAATAGTTTAGAAAAAGTAAAAAAAATGTCAAATTGTCACATTTTAACATCTGGATTAATAATTGTGATTTTCTTAAGATAATCACACAATCATAAAATTATGAGTACAAGTAAAAATGATGCGCCTGATTTGAAAGGCAACAGAGAAAGAACAGATGATGGAACTTTACGTCAAAAACGTGGAGATACTCATATTGGAACAATTGAAAAACAATACGATATTGATTTGAAAGTCAGAAGAGATATGCGTTTGGACACATACTTAAAAAAGAATAATATAAAATCTTTGAACGATTTGATTAAAAAAAAAAATAGAAAGATGGCAGTAGATCTATCAGAAATTTTAGTAGTTGGTGTCTCAAGCCGAGCTTTATTTGATTTAGAAAAAGAAAATGAAATTTTCGAAAAAGAAGGAATTGCAGGTTATAGGAAATATCAACAAGAAAATGAAAATGAACCATTATCACCTGGAACAGCATTTCATTTAGTTCAAAGTTTATTACACTTAAACACAGTTGCAAAAAAGAGAATTGTTGAAGTGGTTGTAATGTCAAGAAATAGTCCAGAGACAGGTGTAAGGATTATGAATTCCTTAAAACAACATAAATTTGATATTACAAGAATAGCTCTTAGTGGAGGAGAACCATTATCACCATACATTGATGCATTTGATATCGATTTGTTTCTCAGCAAAGATAATAAAGACGTACAATCTGTTATAGATTCAAAAAGTTGTGCAGCGGCATATATTTATGCTCCACCTACGGAATTTAAGCCATTAGATAACCGAGTTAAAATAGCGTTTGATGCAGATGCTGTTTTATTCTCAGATGACTCTGAACACAGATATAAGACAGAAGGTATTGAAGCCTTTCATAGATACGAGCAAGAACACGAAGACGACGCTTGAGCAGAAGGTCCTTTCGCTAAATTACTAATCAAACTATCTAAGATACAAGAAGAATTGCCTACAACAATTGAATTATCACCCCTCCGTTTAGCTATTGTTACGGCAAGAAATGCACCTTCCCATATGAGAGTTATTAAAACGCTAAGAAAATGGGGTGTATATGTTGATGAAGCATATTTTCTCGGAGGTTTAAGCAAAGACAAAGTATTGAAAGCTTTTGGAGCACATATTTTTTTCGATGACCAAGATATACATTTAAAAGATTCTTCCAAATTTGTCCCTTCTGGTAGGGTTCCGTATGCTTCAGATTCTCCTCTATTCGTTAAAGATGTACCTATAAATTCATCGGAGGAGATGAACAAAGAATAAAAATTACAGAATTATAAGTCAAAATTTTCACAAAAATCCTCACGCTGGCGCGAGCTTCAAGCTCGTGCCGTTTCCTGAGCACGAGCAAGATGCTCGCGCTAGCGTATCATTATATTTTGTAGTTTTACTCAAAACACAATAGAATGAGTAGAAAATATAAATTCCGAGAAAAAGATGGTGCCTATTTTATCAGCTTTGCAACAGTATTTTGGATTGATGTATTTACCAGAATTGAATATTTTAATATCATCATCAGTTCTTTAGACTACTGTAGGAAAAATAAAGGAATGGTAATATTTGGATATTGTATTATGCCAAGTCATATTCATTTAATCTTTCGTTCTGATGATGGAAAACCTTCAGAACTGATTAGAGATTTTAAAGGATTCACATCAAGAAAATTACTTAAAGCTATTCAAGAAAATAATCAGGAAAGTAGAAAAGAATGGATGCTTTGGATGTTCAAAAAAGCTGGAAGAAGAAATTCTAATGTCAAAGAATATCAATTTTGGCAACAGAACAATCAACCGATAGAAATCTGGTCTTTGAAAGTATTTGAGCAAAAATTAAATTATATCCATCAAAATCCTGTCGAAAGTGGTTTTGTAATAGAACCTTGGGAGTGGAAATATAGTAGTGCACGAAATTATGGTGATGATTTTGATGAAGTTTTGAAGATTGATGTTAATTTGTGAATGTTAAGGTTGTTTGGTACGAGCGAGACGCTCGCGCCAGCGACAAGGCAGAACTTAAATATCACAGTCTTCGTCGCTAGCGCGAGCTTCTAGCTCGTGCTTGTCAATATAATCAAACAAAAAAAACCTGCTCAACAGCAGGTTTTCCATTTATATAAAACAAAAATCTTAATGCCCAGACTTAGCATCCACATCCTGCTTCACGTGGCCAAGATACTTAGTACAATATGCCCCAAAAACCAAAATAACGAGATAACAAAACACCGGAATAATAAAGGAATGCTGAACGCCAAACTGATCTGCCAAATAACCTTGGAAAATCGGAACAATGGCACCTCCTAAGATCGCCATTACAACCAAAGATGAACCTTGGCTCGTGTATTTTCCTAAACCGGAAATCGCTAATGTATAGATATTAGAGAACATAATCGAGTTGAAAATCCCAATGCCTAAAACGCTGTACATTGCCAGCTCACCGTGGTTTAGCATCGTTGAGATTAATAACAAAACGTTGACACCTGCAAAGATAGAAAGGGTTCTTGCCGGAGCAGATTTCCCTATGAAGAACGCAATGAAATTCAAAGCAATAAATACGAGGAAGAAACTAATCTGTGCAAACGTGAGATCTACAATTCCATAAATCACCAGGAAAACTGCAATCGCTGCTCCCAGCATATAGATGGCTTTTTTGCCTTGGCTGATGGAGTGATTCAGAGAAATTGCACCTAAGAATCGCCCTATCATCGCACCGCCCCAATAGACTGCAAGGTAGTTTTTGCTGACAGATTCGGTAAGATTCATGACTTGTGGTTGCTCCAAAAAGCTGATGATGAAACTTCCCACTGCCACTTCCCCGCCCACATAGCAGAACATTGCCAAAACGCCGAACTTGAGATGGTTGTGTTTCAAAGCGCCAAAACCTTTTACGACTTCTTCGCCGGCTACTTTGAAATCTGGTAATTTAACTCTTGAGATTATCAGTGCGACCAATAATAGAATCCCGGCAAAAATCAAATAAGGAATCTTGGTTGCGGCTGCAGAGAAAGATCCGTCTGCCTCGGAGAACAATTCGAAAATCAAATGACCTCCCAAAACCGGCGCAATCGTTGTTCCGAAGGCGTTGAAAGCTTGGGTCATATTCAGTCGGCTGGATGCGGAATCTTCTGGTCCCAAAAGGGAAACGTAAGCATTCGCCGTGATTTGTAATACCGTGAATCCAAGTCCCAAGATAAATAAAGCACCTAAAAACAAAGGATAAGACGACAAACTCGCCGCCGGAAAAAATAAAACACACCCAAATGCCGCCAGAAAAATTCCGAAAAGAATACCTTTCTTATACCCCACTTTATCAATGGGATCACCCTGTGTGGTTGAAATTAAAAAGTAAATCAATGAGCCAATAAAATACGCTCCAAAGAAACAAAACTGCACCAACATCGATTGGAAAAAGGTGAGATTGAAAAGCTGTTTCAGGTAAGGAATCAAGATATCATTCATACACGTGATGAATCCCCACATAAAGAACAAAAGGGTAATCGTAACCAATGGAACGGTGTAATTCCTTTTGGTTCCTACTTCATTATTTATCATATATTTTTAATTTATAACGTGGCTAAAGATAATGCGTTTTGATGATAATATCTTACTTTGAGACATTAAATTTGTCAGTAATTTTCAATTCTGTTTTTTAGAAAAGTCCTGCTTCATTTTTGATATGAAAGCAGAGTAATAGTGTGATTAAGAATGATTAAAGATAGATTTAATATTTCTCAAAAGGCACAAAAAAAAGAACCATTATTTCTAATGATTCTTTTTTGTTTATGTATGTTAAGCTTTTTACTCGCAAAGAATAATCCCCTTATCATTGTTGAATTCTAAAACACCACTTTTGATCTCGTAAGAGTAAGCGCTTTTTGCTTCTGTTTCTTTGGTCAGATATTTTTGGTAAGAAGAATCTACTTTATCAGTATAAATCTTCACTTTCCCACCAACCAAAGCAGAAACAATCGCCGCGTGATTTTTAAAGATTTGGAATTGTCCACTTTTTCCTGGAAGAAGAACGGATTCTACTTCGCCATCAAAGATCACAAATTCCGGAGTTAAAATTTTTATATTCATTTTAATTGGCTTTTAGCTTTTGGCAAATAGCTATTGGCTATCAGCAATCAGCAAATTAAACGTTCTCTGCTAACAATTTTTGTCCTGCTGCAATAGCTTCTTCGATAGTTCCTTTCAAGTTGAAAGCTGACTCTGGATACTGATCCAATTCTCCATCGATGATCATATTGAATCCTTTGATGGTATCTTTGATATCTACCAATGATCCTTTAAGACCTGTAAACTGCTCAGCAACGTGGAAAGGCTGAGACAAGAATCTCTGAACTTTTCTAGCTCTGTAAACTACCAATTTATCTTCCTCAGAAAGCTCTTCCATACCAAGGATCGCAATAATATCTTGCAATGCTTTGTATCTCTGAAGAATTTCTTTTACTCTTTGTGCACAATCATAATGTTCGTCTCCAATGATTTCTGGCGCCAAGATTCTTGACGTAGAAGCCAATGGATCTACCGCTGGATATATACCTAATGAAGCAATTTTTCTGTCCAATACAGTCGTTGCATCCAAGTGAGCAAACGTTGTAGCCGGCGCTGGATCCGTTAAATCATCCGCAGGTACGTAAACCGCTTGTACTGAAGTAATGGAACCATTTTTTGTAGAAGTAATTCTCTCCTGCATCGCACCCATCTCAGATGCCAATGTCGGCTGATAACCTACCGCTGAAGGCATACGTCCAAGAAGTGCAGACACCTCAGAACCAGCCTGTGTAAAACGGAAGATATTATCTACGAAGAACAATACATCTCTACCTTGTCCGCTTTCGCCACCATCACGGTAATATTCTGCCAATGTCAAACCAGAAAGTGCTACTCTAGCTCTTGCTCCTGGTGGTTCGTTCATCTGTCCGAAAACGAAAGCTGCTTTTGAATCTTTCATTTCTTCAAGATCAACTTTGGAAAGATCCCAGCCTCCATTTTCCATAGAGTGCATGAACTCGTCTCCGTATTTGATAATGCCTGACTCAAGCATCTCTCTCAAAAGGTCATTTCCTTCTCTTGTTCTTTCTCCTACTCCTGCGAATACGGAAAGTCCACCGTGACCTTTTGCAATATTGTTGATTAATTCCTGGATCAATACTGTTTTTCCAACACCTGCTCCACCAAACAATCCAATTTTACCTCCTTTTGCATAAGGCTCGATCAAATCGATTACTTTGATACCAGTGAAAAGAACTTCTGCTGAAGTCGTCAATTGGTCAAATTTTGGTGCTTCTCTGTGGATTGGCAAACCTCCTTCTCTAGTCAAGTTTGGAAGACCGTCGATAGCATCACCTACAACATTGAACAGACGTCCGTTTACGCCTTCTCCAACTGGCATTGTGATTTGCTGACCTGTTCCAAGAACTTCTTGTCCTCTTTGAAGACCATCTGTAGCATCCATAGCGATACATCTTACAACGTCCTCGCCAATGTGCTGCTCAACCTCCAAAACAACTTTTTCTCCGTTGCTTTTGATGATTTCTAGAGCGTCATATATGTTTGGTAATTGTTCAACTTCATTAAAGACCACATCGATAACTGGTCCAATGATTTGTGAAATTTTTCCTTTAATTTGGTTTGCCATTACTAAATTTTTACTTGTGCGCAAAGATAATAAAAGTTTGCAATTCTGCATTGTCAGAAAAAAAGATTTTTATCATATTTGCATAACAATTAACAACACCATTTTTAGGTGTATTTTTAGCCGGACAAAACGCATCACTTTTTGTCAAAATATTTCAGCTTTTGAAAATCATCACAGATTTCAACGATTATCACTCCAAAACGCCATTGGCATTGTCATTAGGTATGTTTGACGGTGTTCATCTCGGGCATTTATCTATTATTAATACGTTAAATGAGATTGCCAAAAATGAAAACTTAGAATCCGCAATTCTAAGTTTCTGGCCGCATCCAAGAAAATTCCTGAATCCGAATGATGATGTAAAAATGCTCAACACATTGGAAGAAAAGCTGGAATTGCTCGAAAAAAGTGGAATCCAAAATATTTTCCTTAAAACTTTTGATGAGGAGTTCCGTAATCTGACTGGTACTGAATTCTGTGAACAAGTTTTAGTTGACAAACTGAATGTAAAGCACATCATCATCGGTCACGACCATACATTTGGAAAAAATAAAAGTGGTAATTTCGAATTGCTTAAATCACTTTCTACTGAGTTAGATTTTAAAGTGAATCAATTACAAGCAGTTCAACAGAACGACCTTAACATTAGTTCTACGAAAATTAGAATCGCTTTGTCAGAAGGTAGAATCAAGGATGCGAACCAAATGTTGGGTTACATTTATCCTTTGACCGGAAAAGTAATCCATGGAAAAAAATTAGGCAGAACTATTGGCTATCCAACTGCAAATATTGATGTTCCTATTAATAAACTGCTTCCAAAAAGTGGCGCCTACATTGTGGAAGTTTGGATTGATAGTCAATTTTATAAAGGAATGTTGAGCATCGGAACGAATCCAACCGTCGATAATGAAAATCAGACTTTACACACCGAAGTTTATATTTTGAATTTCGACCAAGATATTTATGATAAAGAAATCACTGTGAAATTCAGAGATTATCTTCACGATGAGATCAAATTTGAGGGGATGGAAAAATTAATTGAAAAGCTGGATTTGGATAAAGGATTGACTGAGGAATTTCAATTTTAAGAATTATTGATTTCCGCTTGCAATTTCTTGGTCAAAGATTTGAAAACCAAATCGTAAGAATGGTCAATCAATTTAAAGATTAAATCTTGTTTCAATCCTTCGCAAACCACAGAATTCCAGTGGGTTTTGTTCATATGATAAGCACCATTGATTTGAGAATATTCTTCTCGTAATTCCTCACTCCATTCAGGATTGGCTTTTGCAGAAAATGTTGCAGGATGTTGTTCCAAGGAAATTAAGAGAAACATCTTCCCACCAACTTTGAAAACCAAGGTTTCCAAGTCAAAAGGAAAGCTTTCCGTCACGGCTTTCTTGCTCAAACAATATTCGCGGATTTCCTCAGCTTCCATAGAATTTAAAACTTAAAAGTATTCTTTGGTAATTCTTTGTTGATTTCTATCTTGTTGATTGTCATTACATAATCGCTGTCTTTTTTTGGTGAAGACGATTCGATTCTGTAAGGCATTAGCAATTGTCCCACTTTTTTGTAATCAGAGTAAGTCAAGATTTCATCTTTTTTAATTTCACGGAAAAGCATATAACTTTTTGTGTCGAAAAAATAAATTGTTTTGTTCACATTTTTCGTCAATTCAACTTTGAAATAATACAACTCTCCTATTTTTTCCTTACCAAGAAATTTAGCTTCAAAACCTTTGTTTTCCCAATCGATAAAGTCGTTGTCGAAGTTTTCAGGAATGTAATCATTATATTGCTGAAGCTTGTTCTGAGCATAATTCATCGCATATCCATTCTTGCCATCATAACCTTCAACGGGCGTTTCTTTTCCGCCTACAACCATTGCTGTTTTGCTAAGATTCGGACGTTGCTGATAGATCTTTATCGGATATTCATCATTGATTCCCAAAGTTACTCTTCCTTGGATTTGAACGGTGTTTAGAAGTTTCCAATTGGTAAGACCTCCAGAATTTTCGATGTTTTTATCGATGATTTCTGTGGCAGTTTGGGCAGAAATGAAAATGGAAAATATAATGGAGAATATGAGAACTATTTTTTTCATTCAGAATTTTTAAGAATCCAAAGATAGGATTTTTATTAAGTTTTCGATTCCGTGGAAATATTAAAAAGTGCTAAAAAAGATATTAATCATTATATCAGCAATTTGGCTTTTTCCAAATCTTCGGGTGTATCAATCCCAATTCCCACAAAATCTGTTTCCACCATTTTGATTTTCATCCCATTTTCCAAATAGCGCAATTGTTCTAATTTTTCCGAAATTTCCATTGGTGTCATTTCCAGAGAAGAAAATTTAATCAAAGCTTCCTTTCTAAAAGCATAAACACCAATATGTTTGTAATACTTGACATCATAGGATAATTCGCGATGAAAAGGAATCATAGAACGACTGAAATACAATGCAAAACCTTGATTATCAGTAATAACTTTCACATTATTAGGATTTTCAATCTCCTCTGATTCTTTTAATTGAATTTTCAATGAAGCCAAAGAAATTTCTTTTTTATTATCATTAGAAAAAATATCAATCAGTTGCTTCAAAGGTTCTTTCTTGAGAAAAGGTTCATCACCTTGAACATTGATAACAATATCACAATCAATGTTTTGAACAGCTTCTGCAATTCTGTCACTTCCTGTTTCGTGTTCGCCTGTCATTACCGCTTTTCCACCATTTTTTGAAATTTCATCAAAAATAATCTCGGAATCTGTAGCAACAAACACTTCATCAAACAGACCAGTTTCTACTACGTTTTGATAAGTGGTTATAATGATGGTTTTATCTCCCAAAATTTCCATCATTTTCCCGGGAAATCTCGTGGAATTGTAGCGAGCAGGAATCACTGCGATGATTTTGTTCATAGATTTTTATGATTTTTTTTAGGAATTCACGTACCTCTAAGGTTTCACTATTTGTATTGTTTTATGATTTGTTCCAATCGATCGTCCGGCTCAAAATCGAGAACATCAATTAGCTTTACTTTTTTAAAATCTTGATGAAATGTATTGATCACAACATTCCAATTTTCGGGAACAACTGCGGAAGGAACTTTCAAACACAATTTTTCATCAGCATCAAACCAAACATCTCCAATCTTTTGACAATCGGAATAGTTACGGAAATCTCTCCAGCTTTTTGATAATTCTGAAGATTCAACCGTTTGAAATTCGGCATTATTCGGAATTTTAATGACCATAATCCGAAAGTCTCTATTAAATCCCAATCCTTTCCGATGTGCCAATGTTTCCAGATAGGCAAGAGAAATACTCTCCGCCGTGTAAAGCACTTTTTTTCCTTCGGAGTTCCATCTTCCTTCCAGACCACTCGCAAAGAGAGAATCTGAATATCGCTTATGAACAATTCTGTAAACCAGCATTATACAGGATAACCTTGTGCTAGTTTTTCTATTTCTTCGTAGATCAGATCTACACCTCCAGAAGTGGAAATAAAATCTATCGGTTTGTCATTAGAATTCCAAAATGGACGGTTCATCCATAGAGTAAACTCGTCTAGATTTCCAAAGATTTCTTTTCCAAAACTGTACAGATTGATCAGTTTTAATAGATGCTCGCTATAAATCGGATCCAACCCTTTTTCCTGATCTCTATAATTGCTAAGGGTTCTTGGCGAAAGATTGATGACAGATGCCAAAGCTTTCTCTGGCATCTTGATGGCATCAGCAAGTGAATAAAAAACATCCGTTTTCACACCTTCTCTTGCTTTTTTCAGGAGTTTATAATCGTCTTGAATTGAAAATCGATTGAAGATAGAAGGTCTTGCTCCGTATGCAGCAATTGGCTCTTCTATTTTTGATTTTTGTTGATTTCCTTTTTGTTTATAATTTTCCATCTCTAATTCCTTTACACAAAGATAGAATTTTTTCAATTATAAAAGCGAATTTTTTCCAATTTATTTCAAATCACCCAAAGCTTTTTCTAATTTTGGAAGACAATCTTTGATATCATCTAAAGAACAACCGCCTACAGATGCTCTGAACCAAGGCACTAACTTGTCATTTCCAAACGCTGAAAACGGAACCAAAGCCATTCCTGCATTATTGATCAGATAGAAAACTAAATCTGTAGAATTTTCAATCACTTTACCGTCTGGCGCAGTTTTCCCTAGATAATCCAATTTGATTGTCAAATAAAGTGCACCCATTGGCGAAATACTTTCGACCGCAAAACCTTTAGTTTTCAAATCTTGGATTCCGGCGTGAAGTTCTTTCAAGCTGTTATTAAGTTTTTCTTTGTAATCTTCTAAGAAAGTATCTACTGCAGAATTATCAGCTAAAAACTCGGCAACGGCTTCCTGCTCTGGTTTTGGTGCCCAAGCGCCAACGTGAGTTAACAATGCTTTCATTTTATCAATCACCAAACTTGGTCCAAATCCCCAACCAACTCTTACGCCAGTTGCAGCGAAACATTTAGACGTTCCGTCAACATAGATGGTGTAATCTTTCATTTCTGGAAAAAGACTTACCGGATCGTGATGATCAGAACCAAAAGTCAGCATCGCATAGATCTGATCGTACATCAAATAAAGCGGTTTCTCGTCCTCGCCTCTTTTTTTATTTTCTTCCAAAACCAATTCGCAAATCTCAGATAATTGTTCTTTTGTGAACATTGTTCCAGTCGGGTTAAGCGGAGAACAAAGGCAAAGCAGAACAGCGCCTTCCAAATGTGGTCTCAAATCTTCAGCTGTTGGCAAGAAATTATTGGATTCCTGAGTTTGAACTTCAACCG
Source organism: Epilithonimonas xixisoli (assembly GCF_004365655.1). Classification (GTDB taxonomy): domain Bacteria; phylum Bacteroidota; class Bacteroidia; order Flavobacteriales; family Weeksellaceae; genus Epilithonimonas; species Epilithonimonas xixisoli. Next base: position 1,175,220 of record NZ_SOEO01000001.1, on the reverse strand, counting down.
CATTTGCAGTCGTCAAATAAGAATAATGATTGTTGTTCCAAGATGGGATTGGGTAAATCACTTTATCGCCTTCATCTACAATTGTTTTGAAAATTGCATAAATCAAAGGTCTGGAACCTGCAGTTATTAAAATATCATTAGCTGAATAATCCAGATTCCAACGTTTTTTAAGATCATTGCTCACGGAAGTTCGAAGAGATTGCAAACCGTTTGCTGGTGGGTAATTTGTAAGATTGTTCTTATAAGCTTTCTGGATTCCATCTTTTAATTCTTGTGGAATTGGATAGATATTGGAATTAAGGTCACCAATTGTAAGGTTTGAGATTTGTGCACCTTTCGCTTTCAGGTCATTCACTTCATTTCCGATTTTGATGATCTCTGAACCAACGAGGTTAGATGCTAGTTTTGATACTTTCACTTTATTTTGTTTTAGATGTTATTATTCAGACTTAGGATCTGATTTTATTCTTTTATAGTTTTACAAAGGTCTTAAATGTAGCCGACTAATTCAACTTACATCAAAAAAAAAAATCCCAAAAATTAAATGACTTTAACAATTGAGAACTTTTCTATTAAAATATTTTAGATAATATTTAATTCAAATAAAATTTTCAATTACAGGTTGAGATCCTGTTTTACTTTATTGATCTTCTCTTCCAACTTAGGAAGTTTTTCTACGAAATCTTGCTCAGAAGCGATAGAATCTTTCACAGAAACATAGAATTTAATCTTCGGTTCCGTTCCAGAAGGACGCACGCAAACCTTGGTTCCGTCTTGGGTATAATAAATCAAAACATTAGATTTTGGAATATCGTCCATCACTTTTTTCTCGTTTTTAGAAACCACAAAACAAGTCTGCTCTTTGAAATCTTTAACTTCTTCCACAGGAGAACCAGCGATTTCTTTCGGAGGATTCTCACGGAAATTTTTCATCATTTCTTGGATCTCTTCTGCACCACTTCTTCCCTTTCTCACTACGTTGATTAAACCTTCATAGTAGAATCCAACTTCCTTGTAGATGTCAATCATATATTGATAAACAGTCGTTCCGTTAGCTTTACACCAAGCAGCAATTTCGCAAGCCGTCAAGATAGAACCACAAGAATCCTTGTCTCTCACGAAATCTCCGGTCATAAATCCGAAACTCTCCTCGCCTCCGCAAATGAACTTTTCCTGACCTTCAAAATCACGGATCATTTTCCCGATCCATTTGAAACCTGTCAATCCAACCTTGCAGTCAACTCCGAATTTTTCAGCTACATCAAAGAAAATATCAGACGTCACAATCGTAGAACCAATGAATTCTTTGTCGGTAATTTTCCCTGCTTTTTTCCATTGATCCAATATATAATAAGTAAGAATTGTATTACATTGATTTCCGTTTAGCAATTGGATTTCGCCTTCAAGATTTCTCACAGCAATTCCCAATCTGTCGCCATCCGGATCTGTTCCGATCACGATGTCAGCATTGGTAATCTCTGCAAGATCCATCGCCATAGAAAGTGCTGCTGGCTCTTCTGGATTCGGCGAAGAAACAGTTGGAAAGTTTCCACTTGGAATCATTTGTTCCTGCACCAAATCCACTTTTGTGAATCCAGCTTTTTTAAGTGCTTTTGGAACAGTTGTGTAGGTTGTACCGTGGATGGATGTGAAAACGATATTCAAATTATCTCTACCAACATTCTGATACAGCGAATTTTCCATACAAGCGTCAACGTAAACGTCATCTTGATCTTCACCAATCCATTCGATCAAATCATCGTTTCCATCAAATTTGATATTTTCGAATTTGGTTGAATAAACTTCTCTGATGATATTTTCGTCATCCGGCGGAACAATTTGCGCTCCGTCATTCCAATAAACCTTATAACCATTATATTCTGGCGGATTATGAGAAGCTGTCAACACGATTCCTGCGTTACATTTTTTATCACGAACTGTGAAAGACAATTCTGGCGTTGGACGGTGATCTTTGAACAACAAAACCTTGATTCCGTTGGCTGTCAGAACATCAGCCACCACTTTCCCAAATTCCTTAGAATTATGTCTCACATCATAAGCAATTGCCACTTTGATTTCCTCGCCAGAAAATTGCTGATGAAGATAATTGGCAAGACCTTGAGTCGCTTGACCTAAAGTATATTTATTAAGACGATTAGTCCCAACGCCCATTATGCCGCGCATTCCGCCTGTTCCAAATTCTAATTCTCTGTAAAAAGAATCTTCCAGATCTGGAGATTCAGAATCGATTAAAGTTTGAACTTTATTTCTTGTTTCTTTGTCAAATGTTTCTGAAAGCCAAAGTTTTGCTTTATCCAATGTTGATGTGTCAGACATTTATTTATAGTTTTTGTTTATTTTATTATTCTCTTTTCGATCGTGGCTTGTTCGGTGAGATTCACTTTTTTGGAAGGCTCACCGTAATAAACCAGTTTCGAAGTATTTTTCAATTTTCCTTTGATTTCTTCATCCACATTTAATTCCGCATAATTTCCGTTTTGAGACTCGATTTCCAAATCTCTGATGTACCAATATGGCGCAATGATGCTCGCTGTATCTTTAATATTTAGTTTTGCTAAAGTAGTTTTTCCCAACAGATTAGCCCTACTTTTATTCGTCATTTCGATATTCGATTTTTCTGAAATCACTGAACCGATAAATTTAGCATTATCTTTTAAATTGAGGGAGAAATTTTCCACTTTCATCTGGCTGGAAATGTTAAGTTCTACGGAATCAGCCATTTTAATGTCATCAAAAGCATTTTTGCCGTAAATAGTGATATTGTAGAAATCTACTTTCTCAGTCTCACTGTTTTCCGTGATATAAAGATGTTTGTCTTTAATTTCAATATGCAGATTTTCAAAGACATTTGGATATGTTTCCACATTCACAAAATTGTGTGGACTTTGTACGTAAAACACGCGGAACTTCCCTTTCAGATTAAGTTTTGAAAACTCAGCCAATTCAACATCTTTCGATTGAATTTCGCCTTTTGGAGTCACTTTACCACAGGAAACTGCTGTGAAAATTAGAATTAAATAAAGTAGATTTTTCATAAGATTATTGATTTACCAAATTAGAAAAATTATCTTATTTATATCAATTCCTCAATATGATAATTCTTATGTTCACGGTTTGTTCGGATAATCAACTCGCCTAAAAATCCAGCTACGAAAAGCAAACTTCCCATAATCATCATCGTCAAAGCAATGAAAAACCAAGGATTATTTGTAATCAAATTACCATAAATTTTGAAAATATAAACATCAATCAGTTTCGAAATTCCCAACCAAATGGCTGACAAAAATCCGATGATGAACGTCAAAGTTCCCGCTGCGCCAAAGAAATGCATCGGTCTTCCACCAAATCTGCTGACAAACCAAAGCGTTACCAAATCTAAGAACCCGCGAACAAATCTTTCCGTCCCAAACTTCGAAGTTCCATAAGGTCTTGCCTGGTGTCGAACTGGTTTTTCCGTAATATTTCTAAATCCTGCATTGGCTGCCAGAACTGGAATATATCTGTGCATATCACCATAAACATCAATAGATTTTACAACTTGTTTTTTATAAGCTTTCAGTCCACAATTGAAGTCGTGAAGCGAAATTCCAGAAACTCTTTTAGCAGCACCGTTGAATAATTTTGAAGGAATATTTTTGGTCATCACATTATCAAAACGCTTCTTTTTCCAACCAGAAACGATGTCATAATTTCCTACTTTTACCATTTCATAAAGTTCTGGTATTTCCTCGGGAAAGTCCTGTAGATCAGCATCCATCGTGATAATGACATCGCCGTTTACCTTTTCGAAAGCCGCGTGAAGAGCTTGTGATTTTCCGTAGTTTTTGGAAAATTTGATCCCGTGAATTTGTGGATTTTGAATCTTCAAATTCTCGATGATGGACCAAGAAAGGTCGGTGCTTCCGTCATCTATGAACCAAACTTCGTAAGACAATTTATTAGAACGGCAAACAGTGTCAATCCTTGTGAACAGCTCTTCCAAAGAGTCTTGCTCGTTTAGCAAAGGAATTATTATAGAGAGATTCATTGATATTTTTTGGATGTAATTTTAAAGGTCAAAGATATTTCTTTTGAATGAGATTTAAGGTTTCATCTGGTATAAAGCCAAAATTTATAAAGTCAAATTTTATTCTTCATAACGTTTTTTATTCTTCATAAATCCGGCAATAATGATAGACAACATCAAATAAAACAATAAGAAACCTCCAAAAATTGCAGACATAAACTTGAATGAAAAATAATTTCTATTCTCCTTCAAAGCTGCTTCTCTTCCGATTTTTGCATTTTTATAATCAGTTTCCAACTCCGTGATTTTGTTTCGGTCTATGTGATTGGCAACTTCTACCTTTTTCTGAGCGTAAGCTTCGTCTAGATTTTTGAGTTCGGTTTGAATATATTGATGATTCAGCATATCTCTCGCATCTGTATCCACATAATTGAGAAACAAAAAGATAGACAACATTGATAAAATTCCGCCCGTAAAAAGCGTTACAAATGTTTGTTTAAATGCTTGAGGGTAAGTGATTCTCGTACCTTGTCTTAACCAATAAGTTGAAATAAAACCAGCAGCTACATAAAGAAAAGTCATCCCAAATGCATTGACTTGCATCGTGGTGTTCCAATAGTTGGCGTTTGCGAAAAAGTAATAAACAATGAAGAAAGTCAACATTGTAATTGCGAATAAAATAAAACCTACTTTCAAAGGGTTTTTTGTCATAATCTAATTTTTATTTTTTTGAAATGAGAGTTTAATGAAAATATTTGAAACTGACTATCAATCTCCTACATCTTAATATATTTCTTTTCTCTTATTTCTCTTTTCTTTTTTCTGAATTTTCCTATCTTTGCACCGGCAAGTCCTAAACAACCAGCTCCTGAGAATCCTCCAGGGTGGGAACACAGCAAAGGTAATTGGTCGTAGCGGTGTGATTTAGGTAGCTTGCCATTTTTTATTTTTTTTTAAGTTAAGAGATCAAGACGGTTTTAATTTTAAACTACTTGATCTCTTAATTTTTTTTATTTAGAACTCAAATTCTTGTCCCAATTTTGGCAAAACAAATTCGATGTTCTTATCTGAAAAATACTTCTTTGCTTCTTCGTGATTGATTTCTATCGGCGCAAATGTATCAAAATGACAACCAATAACTTTTGGCGTTTTTAATAATTCTGATGCGGCGAAAGCGGCTTTTCTAGGACACATCGTGTAATGTTTCCCAACCGGAAGAATTGATAAATCTAATGTTCCGAAAACCTGAGGAAATAAGCTCATTTCCGAACTCACACCTGTATCTCCTGCCAAATAAAGGTTTCTCCCATCCGCAAATCTAAAAATATAGCCAGAAGCCAATCCACCGTAAGTTCCGTCTGGAAAAGAGCTCGTATGCAATGCAGGAACCATAGAAATCTTCAAATCATCAATTTTTGCAGAACCGCCAAAATTAATGTCGATATTATTGGAATGTCCAAAATATCCACAAATCTCAGGTTGTCCGATTACCGTTGCTTCCGGATGATTTTCAAGAACTTCTTTTACATCCGCTGTATGATCTCCGTGTGCGTGAGTTATTAGAATGTAATCAATTTTCTGTGCTTTGATGTCAAAACCAGATTTTTCTTTTTGATAATTATAAAAAGGGTCGGAAAGAATTGTTTTTCCGTTGTATGTGAACAAAAAACAGTTTTGTCCGAGGAATTTTATTTTCATTTTTTTTTATTTAATTAATTAAAAAAATTCAGTCCGAAAGCTGTCAATATTGACATTAGAAAAGTCAAAATCCCAACTTGTTTTAGGAATGGGTCTAAGTCTTTTGGCTCTTTCACAGCCATTACGCTTCTCCTCAATTTCATAAATGGGAAAATCAAAATCATCACAATGAATGGATAATACAAACCTCGCTCCTGAAAACCATTGTACATCAAAAAAGCCAACATCAATAGAATTGGTAATTGTAACAAAATAATCTCGTAAATCATCGCATTTTTGAAACCTAATCTCAATGCCAAAGTTTTCTTGCCGGCCAATTCATCATTGACGATGTCTCTCATATTATTCAAATTGAGAACAGCCATACTTAGCATTCCGACGGCTGTTGCAGGAAATAACAAATCCCAACTGAACGATTTGGTAAATAGAAAATAACTCCCACAAACCGAAACTAATCCAAAAAAGATAAACACAAAAATATCGCCCAAACCTAAATAGCCATAAGGCTTTTTACCAACTGTGTAACCAATCGCAGCCAAAATACAAGCAATTCCTAATCCGATGAAAATCCAAAACTCTTTAGTGTAATCCGGATAAAAAGCAACGTATAACAATGCGACAGTTGCTACTAAAGATAATATTGATAATAAAATTACAGCATTCCTCATTTGATTAGCAGTAATTCTTCCAGAAGCCACAGCTCTTTGTTCCGCCTCTCCTATTCTGTTTTTGTCAGTTCCTTTCACACCGTCGCCATAATCGTTGGCAAAGTTGGAAAGAACTTGATACAATAATGTTACTAAAAGTGCCAATCCGAAAATTCTCCAATCCCAAAATCCGCCTTCTTGGGAAATCCTCCATTTTGCAATGAAAGCTCCCATAATAATCCCACTCATAGAAAGTGGTAATGTGCGCAGACGTGCTGCTTGTATCCAATCGGTCATTTTATTTTTTTAATCTTTAAATACAGATTCGCCATTTAAATTAGTTGTCAGAACCTCACTCATATAATCGAAAAAAGGACGCATTGCCAAAAAAGTAGCGATAATCTCTTTCTGGAAACTGTCTGAAAAAACTTCTTTGTCAGAAAATTTCCTCATTACCACGTATTGCTTTTTCTTTATCAAGTCAATTGCAGGATGATTTTTGCCAAAACCTTTTGGTGCAGTCTTTACACCATCTTCGCCTTTCAGTTCTCCAAAATATTTTATAAAGGTTTTATCTGAAGTTATTTTCTTAATTTGAGAATCATCAATTTCAAATTCTTTTCGGATTCTTAATAAATCCTCATTATTCGGACCCCAAAAACCGCCTCCAACAAAAGTGTTACCAGGCTCCAAATGCATATAATAACCACCTCTCAGCATTGGTTTTTTTCGAGATAAACCAGCTCCGAAATTAGTTTTATAAGGTGTTTTATCTTTAGAAAAACGAATATCTCTGTTAATTCTTAAAATATGAATTTGCCCCAAACTATCGTGAAATTCCATTTCAGAAAAAATTTCTTCTACGAATTTCTTGTTTTCCTTTGCAATCGCATCATATTCTTTTTTATGCTCAGAAAACCAAACACGATTGTTATTTCTGCTTAATTGTTTCAGAAATTCGAATCCTGTTTCAAGTGAGATGTTTTTGTTTGGCATAAAGCAGATGTCAATAAATATTTAGATGTATATTTTTAAGAAATCCACTGGTCATCGCCAAAGTTTGGCTTACGCTTTTCCAAGAAAGCATTTCTACCTTCTTTCGCTTCTTCTGTCATATAAGCCAAACGTGTTGCTTCACCTGCAAAAATCTGTTGTCCAACCATTCCGTCGTCTGTCAAATTCATTGCGAATTTTAGCATTCTAATGGATGTTGGAGATTTTGCAAGGATTTCCTGCGCCCATTCGTAAGCAGTATCTTCCAATTCTGCGTGAGGAATTACGGCATTTACCATTCCCATTTCTTCCGCTTCTTTTGCTGAATAATTTCTTCCTAAAAAGAATATTTCTCTCGCTTTTTTCTGACCAACCATTTTAGCCAAATAAGCAGAACCGTAACCTCCGTCGAAACTTGTGACATCTGCATCGGTTTGTTTGAAAATTGCGTGTTCTTCACTGGCCAAAGTCAAATCGCAAACTACGTGAAGCGAATGTCCACCGCCAACTGCCCAACCATTTACGACAGCAATCACAGCTTTTGGCATAAAACGAATCAAACGTTGAACTTCCAAAATATTCAAACGATGTCTTCCGTCTTCGCCAACATAACCTTGATGTCCACGAGCTTTCTGGTCGCCACCGCTACAGAATGCGTGACCACCGTCTTTTGGACTTGGACCTTCTCCCGTCAATAATACAACTCCGATGGACGAATCTTCGTAAGCGTCGTAAAAAGCATCGTAAAGTTCTGAGGTTGTTTTTGGTCGGAAAGCGTTTCTGACTTCTGGTCTGTTGATGGCGATTCTTGCTACGCCATTTGATTTTTTATAGGTAATATCTTCGTATTCTTTGACGATTTTCCAGTCTGCCATTTTTTGAAAATTTAGAGTGTAAATATAAGCAGAATTGATGGCTTTAACAATGAATTAGGACATTAAAATATTTTCAAAAACAAATCTTATTAATGATTATATTTGATAAAACTTTTACCATTATGACAAAAAAAATACTTTCTTTTATTTTTCTGAATCTATTCGCTTTTTCATTTTCTCAGAATGTAAATATTCCTGATGCTTATTTTAAAGAACTATTAATTTCAATTAAAATTTCGGACCAATACGCCAAAGATCTGAACGGAAATTATACTAAAGTTGATGCGAATGGAGATGGAGAAATTCAAAATTCTGAAGCTGAGAATATTAGTTACCTTTCAACCGCTTACGAAAATAATCTTACAGATATTACAGGAATCGAAGCCTTTAAAAATCTTACGGAATTAAACATCGAACAGACTACAAAACTTAAAAGTTTGCAATTATCAAGCAATACAAAATTAAAAAAGATTAAAGGTCTTTACAATCAATCCTTGGAGGAGATCAATATCAATAACTGTTTATCACTAGAAGATATTGATTTATTTTCAACAAAAATCAATTCTATTGACGTTTCTCAGAATTTGAAATTGAAAAACCTAGTTGTTACTGGAAATTACGCTTCATTAAACCTAAGTAAAAACACACAACTCGAACAAATAAGAATAGGATCTGACAATTTGGCCTCTCTAAATCTTGATAATTGCAACAAATTAAGCCAAATCAGAATCGATAATGACAATCTATCAGCTTTTAACTTCTCTCAGCTAGCTGGGCTGCAAAGCATTGTTTTTGCAACTACAAAAATGTCTTCAATAAACTTCAGTTCATCACCTGTCACACATATAAGCTTTTGGTATGATGCTTCAAATTTAAGTTCAATTTTACTACCCATTCAAAATTCTAATCTTAAGAGTCTAAGTATTCCTCATTCAAAAATCAGTTCATTAGACCTTTCCAAAAGTCTTAATTTAGAATATTTTAATTTTTCAAGTAACATTATTTCTAGCCTTGACCTAAGTAGAAACATTAAATTAAAACAATTTACAGTATCCGATTCTAATTCCATCACCAATCTGGATGTCTCGAATAATATCAATCTGGAAATGTTCAATGTTTTCAGATTATCCAATCTTTCAAATATATCTGTAAAAAATGGGAAACAGCAAACATTTGGTGAAGGATTTTTAGAATGTCCAAAACTAACATATGTTTGTTGCGACGACTCAGAAAAAGCCTATTTTCAAGCTAAAAATATACAGACCGTAGTTACAGATTGTTTACTCGCAGTTCGGGAAAACAAATCGTTATCTGACTTTAAAATATATCCTAATCCAACTTCTGACCTTTTAAATTTCAGTCAAAAAATCGAATCTATAAAAATATTAGACACACAAGGTAGATTGATTTTAAATAAAAAAATTAATGCCAATACTTTTGATGTTTCAAGTTTAAGAAGTGGAGTTTATATCTTAGAAGTTTCCTCGGACAGTAACAAAACAAGCTTAAAATTTACAAAAAAATAAAGCTGACCCTAAAATCAGCTTTATTATAATCTATTTTGACGTAAAATTACTCTATAACTTTGATGGCGCTTGCCAAAAATCTGGTTTCTGTTTTTGGTTCTGTAATCGCATCGATTTCTGCTTGGGATTTTTTAGCGTCTTCTGCGTAATGTTGTAATTCTTTTACAGATGTGGTTTTGCTCTCTGCACTGCCTTCTAAAACGACGGTTTTCCCTTCCAAAGCAGTCGGAACGAAGAATGCGTAATCCTTCATCTTCACGAAGAAAGATTCGCCGTTGTCCGTTGCAATGCTTACCCAGCATCCTTTTTTCGGGCAAACGCCAGTCACTTTTCCTTTGACAGTAGTTTTTGCGATTTTGTTTTTGGTTTTTAATTCTTTGTTGAGTTCATCTGCGGAAATGGCTTTCTTTACAGTTTTTGCGGAAACATCCTGACCGTAGAACTCTCCTACTTTTGCGTCACCTGCCGGCGGACCAGATTGTGCAAATGCGGAAACGGATAATCCAATCAATACGAATGCGAATAGTATATTTTTCATTTTAAAATTTTATTTTTTTAATGTTGTAAATTTAGAAAATTATTTAGAATCAGAAAAAATAATTTTTGGATGTAACAGAATTTAGTTTTCAGTTGTCTTATCATTATTAAAATCTATTATTATGAAAATAAAACTTTTATCTTTAATTTTATTAGCCTCTGTTGGTAATTTTTCTTGCATACAAAGCAAAGGGAGCGATGGCGCAAACGGCTCGGACATTATGTTTTCTAATCTTTTGTCTGATTCTGGAAAAGGCGAGGTGATTGATAAATCCTACGCTGTTGATTTTGATGAATTGCAGATTTCTACTGGTCTCAATGCAGAAGTTTATAAATCTAATGAAGAGAAAATCGTGGTTTATGCGCCTTCTGACTTGATGCAATATGTGGTTGTGAAACAAGAAGGAAGAAAAGTGCACGTAAAAATTGAATCTCAAAAAAAACTGAGCATATCGACTGACAGAATTAAAATTAAGGTTTATGCCAGAGATTTTGATAGATTGCTAGCCAGCTCCAGCGGAAGTATTCTGTTGAAAGATGATTTCAAATTCGCGGATTTGGACGTGAAAGTTTCAAGCTCTGGAAATATCAAAGGAAACATCAGCGGAAACAATGTCAACATCCAAGCTTCCAGCAGTGGCGATTACAATGGAGATGTGAATGCGAAAAATCTGAATCTTCAAACTTCTTCTTCCGGAGATATTAGGATCACTGGAAAAGCGGAAAATGTGAGCGCTCAATCATCGTCATCAGGCGATATAAAGGCTGAGAATTTCACTACAGAAAGTGCAGTTCTTACCACTTCTTCCTCGGCAGATATTACGATTGGTGTTCGTACAAGTCTTACAGCCAGCGCATCTTCCAGCGGAGACATCAATGTCATCAAAAGAGGCGAGCTGAATAAGGTGACCAAAAACGAAAGCAGTTCCGGATCTGTCAATATCCGTTAAATCATATTATTTTCTCACAAAAAAAAGAGATTCCGAAAATTCGGAATCTCTTTTTTTTATATTTTGATTATCAGCTTCTTAGTTGAATTTGATAATGCTTTCCATTTTAGCAGTTTCTTCGTTTACCAACTCGTCATCTACCAAGATTTTTCCAGAATGCTCATCGATAATAATCTTTTTTCTCTGAGCAATTTCCATTTGCTTTTGTGGTGGGATTGTGAAGAAAGAACCTTTCGGTGCTCCTCTTTCCAAACCTACAACTGCAAGTCCTGTAGAAGAACCTTGACGGATTCTTTGGTAAGAAACCAACAATCTGTTATCGATTTTCTCAGCAAATTCTTTAGATTTTTCTAATAGATAATCTTCCTCTTTTTGCGTTTCAGAAACCAAGTTTTCCAATTCGTTTTTCTTGTGAGAAAGGTGGTTTTTCAACTCATCGATTTTAGAAGTCAAATCTGCCAAAGTTTCCTTTTTGTGATCTATCTTTCCACCGAATTCTTTGATTCTCTTTTCAGCCAATTGGATTTCTAATTCCTGATATTCTACTTCTTTTGATAAAGCTTCGAATTCTTTGTTATTTCTAACGTTGTCTTGTTGCGTTTTATATTTATCAATAAGAGTTTGAGCTTGTTTCATCAAGTCTTTTTTGCTGTTGATTTCAGCATTTTGCTCAGCAATTTCAGCTTCGAATTTTTGGGCTCTTTTTTCAAGACCTTCAATTTCTATCTCAAGATCTTCTACTTCAATCGGCAATTCGCCTCTTGTATTGCGGATCTCATCCAGACGGGAATCGATGATTTGCAAATCGTAAAGAGCTCTTAATTTTTCTTCAACAGAAATTTCGTTTACTTTAGCCATATCTATATAAAATAATTAACAGGATTTGTTTTTATTGTCGTTTTAGCGATTGCAAATGTAGTGAATTTTTTGGACAAAATTTCAAATAATTGTTGAGTTACAAATTGTTCTGACTCAAAATGTCCAATATCGCAAATCAACATTTTGTCTTCCGCTGAAAAGAAATCGTGATACTTCACATCACCAGTGAGATAAGCATCACATTTTGCAGAAATTGCAGACTTGATTCCACTTGCTCCGCTTCCACCCAAAACGCCTACTCTTTTGATTTTTTTCTGAGTTAATGAATTGTATCTGATAACATTAAGATTAAATTTCTCTTTTACGAATTTCAGAAAATCCTCCTCATCCATTTCGATTTCCAAGTCTCCGAATCTTCCCAAACCTGTATATTGATTTTCATTTTCGAGCGAAATTAATTGATAAGCAACTTCTTCATAAGGATGATTTTGTTTCATCGCAAAGAGAATCTGATGCTTTTTATAATCTTCAAAAATCACAGAAAGCAGAACTTCATTGGCGTTTTCTCTTTCATTGTGAGTTCCAGTCACAGGATTTGAACCTTCCAGCGGGCGAAAAGTTCCGTTTCCATCAATCGAAAAACTGCATTCGTCATAGAAACCAATATTTCCGGCTCCAGCTTCGAAAAGTGAATTTTTTAATTTTTCAGCAGAATCACCAGGAACATAAACTTCTAGTTTTTTTAATTGATTCTGTTTCGGCATTAATACTTTTTGATTCTTCAATCCAAGAACTTCACATATTTTATAATTAACACCAAAATAATCATTATCAAAAGCGGTGTGAATCGCATAGATTGCAATTTTATTTTCTAAAGCTTTCAGAACAGCTCGCTCCACATAATTTTTACCAGTAATTGATTTTAATCCCGAAAAAATGATTGGATGAAAACAAAATATAAAATTTAAATCCTTTTCAATCGCTTCATCAACTACAGATTCCAAAGCATCGTGAGCAATCAAAATTCCCGAAATTTCTCTATCAGGATTTCCACAAAGCAAACCAACATTATCAAAATCCTCAGCTTGCCTTACCGGAATTATTTTTTCAAATTCATTTATAAACTCTTTGATTTTCATTGATTTACTTTTTTTATCTAACAAACAATCGGTCATCAAAAGTAAACTTCTCTACTTTCTTGATTTGAACTTTGTTAAAATTATTATTTCGAGGATTAATAATATAATTGAATTCCCCTTGAACCGCTGCAGAAGGAACTTTCATCGTCAGGAATTTGTTTTCTTTCAGAAATTTGTCTCCCATCTTCTGAGTTGCGTCGAGATGTGGAAAAGTATTCCAATCTTTAGGAAATCTTTTCGGCTCAAAAACTTCAATATCAGGAATTTCAATGTGAACCAATCGATAATCTTTTGGAATAATGCCAAGTGGAATGTGAACAGCAATCTCGGTAACGCAAAGTGCAATAGATTGCCCCGTGTACAAAGCTGCATTGCCTTTGCTATTCCATCTTCCGCCAGCTATTTCTGCGCCTTTTCCGGAGAGATCGTTAGCATAAATTTCTTTTGATAATCTAAAAACTATCATTAATGCTACGCTAAAATACCGTGTTCCAATCTTGTAAGCTCATCCATCAGAAGTGAGATTCCGAAGTTGCTTCCAATGAGGTCTTGTGGTTTTGTCTTTCCTAATGCGAGATTCTCTGCCTGCAACCAAATCAAAAAATAATCTGACGACCCAAAAACTTCCTCTCCTCTTTTGTAAAGCATTTCTATTTGCAATATTTTCTCTGACTGCAATGTATCAAAGGTTTTTTCTTCTTTTTGATAACGGGATAATGTCTTCCCAGAGATATGAAGAAAACCCGCCCAATCTTGAAAACTAAAAGGGAATTTTTTTACAAGATTATCGAAGAATTTAAAAGAAATCCCTCGTTCTGCGATTTCTATCATTCTGAAAATACCGCCATCATCAAAATTCTGATATCCATACACTGCCATTGGTTCTGATACAGAATGTGCTTCGTCTGTTGTTTTATATTTTTTCATCTTTTTACTTTATCTCCCACAAAGGTAAGACTTTTGTCTTTAAAAAAAAGACTTTTGTCTAATTATTTTTATTTCTTATGCGATTTAATTTTTATTACCTTCATTTTTTATTTTAAAGTTATGAAAATTAAGCCTGAGTTTGATTTGATTCCGGAAGATGGTTGGAGAAAAAAAATTTACGAAGTTGTTTATTTATCCAATACCAAAGCGGGAAAAACCTTTGATATTTTTTTATTGTCACTTATTTTGATAAGTACGGTTTTGCTAATGGTAGAGACGATTCCCATTATAAATTTACAATATCGCACAGAGTTTTATTATGCTGAATTTTTCATCACTTTAATTTTTACAATAGAATATATATTGCGAATCATTTGTGTAAAAGACAGAGAGGAATATATTTTCAGCCCTTTGGGAGTGATAGATTTTTTATCAATAATTCCATTTTATATCAGTCTGTTTTTTCCGGTTTGGCATTTTGTGGCGATTATCAGGATGCTGAGAATGCTAAGGATTTTTAGGATTTTCAATCTGGCAGATTATATGCACGATGGTAGATTTATCGTTTCGGCCTTAAAACACAGTTCTAGAAAAATTTATATTTTCCTTTTGTTTATGGTGATTTTCATCGTACTTATTGGGTCTTTGATGTATGTTGTGGAAGGTGGAAAAAATGGATTTAGCAGTATTCCGCAAAGTGTTTATTGGGCCGTTGTTACGATTACAACGGTTGGTTATGGCGATATTTCTCCTGCGACACCTTTAGGTAAAATGTTATCAATTATTGTAATGCTTTGTGGTTACAGTATTATTGCCGTCCCAACCGGAATTGTGACTTCTGAGTTCCGAAAACAAAAGAAAAACAACTTCAATTGCAAAAGATGTGGCAATGACGACAACGACGAGAATGCGCGTTTCTGCAAAATATGTGGAGAGAAAATAATTTAAAAATAATTAATATAACTTATTGAATAATTAAAAATAAACATTTAAATTTGAGGAATATTAAATAAATATCAAATACAATTAAGATAATAATTTAAATTCCTCACTATGAAAAAACTTTATTTCATACCTTGGATCATTCTGATTAATTGTTTAACTGGTTGTTCCTCGAGCGCCTCACTTTCAGATTACAACACTTCTGAAGTATTAAGTGTAAAACACCACACCTATAAAACCGTAAATTTTCCAACTTCCGATGGGCTTAAGGTTTATGCAGATTACTACTCTAGCCACAACAAACGCGGTCCGCTAATTATATTATATCATCAGGCAGGTTTTAGTCGCGGTGAATTTCGCCACATTGCTCCTAGACTTGTAGAATTGGGATTCAATGTGCTTGCGGTAGATCTTCGCTCTGGAGATATCTTGAATCAAGTCACTAATCTTACCAAAAAAGAAGCTCTGAAACAAGGCATGTCGACATCTTTCCAAGACGTAATTCCTGATTTGGAAGCGTCTTTCGATTATGCTAAAAATGAAATCAAATCGCGAAAAATAATCTATTGGGGAAGTTCTTACTCGGCTTCTCTAGGGTTTTATATGGCTGCAAAGTATCCCAAGGACTACAAAGCGCTCATCGCCTACTCTCCGGGAGAATATTTTAAAATCGAAAATAAAAACATTGCAGAATACGCTAAAGATGTAAAGATCCCAGTCTTTACTTCCTCGGCAAGAAACGAAGAAGCACAGTGGAAATCAATCTATAATTCGGTTTCTGCGAGAAAAGAATTTTATCTTCCATCCAAAACCAAAGGTCATCACGGAACAATGGCGTTGTCTGCCTTCCACGATGATGCGGAAGAAAACTGGCAGGCAATTATTCCTTTTTTGAAAACATTAAGGTAAATTCTTCTTCGTTTTCTGAAAACGAACGTTTGGCCTCGTCGTATCCTATTTCAACAATCTCAACCAATCGCTGAGGATTTCTTTCGAATATGCCGTATTTGGATAATTTTTTGGATGTCATAAACCAGTCGCAATACGCAAACTTATAAATCTCGGTCCGGTGTGATGCCAACTCGTAAGCTCGTGTGGTGACAGCTTTGATGGTTTTAAGGTCTTTCGCTTCCACATCTTGAGGTGGCGTGACATAAACGCCAATTATTTTTTCACATTCATTATTGATGACATCGGCTGGGAAATTGTTCAAAACACCGCCATCGCTGTACATTTCTCCATCAATGAAATATGGTGTGGAAATCCCAGGAATACAGGAAGAAGCGATAATCGCATCAACTATTTTGTAATGTTTTTCGAAAACTTTTTGTTGTCCAGTAATCAATTCTGTAGCGACGATCCTCACATCTTTGTCCAAATCTCCCAAAGTCATCTCTTGAAAAATGGGATTGAGATAAGTAGTGAAAATTGCAGATGAAACAAATCCCGGCTGGTTGAAAGTAAAATGTTTCCAATGAAAAAAATAGATGGATTGGAAAAAATCCAAAATTTCTTCCGGCGTTTTCCCGACTGCATACAAAGAGCCAACGATTGAACCTGCGCTGCAACAAGACAGAACATCGGGTTCTATATTTTTTTCTTTCAGAAATTTCAAAACCCCTGCGTGGGCTAATCCACGTGTTCCACCTCCGGACAAAACCAATCCAATCTTCGAATTTTCCATTAAGTAAAATTAAAAAAACCACAGAAAATTCTGTGGTTTTATAATATGAATATTATGTTAATCCTATTAAATATGAATCACTTCGCCATAAGCAGCAGCAACAGCTTCCATCACTGCTTCTGAGATGGTTGGATGCGGGTGAATTGCTTTTAGAACTTCGTGTCCAGTCGTTTCAAGTTTTCTTGCAACAACAGCTTCCGCAATCATATCGGTAACGCCGTCACCAACCATATGACAACCAAGCCACTCGCCATATTTCGCATCAAAGATTACTTTGATAAATCCATCAACATCACCATTAGCTGTCGCTTTTCCAGATGCTGAGAAAGGGAATTTACCAACTTTGATTTCGTAACCTTTTTCTTTCGCTTGTTTTTCAGTTAAACCAACAGAAGCAATTTCTGGGTGGCAATAAGTACAACCCGGAATATTTCCGTAATCAATTGCTTCAACGTGCATTCCTTTGATTTTCTCAACACAAGTAATTCCCTCTGCAGAAGCCACGTGAGCCAAAGCCTGAGTCGGGATGATGTCACCGATTGCGTAATATCCAGGAACAGAAGTCTGATACCATTCATTAACCAAAACTTTTCCTTTTTCAGTTTTAATTCCAACTGCTTCAAGTCCGATTCCTTCAACATTAGAAGCAATTCCAACTGCAGAAAGTAGAATATCAGCTTCAAGCGTGATTTCACCTTTTTCGGTCTTTACTTTTGCTTTTACGCCGTTTCCAGAAGTATCCACAGATTCTACAGAAGAATTGGTCATTATTTCAATTCCCGCTTTCTTCAGAGATTTCTCTACGTGTTTTGAAACGTCTTCATCCTCCAAAGGAACGATGTTTGGCAAGAATTCTACAACAGTAACTTTAGTTCCCATTGCGTTATAAAAATCAGCAAACTCAATTCCGATAGCGCCAGAACCTACAACAATCATAGATTTTGGTTGCTCAGGAAGAGACAATGCCTGTCTGTATCCGATTACTTTTTTACCATCTTGAGGAAGATTTGGCAATTCTCTAGAACGCGCTCCTGTTGCAATGATGATATTGCTCGCAGAATATTCAGTTGATTTTCCTTCAGCATCTACCACAGAAACTTTTTTACCAGCTTTCACTGTTGCAGTTCCCATAATGACATCGATTTTGTTTTTCTTCATCAAGAAAGAAATTCCACCGCTCATTTTAGAAGCTACACCTCTACTTCTTTGGATAACTTTGGCAAAGTCAAATCCTGGATTTTCCACTTTGTTAAGACCATAGTCTTCTGCGTGCTTCAAATAATTGAAAACGTGAGCAGATTTCAACAATGCTTTGGTTGGGATACAACCCCAGTTAAGGCAGATTCCTCCAAGATTTTCTTTTTCGATGATGGCTGTTTTGAAACCCAATTGAGAAGCTCTGATTGCAGTCACATAACCGCCAGGTCCACTTCCAATAACAATAATATCGTAATTCATTGTGATTAAAAAATTTTAGCGAATTTACGGAAAATTATTGAAAGCATAATATGACAAAAAGCAACTCTTGGAGTTGCTTTTCAAAAATTTAATATTGGGAAGATTACTTTATCTGCTTGTAACTTTCAATCAGTCTGATAAATTCTGAACGATAACCATCTTCATCGTTTGCTTTTCCCTGTTTTGCAAGATTGATGATTTTATCAAGGTCTTTATCTTTGATGAATTCCGATTGTCTTAAAACCAATCCAAACCAAGCGACAGACGATGAAAATTTGAAATCTGACGAAGCGCTATTCAATTGATTTTTAGAATCTTTTACAGTCTGAATTAATTCTTTGCTTACATCTTCATCCGGATTTTTGTAACGGAATTTAACTGTTGCTAATTCGTCTCCAAATTCATTTTGAGATTCATTTTTAGAATACTTCAAATCAATATCTTGAGGTGCAAATTCTGAGTCTGAACCAGTTGGAATGATTTCATAAATCGCTGTCACCGTATGACCAATTCCTAGTTCTCCCGCATCAATTTTATCATTTTTAAAATCTTCATTTCTTAATTTTCTATTTTCATAACCAATTAATCGATAGGATTTTACGAACTTCGGATTAAACTCAATTTGAATCTTTACATCTTTCGCAATCGCATACATACTTCCAGCAAATTCTTTTCCAAGAAACTTGTTAGATTCCTGCATATTATCGATGTAAGCATAATTTCCATTGCCTTTGTCAGCCAACATTTCCAAACGATTGTCTTTGTAATTTCCCATTCCGAAACCTAGGCAAGTCAAGAAAATTCCAGATTGTCTTTTTTGTTCAATTAATTTTTGAAGTTCGGAATTATCGGAAACTCCAACATTAAAATCGCCATCAGTTGCCAGAATCACACGATTATTTCCGTTTTTGACCAAATTTTCCTGAGCCAATTTATAAGCTAATTCAATTCCTTGTCCTCCAGCTGTACTTCCGCCAGCACTAAGATTTTCTAAAGCTGAAAGAATTTTTTCTTTGTTCTTTGCAGAAGTCGGTTCCAAAACAACGCCTGCACTTCCGGCATAAGTTACGAGCGCCACTTTATCTTGTGGACGAAGTTTTTCTAATAAAATCTTGAATGAAGTTTTCAACAAAGGCAATTTATTTTGCTGATTCATTGAACCTGAAACATCGATTAAGAAAACCAAATTGGAAGCCGGTAATTCTTTTTCATTCAGAATTTTACCTTGTAACCCGATTTTCAGAAGTTTGTGTTTTGGATTCCAAGGCGAATCGTTGTATTCTGTATTGATGGAAAAAGGCTGATTGTTCTTTGGTTGAGGATAATTGTAATTAAAATAATTAATCATTTCCTCGATTCTCACAGCGTTTTTGTCCACAGATTCGCCATTGTTTATCATTCTTCTCACGTTGGAATATGATGCTTTGTCCACATCAATTGAGAAAGTAGAAAGTGGTTCTGCCTTTGCCAACTCGAATTTATTTTCTTTCCACTCGTCGTAAGATTCTTGATTTTGAATAGGTTTTGGGTTATTAAGCAAATCAATTTCCTTTTTGGACAAACCTTTAGTTTTGATTACAACTACTCCATTTGCGCCTCTAGTTCCGTAAAGTGAAGTTGCAGAAAGGTCTTTTAAAACCTGAACATCTTTAATTTTATTTGGGTCAATATTGGCCAAACTTGCTTTCTCGTAAGGAATTCCATCAATCACATATAATGGTTGATTGTTTGAAGTTAATGAAGCTGTTCCTCGGATTTTAATATTAGGAGAACTTCCAGGAATTGCTTTCCCTGTTGCGATTTGAACACCAGCAACATTTCCTTGTATTGCATTTAGAAAACTTGAATTAGAACGATTCTCAATTTGATTAACAGAACTTATCTTATCTTTCTTTTTTGCTGTTGAATAGCCAACAACCACAAAACTTTCAATATCTTTCTGTCTTTGCTGAGAAGCAATATTATTTCTCATTTCTTGTTCAACTCTAATTCTTTTCTCATCAGCTAAAGAATTTGTTTCAGCTTTTATTTCGTACTGAACTGTTGGAGCAATTGCATCTGCCACAGGAGAAGAATTATGGTAAATCATTGGTGGAGCAACAATCGCACTTGGAGTTTTCTGATAAGCCATAATATCTTTTCCTTCAGCTGGTTTGACTGGACTTTTCGCCAAATTCTCTTGAAAAGCTTTATTGATTTCCTCAACTTTTTTTGGCGTTTCTGTTTGATTTGGATTGATTGGTTTTCCGTAATCGTTTGATGTGATTTGAGGTTCTATTTTCGTGTCTTTATCATTCACAAAATATAAAACTCCAAACGTTAAAGCCAATCCAGCAACCATTCCGTAAGGCAACCAAAGTGGAATGATTCTTTTCTTTTCTTCTTTTTTATCTAATTTCTCTTCAACGTTTTGCCATACTTTTTCGAAATTTGGGAAAGTCGGTTTTTCTTCCGCCGATTTTCCGGCTTCGCTGAACATTTTATCGATATCTTGATTTTCCATTTTTTTAAACTTTAAGAATTAATTGTTTGAAGTCTCACCAGTTCCTGCAATTTTTTGCGGGCGAAATTCACCTGAGATTTGGACGTGCCTTCCGAAATAGAAAGCATTTGTGCAATTTCCTTGTGCGGATAACCTTCCATCGCAAACAGATTGAAAATCGTGCGACAACCTTCCGGAAGGAAATTGAGAAGAGATAAAATTCCTCTTTCCTCGGAAACATTCTCGGGCTCAGCTTCTGCCAAATCCACAAAATTCTCTTCAATCGAAATCGAAAATGGCTGTTTCTTACGAAGTTTCTGAAGACATTGATTCACCACAATTTTCTTTGCCCAAGCATCGAAGACCTGAAGTTCTTTGAGTTGCTCCAGTTTTGTGAAAATCAGGTAGAAAGAATCTGCCAAAACTTCTTCCGCATCTTTGTCGTTTTTCAGGTAACGTTTGCAGGTTGCGAAGAATCGGCCTGCGTATTCTTCATAAAGTTTCCGCTGTGCGTTGCGATCTTTATTTTTGCATCTTATGTATAATTCGTGTTCCATATTCTGGCATTTATAAGGAAAGATGCAATAGTTTAAAAAAGGTTGGAAATATTTTGAAAATTTATGAAAATTATTTGATTTGAAAATTAATTATTAATAGGTGATTCAGCAATTTCTTTTATCATTCGTTTTCTCTCGAGTATAAATTTTTTGAGATAATTTTTCAGAAAGATTTGATTGACTATTTTTCCGATAATTCCAAGAGGCGATTCAAATTCGAAAATATCAATCATCAAAGTTTTTCCTTCTTTTTCTTTGAAAATATGTTGATGTTTCATCGATTTGAAAGCGCCTTGTATCATTACATCGGTGAACATTTTCGGACTTTCCATTTCAATGATTTTCGTTGTGAGCGTTTGATAAAATCCCAAATGTTTGGCTCGCCAAGTTACCGTTTCGCCTAACTCTATCAATCCGCTTGTCTTTCCCGCAATTGCTTTTTCGTTGGTTTTAGAAGTTGACTTTTGGTGAAAATCTATATTTCGGGATAGGTCGAAAACCGTTTGAATGTTTGCATCAATCAATGTTTCTAGATAAATTTTAGTCATCATTTTTCTGATTTTAAAGGTTGAGAAAGTCGCCTTTTGTTCTTTTATTAGTTCTGAAAAGAAAAGTCAATATGATTTTAAATATTAGATTTTTCATATTTTTCTAATGTTTTCTTTATATCAAATATGTAAATCAAGGACAAAATTGGAGCATAAAAGAATGCACTATAAAGCATTAGATAAAATATTATTCCCAATTGATTGAAGATACCTAAGTCTATATTTTTACCTTGTAAAAACATAGAAAGAATGAATGTTATCCAGATAGGAATCAAAAGAATTCCATAAAACTTGTATGATTTTGACTTTTTATAATTGAGAAATGCTCTTATAAAAAAACTTAAAATCTGAAATCCTCCAACGATATAATAGAAGTAGAAAAGGTTTCTTACAAAATGTGTAGTTATATATTCAAAAATCAAATAACTAATCATTCCAAAAAATATTAATAATTGAGCATAAAAATCTATTTTAAAAAACGTTTTCATTGTGTTTGATTTTAAAGATTGAGAAAGTCGCCTTTTGTTCTTCGGTTTGTTCTGAAAAGGAAGAACATTATGATTTTAAATATTAGGTTTTTCATTGTTCAAATTTTTATCTGAATAACTAATTAATAGAGATTGAATAATAAGTATTGGAGAAAGAATCATCCAAGAAATAACAAGTAATTCGAAAAAATGGCGAAGAGGAATATTTCCTTTGGCAATATCAAAAATTGATAATAATATCAAGATTATAAAACCAATTACCACATAACTTGAGAGAAAAATATATACATATCTTGAATCGGTTCTGATATATTCTTTAGAAAAAAACTTAATCAAATTATTTGTGTATTGAACAATGGCAATGAGGAAAAATTCGCCTACTATTAATTTAGAAATAATATCATCACTAAAAAATTTAATGAAAATAAAAGACAGAAGAAACAATGCAATCGTGAAACTTTGAATTTGAGAATCATATTTTAAAATAGTTTTCATAGTATTGTAATTTTTATATTTTCAGAAATTTTTGAAACTTAATCTGAAATAAAAAAGGAAAATGAATTTCCTTCTATTTCAGTAAGTTGGTAATCTTCCCAACCAGCCAATGGTCATCGCTTTTGATGGCTAAGTCCATTATGTTATTGATTTTGTTGGTCACGTTTCCAAAATCATCCATTAATTTGATGAATTCTTTTGCTTCTTCAGAATCATCGTCTACATTTTTAAGCTCTTCCAAGAATGCTACAACCGGTTCTATTTCACGTTTTCTGCGTTCTTTCGTGATTTGTTTGAAGAGAAACCAAACATCTTTTTCAGCAATGAAATATTCTTTCCTATCCCCTTTCACAAATTCTTTTTTCACAATTCCCCAATCCATCAAAGCCCTAAGGTTCATATTCGCGTTGCCTCTCGAGATTTGCAAAAGCTCCATCACTTCATCTGTTGACAAAGGTTTTCCTTCTGCCAAAAGCAAAGCATGAACCTGCGCCATTGTTCGGTTGATTCCCCAATTGGTGGCAAAAGTTCCCCAAGTTTGAATGTATTTTTCTTTGGCTTCGTCGAGTTTCATTTGTAATTTCTATTGTTTTTATATTATCAAAAATAACGTTTTTCAACGTTTCATTTTTGTAATGCTTTTAATTTTTGTACAAATATAATTAAATTTTCTAAACTTTCAAAAATTATTGAAAATTAGATTTCAAAATGATGGAATAAATTCATCTAATAGTTAAAAATTTACTTGTCAATAATTTTTTGATTGGTTTAATAATACTTAAAAACAATTATTCCAATATTCCTTTATTTAAAATCACAATTACACTTGGTGATTCTACGATTCAATCGTTATAAACAATGCAGATATTCGCATAAAATTAATTTAAAATTAATAATAATAATCGCTTTTTATTAATAAATTTACATAAAAAAACTAATGAAATATATTCTCCTAAAACGTAACAAAAGCTTACAGACTGATTCTAATTCAGATTTTATCCGTTGGATGCGAAAGATGGATTTGCAAAATTGGGAAAGTAACGAAGATTTTATGGAAGGTTATGCTTATCGAAAATCGACATTTGAGAAGATGCAAATCAGGTACAGAGACGAAAATGATTTTGTAGAAGATTTACAAAAAAATAACCTTTTGAAAATCGAGTCTTCAAAAGGCTTTTTAGGTTTATTTAATTTCTAATTA
Organism: Epilithonimonas xixisoli; assembly: GCF_004365655.1. GTDB lineage: Bacteria > Bacteroidota > Bacteroidia > Flavobacteriales > Weeksellaceae > Epilithonimonas > Epilithonimonas xixisoli. Next base: position 1,151,227 of record NZ_SOEO01000001.1, on the reverse strand, counting down.
ATATATCGCTGGGTATTTCTCAGGATTAATTTCCGTAAACATCGCATAGATTTTCTCCACCATATCATCCGCTGATGGTTTGCTGAAGTAATCGCCGTCACTCGCAAACGCTGGTCTGTGATTCTCTGCAGAAATTGTCAACGGCTCAGAATCCAAATATTTGAAAGCTTTTTGTTTTTCCAAAATTTGCTGAAGAATAAAAGCAGAAGTTCCGCCTTCTACATCTTCATCGATTACAACCAATCTATTTGTTTTCTTCACGCTTTCAGCTATTTCATTAGTCAAATCAAATGGAATTAAGGACTGAACATCAATCACTTCTGCAGAAATTCCTAATTTTTCTAATTCATTCGCCGCTTCGGAAACAATTCTCCAAGTGGAACCGTAAGTTACCAAAGTCACATCTTTTCCTTCTTTAGTTACTTCGATTTTTCCAACTGGAATCGTGAATTCGCCTAAGTTATCCGGTTGTTTTTCTTTAAGTCTATAGCCATTCAAACATTCTACAATCACGGCTGGCTCATCACTTTGAAGCATTGTGTTATAAAAACCTGCGGCTTTCATTAGACTTCTTGGAACCAAAATGTTAATTCCTTTTGATAGGTTAAGGATTCCCGCCATTGGCGAACCGGAATGCCAAACGCCTTCCAATCTGTGTCCTCTTGTTCTAATGATTACTGGCGCTTTTTGACCACCTTTTGTCCTGTATTGAACGGTTGCCAAATCATCGCTCATTCCTTGCAAACAGTACAGAATATAATCTAAATATTGGATTTCAGCAATCGGTTTCAAACCTCGCATCGCCATTCCGATACCTTGCCCGAGGATTGTTGCTTCACGGATTCCTGTGTCAGCGATTCTCACCTCTCCATATTTTTCCTGAAGTCCTTCCAAGCCTTGATTCACATCACCGATATTTCCTGCATCTTCTCCGAAAACCAAAGCTTGAGGATATTTTGCAAAGATTTTATCGAAGTTATTTCTAACCACAACTCTACCATCCACTTCTTCCGATGCATCTGAATAGATTGGTTTGATTTCTTTTACATTCGTTGCTTTCCACTCGGATTGGGAATATAAATGCGATGAATAATTATCTTTTTCGATTTTGAAAATTTCTTCGTATTTCGATTTCAAAGCAGTTCTTTCAGCAGAATTTTGAGTTCTTGTAACCAATAAAGACTGTCTTACCAAATGGAAAATATCTCTTTTGCTTTTAGAAATAATTTTATTGAAGTTTTCAATTAATTGAGAAACTTCAATGTTTTGATTTTTAATGGATTCTACAAATGGTAAAACTTCATTTTTTAAATCTGAAATCGTTTTTTGATAAGCTTCCCAAGCTTTTTTCTGACCGTCTTTTACCAATTTTTTAGATTCAGAATCGATGGCATCCAATTCTTCAACTGAAGCCAGATATTCTTCATTTCCTTCGATTTCAATGCTGTAATCCAAAATCCACTCACGGAATTTCAACATTCCGTCAAACTCAGATTCCCATTTCAAACGTTCTTCGTTTTTGTAACGCTCGTGCGAACCAGAAGTTGAATGTCCTTGTGGTTGCGTCACTTCCGTCACGTGAATGACCACTGGAACGCTTTCATATCTTGCGTAATGCTCTGCTTTTGCATAAGCTTCCATCAATGCCGGATAATCCCAAGCTTTCACTTGGATGATTTCGCAACCTTGTTTTTCGTCCGCTTTTCTTTGAAAACCGGAAAGCATTTCAGAAATATCCGCTTTCGCTCTTTGGTTTTGAGTCGGAACCGAAATCCCGTAACCGTCATCCCAAATTGAAACAATCATTGGGACTTGCAATGCACAAGCGGCGTTCAAAGTTTCCCAGAAATGACCTTCAGCTGTAGAAGCGTCGCCAATGGTTCCAAAAGCAACTTCGTTTCCGTCTTTTGAAAACTTCTCAGAACCTTCAAATTTTACTGATTTGTAAACTTTGGAAGCCTGAGCCAATCCCAATAATCTCGGCATTTGCCCTGCCGTTGGTGAAATATCAGATGAAATATTTTTCTGTTCAGTCAAATTTTTCCAACTTCCGTCTGCGTTTAAACTTCTTGTGGCGTAATGGCCGTTCATTTGTCTTCCTGCAGATGCTGGTTCTCTTTCCACGCTGGTGTCAGCGTACAATTGTGCAAAGAAACTTTCGACAGAAACCGCATCGATTGCCAGCGCAAAAGTCTGGTCACGATAATATCCAGAACGGAAATCTCCGTTTCTAAAAACCTTTGCCATCGCCAATTGTGGCAACTCTTTTCCATCTCCGAAAATACCGAATTTTGCTTTACCTGTCAGAACTTCGCGCCTTCCCAAGTAGGACATCTCGCGGGAAATCCTACCTAAGCGGTAGTCTTCCAAAATGCTGTTTTTAAAATCCTTAAATGAGATTTGCTGAGTTTCTATATAGGTTGTTTGCATAACTTTGAATTTTGACAAATATAAAATTTTTTACTGAAATTTTTATTGATTTGATATCTCGTAAAAATAAGATAATTTTATAAAGTATAAAAATTCATCAATTATATTTTTTCCACAGAATTAATGAATATTTTTGAATCATCAATTTGAACCAATGAAAAAAACTGCGCCACATATATTGAACGCATCGACCAATCTGCTTGGATTTTGTTTGGTCATCATCACTTCTCTGAAGATTACGAAGTTCAGTCATCATTCCTATTTGGATGAATTTACCGTTGGAGCGATTTTCTGTTTGATGGTTAGTTGTACTTTGTCATTCCTTGCCATTAGAACAGATAAAGAAAAACTGTCAGACAAATTAGAGAATATTGCTGATATTCTTTTCTTTTCGGCTTTGCTTTGTATTTCGCTGGCGGTTTGTATTGTGAGTATTGATGTGGTTTAATGGTAATAATTTTCCGATATTTGAATTATAAACTAATGTATGAAAATGAAATTTTTCACTTTTATAAATTTATTAATCTTTTGCATTACAGGATTCAGCTCACAAATCTTTTCTCAGGATTTGCAGAATGAAATGTTCATCAATGAAAACAGTATTGTCAATGAATCTGTTATGGATGATAAGATTAATAAGAATTTTGAAAAAATAAATAAGTCTGAAAATATTAAGGTTTTAATTGAACAAAAAGACGAAAATAAATTTTCAATATTTATAAAAAATTCTTCAAATGAAAATCTAGTTTTAGTTCCACAAGACAATAGTTTATATTTAATTCAGGAAGCAATTGACAAGAAAGGTAATTGGAAACCAATTGAGTTTTGGGGTTTTTCGACTTGTGGAAATAGTTATGAAAGAAAAATTAACTTTAACCCAAATCAAATTATTGAATTAGATTCTCCAAAATATAAAGGAGATTTTTCGACAAAAATCCGATTTAAACTTCGATTAAATAATCAAGTCTATTATTCAAATTCACTTCCTTCAACAATAAATATCTCTAAATTCCAAAAATCTAAATGGTTTATTGAGTTTATAGAAATGTTTAAAATGTTCCCAGAAACAGAAGAATGGGTTTTCCTTAATAAGGAAGCTAAATAAAAGCTTTACCCAATCTTTACCGTCTCCAAAGCCTTAGGCAAAAAACTATTCGGGAAAATCTGTCTGGCTTCATCTGTCATTACACTCAAGTCACTGTAGCGGTTTGAGAAGTGACCTAAAATCAGTTTTCCAACTTGTGCTTTTTTGGCAATCGTCGCGGCTTCCAAAGCTGTGGAATGTCCGGTGTAATCTGCCATTTCTTTTAGATTATTCAGGAAAGTTGATTCGTGGTAGAGGACGTCGACGTTTTCTATTATTGGGATGATGTCTTCTTTGTATTTGGTGTCACTGCAAAATGCATAAGAAACGGAAGGTTGAGGGTCGGTTGTCAGTGATGCATTATCGATGACGTTTCCATCTTCTGAGACGAAGTCTTTTCCTAAACGCAAATTCTGGAAATCGCAAATCTCAATTTCTTTGTGTTTTGAGATTTCCTTCATATTCAGGTGGCGTTCTTTTGGTTTTTCTTTGAATAGATAACCGTTGCAATAAATCCTGTGATTGAGCGGAATGGTGAAGACTTCTACCCTTTTGTCTTCGTAGATTTTTACCGATTCTTTTCCTTCCAGTTCGTGATAGATGACTTCAAAACCTTTGTACGTTTCCGTGATTTCGAAAATCGTGTCCATCATTTTCTTGATGCCTTTTGGGCCGTAGATATTCAATGGGGTTTTTCTTCCCAGAAGTCGGAAAGAGGCAACCAATCCCGGCAAACCAAAACAGTGGTCACCGTGAAGATGGGAAATGAAAATATGATTGATTTTGGAAAACCGCACTTTTGCTTTTCGCATTTGAACCTGAGTTCCTTCTCCACAATCGATGAGGAAATGACGTTCTTCCATTTCCAAAAACTGTGAAGTTGGAGAGGAATTAATGGTTGGAATTGCGGAGTTGAATCCCAAAATGGTAAGATATGTACTCAATTTTCTTGCTTGTATTGAAAATTAAAAGGGTAAATATATGAAAACATCATAAAAATTACAACAGACCCCCTTTGGAATTGAGGAACTCTAAGAATTTTTTCAAAGCTTCGCTTCTGTGGCTAATTTTATTTTTTTCTTCCGGTAACATCTGAGCGAAAGTCATATTGTGGTCGTCTGGAATGAAAATCGGGTCGTAACCGAAACCGTCTTCGCCGAAAACTTCTGTCGTGATATTTCCGTAAACTCTGCCTTCGAAGTAATGTTCGCCGTCTTTGTCTTTGAAACATAGAACGGTGATGAAGTAGGCGCGACGGTTTGGTTCGTCTTTCAGTTCTTCCAAAACTTTCTCGATGTTCTTTTTGAAGTTGTGATTTCCTGCGTAACGTGCGGAGTAAATCCCAGGTCTTCCGTCCAAGGTTTCAACAACCAATCCGCTGTCGTCGCCAACACTTCCCTTTCCTGTTTTTTCAAAGCAGTATTTTGCTTTGATGAGGGCGTTTTCCTGGAAGGTGTTTCCGTCCTCGATGATTTCGTCGTTCAGGTCGTAATCTGTAAGTGATGTCACGATGAATTCTGGTCCGAGGATTTGCTGGATTTCTTCTTTTTTGTGTAGGTTATGTGTGGCGATTAGGATTTCCATATGTTGTTATAAATGATAGTTGATAAGTGATAAATGATTATGATTTAATTTTTGAAAGTTCGAAACTTTGACAAAGTTTGAACGGATGACAAATGTTGAACCTTGCGAAGCGCAACCCGACCTGAGTGGAGCTCATTTTTTTGCTGTGGGAAAAGCCTTGGCAAAAAATAGCGGGAACGGAGGGCGGATAAGTTGCCATAATTTTAATCTTTATAAATAATATTCTTGTGGATGGCGAAAAAATAAAATGGAATTGCGAAAATTACCACGCCAGCGACAAGAAGAAGTTCTTTGTTTATGTTGAATAATCCGGAAAAAGTTTCTAAATCCGAGTACATCATCATCAATGCGGACAGTAAGTTATTGAAGGCGTGCAACAATATCGGCATCAGCAGAGATTTCGTTTTGTAGTACACCAAACCTAATACCAAACCGAGCAAAAATGCGCCCGCAAATTGCCACGGATTGAAATGGACGGCGCCGAAAATCAAGGCGGAGACGATAATCGCGGTGACTGGAGCGACTTTGTTGTTTATCATTCCTTTCATTATGATGCCTCGGAAAAGGATTTCTTCCAGGATTGGTGCGAGGATGACGGTCATAATGACCAATGCAACTGGGTCTTTGAGGAGTTTTGCGAATTCTTTGGTGTAGAGTTCGTAAATAGGACCGAGAATTCCACCTGTTGTCGGGATGAGTTGCGTGGTGTAATCGGCGACGAGCATCATTCCGAACATCATCGGGAAAATCAATAAATAGACGCGAAATGGTTTGGTGGAAAAATCGAAATTAAGTTTCTTTTTTTCTTTTCTAACGACTAAAAGGTCGAAGAATAAAACAGGCGTTAGCATTGTTGCACAATACATAAAGATGTTGAAACCGCCAGATTCGCTGATGTCCTGGTCGAATAACGCCGATAATCCCAAACCGATGGCGTAAGCGAATGATTGCCCGATGAAAAGCCCTACCACGAGGATGATTCCAATGAAAAAATCGACTTTGTAATTTTGTTCCTGCATTATTTAAGTTCTTTGAGATAGACCAACGGTTCTGACTGGAAAGTTACGTCTTCTGGATGAAAAATCTTGAAATAATCTCTCAAAACCACGTCGCACCGGACAACGCCACTTTCGAAATAGTCGTTGGCCTGGTCTTTTTCGCGGTTGTTTATCATATATAATTTGCCGGAATTGAAAACGTCCATTTTGGAGTAATTTGGATTGAGCGTTAGAAGTTCTTTTTTGTTTTTGTGCGGACTGATGTTAATCCAAAAATTGGCTTGTTTTGATTTGATGAAAACTTCCTCGAAACTTAGTGGAACCGAGGTGGATTCTTTGTTGTCCTGTAAAATATAATTTCCGCCGGCATCATTGATGAGTTTGGCTACGAAGGAATTTCCGCCTGGTAGAAACCATTGGCTTCCGTACATTTCGTTGCAGAGAACCAAGGAATTTGATTTTGAATTTTTGCTTAAGGCCTGGATTTTCTTGTAATTGTCTTCGATGTTTAGATAGGCTTTTTCGGCTTCTTTTTCTTTTCCGAACAACTTTCCGAAGAGCAAAAGGTATTTTGCTTTTTCTAATGGATTCTGCTCCATAAAGTCATCGAGGAAAATAAGTTCGATTCCGTTGTTTTTCAGGACTTCGTACGTGTTGGCGAAGTTGGGAACATAATTGGTGAAAATGACATCCGGTTTGTTGGAAAGGATTTTTTCGATGTCGTATTTTTGTTCGTTTCCGATGTTGAGGATTTTATTTTCGTTGATTAGGTGGTGGATTTTTTCTGAGAAAATATATTCCGGACTGGAGACGCCAGTGATTTTATTTTCTAAATTAAGTTCAGAAAAGAAGCCAATCAAGCTAGAATTTAGCAACATTGCTTTTTTGAAAGGCAGATTTTTGTACGGAATTACATTTTTGAATTTTCCTGAGGTCAAAGTCAAGTTATTGGAATTTTTAACATAATTAACTCGTGATGAGATGGTTATATTGTCATTTGATTTTTGAGTATTTTCTTTTTTGCAGGAAATTGAAAAAAGAAATAAAATTAAGAGTAAAAAAATGCGTTTCATCTTCCAAAGAAAGCAAAAAAGTACTATATTTGCAAACCAATAAAAAAGGCCTCGTGGCGCAACTGAATAGCGCATCTGATTACGGCTCAGAAGGTTACAGGTTTGAATCCTGTCGAGGTCACAAACACCCAAATGGCTCCAATTTAATCCAAATTGAGCCATTTTTTTGTTTTTGATTCCAGAATAAGCCGGATCATCATTTTTTTACTGTTTTAAAACATTTAGGTTTTAAACATAAAAAAATAATAATTTTTAAGTAAATGATACCTCTTACATATTTACTAAGATTCTCCTGGTACATTCAAACTATATAGTTGCCAAAGTAAAATGGAAAAGCAGTCAAACAAAATAAATCAGACAACAAAAGTTTGATAAAGAGAGATTTATTGTTAAAAAAGTGACAACTAAAAATAGTTGTCTCCTTAAGTGACTATTGTCCATTTCAAAAACATTTATTGTGGTGTATAATAACTCACTTTTTATAAATAGCGGAGATTATACTACTTCGAATTCGAATTCTGCGTGTTTAAATCTTGCAATAAAGGCTTGAAACTACTACTAGAAAGAGCTATACTAAATACTCAATTATAGGAAGAAAAAAAATCCTTAAGGAGAAACTGAAAACCGATGAATCGAATAAATATTAATAATTAAACTAACAAAAAAAATCAATACATTACACAAACATATCTCTACAATTTTTAATAATTCATAACATATTATTTTTATTTTTGCATATATTACATTAAAATAAACAATGCGTAATTGGTTCTATATTCTTGTCATTATTCCAATTCTCTCTATGAGCCAGGAAAAATTATATTCGGAAATCGATAGCGCCTTATCAAAAACTTATGTAAAAAGCATCAATAACTTTGACTTTAAAAATGGAATTGCAGAAACCAAAAAGCTTGTAATAAAAAGTGAGCAAATTGGTTACAAAAAAGGCATTGGACAGGGAGCGCTATATATCGCCAACTTTTTGACCAATTCCGGGCATTATAAAGAAAGCCTGAAATATCTTGAAATCTCCGAAAGGAATATTGAGGGAAATGAATATGATATAACATCAATGATTTTTATTGAATATGGCAAAGTTTATGGATTTTTAAATCTTCAACAAGTATCGCTAAAGTATTTTGACAAAGCTATTGTAGCAAGTAAAAAAATTCAGAATAAAAAACTACAAAAAATAACTCTCCAGATCGCCTTTGCATGCAAGGCGGAGTGTTCAAAATTTCTTTCACGCTACGATTCGATGTACGTGTACTTTAAAAAAGCGTATAGATTGGATGCTGATCCTATAACAGGTTCAAATATTGCCCATTATTTTATCAATTACAAAAAAGATCAAATAGATTCTGCAGACTACTATCTTAAAATTGCTACCGAAACTTTAAAGAAAAAAACATATGATCCTTTGAATAAACTGGGTGTCCTTATGGAATATGGCAATTATTACTTTCAGAAAAAAGAATTTGATAAAGCTTTAGAAAAGTATCACGAATCTCACGAATTAAGTTTGCAGATGAAGAGAGTTGATGAAAGAGTAAATATCTACAATCTTCTTTCAAAGACTTATGCAAAACTTAACAGAAATAAAGAATCGAATGAATTTTTACAAAAATATATCGAATTAAGCGATAGTTTAAAGACTGTAAACAATTTAGCCCTAAATGTGTCAGTCGAAAAAATAATTAAGGATAAAGATGATGAGAAAGAAAAAGAAAAAATCCGATTACGAAACAGAAATAATTGGATCATCACTCTCACAGCAGGAACCGCTTTATTATCAGTACTTGCGGCATATTTTTTTTACAGCAAAAAGAAAAGGCAAAAAGAAGTGCTTATTCAAAATCAGAAGAAAGAGATTGAGCAAAGAATTATTGAAAAGCGAAATCTTGAAATCAAAGTAAACGATTCTTTTGAAGAAATAGTGGTTTTGGCAAAAAAAAACAGTCCATCATTTTTAGCGAGATTCAAAGAAGTATATCCTGAATTTTGTCACAACCTTCTTGATAAATATCCAGACCTCGTCAATTCTGAACTAAGCTTTTGCGCCCACCTAAAACTTAATTTTTCTACCAAAGAAATTGCCAATTACACTTTTGTAACTCCAAAAGCTGTCGAGCTTCGCAAAAACCGATTCAGAAAAAAAATGAATATCCCATCTGATGAGAATCTCTATGTTTGGATCAACAAGATATAAGTTAATAATCTGACAACCTTAAAAAATCCACAATTGATGAAATTATTTTTTATTTTCTTATGCCTTATTTGGTGGAATAGATTCAGCTCCCAGCAAAAAGAGATTGATCAAGCTTTGCACTACCTCGACAAGTCAAATGAATTTTCCGGGATTGATAATCTCAAATCCTTGGAATACGCAAAGAAAGCCAGCCTAATAGCTGAAAAAATAAACCATTCTGAAAAAAAAGCGGAATCATATCTCTTTATTGCCAAATGCCTATATGTTTTAGACAGTTACAAGGAAAGTCTGGAATATATTCAAAAAGGACAAAAAGAGGATGCGGTGAAGAATGACGTAGTCTTGGCTTGTAGTTTCAAAGAAGTCTTGGCGTTGGACTATTTTGCCACAGGTTTTGAAGAGCAAGGTCTCAAAGAATACTTCGATATCATCAATCTTATCAAATCGAATACGGATGAAGAATCAATAAGAATTCTATCAAGAACCTATGCGACGGTTGGCGCTATCTATCTCAACCAAAACAACTATAAAGCTGGACATCCCTTTTTGGATAAAGCCATTAAGACCAATATGAAAGTTTCTGTCAAGGGTCACATCTTTGAACGTGCCGATCTCTATAATATTAAAGGATATCTATGCCTGTATGACCAGAAAACAGATTCTGCATACATCTATTTCAAGAAAAGCTTCGCCGAAATTGAAAAAGATAATTCTATCAGCAAATATGTACAATACATTGCTTTGGGGGACTATTACTATCAGATCAAAGATTACAATAACGCTCTGAACTATTATTTGAAAACTCTTGAAGACCTCAAAAAATTCAATTTGGACAAGAACGAATCCTCTTTGGATATTTTTAAAAACATTTCAGAAATATATGGCATATTAAAAAACAGCGAAAAAGAAAAAGAATATCTTAAAGAATATCAGAAAAGGAACGAAATCTTTCAAAAGGAAAGAAAAGAGGATTTCCAAGCCTCAATCAAATCGATACTGAACACAAAGACGGAAGAAATATCATTCCTTAGAAAGAGGGGCACTCAAACTATCATTGCAATTATTGCAGTAGCTATATTAATTATCATATTAATTAATCGACGCTCAAAAAAAATTAACAAGATCAAGAAAAAAGCCTTGCTGGAAGCTAAAACCGAACTTATAGCACAAAAAGAAATCATTATCCAAAAGGATGATGAAAAAAGAAGGCTGGAACATAGAATAAACGATGCTTTTGACGAAGTGATTGAACTGGCACGAAAAAATGACCCTTCATTCCTTACAAGATTCAAGGAAGTGTATCCAGATTTTTGTGAAAATCTCCTAGAGATATATCCGGATATGCTAAACTCGGAGCTGACTTTCTGCGCCTATCTTAAGCTCAATTTCACATCCAAAGAAATTGCCAACTACACTTTTGTAACTCCAAAAGCTGTAGAACTGCGCAAAAACCGATTCAGAAAAAAAATGAATATTGCTTCGGATGAAAATCTCTACGTCTGGATTGGCAATATTTAGGCAATCTGATACAAATCACATTACTGTGAATTAAATATCACTTCCACTTTTAAACCCTCACAATCAATCATTTGCACAAATGAGGGGGCTGTGTTGGGGGCAAATTTTCTTTGCAATTACTCTATTTTCTTTTCATTTGGATTTAATTTTAAGCAATAGACCTATTGACTTACAATTTTAAACACACACACAAATGATAAATCTCGACAAACAAAAAAGCAACTTCCGTATACAACCTCCGAAAAAGCGTAAGTAGGCATTTGAAAAACAATGCTAATAACAAGTGATGTCATAAGCTTGGATATTCAACTTAAAGTTTTTTTAGAAAAAAGGATTCTGTACCTCTGATTTACAATAATTGGCGGAGCACCTAAGAATCCTTTCAAATTTTTGTCAATACATCTCAAATGATGAAGTTACTTTTTACCTTTATATTCTTCAGTGCCAACGGACGATACATTCAAAATATGCAAGAGATTTCTTTCTTCAAAGAAAGCAACGTCTTGATTATTTTCTCAATTCTTCTAAGTTCTATATTGCTTGTCATCATTATCAATGCGCGGTTGAAAAGAAAAAACACAATCAAGAAAAAAGCGTTGCAAGATGCTGAAAGGGAATTAATTCGGAAACAGGAAATTATTTTGCAAAGAGAGCTTGAAAAAAAAGAGCTTGAACATAAAATAAACGATGCTTTTGAAGAGGTTTTGCAGTTAGCAAAAACAAATAATCCTGCATTTCTTGCAAGATTTAAGGAAGTTTATCCTGAGTTTTATCAAAATCTTCTTAGCCAATATCCCCAACTTCTTAATTCAGAAATGACATTTTGCGCCTATCTCAAACTAAATTTAACATCCAAAGAAATTGCCAGCTACACCTTCGTAACTCACAAAGCCATTGAACTACGGAAAAACCGATTCAGAAAAAAGATGAACATATCTTCAGAAGAAAATCTGTACATCTGGATTGATAAATTTTAAACGTTAGTGTCGCTAAATTAATCCATCAAAAATCCAGGAAAAATTCTTAATGAATTGAAGCGATTTCCCCAGAATGTGTATCAAATAAAGTCCAGAGATGGAATATTATTTTTAGTTCCACAATAACTAATAAAAACATTAATTAAATTGATAATGAGAAGGTTACAAAAATGAGGGGTACATGTTAGGTATGTATTTTCTTCATAAAAAAAGAATCTTTTATTCTTTTGCATAAGATTTTCGAAAAGACCATAATGTCTTTTAATAAAAACACACACAAATGATGATTTTTACTAAATGCCAAATCCTTTTCATAGAAGGTCAATTTTCAGCCAGCAGTGATTCTTTTTTTAGCACAATGCCCTAGTAGGTATTAGTAATTTAAAGAGTTATGATCTGCAAAACACAAATGATGAAAATTGAAAGACCAGAGCTTTTCTATTTATTTAGAAGAGCTTTTGGGCTTTTTTTTCTGTTTGCAGTCAATATCTTTTCTTATGCCCAGATCACAGCTATTGGCAATGTAAAAATCATTGACAATTCCAACATCTCACCAACTTATATCACATCTGGTACGTATGTTTTTGATTCTGGAAAAACCACTTTCAAAAAGAAAGCTCTTTCAAAAAAGTTTAGAAAAATCACTTCCAAAGCAAATAAAAAAGTAAAATTTCCAATTGCCTCAAAACTAAAAGCCAAAAAGTACAGATTTGATTATCAATACTTCCCCAAAGAAGATGCTGATACTTTTTTTTCTACTCCAACCGCCAAGACAACCTGTCCGAACACAAACAATCTCAATTATAAATTCTCTCATCTTCTTACAAATTGGACGTTAGTTCAAACATTCTTAAAATCAGGCGAGAAAACAACTCCCTCTACTTCCGATTACAATCTCAGTTATCATTTAAATAGCCAAAGAGTTCGCCCACCGCCATATATAATTTAAAAACAAAATTTGAAATTAATATAAGACCTGCAGATCAAAATCAAAAAATGACAAATGATGAAAATTAAAATACACAATTTCATATCAGAACGATATGATTTAGCAAATGTAAAAATCGCAGGGATTGCAAAATCACATTTAGCTTAACAAATTAATCAACACAATACTGATGAAATTAAAACAACTTAAAGTTCGATTGTATATAGTGGGTTTGATGATTTTATTCATCCAATCATTATCTGCACAATGCGGTGCAGATATCTTTATACTGAACGACAACTCCGGTTCTGTGGATGCCACAGAATTCAGACAGAGCAAGCAATTTGTCACTCGATTGGCTATAGAAATGTCGCCATTAGGCACAGCAACCACTCAGACAAGAATTGCCATAGGAGATTTTTCTAATACCAATCAATATTTACAATACGATTTTCCCGGCTCAACCAACAATTACACCACCCTATTAAGTGATATTGTCAGCTACGAAAACACTCCCAGAGTGCTTTCCGGAGGCACCAATGTAGGTTACGGAATGAGCGCCGCCAGCATAGTAGCCGGGTTGCCCCAAATACCGGGACGTAATGTAGCTCAGGTATTAGTCATTCTTACAGATGCATATCCTTCGCAAATACCGCAGTCCATTCTTAATACGGCAGCTACACTTAAAAGCAAAGGCTTCAGTGTTATTGTAATGGCAATAGATGAGGCGTCGTCTGACCCCAAATTACCGGCAGTGGCCTCACCTGGTGGTTACTTTAGTTCTACAGATTATCAATCTTTGGCCAGCAATGTTATCGCTCGCGCAAAGGCTGTAGCAGAAAATGTGTGTACTTATGTTCCACCTACTCCATTGTCGGATTTAACGGTTACATTGTCTGCTTTTACAGTGAAAAACTGTACCACTTCGGCAGAATACAGCGTAAATTATATAGCAAACAATATAGGAAATGCAGCCTTTTCAGGAAACTTGTATATATCGTTATACGATGCAGACCCGCGTATTCCCGGGACTAATTTATTAGGTGTTTATAATGCTGGTGTCGCAAATATCGCAGCAGGCTCATCATCTTCGGGAACTATTACCGGCGTTAATATACCGAACCTGAAAACGGCAAAGACTTTATTTGCTTTGGTTAATTTTAATGGTACTACAGCGGGTAACCAGGTTCCTGTATCATCTTCTATAAGCCAAACACAACTTTCTGTATCGCCGGAGTTAAATGCTCAAAACAATTTCTCTTCCGGAACCAATTTAATAAGTGGCACTGGATGTAATATGGCGATATTGAACACATCTGTAACTTCTAAAGGAGGTGCGTGTGATGATGAAATCACTTACACCGTACAAGTATGTAATAGCGGTCCACAACCTGCAAATGTTACGGGTGTTTTACCATTTGCTGCTCCTAACTTTGTATTGACGGGGAGCACATCGCCCGCTTGTGATGTAATTGGAAGTACTTTTACACAGATAGGGACTGATATTGACGGATTCCCTGCAGATTCTTTTGGTTCTGATAATATTTGCCTGTCTAATGATGGTTTAACCATGCTAGCTGGTGCTTATAAAAAATCCAGAGTTTATAGTTATAATGGAACCAACTGGGTACAGAAAGGTTCAGATTTTATTGATGATGATGTACGTAGTGTAAGTTTATCTGGAAATGGCAATACTATAGCCTTGGTTGATATTGGTACTAACGTCTTACAAATATTTGACTGGAATGGAACAACATGGCAGCAACGTGGGTTGAATATTTCAAATACATCCTCATCTTATTCAGATCAAGTAAGTCTTTCTGACGATGGAAACACAGTGGCTCTTATAGGAGGAGTTAGTACCACCACTGGTAGCATATCAGTTTACCAATGGAACGGAACAGCATGGGTATTGAAAGGAGCCACTATTACTGGTGCGGCAAACAACTATCTTTCGCGTGTTGCTATGTCAGCTGATGGAAATTTTTTATTGGTAGGAGGTAATATAAGAACAGGACAAGCAGGTCTGCTTAAATCTTATGCTTGGAACGCTGCAACATCACAATGGGTACAGCGCGGTCAGACAATCGTTGGAACTACAGCTGATCAATATTTAGGTCATAGTGTTGATATATCAGATGATGGCAATACTTTTGCGGCAGGCGCAAATGCTTATACTTCAGTGGGGGGTGCTGTGAAATTATATACATGGGACTCTGCAACCAGCCAATGGATACAAAAGGGTTCTACCCTTACAACCGGAGGAGGTTATGATGGCTTTGGTTATGATGTCGCATTGTCATCTTCCGGCAATACAGTGCTTTGTGCAGCTGTTGCTAGTGGATCTTTACGTGTATATGATTATTCTGGAAGTGCATGGGTGTTAAGAAACTCTATACCGCAGGAGCAACCGTCAGATGGTTGGGGAACTTATTTGGCAATATCCGCGAATGGACAAGTTGTTGCTGGTAGTGCAAAGGACAATAACGCTGGTGGTGCATATGCAGGACATGTTAGAGTATTTAAATTTGATTTATCTTGTCCACCTTTGGCACCAGGCGCTTGTGCTACCTATACTTACACCTACGATGTAACCAATGCAGCAGCAGGGACCTATGATTTTGATGCCATCGTACAGGCTACAAAAACAAATGCCGCACATTCCAATCCCATCATCAACCCTGATAAAAACTTCACAGCACAAAACACTGCTACCACGGGGGATGGCTATGATGGTTCCAACCATCTGGAGGATAATATAACCTTATTCGATAATACATTCTGTGCTACAACACATACGATAGATGTTGCTGTAAAACTAAATCCGACATCGGTGTGTGCAGGAGACTTTACCGCTGCTACAATTACCATTACAAACCCTTATCCTGTAGCTATTTATAATACAGAGCTCAATCTTAATCTGAACAATGCTTCTCTGTATGTTTCTGAGCCTTATAATGTGAGCAATATTGTTTTACCAAGTAATTTAGGTTTTACTAATACCACAGGCGCAAAAACTTTTACAGTTTATTCACTGGCTCCGGGCGTTAATTCCTTCACTGTTGACGTGAGTGCAGCAACAGGAACGACAGCGTTTACGGCACAATTGACCAATATAGATCCTGCTTACAATAACAATTCGGCAACAACGCCAATTGTTAGTTCTAATGTAACAGGAGTTGCAGCACCGGTACGTACAGCAGGAACTTGTCCTTCATCTGTAACTTCCGCAGCAACTACAATTAATCTTAGCTATACTTTCACGGGAGCAGCCAGCTACAAATGGTCTTCCGGAACCAATGGTATTTTTGCAAATAGTACCAATCCAATAACGACGTATACTATAAATCCACAGGATTATGCGAATGGTTATATTGACTTTGTACTTACCGCTTACTCATCAATAGGTTGTGAAACCGTTATCCCTTGCCGTGTCAATATTTCAGGGGTACAGAGAGATTATGGAGATGCACCGGTTACCTATGATCTTAATGAAAGATCGATACCTGTTGCGGCAGCGCACTCTTTGTTTGCAGGCTTATATTTAGGAGCATCAGCACCAGATGCAGAAATACAAAACCAACCTTCTGCAGCAGCTGATTTGGACGGTGCAGAAGAAGATGGTTTATCATCTTTAGTTTTAACAATTCCATCTGCGGGCTCAACTTACAGCTTGCCTGTGATCGTAACCAATACTTCAGCACGAGCAGCCTATGCCAACGCTTTCATCGACTGGAATGCTGACGGTGACTTTTTGGATGACAATGAAACAGGAATTGTAGTTAATGTTCCTGCAAATTCAGGAACAAATACCTACAATATCAATTTTACTGTACCTACCAATTTAACAATGGCACCCAACAGTTATGTTAGATTAAGGACATCTCTGGATAGTGATGCTATCAAAAGACCTTTTGCATCAGCAGGCGGTGGGGAAGTTGAAGATTTCTATGTTACAAATACGACAGCCTTCGGTTGTGATGACAGAATGTATTTGTCTCAGCTCAACACACTGTATATGATAGATACTTCCACAAGTCCATTTACCTATACTGCAATAGGTACTGCTGCACCTGTTAACTACAACTCAATCGGAATCAACCCTCAGGACGGCAAGATGTATGCGATACAGCAGGCTGCAGGAGGATCCAACACATTGTTGGTCATCAATACAAACGGCAGCGTTACAAGTCTGGGAAGTATTTCTGGATTGCCGTTGGCAACCTATTTCTCAGGGGAATTTGATCCTGCTGGAAACTTTTATGTGATGGCTAATGTAACAAATGGAACCAGTACGATGTACAAAATCAACGTTGCCACTAAAACAGCAACAACGATCGCATTGAAATATCAAAATAACACTGCTGCTGTAGTTTATCTTCCGGACTTGGGCTATAGCATCACTACAGGACTTCTTTATGGAGTAAGTAGTTCTACCAGCACATCTACCAGTCGGCAACTTATTGCTATCAATCCAGCTACTGGGATAGTTAGTCCTACAGGTGGACTCTACACAGAAGCCCATTATGGAGCTATTTACACCTCAAGTACAGGAGAAGTTTTCGGAGTTAGAAATGATGGAGGCTTCTATCAATTCAATCTTACGACAGGCCAGAGAGTTTTGATCTCACCTGCCCCTGCGAGTTCCAATAATGACGGAGCACATTGTATCACAAAGCCTATTACTTTCAGTGCCGATCTAGCGGTAACGAAAACCGACAACAGGACGACATACATTCCAGGGTCAACCACAACTTATACGGTCATCGTTAGAAACAATGGACCATTTGGTGTAGTGAATGCAGAAGTTAAGGATGCCGTTCCAGCAGGAATTCCTGCAGCAAACGTAAGTTATACAGCAGTTGCATCCAGTGGTTCTACAACAGGCGTTTCGGGTACACAAACAGGTGCTATCAATGACCTTGTTGGTCTTCCGGTTGGTGGTACTGTGACATATACTATCACCCTAGCTATTCCAAGTAGCTTTACCGGAGATTTGGTCAATACGGTCACCGTTACTCCACCAATAAACATTACGGATACTAATGCTGCCAATAATACTGCAACAGATACAGACACAGGAGCAGGAGCTTGCTACAAGCCAGGAATTGCCGGTACAGGTTTACCTGTGAATCATGGTATCTCTTCATTGGGAAGAGCTGGTGTTGAAAATGGTAATTGGCCGATGGTAAGACAAAGTGCATGGACGGCCCTCGAGTCAAAAACCAAAGGTTTTGTAGTTAACAGACTTACCTCATCACAGATATCCGCTATTCCTGCAGGTAATCTTGTAGAAGGTATGATGATTTATAACGTTACGCTCAACTGTTTGCAGATTAATACAACAGGTACAGCTACAGGCTGGTCTTGTTTAACAACTCAAGCATGTCCTACAAATTAATTTTAAAACACATCTTAAAATGAAAAAAATAATAATTACATTAATACTGACTACTATCGCTGCCAATGCCCACTCACAAGTGGCCATTGGAAAGGCATCCGTTACGAATGCATCTGTTTCCCTGGAATTTGGAAATGCAAATAGAGGCCTTTTGCTACCGTGGGTAACTTCTTCTGCTTCCGTCTCGGGAGCTGTTGATGGAACCATCATCTATGACACTGCCGATAAAAAGGTAAAATATAGAAAGAATAATGCATGGTTCGACCTCAGCGTAGATACAACAGGCATTGTAGATACGTCTCTTCAGGATTCGTTGACAGAAAACCCAACAGCCAAAGTGGCAATCGGAAAAGACGGTGCAACCGATACTACTCCCGGTATACTTGTGCTGACTGATACCGATAAGGCAATGATTCTTCCTAAAGTAGCAAGTCCTCATCTCAATATTATAAATCCTTCTGCTGGAATGATGGTCTATGATACCTTCAATAAGATGCTGGCAGTGTACAACGGAAAAGTCTGGTCCTTTTGGAAGCCTTAAAGTTATGTTTTTATATAGATCACAGAAAGTGGAATCCGTTTCCGATTCTGTGATCATTTCAATAGCTATGAATAAGCTTTTTAAAAATACATGTTCACAATTTTCTCTCTGATCAATTCAAAGAGAGAGAAGGGAAAAAAGGATATTGATTTTATTATCAAAAATCTTTTTGTCTTCTTAATTAGTAAACACAAATTCAATATCCATTAATTTTTTAGCCCCCTACTTGTTAGATTATTTTTCAACAACACAAATGATGAGAATAATAAAAGGGGGCTATTTTCTAAAAATAAATACCAATCAATACCCTATAAACCAAGACATTACTTCACTTAAAATAATTTTGAATAACAGTTTAGAATTTATTTAAAATACAAATTAATACGATGAAAAAATTATTAACCTTATGGTTTTTGATCATTGGGATTTTGGGATTTTCACAATTTCCCATTTCTAAGATTTACACTGATTTTAACGGTTACTGGATAAGCGGAACTGCAGCATCTCCAAATCCTGTAAAACCTAATAACAGTCATCTATTATTAGGTTTTACTTGGAAGGGCAACACCTACTCTACTGGTGTAAATGATGCATCTTTAGTTTCTCAGGGAATCAGTTTTCAGACTCAGGAATATACTTCATTTCCTGTAGCTTCATCTGTGGGAAATGCAGGATCAAACACATTTATCGGTGTAGGAAGTAATTATGGCGGTGCAGGTAATGTAATGCCTATTCCAGTAGAAAATAACTTACTAAAATACCTTACGGACGGAACGAGTGGCCTTGATTTAGGAACAGGAATCTTCAACTTTCCACAGTCCAGCAAGATTTCATACGATATTACAAGTATCAACCCGACCTCCATTGGTGATGGAATTCCGGATTTGATTATTACACAAATTGGCGATATTAGCAATGTTCTGGATAATTACTATTTTGTAGATGCTACAAATAATATTGTCGGTAGCCAGTATGCTGTGGATTTTGGAAGCGTGCCAGATCTGGGGAATGCTGACTGGAAATTCTACAATGCCAATGTTTCATCTCCTACTTATAATGCGAGTGTATCCAGTAGCCCTACTAGAAAATTGAGATTATTAGCTTTTGACTGGTCCGAATTGGGACTTAACATTTCCAATATTTCACAGGTCAAAAGACTGGTTCAGGTATTCTCCGGACAAAGTGATATGGCTTTTACAGCTTACAATAAAAGTTCTATCATACTTAAAATGTCTGTCAGTGGAACGGTATACAATGACAACAATGCAGGCGTTCCCAATGGGATTGGCTATTCAGGAGCAAGTGTTGTTCTGAAAGATTCTTCTGGAACCACTGTTGCTTCTACATCAACAGACAGCAATGGGATCTATGTTTTTCCTAATGTCTCGGCGGGTATTTATACTGTTCAGTTATCAATTCCCACAGGTTTTGTAGTGGTAGGTAATTCGGACGGGAATACAGCCAACACATTATCTGTGAGTGTTGCGGGTACGCCTGTCATTAACAAGAACTTCGGTATTAATCAGCCACCGATCGCTACCAATGATAATGTAGTCACAACTTTTAATACTTCGGTTTCGGTTAACATTTCTACGAATGATATTGACCCTAATAGTGGCTCGGTGGTACCTCGTACCATTAATTTGGTTGCCCCTTCGAACGCTGGCAATGTAATTTATGATAATGGGAATATCAAAGGATTTACTGTTGTAGGGGAAGGAACTTGGTTCGTAGATAATAGCGGTACTTTTACATTCACTCCTGCGACAGGATTTTCCGGCATTGCTACTACTGTAAAATACACTATAAAAGATGTAGCCGGACTAACAAGTAATCTTGCAAATATCTCTATCCGAGTGGAAGATTTTTGCTATAAGCCTAGCGCTACAATCGGTATCAGATTAAATACAAATCATGGTATATCTTCATTGGGAAGAGCTGGCAGTGACAATGCCGATAGCTGGCCAATGGTGAGGAAAGGAGCATGGACTGCCTTGGAATCAAAGACAAAAGGGTTTGTTGTCAACAGAATTTTAACTACTTCAAACGTAAACGCAATTCCAAATCCCATCGATGGTATGCTTGTTTATGATGAAGAAGCTGATTGTCTTAAAATCTATACTACAAATGATAACGGTGGAACATTTAGCTGGAAGTGTTTTACCAAGCAGACCTGTCCTAATTAAAATCAAATCCAACACTTAATTCTCTACAAATGAAAGTTTCAAATGACAAGAAAATTAGATTATTTATGTACATCATTGGCGCATTGATGATTGCATGCGTAACTGCAGCAATTATTACATTTCTCCTTCAGATTCCTTCACAAGAGATCATTTATATTGTTTTGGTCTTAATAATGATCACGTTGGCGATAGTTTTTATGAAATTGAAAACGTTTATTTACGAAGATTCAGGGGAGGTAATATCCATTAAACTCTATCATCCCTTAGAAAACAAACATCATTGTAAAACAATAGAGTTTCCTGCCAAACAGCTTAAAGATTATGGTATTAAAAAAACTTTGCAGGGTTACAATGTGGCATTGATTGTTGAATCTTTTAAGAAGAAAGAAATAAAAAGAGAATTCTATCTTACAGGATTTGGGCGTAATCAATTAAACAAGCTCATCTCATCTCTTGAGCATAAAAAGAAAATCAATGTTAATAACTTCATTCATTATTAATCCCTTAACTCTATGAATTATAAAGATATACATATTGGAGAGTTAATAGAAAAAAGACTTGCTGAAACTAAGATAGAAATTTCCAGAGTTTGTTCTTTTCTACATTCCTCTGAGAAAGAAATATATGAGATGTTCAAATGCAAAAATCTTAACACTAGCATCTTGCTACGATGGAGCAAACTTCTGGAATATGACTTCTTCAGAATATATTCTCAGCATTTGATTCTCCATGCCCCTATTGCAAAATTAAGCACGGAAAAAAGTAACGAGAAAGTGAAATCAAATATGCCTCAATTCCGCAAGAATATCTATACAAGAGAAGTAATCTACTTTATATTAGAATTAATTGAAACTAAAGAGAAAACCGTTTTACAAGTCATAAATGATTATAATATCCCAAAAACAACGCTATACAAATGGATCAGAAAATACAAAATATAGAACCGAATTATAAAAAAATATATTCTGACATTCTAAACAGGGATTTTCCTCATAAAATTGAAAAATGTAAGACACTACTTCAGAAGAAAAAATTATCATCATTGGATATTTTAGAATTAAACTGGAAGATTTTCGGGACATCGGATAAAGAGACTGAGACTTTTAATCAAAAACATCGATCTTATGACAAAGCCACAATAAAACATATATTAAACTACCAGAGAAAACATCAATTAAATAACTCGCAACTTGCATTTCACTTTAAATTGAGCAGGAATTCAGTAGCGAAATGGAAAAAATTATTTAGTTAACAGCATAGTTTTTCGAAATTCTCTAAAGACAAACAAAGCAACTCTATTTATTCCCAACGTTGAAAATCAATTTCTGTTAATCTTAATGGCTAATCAATAAAACTATATTATAAAATATTAAGTAAATTTATGGCAATTATGTATTTGAATGTACCAATTTAATTTCTATAGGCTTTTGATGAGAAGAAAATATTATGATAAGTTTTTATTTATCAGAAAATTATCAGATATAGCTAAACAATTTTCTGATTTCATTTTTATAACTTAAATACCAGTTAACAACTTCAAAATATTGTCAATATCTTCTAATAAATGGTTTGGATAGAGTCCTGCCAAATTCACTTAATGAGACAACTATTTATTAGTTGTCTCATTTTTTTTTTTTTTTCTTCTTTTTTTTTCTAGACATAACAAATTATTTATCAAACTGTTACAACTTGATGTTTTATGGTTTGAATTTTTTCAGTTGAAATCTCAGAATATCTAAAATAAACAGCCTAAAAGTGCTACATCAGAGATTTCATCGGTATTTAAGTATGGTTTGAAATCTCATTAAGGTTCTGCTATTTTTTCTCCTTCGGTTTATTATAACTTTTTGATACTAAATATAGCAATTCCAGTCCATCAATGAAATTCATTATTAAGAACCATTTTTCTTCATCACTTATACCCTATTTTTGTAAAAAAGATTAAATGGACAAACTCAATTTTCTGGAAGTTATTGCTGCGATTGCTGTTTTTGTATCGCTGCTGCTTGCCGTATTTTTATTAACGGTAAAAACGGAAAGAAAACTGGAAAACAGATTATTCGCAGCGTTTCTTATCATTAATGCCATTGATATCAGCGGACTTTTTATGCATCTTTTTACAGATAGTTATAATCTTAAAGCTTTTAAAATATCTGCTTACTTATTGGTAATGCCTCTTTTTTATTTGTACGTTAATGCCGTTTGTTATTCAGATTTTGCTTTAAAAAGAAAGCATTTACTACATCTTATTCCTTTTATTGTTGTCAATTTAATTTTAGTTCCACGACTTTTTCTGGCAGAAGGTGCTGCTAAAGAGTCGTTCTTTAAAGATATGTGGAATTCCCCAGAAATCTTTTTATATCAGGCAATCGCAGAACTGCAATATTTCTTTTATATCATTGGTGTATTTCTTATCCTAAAAAAATACAAGAAGATTTACCTTGAAAATTATACCAATCCAAATACTTTATTGTACAAATGGCTGTCTCAACTTACAATAATCTTTCTATTCATCCACTTATGTATTATTATAAAAAACATCGTAAGATACTCGCAGGATAGAGATTTATTTATCTGGTTGAATATTGTTGCGGGAACAGTATTTTTATTGACTGCTTGTTGGTTTATTTTAAAGGCATTAAATCATCCTGAGCTTTTTCGCAGAATCGATTCTACCTTACAACCAACAGAAAATTTTGTTGAAACTCTGGAAACTGAAAATAAAACCGACGAAACAAAAAGTTTTCAAATTGAACAGCTAAGAAATTTTATGGTTGAAAAAGAGCCCTTCTTAGAACCGTCATTAACCATTCAGGAATTGGCAAATCAGGTAAAAATTCCTGTTCGTGATTTGTCTGTTTTAATTAACCATCATATCAATCAGCATTTTTTTGATTTTGTGAATGAATACCGCATTAAAAAAGCAATGACCATTCTAAAAGACCCCACAAAAAAAGAATTAACCGTTTTAGAAATCTTATATGAAGTAGGTTTCAATTCAAAATCTTCTTTTCATACCTCTTTCAAAAAATACACGAATCAAACACCAATAGAATTCAGAAACAACTGATCATTAAATAATTGTAAATACTCGAACTCCAAGTTGTAGATAATCGGACTCATTTTAATCAATAAAATGAGTCCGACTTTTTTTACACGGACTTTTTTCAAAACTTTCTATATCATATTTGTACCAACATATTTAAAGCAAATTAAAACTTAGAAATAATGAAAAAATAAGTCTTTTTGTTTTTTTACTGATGTCTGTATTTTGTTTATCACAATTACAAACCGTAAAAATGGACACTCTCCTAACTGTAGAAATTGGTGGAATAAAACAAGCCATAGAAATCAAAACTGATGATGTTAATAAACCAATTCTGCTATTTTTATCAGGCGGTCCCGGAAGTTCAATGATGAAAAATGCGGATTCTTTTACCAATATTTTAAAGAATAAATTTACGATTGTTCAATGGGACCAAAGAGACGCTGGAAAAACATTAGAATTAAACCCTTCACCCATTCAACCGTCTTTAGAAATGATGGAAAAAGATACGTATGAAGTTATTAATTTCCTGCTCAAGAAACTGAATCACAAAAAGCTTTATTTGTTAGGCAGTTCCTGGGGAAATGCTTTAGGGTTTTATATTGTTAGAAATCATCCCGAATTATTGCACGCTTATTATGCTGTCAATCCGGTAATCAGACAACTTGCAAGCGAGAAAGAATTGCTTAAAACATTAAAAATTCATTTTAAAGACAACTCTGTTGCGATGGAAGAATTGTCAAAAGTACATTTTCCTTTTTCTAATGACGAGTCTATGTTTTACTTAAGAAAGTGGCTTTTTTACAAAGATGGAAAGCAATATGTAACAAGTGACGATTTCAAAAAAGGTTTTCTTCAATGGTCAAAAACCTGGTCTCCTGCGTGGAATGAAGTTATGAAAATTGATTTACCAAAAACTTTAAAGAAAGTCAACTGTCCGGTTTATTTCTTGGTTGGCAAAAATGATATACAAACTTTAACTTCCATTACAGAAGAATATTACAAGCAAGTGAAAGCTCCCAAGAAAGATTTGTTTTTATTTGAAAACTCTGGACATCAAATTCATAAAGATGAATCTGAAAAATTTCAAAATACAATCATTAAAACATTAGATTAATATATTCCATCAAACTATAAAATCATTACAATGAAATACTTAGCCATTATTTTACTTTTTGTCTTAGTTGGATGTAAAAGTGTGCAGAAAATCAATAAACAAACGGTTGAAAATGCGATTACAAAAAATGCTCTTCAGTTATTGGAGGACAAAAGATTTCATTCTGTTTCAATTGCTGTTCTTAAAGATGGAAAATCCACTATAAAACATTTTGGAGAATTAACGATTGGAAAAGGAAACAAACCCAACAATTCTACACTCTATGAATTGGCTTCTGTAACTAAAACGTTTACAGGCTATATAGCTGCTAAAGCTGTCCTTGATAAAAAACTAAATTTAGATGATATTAGAATCTATCTTGATGAAGCTTATCCAAATTTAGAATTTAAAGGTGAACCTATAACAATCAAACATCTCATCACACATACAAGTGGATTTCCTAATATGCCTCCAAAAAGTGAAAATAAAAAGGCCTTTTTTGAAGGATTGAAACTCATCAAAATTGAAACAAAACCCGGAGAAATATACTCCTATTCAAATACAGCTCCGGAGTTGACAGCCTATATCCTTGAAAAAGTGTATCAAAAACCTTTTGAAGAATTGGTCATTGAATTTGTTTTGAAACCCAATAAAATGAACCAAACCAAATTTACACTAAACGAAAATGACAGAACAAGATTGGTAAAAGGCTACAATGATAAAAATGAATTAATGCCTAATTTCAATAGAACTCTATGGGGTGGAATTTCGGGATTGCATTCTACAGCTCCGGATTTAGTGAAATATATGAAATTACAGCTTGACCAGTCAAATCCTATTGTAAACCAATCTCATAAAAAATTACATAAAGAAGGTTCTGATTTTTGGGAAGGCTATCATTGGTACATTATAGAAAATGATAACCAATTAATTTACAGACATCACGGAGGTATTTACGGAATGCAGAATTGGTTTGTGATTTATCCTAAAGAAAATATAGGAATATCTATATTGACAAACACCAGTTTTGATGAAACAGGAGAAATTTTAGAAAAAGTAGTTGATAAGTTATATGATGACATCAATGTAAATTGAAAATAAAATATTTAATACTTTCAAAACATCATCTATATCTACTGATAAACGGTTAAAGTAGCTACTTTTAAGTTTATAACCATCTTAATCGCTCTATTTTATCTAAAAAATACTTACAATCAAGAAATACAATAGTTTAATCTTAAAGAATCATATAAAAAACTTCCCACCAAAACTGATGGGAAGTTTAATAGAAAATAATATAAAACTTGATTGTGAGATCAATTCTTGTTAAAATCCGTCATTCTGTGTCAAATTCGGATTGGCGGTGATATCTGCTGATGGAAGCGGATAAATATTGAATTTGGAATCAACAGCTTTGCCTGCTTGAGCATTACCTTTCCAGCTCCAGACGTAATCAGCAGTTGTGAATCTATTAAACCTTATAAGATCTGTCCTTCTGACAAGCTCCCAAGATAATTCTCTAGACCTTTCATCAAGAATAAAATTCAAATTCAAATCAGAAAGGGCAATTGCTCCGTTTCCATTATTATAAGCTCTGTTTCTAACGACATTAATATAATTAAGTGCTTCTGAGGATTTCCCCGATCTAAAGTTTGCTTCGGCAGCGGTCAAATAAGCTTCTGAAAGACGGAACATTGGAAAATCAGTATCTACATAAGCTGCATCAGAACCTGCTACTCCATTCTTGGTTACATTTCTCCATTTCGTGAAAGCATAACCATCCTGAAAGGTTCCCGGAAGCGTGGCAATTTCTTTCTTATGCCCGATGTTGAAGAATAAAGCTCTACTGTCATTTTTTGAAAATGCATTTGGATCTGTGGTCACAAAATTCTGATCTGACGTTTGAAACTTATTGACAAATTCCGGACGAAGACGGATATTGCCCCAACCTCCGGCTATACCCAGATTCAAATAATTGAGCATTGTTCCTCCTGTCTGCGCTAAAATAAAGAATGTAGTCCCTCCGTAGGTTTTGGACTGTACGCCATCCAAATTCAGAGACCAGATGATCTCCGGAGAAGTATTATTGTCAGCCAGGAAATTGTAAAGGTATTTTGGAGCAAGGCTGTAATGGCTTTGGATTACCTTTTCAGCATATTCGGCCGCTTTATCCCATTGTGGCGAATTGGTATAAACTTGCGCATTCAGATAAAGCCTTGATAATAAAAAGTCAGCTGCCGTTTTATCAACTCTTCCATATTCATTAGTATCAGGAAGTGCAGCTTCAATTTCTTTAAGTTCATTTTCTACATAAGAATAGAGATCGGTTCTTGATATCTGTTTTGGTAAAAACTGTGGATCTAATTTATCAGAATCTGTTACGAATGGAACTTTACCAAAAGTATCCAACAAAACCCAATAAGAATAAGCTCTTAGAAATCTAGCTTCGGCACGGAAATAAGCAACCTGTTGTTTGAAGCTGGCATCTGTATGTCCTCTCTCCTGTAGTTTGGCATCGGTTGTTTGTCTTAGAAACTCATTAGTATATCCGATAATTTGATATAATCTTGCGTAATAGCCATTCAGGATAGCCGTGTTGGAATCCCAAGTATTTGTCGCCATTTGTCTCAATCCGTTCGTTTGCGAGCCCATTATTGCCTCATCCGTTGATAAAATCTGAACATAAAAAGCCAAACGAATAAATGAACTGTAACCTTCATCAAAATTACTGATGTCTGGGTCTCCGGTCGGTCCCTGTTGTCCGCTGAGACATAATGCTGCGTAACATTTTGCAAGCACACCTTTGTAATTATCGAGATTGGAATAGACCTGATCTGTCGTTACGATATTGGGGTCTATTGGAGATGTATCAAGGTCGTTGACACAAGAGCTTAATGTGAAAATAGAAAATATAAGGGTTATATATATACGTTTCATAATTGGATTATTTGAAGTTAACATTAAGTCCGAAAAGGAATGAACGAGGTCTGGAATACATATTATTATCGATTCCAAGATAAACCTCCGGGTCAAGTCCGCTATATCCTGTGATCACAAAAGCATTCTGTACAGATAGATTAACACCCAGATCGAACTTGTCGCTGATATTCTTGAAATTATGTCCCAGCGTGATATTGTCCATTCTGAAAAAAGAAGCTTTTTCAAGGAAAAAATCAGAGTAAAGCTGCAGATTATCAAAACCTTGTTCAGCTGTATAACTCAAAAGATTGGAATAAGTTCCGTTTCCTAAAGTCGCTTTGGTCTTATAATCTTTGGATTTCACATTGTTATAAACATAGTTCCCAAAATTAGCGTGACCATTGAATCCTAAATACCAATTTTTATAACTCAATTTAGAAGAGATTCCGAGGAAAGATTTTGGCATCGGGTTTTTATCTTTTACGAGACCACCTTTATATTTTCCTTCAATCGGTTTTCCGGCTTCATCATATTCCTGCTGATACAAATAAAAAGTGTAAGGAGAATATCCAACAGAATGTGTCTGAATTGTTCCTGCTGTTGAACCAGAAACATTCCCGATATTCACACCATAATTTGGACTATCAACAAGCGTAAGTTTGGTAATTTTTGATTCATTGAATGTAATATTTGCATCCAAAGTCCATTGCCAGTCAGTTGTTTTGATTGGAATAGTATTTAATGAAACTTCGACACCTTTATTTTCCATAGAACCAATATTCGTAAAAATCATATTGGTAAGGTTGGAACCTGCCGCTACTGAAATTTTATTCAACAAATCATCTGTTGTTCTTTTATAAACTTCGACAGAACCAGAAATTATATTTTTAAGAATTCCAAAATCTAAACCCACGTTATAAGTAGAAGTTGTTTCCCATTTCAGGTTCGGGTCGTAACCGTTGGGACGAATGGTCTGGTAATACTGGTTCCCCAATTGATACAAAGCATTGGATTGGCTGTAGGTATAGGTTTGCATCCATTCGTAATCTCCACCAATATCTTGCTGACCAGTTTTTCCATAACTTAATCTTAATTTCAAATCAGAGAAAAAACCACCATCTTTCAGAAAACTTTCTTCATTGATTTTCCAAGCAAACGCTGCCGATGGGAAAAGTCCCCAATGGTTGTCTTTGGAAAAACGCGAAGAACCGTCATTTCTAATTGTAGCTGTGAAAAGGTAACGGTCTTTGAAAGTATAATTCAAACGTCCATAAAATGAAACCAGATAATATTCTGACTTCGAAATGATATTCTGATAGACTTTATTTCCAGAAATATTGGTTTGATTATCATCATAACTTTGCCAGAACTTCTGCCAAGAATAACCTCCCATTACATCAATTTTATGATTGGAAAGCGTCTTTGTATAATTCGCATATAAGTCTAACTGCGTATTATTTTTCTTCTGAGTATAATTTTCAATCAGACCTTGCCCGTCATTTCCAATGGAAGTCCAAGCCAAAGGTGCATTATCCGGAACAAAAATATCTCCATTACTTTTCAAAATATCAAAACCAGCATTGGCATTTAATTTCAAATCTTCGAAACCGTGAATTTTATAATCCAACTGAATGTTCCCAATATGACGAACGACTTTTGACTCATCTTTTCTTAGATTAAGGACAGAAACAGGATTGGCACTTGCAATCGTAATCGGTTTTCCAGACGCATCTTTCCATATAAAATAACCTAAACCATACTGAGAAGAATTGTCATAAACAGGACGAGTCGGGTCAAATCCCACAGCCGAACTTGCCGGATTGGAAATAAAATCATTATTCTCTATACTTGGTTTATAATTAAGATTAATGTTCAAATGCTTGTCAAAAAATGAAGGATTGATTGCCAAACTCGCATTCATTCTTTCGTAAGAATTTTTCCTGATAATCCCTTGCTGGTCCGTATATCCTAAAGATAATCGATAAGGAATATCTTTAATTGCTCCAGTCATACTGAAGTTTTGGTCATTACTGACAGACGTTCTGTAGATTTCCTTTTGCCAATCGGTGTTTTCCGTTCCAAGACCGTTGATAATTGTATTATTTCCTGCGTAATAATCCTTGATAAAACTTCTGTATTCATCGCCACTCAAAACGTCCAGCATCTTGGGATTGTAGCTCACTTTTGTATTGGAAGAATATTGGAATCTTGTCTTTTTACTTCCTTTTTTAGTTGTAATGATAATGACACCATTTGAAGCTCTGGAACCGTAGATTGCTGTTGAAGAGGCATCTTTCAGAACCGTATAAGTTTCGATATCATTCGGGTTTATCATCCCAAGAATATTACTGGAACCTGAGGTTGAAGAGTTGTCAATCGCAATTCCGTCAATCACGATAAGTGGGTCATTACTGGCGGACAAAGAAGAACCACCTCTGATTCTGATAGTTGAACCCGCACCTGGCGCTCCGCCGGGAGAAATGATGTTAACTCCGGCCGCTTTTCCCGTCAAAGCATCTTGTGCAGAAACTGGGCTTCCGTCATTCTCACTATCGATTTTAACGGTTGTGAGAGAACCTGTTGCATCAGATTTTTTAATTTTACCATAACCTATAATGACAACCTCATCAATCTTTTTCTCCTGAACCGCAATAGTGTCTTTGGGAATGGGAAAATTTTCTGATTGGGAAATCAATTTGACACTGGTTTTTCTAAGAACAACCGTATTATTTTTTATGTCATATTCTATCGGATAGAATTTTTTGAGATATTTTAATGATGATTCCAAAGATGAATAATTGATAGCATTATCATTCACAAAAACATCTTTGAAATCTGTGCTGGAATAGAGAAACGGAATCTTGGAAGATTTGCTGAGCTTATCAAAAACTTTGATAATAGACACCCGATTCTCTTTTTTCATAGCGACCGGTGGTGTTTGTCCGGACTGCCCGTAAGCGATTGGAAGACCTGTGGCAACCAATAAGATTACGGACATTACTGTTTTTTTCATAAATTTGAGGATTAATTTGATTATACTTTAGCGAGTCGAATCATTTATAGCATCGATAACCGTCATTATCGGTGCTTTTTTATTTTAATTGTATTTGATTTTCAGATTTTTTTTCAGCTTTAAGATTGAATGGATAACAGATTGCGAACAAAACCTCGTTCATATCGCCAGAGAACGAACCTTTGATTTTCTTTTTGGAATATTCTTGAGGATAATCGATTTTAACATTATAAACTACTTCCAGTTCATTGATGATATTTTCAAAATTTTCATCATCGAAGGAGAAATTCCTTTTCACATTTGCAACAATATAAGTTTGAGGCTTCTCTTCCACATTTTTGTTCCAAGATTCGTTTGGAAGCAAATAAGTGATTTTTCCCTGATGATTGACTTTTACTTTCCCTTCAAAAAGTTCTACTTTTTCTTTTCCGATTGTTTGGTCAAGGAAAAATTTAGTTCCTAAAACCTGTACAGTGAAATCTTTTGCATTGATTCTAAAAGGTCTTGTCTTATCTTTTGCAATATCGAAAGTTGCTTTTCCTGTGAATATGATTTTACGGTCAGATTTTCCGAAATCCTTTGCTAATTCAATTGTACTATGAGGTTCTAAGATAATTTCACTTCCATCGGGAAGATTAATCTTTTTTGTAAAATCCACACTGGAGTAAAATTGAGACTGAACAGCCTCAGTAGAAGCCGACGAAGGAGATGTATAAAAAAGAAGACCAAATCCTGTGATTACCGCAGCTGCAGCAACCCAATATAATTTTTTGAACTTGTTACTTGATTTTATCTTACTCTGAATTCCCGCTTGGATTCGTGCATCGGTTTCCGAATCCATTCGCTGGTTTTCTTCGTAGGTTTTTTCCCAATTCTTTTTAAAATTTTCGTCGTCTATGTTATTCATATTCAGTATTACGCAGGATTTCTAAATCGTCAACCTTTTTTTCTAAAGTTTTTTAAAATTAATTTTAATTCAAAAAAATTGATATTAATTTGATTTGGTTATTTTTTCCAAATAAGTTTTGACATCATTCCATTGGTAGTAAGGAAAACTTTTGGTTTCAACAGGAATGCTGACTTCATTTTCATTCAAAAGAAATTTCACCAAAACATCACTTTTTTTATTCTTATAAAAAATCATCTGGAGATTGGCAGCCATTGGTGCAGCTTGAAAAGTATTCCAAACTTTATAGACTTTTCTAGGATTGATTTCTTCTTTGTCCATTCCTTCAACTCTCATAAAGGCGAGTAATGGTGCAATATTTCCATCGTGACCAAACCTTAGCGATGCTCCACTTTTATTATTTTTAATATAATCTTCGGCTTCTTCAAGAATATTTTTGACTAACGGAATTGCATTATCTTTCACCAATCCTTTACTCAAAGGCGATGCAGCGTCGTTCACATAGAATTGATAATTGATTGCCTGATAAATATTGAACAATTCATCTTTCGTGAACAAATCATAGAAAGAAATATCCGTTTCCAGATTCTGCATATCGCTGGCAATCCAATAGAAAGATTCCACTACTTTTTCAGGGTTCACATTTTTGTAAACATAGTCTTCATTATTGAATAGATTTTTGATAAATCGGTCTGAGCGCAATGCATCTTGTTTCATTTTCCGCTTTTCTTCCTGCCAGAAGTTATCCTGACTTTTGAAATCGATAGATTCTTTGGTATGATGATTCAGATATTTCATATACTTATCTGAAGATTCTATGCTGATGTTCAGCTTCGGATTATTCGCTGTCAATTCATTGGTAAAATAAGCCATACTGATTATGCATCTCGGAACAACAGTTGATTTTGCAGTAACAATCGCATTATTACCAAAAGCCTGCAGATTATTTTTGAACATTCTTTGCGAAATCTGCTTATGTTGTATTGCTCCTAGTTCCGTCAAATCTCCATTGTGTCCTTCAGCAATTTTCCAGATTTTTTCCAATCGTTGTAATGCTAATTTTCCGGTTTCTGTTAAGGTATTATTCTCATTAGCTTTTTTGAGGATGTCCATCACGCCGGAAAAATCTTTGTCATTGATGAGCCATCTTGAACCGTGTCTCCCATAATGACTGATATAAAACGGCTGATATTCGGACGGAACTGCAGTCAGTTTTTTTGTCGGAGTTGGATAAGCGTAGTAAACACCTCCTGTTTGATTCAGGTTTGAGAGGATTTCTTCCTTGGTAGTTTGTCCCTGATAAAAAAAGGAAGCTGCGAGTAGCAGAATAGAAAATGATTTCTTCATTATAAACTTATTTTAGTTTCAGATTGATTTCTGTCTTACGATTAATTACGCAGACCTACCGAAATCGTCAACCTTAAAAAAGTTTTTTAATGAAAATCAGCAGCAGAAAAAATAGATTAATGTTTGTTTTTAGGATGTGAAGCACCTTATTAACGTGCTTAGCTACAGCGTTTTTGGAAATACTGTTTTCTTTTGCAATTTCGGAATAACTAAGTCCGTCTATTTTATGCTTAAGGAAGAAAGACCTGCTTTTTTCAGGAATTAGTTTAAGTAATTTTTCTGCTTGTTCAGAATATGATTTGAACTCTTCCTCGTCATATTCGTCCTTCACAATGCTGAGATGAGATTCTTCCTTGAAATCTGAGAAAGACAGTTTATTTTTTCTATAGAAATTGGCAATTTCCTGTTTAGCAGTTTTGAAAACAATGGCTTCTTTATTTTTTTCCAGAGAATCTCTATATTTCCACAGATGAACAAAAATATCCTGAACGATATCCTCAATATCATCCTGCCCGTGAACGTATTTTTTCACGAAAAAATAAACCTGATTTTTGTAATCAGAATATAGTTTTTCAAATTGAGATTGCACTTGGAGAATATATTTTTAACGTCTATGTATATACTAAGCTCTCAAATATATCAAAAAAAAAGAATTGGGATAATTTAATATAAAACTTTAAAAATCAAACAAATAAAATTTAATTATAAATTTTAAGTTTCCATTTTATGACTCTTGTAGAAGTGAATTTTTAAAATAATAAAATTAGTGTGAACTTTGTCTTGAGTTTTGTATAATTATACCTAACAGGTCTATCAATCAAGATATGACAAATAACATTTTCAAATTGTTATAGATAATATATTTGAAAATGCATTTTAAAGAACTTATCATTGATAAAATGATCAATGAGATTTTAAACAATACTTACAATAATCTCAGAAAAATGGGAAACGGTGTTCTGGTGGAGAAAAACAGAGGTTTTATTACACGCGTATTAGTTATTGTAATCAGATCAAATTAAGACAATTAGAAGTTTATACTCCATTAAATACCTTCAGAATATTATTTGTATCTGCTAATGAATGGTTTGGATAGAGTCCTGTTGTGATCACAAATTTAAAATACGACCAACTTCATTAAGTAGAGGTATTTATTTATAATTAAAAACACTAAACTGCTATTTTAATTTCAAAAGGATCTTAAAATAGTTTTTTTTAAAATCCATTCTTTTGGAAAAGTTTTATTTTGTTAAATTAGTAATATGTGTTGTATTTAATCAAAACAAAACCCTTGAATATCAGCGTATTCAAGGGTTCGTAGTGGTCCCACCTGGGCTCGAACCAGGGACAACCTGATTATGAGTCAGGGACTCTAACCAACTGAGCTATAGGACCGCGTAAAATTGGTTAAATTTTGTGTTTGCAAAAATAGCAAAATTTCTCTATCTACAAAACGTTTTAGGGTTTTTCTTGACACAATTCTATCAAGACACCGTTGGTCGATTTTGGGTGAAGGAAGACAACTAATTTGTTATCAGCACCTTGTTTCGGTTCTTCGGAGATGAAAGTGAAGCCTTCTTGTTTTAATCTTTCGATTTCGGTTTGGATATTTTCTACACCAAAGGCAATATGATGGATTCCTTCCCCTTTTTTGTCGAGGAATTTGGCGATTGGACTTTCGGGGTTTGAAGCTTCCAGAAGTTCTATTTTGCTTTCGCCAAGTTCATAAAAAGAGGTGGTAACGCCTTCTCCTTCTACAGATTCTTGTTTGTAGTTTGATTTTCCCAAAAGTCGGGTAAACAAATCATCTGAATCTGAGAGAGACTTCACAGCGATGCCGAGGTGTTCTATTTTCATATTGTTTTAATTTTAAAAATAGTAGGGAGATAAATTTTTGATATGCTGAAGCTGAATAAAAAAATTAACGCAAAGTTCGCTAAGATTTTTTTTTAAATTAATTGAAAACATTTTTAAGGCTCGCAAAGACGCTGACGCTCAGCAAAGAAAAACAATAATGGTTCAATTAATAAATATCTGAACGCTAACTATTGGATGACAAAATTTGTTTGGATAACAAAACCCCTAGCCCCGATAGTAGTGGAAATCCTTTTTTGCTTTGACTTCACTTTCTTTCGGATGACCAAATGTGGTGCAAAAAAGATTGCAACGGATAGCGGGATTAAGCTCCAAAAAAAACTTTGTCAAATCGAATAAACTTTGGCTACGCCGAATCTTCGATTTGACAAAGTAAGTTTTATTTATGAATTGAATCCTTCTATGATTTTTGTGAAATCTTCGATTTTTAGCGCGGCGCCTCCAATCAAACCGCCGTCTACGTCTGGTTGGGAGAAGATTTCTTTAGCGTTGTCTGGCTTCACACTTCCGCCGTAAAGGATGGAAACTTCGTCCGCAATTTCTTTTCCGTATTTGTCAGCAATCAGGCTTCTGATGTAGGCGTGGACTTCCTGCGCTTGCTCTGCAGTGGCTGTTTCGCCGGTTCCGATGGCCCAAACTGGTTCGTAAGCAATCACAACTTTTTTGATTTCCTCGGCAGATAAAGTAAAAAGTGCCGTTTCTGTTTGGTTTTTTACGACTTCGAAATGTCTTCCGGATTTTCTCTCCTCTAACTTCTCGCCATTGCAATAGATTGGCGTCAAACCTTTGTCCAAAAGTGCTTTTACTTTTCTGTTCGCGTGGCTATCGGTTTCGCCGTGGAAAGTTCTTCTCTCGGAGTGCGACACCAAACTTCCGTCTGCATCGATGGATGCCAACATATCCACAGAAATCTCGCCTGTGTACGCGCCACTCGCGTATTCTGAAACGTCTTGAGCGTACACGCCCACTTCGCCATTTTTGAAAACTTCTTTAGCAGAAGCCAGATACAACGCTGGCGGAGCGATGAAAACCTCGCAGTTGGTGGTGTTGTTTTTTTTGTATTCTAAAAGCTGGGCCATCAATTCTTGTGCTTCAGCGTAGGTTTTGTTCATTTTCCAGTTTCCTGCGACAATGTTTTTTCTCATTTTGATATTAATTTAAATTCCAAAGGTTTTTCAGTAGGATGTAAAATTTATGCTCGTCGTCGCTCACTTTGTTATCCGCTTTGATGAGTGATTTTGCGAATTGGATGAAGTCTTTTCTTTCTTGCTCGGTAGAATCTTCTTCGAAACATTTTGCGTGGAACTCGAAGTGGTCTTGCCATTGGTCAGATGTCAATTGCGCGATGATTTCCAACTCGTCGTCCAAATTGAGACGGAAAGGAAATTCCTCGGTCATATATTCCTGAACTTTGAGCCCTTCTTCCGGTTTTATGATTCCATCGACTGCGGACAAAATCATCAGTAAGTGATAGCCAGCGATTGGTTTGTTTGATTTTCTCATTATATAATATAGATGTTAGATATTAGACTTTGAATGTTAGACTAATACAATATTTATTTTTTGATTTTAAAAGTCACTAATTGTTTTCAGCATTTCAAATTTAAGATTATTAATCCAAATAATCTTTTGCGCCCAGTTTTTCAACCACTTTTCCCTTCTCCAAAATCAAGATGAAAGGATTGCTTCTGGCGATGGTTTTGATGGCAATTTCGTCCATCATATAGTTTGGGACTTGCTTGTAGAAATCAGGTTGTGTGCTTACGCCGATTACTTTTGCTTTTTCTGACAACGCTTTCGTCTCGGTTTTTTTGACCAATTCTGCGTCAGCTTCCTTCGGTTTGTAAGTGAAAATGATAATTACTTTTGGCTCTTTCAGGATTTCGTCTGTGATGTTATTTCCGTTTGTATCCTCGATTTTAAACTTCGAAATTTCGGATTCGTAGCCTTTTTTCACGATTTCGGAAGTGGTTTTTCCTTCCTCGATTTGCCAAGTCGTATCTTTCCAATATTCCTTATTGATATATTCGTCTTGGTCCACTTTTTTAACCTCGTGGGTTTTTGAATTTTTCAATGAGTAAAAAGTCTTGTATTCAGACGGATTTTTATTGATTTTATCTTTCTCCGAAGCCAAATCTGTCCCGATTGCATAAGCACGGAAATCAATCATTGGTTCGTGGAAAAGTCCGCGGTACATCACGAAAAACATCACCAAAACAAAAACGCCCAATAACGGTAACTTTCCAAATCTCACGGCTTCATCTTCTTCTCTTTTTCTGTAAAGAACTGCAAGAATTATCAATAAAACCAAAAGCGTAATGTCTTTCCAAAACGATTGCCAAGGCGTGAATTTCAGTGCATCTCCGAAACATCCACAATCTGTAACGACATCAAAATAAGCTGAATAGAACGTTAGAAATCCAAAGAAAACGCAAAGTGCAATCAAGGAATAAATGGTTTCTTTCAGTTTAATTTTCATTAACAACATAAAACCTAACACCAGCTCCAGCAAAACCACAATGATTGAAAATACCAAAGCATATTTCTCCAAAAATGGCAAGTCAAAAACGATGGGCGAAAAATATTCTTCCAATTTAAAAGAAAATCCCTTGAGATCCACCGCTTTCACAAATCCGGAAGCGATGAATATAAGTGCGACAATGTAGCGTAAAACTGCTTTCATAAGTGATGATTGATGAATGATAATTGATAAATGATTAAAAAAATCTCTTAATTTTTGAACTTAATCAAACAAAATACTGCATAGTTGAGCATATCAAAATAGTTGGCATCCAAACCTTCGGAAACCAAAGTTGCGCCGTTGTTGTCTTCAATTTGTTTGGTTCTGAGGACTTTTTGATAAATCAAATCGGTGATGGATGAGATTCTCATTTCACGCCAAGCTTCACCGTAATCGTGGTTTTTGCGTTCCATCAAGTCCTTTGCTTTTTGAGCGTAGGAATTGTAAAGCGCCATCGTTTCATCTGGATTAGCGTTCAGTTCATCAGAAAAACCTTTTTCTAATTGAATCAATCCGATGATGGAATAATTGATGATGGCGATGAATTCGTCTTCCTCACTTTCGTCCACCATTTTCACGTCGGTCATCTGCAAAGTACGGATTCTATTGACTTTGATATAAATTTGATCTGTAATAGAACTTGGACGAAGAACGCGCCACGCGGTTCCATAATCCTTCATTTTTTTTTGAAATAAATCCCTGCAAATCGTGATAACGTCGTCAAACTGGGCGGATGTATTGTGCATAAATCTGTCTAATTGGTCAAAGATACAAATTTTGTTGTTTTCAAATTTTGATTGCCAACCGGAAAAATTATCTATTTTTATAATTCCAAATTTTCCTTAATGAAATCGCTACTTTTTGAAACGTCAAAAAAGTTTTTGGCGATTGAAAATGACAATATAAAATAATTTAAATTCTACCGATGAAAACAGCCATTTCACTTTTTCTAATGTCTTCATTTTTTGTAAACGCTCAACAAAAATCAGAACTGACGGCGGAAATGGCAAACAAACTCGCATCGATGCCTCTGAAATGCATCAATCAAGAATATCCGAACAAAACCGCACACGTCATCAATTCTGAAAAAGACGCAGTTCTGACACCGAAAGAATTGCACCCGAGTTTTTACGGTTGTTTCGATTGGCACAGCTCTGTGCACGGACATTGGATGTTGGTGAGATTATTAAGTACTGAACAATATTTGGAAAACAGAGACCAAATCATTTCTATTTTAGAAGCCTCTTTTTCGCCAGAAAAAATTAAAGAAGAAGCCAAATACTTCACGAAATATCAAGTCGCACAGAATTTTGAAAGAACTTACGGCTGGGCTTGGATTCTCAAATTGGATGAAGAATTAGCAAAATGGAATCACCCAAAAGCTAAAATTTGGCATCAAAACTTAAAACCGTTGACAGACGAAATTCTGAGACTTTGGAAAACTTATTTACCAAAACAAACCTACCCAAACAGAACTGGCGTTCATCCAAATACCGCATTTGCAATGTGTTTCGCCATCGAATGGGCGAGAGAAACTGGCGATAAAATCTTCGAGAAAGAATTGTCTGACAAAGCCAAAATTTTCTATTTGAACAATACAAAAACGCCCGCTTATTTGGAGCCTGACGGAAGTGATTTCTTTTCTCCAAGTCTGGAAATTGCAGAATTGATGAGCAGAATTTTGCCACAAAAAGAATTTGAAAAATGGCTAAGTAATTTCTATGAAAAAAGAAGTTTGGAAAACATTGAACAGATTCCTATCATCAGTGATTTGAGTGATTATCAAACCGTTCATCTGGTTGGATTATCCTTTTCAAAAGCTTGGGCAATGAAAAATATTGCGAATGCTTTACCAGAAGGAAATAAGCTTAGAAAAAGATTTGAAATGACTCAGGAAAAATTCATTGAGAATTCGCTTCCGATTATTTTTCAGGGAAATTATGGTGGCGACCATTGGCTAGCGAGTTTTGCAGTTTATGCGATGACAAATTAGAAAAACGATTTTATCATTAAACTTGTTTTAAAATATTCATTATTTAAAATTTAAAATGAACTTTTCTGTTACCAATTCCCGAAACGATAATTCCTTCTCAATCAATTGCAATGGCCGATTGGTTGATTTATCGAAGCCAAAATTAATGGGGATTTTGAATCTCACGCCCGATTCTTTTTCTGATGGGGGGGAATTTAATAATGAAAAAAATGCGCTGAAACAAGCCGAAAATCTTTTGCAAAACGGCGCAACTTTCATTGACATTGGCGCACAATCAACTCGCCCAAATGCAGAATATTTAAAATCTGATGAGGAAATTCGAAGAATTGGAAATGTGATTTCATTGATTAAAAAAGAATTTCCGGAAAGTTTGATTTCGCTGGATACGTTTTATGCAGATGTTGTGAAATTTGGTTTTGATGAAGGCATTGATTTAGTGAATGATATTTCGGCTGGACAATTTGATTCTGAACTATTGAATGTGGTTTCGAAAACGGGCTTACCTTATATATTAATGCATATCAATCCTAGTTATGAATCGATGCACGAGAAAATTAAATTTGATGATATTATTCTGTCAATCAATCGATTTTTCTCTGAGAAATTATTAGAATTAAATCGAAAAGGAATCAACGACATTATACTCGACCCAGGTTTTGGATTTGGAAAAACGATTGAAGACCAATACAAAATGATAGATGAATTTGAATATATTGGTTTCGGGAAATATCCAGTTTTGGCAGGAATATCAAAGAAATCTTTCATTTACAAACCACTCGGAAAACAAGCCAATGAGGTTGAAAAAGAAACTTTAGATTTGCATTTGAAATTAATAGAAAAAGGCGCAAAAATCATCCGTCTCCACAATCCAGAAACTTTGAAACTCTGAGTATGAAAAGATTAATCCGATACGCCAGAACTATTCTCAAAAAATCTTTCGACAACATCAGAAATGAGCGTCTGAAAGAGAATCTCCTGCAAGCAGTTCCTTTTTGGATTGGTTCCATCATTACGGGAATCATCGCGGTTTTGTACGCTCAGATTTTCGCATTTGGTGAACATACGCTTAACAAAATTTTGAATTGGCATCTTTGGATGATCTTCATCATTGCGCCAGCTGGTTTTGTACTTTCTTGGTGGCTAGTAAAAAAATATGCACCGTATGCAAAAGGAAGCGGAATCCCGCAGGTGATGGCTTCGGTAGAGCTTGCCAATCCGAGAGACAATCATTTGATTCACAAATTATTAAGTTTCAGAATCATTATTATAAAAATTCTCTCCAGTTTCGTTTTGGTTTCCAGCGGAGGCGCAATCGGGCGAGAGGGACCGACGATTCAAATTGCAGGTTCCATTTTCCGGAAAGTCTATGAATTTTTACCCGCTTGGTGGCCAAAAATTTCTAAGAAAAATATGATTTTGACAGGTGCGGCGGCTGGACTTTCTGCAGCTTTCAATACGCCACTTGGCGGAATTGTTTTTGCGGTGGAAGAATTATCGAAGACACATATTAATTATTTCAAAACGGCATTGTTTACGGCGGTTATAATTGCTGGACTTACGGCGCAATCTTTTGCTGGTTCTTATCTTTATCTTGGTTATCCAAAAACGAGTGATGTGACTTTATGGATTATGTTTCCGATTATTTTCGTTTCTGGAATCGCAGGGATTTTGAGCAGTCAGCTTTCTGTGGCGATGTTGAAAATCAATCGATTAAAAAAGAAATTAAAAACCGATTTATCCAATGTTGTATTCCTTGTTATTTGTGGATTGATTGTTGCGACCATTGCCTATTTCATTAACAGAGATATTTTAGGTTCGGGGAAGGACATTATAGAACGAGTCCTTTTTACGGAAAATAAAACTGAAGCTTGGTATGTTCCGATTCTCAGAATGTTGGGTCCCGCTTTGGCTTTTACTTCTGGTGGCGCAGGCGGAATTTTTGCGCCAGCACTTTCTACCGGAGCTTCTATTGGAAGTGTTTTTGCAAATCTTATGAATCTCACGGACAACGAAACCAACGTTTTGATTCTTGCGGGAATGGTCTCTTTTCTCACAGGAATTACACGAGCACCTTTCACCTCTGCGATTTTGGTTTTGGAAATGACAGA
Organism: Epilithonimonas xixisoli; assembly: GCF_004365655.1. Taxonomy (GTDB): domain Bacteria; phylum Bacteroidota; class Bacteroidia; order Flavobacteriales; family Weeksellaceae; genus Epilithonimonas; species Epilithonimonas xixisoli. Next base: position 1,109,473 of record NZ_SOEO01000001.1, on the reverse strand, counting down.
TCGCCATTCTTTGATATTTCACTTGATGCTTGCTGGGATGATGTCCTCTATTTTCTCCGTTTTGGTGAGCCGACATTCTTTGTACGAAGAGTTGAAAATTAATTTTTTAAGAGATATTAAAAAAGATTAATCATAAAAATTATCTAATATTTTTTATTAATTAAAAACAGTAAATGAAAATACATAAAAACTCATCAACAATAAAGCATTACAAAATATAAAAATCAACAGCTAAAATAGATTATATATAAATAATTAATAATTTTAACAATTAATATTTGGCTATTTAAAAATAAATTAGCTAAATTTGAGAGAATTAAAAAATTATTTTATGAAAAAAGTTCTATTTTCTATTTTTGCATTGGCTGGCTTAGTAGCATCCAATACATTACACGCACAATACGTGGTTTATCAGGATAGTTTTGAAAGCTATACAGATTTTGCAATTGCCAATGTTGGTGGATGGACATTGAGAGATGTAGATTTATCTACAACCTATGGTTTTGAAGGTATTGATTTTGAAAACGAATATGATCCAATGGCTTTCATTGTATTTAATTCAACTACAACAACTCCACCGATGACTTCTAGTGCAACTTCAAACTGGTCAGCTAGAACTGGAGTTAAGGCAATGATTAGTTTTGCATCTATTATGCCTGCAGATGAAGGTACTGGGCCTAATAATGATTGGTTAATTTCTCCTAAAATCCAATTAGCTGCCGATGGTGGTTCATTAAGTTTTTGGGCAAAATCTTGCTCTGCTGATTATGGAGCCGAAAAATTCAGAGTTTATATTTCTACTACAGGGACTGCTGCTTCTGACTTCACACCTTTATCAGCAATCGTTACGACTCCATCCGACGCGACATGGCACGAGTACACTTATAGCTTAGGTGCTTACCAATCTCAAAATGTGCATATAGCTATTCAGACAACTTCTAGCGATCAATTTGGTTTTGCTGTAGATGACTTTAAAGTAACCACTTCTATTGCTCCTACCGCTGCTCCAAACTGTTCAGTATTAGTTTCTCCAGCAATGGGAGCTACTGACGTTCCAATTTCTTCCACTACATTATCTTGGGCACAAGCTGCTGATGCAGAGTCCTATGATGTTTATATGGATACTAATGCAGATCCTACAACTTTGGTTGGAAATGTTACAGGAACTAGTTACACTTCTAGCACAAGCTTAGAATTGAACACCACATATTATTGGAAAATTATTCCTAAAAATAATATAGGTGCTGCTACAGGATGTACTGTAGGTTCTTTCAAAACAATTGTAACTCCTGCATACTGCGGGCCGTTAACTTTCACAGGCTTGTTTGGCGATAACATAGAACCTATTACTTCAGTAGATTTTGCAGGAATTAACAACACTACAAGCGCGACAGTTAATGGTTCTCCAGCTCACGAATTTTTCTTGGATAAAGTAGGAAATGTAGATCAGGGTTCAACCCACACGATTACATTGAAAGGTAATACTGGAGGTGATTACCCAAATAGCTTTGCTGTTTTCATTGACTGGAATCAAGACGGTGATTTTGCAGATGCTAATGAAAGTTATTCTGCAGGAACTATTACAAACTCTACAGGAACAGATGCTAAACAATTACAGTACAGCATTACCGTACCAGTTGGGGCTACTGTCGGAAATACAAGAATGAGAATCAAAAAACAATACGGTTCTGCAACAACTCTACTTGACCCTTGTGCAGGTGCAAGCTATGGACAGGCAGAGGATTATACTTTGAATGTGGGTGTACTTGCAGTTGTTGAAACAGCTAAAAACAACATCAAAGCATATCCAAACCCAGTTAAAGACATCTTTACCATAGAGGCTCAAGGTAAAATCAAATCTGTAAAAGTTTATGATGCTACTGGAAAACAATTATTCACCAAAGATTTGAATGAGGCTAAATCTCAAATCGATTTCAGTAGATTCAATTCTGGAGTATATGTAGTAACTACATTATTAGAAAACGGAACTTCTACTTCTACAAAAGTAGTTAAGAAATAATCCAAACTTTTCTTATCAAATTTAATCCCGTCAAATATTGACGGGATTTTTTTATGCTAAGTATTTGTAGTTTGGAAAAAAGTTGTACTTTTGCAACTCGAATTTTTAATTAATAAATTAACATTATGAACAATTACGAAACTGTTTTCATTTTAACTCCCGTTCTATCTGATGCTCAGGTGGAGGAAGCAGTGAAAAAATTTGAAGATCTATTGACTTCAAACAATTGCGAAATCGTTGCCAAAGAAAATTGGGGACTTAAAAAATTAGCTTATCCTATCCAATTGAAAAAGAATGGGTTTTATACTCTAATCGAATTCAAAGGAGAAGGAACTGTAGTTGCTGATCTAGAAACTGCTTACAAACGTGATGAGAGAGTGATCCGTTACCTAACGACTAAACTTGACAAGCACGCTGTTGACTATGCAGTAACAAGAAGAAGCAAAGTAAAATCTGCTAAAGCTTAATTATTAACCTTTAAAATTTAAAACAATGGCAATAGACGATATGGCAAAACAAGCCTCTGCTGGAGGTGAATCTGAAGTGAAGTTTCTTACTCCACTTGATATCAATACAAAAACTGATAAAAAGTATTGTAGATTCAAAAAATTTGGAATTAAGCACGTAGACTACAAAGATGCTGACTTCCTTTTACAATTCGTAAACGAGCAAGGTAAGATTTTACCTAGAAGATACACAGGAACTTCTCTTAAATATCAAAGAAAAGTATCTGCAGCTATCAAAAGAGCAAGACACTTAGCTCTTATGCCTTATGTAGCGGATCTTTTGAAATAAGACAAAAAAAATAAAAGAAGTAGGTTTGCCTGCTTCTTTTGTTGCTGAATAAATAATTAATTCTAACTTGATTTTAGATACAAGGCATTAGACTTAAAGTCTAACATCTAACATCTCTTATCTAACATCTAAAAAAGGACAACAACAATGGAAATTATCCTAAAACAAGACGTAGAGAACTTAGGACTTGAGTTCGATACAGTAAATGTAAAACCAGGTTACGCTCGTAACTTTTTACTACCTCAAGGTTTTGCTTTATTAGCAACTCCTAAAAACAAAGCTGCTTTAGAAGCTACTTTGGAATCTAGAAAAGAAGAAGAAGCTAAATTGGTTGCTGCTGCAAACGCTGTAGTTGAGCAATTGAAGAAGACATCTATCACTATCCCTGCAAAAGTAGGTTCTGGAGACAGATTATTCGGTTCTATCAACAATGCAGATCTTGCTGCTGCTTTGGCAAAAGCTGGTGTAAACGTTGATAAAAAATATATCAAAATTCCTGGAAATACTATTAAGAGAACTGGTACAGTAACTGCTCTTATCAGACTTCACAGAAATGTTGAGTACAACTACGAATTCGATATCGTTTCTGATGCTCCAGTAGAAGCTCCGAAACCAAAAGCAGCTCCTGCAAAAGTTGAAGAAACTCCTGCTGAAGAAGCTTAATTGAATTTCAAAAAAGCATAAAAAAACCATTCTGAGATTTCAGAATGGTTTTTTTATTGATTATTTAGATTAAGATTTCTTTGGTTTCCAGGTATTGAAAAACTCTTTTACTTTTTCCAAACTGTAACCACTTCCCTCTTCCAGGACTGCGCTGTCTTGGGTATGGATTTGTTTCCCGTTCTCATCCAACACTACAAAAACTGGATATCCAAATTTATCTCCCGGATTTCCATATTTAGTGAAAATCTTTTCATTCTTGTTTTCTGGCGACCAATTCAAATGATAATAAACAAAGTTTTCATCCACAATGTTCTTTAATTCCGGTGTTTTCTGTACATAATCATTGAATCTCAGACACCAAATGCACCAATTCCCTCCTGCTTGAATAATGATGTTTTTATGTTCTTTCTTGGCCAATTTTACCGCATTCTGAATTTCTAACTCTGCATTGGCTTCCGGATGATAAGGTTTTGGCAATTTTGCTTTTTCCTCAGCTGCTGCTTTCTTTTTCGCTTCTAATTGTTCTTTGCTAAGAGTTTTCTCTTGGGTTTGAGAATGAGCATAAGAAAATGTTGCCAAAGTTCCCAATAAGAAAATTTTTAAGATCGATTTTTTCATTTATTACTTCAATATTGATTTTACAAACATCAAATTTAAGCAAATATCCCGCCATTTTTCAGTATATTTGCGAATATTCATCATCCATTGAATCAATTTTTATTCAGCATATTATTATTAATTTCGAGATTACCGATTAGGATATTGTATTTGTTTTCAGATATAGTATTTTTCCTCAATTATTATATCATAGGTTACAGAAAAGCAGTTGTTCTGGAAAATTTGAAGAATTCATTTCCCGAAAAATCTGAGAAAGAAATCAAAGACATCTCAAAAAAATTCTTTTCTAATTTCTGTGATTACTTAGCAGAAATGCTGAAAGCCTTTACCATCAGCCAAACCGAATCTCGAGTGAGAATGCAACACTTGAATCAGGATCTTTTCCACCAAGCTAAAGCTGAAGGCAAAAATATTATTCTACTTTCTGGTCATGTTTTCAACTGGGAGTGGTTCAATGCTTTAGCAACCATAGTTCCGCAGAAAGATTGTCATCCGGTTTATAGAAAGATGAGCAGTAAATTCTGGGAAGAGAAAATCAAAATGATCCGCAATAGGTTCAATAATAAGTCTCTGGAAGCGGGTGAAGTAATCAAACATATTTTCCGAACACCCAATGATGGAGATTCGATTTATATGTTTGTAGCAGACCAAACGCCACACGTTTCTCACGTGAATTATGGTTTGAAATTCCTCAACCAAAGAACGCCAGCTTTCATAGGTTACGACAAATTATCTACAAGAATGGATATGGTTTTCATCTATTGTGAGATGAAAAAAGTGAAACGTGGCTTTTATCAAGTGAATTATCACCGAATCTATCCGGATGGTGAAAAATTTGTAGAGCACGAGGTTGTGAAAAAATTCCATGGTTTATTGGAGAATACAATTAACAAAAGACCTGACAATTGGCTGTGGTCTCACAGACGTTGGAAATATAAGGATGCCATAAAAACCTACGAAGAATAATGACTGTCGCAATTGCAATCCTAAACTGGAACGGAAAAAAATGGCTGGAGAAATTTCTACCTTCTGTTATCCTACATTCCACAGAAGCAGAACTTTATGTCATCGACAATGATTCAACTGACGATTCTGTTCAGTTTTTAAAATCAAATTTCCCATCGGTTAAGATTATTCAAAACAATAGCAATTCTGGTTTTGCGAAAGGTTATAATGATGGCTTAAAATCCATCAAAGCAGACATTTTTTGCTTGTTGAATTCTGATGTTGAAGTGACTGAGAATTGGATTTCTCCAATCACCAAGCTATTTTCCGAAGATCCAAATATCGCAGCAATCCAGCCGAAAATCCTAGATTACAATCAAAAGAATAAATTCGAATTTGCAGGTGCTGGAGGCGGATTGATAGACAATCTTGGTTATCCGTATTGCAGAGGACGTATTTTTGATGACATCGAATTTGATAACGGACAATATGATGACGAAACCGAAATTTTTTGGGCTTCTGGCTGTTCATTATTTATACGTTCCGAGGATTTTTGGAAAATGAATGGTTTTGATGAGAGATTCTTTGCGCATCAGGAAGAAATTGATCTTTGCTGGAGGCTTAAAAATGCAGGAAGAAAAATTTATTACACCGGAAAATCCAAAGTTTACCACGTAGGTGGCGGCACATTGAAAAAGGAAAATCCTCAAAAAACTTATCTTAATTTCAGGAATAATCTCTCAATGATGTTGAAGAATCTTCCAGCTTCGAAAGCATTTTTCATCTTGTTTTTCAGGCTTCATCTTGATGGTTATGCAGCATTTTATCTCGCTTACAAAAATGGATGGCGATTTCTTTGGGCAGTTCTCAAAGCGCACGTTTATTTTTATATTCAACTTCCAAAGTCAATTCAATTGAGACAAAAACAACAGATTGATCCCTATTATCAAACGAAATGGTTAATGTTCAAACATTTCTTAGGTTCTAAAAAAGTTTAATAAAAAATGGATTTTATCGCTCTGGATTTCGAAACTGCAACTCACGAGAAAAATTCTGCGTGCGAATTGGGAATTTGCATTGTGGAAAATGGCGTGATTAAAGAAACAAAGTCTTGGCTCATAAAACCACCTTCATTTCCTTATTTCAATTATCATAATATGGCCGTGCATGGCATAAAACCAGAAGATGTGCAGCACTCTCCCACTTTTGCGGATGTTTGGTATGAGATTGAGAATTTGATGTACGGCAATCTTATCATTGCTCACAATGCAGCTTTCGATGCCAATGTTTTGCGTGGATGTCTGGATCATTACGGCTTTTTCAAACCGAATATCAATTATTTGTGTAGCATTGGCGTAGCAAAAAAGGCTTGGAAAGATTTGAAAAGTTACGGATTGCGAAGTTTGGCAGATCATCATCAGATCAATTTCAATCACCACCGCGCAGATGCCGATGCAGAAGTGTGCGCGAAGATTTCTTTATTGAGTTTTGAAAGACTTTTCATCACTCGCAATGAAGAAGTAAGAGAGGTTTTCAGCAAAAAAATTAAAGTTCTTTAGAATTAATTTTAAATCAAATCAATTACTCAAAACTTCCGAAACCAAATTGAATTTCGGAATTTCCACACCGAAAGTTTCTTTCGAAGAATTTTCAAATTGGTAAGATCCAGTCATATTTCCAACACCAGATTTTAGGATGACATTGGAAAAATAAGTGAATGTCTCGCCCGCAGTAAGAACGGGAGTCAAACCTATCACGCCAGCGCCCTCGACTTCTGTAAAACCAAATCCCAAATCATAGATGATCCATTTTCTCGTAAGAAGTTTTACAGTTTCAGTTCCAAGATTCTGAATCTCAATATGATATTTAAAAACAAAACGATTCTCAGAAGGATAACTATTGAAATTATCGTACTCAGCAGTGACACTGACTTTGATTTCTGATGTAATTTTTGACACCATTTTTATTAGATTTAATTCGAAAATACAAATATCTCGCCGAATGTTGGATTAAAAAATTACAATTTGGTTAAATCCCAATTCTAACTTCAATTTCATTTTATTGAATGGGTTAATTTTCTTAATTTTGTGTATCTAAAAAAGTAAAAAGAAAGAAATGAATTCCTACAAAAATCCATTGGAAGAGCGCTATTCCAGTGAAGAAATGCTATTTAATTTTTCTCATAATAATAAGTTTCGTACTTGGAGAAAACTTTGGATAGCTCTCGCTGAAATAGAAAAAGACCTCGGCCTAGAAATCACAGACGAGCAAATTGCTGAACTGAAAGCCAATGCTGAAAACATCGACTATGACAAAGCGGCAGAATATGAGAAGAAATTCCGCCACGATGTAATGGCTCACGTTCATACCTATGGTGATGTTGCGCCTTCTGCAAAAGGAATTATCCACTTGGGAGCAACTTCGGCGTTTGTAGGAGACAATACAGATTTAATTCAAATCCGTGACGGACTTTTGATTTTAAAGAAAAAATTGGTCAACGTGATGAAGAATCTTGCTGATTTTTCAATTCAATACAAAGACCTTCCAACTCTTGGATTTACTCACTTCCAACCAGCTCAGTTGACAACTGTTGGGAAAAGAGCGACACTTTGGTTGCAAAGTTTGGTTCTCGACATCGAAGAGCTTGATTTCTTCTTGGAAACATTAAGATTCAGAGGTGTAAAAGGAACAACCGGAACCGCAGCAAGTTTCCTTGAACTTTTCGACGGAGATTATTCTAAAGTAAAACATTTAGATAAAGAATTATCAAAAAGATTCGGTTTTGAAAAAGTTTTCGGAGTTTCCGGACAGACTTACGACAGAAAAATCGATGCTAAAGTTGTAGCATTATTAGGAAATATCGCACAATCTGCACATAAATTTACCAACGATTTACGTCTTCTTCAGAATCTTAAAGAAGTTGAAGAACCATTCGAGAAAAACCAAATCGGTTCATCTGCAATGGCTTACAAACGTAATCCAATGAGAAGCGAAAGAATTGGAGCATTGGCAAAATACGTAATGTCTTTGACGACAAGTTCTGCGATGGTCGCTTCAACGCAATGGTTTGAAAGAACTCTGGATGATTCTGCAAACAAGAGATTAACAATTCCTCAAGCTTTTTTAGCTGTTGATGCAATCTTGTTGATTTGGAATAATATTATGAACGGAATCGTGGTTTATCCGAACAGAATCAATAAACATATTATGGAAGAACTTCCTTTTATGGCGACGGAATACATTATAATGGAGGAAGTGAAAGCTGGTGGCGACCGTCAGGAAATCCACGAGGTAATCAGAATTCACTCGATGGAAGCTTCCAAAAAAGTGAAAGAAGAAGGTAAAGAAAACGATTTGATTGAAAGAATTTTAAACGATGATTCGTTGAAATTAGACAAATCAAAATTAAAAGAAGTTCTTGACCCGAAAAACTTCATTGGTTTTGCTCCAATTCAAACGGAAGAATTCATTGCCAATGAAATTCAGCCAATTTTGGATGCGAACAGCGAGTTGATTGGCTTGGAATCTGATCTTAAAGTATAAATGATATGCAGTCTTTTGGGCTGCATTTTTTATTAAATATTTAGTTAATATCTCTTGTCAAGCTTTGAAAAAAGTAATTGTTTTTTTTCTGCTTACTTTTTCACTTGTACCATTTGATGCAAGTGAAAATATAGATGACTCCATAAAACAGCATTACAAAACATCAGCAAATTTAAATGTTAGAAAAGGAGCTGGAAAAAAGCACCCTATTATTTTCACTTTAAAAAAGGATGATGAAGTAAAATTGATTTCTAAAAGAGACAATTGGTCTGAAATAAAATATGCAGAAAAATCTGGTTTTGTTAGTTCAAAATACTTAATCCCAATTAAGATATCTTCAGATGAAACATTTCCATCAGGAAAAAGTATTTTTTTCTTTATCTTAAAAATTGTTTTCGCCTTTATTTTATTGATCATCACTTTCAATATATATCAAAGAATAAGTATTACGAATTCAAAGAAAAAAGACAGAAATTTATTACAAACTGTTACCGATTTAGATAGAGGTACTTGGTCGGAAAGAGATTTAGTTTTAAAATTATTAAAATATGGTATTTCCGAGCAAAATATTTTTCACGATTTGTTTATAAGAACCCATAAAGGTAATTTTTCTCAAATTGATTTGGTAGTTACAACAGAAGTTGGATTATTTGTTTTTGAAGTGAAAGATTATAGTGGCTGGATTTATGGAGATGGCAACAAAACTAAATGGACAAAGGTTTTAGCTTACGGCAAGCAAAAATATTATTTTTACAATCCAATATTGCAAAATAATAAACACATAGAAAATTTAAAAAATCAACTTATCAACTTTAGTAATATTCCCTATTTTTCAATTGTAGTTTTTTACGGAAATTGTGAATTGAAGGATATTAGCTTTGTACCTGAGGGAACGTTTATAACTAAAGTAGAAAGGGTTTTTGAAGTAATAAATCTGATTTTGAATAACAATAATAAAATTGAATATTCAAATCTAGATAAAATATTAAACGTTCTCAAAGAATCTCAACTTAATGGCAGAGATTACAAAATACAGGAACTGCATAAAGAAAATGTAAAAGATATGCTTGGAAAGCATAGGGTATTTGAATAAAAAGTAAAAATGAATAAAAGAATTTTCGTAGAAAAAAGAGGGATTTTCGATGTAGAAAGTCCAAAAATTTTTGATGAAATAAAAGCGGTTGTTCCGTCTATCCAAAGCGTAAAAGTGTACAACGTTTACGATATTTTTGGATTAAACGACGGTGAATTCGAAAAAGTAGTCAACAGCACTTTCGTTGACCCAGTTACTGATATTTTAATCGAAGAAAATCCTGCACAAGGAACTCATTTCGCATTGGAATTTTTACCGGGACAGTACGATCAGCGTGCCGATTCTGCACAACAATGTATCGCTTTATTAACTGGAAATGAGAAGTCTAAAGTAAGAAGCGGAAAGTTAATCGAGTTTGAAGGTGTTTCTGAATCGGATTTGGTTAAAATCAAAGATCTTTTAATTAATAAGGTTGAATCTCAGGAGAAAAATTTATCAATATTAGATATTCCTGCGGAAGAAACGCCGTCAAAAGTAATTGTTCACGAAGGTTTTAACGATTTTACAGATTCACAACTTAACGATTTTTACAATTCCCACGGTTTTGCTTTAGGTTTGGATGATTTAAAATTCATTCAGGAATATTTTAAAACTGAACAGAGAAATCCTACGGAAACGGAACTGAAAGTTTTGGATACATACTGGAGCGACCACTGTCGTCACACCACATTTGAAACAGAACTGTCAAATATTGAGTTTGAAGGACAGTTTAAACATACATTGGAAACGATTTTCAATGATTATATCGAAAAAAGAAAATTCTTAGGACGCGAATTGAAACCGATTTCTTTAATGGATTTGGCGACAATTTGCGGAAGATATTTCAGTAAAACAGGTCAATTGGAAAACTTGGTGGTTTCAGATGAAATCAATGCTTGTACAATCCAAATCGAAGCTGAATACGATGGTAAAAAAGAACCTTGGTATTTATTATTCAAAAACGAAACGCACAATCACCCGACAGAAATCGAACCTTTCGGTGGTGCTTCTACGTGTTTAGGTGGTGCCATCAGAGACCCTTTGTCTGGACGTTCTTTCGTTTTTCAGGCGATGAGATTAACTGGTGCTGCGGATGTTTTGGAATCTGTTGATAAAACTTTACCTGGTAAATTACCTCAAAAAACAATCACAAAACAGGCCGCCAACGGATATTCTTCTTACGGTAACCAAATCGGTTTGGCGACTACGATGGTTTCTGAAATCTATGACGAAGGCTACAAAGCAAAAAGAATGGAAGTTGGTTTCGTTGCCGGCGCCGTTCCTGTGGATTGGGTAAGACGTGAAAACCCTTCAAATGGCGATTCAATCATCATTTTGGGTGGTGCAACAGGTCGCGACGGTGTTGGTGGAGCAAGCGGAAGTTCAAAAGAACAGGACGAAACTTCTATCCACACAATGAGTTCTGAAGTTCAAAAAGGAAATGCTGTTGAAGAGCGTAAAATCCAGAGATTATTCAGAAATCCTGAAGTAACGAGATTGATTAAAAAATCAAACGACTTCGGTGCTGGTGGAGTTTCTGTTGCAATTGGCGAAATCGCTGATTCTTTGGAGGTTAATCTGGATGTTTTACCTTTAAAATACGAAGGTTTGAACGGAACTGAACTTGCTATTTCTGAATCTCAGGAAAGAATGGCAGTTGTGGTTGAACCAAAAGATAAAGACAAATTAATCAAGTTTTGTGAAGCTGAAAACATTGTGGCTGTGGAAGTGGCAAAAGTGACAGACTCCGGAAGAATGCAGATGTTCTGGAAAGGCGATAAGATTGTTGACCTTTCAAGAGAATTCCTTGATACAAACGGTTGTTCTAAAAGTCAAGAAGTTAAGATTACGCATCTTAATGAATTGAAAGACGAGACTTTAGCTTTTAATGAAGAAAATTTCTTAAAAATCTTAGCCGATAAAAATGTTGCTTCTCAAAAAGGTTTGTTGGAAATGTTCGATTCATCCATCGGTGCGACCACGGTTGCGATGCCTTTAGGTGGTAAATATCAGCAGACTTTAATGGAAGGAAGCGTTCAGACGTTACCAATTTTAGGAGCAAAAGACATCGAAACTGTTTCTTTGGCTAGTTGGGGGTTTGATGCTGAAATTTCAAAGCAAAATTCGTTATTGGGAGCTTCTTATGCAGTCGTTGAAAGCGTTGCCAAAATCGTCGCGATGGGTGGTGATTATAAAAATATCAGATTCAGTTTCCAGGAATATTTTGAGAAACTAGGTCAGAATCCTGAAAAATGGGGCAAGCCTTTAGCCTCTCTTTTAGGAGCTTACGATGCTCAGATTAACTTTGGTTTAGCAGCAATCGGCGGTAAAGATTCGATGAGTGGAACGTATCAGGATTTGAATGTTCCGCCAACATTGATTTCGTTTGCTTGTGCTAATGGAGAAAAGAAAAACATTATCTCTCCGGAATTTAAACAGGCAGGAAATAAAGTGTACTTCTTCAATCATATTGCTCAGGAAAACGGGCTTCCAAATTATGACGCTTTAAAAGTTGTTTTTGAATTTATTTTCGAAAATATCAAAGCCGGAAAAATCGTTTCAGTGAAGACTGTGAAAGATGGTGGCGTTGCAGTTGCCTTAGCCAAAATGAGTTTCGGAAACAGATTGGGCGCTGAGATTACTGTTGATGAAAAATTATTATTAAAGAAAAATATAGGTAGCTTAATCATTGAATCTAAAGAAGAATTAAGCACGGTAAATCTTCAATTCCTCGGAGAAGTTAAAGATTCTAATGTTCTTAAAATCAATGATTCTGAATTTGCAATTGAAAAATTATTAGCAGCAAATACCAGTACATTTGAGAACCTTTTCTCAACGGTAGAAAAAGAAAAAATCGTGGTTGAATTAGATTCAAAACTAAACTCAATCAATCCTAGAAATATCATCATCAAGAAACACGGAATTGCTCAGCCAAGAGTTTTCTTACCTGTTTTTCCTGGAACAAATTGTGAGTATGACACGCTGAATGCATTCCAAAAAGAAGGGGCAATTGTAAGCAGTTTACCTTTAATCAATATCAACCACCAATTGCTGGATGAAAGTATTGATGCGTGGGTGAAAGAAATTAAACAGTCTCAGATTTTGGCATTCTCCGGAGGCTTCTCTGCGGGTGACGAGCCGGATGGTTCTGCAAAATTCATTGTAAACGTTTTGAAAAATGAGAAAATGAGAAATGCTGTTCACGAATTGCTCGATAGAGACGGGATGATTATCGGAATCTGTAACGGTTTCCAGGCGTTGGTAAAATCAGGTTTATTGCCTTACGGAAGAATCAAGGTTTTGGATGCGGACTCTCCTACTTTGGCTCACAACGCCATCAGAAGACACATTTCTCAGATGGTGAATGTGAAAGTTCTAAACGACGAATCGCCTTGGCTGAAAGGAATGAAAGACCAGGTTTACACCATTCCAATCTCTCACGGTGAAGGTCGTTTTATGGCTTCGGAAGCGGAAATTCAGAAGTTGTATGAAAACGGACAGATTGCGACTCAATATTTAGATTTGGATGGAAACATCGCTCACGGAATGCCTTTCAATCCAAACAATTCTTTGTTCGGAATTGAGGGAATCACAAGTCCGGATGGAAAAATCTACGGTAGAATGGGACATCCAGAACGTTTCGCAGAAGGTCTGATGAAAAATATTCCAACTGCGAATTATCATAACATATTCAAAAATGGAGTCGAATACTTCAAATAAAAATAATAAGAAATCGGCTGTCATCGATGGCAGCCATTTTTCTGATTTGTCGGGATTCTACGAGGAAGTTTCCGAGGTTTTGATGAAAGATGAAGATTGGAAAGTCGGGACTTTGGATGGTTTTGATGACATTCTTTATGGATTTGAAGGTGAAATCATTTGGAAAGAATCTGAGAAATCAAAACAGGATTTGGGTTTTGAAGCGACCAAGGTTTTTTACGAAAACAAAATCAAACAAGGAAAACCTTTTAATGTTGAATTGATTCAACAAAAACTCGATGATTTGATTAATGGAACTGGACAAACCATATTTGAAATATTAATTGAGATTTTAGAATCGCACAAGAATATCAATCTCACTTTAAAATAAATAACAACAATCAAAATGCTTTCAAATCTGGAAGCATTTTTTCTTTAGCACAATCTTTGAATTAATCATAAAAATCTATGTTTATGAGTGCGGGAAATATCATAACAGTGCTACTGAAAATATTAAAATGGCTGGGAATTACGATTGCCTCTATCCTATTTCTAATGTTCATCATTCCAATACTTTTCCCTGGGCAGATTTCGAATCAGGTCAAGATATTTGCTAACAAACATCTGGCTGGTGAACTCGATTACAAGAAAACACACCTGACATTTTTCCGCCACTTCCCTTCTCTAACGGTTTCTGTGGATGATTTTTTACTCAAAGGTTCCAAGCCATTTGAGCAAGATACATTGCTCGCAGCAAAAGACGTTTCGGTCGGAATCAATCTTAAAAATTTGATTTTTGATGGCGAGATAAAAATAGATGAAATCTACGTGAACGACGCTACAGCCAATGTTTTTGTCAATTCAAAAGGTCAGGCGAACTACAATGTTTATGTTTCCAAACCTTCGGAAAAACCAAAAGACACAGCAGGAACGGGCGCATCGATTAAATTAGATTTGATTCAACTGAAAAATTGGAATATCAAATACAATGACCACGCAGCCAATGTTTTGGTCAATGCAAAAGGTCTTAACTACACAGGGAAAGGTGGATTGAGTGAAGATATTTTCGACCTCGAAACCGACCTTGGAATCGACAAACTTGATTTTGCTTTGAACAGAATTTGGTACGCTAAAGAAAAGTCACTTCACGCCGATTTGATTACGAGAATCAACACCAACGCTTTGACTTTCGTCTTAAGAAAAAATGAGTTGCGAATCAATGAACTTCCTTTGAAATTTACTGGTTTTGTCAGTATTTTGAAAGATGGTTATAATCTGAACATCAATGCGGCGTCGGAAAAAACGACGATTAAAGATATGTTGTCCGTTTTGCCTCCGCAATATTTAGGTTGGGTGAAGGATACGAAAATCGAGGGAAACAGTGATTTGTTCTTTAGTTTAAAAGGTCGATTCAGTGAGCCGAAAAATTTGAAGCCCGATTTGAAAGCAAGTTTGAAAATCGATAAAGGTTCGGTTTCCAACAGCAATGCGCCGGTTCCGATGAACAATCTGAATCTGGATTTGAATGTTGATTTACCTTCGCTGGACACCAACAAACTCCTACTCGATTTGAGAAATCTGAGTTTTGACCTTGGAAAAAATAATAAGTTCCGAGCTATTGTAAGAACGCAGGGAATGGACGAGATGAAAATCAATGCCAACATCAAAGGTGGAATTGATTTGGCCACTTTGGATTCGGCTTTGGGATTGAAAGATATTGAACTGAAAGGTTTGATGAATACGGATATTCAGTCGAACGGGATTTTCAACTTAGATAAAAAATTGTTCCCAAAAACAAAAGGTTATCTGAATCTGAAAAATGGCTGGCTAAAAACAAATTATTATCCAAATGCGATTCAAAACATCAATATTTTAGCGAATATTTATAACACAGATGGGACTTTCAAAAGTCTGGGCGTGAAACTCGACCCATTCAAATTTGATTTTGAAGGCAATCCTGTTTTCGTGAATGCCGATTTGCAAAACTTCGAAGATTTGTTGTATAAAGTCAGAGCAAAAGGTGTTTTGAATATTGGTCGAATCTATCAGGTTTTCAAGAAAGAAGGATTTGATGTCAGTGGTCTGATAATGGCCGATTTATCTTTGAATGGTCGTCAAAGTTACGCGACAACCGGCCAATACAGCAGGCTTGATAACCGAGGAAACTTAATCCTGAAAAACATCAAAGCCACGACGGAATATCTACCAAAATCATTCTTCATTAAAGAAGGAAACTTCGAATTTGAAAATGAAAAAATGTGGTTCAGAAAGTTCTATGCAACTTATGGTAAATCCGATTTTGCTTTGAACGGTTATCTTTTAAATACCATTAATTACTTCATCGAGAGAAAAGGAACATTGCACGGGAAATTTCATCTCAAATCGAATTATATTTTGATTGATGAATTTATGGCGCTGAAAGAAGGCGACAACAAAGACAAATCGCTGGCCGTTGAATATGCGAAAGAAGAAAATCCAAAAAGCAGCGGCGTTGTGATTGTACCTACAAACCTCGATGTTTCATTGGAAGCGAATGCAAAAAAAGTAGAATTTAAAGGTCTTGGACTGAATAATCTTGTTGGATTAGCTTCTGTAAACAAAGGCGAAGTTTATCTTAAAAATACAACATTTGACATTGTTGGCAGCCGAATGGGAATTGATGCAAGATATCAAAACGAATCGCCGATTACAGCCAATTACGATGTCGCTTTGAAAGTCGATAACTTCGATGTTCAGCGCGCTTACAAGGAAATTGATATGGTGCGTGAAATGGCGACAGCAGCCAAAGATGTGAAAGGAATTGTGTCATTGGATTATAAACTGAAAGGCGATTTCGATGCGAATATGAAACCGATTTATCCTTCACTTGAAGGTGGCGGAAATGTCAATCTGAAAGATGTCGAAGTTAAAAACCTAAAAATGCTTTCAGCAGTTGGAAATGACCTTGGTGCTAATGCCTTCAATAACCCAGATATGAAAGGCGTTGACATCAAAACGAATATCAAAAATAATTTGATTCACGTGGATCCATTTACTTTTAAAGTTTCAGTTTTGAGACCATCCATCAGCGGAACGACGAGTTTCAATGGCCTACTCGATTTCCGAATCCGAGTTGGATTGCCACCAGGCGGATGGATAGGTTTCCCAGTTGTAGTCACCGGAACGCACGAGAAACCGAAAATCAAAATCTTCAGTAAAACTGGACAAGGCATTATGGAAGCACTTTACAACACCAAATCCAACAAAGTCATCCGAGAAGAAAAACGGGCTGAGAAAAAATCCCGAGCACAACAACGAAAAGAAAAGCGCGCTCAAGAAAAGAAAGCTGAGAATGCCGAGAAGCAGATTGATAAAGATTTGAAGAAGAAATAGAAAGAAAGCTCCAAACAAATTGGAGCTTTTTTAAAATTATTAGTATTATATTATTAATTGTGTCAATGTCAGCCCAAATCCGTCTTCCATTAATTCAGAGTTGTAAATTTTAATATGTGGTTGATTACTTTTTACAACATTAACTATTTTTTCTCTAAAGTCGTCAGAAGTTCTAAGTCCAAATATCACACTTCTTATCGCAATTGGATTAAGAGTATGAATTCCGGGAGGATTTTTTAATAATCTTATCTCATATTCTTGTCTCCAAAGTTCTAATTTAGTGTGGAAAATTTTCAAAAGTGCTTCGTTATCACCATCTCCAATAGAATAGTTAATTCGATTTAAATCACGGACATATTCAACATTTCTGATTCCATTAAAAAAAGTTTTGTCATTTTCTGTATTATATTGAACACAAACACCTTGATGATTATTACAATAATTTGCCCATAACATTATATTAAGTGGAGAAATAGAAAAACAAGCTATTCCTGTATAATTGATGAATTCAATTACTCCTTTCTTTACAAATTCTAAAAAATCTTTTTTATTACCGAATTTTTCTTCAAAATAATCGATACTTAACTTATCTGTTAATTTTGATTTAAGAAATTCAATTGATTTTTTTACACTTTTATCATTATCATCAATATTTACAAGTTTATGGGACGCATCAAAAGGGTCATTAAGTTTTTCAGAATTTGCGAAATAAATGTAATTATTTTTTATTTCATCAATTGTGAAATCATTATCGCTTCTATAACGAAATAAGTATGGTATTTCAGCTCTACTTACTTCTAATTCATCATTATTCATTTTTTATTTATTTCTAACGATAAAAATAACATTAATCCCAACACCATTCTAAAAAATAGAAACTCATTTCATTACAAAACCATCGTTTTCAAACCAAACAACTTTGCAGAAAGTCTCCCACGATTAGTGGGAAACAAAACAACTTTTACTTTTGTCACAAAACGAGGGTTTTTAAATCAAAGTAAAAGTCATTTGGTTACAAAACCCTATTTTTATAACCTCCGCCAAAGTTGTGCAGGTCTGAAAACGACTTGCGGAACAATTATGATGTTTTTCAGAAAATGAATTATTTGTGAACAAATTTTTTTGGTAATTCAGGAAAAGCTCTATTTTTAGGCAAAACAAAAACAATGTCATATTACCCGTTAACAAGCATACCAGATTATTACTCCATAGACGCTCTTTTGACCGAAGAACACAAGCTTATCCGTGATTCTGTAAGAAGCTGGGTAGAAAGTTTCGTAATGCCGCAGATAGATGAAGCAGCGCAAAATCATACGGATATCCCCGGATTGATGAAGGAATTGGGAAATATCGGCGCACTTGGACCTTACATTCCTGAGGAATATGGCGGTCCAGGACTTGACCAAATCTCCTATGGATTGATTATGCAGGAATTGGAAAGAGGCGATTCGGCGGTTCGTTCTGCGGCTTCTGTTCAGTCTTCTTTAGTGATGTTCCCTATTTTCGAATATGGTTCTGAGGAGCAAAAAAGAAAATACCTTCCAAAACTGGCTTCTGGCGATATGATTGGATGTTTTGGTTTGACAGAACCTAACCATGGTTCCGACCCTTCTTCTATGGAATCCAAATTCACAGACCAAGGCGACCATTATCTTTTGAATGGTGCCAAAATGTGGATTACAAATTCTCCCGTTGCTGACATTGCTGTAATATGGGCAAAAGGCGAAGACGGAAAAGTACGAGGAATGATTCTGGAACGAGGAATGGAAGGTTTCACAACGCCAACGACGCATAACAAATGGAGTTTGAGGGCTTCCAAAACCGGAGAATTGGTTTTCAATAATGTGAAAGTTCCGAAAGAAAATTTGCTTCCAAATATTGAAGGTTTGAAAGGGCCATTGTCTTGTCTTAATTCTGCAAGATACGGGATTTCTTGGGGCGTAATCGGTGCAGCGATTGATTGTTATTGCACAGCTGTTCAATATTCTAAAGAGAGAAAACAGTTTGGAAAACCAATTGGTGGATTCCAGCTTCAGCAAAAAAAATTAGCTGAATTCCTGACCGAAATTACTAAGGCACAATTGCTTTGCTTCCAATTAGGGAATCTTAAAAACGAACATAAAGCTTCGCCAGCACAAATCTCTATGGCGAAAAGAAATAACGTAAAAATGGCAATCGACATCGCCAGAGAATCTCGACAAATGCTTGGCGGAATGGGCATAATGGGAGAATTCCCGATGATGCGCCATGCTGCCAACTTAGAGTCGGTAATTACTTACGAAGGAACTCACGACATCCATTTGTTGATTACAGGAATGGATATTACGGGCATCAATGCCTTTGGATAAGACCAAATCAATCTTATATATTTTTAACAGAAACCTGCGGAATATTTTCGCAGGTTTTTTCGTTCCAATAGCAAGTGTATTATTGTAATATTAAAAATTTAATCACAGGTCGCTCCTACGGAGCTTTAGTTCGATGCTAAACTGTATCTATTAACAGATTGCTACTAACTGAGCAGGAATTTAATCCCGTCGGGATTTCTGTTAATAGAAAAAAGCTGTCAAAAAACAAAGCTCCGTAGGAGCGACTTGTTAATTTCTTGTAAACTTGTTTTTATTATAATTCAAACTAATCAATCATTAATATGAAAAAATATTTCGCCATTCTATTCTTTGTTTCCATTACGATATTTGGACAAAATTTTCAAACCAAACTTTCCAATGCAGCCATTAACCTGACTAAAGACAAAGTGGTTTATGACCCAACTTATTTTAATCTGAAATATCCGAATGGCGATGTTCCAGCTGACAAAGGTGTTTGCACCGATGTTGTAATTCGTGCTTACCGCAAATTGGGAATCGATTTGCAAAAGGAAGTTCACGAAGATATGGCGAAGAATTTCTCCAAATATCCTAAAAAATGGGGACTGAAAAGACCAGATACCAATATCGACCACAGACGTGTTCCAAATCTGATGGTTTTCTTTTCAAGATTTGGGAAGGTAAAACCGATTACGAATGATGCAAAAGATTATGTTCCTGGAGATATTGTCACTTGGGATTTGCCTAAAAATCTGACACATATCGGGATTGTAGTTAATCAAAAATCAGCGGATGGGAAACGTTATTTGATTTCACATAACATTGGCGCAGGACAAGTTTTACAGGATTGTCTCTTTAGTTGGACGATTACGGGGCATTATTTTTATCAACGATAATAAATGATAAGTGATAAATGAAAAACTTTTGTGACTTTTGTGCTTTAAAATAGTTATGACTAAATTTTTTCAAATATTATTTCTGAGTTTTTGCTTTCTATATCAAGCTCAAAACTTAAAAATCATTCAAAAACCAATTGATTATTCTAAGGAAAAAATCAAATTGAGTTTGGAATATATGAAAGAGCACCACGGTTTAGATCAGAAAACGCCGAAAATCACACCGAAAATCGTCGTGATGCATTACACAGCTGGCGGAACTGTGGAATCCAATTTCAAATACTTCAACAATCTACATCTTGAGAATCAAAGAGCAACGCTTAAAAAGCAAAGTTCTCTAAATGTCTCTTCACATTTCATCATCGATAGAGATGGAACAATCTATCAATTGGTAGATCCAGAACTATTTGCCAGACACACCATTGGACTGAATTATTGCGCCATCGGCGTAGAAAATATCGGAAGCAAATCTCAACCATTGACTGATAAACAAGTTGAAGCCAATGCAGAATTAGTAGAATATCTTGCAAAAAAATATCCGATTGAATATCTCATCGGACATTCCGAATATGGCGTTTTCCGAAACTCAAAACTTTGGAAAGAATCTGATCCGAAATATTTTACAGGAAAAGCAGATCCGGGTGATGACTTTATGAAAAAAGTAAGAGCTAAAGTGACGGATCTGAAATTGAAAAGCCAGCCTTGATATGATTTGAGATTATTTTCAATTTTGTCATTCCGGAGGAATCTAAACACGCTGAAAATAAAACAGTTTGGATTCCTTCGGAATGACAAAATTGTGTTTTAAGATAATGCTATGAGTTACCAACTCACTTTTTCCTTTTCTTCAAAAGGAACTTCAGGATTCAAGATTTCAGCAATCAAATTTCTGATAGAATCTTCTACTTCAGAATCTTCAATATCAATGAAATTAAGGTTTTGCGGACCGTTATTCACTTCTGCGAAAGACCAAATGGCGGTTTCCACATTTTCTGGTTTAATATTTAAAGAATTGGTGATGCAATATTTATAAATCGAAAGTTGTAAAGCTTGTTTGTAATCATCATTAAAAAATAATTCCGGCAATTTTTCTTCCTTATTCTTTCCTAAACTAACGGTTAATTTTTTTGGTTTCGCCGTTTTGTAATCAATCACTCGAGTTACTCCGTCCAAGCGGTCAATTCTGTCGATGAAACCGTAGAAACTGATTTTGTCGGTTCGGTTTTCATCAAGATAAAAATCACAATTGATTTCTTTTTCAAGGTCGATGATCTCTAATGCTGAACCATTTTTCACCAATTCCAAATCATATTCTACAATGTTACGCACTACCCTTTTGGCGATTTCTTTATGAATGAAATTCATTCCGCGTTCATAGAATTCGGATTGGTGTTTTAGTTTATCAATCGCATCTTCAATAGATTCATCCACTTTTTGAAGTAAATCTTCTAAATCATTAATTGATAGAATTTTACCTTTGATTGGTTCATGCAAAAACTGCAAAGCATAATGAACCAAATTCCCATAATTTCTTTGTGAAAGTTCTTCTTCGATTTCGTTGGTTTCTCTCGTTTTTAGGATTTGATTGAGATAAAAATCAATTGGATTATAGAGATAGGTCACAAGATGTGAAGCAGAAACGCGGTTTTTCCATTCGTTTAAAAGTTGAATTACCGCTTCATTCTTCTCGATTTTCATTAGCTCTTGAGAAATTGTTTCAGAAGTATTTTCAATGATAATGTGTTCGATTTGGTGTGGACTTTCCATTTCGAGTTGAGTGATAAATCGGCTTTTCTCACCAGTGTTTACACCAGAACTCAAAGCGTTGTAAAGCAAATGCACATTCTCTGAATTTTGAATTAATCTATAAAAATGGTAAGCGTAAATACTGTCATTTTCCAGAAAAGTATTCAGTCCAAAATTTTTGCGGACATCAAACGGAATGTAAGTATTTTGGGTATTTCCTAATGGCAATTTCCCTTCGTTAACGGAAAGGAGAATGATATTTTTAAAATTCAAAAGTCGGGTTTCCAACAATCCCATAATTTGAAATCCGGCCAATGGTTCTCCCACAAAATCAATGCTTTCTGTGTTGACCAACTGATTGATGAGAACTTCCAAAGTCTCAATTTTAATTTCGATTTTATAAGGCAACAATTGGTTTTTGATGACTTTGAAAACCTTTTCAAAATGCGCCACATTCTCATATTGAATATCATCCAACTCTTTGAATTTCAATTCATAGCAGAATTTAATTAAAAGATCCAGAAAATTTTGAGTTGATTCCGGTTTTTGAAGCAATTGAAAATAACTGAGTTTTCCAAGTAATTCTGCCAATAGATTTTTGGAAATATAAACAATGTTTCTTTCTTCGATTTTGGCAATAAATTCCTGAATGACCGCGCTGTCTATTTCATCATTCGGAAGTTCTTCCAAAATTGGTAAGACATCGGCGTAATAATAGCTGGAAGACTTTTTTTCCTGTTGTTTTTGAAGGTAAAATAGTTTTTTGATCGCATTGCTAAATGACAAATTTTTCAATGGAAAGCCCATCGTAATGTTAACACTTTCAACTGAAGTTAAACTGTCCAAAACGGCTGGCAGAAGATTCTCATCCAACAAGACCAAAGCTGTTTCTGATAATTCTTCTTTTGGAATTTTCTTCAGAATTTCAGGGAGAACTTTTGCCTGAACGATGTTTCCGGAAACTTCATAAGTTTTAATGCTTTTTGGTTGAGAGAATTGATCATCAATCCAATTAAAGTTTCTGTAAAGGTCAAATTCTTTCCATTTGATGGTGTCTCTGAGGAACTTTCCGGATTCCTGTCTTGCATCGTCAATGTAATATTTGTCGGCTTGGAAATAGGTTTCAGCTTTGTTCCATTGCAGTAATTTTCTTACAAGTTGTTCCTCGACTCTTGATAGCGCATTGAAACCGCAGAAAACAAAATGATTCTGAGTCGATTTTGCGAAATTTTCTAATTTGGAAAAAGCTTCCTGATAGATCATTCCTGCAGTTGCGAGATTTTCTTTCTTTAAATCTGATTTCAGAAGTGGTAGAAACTCGTTCATTTTTCGCCAGAAATTGAGGTTTCTCTTTCTTGCATTATCATCATCGCCAAGGTCTTCGCCCCAGTTTTTAATGCGCTCTTCATCCAACATCCATTCAAGAATCTTTTGGTCATTTTCTGAGAATTTCATCATATCATCCCAATCTTTTTGGAGTGTTGGAAACCATTTCAGGAAGCCTGAGAAATCTTCGGAAGCATCTACCTTCTGATAGGTTCGGAAAGCGAAAAGCCAGAGTGCGATTCCTTTTACTTCCAAATCTTCAGAAAGTTCTGCGATGAGTTCGTCTATCGTCACGAAGTTGGGCAAAAGGCCTTGGTACTGCTTTTCCTGCAAGATCCTTTTGATGAAGACCATTGGACGTTTTCCGGGTAAAACAATGTCTAAGCCCGAAAGGTCTTTGTGATTTTCTAATAATTCTGAAATAATCCTTTGGAGAAACTGCATAAAAAAAGCCTTTTGAAGTAAAGGCTCAATTTAGATATTTTTTCGTTGACTTTGAAAAGATTTTTAAAACAAAGTCACAATTTTTTTTGAAATGATTCAAAATAATTTGATTGATATCTGCTTAACATTTAATGATGAATAAAAGTAGAATCATTTTGTATCTTCAAATACAGAAGCGCAAAAATCATAATAAATTGAAAGAGAATATGGAAAACTTACAAGCCGAAGTTTTTGAAGAACTCTTTCCAACGCAGATTTCTTATAAATTTAATTTCATCTTTGCTTAATTCCCGTTTTTCATTCTGTTTCAAAAAAGAATTAATTGTGATGAAAAACCCTTTTGCAGAACGATTTTTGAAACTGGATTTTGCAGAAGAAATCATCGCCAAAGGCAAACTCAAACCAATATTGTAAAAATATTGTCCGAGTTTTTCTGCCTTCTGATCTTTGTATTTATAAGCCGTTGGGCGCAAATGTTTTACCCAAATATATTTAATAGTCACAACTTCCCAATCATTTTTTTTCGCCAACAAAACATCCAAATTGTCCCAGCCCAAAACTGGTCGAAGTCCATTCATAGCTTCAAAACACTCCTTTCTGTAAGCCTTAATCGGACCACGAACGTGATTTTTGGATGATAGATTTTCGAAAACCCAATCGTGATTTTTATTATTAAAATCTAAGAGATTTTCACTCGGTAATTTCAGGTTTTTAATCTGTGGATTTTGTTTGTAATTTCTAATGTAAACCAAACCGGAAACCAATCCAGCTTTTGGATTTTCTTCAAAAACCCGATTGACTTTTTCAAGATAATTTCGTGGAAAAACAATGTCTGCGTCGTACTTGCAAATCACATCAAAACTTTTCCAATCCACAGATTCCAATCCTTTGTTAAAGGTCCGCACCACTTTTGCGCCAGGAGAATGTTCTGATTTTTCTAAGCTTAAAACTCTGAACCTTGAATCTTGAACCTTGAAACTATTAATGATTTCTTTGGTTTTATCCGTAGAACCATCATTCACAACCACACAGGTAAAGTCCTGAAAACTCTGCTTTTGCAAAGATTCCAAACACGAAGCAACGCTCTGTTCTTCGTTGTGAGTGGGAATAATGATGAGAAATTTCAAATTAAAATTGATTTGATTTTAATTTCACTTCAAATAAAACTTCTGGTGTTTTCGGACTTTCAAACGTTGAAGTTTTGTATTTTTTCTTGGTAAAAATAGCGCACATTGTATTTTGTGGATGATAAAGATTTTGATGCAGTTCTTTCGGCAACGCATCCAAAATCGCTTTGAAAACTTCGTATCGGATTTTCTCAGGATTGTAGGCGTAATCGTGCCAAACCACCACAGTTTCATCGTGGACCAAATGTTGGAAAACCTTTTCTGTATCGTGTTTTACCATCTCATAAGAATGGTCACCATCGATGAAAATCAAATCATATTTTTTATTCAATCCAGCAAAATTATAGGTTTTGGTATTGCCTTCCAGATGAAGGATTTTTGGATTTTTCTTGGACAAAATACCGTGAAGTTCCGCATATCTTTTATTCCAACCCATCGCTTCCATTTCTTGTTTTGAAAGGTTGAGCGTTGTACAATCATCGATTTCTTTGGCAACGTTCCAAACACTTTCGCCTCGCCAAGTTCCAATCTCGAAATAAGATTCTTTTCCTTTCGCTAAAGTCTTTAACAAAGCCAAATCTGTAGGAAGTGAACCACCATCCAAAATGCACAAATCAATATCAGCTTCAAAATTTCCACCCGATATCTCGTCCAGAGAAACTTCTGGAAGACTCAAAAATTGAGGATACCTTTTTTCAAATTCCTGTTTTCTAATATCATTCAAATCGAGAATAATATTGAGTAAACTTGGTTCTTTAATGATGTACTGAATGGCGTTTTTTAACTTCTGAAGCTTCGTCATTATGGGTTAAAATTAGTTTTAAATTAGTCTAATTTGAGTTAGAAGCCGAAAGTTACAGATTTTTCTATATATCTGACGGTGATTATTGATTTCATCTATAAAAAATTATCAATTTATTAACCAAAAAACCGCTGTCTAAGAAATAATTGTGGGGTAATTTTGCATCTTGATATTTTTAATGATATGGATGCAACGATTGACAACACACGGAACAGTTCACTTTCCCTTATTTCATATATTATTTTCACGTTTATTGGTTATTTCATTATCGGATTATCGCTTTCCGTTTTACCGATTTTCATTCATCAAGGTTTGGGATTCAGTATGTTGGTAGCGGGAATTGTGATTAGTTTGCAATATGTGATGACATTTGTGATGCGCGCTTATTCTGGCAAAATAGTGGATAACAAAGGTCCAAAACCAGCAGTTCTGGGAAGTATGTTGGGGTTTTCAGTGACCGGAATTATTTTGATAATGGCGTTTTACTTTAAGTTCTCTCCTATCACGAGTTTGGTTTTCCTGATTTTCACCCGTTTGCTGACTGGTTCTGCAGAAGGAATGATTGGCGCAAGTCCCATCAATTGGGCGATTATGAGTCTTGGTGAAAAACATACCGCAAAAATAATTTCTTACAACGGCGTTGCGTGTTACGGCGCTTTGGCTCTGGGTGCGTCTTTGGGCGTTGTGATTGTGAAGAATTTCAGTTTTTATGGATTGGGAATTCTGATTATCATTTTAGGCTTGATTGGCTATTTCTTCGCCAGAACCAAAGAAAATCGAACCGGCAAAAAATCTGAAGAAGCTCAAAAATCTTTCTGGAACGTGCTTGGAAAAGTCGCGCCTTTTGGGATGTGTTTGGCTTTGGGGGGATTGGGATTTGCCACGATTTCAACATTCATCACGCTTTACTACGATTTTCACCATTGGGAAAACGGCGCACTTTGTCTGTCGGTTTTCGGGATTTTGTTCGTCGTTTCGAGATTGATTTTCAGTAATGCAATTAACAGATTTGGCGGAATCAATGTCGCAATTGCCAGTTTGACGGTTGAAACATTGGGTCTGACCATCATTTGTTTAGCGACTCATCCTTATTTGGCTCTCGTTGGCGCAGGAATTACGGGATTAGGATTTTCATTGATTTTCCCAGCTTTGGGCGTGATGGCGATGAAAACTGTTCCATCATCCAATCAAGGTTCGGCGTTGGCTGGTTATGGATTGTTCATCGATATTTCTTTGGGAATCACGGGTCCTTTGATTGGCGGTGTGGCTGATGCTTTTGGGTTGGCGTATATTTTTCCCTTTAGCATTGCGATTGTTTTGGTTGGATTGGGCTTGGCTTATTTTCTGAAAATGAAATTGTCTGAATAATCTAAAATTCTCGCTGATTTAGCACATTTTATTAATGAAACCGAATCTGCAAAATCATCTTTATCTAGAACAAAATTAATTATTTCCTTCTACAACTAAATTCACAAGTTTCTTCCTAATTTCGCATTTTCAAATTCTTATGCAGAAAGTTCTCAACCTTTTTGATTTCTCTCAAAAAGTAAATTATAGAAACGAAATATTCGCAGGATTAACCGTTGCAATGACGATGATCCCGGAATCCTTATCGTTTGCGATTCTTGCTGGATTTTCACCATTGACAGGTTTGTACGCCGCTTTTATCATGGGATTGGTCACAGCAATTTTTGGCGGACGACCGGGCTTGATTTCCGGTGGCGCCGGCGCAACTGTGATTGTTTTGATTCCATTGATGATTTCCCACGGCATCGAATATGTTTTTGCGACCGTCGTTTTGGCTGGAATCATTCAGATTATGGTCGGGATTTTTAAGTTGGGTAAATTCATTCGGCTTGTTCCGCAACCTGTAATGTACGGCTTTGTGAATGGTTTGGCGATTGTGATTTTTATGTCGCAAATCAATCAGTTTAAAATCCAAGGTTCGAATAGTTGGTTGTTTGGAAGTCCTTTATATATAATGCTTGGCTTGGTCGCGTTGACGATTTCTGTCGTATTAATATTTCCAAGATTGACAAAGAAAATTCCAGCTTCATTGGTGGCGATTGCTGTTACTTTTGCTTTGGTAATGATTTTCGGAATTCAAACTAAAACAGTGAGTGATATTGCTAATATTGCTGGCGGTTTTCCTCCGTTTCACATTCCTAATGTTGAGATGTCTTTTGAAGTTTTGAAAGTCATTTTTCCATTTGCATTGATCATGTCAACCGTTGGATTGACGGAAGGTTTGTTGACCTTAAATCTGGTTGATGAAATCACAAATTCCAAAGGAAACAGCAACCGAGAATGCGTCGCACAAGGAACAGCCAATATTCTCAACGGATTCTTTACCGGAATGGGCGGCTGTCCAATGATTGCGCAGACTTTGGTCAATCTTTCTGCTGGCGCAAGAGCTAGATTATCTGGAATCATTGCTGCTTTGGTTATTCTTTTTATCATTCTTTTTGGAGCACCAGTAATTGGAAAAATGCCCGTCGCAGCGTTGGTTGGCGTAATGATCATGGTTGCTATCGGAACGTTTGAGTGGGCAAGTTTCAAAGCGATCAAGAGATTTCCGAAGTCTGATATTTTTGTGATGGTGGTTGTGACTTTGATCACCGTTTTCCTTCACAATTTGGCATTGGCCGTTTTGATTGGTGTGATTATTTCTGCTTTGGTTTTTGCTTGGGAAAGTGCGAAAAGAATCAGAGCGAGGAAATATATTGATGATAATGGTGTGAAACATTACGAGATTTTTGGACCTTTATTTTTTGGTTCGACAACTACTTTTGCTGAGAAATTTGATGTGATGGATGACCCAAAAGAAGTGATTATTGATTTCAGGGAAAGTCGTGTTGTGGATATGTCTGCGATTGATATTCTGAATAAACTGACTGAGCGTTATCACTCTCAAGGGAAAACGATTCGCCTTAAACATCTTAGTCCTGATTGCAGACGATTGATAAAAAATGCGGAGAATTTTGTTGATATCAATATTATTGAAGACACTGAATATGGGGTTTTGAAGAATTGATATATCTATAATATTGAGAATCCTAAAATAAGATTATAAATAAATATTTAAAAAAATTGAATTATTTTACAAAAGACACACAACAGGCAAAAAAGTATATTAAAAATTGACACCTATATTAAAGAAAAATAGATGATATTTGCAAAAAATTCAAATATGAAATCAATTAAAATCCTATCTTTATTCATTCAAATTATTCTTTTCCTATTCGTAATATCATGTAGTAATTCTGATGATGAAAATTCTGAAACTAATGTTACTGTTACATTACCAAAAATCATCACATTAAAAGCAGAAAATATACATTCAACCGGTGCTGAATTAGGAGGTAATATTACTGATAATGGTAATGGTCAAATTATTAAATATGGTATATGCTGGGGAACATCTGATAATCCTACTATTTCCTCAAATAATATTAAAGAATATTATAATAATTTAACAGGATTATTTTCATTTAATCTAAGTAATGAATTAGAACCTAATAAAATATATTATGTACGAGCGTATTGTGAAAATGCAAAAGGTTTACAATATGGTAATACTGTTAGTTTTAAAACAGATGAAATATTAAATATAATTAACCCAACAAATATACTTGCAACTGAAGTGGAATTAAGAGCTAGTATAAATCAGGAAAATTCAACTAGTTCATTGGTAGGATTTGTATATAGCAAAAACCCTAATCCGACTATAAATGATAATTTCGTTAGTAAAACTGTTATTGGTTCTGCTTCTTACGATTTAACTGCAGTAAACTTAACTAAGGATACGACATATTATGTTAGAGCTTGTAAGAAGAATTCATCAGGAGGCTATTATTATTCTGAACAAAAACAATTTAAAACAACAGGATATTTTGGACCAGCTGGTGGTTATGTTGCTTATGACAAAGGTGAAACAACTAATGGTTGGAGGTATTTAGAAATACATCCAACCTCACTTAAATATTACTCCAATACTAATGGAGCTTCTTGGGGCGAAGTTAAATACATCTCAGGAACAGTAACAGATTTTGGAAAAGGTTTAGAAAATACACAAATTATTGTTAATAATACCTCACAAGCAGATTGTGCTGCAAAGCTTTGTTATAATTTGACCCGAAATGGCTATTCAGATTGGTTTTTAGCATCAAGCGAAGAGATGTTAGTAATATCAAATAGTTTGTATAAAGCTAACATAAATATTGGAGATTATGCTTGGACATCAACACAAAATACTTCCCAGTATTCATACTCAACTAATTTTAAAAATCAACAGACTGGATTTGAATTATTTGGTTACTATTCCAAAATATTAAATCTCAACGTTTTTCCAGTAAGAAGATATTAAAATAAAATATATAGCAGAAAGTAGGTACTAATTCTTTTATAAAAACTCGATTTTCAGAATTCGATAAAAAACACGATTTTTGCAGTCTCAAATTTTATTATGTCTTTAGAACAAGAAATCAGCAGGAGAAAAACTTTCGGGATCATCTCTCACCCCGATGCGGGAAAAACGACGCTTACAGAGAAACTTCTTCTTTTTGGAGGTGCGATCCAGGAAGCGGGCGCGGTGAAATCCAACAAGATCAAAAAAGGAGCAACCTCCGATTTTATGGAAATCGAGCGTCAAAGAGGGATTTCCGTAGCGACTTCGGTTTTGGCTTTTGAATATAAAGGTCACAAGATCAATATTTTGGATACGCCAGGTCACAAGGATTTTGCTGAAGACACATATAGAACTTTGACGGCGGTTGACTCCGTAATTGTCGTAATCGACGTTGCGAAAGGGGTTGAAGAACAAACGGAAAAATTGGTTCAGGTTTGTAGAATGCGAAACATTCCGATGTTGGTGTTCATCAACAAGTTGGACCGTGAGGGTAAAGATGCCTTCGATCTTCTTGATGAAGTGGAACAGAAATTGGGTCTTCGTGTGACGCCACTTTCTCTGCCAATTGGTATGGGAGCGGACTTTCAGGGAATCTATAATATTTGGGAAAAGAATATCCAATTGTTTTTGGAAGAGAAAAAACAGAAAGTTGGTGAGGCGATTAAGTTTGATGACATCAATGATGCTCAAATCGATGAGTTGGTTGGTGCAAAAGCCGCTGCGACGCTTCGTGAAGAGTTGGAATTGGTGGAATCCGTTTATCCGGAATTTGACCGAGACGATTATATGAACGGCGATCTACAGCCTGTTTTCTTCGGTTCCGCTTTGAATAATTTTGGAGTTAGAGAATTGCTTGATGCTTTCATCGAAATTGCGCCGAAGCCTCAGCCAAAGGAAAGTTCGACGAGAATTGTAAAACCTGAAGAGAAAAATTTCACTGGATTTGTGTTCAAAATCCACGCAAATATGGACCCGAAACACAGAGATCGTTTGGCGTTTGTGAAAATCGTTTCCGGAACTTTCAAACGAAATGAAAATTACTTGCTTGTAAGAGAAGGCAAAAAAATGAAATTCTCCTCTCCTAACGCATTCTTTGCGGACAAAAAAGAAGTTGTGGACGAGAGTTTCCCAGGCGACATTGTGGGACTTCACGACACAGGAAATTTCAGGATTGGTGATACTTTGACGGCTGGTGAAAAGATCAGTTTCAAAGGAATTCCGAATTTCTCTCCGGAGCATTTCCGTTATATCAACAACGATGATCCACTGAAAGCGAAACAGTTGGCCAAAGGAATCGACCAGTTGATGGACGAAGGTGTTGCCCAGCTTTTCACATTGACAATGAACAACAGAAAAATCATTGGAACGGTTGGAGCGTTACAATACGAAGTGATCCAATACCGTTTGGAGCACGAATATGGTGCAAAATGTACGTATGAGCCAATCGGAATCCACAAAGCTTGTTGGGTGGAAGCGGACGAAAGGTCTGAGGAATTTCAGGAATTTGCGCGATTGAAACAGAGATTTTTGGCGAGAGATAAATACGACCAATTGGTTTTCCTTGCAGATTCATCTTTTACGATTGTGATGACACAGGAGAAGTTTCCGAATGTGAAGTTGCATTTTATTAGTGAGTTTAAACAATCATAAAACAAAAAAGTGATTCCTAGATTGGAATCACTTTTTTTTATTTAAACCATTTGTTTAATCTTCTTTTTGTTCGATCAAAAGCAGTTTGTTCCCAAATCACTTCAAATCCGTTCCAAAAAACTCGGATTTGATTTCCAAAATCTCTGTAAAAAACAAATTTAATATCCTGATGTTGAACATAAACATTGTTGACATTAGAAGATTCTGACAAATATTTTGAATTTTCTTCACGCACTTTTTCTAGTCTTAATAATACATTTTGTGCTTCTTCCAATGGTAAGTATCTGAACGCATAAGCATTTCCCAGATTTCCATTAGAATCTCGATTTTCTCCAAAAAATGCAAGCAATAATCCTCTTTCATTTACTTCATCACAATTGAAAGCTACAGAAATCAAACCTCCGCTATCATCGGATGCTAAACTTTCGGTTTCAAATTTAATTTCTCGATTTCCAGCATCACCAATAATCTGATTGATAATATATTCCTTTGACCGAAACTGAGAAATCTGTTTTGCAACTTCTTTTTTTGCAGCATTCGCCGCTAAAAATGTAACCGCAGTTGCCGCTGCTGCTACACCTACAGCTGCACCAGTTGAAGGTCTGCTTTGAGCATTAGAAAACAATCCACAACAAACTAGGATTGGAATTAGAATTTTTTTCATAGGTTTTAAGTTTTAGAATTTAAAATTAAAAAAAAATTAGATTCATTTGAATTTTTAATAAATAATTTTCAACTTAATAATTAAATGCAAAAATATTCAGTTGGATTTAGTTTAAAAACACGGATTTATTATTATAACTTGAATTCAAATCTGATTTAATCTCTTGTAAATCTTTTGTAAAATAAACACAAACAACTGATTTACATTAATTTAAAACCTTACAAAAACAATCCCTTTCATTTACAAATTAATTTTTCACAGCCTTGGTAGTTTTACATCAACAAAATTATCCAAAATGAAAAAATTAATATTGACCGTGTTCGCCTTGAGCACATTGACAATGTGTAAGAAGGCAGATTTAGAACAAGCTAATAATGCAATCGCTAATGCAGATTCGTTATTTGATAAAGCTTCGGAAAGCGTACAGAAATTTGAATCTACCGCCAATTCGATTGTGGATTCAGTCAACTTGAAGGCTAAAGATTTAATTAAAAATAAAGAAGAAATCGAGAAAGCTTTTGAAAACAGCAAGAGCAAAATCGATTCAATTGGTGAGAATGTTGAGAAATTCAAGAAGGAAATCGAGGAGAAAAAAATCAGTTCCAATCTGGATTCGATTAAAAATTCCATCAAAAAAGAAATTCCAAAACCTGTCAACAAAACGGTTAATAAAATCGTTTACAGAGACAAACCGCAACAAGATTCACATCCAAAACCAGCTTCGATTATAAAGAAAGGTTATGTAGAAATCAATGTTGATGATATTGCAACGGGAAAATATTTGGTTCAGGACCAAATCAGAAGATATGACGGAATTATCAAAACCGAAAATCTCATTAGCAATGACGAATTCCAAACTTACTACATCACGGCAAAAGTTCCGTTGCAGAAATTCGATTATTTGGTTGAGGAATTGGCAGACCTTGGAATTGTGAAAAATAAGAATGTCGAGATTGTCGGAAATGATTACAATCAAAACAAAATGTGCGACATCGAAATCACTTTGTACGGCAACAAAATCCATCCAACTGTGGACGAAAAAGACAAAAGCTTTGGATCAAAATCTCTGGACGCAATTTCCTCTGGCTGGGATGTCATCGGAAGCATTCTGCTCTTTCTCCTACCCTTTTGGCCTGTTTTCCTGATTGCCGGAATTGTTTATTATTTCTATAAAAAGAAAAACAACAAAACTCAAAATCCTTCTGAAAATAAGGATTCACAAGAGAATGTATAAAACAAAAGACGCTTAAATTAAGCGTCTTTTTTATAATAAAGAGTGTATTAAAAATTAGTTCATCAAGGTTTTGCTCAAAGCGAGCGCATCTTGGTTTGAACCGTCATATTGCAAAGATTTTGCGATATATTGTTTTGCTTTTTCCTTATCGGTGTCTTTATCTTGGAATGCAATAAAGAAATAGGCGTAACCCAGATTTTGCTTAGAAGCTTCCACTTCCTCTGGTTTTACTTTTGCAATATATTGTTCATAAGCCTGTTTAGCACCTTGGTTATTTTTCGCAGATTGGTTGGCGTATCCAATACTGTAATATGCTGGCGCCCAATCTGGAATGATGGCTGTGATCTTGTTCCAAGTCGCAATTGCAGAGTTCCAATCTCCCGCGTCTTGATAGGCTGTTGCTAAAGTCACCAAAGCTTGTGTATCATCTGGTTTTGTCGCAACTTGCTTTTGCAAGGCTTCTATTGTAGGGTTTGTAACTGCTGTGCCTGTCGCATTTGCAGTCGTTTCCATTTTTACAGTATCATTCGTGGTCGGTGTTGTTTGGGCAGTTAAGTAGCTTCCTGCTACCAATGATAATCCAAACATTAAACTTTTCATTTCCGTTTTCATAACTTTTTGTTTTAATGTTATTAGCTAAGCCACAACAACGATTCCATAATTCGTTATTCTTTTCAAATTTTAATTTTTTTTAGAAATTCTTAACATAAATCTCAGCGTAATTAAGATTTTTTACGATTTATCAAATTTGTGAAATAAATTTTGACTAATTTTATATCATTAATAAACAATTGGCATAATAATTAGTACAGAAAAATACAAATACATCACAAATGAAATATAGTTTTATTAAAGATATCATCAATCTAGCGGAAGAATTTGAATCACAAAATCAAGAAAATTTTTATTCAAACGATGCTGATGGTTTCAAAGCTTGGGTTGCAAACTCAGAATTTAAAAAGGTCAAATCCGAAACTTCCCAGCAAAACTGGCCCGGAAAAGAAAACGGAAGATCAGCGGAAAGCGTGATTAGCACTTTGTTGGTCCATCTCAATCGCTATGCAAAAACTTATTCCAAATCCGCCATCGCAGGTTCGGATTTCAAAACGCAGGACGAATTCAGTTATTTGATCAATCTCAAAGCTTTTGGTTCGATGACTAAAATGGAATTGATTAAAAAAAATATCCACGACAAATCCTCCGGAATATTGATCATTAACAGATTAATAAACCAAGGCTGGATTCAACAATCCAATTCCCAAGAAGACAAGCGATCCAAAGTTCTTAACATTACTGAAGCTGGAAAATTGGCATTAGACAATCAAATGGAAAAGATTAGAAACGCCACACAAATTGTCAGCGGAAATCTAAACCATTCCGAAAAAATGGAATTGATAAGAATTCTCGACAAATTGGAAAAATTCCATCAGCCTATATTCTCCAAAAATATCAACAGCGAAAAATTAATAGAAACCGTTTACCAAGACTACTCTTTCGGGAAAAATTAAATTATGAAAAAGAAAATTGCCATCATCGGTTCCGGATTCTCAGGCTTGTCTGCCAGCGCCTACTCCTCAAAACTCGGTCACGAAGTTCACGTTTTCGAGAAGAATTCCACAGTTGGAGGTCGTGCGCGAAGTTTCCAGACGGAGAATGGCTATACTTTCGATATGGGTCCAAGTTGGTATTGGATGCCAGATATTATCGAAAATTTCTTTAATGATTTTAATAAAAAAGCTTCCGATTTCTATGAATTAGTGCCACTCGATCCACAGTTTGAAATGGTTTTTTCTGATGGAATAATGGGAATTCCCCAAGATTTTGAAGCAATGAAAACGCTCTTCGAAGAGACCGAAAAAGGCGCAGGACAACGCTTGGACGATTTTATGAAAGACGCCCAATTCAAGTATGAAGTTGGGATGAAAGATTACGTCACAAAACCTTGCAATT
This sequence comes from Epilithonimonas xixisoli, assembly GCF_004365655.1. Lineage (GTDB taxonomy): Bacteria > Bacteroidota > Bacteroidia > Flavobacteriales > Weeksellaceae > Epilithonimonas > Epilithonimonas xixisoli. The sequence goes on along the minus strand of NZ_SOEO01000001.1, from coordinate 1,074,172 downwards.
CTTGGTTTGAGTTTGTTTCGCTTAAGATTTTAAAAAGTGCGTTCAGTCTCGATTTGTTAACAGATTTCAGCAAGTTTGTCCGAAAATATTTTTCACATCCAAAGTTGATTACGCTAATGGAATTTCCTGTGATTTTCCTTGGTGCTTCTCCGAAAGATATTCCAGCGCTGTATAGTTTGATGAATTATGGCGGATATAAATTAGGAACTTGGTATCCAATTGGAGGCTTCATCAAGATTATAGAATCGATGCAGGAAATCGCTATGGAACAAGGTGTTAAGTTTCATTTTAATGCTAACGTCGAGCAAATTGTCATTAATGATAAAAGAGCAAATGCGCTCATTGTCAATGGCGAAAAAATTGAGTTTGATTCCATTATTGCTTCCTCGGATTATGAACACACGGAACGCAAAATGCTTCCAAAAGAATACAGAAATTACGACGATAATTATTGGAAGAAGAAAACTTTCGCACCGTCTTGTTTGATATTTTATTTGGGAATCAAAGAAAAAATTCCAAATCTGAAACATCACACGTTGTTCTTCGAAAATGATTTAGACCTGCACACGACGGAAATTTATGGTGATAAAAAATGGCCTTCAAAACCATTGTTCTACGTTTGTTGTCCATCAAAAACAGATAAGAATATTGCACCGGACAATTGCGAAAATATATTTTTATTAATGCCAATCGCCACCGGAATTGCAGATTCTGATCAAATGCGGGAAAAATATTTCCTCGAAATGATGAGCAGATTGGAAAAACACACGAACGCGGAAAATTTAATTTTAAAAATCGAATATAAAAGGAGTTTCTGTTTGGAGGATTTCAAACAGGACTACAACGCCTTCGAGGGAAACGCGTACGGACTGGCAAATACATTATCACAAACGGCCGTTCTGAAACCTTCTCTCAGAAACAAAAAAGTAAAAAATCTCTTCTACACAGGACAATTGACGGTTCCAGGTCCTGGAGTTCCACCAAGTATTATTTCAGGGAAAATCGCATCGATAGAAGCCAACAAACAATTAATATCTAGCTATGAAAAAACTATTTGACGACCTATCTTTCAAGATAAGCAAACAGACGACAAAGCAATACAGCACGAGTTTTTCGCTAGGAATCTTGGCTTTATCATCCAAAATTCGGAATCCCATTTACGCAATCTATGGTTACGTGAGATTAGCAGATGAAATTGTGGATAGTTTTCACGGCTTTGACAAAGAAAAACTTTTAACACGTTTCCGAGAAGACACTTTTTTGGCCTTGGAAGAAAAAATTTCTCTCAATCCAATTATGCAATCGTTCCAAGAAACTGTTCATCAATACGAGATTGACCACGAACTCATCAAGCAATTTCTGCGAAGTATGGAAATGGATTTGCACAAAATTGATTACAATTCAGAGCTTTACAAAGAATACATTTTGGGTTCCGCGGAAGTGGTTGGTTTGATGTGCCTTCATATTTTCGTCAATGGAGACAAGGAAGAATTTGAGAGGTTGAAACCTTCAGCAATGATTTTGGGGTCGGCTTTCCAAAAAGTAAATTTCCTGCGTGATATGAAAGACGATTATGATGTTTTGGGCAGAACTTATTTCCCAAATGTTGACATCAAAGCATTTGACAATCAAGTAAAAGCGGAAATCGAAAAAGAAATCGCACACGAATTCCAATTGGCACTAGAAGGCATCAAAAAATTACCAACTTCTTCCAGATTTGGCGTTTATTTGGCGTACAGATATTATCTTTCTCTCTTCAAAAAAATCAAGAAAACGTCGGCTACAAAAATGATAAACCAAAGAATCCGAATCTCAAATAGCAAAAAAATATCCTTGATGATGGAAAGTTATGTAGAATATAAAATGTTATCGATCTAAATTTCTATAGATCTGTAAAATGAAATTGAAATAAATCTAAAAATTGAAAATGGTACACAGACTTTATAGAGAGCAACAACTCAACTGCGATATAGAAACGGCTTGGAAATTCTTCTCATCCGCCAACAATTTAGCCGTCATCACGCCGAAAGATATGAATTTCACCGTGTTGACAAAATTGGAAAACGACGAAATTTACAAAGGAATGCTGATAGATTACACGGTTTCACCTGTTTTTAAAATTCCTATGAAATGGCAAACGCAAATCACACAAGTGGATTTCCAAAGAAGTTTTACCGATTTTCAGCAAAAAGGACCTTACAAATTGTGGAATCATTACCACGAATTTATCCCCAATGAAAATGGTGTTTTGATAAAAGATACCGTAAGCTACGAAATTCCGATGGGATTTTTTGGCGAAATAGCACACCAACTTTTTGTGAAAAGCAAGCTTAAAAGTATCTTTGATTTCCGACACGAAGTCTTGGAAGTGATGTTCAACAACAAAAGAAAAGAATAATGAATTTCTTGATAATTTTAATAACTTTTTTCCTGATGGAAGGCTTTACGTGGGTCGTTCACAAGTACGTGATGCACGGATTTTTATGGTCACTTCACCGCGATCATCACGATCATAGCAGTGATCCGCCATTAGAAAAAAATGATTACTTCTTTGTTATTTTTGCGATTCCTGCAATTGCATTGATGTACATTGGAACAATGAACGATTTTGATGTTTGGTTTTACATCGGAATTGGAATTACACTTTATGGAATGTCGTATTTTTTTGTCCACGATATTTTCATTCATCAACGCGTGAAGTTTTTGAAGGATACGAAAAACCCTTATTTATTGGCAATCAGACGGGCTCACAAACAACATCACAAACATATCAACAAAGAAGATGGCGAATGTTTTGGATTTCTTTGGGTGCCATTCAAATATTTCAAAATGTACTTTAATAAAGATAAAGCCTGATGATTCAATACACCTATTTGCTAATTAATTTCTTTACAGTAATCATCTGTTTTATTTTTTCTTTTCATCCGAAGATTAAGTTCAACAGACACTTTGGTGCTTTTATCAAAGCTTCGCTTTTAGTCGGTTTGGTGTTTATTCTTTGGGATGTTTGGTTTACAAAAAATGGTGTTTGGTGGTTTAATTATCGATATTTAATTGGCTTTAAAATTTCGGAATTGCCAATCGAAGAAATATTATTTTTCATTTGTATTCCCTTTTCCTGTGTTTTCACTTATTTCTGTCTTGATAAATTTTTCAAACTCGATTGGAAACCAGAATCTGAAAAGATTTTCGTTGTGATTTCATCCATCTTATTTCTGGGAATTGCACTATATTATCACGATAGAATTTACACATTTGTCACTTTCCTATCAACTTCAATTAGCTTGTTAATTTTGTATTTCGTTTTAAAAATCAATTGGATTGGGAAAGCATCTTTCATTTATTTGATATTGACACCTGGATTTTTCTTAGTTAATGGAATCCTTACCGGAACAGGTCTGGACTCTCCTATCGTGAATTACAATCCCGAAAATCACATTGGTTTCAGAATGCTGACGATTCCAATTGAAGATTTCTTTTACGGCTATGAGATGATTCTTTGGAATTTGTTTTTCTTTTATCGATTCAAAAAAGAGGAAATCGAAGCCGAAAAACTTTGAATTTACAAGGGAAAATTGAAATTAGTATTTCTGCGAATTTTGAACAATCGCTTATGTTTTACAAGACTATCTTTTTTATTTGAGGATTTATTTTTATCAGATTCAGATGTTTTCTGCTTTTCCGAACAACTCATAAATAAGCAGATTAAAAATAAATGTAAAAATTTTCCCATAATTTCTTCCAGAATCCAAATATATAATGCAAAGTTGATTTTAGATTATGACTTCAGTCATAGTGTTTGCGATAATTGAAATAAAAAAGAGAGCTATGATTTGGCTCTCTTTTTTTGATTATTTTGCTTTCGAATTGAGATTCACATCTGCTAGACTTGTCAGCAATTCGTCGCAGTTTCTTTCTTCTTCCAGCGTTTTGAGAAGATTTTTCAAAGCTTTACTTTCTTTCAGAATTTTAGCAAATGCTGCCAAAGTTCCGTAAGTCGCAATCTCGTAATGCTCGACTTTTTGAGCTGCCGCAATAATGCCGGCATCGCGTACACTTCCCGGTTTGGTTTCTTCTATAATGCTTTCTCCCTCGTCCAATAATCCTTGCATCGCATCGCATTTTTTGGCTTGCGCTTTTTTTCCAATCGCTTCAAAACATTCTTCCAATCTCGTAACGTGGATTTTGGTTTCTGCCAAATGGTTTTCTATGGCGGTTTTGAGTTTTTCGTTGGTCGCGTTTTTCATCATTTTTGGTAAAGCTTTTACCAATGCTTTTTCTGCCCAATAGATGTCTTTCAAACTATCTTCAAACAGATCATTCAGGTCTTTGGCTGCGTCCTTTTTAGCAGGTGTTTTGGAGTTTGCTTTGCTTGATGAAGCTGTTGTTTTCTTTGCAGCTGTACTTGTTTTTGTAGTTGCCATAATTTTTATTTATTTTAATAATTAATAAATGTGATTAAAACAATATTTACAACTATTAAGCCAAAATAAATTAACAATAAAATAAATATATTATATTATTAATAATTATTTGTACTAAATTTTAGACACAAAATAATAGAAGTTATAATAAAATAACTTCTTATAAAATTCAAATAAGAATAATCAATTTGAAAAATTAAAATATTAGAATCAGCTCAACTTTATTTTAAATTGAAATGGTAGAATGATTTCTTTTAACCTCGCAACGAAGGCAACCCAAAATATAATCCATAAAATAATGTTGGGCATCCATCGGTTTGGTGAGGTGGTGAAGTTCGATTTTATCACTCCGAATAATCGTTCCTCGATAAGCGATGCTGTAATATGCAAAAATTTCATTGTCCGATTCTGGAACTGGGGTCGCGTAACCTGTGGTAGCAATCGACCAATCGGTATCAAAAATCAAGGCTACATTTTGAGACATCGCTTCACAAATCTCCCGTGAGACACAATTTGCCGCCCGGGCTTTGTCATAGTCGATGTTGAAATGTTTCACTTTTTGCTCCAGCGTGTAAGCGGTGATTCCACCTTTGAAAAACTTTTCTGCACCAGGCATCTGAGAAAAAGCCAACTGCAGAAATCCAGAAGTTACACTTTCTGCCACGGAAATCGTTTCATTTCTTTCCCTAAGATTATAGCTAATCTTGTCTAGTACTGCTTTTAGAAGTTCCATCGTTTCTTTATTTTAAATTATTAATTGATAAAAAGAACCTGATTCGTTCTGAGACTATTACAAAGTGATTGTCAATTATAGACAAGCACTTCTTTTTGAAAGTATTGACTCAAAGCTACTGACTTAGATAAGCTTAGAATATGATTTGACTCATAACAACTGATTTTTTTTAGAATTTCACTTGATTGAAAAAACAAAAACCGCAACTCAATCAAATAGTTGCGGTTTTAAATCATTAAAATAAATACTGAAATTCTATTTTCTTTTCAAAACTTTTTTTACAGCTTCCACAATGGATTCAGCATTCAGTCCGTATTTTTCCATTAATTCTGAAGGTGTTCCGCTTTCACCGAAGCTATCATTTACCGCAACATATTCCTGAGGAACATAATATTCGGTTGTCAAAACCTGTGCAACACTGTCGCCAAGTCCGCCCAATCTGTTGTGTTCTTCCGCCGTTACAATGCAACCAGTTTTTTTGATTGATTTTAAAATCGCTTCAGAATCCAAAGGTTTGATGGTATGAATATTAATAATTTCTGCATCAATTCCCAACTCTTCTAATATTTCGCCCGCTTTGATGGCTTCCCAAACCAAATGTCCGGTTGCAACGATTGTCACATCTTTTCCTTCGTTTACCATCCAAGCTTTTCCGATTTCGAATGTTTGATTTTCATCTGTGAAAACAGGAATTACAGGTCTTCCAAATCTCAGATAAACTGGTCCTTCATAATCTGCAATCGCAATGGTTGCTGCTTTGGTCTGATTGTAATCGCAAGTATTGATCACCGTCATTCCCGGAAGCATTTTCATTAATCCAATATCTTCCAAAATCTGATGAGTTGCACCATCTTCTCCCAAAGTCAATCCTGCGTGGGAAGCACAGATTTTCACATTCTTATCAGAATAAGCTACGGATTGACGAATCTGGTCATAAACTCTACCAGTCGAGAAATTAGCAAAGGTTCCTGTAAATGGAATTTTACCTTCGATCGCCAAACCTGCAGCGATGCCAATCATATTCGCTTCTGCAATTCCGATTTGGAAAAATCTTTCAGGTGCTTTTTCGATGAATTTCTCCATTTTCAAAGAACCGATAAGGTCTGCGCAAAGTGCCACAACGTCTGGATTTTTATCCGCCAATTCTGCCAATCCAGCTCCAAATCCACTTCTGGTGTCTTTACTTTCTGTGTATGTATATTTTTTCATTTGATTCAAATTTTAGTAATCACCCAAAGTTTCTTCTAATTGGTCTAATGCTTTTTGCAGTTGCTCATCATTAGGCGCTTTTCCGTGCCAAGCGTGCGTTCCCATCATATAATCTACGCCGTGACCCATTCCGGTTTTTAGCAAAATACAGATTGGTTGTCCTTTTCCGGTTAGAGATTTTGCTTCGTCTAGAACTTTAAGAATTTCTTCCAAATCATTTCCATTTTCTACTTCCAGAACTTTCCAGTCGAAGGCTTCGAATTTTGTTTTAAGACTACCTAAAGAAAGGACTTTTGAAGTTGGTCCATCGATTTGTTGTCCGTTGTAATCTACAGTTGCAATCAAATTATCAACCTTGTTGTGAGAGGCGTACATTATCGCTTCCCAGTTTTGTCCTTCCTGCAATTCACCATCACCGTGAAGACTGAAAACTAGGTTCTCATCTTTGTCTAATTTTTTACCGATGGCGTGACCAATCGCAACAGATAAACCTTGTCCCAAAGAGCCAGAAGCAATACGGATTCCAGGCAAACCTTCGTGCGTGGTTGGATGTCCTTGTAATCTGGAATTTAATTTTCTGAAAGTGGCTAATTCTGATTTGTCAAAATAACCAGCGTGCGCTAAAACACTGTAAAAAACAGGCGAAATATGTCCATTAGAAAGATAAAAAGCATCTTCTCCTTTAGCTTTCATATCGAAGCCTTCTTTACGTTTCATTGCATCAAAATACAATGCAACCAAAAAATCTGTACAACCCAGCGAACCACCAGGATGTCCGGATTGACAAGCGTGAACCATTCTTACAATATCTCTCCTCACCTGAGAAGCGATACTTTGAAGTTTTGAAATATCGTGAGCCATAATCGATTATTGCATTTTTTGTGAATCTTTGATGAACTGCTCCAATCCACTATCTGTCAAAGGATGTTTAAGTAAAGATAAGATCGGTTGGATAGGGCAAGTCACAACATCTGCTCCAATTTTTGCACAATTGATAATATGCATCGCGTGGCGAACTGACGCTGCTAGAATCTCAGTTTCGAAACCATAATTATCAAAGATCACTCTGATTTCTTCAATCAAATTTAAACTATCTGTGGAGATATCATCTAATCTTCCTAAAAATGGAGAAACGTAAGTTGCTCCGGCTTTCGCTGCCAAAAGAGCTTGTCCAGCAGAGAAAATCAAAGTACAATTGGTCTTAATTCCTTTATTAGAAAAATATTTTAAGGCTTTTACACCGTCTTTTATCATTGGGATTTTCACCACAATATTGGGATGAATGGCAGCAAGAACTTCTCCTTCTGCAATCATTTCTTCGTAAGTTGTAGAAAGAACTTCTTAAGAGATGTCTCCATCTACAATGTCGCAAATGTCTTTGTAATGCTTAAGAATAGCTTCGTTTCCGCTGATGCCTTCTTTTGCCATCAATGATGGATTGGTTGTTACACCGTCTAGAATTCCTAAGTCATTTGCTTCTCTTATCTGCTCTAAATTGGCAGTGTCGATGAAAAATTTCATAAAGATTTAGTTTAAGTTTTGTAAGTGTTAAAATTACACTTATTTTGTTATATTTACAATTATTTTATTTAAATTCAAGAAAATATTACGGATTAAAGCTTTGATTCAGTAAACGCAATTCTATGATTTTGGCTGTATTCTTTTCATTTTTTGCTTTTATTGTAACCGTTAGTTTTTCAATATTAAATTCTGATTGAGGAATTTCTAAAATTAATTGTTGAATTTTGGTGCCAAAAGCACCTTCCAAAGTTCTAGAAACCACATTCTTTCCATTAACATCAATATTCAAAACACGGTTTTTATTTGTATCAAAATAAGCCAGATAAAGATATTTAGCTTGTTTGTTTTTGTTTCTCATCTCGTAACTGAACCAGCCTTTGGCATCACGGAAATGACGGTCTTCAAAATAACCAGCAGACGATTCCTGACTTTTGAAAAAATGATCGGACTCCGGCTGTTGCTCTCCCAATGCAATCTTGTCTTCGGTAATACTTTCCAACTTTCTAAGTTCCTGCTCTTCTTTAGTTTTTAAAGTCATTAATTCCTCAATTTTATCTTCATCGGCTTGAGGCCAATAAATGATATATCTTTCTGCTTGAATACGATTAAAAGGAACTAATTCCAATCCATCTTTGAATTTATCTTTTGGATAAAGTCCATCCAATTTAAACTTTAAACCTTGCGTATTTTCTTTTTTGATATGTTCCAAAACAGATGAAGATTTCCCGACAATCACCGGAATATCATTAAGTGGAATCTGAATTCCGTGCGCAATATGTCCGCCTCTACTGTCATCCGCAAACAATCCCTTTTGATTTTCGGTTCCATATTTTGCAGCTAAAACAATCGGTCCATATTTGAAAGCATAATAATCTGAACCATCAGGAAGTTGTTCTGCTGAAAGATGCATCGGCAATTGCATTACCACAACATCGCCATTTTTCCAAGTTCTATTGATATTAGAATAGCCGTCTTGGTCTTTATTAATTGGATATTCTTTATTATTAATTAAAATTTTGACTTCAGAACTGTTTGTCCATTCTGGAATTCTTAGTTTCAAATTAAATTTTGATTTGTTTTTTAAATTGAAAATCAGTTTGGTTTCAGAAGATTCTGGAAAATGATTGATTTGGGTAACGGTTACATTTTTCTCTTTCCAATTAAGTTTTGAAGGAATAAAAAGATTGACCAAAAGATCTTTTTCCGTATGAGCAAAGATCAATTCTCCATATTTCCCGTGGTTCTCCAAACCAGAACCTACGCAACACCAAAAACTGGTTTCCGGCTGGGAATAAACTCTGTAATGACCCGGACGCATTGGCGTAAAATATACAAAACCGCCTTTCTCATCATGCTGAGTCGATAAAATATGATTGTAAAGCGCTTTTTCATAATAATCCATATAGGATGACGAACCAGAAGTCGCAAAAAGATCTTTGGAAAGTTTCAGCATATTGTACGTATTGCAGGTTTCCGGACCTTCTACACTTTTCATCATTCCACTAAAATCTGTAATAGGATTGAAATGTTCACTCACGCTGTTTCCTCCAATAGCAACGGATCTTTTGTGAACCACATTTTGCCAGAACAAATCTGTCGCCTGATTCCAGTTTTGATCATTGGTAATATCAGCAATTCTCTTGAACCCAATCACTTTAGGAATTTGGGTGTTGGCGTGCATTCCTGTCAAGACATCTTTCTTTTCCAGAAGCGGATCAAGAACTGTGTCTTGTGAAAAATCTTTGGCTAATTTAATATACTTTTTATCGCCAGTTATGTTGTAAACATCAGCAAAAACTTCGTTCAAACCGCCGTGTTCGCTGATGAGCAAAGTTTGGATTTGATTTCTGGATAATTTTGAAGTGGTAGCAATCATCCAATCTGTCAGTTTGATGAGCATTTTTTTGGCTTTCTTGCTGTCTGTGTACCAATATGCATCGCGCAAACCAGAATAAATTTTGTGAATATTATACAAAGGAACCCAACGGTCATTAAGCCCAAAAAGAGAAGAACGGATATTGCCTTCGGAGATTTCTTTCCAGATTGCTTTTCCATTAGGAACTCCTGAGATGTAGCCATTTCCCGACGCATTCTGACATCTTTCCAGTTCATCTATCACATAATCTAATTTTTCCTTGATTTTAGAATCGCCTGTTGACGCATACATCAGAGATAATGCCGATAGATAATGACCTCCGATGTGTCCGTCTAAGCCAGTACTTTCCCAATTTGGATAGTTGGAAGCTTTGGAAATCAATCCTGCTTCTTTGAGATAAGGTGATAACAATCGATCTGGATTGAGTGAAAGAATGTAACTTTTGTCCAGGTTCATTGCGTTTTTAAAATCACTGTCCAAGAGCTGAACATCCTGAAGTTGGAAATATGATATTTTTTGATATTTTTGATTTTCTTGCGCTTCCGAAAATTGGAAACTCAAAAGGAGAATGATGAAGAATATCTGTTTCATAAAATTTGGTGTTTTAATTAAATCGAATGATTGTCGCTATTGAAAAGCATTGATCGAGATTTAATTTGAAATTGTTTAAAATAATTTTTAATAAATGTAAACAAAACGTTTATTAATTTTTATATCCGATTCGCCAATTAAAAATGATAAATTTGTAAATTATTTAAAAATTAATACCATTTAATGAGGAAAGATTACTCACAATATATAAAACATCTCATCGCTGTAGATTGCATTATTTTTGGCTTTGATGGCGAAAATCTGAAAATCTTACTTGTCAAAAGAAACTTTGAACCTAAAAAAGGAGAATGGTCTCTGATGGGAGGTTTCGTAAACGGAGAAGAAACTCTGGATGAATCTGCCAGCCGCGTTCTTCATTCTTTGACTGGATTGGAAAACATCTATTTGGAGCAACTCAAAAGCTTTAGTGAATTGGATCGTGAACCTACGGCGCGAATCATTTCTGTTTCTTATTTTGCCCTTATCAATGCGGATGAGAATATCAAGATTAATGAAAAATACAGTGCGCAATGGTTTGATCTAAAGGACTTTCCGACATTGATATTCGATCACAACATAATGGTAGAAAATGCGGTTACAAGATTGAGATATCGTGCTTCTACACAACCTATCGGATTTGAATTGTTGCCAGAAAAATTTACGATGAAAGATCTGCAATCTCTTTATGAAGCTATTTTTGATGAGAAATATGACAAGAGAAATTTCATCAGCAAAATCAATAGTATGGATATCCTTGTGAAAACTGATGAAAAAGATATGACTTCTTCCAGAAAAGGTTCTTTTTTATACCGATTTGATAAGGAAAAATACCATAAAAAATTATCTCAAGGTTACTTATTCAAAATATAATTTCTTAAATAGAATAAGGATAGTAGAGAAAAGCAAAAAGATATTTTATTAAAATACTGATCACCAAAGAAGTGATCAGTATTTTTTTAATAAATATAAAGAGAACAAACTTTCTTTACCAGAAATACCAGTAGAACAATCCGCAAAGAATAACAACTCCAAGAGATGCTACGACGTCCCAAACATTCCAGCTTTTTCTAATTAACTCTTTGTAACTTCCTGTGAATGTGATTGCATCGATTTGTTGAGCTGTTGGTTTTGGTGTAAACATAGACACGACAATCATTAATACAATAATGAAAACCAATAACCATATTTCGAATATCAACCAGTTCGTTTGCCAGAACCAAGTTGTGTTTTCCCAGAAAACTCCAGTCATCACATCTTTTCCGGAATTGGTAAAAATGTTGGTTAACAAACGTACCATTCCAAGGATGAAACCTACAATCATTCCTACTTCTCCCGACTTTGGCGAGATTTTCTTAGAAAAAATTCCTAATGCAAAAACCGCAACCATCGCCGGCGCCAACAAAGATTGAATCCCTTGAAGATAATCATATAAACTACCCAAACTCTTCATCACAGGAATCCAAACAATCCCTAAAACCACAACACCCATTGTAGCCAAACGACCTACATTAACGTAAGTAGCTTCGCTTTTATCTTTGTACATTGGTTTGTAGAAATCTTCTGTAAACAATGTTGCACAAGAGTTGAAAAATGCAGCCAATGATGCAACCAATGCAGAAATAAATCCAATTGTTACAATCCCTTTAACGCCTGCAGGCAAAACAAACTTTACCATAGAGCCAAAAGCCGTATCCGGATCGCTCAAAACAAATCCACTATCCGGACGAGCCGCCAAAGCCGCCGCAATCATTCCTGGAATCAAGAACATAAAAACTGGCAACAATTTGAAATAACCAGCTGCAATCGTTCCTCTTCTTGCACGCATCATCACGACTTCATTAGCTTCGCCTTTTTGTTGGCCAAGAACTCTCTGAACAATGTGCTGATCTGTACACCAATACCAGAAACCAATAATGGAAGCTCCCAAGAAAACCCAGAAACCTGGATAATCGTCATACATAGGATCACCAGTTTCCAAGTGGAACATATGATTGGTACCATAAGCAACACCATCTGCACCAACATTTTGAGTCTTTGCAAAATCTATCATTGCAGTCCAGCCTTCGCCAATACTTCCGTTTCCAAGAGCAGATAGTCCTAAGAAAAGAACCATAAAAGAACCAATAATCAAAATCGGCGTTTGGATTGCAGACAATGTCATTACGCCTTTCATTCCACCAAGAACAGTGAAAATTCCGGTCAATAAAATCAATCCAATCGCACCATACCAGAATGGAATTCCCAATAGACTTTCCATAAAGATTCCACCTGTGAAAGCAGTTACGCTTACTTTAGTCAAAACATAAGCAATCAATGTAATGATTGAAAGCCAAGATCCTGTTGCTGGCGTATATCTGTATTTAAGAAAATCTGGCATTGTGATGATTTTCCCCATTTTGTTGTTCATCAATTGATAAAATGGAACGAAAAGCCATCCTAACAAAAGAATCATCCAACCTTGCATTTCCCAGTGCGCCATTCCTACTCCGGATTTTGCACCAGTTCCTGCTAGTCCTACAAGATGCTCGGAACCGATATTTGCTGCGAAGATTGCGGCCCCGATAATGTACCAAGGTTCCCCTTTTCCAAATAGATAATCTTCACTATTGGCGCCGTCCTGAGACTTTTTGTCTTTTTGTACAGAACGCCAAACAGCCCAACCGACTGCTACGATTCCGACTACTATGATTACCCAGTCTAGCCAGATAAATTCGTGTGAATTCCAATTCATAGTTATTTTTTTACAGAGAATTTATAAATCGTTTTTGTTTCATATTTCTGTCCTGGTTCCATAACCACAGAAGGAAAAGATGGCTGATTCGGAGAATCCGGATAATGTTGAGTTTCTAAACACAAACCAGTTCTGAATTCATTTTTGCCACCAGTTTTTGTATCGTATTTTCCATCAAGGAAATTCCCTGAGTAGAATTGGACGCCTGGTTCAGTAGTAATTACTTCCATTACTCTTCCAGATGCCGGATGATAAAGTGAACCAATCGTTCTCAATCCTTTTCCATCCAAAACCCAGCAATGATCGTAACCTTTTCCTAATTTCAGTTGCTCATCCGAAGCTTCTATATCTTTACCAATTAATTTTGATTGATTAAAATCGAAAGGCGTTCCTGCAACTGGCTTCAATTCTCCAGTTGGGATCAAAGTATTATTAACAGGAATAAATGTTGCCGCTTTCAACTGAAGTTCGTGATCTGTAATTGGCTGATTGAAATTACCCGACAAATTGAAATAAGAATGTTGAGTCAAATTCACAATCGTTTTCTTGTCTGTTGTTGCAGAATAAGCGATCTCTAGTGCATTCTCATCATTCAAAGTATAAATTACAGAAACATCCAGCTTTCCAGGATAACCTTCTTCGCCGTCTGCACTTGTGTAATCAAGCTTCAAAGTATGATCGTTAGACGCTTTTTCATCCACTTTCCACAATTTAGTATAGAAACCTTTTTTACCACCGTGAAGATGATTTGGACCATCATTTTTGTCTAAATCGTAAGTTTTACCGTCTAATTCAAACTTCGCATTAGCAATTCTGTTTCCGTATCTTCCAATCAAAGCACCAAAGAAATAAGGATTTCCATTGAAGTAATCTTCAGGTTTTGTATAACCTAAAACAATATCCTGAAATTTACCGTCCTTGTCAGGCGCAGTAAGAGATGTGATGATCGCACCATAATTGATGATCTTCGCCTCCATCCCATTTTTATTTTTCAGAGTATATTGCTTGATAGAATCTCCAGCCGGAGAAACCGCATAATCTGAAACACTTAGTTTTTCCATAGTTGCATCTGATGGTTTTTCTGTTTTACTGCAGCTCCAAATAGATAGAGCTGTCAGCAAAACGACTGATATTTTGAATAATCTTTTCTTCATAATTTAAATAAATTAATTCGTAAAGTTATCTATAATAGATTTCATTCCAGTTAATGGTATTCTTGAAATCTCTGATTTTTGTATCTTCATCAATCACTAGAGATTCGATTCCTGCAATGCCTGCGAAATCTTCCAATTGCTCTACGCTCAAGTTTTCAGAATAACAAGTGTGATGCGCTCCACCGGCAAGAATCCAAGCTTCTGCAGCCGTGTAAAGATCTGGAAGTGGTTTCCAAAGAACCCTGGCTACAGGTAGATTTGGCATTTCTTCCGTAATATCTAAAGCTTTAGTTTTATTAATTAATAATCTGAAGTGATTTCCGAAATCCATTAATGCAGCTACCAAAGAATCGATATTTCCTCTTGAGTTGAAAACCAAACGAACCGGATCTGCCTTACCGCCAATTCCTAAAGGATGAATCTCACAAGATGGTTTGTTAACTGCCAAAACTGGATCAACTTCCAACATATGCGAACCTAAAATCGATGGATTGGATGGATTCAAATGATATGTGTAATCTTCCATAAAGGCATTTCCACCTTCAAGACCTTGTCCCATAATCTTCATTGCACGTACCAAAGCAGCCGTTTTCCAGTCGCCTTCTCCTGCAAATCCGTAACCTTTTGCCATCAATCTTTGAACAGCAATTCCTGGCAATTGTTCGATTCCGTGAAGGTCTTCGAAAGTATCAGAGAAACCTTTGAAGTTTCCATCAACCAAGAATTTTTCTAATCCAAGTTCTATTCTTGCAGCAGATTCCAATGATTTTCTGTTTGCTCCGCCAGCCAATAAAGAAGCGGCCATATTGTAAGAAGCCTCGTACTCTTCGATCAAAGTTTTAACTTCGCCTTCTCCTATAGAATTGATAACGCTTACAAGATCTCCAATTCCCCAAGTGTTCACAGAGAATCCAAACTTAGTTTCAGCTTCTACTTTATCTCCATCGGTTACAGCAACATATCTCATATTGTCTCCGAAACGAGCGAATTTAGCACCTTGCCAATCATCCCAACCGGCAGCAACTCTAGACCACTCTCCGATTTGTTTTTGTACTCTTTCTTCTGCCCAATGTCCAACAACCACTTTTCTGTTTTTGCGAAGACGGCTTACCATAAATCCGAACTCTCTGTCTCCGTGAGCCGCTTGATTCAGGTTCATAAAGTCCATATCCATTGTTGACCAAGGAATATCCTGATTGAACTGTGTATGAAGGTGAAGCATTGGTTTTTGCAAAGCACTTAAACCTCTGATCCACATTTTTGCAGGAGAGAAAGTGTGCATCCAAGTGATGATTCCGATACAATCTGGAGCGTGGTTTGCTGCCATTAATGTTTCGTAAATCTCATCTGTTGTTTTTACAGTTGGTTTCCAAACGATTTTTACAGGAATCAAAGAAGATTGTCCGAATGCTTCTACAATTTTTTGAGAATGTTCTGCAACCTGAGCAAGCGTTTCAGGTCCGTATAAATGTTGACTTCCGGTGATGAACCAGATTTCTTTAGTTTTTAAGTCTGTTAACATTGATATATATATTATTTATTATTTTAAAATTATTGTCCGTAGTAAGCGTCTTTACCGTGTTTTCTTTCGTAATGTTTCTTGATTAAAGAATCTTTTAAACGAGGTGCTAATGGATTAATCTGCCTTGTGAGATAAGCCATTTCTGCAACGGTTTCCAGAACTTTACTGTTATAAACTGCTTTGTCTGCGTTTTTGCCCCAAGTGAAAGGTCCGTGATTCCCAATCAGAATCATTTCTGTTTCCAGATGTGATAGTTTTTTTTCTTTGAAACAATCCAAAATCTGAATTCCTGTATTGAACTCATAATTTCCTTGAATCAATTCATCGCTCATCGGTTGTGCACAAGGAATATCAGAAGTCAAATGATCTGCGTGAGTTGTTCCAAAAATCGGAATATCCAACTGAGCCTGAGCCCAAGCCACAGAATACATCGCGTGCGTATGCGCTACTCCACCGATATCTTCCCAATGTTTGTAAAGATAAGCGTGGGTTTTTGTGTCAGATGACGGTCTTAATTTTCCTTCGATCACATTGGCATCATAGTCCATTATTACCATATCTTCCGGCTTCAAATCTTTGTAAGGAACACCACTCGGTTTGATAGCAAAAATTCCTTCTGCTCTATCTACCGCACTCACGTTTCCGAAAGTGTAAACCACCAATTTCAGTTCTTCCAACTGCATATTAGCTTCGTAGCATTCTCTTTGTAATTCCTTATACTTTGAGCTCATATCTTTTTTTTGCTTTAATATTAGACTCTGTGAAATCTGCCAATTGTTGGTATTGTTCCATAAAAGCTTCATACTTAATTACCTGATCAACTTGCGGAAAATATTCTGCTTCGAACTCAGATCCCATTTTGTTACTTGCTTCGATAACGGTTGTGTAAACGCCTGCTGCAACTGCTGCATAAATCGCTGCACCCAAAGCTGGTGCCTGATCAGATTCTGCAACAATAATTGGTCTGTTAAGAACATTCGCCAAAGTCTGCATAATGAAAGGCGACTTTCTAGCCACACCTCCAATTCCGATTACTTTTTCGATTTTAACACCTTCATCCTCGAAACGATCTACAATTTTCTTGGATCCAAAACAAATCGCATTAACCAAAGCTTTGAAAATATGGGGCGCTTTTGTTCCTAAAGAAAGATTGCTGATAGAAGCTTTCAAAGTTTGATCTGCGTCTGGCGTTCTTCTTCCATTAATCCAATCCAAAGCAATCGGAACGGCATCAGACAATGGAATATTTTCAGCTTCCTGAGTTAGACTTCTGATTAATTTATCAGAAACTTCTTCTCTAAGCGCTTCTTTTTGGGAAGAACTTAATAATTCAGAATTCATCAAAATTGAATTAACCGGCCAAAGTAAAATATCTTTATACCAAGCCAAAAGATCTCCGAAAGCCGATTGTCCAGCTTCCAAACCAACACAACCTGGAATTACAGAACCGTCAACCTGACCACAAATTCCTTTTACAGTTCTGTCGCCAATCTGCTGATGAGAACTGATCATAATATCACAAGTAGATGTTCCCATAATTCTTACGAGAATATTTTCATCCACTTTTGCTCCTACAGCGCCTGCGTGTGCATCAAAAGTTCCAACTGCGATTACAGTGTTGGTTGTTAACCCTAATTTTGTTGCCCATTCTTCGTTAAGATGACCTGCAACTTGATCAGAAGTGTAAGTTTCATTAAACAAACGACCTCTCAATTCTCCCAAATAAGGATCTAACTCATTCAAGAAATCTACTGGTGGAAGTCCGCCCCAGCTCTTGTGCCACATTGCTTTGTGACCAGCTGCACAACGGCTTCTTTTGAATGTTGCCAAATCTTTGTGATCTGCCAACAAAAATGTCATCAGATCGCAGTGTTCCATCCAGCTGTAAGCAGCTTCTTTGACTTGTTTATCTTCTCTTGCGATATGTAAAATCTTAGCCCAAAACCATTCGGATGAATAGATTCCGCCAACATATTTGGTGTAATCTTCTAATGATCTTTGCGCCAATTCATTGATTTCATCAGCTTCTTTGATTGATGTATGATCTTTCCAAAGAACCATCATTGCATTTGGGTTTTCCTCAAAACCTGGAACCAAAGCCAACGGCGTTCCGTCTTGAGTTACCGGAATTGGAGAAGAACCTGTTGTATCAATACAAATACTGACTACTTGTTCAGGATTTATTTGGCTGGTTTGAAGTACATTTTTAATAGTGAATTCAAGACCTTCAATATGATCTAATGGATGTTGTCTGAATCTGTTCTCGCTCGAGTTACAGTATTTCCCTTCGCTCCATCTTTTATAATTATGAACGCTGGAAGCCAATTCTGCCCCGTTATCCGTGTCAATCAGAACGGCTCTTACGGAATCGGAACCATAATCCAGACCTATAACATATTTTTTCATTGTAAAAGCTTTATAAATTTTGTTTAATTAATTTTTGTTGTCTAAATATTTTAATGAATCACGAAACCACCATTGTTTGGAATTTCAACTTCAAATTCTCCTTTGTCAGAAATTTTGATAGATTTGGTTTGAGTTTCATTATTTTTTGAATCAAATATCAAATCCATCTTTTTGGATTTCAACATATTGAGATTCAGTTTTAATTTGATTGATTTCTTCTCTGCATTCACGCCACTTACAAACCATTGGTCTTTGTGACGTCTTGCGAGCACAACATATTTCCCTGGATAACCATCGATAAAAACCGTTTCGTCCCAAGTTGTTGGTACTTTTTTAAGGAAATCCAATTCGAAAGCTGGAACATCAGTCAAATTATTTGGAGTAATAGCGAAAACCTGAATTGGATTTTGGAAAAGAACCGAGGTTGCCAATTGGAAAGCATCTGTTGTCAGTCTTTTATTTTTCTCTGTATTGGATTTGGTCAAATATTTATTAAGGACAACGCCACCAAATTCCATACTTCCAACCGAGTTTCTCATAAACGGATGAAGGCTTGCGTAAAATGATTCTGAATTTCTTACATTTTGATCAAAAACCAACATCTCGGAAGCTAAAACTGCTTCACTTCCTACAAAATTCGGATACATTACTTCCCAACCTCTCGGCAAAGTTGAACCGTGGAAAATCACGCTCAATCCGTAATCATTGGCATCAGACAAAATATCTTCGTAAAGACGAATTGTTTCCTGTTTGTCGCCACCAAAGAAATCGACTTTCAAACCTTTTACGCCAACTTCTTTCAGCCATTTCATTTCTTTTTTACGTTCGATGGCTGTATTCATTTTGTTTCTTGGTCCCATTGGAGAGTCGTTTGCTGATCCATTGGAATTGTACCAAAGAAGAATATCTACCGATTTGGATTTAGCATAAGCAATCAAATCTTTGAATCTTTCTTTTCCAATATTCGTATCCCAAAGAGAATCGACAAGAATATATTCGAATTTCATTTGAGAAGCCAAATCAATGAATTTAACCTGATCTTCGTAATTCATACTTGGATCTTGCCAGATGATCCAGCTCCAAGATGATTTCCCGAATTGATAATTCTGAGAAGCTTCATACAAAGGCTCAACAACATCAAAAGGAATCGTAGTTTCTACAATTGGTTTCAGAGAATTTCCAACCGTAATTGTTCTCCAAGGTGTAACGCCTGGAAGAGAAATCGCTGAGCCTGAAGTTCCAAATCCATTATTCTGTTTTGGATCCGGATAAGCAATATTGTAAGTATTTCCATTGGCTTCAGAAAGATGCGATGCGCAATACAAGCTGGAAACGCCAGTTTCGGAAATCATTGCCCAATCTTTTCCGATGTGAAAAAGCGCTGGAAAAACATAACCTTCTTTATTTTTTGAAATCTTTCCTAATGTTGCATCCGCTTCATAACCACTTTCGTAGCTTGGTGCAGAATTTCCAAAACCTGTCATTGCTGGCATCATTGGAGAAAGGAAAGTGGTGGTTTGTTTTGGAAAAGTATAACCTGTTTTTTCAGATAATACGACCAAACTCAATTTGTCTTTCCAAGAGGGAATCTCGTAGCGGAAAGCAATATCATTATTACTAACTTGAAATCGAAGTTTGAGAATCTTATTTTCATTATTCTGAGTTTCTACTTCCAGAACATTGGCAGAATAATTAACTTCTGATTTTTTGATTTTCTGATTCTTGTAAGTTTTGTTTTCAGAAGACGTTTTGGAATCTTTCCAACTCATCTTATTGGTAAAATCTCCAGCATTGGTCGTTAAACCAAGTGGCGAATTTTCCAGAACTACCCTATTTTCATAAAAAACAGAATATATCAACTCCTGATTTTCCAAAGAAACTTTCACTTTCAAAAGTTTGTCCGGACTCGATATTTCTGCCTGTTGAGCAAAAGCATTGAGACTTATCGAAAAAAATAATAGAACTGCAAAATCCTTAGAAAGTTTAGTGATATTCATTATTTAATTTTAAAAATTACTACTGCAGAAGTTGAAATATTAAGTTTCTGTTAACACAAATATAATATTCTTATTGAAATAAATGTAAAAAAAACACTTATTTTTTAATTATACTGATTATCAATAATTTAAAACTATTTAATCTTCAAAACGACCAAAGAATTCGCTGGAATTGTTGTAGAAAGACTCCCACTTTTCACGCTTATATTCTCCGATTTTGGTTTTATATTCTCCAAGCTGAAATTATTCTCATCAGAAAGACTGGAAGAAGACAATGTAGTTTTGGTTAAGTTTTTACCCCATTTTAGATTTTTAGAATTGATGTTGATTTCTTTGGATTTAGAATCTGTATTTACAATCTTAATGATGGTTTCTTTCGAATTCTTATCAACCACTGCAGAAGCATATAATTTCTCATCTCCAGTCACGGCTTTTCCGTTTTCAGAAATCTTGATTACATCTGTTCCTTTGTTGTTAGAAAACAACTTCTGAACGTAATAATTTGGTGTCACATAAGAAGATAAATTATTGAACCAAATCAAATCTGGTGTCCATTGCCAGCCTTCTGCGTGAGCCAAAAGTGGCGCATAAGACGTCATATAAACCACATCAGCATTTCTCTCCAAACCTGTCATAAAAGCTGCTTCGGAAAGTGCAGTCTCCCAACTATTTTTATTATCCGGACTTGCGATTGCTACAGTTTGTGCAGCGTATTCTCCAGCAAAAACTTTTGGTCCTTTTCGGTCGTAGTTATCATATCTTTTGGCATTTTCTTGAAACCATTGAGGCGTTTTGTAGTAATGTTCATCGATGATCTCGGCGTTCAGTTTTTTCAATTCGTCCCAACCGTAATCAAAATATTCTCCGGCTTCAAAAGGTCCGCTTCCTGAAATGATAATCATATTCGGATATTTACTTTTAATCGCTTTTTCAAAAATCTTGTATCTCTCGATATAATCTGGTCCCCACTGCTCGTTTCCAACACCAATATATTTTAAATTGAAAGGTTTTGGATGTCCCATATCCGCTCTCACTTTTCCCCAAGCCGTGGATTGATCGCCGTTTGCAAACTCAATCAAATCCAAAGCATCCTGAACATAAGTATCAATATCGCCAATCGGAACCAACTCTCCTGTGTTGAACTGGCAAGCAATTCCACAACTCAAGATTGGAAGTGGTTCTGCACCAAGATCTTCTGACAATTGGAAATATTCAAAGAACCCAAGTCCGAAAGATTGGAAATAATCCGGCGCTGGTCTGTGAGCGAATTCTGTGTTCCATCTGTTGATGAGAATTTCTCTATCAGCGATATTTCCAACGGTTTTTTTCCACTGGTAACGTTCTGCCAAAGTTCTACCCTCAACGATACAACCTCCAGGAAAACGTACAAATCCAGGCTTCAAATCATACAATTTTTGAACAAGATCTTTTCTGAGGCCATTTGGTCTGTTGTTCCAAGTTTCTTGTGGAAATAGAGAAACCATATCAAGATTCAAGACTCCATTGCCTTCAAAAGTTAATTTTAATTTTCCCTTTTCTACGGTTTTGGAAGGCGTAATTACAGCATCATATTTTTGAAATCCGTTTTTGTTTAATGCGATATTAGCTGAACCAACCACATTTCCTTGCTCATCAATCAAATCAGCTTTGATATGATGAATGTTTCCGGAAGCTTTTTCTGATAAAAAACTGAAGTTATACTTAGAACCTTTGTGAAGTCCCATTCCTTTGAAACCTTCATTGATCAGTTCGTAGTTTTTATCATTATTAATCGTAACTCTGGCGTAGTTGTGATTGCTTTTATTTTTATCCGTCACGATATTAGCATAACCAGAATTCTTGTTTTCGGAATGAAGATCACCTTTTGGCTGTGTCCATCCCATCAATGGATTGTAAAATTCGAAAGAACGGTTTTTTACTAATTCCGCATAAAGTCCACCATCTGCACCTTGATTGATATCTTCGAAGAAAACACCATACATTGCTGGTTGAATTTTGATGTTTGTTGAACTTCCGTCCAATTCCAAAGTGTGTTTTGAATTTTGTGCCCAGATAGTTGCTGAACTTAATAAAGCGATGCTTGCCACAAGCATTTTATGTCTTACTCGGATCATAATAATTTGATTAAAATAGGAGTGATAATTATTAAAAAAGAAAATTTGGCATCGGTTGACAATGCCAAATATGAAGTTGAAAATTAATCTAATGGTGTAACAGTTGGCCAATCATTCTGCCAAGTGATTTCTTTGATTTTCCCAACTGGGAAACCTTTGTTTTTACCGTCGTAAGCGTGGAAAATCATATAATCTTTTCCATCGAAAGTATAAGTACTGTTGTGTCCTGCGCCAAACCAATTTTTATTCCCTTCGATGACCAGTTTTCCGCCACCTTCGTTCATTGGAATTCCTTTGTCATCTACATAAGGTCCTGTGAGTTTTTCGGAGCGACCTACAACCACTTTATACGTACTTTTTTCCGCTCTGCAACACAAATCCCAAGACGCAAATTGATAGTAATATTTACCTTTTTTGAAAATGAAAGGTGCTTCTATCGCTGCATCGCCTGGATCTGTATCGTCCAACTTGAAAGAACGTTCTCTTTTTGCAATCGTGTGCCATTCCTGAGGTTGCGCAATGCTGATTAAATCTGGATTCAGTTTTACCATTTTCAGTCCGTCCCAGAAAGAACCGAAAGCCATATAAGGTACTTTATTATCATCAAAAATAATTTGAGGATCGATGGCATTCCACATATCTCGGTTTGGATGACTTTGGATTACGATGCCTTTATCAATCCATTTGAAATCTTTGCTTTTCGGATCTAAAGTTTTGTTAACTGTCACGCCGATTGCAGAAGTATTTTTAGCAAAAGCCGAAACACTATAATATAAATAATAAAGTCCGTTGTGAAAAACAACATCCGGTGCCCAAATATGATTGTCATAATTTGGAACTACTTTGTCTGCCCAAGTTGGTTTTACATCGAAAACACTTTTCTCAGGTTTCCAGTTTTTAAAATCTGTCGAAGAATAAACGCCAATCCCTTTCCCAGTCGTAAACATATAATAAGTATTACCTTGTTTGATAGCGACCGGATCGTGCGAAAATTGAACATCAATTGGCTTCGCTTCCTGTGCGAAAGCGAAACCATTGACTAAGAAAATAATAATATACTTGAAAAATTTCATGTCAAAAATTTAGTTAATGCCTTTTGTAGTCATAATAATCGGTTTGATACTTCCGTCTTTGTTATAATAAAGATGTTCTATAGCGACCGATCGTCTGAAACTTCCACCATTTGGTTCAATAGCGCCGTTGTGATAGATGAAATAGTCTTTGCCTTTGAACTCGATAATAGATTGATGATTGGTATTGGAATTTCCTGCTAATTCGTTTAAAATTCCTTTATATTCCCAAGGTCCATCGAGAGATTTGCTCATAGCATAAGCGATTTTCTCAGGAAAACCAGTCGCATAAGACAGATAATACCATCCATTTTTCTTGTGGATATAAGGCGCTTCTGTGAATTTTGGAAGGTCAACGGTTTTGATTTCGCTGTCCAATTCTGTCATATTGTTTTTCAGTTTTGCATAATAACAAACTGTATTTCCCCAAAATAACCAGCCTTGACCTTTATCATCAATATAAACCGTCGGATCAATATCATCCCAATCGATGGTAGTTTTCTTGGTCATATCATTCGTAATTAAAGCTTTTCCCAACGCATCTTTGAATGGCCCAATTGGCGAATCGCTTACTGCAACACCGATTGATTTTCCTGGAATTGTTTTGTGACTTACTGTAACGTACCAATAAAATTTACCATTCTTTTCTATCACTTGAGAAGCCCAAGCATCGCCGGAAGCCCAAGCAAAATCTGAAGCTTTCAAAGGAACGGGATGTTTGTCCCAAGTTTTAAGATCGGATGAAGAATAGACTTTCCATTCATTCATTTTATAGAAATTGAAATCATTTGGTGCTTCATCGTGACCAGCGTACAAATACACTTTTCCTTTATGAACCAACGCCGCTGGATCTCCTAAAAATTCATCTTTGATGATTGGATTTTCGCCCGTTTGTGCGTTTCCGGCAATGTAAAAAGATAACAATGCCGTTGCCGCTATATTTTTAAATTTTAAAATCATTGTTATTTAATTTTCTTAGCCCAGATTGCTGTTCCGAATTGATTCAGACCTGTAAATAGAATTGTAGAAGAGACTTTGTTTTCCCAATCTCTACCGTATTTTACATAAAGAATATCTTTGAAAGCACCATTAGCCCAAGAAAGTGTCAAATAAGGTGCGCTGTAAGACCAAGTATTATTTGGGTCATTATTAATAGTTCCGTTTGGACTTAAAATAGTTTCAGATGAAGGTTGGAAATCTGGACTTGTTTGCTCTGCTGCATAACCAGGAGTTACTCTGTAACCAAGAACGATTTGCTCGTAAGTTCCAGCCAAATCAGCAGATTTAATTTCTTTCTGAGTTACCGCAGCATATCTTTCCGGAGAAGCAACCGGCCAGCCATCTTGCATCCAATACAACTCACGAACGTGAAGATCCATATAGAAACTGTTCACGCCCGGACGACCTTGATGCGCAATGTAATATTGGTTATTCTCTCCTTTGAAAACACCAGGATGCGAAACACCTTGCCATCCAGAATGACCTTTGAACTGATAAGGCGCAATAATCATTGGTGCAGAATCTATATTGTTATTAACATTAACGCCATTGTAGTCCAAGAAAGGACCATCCGGACTGTCGGATCTTGCGACTCTCACGTTGTATTTGGTTTGCAACCAGTCGTAAGCTAAAAATAAATAATATTTCTTTTGTTCTGCGTTATAGATAATTTCCGGACCTTCCAGATTTCCGTTTCTCATTCCGCCTGTAGAAGCACGTTGAACGATTCTTGTTCCTCTGTCTCCAGAGTTTTTCGCCAATCCTGTAGTTGGATCCAATTCTAATTTATAAATCCCATCCCAAGAAGAACCGTAATACATAATATGTCTTCCGTCGGCTACCAAAATTGTAGGATCTATCGCATTTGTTCCAACGCTGTTGTCATCTTTGGAAGTGACCACAATCTCTTTTTCTGTCCAAGGTCCCATTGGCGAAGATGAAGTTGCCAATCCAGTCACACTCAATCTTCCTTTGTTGGATGCCAAAGAATAATACAATCTGTATTCTCCATTCACTTCCAGAACATAAGGTGCCCATAATGCGTTATCAGGCGTTCCTCCATTTTGTTTAATGTAATCTGCACCTTTCTTTGGAAGACCATCAAACACCCAACCTTCGAAAGTCCAGTTGATGAGATCTTTTGATTTTCTAACTTGAATTCCAGGTTTTACAACAACTCCAAAAGCAACGTCTGTACTGTAACAATAGTAAGTATCCCCCACTTTTATAATGGATGGATCGTGAACGTTTCTATAGCCCCACATACTGATGTAAGGAAGACCTGCAACATCTGCGTAAGTATCTGTAATGGCATCAAAATTTGTATTTTCTCCAGTGCCAGTTTCCGCATTATAATTATTTTCCGGTTGCCAGTCTTCTTCTTTACAAGAATAGATCACTGCGGAAGAAAGGACTACTAATAGTAACTTTCTGATATTAAATTGAGTTTTCATAAGATGATTATTTTGATGTTAGAACAACAACTGAGAACGGAGGCAAAGTCAATTTCAAAGCATCTTTCTCTTTTTTGATATTTTTGAATTCTTTTGGCGCAATCAATGATGGTTTGTCAAAAGTGTTGTGGTCATTGATTTTGTTTGATTCAAGAATCTGAGCTGTGAAGTTTTTACCTTTGAAATTCTTCAAATCGATACTTGTCTCAACTGCATTTTTGCTATCGATATTGACTAATGAAATTGTCGTGACGCCATTTTTCTCTGAAGCCGAAGCGGAAACCGCTTTCAGAGTTTCAGATTTGTTGCTGTAATTGGGGCTATCGATATTCAAAGGAATCAATTTGGCATCTTGGTGCGCTTTGTAAAGATTCATTACGTGATAAGTTGGTGTTAACAACATTTTTTCTCCTTTAGTCAGGATTACAGCTTGAAGAACATTCACTGTCTGAGCCAAGTTTGCCATTCTCACTCTATCACTATGTTGGTTGAAGATATTAAGCGTAACACCTGCAATCATCGCATCTCTCATTGTATTTTGTTGGTAAAGGAAACCTGGATTAGTTCCTTTTTCCACTTCGTACCATCCGCCCCATTCGTCAACAATCAACGCTGTTTTTTTCTCAGGATCGTATTTGTCCATAATGGCGCTGTGCTTTTGGATCAATTCATCCATACGAAGCGCAGATTTCATCGTTGCAAAATATTGGTCTTCAGAAAAATCGACGGCATCACCTTTTTTCTCCCAGTTTGCAAAAGAATAAGAATGTAAAGCCACACCTTCTATCAAGCCTCTTGGGATATCTCGCATCATTACTTCTGTCCAATGATAATCATCGATATTAGCTCCCGAAGCAATTCTGAATAATTTATCCGAGTTATTCCAATCCGTCATAAAAGTGGAATATTGGCGGTAAAGATTAGCGTAGAATTCTGGCGTCATATTACCACCACAACCCCACATTTCGTTTCCAACGCCCCAATATTTTACGTTCCATGGTTTTTCCTGACCATTCTTTTTTCTAAGGTCACTCATTGGATTTTTGGTATCGCCATTGACATAAGCTACCCAGTCTGATAATTCTTTCACTTCGCCGCTTCCAAGGTTTCCAGCTAAATACGGCTCAGCGCCTATTTCTTTGGCCAAATCAAGGAAATCGTGTGTTCCGAAACTATTATCTTCTGTGTTTCCACCCCACCATCTGTTAACAATAGTTGGTCTTTCTTTTTTTGGACCGATGCCATCTTTCCAATGGTAAGTATCTGCGAAACAACCGCCTGGCCATCTAAGATTTGGAATACTAAGGTCTTTCAAAGCTTTGATAATATCATTCCTCACACCTTTGGTATTAGGAATGGTACTAGTTTCGCCTACAAAGATTCCGTCATAAATCCCTCTTCCAAGATGCTCAGCAAAATGACCGTAGATGTGTTTGTTTATCGTTGGTGCTTTGGCATTGGTATCAATTGTGATTGTAGATTTGGTCTGAGCCTGAACTGTCATACTAAGTGCAATCCCGACTGTAAAGAAGAATTTTCCTGGGTTTATATTTTTCGTAATCATAGAAGTCATTTTCATTTTTTTTGATAAATCTGGATCAGCAGAAAACCACTGACCCAGATGAATTATTTTTGATTTTTACCAGCCCGGATTTTGGGTGATGTTGTTTGGATTGTTATCAATTTCCGTCAATGGAATTGGATAATATTCTCTGCCCGGAGAGTAAGTATTGAACTCGCTATCTCTGGATTTCAACCAATTCAGTTTAGATTGATCTTGAAGCCAACCCCAACGTCTGATGTCATCGAAACGGTGGCCTTCCAAAGAAAACTCAAGGAATCTCTCGTGAGCGATTTGTTCTCTCATTTGAGCTTGTGTCATTCCCGGTTTAGTAGTTCTAAGATCCGGCAATTGGACTCTGTTTCTTACCATCTGGATGTAATCATAAGCTTGAGAAGTGCTTCCCAACTCATTAAGACATTCTGCGTACATCATTAAGACATCTGCGTATCTCATCAACCTTTCGTTGATTCCCGATCTCCAGTCATATTCACTAACTGAGCCGTTATTATAATTTTGATATTTCTTTGTGAAAACATCATTCAGATATGCTGGATTACCTGCGTAATTTTGAGCAAAATCTTTCCCGTAAAGTGTCTCACCTGGATGGTTGTAGAACATTGTAGCTCCTAACCGTGGATCCAAAGCTCCAGAAACGGTTTTCTCTTGCTGATATTCATTAAACAAAGCTTTCGTAGGTTGGATATCATTAAATCCAAATCCTGGAGGTCCGTAAGTAATGGCTCTTGCAGATGTTTTACCCCAAGATGATCCTGGTGCTCCACCCCAGCCTAAATCTATTCCTCCAATGTTTCTATCAAACTGAAGTTCAAAAATAGATTCTGAGTTATTCTCATTGGCTTCTGTAAAGTTGTCTGAATAATTGGAAACTAAGCTATATGTTCCAAGGTTGATGACTTTTTCGAATTGTTCTTTTGCTTTAGAAAAATCTTTGGTAAAGAGATATGCTTTTCCTAGATAAGCCATTGCTGCACCTTTGGTTGCTCTACCTGTATGACCTTTGTCCAAACCATTTAAGTTGGTATAAGAAACCGGAAGCAATTCTTCTGCTTTTTGAAAATCTGCAATGACTTGCTGCCAACCTTCTTCATTGGTTTTCTGACCGTGGTAAAGCTCTAAGTCTAACGGAAGCGGAACTCTGCCATACAAATTAACCAGATGGAAGAAGTACAAACCTCTAAGAAAATGTGCTTGTCCTAAAACTCTGTTTTTAAGTTCCTGATCTGCAAATGCAATATTTGGAACATTCAAAAGAACTTGGTTTGCACGGTAAACACCTTGATAGTAATCTTTGAATGCCCACCCATAGATGTCATCTAGAGAAATAACTGTTGTGAATTTACCCGCCGTAAACATTGCTCCCCAAGGACTTACACTGTGCGTATCATCTGCTCTTGCATCTAGTAAAAGCGGCGTGCTTCTCATATAAGTTCCATCTGTAATTAAGCCTGCATACACTGCGTTGACACCTTTTAGTCCATCTTCATCTGTTTTCCAAAAATTAGCTTCTGTGTTGACGTTGGGATCGTGTTGATCTAGATCTGCATCATTCACACAACTTGATAATGATAATGATGCTATTGCGATATAAAAATATTTCTTTGTCATTTTGTTGTAGATTAATAATTAGAAGTTAGCTTCGATACCAAAAGAAACGGTGACTGGATTTGGGAATGAACCAAATTCAAAACCTCTTGATATCAATCCATCACTGATGAAATCTGGATCGTAACCTTTGTATTTTGTAAATGTCAAGAGATTCTGACCAGATGTGTAGATTCTAACTTTGTTAAAAATTGTTTTATCTGTCTCGAAAGTGTATCCAATCTCCAGCGCTTGCAATTTGATGTAATCTCCTTTTTCTACGAATCTGTTAGATGGTCTATTGTTATCGTTTGGATTATTTTTAACCGGTCTTGGGATGTTTGTATTGGTATTTTCGGGTGTCCAATAGTTCAACATATCTGTAGAATGGTTGGTCAAATCTCCAATCATTAAAGATGAGTAGGTTCCATTATAAATGTAATGACCAGCCATTCCTTGCCAGAACATTGATAAATCGAAATTCTTGTAAGTCGCACTTAGATTGATACCAAAAGTATATTTAGGCATAGATCTTCCAAGGAAAGTTCTGTCTTGGTCATCAATAATTCCGTCACCGTTTAGATCCTTGAATTTCACATCACCAGGAGCAGCATTCGTCTGAGTAGCGTGTCCTTGAACATCGGCTGTGTTTTGGAAAATCCCTTCTGCGATCCAACCGTAAAGTTCTCCTGCAGATCTTCCCACTTCTGTTCTGGAATTGATTCCGATAATAGGGCTATTATTTTCACCAAGTTTCAGAACCTCATTGTCCATGATTCCCAAGTTGGCATTGAATGCTAATCTAAAATCCCCAATGTTTTGACGGTAACCTAATGTGAACTCCCATCCCATACTTTTCATATCACCAGCATTGGTAACAATGTTGTTTGGCGTTCCACCAGAACTGAATGGCAACGGCACAGACAAAAGCATGTCATAAGATTTCTTGGTATAATATTCTGCAGTGAAATCTAATTTGTTGAACAAGTTAAGTTCTAATGCCGCACTTGTAGATTCTACAGTTTCCCATTTGATGTTTGGATCTTTGATTGTAATCATAGTAGATCCTGGTTGCAATCCACCTCCAAAAATATAATTTGCGAACGGATTGATGGTGTTTTCCCAAGAGTACACAGGAATGGTATTGTTACCCAATCTTCCCCAGCTTCCTCTCAGTTTTAATAATTTGATATAATCCGGAAGTTTGATGAATTCTTCTTTGTCCAATCTCCATCCTCCAGAGAATGAGAAGTTTTCTGCATGATTGTTTCTTGGTGCAAACAGTGACGTTTTATCTTGACGGAAATTGGCTGTGAAAAGATACTTTTCATTATAGTTATAATTTACCCTTCCGATGTAAGAAGTTGTTGTCACTACATTTCTATATTCTCCGGTGTCTCTGGCAGTGGCATATTCCAGTTGTGGGATAGTTCCCGCTGCGTAACCAACACCTCTTGACCAATGGTTATAGTAATCGTCTCTCTGCTGAATCCATCCTGCCATAAAATTGAAATTATGATCTCCAAGTTTTAAATCATAAGTCAATAGATTATTGATGAATGTGGTTTGCAAAGAGTTGTCCGAAACATCCAATTGTGCTTCTCTAGCTTCTGTGATGTAGTACCATCCTAAATCCGATTCAGGATTAAATAAACGGTTATGAACAGTCGTTCTGTCTGCAGAAACATCTAGCTTATATTTAAGGCCTTTCACAATTTCGTACTCTGCCCAGAAGTCTCCTAAGAAACGGTTTCTTTTCGTATTGTTTTGAATCAAACGGTTATAACCTAAAACGTTCAGAGAGATAGCAGCCTGCGTATTAGCATCTGTTCCACCAAATCCTCCTAAACGGTTAGAATCATACATTGGCATTGTAGGAATTGCCTGAATCAATGAAACTAAAACAGAACCGTTGTTGTACCCATTGAAATTTTCCTTATCAGATTGTGTGTAGGAAAACTTACCGCCATATTTGAACTTGTCTCCTTTTTTACCACTGAAGTTAGCATTCAACGCATATCTTTCAAAATCTTGTGGTGTGTTGAGATAAGCGGTGTTTTTAAAATAATCTAGATTAATACTGTAACTCAAATTTTCTGAACCTCCATTGAAGTTTACAGAATGATTCTGAATTTGTCCCGTCGTAAAACCTTCTTCCTGCCAATCTGTATCAACATTATTAATATAATATGGACTGTTAGGATCGTTTCCAGAAAGAATTGGAAGACCAGCATTCAAATAAGATTGATTTGTAATTTGCTGATATTGCTCACGATTGGTAAGACTTAGTTTTTTAGGCGCAAACTGAAAACCATTTAATCCTTTGTAGCCAATACTCATTTTTCCTTTAGCGCCTTGCTTCGTTGTGATGATGACAACACCCGCAGCTCCACGCACACCGTAGATAGCAGCAGCAGAAGCATCTTTCAAAACCTGAATAGACTCTACATCACCCGGAGCAAAATCGCCAGGACTATTGACCATAATTCCATCTACAACGAAGAGTGGATTGTTATTCGTAAAAGATGTAATCCCTCGGATTTTCATATTCACAAAACCTCCCGGCTCACCAGAAGATTGCATGGTCACACCTGCAACTTGTCCTTGTAATTGTTTTGCAATATCATAAGTTACCGTTTTTTTCGCATCCTCCATCTTCACAACCGAAACTGCGCCTGTGATGTCAGATTTCTTTTGTTTACCGTAACCGATTACGACAACTTCATCAATATTGTTAAGATTTCTTCTTAGTTTGATATTAAACAAAGTCTTCTTCCCTACTTTGATTTCCTGAGAGTCAAAGTCAGAAGAAGTGAATACAAGAACATCATCTGGACTTGCAGTGATTTCAAAATTTCCATCTGCATCACTCTCCACCAAAACTTTGGAATTTGCAATCTTGATTGTTGCGTTGGATACAGGTTTACCGTCGGAATTAGATACAACCGACCCTTTTATGATCTGTTGTGAATAAATAGAACTGGAGATGGTGGCGAAAAGCACAACCATAAATTTTCGAGAGCTGGAAAATGATAAGAATCGACCGGCTATCTTTGAAATGGAATCAATTTTTTTATTCATAAAAGGCTTATTTTATAAATGTATTTTTTACACTTCTAAATGTAATAAAAGAATTCATATACAAAATAGATGAAGCAGAATTTGTTAACATTCAGCATCAAAATGAAATAGAAAATTGCTCCCGAAAAGCATTTATGAAATAAAAAAAAAGGAAATAATTCAAAAGAAAATCAAAATAATTTTAAGCTATAAACATTTGAATATCATTAAATTACTAAAATAATAATTTAAAACAAACTATCAATATTAATTCAATATGAACCAAACCTTAATGCAGAATTAAGACATTAAAAATATATCAAATTTTAACAATAATTTAACTTATGATTAACAAATTTTAAGACAGTAATTTACCCCAAATTTTTCAATTCTGGGATAAAATAATAACCAAAAAAAGAACTAAAAAGTGTAATTTTTGAAAATGAGAAAAATATTCATCAAATCAAAATATGAAAATGTCTCAAAATGAGAATGAAAATTTTCTATGATAAGCATTAAAACTGATGCCAAAAAACTAATAATTACAACATTTAATATCTTCGTAACAAGTCAGACTTTGCCTACGCTATTTATAAATGGTAACTTTGAACCGTCATTATCAGAAATCCTCGTATAGAACTACTTTCATTTTATTTATCGGTTTTCTTACTGTTAGTTTTGATAGTTCTTAATAGCCAAAAAACTTCGGAACTTTAAAATATCATCGTATTTCTGTAAGGAGGAACAGTCAATTATTTGTTTTATCAATAAAATTATAATGAAATTTTACTCGTTATTAGCCGTTTTTATCAGCTTATCAGTCTCGGCTCAAAATCTTAAACTCAAAAAAATACTAAGCGAAAAAGAAACAGTAAAAGACACTGTTTTCACATTGCAAACATTGGATAAAACGGCATCTGTAGATATGCCAATCACCGTGATAAAGGGAAAACAAAAAGGTCCAACGTTCACCATCATCGCAGGAATCCACGGGATGGAATATCCTACCATTATGTCTCTGCTAGAACTTCGCAAAGAAATTGATCCAAAAAAATTGCGTGGAAACCTCATCATTATTCCCATCGTAAATGTGACCTCATTTTACAAAAGAACGCCATTCGTAAATCCAATTGACCAACTGAATCTGAACCGCGTTTTCCCTGGAAATCCCAACGGAACAATCACGGAAGTGATGGCAGATTTTATGACGAAAGAAATCTTTGGCGTAACCGATGTTTTGCTGGATATGCATGGCGGTGATGTGGGCGAAGATTTGATTCCATTTATCTGCTACTACGACAACAAAGAGTTTACAAAGCAAACGCAACTGGCTGCAAAACTGAGCGAAGTAAGTGGTTTTGACACCGTGGTTTCCTACCCATACATTTTGCCTGCAGACAAACCGGCGATGTACTCTTTCAAACAAGCGGTGAGACAAGGTATTCCTGCACTGAGCATTGAGATTGGAAAATTAGGAAACTGGGAAAAGTCGGAATTATCTTTCACAAAAAATGCCATTTTCAGAATGATGTCTGAGCTTAAAATGTATGATGAAAATATCACAAGAGCGAACCCTGTAAAAATAAGATACAACCAGCAAGCGTATGTTTCTGTGCCAGTTCAGGGGATTTTCTACAGTGATTTGAAAGCTGGAGATTCTGTAAAAAAAGGTGAATTAATTGGTTTTATAAACGATATTTTTGGAAATAAAATTAAAGAAATCACAGCGCCGGAATCTGGTGTCATCCTCTACAAAATAGGAACGCCACCTGTGAATTTGGGCGAAACTTTGCTTTGTATTGGCTTCTGATTTGAAATTTTTAGGATTAGTTTAATTACCATAAAACCTAAACTAATTTTTATTATAATTACACAACATTATTTTGCAATTCTATGAAAGATTATCTATTAGAAACATCTCAAATCGCCATTGTAAATTCGTTTTCTGATCTTGTGAAAAGAAATTTCGAAGGTCAAATGAATGCCGTTTGCTGGGAGAGAGAACTGTCGGGAGATTTCAAAGAAATAGTTTCCAAGCTCCATTTGAAAGAGGACATTACCGAAGTTTCACCAGAAGATCTTTTAGCATTGGAATTGTCGCAGGAAGGAGAATTTGCCAGAGAAATTATTTTATCCGATCTGCAACTTTTAACCGATTTTGGTGCATCACCATCGCTTAATTTATTAAGAAACTATCAGCGGGATAACGAGTTTGATTTTATCTCGACAGATGTTTATTCCTACCACGTTGATAGATCTCCTGTGGCAACCAGTACTTATCTCTGCACCTAT
The DNA here is from genome assembly GCF_004365655.1 of Epilithonimonas xixisoli. Classification (GTDB taxonomy): domain Bacteria; phylum Bacteroidota; class Bacteroidia; order Flavobacteriales; family Weeksellaceae; genus Epilithonimonas; species Epilithonimonas xixisoli. The sequence continues at coordinate 1,039,853 of NZ_SOEO01000001.1, read as the reverse complement.
TTTGGCGCAACCAGCGATATTTTGCCTAATGATATGGCTATTCAAAAAATATTAGTTCCAGAAATTCGTGAAGAACTCAAAAAACTCTATGATGGTCCTGAATCAGGATTTGAAAACTTTTTGGAGGAATATTATTTTGATTTGCATTATCAGCCAAAATCGAATGCAATGCCCATTAGTTTAGGAATTGGCAATCTTTGGCGTTTATCTGTAGATCATCCCGATCAAAAAACGCCGCCTTGCATTCATCGCGCGCCCGTGGAAAATGATGGAGAACTAAGACTGCTTCTCATCTGTTGATTCATCAAGAAAAAGCCTTCAAAATCTAATTTTGAAGGCTTAATTATAGTTGATTAAAAAATCAATTTATTTCCAATAGTTCCAAACCGTGCCGTCAAACACTGCCAAAGTTCTGCTGGTTGTGTCATAGCACATCATTCCCGGATAAGGATTGAGAACTGTCAAATGCGGATCACGAATCCAAGGTAAAACCAAGGCTTTGTTGCTAGCTTCCAAGACCAAAACACCTTTTGCATTGCTTGTATCTGCTCCGATGATGGCACCTTGATTAGCAGTTGTTTCAGCTGAAGTATTGGGCGTAATTTTAGTTTCACTACCAGGATCACTTAGATTTATCCAAGTATTGTTTTCGTACATTTTCACACGGTCATCACTTCTGTCAAACAAGAATGTTCCGTTGTTAGCAGCGGGAGTTGATCCAATTGCATTGGTAACGTTATCCACCGTGGAGAGGATGATACCTTTCTTATTTGTCAAAGCATTATCAAACTCCATCAAGACACTGGCATTGGTAATTGCACTTTTGCCTATCGATATCTGAGCATTCAAAGTCGTCGTAACTAAGCTAAAAAACGCTGTTAATATTATATTTTTCATTTGTTTAATGATTTAATTAATTACTGGCTGTATTACAACTTCTCTCAAGACATTTCCAGTTGATTCCGTTATAAAGTTTCACACAAGAATCCTGAATGTCATAAACCAACATTCCTGCGAATGGCGTGGCAATAGAATCCGTCGCTTGAGGTACAAAACTAACGTGAGCTACTCTTGTAATGACTAATCCTTTTTCTTTGGATTCCAAAACAATGTGACCATTCGGGATATTCTGTGGCCAGCCTTCTTGCTTTTGCTGAACAGAGATTCCCACTTTTGTGATTTCTCCTGTTCCTGCAGCAGGTGGCTGTGTACAGTAACAAGCCGCAACAGCACCATTTTTGGAATCTCCAATACTTTGTCCTGTGGCATTGCTATACCCAGATGGAACCGGTGTTGCAAACTGCGGCAATCCAATATTGGCTCCGCCTGTGCTGACACACGTTGTACAAATATTTTGATTAACGTTTGTACTTCCTCCGCTCAAAGTTCCTCCAGAGGTCTGTAATTGAGAAGTTTCTATTATAGCACCTCCCTCCAAAGCATCTGAACAACCATCCGCATCGCTATCCAAATCTAGCCTATCCGGAATTCCATCCATATCAGAATCACATTCCAAATACATATTTACAGCGTAGGTAGGATCTGCAAATCTTGTGGTAGTTGAGAAACCAAAAGTTTTTTGTCCAAAATTCATATTGGCGAATCTCCATTGTCCAATCTTGATGTTTGCATTGTTGCTATCTTCAGGCTGGAGATTGGCAAGTGTTTTAGCAGTAGCAGTCAGATTTGTTGACCATTGTGCTGATGGAGTCTGATTATCTTGTCCTGGAATACCAGTTCCAGTGATAGGGATAACAGTGTCACCATCATAGATGTGAATTGTTTTGCTGTCACTGCCATAATATTCAGGATTTTGAGTCATTAATACAAAAGCACTCATAGTTCCTGTGACTCTCCACACAGACTGTGATTCTCCAAATTTAGTCCACCAAGCGTCCTGAGTTGGATGCACAGATGCATTTGTAATTGAAATGACAACCGCACCTGAATTAGCAGGATAACCAAATTTAGTACTTATATCTCTGGTTATATTTTGGTTTTTAACACCTAAACCTAATCCAAAATCTGAAGGCATAATACCCAACAATCTACCTGCGCCAAATGCAGTAAGCAAATCTCCAAAAGTATTGCTACATTCTGCAGTATCCAAAATCCCGTCATTATCATCATCTACATCTTGCCAATCTGGAATGCCGTCACCGTCAGAATCCAGACAATCGTTCTTTGAAGAGGCTTGAGAATTCCCAACTGTTTGACCTGTGGTAGCAATGGTTGGAACTCCCATTGTCGTTGCTGTATTCCCAACTGTATTCCCAAGGTTTTGATTTGGTGTTTGTGTAGAAAGCGCACCAGAAGCATTTACCAAATTTGTGCTGGTAAAAGTTCCTCCTCCTTCTACTGCATCTGTACATCCGTCACCGTCGCTATCAAGATCTAAACGGTTAGGGATACCATCTCCATCCGAGTCGCAAATTGCCTCTACAGAAAAAGTATAGAAAAACCCATCCGTTACACTTGATGAATTAGGCTCATCATATCTCTCAAAAATGATTTGTGTGATGGGAGCTCCATTGATACTCGTGATTCTTATAGAACCGTACCCATCTCTGGTTTCTACACCGACACTTGAAGTAGCTGGATCAGAGTCATAAAGCTGTCTTGTAACCGGGTCATAGATCATCTGTGTTCCTCCACTCAAGCGCTCTTCTCTATGGCTTCCTACAAAACGTGTTCTCATATAGTCCCAATTGGCAAGTTGAAGTGTGATACTTTCAACCGGTTGATCCAATGTGAGAGTATATCTTGTAAAGTTACTAGTGTTATTGAAACCAGTAATACCTTCGCTAATCATACTCTGGGTTGCAGATCCTGCGGGTGTGAAAACTGAAGAATTGGAAAAATTTAAAGTAGAAAAATTTAATGCAGAATTAACTGTTGTTCCATTGTTAGTTCTAATGAGCGTTCCTGTTACACTTCCCCATCTGATATTGGCAACTGTAGCTATTGGATCTGCTGCTCCAGTAATTGTAGTCGCAGTATAATCAGCATAAACAGGGGGACACTCAGCCGAATCTAAAATTCCGTCGTTGTCATCATCTAAATCTTCCCAGTCCGGAACACCATCTCCGTCAGAATCCAGACAGTCGTTCTTTGAAAGTGACTGAGAATTCCCGATTGTTTGCCCTGTGGTAGCAATAGTTGGAACACCCATTGTAGTTGCCGTGTTTCCAACAGTATTTCCAAGATTTTGATTTGGTGTTTGTGTAGCAATAGTTCCTGTAGCAGTCACCAGATTCGCAGTTGTAAATGCGGCTCCACCTTCTATGGCATCTGTACAACCATCACCATCCGAATCTAAATCTAAATGATTTGGAATCCCATCGCCATCAGTATCAGCACTACAAATTCCAGGTTTTGGATTTGCAGAAGGAATGTAAGACGCTGCAACTACGGATGCTATTTCTTGAATTGCAACTGTTCCCAAAAGACTATTTGTTGCATTTCCGTTAGAAACCGTTCCTATATATCGTATTTGATAATATCGATATGGTGTCGATGATGTTACTGTAAAAGTAACGCCTGGATTTGTATTCAGTAATACACCTGCGGTACTTGATACTGGCACATAGCTCACTCCATCTGTGGAACCATACAAAACACCATATCTAGATGTCGGCGTCATCCCATTTGCAGCTTGCGTAACTGTCAATGTTGATAAAGGTATAGCTGTTGGATAAGTAATAGTGAAGATCGCTGTTCCAGGAGTAATAGTCTGAGCCGCTGCAAAATTGAATGGATTTGCATCAGCAGTAATTCCATTAAATAAAGTAGGAATATTGTTTCCAGCCAGCGGATCTGGTGCAACTCCATTGAAAGGAGAAACTACGCTTGAAATCACGTTTGCTTCTGCCGATGTGTAAAAACAGCTCGGAGATTCTATGGCATCTAAAATTCCATCATTATCATCATCTAAATCCTCATGATTTGGAACACCATCTCCATCGCTATCCAAACAATCATTGATGTTTGAGTTTTGAGAATTTCCAATCCCTTGACCTGCGTTAGCAATAGTTGGCACTCCATAACTTGGAGAACCAGAAGTTGTATTCACGGTATTACCAAGATTCTGAATTACGGGTTGATTGTGATTACCACTCGTTGCTCCAGAATTACCTCCAGGCATAGATGAGTTGACAAGATTTGAAGATGTAATAGTGGTAGAAGCACCCTCTATTGCATCTGGGCAGCCATCATTATCCGAATCCAAATCTAGATAATTCGGAATCCCATCGCCATCTGTATCATTCAAATAACATATACCAGCAGTTTTAGACGTTCCTATGTTTATGGTCGTATTATATAGATTTTCTTCAACTAATAAGACTGAAATCTCATCACCCGCAACAACCGAAATGGTAGCAAAACCGTTTAGAGGTGCTACGTTGTAAACATCTTGTTGTTGATTGACCTTAACTCCGTTCTTATAAATAAAAACGTGATCATCACCGTACGTTAAATTGAAAACATAAGTACCAGCCTCTCTGTACTCTATTGTTTTTCTGAATAATACAGCAAAATCTTCATTCGTAGCTGCAGAAGATATTGGCGTTCCTGAAAAGTTTATAACTTTTGGATGGGTTGCATTGATTCCGTAAGGTGTTACAGTGAAATTGATGCTAAATGCATTATTAGTCCCCGCAAATTCATTATAATCAAAAGTTGCTATCGGTGCGTAACTAGCTGTTGGGAATGATGTAGAAGCTGAAATTTGAGTCCAAGCATTGATAACAGGAGCATCATAAACTGTTGCTTTCCAACCTGTTAAACTCAATGGAGAATTGGCAGTACAAATACCTTCTACTGAATCTAAAATTCCATCATTATCATCATCCAAATCTGCAACATCCGGAATACCGTCGCCATCAGAATCCAAACATTCATTAAGCAAATTGTTTTGAGAATCGCCTAGAGATTGTCCCGCACCAACGATAGTTGGAACACCATAGCTTGCAGATCCTGCAGTTGTGTTAACAGCGTTTCCAAGATTTTGATTGGGAGCTGTAGATCCAAATCCCACACTAACTGTACCTGTTGAATTTACCAACTGTCCAATTGTAATATTTGCGCCACCTTCATAAGCATCTGTACAACCGTCGTTATCAGAATCTAAATCCAAATGATTTGGAATCCCATCGGCATCCGTATCTGCACTACAAATTCCTGGTTTTGGATTTGCAGAAGGAATGTAAGACGCTGCAATTACAGATGCTATTTCTTGAATTGCAACTGTTCCCAAAAGACTATTTGTTGTATTTCCGTTAGAAGCAGTTCCTATATACCGTATTTGATAATATCGATATGGGGTTGATGATGTTACTGTAAATGCAACTGAACTTGCATTCAGTAATATACCCGCTGTATTTGATACTGGAACATAACTCACTCCATCTGTGGAACCGTACAAAACACCATATCTGGATGCCGGCGTCATCCCATTTGCAGTTTGTGTAACTGTCAATGTTGATAAAGCAATAGCAGTTGGATAAGTAATCGTGAAGATTGCTGTTCCAGGAGTAATAGTCTGAGCCGCTGCAAAATTGAATGGATTTGCATCAGCAGTACTTCCATTAAATAAAGTAGGAATATTGTTTCCAGCCAGCGGATCTGGCGCCACTCCATTAAAAGGAGAAACTACGCTTGAAATTGCGTTTGCTTCCGCCGAGGTATAAAAACAGTTCGGAGATTCTACAGCATCTAAAATTCCATCATTATCATCATCCAAATCCGCATGATCGGGAACACCATCTCCGTCAGAATCTAAACAGTCATTCTTGGTTGAATTTTGAGATTCTCCCAAGCCTTGTCCTGCGCCAGCAATAGTAGGTACTCCATAACTTGGAGATCCCACAGTTGTGTTTACTGTATTACCAAGATTTTGATTAGGCGTCTGTGTGGAGATTGATCCTGTTGCGGTCACAAGATTGGCAGGTGTAAAAGTTGCCGCTCCTTCTATAGCATCTGTACATCCATCACCATCAGAATCTAAATCCAAATGGTTTGGAATGCCATCTCCATCTGAGTCTGATGTACAAACTCCTGGTTTTTGATTTGCAGAAGGAACATACGCAGCAGCATTGAAATCACCTGTTATTTCTCTTATATTTCCTGTCCCGATGATTCCCGATGTAGTATTTCCTGCAGCAACTGTTCCAACATATCTTACTTGATAATATTTGTATGAAACAGTAGGTGTCAAATTAGGAAATGTTTTAATCCCTGTGTTATCCACACGAATACCACCTCCAGCAGCAGATAAAGCGGTATAATTAACACCATCATTTGAACCGAATAATTTTCCAAATCTGTTGGTGCCAGCAGTCATCAATCCGGAAGCAAGCTGATCTACATTCAAATTAGTTAATGCAACCGGAACGATATATTCTACAGTCAACAACGCATCATCTGGGTTTACAATTTGCGAACCGCCGAAGTTAAACACTGTCGCTGTAGAAGCATCATACAAATTGGGAATATTAGTTCCTGCAGAAGGATTAAATTTGGATTTTACAGAAGTGATTACGTTGGCTTCAGTAGCATTATAGAAACAATTTGGTGATTCTAAAGCATCTAATATTCCATCGTTATCATCATCCAAATCTTGCCAATTGGGAATGCCATCTGCATCGCTATCCAAACAGTCATTTTTTGTAGCATCCGCAGATTGACCTAAGCCTTGTCCCGTGCCTGCGACCGTAGGAATTCCTCTTGTTGTAGCCGTGCTCCCAACAGTATTTCCAAGATTTTGAATAACTGGCTGGTTGTGAGTTCCGCTGGTTGCACCACTATTTCCACCTGGCATAGAGGAGTTTACCAATGTTGTTAAATTTCCCGCACCTTCAATGGCATCTGGGCAACCATCATTATCACTATCCAAATCTAAACGATCCGGAATTCCATCTCCATCTGTATCTTTGGAACCATTACACTCCTGCCCTGTTTGTGGTACAAAGGAGTAAGTTCCTGTATCCTCCAAATCCCAATATTGAAGTGTAATTCTGGAAATTAGATAGCCTGTAAGATTAAAACGTATTGTTCCTACTGTCCCCGATGTATCCGAGCCAGTTGTATCTTGAAAATAATTATTCGTAGTGCTATAACTTACAGATCCTGGCGTAAGTATTGTGTACATAGAACTTACGATAGGAATGACATTACCATTTTGATCGTATAATATAACTCTAATAATGTCTCCTGCATCTACATCGTGGAGGCTAAAATTAAAATTACTCACAGGAGCAGAAAAAGTATAATTAGATTCTATTCTGTTATCTTCTGTCCTTGTTGTATTATTTGGGTGTCCTAATCGTATTCCCACTTCTCCTGGCACGTGATTATCACTTATTTCATTAATATTAATATTCCCGTTTCCAAACGTGGTGTGCGTCACAAGCATTCTGGAAGTACCGACCGTAATGTTGTTTGCACTAAGTACTGCCTGAGAAGTACTCTGACCATTGTAAACTGATAGATTAGTGACTTTATTGATACAATCTGCTTCATCAGTATCCAAAATCCCATCATTATCATCATCCAAATCCACATCATCGGTCACCCCATCACCATCTGAATCTAAGCTTACAAAGACAAAAATATTTGCTGGTGATGAGGTTGCTGGTGCAGAAGTAACAGGCGTAGATCCCGGCACTGTATAATTATCATCAACTGTGTAAGGTATCGTGGCTGTCCCATAAAAATAAGGCGCTGGTGTAAAGGTAACATCGCCCACAGTGTTAACTGACCAAGATCCTTGTGCATTGGAAAATGTTTTTTGAAGTCCCGGCGTCGATGGATCCAAATCTACAGAATTAACATTCAGAGAACCACCTGGATCAGAATCATTCGTCAAAATATTGAACGTAATGGGATTAGTTCCTATTACTGTACGACTATCGTTCACAGCAATTGGAACTGAGTTGATAGCGTTCACCGTAAGAGAAATGTTCACAGCTTCATAGCCCGCAGTTCCAGCTCCGTTAGCTCCTGGATAAAATGTAAGTGTTCTGGATGTAGATGTAGCTGTAAATCTTAGCTTTTTCACGCCCCAACTGTTTTGGGTGACATCGTTGATCGCTACTCTAGTTCCGCCTTCGATTTCGAAGAAAAACTGATCGATGTAAGTACGGCTGTAAGCTCCGCTCGCAGTTCCTGTTAGCGCAGCCATAGAATAGACAATTACTTCGTATTCTTTACCTATTTCCAAACTAGAAATAGTAGTTCTGATGATTTCTTCGGCTCCCGCACCTCCTACATCTCGAATTGTAATCCAATGCGTATGACCATTGGGAGGCAGAGGTAAAGGTCTTCCAGTCCAAAGACCACCATTAGTCGTTGCTGCGGCATTGTTGGCATCAGAAACATCTGGTGTTCCCAATACTTTTGTCCAGCCAACGTTTGGAACGCAATCCCAACAGTTGGTAGTACCTAATGAAGATGGTACACTTTGGGAGAGCATAAGATTCGGGAAAAAAGCGATAAGAATCAGCAAGATTTTCCAAAACCTGTTTGTATTATTTTTAGAGTAAAATTCCTCCATTTTTATAATTGTATAAAAAATTAGTAATAAAAGGATTGATCTCTTCCTTGACTAAGAAAGAGAATTTTCAAAAAATGAAATTTTAACTCAAAAACGGCGGAGGTCTTACAGAGAATGTCGTAAGATGAAGATTGGAAAAAATAAAATCAGAATACAAAAATAATTCTGGTTCTATATTGATACTGGTATTTTTAAAATCAAAAAGAAACAATGTTACAATACCATTATTCGTTTTTTCTTGGGAAGAAAAATTTAGGATTGCAAAGCTTGCTTTTGTGAGTGTAGAAAAATGAATCTGCGAAGGAATAGCGCCAGAAAAATGATAATCATTCACATATTTCTTTTGTTCCACTTTTTTCAGCGGTTTTACCACTGATTTTTTAGTGGCTAAAAGTTTTTTTGGAGCTGAAAAATGATTGTCTTTAGAGGTTTGCTTTGGCGCCTCAATTTGGACAATTGTCAACTTCTGATCTGTCGTATTTACAATCGTAGTCCCAGCCGTTACATAGATTTTTACTTGAGATGGATTGCTGATTTCAATTTGATCAACTGATTCAATTTTTTCCACAGAAGCCGAATCATTCTCAACTTCAACATTTTCCCCATTTTCAATCTCAACGTGGGCAGAAACCAAACAAAAAAAACATAAAAATAAAAGTCCAAAAAACTTTTTCTTACTCAAAAGAAAGAATGAAAAAAGATGATTTGAAAAATGCTTTTCTGTTCCCACAACTGTTTACAAGTAAAAAAAATGATATTTCAAACATCAAAACAATGCAGATTCGCAGCAACTTTCTAATGTTTTAAAGTATTGATTGATAATCATTTATTTAAGCGGTAAATATAAATTAAAATAAATCACAAATCAAAAACTTTATAACAATAAGTTGATATTAATACAAATATCAAGACATTAAACAAATATTTATTCAATATTCACAATAGTAACAGTAAAAATTGTGAAAAATTTCAACTTAATGCATACAAGATAAATCTTAGAGAATAATTAAGATATCAATGATAAATTGGCTTCAAAAAATGTAACAAGATGGATAATAAAAGATCGCAGACTCATTTTTTCTACAACATTTTTATGTCCTTTATCATCATTGAGGAAATTTTATAACAAAAAAGCATTCAAATATCAAAAATATTATCTAATTTTAATTTTATATTAATTATTTCTGAATGAAAACACTTTTACTCGTGAGACATTCCAAAAGCGATTGGCCTGTAGATGTTCAAGATTTTGATCGTCCGCTCAACGATTTAGGTAGAATCAACGCCCCAAAAATGGCTCGTCTTCTCAAAGACAAATCGGTAGAAATAGACGCGTTCATCACAAGTCCGGCAGAACGTGCGAAGCAAACGTGTGAGCTTTTTTCAGAAGTTTTTCAGAAACATTACGACACAGATGCGACACTTTACAATCCGCGAGAGAGCAATTTTGAAAGCTTAATTTTTGGTTTAGATAATTCCATCAATTCAGTAGCATTGTTTTCTCACAACAATGGCATTTCCAACTTTGCCAACTCTTTGACAGACGAAATTGTGAATCTCCCAACTTCCGGTGTTGTTGCTTATCAAATAGATTGCGACAATTGGAGTAATTTTGCGACGGCTAAAAAGAAATTCTTATATTTTTATTCGCCAAAGAATTTTGCTAAATAATTATTTATTTTATTAAGATTTATAATAAAAAAACGTCTCGAAATTTCGAGACGCTTTTAGTTTTGTGTAATAAAATTTGAAAATTAAATTTCCAAAGCTTTCTGATAAGCATTATCAATCCCTGCAAGATTTTTTCCGCCGGCAGTTGCAAATCCTGCGTTTCCTCCGCCTCCGCCTTGGATTTCTTTTGCCAATTCTTTCACGATATTTCCAGCGTGATAAGTTGATTCCAAATCCGTAGAAACACCAACAGTTACCATTGGTTTTTCGCCTGCATCAGAAATAATGATGATGACAGAATTTGGTGTATCTTTTTTCAGTTGGAAAACGATGTCTTTCACAGAACCTGCATCCAGAGACGTTTTCTTTACTAATAATTTCTTCCCGTTCTTATCTTCGAAATCATTTTTCCAATTTTGAATTTCTCCTTTCGCCTTTTCTTTTTTGAATGAATCAATTTCAGATTTTAAAGCCGAATTTTCTTCCAACAATTTTTCAATTGATTTGATTAAATCTTTTGATTTTAATAATTGCGAAATTTCAGAAACTTGAGTTTCCAAATTCTTGAAATATTCTTCAGACTTTTCTCCGGAAATTGCTTCAATCCTTCTGATTCCCGCAGCCGTTGAACTTTCTGAAGTCAGTTTGAAATGTCCGATTTCGCTCGTAGTTTTCACGTGTGTTCCACCACATAATTCTTTTGAACTTCCGAACTGAATCATTCTTACATTATCGCCATATTTCTCTCCGAAAAGCGCCATTGCGCCTTTGTCCAAAGCCTCCTGAATCGGAATATTTCTGAATTCCTGCAAAGCCAAATTCTCTTTGATTTTCGCATTTACTTTTTCCTCAACCAAAGCCAATTCTCCCTCCGTCATTTTACTGAAATGTGAAAAATCGAATCTTAAATAATCAGGACCAACATAAGAACCTTTCTGCTCCACGTGCGTTCCAAGAACTTCTCTCAAAGCTTCGTGCAACAAGTGCGTCGCAGAGTGATTGGCTTGAGAATTTTTTCTGTCAGCCACATTCACTTTGGCATAGAAAACTGCACCTGCATCTTTCGGAAGTCCATTAATTAAAGAAATGATCAATCCATTTTCTTTCTTAGTTTCCAAAACTTCTAAACTTTCGGTTGCATTTTCGAGAACGCCTTTGTCGCCAACTTGTCCACCACCTTCCGGATAGAAAGGAGAATTACTCAAAACAATTTGATAAAATTCGCCGTCTTTATTTTCTATTTTTCTATATCTTGTGATGTAAGTTTCGGATTCTAAAACATCGTAACCAACGAATGTTTCAGGCTTTTCTTCCAAAACAACCCAGTCATAAACTTTCGCCGCCGAATCTTTTTTGGAACGTTGCTTTTGTTTCGCCATTTCGGCTTCGAAACCAGCTTCATCGATTGTCAAACCTTTTTCTTCTGCGATGATTCTCGTCAGATCATCTGGGAAACCATAAGTATCATACAATTCGAAAACCTCTTCGCTTGGTAGAACTTTCTTGCCTTCAGAAATGGTTTGTTGAATTAATTTTTCAACTCTAATTAAACCGTTTTCTATTGTTTTAAGGAAAGATTCTTCTTCACTTTTGATCACTTCTGTAACTAGATTTCCTTGTTTTTCAAGTTCGGGGAAAAATGCGCCCATTTGATTTTGAAGAACAGCTACCAATTCAAAAAGGAAAGGTTCTTTTCTATCCAAAAATCTGTAAGCGTAAGAAATTCCTCTTCTCAAAATCCTTCTGATGACGTAACCTGCGCCACCATTGGAAGGCAATTGTCCGTCAGCAATCGCAAATGAAACCGCACGGATGTGATCTACAACCACACGGATGGCGATGTCTTTTTCGTCCGTTAGAATTCCTGTATATTTTTTACCCGAAAGTTCCTCAACCTTAGCGATCAAAGGCGTGAAAACGTCGGTGTCATAATTGGATTCTTTTTGCTGAAGCGCCATACAAAGACGCTCAAATCCCATTCCTGTATCGATGTGTTTCGCAGGAAGATTTTCCAAACTTCCATCTGCTTTTCTATTGAATTGCATAAAAACGAGATTCCAGATCTCTACCACTTGAGGATGATCATTGTTCACCAATTCTAATCCTGAAACTTTCGCTTTTTCTTCCGGAGTTCTCAAATCAACGTGAATTTCAGAACAAGGTCCGCAAGGTCCACTCGCTCCCATTTCCCAGAAATTATCTTTTTTATTTCCATTGATGATTCTATCTTCGGAAATGAATTGTTTCCACAAATCGTAAGCTTCTGTATCTCTTTCAAGATTCTCTTTTTCGTCGCCTTCAAAGATGGTCACATAAAGATTTTCTTTCGGAATTTTGTAAACTTCGGTTAGTAATTCCCACGCCCAAGTAATTGCTTCTTTTTTGAAATAATCGCCAAAACTCCAGTTCCCCAACATCTCAAACATCGTGTGGTGATAGGTATCACGACCAACATCGTCCAAATCATTGTGTTTTCCGGAAACTCTAAGACATTTTTGAGTATCTGCAATTCTGGAAGATTTAGGTTCTTTGTAGCCTAAAAAATAGTCCTTAAACTGTGTCATTCCGGAATTGGAAAACATCAGTGTTGGGTCATCTTTAAGAACAATTGGCGCAGAAGGAACAATGAGATGTTCTTTGCTTTTGAAAAAATCTAAAAATTGCTGTCTTATTTCTTGTGAAGTCATAGTTTGGGCTTTTGGCATTTAGCGTTTTGCTAATTGCTTTTTATAGGTTGCGAATTTAAGAAATTTTGGGTTAAAATATGAGATATTGTATTATTTCGATATTGTTTCTTAATAGGAAATTTAAACGCAAAGACTTTTTATAGTTTTGTGATTTTAAGTGAGCAAAGATTAATCAATGAATTGATTTGATTAAGCGTGATTTTATAATTTGTTTACAATTCTGTGGATTCCGTCTTTTAAAAGTGGTGTGTTGAAATTGATTAAAAGAGCAAGCTTAAGACCTGTTAATTTCAAATAGGTTTTTGTTTGAAAATGGTCGATTGGATGCAGTTCACGCACAGCTTTGTTTTCAACAATCAGTTTATCTTCAACTATCATATCGACTTTGTAAGCTTTGTTTATCTTGATGCCTTTATAAATTGTTGATAGAAAAACTTGAGTTTTTACATAAGACCTAATTGTTGTAATTCATAAAGAAGTGCAGATTCATACGCACTTTCAAGTAATCCAACTCCTAAAGTTCTGTGAACTTCAATTGCCGCTCCTATAACTTTATAGGACAATTCATTTTCAGTCATACAATTTTGTGTTTTTAATTTATTGCCTTCATCAATGCAGATTCATCTGCCTATGCTTCCTTAAATATATGAATTTATTAAAAAAAACTTTGCGTTTAAAAATTTTCATCAAGTAGCAAAAATTCAATCAAATTTAATTATAGATCCACATCAAAACAGGCTTCTTAGAATTTTTCAGCACTTGATCAATTTGTTTGAAAGCATTATTGGAAACTGTGGGACAACCCCAACCTTCGGGTGAGCCTTTTGGATAGACTTCTTCATCGCTCATCTTTTCCCAAGAATGAAAAACGATGATTCTTTTCAAAGCGTTGTTATTTGTTTCTTCTAAACCGTGCATCAGATATTTGACGTGAACGCCCCAATTGCTGTAACCTCTGGCTCCTAATTTATATTTTCCTAATGACGAAAGATGGCTATTATCTTCGTTGCTGAAACTTGGGTTTTCTTTTGTGTCATCTGCACTCCAAGAAGAATTTCCGCAACCGTGACCAACTAAATATTCATTGGTAATTATATCTTTTTTGAAATCATAAATAAAAAAACGTTTCAACCCGGAATGCAAACTCATATCGATTAGGATACAAAAATCTGTGTTGAAGTTTTTGGCTTTGCAGAATTCTAAAGCTTCTTTGGCTTTTTGATTTGTTTTCGAAAGATCGATTTTTGGCTTTGAAATAACGACTGAATCAGCGACAACTGGATTTGGCTGGTTCGATTTTTCTTTTTGGCAGCCGAAAATAATTGTAGAGAAAAATAGACAAAAAATGAACTTCATAGAAAAAGTGAAACTGATTTGAAATGTTGAACTATCGCAGCCCGACTTGAGTGGAGCTCTTTTTTGCATTGGGTTTAGCTTGGCAAAAAAAGCGGGAACGGAAGGCGGAAAAGCTGCCCAAATATTTATTGATGTTATTCTATTTATAATGTCTGAAAATCCCGAAATCTGTTGGCGTCCAGAATGCGGCTTTTTGACCCGCAGCTTTCAGTCCGTCGTTTGCCCACGTGTTGCAAGTGTAGGTGAAGTTGTAGCTTCCTTTTGCATCGTAGAACGCATCATTCTTGTCATAGACGGCGTCGGTTTTTATCAGAATATATTTTCCTTCTGAATCTTTATCAAACCTATCGTCTATGAATTTGATTAAATCTTGATATTGCTTTTCTGTGAGCATTATTTTTTTGCAATCATCAGCGACTGTCATTTTTTTGTAATAAGTGCAGTGCATCGCAGATTCGCTAAGCCAAAATGCGGCATTGAAAGCGGTAGAAAATTTGAGTTCTGCCCAGGTTGGTGTATCGAGGTAGAAACCTTTGTCTCCCCAGCCAAAGGCTATGAAATTCTGGTCTGAATCTTTTCCTTTGGTATTTTCAATAGGTAATTTCTGGCTCCAATCGATGTATTTTGACTTCACAGGAAGTACCAAATCCGTATGAACGCCGTTGGTCAAAATGTAGGCTTCTATAATTTTTGGCTCGTTGGTTTCCTTCGCTTTTACGGGAATCAAAGGGAGTAACAAGCTTAATATAATGTACAAAAAAACGACTCCAATCAAGAAGCCGATTATTTTAAGAATTAGAAATAACATTTTTTTCATTGTATGGTTTTTGCCAGAGCGTCGAACTATAAAGTTAATAAAATATCTGACACAAAATGAAAATGTTAATTTTTTTTAATAAATCTTGGTTTTATGGAATTTTAGTTTGAAATTTATTAGCGAAAAAGTAATAAAATATGCCGAAAAATCGCCAATCCAACAAAAGACAAAAAATCAGAGTGAAAGTTGCCCCGAAAAGAGTTCAGAAAAGAAAATGATTTTAGAAGGCTTCGAGAACCTCAGCCTGACAAGAAATCGAGATTCCTTTTAAGTCCGGAAAACTTAGTTCTCTTCACTGCTGACTTTTTGAAAACCGAGGAAAATATTTCTTGGGTAATGTCTTTCCACTCTTGTTTTGTGAAGTTTTTGATTTCAGAATTTGGTCGGAATTTCTCTTCCAAAGTTGGTGCAGAAAATCTGTTCCACGGACAAACGTCTTGACAAATGTCGCAACCGAACATCCAATCTTCCATTTTGTCCTTGAAAAAATCAGGAATTTGGTCCTTCAGCTCTATCGTGGCGTAGGAAATACACTTGCTTCCGTCGATGATTTTATCAGAAATTATTGCCTGAGTTGGGCAAGCATCGATGCACTTCGTACAACTTCCGCAATGATCTGTAACCGGCGAATCTTGAATCAAATCCAAATCGCAAATAATCTCTGCCAAAAAATAGAACGAACCGTTCTTTTTGGTAATTAAATTCGAGTTTTTTCCAACCCAGCCAATTCCAGATTTCTTAGCCCAAGCTTTTTCTAAAACCGGCGCAGAATCTACAAAAACTCGAAAAGAAAACTCCCCTATTTCAGATTGAAGTTCGGCAACCAAATTTCTCAATTTATCTTTGATAACTTCGTGATAATCTTCGCCGTAAGCGTATTTTGAGAGTTTGAAATCTGTATTGGTTTGAAGTTCCTCAGGAAAATAATTATAACTCAGAGAAATCACAGATTTGGAGCCTTCAACCAATAATCTCGGGTCCAATCTTTTATCAAAATGATTTTCCATATAGCGCATCTCGCCATTGAAATTGTTCTTCAGCCATTTTTCCAAATTTGGCGCTTCTTCTTCCAAGAAATCTGCTTTGGAAATACCACAAGACTGAAACCCGAAAGCCAAAGCTTTGGATTTTATCAGACTGCTGTATTTCTCTTGGTTACTCATATTACAGCACAAAAATAATGTTTTAAATTTTGATGTTTTTGTGAAAGAATATTTAGAGCCATTTTAAATTTACATTGAAAAGTTTTATTAACCACATAGGCACATAGTTTTTGTATAGATTTAAGATAAAATAGTTGTGTGTTTAGTCCTATTTTATCTTTGTAAATCCGAATATTGCGCTTTTTCTATGTGTCTATGTGGTTTTACTAATTTTTAAATAAGCTTTTAATATTTTAAAAATTTAAATTGTAATTTTGTTAATATTAATAATGTAAAAAATAAAAATTATGGCAATAGAAGATGTATTAAAAGCTGGAAACTATCACTTGATTGATGTTCGCGAACCTTTGGAATTGGAAATGGATGGAAATATTGCGGAAGCTAATAATATTCCTTTAGGCGATATCGAAGCTCACATCGATGAAATCAGAGCTTTGGACGGCAATGTAATTTTCTTCTGCAGATCGGGAAACAGATCGGGAAAAGCGACAGATTTTTACAAATCTCAAGGTTTTGACAACGTTTACAACGGCGGTGGATACAATGATCTTAGCGCAACATTGAAATTTATAAATCATTAATTTATAAAAAGAAAGCGGGAAATCATTCCCGCTTTTTTAGTTTTTACCCCTGGATAATAACCATAATACTAAACCGACGATGCCGACTACGAGGATTATTCCCCACCACATTCCGGCTTTGAAAATAGTTTCTACGGCTTCACAACTTGTCAACATTCCTGCTAATAAAAACAAGGGAATGAAATTGATATATTTTTTCATAGTATAAATATTTTGCTGATAAATTCAAAACTTAAGCCAAAAGAGAATATTTCATTTAATTAATTGCCATTATGAATATGAATCAATAAAAAATCCATCAGTAATTGATGGATGAATTTTTAGTTTTGAGGAATCTGTTTGGGTTGAGTTTTTCGGGACATTCTCTCCTCTACTTTTTTGACGATGTAACCAATTACAATTGGAGCAACCCAAGTCAAAGCCATTCTTAATAATCTTGATTTCATTTTTTTTAATTTTAAAGAATATTACAAGAAATACGCCATTATAATTCTAACATAGAAATATTATTGTCCAGAAATTTGAAATCTGCAAAACTTTAGAATATAAACCAATTTCAATAACTTATCTTTGCACCAAATCAATATTTTATGTCATTCGAGTCGTTAGGATTATCCAGCAATATTATCAAATCTGTCAAAAAATTAGGTTATCTAAAACCTTTTCCGATTCAGGAACAATCGATTCCTGTGATTTTGGAGGGAAGAGATTTTATGGGAATTGCACAAACTGGTTCTGGGAAAACGGCTTGTTTTGTGATGCCGATTTTAGAAAAACTTCAAAACACGGAAGTTAAAAAAGACCGTAATGTTCAGGTTTTAATATTGGTTCCGACTCGTGAATTGGCAATTCAGATTGATGAAGTTTTCCGAGCTTTCACAGATAATTTGAAGCGTGAAGTTAAAACGATGGCAGTTTACGGCGGCGTTTCCATCAATCCGCAAATGAAAGGAATGTTTGGCGTGGAAGTTTTGATTGCGACGCCTGGAAGATTGCTTGATTTGATTGACCATAATGCGTTGAGTATCTCTGGAATTCAACATTTGGTGATAGATGAAGCCGACAAAATGTTTCAACTAGGTTTTGGCGAGGAAATGAACAAGCTTTTCGGTTTGATGCCTGCGATGAAACAAACGACGTTGTTTTCAGCTACTTTGGATGATAAAGTTTCTGAGATGAAACAACGTCTTTCCATCAATCCAACATTGATTGAAATCAAAAAAGAAGAAGTTACCATTGATGATATTGAGCAATTGGCTTATCACGTGTCTCCTGAAAACAAAGGGCCTTTTTTGCGTTATTTAATTAAAGAAAAAAAGGTTGAGAAAGCTTTAATCTTTGTTTCTTCCACAAAATCTGCAGATAATTTGGTTGAAAAACTAAAGAAAAACAAAATAAAAGCGGTTGCAATCCACAGTCAGAAATCGCAAGGTGCAAGACGAAATAATTTGGAAGAATTCAAAGTAAACGGTGCGCAAATTTTGGTTGCAACAGATTTGATTGGTCGTGGAATTCACATCGACGCGTTGCCTTGTGTCATCAATTATGAATTACCTCGTTCGCCTTTGGATTATATTCACAGAATCGGTAGAACTGGTCGTGCGGGCGAAAAAGGAACAGCGATTAATATTTTGACCGACGACGAGTTACAACATTTCCGAGTGATCCAAAAGAAAATGGGAAAGAAAGTCACGCTTCAAAGAACGGAAGGAATTAATTTACACGGTTATTAATTTATCGTTTCAGAAGTATAATTTTCCGCTGCTAACTTTAGACTTCTGGCAATTCGTTGCTTTAATTTTCTTGGCGCCAAAACGGTGATAAACTCTCCCATTCCCAAAATCATTCTTTCCAATTCGAAATTGAGTTGAACACAGATTTTGAAAGTTGTTCCCGTCTCATCTTCTTCTATAATCTCCTGAGAATGATGAAAAGGTTTGGTTTTCACGTAAGGTACGTGTTTTGAAATCACTTTGAAAATCACATTTTTCGGACGTTGTGTTTCCGAAACAGTTACGCCAATTACTTCTCCGAAATACCGATCAGAATTGAAATCTTTGTCAATATATTCTGTTTTCTCATCGATTTCAATTTCTTCCATTCTATCCAAAGCGAGATTCATCATGCTGTTCTTATGAAAACAAATGAGAAACCAACGGTTGTTGTATTCCTTCAACAATTGCGGATGAACAGTCAGAATATTCATTTCCCTTGCTTTGAAACTTTTATAACAAATCTTCAAAACCTTCTTGTTCAAAATACTTCCGTAAAGCGTATCGATATGCTCAAGACCTTTTAGCTGCTCATTTTTGTCAAGATGAATGATTGATTTTTGATTCGTCGATTGTATCGAATCTTCCAACTTTTGAATGACTCCGTTCATATCCTTGAACATCGAAAAATCCTTGAATTGCTTCAGAATCTGAACGGCATTGTTCATCGCTTTCAAATCATTTTCATTAACGGAAATTTGATGAATACTATATTCTGGATCACTGTATCGATAATATCTTCTTTCATAAACCTCGATTGGCGCTTCATATCCAAATTTCTCACTTCGCATATTCTGCAAGTCGAGTTGAACAGTTCGTTTGCTCACAAAAGATTCTTTGCCTTCAAACTCAAACAACGCTTCGGAACATTCGTCAATCAAATCTTCCAAAGTATATTTTTTGAACTTGTTCTTCAGACATTTGTCCAAGGTTTTGTAGCGGATTAATGCGTTTTTGTTGGATGACATAAAGCTTTTATTAATGATGAAAGATAAGTGATAAATGATCTTTACTTAAATTCTAAAATCTTCGTTTCAAAGCCTCACCCTCAAACGAAATACCATCCCAACCAAACTCAATAAAATTTCTGATATTCTGATGGTCATTTCCTTCAGGATTTTGCAAAACATCTGTTCTGTAAAATTCTCCAAACAAAGCCAAAGTTTCTTCTTTGGATAATGCATTCAACTTTGCAAAACTGAAAACCTTGCAAGAGCCATTATTCTGGTCAGCTTCATTCACTGTGTTTCCGTTCTTGAATTTCGTCGGCGTAAAATCGTAATGTTCATCGATGAATGCAATCACATCTTTGAATTGAATCTCGCCTGCTGATTTTTCTAATTGTTCAAATATCATAGTAATTTTTTATTTATTTTTTGAAGTTCATTTTCTAAATTCCGCCAAACACTCTGGCTCCAAATTCTGACGTACTCAAAACCCGAATTCTTCAACACTTTTTCTTTGTGCAGATCTTCCAGATAGCCCAATTCGTCAGCGTATTTCTCTTTGCTCATACATTCTACAATCAAAGATTTCTTGCCTTCTTTTTCAATGAGAATATCAAATTGATAACCACCAAAATCAATATTCTTCGACAATTTATAATCTGGAAAATCCTTTTTCAATCGGTCAAAAATCTGATCAATAAACAGATTGGATTCGCCACTTTCATTAGACTGTTTCGAATATCCGAATTGATCCAAAACATTCAGAATTTCCAATCTTCCATTCTCATTTTCTTCACTCACCGCCTTGCAATAAGCCAAATAAGCATAGAAAACCGCCTTTCGATTGTTTGAACCTTCTTGTTGCAAAGCATCTTTGTAATTGGAAAAAACCTCTTCCGGAATCGAGTTGCAGATGTAGATTTTTTCTTTTGCTCGCGTAATGATCACATTCAGTAATTTGTAACCTTTGGTGTGATTCACAGGTCCAAAACTTTGAATGAATTTCCCACTCGATTTCCGCCCATAAGTCGTTGAAATGATGATAATATCGCGCTCATCACCTTGGATATTTTCAAGATTTTTGATGAATAATCCTGATGATTCCAAACCCTGAATTCTCTCTTTGAATTTATCATTTTCAGGCAAATTGGCTTTCTGAACAATCTTTCGTTTGATATAATTCCGTTGCAAAATATTGAAAGTCGCAATTCCCACAGAAGGATAATTCCCATCTTTCAAAGGCTGAATGCTTTCCAAAATCTCCAAAACTTTATCCGCTTCTTCCTTATTCGTATGCTCATCAAAAACACCGTCGATTTGGAAAAATTCTATCGGTTTATTTTCAGATTTTGTCGGAAGTGGTTTCAACCTCGAATTATAAAAAGCGTGGTTGGAAAAGTCAATCAAATAAGGATGTTTGGAACGGTAATGGAAATCAAGATGATTCTTTTCATAGTTATTTTCCATCGCATAATCCAATAGAGATTCGATGTTCAACATTGCATTTTTGTACGTGATAACTTCGGCTTCAGATTCAATATCATCCTCGTCCTCAATCGTTCCATCAAACACTTTGCTAAAATAATTGGAAGGTGGCATTTGATGCTCATCGCCTGCAATGATCACGTTTTTCCCTTTCAAGATCGCTGGCAGATTGTCTTCCAATTTCAACTGACTGGCTTCATCAAAAACGACATTATCAAAATAAAAATTCTTGCCCTGAAAAAGATTACTGCAAGCATCCGGCGTCGTCAAAATGATTGGGAAGAAATGCGTGAAAAGGTCAATATCTTTCTGAACGATTTGTCTCAAAGTCAGTCTTTTGTGATTGATACTGCTTCTTTTGTTATACAGATTCGCCACAGTTACATCCTTATTATTTTGCTCAAATTGCTTCACCGAATTCTGTTGGGCAACGTTCCAGAAAAACTCCACAAAACTCTTCTGAGAAATCCCCAATTGCTTAATTTTTTTTCCGATTTCCTCATAATTTCTCTCACTGAAATTCAGTTTCGGGTCAGAATAATGATTGAGCAACAACGGGTAATAAGCCGAATAAAACGTCGGTTTCCAATTAGTGATCGGATACAATTTTTCCAAAATCGACTTCTGAAAATTCGAAAGCGAATTATAAAAAGTAAACCAGCTAAACGCTTTCAACAAAGGATTCTCTGGATTGTTTCTGTAAGTTTTGTAAAGTTCTAAATTTCGCTCAATATAAGTTATGAAGCTTTGATAAGTATTCCCAAATTCCAGATTATTCAACCAAGAATCATTGGAGATTACCTTGCGTAATTGCTGGATTTTTTGTGAGATCATTTCGGTTTCACGACCAGAAATAACGGGATCAAAGGCATTAAGAAAATCAATCTCAGTAAAACTTGTTTCTAATTTAGACAAAAACTCAGACTGAATCTCCTGAACTTTCGGTCTATAATTGATGATCTCATTTCTATTGTTCCAAAGGTGATCAGACAAATTGATGGCAGGGAAAAATTCCTTCAAACTGATTTGCTTTACCAATGAACTCAGCTCCAGCAATCGCTTCTGGGCCTTGATCTTATTTTTCTTGCTTGATGAAAATAGCGCCGTTAGTTTATAGAAAAAACCATTCGTAATTTCCGGATGCAATTCCTCCGAGCTTTGATTTAAGGTTGAGGTCAGAACTTCGGTTTCATCAATATAGTCGGAAACTTCTTGCAGATTCTTCCCAAAATCCTGTTTGCGCTTTTCCTCATAGATCGGTTTGAAATCATTAATCAAATTCTGAATTTCTTTCCAAGAATACTCATAATTCTGAAAAGCCGAATCCAAATTCTGCTGACTGCTATGGAAATTATCTTTAATTAATTTTTTAGGATTGATGAATGATGATGCTTCATAAGGCTTGAAACTTTGATACAATTCTTCCCCATTTGCCAAAACATTCTCAATCACTTTAAATTCATCTTCAGAAAAATAAAGCTTCAGATCTTGCAGATTAATATTTTCCTTGGAGTCTTGATAGGTCAAAAGATTCCCTACAATCTCCGTCCAGTTTTTTCCTGGAACCAATTCAGAATTCAAGAGCTCGTGGACAGCGTTTATCGTATCTTTATGCTGAGAGATTTCTGTCAGTTGATTTTGCAATGATTGCTCAGAATATGGCTGAATCAGCTTTTTAAAATCCGCCGAATCAATCGTATTTCGGACTGAATCTACCACCAACTTTCTATCAGTCGAAGCATCTTTGATCATAATGCAATAGCGTCCCAGACCCAACTTTTGCAACGCATTGTAAAGCACTTCCAGCGCCGTTTGCTTCTCGCAGACGACAATGGTTTTTTGTTTATTCTCCAGGGCATTCAGCAAAACAGCCGTCAAAGTTTGACTTTTCCCCGTTCCTGGTGGACCTTGGATCAAGATCTTGGATTGAGATCTCAACGACTCCAAAATCCCTTGTTGTGATGGATCGGTTTCTACGGAAGTAATACTTTGAAAACTACCTTTCTCGAAATTTTCAATAGGTTTGAATTCCTTCTTCAAAGTCTCATAATCATTGATGATATTCTGCTTCTGAACCTCAAAGATGGAGAAAACGCCAGATTTCATAATCACCGAATCCCCTTTATTCGGAACGCGGTTTTCATAAGAAGCTTTGGCTTTTATAAAAGGAATCTCTTCATAATTATTGAGAATAAAATCCAGATTCTGCGTAATCTTCAGCTGATCCAACAGGCTCTGACAGATATTAAGAAGTTCTGGTTTATCGATTTTTCCATCGGCAAGCATTTCCTCCGAGATTTGTTTGATGCTAATACCAGAATCACTTTGCAGATGGTTGATGAGCACCTCATTCACATAGATCGGGTCATCTTCCGTCCGGCTGATTTCCCAGGTATTCATCTCGTTGACCGCTTTTATC
This sequence comes from Epilithonimonas xixisoli, assembly GCF_004365655.1. Taxonomy (GTDB): domain Bacteria; phylum Bacteroidota; class Bacteroidia; order Flavobacteriales; family Weeksellaceae; genus Epilithonimonas; species Epilithonimonas xixisoli. Next base: position 1,016,401 of record NZ_SOEO01000001.1, on the reverse strand, counting down.
GTCACAGACCAAATCAGGATGGGCGATGCAGAGATCTGTCCGTCCATATCTTTTCGAATCAGGATTGGGAAACCAAAACCCAAAGAATTCACGCCTTTCTCCGACTGAATCACTTCGTTTTGGAAGATTAGATTTTCCAGGCTGGTCGTCAGCTTATCGAGAGCACTCAGTTTATTTTTCTCTTGGGGAACTTCCGCGATTGCAGAGTTGGGAAACAGTTCTTCATTGGTTTTACCCTCGTCCTCCAAAAGATAACTATCATTCTTAGGTGTCTCCGTATTTTTTTGATGGACAGAGAATTTGAAATTCACATTTTTCTGAGTCAAAAGATTGACGATAAAATGTTCAGGTAAACTTTTTTCTATCTCAGACAATCTCGCTAAATCAAATTTATATCTTGAGTTTCCTGGAATTGCATTGAGGTGAACGCCTCGTCTGTTTCCGGTTTTGAGCTTGTTTTGAAAGGCCTGAAAGATATCCGAATTCAAATTCTCCATTGTGCTTTTTAAAAAATTTTCATTAAATGTATAAAAAAATTCAGATACGCAAAAACATTGCGCACTTACGCAATTACTTTGCATCATCAAAATGACCTTGTAGCTTAAAAGGAAAAGCCTACGGAAAAATTGACGTATTCGTGGATTTTGAGGATATTCCGGTTAGACCTGTGCGGACTAATGGGTAGAGTTTACAGATGCACCGAAATTTAGTAGGGAAGCGTATTTACAGCCTCAATGCCAATATGGAATGTGAGTTCGAATCTCATCAAGGTTACAAATAAAATTAATATTATGACTACAATCACAGGAAACGACTTAATCGCTTTAGGATTCACACCTAAAAAATGGTTTGCCGAAGCTTTACAATATATCAACGAAAACAACCTTGATGAAACTCAAATGAAAGAATATCTGGAGCAGTTCAAATCTCCGGAACCGATTTCATTATTAGAAAATCCGGCAGAATTCATCATCAACATCAGAGCAGAAGATGAAAGCGAAAATGACAACGTAGAAAAAGTCATCAACACAATGAATGTCCTAATGAAAACCCCAACTTTAATTGGCGGTGCAATTATGCCTGATGCTTGTCCAACCGGACCAGAAGGTCATATTCCAGTTGGCGGAGTTGTGGTAGCGAAAAACGCCATTCATCCAGGTTTTCATAGTGCAGATATCTGTTGTTCTGTGATGCTGACAGATTTTGGAAAAGCAAATCCTAAAGATGTTTTGGATACAGCACATTCTATCACGCATTTCGGTTACGGAGGAAGACCACGAAGTGAACAAATGCCGATGTCTCAGGAATTGATGGATGCTTTCAGAGAAAATCTTTTCCTGAATGATGAAAACCTAATTAGCATCGCCCGTTCGCATATGGGAACTCAAGGAGACGGAAACCACTTTTTGTTTGTTGGGATTTCCAAAAACACAGGAAACACAATGTTGGTAACACATCACGGTTCCAGAGCGCCTGGTGCAAAGTTATATGACAAAGGAATGAAAGTCGCCAACCGCTTCCGAATGGAACTTTCGCCGGAAACGTTGAAAGAAAATGCGTGGATTCCGTTTGAAACTGAGGAAGGAGAACAATATTGGGAAGCTTTGCAGTTGATTAGAAAATGGACGAAAGAAAACCACGAATCCATTCATAATGCGACTTTGGAAAAATTAAATATCGAAAAACAAAATAGATATTGGAACGAACATAATTTTGTATTCAGAGATGGAGATTTATTCTACCACGCGAAAGGAGCAACTCCGCTGGACGACAAATTTTTGCCGGATATTACAGGTCCAAGACTGATTCCTCTGAATATGGCGGAACCTGTATTGATTGTTCAAGGGACAACCAACGACAGAAATTTAGGTTTTGCTCCTCACGGTGCAGGAAGAAACTTCAGCAGAACGCAGCATAAAAAATCTCTGGCTCATAAAACCATTGATGAAGTTTTTGCTGAGGAAACGCAAGGTCTCGATATCAGATTTTTTACCAACGAAATTGATATTTCCGAATTGCCAAGCGCCTACAAAAGTGCAAAAAACGTAAGAGCGCAAATTGAGGAATATGGACTTTGTGAGGTTCTGGACGAAGTAATGCCTTATGGTTGTATAATGGCTGGCGATGTTGGGAAGAATGCGTCTTGGAAAAAGAAGAAAAAATTTAGACAACAAAACAATGAAAACAAAAATAATAGATAAATTAAAAACTCTCGAAAAAGAAAAAAATATAGAGATACTTTTTGCGATAGAATCAGGAAGCCGTTCTTGGGGATTTGCTTCTCCGGATAGCGATTATGATATACGTTTCATATACAAACATCCGGTTGACTGGTATCTTTCGCCTTGGGAAAAACGGGACACGATAGAATTTATGACAGAAGATGATTTGGACGGTTCTGGTTGGGATTTGAAGAAAACATTTCTTTTGTTAAACAAATCAAACGTTCCACTTTTGGAGCATTTGTTTTCACATATATTTTATATAAAAAACGATGCATTTTTGGAAAAGATGATACCTTTAGCACAAGAAGCTTTTTCTCCTGTTGCAGTAGTTTTCCATTATTTATCGATAAGTAAAAAATATTTGGAATCGTGTAACAAGGACGAAGTGAAGCTTAAAGATTATTTCTACTGTCTGCGGACAATTTTAGCCTCAAAATGGGTCGTTGAGAAAGGAACTTTTCCGCCTGTGATATTTCACGAAATGTTAGATTTGTTACCAGAAAATATATTTAATAAAGTTCAATTTTTATTGAATGTAAAATCTGAAAATGGAGAAAAATATTTTCACGCTCAAGATTGGGAACTTTTTGAATATCTTAAATCGGAAATAGAAAACCTTTCAGAAAAGGCAAAAACTTTGAGAGCTGGAAATCTTGATAAATCAAAAGCTGAAAAAGTTTTTTTAGAATTATTAAAATCGTAACAATGATAACTATCGATTTTTTAAAACAAAACAACCTTATCCTTTTCGAAGCCATTTCCGGAAGCAAGTCTTTCGGATTGGCGACGGAAAATTCGGATACGGATATAAAAGGTATTTTTTATCTGCCGAAAAATATGTTTTTTGGTTTAGAATATATTCCGCAAGTTTCAAACGAAACTAATGATATTGTATATTATGAAATAGGACGTTTTGTTGAACTTCTATTAAAAAACAATCCAAATATTCTGGAAATATTAGCACCGCCAGAAGATTGTATTCTTTACAAAAATCCGATAATGGATAAGTTCCGTCAGGAAAATTTTTTGTCAAAACTTTGTAGAGATACATTTGGCGGATATGCATCAACACAGATTCAGAAAGCAAGAGGACTTAATAAAAAGATTGTAAATCCTGTTGAAAAAGAACGAAAAGGAATTCTGGATTTTTGTGTGATATTGGAAGATTCAAATTCAATTCCTGCAAAAGATTGGTTGAAGAAAAAAAACTTTTTAAAGGAAAATTGCGGATTGGTAAAGATGCCAAATTCAAAAGGAGTTTTTGCGTTATTCTATGATGAAATTGGAAATAAAAACTACAATGGAATCCATAAAAATGAAGATTCTAATGAAGTCAGTTTATCTTCTGTTCCAAAAAATGAAAAGCTGGAAGCTTATTTATTTTTCAATCAAGATGCCTATTCTACTTACTGCAAAAGCTATAAGGAATATTGGGATTGGGTAGAAAAAAGAAATGAAGACCGGTACAATACCAATCAAAAGCACGGGAAAAATTATGACAGCAAAAATATGATGCATACAATTCGACTTTTGCAATCGGCTGTCAACATTTTCAAGAATAATAAGATTGAAATCCGTGTCAAAAACCGCGATGAACTTTTGGATATCAAAGCTGGAAATTGGGATTATGATGATTTGCTTTTGTTGGCTGACCAATTAATCGAAGAATTGAATTTGTTGGCGAAAAACTCTTCATTGCCAGATTTCCCTGATAAAGAAAAAGCTGAGAAAAATTTAATTGAGATTAGAAAAAAGCTTTATTCATAAAAATTTGTATTTAATGTTTATTTGAACTTTCATTTAAATCTCAATTGAATTAAAATTTAGTAAAAACAAATATTAACAAAATAATTGTTGGGAAAGTGGAAATTATCAACAATGAATTTTCGATTTTGTTTGACTTAAAATTTAGAATTGATGAAAGGAGAATAATTATTGAAAACAAACTTGATAATAACAAAAAAAGTAAAAACAAGAAACTATACGCCATCATTGGTCCCGCATCTCTATCTTGAGGTGGATTAAAGTAAATGTAAATCGGAACAATAAAAATAACTATTGAAATCGCGTGTTTAAGATATTTTTCAATCATATTAAATTCTCTAAATAAATCTAACAATCAAAGATATAAAAAATACAATCCATAATTTATGGCAATATTTTTTATAGATATTTCAAGTGCATGAGTAACACTATCAAAACCCGATAGTGTTACTTTTTTTTCACCCATTTGTAACAAATCAAAAACAATCACAACAAATTAATTGACATATCAATAATTGATAAGTCATTTTAAAATTTCAAACTATGGAAAAATTAGATTCAATCATATTTTACAACATCGATAAAGCCATCAGAGCTTACAGAAATTACGCACAGAGACAACTGAAAGAAAACGGTTTCAATATCACGATTGACCAATGGCTCATCATAAAAGCCATTCTCGAAAATCCAGAAATTACCCAAAACGAAATCGGAAATCTGGTTTTCAAAGACAATGCTTCTGTCACAAGAATTATCGAATTATTAGTAAAATCCAAATTCATTTCCCGAGAAGTTCACCCCAATGACCGTAGAAAAACCAATCTGAAAGTTACCAAATCAGGAAAAGAAATCATCGAAAAAGTTCAGAACCTCATCGAGAACAACCGAAGCGTAGCCTTAGAAAATGTTTCTAAAACTGAACTGGAAATAATGAACTCTGCCCTTCTCAAAATATCAGAAAACTGCATCAACACAAAAAATAAATAAAGCATATTCATCTGCAAAATCACTTAAATCTGCGAGAAATAAAAATCAGTTTCAACAAAAAAAATAACACAATGACCAGACTATTTCTAATCATCCTATTATGGATGGTCTCTTTCTTCACAAATGTGTTTGCACAGTCCAGCCAGAATTTTTCTTTGTCAGGAACGATTGATTCCGGCAATACAAATCAGATAGAAATCAATCTTTTCAATTCAGAAAACAAATTGGTAAAAACCGAATTAGCCGACCAAAATGGAAAGTTTAGTTTCAATGATTTAACTTCAGGAAATTACAATCTGAAAATCAATAAAAGCGGAACAGAAGTTTATCAATCACAAGTTTCCGTGAATGAAAATACCACACTTCCTTCGATTTCACTCAATGAAAAATCAATCGAAGCCGTAACCATTACCAAAGTAAAACCTTATATCGAACGGCAGGACGGAAAAATGATTCTGAATGTAGAAAACAGCATCGCCTCCACCGGAAATTCCGCCTTCGAAGTGTTGGAAAAAGCGCCCGGCGTGAATATCGACAGCAACGACAATATCAGCATGCGTGGCAAAGCAAACCTGCTCGTTCAAATCGATGGAAAAAACACGCCGATGACAGGAACCGACCTTGCCAATTACCTCAGAGGAATCCCTTCTTCGACAGTCGAAAAAATCGAATTCATTACCAATCCTTCATCAAAATACGATGCATCCGGAACTTCTATCATCAACATCAGACTCAAAAAAGACCAGCGAAAAGGCACCAACGGCAGTCTTTCCACGTCTCTCGGAACCGGAAAATATGTGAAGAACAACAACAGTTTCAGCATCAATCACAGAAACAAAAAAGTGAATCTTTTTGCCAATTACAGCTTTGCTTACAGAGAATTTTACAACAAATTGACTTTAGATAGAAACTTCTATGAAAACGAAACGTTCCAAAACGCCTATGTTCAGAACAATTTCCTGAAAATGAACTTCCGAAATCACATCGCAAAAGTCGGAATGGATTATTACGCCAACGATAAAAATGTTTTAGGATTTTCAGTTGGTCTTGTGAGCAACAGGTTTGACCCGACGAGCAATAACGACACTCAGATTCTGAATCAAAATTACCAGCCGGACGGAACTTTCAACACCAAAAGCAACAACCGCGACCATTGGAAAAATGCGTCTTTAAACTTCAATCACAAATACAAAATCGATTCGCTGGGTTCAGAACTCACGACAGATTTGGATTATATCAATTATGCTAACACATCGCTTCAAAACTTCAATACAAGAAATTTTGATAATAATGGAAACCTTTCTCCGTCAAGTCCAACTAACCCAAACCCCTATATTTTAAAAGGCGATTTGGACGGAAACCTCAATATTTATTCCTTAAAATCAGACCTTATCAAAGTCTTCAAAAAGAACTGGAAATTGGAAACAGGACTTAAAACGAGTTTTGTAAAAGCGGACAACGACCTTCAGTTTTTTGATGCCAGTTCCGGAACTTCCGTTATTGATAATTCTAAGACCAACCATTTCATTTACGAGGAAAACATCAATGCCGTTTATGGAAACGTGATTAAGAATTGGGAAAAATTCAAAGTCAATTTTGGTCTCAGAATGGAAAATACCAACGTGACAGGAAATCAGCTCACAACCAACCAAATCAACAAAAAGAATTACACACAGTTATTTCCAAGTGCCGTTTTTTCTTATGATGTGGATGACAAAAACAGCGTAGAACTCAACTTCAGCAGAAGAATTACCAGACCGAATTACCGTCAGCTCAACCCATTCAAATTCTATCTGGACCCGACAACCTACCAAGCCGGAAATCCCAATCTCGACCCGCAAACCACGATGAATTATGAGTTCACGTACAGTTTGAGCAACAAGTATTTTGCGACCTTGAGCTACAGCAAAACCAACAAAAACATCACAGATGTCCTGATGCCGATTATCGAAGACGGAAAAACGGTGGTGGTACAGACCAACGAGAATCTCAGTTCCGCTTCTTATTACGGACTCAACCTGATTGCGCCTGTAAAAGTGACCAAATGGTGGGAGATGAACAACAGTGCCAATTTCTATTACGGCAGTTACACCGGCAATATTTCCGACACCAATATCAAGAATCAGGGGAACTTCACATTTGACCTCAACAGCATCAATTCTTTCAAAATCGGAAATGGTTTTTCAGCAGAACTTTCGGGGAACTACAAAGCCAAAGAAGTTTACGCCTATATGTACCTGAAACCGATGTGGTCTGTAAACATCGGTGCTCAGAAGAAATTCAAGAACAACAGCACGCTCAAGTTTTCTTTCAACGACATCTTCTTCAAGAGCAATCCGGAAGCCCGAAACATCTATTCCGGCTATGCAGAAAACTTCATTGTGAGAAGAGACACCAGAATGGCAACGCTTTCCTATACTTATAACTTCGGCTCAGGAAAATCTGGACAAGCGAGGAAAACTGGTGGGGCGGATGATTTGAAGCATAGGGCTGGGAATGGGTAAAACAATTATCATTGCGAGGAGCGAAGTGACGAAGCAATCTCTACTTTGCAAACATCCTCTTTATCATTCCGGAGGAATCTAAACTAATTTATTAAATGATGTGAAAAATATCATTTTGAAATATTGACCGAAACTCATAATAGTATTTTGAATGGTCAGGGATAAAATTACTACTCAAAATATAGAGTTAATAGTAGAATTTGTTTATTTTTCGTAGACTATAATAACATAGATAATATTATTAAACTATTTTTGCAAATTATCAAAATACCATAGAATAAAATGAAGGACTGGAATTTGGAAGATAATGTAAATGATTGGGTAAAATCAGAATTTGCAAGAATTAAACAAAACAACTATACTGTAGAATCGGCAATGTCTGATTTTTTAAAAGATGCAATTCAAAAAGGCGTGATTTTAAAACGTCTCGCTCTTGAAGAAGCTGGTGAAACAGAAAAAGGCAAATCTTGGAAACCTGATTTTCACCTTGAAATATTCGCTGATCGAAAAATCCCTGTTTTAATTGAAAATAAACTAGGCATTAATAAGCTATCGGCAACCAATGGTGATAAAATCAAAAACGATATAAAATCCGTTAAAAATTTCGCAGTAAATGGAGCAATTCATTACGCACAATGTGCTATAATGAGTAAAAAATATACCGAAGCAATTGCAATTGGAATAGCTGGTAATAATGCTAATAACGTAACTATAAAAGTGTATTATGTTTTTGGCGCAACTGATGAAACATACAAATTAATAGACACTTACACTTCATTAGATTTTTTAGAATCAAAAAAATCATTTGCAGAGTTTTACAAAGCAGCAACACTTACAGAAGACGAAAAACATAAAATTTTAATAGACTCGCAAGCGAAATTACAAGAATATGCAAAGAAGCTAAATAAATTGATGAATAATCACGCTATTACAGCTCCTCAACGTGTGCTATATGTTTCGGGAATGCTTCTAGCTATGCAAGATATTGCGGATATTAAAAATGGATTAACTCCAGACGATTTAAGAGGAATCAATCTAGACAATCAAAGAGACGGAGACACTATCGTAACTCAAATAGAAAATTACCTTAAATTAAAAGAGATACCATTAGATAAATTAAATCTAATGATGGCATCCTTTAAGGAAATTAACAAAGATACCGACCGTGATAAAAAAACAGATTTAGACCCCATAATAGGAAAGTTATTACCTGATTTGGCAAGTGTCAATAAACAAATTTTCACATACATCTATGAAAACATTTTTTTGTCTATAGACTCTATGAGTGGGCATTTAGATATTATGGGAGAAATGTATTCTGAATTTTTGAAGTATGCACTTGGTGATGGAAAGGAAATTGGGATTGTTTTAACTCCACCTTATGTTACCAAAATGATGACCCAAATTTTAGAAGTAGATGAAAACTCTAAGGTTATGGATTTAGCCACAGGTTCAGCTGGTTTTTTAATTTCATCTATGGAAATGATGATAGAATATGCAGAAAAAAAATATGGTAAAAACACTACGAAAGCAATTGACAAAATAAAAGAAATTAAGAAAAATCAGTTGCTTGGAGTGGAGCTTAACGCAGAAATGTTTACGCTAGCTTCAACAAATATGATTTTGCGTGGCGATGGTTCAAGTAACATCCGTAAAGGTTCATCTTTTAATGAGCCAGCCGACCTTTACAGAGAGTTTAACGCCGATAAATTATTACTAAATCCACCTTTTAGTTTTAAAGAAAATGGAATGCCATTTATTCTGTTTGGTCTTGAAAATATGAAGATTGGCGGCAAAGCGGCAATTATAATTCAAGACTCTGCAGGAAACGGTCGAGGCGTTGAAAGTTGTAAAGCTATTTTGGCTAAAAACCAATTATTAGCAAGCATCAAAATGCCTATAGATTTATTTATACCTATGGCAGGAGTTCAGACCTCTATCTATGTTATCGAGCATACAGGCAAAAGCCACGATTATAAAAAACAAGTCAAATTTATTGACTTTAGGAACGATGGTTACAAACGCACCAAACGAAGTCTTATTGAATTAGACAATTCGATGCAACGCTATAATGATATAGTTGAAATCTATAAAAATGGAGTAACAGCAGATGTTTCTCCGACTTTATGGAATTTGAAGCAAACAATTGTAATGAGTGTTATATCTAAAAATGGAAACGATTGGAATTTTGATCATTATCAAAAAATTGATACCAAGCCAACAATTAAAGATTTCAAAAAAACTATTGGCGATTACTTAGCTTGGGAGGTGTCAAACTTACTAAGACAAAAAAATGAAGATAAAAGTTTTGTGGCTGCACTGGAAAAGGAACGTATAGCAGAGCTAAAATTGTGTTTTTCAGCTCCAAATCTTAAAAACTATATTTTGACTGGTGAAGAAAAACGAGTATTTGAAATGTTTGAAAAAGGTGAAGTGAAATTTGAAGAGTTTGAAATTCAAAAACTATTTGATGTTTCACCATCTAAAGCTTACAAAATGAATGATAGAAATATTCTCATCGAAAATGGTAAAACCCCATACGTTTCCAATCAATCACAAAATAATGGTTATATCGGTTGGAGTAATTTAGAACCACTAAACCCATCAAATGTAATTACATTGAGTGATACTTGGCAATCAGAACGAACAATTTTCTATCAACCTACTGAGTTTATTGGAAAAAGTCATTTACAAGTACTTAAAGCATACGACAAAAACTTTCAAAAATTTGAATTGTTTTTTGCCATTTCAAGTTTTAGAAAAGCAATTTTAGAATTGAATTATGATTATGGGACAAAATTTAATCGTGATAAAATCAAAATAACTAAAATTCAATTACCGGCTATCAATAATGAAATTGACTTTGCTTTGATGAGAGCTCTTATTTCCGCAATTCAAAAATTGGTTATTAAAGATATAGTCTTGTTTGCCAATAAAAAAATAGATTCCCCTCGCTAGCGTCCCGCTCGTGCTTTCTCACAACAAACCTCTGCTAGCGCGAGCGTCCCGCTCGTGCTCATTAGTAAAGTAAAAAAATCCCGATAGCGCGGATTTGCAATCCGTGCATCCAAAAAAAACAAAAAACCCTAGCCTCCCGCTAGGGTTTCCCATTCCCAATTTAACATAATATTACATAATTCACAATTAATCAATCTTTTTATTATCAGATTCAAAATAAATTCTATATTTGAAGACAACTAAAAATACAAATATTATGTCTTCAACATCAGAAGTAGGACACGCTAAAAACGTAGCCAACCTACAAAAACTCACAGAGCAAGTTTCCGTTTACACACTTTACAACCCTCCCGTAGCAAGTCTATCGGTCTCCAATCTCCAAACCCTCTACACCACTGCCGTTGCAAAACTCAGCGAAGTAGAAGAAAAACGAAATGCCAACAAAAACGCCATCGCCCTGCGTCAGGTAGCATTCGAAAACCTGAAACCAACCTGTACCAGAATTCTAAGTCTGTTAGAAATCCTAGGCTTACCACAAGGAACCATCGACCAAGCGAGAACCCTAAACCGCACCATCCAAGGCGGACAAAAGAAACCAAAAACCACAACCTAAGAAGGCGGAGAACCACCAAAAACAGTATCCACTTCCCGCCAATCATACACCCAGCAAGCCGAAAATTTCGGAATCCTCTTGCAGTTGCTGGCAACTATCCCCAGTTACACGCCTAACGAAGACGATTTAAAACTAACCACGCTATCGCCTTACCACGCTTCACTGATAAGCACAACACAACCCGTAGACCAGACCGAAGCCGAACTCAATGTCAAACTAATAGAAAGAAATCAAATTCTATACGCAGAAAACACTGGACTCTACGATATTGCCCAAAACGTCAAAAAATATGTCAAAGGTCTTTATGGTGCTACCTCCACAGAATATGCCAACGTATCATCAATCAAGTTTACTGAACCTAAATAATACACAGACGAGTCAATAGTCTATTACACAGTCTGATTTTTCTAATGCCACATCCTGTCAAGATATGTTGACAGGATGTTTTTATAATAGTGTACTACTAGTACTGTCATCCTGAGGCTCTCGAAGGATTCTTAATAAAGAAATTCCTATTTTAATACAATGCTTTCATATTATCCCATCTGGAATTATATTCTCGCATCCGGAAGTTATATTCTTGCATCCGGAAACTATATTCTTGCATCCGTAAGTTATATTCTCGCATCCGGAAACTATATTCTTACATCCGTAAGTTATATTCTCGCATCCGGAAACTATATTCTTACATCCGGAAGTTATATTCTTGCATCCGTAAACAATATTCTGCCGTCCGTAATTAATTTTCTCTTATCCGGAACTAAATCCTGAATTCACAAAAGCTCCAGAGGAGCAACCTGTTAATAGAAACACCCAGTTACAAGATATAGGCGTGCCGTAGGTACGCCACTACCCTGTCATCCGGAGTCTCTCGAAGGACAATAAATAAAAAATTCCTTTCAAAAATATTCTGCCGTCCGCAATTAACATTCTCTTATCCGGAAACTAAATCCCGAATTCACAAGAACTCCAGAGGAGCAACCTGTTAATAGAAACACCCACCCCACAAACACAAGAGTGCCGTAGGTACGCCCAACCCTGTCCTCCTGAGGCTCTCGAAGGACAATAAATAAAAAATTCCAAAAAAAATCCCCCGATAACTCGGGGGATTCAATATCATTAAGACTTAATCTTATGCTTCGTTCAAAGGCTTGTGTTCTCCTGGTTGGTCTTTACCTTCAGGGTTCACTTGACTTTCTGGTCTTGGTTTAGGAGTCGGTCTTTCTGGTCTTGGCAACAATACTTTTCTGGAAAGTTTCATTTTCTTACGGTCATCATAACCCATAAACTTCACCTCAACTTGGTCACCTTCGTTGTAAGGCACTTTATCAAGACGCGCCCACTCGATCTCAGAAATGTGTAGAAGTCCTTCAGTTCCCTTAGCGATCGCTACGAAAGCTCCGAAGTCCATTACTTTCACAACTCTACCTTGGTAAACTTCACCTACAGTTGGTACAAAAGTGATCTCGTTGATCTTTGCGATAGCCTCGTTGATCTTCTCTCTACTCACACCAGAGATCTCGATTCTTCCGATCTCTCCAACTTCCTCGATAGCGATAACAGTATCCGTATCTTTCTGCATCTGCTGAATGATCTTTCCACCAGGTCCGATTACCGCACCAATGAAATCTTTAGAGATTTCTAGCATCACCATTTTCGGAGCGTGAGGTTTCACGTCTTCTCTTGGTGCAGAGATGGTTTCGTTTAATTTATCAAGGATATGCAATCTTCCGTCTCTAGCTTGTAGAAGGGCTTTCTCCATAATGTCCATAGACAATCCTTGGATCTTGATATCCATTTGGCAAGCCGTGATTCCGTCTGCAGTTCCGGTTACTTTGAAGTCCATATCTCCCAAGTGATCTTCATCACCCAAGATATCAGAAAGCACTGTGAATTTTCCTGTTTTGATGTCAGTTACCAATCCCATCGCGATTCCAGAAACTGGTTTCTTGATCTGAACACCCGCATCCATCAATGCTAAAGTTCCTGCACAAACAGTCGCCATAGAAGATGAACCATTGGATTCCAGGATATCAGAAACGATACGAATGGTGTAAGGATTTTCTTCCGGGATCATATTCGCCAAAGCTCTCTGAGCCAGGTTTCCGTGACCAACTTCTCTTCTTGATGTTCCTCTCAAAGGACGAGCTTCACCAGTTGAGAATGGTGGGAAGTTATAGTGTAGGAAGAATCTCTCGTCGTAATTGATCATCACGCTGTCAACCATATTTGCATCTTTCACAGAACCTAAAGTTACTGCTGTCAAAGATTGAGTTTCCCCTCTTGTGAAGATCGCAGAACCGTGTGCACCTGGCAAATAATCGATCTCACTCCAGATCGGACGGATGGTTTGAGGATCACGACCATCAAGACGGATCTTATCATTCAAGATCATCTGACGCATCGCTTCTTTCTCAACATCGTGGTAATATACTTTTACGAAAGGTGTTACTCTCTCCAATTCTTCAGCGTTATCAACATATTGAGCCAAGAACTCTTCACGCACCGCTTTGAATTTGTCGCTTCTTTCTTCTTTACCTGAAGGCGATTTCGCTACTTCGTATACTTTATCGTAAGTTTCTTTCCAAACTTTCTCACGGATCGCTTCGTCGTGATTCTCGTGGCTGTATTCTCTTTTTGGAAATGATTTACCAACTTTTTCAGCCAATCTCTCCTGAGCTTCAACTTGTTTTTTGATCTCAACGTGAGCGAAGTTGATAGCCTCCAGCATTTCTGCTTCAGAGATCTCCTTCATCTCGCCTTCTACCATTACGATAGAATCTTTCGTTGCACCAACCATAATATCAAGGTCAGCGATTTTAAGGTCTTCTAGTTTTGGATTAACAGAAAGTTTTCCGTCAATTCTCACCACTCTTACTTCAGACATTGGCCCGTTGAAAGGAATGTCCGTGATCGCGATCGCTGCAGATGCTGCAAAACCAGCCAGATCATCTGGAATGGATTGTCCATCGTAAGAAATCAAAGAGATCATCACCTGTACTTCCGCGTGGAAATCTTCAGGGAACAATGGTCTTAGAACTCTGTCCACCAAACGCATTGTCAAGATCTCCTGATCGGATGGTCTAGCTTCTCTTCTGAAAAAGTTTCCAGGGATTTTCCCACCTGCGTAGAATTTCTCTCTGTAATCTACTGTCAATGGCAAGAAATCTACGCCATCTTTTGCTTCTTTGCTGGCTACAACAGTTGCTAAAAGCATTGTCCCGCCCATTTTTACTACTACAGATCCATCAGCCTGTTTTGCCAATTTCCCTGTTTCGATTGTGATCTCTCTGCCGTCTGCAAGAATGACCGTTTCTGTAATTGCTTGAGGTATACTCATAAATTCTTTTGTGTTGCACTCCGTATTGAGTGCTTTAATTAATTATATTTCGTCTAAAAATGTGGTGCAAATTTAATGTATTTATTTGAATATAATTAATAAGTATCAAAACAAGAATTTTTAAATGAATGATTTAAGTAATAATTCCTATCAAATCAAACTAATCTTACAAATTTAACATTTCAAATCTGCTGAATCTATCAAATCAGCGAGATGATAAAATTTTAAAACTATTTTCTAGTAATCCTTAATAATAAGATTATTACCAAAACTACCGAAAACAAAAATCCCAAAACAGCCACCAAAGACATTTCGCCAATTCTTGGTCCAGATTCTGAAACGAAAACGATGGATGTTGCAATGATATTTGCTCCTAAAACCATTGCTAAGATTAGATTAATGATACTCGATTTGATAAGATTATTGGTTTTCTCAATATTTTTTATCTCGCTGGAAATGGTGAATTTATTATCATCCAGTTTTTGCAGAACGGAGCGCAACTCTTTCGGGATTTCATCCACATTATCGGTGAAATTCATCATTTTGTCCATTCCACTTTTGAAGAGTTTTTTTGGACTAATTTTTCTCGTCAAGATTTTCTTGGTGTAAGGATGCAGACTTTTCACAATGTCCAAATCGGGATTGATTGTTCGCCCAACACCTTCTATCAAACCAATTCCTTTAAACAAAAGATAAAAATAATCCGGCATATAAAGCTGATTGTCCTTCAAAACGTCTTTCATTTTATTAATGATAATATGCGGATCGATATTTTTCAATGACGTGCTGTGAACGAAATTCAGAACTTCTTCCACATCATTTTCAAATCGCCTCTCATCCGGAATCTCGTAGCTGACCGCCATTTTTTTTAATGACCTTACAATCTTATTAGAATTTTTAGCAACAAAAGCCACAATCAAACTTTCAAGAATCTCTTTATCATTTGGCTGAATTTTCCCAACTGCACCAAAATCAATAAAGACGACTCTCCCATCTCTCTTCACCAAAATATTCCCTGCGTGTGGATCGGCGTGGAAAAATCCGTAATCCAAAATCTGAGAAACGAAAAGCCTCAAACCAACTTCTGAGATTTTGATAGGATCAATATTATGATTCAAAAGTTCAGCTTTATCTGTAACCTTAATTCCATCAATAAACTCCATACAAAGGACATTATTATTGGAAAATTCGTCGTAAACAATTGGAACGTAGGTTTCCTTATTATTTTTGAAATTTAAAGCAAACTGCTTGATATTATTTCGTTCATTGACCAAAGAAACTTCTTCTAACAATGACTTTTCAAAAGTGGCAATGGCTTGTTTTAAGTTCAATTTTGAAGCAATCTCTGAATAGGTCGAAATCAATTTCACTAAATCTTTTATTAATAGCAAATCATCCTCAATAACACTTAGAACATCCGGTTTTTTGATCTTTAAAATAACTTCTTCTCCAGTAATCAAAGTTGCTTTGTAAACCTGAGCAATAGAAGCCGTTGCTAAAGGTTTTACAACAATCTCCGAGAAATGTTCTTTAACAGAAATATTGAATTCATTTTCCAAAATCTCCTCAACATTCATATCAACAATTTCTACCCGATCCTGAAGTTTCTGCAACTCCTGAATCAGTTCTGGCGGAAGCAGATCTTCCCGATTACTGAACGTTTGTCCTAGCTTCACGAACGTCGGACCCAATTCTTCCAAAACCAATCTAATCCTTTCGTAAACCGTTCCTTTGGAAATGATTTCGTCAGAATTTACCGAATTTTCTTCCGGTTTTTTGCCCATTCTGGCAATCATATCTTTAAAACCATACTTACTGAGAACGGAAATTAATCTGGCAGAACGCTTAAGTTTTCGTTGTTGTTTGTCGAACATAATTATAAAAATAAAGGAGCTACAAAGTAACTCCAAAAATTATTCCCAGAAAATTAAAAGGTCTTTGAGAGCCTCAGACTGACATTTGATAGTATTTGATTCCACTTTTACTGACATTAAGATAGAACTTTAAAGTAAAAATCTGCGAGAGAATAATTTTTAGACTCAAAACCTTATTTAAAATCTCTTTTTCTTAGGATTTAAAAAAGTTGGGAAAATCATCACTTGCTCACCAAATCTCCCATTAATTCTTTCTTCCAAGTTTACCATTTCACTTTCCATAAATTGCTCTCTCATCTCATCATTATCAAAAACTAAAAATAAATTGGTATTCTTTCCTTCGCTTACCATATCCGATTGAACTTCGGAAAGGATATATTGCTCCACATCCAAAAGATTTTCCACCATCTGATGCAGATCACTTTCCACATAGATGTCCCATTCTTCAATTTTATTTTCGATTGTATGAAATGTAATACTAAGGATGCTCATTTTTTATATTTTTTTATGATTAATGTTGATAAATTCAGAATGCAAAAATCGGTTTTTTTTTGTAAATTAGCCCGTTATAAAAAACAGAAAAACTTGAAGCATCAGAATGTATTTTAAAATTCTGATTTACAATAAATTAAAAAATATTTATGCATAAGGAAGGAGAAAGGTTAATACCAATCAACATTGTTGACGAGATGAGAACCTCTTACATCGATTATTCGATGTCAGTAATCGTATCAAGAGCTTTGCCAGATGTGAGAGATGGACTGAAACCCGTTCACAGAAGAGTGCTCTACGGTATGTATGGTCTTAATGTCTTTTCTAACAGAAAACATTTGAAATCTGCGAGAATTGTTGGAGACGTTTTAGGTAAATATCACCCACACGGCGACAGCTCGGTTTATGATGCAATGGTAAGAATGGCGCAACCGTGGAGTTTGCGTTATCAGATGGTTGACGGACAAGGTAACTTCGGTTCTATGGACGGCGATCCACCAGCAGCAATGCGTTATACGGAAGCAAGACTTAAAAAAATATCCGATGAGATTCTTGCCGATCTTGATAAAGAAACTGTTGATTTTCAAAATAACTTTGATGACAGTTTAACAGAGCCTACCGTTCTTCCTACAAGAATCCCAAGTCTTTTGGTCAATGGAGCTTCCGGAATTGCAGTTGGTATGGCGACGAATATGGCGCCTCACAACTTATCTGAAAGTATTGATGCGATTTGTGCTTATATTGATGATAAAGAAATTACCATCGATGAGTTGATGAAGCACATCATTGCTCCAGATTTCCCAACAGGTGGAATCATCTACGGTTATGATGGCGTGCGTGATGCTTTCCATACAGGAAGAGGGCGTATCGTTTTGAGAGCGAAAATCAATTTCGAAGAGATTGGAAATAGAAATGCGATCATCGTAACAGAAATTCCTTATCAAGTCAACAAAGCAGAAATGATTGCCAGAACTGCTGAATTGGTTAAAGATGATAAACTTCCGGGAATTTATGAAATCCGTGATGAGTCTGACAGAAACGGAATGCGTATCGTTTATGAACTTAAGAACGATGCAATACCAAATGTCGTATTAAACCTTTTATATAAATACACTTCTCTACAAACTTCATTTTCAGTTAATAACATCGCCTTAGTTAAAGGAAGACCTGTACAGCTGAATGTGAAAGATATGATCTTACATTTCGTAGATCACCGTCACGAAGTAATTGTAAGAAGAACAAAATACGAACTTAGAAAAGCACAGGAAAGAGCACACATTCTTGAAGGCTTTATGAAAGTGATCGGAACTCAGGATTCTCTTGACAGAGCGATTGCAATCATCCGTCACAGCGCCAATCCACAAGCCGCGAAAGAAGGTTTGATTGAAGAATTTGAACTTTCTGAAATTCAGGCACAAGCAATTCTAGATCTTCGTTTGGCTCGTCTTACGGGAATGGAATTGGACAAGATCCGTGCTGAGTACGAAGAAATAATGGCTTTAATAAAAGATTTGGAAGACATTTTGACGAATGAACCAAGACGTTATGAGATCATCAAAACTGAACTTCAAGAAATCAAAGAAAAATACGGCGACGAAAGACGTTCTGAAATCGATTACTCTGGAGGAGAATTCTCTATTGAGGATATCATCCCAGACGAAAAAGTTGTTTTGACTATTTCTCACGCTGGTTACATCAAAAGAACACTTCTTTCTGAATACAAAGTACAATCCAGAGGTGGCGTTGGAAACAGAGCGGCAACTACGAGAGATGAGGATTTCTTGGAATATATCGTAACTGCAACCAACCACGAATACCTACTCTTCTTCACAGAAAAAGGAAAATGTTTCTGGCTAAGGGTATTCGAAGTTCCGGAAGGATCTAAAACTTCAAAAGGAAGAGCGGTTCAGAATTTAATTAATATTGAGCAAGACGATAAGATCAAGGCTTACATTAGAACCAAAGATCTTAAAAATCAAGAATATATCAACCAAATGAATGTTGTGATGATCACCAAGAACGGTACCATCAAGAAAACATCATTGGAAGCTTACTCCAGACCAAGAACAAATGGTGTAAATGCTATCGAAATCCGTGATAATGATGCATTATTAGGCGCAAGATTGACAGACGGAAATTCTCAAATTATGATTGCTACCAAAAACGGAAAATGTATTCGATTCCCTGAAGAAAAAGCGAGAGCTGTCGGCAGAGGATCGATTGGTGTACGTGGAATTTCTCTTGAAGATAGTGACGAAGTAATCGGAATGATTGTTGTAAATGACTTGGAAAATGATACAGTTTTGGTTGTATCAGAAAGAGGTTATGGAAAAAGAACAGCCGTAGAAGATTACCGAATCACAAACAGAGGTGGAAAAGGTGTAATCACGCTGAACATTACTGAGAAAACCGGTAATCTGATTGCTATCCAAAGTGTGACAGACGAAGACGGATTGATGATTATCAACAAATCTGGTGTTGCCATCCGAATGAATATGAACGAAATGCGTGTGATGGGTAGAAATACCCAAGGTGTGAAAGTCATTAATCTTAAAACCAAGGACGAAATTGCAGCGATTGCAAAAGTAGAAATGGATAGTGAAGTTGTGGAAGAAGAAGACGGAGAAGTTGCAGAAAACGACAGTAACAATCCAGAATTCAAAGTGAAACCACAGACTGGAAACAATCAGATCAACATCGGCGACGAGGAGGAACTGAAGAAAATCGAAGATGAAGAAGCCGCTGATAATGCTGATGAAACCGAAGACAACGAATAAAAAATAAAAGTTAACATATGAAAAGATTAATTTTAAGTTTGGCAGTTTTATCTGTAGCATTGATGAATGCGCAGAAAAAAGAAATTGCTAACGCTGTAAAAGCAGTTGATTCAGGAGATCATACGACTGCAAGTTCAGAAATTGCGAAAGCAGAAGGCATTTTTGGAGATAAGACTTATTTATTAGAGCCTTCTCTTCTTGAGCAATACTATTATGCAAAAGGATTGTCATTATTGAAATCCGGGAAAAGCGTAGAAGGTGCAGAAATTCTTGCAAAGATTGCAACTTTGGGTGCAGAACCTATTTTCACAGGAAAAGATGCTGAGAAAAACAGAGTTTATTTTGTTGGAAAAGAAGCTTCAGAAAAATTCGGAAACGGAATTTCTTTGAAGCAAGAAAAGTTTACACCTTCATTAGCTGAGAAACTGAGAAATACAATCAATCCTCAATTGCAAGCAGCGAGTGCAATGGCAACTACAAATTATAACAACAAAAAATATGATGTTGCAGGAGAAAAATTTGCAGAGACTTACTACTTGTTCAAAGCAGCCGGACAGGATAACAAAAACTATCTTTACTACGCTGGTGTAGCTTATGCACAAACTCAAGATCAGAAAGCAAAAGGCATTGCGATTCTTGATGAGTTGATCAAAGCAAATTATACAGGAATCGAAACTAATTACACTGCAAAAAACAAGAAAACTGGAACTGTAGAAAATCTTGATAAGAACGCATACGACCTTTATCAAAAAATGAAAGACGGCAGCGATTATTCTGATTTTAAAATAGAAAAAACACCTAGTAAGCAAGAAGAACTTTATGAGATTCTAGCTTCATTACTTTTTGATCAGCAGAAATTTGAGGAGGCTGCTGCTATTTCTGATGATGGTTTGAAAAAGTTCCCAAACAACAAAACACTTTCTCAAATTCAAGGAAACGCTTATTATAAATCTGGTAAAACGGAACAATTTGTAAGTAACCTTAAAGCACAATTGGCGAAAAATCCAACGGATAAAGTAAACTGGTACAATTTAGGCGTTTTGCAATTGAAAGATCCTTCAATGCAAAAAGATGCAGAGGAATCTTTGAAAAAAGCTTTAGAAATTGATCCTAACTTCAGTAATGCACTTCAGAATATGGTTTACTTCTATATGGGAGATGACACCAAAACTGTTGACGAATACAACAAACTGAGAAAATCAGGAAAGATAGATGCTGCTAATAAATTGATGGAGGAAAGAAGAAGCCGATTCTCAAAAGCGATTCCTTATGCAGAGAAATATTACAGCAACAATCCAAATGATAAGGATATGGTCAGCATTTTGAAAGGACTTTATATGACCACTCAAAATACTGCTAAGTACAACGAATTCAAAGCGAAAGAAGCTGCGATGAAGTAAATTAAAAGAAGCCAGCTGGCTTCTTTTTTTTTTGATTTTTACAGAGCAAACTAAAACTGTATATTTGTAATCAGTTACACTTATAAAAAATAACAACAAGCTTTAATAAACAAACAAATACCTTTATATGAAATTTTTTATTGACACAGCCAACCTAGCCCAAATTAAAGAAGCACAAGACCTTGGAATTTTGGATGGCGTTACTACCAACCCTTCTCTTATGGCAAAAGAAGGAATCTCTGGAAAAGAAGCTATCAACAAGCATTACGTTGATATTTGCAACATTTCAGACGGCGATGTTTCTGCAGAAGTTCTCTCTACAACTTATGAAGAAATGATCAAAGAAGGCGATGAATTGGCGGCACTTCACGAGAGAATTGTCGTAAAAATCCCGATGATCAAAGATGGTATCAAAGCTCTAAAATATTTTTCAGACAAAGGCATCAAAACCAACTGTACTCTGATTTTTTCAGCAGGACAAGCACTTTTGGCTGCAAAAGCAGGTGCAACTTACGTGTCTCCTTTCCTAGGTAGATTAGATGATATTTCTGTGGATGGACTTAATTTGATCGAAGAAATTCGTTTGATTTTTGACAATTACATGTTTGATACAGAAATCCTTGCAGCTTCCATCAGAAGTCCTATGCATATCATCAATTGTGCAAAAATTGGCGCAGATGTCATCACATCGCCGCTACCATCAATCCTAAATCTATTGAATCATCCATTGACAGATTCTGGGTTGGCGCAGTTTGTTGCAGATTCTAAGAAGTTAGGATAATATTTTCAAAGAAAGAAAAAATAAAAAAAAAAACCGTTTCAAAATTTTGAAACGGTTTTTTTTATTATTATCAAGGAAAGAATGTTTCTTTCAAGAGATAGAGATTCAGAAATATAATGATTGTACTGATGATGATGGCCAAAACTTTGATCCACATTTTATTAGCAAACTCCCCCATTTTCGCTTTGCTATTGGTAAACATAACCAACGGAACTACAGCAAAACTAAGTTGCATCGACAAAATGACCTGACTGAAAACCAACAATTCTGCCGTTCCCTTTTCTCCATAAAGAATAGAGATAATCAACGCTGGAACAATGGCAATAACTCTGGTAATTAATCTTCTAACCCAAGGTTTTAGTCTGATATTCAGGAAACCTTCCATTACGATCTGTCCCGCGAGTGTTCCCGTCAAAGTAGAATTCTGACCAGATGCCAAGAGTGCAATTCCAAAGAAAATACTCGCTAGTGTAGTTCCCAAAAGCGGTGTCAAAAGCATATAAGCATCATTGATATCCGCCACATCTTTGTTCCCAGACGTGTGAAAAGTAGCTGCTGCAATGATGAGAATTGCCGCATTGATAATGAATGCTAGCATCAAGGAAAGACTACTGTCGATACTCGCAAATTTCAATGCTTCCTTCTTCCCTTCGGTGGTTCTTGGGTAGTTTCTTGTTTGCACAATACTACTATGAAGATAGAGATTGTGAGGCATTACCGTAGCACCCAAAATTCCGATGGCAATATATAACATCGATGGATTGGTGATGATTTCTTTCTGAGGAATCAAACCTTGCAACATCGGGAAAACCTCTGGCTGACTTAGAAATATTTCGTAAAAAAATGCTATAAAAATAATTAATATCAAACCTCCAACAATACTTTCTATGTAGCGAAAACCGCGTGACTGAAGGAATAAAATCAGAAAAACATCGACAATCGTAATCACAACACCCCAACTGAGTGGTATTCCAAATAAAAGATTAAGAGCGATTGCCGAACCTATCACTTCTGCCAAATCACACGCAGCAATGGCAATTTCGCAGAAAATCCAAAGAATAAAATTGACCACAGGATGAAAATGATCTTTACACGCCTGCGCCAAATCCCGCTCTGCCACAACTCCCAATTTTACAGACAAATGCTGCAAAAGAATTGCAAACAGATTTGAAATCAAAACCACAGAGAGCAAAGCATAGCCAAACTGCGCTCCACCTGCAATATCTGTCGCCCAATTCCCCGGATCCATATAACCTACTGCAATGAGCAATCCAGGTCCCATATAGGCAAATAGTTTCTTCTTGAAGCTTCCGTCTTTCGGAATATGAACGCTGGCAAAAGACTCCTGAAGAGAGTTGGAACTCTTCTCTTTTCGCCAACCTCTGTTATGATTAAATTGATTCAATATTTCGTATTGTTAGATTAGACTAACAAAAATAGTTATACTCTACTTAACCTGCAAATTAACAATAAAAAAACTGTCAATCTCTTGACAGTTTTATATTTAATTTAAACAAAAATTTACTTGGTAAATCTTACTGCAGTTTTTCTATCAGATTCTCTTTCTTTGTCAGTAGCATCGGCAGAAACTTTTGCAAATTTGGAACCGTATCCTTCCGCCTCTAATACTTGAGCAGAATTAAGAGAGGATTTTACAACCGCTGCTCTTTCTCCAGACAATTTTAAGTTAACAGCTTCATCACCTTTTTTATCTGTGTAAGCCCCAATTTTAATTTTAGCATCTGGGAATTCTGCCAAGATCATTTTAAGATTTTCCAATTGAACTTGAGATTCAGGAGTTAGTTTTGAGTTTCCGAATTCAAAATTCAAATTGTCAAAATTGAACCATCTGTCTTTTAATTGTGCTTCAGTAGAATTCTTGTATTCGTCAGATTTTAAGAAATTCACCATTTGATCCTCGATTCCGCCTTTGTAAGCTTGAAGCGTTTTTCCACTTGGCAATGTCACCATAATGGTTTCTCTTTGAAACGTCACAGAGTCAACTGCTGGATTTGTAGAATCAGAAACTGTTGCTGTAGAGTCAACCGTTGTTACTGGCATTGGTTCTGCTTTTTTATCACATTGTTTCCAGAAAAACCAGCCTAATAACAATAATAAAAGCAATGGTAAAAGCCACTTCCAAATGCTACCACCAGAACTGTTATCAGAAACGATTTCGTGTGTAGTTCCGCTTC
Source organism: Epilithonimonas xixisoli (assembly GCF_004365655.1). Lineage (GTDB taxonomy): Bacteria > Bacteroidota > Bacteroidia > Flavobacteriales > Weeksellaceae > Epilithonimonas > Epilithonimonas xixisoli. Next base: position 992,491 of record NZ_SOEO01000001.1, on the reverse strand, counting down.
TTGTCACATCTACTTTTGGAGTTTCTGTTACAATTGGTTTCTCGGTAACAGGGGTTGTGGGATTCACATCTACGATCGGCGTTTGATTCACTTCTGGAATTACATTCACCGGAGCTGCGTCCATAGATCCAAACCAATTCCCTAAGCCTAATGAAGCAAAACTAAATCCTGCAGGCAAAAGAGAAGCAAGATTTGATTTTTGATCGTTCATTAGATTTCCAAAAGATGAAACATCCAAATTGTGATCTACCGCATATCGCCCGATAGTTCCAGCTGTTGCGCCAGTTACAAGATTCAAAACAGAGTTTGTAGCTTCATTTTTGATGCCTGCATATTCGGAAACCGAATTTGTAATGGCAGCCAGCTTGTCTCCATCGCCGAAAATCAAGCTTAGAATTTTTGAAATTACAGAATCACTTCCTTCCAAATTCCCCAAAAGATTGGACAAAACGCCAGAGGTTGCAGCATCCTTCACTGTGCTAAACAATTCAGATTGTGCATTGCTATTAACAAATCCACCTACCACGGCAGGCAATAATGCAGAAATAGCTTTTGAAATTCCAGATTCGCTCTCGCCTAATTGAGTTGCAGTTTGAGAAACCGTTGCCGGTCCCAGCTGACCTTTGATAAGGTCGATAAGGTTAGTTGACATAATAGTTTATTTTATTGTTTGATGTATTGTAATGTTACCAAATATTAATCCACAAATTTTCATTATTGATAATTTTAATAAAACTTTAACAGATTATCATTTAACTTCAACAAAAAATTAGAGACAAAAAAAATCCGAAGAAGTTCTTCGGATTTGATATAGAAATTTTATTTTTAATACGCTTTTGCAAACACAACTCTTTGTTTGGAAGGTTTCCCAGTTATCAGAGAAATGCCATCTTCTTGCTCATTATTCAAAGGAATACACCTGATGGTGGCTTTTGTCTCTTGCTTGATTTGCTCTTCCTCTTCTTCCGTTCCATCCCAATGTGCGAGAATGAATCCACCTTTTTCTTCCAAAACTTTTTTGAACTCGTCATAAGAATCTACCTTAGTCATATTTTCTTCGCGGAAAGTCAAAGCTTTGGTATAAATATCGTTTTGAATCGTTTTGAGCAATTCCTCGATATAAGTGTCCAAACCTTCTACAGAAACAGATTCTTTGGTCAAGTTGTCTCTTCTTGCTAATTCAACTGTTTTGTTTTCCAAATCTCTTGGTCCCATTGCAATTCTCAACGGAACACCTTTCAGTTCATATTCAGCAAATTTCCAACCTGGTTTGTTCTGAGTATCATCATCAAATTTAACGGAAATTCCTCTAGCTCTCAATTTAGCTTGAATATCCAAAGCCACTTTACTGATTTCTGCCAACTGTTCTTCTCCTTTAAAAATAGGAACAATCACGACTTGAATTGGAGCCAAAGTTGGAGGCAAAACCAATCCAAGATCATCAGAATGCGTCATAATCAAAGCTCCGATTAATCTTGTTGAAGTTCCCCAAGAAGTTCCCCAAGTATATTCGATTTTTCCTTCTTTAGTTGTGAATTTCACATCAAAAGCTTTTCCAAAATTCTGACCCAAGAAATGAGAAGTTCCGGCCTGCAAAGCTTTTCCGTCTTGCATCATAGCTTCGATACAATAAGTTTCATCTGCACCGGCAAATCTTTCTGACGGAGATTTGATTCCACGGATTACTGGAATTGCCATAAATTCTTCTGCGAATTTTGCATAAACTTCCAGCATTTTTTCTGTTTCTTCGATGGCTTCATCTTTTGTGGCGTGAGCGGTGTGCCCTTCTTGCCACAAAAATTCCGCGGTTCTAAGGAACAATCTGGTTCTCATTTCCCATCTTACAACATTTGCCCATTGGTTAATCAAAATCGGTAAATCTCTGTAAGACTGAACCCAATTCTTATAAGTATTCCAAATAATCGCCTCAGAAGTTGGACGTACAATTAACTCTTCTTCCAATTTTGCATCTGGATCTACGATTAGTTTACCTGGATTGTCGGGATCATTTTTCAATCTGTAATGCGTTACTACTGCGCATTCTTTGGCAAAACCTTCTGCATTTTTTTCTTCTGCTTCGAACAAGCTTTTGGGAACAAAAAGAGGAAAGTAAGCATTTTGGTGACCCGTTTCTTTGAATTTCTTATCCATCTCGTCACGCATTTTTTCCCAAATTGCATAGCCGTACGGTTTTATTACCATACAACCTCTCACGCCAGAATTCTCTGCTAAATCCGCTTTAACAACCAATTCATTATACCATTTGCTATAATCTTCTGCTCTTGATGTTAATTTTGCCATAAATTTTTTGATATGATTTTAACTTTTTTTAAACTTTCTAATCTAAATAAAAAGCCTAATTTTACACGTATTTATAATATTTAAATGGTATAAAATTTGGTTTCTTTTAAGAAATGCAAATATAGGAAACTTAATACATCTCATAAAATGAAAAATATCAACAATAAAAGCTTATTCAATTTCATCAAATCAAAAGGTTTGATATTGATTTCCAGCAGCTTTCTATTAACTTCTTGTGTTATCTACACCGGTGGTTATTCAGAAACAGACGGCGTTTACTACGACCCGAACAAGGATTCTTTGCCAGCTGGTACCTATTCTGGCAATTACAACAATCAAGTTGACAATTATTATAATTATCAAGATACTTATCCTAGCATCTATGATAACAATCAACAAAACGTTCAAGACCAAAATAACCGATACGCGCTAAGTAGCGATTCTGACTGGGGAAATTTCACAGGAACAGAAACAAACTACTCTAGTTTCAACAACTGGGGTTGGGGCGGAATGGGAATGGGCTACGGCTGGGGAGGTTTTGGCGGTTGGGGATATCCTTACTATGGCTGGGGCTGGAATAGTGGTTTCAACTCGATGGGTTGGGGCATGGGATTCGGCTGGGGATGGGGCAACTCATTCTACTCACCTTGGGGCTGGGGCGGTGGATTCTATGATCCGTTCTGGAACTATGGCTGGGGAGGTTATTATGGAGGCGGATATTGGGGCGGTCACCACAATACAATTATTTACAACAGATCTGGAGCTAATGGCGGAAGACTCAATGGGATGATTTCTCAAAACAGAGTTGGAAACAGAACTTCTGGACCTTTCAATGCAATTAACTCAACAGGTTTCCGTCCAAACAGAGATATCAGAAATGAAGTTGGAACTAGAAACAGTGGATTGAGAACCATGAATGACGGATTCAGAAATTCTAATAATGGTAATAGAATCAATCAAAACAATACAGGCATCAGACAAAATGGTGGCATCAGACAGAACTATCCAAACAACGGCGGAATCCGACAAAATTATCCAAACAATGGTGGCGTAAGAACTTCACCTAATAACAATGGCGGATTCAGAAATACACAGCCAAGTGGCGGTTACAGAAATGATACTTATGTAGCACCAACAAGATCAGGAAATTCTGGAGGAGGATTCAATTCCGGAGGTGGAATGAGATCTGGAGGTTCTTCTGGCGGCGGCGGAATGAGATCCGGCGGTGGCGGTGGAAGAAGATAATTTTTAATTTTAAACAACATTTCATATAAAAATGCTAAAAAAAACTTTATTACTGCTCAGCATTCCGGTTTCATTTGTTTATTTACAAGCTCAGGATGTTTCGGTAATTACAAATACAGTGGATGTCTATTCTTCGAATCCAATCAACGGAACTGCCAAATACAATGCGATGGCAGGATCTATCGGAGCTCTAGGTGGTGATATTTCTTCGGCTAATGTCAATCCGGCGGGTATCGGGGTTTTTATCACCAGTGATTTGAACTTGACGCTGGGAGTGAATAGTAACAAAAATACGACGACACTTGCCGGCAGATCTTCAAATTATAAATTGAATAATACAGATCTTAATAATACAGGAGGTGTTTTGACAATTAATTTGAATGATCTCAATTCCAAATGGAAATTCATCAACGTTGGAGTCAACTACTCTACTCGATCTTTGGATAATTATACCGAATCTGCAGGAAATCAAAATATCAAAATTGTAGATAATTTTTCTTTGCCGGATAAAGTCATTAATTATACCTATCAAGGTCACGCTTATGACAGGTATGGCGACCAATCAAAAATGAATTTTGCAGTGGGTGCAAATTATGAAAACAAATTGTATTTCGGAGCTGGGCTTAATTTCCATACTTCATTTTTGAGACAATTTGATAATGCTCAATTTTTATCCGATTATGACAATACAAGTTTGCCTTACTCCAAACAATATACAGGTTATGAAGAAAACGCAGACGGATTCTCTGCTAACTTTGGGGTAATTGCAAAAGTCGGAAATCAGTTTCGTGTGGGTGCTGCTTTAGAAACGCCAACTTGGTGGAGAATGGATAGAGTTTACAGCCAATACAACTTTAACCAAGACGATAGAACTTACGGTGAAGACAGAAAATTCTCGACACCGATGAAAGCCACTTTAAGTGCAGCATTTGTTCCCAACAAAAATTTTGCTATAAACGTCGATTTTGTTCAAGGAATCAGCAAACCTAAGTACAAAGAGTATGGAGATGCAGAAGTGGAATTGAATAATTTCTTCGATGACGCTTACAAGAATGCTTCGGAAGTCCGTGTGGGTGCAGAATATAGAATCAACGCGTTCCGACTGAGAGGCGGATATGCTTACCAGGGAAACAGCTTTGATAATCTATCTTTATTGGCTTACAATGACAATGGCACTATGTCGGATCAATCTTACTCTAATTTGATTATGGGAAAAAGAAACACTTTCGGTGCAGGTATAGGTTATGATTTCCAATCCTTTTACATCGATGCATCTTATCAAAACATTTCATCTGAATATTCCAGTCCATTCCTACAAGGAAATGTGGATTATAATACCGGATATTTCAATGGTGGATTTGATGTGAATAGTGATGCTTATGCTGTTTCGAAAGTTAAAAACAACAGAAGTAATTTCTTTGTGACTGTTGGGTGGAAATTCTAAGAATTTTCACTTTAAATATAAAAAAGTCCTGTAAAAATATTTTACAGGACTTTCTTTTTAGTTTTGATTCATCTCTTCTGCTTCTTCCATCAGTTTTAGATATGTGAAGTATCTTGTCTCCTCTATTTCTCCAGTTTCCAAACCGTTCACGACTTCACATTTCGGTTCATTGATGTGCATACAGTTGTGGTATTTGCAATTTCTTCCTACTTCGAAAATCTCTGGAAAGTAATGTTGAATTTCTTCTTTTTGAACATCAATCATTGCAAACTCCCGAACGCCTGGCGTATCTATCACCGAACCACCAAAATCCCAAAAATGCATCTGCGCAAAAGTCGTCGTATGCTTTCCTTTCAAAACAGATTCTGAGATCTCACCTGTTTTGATATGAAGATCTGGCTGCATCGCATTCACCAAAGTTGATTTTCCACAACCGGAATGTCCGAAGAAAACAGACGTTTTATCTTTAATCTTATCAATCAAAAAATTAAGATTGAGTTTTGTGTAAGATGAGATATTCAAAGTGTCGTAACCGATGTTTTGATACATTGCTTCGATGTTTTCTACGATTTCTTTTTCTTCGTCATTCAAAGTATCCATTTTGTTGAACAGTATCAAAGGCTTAATATTATAAGCTTCGCAACAAGCAAGAAAACGATCCAAAAATCCTAATGATGTTTCAGGGAATTTCAAAGTATAAATGAAACAGGCAATATCTACATTCGAAGCAATAATATGCGCTTCTTTGGAAAGGTTGACCGATTTTCTGATGAGATAATTTCTTTTCGGAAAAATCTTGGTAATCCAGGCCACATCATCTTGCTCCAAAGAAAATTCCACTTCATCTCCTACTGCAAGCGGATTTGTAAGTCTGGTTTTGATCAGTTTAAATTTGCCTCGGATTCTGGCTTCGTAAACCGTTTTAGCTTTCTCTTCTAAAACTTGGTACCAGCTTCCTGTAGATTTTATGATGATTCCTTTCAAAAAATAGATTTTATGTTTTGCAAAGTTAAAGCTTTTATCTGTTTTTAAATGAAAAACCCTTTCAGAGTTTGAATTCTGAAAGGGATATTTTTACATTTTGCAAATGTTTTATTTTTGACCAATGTTGAATGAAAAAACAAATGTTCAAATTTTGCGAAGCTGCAGCCCGACTTGAACGGAAATCCTTTTTTGCGTGAATTAAAGTTCTATTTAAACTGAAATCGTCTGCAAAAAAGATTGGGAGTGGAAGGCGGAAAAGCTGCCCAAATTATTTTTCTAAGTCTTCGAGAAACTCAGACTGACAATTATCTATCAATCATAATATTATTCTGAACCTCGATGCTTTCTTCGTGAATCGCTTTGAAAACTTTCTCGATGAATTCCTGAGACATTCCGGTTTCGCTTGCTTTTTGGTTCGCATATTCTGTGATCACTTTCCAACGCTCTGGCTGGAAAATGGCGATGTTGTTTTCTTTTTTCAGACTTCCGATCTTTTCAGAAATTTTCATTCTTTGCGATAACAATTCGATCAACTGGAAATCCATATCGCTGATAAGCGTTCGGTGTTTTCCCATCTCGTCCTCATAACCAGAGATATCGGAATTACGAACCTGAAGATTGTTGATCATTTCCGCCAAAACTTCTGGCGTAATCTGCTGAGAAGCGTCGCTCCAAGCGTTATCCGGATCCTCGTGACTTTCTATAATTGCCCCTTGGTAACCAACGTTGAAAGCTTCTTGCGAAACGCCAGCCAAACCAGTTCTGTTCCCACAAATGTGAGACGGATCGATAAATAATGGGATATTCGGGAACTGATTTTTGAAATCCAAAGCAATCTGCCAGTTCGGGATATTTCTGTATTTTGTTTTTTGGTAAGTGGAAAAACCTCTGTGGATCGCACCAACATTCTCAATCCCTTGACCTAACAATCTTTCCAAAGCGCCAATCCAAAGTGCCAAATCTGGATTTACTGGATTTTTCACCAAAATCGGTTTGTTTGTTCCTCTTAATGCCTGAGCAATTTCTTGAACCGTGAAAGGATTTACTGTAGAACGTGCGCCAATCCAAAGGATGTCAACGTCAGCTTCCAACGCTGCGAAAACGTGGTGCGCATTTGCAACTTCAGTCGCTGTTTTGAAACCGTATTCTTCTTTCACTTTTTTCAGCCAGTTGAGACCAATAACGCCTACACCTTCGAAACCATTTGGTTTTGTTCTCGGTTTCCAAATTCCTGCACGGAAAGCGGAGATCTGCGCGCCACTTTCTTTCAGCCTTTTTGCGGTTCCAAGCATTTGAGATTCGCTTTCTGCGCTACAAGGTCCTGCGATGATCATTGGATTTGCGAAGTCGTTGATCCAATCGTTTTTTAATTCATTAAGGTTCATATTTTTAATTTTATATATTTTAAATTAATGCAATAGTATATCTGTTATAAATGTTGATTTATAATTCTTTTCCAAAAAATAACGTTTAAAAACTTTAAATGAGTTGCGGAAATCTGAAATATTCCACAAAATTTTTGAGAAAGAAACTTAGTTAGCTAAACCAATAAAATCGGTAATAGTTTCTAAAATTTCTATAATAAGATCCAAAATAGCTAAATGATCCACCAAAATACTCGGCAGATGCAAAAGTTGAAAGATATGGAAATTGGATTGATTCCATTTATTAATGCCTTACTGGAAGGCTTTTTAGCTTGATTGGGTTAATTGATTTCGATTATTTTCATCGAAATCTTGAACAAATATATAAATTAATGGGAAATGAGAACTATGATTGTTGCATTAATTTTACATTAAGTGATAAATGTTTTTAATTAAGTCAAATCGAATCTCATCAAATCATCTAAATCTTTCAAAAGCGGATTGATTTCCACAAACTTTTCGAAGATTTTCCGTTTAGTCATCACTTCTTTTTTGATTGACAAATCAGTAACATAATCAATTTCGAATTTAAAATTATTTACTTTATGCCTGAAATGATTAAAAAACTCTGGGCTAATCCTATCAAATTCTGACTTTGCAAATTCGGAAGAATACTTGACCGTGATCTGATGCTCATCTGTTTTTTCTAATTTAAAACTGCTGATGGCGTTGTAAACGAAAGTATTTGTTCTGGAGAGATTCTTGAGAAAAATATCCCATTCTCTATCCACATCTGTTTGAGAGAAATGGTTGGAAGGAAGATTTTCATCTTTGATTTCCGCAAATTCATCTTTTATAATTTCCTCCTTTTTCTCCAGAGCTGCTTTGATACTGAATTGAGAATTCGAAGAAGTTCTAGCAATAGGTTCAGATGCTTTCTGAATCACCTTTTTTGGTTCTTCGAAAGATACTTTGGTTGATGGTTGTTGGTTGTCAGTTGTTGGTTCTTTTGTTGCTGATTTTGACTCTTGAGTCTTTTTACTTGAGTCTTGTATCAGATTAGCTTCAAGAAGTGGCGCTAATATTAAGAACTTTTTTTTTTAGCTTCCAAACCTGCAGTGAGACTTGATAATTGCATCAAGGCAATCTCAACAGTCAAACGTGGATTTTTGGAATTTTTATAATTGATGTCGGCGAAATTACAAATCTCGATACCATCTATCAATTCCTGAGCTTTCCATTTTTGGGATTGCTCGGCAAATTTGGATTTTGTTTTTTCTCCAACTTCGATTAGGTTCAAAGTTTTTGGATTCTGAGCCATCATCAAATCACGGAAATGATTTCCCAGTCCGGCAATGAAGATATGTGGGTCAAAACCTTTTTTCACGATTTCGTCGAACGCAGTCAAAACACCTGGAATATCATTTCCCTTAGCTAAATCAGCTATTTTAAGATATTGGTCGTAATCTAAAATATTGAGAACTTCCGCCGCTTTTTCGAGCGTTATATTCTTCTGAGAAAAAGTACTTAGTCTATCAAAAATAGATAAAGCATCTCTCAACGCTCCATCCGCTTTCTGAGCAATTAAATAAAGCGCATCATCTTCGTAAGTGATGCTTTCCTTATCAGCAATTTTTCTCAAATGCTCCTGAATATCTTCAATCGTAATTCTTTTGAAATCATAGATTTGACATCTGGAAAGAATTGTCGGAATGATTTTGTGTTTCTCAGTCGTTGCTAAGATGAAAATAGCGTGGGCTGGCGGTTCTTCCAAAGTTTTCAGGAATGCGTTGAAAGCTGCCTGAGACAACATATGAACCTCATCGATAATATAAACTTTATACTTTCCGACTTGAGGTGCAAATCTTACTTGATCAATCAACTCGCGGATGTCGTCAACTGAGTTGTTGGACGCGGCATCTAATTCATAAATGTTAAATGCAAATCCATCATCATCTGCAGCGCCGGATTTTTCATTGATTTTACGGGCAAGGATTCTGGCGCAAGTTGTTTTACCTACACCTCTTGGTCCGCAAAAAAGCAAAGCCTGAGCCAATTGACTTTCATCGATGGCGTGTTCCAAAGTATCGGTAACGTGCGATTGCCCAACAACAGTGTCAAACTCTTGCGGACGGTACTTGCGTGCGGATACTATGAAATTTTCCATTGCTCAAAAGTAAGGATTAATTGTGAATTTTGGAAATGGTTTTGCCAGATTATTTCTGAGTTAAATTAACTTTAAGGTTAATATATGATAAAGACAAATCTTCTGCCTATAAAAATTGAGGCGCAAAATTCCCTAAAAATTATAAACAAATTATTTTCTCAAGAATATAAAGCTTTTTATTAATCATCATCGTTTCCGAGAAGTTTATCCATAAGACCGTCGTCATTGCTGTCATCTTCATCTTCGGCTAGCAAATGGGCAATATCTTCTGGATTTTGTATGTGATCAATAGAAATTCCCGGTGGATTAAAAATACCCCATCTATCGGTAATAAACTGTTTGGTGTCAAAAGTAGCGACCCACTCTAGAAAAAGAATTCTAAATTCTTCTATTTGCCGATCTACAATACTGAAATATTTGCTATCAGAAAAACCTCGTTTACGAAATTCTTCACCTAAACCTGAAACTTCTAAACAAGAACTTCTAACCAATGCTGCACAATGCATCTTTCGATCATAGCGGTTGCTATCCTGCGCCTTAATTAAGTTACTTGTTATTCTACCGCTTGCCTTGAGAATCAGCCCATTCATAAAAATAAAAAAAACTTTCCTTTCTGGAATGAGTTTAGCGATAGAATTTAGCGTGTCGTCTATTTCCTCTGCCTTTTTGTATAAAGGTGATTCGAAAAAAATTTCCATATGATCCATAATATGTGTTTTAGGAAATAAATATAATAAAAAAAGAGAGCAAAAAAAATTGTTCTCTTTTTAATTTTATATCGATGAAATTAATTACAATTCCAAAGCTTTTCTCTCGTCGCCATCCATTAGGAATTCTACTGGATTGTCGATTGCTTCTTTTACGGCTACCAAGAAACCTACGGATTCTTTTCCGTCGATGATTCTGTGGTCATAAGACATTGCAACGTACATCATTGGTCTGATTACCACTTGTCCGTCAACAGCAACTGGTCTTTGGATAATGTTGTGCATTCCCAAGATTGCAGATTGTGGCGGGTTGATAATCGGCGTTGACATCATAGAACCGAAAGTTCCACCATTTGTAATAGTGAAAGTTCCACCCGTCATCTCATCAACTGTGATTTTTCCGTCTCTTACTTTTAAAGCAAGGTCTTTGATGTTTGCTTCAACACCTCTTAGAGACATATTTTCTGCATTTCTAAGAACTGGAACCATCAAACCTTTTGGTCCTGAAACTGCGATAGAAATATCTGCAAAGTCATAATTGATTTTGAAATCTCCATCGATAGAAGCATTCACATCTGGGTAAAGTTTTAATGCTCTAGTCACAGCTTTTGTGAAGAAAGACATAAATCCAAGTCCAATTCCGTGTTTTGCAGCAAATTCTTCTTTGTATTGTTTTCTGATTCTGAAGATTTCTGACATATCAACTTCGTTGAAAGTCGTCAACATCGCTGTTTCATTTTTAACTGAAACCAATCTTGCAGCAATCTTTCTTCTAAGAACTGAAAGTTTTGTAGTCGATTGAGCTCTGTTTCCGCCAGTTGAAGTTCCCATTGCAGGAACAGAAGCAGTAACAGCATCGTCTTTTGTAATTCTGCCATCTCTGCCAGAACCCTGAACTTGACTTGGAGCAATTCCTTTTTCGTCAAGGATTTTTTTAGCAGCTGGAGAAGGCGTTTGAGCAGCGTAAGTTTCAGTTTTAGCAGCTTCTACTTTTGGAGCAGGCGCTTCTTCTTTTTTCACTTCAGCTTTTGGTTCTTCTTTAGGAGTTTCAGCTGGAGCTGCACTTCCTGCTGGTTTTGCCGCATCCATATCGATAAGGCAAACCACCTGACCAACTTGCACCACTTCTCCTTCTTCTGCTTTCAAAGTAATGATTCCACTTTGTTCAGCAGGAAGTTCCAAAGTTGCCTTGTCAGAATCTACTTCTGCAATTGGCTGGTCTTTTTCTACGTAATCACCATCTTGTACTAGCCACGTTGCAATTTCTACTTCTGTGATAGATTCTCCTGGTGAAGGAACTTTCATTTCTAATATTGACATACTAATATTTGTTTTTAATTTCAGAACAATCCTAAGATTGCTATTCTTTATAGTTTATTAATTTTATTAAGCTGTAACTGGTCTTTTTGCAGGCTCATCATTACATTGAAAAACAGAATTGATAATCTTCGTCTGATTTTTCTCGAACATCTTGTGACTTCCTGGAGCTGGCGTTCCGCTCGCAACCGGAGAAATCAACTGAATATCTGTGTTTCTAAAGTTTCTCAAAATAAAACTCCAAGCTCCCATATTTTCTGGTTCTTCCTGAGCCCAGATTAGGTCTTTTCTGTTTTTATATTTATCAAAAATAGCCTGAACTTTTTCGAAGTTTAATGGATAAACTTGCTCAAGTCTTATCAAGGCTACTTTATCATCATTCAATTCTTCTTTCTTAGCCAAAAGATCGTAATATAATTTACCTGTACAAAGTACAACTCTTTCCACTTTTGCTGGATCAGCCGTTGGATCATCCAAAATTGGTTGGAAACTTCCGGTTGCCAAATCTTCTAATGGAGAAACAACTTTTGGATGTCTCAATAGAGATTTAGGAGTCATAATTACCAATGGTTTTCTGAACCCGAATTTCATCTGTCTTCTCAACAAATGGAAATAATTCGCAGGAGAAGTAATGTTTGCAACAATGATATTTTCGTTTGCAGAAAGCGTCAGGAATCTCTCAAGTCTTGCAGAAGAGTGCTCCGCACCTTGACCTTCTGACCCGTGAGGCAACATCATCACCATTCCGTTTTGGATTTTCCATTTTTCCTCAGCAGCAACCAAATATTGATCTACAATAATTTGCGCTCCGTTTGTGAAATCTCCAAACTGAGCTTCCCAAATTGTCAATGTTTTAGGCGCCGCCATCGCATAACCATAATCAAATCCCAGAACACCATATTCTGATAGATGAGAATTGTAAACATCAAATCTTTGATCGTTTACGTGTCTCAATGGGATATATTCTTCCTCTGTATCTTCAGTTTTCACAACTGCGTGACGGTGAGAGAAAGTTCCTCTTTCCACATCTTCTCCAGAAATCCTTACGTTGTAACCTTCGGTAAGAAGTGTAGCGTAAGACAAAAGCTCTGCTACAGCCCAATCCAAAGAATTATTTTCCACCATCTTCACTCTGTTATCGAAAAGACGGGTGATTTTATTAATGAATTTTTTATCTGCAGGAAGTGTAGAAATTTTAATAGCAAGTTCCTTCAGTTTTTCAAGGTCGTAAGTTGTATCAACATCGGAGTTTGAAACACAACCTTTTCCACCGATCGGGAAATCCGTCCAGTCATCTTTCATAAAGACGTCCATCGTATTTCTCTCGATTTCTTTGGAAGCGTCAAAATCCTCATCCAACAAACCTTTGAATTCCTTCTCCATCTTAGTCAAGACTTCGTCAGAAACCACATTTTCCTTAATCAAAAGATCTTTGTAAATCTCTCTCGGATTTTTGTGTTTTGAGATTAATTTGTAAAGGTTTGGCTGTGTAAATCTTGGCTCATCACCTTCGTTATGTCCATATTTTCTATATCCAAGAAGATCGATGTAAACATCTTTACCAAACTTAGCACGGAAATCTGCTGCAAATCTGATGGCGTGAACTACAGCTTCTACATCATCAGCATTGATGTGCATCACTGGAGAATCCGTCACTTTTGCAATATCTGTACAATAAACAGATGATCTTGCATCCAAATAATTGGTTGTGAAAGATACTTGATTATTAACAACAATATGAACTGTTCCACCCGTTCTGTAACCTTCAAGATTCATCATCTGAGCGATCTCATAAACAATACCTTGACCAGCAATTGCGCCATCACCGTGAATCACGATTGGTAAAACTTTGGAGTAATCATCTTTGTAAACGTTGTCAACTTTTGCTCTGCAGATTCCTTCTACAAGCGCAGCTACAGTTTCCAAGTGTGATGGATTAGGCGTTAAATTAATTCTAACTTCTTCGCCGTTTGCAGTAGTGATTTTTTTAGAAGATCCCAAGTGATATTTAACGTCACCAGAGAAAACGTCTTCTTCAAATTCTTTCCCTTCAAATTCTGAGAAAATCTGTTTGTAAGACTTTTGGAAAACATTAGTCAAAACATTCAGACGTCCTCTGTGCGCCATTCCAAGAACCACTTCGTCAACACCTAATTGAGAAGAACGAGTAATCAATTGGTCAAGTGCAGGAATCAAAGATTCGCCTCCCTCAAGAGAAAAACGTTTCTGACCTACGAATTTTGTATGAAGATAATTTTCAAACGCCACCGCTTGGTTTAATTTGAAAAGGATTTCTGTTTTTTCCTGAGCAGAAAGATTTGGATGGTTTTCGTTAACATTCACCCATTCCATAATCCACTTCTTCTCCTCAACATTTTGGATGTGCATATATTCCACACCGATAGAATCACAATAGATGTTTTCCAAATGTGTGATGATCTCTTGCAAAGTTGCAGGACCAGGCATTCCGGTTTGTGTCGCAGAATTAAATTTCTTATTCAAATCCTCTTTTGACAATTCGAAGTTTTCTAACTCCAGCGTAGGGAAATGATGTCTTCTTTCTCTTACAGGATTAGTTTTTGTGAAAAGGTGACCTCTTGATCTGTAAGCATTGATAAGGTTTACCACCTTAAATTCTTTTGTAATATCTTCTGAAACCGCATTGTTTGCAACAGCTTGTTGTGCGTATTGAACTGGAGCAGAATTAGAAGGCGCCGAAGAATACGAATCATCTTCGCTATAGTTTTCTAAAGCAAAATCGAAACCTTGGAAAAAAGCTTTCCAAGAAGGTTCTAATGCATCGGGGTATTTTTTGTACTGCTCGTACATATCATCAATCAGCTGAGCATGTACCGCATTTAGAAATGAAAATTTATCCATTATTACAGATTATCTGTTAAAATATTTACGATTAAATAATTGCGACCAAATTTACTAATTTTTTGTGGATTAGCATTCAATCAAACGATTTATTCCCGTAAATATACATGATATTTGTCAGATAAACTATCTGTAAACCGGCAAAGATAATTTCAGCTTTACATCTTGATTTTCAGCAGGCTCTTCCAAGAATTCCTCCATTAGCTGGCCATTTCTTAAGGTATCTTTCTTTGCTTTTTTTACCAGCTCCTGAATGTTTTTGATGCGACCGGTGTAATTGCCTTGATAATAAATCACATACATCTTGGAAGGATTGATGGTTTGGAAATTAAAATTATTGTCGCTCACAGAAGTTCTTTTGGAAAGCGGAACACCGTAGAAATAAGAAACTTCTTTGTCTTTAAGATTGGCTGGATTTGTCATCAGTACGGGCGTACCAAACTCATCGTCTTTCTTTGCAAGATCGGATTTAACGAAATTGAGAACCTTGTTGTGATTCATAATCACATTTTTGAAGAGAATATCCTTGGTATTTCTGGCACTTACATTCACGCCAAGAAGCAGTCCACCCTCTCTGTTTTCCACCATCACGCTATCATATTTTACAGAAGCCAAGATTTGATCTTTGTTGACTTTGTTGCCTAAAAGCAGATAGAGATTTTTCATACTTTTATCAATATTTTCTACAAAAAAATCTTCTGCAACCAAATTGAGAGATCTTTCCAGATAGCTTCTTTTTGGGGTGTGAATATTCCAAATCATTTTGGTTTTGTTGCCAGAAGGAATGAATTTGACATCAATCAAATAAGGATTCTCGCTATCGCCTTCAAAAAGCTGATAACGCAAAGTTCTGTTGGGATTGGAATATCGGATGAACAAATCTCCGAAATCATCATTCTTCTTATCCGAAAACTTCATCGCACTTCCAATGCCTTCGTACGGACTGAAAAAATTGTAACTGATATTATCTTTTTCATTAAAGAAATCATTCCAAGTGGTGAAGTTCTGAAGATTATTGAACTGAGGAAAAACACGATCCACAGGATAATCGATCTCGGAATGATGCACAAAACTCTTGCTCTCATCCACAAAATTCATAGAGATAGAATAGATCCCGAAAAGACACAAAATGATAATAACGATAAACTTGACAAGTCTCATGGATAAAGATAAATTTTAGAATGGATAACCGATGGCAAAATTAATAGTTGGTTTCAGAGGCTTGATTTTATCTACTACCCAACGGTCTCCTTGCGGACGGTTTGGATCGTACATTTTGTAAGCCATATCCAATCTCAGATTTACATAAGCAATGTTCATACGGATTCCAAAACCACTTCCCACACCCATTTGGCTAATGAACTTTCTGAATTTGAACTGATCTCCAAATCCATTATCCTTGAGTCCCCAGATATTTCCGGCATCTGTAAAAATAGCGGTTTCAAACATATCGGTAAGCGGAACACGGTATTCTACACTGGTTGTAAGCTTCAAATTGTCCATCGCATAGGAACGCACTCGCTCATCCAACTGAGAATCTGCAGGACCCAAACCGCCAAACGCCATCCAAGCTCGGATGTCGTACGCACCTCCGTTGAAATAGGACCTTACAAATGGCATCTCGCTGGAGTTTCCATAAGGAATTCCGATCCCCATAAATTGTCTGATTGCCAATGTATGCGGTTTTGCTCTATCATTAAAAAATGTAAAATATTTTCTAAAATCCAAATCAAATTTGATAAACTGAGAAAACGGAATTTTGAAGATGGTTTTCGTATTTCCATAAACAAGGTAATTCTCTTCTTTTTTAGTTATTAAATTCAAAAAATTACCTGCCAATTCTACTTTTCCGATGAAGGAAAACGGATTCACATATTCCTTCTTCCCTATCTCGTTATACGTATAATTATAAATGATAGAAGAAATAATAACATCTTGGGTCTGGCGCTCCTTGTTGTAAATCGACTGCATGAAATTGTAAAGCAAATTCCTGTCAGAATTAATCAAATTGTTTATGAAAGCTGTGTCTCCCAAAAGGAGAGCTGAAAATTCATCAAAGGAATAGTCATTTTGATTAATCCCAGGATTGCTGGCTTCATAGAGATTGAATATATTTTTCCGAATGTCATTATCTCCCGGAAAATATTCGTAATACCTGTCTTTGTTTTGGGTAAGACTTAGTTGCGTATTGAATAGCGTCAATCTATGTTGTACCAGCCCATCTTTAACATTGGCATTGTAGGACAGACTTGTGTTGAAGTTGATTCTTCCCAATCCAATATTATTTTGGATAGAGGCTCCAAGATTCAAGCTTGTGGTTGGCGAATATCTCTTGGGAACCAGTTTCCAGTAATTTTTGAACGGAACCAACAGTCTTGGAAATTGCAAAGAAGCCTGAGCCGACAATTCGTACGCATTGAAAAATGCATCAGGATTTTTGGGATCTTTTGTAGTTCCTACGATGCCAGAAAAACTTGTAATCAAATTCTCTGCACCACCGAAAACATTACGCGTCGTAAGATCTACAGAAGGAGAAAACCCAAAATTAAGAATCTGAGAATAATGAACATCTGTGGCAATATTGAACTCATACTTTGGCAGCGGTTTCAGAATATATTCTACATCTATGATGCTGTCTCTCTCTGCAGGCGTTCCATTTTTTCTAAGTTCATCAGATGCTTTGAGAATGGTGAAATTATTCATCGCAATCAAGTTTCTTCGCGTAAGATCTAAGTCCGATTGTTTATAAAGATCACCAGGTTTTATGGTAATTGGTCGCCAAAGAGAAATTGAGTCATATTTTCTGTTGTTTCTACTGATTTGAATGCCTCGGATGCTGTCTTTTATTTTCAGTCGGTTGATATTATTAATATTATTGACAACAGACACAGATATTTTTCCAAGCGTTGCTTTTCGATAAGGCGTATCCAGAGAATCTTTATGAATGTTCATCACCACTGGAACATCTTTTCTGCTTCTCAAAGAATCTGCTACGAAATAGATATCCTGATTGTCATTATTAAATTTATAATAACCAGCTTCCTTCGCAAGATCATTAATTCTTGTAATTTCTTTTTCCAAAACCGTCTCATCCAAAACCTGACCTTTTCTGACAAGACTTTTATCTAGTCGGGATTCGTAAAGCGAGCGAATGTTTGGATCTGGAATATGATAATAATATTCTTTGATGTGCGTAGGATCTTTGTGCGTAATGACATATTCTACTTCGGCTTTTTTGGAAGCAGAATCTTTTTTGACATTCGTTTTCACTTCAGAATCCCAATAGCCACGATTGACTAATCTATTATTAATACTTTTCTCACTTTGCTTGGTTTTCGCATCGCTAAAGATAACGGGTGCCTGTCCAACGGTATGAAAAAAACGATTCCAAAAAAGGTTTTTACCTACATATTCTGGACGTTCGTATTTGACAAAAAGTGAATCCCGAAGTTTCTGATTTCTCATCTCGCTGGGATAAGTCATATACTCTTTCAGAATGGTATCGTACTTTGGATTCGCAGCATTGTAAAACAACAATCCTAAAGGCAAAACCATTAGCGTTTTCTTGTTCGGTTTCTGCGCCACCATATCTTCGATCTCATCTGCATGAACTTTGCCATCTACAAACTGAAATTTGTTTTTTGTAAGAAGATATTCCCCATCTGGAACTTTCTTCGTGACATTACACGCATACAAAATGACACTTAAAATTGCGGCGTAGGAAAATATATGATATTTTTGAAAATATTTGTTGATATGCTTACGGCTCATACTATAAAGATTATACAATCTCTGGACAAAAAGAAATACAGGCAAAAATACAATTTGTTTTTAGTTGAAGGTAATAAAATTATAAAAGAACTACCCGACTCTGACTACGAAATTGAAAACCTATATTCTGTAGAACCAGAAAATATTACTTTCACAACGCAGGAAATCGAAAAAATCTTGCCCAATGATCTCAAAAAAATCAGTTTTCTGCAACATCCGAAAGATTCTGTTGCGGTTTGCAAAATCCCTGAAGACAAGATTCTGAAAGATGTTTCTATTCAATTGATTTTGGACGGGATTCAGGATCCTGGGAATCTAGGTACAATTATAAGATTGGCAGATTGGTTTGGGATTGAGCAAATCATTTGCAGCAATGATACTGTAGATGTTTACAATCCGAAAGTTATCCAAGCGACAATGGGGTCTTTCCTCAGAGTCAATGTTTTTTACACCGATCTTGAAGATTATTTCAAAGAATATAAGCACCCGATTTTAGGAACCGATATGAATGGCGAAAACATCTATGAAACACAATTTCCGGAGAAGTTTTCATTGGTTTTTGGGAATGAAGGAAACGGAATAAGACCTTCCACGGAAGATCTTATTACAAAAATGATTACCATCCCAAGATTTGGAAATTCCCAATCCACAGAAAGCTTAAACGTTTCTATGTCTGCGGGAATTATCCTTGGAGAGATTTTTTCTAAAAAATAATGGTCATTAATCTTAGCTTAAGAATTAAATCAATTTTTCTAAGCTAGAAGCGGTTTTGTTTCTTTGATATTCATCCAGTTTTTTACGGAGAAATCTCAACGCGTAAGGCGCAACATAGATTAGGGCAAGGCCTAATGCTTTTCTTTTCCAATTTTTATTCATCACACTTTTTTTTGCGAAATTACCTACCAGCGCTACAGTTCCCATTTTGAGAGTAGTTTCCAGCAATCCAGATTGCACGCTGTCATTTGCCAGACCCATTACAGTTCTTTTGGAAGCGGTTTCCTTCATCCCTGCGGAGATTTCTCTCATGATGTTCTGCGTATCCAAAGCTAAGGATTTTTCACCATCTTCATCTTCAGTTTCTTTCAGGAATTTGTCTGTCAGTCCGTTTGTCATTACACTTAGACTGTCTTTTTTACTTTTGAAAGTCAATAGGTCTTCCAATCCACCTATTTCCTCTTTCAAAAGTCTTTTCTGACTTCTAAGTTCATCAAGATTAGTATAATTAGTGGCCATAACTTATTTGTTTAGAAAGTCTATTACTTGATTTGCTACAGATTTCACAATTGCTTTTTTCATGAAAAATACAGCAATCATCACTATAAAATAAAATCCAGCTACGATCAGAAATCCATGCCCAATATTTCCCATAGATTGCCCAATAAGGAAAGCAATTCCAAAATTGAACAAAATAATAAAGAATGAAAAAGCAATCAGAACAATGGATAAAAAAGCAATAATTCCTGCTGACAGAGAGGATTTTTCCGTCAACTGGAGTTTTACCAGATCGAGCCGTTTGGACGTATAATCTTTTATAATATCAATCATATGAGTCTTGTTAAATATAAAATTACACATTTATTTACAAAAAAAGGAATTTAGAAACTAAATTCCTTTTCGAAAAACTAAAAATTTGAGGTTTTTATTTCAAACCGTCCAATTCTGTTTCTACGTCTTTTACAACATCAGACGTTTTGGAAACAATCTGATCTTTATATTTATCATAGCTGTCTTTTACTGTAGAAGCTACATTGCTAGCAGTTTCTTTCACAGTAGATGACAAAGAGTTGTACTTGTCTTTTACGTTGTGAGAAACTTCAGAATATTTATCTTTTACGATTTCGGAGGTTCTTCCATACTCGTCAACAGCTTTGTCTTTCAAGTCGTTAGCTTTGTCTTTGATTTTTTTTCTGGTTTCTTTACCTTCTTCTGGTGCATAAAGCAAACCTAAAATTACACCTGTTGCAGCGCCTGCTAATAATGCAGCTAATACTGCTCCTGAATTTGATTTTTTTGACATTATTTATGATTTTTTAAGTTAATGTATAATGATACTTGTGAATTTACAACTAAAATGCCAAAAGAAGAATTGGCTTCTTAAAATTTTGTTAAAACTTTTTGATAGAGGACAAAATCAAGCCAATGGTTTCTTCTTTATTGATATTTGTGTTATCAATGAGAATAGCGTCATCTGCTTGTTTCAAAGGAGAAACCTCTCTTTCGCTATCGATTTTGTCTCGTGAGATTAAGTTTTGTTTCACGGTTTCGATGTCGGTTTTTTCGCCTGCCAATTCTAATTCCAGGAAACGTCTTCTGGCACGTTCATCCTGACTTGCTGTCATAAAAAATTTGTAATCCGCATTTGGAAGGACAACTGTTCCGATATCTCTGCCATCCATTATCACACCACCCTTTTCCGCAATATCTCGCTGAGTTTTCAAAAGATAATTACGCACATCCGCTTCTTTTGCTACTTGACTCACATTGTCGGAAACTTGAGGAAAACGGATTTCTCTGTTGATGTTTTTACCATTTAGAAATAACTGGAGCTCGCCATCAATGTTTTGAAATTCCAATTTTACTTGTGACAGATTGGTAATTAGTTTTTGAATATCGATGTTTCGGTTTTCATCGGTACAATTCTGAAGTGCAAAGTAAGTCACACCTCGGTAAAGTGCGCCTGTGTCCATATGGATGAGACCTAATTTTTTTGCAATGATTTTAGAAATGGAACTTTTTCCCGTGGATGAAAATCCGTCGATCGCGATTACCGGTTTTTTTGTCATAACACAAAATTAAAAAATTTTGAGACTTTTGACATTATAATCATTTGAAAGATTAAGAAATTAAATCTTAGTTCCTGAATTTGAATACTATTTTTTTGAGCTTCTAGTTTATCTTCTATTTCCGCTCAGTTCAATCAAATCCATTGTAAGGCCAATCATATTGACATTGGAAGCATTGTGATAACGCATATGAGAATAATCAAATCTGAAAGAAGAAATCTTCAAACTGAAACCTGCGGACAATCCACTGAAACTTCTCTGGTCCAAAACTGCCAATTCCCCACCTCTTTTCACATTATATCCAAATCTGATATTAAAAGCCTGACCAGGAAACAACTCCGCACCTAGAGATATGTGATCCAAGACTTTCCTTCCAAATTTGGTAGGCTGTCCATTAATATCTGTCTCTGCAGAAATATTGAATTGCTGAAGATCGTGTGCCGTAATCGTCAATGCAGCAGGAAACTGATCCAAAATTTTCGTATATCCAAGATCTACACGGAAAGGCAGTTTTTCCCGAACACCATTATAAGGTTGAATTTGATAACCAAAATTCCTGAAAACCAAAGCCAAAGTTTCATTACTCTTATCAAAATAATAAGTCACACCGGCAGTTGCCGCAATTGCAGAAGAGGAATAAGTATCAATTTTTGAAGTGATGTAATTAACGTTGGCACCTATCGTCCAATTATCTTCGAACTGGTAAGCGTAGCCAAGTCCAACAGAAGCATCCATCGCAGAAAAATCGCCATTGATATTAGAATTTTCGTCAGTTCTCGGCATCGATCCATAATCCATATATCTGGCATTGAAGGAAACCAAATGTCCAAATTCCAAATCACGAACGTAACTGATGCTTCCTATTTTTGTATCTGCCAAATAAGAGGCATAATTCACGGAAAGCATTTGATCCATTTCTAGATTCATAAGCGCCGGATTTGCGGCCGTAAAATTGACATCATAATCACGGACGGATACGGCATCACCCAAAACAGCTTGTCTTGGAGAGATGGGAATATTCAGGAACTGGTAAACCGTGGTTCCCGTTTGAGAAAAAACCACACCAGAGATTGCGATAAAAAATAGATTGTAAAACTTCTTCAACACTGTTTTTTGGCTTTGCAAAAATAATCTATTTTGATGCTTATCAAAATTTTTGGACTACTATCTTTTTCATTAACGTAATTCTTTTCCTTTCATTATATTTGCACAGTCAAAATTTGAAATAAAAATCAAAAAGTAATTACAAAATAGATGAAATACAAAAGAATCCTTCTGAAACTGAGTGGTGAAGCACTAATGGGAGAACGCCAATACGGAATCGACAACGACAGGCTGAAAGAATATGCAGTCGAGATTAAAAAAGTAGTTGACAAAGGCTGCGAAGTGGCAATCGTAATTGGTGGTGGAAATATTTTCAGAGGATTGGCTGGCGCTGCAAAAGGAATGGACAGAGTTCAAGGCGATTATATGGGAATGCTGGCAACTGTAATCAACGGAATGGCTTTGCAAGGCGCTTTGGAAGATGCAGGAATCATCACGAGATTGCAATCTGCTATCGAAATGGACAAAGTGGCTGAACCATTTATCAAAAGAAAAGCAGTTCGTCATCTTGAAAAAGGACGTGTTGTAATATTTGGCGCTGGAACTGGAAATCCATATTTCACGACTGATACTGCTGCAACATTGAGAGCCATCGAAATTGATGCAGACGTGATCCTGAAAGGAACCAGAGTTGACGGAATCTACGACAGCGATCCTGAGAAAAATGCAGACGCAGTGAAATTCAACAGTTTGTCTTTTGACGAAGTGTTTGAGAAAAACCTGAAAGTAATGGATATGACTGCTTTCACACTAAGTCACGAGAACAAATTGCCAATCATCGTTTTCGATATGAACAAGGAAGGTAACTTGGAAAGACTTATCGACGGAGAAACTGTCGGAACGCTCGTGAATATGTAAAAGATTTTTGATGGTTGATAGATGATTCAAATCTTCAATTTTATTTGGAATGTTGAATCTTTTCGCAGCCCGACTTGAACGGAGCTCTTTTTTTGAAAAATAAGCTGGGGATTTCGAGGGTTGGAATTTTTCAAAAAAAAGCGGGAGTGGAAGGCGGAAATAGCTGCCCAAAAAAAATATCAATCATAAATTATCGTTTATCAATTATAAATAATGTGTCAATTATCAAATTTTAAATATACAATGGAAGAATTAGAACTCATTGTAGCCTCCGTAAAGCAAGAGATGGATGCTGCAATCAAGCATTTGGAACACGCTTTTCAAAAGATCAGAGCCGGACGTGCTTCTACGTCTATGGTTCAGGATGTAATGGTGGATTATTATGGCGCACCAACGCCACTAAGTCAGGTTGCCAACGTGTCTGTGGTAGATGCAATGACGCTTTCTATCCAACCTTGGGACAGAACTGCGCTGGGTGCTATCGGAAAGGGAATCGTGAACTCCAATCTTGGATTTGCACCTTCTAACAATGGTGATGTGATCATCATCAACGTTCCGCCTTTGACCGAGGAAAGAAGACGTGACCTTGCGAAACAAGCAAAAGGCGAAACCGATCAAACCAAAGTTACCATCCGAAATGCAAGACAGGAAGGTAACAAGGAATTGAAAAGACTGGAAGGAATCGCTGAGGATCTGATAAAAGGTGTTGAAAAAGACATCCAAGAATTGACGGATGCTTTTGTAAGAAAATCTGACGAACTTCTGAAAGTAAAAGAAGCTGAAATCTTGAAAGTTTAAGTTTCTGTTTTGGAATTGTAATAAAAAACCTCGTTTCAATTTTCTGAACGAGGTTTTTTTATTCTGTTATTTGATTCTATCGTAGATGAGCTTAGTTACTATTGCGCCAAATAAATAATAGCCGACTGTCATTATCTTTTTCTGAGTGGTTTCTGCAACAGGTGAATCATCGAGTCCCATATTTTTTGGAAGTACAACAGCACCTATTCCAGCAGCAAGTCCTGAGACGATATTGAAACCGCTGGTCGCCGTAGATGCATAATAGACGCCATTACTAATAACATCTCCTGCGAGCGTCGCTAAATAGAACTGATCTTTATCTGTAATTTTGAGATCGACTTTCTCTAGACTTTTATTCAGAGCTTCCTCTCCTACTTTATTTACTTCTGGAACATTGTCGAAATTGTTTCTGATGATTTCGTGTAATAGATTGAGGGCAATTGCGCCACCCAGACCTGCAAGTATTTTCTTGTACATATTGGATTGATTTTGTAGTAATTGCATTTGCACAAATTGAGCCATTTAATTAGAATCGTTAAATGTTTGCCATAAAGCAAATGATCAAAAGAAAATCCTGAAGGCTTAATTTTAAAAACTTCTGAAAATCAAATTTCAAATTACCTTACGCGTTGAAAAATCTTGATAAAAATTTTGGCAAGTGATATAAAGGTCATAAAAATAAATATCTTGATCTATGTACTCACTTATCTTTTTTTTATCCGTGAATATTGATGCAGATTCTATATTTAATTTCTTGCCATCACCACAATTACAATATTTCTCATCATCTTCCACATGTTCGTCAAAATCAATTATCCGAACATTAGTGTTACAATGTTTGACAGATTGATCAAATGTCTTCTGGTCCAAAGTAAACCAAGGTTCTCCGTGATAAAAATAATGATCAATGATTTGTGGGTGGGTCAGATCCTTAGGATTTAAAACTGTTGAAGAAGAATATCCATTGCATGTATCGCATTGCGCCAATTGTAATTGTAGTCCCATAGTTGTAATTTGATGTGGATTACTTATCAGAAGTTATGCCATTACAAAGGATTTGCATTAGGAATTTTAAGATTACTAAAAACAAATATTCATTTTAAATTCAAAAAGAAATGACTAAAAGAAAAAGTCATGTTAAAAGATTTAAGTTTCTGTTTTAAGATTCATAAAAACCTCGTTTCAATTTTTGAGTGTGTTTTTTTGATCGCACTTTTTATTATTTTGATTGGAATCAAATTCTGTTACAAAGTAAAACTTCTTATGATCTAAAATTAAAAATAGAATTTCTTAAGTTCTTTTTATCAGTTAGAATGGATGTTAAATAGCATTTATTTTATTTATTGTACCTTACTGATGTTAAGAATTCGAAATTAATAATTAAATATATCTAAAAAGTAAGTAATTATGAAAATAGGATTAATAGGATTTGGGAAGGCTGGAAAAGCGGTTGCCAATGTGATTCTCCAGCATCCGGATTTCTCTCTGGAATGGGTGCTTCGAAACAGCGAAAAGATGGAAAATCTCTCTGCAAAAGACGTATTGGGAATTTCGGTTTCGGACCTTGCGATGATTTATTCTCAGCAGACCACAGATTTGGAAAAATTATTGACAGACCATCAAGTAGATTTCATAATCGATTTTTCTAATAAAAAAAGCATTTACTCTTACGGCAAAATCGTTTCTCAAAAAAAAATTAAAATCATTTCCGCCATTTCGCATTATGGAGAAAATGAAACGAAATTTCTAAAAGAACTTGCCGGCGACACTGTAGTTTTTTGGTCACCCAACATTACTTTGGGTGTTAATTATCTCTTATTTGCCTCATCGTTATTGAAAAGTATTGCGCCTGGCGTGGACATAGAAGTTATTGAAGAACATTTCAAAGCAAAGTCTGGTGTATCGGGAACTGCTGTGAAAATTGCAGAAGTTTTGGATGTGGAAACAGAAAGCATCAATTCGGTGAGAGCTGGCGGAATTGTTGGAAAACACGAAGTTATCTTTGGATTTCCATATCAGACGGTTCGGTTGGTTCACGAATCTATTTCGAGAGAAGCGTTTGGAAGTGGCGCTTTGTTCGTAGCAGAAAATCTTAAAAATAAACTGAACGGCCTGTACAATTTTGAAGATATTTTGCGACCTTATTTTTTCAATCAATCTCAAAACAATTTATCTTGATTTAAAATTATTCGCTTAAATCGACAAAAAACCTCTCAGTAATTTGAGAGGTTTCATTTTTAACTTGATTCTTCTAATTTTATCTTGTTTCGTGCCTTAAGCGGAATTTCTACTTGCATTGATATTTCCAAAAAGAGATCGCATCACCAGCTTTTCATAAGCTTCGCGGTTGCCTTCTCCTTTTTGGATTTTCATCAGTGCATATTGCTGAATGCTGAGAAGTGGCAACACAATTTTCTCGCGTATTTTGATGGATTTTCTGTTGATTGGTTCTTCCTGCATCAAGATTTTATAGTTTGTCAGTTCCAGCATCATTTCTTTTGACAATGAAAATTCAGCGAAGAGAATATTCCAAAACTCTCCGAACTTTTCATTATTTCTCATATAATAAGTCAGCGGGAAGTAAGTTTTATTCATACTCATCATCGAGTTGAGAACCAATGTTTTGAAAAAATCCGAACCTTTGTAAAGTTCTTTGATTTCATCAAATCTGCCTTCCTCTTTCAATTTTTTGAGCGCTGAGCCAAATCCAAAGAATCCAGGAACATTCTGTTTCAGTTGTGCCCAAGATCCTACAAATGGAATGGCACGCAGATCTTCAAACTTCAGTTCAGAACCGGCGCCTCGCTTGCTTGGTCGGCTTCCGATGTTGGTTCTTCCATAATATTCCAATGTACTCATTTCCTGCAAGTAAGGGACAAACATTGGATGCGCTTTCAAATCGGAATAGGTTTGATAGCTGATATTCGCTAATTCTGAAATCAGTTTTCTTTCCTTTTCGTTCAAATCTTTTTTGATGCTTTTGAAAACATCATTTTCGATTCCTGCCGTCAGCAATTGTTCAAAATTAAACTTTGCCTGATCCTTATTTCCAAAAACACTTGTAATGGTTTGTCCTTGGATCGTCAATTCGATTTGGTTGTTGGCAATTGTTTTTCCTTGAGACGCGTAGAAATCGTGGGTTTTTCCGCCACCTCTTGCTGGAGGTCCGCCTCTACCGTCGAAGAAAACAACTTTGATGTTATTATCTTCGGAGATTTTGGTTAATTTTTCTTTCGATGTATAGATTTGCCAGTTTGCCTTCAGGTAACCGCCATCTTTGGTTCCGTCTGAGAAACCTAGCATAATGATTTGTTTATTGTTTCGTCTGGCAATATGTTTTTTGTAAACCGGATGGTTGTATAAGGTTTTCATCACTTCTTCTGATTTATCAAGACCTTCCATCGTTTCAAAAAGCGGAACAATATCGATGTTGATTTCATCATCCGCATAGCCACAAAGTTTCATCATCGCATAGACGTTCATCACATCTTTCACTTCGTCTGAGTTGGAAATGATGTAGCGATGCATTCCGCGCTCGCCATTGCTTTCCTGAATGGTTTTGATGTTGTAAACACTTTTCAACGTTTCACAGGTCATCTCATCATCAAAATCGTCTGGATTCAAAACAATTCCGGAATCCAAAAGCAAATCGATTTTCTCATCGTCGGTTCTTTCATCAACATTTCCATCAATTATTTTTTTGAATATATCATCAATCACATTTTGATGAATTCTACTATCCTGACGAATATCCAAAGTTGCAAAATGCGTCCCAAAAATCTTGACTCTGTCTCGGAAATCATCCAACACATCTATGAAAAGCGAGTTGTGTTCTTCTTTCAGTATTTTTTCTGCCTCGTCCAATCGGGCAATAATTTCTTGTGCCGAGATTCTGCTGTCTTTTTGGAAAATAGAAGCGTAGAGTTTTTTGCTCAATTGCTCCAGAACAGCCGAAACGCCACGAAAACTCAATCTCCGTCTTACGATTTTCAAATGGCCGTAGTAATCTTTCAGGATAGAAATCCTCAATTCTTCCGCCACTTTCATTGTGATGTCAGCCGTTACGAAAGGATTCCCGTCTCGATCTCCGCCTGGCCAGAATCCCAACTGAATAATATCCGGATTTGGCGTAAAATTCGACGTTCCGTAAACTTGTTTTATTTTTCGGTAAAGCTCGCCAATACTTTGATAGTAAACGTATCTCAGATAATAAATGATGCTCATCGCTTCATCCAAAGGTGTTGGTCTTTCCTTATTCACAAAAGGTGTTTTTCCTAATTGCTGAAGCAAAGTATCAATCTGCGTCACAGAATCATTGATAATAGCATCGCGCAAATCGTGGATAATTCTCTGAACTGCATTTGGATAAAACTGCGTTGGGTGCGCCGTGAAAACAATCTTAATCCCGAAGTCATCCATCTTCTTACGAATGGCTGTGAGATGATGTTCCTGCGTTGCTCTTTCGTAGAGGTTGAGAACCGTTCCGGAGTCACTTTCTTTATGCAATTGTTGGAAAGCGGCGTCTTCTATACTGTCAAACAATACGACTTGTCTTTCTATGTATTGTATGATTTTGAAAAGCAATTCCAGTTTTTGATCCTCGGTTTCCAGTTCCGTATGTTTTTGGAAAAACTCCTCCACAATCTCTTCCGGAGACTTCCCGACATTGTAACCATCCTTACTTTCTTCGTAAAGAAAAGGCAACAACATTCCAATGTTTGTCATTTTATCATATGGCAAACTCATAAAGAGCGAGTTGTAGATTTGAAATTTATTCTCTACAATTTGCCTGAATTTTTCAATTTTCTGATCGTTTAGCATCTAACAAAAATAAGAGATAAATTAGAATATCAATCTTTGGAAATGTTATTTTTATCTTAATATCTCTAGAAATGATAATTTTTTAAACACAAGCTCACAGGGTTTACTGATGATTAATATAAAATATTTTAAGCTAAAAAAAATAAAACACAACAAGGAATAATATCATATTCAAATGAATGTTAAGCATTTTCTAAAACTTCTATTATTTCAGCACCATACTTTTCTGTTTTGGATTTGCCCAATCCGTTGATTTGTTCCAAGTCTTCCAAATTATTCGGTTTGTATCTTGCAATTGACACCAGATGCGCATTATGAAAAATTATATAAGCTGGTAATTGAGTTTCCTTCGCTTTTTCCGATCGCCAATCCTTCAACTTATTATAGATGATCGTTTCTTCTTCCGAGAGTTCATCTTCGGATATTGGAATTGCTTTGCTTGAAATGTTTTTCAACTTTTTTTCCTCATAAGAAATTAGGACAGACCAATAATTGATTTCCTCTTCAATTAATTTTGAATTGGTGTGCAAGACTTCAGATTGCGCAAGAAAATTGTTGATTAACTCCTGATCTGATTCTAAAAACTCCTCTGAAACTCTTATTTTAAATATTTTAACTTTCATCACATTGAAATTTTAAAATGAAAAACCCTGACAAGTTTTTGACTTGCCAAGGTTTGAATAATGTAGATTATTTGGAACCCAAAAGAACCAATTCTTCCACACGGATTTCGGTTATCATTCGTTTTACCCCATCTTTGTCATCGTATGATCTGTAAGTTAGTTTTCCTTCGATAGCGATTTCTTTGCCTTTGGGCATATACTTTTCCATCACTTCGGCAGTTTTGCCATAAGCAACCAAATTGTGCCATTGTGTTTCTTCTACTTTCTCGCCATTGGCTTTGGTGTAGTAATCATTGGTAGCAATTGAAACCGTTGCTTGCTTGTTACCATTTTCGTAATTGAAAATTTCTACTTCTTTTCCTGTGTGACCAATAAGTGTCACTTTGTTTCTTAAAGACATAATATTAAATTTTTGAATTAAACTTTTAAAACCAAGTAGTGTTCGTCTTTCGCTTGATTTTCTGTTGCAAATTTTCATCAAAAAGAAAACAGTATTCGGTAGAAAAGTATTTATATCCGTTTGTAATCGTTTGTAATTGGGAAGGATTTTATACATTTGATTTAAACAAAATCCAGATGATAAAAAGTATCCAAACCTTACTCTACTCTTTTCTCACCTTAACTTTTCTAATCAATTGCGAAAAGAAAAACGAGAAAACTGTTGTCAGAAATTATGAGAATTATCTAGTTAATACAACTTGGCTCATCAAGGATGAAAAACTGATTGGATATGAAATCGGTGAGAAACAATTTATTTTAAATAAGAAAAATGACACGGCGCTCATTTGGAATTTTTCTGCGATTGAATTTACGGACAAGGAAAAATTCAGGAGTTACAACAGTTGGGAATGTGGGAATGACTGCTTCACCTCCATCGATGGAAAATATAAATTTGTTGACAAATCTGAAATCAAATTTCAAATCGAAAGCATCACAAGAACCGGAACTTGTGAAGCGCCAATCGAACGTTTCGCTAAACCGAAAATATTGACAATGAAGATTGAGAAATTCAGCGATAGTTTGGTTCTTAATAAAAAATAAAATCTGCGATATGAAATTGACTTTAATCTTAATGACAATCGGAATTTTCACTTTTGGTCAAACTACGACGAACAAAAAAATCGGAGAGAAAATTGAAGGGAATTTTCTTGGAAATGGAAAAAAAGTTATCGCAAGCGTCATCAAAACTAAAGAAGCGAAAGGAAATCCCATCGAAGACGGAACGCCAGCAGAATATGAAATTCGGTTTTCTGATAAGAAATTAAAACCAATAAAAGCTGGCTGTTGCGAACTCATCCTAATCAACGAAGGTGATCTGAACCGCGATGGAATCGACGAAATATCAATCTACCAATCTCCAATGAACGGTTGCACCTACGCGATGGAAACTTATTCTAATATCAACGGAAATTGGAAAAAAATTGTCGATAGATTTTTGATTCCGACTGGTTGTGACGGAATTAGCAAGGATGATTTACAAAATAAAATCTTTCGTGAGAAAAACCAAATTTTTTATTTGGAAAAAGATATGAGTGAAGGAAATGGAAAATTGATTAAGAAAAAAGTGAATTTGAAATGATTTTGAAACCACAAAAGTCACAAAAGTTTTTTTTCTTTTTAAGCTTTACAAAAGTTCAAAAAAGAAAATGCTTTTAGATTGTTAATTTATTGCTTTTTTGCAGAAATATTTTAACCAATTTCTTTTGTGACTTTTGTGGTTAATGATTTTCATTATTTAAAAAACTATTTTAATTTATAAAAACACACCAATGGAAACCCAAACCTGCCCAGAATGTGGCGACAAGATCATCGGTAGATCCGACAAGAAATTCTGCTCCGATGCTTGCCGAAATGCC
Organism: Epilithonimonas xixisoli; assembly: GCF_004365655.1. GTDB lineage: Bacteria > Bacteroidota > Bacteroidia > Flavobacteriales > Weeksellaceae > Epilithonimonas > Epilithonimonas xixisoli. The sequence continues at coordinate 961,468 of NZ_SOEO01000001.1, read as the reverse complement.
TTCAACAACAAGCAGAATAAAAACTCGACCAACTATATGCGGAATGTGAACAACAGACTCCGCAAGAACTACCGAATCCTAGCCGAATACAATAGCGAAGGCAAAACGAAAATCACAAAACTGAAGTTGCAAAGCGCCGATTTCGATTTTGACTATGTGACACAAATCGTAACTTACAAAAATGGTTCGCAATATTTTTTCGTTTATGATCAAGGTTACAAAATCTTGGACAATGAGTGGATTTTGATTGTCAAAAAAACGATTGATTAATTATTTTAAAGTAAATCAATTTTCAAACCGTCTCATTCAGAAAAAATTATGTACAAATATCTCGCTGTTGTTGGTCTGTTAGCTGTGATCATTTTGATATTCAATCATCCGATTTTCGGCGGTTCCATCAAAGGAAAGCGATTGGAACGACTGAAAAAATCGCCCAATTACAAAGACGGAACTTTCCAGAATCTCAGCATCACGCCATCCGTGGCAGAAGGCTTCACGATGCGACAAGTGATGTGGGAATTCCTGACCGATAAAACGCCAAACAAAACACCAGACCACAAAATCCCAAGCGTAAAAACCGATTTGAAAAGCCAGCCAATCACAGAGAATTTTATGGTTTGGATGGGACATTCTTCCTACTATTTTCAGATTGATGGAAAGCGATTTTTGGTAGATCCTGTTTTCAGTGGCAACGCATCGCCGATTCCTGGAACTACGAAAGCCTTTGCTGGAGCGGATATTTACACCACAGAAGATTTTCCTGAGATTGATTTTTTGATTATTTCGCACGATCATTACGATCATTTGGATTATAAAACTGTGAAAGAATTGCAACCAAAAGTGAAGCAAGTGATTTGTGGATTGGGTGTTGGCGCGCATTTCGAAAGATGGGATTATAAGGAAAATCAAATCACGGAATTGGATTGGTATGAGGATTTTTCTTCTAATGGATTTAAGATCACTTCTACCCCAGCCCGACATTTTTCAGGAAGACTTTTCAAGAGAAATACGACGCTTTGGTCTTCCTTCGTTTTGGAAACGCCGACTCAGAAAATCTTCATCGGTGGCGACAGCGGTTATGATTTTCATTTTAAAGAAATCGGAGAAAAATTCGGGCCTTTTGACTGGGCAATTCTGGAAAATGGACAGTATAATGAAAAGTGGAAATACATCCATACTTTGCCAGAGGAATTTTCGAAGGTTATGGAAGATCTTGGCGCTAAAAATGTTTTGCCCGTCCACTCTGGGAAATTCTCTCTTGCTAACCACGCTTGGGATGAGCCATTGGAAAAAGTTACTGAAAACTGCAAAGACAAAAACTTCCGAATCTGCACACCGATGATTGGCGAAAAAATGAGTTTAACTGATGCAAATCAGAAGTTTACGGGATGGTGGAAAAATTTAAAATAATTATTTCATTTCAAAATAGAATTACTTAATTTACAAATTCTAATAGAAGCTGACTATGCAAGAATTAAACGACCTAGAATTATCATTATTAGAATGTTTAACGGCAAAATATCCGCAATTGCAATCTCATATTCCATTCTTGAAAGTTTCCGAAAGAAAATCAACAGGCGAAGGTTTGAACGTCAATCTTGAATATGTTGATTTCAGTAATGAATTGGATGACACCAATGCACTTTTCAGCAATGGCGAAAACATCGAAATCAAAGGTTTGAAGGAAGGTTTGAGCTACGTCATCGATGTGACGATGGGACAAATCACTTCTATCGAATTTTCTACTTACAATGAAAAATGGGATGGGAAAATCTCGGAATTCAAGATTGTAAAACCGGAATAATTTTATTCAAAAAATCAAAACAAAAAAAGGATGAGCAAAACACTCATCCTTTTTTATTTTATAAAATTATACAGCTTATTTCGCTGTAGTCACTACATTTCCTTTTAGCCAGTTGCTGTGGAATTTGCAGTCTTTGTATTTGTCATCCAATGAGATAAAGATGGACGGGATTTTTGCATTCACCCATTTTTCAACAATTTCGTTTTTCTTCTTGTTGAGCGCCATTTCCTTCACTCTTTCGTAATCTGTAGAAAGTTCCAGTTGGTGCGCATCAATGATTTCATTAACTTGAATGATGCTCATCATTTTTCTTTTTTGCTGATCTTCCTGTTGGAAAGGTTCTGTGATATCGTTTTTCTTAAGACCTGCAATTTGGTAAGAAATCGTTGGATCCAGGTTTAGCTTTTCTAATCTGTCAGAACCATCCTGATTGTTGGTCATAATTCCCGCAGAGAACTTGTTGCTTTTGTCATCAGAATATTTGAACGCGGCATCCTTAAACGTAATTTTGTTAGCCAAAATCAAAGTTCTGATACTGTCTAATTCTTTTTTAGCAGCCGATATTTCACTGGCGTTTGGCGTATTTTTGATAAGAATGTGTCTTGCGTCGTACTTCTTTCCGTTTCTTTTGATGAGTTGGATCAAGTGATAGCCGTACTCAGATTCTACAGGATCAGAAATCTCGTTTTCCTGGAGATTAAGCGCCGCAGCTTCAAAAGGTTTTACCATTTGTCCCACGTTGATATTCTTGTAAAGTCCGCCCAATGCAGCAGAACCTTCGTCTTCGGAATAGATTCTGGCTTGGCTTTCAAAGCTTTCACCTTTCTTGATGTCTTCTTTTATTTTATTAAGCTTATCAATAATTTCTTTTCTGTGAGCCGATGATATTTTTGGGAAAATACTGATTTTTGATAATGAAACTTCGTCCTTCACATTTGGCAACTGGAATTTGAATTGGTTGTAAAAATCCGTCACCTCATTTGGCGTTACATCCGCTTTCTCTGTGATTCTTCCGTACTTTGCCTGTCCGTAATAGTTGTCAGCATCTATCTTCTCTATCGCCGTTTTCATCTCGTACGATGTTCTGAATTTATAAGCCGCAAGCATTGCTTTCTCATCTGGGAACTGTCCTAGAATCTGGGTATATTTATTCCCTGCCATTTCTTTGATGGCTGCACTTCTGTTCTCAATCAATGTATCTTTTTTGGCTTCGTAGATTAGCAATTTATTATTAAGAATACTCTCCATAAAATCGCATTTATCTCCTACATTGGCACCTTGCTGCTTCGCGTAGTTTTCCTGATCCTTGATGTCAGACTCCAGCACGATTTCATCACCAATTACCGCTGCAATTCCATCTATAAGCTGTCCTTTTTGCAATTGAGCTGATAGTTTCCCTGTGAAAAGGAAAACGAATAAGGACAAGAGAAAAAGACATTTTGTGTATTTCGACATTATTTTTATTTATTAAGCTGCAAAATTAGGATTATCCGCCTATTCCGCTTTATTATTAGTTATAATTATTTCTTAAAATTTTTATTCAGTTCTGCCATAAAAGCGGGCTGAATTTCTATTTTTGTTTTCGCGCGTTGTTCTGCGATTGTTTTTTGCAACACTTTTTCTGTCACGCCATCTGTCATATCTTCCTGAGATTCCTCTTGTGTCATCTGCTGTTCCGGCAAAAGTGCATCTATTGCAACGACCACATCGCGGTCAGAAATCTTGGTTGTGAATGTCCCCTTTTTGAAAGGTACGTTGTTCTTTTTGAATATATCAGAAGATTCCTGGATTTTTCCTTCCTCAAAATGAACCAAAACCTTGTTCTTATCATTCACCTGGTTTTTGAATTTGGTTTTCAGCGCTTCCCATTTTTTAGGATCTTTGATTTCCTTTTCGATTTCCTTTAGCAATTTTGGATCAGAGATTACTGCGGCTCTTGTTTCAGCGCGCTTTTCCCAAACAAATTTGGCTTTGTTCTCGTTGTAATATTCTGTAAAAAGTTGAGGATTGTTTTTAACTTCGCCTTTCAGATATTCTGAGAATATATATTCAGAAAGTAGATTTTTTCTAAGTTCATCCACCTCAGGTTTCACATCCGGAAGATTCTCAAAATTCTTGGCATAAACTCCCACAATATATTGCTGAGACTGATGATTCAAAAGCTCAGACCATTGATTGGTTGGCATTTGTTCCAGATTTTTGTATTGTCCGTCTATCGCTTTTTTAAGATCTTCGTACGTTACACTGTTTTTCCCGTAAGTGAAAAGCATGGCTTTTGGATTCTTTGGATTCAGATAACTTTGATAAGACTTTTTCAACTCTGCAAAATCAGCTGTTTCTGTATATTTATTCTGAGTTTTCAACCATTCTACCAATCTGGAAGTCACTTCTTCGCCATAACTGGTGGACAGCATTTCTTTTTGGAAGAACTTGCGGTTGGCGTCATTCAGCGTGTAAGGTTCCATGTTATAAATATTAAAAATAAAATATTTATCATTGAAAAGAATCGGCTGCTTCGTGTAGAAATCTTTTTTCTGACCTTTGAAAGCTTCATAAACTTCATCCGGCAAAATTGGAGATCCCATCACAGCGCCACCAGAATTTTTCTCTTCTTCCGTAGATCCAAACTCCTTCACAACTGCCTGAAATTTCTTCCCAGATTCCAATTCTTTATAGATTTTGGCTTTTGTAGCTTCGTAATTGGCATCATTCGGAATCGATAAAACACCGAAAATAATGTAACCCAAACTTGGTCTGGTATTCAAAACTTTTGCAAAACCAACAATGTTTGGTCTATCTATGAAAGTGGTGTAAGAATTAGCAGGCACATTTTTAATCTCCTGATAAAGCTTGTAATCCAACATTCCCGGTTTTATATAGAATGGTTTGGAAGCATCTGGTGTAGAGTTTTTTGCCAGAAAATCGTCCATTGTCATTTTCCCGGATTTTACGTCATTATAAAGTTTTTTATAATCGGTTTTATCGTCAGCTTTTTTCTCTTTTATGAAAAGTGAAATCTGTATTTCCTTTTGATTGGAGTTTACAAAATCCTGAAGCAAAGGCTCTGAAACAGGCTTTGGGTAGAACTTTTCTTCTCTCAACTCAGACATTTTCTGATTGATAGAATTGACGAAAAAATTAAGTGTATCCGCTTTTTTCTCCTTTGCTAATTGTTGCAAAAGTAGAAACTCCACTGTAGAATTCACAGACTTGTCCGGACCATTGGTTTCCAGACCGTATTTATTGTCTCTGATGTAATCTTTGACAGAGATGCTGTCCTTCCCTACGATTAGATATTGCGAAAAAGCCATTTGTGAGGCAAAAGCCAAAACAATCGGAAAAATATTTTTTTTCATTTTTAATATGAATAATTACAACTCTTCTTTGGAGTTATAAATTGGAATTAAGTTAAATTTAAATCACAGATTCGAAAGTCGTAAGCTCTTTGAATTGGTTGATTCTCTCGCTCAATTCTGCTTTTGTCACGTTTTCGATTCTTTCTGTCCCGAATTTCTCCACCGTGAAAGATGCCATTGCACTTCCAACGATGATTGCCGTTTTCATACTTTCAAAACTGAAATCTCCTTTTTTCGTCAAGTAAGATGCAAAACCTCCAGCGAAAGTGTCTCCAGCTCCGGTTGGATCAAAAACTTCTTCCAAAGGCAAAGCAGGAATCGCGAAGATTTTTCCGTCGTGGAAAAGCAATGCGCCGTGTTCTCCTTTTTTGATGATCACATATTTTGGACCCAAAGTGTGGATCTTCTTAGCCGCTTTCACCAAAGAATATTCTCCGGAAAGTTGTCTTGCTTCTTCGTCATTGATGGTGATAACGTCTGTTTTAGCAATCACTTTCATCAAGTTGTCCCAAGCGATGTCCATCCAGAAATTCATGGTATCAAGAATCACCAATTTTGGCTGCGTTTTCATTCTTTCCAAAACTGACAATTGAACTACAGGATCTAGATTTCCTAACAAAAGAACCTCTGCTTCAGAAGAATGCTCAGGAACTTTCGGGTCAAAATCTGCTAAAACATTAAGTTCTGTCACCAAAGTATCTCTGGAGTTTAGATCGTTGTGGTATTTTCCACTCCAGAAGAAAGTTTTCCCTTCTTTCACCATTTCTACCCCATCTACATTGATGTTTTTTGAAGTCATCATATCCAGATATTCTTGAGGAAAATCGCCTCCGATCACGGAAACCAAACTTACGTCTGTATCCAAAGCCGAAGCCGCAAGTCCGATGTAAGTGGCTGCACCACCAAGAATTTTATCTGTTTTTCCAAAAGGTGTTTCGATGGCATCAAATGCTACAGTTCCTACTGCTAGTAATTTCATAATTTAAGTTTTTTATGTCGGAAGTCCAAAGATGGATGTCCGAAGTTTTTTATATTGATTATATTTTTTATTATTTCTTGCTTTGATTGTCATTCTTATTCCATTCAAAAGAATCGATCAAATGCAAAAGGTCTTTTTTGATGTAATCCACAGCCGGCGCCAAAGAATCCGGACGCGGACGGGAATTGAAATATAAATTTCCGGTTACAAAATGTCTCGTACTATCTGTCACAAAAAACTGAATGTTTGAAGCCGATTGCCCCTTCAATTCGTAGAAATTTCCGTAAACATTTTTCTCTGGATACGCGAAAGATTTCGTGTCGATAGAACTTGCCTTGATTGTGTGCTCGTAAACCATCTTCTCCACTTCTTTCACGTGAAGATCAAAATCATTTTTGATGGGGAAATAAGTAATGAAAACGTTTGCCTTCATCCCAGGATAAGACAAATTGTACCAGCAAGACTGTTTTGCATCTTTGACTTTTGCAAAATCTGAATAGTCAAATGAGTAATCGCACGGTGCAGAAAAATTCAGATATTTCGGAGTTGGATATTCCAAACGCAGATCTCCTTTCGGTTTTGGAACCGGTTCTTTGCCGCAGGAGAAAAGTGATAAGCCTATGAAAACTCTGATCAGATTTTTAAACATTCCGCAAAAATAACAATTAGAATTGATACAAAGAATTTTGAATACTTAATTTTTGTTAAGAATAATTGATTTCCAATTAAATCCATTGTATAATTCATGTATATTTGAAAAAAACAAACCTATGAAACTTAGAAGCTTTACATTTATTTTGATTTTTATTTGTTCTATTAAAGTTTTTTCTCAAGATGTCAAAATCAAGAAAGATCAAATCTTAATTGATGGAACGCCTGCTGCTACCATAAAAAATCCTTACCGTGATCATTACGAGTATTTCAATTTAGCAGGAGAAAAACTTTTCACAGTAGACTTTAAAGGACTTGCGCAGGTTTCCAGTGCGCAACCATTACAATATTTGGAGGTGATTTCGGGAGATGGAACTCAAAAAGCCACAATCCAACATGAGGTTTTAAAAGCTTCTTTCAGTGTGCAGAATATCATTACACATAATCTTACAGTAAAATATGGTGTTTTCACAAAAAATGGTGTAGATAAAACGGCATTAGACAAACTTTTCAATAATACCAGCGCAGAAGTTAACAATGTTGCAGCTCAGGAAATACAAAGAGCCCAAGAAAGAGCAACTAAAATTAATTCTATCAAAATGAGTGTTGCACCGGCAATCTCAGGACAAGATATTATTGGAACCCAAAACATGAGCGTTAGAAAAGTTATTGGAAGAATAGAATTTGGACAATGCAGCGCCTTTGATACTAATAATTGCATACAGGTTTTCGATTTGGACAAAAACAGAATTGCCACTGTCAAAAATGAAAAAGAAGGCTTTAAAAAATATAAGGTTGAAACTTATGATGACAAAACTTTCTATTACAATGCCGCAAAATCATATTTAAGAGGAGATCCAGCTTTTGGTGAAGAGTTTCTAGCCGTCCTGATGGCAGAAGGTTATATGCTGGGACATCAAGCAAAAACTTTAAGAGGTCAAATCTTAGACGCTAAAATTGCAGACGCAAAAGTTAGATCTGCAAACATCTACAATACCGATGGCTACGTGATAGACAAAGATGGGAAGAAAATGACAGGAAGTTTGACGATCTATTTTCAAAAACTTGACATTGATAGAACTGGCGATGTGTTGCCCACAGATTACGCAGACAAATTCGGTCAAAGATTGATGGTAAAATATAACAATGAGAAAAAACAACCAAGAACCAAAACCATCAATGCTTCTTCTGGTGCCAAATTCTGTATCGAGACAGAAAATGGAGAAACGTGTTATATCGGTTTGGGAGTGAAAGGTGAGGCGATGAAAAAGCTTACAAACATCAACGATCTTAGTTTTAACAATGCGTATTTCTACACTTTAATTTATGAAGACAAAGGCATCCAAATTCTTCAAGATCCTGTAGAAAAAGAAAAATTCGTTGTGAAAATTGATAAAGAAGATAAAGGTCTGATGCTAGACAGAAGTTCTGATGATACAGAAGCAAACAGACTGATAGATTATCTGAAGACTTGTAAAGAATTGGCAGATGACATCAAAAAGAAAAACTTTAACATCAAGGATGTGAATGATTTGATTCAAATCGCAAAAGAATATGCTACTTGCAAATAAACATTTCATAATATTCTCATAAAATTGTTTCATTAATAAAATATTTGTAACCTTTTTGATGTTGTGATCGTATAATATAATGCAACCTAACAGAATGAGGTTTTTATAATGAGACAATTAAAAATTACAAAACAGGTTACCAACAGGGAAACCGCATCACTAGACAAGTATCTGCAAGAGATTGGAAAAGTTGAATTGATTACCGCTGACGAGGAGGTAGATTTGGCTCAGAGAATCCGCGCTGGCGACAGAGCTGCGTTGGAGAAATTGATCAAAGCCAACTTACGTTTCGTGGTTTCGGTTTCTAAACAGTATCAAAATCAAGGACTTTCTCTTCCCGATCTAATCAACGAAGGAAATCTTGGTCTAATGAAAGCGGCGAAAAGATATGATGAGACGAGAGGTTTCAAATTTATCTCCTACGCTGTTTGGTGGATTCGTCAATCGATTTTGCAGGCTTTGGCAGAGCAGTCGAGAATTGTAAGATTGCCATTGAATAAGATTGGTTCTATCAACAAGATCAACAAAGCTTATGCTCACTTGGAGCAAGAGAACGAAAGACCACCTTCTCCGGAAGAATTGGCAGAAGTTCTGGATATGAGCGAGGAAGACATCAAGGAATCTATGAAAAACAGTGGTCGTCACCTATCGATGGATGCGCCACTTGTGGAAGGTGAAGATTCTAACCTTTATGACGTTTTGCGTTCGGGTGAATCTCCAAGTCCAGATAAAGATTTGATGTTGGAATCTCTACAAATCGAAATCGAAAGAGCGCTTCAAACTTTGACGCCAAGAGAGGCGGATTTGGTAAGATTGTATTTCGGATTGAACGGAAAACATCCAATGACTCTTGAAGAAATCGGTGAAACTTTTGACCTTACGAGAGAGAGAGTTCGTCAGATCAAAGAAAAAGCAATCAAAAGATTGAAACACAATACAAGAAGTAAGATATTGAAATCTTACCTTGGAAAATAAAAATTAGTAAAATTGGGTTCCCTTTAGGGTTGGGGCAAAACCAATTTTTGATAATTTTAATATAATTGAAGCAAGACTTTTTGGTCTTGCTTTTTTTGTTTTAATAATTAACTTTGTTAAAAGCGATATTAACTATGAAAAAAACTTTCTTATTCCTTTCTCTTATTTTGTCCGTTTATTCTTGTAAAGAAAATAATTCTGATAAGAATGAAATTGTTGAAAAGGCTGCAGAAAATACAGAATCCAATTTTTCAATAAAAAGGATGAGCAAAAGCCAGGATATTTTAAATGGAATCTATTCGGAATTACTAAAGAATGATGCTGAACTTCAAAAACTTGATGAAAAAATTAATTCAATACAAAATGATGGTAAAATATTAAAGAATATTAATAGTGATATTGTCAGTAATTCAGATGATTACTACTTATTAGCAAAGAATAGTGCAAAATCAATTCAAGATTCTATTATGAGAAAAGAAATTCTCGGACTTGTAGAAAATAGTTCAGACAAGTTTAGTGTAAATAAAAATAAACTCGAGGAACTTAAAAAACAAGTCAGACTTAATAACAATAGAATTTTTAGTTTTTATCAGGCTTTAAAAATCAGAAGAACAATTCCTGAAATTGAAAAATATCAGAAAGCTCATCCTCTGAATACTGATAGTCTGAATCAGTTTATTAATAAACAAAATCAATTGCTGAACGAATTGAAAAATATGAAATAATATGAGCATCTCAATTATCGGTGGCGGAATTGGCGGTTTGACTTTGGGAAATGTTCTGAAGCAACACCACATCGATTTCAAAATCTATGAAAGTGCGCCGGAAATAAAACCCGTCGGAGCTGGAATTGCAATGGCTGGAAATGCAATGCAGATCTTCGACAAACTCGGATTGAAAGAGAAAATCGAGAATGCAGGAACCAAAATGCAAGCTTTAATTATCACTGATGAAAATCTTAAAACGATTTCAAAAACCGACGTTCTGAAACTTGAGAGCAAATACAATGTTTGCAATATTGCGATTCACAGAGCAGAACTTCAAAAAGTCTTGAGCGAGAATATTTCAGAAAACATCATTCTAAATAAACGTCTTTCGACAATTGAGAAAAAAGAAAATTACCATTTGACTTTTGAAGACAAAACTGAAATCGAAAGCGAAATCATCTTCGGAGCTGACGGAGTGAAATCTTTGATTCGAAACCAAATCCTAAAATCTGGCGAAATACGAGAAGCCAAACAAAAATGTTGGCGAGGCATTCTAACTAAAGAAATCCCAGAAAAATACAGCCACAATGCTTACGAAATGTGGGGAAAAGGAAAACGTTTCGGCTTTGTGAAGATTAAGGAAAATACTTTGTATTGGTACGCGTTGGTGAACGAGAAATTCTATTCTAAGGACATTGATTTATTAGAAACATTTAAAGAATTTCATCCTGATATTTTGGAAATGATTGGTAAAACTTCGAAAGAAAATATCATTCTGAATGACATCATCGACCTAAAACCAATAGAAAATTGGACAGCTGAAAACCTTTGTTTGATTGGAGATTCTGCACACGCCACAACCCCAAATATGGGACAAGGCGGTTGCCAAGCGGTGGAAGATGCTTACATCATCGGAAAACTTTTAGAAACTGAAAAAGATTGGAATAAAGTTTTTTATCAATTCGAAAAAATCAGAAAATCAAAAGTCAATCACATTGTGAAAATGAGTTGGACGCTTGGGAAAGTTGCGCAATGGGAAAACTTGACTGGACTTCGGAATTTTGTTTTTAGGAATATTCCGGAAAGTGTGAATCAGAAACAGATGGAGAAGATTCTGAAATTGGAATTGTAGTTTTTATTGGTCTTCGAGAGCCTCAAACTGACACACTACTCTTCTTTTTTCAAACTTTCAATCAAACCTTCAAGTTCTTTGATTTTATCTTTTAAGTTCTTGATGTCGTTTTTATTATTGGAAACTTTACTTTTCAACATTACCGTTCTGGCACGTTCGCTGTGGTCTTCGTCGTCATCGTCCTCGTTGATTTCTTCAACATCTTCCTGAATTTCGTCAATATCTTCTTGAATTTCCTCTACATCTTCCTGGATTTCTTCGATGTCTTCCTGGATTTCATCAATATCTTCTTGGATTTCATTTACATCTTCCTTCAAATCCTCGATATGTTCTGTACTTTTATTGACAGACATTTGGATGAAAATCGCCAAATAAATCGCTTCTAACGAAACAACAGTCGTGAGAACCAATAACATATGTTCGAACTCAACGATATTGAAAATCGGCAAAGCAAAAGATATGATAAAGAAAATTGTATGGAAAACCAACGACTGAATAGAACCTACCCACCAGATGATTCCATTGGCAATTTTTTCTAAAACGCTGAGTTTTTCTTGGTTCTCTTCTGTGATTTTCATTGCTGGATTTATTTTAATTAATGTAAACCTTGAATTCCTACAGTAAAAAATTAAGCTGAATATTTATATTAATACGATTCAAAAATTCAAGAACACCACAAAAATAACTTAAAATTAGAAAAGTTTTTATAAAAATCATTTCATTGACTTAAAAGTTCAAAGCAATAGTAATTCTAAAAATAATAATTTCAAATCCGGAAATGAACTACCACTTCAAATCCTTATCTTTGCACGAAATTTTTTAAGACAATGAATGCATTTATCGAAGAGCTAAAATGGCGCGGACTTTTTTCTGATATGACGCCGGGAACGGAAGATCAACTGGATAAAGAAATGACAAAAGCTTACATTGGGTTTGACCCAACTGCGGATTCTTTGCATATCGGAAGCCTTATCCAAATCAAAATCTTAGCCCACTTCCAGCAACACGGTCATCAGCCGATTGCCTTGGTTGGAGGTGCGACAGGAATGATTGGTGATCCTTCCGGCAAATCTGCAGAACGTAATCTTTTGAGTGAGGAGACGCTACTCTATTACGTGGATTGTCTGAAAAACCAATTATCAAGATTCCTAGAATTTGATGGCGATGGCGACAACAAGGCGATTCTTGTCAACAATTACGATTGGATGAAGAATTTCACTTTCCTTGATTTTGCTAAAAATATTGGAAAGCACATCACTGTGAATTATATGATGGCAAAAGATTCCGTAAAGAAGCGTTTCTCCGGAGATTCTGGCGTGGACGGGATGAGTTTTACGGAGTTTACTTACCAGCTTTTACAAGGTTACGATTACCTTCACCTTTACCAAAACGAAGGCGTGAAACTTCAAATGGGAGGTTCTGACCAATGGGGAAATATCACGACCGGAACAGAACTGATCCGTAGAAAAGCACAAGGCGAAGCTTACGCATTGACTGTTCCTTTGATTACAAAAGCAGACGGATCGAAATTCGGAAAGTCAGAAAGTGGAGAGAATTATTGGTTGGATGCCAAGAAAACGTCGCCTTACAAATTCTACCAATTTTGGCGAAACGCAACTGATGCTGACGCAGAAAGATTTATCAAATTCTATACTTTCCTTCCAAAAGAGGAAATAGAAGCTTTAATCGAAGAACATAAATTAGCAACGCACGAATGGAAACTTCAAAAGAAATTGGCAGAAGAAGTAACGATTTGGGTTCACGGGAAAGAAGAATTTGAAAAAGCATTGAAAGCTTCTCAAATCCTTTTTGGACAGTCAACTGCAGAAGATTTGGTTAGTTTGGATGAAGAATTATTCCTTCAGGTTTTTGACGGTGTTCCTCAAAAAGAATTGTCAAAATCAGAAACGATTGGAGCTAACATTATTGATTTGATTTCTGAAAAAACAGGTTTCCTAAAATCTAAAGGCGAAGCTAAAAGAGAATTAGCTGGAAACTCAATTTCTATTAATAAAACTAAGGTTGGAGAAGATTATTCAGTTTCGGAAAATGATTTAATTGATGGGAAATTCTTATTAATTCAAAAAGGAAAGAAGAATTATTTCATTGTTTCTGTCAATTAATTTTTAATAAAAAATGGATTTAAAATACCTCGTAAGAGAACCTCAAAATATCACCTCAAAAACGCCAATTCTGTTTATGCTACACGGCTACGGAAGTAATGAAGAGGATTTGTTCAACTTCGTTCCGACTTTGCCAGAAGATTGGTTGGTCGTGAGTTTCCGCGCTCCAAATGATTCAAGTTATGGCGGATTTGCCTGGTTTGAAATTGACTTCAACAGTCCAGAAAATTTCCTTGAAGAAAATGAAGGAAACGAAGCCGTAAAATTAGTAATGGAAAACATCCTAAAAGTAACCAACAGATATGGATTGACCAACAACCCGACTCATCTTTGTGGTTTCAGCCAAGGTGGAATTATTGTTTATTCTTTGGCTTTACAGTATCCAGATTTGTTCTCAAAAATCGCTTGTTTAAGCGCTTTCCCAGAGGAAAAAATGTTGAAGAACTTGGTAAAGGACAAAAAGAAAATTGAAAAATTGCGTTTCTTCGTTTCGCACGGAACAGACGACGCGATTATTCCTTTCGAATGGGGAAAAAAAGGAGCGGATTTGCTTTATGATTTGAGCGCTTATTTCTCTTTCCGAGAATATATGAGTGGACACGGTGTGAACCAAAAGAATTATCTGGATCTGATGGATTTTTTCAAAAAATAATCTTGGCATCCAATTTGCGTTATCATATCCACAACACGAATGAATTAAAAATTTGTTAAACAATGAGCCCTCTTATATAAAACATAAGCGGGCTTTTTTACACACATACTTATCATAAAAAATCCGCAATTATAAAAACTGCGGATTCATATATTTTAATTCAATTTTTTAATTCATCAAATCTTCAATTTCTTCTACTGTAATTGGAATGTTGGCCATCATATTAAATGGTTTTCCAGTTTCTTGGATCACATAATCATCCTCGATTCTTACGCCAAAACCTTCGACAGGAATATAGAATCCAGGCTCGTTTGTAAAGACCATATTTTCCACAAAATCATCGGTCAAAATTCCGTAATCGTGCGTGTCCAATCCCATATGATGAGATGTTCCGTGCATCATAAACTTCTTGTAAGCCGGCCATTTTGGGTCTTCATTCTGAACATCCGCTTTGTCTATCAAACCTAATTGAAGCAATTCCGAAGTGTAAACCTCTCCCATTTCTTTGTGGAATCTGTACCAGTTATTACCAGCAACCAAACGATCTTCCGCTTCCTCTTTGCATTTCAAAACAGCGTTGTAAACTTTCTTTTGTCTTTCAGAATATCTTCCGTTTACCGGAATTGTACGCGTTAAATCTGAGGAATAATTCGCATATTCTGCACCAACATCCAAAAGAATCACGTCGCCATCTTTGCATTGCATATTATTTGCGATGTAATGCAAAACATTCGCATTATTTCCACTTGCGATGATTGGCGTGTAGGCAAAACCTTTGCTTCTGTTTCTCACAAATTCGTGGATCAATTCCGCTTCAATTTCGTATTCCCAAACATTTGGTTTGATGAAACTTAGCAATCTTCGAATTCCCTTTTCTGTGATGTTACAAGCATTTTGAATCAAAGCCAATTCTTCGGGTTCTTTGATGCTTCTCAAACGTTGTAAGATTGGATTGCTTCTTTTATAATTGTGCATCGGGAAATCCGCTTTGATTTTTTTGATAAAACGGTCTTCTCGGAGCTCAGTTTCTACAGCATTTCTATAATGTTCGTTTTTATTAAGATAAACATTTTCAGCTTCGTACATCAATGACTTAAAGACTTTATCGAAGTCGCTTAGCCAATAAACAGTTTTGATTCCCGAAGTTTCAAACGCTTGATTTTTATCTAATTTTTCGCCTTCCCAAACTGCAATGTGTTCGTTGGTTTCTCTCAAGAACAAAATCTCACGATTCTCCTCCAAATAAGCGTCTGGGAAAATCACCAAAATACTTTCTTCCTGATCTACACCACTCAGATAAAAAATATCGCGGTGTTGCTGAAAAGGCATCGTGGAATCGGCGCTGATGGGATAAATATCATTGGAATTGAAAACTGCCAAAGATTTTGGTAATAGTTTTTCGGCAAATTTCTTTCTGTTTTTTACGAAAAGTGAACTTGGGATTTGTTCGTATTTTGTTGTCATTTTAAAAATAGATATTAGATATTAGGCTTTGGTTGATCGAATAAACATCAATTAAAGCGTTCCAAATTTACAAAACCTAAAAAGATTAAAATTAAAATTAAGGCTTAAATTTTTCATAAAATATAAATCCAAAGATGTGAGACAAATTATTACTTTTACTTTTATGAAAAATCTGGCTTTAATCTTTACATTGTTCTTTATCGCAGTGCAATCACAAATCACATTTCGGATAACTAAACTTCCTCAAAACACGGAGGAAAATGCGAAATTATATTTGGCTTCCAATCTTAATGGATGGAAAGCGGATGATTCTCAATTTGAATTTAAGAAAGACAATAATGGTTTTTATAGTTTGACAATTCCAAATCAAACTCAAAAAATCGAATATAAAATCACGAAAGGAAGTTGGGATTTTTCCGAAACCGATGAAAACGGAAACGGAATCCCAAACCGAATTTTGGAAAATCCCGAGAAAATTCAAACCCTAAATCTGGAAGTAAAAAACTGGAGTTCACCGAAAGAAAAAATTCATACAGCAACTTCAAATGTGAAAATATTGAATGAGAACTTCAATATTCCACAACTTAAAACGACTCGAAAAATCTGGATATATCTCCCACCCGATTATGAAACTTCGAAGAAAAAATATCCCGTGATCTATATGCACGATGGACAAAATCTCTTCGATGAGTTCACAAGTTTTTCCGGAGAATGGAGCGTTGACGAAACCCTGAACGAACTCTATAAAGAAACCGGAAAATCCGCAATCGTCATCGGAATTGATAATGGCGGAGAAAAACGATTGGCAGAATATTCACCTTGGAATAATGAGAAATATAAAACTATTGGCGAAGGCGATTTGTACGTAGAATTTCTTGCAAAAACGCTGAAACCTTACATCGATAAAACTTACAGAACCGAAAAGCAAGCTTCAAAAACTTTGATTATGGGAAGTTCGATGGGCGGATTGATTTCGCTTTATGCTTCGGCAAAATATCCGTCTGTTTTTGGAAAAGCGGGAATTTTCAGTCCGGCTTTTTGGTTTGTTTCGGCGGATTTGAAAAAATATTTGAACATTAGAAAAAATAATCTCAAGAATTCTAAATTCTATTTTGTAGCAGGAAAAAATGAGGATGAAACTATGGCTCCGGAAATTGAAAACGTGGAAAAATTATTATTAAAGAAATCGGTTCCGGAAAAGAATATCTTTGTGAAAATAGATGAAGACGGAACACATACAGAAAGCTATTGGAAACGTGAATTGAAGGCGAGTTTGATTTGGTTGATGGAATAATATTTTTTACAATAAATATTAATTTAAATGGCTAATTCGAGAATTATATTCTTAAAAAATATGTCGGAGCTTCGCACCTTTGAGTCTTGGTCTTTATTAATTTTCTACCAATATTTCGAGACTTCGTCTCTTTGAAATTGATAAGAGAAGTTCAACTATTGACAAATATTTGATTGAAATTGAAATGTTTGAACTTTGCGAAGCTGCAGCCCGACTTGAGTGGAAATCCTTTTTTGTGGCTGGAAAAGCCAAGGCAAAAAGATTGGGAACGGAAGGCGGATAAAGCTGCCCTAAGAACTAATAATATCAAAAGCTTCATTCTCAGCCGAAATTGCTTCCCAAAAATCAAAACAAAAACACTAAATTTGCAACATTTATGGAAAGTAACAGACAACGAAAAGTAGCACAGATCATTCAGGAAGATATGGCGGAAATCTTCCGCAAACAGGCATCAGAAAGCAAACAGAGCTTTTTGGTTTCGGTTTCTGATGTGAAAGTGACAGCGGATCTTAGCATCGCAAAAATATATCTTAGCATCTTCCCTGCGGATTTGCGCCAACCAATTTTGAAGGAAATCAATACCAACAATTCTTTTTACCGCAATTACATCGGACAAAAGATGGGTAAACAAGTGCGAATCATTCCGCAGTTGGCTTTTTATATTGACACAAGTCTGGACGATGTAGAACGCATCGAAAGAGAGCTGAAAGGCGAAGGCGACAATCCAATTCTTTAATTTTTCGCGAGTTTGAAAAATGCTTTTTACATAGCATCCCGATACCTGATTTCCAAAAAAGGAAGTACGGCAGTGACGTTTATCACGTGGCTTGCGGCGTTTGCTATGGTTGCAGCGGTGGCGGCTATGTTCATTATTATTTCGGTTTTTTCTGGTTTGGAGGAACTTAATAAGGATATGATCGCCAATCTTCACGCGGATCTTACGATAAAAAGCAAAACAGGAAAAGTACTTCCTGAAATTGATAAAATAAGTCAATCTCTAAAGAATAATTCTGAGATCTCTCATTTTTCAAAAGTGATTGAGGAAAAGGTCTATCTCGGCTACAAAGATAATGGTGAAATTGCCTATTTGCGAGGCGTAGATTCGGCCTACATACAAGTGAATCCTATCAATGAAAGTGTTTTCTACGGGAAATATCCGGACTTCAAATACAATAATGAAGTCATTATGGAAAATGGTTTGGACAACCGACTATCACTTCCTGTGAACTCTACTCAGGATTTTGCAACGATCTTGATGCCGAAACCAGGAAAAGGAATCATCCAACAGGAAAATGATATTTTCAACAAAAAAGACATCTATGTGAGCGGGATTTTTCCCGGAAATGACCAGTTGGATAATTATATCGTTTCACCTTTGGAATTGGCTCAGGAACTTTTGGGATTGCCGAAATCAGCTTGCTATCAAATTGTTATCAAACTGAAAAATCCAGCAAATTCTAATCTTATCAAATCAAAACTGACGCAAGAATTTGGAAATAAAATCATCGTCAACACAAAATCTGAGGAAAATGCGGCTTTTTGGAAAATGATCAATACTGAAAAGTTGATGATCTATCTGATTTTTGGTTTGGTGATTTTCATTACAACTTTCAATTTGGCTGGCGCAATCACGATTCTCCAACTGGATAAAAAGGATCAAGCTAAATCTTTGATTGCTTTAGGTTTTAGCAAAAGAGATTTGAGGCTGACTTATTTCTTCACAGGATTGTTGATTGTTTTCTTTGGAGTGCTTTGCGGGTTGATAATTGGATCTGCTATTTCTTTTGTTCAGATAAAAACCGGGTTTTTCCGAGCAAGCGAGAATCTGGCTTTCCCTGTGAAGATAGAACTCTTCAATTATTTCATTGTTTCCGCTGTGGCAATGTTCTTTGGAGTTACGATTTCTTTCTTGTTTTCAAAAATCAACAAACGCTATCTGACTGAAAAATAAAAATTTGCGTATTCGTTTTTTTATTAACTTAGTCGCCCGTTTCTCATTATTATAGAATAACTGATAAAGGGCTTTAAGAAATGAAAGACAAAGGACAAATTGTAGAAATACTTGCCTCATCATCATTGTATAATGAAGATGTTCTTAATTTTTTGACCAAAAAAGAAGAATTAATTTGGTATTCAACTCCCAAAACATACGATCTATTTGATGGTATATTGATTGGTGGACACCAAGGAATTGAAAATTTTAAATTAGGTCAACGAAGAAAAACATCAAGTGGCGGACATCAATTGCCATTGTATGTAATTTCAATAGATCAAAATGAAAACAGAATATTTGTTGGAGCGGGAAATAACCATCCTGGGCTTTTAGTTAAAGTACTTAGAATTTTAAAAAAAGATTTACAATTAGAAGATACAGATACATTCTTTTTAAATAATAATTTTGAACCTGTAGTTGTGAAAGTTTATTTTGATGAAGAATATTTATTAGATAATGTAAAGCTTTATTACGATAAAGAGGAATTATTTTTAGAATTTCCGGAATCCATTAATATCTATAAATATAAGAATGCAAGCATTTATCACAACGAGACCTTTTTAGCAACAATAAACATCTAAAAACAATTTTAATATGAAAATAAAACTATCATTTTTAGCAATCATTACTTCAATCGTAATATTTGCACAAACCGCACCGTCGTATTACAACGGAATTGATTTTACAAAAACAGGTAATGCTCTAAAAACACAACTTACTACGTTGATTACAAATACCCATACTGTGAAAATCAGTTACTCTCAATTACGAGATGAGTTAAAAATTAGCGACAAAGATCCTGCTGTTCCGAATAACATTTTGTTAGTTTATGGTTCACAGACTTCAGGAATTCACCAAAGAAGTCGCGCGGCCAACCCAGAAAGTGGCTGGAACAGAGAACACGTTTTCGCACAATCTTTAGGAACTCCTGCATTGGGACAATCTGGCGCTGGCTCAGATGGACATCATTTAAGACCTTCTGATATACAATTAAATAGCAACAGAGGAAATTTATTTTTTGCCGATGGATCAGGAGCGACAGCTTATGCAACCAACGGAGGTTGGTTTCCTGGGGACGAATGGAAAGGTGATATTGCAAGAATCATAATGTACACTTATGTAAGGTATCCTACACAATGTTTACCGAAAAATGTTACTAAAGGCCCATTTACTTATTCAGCAGATATGGCTGATATTTTGTTAAAATGGAATGCAGAAGATCCCGTATCAGCATTTGAAATCCAAAGAAACAACCATTTCTTTGGCGTACAGAAAAATAGAAACCCGTTTATAGATAATCCATATCTTGCTACCGTAATCTGGGGCGGACCGAAAGCTCAGAATACTTGGCCAAACACAATTTTAGCTACTGGTGAAGTTACAAACAAAATAATATCAGTATATCCAAATCCTGTAAGAAACAATGAACTTTTCATCAATGGGATTAGCAATGATGCAGAGGTTAAAATTTATAATTTGACTGGTCAATTGGTTCAAACTATAAGCAATGTAAAAAATAATCAGAAAATTATACTGAAAAATTTACCAAAAGGAGTTTATATCTTGAAAGCGGGAGAATTAAACACCAAATTAATTATTGACTAATAGGTAAAATTTATAATTTAAAAAAGACAGGAATTATTTTCTGTCTTTTTTTATTTTATTACTCACCTTAACTATCTATTACATTTTAAGCAAATAAAACATATCGAATTTTATTTCTTAACAACTCCTATGTTAATAATTAATAACACCATTGGTTTAATTAATTTTATACCTTTAGCGCCCTAATTATTTCAAATGAAAAAATCTATCCTTATTTTAATGACTGGATTCTTCGGCTTTGCGAATGCCCAGATTCCTACAGGTTATTACGACGGCACATCCGGACTTACTGGATATCCGTTGAAAACAAAATTATCCCAAATCATCACAGCGGGTTACAGCCAGCATTCTTATGATGATTTAGATAGCCAATATCCTTCCAGTGATGCTGATAAATATTATGAAAAGGATAACACCGTTCTTGATATTTACTCTGAGAATCCATCTGGCGCAGATCCTTACAATTATAATTTTGGTCAAAAAAAATGTGGAAACTACTCTGTTGAGGGCGACTGTTATAATAAAGAACATACTGTTCCTCAAAGTTTATTCAATCAAAGACTACCAATGAGAAGTGACATCCATCACGTTCTGCCTACAGATGGTAAAGTGAATGGAATGAGAAGCAACTATCCGTTTGGTAGAGTGAACAATCCTAGCTACACTTCTAAAAATGGTGGAAAAGTAGGACCTAACGCAACGCCAGGCTCTACATACAGTGGTTCTGTTTTTGAGCCTATCAATGAGTTCAAGGGAGATATTGCAAGATGCCTTTTGTATTTTGTAACACGTTATCAGAGTCAACTTTCTGGTTTTTCTAGTGGTAACATTCTAAACACAAGTAATGTTAATCAAGGTCTTGTAACTTGGGAACTAAACATTCTTTTACTTTGGCATCAGCAAGATCCTGTTTCTCAAAAAGAAATCGATCGAAATAATTCTGCATATCTATATCAAAAAAATAGAAACCCTTTCATCGATCATCCAGAATGGGTTACTAGTATTTGGGGAACTTCTCCACTTGCTGTGGATGATGCTAACTTTTCTAAAAATTTGAGCATCGCACCAAATCCTGTGAAAGGAAATGTAATTTCTGTTTCTGGCGACAAGGATTTGAAACAATTCAAAACGGCAATGATCTATAATATGATTGGTCAAAATGTTCAAACAATTGAAAATCCTTTCCAAAACGGAAATACAATTAAACTTAATAATTTACCAAAAGGCGTTTATATCCTAAAAACTGGAGAATTAAACACCAAGTTTATTATCGATTAATTAATAAAAATTATCATAGCTAAAAGACAGGAATTATTTTCTGTCTTTTTTTTATTTCATAAGTAAATAATTTCCATTAACCATTTTAACAAGAATAAAATCAATATAATTATAAAGAATCTTCTACCTTGTTAAGAACTCATTACTTTTGCTATTAATATATTTTATACCTTAGTCGCCCTAAATAATTTTTCTTGAAATGAAAAAATCTATTCTTTTACTTTTAGTTGGTTTTTCGGGTTTTATGAATGCCCAAATCCCAACAGGTTATTACAGCCAAACAACTGGTCTCACAGGTTTCCCTTTAAAAACAAAACTTAGAGACATTGTTACAAACGGTCATCAAGACAAAAACTACAACTGGGTAGTTTTCGCTACGGCGGACAGAGATAAATACTATGAGAATGATAACTCTGTTATGGATATTTATTCCGAAAATCCGACAGGTACAGATCCTTACAATTATACAATCGTAACAGATCAGTGTGGTTCATCAAATGGTCCTGAAGGAACTTGCTACAACAGAGAACACACAATTCCTAAATCTACGTTTGATGATAGAACGCCGATGCATAATGACTATCATCATCTATTAGCAACGGATTATCAAGTCAACGGAAAAAGAAGTAACTATCCTTATGGTGAAGTGGGAACTGCAAGCTGGACTTCAAAAAACGGCTCTAAATTGGGAAACAGTAAACTAAATGGCTATGGCGGAATTGTTTTCGAACCAATCAATGAGTTTAAAGGTGATATTGCCAGAATCTATTTCTATTTTGCTACACGTTATGAAAACGAAATTCAGAGTTTTGTTTACGACATGTATGATGGATCTAAAACCAAAGTTTTCAAAGAACCTTTCTTAAACATGTTGTTGAGATGGCATCAGCAAGATCCTGTTTCTCTGAAAGAAATCGACAGAAACAATGCGGTTTACAACTATCAAAAAAACAGAAACCCATTTGTAGATCATCCAGAATATATTGCGCAAATCTGGGGAACTGTGATGGCTGTGGATGATGCTTCTTTCTCTAAAAATCTACAAATTGCTCCAAATCCTGTGAAAGGAAGCACAATTACTGTGACTGGTGACAAAGATTTGAAACAATTCAAAAAAGCATTCATCTACAATACGGTTGGACAAAACGTACAAACGATTGAGAATCCCTTCCAAAATGGAAATACATTGACTTTGAAAAATTTGCCAAAAGGTGTTTACATCTTGAAAACGGGAGAATTGAACACTAAATTTATTGTTGATTAATACTCTTAACAAATTATAAAACCCAAGGAACAGTTGCCAAAAGCAACTGTTTTTTTGTACCTTGAAACTTCAAAAAAATTTAAAAATGAAATTGAACAAACACCTTTTCCAAAGAATTCTATTCCTAGCTTTTATTCTCAACTCTCTCTTGTTTTTCGGTCAGGAAAAACCATTTTGGAAAGAAGTTCAGGAATTTAAAAAAATTAATAAAGAAAATCCGATTTCTAAAAAACCAATACTTTTGGTGGGAAGTTCTTCTTTCACGTATTGGAAAGATGTGAATGAATATTTTCCTAACAAAAACATTGTCAATCGTGCTTTTGGCGGGTCAAGATTACTGGATTTGAATTATTATGCAGATGACCTTTTGGATCCTTACAAACCGAGACAAATTATTATCTATTGCGGAGAAAATGACGTAGCGACGGATAATCCAACTGCAGCAGAAGTTTTCGAAAGATTTAAAACATTTTTCAGGAAGATTCGCCAGAAATATCCGAGAGTTCCAGTTGCTTATGTTTCCATTAAACTTTCTCCAAGCCGTCAGCAATTTTGGCCAATTGTAAAGGAAGTCAATCAGATGATAGAATCTTATCTTAAAACTCAAAAGCGCGCAGAATACATTGATATTACTGAGATCATGAATGATTCAGAAGGAAAAGTCCGCACCGATATTTTTCTGGATGATATGCTTCATATGAAACCCGAAGGTTATAAGCTTTGGACAAAAGTGATGGCGCCTTATTTAAAATAATCTCCGATAACTCTCTGAAAGCATTGTGGATAAAATAACAAAAAATTAATTTTCTATTTGTATTTATTCTAAATTAACTTATATTTGCAGCTATGATTCCACAAGTTATAGCATTCAAAATTGCACCACTCGCGCCAGCTTTCAGAAATGACGAAATGATGTATTGTGACAAGAAAAAATGTTGTAAAAAATTTAAAAAAGGAAAACGTTGTAAAAAATGTCCGGGCAGATTAAAAATCAGCTAACAGCCATACAATAATCATAGCAACCAATGCTAAAAATATAATGAGAGAAACCAATCTTTGTGATTTGGTTTCTTTTTTTTGCGTTTGTTGGTAGGTATTTGTCGAATTGCTCAACGTTTCTTTCTCAAAAGAATCCGATTGACTTTCCGCCAATTCTGTAATCGTAATTCCTTGAACTATGGTTTTATGAAGCACAGTATTCGTAGCGTGGAGCAAAATCTGAAATTTCCCTTGAGAGTCAAATTCTTTAATTCTAATGGTCCTTTCACCGTTGGGCTTCTCCAATCCGAAAGGTATTATCTTCACCAAATCTGCATCATAAGTATTCCAATAAACGGTAATTTCTTCGCCTGCTTTCGCACGAATTTTACTCGCAGAAAAATTCTTGATTTTCGGTGGTAGAATGCTTTTCACATTTCTCTGCTGGCTGGAAAGATTTCGGTCGTACAACTTTCTTCTTCCCGCATCCATCAAAGTTTCATAAGCTTCTTTGATTTCCTTAAAACGATCCGAGAAAAAGTCATCGTTCTCATTCTTATCCGGATGATACTTCAGAGAGAGTTTTCGATAGGCTTTTTTGATGTCTTCTGCAGAAGCATTTTGAGGAATTCCGAGAAAGTAATAGTAATCCTTCACAGAACAAATTTAATAAATTCAAAGCTTGAAAAACAAAAATTAGAAAGCCTAATTCCGATTATATTAATAGAATCTGTCATTAACCTAAAAAAATATTTTAAAGTAAACCAAACCAGTTAGCGTCTTCCTAAATGTAAAACGTAAAATTTTAAAATAATGAAAAAAGGAATTTTGGCAATCGCAGGATTGGCCGTAATAGCAGTTATCGCTAAAAAAGCACAAAGAAGAAAAGCATTCGTAAAAGGGATTTTTGACGAATACGATGTGAAGGAAAGAACACCTTTTGGTTTCGCAGACAGAATCAGAACTTTGAGTGATGAAGATTACTCCGAACTAAAAAATAAAATCAAATCTGAGTTTGAAAGCAAGTGTTGCCGTACAAAAGTTGCAAACTAAATCCAATGAACAAAAAAAAGGAGCGAATTTAATTTTCGCTCCTTTTTTATCTATAATGTTTGATTAGTTAATCTTAACCAATTCTACATCAAAAACCAACCAAGAGTTTGGTGGAATCACACCTCCTGCGCCTCTTTCTCCGTAACCTAAAGCTGGCGGAATCAATAGAGTTGCAGTTTCACCTTCTTTCAATAGAAGAATCCCTTCGTCCCAACCTTTGATGACTTGTCCAACGCCGATTGGAATATCGATTGGCGCATTTCTTTTGAAAGAATTATCAAACTCTTCACCGTTGATCAATTTTCCAGCGTAATGCACGGCAACAGTTTGTCCCGGTGTTGGATTTACACCTGCAGTCGTTTTCGTGATTTTATAAAAAAGTCCAGAAGCAGTTGATTGCATTCCAGCTTTCATGTCATTAACCAATTTTTCCTGATTAGCAGCAAACTCAGCTAACTTTTTTGCTTTTTCCTCTTCAGCTTTAGCTAAATAAGCTTTATTTTTTTCTTCGATTTTAGATTTACCTTCTTCGAAGATTTTTGCAGCATCGTATTTTTTGTAAGCATCACCTTTGCTGAAAACGGCAACTTTTGTCAAAACAATATCAGTTTTCGGTTTGTCCTGAGCTCCTTTTTCTACGTTTGCAATAGAATCAATCACTGGCAAACCGCCAACAACTTTACCAAAAATAGTGTGTCTTCCGTCTAACCAAGGCGTTGCAACCTCAGTGATGAAGAATTGGGAACCGTTGGTATTTGGTCCAGAATTCGCCATAGATAAAATTCCTTTTCCAGTGTGTTGAAGGTCATTTTTCTCATCACCGAATTTGTATCCTGGATCTCCCATTCCAGTTCCTTGTGGATCTCCACCTTGAATCATAAAATCTTTGATCACTCTGTGGAAGATAGTTCCATCATAAAAAGGCTCTCCTTTTTTCTTGGATTTGTTCTCGATTTTTCCTTCTGCAAGACCTACAAAATTGGCAACCGTAACTGGAGATTTTTCATCTTCGAATTTTACCAAAATTTCACCTTTGCTTGTTACAAAATTTCCATAAAGTCCGTCTGGCAGACCTTTATAAACTTCTTTGTCTATTTCCAATGTTTTACAATTTAATAATGTTAATAATGTTATAGAAAGTGCTATAATTTTTTTCATTGTTTTATAATCGTTACTTTACAATACTTTTACCTTAATGATCAAAGGCATATCGTTGGTTATTTTTTTGCTGTCGCCATAGGTTCCATAGGCCAAAACCGAAGGAACAAGAATTTCTGCTTCTTCACCTTTTTTCAAATACCGGATCACATCTTCTACAGCATCCAATTCTTTGAAACGTCCAAATTGAACATTTTTATTTGCAATCGGAGTTTCGTAGAGTTTCACTCTATCAAAATCGTAAATGTGATATTGATAAGAAACAATCTCACCGTTATTTTTACGAGGTTGCTGATCCAGATTTTGAATATTCACCCAATAGTTCATTCCCATCGGGTAATATTTTACTTCCTGAAACTTGATCCAATCTTCAATCTGGGTTCTTTCCAAATTGTTCAGATCTTTGGTTCGGTTTTTAGAAGTTTCCATTTCACTTTCAGATAGATGCAGCTCGGCAGGCTGTTGTACAGGCGTTTGCTTTGCACAGGCTGCAGTCAAAACTAAAATGAATGTATAAAATAAGTTTTTCATCTTTCCGATTTGCTCTTCGATATGTATCAAAAAGCTTTTGCGAAATTAAGAATTTTAATAGACTTAATTGTTATCAAAAAACAAAAACCGGAAGCAATTTCCGGTTTTCATTCTCAATTTAATTATATTAATTTAAATCTATACGCTGTAAACTTGCTCTTCTACCAAAACTCTCCATCCGAAAGTGTCTTCCGCAAGATTGGTCTGGATATCCACAAGATCATTTTTCAGTAATGATGCATAGCTCTCGTCATCGGAAAGTGTTGGCAAAACCAAATGCTCTCCCTGATAGCCTAAAGCCTGAAAAACACTTGTCACAACCGCAGTTCCCACACCCCAAACTTCTTTCAAAGTTCCGTTTTTCTGAGCTTCTACAACATCAGAAACTTTTACATCTCCAATTACAACTTCAATTCCTCTTTTCTTGGCCAACTTGATAAAACTATCTCTGGTAACACCATCTAAGATTTTATCTGAAGTTTTCGGTGTATAAATGGTATCGTTGATTCTCACAAAAACATTCATCGTTCCACTTTCTTCAAAATACTCGTGAGAACAATCGTCTGTCCAGATGATTTGCTCGTAGCCTTCCTCTATTGCCAATTGAGTTGGGTAGAAAGATGCAGCGTAATTTCCTGCCGCTTTTGCAGCACCTACACCTCCACTTGCCGCTCTGGAATAGTGGTCTGCAATCTTAACAGATACCGGAGCCGTGTAATAATTTTTTGCTGGCGTTGCAACGATCGCAAACATATACTTTTCAGAAATTCTAGCTTTCAAAGCTTCTTCTGTAGCAAACAATAGTGGTCTTAAATAAAGAGACATTCCTTCTCCATGAGGAATCCAATCTCTATCAATATCCACCAAAGCTTTCAGTCCTTCCATAAATATCTCTTCCGAAATCTCAGGAATTGCTAATCTTTTTGCGGATTTGTTAATACGTTCAAAGTTCTTTTCCGGGCGAAAAAGGAAGATTTGATCATCCTTATCTTTGTAAGCCTTCATTCCTTCAAAACAAGCCTGTCCGTAATTGACCCCCATCATTGCAGGGGTAAAACCGATTGGACCATAAGGAACCAATTGCAGATCCCCCCATTTTCCATTCTCGTATTCACAAATAATCATATGATCTACGAATGTACTCCCAAATGCAAAATTTGTAGGATCAAACGTAGAAATTCTTGGATTTGTAGATTTTTGAATTATCATTTTTTAATTTTTTGTTGAGGTATTACAAATATATAATAATTTTTCAATAATCAAAATTTAGTTTAATTTTGTAAAAAAATACTTTGAAAAGAGAATTAATCAGTACCAGCGACGGAAGCAAAACACTATTAATCAACGGATTAGAAGAGACTTACCACTCCAAACATGGGGCATTACAAGAGGCGAACCATGTATTTATTAATAATGGACTTAATTTAATAAATAGTTATGAAATTAATATTTTAGAGTTAGGTTTTGGAACAGGTCTTAACGTTTTGGTAACATTTGATGCATATTTGCGAAATGATAAAAATCATAAAATTAATTATTTCGGGGTAGAAAAATATCCAATTTTTTTTCATGAAGCTTCAGAATTATCTTATTCAGAATTATTTTCGAAGGAAATAGTCAAAGATTTGTCATTAAAAATCCACGAAACGGAATGGGAAAAATCCGTCAGTTTAGATTCAGATTTTTCTCTTACAAAGTTGAAAAGTGATTTTTATAATATTAAGAATCTCGATTTGCCACCTATTGATTTGGTTTATTTTGACTGTTTCGGAGCGAGAGTACAGCCGGACCTTTGGGAGAAGGAATTGTTAGAAATCGTTGCAGACAAAATGAAACCTAGCGGATTACTTACCACATATTCTTCTAAAGGTAGTGTGCGAAGGCTTTTGATAGAATTAGGTTTTGAAGTTGAGAAAAAACAAGGTCCTCCAGGAAAAAGAGAAATGATAAACGCCTGGAAAAAATAATTTTCCTAAATTAGACATCACAAATCACTTTTATGATCGATAAAATTAACATTCGTGTTTATGCGCTTTGTATTAAGGACAACAAAATTCTTGCGCTGCACGAGGAATATGCAGGAGATTTTCTTACAAAATTGCCCGGTGGCGGTTTGGAATTCGGGGAAAGCATGATAGAATGTTTGAAAAGAGAATTCCAAGAAGAGTTGAATCTTGACATCAATGTTACAGAGCACTTCTACACACAAGACGATTTTCTGGTTTCCAGATTTCGGGACAATGAGCAACTGATTACCATCTATTATCTGGCAGAAATCCTAAATGAGCAGGACTTGTTAATTCTTGATCCTTGCATAGAAAGATCGGAATGGTTTGACCTCAATGGTGACAATCCGTTTCAACTCCCAATTGATAAAAGAGTTTTCGAATTAGCAAAAGAAAAATTCCTGAAGTAAGATTCAGGAATTTTATATTTATAGATATGAAGTTCTTAAATATTCCAAAGCAGATCTTCGTATTTTTTCAGGATTATTTCTTTAGAAAAACGAGATTTTATCGAGGCTTTAATATTTTCTTTGTCGTTGTTTCTATGAACTGCGTGCTTTATTTTTTCAGCAAAATCATCATAACTTTCAATATTTGAAATTTCACCATTCACTTGATCGACAATGATTTCATCTATTCCACCAGGACAGTTGTTCGCCAATGAATAGACGCCACACGTTCCTGCTTCCAAAAGAACATTGGGAAAACCCTCGTACCGCGAAGACAAAATGAAAAGATCTGCAAACTTGAGATATTGATACGGATTGCTCTTTTTCCCATGAAAAATGACGTGATCCAAACCAAGCATTTCCTTCATTTGCAAAAGCATCTCTTTATCTTTTCCGTCCCCTAAAATATGAAGCAGGATATTTTGATTTTTTAGTCTCGTAAAAACTTTCAGCAAGTTATCAAAACCTTTTCTAGCCGAAAGATTTCCGATGGCTACAACGTTTTTGTGCTGATGAGAAAATTCTGCTGGACGTTCGGATTCAGCTAATTTTTCTTCTATATAATTGATATCTACAGGATTATTAATCTTAATTAATTTGTTATTTTTGATGTCAAAATTCTTTATCAAATCAATTTCCATATCATTACTTTGCGCAATGATTCTGCTGTAATTATTATAGAATTTATAGAAAAATCGGATTTCTTTTCTTGTAACGTGTTGCGACACCACATTGGTTTCTCTTGCAATGAATTTTGTATTGGGAAAAAGTTTGATAAAGAGTGACAAGTAAGCATTCACTTCTCCGAAACCAGAAAACACAATATCCGGTTTTCTGCGTTTGATTTCCAATAGAATCGGTTTGAGAGAATGCCGAATTCTTGGCGTTTGGATGTCGATAATTTCGACATCAGACTTCAACAACTCCAGATAACCGCCTTCTTTCCTTAGCAAAAGAATAGCTGGAGAAAATTTGTCTCTCGGCAGGTGATTTGCAATGGTGGTCACAATGCGCTCTGCGCCGCCAGTTTCCAAGTCTGGTAATATGAAAATAATGGATTTTTTCATTTGTTATAATAATTCTGGAAAATCGGTTGAATGATTATTCAGAATATGATTGATTAGAAAACGATTGTCTTTTCTATCGAAGAAGATATACCAAGTTGTGTTTTCGTTGGCTTTGTATTTTATGTAATGTTTTCCGAATTTTTGGAATTTTTCAGGTGAATATTTTGAGATAGGTTTGTCAATATTATCATCAATAAAATCATAAATCCTATCTGTATATCGATGAGCATTTTCCAAAAATCCAAAATAGCCAATTTTATATAAAATTCTAGCTAATTCATCAACATAATCTCTAAAATTTGATGAGTAAATAACCTCTATTTCCCCCACCATTCATTGATTCTACGTTTCGTTTCTGCTCTAGATTGCTCAGAAGTCAAACCTTTTGCCCATCTTTCTTCAAAATCATCGGCTACAATGTATTCTGACTTTGACTCCTTAACCAAACTTTCAAAATCATTTTTGATTTTCAAAATCTCCAAAATCGTTTCTTCATCTTGCAATTCAGAAATCCATTGCAGAAGTTCTTTTTTTTCATTAATAAAATCAGAATTCATTTCATTTTGATTTTAAAATTAATTCGCCACGTCACTTATAAACTTAATTCTTAAGATCCTAACTTCTTCATCCGTCAAATCATCACCATATTCCGCAAGCAAAGTTTTCATACTGTCGCTTTCAGAATTTTTCATAAAATCCATAAATTCTTCTACAATATCTTCATCAAAATTCTCATTGATGTAATAATCGATATTGAGTTTTGTTCCTTGATAAATGATACTTTCCATCTCAGACAAAAGCTCTGTCATACTCAGATTCTTAGCTTTTGCAATATCTTCAAGATCAATTTTTTTATCGGTATTTTGAATGATAAAAACCTTGTGACTGGATTTATTAGCCACTTGTTTCATTACCAAATCCTGCGTTCTTTCTATCTCATTTTCATCCACATATTTCTTGATAAAATCCGCAAACTCCTTCCCATATTTTCGTGCTTTTCCTTCGCCAACACCATAGATTTTAGCAACTTCCTCTACTGTAATGGGATATTGAACGGTCATATCTTCCAAACTTGGGTCCATAAAAACCGTGTAAGGCGGAATCCCATATTTCTTTGCAACTGTCTTGCGCAAATCTTTCAATTGTCCAAATAACAATTGATCCAATCCGCCCCCAGCTTGGGTTTGAATCTGCTCATTATCCGCTTTCGCTTTGGACTGCACGAGATCGTACTCCCTGTCTTCTGCAATGAGAAAAGACTGTTCGGTTTTTCCACTGATGAATTCTTTTCCTTTTTCAGAAATTTTCAAAACACCATAGGTTTCAATATCTTTTCGAAGGAAATCCTGAACGGTGGCTTGTCTTATGATAGACTTCCAATAATTATCACTTTCGGATTTTCCAAATCCAAAAAATCCTGTCTGTTCTAATTTATATGATTTTGTAACAGCAGACTCTTTACCAGAAATAATAGAAATCAAATCTTTTGTCCGGAATTTCTCCCCTAAAGATTTTATCATTTCCAGAACTTTTTTCAAATCTTGCGCCGCATCTTTTAACTTAGGTGGATTTTGAGAATTGTCGCACATCAGCGCACCTTCGCCAGTCACAGGGTCAAATCGCTCGCCAAAATAATAAAGCAAATACTGTCTTCTGCTCATAGATGTCTCTGCGTAACCTACAACTTCATTCAATAACTGCAGTCCAATTTCACGTTCGGAAACAGGTTTTTGTGCCAGAAATTTCTCTAATTTCTCAATATCTTTGGGATCATAGAAAGCCAGACAATGGCCTTCTCCGCCATCTCTTCCCGCACGACCAGTTTCCTGATAGTAGCTTTCCAAAGATTTTGGAATATCATAATGGATTACAAATCTAACATCCGGCTTATCGATTCCCATTCCAAAAGCGATAGTTGCTACGATGACATCAGCCTCTTCCATTAGGAATTTGTCTTGGTTTGCAACCCTCAGTTTTTGGTCAAGTCCTGCGTGATATGGCAAAGCATTGATTCCGTTCACTTGTAAAAGTTGGGCAAACTCCTCCACTTTTCTCCTACTCAAACAATAGACGATTCCAGATTTTCCTTTGTGTTGATTGATAAATCTTACAATTTCTTTGTCCACATTCACTTTCGGACGAATCTCGTAATACAGATTAGCTCTGTTGAAACTTTCCTTGAAAACCAAAGCATTGTTCATCCCTAAAGTTTTTTGGATATCGTCCTGCACTTTTGGGGTCGCAGTTGCCGTCAAAGCAATAACGGGAACATCTGCAATTTTATCAATTATACCTTTCAGATTTCTATATTCCGGTCGGAAATCGTGTCCCCATTCTGAGATACAATGCGCTTCATCTATTGCGACGAAGGAAATCTTAACCGCTTTCAAAAACTCCACATACTCTTCCTTGATGAGAGATTCTGGCGCAACATAAAGCAATTTGGTTTTACCAGCTGTGATGTCATCCATCACTTGTTTCGTTTGGGTTTTATTTAACGAAGAGTTAAGGACGTGCGCTACACCTTCGTCAGAAGAAAGTCCGTTTACGGCATCCACTTGATTTTTCATCAAAGCGATCAGAGGTGAAACCACGATGGCAGTTCCTTCAGAAATCAATGCTGGCAACTGATAGCAAAGTGATTTCCCGCCGCCAGTTGGCATCAAAACAAATATATCTTTGCCACTTAAAAGTTCATTTATAATTAGCTCTTGCTGCCCTTTGAATTTAGAAAATCCAAAATATTTTTTGAGTTCAGCAGATAAGTTGATGTCTTTTGTGTCCATCCTTTAATATAGTTTGCTAAATTTGCATTTTGTCGAAGGTATTACATTAATAGTAAAAATCCTTAAGTTTATGGGATAAAAAAATGAAGCCTAAAAACTTCATTAATTCTGTTTAAAAATGTTACCGTGAAGATACAAAATAAATATTATTAAAAAAAATAATTAAACATTATAAAATTTTGAATCCTAAAGAAATTCTGTTTAATGCGCACCAGGCGCTGGATATTGAAATTGGGGAACTTACCAGCCTTCGAAACCGCCTGAATGAAAGCTTTGTAAAAAGTGTTCTCGCCATCAATGAGTCCAAAGGAAAACTAATTGTCGTGGGCATTGGAAAATCCGCACACGTTGCCAATAAGATTGTAGCCACACTCAATTCTACCGGCACACCTTCGCAATTTTTACACGCTGCAGAAGCCATCCACGGCGACCTTGGCGTGATCCAAAAACAAGATATTGTACTGTGCATTTCGTACTCGGGAAACTCTGCAGAGATTGTGAATCTTTTGCCTTTTCTGAAAGAATATTCTACCGCTTTGATTGGGATGACGGGAAATCCTGACAGCAAATTGGGGAAAATGTCGGACATCATTCTCAATACACACGTAGAAAAAGAAGCTTGCCCAAACAAATTGGCACCAACAAGTTCAACGACGGTGCAAATGGCTCTTGGTGATGCGCTTGCGGTTTGCCTGATGGAGTTAAAAGGCTTTAAAGATGTGGATTTTGCAAAGTTCCATCCAGGTGGAAGTTTAGGAAAAAATCTGACGGCGAAAGTGGAGCAATTTGTTTCTAATAACAAACCGGAAGTTGGACTTGAAACTTCAATCCGAGACGTCATCATTTCTGTCAGCGGATCCAAACACGGAATCACTGTTGTTGTAGAAAACGGAAAGATCATCGGCGTCATCACAGATGGTGACATCCGAAGAATGCTCTTGAATCAAGACGATATTTCGAAAGTGAAAGCTTCTGACATCATTAGCAAAAACCCAAAAACAATCGATAAAAATAAGCTTGCAAAAGAAGCGATGCAGATTTTAAAAGAATACAATATCGGACAATTGGTAGTGACAAATGATGATCAATATTTTGGTATTATTGATATTCATAAATTGCTGGATGAAGGCATTAATTAAAGAAACAAGAAAAAAAGTAAAAGATTAAGTCGAAAATCATTTATCAATCATAATTTATCATTTATAAAATAATGAGTGAAGAAAAGGAAATGTCCTTTCTAGGGCATATTGGAGAACTAAGATCGCATTTGGTAAGATCTATTCTGGCAATTGTGGTATTTGCAATCATTGTCGGATTCAATATCAATTGGGTGATGGATCATATTTTTTTCGGTCCTACGAGGAGTGATTTTTTCACGTTCAAAGTGGTGAATCATTTTTCCAGAGAGTTGACTGGAGCGGACAGTTTTATTTTGCCGGCGCAATTCAGCGTTCAGCAGAAACAATTGTTTCAGCAGTTCAATGTGATGATGGCGGTTTCCATTTTCTCGGGATTGGTTTTGGCGTTTCCTTATTTGGTTTGGGAAATTTGGCGATTCATCAGCCCAGCATTGATGCCACAGGAAAGAAAGAATTCTATTTTTTACATCAATTCTGTTTGGATTTTGTTTATGTGTGGCGTTTTGACAGGTTATTTTTTGATTCTGCCTTTCGCAATCAACTTCGGATTACTTTTCAAAGTTTCGGACAATATTGTTCAATTGTTTGATTTATCGGATTACACCACTCTATTTCTGCAAGTTACGATAGGAATGGGCGTTGTTTTCCTTTTTCCGATAGCGGTTTACATTTTGACTTCCATCGGAATCCTGACACCAAAATTCCTTAAAACTTACCGACGCCACGCGATTGTTTTGATAATGGTGGTTGCGGCAATCATCACACCTGCCGATGTTCTAAGTATGATGGCGGCGGCACTTCCGTTGGTTTTGCTTTATGAAATCAGTATCATAATGTCGAATGTCATTTTTAAGAAAATGCAAAAGAAAAATCTAAGTAAAGATCTTACAAAATTGTAAATCACAACGAATATGATAAAAGAAAAGTCAGCAGTTTTTACATTGCTGACTTTTTTATTTTCTAAATTAAAAGAGAAAATTGGTGATTTATCCCTTAATAATTTCTTTTCTTATCCTACTTAGCGAAGTGTCTGTAATCCCAAGAAAGGAAGCAATATTTTTGAGTGGAGCAAATTTTAGAACTTCTGGTTTTGCTTTAATTAAATCCAGATAACGTTCTGTTGCAGATTTGGTTATCACTTCCACAGATTTCTGTTTTAAATAAAACAGCTGGTAAGACATCCACGCTCTTCCCCATTCTGCAAGCGCAGGAATTGTCAAAAATAAATTCTGAAAATCATCATAATCAATCTTCCAAGCCACGCAATCGGTTTCTGCCTGAATGTTTTCCATCGATGGAATTCTTTGAAAAATCGAGGACGCTTCTATCACAATGTCGGATTCTGTAAAAAAATTGATTGTGATGTCATTATTATTAACATCAAAAACGAAAGAACGCGCAACACCGCTTTCCAAAACGAAATACTCATTGGAAACTTCATTTTCTTTCAAGAAGAATTCACCTTTTTTGAAAAACATTTTCTCGTGCTTTTCAAATATCAATTTCAAATCTTCCTCTGAAAATGCGGGATGCTGATAGATATTTTTTAATATGTCCATAAATAAAAACCGAAAATGTAAAGTAATAAATTTCTGTTGATGAATAATTATTTATTTTCTTTTGAAAACAAGATTGCAATTTTCATCCGAAGATACATTAGAGTTCTCAATAATTGAATCAATATTTATTTTAGAATAAAATTTATTAATATCGATTTTTGTTATTGGTAAATTGATTTCATCAATTATTTGGTGTTTTTTGCTTAGAGAATCTAAGTATTGCTTAGGAAATTTAAAGATTGGATTTTTAAATCTAATCTTTGTTGAAAGAAAATATTCATCGTCTGGAAAATGATTTTTTTCATATTCAAAATAATTAAACATTTTAAATCCAATAATTCTTTTTTTATTTTTCGGAATAACTACTACGGAATTTATTTTAAATAGGAAATTAACCGCATCATCGTGACTCAAATTATATTTATTCTGAATATATTTTATCTTGGTTTCAGAAATTTTCATGCAATCATTATAATTACTCGTATTAATTTGAGAATAAGGAGCATAAAAATCATCGATAATCTGCAATTTCTTAGAGGAAATTTTATATTCACTCTTTCTTAAATTCAAGAATAAGATCAAGTTTTTATTTGTTTTATTTTCAATTTCGACAAAACAAGAATCCCAAGAGTTTCTTATTTCAATGTATTTAGTATTTATTTGAGAATTTCCTTTTACACTTATAATCAGAAGAAATACAATAGCAACATTTTTAAAATTATTGAAAATCACTCTCAATTTGTTTTCTGAGAGGGAAGGATGTTGATAGATATTTTTTAATATGTCCATAAATTAAAAACCGAAAATCTAAATTAATAGATTTTCGGTTATGACGAATGATTTATTTTTTGAAATTATTTCAAAGCATTCACAGCTTCTGCATAATTTGGTTCTTGTCCAATTTCCGGAACTTGTTCTGCGTAAATTACAGTTCCTGATTCATCCAAAACTACAACCGCTCTACTTAACAAACCTCTCAATGGAGAATCGTCCAAAGTAACGCCATAATCTTCTCCGAAATTCCCTCTGAAATCTGACAAAACTTCTACATTGTCAAGACCTTCCGCGGCACAAAATCTGCTCAATGCGAAAGGCAAATCTCTAGAAACGTTGATAACAACTGTATTTTCCAAAGAACTAGCTTCTTTGTTGAATTCTCTTGCAGACGCCGCGCAAACTCCCGTATCGATGCTTGGGAAGATGTTTAACAAAACTCTTTTCCCTGTGTAATCAGCCAAATGTTTTTCTGATAAATCTGCTCCAACTAATGTAAATTCTTGAGCGATAGTTCCAACTTCTGGCAAAGTTCCAACTGTATTGATAGGACTTCCTTTGAATGTAATTTGTGACATTGTTTATAATTTATTTGCATCAAAGTTAATGGTTGATTTTCTAATTCTACAATAATTAATTCTACTTTAATAAAATTTAACTTTTAATATCAATAATCCAATATTAAATCTTGATTGAAATAAAAATCATATTTGCACACTTTTAAAATCATTATAAAATACCTATTTTTGTGATTCAAAACGAAATAAAATCAACTCAATAATGTCAGAAAAATCAAAAATTATCTACACGCTTACGGATGAAGCACCAATGTTGGCAACACATTCTTTTTTGCCTATCGTTCAGGCTTTCACTTCTGTTGCAGACGTTAACATCGTTCCAAAAGACATTTCACTTTCAGGTAGAATCTTGGCAAACTTTCCGGAGTTTTTGAAAGATGACCAAAAAATTGGAGATGCTTTATCGGAGCTTGGAGAATTGG
This sequence comes from Epilithonimonas xixisoli, assembly GCF_004365655.1. Classification (GTDB taxonomy): domain Bacteria; phylum Bacteroidota; class Bacteroidia; order Flavobacteriales; family Weeksellaceae; genus Epilithonimonas; species Epilithonimonas xixisoli. Next base: position 924,120 of record NZ_SOEO01000001.1, on the reverse strand, counting down.
CTACAACTCCGGAAGCAAACATTATTAAATTACCAAATATCTCTGCATCTGCACCTCAATTGGAAGAAGCCATCGCAGAATTACAATCCAAAGGTTTCGCAGTTCCAAACTATCCTGCTGAACCAAAAACGGAAGAAGAAAAAGCGATTAAAGCTAAATATGCTAAAGTTCTAGGTTCTGCAGTGAATCCTGTTCTTAGAGAAGGAAATTCTGACAGACGTGCGCCAAAAGCGGTTAAAAATTATGCAAAAGCAAATCCTCACAAAATGGGCGCTTGGGCTTCTGACAGCAAAACGGATGTTGCGAATATGGAACAAGGCGATTTCTACGGAACAGAAACTTCTACAACTGTGGAATCTGATTCTAAATTCAAAATCGTTTTCTTTGGAAATGATGGTTCTGAAAAAGTGTTGAAAGATTTTGCAAACCTAAAAGCTGGCGAAGTAATCGATTCTTCTGTGATGAATCTTAATTCGTTGAAAGCTTTCGTTCAAACAGCAATTGATGAAGCGAAACAAAGAGGCGTAATCCTTTCTGCTCACTTGAAAGCAACGATGATGAAAATCTCTGACCCAATTATCTTCGGAGCAATTGTTGAGACTTTCTTTAAAGATGTTTTTGCTAAATATGCTGAAACTTTCAAATCCTTAGATATCAATCCAAACAATGGATTGCAGAATCTTTACGATAAAATTGCTGGAATTCCACAAGAAGCAGAAATCAAAGCTGACATCGACAAAGTTCTTTCTGAAGGTCCAAAAGTAGCAATGGTAAATTCTGACAAAGGAATTACCAATTTCCACGTTCCATCTGACATCATCGTTGATGCTTCTATGGCAGCATTGATTAGAAATGGCGGAAAAATGTGGGACAAAGTTGGTGCAGAAGATGATACAGTTGCTATCATTCCAGACCGTTCTTACGCAGGTTTCTACCAAGCAGCAATCGATGATATGAAGAAAAACGGAGCGCTTGACCCAAAAACAATGGGTTCTGTTCCGAATGTTGGATTAATGGCTCAAAAAGCTGAAGAATACGGTTCTCACGATAAAACTTTCCAAGCTGATGCTGATGGAACAATCAAAGTTCTTGACGAAAATGGAAATACTTTGCTTGAGCAAAAAGTTGAGAAATCTGATATTTTCAGAATGTGTCAGACCAAAGATGCACCAATCCAGGATTGGGTAAAATTGGCTGTCAACAGAGCGAGATTATCTGATACACCAGCAATTTTCTGGTTGGACAAAGCAAGAGCGCACGACAGAGAAATGATCAAAAAAGTTGAAAAATATTTAGCTGATCACGACACAACTGGATTGGATATCAAGATCCTAGACGTAAAAGATGCAATGACCGAAACTTTGGAAAGAGCGAGAGAAGGCAAAGACACCATTTCTGTTTCTGGAAACGTTTTGAGAGATTATTTGACCGACCTTTTCCCTATTTTGGAATTAGGAACTTCTGCGAAAATGTTGTCTATCGTTCCATTGATGAACGGTGGCGGATTGTTCGAAACGGGAGCTGGAGGTTCTGCTCCGAAACATATCGAGCAATTCATCGAAGAAGGTTATTTGAGATGGGATTCTCTTGGAGAGTTCTTGGCTTTGCAGGCTTCTTTGGAACATTTGGCTCAAACTCAACACAATACAAAAGCTCAGATTTTAGCTGATGCTTTAGACGAGGCTAATGCAAAATTCTTGGCAGAAGATAAATCTCCAGGAAGAAAATTAGGAACTATTGACAACAGAGGTTCGCATTTCTATTTGGCAACTTATTGGGCGGAAGCTTTGGCAAATCAAACTAAAGATGCAGACATCGCTTCCAAATTTGCGCCTGTTGCAAAAGCGTTGACTGAAAACGAAAGCAAAATCAATGAAGAATTGATTGGTTCTCAAGGTCAGCCAAAAGAAATCGATGGTTATTACAGACCGGATTTCGAGAAAACAGACAAAGCAATGAGACCTTCTGAAACTTTGAATCAGATTTTGAACGCAATTTAGTTTTAATTGAGATTAAACTTATATAATGAAAGCATCACAGATCGTGGTGCTTTTTTCATTTAAAATACGTCAAATGCCGTATTGTTTGAGCTTCATTAATAATGGAATTTTGGGACAACAATAAATCCTAAACTTCATCATTATGAAAACTCAAATTTTTAAAACAGTCGCCGTCTCAGCTTTGCTTGGAAGTCATATTTTTATGTTTGGACAAAAAGCACCAGATTCAGAATTCAAAATGGATGGCAACATTCAGTTTATGAAACTGACGGATGCCGGCGTACTTCTAGTTGCCAACGGAGACGGTTTTGCAGGCATTAAACCAGAAAGCAATCAGCTTCATTTCAATTTTCAAGATTATGGAAAAGTGAAACAAGAGGAAGTAGAATTTGTCCCGAATTCTCCTTATGTCATCATTGCTCAAGGCGGAATTTTCAGTTCAAAGAAAAGTGTCATTGATATTGTTTCTGGCAAAAAACTATTCGCTACAGAAGAAAATGGCTGGAAAATGCTGACGCAATTCAATCTGATGCTTCCTCAAAATAAATTAATCATTGCAGGACAAAGAAGTTCGAAGGAAAAATTTGCAATGGCAGTCGGAATCTATGATCTCGCAACGGGGAAAGAAGAAAAAATATTTAACCTTCAAGATCCTGGAAAAGTTTCTATGAGCATCACGACCGTCACGGGAAAACCTCTCATTACCGGAAACAAACTATTGATACCTACAAGCAAAGCGACGATTTGTCTGGATCTTAACACAGGAAATCAGCTATGGGAAGCCAAAGTAGATGATATTAGCTGGTTGACAGCAGACAAAACAGGAAAAGAAATCTACGCCATCGAGCAAAAACCAAACGGAAACTCCAATATTTTCAAACTGAGCGACAGCGGACAAGTTCTCTGGAAAGAACCACATTCTGTGAAAGGAAAAATCTCCAATTTCCAAATTCTCCCCAACGGATTAGCTGTCGTGAGTGATGTGGACAACAGTGGAAAATCTGGTTTGATGAAATTAGCTTCCGCCGCTTCCGAATCCAGAATTGCTTTTCTAAGCTCCAGCACGGGCGAAGATCTTTGGGAAAAAGCACCAAAAACGAAAGGTTACGTTCAGCATTTTTATGTGATGGATGATGGAATACTTTTCGGAATCCAAGAAGGTGGCATCAACAAAATTTCCTTTGATGGACAAACGCTTTTCAGAAAACCTTTGAAAACTGGAGAAAACATCCACACAATGGCTCTGGTTCCAAAAGGAATGATCTACATCACAGACGAGGATGCTAATATTATTGACTTGAAAACAGGTGAATCTATCTACGGAAAAGCCATTAACTATAAAAAGGCAAAGGCCGTTTGCAGTACTTATGACAAAATGGGAAAACGATATTTGATAAGCACAGGCGAAGAAATCAAATCTATCGATGAAAACTCTGGTGATATTTCTTCTTTCGCTTCCTATAAATTTGATGAAAAAGAAGCACCGACAAACATCAGAGCCAAAGACAATGGGATTTTCATCGGATCTTCTCAGAATATGATGCATTTTGCTCACGATGGATCTACAAAATATCAACAATATTTCCGCTCTCCAGGGAAAAGTACAGCCGGAATGATTTTGCACGGCGTTTTGGCGGTTGCTTCTACAGCGGTTTCTGCAAGCGCATCTTATCAAGCGGGAATGAACCGAAACTCGATTGGGCAATACACCTCGGAAGGCGAAAGATACAAAGCAATGGGCGATGCGTTTGCCGGTGTTGCGTCTGCTTCTTTTGCAGAAATGGCAAGACGTTTCAAAGCGACTTCTGCCACAGAAAACTATCAGTTTATTTTGACCAAATTGGATAGTGGCGCAGGCTTGGCAAAAGTGAATAAAAATACGGGCGAGAAGGAAGAAGAGATTTTATTAAAAGATAAAAAACCAACTTACGAAGTGGACGAATTCTCTGGAACGCTCTATTATCAAGCTAATAACAACACAATCTACAAGTATAATCTTATGAAGTAGGTTTATTGTGACCCCTCGCTTTTACTCAAATAAAAAGAGGGGTTTTTGTTTAATTTTAAAATCAGACTATTGGATTTTTTTTATATCGGAATTATCGTTTTGCTCAGTTTTATCATTTCAATTTTGATAAGAAAAATCTATGCTATCAAAAAAAATCATCAGAGAAAATTGACTGAACTTTATCAAAAATTGGCGTTGCTAAACTCTGTGACAAAGCAGGATGAACTGAAATTACAATTAAACCAAGACTTCTCTACAAAAATCGAAAATGCAAAACTGCGTTTGAATGAGGATATTTTTGATTTGCAGATGGATGTTTTTAGAAAAATTTCGGAAAATTAATTTTAATAGAAAAATATTTTTAATTTTATTAAAAACTTAATAGGATGAAAAACAAATATTCTGTTATCTCTGTTGATTTTAATTAAATTTATAATTATGATTACAAAGATTGCAATCACTGAGGATAATTTTTTCCTGGCAAAAGCTGTTCAGGAAAAATTGTCTTTGTACGAAGATTTCAAAATCAAATTTTTTGCAGACAATGGGAAAGACCTGATCAAAAAACTGGAAAAAGATGCGAACGTAGATTTGATTTTGATGGATATAGAAATGCCTGTGATGAACGGAATCTTGGCGACGGAATTTGTAAAACACCGCTATCCGCAAATCAAGATTTTGATTCTGACTGTTTTTGACAATGATGAAAATATCTTCAACGCCATAAAAGCTGGTGCTGATGGTTATCTTCTGAAAGAAACTTCGCCACAGGAACTTCAAAAATCGATAATGGAAGTCTTGGAAGGTGGCGCGGCGATGAGTCCTTCTATCGCTTTCAAAACTTTGAAATTACTTAGAAATCCTCAAGAATTTGAAAATAAAAAATGCGAGGAGGATATCAAACTTTCACCCAGAGAAATAGAAGTTTTGGAACAACTGAGCCGAGGCTTGAATTATAACATTATCGCTCAAAACCTCTTCCTATCTCCCAGCACCATTAGAAAACATATCGAGAATATCTATAAAAAACTTCAAGTTCATAACAAACTGGAGGCGATTGAGAAAGCTAAAAGCAGTAGAATCATTTAAACATTGCCGATGATAAAACTTCTACTCTTTTTCTCGACATTTACTTTCATTAATGTGTTTTCGCAATCGAAAAAGCAGATTGATTCTATCAGCAATTTGCCGATGACTTACATCCAAACCAATCTGAAAACAGTGATTCCACAACTCAGAAAAAATGCGCTCGATGCAAAAAAGTCCAGAAATTTAAAGGCTGAAGCAAAAACCTACGCATCACTTTCACTGGCATTTTATTACAATGGCGATTATGACGAAAACATCAAATACTCATTAAAATCCATAGAAATATTTGAGAAATTGAATGATCTGGAAAATGTATCATCTGTTTATGGAGAAATGGGATTTCGGCTGAAAGCCACCAATATCCGAGATGCGGAGAAATATATGATGAAAGGTTTGAAAATTGCTGAAAAAGCAAATTTCACCAAGCCTCTTCTCAGTATTTATAATAATTATGGTGTCATCAAAAACAATCTGAATCAAAAAGATAGCGCTCTTATCTATTTCCATAAAGGTTTGGAAATCAAAACTAAATCTAATGACAGCGTTGGAATCCCTTACAGTTTGAACAACATTGGTGAGGCTTATCTTCAACAGAAAAAATTTGACTTAGCAAAGCAATATTTTGATAAAGCTATGGCTCAAAGAGTGGCATTGAAGGACGATTATGGAATTGCGGACAATTTTGCTTACAACGGTGATTTGTTTTTAGCAATGAAAAACTATCCGCTCGCCATTCAGAATTTTGAAAAATCGGTGAAACTTGCCGAGAAATATAAAATTACAAATCTCCTGCGACACGATTATGGAATGCTTAGCCAAGCTTATGAACTCAACCAAAATCTACCAAAAGCTTTAGAATATTTCAAGAAAAGTCAAGCTTTAAAAGACCAAATTATCAACAAGGAAACTTATGATAAAATGGCGGAACTTCAGATGAAATTTGATACGGTTCAAAAAGAAAAGGAAATTTTGAAGCAGAAAAATCAGGAGAAAAAAAGATTGAATACGATTAAAATTCTGTCCATACTTTTCGTTTCATTAATCATCATTTCATTTTTGATTTACAGAACTTTATTTCTCAAAAACAAACAACAAAAACAAGAATACGAACTTACAACAGCCATTTCTAAAATCGAAACCCAGAACAAATTGCAGGAACAAAGATTGTCTATTTCACGGGATTTGCACGATAATATTGGAGCGCAACTCACGTTCATCATCTCGTCTGTGGAAACTTTGAAACAAGCTTTTAATATCAAAGACGAGAAAATAAATTCCAAATTATCCTCTATCTCGACCTTTACAAAAGACACAATCACAGAACTGCGCGACACGATTTGGGCGATGAATCACTCAGAAATCGACTTCAATGAAATCCGAAGCAGAATCCTGAATTTTGTCGAAAAAGCGCAAAAGTCTAATGACTTTATTAACATTATTTTCGAAAGAGAAAATGCTCTGGATTCGTTGAAATTCACATCTGTGGAAGGGATGAATATCTACCGAATCACGCAGGAAGCGGTGAACAATGCAATGAAATATTCCGAAGCGAAAAACATCAATCTGACAGCAAAAACAATTGATAATCAAATCGAAATCAAAATAACAGACGATGGAAAAGGTTTTGATACAGAAGAAATTGAACTTGGAAACGGCATCCGAAATATGCAAAAAAGAGCTTCCGAACTGAATGCTGATTTTGAAATAAACTCTGAAAAAGGTAATGGAACTCAGATAATTTTACGCATTCCTAAAGTTTAAATTTTGACGATTATTATTCAGAATTTAGTAAATTCGTGAGATGAAAATCTCTATCAAAAATATGGTTTGCAACCGTTGCGTCTCTGCGGTTGAATCGATATTTGATGAATTGAAAATCGACATTACTCAAATTTCATTGGGCGAAGTTGAAACTAAAAATCAGATTTCTAATGAACAACTTCAAACGCTCAACTCCAAACTAAAATCAATAGGATTTGAAATTCTGGAAGATTCTTCCAAAAAACAGATTGAGAAAATCAAAAACTTGATTATTCAAAAAATTGCTGAAGAAGATTTAAGTGAGGATTTTGTTTTGACAGAGTTTCTGAGTTCCGAAATCCATCGAGATTACAGTTCTATTTCCAAACTTTTTTCGCAGAATGAAAATGTGACTTTGGAGCAATATTTCATTCTGCAGAAGATTGAAAAAGTGAAAGAACTGTTGCTTTATAAAGAATTTAATTTAACTGAAATTTCTCAGAAATTAGGTTACAAAAGCGTTCAGCATCTTTCTTCTCAATTCAAGAAAATCACAGGCTTCTCTCCTACTCAGTTTTTGAATTCTAAGGAGAAAAAGAGGATTGCGCTGGATAAGGTTTGATGAAATTACATTAAAAATAAACTATGAATCCAGAAAAAAACTACATAGAAATCAACCGAGAATCTTGGAACAACCGAACAGATTCGCATCTCGAATCCGAATTTTACGACCTCGAAGGTTTCAAAAACGGAAATACGTCGCTTAACGATATTGAGCTTGATTTGTTGGGCGAAATCAAAGGGAAATCCATTCTGCATTTGCAATGTCATTTTGGTCAAGATTCCATTTCCCTGAGCCGATTGGGCGCTGAAGTTACCGGCGTAGATTTGTCCAAAAAAGCGATTGACAGCGCGAAACAATTGGCAAAAGAAACCAATACAGACACGACTTTTATTTGTTCCGACATTTACGATTTGCCCAATCATCTTGATGAAAAATTCGACATTGTTTTTACAAGTTACGGGACGATTGGTTGGTTGCCAGATTTGGACAAATGGGCAAAAGTGGTTTCCAAATTTTTGAAACCCAATGGAAAATTTGTGTTTGTTGAGTTCCATCCTGTGGTTTGGATGTTTGATGACAATTTTGAAAATATTGCTTACAGATATTTCAATTCAGGAGCAATTGTAGAAACTGAAAGCGGAACTTACGCAGACAAAACTGCCGACATTACACAAGATTATGTGATGTGGAACCACGGATTCAGCGAGGTTTTGAACAGTTTGATAACCAACGGACTTGAGATTAATTCTCTTGACGAATACGATTATTCGTCGTACAATTGTTTCAACAAAACAGTGGAAATTGCTCCGAAAAAATTCAGAATCGAACATCTTGGTGATAAGATTCCGATGGTTTATTCTGTTTTGGCGACGAAGAAAGCGTATTAAATCGGTACTTTTGCAGTATCATTCCCCACATTTTGAACAATCTAAAACATTATCTCTCCGCCATCATTGCGTTTTCGCTTTGGGGAACATTCAGTTTGGTTTTGAAACCGCTCCACGAGTACGCTTCCTTGGACATTCTGTTTTACAGAGTTTTCAGTTGCGCGTTGATAATGACTGTTATTTCATTGCTTTTCAAACGGAAAAAACTCGCCAATAATCTGGATTATTTCCAACAACTTCCTCAAAAAAGCAAACGAAATCTCATTGGTCTCAATATTCTCAGCAGTATTTTGTTGACTGCCAATTGGTTTTCATTTATTTTTGTGATGAATCACGTTAGCGTTCGCGCAACTTCTGTCGCCTATTTGGTTTGCCCGATTATCACTACGATTCTCGCCTATTTCATCTTAAAAGACAAGCTCACGAAACTACAATGGTTGTCGGTTTTTCTAAGTTTTGTTGGATGTGTTTTGCTGTCTTACGCCAATTTGATTGATATGTTTTACAGCAGTCTCATTGGTTTCACCTACGCCTCGTATCTTGTGAGCCAAAGCATCAATAAAAACTTTGATAAGTTTCTGGTTATCAACTTCCACATCCTTTTGGGCGCATTGATTTTGTTGCCATTTTTCCCATTCTATTCAAGTGGACTTATTACCGATTTCAAATTCTATTTTTACGTCGAAATCATCGCTGTGATGTACACGATTGTTCCACTTTTCCTGAATCTCTATGCACTTTCCGGCATCAGTTCGTCTAAGGTTGGAATGATTCTGAACATCAATCCGATTATTGCCTTTATCTTGGCTGGCGTTGTTTATCACGAGCCTTTGGAAAGTTTGCAGATTTTCTCTTATGCTTTGATATTTTTGGCGGTGATTGTGTTTAATGGGAAGGAGATTTTTAAATTTAACAGAGAAAAATCTTTTGAATAGCTGATTAATATTCAAAATTGTTAACTTTAAGAATTATAAAAAAACTAATCGATGGGAATTCCTTTATTAATTGCATTATTGTTTTTGATATTTTTCCTGGTGTTAATTCCAATAGTTTTCGTAATTCTTTACAAAACAGGAAATAAAAAAACGGCGTACATCATTTCATCAATTTTATTACTCATATTTCTCAGCTTGGCATTTATGAATTCTGTTGATGCTTTTGTTTTTTCAAAAAATGATGTAAAAAAAGATTTAAAATTTTTAAATATCACTCTTAATGACGATTTCAAAATAGTTGATAATAAGATTGAGGGTTTTCCTGAATATTTTCAGTTCACAAAACTTAAAATTTCCGAAGCTGACAGAAATAGAATAATTAGTCAAATTACAATTAGTGATAATTTTAAAATATATGATTCTACAGCTTTATCAGAAGCGAAACATCAACTTAGAAAAATCCCAAATAAGACATCCATAAATTTCCAAAAAAATAATATTTTTTACAGAGAATATTATGAAAAAGAACAAGGTTACGTTCCAATTGAAATATCAATTTCGCTCACAAAAAATAGTGACACCTTAGAATTACAGAGAATCGAGGATTAAATGTTCTATCAGAAATCAATATATTTTCGGATTAAATTATAATAGAAACCAAGCTATTTAGATTCATTAAAAATAACTTTGCCACTCACTCATTTTTACTTATTTTTACCTCATAATATTTAATCGAAAATGAGAAAACTAATACTCGGAGGAATCGTGGCTTTATGCGGATTTGTGACAATTAATGCGCAATGTAAAACCGTCTCCACCTTGACAGAAAATTTTGATAACTGGAAAGATATCAACAAATGTTGGTCTATCCAAAAAGGCGAAGCAATGCTCTACGCCAGCGAAAACAAAATCATCTTCTACTCGATGACAAGTCCTAAGGAAAATATGTATCTCGTAACGCCAAAAATCAAAGCCGGAAACTACAAGTTAAGCCTTGATGTGACAGATAATGGCGGAGAAACAACATTGGAAATTCTATCCATCCAAAACGCAGGAAACCCAAAAACTTTTGCAACCATCGCAAAACCGGTGAAAATTGGGAAAGACAAAAAAGTCTTCAACATCTCATTGAAAAAAGACAGCAACTTAGGTCTGAAAGTGATGCTGAATGGTGTTCATCAAGCCGTTTATTTGGATAATCTTTCTTTGAAACCGAGAAAATAAAATAGATTCTTCAATCTTAAAGTTATAAAAAATGAACCTTCAGACATTTCTGAAGGTTTTTGTTTTAATTGGATATAAAATCTTTCCATTTATTTACAACACAATCATTTTAGATTTGTTGAAATTTGTATCATTAAATTTTCAAAAATGGAAAACCACAATCATCATAATCACGACAATCTTCATCCCAATCAAAGAATTTCGCCAAGTTCCGTCTATTATTGCCCGATGGAATGCGAAGGTGAGAAACTGTATTTCAAGCAAGGCAGATGTCCGGTTTGTAATATGTTCCTCGTTCCGATAGAAGAGCGTGAAGACCAACGAAACAAACCAAAAACCTATTCCAAAACCAATCTTCCCGAGAGTTTCAAAGATAAAATCGGCGAATACTTTTGCCCAATGTTTTGCGAAAGTGACAAAACCTACGAATCAGATTCCGGTTGCCCGGTTTGTCATATGCATTTGGAGGAAATCACTGATGATTTGGTTAAAAATTCTGAGTTCAATATTCAAACTTCAAAACCCGAAACTCGAAACCCAGAACTCGAAACTCAAAATCAAGGAAAATACTATTGTCCGATGTTTTGCGAAGGCGATAAGGTTTATGATTCCAACGTCGGTTGTCCGGTTTGCGGGATGGATTTGGTGATGATTCCGATAAAAGGCGAAAAACACGAAGACAAAACCTATCAAACTTTGCAAAGAAAATTCTGGATTGCATTGGGATTTTCCGTTCCTGTTTTCATTCTTTCGATGGGCGGAATGTTTATCGATTTTCCTTTTTCTTATCAAGTTCAGGCGATTTTTGAATTGATTTTAACGATTCCAGTCCTGTTTTACGCAGGTTGGTTTGTGATGAAACGTGGTTGGATTTCATTCAAAACGTGGAATCTCAATATGTTTTCTTTGATTGCGTTGGGCGTTTCTGTCGCATTTATTTTCAGTTTAATTGCTTTAATTTTCCCTGATATTCTGCCTCACGAATTGTCTCACGATGGAAAAGTTCCGCTTTATTTTGAATCGGTTTGTGTGATTTTGACTTTGGTGATTATGGGACAAATGTTGGAAGCAAGAGCGCATCAAAAAACCGGAAAAGCCATTGAAGCTTTGATGAATCTTTCGCCGGAAACAGCGAATTTAATTATTAATGAAAATGAGACAAAAGTTCCACTTTCTGAAATTAAAATCAATGATATTCTAAGAGTAAAACCAGGTGAAAAAATCCCTGTTGACGGAAAAATTATCGAAGGAAATTCCAATGTGGATGAATCGATGATTACAGGCGAACCAATTCCTTCAGAAAAAAAATCAGGCGACAAAGTCACTTCCGGAACTATCAACGGAAACGGAACTTTTCTGATGAAAACAGAAAAAATAGGCGATGAGACCTTGCTTTCCAAAATTATCAAAATGGTGAACGACGCCAGCCGAAGCAAAGCGCCAATCCAGAAATTAGCGGATAAAGTTTCGAAGATATTTGTTCCGACCGTGATGGCGATTTCGGTTTTAACATTCGTCGCGTGGTACATTTTCGGTGGCGAAAATAAATTGACCTATGCTTTTGTAAATGCCGTCGCTGTGTTGATTGTCGCTTGTCCTTGTGCTCTCGGATTGGCAACACCAATGAGTTTGATGGTCGGAATCGGCAAAGGTGCGCAAAACGGAATTTTGATAAAAAATGCCGAAGCCTTGGAACAAATGCACAAAATCAATGTCTTAATTACTGACAAAACTGGAACTTTAACGGAAGGTAAGCCAAGTCTGGACAACATCGAAACTTTGGAAAATTCAGATAAAAATGAAGTTTTAAAACTCGCTTCATCACTCAACCAAAATTCTGAACATCCTTTGTCGAATGCTGTTTTGAATGCGCTTCGAGAGTCTCAGCGTGACAATCAGGATTTACAATTCGAGAAAGTAAAAAACTTCGAAAACATTTCTGGAAAAGGCGTGAAAGGAATCATTAATAACGAAGAAGTTTTATTAGGAAATGAATCTTTGTTGAAGCATTTCAACATCAATATTCCAGAAAATCTGAAATTAAAAATTAATGAAAAACAAAACGAAGCGAAAACCATTTCTTACTTGGCAAAAGGTGGAAAAGTTTTAGGATTTTTAAGTTTTTCTGACAACATAAAACCGACTTCAAAACAAGCGATTGAACTTCTTCAAAATCAAAACATCGAAGTGATAATGATGACGGGCGACAACGAAAACAAAGCAAAAGCAGTTTCTGAACAACTCGGAATCAAGAACTTCAAAGCCAATTGTCTTCCCGAAGATAAAATGAATGAAATCAAAAAACTACAAAACGAAGGAAAAATAGTGGCAATGACAGGCGACGGAATCAATGATGCGCCAGCTTTGGCTCAAGCTAACATCGGAATCGCAATGGGAACCGGAACTGATGTCGCGATAGAAAGCTCAGAAATAACTTTGTTGAAAGGTGATATTCTCGGTGTTGCAAAAGCCAAAATTTTAAGTGAAAAGTTATTGAGAAATATTAAAGAAAATCTGTTCTTTGCTTTTATCTACAACGTTTTGGGAATTCCTTTGGCGGCTGGACTGCTCTACCCTTTCTTCGGGATTTTGCTAAGTCCAATGATTGCCGCGGCGGCAATGAGTTTTAGCTCGGTTTCTGTGATTCTTAATTCTTTGAGATTGAATAATGCGAAGTTGGATTTATAATTATTGGTCTTCGAGAGCCTCAGACTGACAATGTTTATTAAAACTGTTATTATTCGCGATGTCTTGCTGAGGCTCTCGAAGCATTCATAATACTAAATTCCATAAACAAAAAATGACATCGAGGAAAACCCCGATGCCATTTCAAAACAAATATAAAACCTTAAAATCGTCAAATTAAAAAGAAACCGTCAGCTTGCTGAACACATATCGTCCGTTTTGTCCGAACTGAGATGTGGATCTAGAATAGATGAATTGGTCATTATTCGTAGAAGCTGTCAAGTTTTTTGTAGGATAAATATCAAACAAGTTATTAGCTCCAATCGTTAAGTTGAAATTCTTGTTGATGTCATAACCGATTGATAAGTCTGTAATAATTTTGTCAGAAATCAATTGATGTTCGTTTGGCAAAATGACACCGTCAAAGTTGGCATCCACAATGTCTGCACCATAAACTTTTCCGTAGTAAGTGTTTCTCAGATAGAAATTGAAATCATTCCACTTCAGATTATTAGACAAACTCGCTTTCACTTTTGGAACTGAATTTTCTAGATAAACTCTGGATCTCTCGCCGAAATAGGTATTTTCCAATCCTGCACTTTTCAACAGATCTGACGCGTGAATGTCGCCAACTTTTTTAGTTTCGTTTAAATTGATGGCGAAATCATTCGTAAACTTGAAACTTTCTTTTGTCAACGTATGGCTAATCACCAAATCCAAACCTTTCGTTTCTGTGTCGATGGAGTTGGCAAAAAACTGCGCCGCATTCACATTGTTTCTATCAAGTTCATTTCTTACTTCTTGCAGATTAGGATTTAGTAATATTTGGGCATCTGTCGGTCTAGCAAACTGATCTGTCAACACAATTCTGTCATCTATTCTGATGAAATAGGCATCTGTAGTAATATTCAAATTTAGAGCAGGAATTTTGTATGTGAAACCCGCACTTACAGATTTTGAAGTTTCTTGTTTCAATTTATTAATTCCCAAACCTTTTGCAACTCCAGAATCATTAGCAAAAGTTCCTACTTCTACCAAAGTTGGTGTTGTACTTCCCGGGAGTGACGTGAACAATGTGGAAGTTGTGTTATAATAAATCTGATGAATGGATGGCGCACGGAAACCAGTGGATCCTGCAAATCTGAAATTTAAGTCATTAGAAAGTTTGATTCTGGACGCTAATTTGTAATTGAAAGTCGAACCAAAATCTGAATAATCCTCAAAACGAACGGCAGCATCTACCAAAAACCAATTGGTAAAATTGAATTCCACATCTGCATATCCAGCATAAGAATTCCTGTTTCTATTCGTTTGATTCTCCGCTCTGAAGCCCGAGAAAACCTGAGAACTTCCTGCCAATGCTGCTCCAAAAAAGTCAGTTGGTTTCAAAGCATTTGGTGTTGTTGGCGTTTGCACATTTCCATTGATGTCATAAGCGGTGTATGAAGCTTCTTCGCCTGGATTGATCCTGAAATTCTCGTGACGCTGCTCTGCTCCGAAAGCGACGTTGATTCCTTGGAAAACATCAAACGATTTGCTGAAATCCAAATTGATCGTGTTCTGCAAAAACTGCAATCCACCAGCTTTGAAAGTACTTGGAGAATTGAATCTTAAACTTGTATTTCCTGTATTTTCAATAGTGTAATCGAAACTATTTTGTCCGAAAGTGTTACTTAGATCAACATTCCATCCGTTCCATTTCCCTTTAACTCCAGCAGACAATGAAACATCCTGAATCCTTGTGTGAATCTCTGGCAAATAACCGTCAATGCTGATTCCAGTGAATGTTCTCGCTTGATTTGGTCTTCTGTAAAAACCGCCTGATTGACCGTCTCTGATAGAATAGCCACCAAAAGTGTAAGCCTTCCAATCATCATTCAACGGAACTTCTACGTTTGCAAACAATTGATGGTTATTCAGTTTCGATTGTCCCACTTGCATATTGAAGTCTTTTCTGTCTTGTCCTCTGTAAGCCAATTCTTGATTGGTATAATTGGCTCCCAATAATCCTTGCAAAGCCGTAATTGTAGAAGCATTTTGAATGTTGGATTGGAAACCAGAATCAAAATAACTCACGCCTTGAGCATACTGGTGAATCAGATTCACGAAATCTTGCTCGCCCGCAGTTCCTTTCAGATTGTTGATATTATTGAAATAAGATGAAAGATTCACGCCATTTTCTGAGGCTCTTTTCTCAATCGCGTTGTAGGCATTATAAATATTTCCACTTTCGGTTCCTGCTCTTCTCGTCGGATCACGGAATTGAGAAGACCAAGTCAAGTTATAGAAACCACCTCTCTTTCCGATTTTGTTTCCGTAGTTTAAGTCCAATTGATATTGCTGACCATCGTAATTTCCAGTGTGATCCTTCGCTGCATTTGTCAGATAACCACCGTAATTCAGTTGTCCTGTCAGTTTTCCAGTGTCTCTTTTCAATTGAAGATTCATCACACCGGCAATGGCATCAGAACCGTATTGCGCAGAAGCACCATCTCTCAAAACCTCGATTCTGGAAAGAGCAAATGCTGGGATGGCATTCAAATCTGTACCGACAGTTCCTCTTCCTGGAGCGCCGTTAACATTGACTAATGCGGATGTATGTCTTCTTTTTCCATTAACCAAAATCAAAGTTTGATCTGGTCCCAAACCTCTCAACTGTGCAGGATCGGAATGGTCAGATCCGTCTGCGTTGGTTTGGATGGTTGATGTAAAAGATGGCGCAATCGTATTAAGAATTTGATTGATGTTCGTCTGTGGCAAACTTTGTTGAATGTCTTTCAAATTGAAAACATCCACAGGAACCGGGCTGTCGGCTTTGGATCGTCCACCACTTCTGGAACCTACAAGAACCACTTCTTCGATTTCTTTGTTCGCTACTGTGTCTTGTACTGGTTTTGTTTCCTGAGCTTGAGCCAGAGAAATACCTGAAAAGAATATAACGGCCGCAGAAAGCACCAATCCTTTTCTGGAATTAATAATAATTTTAGAATTCATATTTTTTAAATTTTACGTTTATAACAAAAAAAAACTTCCTTCAGATAAATCTGAAAGAAGCTATATAAGGAACGATTTAGTCCAACTAATAAAAACTTTTTCCACTTATCTTTCCTTTTTTCAAAGGCTGAATGCAACACCTTTCCTCTCGGCAGGTTGTTAAGACTTCACTGGGTCAGATCCCTCGGTCTTTCTTAATAAGTATGACAGCAACTTGTAATCACAGGGCAAAAGTAATTTGAAAAGATAATTTCAACCAAATTTATTTCCTACTAATTTGGTATGATAAATATCATATTGAATTAACTTATTAATAATCAAATCATTAAAACAAAGTATTCTAATTAGTTCAATAATTTATCAAGCAAAAAGCCCATCACATTGACAGGCTTTTGGAAAAAATAAAAGAAATGAAAGTAGTAGTTGTTTTTGTCGAGGAGTTATGCCGTTTCTCTATTTTTTGTATAAATGATGACCAAGGCAAATCCAGCAATCATTAACAAAATCAAATAATCGTCAATCGGAACTGGCTCTCCGGGCGCTCCAGGAAAAGACGCATTGGCATTGTTCTGCGTTTCTTCCGGATTCTTTACCCTTTCGTCTTTGAAATGTTCGTAGATGACAGTTGAGTTTCTGATGATTTTGTTGACGTTATCTATATCCCGTTTGATTTCCTGTTCCTTTTTCGCGCTAGAATTTTCATAAGGATTTCTGTACGGATTGTTAAACGGATTTGTTTCCAGATTCCAGTTCTGACCTAAAATCAATATGGAAAAAATACACAGAAAAATGGTACAAAGTTTTCTCATAATCTGATTGTTACTTGATGACTTTTTTGGTTACAATATCGTTTCCGTGGTAGATTTTCAACACATAACCACCATTCACAAGAGATTGGTGAGAGATTCTCAATGCTTTGGAATTCCCCAAAACCTCATCCAGAAATCTTCCACTCATATCAAAAATCTGAATCTTTTTGACAGTCTGACTGCTGGTGACTACAAACTCAGTTTTGTCTTTGTAAACTGTAAGCTGTTGACTTGCGGTGGAATTGGCATCCAAATAATTATCCGGTTTGTAAACAATCTCGAAACGGTGATCCTCTACGCCTTTAACTGCTTGGAAACTGTAATCATTCTCAGAAATGTTGATGACTTTGTTCAGAAGTTTGTCTCGCAAATAGATGGTCTGTTGCACATCGAAAATTCCGTTTTTGTCGCCTAATGAGATTTGGTAGATTCCAGTTTGTGCATATTTCATCCCCAATGGAACTTTATCATCCTGATTCAAAGGATATTTCCTTCCCTGGATTTGAAGTTTATAATCATCCAATTTGCTGTAGATGGCATCATCGCCAATCGTCATTACCTCAGCATCATAATCGCCATCGTAAGCATCCACCGAACCATTGATATAACCAACGAGAATCGTATTTGTAAACTGCTCCGGTGAAATGAGTTGCAACCAGAAACGGTCTTTGTCTGACGAACTATTTTTAGCATTGTAGAAAACGCCCGTTTCAGAAGTTCTAATGCTGTTGTTAAAATCCAATTGGTGTGTGACAGTCGGTGATGTAGTGGTTGCAAGATCTCTTACTTGAACTATGAAACCTTGTCCTACTTTGATAAACTGCGTTGGCGTAAGTCCACTGTTTGGCTGCGTCGTGGTTGGTGGTGTTCCTCCGGTTAATGTCAGAGTTGCATAGTTATTTCCACTATAGCCAGAACCAGACTGATTGAGTCTTGGAGCGACATTGGTCCAAAACCATACTTTTCCGAAGATCTTACTGCTGTTGGTATTGAGATTGAAGAATTTATCAAAGTCAATATTCGAAGGATATGGGTTTCCAATCAGGTTGTAGCCGTGCTCGTACTCTATATTATTGAGAATTGTATTTTTAGATTTCTGAACCGTTGCAGGATAAACTCCATTATTCGCATTCCCATTGAAGAGATAACTAGTTGCTGATAGAATGTTTTCATCAAAACCATCTTTTCCACGGATTGCATAGCCTTTGCCTGGAACAAAATGTGAATCTGTGGTTGCAGCGAAATAATCATTAGGTTCATTGTACCTGTAAATCCTATTGTTTGGCGTTCCGACTGAGAAACCATCATTTATCGCAACATCATTCAATAATTTTTGATTGCTGACTGGCGTTCCCCAATAGGTGTAATCCATCTTCCGCATACTGGCAGATCTTTTAACATTGATTTTATGATTGCTATTTACTGCATTATCATTAGTCTGAATCAAGTTGGCATCACTCTCCAAAACAATATTATTGTCTACCGATTGCGTGATGTTACCATAAACCTTTACCGTGCTGTTTGGTTGGATATTAAGGACTCCATTGAGGACTTTCAGATTCTTTGAAGTGAAGTTGTTGGCAATATTGTAATTGTTATTAATACAAGCGCCCAAGCTTTGTGTAGGTCCTGTTGTATTGCTCCAAGAAGTGCCGTCCCAATTGATGTAAGTATCAGAGTTTTGATATTCGTAAGCGCCCATATCGATAGTGCACTCAGAAAGTCGGTTGTTGCCTGATAGGTCTTTGTCTAAATTCAGATTTTCTCCACTAGCAGAGTATAAAACATTATTTGCTTTGTCTATCGCCGGACTTGTAGGCTTTAGGGTATAATCTTGAATTAAATAATTAGTAAATACATCATTCTCAAATAAACCCCTAGCATCAATATTACCAATACCGGCAGGATATAGATCTTTTATCAGAGAATAGGTAGCGATGTTAGCCCCAAATATTGAATCCCAGATAATACTATTTTGTATAACCGACGTACTTGAACTAGTATAAAAGGCATTTACTCCATTATTAGCAATGGTCGTATTAATCAGTTTTGAAGAAGATAAAGAATTGCTATATAAGCCACCTCCATAATTATCTCCAATATTTTCATGGATAAAACAATTAACTATTGATGCTGAAGTATTTCCGTACAAGGAAATTGCTCCTCCGTAAGACCATGCTCTGTTATTGGTAAAATTACAATTTTTAATAACTGGTAAAGAAAAACCATTAATTACGATACCTCCACCCCACATAGCACTGTTATTAGTAAAGCTACAGTTATTAATAGTTGGAGATGAATTACTAATATACATGGCAGCTCCGGACTGGTTATTTGCACCTAAAACACCAGAATTAGAAGAATCTGCATAACCATCCTTTACTACAAAGCCATTTAATTCCGCATTACCAACATTACCTGAACTCAATAATACATGGTAAGTATTATCTGTAGCAACGTTCGCTGTTCCTATATCGGCGCTCAATATACTTCCGTTGCTTCCAAAGATTCTATTATCGTTTAACGTACTAATCCCATTAGCTGGATCAAAACCACCATATAACTGTACATTCTTTACCAATACAAAAGCATTGTCTCTACGGCCATCCGTTTTATACTGCCCATCTGCAGCGTTATACAATGGTTTGTACGTTCCTAAGGCTACAAAGACTTTTAGTGGTGTTGCATCATAAATGGTATTGTTCGCATCATACTGTGTTCTGGCGCATCTCATCACATCTGCTAGCTCTGGTGCGGCATTTGCCCAGGACGAGCCACTTTTGTTTCCGCCTATTACATTTTTATCCACATAGGAGATAGCTCCAAAATGATTGACCGTGACGCGCACTTTTACTCGGTTGGTGGTGTAGGAAGGACTGAGACGATACAACCTTCCTGTACCAGCCTCAGTAACCAAAATACTCCCATTGGATTCTAAGGCCAAATTATTCTCTCCACTCACAAAACTATATAGAGTCTCTATGTTACTACCATCGGGGTTCATTCTACGCAGTTTTCCATCAATTTGAGTAAAGACAATTCTGCCTAGTAGATCAATTTTAAGATCAAAAGGGTTACTAATTCCAGTTCCTATACTACTAATCCCACTACCATCACTATTCATTTTTTTGATGGCATTATTCCTATAATCTGCAACCCAGATATTAGCATCTCTATCTTCTGCCACAGAAGCTGGATAATTAAATCCTGAAGCCAATACTGTCGTGTTACTACCATCAGCATTCATTCTTTTGATCGTATGATTCCAAGCGTCTGCCACTAGTAATTTACCATTAGCTTGCTCCACAGCACGGAAAGCGTGATCAAATCCAGCCCCAAGAGCAACAGGATTATCACCATTGACATTTGTGCGCAATATTCGGCTAGTTCCCCAATCGCCTACCAGTAATCGCCCATCCTTTTGAATATTAATACCAATCGGATTACTAAATCCTGACTTGGTAGCAAGTACATTCCCGTTGGCGTCCAACTGCTGAATAGTATTACCTCCCCTATTTGCTACCCAAATCTTGCTGTCATTGGCAACTGCAACACCGTATGGATTATTTAATCCACTAGCAATTGGTATTGGTGAACCAGAACTCCGCATCTCCACATAGTAGTCCCCAGTCGCCAATGCCGTATTGTTTGCCAAAGCTGTTCCGCCAGAGGATACACTATACCAGCTAACGGTATTACCAGGCAATGGTGTGGTCACCAAATTAGCAACAGTAGTAGCACCACAAAAGGACTGAGCATCATCACTGATGCGTTTGGCAAGAACCTCTGTTCTAGCGCTTTCTACATTGTTTACTGCTTGGCTCACGTAGTATTTGGTATTATCTGTCAAAGCGGTTGTAGAGGCTAAAGCCGTTCCGCCCGTAAGTGCCGCATACCATTTTAAATTATCTCCTGTAGCCGTTAGGTTAGCGATAGTTCCATTGCCTGTATAGATTTGTATTGCCGCAGCTGTAGGCTCTGGTACTGTAACTACCGTATATTCGTATGCCCCCATATCTATAGTTGTACTGTTCAAACGAGAGTTGCCCGCCAAGTCCTTGTCTGTGCTTAGGGTACCACCATTAGCATTGTAGAGCGTATTGCTTCCTTTATCTATCACTAGGCTCGTAGATTGTAATCTGTAATCTCCTGCAGAAGCATTGGCGAACAAAGGATTGGTTGAACCATTTATATTGCCATTAGTTGTAATACTAAGGCCTTGTATTAATGAGTTTTGAATGTCATTACCCGTAGTATTATTAATCCCAGAAGAGTTACCGTAGATAATTGTGTTGTAAATCTTAGGCTGAGGAGAGTCCCAATTATAAATAGCTCCTGCGTTAGGTGAATTGTTACCAGTTATTGTACAACTCATAAAAATAGGTTGGGAAGTATTTCCACTATTAATAATTGCTCCCCCACCCCAAGATGAACCAGTAATTAAATTATTAACAAAAAGAGAATTGATAACTTTTGAAGATGATGGATAAAGTGCCATTGCTCCCCCTACATTAATAGCACTATTCTCTTTAAATATACAGTTTTGAATAGTCGGATTAGAAGTATTCATCAAAATACCTCCCCCAATAGGAAGATAAGAATCATAACCATTTACTTTAAAATTAGGAGCTTCATAAATATTTGCATTCCCTGCTTTGATGACAAACCCATTTAATTCTGCAACCCCTACACCCCCAAAACTACCAACCACGTGCATAGCATTCTCCGCATTACCAGTAATCGCCAATGTAGCACCAGTACCCGTCACCACATCATCATTATTATAGTCACCACTTAGGATAGTTGCGTTAGCCGTATTACCAAGATTACGCTCTGCCAAGGTTGCTTCTGTACCTGCAAAGCCACCGTAAAGTTTTACATTGCTCACCATCAGGAAGCTGTTGTTTCTATCGGTGATATTAGGCCCAGCAAAAGTATCTGGGCGGTACATTGGTTTATAAGTACCTTTGGCTACCCATATCTGTAATAGTGTGGTAGCAAAATTAGCCTTGTTGGTATTAGCCCACTTCAGTGCATCCGCCAGTTCTTTGATGGCGTTTGCCCAACTGTTTCCAGAGCCGTCTCCGCCTACTACTGCAGTGTTCACGTAGAGGATGTTATTGGCATCGGGCGTTACGGGAACTGTACCACAAGCAGTAACCCCAGCCGTATCACCAGATATAGTCCAGCCCTTTCCACCAGAGCCTGTTGCTGTGGTAAGCATAGTTCTGGCCGCCACTGCATTAGTCCCATACGTGAAGCCAAATGCGTACAAACTTCTATTGTTTGGTGTAGCAGGGTTAGCCGCCCAACCCATCAGTGTAGATGAGTAGTTGTTACAGTCTAACCCAGAATTACCAAGCATATTCCCTAAACTAACCCCACTGTTTAATGTCCAAGCTCCCAAGTTTTGATTAAAAGACAATGCACCAGAGAACATTCCATTCATATTCATCACCTTAGAGACATCCCAATTCCCGATATTATGATTAAAAGCCGATGCTGACAGAAACATATAACCCATATTCGTCACCTTAGACACATCCCAACTTCCGATAGGCTGATTAAAAGCTGATGCAACATTGAACATATAAGACATATTTGTCACCTTAGAAACATCCCAACTTCCAATAGGCTGATTAAAAGCTATAGCAGCCTCGAACATCGCAGACATACTCGTCACATTAGCAACATTCCAATTCCCGATATGCTGATTAAAAGCTGATGTACCACTGAACATACCTACCATATTCGTCACCTTAGAAACATCCCAACTTCCGATAGGCTGATTAAAAGAATTTGCTAATGCGAACATTTGAGACATATTTGTCACCTTAGAAACATCCCAATTCCCGATATTCTGATTAAAAGATTGTACATAGAGAAACATATTTTCCATATTTGTCACATTTCCAACATTCCAGCTGTTGATGTTTGCTGGACCATTGAGACTAATACAATTCGCAAACATCTGATACATATTCGTTACCCCAATCAGGTTAGGGACATCGGTAGCTGTGATGTTGAGATTGCTACAGCCATAGAAAGCACTCTGCATACTGCTCCAAGCCACTGTTCCCCATTGCTTGACATCCGTCAGGCGTAGGTGGTCTGTTCCATTATTAAAAATTCTTCTAAAGTTCTTCGGTTCTATGCTCAGCTCTATGGTTTTACCAGCTGGCAAACCTATAATAATAGCATTAGTAGTACCATTGGCTATAATTCCGGTACCATTGGTAGTGTTATCTGTCGCACGCCAACTGTAGTTCACAGCACCCGCAACTTGCACCCCAAAACTAAACGAGGTAGTCCCGTTCCCAGCCCAAGTGGTGATGAAGTAATCTGTAGCGGCAAGAGGTGCACAAATCTCAGTTCCTGCTGTATCACCAGATATCGTCCACCCTTTGCCAGTCACTAGCGTAGTTCTGGCCGCCACGGCATTAGTCCCATAGATTCTGCCGTCTGCTCCCAGACTTCTACCCGATGGTGTTGCAGGATTAGCTGCCCAGCCCATCAGTGCAGATGAGTAGTTGATACAGTCTAGCCCAGAATTACTAAGCATACTTCCTAAATTAACCCCACTGTTCAATGTCCAAGCTCCCAACTTTTGATTAAAAGATGATGCACTATAGAACATACTTTGCATAGTCGTCACCTTAGACACGTCCCAACTTCCGATATTATGATTAAAAGAATTTGCAAATGCGAACATACCCTGCATAGTCGTCACCTTAGAAACATCCCAACTTCCGATAGGCTGATTAAAAGCTGATGCATCATAGAACATAGCATACATACTCGTCACATTAGCAACATTCCAATTCCCTATATTCTCATTAAAAGATGATGCACTATAGAACATACTATACATACTCGTCACATTTCCAACATTCCAATTCCCGATATTCTTATTAAAAGATGATGCAGACTGAAACATACTAGCCATACTAGTCACCTTAGATACATCCCAACTATCAATATTCTGATTAAAAGATGATGCAGACTGAAACATATTAGCCATACTAGTCACCTTAGATACATCCCAACTTCCGATAGGCTGATTAAAAGATGATGCACCTGTGAACATTTCCAACATATTTGTCACATTTCCAACATCCCAATTTCCAATAGGCTGATTAAAAGATGATGCACTATTGAACATAGCTTGCATATTCGTCACATTTCCGACATTCCAATTTCCGATAGGCTGATTAAAAGATGATGGCCCATAGAACATACCTTGCATATTTGTCACATTTCCAACATTCCAATTTCCGATATTCTGATTAAAAGAATTTGCTAATGCGAACATTCGAGACATATTTGTCACATTTCCAACATTCCAGCTGTTGATATTTGCTGGACCATTGAGATTACTACAATCCTCAAACATCTGAGACATATCCGTTACCCCACTCAGGTTAGGTACATCCGTTGCCTTGATGTTGAGATTGCTACATCCATAGAAAGCATTCTGCATACTGCTCCAAGCCACCGTACCCCATTGCTTCACATCCATCAGACGTTGCCTATCTACATAATTTGTATATGTTGAACTATTGTAAGTAAAAAATCTTCTCAAGTTAGCTGGCTCTATGCTCAGCTCTATCGTTTTACCTGCTGGCAAACCGGTGATTGTAGCATCGGTGGCACCATTGTTTATTGTTCCGTTACCATCCATAGAGTTATCCGTAGCACGCCAGCTATAGTTCACAGCACCCGCAACCTGTACCCCAAAACTAAGCGAGGTAGTCCCGCTCCCAGTCTTGCTCAAGTCCCAAGTGGTGACAAAAGGCACATCTGCAGTAGGTTTTTTAGAATCGTTTTTTCTACGGCATGGGACTTCCCAAAAGAAAGGTAAGGCAATAGCAGGGTCATCAATAGAAATAAATAGAGTTTTTTCATCTTTACAGGAGTTTATAAATAGTAATCCAGCAAACAAAGAAATCAGATAAGATCACAAACTCCAAAAAACAGGGGTGGACAAAGGGTGGACAAATAATTTTACAAATAAGAACCTATGATTCACAATACTTTACAATTTTTACAATTCTAATAATCAACAAAAAACGCCCTCTCTTTTCTTGTTGATTTATACTTTCACAGCTTGGGTTTCATAGGAACAGACTCTATAGTAAGTCCATAGTTGAGCTATTGATAGACTATAAAAAATATAGTTTTGTATTGTTTTTATATTTTATTTTTAATTAATTTTATACGAACAAAGGACGGCAATAGCCTTCTTAAAAAACACAAATAAGATGGGAAAAATCAATCCAAAAGGACAGTTGAGCGGCAGTGTTGGCCGTTTGGTATTTGTAAATCTGGGAAACACGACGGTGGTACGGAGCAAACCAAACCGAATAAAACAAACCATTGCCACAGAAAAGTCAGCCAATTGTTTTGGAAAAATCAGCAATCTAGACAAGCTCTACCGCCAGAACCTCCTGCGCCTGCTCCCGATAGTTACAGACAAGAAGTACGCCTACCGCCACCGCACTCATTTTAACAGGATGGCAGTTAGAGATATAGACCCCAACACTCCTAATACCAGTATCCAATGGAGCTTGCCCCAGATGATGACGGGCTTCGAGTTCAATGAAGAGGCAGAGTGGCGATCTTTGTGCCGTTTCTTCCCTAGCTATAGCTTGGATACAGATCTTCGTCTTAGTATCGGTATGCAAGAGCTGATCTTCAAGAGAGATTTTCGCCCGGTAGAAAAGTCGGACAGCATCACTTTATCATTCTATGTACTGGCTGTAGATATACAGCAGGACTCCCATCCTTCTGTAGAGATTTGTGCCGATTTTACAATGGAGATCTCGCCTCTTATAAATCTCCCAGAAACAGTTTGGACAACAGATCCACTGCCTGCCAACAAGCTTCTTTTTGTCATAGGTCTCTGCAAAATGGATTTTGAAGAACCAGATAAAAACAACAGAAAAGAAACCACAGCCTCTTGCTATCTGTGGGCAGACCTCTCTCACCCAAAATAACCCAATGATTATTTGCTGGATGTAATGGGCAAAAAAGACAGATCTACTGGGAATGTCTTGAGCTGATTTAGCATTGTTCTAGGGTTACTATCTGGAAAAAGCATCTTTTCCCCGAAAAAGACAGGATGAAATCTGCAATAAAAGCCTATGAAGACTTTGGGAATGGACAAATTTCAGAATGAGAAAGTTAATAAAAACATAAGACATTTTATTTTAAATTCATATTCTATAATACTTCAATTCCTTCAAAATCTTTAACTTTGAGAAAAGTAGAAAACGATGAAAAAGAAATTAGTCATCTTATCTGGCGCAGGCATCTCTGCAGAAAGTGGCATCAAAACCTTCCGCGATTACAATGGACTTTGGGAAAATCACCGGATTGAAGATGTCGCTTCGCCCGAAGGTTTTGCCAGAAATCCACAGTTGGTTTTGGATTTTTACAACGCCAGAAGACGACAATTGACCGAAGTAGAACCCAATACGGCGCACATATTGCTTGCAGAATTGGAGGCTTTTTTTGATGTCCATATCATCACGCAGAATGTGGATGACTTGCACGAGCGAGGTGGTTCGACCAAAATCATTCATCTCCACGGTGAACTGACCAAGGCAAAATCAATCAAAGAAAACAGCACAATTGTTGATTATGTTGATGACATCAAGATTGGAGATTTGCATCCGGATGGTTCGCAACTCCGCCCGCACATTGTCTGGTTTGGCGAGATGGTTCCAGAGATGGACAAAGCGATTGAAATTGCTTCACAAGCTGATCTGTTTTTGGTCATCGGAACATCGATGCAGGTTTATCCAGCGGCTTCTGTCCTAAGATATATTCCGAGTCATTGCGAAGTTTTCGTCATCGATCCAAACCTTGAGAATCCAAATTCATTTACCCGAAATGAGAATTATTTCAAAGCCTCGGCCACGGAAGGAATGAAGAAATTAAAACAAATATTAATAGAAAAGTATCAATAATGCAGGTAGAAATCAGAAAACTAAACATCGATGATTATGATGAATTGGCAGAAGCTATGCAAAAAGCTTATCCGGTAATAGATGACAATGTCTGGAGCAAAAGGAATATTCAAAAACTGACTTCCATTTTTGCAGAAGGACAGATTTGTATCCTTGTCGATGGAAAATTAGCAGCGGCGGCATTGTCCATCAATGTTAATTATGAGCTTTACGGCGATCAACATACCTACGACGAAATCACAGGAAATGGCACTTTCAACACGCACAGCAATATCGGAAATGTACTTTATGGCATCGAAGTTTTCGTGGATCCAGAATTCAGAGCTTTGAGACTTGGAAGAAGATTGTACGACGCGAGAAAAGAACTTTGCGAAATAATGAATCTAAAATCCATCATCGTTGGTGGCAGAATTCCAAATTATCACTTGTATAGCTCAGAACTATCACCTAGAGAATATATTACAAAAGTTAGAAATAAGGAGATTTATGATCCTGTTTTAAGTTTTCAAATCGGGAATAATTTTTCCCCAGTCAAAATCTTGAAAGGTTATTTGAAAGGCGATTCCGAATCCGAGGAATATGCCGTTCTTTTGCAATGGAATAATATCTATTACACGGCAAAGAAAAATACAATGCAGGACAGTGTTGTACGTCTTGGCTTGGTTCAATGGCAAATGCGACCGCTGAAAGACATTGAAGATTTCTACAAACAAGTCGAGTTTTTTGTAGATGCAGTTGCCGGCTATCAATCAGATTTCTGCTTGTTTCCGGAGTTCTTCAACACACCTCTACTCGCGCCCTTCAATCATCTCAACGAAAGAGAATCGATGGAAAAATTGGCTGAACTCACAGAAGAAATAAAAGAAAAAATCTCGGAAATGGCCATCAGCTACAACGTGAACATCATCTCCGGAAGTATGCCGATTTTGGAAGAAGGTCAACTGTTCAACGTGAGTTATCTGCTTCACCGTGACGGAAAAATTGATGAATACAGAAAAATTCACATCACGCCAAACGAAAAGAAATACTACGGAATGACGGGCGGAAACGAGATCAAAGTTTTCGATACAGATTGTGGAAAAATCGGTGTGATCATTTGCTACGATGTAGAGTTTCCAGAATTGCCGAGATTGTTGGCAGACCAAGGAATGAGGATTCTATTCGTCCCTTATCTCACAGATACTCAGAACGCTTACACGCGCGTTCGCCATTGTGCCGCCGCAAGAGCCATCGAGAACGAATGTTATGTCGCAATTGCAGGTTGCGTCGGGAATTTGCCTGGTGTGAACAATATGGATATTCAATATGGTCAGGCGACGGTTTTCACGCCTTCGGATTTTGCATTTCCGTCCAATGCCATCAAGGGTGAAGCAACGGCAAACACAGAGATGACCATCATTGTAGATGTGGATTTGAACTTGTTAAAAGAGCTTCATTACAACGGTTCCGTGAAAACATTGACCGACAGAAGACAGGATTTGTACGATGTGATACTGAGAAATCAGAATTAAAATTTGGGCAGCTATTTCCGCCTTCCGTTCCCGCTTTTTTTGCCAAGGCTTTTCCCAATGCAAAAAAGAGCTCCACTCAAGTCGGGCTGCGGGATTCTGCAAAAACAACATTTGCAAAATTAGTTTGAGAGCATATTTAACAACGCTTCAAATTAATCATCTAAATTTGTATAAAATTATAAATAATGAAAAAAACGATTTTCTTAGCTTCTGCTTTATTATTTTCAATCTCTGCACAGGCACAGTTTGGTGATCTTTTAAAAGTGGTTAAAGATAAAACAGGCGTAGATCTTACTCAACCGAAAGCACAAACTCCAGCAACTTCTACAACTCCAGTTCCTACAACAACGACTAATTCCAATTCAAATATCAATCTTGGCAACCTAACTTCTACCCAAATTTCATCAGGCCTCAAAGAAGCTTTGAATCTTGGCGTAAAAGAAGGCGTGCAAAAATTGGGTGTGACTGATGGTTTCCTAAAAAACGAAGCAGTCAAAATATTGATGCCAGAAAAACTGAGAAAAATTGATACTACACTTCGAAGTTTCGGATTGGGAAGTTTGGCAGATCAGGGCGTTAAACTGCTCAACAGAGCGGCAGAAGACGCCGTAACAGAAGCAACTCCGATTTTTACGAAAGCCATTACATCAATGACCATCAATGATGCAAAAAATATTCTTTTGGGAAGTAACAACGCGGCGACCAATTATCTTCAGACCAAAACTCAGACGCAACTTTTCACGGCTTTTCAGCCAAAAGTGCAAGCGTCTTTAAGTAAAGTCGGCGCAGATACGGTTTGGAAAAACATCATTTCAAAATACAACACATTCACAGGACAAGCAGTTACTACAGACCTAAACGAATATGTCACTACTGAAACCATCAACGGTGTTTTCAAAATGGTAGCCGAGAAAGAAACCGGAATTAGAAATAACTCAGTAATGAGAACAACTTCTATTCTTCAGAAGGTTTTTGGAGCGGTTAAGAAGTAATTTTAGAATTTAGACAAAACTAAAATGTCGTCTCGTTATTATCACGGGGCGACATTTTAATTCTTTAATCTTTTAATCTTTTAATTATTAAAACTGCATCTCCGGAATCTCACCATCAATAATCAATTCCGCTTCTGTTGCTTTGATGATATCTTCCACAGAAATTCCTGGTGCTCTTTCCAGAAGTTTGAAACCTTTGTCGGTCACTTCCAAAACAGCTAATTCTGTCACTACTTTTTTGACACAATTGACACCTGTCAAGGGAAGCGTGCAATTCTTTAAAATCTTAGATTCACCAGCTTTGTTCACGTGCATCATTGCGACGATGATATTTTCTGCCGAGGCTACCAAATCCATTGCGCCACCCATTCCTTTTACCATTTTGCCCGGAATTTTCCAGTTGGCAATATCGCCATTTTCAGAAACTTCCATTGCGCCAAGGATGGTCAAATCCACTTTTTGACTTCTAATCATCCCAAAACTGAAAGCCGAATCAAAAAAAGAACCACCTGGCAGAATCGTGATGGTTTGTTTTCCAGCATTGATAAGGTCGGCATCTTCCTCGCCTTCGAACGGAAAAGGTCCCATTCCGAGAACGCCATTTTCACTTTGGAATTCTACGGAAAGATTGTCTGGGACGTAGTTTGCCACTAATGTGGGAATCCCGATTCCTAGGTTTACATAATAGCCGTCTTTGACTTCTCTGGAGATGCGCTGTGCGATTTGTTCTTTTGTAAGCATAGTGAAATGTTGTCCTGCAATTTATATAAAATTCTTGATTACATCACATTTTTTCAGAACATTTGCTTCTCAGTATGCGAAATTTAAACGCAAAGATTTATCAAAACTTTCATAATTGTAGTTAGCAATGAATTACCAATAAATTGATTTGATTAAGGGCAAAAATTGATTACTTTGAAATTTGAAAGAATTCTACCACAAGCTTCATCAATACAGATTTATCTGTCTTTGCAAGCTAAAATTTTCACATTTCAAATTAAATCTTTGCGCTTATTTTCTTTGTATAGTTAATCTATGTCTATATGGTTCCATCGATTTTATAGATTCGATTAATCCAAAATTATTTCTAAGTCAAGAGAAATTATATCAGTAATTTTGCACCAATTATTATGAAGACACTATTACATTATCTCAAACCACATAAATGGTTGCTTTTTACCTCACTTTTTTTAGCAACTATCAATCAGGTTTTTTCTTTGTTTGCGCCCGCTATCACAGGAAATATTCTCGACCAACTAGTCACACATCCCAACTTTTTCGATAAAGAAAAATTAATGCCTAGAAACCTGAATCAATTTCTTTATGGAAATGATGTTTTCCACGGTGCGTTTTATTTTCTTGGTTTATTGATTGGAACGGCGATGATAAGTCGTATTGCCAAAGCTTTTCAGGATTATGTCGTGAGCGTGATTACGCAGAAATTTGGAGCGAATATTTTTACAGATGGTTTGCAACATTCGATGGCGTTGCCTTATCAGGAATTTGAAGACCAAAGAAGTGGCGAAACTTTATCGATTTTGACCAAGGTAAGAGAAGATTCGGTGAAGTTTATTACCAATTTCATCAATATATTCTTTGGAATTTTGGTGAGTATTATTTTCGTTTCCGTTTATGCGATTCGTTTGCATTGGTCGATAATGCCTGTTTATGTGGTCGGAATCTTTCTCATTGCTTTTATCACGAATTTATTAAGTAAAAGAATTAAAAATATTCAGAAAACGATTGTGACTGAAACCACGAGTTTGGCTGGAAGTACAACGGAAAGTTTGAGAAATATCGAAATCGTAAAAAGTTTAGGCTTAACGAAACAGGAAGTTAAACGACTGAATAACAACACTTATAAAATTCTTGGACTTGAACTGAAGAAAGTCAAAAGCATCCGTTCATTAAGTTTCATCCAGGGAACGATGGTCAATTTTCTTCAGCAACTGATTACGCTGACGCTTTTATATTTGATTTTCAGAAATATTGTTACACCTGGACAATATTTGTCATTGATGTTCTACGGCTTCTTTATTTTCGGTCCGATGCAGGAAATTGGAAACATCATCATTTCTTATCGAGAAGCCGAAGCGTCCTTGAAAAACTTCGATAATCTAATGAAAAAGCCTGTCGAAGAAAAACCTTTGACCCCGAAACAAATTGGTGCGATTGAAGAACTGGAATTCAAACACGTTTCTTTCAAGCATCAGTCAGCGCAGTATAAAGCTTTGAACAATATTTCTTTTGATGTCAAAAATGGAGAAACGATTGCGTTTGTCGGGTCAAGTGGTTCCGGGAAAAGTACGTTGGTGAAACTTCTTGTTGGACTTTACCGAGCTCAGGAAGGGAATATTTTTTATAACGAAATCAACGGGAAAGAATTTGATTTTGATGAATTGAGAAATCAAATTGGTTTTGTGACCCAGGACACGCAACTTTTCGCAGGAACCATCCGAGAAAATCTTCTCTTCGTGAATCCAGACGCAACGGAAGCGGACATCCAAATGGCTTTGAAAAAATCAAGTTGCACAGGATTATTGGAACGCGCCGAAAAAGGAATAGAAACCGTGATTGGCGAAGGTGGATTGAAATTGAGTGGTGGCGAAAAACAAAGAATTGCCATTGCCAGAGCCTTATTGAGAAAACCACATCTATTGATTTTTGATGAAGCGACTTCTGCTTTGGACAGCATCACGGAAGAAGAAATCACAACGACCATCAAAGATATTTCTGAACAAAAAGAACAAATCACCGTTCTCATCGCCCACAGATTGAGCACCATAATGCACGCCGACAGAATCTACGTCTTGGAACGCGGACAAGTCATAGAAATGGGTTCTCACGAAAATCTGATTGCCGAAAAAGGTTTGTATTATGCGATGTGGAGACAGCAGATTGGGGAAAGGAAAATGTAGATACAATTTTGATTTCTATCTATAAAAATGTACATTTACTTGTAAAAATCATCATATAAATACAACCCAAAGGAATGGAAGAAAAAATACTCGAATCAATGGTTTCGGGCTTTACCAAAACATTAATTGAAGAATCAAAAAAAATACTTGACAATTTTGTTGGGGTTACTTCCGATGAAATAAAACAATACATCGGGAAAGATTTAAAGAATTATCTAAATAAACATCAAGAAAAATATTCTCACATTAAAACATTGCTAAGAGGAAACACTCCCGTTTTTTTATATGACATTTATTTTCCTGCAAAATTAATTGATGAAAATGGAGAGATAATTTCAACGGATTCCATTAGATTACTTACAAAAAAATATAAATATTTAACAATCATTGGTGATGCTGGGAGCGGAAAAAGTACTTTAGTAAAGCATTTATTTTTAAATACAATTTTAGAGAAAAATTCGATTCCAATATTAGTTGAACTCCGTTATCTTAATGATTTTGATTCTTCTTTTTCATTGGAAAGTTATATAAAAGAAATCTGCAATAGCAATAAGCTTCAGAGCAATGAGAATATATTAGAAAGATTTCTAGAAAATGGAAAATTTACTTTCTTTTTAGATGGCTTTGATGAGTTAGATCAAAAAACAAAGAAAAAAACAGTTAAACAATTAAATGATTTTATTGAAAAATACACGAAAAATTCATATATATTAACTTCCAGACCATATACAAATATCGAACATTTACCATTGTTTATAAATTTGGAGATGAAGGAATTGAGCCTTGAGAATGGCGAAATTAAGGGATTTGTCTACAAACAGTTAGGTAATGAAAAGGAGTTAGCCGAAAAAGCTGTAAAATCAATTGAACAAGGTGAAATTCAGTATATTCAAAGTTTTTAGTCAATCCATTACTATTGTCATTATATCTCCTAACATTTCAAAATTACGCTTCAATTCCTGACAAAAAATATATATTCTATCGCAGAGTTATAAATGCTTTATTCTCGGAACACGACAGTAAGACTAAGCTTGGTTTTGTTCGTGAAAAACAATGTGGTTTGGATCAAGAACAATTCGAAGAAATTTTAAAATCATTTAGTTTTCTATCATATTTTGAAAGTGAGTTCGTATTCGATTCTGATTATATAATGAAAAAACTTAAGATTATAAAATCAAAAAAAAGTATTGAATTTGACAACAATAGCTTTATTACAGATTTAAAATCAGCTATTTCACTTTGGGTTGATGATGATGGAGAAATATCTTTTTCACATAGATCATTACAAGAATATTTTACAGCTTTGTTTATTAGTGAACTTAAAGAGACCGAGAATAGGCGTGTTTACGAGAAAATAATTAACAAATTTGATACAAAACATAATCTTTTAATAAGAGAAATTGAAAATTTACTTTTATTATTAAAAGAAATTGACTTATACAACTACACTCAATATTTCCATTATAATTTACTATTAACGTTAAAAAAAGATTTCGAAAGTATTCCGCAAGATACAAATGAAAAAAAATTAGTTCGTTTTTTTATGGAAGGTTTTGTTAATCGAAGACTTATTTCAAAAAGTAATGATTCTATTAATATTTTTCCGATGAGAACAGCTTTATTAAGAAAGACAATTTATATACATATTCCATTTACTAAGAAATTAAATGAATATTTAATTCAAGAGTTAAAAGACAATAAAATATTTGATTATAAGATAGATAATTTTGTTAATTCCAAAACAAAAAGACAAACAGATGCTTCATTTAAATTAGTCACTTCACATTTAGAATTTACAGATGAACTATTCGATGAATTTTTTAATTTATTAGACCAAGATTTTATTTCGCAATTAACAAAAGAATTTGTCTTATTTCTAGACACAGAAATTTTAGAAACTGAAGAGTTTATTAAAGAAACTAAAACTAATGAAAAAGATTTAGTAGATTTAATTTAAGAATGCCAGATGTTAAAATTATATACTTTGTTGGAAATAAAAACTGAATCATATTTCTAATAAAAATGCGCTGACTAAATCAGCGCATTTTCTATTTCTTCCTCACAGTCCTCTGCTCTATCCTCTTCTCATAATTCTCGCCCTGGAAAATCCTTTGAACCATAATTCCGGGTATGTGAATTTCGTTCGGGTCCAATTGTCCGGGTTCTACCAACTCTTCCACTTCTGCAATCGTAATTTTTCCGGCGCCTGCCATTGGGAAATTAAAATTACGGGCTGAACCTTTGAAAATCAAATTTCCTGCGTGGTCACCTTTCCAGGCTTTTACGATGGAGAATTCTGCTTTGTAGGCGTGTTCCAAAATGTGTGGTTTCCCATCAAAATCTTTGACTTCTTTGCCTTCCGCCACTTCTGTCCCGAATCCTGCTGGCGTGTAAAATGCGGGAATTCCTGCTTGTGCTGACCTGCATTTTTCGGCAAGTGTTCCTTGTGGCGTGAGTTCTACTTCCAATTCTCCGGAAAGCATTTGACGCTCGAATTCTGCGTTTTCGCCAACGTAGGACGAAATCATTTTTTTGATTTGTTTTTTTTGTAATAATAATCCCAATCCGAAGTCGTCAACGCCAGCATTGTTGGAAATGCAGGTCAAATCCGTTACGTTTTTGTTGACCAATTCTGTGATGCAATTCTCAGGAATCCCGCAAAGTCCGAATCCGCCGAGCATAATCGTCATTCCGTTTTCTATATCTTTTACCGCTTCTTGGGCGTTTTTCACTCTTTTATCAATCATAAAATTGAGTTTTAAATCGTTCTGTTTGTTGGGTTATAAATATAAAAAAACCTTTAGAAATGTAAAGGCTTTTGTAACTTATTAATTAGTTTTAAGTTTTTTCAGCATATCTCTGTCAAATTGCTTCTGCAGACCTCTCGCATTTACAATTACAAAAGCCGTGATACAGAAATACATCGCGATGTAAATCAACAACATTTTCATCCCCTGAACGCCCATAAACATTAGTAAAATCTGAAATACAAAGCCCATAAGCCAACCGACCATCAAAATCACAATCACCGAAAATCCGAAAATTCCGATCGTCTCAGCTGGTTTGTAAATCCCCATTTTTTTGAAAAGCCAAAGCGGAATCGTGAGCAACAACAAGGCAAACGGATGAAACGCCGAAAACGCCACCAAAACGCCGGGTTCCGATTCTATGTATCTAAGAATATCTATGAAACTAAAAGGTAACGCCATCGTATTTTTTTTCTTGTTCAGATATTTGCAAAAGCTGTTTTTTCTTGTACAACATTATTTTCGCAAGGATGAGATTTGGAAATTCTTCGATTCCGATATTGTACATCGTGACACTTTCGTTGTAAAATTCCCTTCTGTCCGCGATTGCATCTTCAATGTGGGAAACACGGCTTTGAAGCGAAAGAAAACTTTGGCTCGTCTTGATGTCCGGATAGTTTTCTGCAACGGCGAAAATGGATTTCAGCTGGGTTTGCATTTGGTTGGAAAGTTCCACTTTTTCTTCTGCCGAAGTGGCGTTGAGATATTGCGTTCTCAAATCTGTCAATTTGGTCAGCAATGACTCTTCGAATCTCATCGATTCTTTTACGACTTTAACGAGATTAGGAATTTCGTCCGCTCTCTGTTTCAGTAAAACATCGATGTTTACGAAGGATTTGTCCACATTGTTGTTGAGCATCACAAGTCTATTGTAAATGGAAACGACGACGTTCAACAATCCTAAAACCACCAATCCGATGATGACGTAAGCTAAAATCTGTATCATAATTTTGTTTTTCTTTGGTTAATTTATTCTGGTGCTTCTACGGCTTTTGCGCCGTCCGCTTCATCATATATATTTTCGACCGGTTCTGGTTTCTCGTAACTGTCATAAACATTATCATAAAAATCATCCACCGAATTCACCGGTTTTGAACTTTGAAATGGCAAATCGAATCTGATTTTACCAATTTCAATTCCATTATTCCCGAGTCTAACAGACGTTAAAAAAATCAACGCCATTAGAATTACCCAAAAATAAATGAAATATCCTGCAGACTGGATAATCGGACGCATTGTGTTGTAATTCTCAACGCTTTCAACTGGCGAAATTCCGAAGACATCTTTCACTTCTTCTTTCACGAAAACTGCTTCGTTATTTTCCTTCACGCCAGCTTTTCCAATCATCAAAACTTCCATATCTTCCTTAAGCAAATACTGTGTGTAGCGCTTCATCGAAGATTGGTATTGCTCATCAATTTCAAAATCAATGAACTCGATATTATCTGTCACAACTTTGATTTGCCCCGTAGAATCCTGCAAATAGAAAGTTTTGCAAATGGTTTCGGAAGATTCCAATGAGTAAGAATCTTTCCCGTCTTTGTCCGTAGAAACTTTTTCTATCGTATGAAGAAAGCCGATGCATTGTTTGCTTCCAATCCTCGAAACCATTGGCTCGATGGTTTTAACTTTCCCGGAAATCTCTGCCAAACCCATCGCTACCGATCTGATATTGGCGGTTGGCAAAGTGCGTTGGTATTTGTAAAATCTCTTTTTGTTATTCGGTTTTAATGAGCCTAAAAATGGAACAATGATGAAGACAATGATGATAAAATACGGAACGCCCAAACTGAAAACGAATCCAATGATTAATAATCCTGAAAGCGTCATCACAATCTTTTTCCACAGTGGAAGCGGTTTTTCGCCCGTTCTTTTTCGGCGTGCATCTTCTTCTTTGGAGTTTTGCCAACCACTTCTAATGGCTGAATAAATCATCCCGACAATTCCCAAAACAAAAACCGATAAGAACAAAACAATGGCAACCAGCGCAGGAAGTTTGTTATCGTAAAATGAACTTAATCCAATCAATGCTGGATTGAGAATGAAGAAAAGCCATTTGGGTTTCAAATCGATTTCGTAAAGTCCGATGAGAATAAAGGTGTGAAAAATGGCTACGAAAGCACTCATCACCATTAGCATAATCAGAAGCCCGTTGTCAATCGCCAAATTATTGTAAAATTCTAAAAAATCATTCATAGGCAAATAGAAAAATTTCCAGTTGGTTTTACTAATTTAGTCAAAAAGATGGATTAGAACTTCATATTAAGATCAGAAAAGTTTTAAATTAATATTAATAAAAAAGACAAAACATTAAAATGCTTTGTCTTTCTGTATTTTTAAAATTAATTTCGTCTAATTTTCAATGCTATCCAAATAGCCTGAAATGGTTTTCAGAACACCAAAATCATCGTTGGAAGTTGCTTCGTAATTGGCGGCTTCTTTTACGGCTGGATGCGCATTTTGCATCGCATAAGAATATTTGGAATTCTTCAGCATTTGGATGTCATTCATATAATCACCAAAAGACATCGTCTGCGTTGGCGAGATGTTCAGTAGATTTTGCAGAATCTCTACCGCCTTGCCTTTGTTGATATTCTTATTCATAATATCCACCCAATATTTACCGGAAACGACAACTTCCAAATTATACTTCTCAAATTCTTTCAAGAATGGATAAAGATATTTTTCAGAAT
The DNA here is from genome assembly GCF_004365655.1 of Epilithonimonas xixisoli. Lineage (GTDB taxonomy): Bacteria > Bacteroidota > Bacteroidia > Flavobacteriales > Weeksellaceae > Epilithonimonas > Epilithonimonas xixisoli. The sequence continues at coordinate 886,292 of NZ_SOEO01000001.1, read as the reverse complement.
CTTCGGGATGATAGATGGCAATTTTAAAAGCATCATCGTCCACTTCCAAAGTCAAGTCATCCACTTTTTGATTTTCTGTATAATATCTGGTGAAATAATCTACAAAAGCCTTGTCATCACTATCATAATAAGCTTTTTTCTTGGCAGACAACACAGGTCTGGCACCAGGAATTTCTCTTGTTTTTTTGATGATATCTATCACAAATTCCTGTTCCAGTTTATCCGCAAAAAGCTCCTTATTTTTATAAATCACATATCCGCCATTCTCTGCAATGAAGCCAATCTCGTCTTCTATGGTTTTAAAATATTGAGTAATTCCGGGCATTTGACGTCCGCTGGCAGGCACAAAAAGAATATTTCTCTTTTTCAATTCTTCATAGATGGCTGGAAAATCTGGGCTCACTTCATAATCTGAGTTCAGAAAAGTCCCGTCCATATCCGTCACAATCAATTTAATATCTTTCATAATGCTAATTTACAACAATGATTTTTGATGGTTTGTACATTAAACTAAAGCTGCAAAGTTAAACATTTAACCTACAATGACTTTTTGATTGGCATTAATCAAACATTAATTATGATGTCCCATATTCAATTTGATTTTCTTCAAATCTTCTAGTTCGTGAACTGGTCTTTCAATGTCGTATGGAATCGGTTGCTTAGAAAATTGTTGAAAATATAGCAAACAAGCATCCTTCCACCAAACCGCATCTTTTGTCTGAATTTTCAATCTTGATTGAACGTGGGCAAATCTTTCCGAATCCACATAAGTTTGCATTTTGTCCCAGGTTTTTTGATATTCTCTAACATTCTTGACACCTGAGTCATATTTGTAAGCCAACTCTTCCCACAACATTTTTCCATCTTTCATTTTGTAATCCCAAGGCACGTGATGAAACCAAAGAATGAGATTTTCCGGCGTTGTTTTGATGTTTCCATACAATTCATCCAATGGTGGAAAATATTGAGAAACGGCATTGCTACCAGATTTTGTTCTATCGAAACCAATGCCTTTTTCATTAGCTTGGTGATAATAAACCGGCGACCAATCTGGCCTTCCGCCTTTGTAATCGCCCCAAGGTTCTGGCCCGTAATGATGTCCCGATGCAAAAATGTGATGAAGTCCCAAAGGCATCATATAATCTACAACAGATTCTCTGGAAGTCAGCATTATGTCCTTCACGGGTTTTACAAAATCCTGATTATCTGTAAACGTCATCTTGATCCACTCATCGGCAATCTGTTCTGATGACAAACTGTGATTCCAAGCCAATCTTCCGAATGCGTACCAGTTGGCTTGTGCAAAGTGATGACCGGTCCAGTTTTTATCTTCGCCAATATTGGCTACTGCAGAAATTGCCGTGAATTTGTTTTTTCTAAGCGTTCCATCCGTCAGTTTTGCAATCGTAGAACCTTTGCCATCCGAATAAGTATCGCTGTCCAAAACCTCTTTGAAAAGCGGAGCCAGAAAAGCCAAATGATTGGAAAATCCAAGATATTCCTGAGTGATTTGAAATTCTACCATTTCTGGTGTTTTTTTCAAAGCGCCAAATAATGGATTGAAAGCTTCTCTCGGTTGGAAATCTATCGGTCCATTTTTGATTTGAACAATCACATTATCCCGAAATTTCCCATCCAACGGAACAAATTCCAAATACGCTTGTTTTGCACGATCTTCCTTGCTCGGACTGTAAACGAATGCGCGCCACATAATATTTCCACCATAAGGTTTCAGCGCATCTGCCATCATATTTGCGCCGTCTGCGTGGGTTCTTCCGTAATCTTGCGGACCTGGCTGACCTTCCGAATTCGCTTTTACCAAAAATCCGCCGAAATCTGGAATGGTTTGGTAAATTTCGCTCGCTTTGTCTTTCCACCATTTCTGAACATTTTTGTTTAATGGGTCTGAATTTTCCAATCCAGATAATACTTTTGGTGACGCAAAATTGACGGACAAATAAACTTTAATTCCATAAGGTCTGAAAATATCAGCCAAAACTTTCACCTTATCAAGATAATCTTTTCTGAGGATATTCGGAGACGCATTCACATTATTCAAAACCACAGAATTGATTCCGATTGAGGCGTTGGCTCTTGCATATTCTTTGTAACGGGGCGAAATTTTATTAGGCAAATCTTCCCATTTCCAAAGCGAATATCCGGCATAACCACGCTCAATCGTTCCGTCCAGATTATCCCAATGATTCAGAATTCTGACATCATAAGAAGGTTTTTCTGTGATGTTCAAGTTGTTGATATTGGATTTGGTTTGTTGAAGTCTCAAAATGTGATAAACGCCATAAAGTAAACCGATTTCTTTGCTAGATGAAATGGTGATTTTGTCTGATGACGATTTGATTGTGTAACCATCTTTCTGGTTCTTCAAAGCTTTATCTGTCCTTAATTCCACTGTTTGTCCTTGCCAGAAATTGGTTAATTCATTTTTAGCAATTTCGATGGTTGGATTGTTGCCTTTAGAAATAATTTTATCAGCAGAAATTCCGTTTTTTACATTTGGGAATCGAAGCCATAATTGACTTCCATCTTCCGCAAACATTGAGAATGGAATTAATAAAAATATTAGAACGTAAGCTTTGAAATTTTGCATTTGAAAAGGTTTTATCCAGAGGTTTTTTGCCTGCGATTATTATTGAACCCTTTCGGGTTCTGTGGTTTGTTTCATTCTGTGTTCCATAGGTTTCACCTACGGCTATTGTTGTTGAACCCTTTCGGGTTCTGTGGTTTGTTTCATTCTGTTTTCCATAGGTTTCACCTACGGTTATTCATATTGAACCCTTTCGGGTTCTGTGGTTTTGTCTCATTCCGTTTTCCGTAGGTTGCACCTGCGGCTATTCATATTGAACCCTTCGAGTTCTTTGGAAATGATTTAATTTAATCTAGACCTTCGATGGTTTTGAAAGTTCCGTCTTCGTTATATTCTAATTCTACGACTTTCATACTTCTGAGCCACGTTTTACCTTCACTTGGAACTGAATCGTGGAAGAACAGATACCATTTGCCTTTGAATTCTGCGATGCTGTGATGGGTTGTCCAACCAACAACTGGTGTCAAAATCACACCTTCGTAAGTAAATGGTCCATAAGGATTATCGCCAATCGCATAACACAAAAGATGAGAATCTCCGGTAGAATATGAGAAATAATATTTGTCGTTATACTTATGCATCCAAGACGCTTCGAAGAATCTGTGCGGATTACCGTGCAATAATTCGTCGCCGTTTTTATCTAAAATCAGTAAGTCTTTTGGTTCTTCGGCAAACTCCAACATATCATCACTTAAAAGAGCTACTTTTGACGGAATTGCTGGTTCATCATCATTTGGCAAGATGGCAGATTCCAAAGCTTTGTTATTTCTGTAACGCTGTAATTGTCCGCCCCAGATTCCTCCGAAATACATATAATGTTTCCCATTATCCTCAAAAATACACGGGTCGATGCTGTAGCTTCCCAACATCGGATGTTTCTCAGGAACGAAAGGTCCAGAAGGTTTATCACTAATCGCAACACCAATTCTGAAAATATCATTCTTATCTTTCAAAGGATAATACATATAATATCTGCCGTCTTTGTGCGCTACATCGCAATCCCACAACTGTCGGCCAGCCCAAGGAATATCTTTTACAGACAGTACAACACCGTGATCCGTAACTTCCCCATTTTCTACATCATCCAAAGAGAAAACGTGATAATCATTCATATCGAAGTGATCGCCATTGTCGTTCTCCTCTATTCCACTTTCTCTGTCGTGGGACGGATAAATATAGATTTTACCTTCGAAAACGTGGACGGATGGATCTGCCATATAATCTTTTGGGAAAAGGTATTTTGCTTTGTTCATTTTATTGAGATGTTAGATTTTAGAAATTAGGTATTAGAGTTTTATTTTTTCTCAGCTAGTTTGATGATTTTTTCGACGATGGGTTTTGCTTCACATTTTCGGTCAAAAAACAAGGCGTAATCCGTGCGTCCTTTCACAGGAAAATCGTTTTTCCAAGACTGAGAATCTGTCAAGCCCCAAAAAGTAACTCTGCGGATTTTATCTTTGTGTTTCAGAAATAATTTGAAGAAATCCATATATCGGTTTTCCCATTTTTCCTCTACATCTTTGGGAAGTCCATTCACGTATGGATTCATTTTTTCGTCATACTCCACTTTGTCCGCAACGTTTGCAGAAGTTCCCCAAGGTGAAGGGAGAACGCTAAGATCCAACTCTGTAATATTGACTTTCACGCCAGCTTGTGCATATTTTACGATTGCCTTTTCATATTCTGCCAGAGTTGGGCTTGTCATATCCACGTGAGCTTGCATTCCTACGCCGTCAATTCGGATTCCGCGGGATTTCATATTTTTCACCATTTTGACAACGGTTTCAATTTTTCCAAGATGCCATTCATTATAATCGTTATAATAAAGTTCTGCTTTTGGATCTGCTTCCTGAGCATATTTGAAAGCCAAAGGGATGAACTCTTCGCCAAGGATTTCATAAAATTTAGATTTTCTGTAAGAACCATCTTCCATAATGGCTTCGTTCACCACATCCCAGCCTTTCACTTTGCCTTTGTATCTTGTAACAACGGTATGAATGTGATTTTTCATTCTCTGTTTCAAAACTTCCGGAGAAACATCTTTTCCATTTTTATCAATGAAAAACCAATCCGGCAATTGGGAATGCCAAATCAAAGTGTGTCCAATTGTGAACATTTTATTTTTCTCTCCTAATGCTACAAATTTATCCGCATCTTCAAAGAAAAACTGACCTTCTTGAGGTTGCAAAAACATAGACTTCATACAGTTTTCTGCAACAATGGAATTGAATTGATTTGCTACAATTTTTGATTCTTGTTTATCAGATTCATAAATTTGAGAAAGTCCTAAAGCTGTACCTATGAAAAAATCATTTTGGTACGCAGATTTTAACGTTGCTGACTTTTCCTGCTGTCCAAAAACGCTGTTGGAAATAGCCAGAGTTGCTATGCTGAGAGAGATTATTACTTGTTTCATACGTCGATTTTATTGTTTTAGATGGTCGTATGTTATCGCTCAATTTTCAATGACGTTTCTATTTGAAAATAGTGGCGATTTCATATTCAATTATTTTTTTCTTCTTTCTGCTAAATCTTGCTCGATTTGTATTTCTGTTTTTTTATCAATCTTATAAAAGAAAAGCAATCCACAAGCGGTGAAAAATGTAATCGCTGGGAAAATACTCACGAGCATTTTTGCGCCCGTCGCCACCGTTTCTGGTTGGATGATATTTTCCGCTCCTTCCGAAGAAATATAGCCGTATTGACCAATGATGAATGCTACTAATGAACTTCCAATGCTCAATCCTACTTTCAGCCCAACCATCATTGCGGAGAAGATGATTGCTGTTGCTCTTCGGTTATTTTTCCATTCAGAATAATCGGCAACATCGGCAATCATTGCCCACAAAAGTGGCGTTCCGATGCCGTAAAAGAAACCGTGCAGAATCTGAGAAGTGAACATCAATCCAACTGATTTTGATGGAAAGAAAAGGAACAAAAAGACAAATACAGTTGCGATAAATAATGACACCATAAAAACGTCACGTTTACCGAATCTATCTGCTAATTTCTTCGAGAAAACAATCCCAATAATCATCATAATAATGCCACCAGCATTGAACAATCCGAAGCCAGCTGATTTTGGATCTTCACCAAAGAAATTCATTCCAATCGAACTGAAAAATCCTGTAATTGGAGAAATAAAATTTGCCAACGCCGTTTCATCAACATAATTATTAAAATAATAAACGTAAGATCCGCCTTTCATTGCTAATGTAATGAAAATCAAAGTTGTAACACACAATGTGATCACCCAAGGTTTATTTTGAAACAAATCTTTTAAATCAGCTTTCAAACTGGATTCCTGCTCTGGTTTTGGAATTACGCGTTCTTTTGTTGTGAAAAATGTTATTAACAACATTACAGAACCAATGATTGCCAACCAAGTCATTACGCTTTCAATTCCGACAGCTTTGTCACCATTTCCGACTGATAAAATAATCGGCAACATAAAAACCTGAACGAAAAACTGAGCAAACATCACGGCTACAAATCGATAAGATGAAATACTATTTCTTTCGCCCATATCGCCCGTAATCACGCCACTCAAGGCAGAATAAGGTAAATTATTAGCAGAATAAAGCAACAATAATAAAGTGTAAGTTGCGGCCGCATAAATCATTTTTCCTTTGTAAGAAAAATCTGGCGTGCTGAAAGCCAATAGCGCGGTAACACCCAAGGGAATTGCTGTAAACAAAATCCAAGGACGGAATTTCCCCCACTTGGTTCTAGTACGGTCTGCCAACGCGCCAACGATTGGATTGAATCCAAATCCCGCAATCAAACCAACCACAAGTGTGATGATAGAGGCATCTTCTGGTTTCAAGCCGTAGATGTCTGTGTAGAAATAGGCGAGATATGTCACCAAAGTCTGGAAAACCAGATTCGCAGCTAAATCGCCAAGACTGTAGCCTACTTTTTCTACAACTGATATTTTTTGAGTGTTGTTCATTATTTATAATTGATATTTGATAAATGATTATTCTGTGGTGAATGGCGAAGCTGGAAGTTGATTTTTATTGATGAGATTTCCGTCTGGGTTGTCTGCCCAATCGTATCTCACGGCTGTTGGGTTGCTAATTTCGTCATTCCAAACTACGATTTTATTTTGCTCAATTTTCGCTTTTGCCCATTTATAATTTCCTGTTTTATCTTTGATTGCAAAGCCTTTTAAATCTGAAACTTGTGCAAAATCATCAGTTCCTTTTTTGAAAGAAAGAATGATTTTGTTTCCATCAATTTTCATCGATTCGTAAATTGGTCCGTCTGCAACTATATTTTTATTTTCAATTTTAAAAGCTTGAAGCGCCAATCTCTCGCCGACAGATTTTTTGTTCAATGGATGGATGTCATTCCATTCGCCAAGATCTATCGCTACAGCCAATCCAGTGTTTGGAACATTCGAAACCACTTTTCTTTGCTGATTGCGCAATTCTGCCCAATTACTTTCTACGGGTTCAGATTTTTTATCCATAAAATTAGCCAACTGAACAATTAGAAAAGGCAAATCTTTTTGATTCCATTTCGCACGCCAATCCAAAATCATTGTGGATAGCAATTCGCTGTATTCTTCAGGTTTTTTGGTATTGCTTTCGCCTTGATACCAAAGAAAACCTTTGATTTGATAATTGATTATTGGATGAATCATCGCGTTGTAAAGTCCAGTCGATTTCCAGCGGATGAAAGTTTGTCCGGGCGCCATTTTTTCCATCTTTGCGCCAACTCTATATTTCCATTCGTCTTCCAAAGAAATTTTCTCATTATCGATTTCCAAATAATAAGGTTTATCTGCAATAAACTCCCCTTTTCCACTTCCGTTGATGACTCTGACAGCAATGATATTTTTGCCTTCCTTCAGAATCCCAGCCGGAATATCGTACCAGCGTGGCGGATATTCGTACGTTACGTTTCCTACTTTTTTTCCATTGATGTAAGTCACATCCGCATCTTTGATTCTTCCGAGATTCAGAAAAGCTGGTTTTCCGACTTGGTTTTTTGTGATATTAATTTCTTTTCTCAACCAAACTGATCCTTCAAATTGACCTTCCAAATCCTCCCAAGAACCAGGGACTTTCATCGTTTTCCAATCGGAATCATTCAAATCGAAATTTTCCCAATGTTGGTTGTAACCAATATCACTTTGATCCAATTCTTCGTACCAAGCTTTGCTGAGCGCTTGTTCGGATGATTCTGTGGTTTTAATTAAATCATCATTTTGCCAATATTTAGCTTCGTCTTGATACTCTGGGAATTTTTTCAAAGAATTAAAATCCATCCAAGCCTGAACCGGAGAACCACCCAAACTTGCATTGATGATGCCAACCGGAACTTTATTTTTTTCATAAAGTGATTTAGCAAAAAAGTAAGCAACACCAGAAAAATTGTTGATGGTTTCAGGATTCGTTGCTTCCCATTTTCCACTTTCCAAATCCTCACGTTGCGTTTTGAAATCATATTTCTGTGGAACTGTGAAAAATCTGATATTTGGATTGTTGGCAGTTTTTATTTCATTTTCATAAAGTGGTTTCAGCCTTCGCATCGGCAATTCCATATTGGATTGTCCCGAAGCCAGCCAAACATCGCCAACGTAAATTTCATTTAAACTAATTTCATTAATGCTCATTTTGTAAGGTCCGCCCGCGTTGGACAATTTCAAATTGATTTTCCAATCGCCATTTTCATCAGCAATCGTTGCATATTTTTTATTTAAAAACTCAACATTAATTTTTTCTTTCGTATCCGCTTTTCCCCAGATTTTAACCGTTTGATTTCTCTGAAGAACCATCCCATCGGAAACCAAAGCCGGCAATTTCACTTTTGCACCCAAGTTTGTCATCAAACAAATGGCACAAAAAAGAATGCTGATTTTTTTATAAATAATGAAATTTTTCATCAATCTAAATTATTGATATTCATAAAGTTTTACGTGCAAAATCTGAAAATCATCCACACCAATTCTCACATGTCTTCCCTGATGCGTTTGGTCGCCATTCAGTCTTCTGATATATTTGAAACTTCCGTCTTCATTGATATCAATTTCATCTACAGTTCCAATCCCAGCACGCTTTCCGCCATTCCATTGGTTTTGCTTCTGATCTTTACCACCTTGTGCCACGAAACCATCTTCGCCCAAGTCTTTTGCAAGAATTTCTTTTTTCTCATTTTCCTTTTCAAACTCAAGCACGATTCCACTTCCAGCGATCAGATATTCATCTTTTGCCAATCTTAGAATCAGTCCGCCGCCTTCTGGCCAAACGCTGCCATCTTTAGCTCTTGCATCCCACGGAAGTGAGAAATAATGTCTTGCGGTAATTTTCAGATCATCATAATTAATGATTCTTTCGATATTTTTTTGGTCAAACAAAAGCCCTTTGGACAAACCTTGACCTTGATGCTTTGCAAGAATTGGCGTCAGCTGTTTCAATTTGGAATAGGCGTTTGCTAATCTTTTGCTTCCTGCTTCAGAATTATTTTCGATGGAAAAAGGACTGTAGCCAATCGCATCGTGCTCGCCAAAAGAATAGAATGCCTGAACACCGTTGTTACCCGTCATTTTCACTTCCGGAACAAAAAGCGGATTGTTGTGAAGTCTGTATTTTGTAACCCAATTGGCGTAATCGCCGTCATATAAATCTGGTGAAAGAAAATCGATTGTTGGCGCTGCAGAATGCCACATATCAATAAGATGAGCCAATGGTCCTCCCGCAGGATACTGTCCTGGAAGTCGGTTTCGGCTGTTCATCGCCGCATTCACAAAAAGCGGAATATCGTGCAGAGAACGTGAAGTTTTGGCTAATTTCTCAACATACAAAGCGTAAGAATAAGCCGTGAACAATTCGTCTGTAAACAAATCTGCTCCGAAGATTTCTTGCCAATTCCCTTTGGTTTTGAACCCTTGTCTCCCCCATTTTTCGGAAAGTGAAGGATGGAGGTCTTTTTTATTTTTCACAAGAAACTTCATCAGAGATTCCGGAACCTGTGTGCTGAATGCTGCATTGGCCGCTTTGGAATAATCTCTAGCATCTTCCAGCATTCCGATTTCGTTCTCGATTTGAATCATTACGACTGTATTTTCAGTTTTATCTACAGCGGCAATATGTTTTACCAATTGCGAGTAAGCTTTGTGATCGGCCTCAAAAACCTGATCCGAAAAAGAACTTGCAATCTCCAAAGGTTTCCCTGCTTTGGTGTAAGCTCTTGGATATTTTTTGTAATCTTTTTTGAACCAAAGTGGCGCATAGCAACTCATCGAGTTTTTCCACGCTCCGAACCATAGAAAAACAATTTTCAGGTTGTTTTTTCTCGCCTGGTCTATGGCTTTGTCTATAATTTTAAAATCAAATTTCCCTTCTTCCGGCTCTATCAAATCCCAAGATGCAGGAACCAAAACTGTATTGAGTTCCATTTTCTGAAGTTTTGGAAATTCTCTTTCGATATCCTGAAACGATGATGCAGAGGAATTTCCCAACTCACCACCTAAAACCAAAAACGGTTTCTGATTCACAATCAACTGTGTGGCAGTTCCTTTCTTCTGCAAATGAGGTAAAGTCTTCTGCGCAGAAACGGCAGCTGACAGTGTAAAACATCCAAGTGCAAGTATTTTGTAAAGTCTCATATAGAAATCTTTTATTTAAAATTAATTAGCTAGAAAAGTTTAATATCAATACTAATATTTCAATGATTCGAATCAATCGGTATCAAATCCAATTGTGTTTGGAAAAATTGGTTTCGAATCAACATTTTTAAAAATAGCAGAAAGATTCTAACTGACAAACCAATTTGAGAAAATGCAGTTGGAATCAATCTTTTCCTAGGTTTCAAAGTCTAAAAATATTGAAAAAAATCGCTACCCTTATCATAAAAAATAAGATTAGCAAAAGGAAAGATAATCAAGACCATAAATTCAAATTCTTTATATACAAATTGATTAGCCTAAACGAAAATTATTCTTCAAATTTCAATCTCTTACACTTATCGTAATTTTGACGATATGATTTTTGGTAAAACTTATGAAAAGCTTCTGTGAATCAGAATTCAACTTTAACATAATTTTAACATTCAATTCATTTATATTTAATGTTAATTTGAACTTTAAAGCTCAATTTAAGTCTCTTCAAATAACAGAAAACATTGTCTAAATGCTGATTTTCAAAAAATTCTAAAATTAATTCAAAATTAAGTGTCCATATTACATTTAATTATGATTTAGATTAAATTCTAAAAAACTCTTAGAATTTACTTTTTCACAGAGAATTTATAAATCGTTTTTGAATCATATTTTTCTCCCGGTTTCAACACTGTTGATGGGAAATTTGGTTGATTTGGAGAATCCGGAAAATGTTGAGTTTCCAAACAAAATCCAGTTCTCTTTTCACTTTTCCCGCCAGTTTTAGTTTCAAATTTTCCATCGAGGAAATTTCCGGAATAGAACTGGACGCCTGGTTCGCTTGTCAGAACTTCCATCACTCTACCCGATTCTGGATGATGAACTGTGGCGATACTTCTAAGTCCATTTCCATTCAAAATAAAATTGTGATCGTAACCATTTCCCAATTTCAATGGCTTATCATCAGCATTAATATCTTTTCCGATTGGTTTTGAAACTGTAAAATCAAACGCTGTGTTTTCCACATTTTTCAATTCTCCAGTTGGAATCATTGACGAGTTTGTCGGAAGGAATTGATTGGCATCAATCTGCAATTCGTGGTCTAGAATTTCCTTGGCAAAATCTCCCGAAAGATTGAAATACGAATGTTGTGTCAGATTGACAATCGTCGGTTTGTCGGTTTTAGCTTCATAAGAGATTTCCAAAGCATCATCATCTGTCAGCGTGTAAAAAACCGTTGTTTTCAGATTTCCAGGAAAACCTTCTTCGCCGTCTGGGCTTGTGTAGGTCAGTTTTAATGATGAAAATTCTGAATCTTTTACAATTTCAATATTCCAAAACTTTGTGTGAAAACCATTTTTTCCGCCGTGCAAACTATTAGAATTATCATTTTGATTGACTTGATATGATTTTCCATCAATCTCAAATTTTCCGTTCGCAATTCGGTTTCCGTATCTTCCGATGATGGCTCCAAAAAAGTATGGATTTCCATTGAAATAATCTTCCGGTTTTGTGAATCCTAAAACGACATCCTCGTACTTCCCGTTTTTGTCTGGCGCCGTAAGTGAAGTGATGATTCCACCAAAATTGATGACTTCCAACTTCATCCCATTTTTGTTGGTCAGCGTATATTTCTTGACCATTTTTCCGTCAGCCATTGTCCCGTAATCTGAAACTTGAATATCTTTCATTAATTTTAAATCTAATTAATTTACAAAATCACTTTCCGGCGCACCGAGATAAGAATCTTTCAAACCGCTTGTATTAATCAATATTTTTTGAAGGACAATTCCCGCATCCAAAACTCGGAAACGCAAGGTGTGTTTTCCAGCTTTTGAAATCTGATGTTTCGTTTTGGATTTGATGATGTGTTCCGACTGCCATTTCCCTAATTCTCCACGATAATGTCCATTGAAATTGATGATTTGAGGTTTTTCATTATCAAAAGAAATCTCATAACGAAGACCTTTATTTGAATTAAAATTAAGAGTCGGCGCTAATAACAATTGAACTTCAAATTCTCCTGTCGAAGTGAAATCAACTTCATATTCAAGCGAAACATTCTCATTCTGTTTTGGAGAAATATTTTGAGGAAAAGTGGTAATTCCAGACAAAGTTTTTCCAAAATCAGGAATGACTTTCCATTCAATTTTATCTGAATTATTTTTTCTTGAAAAATGCTCCGCTTCGATTGAAATGTAACCAGCTTTTTCTTTGAAACTTCTGCTTTTTAAAACTTCATTTTCGTTTAAATAAATCATTTCAGGCAATTTATTCTTTTCAGGCTGTTGCCAATTGTCGTACCCAATTCTGGTTTGATCCATCGTGTGTTTCCACTTTCCGCCAGAGATTTCATTATTGTATTTGTTTTGTAAAACCGAATCATACTCAAAGTTTGCCTTTGCTTTGTCTGCAAAATCATTGGCTCTGAGGTCTTTTTTTGAAGCTAAATGATGATTTTTTGCGACATTAAAATACAATTCATACAAATTACTACAAGCATCGATCGGATACAAAACCAATTGGTAATACGCATCTTTATATTCAACAGGAATCTCGTTGTACAAGCGATTTGCATCAAGAGAAAGTTTCCTGTAATCATTCACAACAGTTTCAAATTCATTATAATTTTCGAGGCTGTAAGTTTTGCTGTCCAAAGTTTCAGGCGTGACTCTTCGGTTATATTTTGCATATAGATTTATCATTCTTGCAATTTCCTTAGAATTCTTTTCTCCAAACTGTTCAGAAGCCCAATTTTGCGTGTATTCCAAAAGATTATCAGAATTGAATTGTTTCGGATTCCAAGCCATTTCCAAGAAAAAACTGATCGGAAATTCCATCGGCTTCAAATCGCCGACATTTACAACCCAGATTTTATCAACTTTATGTTCGTAAGTGAGATTCATCTGTTCCCAAACTCTTTGGATTGGACTAATATTTATCCATTTGGAATTTCTCGGTCCGCCAACATAATCGAAGTGATAATACATTCCGTAACCGCCTTTGTGCAAAGGTTTTGACAAATCCGGAAGTTTGCGCACATTGCCCCAATTGTCATCACAAAACAGCAAAGTCACATCATCCGGAACACGCATTCCCGCATCATAATAATCCTGAACTTCTTTGTACAATGCCCAAACTTGTGGCGTTTTATTGGCTTTTTTACCAGAAGTTTTTTCTATAATTCGTCTTTGATTTTTAACGATATTTTCAAGTAGTGAAATGTTGGTTCCCTCGCCCATCGCTTCGTCGCCATCGCCACGCATCCCGACTGTAACCAGCTTTTCCCAGTTTTTGGAACGTTCTATTCCGGTTGTCCAGAATTCATCCAAAACTTTTTTGTTTTTAGAATAATCCCAGACATTTGGCAGATTATTTTTCTTGATGTATCGTCTCCAATCCTGTTGTGCCAAAGCCATCGGCTCGTGATGCGACGTTCCCATTACGATTCCCATTTCGTTAGCCAAAATTCCGTTTTGTGGGTCGTCATCGTAGAAAGCACTTCCCCACATTGCCGGCCAAAGATAATTGCCTTTGAGTCTCAAAATCAGTTCAAAAACTTTCTCATAGAATTTGGAATTGAAACCGCCAAAAGTCGCTCTCGCCCAGCCTCCAAGCGAAGGTTCTTCGTCATTTAGGAAAATTCCACGGTATTCTACAGCTGGCTCATTATCTGTGTAAATTCCTTTTTTGAAATAAATATTTTCCGATTTTTTGACCGGAACATCTGCCCAATAATGCCACGGCGAAACACCAATTTGCTTTGAAAACTCGTAGATTCCGTAGATTGTTCCGCGTTTGTCGCTTCCTGCAATCAGGATGATTTCTGAGATTCCGTTGAAATCTTTAATATTTTGAATGAGATATTTTTCTCGTTTTCCTTTTAAATCTTTCTCGTTCAGTTTTTTCTGTTTGATTAATTCATCAATGACTGAATTGGTTCCAATCGTTCCAATGATAATCAATGGCGAATTTGAATTTGAAATTTGATTAATGACATTCGGAGTTTCGCCTGTTACTTTTTGAAAATCAGATTGAAGATTATTTACAGCTCTTAGAATTCCTTTATCGATGGATGAATTTGTGAAGATTGAAAGCTTTGTTGATTTTTCCTTTATAACAAGAACATCAGAACTTTTTTCAGTCGTGATGAAAGGTTCAGTTGCTTTTACATTAATGATAAAAGAAAATGTCATTAATGATAAAAAAAAATTCAAATAATTTATTTTAACAAATTGATTCATAATTATTTAAAATTTAATATCATTATCAGACGTTGCATACAAACCAATCAAGCTTCCCGTAAATCCGCCTGCAACATCTGTTGACAAAATGTCGCCAGAGACTTTTCCGCCAAGATTCTTAAAATTATCCCCATCCAAAGAATAATTGAACTGATAATCATCCGAAACAACAGAAACTTGAAGTTGAATATTCTTCGAAAGCGAAATCTTCTCACTTGCAACTACAGTTGAAATTCCTTTTTCCGTGCGTTCCAAAACGATGTAGAAATCTTTGTCCTTCTTCGTAATTCCAAAAACATAATTGAAATTTTCGCTTTGATAGCAAGTGATTCCCGCTAATTCTTTTTCAGATTTTGGTTTGAAATCCAAAGTCACAGAAGTTTCCGAAGTTGCGTGTTGCTGTCTGTGAAACAATGCTGAAATTGGAGCTTTTGCTTTGATATTCGTAGAAAACGCATTGATTTTGATCCCGATTTTAGTCTGAGAAATAAAACTTTCACGAGGTCCACGCATCGCAATCCATCGGTAATCCAATTGAGATTTTTTCAAATCATCATTGAAAGTGAAATTACCATTGGGAAAAAATTCTTTTTCGTTGGTTTGATTTTTCACGCCGTTTGGCATTTTTAATTTTGGTTTCATTGGCACCAAACCGTTTTGAAAAACCGGATAAGTTCCGCTCCAATCAACGGGCAAAATGAAAGTTTCACGACCAGTTGTCACTCTGTTTTTTTCGTTCGGACGAATGGCTAAAAATACGCCGTAATATTTTCCATCAGGCGTTTCCACCAAATCTGCGTGGCCAGCCCAATCCACGTTATCTTTTCTGTCTTTCGGAAAATATCTTTGGGTCAAAATAGGATTGTTACCAGCCGGAACAAATGGACCTTTTGGAGAATCCGACATAAAAATTACTTCGCTGTGATTGCCACCAGTTCCACCTTCCGCACACATCAGGAAATATTTACCGTCTTTTTTGTACAAATGCGGACCTTCTATCCAAATCGGTTTTTGACTAATATCTACGCCTCCATTCACGATAATTTTATCTGAACCGGCAACAATCTGGTCTTTCTCCAAATCATATTCCCAGATTTTGATGACTCTGTGACCGCTGTATTGTTCTGTTCCTTTTGGTGGTGCATCGTTGTGGACAATGTAGGCTTTCCCGTCATCATCAAAGAAAATTGCAGGATCAATTCCGTCAAAGTTTAGTTTTTGAACTTCACTCCAGCCTTGTTTTGGATCTTTTGTTTTCACGACCATATTTCCTATTCCACTTGCAATCTGCGTAGTAATCATATAAAAAGTATCGTTGAACTTATTATATTTAATATCTGGAGCGTAAATTCCTTCTGAAAATCCAGCTTTATCGACTTTCAATTGGGAAGGTCTGTCCAAAACGTGACCAATCTGCTTCCAATTTACCAAATCATTAGAATGAAAAATTGGAACACCCGGAAACATCGAAAATGAAGAATTGACCAAATAATAATCGTTTCCTTTTCTCGTGATGCTCGGATCCGGATAACAGCCTTGAAGAATCGGAGAATAGAATTCGTCTTCTTTCAGAGGATTTTCTGAGTAGATTTTATCATTTCCTTTATAAGAAAAATCAGAAAAAGTTTGTGCAGAAAATTGAGAGATTGTCAATAATGCTGTCGCAATCAGCGAGTTTCTATTTATTTTAAAATTGAGATTCATTGGATTCTGTTTCATTATTTTATTTTTAACCTGAGTTTGATTCTAAATTTTGTAAAAAAAACATTAATAGGAATGGGCTTTAGCCCATTTACAAAATATTAATCCGAAATTGGCTTTAGCCAAAATCTATTATAAAGTTTGGCTAAAGCCTTTTTAATCTCCACATTTTATAGCCGGGCTAAAGCCCGACCCTATTGATTGCAATTCAAACACATAACAATCACTTAGTAATAAATTATTAATCGAACTCAGGTTTTTAATAGATTGATGATAATTCAACTGAGAAAAAAACTTTAAAAACAAGACCTTAATTGAAATTAAAATCAAGGCCTTGTTCACTGTATAAAGAAAATAATACTCAATTTTAAACGCCACTGAAAGCGCTGAAACCACCATCAACAGGAATCAAAGCGCCTGTGATAAAACTGGCCGCATCCGAACATAGAAACTGAACGGTTCCATTAAGTTCTTCCACTTCGCCAAATCTTTGCATTGGTGTTTTGGCAATTACTTTTTTGCTTCGGTCGGTTAAAGATCCATCTGGATTGATGAGAATCGCACGATTTTGATCGCCAATGAAAAAGCCTGGCGCAACGGCATTCACACGGATTTTGTCTCCAAACTTAAGCGCCAAATCTGTAGCCAACCATTGCGTGAAATTGGTAATTGCAGACTTCGCCGCCGCATAACCTCCAACTCTCGTAATCGCTGAATAAGCCGCCATCGAAGAAATATTAATAATGCTTCCACTTCCCTGATCTGCCATTGCTTTCCCGAAAACAAAGCTCGGGTAAACGGTTCCATTGATGTTCAGATCCGTCACCTCATCCCAGCCTTCCAAATTCATATCGAAAAATGATTGGTCTGGAGAAAGTGTTGCCGAATGAATATTACCGCCAGCGATATTCAATAAAATATCGATTTTGCCATATTTTTCGAGAATTAGTTTTGAAGCATTTTCGAGACTTTCGATGTTCATAATGTTTGCCTCGATGGCTAATGCATCGCCTCCGGATTCCGTAAGTTCCTTTACTTTCAAATCTAAAGTTTCCTGATTTCTGCCAATCGCAACTACTTTTGCGCCGGCTTCGATGAAACTTTTAGCCAAGCTTCCGCCGAGAACGCCTGAAGCTCCGGTGATGACTGCGACTTTTCCTTTTATGCTGAATATTTCGTTCATTTTTTATAATTGATGGATGATGATTGATAAATGATAATGTTGAACTCTTCGGGTTCGGTTTTTGTTTGTTCGATTTTTCCGTAGGTTGCACCTACGGCTATTGTTGTTGAACCCTTTCGGGTTTGTTGGGAAATTATAATTTATATTCCATAGGTTTCACCTACGGCTACTGATATTAAATCCTTTGGGTTTTGATTTAGTTTTTATTTGACAATTCGTTTTGAACTGTTGCGATTACGCCATCAATTTGACCTAATGCCAGCATTCTTCCCAAGAAAGAATAACCTGGATTGTAGCCTTTATCGATATCATCCGTCAAAAGTCGACCGTGATCGATGCGCATTGGTAAAGCTGGATTTTCCTTCTCAAAAATTCTGATAACCTCAACAATTTTCCCTCTGCCTTCCAAATGTCCAGCTTCTATGAAATCTCCATTTTCGAAAACATTGGTACTTCTGAGGTGGACAAATTTTGTTCTGGAAGCATATTTCTGAGCCAACTTTGGAACGTCATTTTGAAGTCCAGCGCTCAATGAACCTGTACAAAAAGTCAATCCGTTGTGGGGATTATCGACCGCATTCAGGAACCAATCGATGTCATCTTCATTGGTCACAATTCTTGGCAAACCTAACAACGAAAATGGTGGATCGTCTGGATGAACGCACATTTGGATGCCATATTCTTCGCAAACGGGCATTATTTTTTCGAGGAAATATTTCATATTCTGACGAAGCTGATCTTTGTCGATTCCGTCATAAAGTGCCAATAGACTTTTGAAAATGGCTACTGGATTTTGATCGCCTTCTTTGATATTTCCATTCACAAAACCTTGTGTTTTTACAATGATAGAATCGATCAAATCATTGTTATCATCATCGGTTAAAGTGGTTTTTAGTTCTTCAACTTTTGAGAGAATTTCTTGGGTGTAATCTTTTTCAGCGCCTTCTCTTTTCAGAATGTGAATTTCGAAATAGGCGAATTTGGCTTTGTCAAAATACAATGATGACGAACCATCTTTCCATTGAAAATAAAGGTCTGTACGAGCCCAATCCAAAACCGGCATAAAGTTGTAGCAAACGGTTTTAACGCCTGCTTTGCCAAGATTTTTGAGACTTTCGATATAATTTTCTATCAGTTGATCTCTGTTTTCGCCTCCGTACTTGATAGGCTCGCTCACGGCAAGACTCTCAACTACAGACCAACGAAGTCCGAAACTTTCTATATAGTTTTTATAATCCTCGATGGCCTCCAATGACCAGATTTCGCCATTCGGAATGTCGTGAAGTGCTGATACAATACCTTCTACTCCGATTTGGCGGAGCATATCCAATTTGATTTTGTCCTTCTTCCCAAACCAACGCCAAGTTTTTTCCATAGTAGTTTATTTAATTAAACAAAGCAGGTGTAAAGGCTACACCTACTTTGTTCTTGATTGATATGAATGTGAAATTATTAATAATTAATATCCAGGATTCTGGTAAGCCGCCAATTCTGCAGGACTTAATTCCATAGATTCCATTTGTCTAAGAGGAATTGGTCTCAAGTACATATAATTAGAAATTGTTCTGTTGTAAGTCTTTGGCGTGTGGTCTGTCAAAGCTGTACCACCAATGGTGTAAGACTTCGCCAATTCTCCCCATTTTTGAGTTCTTACTAAGTCATGCCATCTGTAACCTTCACCAAAATATTCTCTGGATCTCTCTGCCAAGATATAATCAATTGTGATTGCAGCTGGTGTTGCAGCGATCATTGCAGCACTGTTATCTTCATTTTTAACAACATTTCCATTGTTACTGAATCTCCATTTTCCAGCTCTAGCTCTGATAACATTGATCAAATCTCTAGCACTTGTAGCTCCAGTTGCGCCTTTCACAGCTGCTTCTGCTGCAACAAAATACAGTTCTGAGAATTTTGCAATTGGGAAAGGTCTTGGACTTCCTCCATTTGGCTGACCCAATCCCGTGTAAGAAGATCTGTAATATCCTATTTTCCAAAGATTTGGATAAGCATATCTGTTGATTCCATTTGGTGCAATTACAAAATCTGCTCTTCCTGGTAATACACCAGCTCCAACATTACTTTTATAAACAGAATTAGAATAATCAATCGCTGAATTGTCCTCATCTATAAATGAAAGTATTGCGCTTCCTACTTGTACTGGTAAACCGTTTGCTCCGTAAAGCGTATTAGTTGAAATTCCGGCTTTGTTCCAGTTGGATCTGAAAGTCGTAACAAAAGTTCCGTCGTATCTAGAGTCATTTACTTTATCAGCAAAGGTATTTTTTACGACTTCGATTGGTGGCGCCATACATTTCCAAGGTCTTCCATAAGCTTGTGCAGATTCTCTTTGAACAGAACGAACTTTTGCACCTGTCCAAGCAGCGTCAGAAGAACTTTCAAGGAAAGTATAATCCCAAGTTGTCATCCACATTGCAAAGTTTCCTGGTGAAGATCCTGTGTTGTATGAAGCACTTGAACCATCGTAATACTCACTTGTTTCTGTATGATCTGCAAACAACAACATTTCTTTATGACGATCATTACTTCCTACGTTCACATCGTAGTAAGTTGGTTGAAGTGCATATCCTGAAGGATTGTTGATACCTTCCATCGCAATATCATAAGCTTTTTGGAAGTACCATTGTGCACTTTGTCCATTAGGATCCACTCTAGGCGTTTCCGGATAAGTTGGGATGTTGTTTGGATTTTGAAGCCACCAAGCGTAGGTCAAATAAGCTTTTGCTAGATAAAGTCTGGCTACTGTTTTTGTAACACCACCCGTAACACGAGGCGTATTTGGCAAATCTTCTATCGCTTTTATTAAATCTGGAAAAATAGATTTTGTGTAAACCTCAGTTACTGTATTTCTTTTGGAACC
The DNA here is from genome assembly GCF_004365655.1 of Epilithonimonas xixisoli. Classification (GTDB taxonomy): domain Bacteria; phylum Bacteroidota; class Bacteroidia; order Flavobacteriales; family Weeksellaceae; genus Epilithonimonas; species Epilithonimonas xixisoli. The sequence continues at coordinate 866,075 of NZ_SOEO01000001.1, read as the reverse complement.
TCTTACTGTACTTGTGTTGAAAGCTAATTCGCCAGAACCTAAATCCAATGGAACTCCACCAAAAGTCTGTGCAAGATTGAAATACATAAAACCTCGGAAGAATCTAGCTTCTGCGATAATACTGCTTGCAATATTAAACTGTCCACCTTTTTCTATTACACCATTTGAAGTGTTGATACTTTTGAAAGCATTGTTCCATAAAACATCAGACCGGCTACTTGCTGGGGTCAATTGTCCAACACCAGATAGATCCATATCTTTGTAGTTTCCATCTGCGCCGTGTCCCCAAGTATATTCATCGGTTCCGGTTTCTGTGGCATTTAGCCAATAACCATTACCATAGATATTTCTAAGATTGGCATACATAAAAGTGATACCTCCCAAAACACCTTCTTCTGTTCCAAAATAGGCTGATGTATAAGTTGCGCGAGGTGTTTCTTCTAATATATCATTCGAACAGCTTGATAATACTACTGTAGCCAAAACTGCTTTTACTGCTGTATTTATTCTGAATTTTTTCATTTTGAATAATTTTTAGAATGTTAAGTTTAGACCAATCATATAGTTGCGTATAGATGGCGTGTTGGTACCAATTGTCAAGAATCTGCTTTTGTAAACATCATTCACAGCTTGATTTTCATTTCCAAGTGAGTTTGTTTCCGGATCCATTCCAGACTCATCGTGGTATGGAGAGAAGAATACAAATGGATTGGTAACTGTTGCGTAAACTCTCAATCTTGTGATTCCCGCTTTTTTGAAAACTTCCTGATCAAAATTGTAACCTACAGTTATCGTTCTGATTTTAAGATAAGAAGCATCAAACAAAGCTAAAGTACTACCATATTTTGGATTATTACTACTTTGGATTCCGCCTGGTTTTGGATATCTCACATTCGGATTTTCCTCTGTCCAGTAATCTACATCAACGTTGTTTCTTCTACCGCTTAACATATTCAAGTAACTTGTATTTCCGTAAAGTGTACTGATCAAAACACCTCCACTTCTGAAAGCTCCAACCATACTCAAATCCCAGTTTTTATATGCTAATCTCGTATTGAAACCTCCAACAAAATCCGGATCTGTATTGATGATTTGTCTGTCTGCTGGCCCAATAGCTCTTACAGGTGTTCCATCAGCATTGTATCCGCCTGTGTAAAGAACCTTAATCATACCAACATTTCCACCTGGTTCTAATGTATTTAAATTAGGATCTCCATTTTGCCAAAGACCTTCATACTGATAATCAAATATGGAGTTTATCGAATGTCCTACGAACCACCAGTTTGACTCATCTCTAGTTGCACCAGAAGCCAATGACGTAATTTTGTTTCTGTTTGCAGAGATATTAAATCCTGCATCCCAACTAAAATCTTGACCATTGATGATGCTACCATTCAATGAAAATTCGAAACCTTTGTTCTGAGTAGAACCAACATTTGAAAGCGTTCTGTCTGCTCCGGAAGTAAATGGTAAATTAACATCCAAAAGCAAATCTTTGGTATTAGTTACATAATATTCAAAAGTACCAGTAACTCTATTATTAAATAATCCGAAATCTAAACCGTAGTTAAATGTTTCTGAGTTTTCCCAACCCAATTTTGGATTTGGAAGTCTGGACACGTAATATCCCATTGCATAAGCACTACCAAAGTTATATGGTGTTGTGCTCAGTTGTCCTAAAGTTGTATAAGGACTTACCGCTTGATTCGCTGTTCCTCCATACCCAAAACGCAGTTTTAAGTTATTAACATACTGAGAATCTTTAAGAAAAGCTTCATTAGCTACATTCCAACCTGCCGAGAATGCATTGTAGATATTCCATTGGTATCCTGGCGCGAGTCTAGAAGACCCATCTCCTCTGATGGTTGCAGAAAACATATAACGTCCATCATACTCGTACATTACACGTCCCATCCAAGACTTCAATCCAGCAATATAATAACCTTGCTGATCTGGATTAATGGTAATCTCTCCTTCTGCGTGTCCTAAGTTATAAAACTGGAAAGCATCTGTAGGAATATCTCTTGCCGTGATGTAAGAACTGTTGAATTTGGTTTGCTCCTGAGATTGCAATGCTACAACATTCACTTTGTGTTTATCAGCAAAAGTTCTGTCGTAAGTCAAGATATTTTCGTTAACCCAATGTGTTGTAAGGGAATTACCAATGGATGCAGATGAAAGATTATTTGGCTCTGAGCTGAAAACACCTTCTCCAGTGTAGTTTCCAGTATTTGTAGTTTTAAAGTTCAAACCTACGTTGGATCTTAGTTTAAGACCTTTTACCCAAGGAATATTAAACTCTCCAAAGAAATTATTATATGAACTGAAAGACAAAGCTTTATCTATCCAAGCATCTCCAAGTCTGTCTAAACTTGCTCTAGTGGTTACATATTGTGTATCCGCAGACATTATCACTCTTTCTTTCAAAGTTCCATCCGCATTGTATGGGTTGGAAATTGGTGTGGAACTCAACGCATTGTAGATTCCAAGATTAGAGCCTTTGTTTACAGTGTAAGCATTGTTGGTGGACATTCCTATTTTGAAATATTTCCCTAGATCCTGATCCAAACTTCCTCTCACATTCAGTCTTTCAAAACCTTGTCCCGGAAGCACAGATTTCTCATTGTAATAACTGAATCCGAAGTTGTAAGACCCTTTCTCTGTTCCTCCAGAAATCCCGACATCGTGATTGGTAGTGATTCCTTTTTTGTAAAGAAGATCCTGCCAATCGGTATTAATATCATTAGATTCATCTACACCCGGCTGAACAAAAAGATTGGCGTCTGCACGAAGTTTGATGAATTTGTCAGCACTCATCATCGGATATTCTGAAAATATTTTTGAAACCCCTGTGAATGTATTGTAAGAAAAAGTCGCTTTTTGTCTTTTTCTACCAGTTTTGGAAGTAATCAAAATAACTCCATTCGCTCCACGAGAACCGTAGATAGCCGTAGCAGAAGCATCTTTCAAGATGTCTAAACTTTGAATATCATTAGGACTAATATCCGCCAATGATCCAGGAAAAGGAATCCCGTCCAGAACAATCAAAGGATCGTTATTCCCTGTAAGAGAACGCGTTCCACGTATTCTGATTTGCATTGGCGCTCCTGGCTTGCTCGATGTTTGGGCGATATCAACACCCGCGGCACGACCTTGCAAAGCCTGGCTAATATTCGCAGAAGGAACTTCCCTCATAACGTCTCCTTTTACAGAAACTACGGATCCTGTGACAGCCTCTTTTCTCTGTTTTCCATATCCTATTACGACTACTTCATCTATCTTACTTTCATTGGCAACAACGGTATCATTTGTACTTTGAGAATAGGCCAACGTGGTAGGCAACAAAGCCATTGCAAAAAATATTGCAGCCTTGTTTTTGGCAAAATTAAATCTATTCATAATAATTTATTGTTTTAAGTTAGGTTGTTCTAAAAGTGTTGATGTCATTAATGTAAAATCACATCAACACCCTTATTATTTTTTTAGATATGCATATTCACAAGCGCTTCGAAGAGTTCTTGCTTGCCACTTTTCGGGATTGGTTCTCCGGATGCGTGGGCAATTTTTTGCAAGTCTTCTAAAGTTAATTTACCTTCTTCGTAAGCTTTTCCATTGCCACTGTCAAATGATGAATATCTTTCTGTTCTCAGTTTATTGTAATCTGAATTTTCCAAAATATCTGCTGCTACCAAAAGTCCTTTTGCAAAAGCATCCATACCCGCCACGTGAGCGATGAAAAGATCATCGGCATCTGTAGAATTACGACGGATTTTCGCATCGAAGTTCACACCGCCAGAACCTAAACCGCCACTTGGAAGAATTACCAACCAAGCCTGAGCTAGTTCAAAATAATCGATTGGAAACTGGTCTGTATCCCAACCATTTTGGTAATCTCCTCTATTTGCATCTATGCTTCCCAACATTCCTGCATCTACTGCAGCCTGAAGTTCGTGCTCGAAAGTGTGTCCTGCCAATGTTGCGTGGTTTACCTCAAGATTCAATTTGAAATCTTTTTCCAATCCGTGGCTTTTCAAAAATCCGATTACTGTTTCTGCATCGTAGTCGTACTGGTGTTTTGTAGGCTCCATCGGTTTTGGCTCGATAAGGAAAGTTCCTTGGAAACCTTGGCTTCTTGCATAGTCGCGAGACATTGTAAGGAAACGGGCAAGGTGCTCTTTCTCACGTTTCATATCGGTGTTCAAAAGGCTCATATAACCTTCTCTTCCGCCCCAGAAAACATAATTTTCACCACCAAGTGCAATCGTTGCATCGATAGAATTTTTAACCTGAGTTCCTGCGCAAGCCACAACATCGAAGTTTGGATTGGTAGAAGCTCCGTTCATATATCTTTCGTGCGTGAAAACGTTAGCCGTTCCCCAAAGCAATTTGATTCCTGTTTCTGCTTGTTTTTCTTTAGCATATTCTACAACAGCTTGAAGATTTTTTTCATAATCTTTCCAATTGTCAGCAGGATCTACCAAATCAATATCGTGGAAACAGTAATATCCGAATCCCATTTTTTGCATAAACTCAAATCCAGCGTCCATTTTATATTTGGCTCTGGAAACGGCATCAGTTCCTTTGCTCCAAGGGTGGTGAATAGTTGGTCCTCCAAATGGATCGCTACCGTCTGCGCATAGTGTGTGCCACCAAGCCATTGCAAAACGCATCCATTCTTTCATTGGTTTCCCCATCACTACTCTATCTGCATCATAATAGCGAAACGCCAATGGATTTCTGCTCTCTCTACCTTCAAATTTGATTTGATCTACTCCTGGGAAAAACGTTTTTGTTTCTGTTGAAATGTTCATATTATTTAATTTATTTTTAATTATTGACTTCAATTTTTGATTGTAGAATCCCTTCCTCACAGACTTTTTGAGTCAGCAAGTGAATGTAAATTCGGTATGTTTTTTTGGATTAAATTATTTCTTTGAGATGATCTTGCCACCTCTCGTAGGCTTCTAAGTATTGTTCTCTTTTCTCGGATTCGGGCTCTATCACAGCTATTTTTTCTAATGAAGAAAATGCTTCTTTGGAATCTTCATAAAAACCGATTCCCATTCCTGCGGCTCTCGCGGCTCCAACAGCTCCGTCTGTATCGTAAAGCTCGATGGTTGCATTGCTCACACTCGCTAATGACTGACGGAAGATGGAACTCAAAAACATATTGGCGTTTCCTGCACGGATGACATTGATGTCCATTCCCATATCTCGCATAATGTTCATCCCGTATTCATAAGAAAAAACAATGGCTTCCTGCGCAGCGCGGAGAACATCACCTTTTGAATGAATATTAAAATTAATTCCGTGGATGGAACATCTTGTATCTTTATTTTCCAAAACCCTTTCGGCGCCGTTTCCAAATGGAATAATGCTCAAACCTTTGGAACCTATTGGAGAAAGTGATGCAAGTTCATTCATATCACCATAAGATGATAATGAAGTGGCAAAATTGTGCTTCAACCAAGAATTAAGAATTCCTGTTCCATTGATGCAAAGCAAAACGCCTAATCTCATTTGCTCCTCGGTGTGATTCACGTGTGCGAAAGTGTTAACTCTGGATAATTTATCATAATCCAACTGATCCAAAACACCGTAAACAACACCAGAAGTTCCTGCTGTAGAAGCAATTTCTCCCGGATTGAAAACGTTTAATGACAATGCATTATTCGGTTGATCGCCGGCTCTGTAGGAAATTGGCGTTCCTACTTTCAGTCCCAATTCTTCTGCGGCAGAAGCGGAAACTGTGGATTGAATCCCAAATGTTGGAACAATCTCTGGAAAAAAACTTTTCGGAATTCCGTAATAATTAATAACATCTTCTGAGATACAATTGTTTTTGAAATCCCAGAAAATCCCTTCGGAAAGACCTTCAACAGTAATTCCTATTTCGCCGGAAAGTTTCATTGCAATGTAATCTCCGGGCAACATTATTTTATCAATCTTAGAAAAAATATCCGGCTCATTTTCCTTAACCCAAGCTAATTTGGAAGCTGTGAAATTTCCTGGCGAATTCAAAAGATGTGAAAGACACTTTTCTTCTCCAATTTCTTTGAAAGCCTTTTCACCATAAGGGACTGCGCGACTGTCACACCAGATGATGGATGGACGAAGAAGATTCTGGTCTTTATCAACCAATATCAATCCGTGCATTTGCCAAGTGATCCCAATTCCCTTGATGTCATCTGCATCTACATTGGCGTGCGACATTACGGATTGATGCGCCAACTTTAGATTGGTCCACCAATCCGCAGGATTTTGCTCTGCCCAACCAGGATTGATGGCTGTGATTTTCATCTCTTTTTTCGGTGAAAAATCAGAGGCTACAATTTTCCCACTGGAAGCCTCTATGAGACAAACTTTTACAGAAGAACTGCCGATATCATATCCTAACAAATACATAATTCTTGAAACTTATTTAATTAATTTATTGTGGGTTTTTTTATAAATTTTAGGATCAAACCTGTAATATCTTGCAGCGCGATGGGAAACATTCTGCTCGATCTCCTCCATCTGAATGATATAATTGAATGATGAAATCTTCTTGTGAAAATTCTTGATGTCAATTTTCTTTTCGCTCACGGCGCTGTAAAGCTGATACAACATTCTGATTGTGAATTTCTTTGGCAAGAGTTCAAAGATGATGGAGAAATCTGTTTCCATCCACTTTCTGATTTCTATCAAAGATTCATTGATGATTTGGTTATGATCGAAGGGCAATTGCGGAACTTTGTCTATTGGATGCCAATCTACAGTATCATATTTTGAGCTGTTGATCTTGTGGTCTATTTTGCAAAGCGCGAGATACGCCACAGTGATGATTCGGTCAATATTATGTTTGTACTCCGTTCCCATCCATTTGATATCATTCTGATTGCTGGCGCGGGCAGGATCTGCAAAACATTTGAATTGTTTCAAAACCATTTTTTTGATTCCGGTCAATTCATACATTACTCTATTTGCCGCATCATCCACATCTTCATCACTAAAGATCAAACTTCCTGGCAATTTTTTCTGACTGTCAACCGGCATATTTTCTACGTGGCGCTGCACCAACAAAATGTTCAGTCTATTTTCATAGTCAAAACCGAAAACCACACAGTCAACAGAAACATAGGTATGTATAAATTCTGGATTCATTTGAGTGTTAACATTTACGTAACATCACAAATATAAAAATAGAATTGAAATAAAAAAATAAATTTTACATTATGTACTATATATCAACTATTTACATATCGATTTTATATGATAAGAATGATGTAAACAATATGATAAGCTTATCATATTTAATATGATATATAATTCTAAAGTACTTACTGCTTAGATACTTAATTGAAGAAATTTAAACAAAATTTTAACTTATTTTTGGAGAATAATTTATGATAACAAATCTTTTATTATACCTCTATTTTTTTATAAAAATTAACAAAAATTTGCGTTTTTTGGAATGAAAATGGATAATAATGCCAAGTTTTTTTGACTAAATTTTCTACTAAAACTTTAAAATTTCGATTTAAGGAAATTAATTAATCCCTAAAAGTATTAAGATTGAAATAAAACTGAACATCAATAAAACCTAAATATCCATAGAATTGACAATAATTTTGAATATTTTTTAGAAAATAAATAACAAAACTTTAATTTTAAAATTAAGTCAAAATTAAGTCAATAAATGGTGAGTTAAAGAAGACGATAAAAATTCATAAATGAGGCTGGAAATCCAACATTCCATCCGTAAAACTTTTCCACTGGATTTTTGTAAATCTAGTATTACCCCCGAGAGAAATCAGGAAGTTTCTGACACGATTCAGAAAACCTGTCTGCGAATTAGGTAGTTCATTTCGCAGGTAAACCCCCACTTTGAGAGAATGCCCCGTTATGGAAATGATAAATGTCGAACTCGTTTTGGCAGAGTAAAAATGGGCAATCTTTGAGCTTTGACCGGTGGGATCTTTGGAAGGTTTGCAAGTAATGCGAAAGCTTTCTTCGCTGGTAATGTCCATTTCAGTGATTTCTACCCAATCAAAACCTTTGGCTTCAAAATCACCTGGTCCTGGGATATCTATTCTTATATAATCACCTTCTTGTGGTTTGCGATTCACATGCTGTCCGTTCTCATCAAACAGTTTAAACTCTGCGGTCGATTTCCCACAGTAATTTTGCCACTCGTTTACCGATAAAAATCTTGTTTTTAAAATATCAAAATTTGTAAAAGCTGCTTCTGGCGAATCAATTTTTTTATGACTTTCTGTATCTTGGAAGGCTCCCTCTTTTTGACCAGGAACGCCGGAAATATGTTTAGCTTTCAAAATATTTTTGTTTTAAATAATTACAATACTATGATCTGAGTCAGCCTTTAAAATTTGAAATAAAAAAGTATAACATTCTGAATTTGAAATTACAAACCGTTGTAAAAATACGATTTCAATAACAGTTTCGCTATGACTACAGTCATATAGAAAGGCATTAATTACTGCTTAGATTTACAGTTTACTTGCTCCTTAATTTCTTAAATAGAGCTTTGGAAATACTTTGCATTTCAACATTGTGATAATTCATTTTTATCTATGCAAAATATTAATTTAAAAGAAAAATTAAACTTATTAATTTTTAGATTAATAAAAATACAATTTCTACTTTTCCAATTTCTTAATCACCTTCAACATATCAACACCTTTTCCTAGAACAGGCTTGAAAAGATCGCCTTTTTCTTTCAATCGCTCCAAAGCATTATGAATAGTGAAATCTGTAGGTTTCAGTCCAACTTTCACTTCGTCCCATTCCAATGGCATCGAAACGGTCGCGCCTTCTTTTGGGCGAAGACTGTAAACACTCGCAAGCGTCTGTCCACGACGATTTTGAAGATAATCGAGATAGATTTTGTTCTTATCTCGTTTTTGAAGACTTCTTTCAAGTGTTGTCAAATCCGGCAATTTCTGCTGAACCATCTGCATCAAAAGATGTCCAAAATCCTTGACTTGGTCGTAATCATATTTCGCGCCCATCGGAATGTAAATGTGAATTCCGGAGCTTCCCGAAGTCTTCGGAACAGCTTTGATTCCTGCAAAATCCAGAACTTCTTTCACCGCCAAAGTCGTTTCTATCACGTCTTCAAAAGTATTTTTGTCTGATGGGTCGAGGTCTAAAACAAGGTAATCGGGAAAATCGGCTTTTGGCAATCGGCTTGTCCAAACATTCAGTTCGATGCAACCGAGATTGTTGAGATAGGCCAAAGTTTCCTTGTCGTTACAAATGATGTAATTGATGTATTTGTCACTGCTTTCCGAAAAAACTTTTTCAATCTCTATCCAATTCGGCGTTTCTTCAGACGCATCTTTTTGATAGAAACTCAAACCTTTGATACCATTAGGAAAACGATTCATAGATTGCGGACGCGCCTTGAGATGTGGCAAAATATATTTGGAAATACTTTGATAATAATCGATGACATCGCCTTTGCTCACATCGTCATCCGGAAAATAGATTTTGTTCTGATTCGTCAGTTTCAATTCTTGTTTTCCGATTTTTTTGATGATTTCGTTTTTGGCAGTTCTTGTTTTCGGTTCGGCTTTTTTCACAATTTCGTTTTTTGATTTGTTTTCAGAATTGAATTCCACCTCTTTCGGTTTCACATCGTCGCGAAGTCGTAGGAACACGGGATGGCGGTAAATAAAATCTTTCGTCACTTCCGTAAATTTGATTTCGGCAACCAGTTCTGGTTTCACCCAGGTCGCTTTTGCATTGGTTTTCGGCGTGATTTTGAAAACCGAGTTATCGATAATCAAAGGTTTCATTAATTGATGAAGTTCAGAAAGCATTTTATCATTGAAACCCGTTCCAGTATGTCCACAAAAAACCATTTCGCCGTCCAGATATTTCCCAAGAATTAGGGAACCAAATTTGATCCGAGATCCTTTTGGTTCGGTAAATCCGCAGATAATTGCTTCATCGGTTTGATTGATTTTTATCTTCAGCCATTCCGAACTTCGGATGCCTTCTTTGTAAGTGCTGTCAGTTTTCTTCGCCACAATACCTTCCAAACCAAGGTCATTTGCGACTTGATAAAAATCTTTTCCGTCTTTGATAATATGGTCGTGGAATTGAACGATATCGTTCTGAACCAAAGCTTCTTTCAGCAATTCTTTTCGTTCAAGATAAGTCAGTTCCTCGGTTGAATGTCCGTTAAGCCAAAGCAAATCGAACACCTGATAAATCAGGGCCAAATCAGGATTATCGCCAATTCTTTGAAGCCATTGAAAGTTCGGTTTTCCTTTGTCATCGTAAGCAACGATTTCGCCATCAAGAATCATCTCGTGTTCCTGAAGTTTCAATGAATTTATTACTTTTTTGAATTTCTGAGAAAAATCGAGACCATTTCTGGAATACAATCCAACAGAATCGTTTCTTAAATCCGCAATTGCCCGATAACCATCCCATTTAATTTCAAATGCCCAATCCGCATCATCAAAGGCTTTACCAGTGGTTTTGCACAGCATCGGCGTGATGAATTCCGATAATTTTTTCTCACCGGAAAGTGCTGGCGTATAATTTTTAAAATGCTTTATGCTTTCCGAGGCGGTATTTTTTTTTTACTGTCTTTCCCCTCGAGGTAAGCTGTTACTTTTGAATTTTTGGAGGTGTGTTCTTCCGCGTTGTAGTCATCGGAAACCGCGAAATCGTCTTTATGTTTAATGAGCAACCAAGCGTTGTCCTCTTGCGGATTTTTGATTTTGACCAATGCAAACTCTCCTTTCAATTTTTTACCGTAAAGAATGAATTTTAAAGATTGTTTGTGAAGTTCCGCTCGCATCACGAGGTCATCAGTTTTGCCTTTTACTTTTTCAATGGGTTCGTAGGTTCCTTCATCCCAAATTTCCACTTCGCCGGCACCATAATTTCCTTTCGGAATCGAGCCTTCAAAAGTTCTGTATTCGTAAGGATGGTCCTCAACCATCATCGCCAATCGTTTGTCGGAAGGATTCAATGACGGACCTTTTGGAACTGCCCAACTTTTCAAAACGCCTTCCATTTCAAGTCTGAAATCATAATGCAATCGCGACGCTGCGTGCCTTTGAATCACGAATTTCAGTTTTTTACCGCTCGCTTTTTCCTTTCCACTCGGTTCTGAAGTTTCTTTAAAGTTGCGTTTTTTGTTGTAATCCTCGAGTGCCATAATTGATAAATGATGAATGATAATTGATAAATGATTTCAATTGTAAAGCCTGAATCCTTTGCCTTCTTTCTTGTATCTTTTCTACCCAGCTTTTTTCTTTTTGCCTTCGAGACTGGCTTTGAGCATTGCCATCAGGTCGGTGGTTTTTCCTTTTGGTTCTTTTTCTTCCACCAATTTTACTTTTTTGCCTTTTGCTTTTTGCTTTATGATTTTCAATAAATCTGCATTGTAAGTGTCTTTGTATTTTAAAGGGTCAAAAGTGGTCGCCAAAGATTTGATTAATGACTCTGCCATTTTGAGTTCGTCAGGCTTCGGTGCTTTTCCGGTTGGGATTTTCAAATCTTCGTAGCTTCTCATTTCTTCAGGATAACGCATTCTGTTGACAATCAAAATCTTATCATCGTAAGGCCGAATCAGACATAGGATTTCTCGTTCTCTCAAAATAAAAGAACCGATGCCGACCATTTTGGTTTTCATTAATGATTTTAATAATAATTTGTAAGCCGCTTCACCATTCTTTTGAGGTTCAAGGAAATATGGTGTTTCGAAAAGGGCTGAATCAATCTCATCTTGTTTGACGAATTGCGCAATACTGAGAACTTTAGATTTTTCCGGACTTGCGGCCGCGAAATCTTCTTTGTCGAGAACGATATATTTGTCCTCAAGCTTGTAACCTTTCACGATATTTTCCCAAACGACTTCTTTCCCAGATTTCTCGTTGACACGCTTAAATTTGATGTTACTCAAATCCTTGCTGTCCAACATATCCAAATCCAAAGTGCTGGAATCTGTCGCAGAATATAGTTTGATCGGAATATTCACAAGTCCAAAGCCAATGGCGCCATTCCAGATTGCTCTCATAATTCAGTTTTTATAATTGAAATTAATAATGAAATATTATTACTTAGTTTCTAACAATAAATATTCCATCATCGATTTTCGATTCTTTGAAAATTTGAAATTATTTCTACTGGAACATAAATGGAGTTGAAATTGGAATTTCTGTTGGTCTTAATTTAAATAAGCCAAGGTATCGATAAATCAATGTTATCCATATAATATTTTGAATTGTAAGTTAGATTTTTATCAATTTTCCCTTTTACATTAAGGAGATTGCATCAACAGAAAAAAGAAAAAATCTCCAATCAATCTTTTATGAAAGAATCGGAGTTGTGAATAAGTTCTTAACCAAACATCATTTCCTAATGATCAGCCAATTTTGATAATCTTTGTGTACGTTCATCAATATCTTCTTCTGGAAAATTTTATATGAGGTTGTAAAAGTTACTTTCTTATACAAGTATCTATATAAGCGTTTATTAATGGTGATTTATACAACAAAAGGTGTACAAAAGTGGTACGTAATTAAGGTATTATAGAATCTTTTTAAGATAGGTGTTAAAATGGTTTATTTATCAAACATCTTAATTAATTTTGTTTTGATTGTTTCTAAGTACAAAAATACATAACAATTAATTTGCAGTCTTGCGATAGTATTTGTTTAATCTCAAAGTCTAGTTTATGTCAAATTCTAAAGATATAAAATATATGTTCGAGACTTCTACTAATATTTCAGTATTTTTGAGATTCTTGATAAAAAAAGATGATAAAAAAAACATCCCTGTTATTAATTTTATTCTTTAATCTGCATTTTGCACAACAAAGAGATTCTAAAAAGGAAATTGACAGTCTTATAAATCTAGCTGACCAAAACATCAACGTAGATTTTGATAAAACACTCCTGTTTGCCGAAAAAGCCCTTGTAAAGGCAAAGAAGGAAAAAGATGAAGAGAGAATGGCAAAAGCATATTACTATGCAGCCAAATCTCTTGTTTTTTTCAGAAGATTTGAAGAAAGCTCTCGTTATCTTAAAGAAGGTCTCAAAATAAGTGAATTGAAAAATGATATTATTTTAAAATCATTGTTTTTTAGTTTGCAGGGATCTTACTACGCAAGAATGTCCTTGTTTGAGCAATCAGTTCAGAGTAAAAAAAGGGCTTTAGAATTGGTTGAACATAACAGCGATTTACAATCCCAACTTTTAACTGCCAACTACTACGTTGGTATCGCAGACTATTACATTGATACGAATGATCTTCAGTCAGCTCATCTATATGCTGACAAATCAATAGTTGCGATTGAAAAAATTCCAGAACAAAAATATTTTTCAACAAAAAAAATCTATAGAGATAAACCATTTATTTATTTTTATAAAAGCTGGATTCTGCTTCAGGAAAAAAAACCACAGGAAGCACTTCCTTTTATTGAAAAAGCATTCAATAGCGCAGTATTGGAACGTTACCATTACATGGCTCTCTTCTATGAGATCTATGGTGACTACTATTACCAGACGCGATCCTATCAAAAAGCGATAGCGTTTTATCTAAAATCAGTCGAGAATAAGAAAAAATTTAAACACTACCATGCCAATGTCGATTCTAAGATCGCTTCATCATACAAGGCATTGGGCGATCATGCCAATATGTTGCGTTACATGGAAAGAGCAGAAAAAAGGCGAGAAATAGATGGTAGGGAAGATTTAAAAATTGTACAAAAAGAGCTTCACAACGCCTTGACCCAAGAGGAAATAGACAAAATTAACTTGAGATATAATCAAAATTTAATTGTTGCAAGTATTATTTTCTTTTGTATTTCGTTGTTAGTTGCTGTGTTTTTCAATATCAGGAAGAAAAAACGAAAAATTATTTTGGAACAAGAATCAAGATTATCTGAAAAAATATTTACAATCCAGGAAAAAGAAGATGAAATTGAAATGTTGCGACAAAGGGTAAATGAATCAACTTCAGAATTGATAGAGCTAGTTAAAAATAACTCACCTCTTTTTTGGACAAAGTTTCAAGATGCCTATCCGGATTTCGCTCAAAAACTGCTAAAATTAAATCCTGCCTTAAAAACTACAGAGCTTTGTTTCTTTGCATACATCTATATGGGCTTTAGCAATAAGGAAATTGCAGAATACACTTTCAAGGCCTTGAAAACGATTGAAAATAATAGATCAAACCTTCGGAAAAGAATCTCATTGAACAGTGATGAGGATTTTACGGTTTGGATAAGAAATTATATCGCTGAAGCTTAAAAACACTATAAACTGTGTATAAAAACAAGAGGGTTCTTTTAGAGAGCCCTCTTGTTTTTTATTATCATACCACCTTGATTATCAGCAACAAAATAAAATCGGGAGGTTGTTAGGGGGCGGTTTTTTTTATAGTTATAATCTGTTTTTTTTCATTTGCATCAGATTTCAGGACAGGTCATATTAAATATAATTTCCTTATTGAGATCTCAAAAACAAAATGATGAAAAACACAACACACACTTCTATTATTTACGAAGATTAGTTTGTAAAACCAATTCTATGTAAAGAGAATTGCCCAAGCATGTATTGGAACTAAAAATTCTGATTAAAAACGAAACTTTATAAATAATGTACCACACGCAAATGATGAGAAAAAATAATCCAGAGCTTTTCTATTTACTTAGAAGAGCTTTAGGTATTCTCTGTCTTCTTTTCATTTGTAAGAATAGTTTTGGACAAATTTACGCACACGATAAACAGATTGTTTTCAGGAACAAAAATCCGAAATCCGAAAGTGCATCAATTTATATTGTAGAAGGTACATATGTGCACAATTTCCCTCAAACTGCAAACTCCGGAAAAAAGAAAGCTACAAAGCCTAAAAAAAGATCAATTTCTGTAAGAAAAAAGAAAAGTACCAGCCAAAAAAATCGGACTGCATTAAAACACAGGAAGAAACCTACTGTTAATTATCGTTATTCTTCAACAGATAAAAATCAACTTTTCATCACTTCTCATCTTCACAAAATTTCTTTTTCAGGGAGTTTTCAAGATTACTCAAATAAATTCTTGGAGAACTCTACAAGCTGGAACTCTACAAAAACCTACAGTTCCATAAGGTCTAAAGGCAATATTAAAAGCTTTAAAGAAGATATAAACGGCTTTTTTAATGATTTTAAAGTTAGACCTCCACCAGCCTGCCTGGCCATATAAAAACTAAATGATATTAAAATTTAAAAAAGTGTTGAAAAGTTTTTGAACAAAAAACAATATAAAATAAAATGAAAAAATATGTATTTTTTTTAGGTGCTATCTTTTTTTCGGGAGCTGCATTCTCTCAAGTAGGGATCAATACCGAGAATCCCAAAGGAATATTTAACATAGATGGAGGAAAAGACAATCCCACCACAGGATCAGCGCATACTGCTACGCAACAATTAAATGATTTCACCATCTTACCAAACGGAAATGTTGGTGTAGGCACAATAAACCCTTCCCAGAAACTAGAAATACAAACTGGAGGAACAACGATTGCTCCTGTGACTGGTTTTTTATTAGCTGATGGTACTCAAGGTGAAAGCAAGGTACTAACGAGTGATGCAACCGGAATTGGAACTTGGCAGACTCCGGCTTCTATGAGACCCACCATCACGGGGACCTTTCCCACCCCATCAAACATTGTAAGGTCATTAATTTCTGCTACGGGCGTAACAAATACCGGAGTCTATATTACATTACCCAAAGGGAAATGGCTTGTTAGTGTCGGAATCACACTTGGCTATAATATTGTAAACAGCGAAGCTTGGCTCCATGCTTATCTAACCAGCAGTACAACCAATACAATTACGAGAACCAATTTTACACATTTGGGACCAGCAGGAGTTAGTACTGCCTTTGCCGGATTGATTTCAAATAGTGCAAGGGTGACTGATTTAAATTTTATGCCAGGCAGTTCTTTAATTAATGTCACTCAGGACAATTCACGGATTTATTTAGCGATTGAATCAATTGGTGCGAATGCATGGGAATATAACACAGCTGCCTTTGAAAATTATTTTTTTGCTATTCCTATTAATTAGAAAAGTTTAAATATTAAATAATGATGAAAAGCAGGTGAAATTTTTCATGTTAAAAATCGAGTAGGAAAAAGCTGAATCATTTCTTGTGTTTCATCTCACGATAATAAACACCTCTCCCATATTTAAATATATCATGAGAAGTAGTTTGAGAAAAGTCTCTCAGATGTATATGGTGAACTACAGAGAGTAGAAAAAAATAAACAAATGATGTTGAAAGTACAAGGTTAGTAAGCACACAATAAACAACAAATGAAAAAAAGTAAAGTCTATCCAGGCTTTTAAATACACAAATAATAAATGATGAAACAAATAATATACAAACATTTAATCAAAGTATTACCAATACTTTTATTGATTTTCACAGCACGTGAAAATTTATTTCAAGCACAAACTTGTGCTGCTACTGCAAATATACCAATGAACGGAAATATTACAGTAAACGGCGTACAAGTAACATCTAGCTCAAGCGGGAAAATCTCGGTTTACAATCCTTCTTGGAATGGGAACTGTGCATCATTGAGTGGTAACTCTTTATGGGTAGGTGATAATTATCCTTCCACAAATGCATCGGTAGCACCGTGGCAATTGGTACTTAACTTTAATAAGCCTGTAAATGACATTATTATAGTGCTTTCTGGAGGAGGAAATACGAATTATCCCCAGTCAGAAAATTTCATATTCACACCCAACCAGGGAGCTGTATCGATCTCATCAACTCAAAGTTGTAATGCTACAATATCTGGTAACACCATTTATACAACAAGTTCTCCGCCGGCATACAATGATGGTGGAGGATATTTTAGAATTAGATCTACATTGCCCTATACCCGTTTAACAATTAATGGAAATGGTGGTTTAGCAGGATCATTAATGGGTATTTGTTCTGCTTCTATTAAGCCAACATGTGATGTGCCTACTCCCACTGTCACTACTTCAGGAGCGTTAAATTTTTGTAATGGAGGTTCTGTATCATTAACTTCTTCTGTTACTGCTGGAAACCAATGGTACCAAAATGGAACTGCAATCAGTGGAGCGACAGCCCAGACTTACACCACTTCCACTCCTGGAACATATACTGTGATTGTCACTTCTGCAGGTTGTTCCAGTTCGCCTTCTGCAAATCAAGTCATAACTGCTCCAAGTGGAAGTACCTTAGACAGCGATGGAGACGGCGTTCCTGACGAATGTGATTTGGATGATGATAATGATGGAATACTGGACACCAATGAATGTGTCAATCCGATAGGTGCTGCAGTTATCTGGTCAGGTGATGGAAGTTATGGCTTAAATCCTCAAATTCTACAACCTTCTGTAATTGCAAATAATGGCACAATCGCTGCGTCAAAAGGAGATGGTTTGACATCAATTTCTATTTTCATGAGCTCATATCAATTGTCGGGCATCAGTGCATCAACAACTACCCTCTCTGGCGCCATTTCCCAGAATGATTATGTTGAATATCAATTCAAAACTTCTAACTGGAGCACGTCTGTACCAAATAGTATGCAATATATATTTGACAGAACCTCGGTGTTTCATCAGAGCGTAAATCCTATCGATTATAGGTTTGCAGTTGCAATATCAACAGATAATTTCGCAACCAGCACAGTTTTGCTGACAGATCTGAGTAGCCGTAAAAGTAATACAATACAGGTTTATAAAAATCCGGATTATGCGTTGGAACCTAATAAACAGTATAAAGTACGGGTGTATTTCTACTCGCTTGCTTCTTCTGGAGCAATATTATTTGACAACTTTACAATTAGAGTAACCCAATATTGTGACACTGACGGTGATGGCATTCCAGATTACCTAGATCTAGATTCTGATAATGACGGCTGTTTAGATGCCATAGAAGGAGCAGGTGGTTTTACAGCTTCAGATCTTACCAGCGCGTCGGGTACGGTAAAAGTAGGGGTCGGATCGTCGGCTAGCAATCAAAACCTTGGAATTGTAGTTGATGCCAATGGCGTTCCAACATTAGTGGGAGCAAATGGACAAGGCGTAGGAGATTCCAAAAATGCATTAGCCAATTCACAATGCGCTGAAATCTGTACAGAACCTGTAAACGGAAATTTATTTGAATGGAACTATCCTGGTGATTCCTTGTCATCTAGCCCATTGATATCAACCATTCCTTCACAACCGGGAAGCGACTATGGATACACTTTTGATATTTATAATCTTGATAATTCTTTTAATATGATTATCAATGGAGTTCCGCTTGCAAATAATGAATTGGAATTTCAATCTATAGTAGCTGGTACACAAAACATTAATCAGAATATTGAGTTTCTGGACGGCACACATTGGGAGGACGGCACAATCCCAGCAATCTATCAATTATATGGAGATCAAGCCAATGCACGCCCAATCATCAGAGTGAATATATCCTCAAATGGTATCGTTACATTATTTGCAAGTAAGGTTTCAGCAGATAATGAAAATTATGAACTGTACCCTGCTCGATTTAAGACTGGAAATAGTTTCAATACAATTCCATGGAACACATCATCTAGCAATGAAGTAAGTATTTCTCAAAATGTAATTGGAGATACATCTATGAAAGGCTTTGGATATGGTAAAAAAATAACCCCTTGTTTCTGCTACAAACCAGCGTCAACATCTGGAATTACATTAAATACCACTCACGGCATTACCTCTCTTGGCAGAGCGGGTAAAGACCAAGGCGATAATTGGCCTATGGTGAGAAAAGGTGCTTGGACAGCACTGGAATCTAAAACAAAAGGATTTGTGGTCAATAGGATTTCTACTTCTTTTGGAGTTAATGCAATTCCTAACCCTGTTGAAGGAATGATGGTATATGACGAAGAAGCTAAATGCTTGAAAATTTACACCCTAAAAGATGGAGCATCCTCTATGGCCTGGCATTGCATGGTAACGCCAGCTTGTCCAAATAAATAATGTTTAAATATTAAAAAATTAATCTAAATGAAAAATACATTCATCATATTGTTGACCTTCGTAGCTATTTGTGCTTATTCTCAAGTGGCTATTGGAAAAGAAAATGTAACCAATACTTCCGTATCTCTGGAGTTCGGAAGTGAAAACAAGGGCTTACTATTGCCTTGGGTAACTTCTGAGAATTCAGTTGCAGGAGCCGTAGATGGAACTATTATCTATGATACTACCGACAAAAAAGTGAAGTATCGAAGATCTGGGAGGTGGTTTGATCTGAGTGTGGATGAAACTGGTACGGTTGACACATCATTGCAAAATTCCAAAGTAGAAAATAACTCAGCAAAAGCAGTTATCGGAACAAATGGCTTAAATGATACCACACCTGGAATTCTCGTTCTATCTGATACAGACAAGGCGATGATACTTCCTAAGGTAGCTAGCCCACATCTTAATATTAGCAATCCAGCTTCGGGAATGTTAGTTTATGATACGGATGCTAGACAATTAGCGGTATTCAATGGAACCGTATGGTCTTTCTGGAAGCCGTAAACATATAAGATCAAACATATTTATTCACATTAAGATTACAGAATGCGGAATTAATTCTGCTTCTGTAATTCTTTTTTATTGAATTTCAAGTAATATTAATTGAAATTCTAAAACAAAAGAACGTAGGAAACTATCAATAAAAAAATACTTTGATGAGTCTTAAAAATATACATATCGGCAAATTGATCGAAAAAAGAGTTTCGGAAGTCCAGATGACCAATGAGCGAATTTGTAAATCTCTTAATTGTACTGATCTAGAACTCCTCAATATTTATGATTCGGATAATCTTAATACAGAAATGCTTTTAAAACTCAGCAAGCTGTTACAATATGATTTCTTCAGAATATTTTCCCAACACCTAATCCTCTTTTCCCCTCTTCCAAAACCGAATAAAGAAGCAAATATGAAGAAAGAAAAATCAAAGCTTCCTCAATTTCGCAAAAATATATATACACAAGAAATCATATTTTTTATACTTGAACTAATTGAAAAAGAAGAAAAATCAATTGCTCAAATCATCAATGACTACCAAATCCCCAAAACCACACTTTACAAATGGATAAACAAATACAAAATATAGTGCCCAATTATAAGAGGATATACACTGATATTCTTCATAAGAAATTTCCAGATAAAATAGATGACTGCAAAAAGATAATGGAAAAAGAAAAATTAACCGTCATGGATATTTTGACCCTGGATACTAAAATATTCGGTTTAAAAGACCAATCTAAAGAAATTTTTGATCAGCAACATCGCGCGTACGACCAGTCCGCTATATTAGAAATTTTGGATTACCAAAACAAACAAAAGTTGACTAATACACAATTAGCAACGCATTTTAAATTAAGCCGAAATACGGTTACCAAATGGAAGAAAGCCTTTTTGTAAAAGAAATATTGATCTTAATGAACTGCTTCAACCTTAACAGTTGAACGTTTTATCAGATCGAGCATCACTTTTAATTATACTTTAATGGCATCATATCACTAACGTTCAACTAATGAATACTTCAATTTGAGATAATTTAGATTGCGATCAAAAATAGTTTTGCCGTCTGTACCATTTTGACACAGAGTATTTTTCTCCTCCACAAAAGCATCTGGGTATTATGGAAAAAGAAACAAAGAATTTAATCCTAACTACTGTAATAATTAGGATTAATTTTTTTTGCGTAAAGAAAATTCTATGGCTTCCTGTTGAATTTCATCATTTGATTTATGGCTGTTTTTTAACAACCATTCATCAATTTTTTTGCTTTCAAAAAATAGAATTTTCCCGTTAGGTTTAGAAAAAGCGATACTGTTAGAATGTACCAATTTTATAGATATAGGATTTCTTGAATCCTGTGTAATCGGAAAGTTCTTCAACGTTCAGAATTTCCTTTAAACCAAAAATATGTTTTTCAATTCGGTTGAGTTGGTGGATGATGATTTCGTTATTTTCCATTGCTTTCGTTTAACAAATTTAATGAAGCAAAAATCATCATAGAAAACCATAAAAACAATATAATCAAACACTTAAGAGCGAAATAAGAACAATGTGGATTAATCTGGAATGTCAAAAGTCTAAAGAAGAATAATCTGGATTAAGACTTCAATACTCACATTACAAATGTCAAAATATAAACAGATAATCGGAAATAAATCGATTATCTATTTAATATTTCACAACTCAATATTCAATTCCGGGATAATTTCCGCAGCTTCCTTCATTTTGCTATCCACAATTTTTGCATAAATCTGCATAGTTCTCAATTCTCTGTGTCCCAATCTTTTAGAAACAGTATAAATATCTGTTCCATTTTTCCAGAAGTAAAACAGCATTTGTATGTCGGGCTGAATGAAAAGTTATATGTTTGGGAACGGCAGCACGATTACACCAGCGAATAATTTCAGTATTGTAGGTCATTCCATATTTTAAGCCTTTGAAAACTCGATCTTGCTGGTTTTGCCAATTCTCTCGCTTGTTTTGAGATGTATAAATATTCAACTCCGTCAGTCTTTTCTTGCCGGAAATTCACTTTAGTTACATCATCTTCATCACGAACTTCTGACCAAAACAATGTATTAATGTCCGACCAACGCAATCCGGATAAACAAGAAAATAGAAAAGCTCTCTTTAAAACAGGATATTTACATTCAGCTTTAGCTAAACGTTGTAATTCGTCAAAAATCAGATATTCTCTTTGGCTCTCAGCTTGTTCAAACGATTTTATTTTTGAAGCATAATTTATCGTCAAATAACCATTATCGAAAGCATTTCGAAGTGCAGCTTTAAACTTGTTGAAATAAGAATACATTGAGCTTTGAGAAAGAGGTAAATCACTCTTGCTAATTGCATCCTTTTCAAAGTATTTCCTGACTTTTTTAATGAAATATTCATCAATTTCCTCAAAAGTTAAATTCTTTGGAACTACTTTTTTAAATGTTGGTAGGTGGAGTACCAATTACCATAATTATTTGACGAATCGAGCGTTCGTTTTTCCTCAGCAAGATCAGCGAAGAAATTTAAAAATACTCGTTTAGCCTTCGCAGTATTTTTCAACTCAAATCTTCCTTGTGCATATTCGGCTTTTCGAATTGAAATTATATTTTCTGCAAATTCCAAAGCTTCTTTATTTTCTTTTTTTCTTTGGCAGTTTTTGGATCTACAGTTAAATACGTATCCAAATTCTCGTAACTCCGCAGGTGTTATCTTTTTCCGTCTTCAGTAATTTCAGAACCACGGTAAAACTCGATTGACAGACTAATCCTGCCGTCTTTTAATTTTCTTTGACTAAGTGATATTTTCATATATTTAGTTTTGTACCACTTTTGTACTACTTTTCACTTTTTTCAAGGTCTGAAGTAGTACAAAAGTGGTACAAATATAGTCTAAAAAGAGAAAATAAAATTTTTATAAATATCTGATAATCAAACAAAAGAAAGAAAGAAAGAAAGAAAGAAAGAAAAAAACCAAAGAAAAGCTAAATTATTTCCCGATACAAAACTTCGAAAAAATATTCCCCAACACCTCGTCATTGCTAAACTCCCCAGAAATCTCCCCCAGATGTTCCAAAGCATTTCGCAACTCATAAGCCAAAAGCTCGGTTGTGATTTTAGAACTCACAGCCTCCTCCACTTTTTCTACCGAATCAAGCGATTTCTTCAAAGCTTCAAAATGGCGTTGATTGGTGATAACAACATTATTCTCTTCGGATTTCAACTGTTCAACAAACGAAGACAACTCATTTTTAAGATCCTGAATATTCTGATTCTCAACCGCTGAAATTTTTATAAAATCAAAATCAGAATCAATCTCTTTTCGGAAGGATTCTTCTACAAGATTGTATTTTGTCGGAAGCACTTCATCAATCTTTGTCGCACAGATGATTAGTTTCAAATCGTCTCTCAACAAGGGTTTTAAAATTTCAAAATCCTCCGAAAAATCCTCAGTTGATGCATCAGCCAAATAAACCAAAACGTCCGCAGAATCCACTTTTTCCTTGGCCTTTTTCACACCAATCGCTTCTATTTCATCTACCGTATCACGCAAACCTGCTGTATCAATCAGTCGGAAAGCATTGCCTTTGATGTGCAAAATCTCCTCAATCGTATCACGCGTCGTCCCAGCAATATTGCTCACAATCGCCCTTTCTTCTTTGAGCAAAGCATTTAACAAGGTGGATTTCCCCGCATTTGGTTTCCCGATAATCGCAACCGCAGTACCATTTTTGATCGCATTTCCGTATTGGAAACTATCGATCAAAGAGCTCAATTTCACTTCAATTTTATTCAGCAACTGATTCAAAGCCGAGCGATCCGCAAATTCTACATCTTCCTCCGCAAAATCCAATTCCAATTCTATCAACGAAGTAAAATTCAAAAGATCATTCCGAAGAACCGAAATCTCCTGCGAAATCCCACCTTTCAGCTGATTCAGAGCCACTTTTCTAGACGTTTCATTGTCAGATGCAATCAGGTCAGCAATAGATTCGGCTTGGCTCAGGTCAATCCTTCCGTTCATAAAAGCACGCATCGTAAACTCACCAGCCTTCGCCATTCTCGCACCATTTTTTATCAAAACTTCCAAGATTCTTTTGGCAATGTAAGGCGACCCGTGAAACGAAATCTCCACAGAATTCTCCGTCGTAAAAGTCCTTGGCGCGTGGAAAACCGACAGCATCACTTCATCTATCACCTCATTTTCCTCCTTTATGAAACCATAATGCACCGTATGAGAATCCACTTTCTCAAGGTTTTTGCCCTCAAAAATCTGATTCACAATTTCAAAAGATCTCTCCCCAGAAATCCTGATAATCCCAATTGCTCCTATTCCGTTTGCCGTGGCCAATGCACAGATCGTGTCCTGATTCATCCCGCAAAATTACGAAATTTAACACACTCCCAATCACTCGAACTCTCAAACTCTATCACCATTGTTAGGAGCCGGGAACCTGCTGTCCACTATATCTTTTTTGTCATTGCGAACGGCGAGAGTTTATCTTGATTGAAGTTTACTTCGCAATGCCAAAAAAGGATGCCGTTCCCATCAGGGCTACGGGTTTTCTGATCCAATCAACTATTCATTTTCATTTTGAAAGTTTCTTTTAAAACACAAAAAAGCCATACACAAAAATGCGTATGGCTTCTTACTAACAATTTTAAACATTTATCTATTATCTATCCTCACACTCACGGGCATTACGTAAGTGGTCGCCATCATTTTAGAATTTATTTTATCAGCATCCACTTTGTAGATTAGGCTTGCCAATACATTCTCAAGTTCTTTGCTCACGTTTTTGCAATCGCCGTTTGCGTGGATATTGGTAATCTTTCCGTTCTCTGCAACACTGAATCTCACATCAGAATTGACAATTCCTTCTTTATATTCGGAAGCTGTAAAATCGAAATTATCTTTTACCAGTTTCCTAAGTTCCCCGAAACCATCACCAGAACTCAGAACCACTTCTTGTATATTTTTCTCAGATTCCTGAGCTTGTGCTACATTGAACAAACCTGCAAATACAAATATTGATAATGCAACCATTTTTTTTATCATTTTCATTTCCATAATCAATTGATTTTTAGTTAATATTTATCTTATCTAATGACAAAGTTACAACATTTTAATATTCCGTTCATATTAAATTAACATTGAAAGTGAAAATTTAACATTAGAAACCAAAAAAATTCCAAGAGAACCGAATCTCTTGGAATTTCCAACTTTTATTTTTTTTAAACTTATTTACGTTGTCCAGGCGCAAAAGGTCTTGCCGACTTGGTTCCGAAAACTTTTTTAGCGTGTCCTGGAGGCATTGGCTTTGCCTTAGAATGTCGCGGATGCTTTGGTGGTTTCGGTGGTCTTGGTGGTGCAACACAAGAAGCAAAACTAAGAAGGAAAACACCAGTCGCTAAATAAATTTTAATTGATTTCATAACTTTTATTTTTATCATTAATGACAAAATTGATACCATTTGCAAATTTTTGATTGGAGTAAGTCGTCCATATTTGTTTTTTCTAATGATAATCGATAAATTTGACTCTTACTGAATTAAAAACTACCAATATGTCCATCACCAACGAGTCAGAATTAATCGGAATGCAAAAGGCCAGCGAGACGGTTGCGTATGCTTTGAAGGAAATGAGAAACTTTGCCAAAGCTGGAATTTCAACCAAAGAATTGGATGATTTCGGCGGTAAAATTCTTGAAGAAATGGGCGCAAAATCTGCTCCGTATCTGACTTATGGATTTCCCGGTTACACTTGCATCAGCGTGAATAATGAGTTTTGTCACGGGATTCCGTCTGAGAAAACGATTCTGAAAGAAGGCGACCTTATCAACATCGATGTTTCTGCGGAGTTGGATGGCTATTGGTCAGACAATGGCGGTTCGTTTGTGATTGGGGAAGACATTAACCATCATCAAAAACTGATTGACGCTTCCAAAGAAATTCTGCAAAAAGCAATTTCAAATATTAAAGGTGGCGTGAAAATCTCAGACATTGGCCATCTGATGGAAACCGAAGCCAAAAAACGAGGTTACAAAGTCATCAAAAACCTAACTGGTCACGGCGTTGGCAGAAGTCTGCACGAGGAACCACACGAGATTGCAAATTACCGCGACCGATTCAATACACAACGATTCAAAAAGAATTCTGTGGTGGCGATTGAGACTTTCATTTCCACAACTTCCACGATTGCAGACACGCAAAAAGATGGCTGGACAATGGTTGGAAACAAAGGTGGTTTTATGGCGCAACACGAACATACAATTGTTGTGACAGACGGAAAACCAATGATTTTGACGGAAGCTAACGGAATTTATAATTAAGAAAATCAAACAAAAAATGTCACTCCAATCGGAATGACATTTTTTATTTATTCATAAAATCTAACTTCTAAAATCTAAGCTCTAACTTCTAACTTACATTTCCTTTTTCAAAAACTTCGCCGTCAAACTTTTCTTGGATTTGATAATCTGCTCAGGCGTTCCTTCTGCAATGATTTGTCCGCCGTGTTTTCCACCTTCCGGGCCGACATCGATGATGTGGTCTGCGAGTTTGATAACATCCATATTATGTTCTATGATAATGAAGGAGTTTCCCAATTCCACCAATTGATTGATGGCTTCCATTAAAACTTTTACATCTTCAAAATGAAGTCCTGTTGTAGGTTCATCAAGAATATAAAGTGTATTTCCGGTTTGTCTTTTCGAAAGTTCCGTTGCCAGTTTCACACGTTGCGCTTCTCCTCCACTCAAAGTCGTGGATTGCTGACCAATCGTGATATAGCCCAAACCAACATCCTGCAAAGTTTTCACTCTGATGTAGATTTTCGGAATCGGCTGGAAGAATTCTACCGCTTCATTGATGGTCATTTCCAGAACATCAGAAATCGATTTTCCTTTGTAACGCACTTCCAAAGTCTCACGGTTGAAACGTTTTCCGTGGCAAGTTTCGCAATGCACGTAAACATCGGGTAGGAAATTCATTTCAATAACCTTCAAACCGCCACCTTGGCAAGTTTCACAACGTCCGCCTTTCACATTGAAAGAGAATCTTCCTGCTTTGTAACCACGGATTTTACTCTCTGGCAATTCGGCAAAAAGATTACGAATATCGGTAAACATTCCTGTGTAAGTCGCTGGATTAGAACGTGGCGTTCTTCCAATCGGACTTTGGTCAACGTCTACGATTTTGTCGATATTATCAATCCCATCAATGCTTTTGTAAGGCAAAGGTTCTTGGATTGCTCTGTAAAAATGGCGGTTCAGAATTGGATAAAGTGTTCCATTAATCAAAGACGATTTTCCACTTCCGGAAATCCCTGAAACAACCACCAATTTTCCTAATGGAATTTCTAGATTGACATTTTTAAGGTTATTTCCAGTCGCGCCTTTCAGAACAATCGATTTTCCGTTTCCGGCTCTTCGTTCTGCAGGAATCTCGATTTTTCTTTTTCCTGTTAAATAATCTGCCGTGATGGTGTTGGCTTTTTTAATGTCTTTCGGATGACCTTGCCAAAGGATTTCTCCACCGAATTTTCCCGCTCTCGGACCAATATCCAAAACGTGGTCGGCTTCCAGAATCATATCTTTATCGTGCTCCACCACCAAAACCGAATTCCCTATATCACGAAGATGTTTCAGGGAATTAATCAATCTTTCGTTATCTCGTTGATGAAGACCAATTGAAGGTTCATCCAAAATATAAAGAACGTTTACGAGTTGAGAACCGATTTGCGTCGCCAAACGAATTCGCTGAGATTCCCCTCCGGAAAGGGTTTTCGAGCTTCTGCTGAGACTCAAATAATCCAAACCGACATCCAAAAGGAATTGTAATCTGGTTTCAATTTCTCTAAGGATTTCGTAAGCGATAATTTTATTTTTATCACTG
This sequence comes from Epilithonimonas xixisoli, assembly GCF_004365655.1. Lineage (GTDB taxonomy): Bacteria > Bacteroidota > Bacteroidia > Flavobacteriales > Weeksellaceae > Epilithonimonas > Epilithonimonas xixisoli. The sequence goes on along the minus strand of NZ_SOEO01000001.1, from coordinate 838,648 downwards.
AAAGTATCTTTTACGTCAGCCAGCCATTCTTTCAAATCTAATAGAGAAAGGCCGTTGATTTCCGCAATATTTTTTCCGTCAATCTTGAAACTCAAACTTTCCTGACGCAGACGCGCGCCTTTACAAGTCGGGCAAACTTCCTCAGTTGTAAAATTACGTTCCACCAAAACAGCGTCGTAATTTTCACGTTCGTCCACGATTTCCTCAAGAATATGAACCAAACCTTCGAAGTTGATTTTAATCTTTTTCGAGATTCCGGCGTGTTTCAGTTCTTTCGTAATGTCCTTATTATGACCGTAATAGATGTATTCCAAAGCTTCTTTCGGAATATCTTTGAACGGCGTTGTCAAACTCAAATCAAAAACTTCCAAGATTAATTTAATCTGAGAAAGAATCCATTTGTTGGATTTGATTTGTTCGAGTGGCAAAAGCGCACCTTGATTGATTGACAGTTTATCATTTTCGACAAAATAGTCGGTGTTCACTTTTTTAACTGTTCCAAGACCTTTGCACGTTTCGCAACTTCCTTTCGGCGAGTTGAATGAGAACGTATTCGGTTCCGGCAAAGCCATTGAATCTCCCGTGATATCGTCCATCAAATTCTTACTGAAAAAATGAATTTCCTCACTTCCCATTTCCTGAATCGCAATCAAACCTTCGCCCATATCGGAAGCGGTTTTCAGAGATTTTTGCATTCTCAGTTCCGTCGCCGATTCTCCGATAATCCATCGGTCCACCACCACTTCTACATCGTGAGTTTTGTAACGGTCGAGTTTCAAATCGTATTCGATATCCTGTAAAACGCCGTCGATTCTGGCCTGCGAATAACCTTTCTTTGAAAGATGGATGAACAATTCGTGGTAATGTCCTTTTCTGGAACGCACAACCGGTGCCATCAGATAGACTTTTTTCCCTTTGAAGTTTTCCTTGATGGTCTCAAGAATCTGGTCTTCCGTGTAACTTACCAAACGCTTCCCAGAACTCATCGAATAAGCGTCGGAAACTCTTGCAAACAAAAGTCTCAGATAATCATAAAGTTCGGTAATCGTTCCAACGGTTGAACGTGGATTTTTGTTGGTCGTTTTTTGTTCGATGGCGATTACGGGCGACAGACCTTCAATCTTGTCAACATCCGGACGTTCCAATCCACCGAGAAACTGCCTTGCATACGCAGAAAACGTTTCGATGTAACGTCTTTGCCCTTCTGCAAAAATCGTATCAAATGCGAGGGAAGATTTTCCGCTTCCGGAAAGTCCTGTGATGACCACCAATTCGTTGCGTGGGATTTTGACGGTGATGTTCTTGAGGTTGTGCTCTCGAGCGCCGTATATTTCGATAAATTCCTGATTATCTTGCATAGAAAAGTCTCATTCTGGGAAAACGCAAATTTACGGAATTTAATTGACGATTGCACTTTACCTTAATCCAAGTTTAATAATATTTAACAGAGTTTTGGCCTTAAATAAATTTTTGATAGACCTATCTTTGCCACTTGAAATAAATTAAAAAAATGAAACGTATTTTATCAAAATTCACCTTTGCTGTTTTAATATTCTCGTCGTTCTATTGCTTCGCTTGGGGATTGACTGGCCACCGCGTGATTGCAGAAATCGCACAACATCATTTGAGTTCGAAAGCTGAGAGAAACATCAAAAAACTTCTTCAAAATCAGAAATTGGCTTACTACGCTAACTGGCCAGATTTCATCAAATCTGATACGACTGGCGTTTGGAAGGAAACGTCGTCTTGGCATTATGTAAACATCAATGCACAAAAGAATTTTCAGCAATTCAAAGATTCTTTGGAAGCTCAAAAAAGTCCGAATCTTTATACTCAGATTGAAAATTTAGCAAAAAAAATTAAAGATAAAAACACTTCGGAATCTGATAAGAAAAATGCTTTGGTCTTCTTGGTTCATTTGATGGGTGACCTTCATCAACCGCTTCACGTTGGGCGTTATGAGGATTTGGGAGGAAATAAAATCAATGTAACTTATTTTGGTCAAGCGACAAATTTGCATTCACTTTGGGATACTAAAATGGTGGAAGACAGAAAATATTCCTATACAGAATTTGCCAATCTTTTGGATATCAAATCGAAAGATGAAGTAAAAACCATCCAAGGTGGAACTTTGCAGGATTGGTTGTACGACAGTCAGAAAATCGCCAACTCGATTTATTTCCATACACCGAAAGATTCCAAATTGAGTTACGATTACAATTACCGTTTTGAATCGACCGTTGAAAGACAATTGTTGTACGGCGGATTGCGTTTGGCGAAGGTGCTGAATGATGTTTTCGGGTAAGTAAAGCTTAAAATCGAATATTTAAAAAGTCCAATTCCGGAAGGTTTTGGACTTACTTATTTCTTATTTGATTAAGTATTTTAATTCTCAAATATTAATCAAGATTTTTAATCATCCAAAGATTGCAACCAGAATGTCCCGAATTTCCCAAAGGTTTTTCCAAATATTCAAAGCCTTGTTTTTCATAAATAGAAACTGCTTTGCTGAACTCTGGAATACTTTCGAGATAAACGTTTTTATAACCTAATTCTTCAGCTTTTTCAAGACATTTTTCGAGTAATAATTTTCCAGTTCCTTTTCCTCTTGCTTCTTTTGAAAGATAGAATTTGGCGAGTTCAGTTGTGTCCTCAGGCAAATTATCAGTTGGAAAAATTCCGCAACAGCCTAAAATTAGTCCATCTTCTTCTGCAACAAACAATGCTGATTTTTCAGTCTGAAATAATGAATATAAATCATCTGTAGTCGGGTCGGAGTAAACCGTTCCATCCGTACAACTAACTTCAAAATCGTGAAATGCAGTTTTGATAATTTTTGCAAGAATAGCGTTATCTTCGACTTTATTTTCTCTAATGATTACTGACATTTTTTTGAGAATATTTTAGATTAACCAAGGATATTTGTGATAGATTCCATCCAAAAGCATTGCCAGAATTCCGAAGAAAATCCAAAGTTTAAGAAGATTCAAAGCTTTGAATTTATCATTTTTTTGATTTCGGAACAACATATAAACTGTTCCTAGAATCACAATGATTGTTAATAAAAAATACCACGCAATTATATTTTTGAAGCCAATTCCAACGCTTAGAATCAATGAAACAATTAAGGTAATAATTAATAAAATTAGTAAAATAGACCTTGTATTTTGAAATCCCAATCGGTTCGCAATCGTTTCGTAACCAAACATCTTATCGGCGTTTCTTGTCAATGTATCTTTTGTAATATCTATGATGAAAAGCATTAGAAAAAGGAAGATTGCGAGAAATAAAATCTTCAGCGAAAACGTCTGATAATAAATCAACATTCCGAAAAATGGATAAAGTGTCAACGCCACAAAAGTGAAGTTATTGAGAACAATGATTTTGCTGAGTTTGTGGCTGTAAAACCACATCAAAAACTGGTAAATCAAGAAGAAAATAAAAACCCGATGTGACACAAAAAATGCCAACCCAAGAGACAATGCGTTGAGAATAACATAAGCCGTCAGAAAATATTTTTCCTTGAGGAAATTCTGCAATCTGGAACGAAAAGGCTTGACCAATTGGTCTTTTTCCTTATCATAAAACCGATTGATAATTCCGCCTGCTAAAATGCTTAGAACAGAGCAAATGATGATAAAGTGAACCTTATAATCGAAGACAAAATTCCTGAAACTCTCTTCTCGATTGAACAGAAAAAATGTGGAAACGTAAAGTGCAAATGTGAGCAAAACCGCTACGAAAAAACGAGCGCCCAACAGAAAACCCATCAACTGAGAAACACGGTACAGGGCATTTCGGGAAGCAGGTTTCGTTTCGTTGGTCATTTTAAAGTTCTTTGTGCGTAAGCTTTTGAGTATTATGAAAAACACTTCGACTCCGCTCAGTGTGACAACGCTTATACTAACAATGTTTTTTAGAGCTGTCAGTCTGAGCGGAGTCGAAGACTTTTATATTTTTTTGATTTTAAATAATTTAGAATCTGTAAATCACTTCTTTGTGAAAACCTTCCAGCATTTTCTCCGCCTTTTCATAATCTTTGGAGAAGCCAAGAATATAGCCTCCGCCTCCACTACCACAAAGTTTGAGGTAATAAGCATTAGAATCGATTCCTTTTTTCCAAATGTTGAAAAGATTTTCCGGAATCATCGGGCGGAAATGTTCATAAGCCCAAACCGATAATTTCTTCAGGTTTTTGAAAAACGGATTCATATCTTTTCTAAGGAAAGCGTCGATGCAAGCGTTGTTGTAACGGATGAATTCTTCTTTCAACGTTTTACGGAAACCTTCGTTTTTCAACTTTTCAAAGAAGATTTGAATCATTGGTCCGGTTTCGCCAATCGTTCCAGAATCAATCAAGAAAATTGCGCCTTTACCCAATTCTTCTGCTGGAATGGAAACTTTGTCAACGCTGTCTTTGCTTTCAATCAGAATTGGAAGATTCATAAAGCATATCAACGGGTCGATTCCAGAACTTTTTCCGTGGAAATAACTTTCCAACTGACCGAAAATCATTTTCAAATCCTTTAGTTCGTTTTTGGAAATCGTATCAGGTTCTCTTTTTGTGAAAGAATATTTTTCGAAAATCGCGGCCACCAAAGCACCCGAACTTCCAACGCCATAACCTTGCGGAATATTGGAATCGAAGAACAAACCTTTTGCAATGTCATTCTTAAAAGAATTGACATCCAATTTGTATTCTACAGGCAATTCTAAATCAAGAAGATAATTGGAATATTTTTCCAAAGATTGATTGGATTTCTTTTCGAAATCGTTGTCCAAATCGGAAAATTTGAGTGTTCCTTTATAAAAACTGTACGGTAAAGTGAGCCCTTGAGAATCCTCAATAATGCCGTACTCACCGAAGAGAAGAATTTTAGCGTAAAATAAAGGGTTTGTCATAGTGTGTTTTGATGTTGCAAATTTACAAAAAATAAACTATTCGACTATTATCAAAAAATGAACCGAGATTTTAAATTTTTATTAATTATTCAAAATTAATCTGATGATGGATATAATTTCAAAAATCCTTCGTAAACGCTTTTGTGCAAAATAGTTGCGTGGTTGTCGTCCTGCATTAGATTATATTCTAATTTCAATTTCTTTTTTTCTGAATTTTTGAGAATTTGAAAAAGTGAATCCGCATCTTTCACCATCGTTTTATGTTCATTTTTCCCGACAGAAACATACACAAATTTTTCTTCATCTTTTTGTGAGGAAAGTAATGACTTAGCCATATTCAAAAGACTTTCATCATCCCACCAAAGACTTGGACTGATGATGAAATAATGGGTGAAAAGTTCTGGTTTCTTCAATAAAATTTCAGTTGCCAAAAGTCCGCCGAGCGATTGACCAATCAAATATTTTGTCTTTTCTATTTTATAATTTTGATTGATTAAAGGCTGTAATTCTTTTTCAACAAACTCAATAAACTTGTCGGAATGTCCTGTCGTAGGATAATCTTTCTGCAAATCTTCCAAATCTGTATGGAATGTAAAATCCCTTTTTCTATCAACGTTTGCAATACCAACAATGATAAAATCCGGCATTTTGAACTGCAAATTGAAAAACTGATGAAGTCCGACCAAATGAAGGAAATCCTCATTCATACTTCCGTCCAGAATATAGATGACAGGATAACTTTTGGTCTTGTCATAAGTCTGTGGAAGATAGATGTTCAGTGTCCTTTTTTCATTAAGAATCTTAGAATCCAATGTAATTTTCTTACCAATAATCAAATCTTCTGAAACCGAAGTTTGAGCTTTGAAAGCTGAAAACATTAACAAAAACAAAAAACATAATATTCTCAAAATGATAATTATTTGGCGTTATTTTTCACTTTCATAAAACGAATCAATATCAAACCAATGGCGAAGAAAATTGTCATCGATAAAGCGGCGTAACGCATATTGTTGTAATATTCTATCAACGTTGCGAAGATGAAAGTTCCTAAAATAATCGCGATTTTTTCCAAGACATCATAAAAACTAAAGAACGTCGTGTTGTCCATAGAATCCTGCGGCAACAATTTGGAATAGGTTGACCTCGACATCGCCTGCAAACCGCCCATTACCAAACCAATCACAGCAGCAATTCCGTAAAATTGATATTCTACATTCGGATTTTCCTTATTCAAATAATAAGCTGAAAGACACGCGCCAATCCACAAAGCTACCGTGATACTAATGACATTTTTGTTTCCGATTTTTCTTGATAACCAAGAGAAAAACAAAGCTCCAATAATCGCTTCTATTTGGATTAATAATAAGGTCATTATCAATTTATCCTGAGCCATATTGATTTCACGCTTTCCAAATAGTGTCGCCATTAGGAAAATCGTCTGCATCCCGACACTGTAGAAAAAGAAACTGGAAAGGAAGAATTTCAGATTTTTATCGGCAAAAAGATGACCGCCGACCTTGAACAATTCGCGGAAACTTTGTTTGAAAACATCAAAATAAAATCCGAAATTATCTTTCAAAACTTCAAAGAAACCACCTTGCTCTCTGTGACTTTTGAAGATATTTTTATAATTAAGCAAAACCAAATCTTTCGGCAATTGTTCTTTGACCTGACCAAATTGTGGCAAATGTTTGAAGGTATATTGAGAAAATCCAAACCACCAAGCACCCGTCAAAAGGAAACTCACACGCGTGTAAATCTGCGCCTGCTTAGGCGTTTCCGCACAAACTTGGATCAAAATCAAACAAATAATTACCAAAATAACTGAACCGATGTAACCGTAAACATAACCTTTTGCAGAAAGCGAATCCTGCTTATCCGGCGTTGCAATGTCCGGCAAAAATGAATTGTAAAAAACCAAACTTCCCCAGAAACCAACACTTGCTGTCACGCTGAACAATAAACCGAGCCAAACCGTTCCCATTCCTGTAAACATCGCCAATCCCATACAAGAAGTCGCGCCCAGATAGCAGAAAAACTGAAGGAAAGATTTCTTGTTTCCAATCGTATCTGCCAACGACGACAAAATCGGCGAAAGCAAAACGACAATCAAAAAGGAAAGCGTGAGAGAATAACCGTAAACTGTGTCTGGATGGTATTCTTTGCCAAATATTTTAATCATATGAGGCACCGCAACATCAATCCATTGCTTGGTTTCTGCCACATATTCCTTCTTTTCATACGCCGTCGTCAAAATTGCGTAATAAATCGGGAAGATTGTGGAGGTAATCACCAGTGAATAAACCGAGTTTGCCCAATCATACAACGCCCAGGCGCGCATAATTTTCGGATTATTTTTGATTGAGTTTTCTGGAATTGTTTTTTCTATTTCGGACATTGGAAATAATTATTTAGACAAAAGTAAAAAAAGGAATTACAAGTTCACGAAAAAATGCGTTTGTATCAAAAATTTAATAACAAAAACCCTTTCAAACGTGAAATCTGAAAGGGTTTAAATTATATTTTGATTAATGACTATTGCAAATTCTCAATCACAATAGCTGTTGCGCCACCACCACCGTTGCAGATTGCAGCTGCGCCATATTTTCCGTTGTTTTGTTTCAGAACATTAATCAAAGTGACAATGATTCTGGAACCAGAACTTCCCAGCGGATGTCCTATAGAAACGGCACCACCATTCACATTGACTTTAGAAGAATCTAAACCTAAAATCTTATTATTAGCCAAACCAACCACTGAGAATGCTTCATTAAATTCGAAGAAATCAATGTCGTCTTTTGTAAGATTGGCTTTTTTCAAGGCGATTGGCATTGCCACCGAAGGCGCAGTGGTGAATCGTTCCGGCTCAATAGCTGCATCGGCGTAAGAAATGATTTTCGCTAGAGGTTTCAATCCCAATTCTTCCATTTTTTCTTTGGACATTAGAATCAAAGCAGATGCGCCGTCATTCAATGTTGAAGCATTTGCCGCAGTTACTGTTCCATTTTCTTTCTGAAAAACAGTCGCTAAAGTTGGGATTTTATCAAACTTAACCGCTTTATATTCTTCATCTTCTGAGAAAATAATTGGTTCTCCTTTTCTTTGAGGAATCGAAACAGGAACAACTTCTTCTGCAAATTTACCAGCTTCCCAAGCTGATGCAGCTCTTTTGTAAGATTGGATTGCAAAAGCATCCTGCTCTTCTCTCGTGATGTTGTTTTCTTTAGCACACAATTCTGCGCAAACACCCATATGCTGTTTGTTGTAAACATCGGTCAAACCATCTTTCAGAAGTCCATCCTGCATTTTGATTTCGCCGAGTTTCACGCCATTTCTTCCATCAATATAATGGGGAACCATCGACATATTTTCCATTCCGCCAGCTACTATGATATCGACGTCGCCAGCTTTTATGGCCTGAGCTGCCATTGTTACGGCTTTCATTCCCGAAGCGCAAACTTTATTGATGGTTGTAGAAGGTGTATGATTGGACAAACCTGCGCCCAAAGCCACTTGTCTTGCCGGAGCCTGACCTTCCCCAGCCTGCAAAACATTTCCCATATAGATTTCCTCGACCAAAGTTGGGTCAAGGTTGATTTTGTCTAAAGCTCCTTTAACAGCAGTTACGCCCAATTGTGTAGCAGGAACCGTCGAAAGACTTCCCATAAAACTTCCCATTGGCGTTCTGGCTGCTGATACAATGAATACTTCTTTCATAATATTTTTAATTTTTTTTGATTTAATATTTATTTAAACACAAGGTTCACAAAGTTCTTTTCACAAAGCTCACAAGGTTGCAATTAATGTAAAATTAGTTGTGCTCATTGTGCAAATCTTTGTGACTTTGTGGTTTAATTTTACTTTTTCTCGATGCAATTAAAATAATAACCGCGCCCAGAAACTCGATGAACCATCCCCAGGATAATTTCACAATTCCTGCAAATGTGGATTGCCAGGATTTGAAAGGTAAAAAGCTGAAATAATCCAAAGATTTTAACTTAATGGCAACAATTGTGAAAACAAAAAGCAATATCATTAAAAATGCCATTATTCTAACCAATTTGGTTTTGCCAATCAGTATGAAAACTAGCATCAATAAAGAAAATCCCCAAACTGCAATCGCAAGTGTATTATCGACTTTCCAATAGTTCCAGTTTCCAACAATTGGAATATGAACCAAGGGCAGAAAACTGCCTGCCACAACCAAAAATAATCCGATTAACTGTAAATTTTTCATTTCTAAATCCTGTTCGCCAATGTAAATAAAAATTTTTGACTTGCAAAAAATGTGCGGAGTTGTTTTTAATTTTTCACAAAAAAAGTCAAATTAATTTTATAATTTTATATCAAGAATTTTTCAATTATGAATACTGCAGAATTAAAATTAGATTTAATCAATCATATCACTAATATTAAAGACAAAGTGAGGCTAAAGGAATTGCTACAACAATTGAAATTTCAAGCTGATGAATCACTTTACATCACAAATGAAAATGAAAAAACAGCAATTTCTGAAGCAAGATATCAAATCGAGAATGGAGATATTTTAGCAAATGATAGCGTTCAAGAAGAAATAAAAGAATGGCTGAAAAAATAATCTGGACTCGAAAAGCAAAAAATGAACTTGTCGAAATTCTTCAATATTGGATGAATAGAAACAAGTCTAATAACTTTAGTTTGAAATTAAATTCCTTGATTGAAGCTCAATTAAATTTGATTCTTGAACAACCCAAGATTGGCAGAAAAACAGATATTCCAAATGTTTACATCAAAATTATTCACAAGTATCTTCTTTACTATGAATTTGTAAACGACACACTTTACATCCTGACTATCAGACACGGAAATCAAAACCCTGAAACTTTTAAATTGAAATAAAAAAGCACACTCCTAAAAGTATGCTTTTGAAAATAATAAAAAGTGTTCTATGAAAATATAATGTTTTAAAAATCAATGTTCGCAATCTCGATTCCGACTTGGATTCCGTTTTTGTTTGGCAAAATGGTTTTGTCATTAAAAATAGGTGTGAAATCTTTTTTGATGAACAAAGTAACGCCACCATAACCCAGACTGAATTTCCCTCCGAATAAGAAAGCATTTACGCCGTCATCCAAAGTGTAATCGTACTTTTTGAAGTTATCTTTTTCGTTGTAATATTTCACTTTCACGATGCTTCTTGTATTGATTCCTGCATAAGCTCCTAATCCAATTTTCCACATATTTTTTCTCACATCCAGATATTGTTTTCCATCATATTCTGTGTATTTTGGATTCAGATAAAGCTGAAATTCAATTGGCAAAGTCAGGTAAACATTTCTGAGTTTTGAGCGTTTCAATCTTCCTTCTTTAAAATTCTCAAGGAATAATTGCGAATTTTCCTGAACAAAAACCTGTGGACGTTTTGGCATATAAGTATCGGTTCTGTAAGCCAAACCGTATCTCAAAACCCACGGACTCGTGAAACTTCCCAACTGACGGTCTTTTCTGAACTGGACTTCTATGCTATGAGAATTTCCGATTCGCATTTCAGAATCATTCTCAAAAGGATTGAAACTGCCTTTGTCTTTAGTCAGATTTGCAAAAGCATATCCAACACTTATAGAACTTTGATTAATATATTCCTTTGGCGATTTATCTTTCTTTCTTATCGAAAGAGATAATCCATTTCCTCCAACAGACAATTCGGCTTGTGAAGCGGTTTTCCCGTTGAAAGGATTTTCGTAGATGGATTCTCTGACAGTTTCTTTAGTAATTTCATCTAAGTGATTCCGCTCGCTTTCAATTTTTTCATTGATGAGTGTTTCGTACTTTTTAGAAACCGATTCTTTCTGAGCAATTTGTTCTGTTTTTGTAATTTTTCCAGACGCAAAAGCTTCATCGATTTTATCGGTTTCCAATTTCATATTTGCTTTCTCGATAGAAACGATTGTATTAACTTTCTCGGTGTAAGATTTCATCTGATTATCGAGCGTAGTTTGTGCTGTAGCAAAGCTTGAAAGCATTGCCAAAAGTAAAATTTTGACTTTCATAATAGTTTATTTAGTTGTTAAAGAATCTTTGTCGTAGAGCGTAATTCCGAAAAATTTGATACGTTTTGGATTTGGAAAATCCGAATCAATTTTAGGTTTTGAAACATTAATTCCCATTGCAGATTTTGGAGTTTCAGATTTCGCTTTGTCGATTTCCACTCCGAAAAGTAAATCGGAAGAGGTAATATATTTTGGTCGTTCCTTAGGTTTTTGAATCTCATTTTGAGCCAGTTTTTCTTCCGGCTTCGGAATTGAAATTTCTTCTTTTTTGATTAAGATTTCTTTCTCAGAAACCACACTTGTATTTTGAATTTCTTTTTTAATTTCCTCTGTCATTCTGAGCGGAGTCGAAGAACCTTTATCTTCAACAGCCAATTTTTGATTATCTTTTTCAGAATTAATTTTAATTGGACTTAATGTATCAACTTCATCATTTTCTATTGTTTCAGTTGGATTTGAATTTTCAGTTCGATTCGCAAATTCCTGATTTTCATTAATATCAGATTTATGATTAATCATCAAAAAACTTCCACCCAAACCAATCATCAGTAAAACCACCGCAACATATCTCAACCAAACCATTTTTGGCTTGTCTTCTTTCGCAGGAACTTGGTCAAGTTTTTCTTCCAATCTGTCCCAAAGACCTTCGGAAACTTTCATTTCCTTTTGTTCGTATTTAGATTTCAGATTCTGCATTTTGTTTCGTATTTTGTTGATTAAAATAATCTTGTAGCCATTTTTTCGCCTTACTCAGCTGACTTTTGCTGGTTCCTTCTGAGATATTCAGGATTTCCGCAATCTCCTGATGTTTCTTTTCCTCAAAAACCGAAAGATTGAAAATCAACTTATAACCAATCGGCATTTCCTTGAAAATCACCTCCAAATCGATGTCCTGAGAAAACGTATCAATATCTTCCGTATGTTCTGCAATTGCGTCCGTAAACTCAGTTTCCGCGTACAAAATATGTTTGTTTGTCCTGATAAAACTAATCGCATCATTTACCACAATTTTCCTCAGCCAAAACGGAAAAGATTCGTAATTTTTACAATCCTCAAGCTTCGTAAACGCTTTGTAGAAAGCATTCATCAAAACATCTTCTGCATCATCCCGATTATTAATGTAAGAATTCGCCACCGACAACATTTTCCCTGAAAACATCTCGAACAAACTCTTCTGAGCCAGTCGGTCATTTTTCTTTGCTTTGGAAAAGATATGTTGTAAATTTCGATTCATTCTCGCTTTCTGACTATAAGACGGCAAAATACCAAAATGGTTGCCTCGATTTTCAAAACAATTTAAAACCAATACTCAAACAACTGATTATTACTTTAATAAATTTAATTTTTAATTATAACTTTATTCGTAATTTTATCCAAACAAAAAAATATTCTTTTGAATTATTCTTTAAAAAACAATAAATCAAAGTTCATTGCTTTGAGTTTTCTAATATTATTGGCAGTTCAACTTTTTAGCTTAACATTTCCTCCTTTAGGTTTTATGCTAGGAACTACCATTCTCTTACCTTCTTTTATTAAATATAGTGGAGAAAAAAATTTAATTGAATACAACAAAATTCTATTAGCAATTCTTATCTTTTATTTGTTAAGCAGAACATTAGATTGGTATATTGCACCTGGAACTCACGATAATGAAGGAATTGCTTGGATGATAATGACGTCTGGAATTGCAACATTTATAATGCTATTTATTGGAATTAGATTTATAATCGAAAGAAAACTAATAATTAAGGATTTAAAAAACCTTCTTATCCTATTACTTGTTTTGATTGTTCCTCTAACACACATTTTTATTCTTAATGAGTTTTTTAATCAAAATCTAAATGTGACAAATAAAACACTCTTTGAATATCTTAAAATAAATTAATAAAATCAGTTTCATCAATTTCTTCTTATTTTTGCAAAAATTAAAACAAACGTGGTAAACACAGACCAAATAAAAGATATCCAATCCAGAATCGAAGACCTGCACAAATTCCTCCAAATCGAAAAGAAAAAAATCGAAATTTCCAACGACGATGAGAAAACCGCAGCACCCGAATTCTGGAATAACTCCAAAGAAGCCGAAGTTTTCCTGAAACAGCTCCGTTCCAAGAAAAAATGGGTGGAAGGTTATGACGATATCAAAACAGAATTTGAGGACCTTCAGGTTCTGTTAGAATTTGCAAAAGAAGACCCAGATTCTGAAAAAGAATTGGACGAAGCTTTCCCAAAATTAGTCGAAAAAGTCGAAAATCTGGAATTCAAAAATATGCTTTCCAACGAAGGCGATGAGCTGTCAGCCGTTCTTCAAATCACAGCCGGAGCCGGCGGAACAGAATCTTGCGACTGGGCAAGTATGCTGATGCGGATGTACACGATGTGGGCCGACAAACAAGGCTACAAACTTCGTGAACTCAACTTCCAGGAAGGCGATGTTGCAGGAATCAAAACCGTAACGATAGAAATCGATGGCGAGTTTGCTTTCGGATATTTGAAAGGTGAAAATGGCGTTCACAGGTTGGTAAGAATTTCGCCTTTTGACAGCAACGCAAAACGTCACACAAGTTTCGTTTCGGTTTATGTTTATCCTTTGGTTGACGATACTATTGAAATTAATATCAATCCAGCCGACATCAGTTTCGAAACAATGCGAAGTTCCGGCGCCGGTGGACAGAACGTAAACAAGGTGGAAACCGCCGTTCGTCTTCGTCACGCACCAACAGGAATTATCATTGAAAATTCAGAATCACGTTCTCAGCTTCAGAATAAGGAAAAAGCAATGCAACTCCTGAAATCTCGACTTTACCAAATCGAACTTGATGAACGTCTGAAGGCAAGAAACGAAATTGAAGCCGGAAAAATGAAAATCGAATGGGGTTCTCAAATCCGGAATTATGTAATGCAACCGTATAAATTGGTAAAAGATGTCCGCTCCGGACACGAAACTTCAGATGTTGACAGCGTGATGAACGGGAATATCACGCCTTTCTTAAAAGCTTATCTGATGAATGAAGGGCAAGCTGGAAGTGGGGAAATGGATGATTTGTAGAAAACATCAAATCAATTTGAAATAATATTTTTAAATTTGATAAAAGAATTAAAAATGGATACGAACTTACAAATACAGAATAAAAAATTAGAGTTAATTCAATGGTTATCAACTATTGAAGATTTAACTTTCTTGGAAAAAATTTCAGATTTAATTTCTCGTGAAAACAAAAAAGATTGGGCAAATCAAATTTCGGACGCTGAAAGACAATCTATTGAAAAAGGAATTGTACAAGCAGACGCTGGAAAATTAAATCCACATTCTAAAGCGAGAGAAATTTATGGAAAAAGGATTTGAAATTCTTTGGACTGATTTAGCTTTGGAAGAACTTGCTGAAACTGTTGGATATCTTGAAAGAGAATTTTCTCAAAAAAGAAATTGATAATTTGGGCGATGAAATTGAAAGAATTAGTTCCATCATATCGCAAAATCCAAATATTTTTCCGCACTCTGATAAATTGCAAACTAGAAAAGCAGTAATTTTAAAATTCAACACTTTATACTATAGAATTAAGAATGATAAGATTGAGATTTTATCATTCTTTTCCAACAGACAATCTCCAGATAAAAGAAAAACATAAAAAAGCCTCAGAAAATTCTGAGGCTTTGATTTTATATTTCTGTATTGAGGTCCCAATTTTCCAGATAATCGTTTACGTGTTTCAGGAACATTCCGCCTAAACTTCCGTCCACTACTCTATGGTCGTAAGAATGCGACATAAACATCTTCTGACGAATCGCAATCACATCTCCAAATTCAGTTTCGATAACTGCAGGTTTCTTAATAATCGCACCAACAGCTAAAATCGCAACCTGAGGCTGAGGAATAATCGGTGTTCCCATTAGATTTCCGAAAGTTCCAACGTTTGAAATCGTGTAAGTCGCACCTTGCGTATCAGCTGGCGTCAGTTTTTTATTTCTTGCTCTGTAAGCCAAATCGTTGATTGCTTTAGCCAATCCTGACAAACTCAATTGGTCTGCATTTTTAATCACTGGAACAATCAGATTTCCATCTGGAAGAGCCGTTGCCATTCCGATGTTGATATTCTTTTTCTTGATAATTTTATCACCATCAACAGAAACATTAATCATAGGAAAATCCTGAATTGCTTTCACAACCGCTCTGATGAAAATTGGCATAAAAGTCAACTTCTCTCCGTCTCTTTTTTGGTAAGAATTTTTGTTGGCATTTCTCCAAGTCACAACATTGGTCACATCAGTTTCGATGAAAGAAGTGACGTGTGGCGAAGTGTGTTTGCTATTCACCATCGCTTCTGCAATGATTTTGCGGACACGATCCATTTGGATAATTTCGTCACCGTCGTTGATGCTGATTGGCTGAGCTGGAGCTGAAGCTTTTTGAGGTGCTGGAGTGTTGGAAACTTGTGGCGCTGGAGAAACTGGATTTTCAACTTTATTGCCTCTGTTTTTCACAAAATCAAGAATATCTTCTTTTGTGATTCTGCCTTCCAGTCCGCTTCCTTTAATTGTTTTAAGTTCAGATTCTGAGATATTCTCTTGTTGAACAACAGACTTTACCAAAGGCGACAGATATAAATCTGAATTTTGACTATTAAATGAAGTAGATGTATTAGATAATGGCTGTTCCAAAGTACTGATTACTTCTGGTTCAGGTTGATGAATCTGGTCTTTTACCTCTTCGTAAGATTTGGCCTCAGAAACTTCTGCATTTGAAGAATCTCCTTCTAATTCCAAAATCGCAATGGCTTCACCTATTTTCGCAACATCATCTTTATGTTTCAGGATTTTGATGATTTTACCGGAAACTGGTGTCGGAACATCAGAGTCAACTTTATCTGTCGCAATTTCCACCACAGATTCGTCTTCTTTCACAAAATCACCTTCATTGAACATCCAGCTGATAATAGTTGCCTCCATAACTCCCTCGCCCATACTCGGAAGCAATAGTTTATATTCTGCCATTTTTTTGATTTTTGAATTTTTCCAAAAGTACATTTTTTTTTATTAATTATATAATTCTATTTTTTAAAAATTAAAAACGACAATTTTTTATACATTTGATAATCAAAAATTTTATAATCATACAATGAATATTTATTTAAGCGCAATCATTCACATCAAGGAAAACTCGATGATGGATGCCATAGAACTAATGAAAAAACTCGTGATAGAAACCCGCAAAGAAAAAGGCTGTATCCAATATGACCTCTTTGAAGACAACAGAAACAAAGGTGTTTTTTTCATCCATGAAATCTGGGAATCCAATGATGATTTGCAAAGCCACCAAGTGGCAGATCATATGATGAAGTTCCGCGAAGGCATAAGACCATTTCAAGAAAAACCAAATATTGCTTACATTGGAAATAAGCTTTTCTAATTACACAATCAATAAAAAAAACAATTAATAATTATTAAAAATTCAAATAAATGAAAATTGTTTGAATTAAATCCATAAAAAAAGAAAATTTTTAATATTTTTGTTAATCTTTTTTTTAATTGAAAATAAATTTTAAATAATGAAAATAAATCAACTCTCTAAGTGCGCAGGCATTGGCGTTTTCTTCTTGTTTGCCAATCTGAATGCACAGTCTTCCGAAAGCCTAATCAAAAACTTCATGAAATCTGATGTTAGTGCTCGAGGGATTGAAAACGCCGAATTCAAAATCTTAAATGAGGATGATTCTCCAAGCTTAAAATCTAAAATTGTAAATGTTCAGCAATATCACGGAACAACTCCCATCTATAAGTCATTGGCAAAAGCAATTATTAGAGATGGAAAAGTAATTTCTTTCAACAATAATTTCCAAAAATTGAGTAGCAACGCAGTTATTTCGGATAAAATTGACAAATCAGAAGCTCTTTCTACAGCTTTAAGACATTTGAACATTACTGACAGTGGATTTCAGACTTGGGATGCGCAGAATGAAGATGCGTTGAATAAGACTGATAAAAAAGTTGACAACCTTCGTTTTTACTACGAGAAAAACAATAGTTTGATTCCTGCGCAGTTATTTTTTATAAACGAAAACAAAGAAAACAAATCATTTGCCGTTCTTGTTAGTCTTATTAATGGTGAAATATTAGAAAGTAATAACATGATTATTGAATGTTCTTTTGATGAAGATCATTTTGCAGATGGCTCTCAAGATCAAAGTACTCACTTACTCAACCATGTTATCACTACAGAGCAACAAGCCAAAAGCAGAACAGAAAAATCTACAAAGGCGATAACTGATGCTACTTACAATGTTTTCCCTTTCCCATTAGAAGCTCCAACTTTTGGTTCTAGAGCTTTAGTTACGAACCCTTGGGATCTAGATGCTTCGCCTGAAGGCTGGCACTCTACCGGTAACACAAACTATACCAATACTAGTGGAAATAACGTTTTTGCATATGTAGATAATAATGCTACTAATAATATTAATGGATTCTCTCCTCAAAGTAGTTCAACAGGAAACTTGACTTTTGATTTCCCTTTTGCAGAAAGTACAACTTTGAGCGCTTATGAAAACAAAAGTTCAGCAGTGACTAATCTTTTCTATGCCAATAATATGATACACGACATCATGTACAAATTTGGCTTTAGAGAAGCGAATAAGAACTTTCAAACAAATAATTTTGGAAAAGGCGGTTTTGGAAATGACGCAGTAAGAGCCGAAGCATACGATGGAAGTGGTTACAACAATGCTAATTTCAATGCCGGATATGAGATTTCACAATCCAATTATCAAGCTCCAAGAATGCAAATGTTTTTATGGAATCAGAGAGTTTCCCTAAAGACTAGACTTTTTTATACTGATCCCATACTAGCTACGCGCCCAGCAGTAAATACTGGTTCTGCTGGATTTGGAAGACCTCTAATGGAAATAGGAATTACGGGCGATATCATAATTCCATCTGTTCCAACAGCTTGTACCTCCCTAACCACTGGAAGCTTAACAGGAAAAATTGCACTTGTTACACATTCTGGATGCTCTTATGATGTTAAAACTAGAAATGCGCAATTGGCAGGTGCTATAGGTGTAATTGTACACAGAACAAATTCAAATACTGCTGTTGACATGGCTTCATCTGGAGTAACAGGAATTAGTATCCCGTCTATAATGATTGGAAAAGCAGAAGGAGATTTTATTACAGCAGAACTTACAGCTGGTAAAACTATAAATGTTAATTTGAAAGACTTAGGTGTGGGATATAAAAATTCAAGTTTTGACAATGGTATCATCGTTCACGAATATGGACACGGAATCTCCAACAGACTTACATCCCAAGGTTATGCCTGTTTACAAAGTATTGAACAGATGGGAGAAGGTTGGTCTGACTTTTTTGCATTAATGCTTACCAACTCTCCTAATGCTTCAGCCACTAGCCCACGAGGAATCGGAACTTATTCCAACAACACTGCAACCAATGCTTCAGGTATCAGACAATACAGGTACACAACGGATATGACTGTAAATCCACATACTTATGCAAATACAAATCTAACCGGAGGTCAACAGCATGCAATTGGAGAAATCTGGGCAACTATGCTTTGGGATCTGCATTGGAAAATGGCTGAGAAATATGGATATAATTCTGATGTAACTGCAGATCCAAACTCTGGAAGCGCCAAAACACTTCAATTGGTAATGGATGGTCTAAAACTTCAACCTTGTAATCCTAGTTTTATCTCAGGAAGAGATGCAATTTTAAAAGCAGATGAACTTGCAGGTGGTGCAGATAACTGTCTTATTTGGAATGTCTTTGCACGAAGAGGTTTAGGCGTTAGCGCTTCTGCTGGTAGTGCGTCGTTGATTAATGATCAAGTAAACGGTTTTGATGTTCCGGAAGGTTGCGTACTTGCAACAGATGACATTGCTAAAAACAAAACATTCGGAATCTATCCAAATCCTGCGAAAGGAGAATTCTTCATCAAAACAGCTCCAACAGTTGGAAACGCTACTGTAAAAGTTGACATCATCGACTTGAGTGGTAAAACTGTTAAATCTTTGGAAAGAAAGAAAAATAGTTCAGAATCGGTTTCTACCCAAGGTCTTGTAAGAGGAACTTACCTTGTCGTAATTACTGAAAATGGAAAATCTGATGCACAAAAATTGATTGTAGAATAATCTGCAAAAATCAGTGTAAATTAAAAACCTTTTTAGAAAAATCTAAAAAGGTTTTTTTGTTTGATAATCTTAACAAACTTTAGCATTCATAATAATTGGCATCAATCTTGAAAACATAACTTTGCATTATCAAAATTGCAAATATTAATGAAAAATCATACAACAAAATACTTATCGGTTTTAGCTTTTACAGGTTTTAGTTTACTTGTAAGCAGTCAAACTATTGACAACAAGTCTAAAACTATTTTAGATGATATTACGAAAAGTTACAAAAGCAAAAAAAATTCTTATTTCAAATTTTCTTATACAACAGGAAGTAAAAGTGATTCCCAAAGTCAAACGGGAATTTTCTATTCCGATAACAACCGATACAAATTGAAAATAATGGGTGTCGAACAGATTTTTGATGGTAACAAGGTTTACAACATCAGTGAAGAGGACAAAGAAATCACGATTGCAAAACCAAATGAAAATCAAACACACTTTTCACCATTAAGCTACTTAGACTCTTATAAAAAAGACTATAATGTAAAGTACTCTGGAAAGAAAACAATTAATGGAATTCCAGTGGACATCATTACAATGAAACCTGTAAAAGCTAATGGTCTAAAAAGTGTAACTTTATTTGTTAACACACCACAGAAGAAACTTATCAAATTGGAACAAATCTCAACCAATAATGATCTTGCTGTAATTTCCATTAATAATTATAAAGAAAATCAAACACTTTCTCCATCAATTTTTAGTTTTGATAAAACGAAATATCAAAATTACTTAATTACAGAATTGTAACAATTTATTATCCTCAAACAAGAAAGCCTTGCAATTGCAAGGCTTTTTATATATAATACTTATTATACTTATTTCTTTTTCACTTTAAATGAATCTGCTCCAGGATATGGTTGCAAATAACCAAGATTCCAATTAGATTGCAACAGGGATTCTATAAAAAGATCTTCTCTATATTTATGTGGATCGTAAGGTGTTTTCAAACTTACATCAGCAATATTTCCTTTCACATTCCACCAAAATGCGCTCCAGCCACCTCGCAATTCTTTGATAATTTCGAAAACCGTTTTTCCCGTTGCACGATTCATCAATTTAGCAAAAACCTGTCCTTCAGATGTCGTTAATTCGCGGAGCTGCTTTTCATATTCTCCAGCCAAGATATTTTGTCGATTCTTGATATATTTTGTTTTTTCGGAACCTTTCATATTTGCGCTTTCACTCTGGATGTCACGATATTGCTGCAAAGCGTGTACAAACAAGGGATAAACTCGGTTCAGTTTTTTATTAAGAAAGAAATAAAAATTCCTATCCAATTGATTATTAAAGTGAGGATTTGCCCGCAAAACCAACTCATCCAAAACAATTACCTGCTCGCCATTGATGGTGTAGATTTTCGCTTTTTGAGCTTCATCGTAGTAGTATTCATTTCCAAATTCATCTTTTTTCAGTTTGCTTTTTGGGATATCATCAAACGATTTCAATTCCAAAGTATCTTGTTGCGAAAAACAAAATATCCCAACAAACAGAAAAAGAATCGGAAACAATTTATTAAAATTCATTACTTTTACTTCATAAAAAAGTTAACAAAATTTAACATCAAAAATCATTCCTTCCTCATATGAAATTCGAAAATAAAGCAATTAAATTTCTAGAAGAATATCTCAACACAGCCTCTCCTACAGGTTATGAACACAACGGACAAAAAGTCTGGATGGATTACATCAAACCTTTCGTCGATAAAATCGAGGTCGATCATTACGGAACAGCTTACGGGATCATCAATCCAGAAGCTGATTTCAAAGTAGTAATAGAAGCTCACGCCGACGAAATTTCTTGGTATGTGAATTATATTACAGATGATGGATTAATTTATGTGATTAGAAATGGCGGATCCGACCAAACCATCGCACCTTCCAAAGTGGTTAACATCCACGGAGAAAAAGGCATTGTGAAAGGCGTTTTCGGATGGCCGGCAATCCACACCAGAAGTGCAAACCAAAACGAACCAACACCAAAAATTGAAAACATCTTCATTGATTGTGGCGCAACCACAAAAAAAGAAGTGGAAGAATTGGGAGTTTTCGTGGGTTGTATGATTACTTACCCTGACGAGTTTTTTGAATTAAATGACAGATATTTCGTTTGCCGAGCACTGGACAACAGAATCGGAGGTTTTATGATTGCCGAAGTTGCCAGACTTTTGAAAGAGAACAAAAAGAAACTGCCATTCGGACTTTACATCACCAATTCTGTACAGGAAGAAGTTGGACTTTATGGCGCAGATATGATTGCTGACACCATCAAACCAAACATTGCCATTGTGACAGACGTGACGCACGACACCACAACACCAATGATTGAAAAGAAAAAAGAAGGTGACCAAAAATGTGGCGACGGACCAGTTGTTTTCTTCGCACCAAGCGTACATCACACCATCCGTGAATTGATTATCGATACAGCTAAAACCAAAAAAATTCCTTTCCAAAGAGCGGCTGCAAGCAGAGCAACAGGAACAGACACTGATGCTTTCGCCCACTCCAACGGCGGTGTCCCAAGTGCATTGATCTCTTTACCTTTGCGATATATGCACACGACCGTGGAAATGGTTTCCAAAGAAGATGTAAGCAATGTTATCAAACTAATCTATGAAAGTCTGCTGAAAATCGAACCAACAATGAAGTTGAAATACCATTAAGTTTTTAGGATTTAGGTCTCAGTTATACCTTAATCCTAAAAACTTAATCCTAATATCTAATTAAGTAAAAATGAAAACAAAACTTATTGCACCTTCCCTACTTTCTGCAGATTTTGGAAATCTACAGAGAGACATCGAGATGCTCAACAATTCCCAAGCTGACTGGTTTCACGTAGATGTGATGGACGGCAGATTTGTTCCAAACATCTCATTCGGATTTCCGGTGATGAAAACCGTTCAACAGCACGCAAAGAAATTCGTGGATGTACATTTGATGATTGTAGAGCCAGAAAAATACGTCGAGGAATTCATCGAGTTGGGAGCAGACTTGGTTTCCGTTCATTACGAAGCCTGCGTTCATCTACACAGAACGATTAATTTAATCCAAAGCAAAGGCGCAAAAGCTGGCGTTGTTCTGAATCCTTCCACGCCAGTTTTGATGCTGGAAGATATCATTGCAGATGTCGATTTGGTTTTATTGATGAGCGTCAATCCAGGATTTGGCGGACAGAAATTCATTGAGAACACCTATAAAAAAATCAGTGAAACCAAAGATTTGATTTTGAGTAATAATTCAACTGCTCTAATCCAAATTGATGGTGGCGTGAATCTCGACAATGCGTCCAAACTTTTTGAAGCTGGTGCAGATGTTTTGGTTGCTGGAAATGCAGTTTTCTCTTCTCCAGATCCAGAAAGAACCATTGAGTTATTGAAGTTATAAAATTATTTGGAGCTATTTCCCGCTATCCGCTATATCTTTTTTGCCTAGGCTTTTCCCCCAGCAAAAAAGGATGCCACTTCTATCGGGGCTATGAAATAAAAAAAAATAGGCTGTCAGTTTTGACAGCCTATTTTATATTTAATTTTCAGAAGAAATTAGAAAATCTCTCTTCCAGAAAAATGGAATTGCGCTTCGATCAATGCGTTCTCGTCTGAATCAGAACCGTGAACTGCATTTTCACCAATGCTTCTTGCGAAAAGTTTTCTGATAGTTCCTTCAGCCGCTTCAGCAGGATTTGTAGCGCCAATTGTAGTTCTGAAATCTTCTACTGCATTATCTTTCTCCAAAACCGCTGCTACGATTGGGCCAGAAGACATAAAGTCAACCAATTCTCCATAGAATGGTCTTTCAGAATGTACTTCATAGAATTTCTTAGCATCAGCAACTGTAAGTTGCGTCAATTTCAAAGCTTTGATTTTAAAACCAGCTTCACTGATTTTTCCAAGGATCGCACCAATGTGTCCGTCTGCAACTGCATCTGGCTTGATCATGGTAAATGTGATTTTTCCTGACATTATTTTAATTTTTGTTTTAAAGAAGTGCAAATTTACAATATTTTTTTGTTACATTTGCTCTCGGAAATTCTTTTCTGGGAAAAGATATTTTTTGGCACACAGTTTGCTACTTAATATTCGATTCTCATGTTTAATTTGAGTTTTCATGGTTATTAGTTTTTACCCTGCTTCGGCAGGGTTTTTTGTTTTTGTTCCTCAAAATTTGAAAATAATATAAAACCACCAAAACGATAATCTCGTTTTGGTGGTTTTATATTATTTGACCTACGTTAAACTTGCTTAGGTAACTTGATCATTTAACAAATCCCGCAGCCCGACTTGAACGGAAATCCTTTTTTGCTTTTTGCTAAAGTTGTATTTAAACTGAAATCGTCTGCAAAAAAGATTGGGAGTGGAAGGCGGAAAAAGCTGCCCAAATTTTAATCACCTTGATCTACAAATGCCAACTCATCTGGATTTTGCACTGGATATTTCTCTGTAAAACAACCGAAACAATGATTGGGCGAACCTAAAATATTAATGAGATTATCGACAGTTAAAAATTCTAAACTATCAACATCAAGATATTTCCTGAGCTCTTCTTTGTTCATATTGGCAGAAATCAGATCGTCCTTCGTCGGCGTATCAATTCCTAAGAAACAAGGCGCAATAATTGGCGGAGACACACTTCTGAAGTGGATTTCCTTTACACCTGCGTTTTTAAGAATCTTAACCAAACGTTTGGAAGTTGTTCCACGAACGATAGAATCATCTATGATTACGACTCTTTTACCTTTGATCTCGGAAACGATTGGATTCAGTTTTAGGTTTACCAAATGTTCCCTCATCTCCTGAGACGGAATAATGAACGAACGTCCAATATATCTGTTCTTGATCAAAACCGGTCTGAATGGAATGCCAGAAGCCTTGGAAAAACCAATCGCGGCAGGAACTCCAGAATCTGGAACACCAATCACAATATCGGCGTCGACAGGCGCTTGTTCCCAAATTTTCATTCCGGATTTTTCACGCACTTCATGAACGTTGATGCCTTCCAAAGTAGAATCTGGTCTTGCGAAATAAATGTACTCGAACGCACAGATTTTGTTGACACAGTCGTCTTTCACAATGTAAGACTGCAAACCTTTCTCATTATCATTCGTATAAATGATTTCGCCAGGCAAAACATCACGCACATATTGTGCTCCTACTCCATCCAACGCACAACTCTCTGAAGCTACAACAAATGTATTCTCATCTACCGCACCCAAAACCAAAGGTCTGATCCCGTTGAAATCTCGGAAAGCGAAAAATTTATTTCTTGTAAGTCCA
Source organism: Epilithonimonas xixisoli (assembly GCF_004365655.1). Lineage (GTDB taxonomy): Bacteria > Bacteroidota > Bacteroidia > Flavobacteriales > Weeksellaceae > Epilithonimonas > Epilithonimonas xixisoli. Next base: position 814,264 of record NZ_SOEO01000001.1, on the reverse strand, counting down.
ACTACAGAATAGGCACCTTCAATCTTTTCCATCGTCGCTTTGATTGCGCCACGAAGTCCAAGGTCAAGATTTTTTTGAATTAATCTTAAAATAACCTCGGTGTCAGAAGTTGCACGGAAAACTACACCTTCATCTTCCAATTCTTTTCTGAGTTGTTTTGCATTGGTAAGATTTCCGTTGTGAGCGATGGAAAGGATGATTTGATCGTATTCATTCTTTGCAAAGAACGGTTGAAAGTTGTATTTCTTTTTGTCTCCCGCAGTCGTATATCTGGTGTGACCGATAACGGTGCTTCCCATATATTGCTGAGGATCTTCTATCGATTTGAAAACGTCCAAAACCAGACCTTCATCTTTTACAGAAAGGATTTTCCCGTTGTTACCAACCGCAATTCCACAAGCCTCCTGACCACGATGCTGTAACGCAAAAAGTCCAAACTGAGATAGTGAAAATGTATCCTGATTTTCTGTCGAATGCAATCCAAAAACGCCACATTCTTCTTCCATTTTATCAAAAGGATAATGTTCATCCTTTTCTTCTTTGGAAAGATGTTTGGTTTCTTCGAATTCCTGATAGCGGTTTTGGAAAGCATATTTCGGTAATGTGCTATATTCTTGAAATTCTAAATCCATTTTTATGGTTTTTGGATTATTTAGCTAAAGCTGTTTGAAGTCTGTTGAAAATTTCTACGTAAGCCTCTGTGATCTCGCCAAGATCTCTTCTGAATCTGTCTTTGTCAAGCTTTTTCATAGTATCTTTGTCCCAAAGTCTGCAAGTGTCAGGTGAGATTTCGTCTGCCAAAACAATTTTTCCATCAGAAGTTTTTCCCAATTCGATTTTGAAATCTACAAGGATCACATTGGCTTTATCAAACAAAGCAATCAAAAGTTCATTGATTTTGTTTGTCAAAGTGTACATTTCATTCAGTTCTTCGTAAGAAGCAGCGCCAAGGAAAACAGCGTGATGATCGTTAATCAGCGGATCTCCTAATTCGTCTTTTTTGTAGCAAAGATCAAAAATGGTAACTGGTGATTTCAAACCTTCTTCTACTCCCAATCTCTGAGCCATACTTCCTGCAACATAATTACGAACAACCATTTCCAAAGGAATGATGTCCACTTTTTTTACCAATTGCTCTCTGTCGTCCAGTTTTGCAATAAGGTGCGTTGGGATTCCGTTTTCTGCAAGATAACCGAAAATAAGGGTTGAAATTGCGTTGTTCAATTCGCCTTTTCTATCGAACTGTCCGCGTTTCTGTGCGTTGAACGCTGTAGCATCATCTTTATAACGTACAACGACTTCGTCAGGCTTATCTGTAGCGAAAACCTGTTTAGCTTTACCTTCGTAAAGCATTTCTTTCTTTTGACTCATAATTACTTTCATTTTTCTAAATAGAAGCCGCTTTCATTACGATTTCCATTTAAACTTTTTACTATTAGATTTACGCACAAATTTACGAAATTATTTGTTAAATCTAAATCGATAAAAACGATGATGTAGTTTATGAATTACCGCCATTATTAAACAAAAAAACTCCTTAAAAAAATTAAGGAGTTCATTAATAAAAATTTTATGTCTTTTTACTTTTTGATAAACTTCATCGATTTTCCATCAACATTCAAAATGTAAGTTCCAGATAACAATGAACTAACATTGATTGATTTTTTGTTCACGAATGGATTATTAATCTCCTTAATCAACTTGCCATTAAAATCGTAAATCTTAGCGGACTTGGCTTTGCTAATGTCTCCATTTATATTGATAACTTCGACTACAGGATTAGGATAAATATTAAATTCAAGAGAATTATTTGCAATATCATTAATTGATAAATTACCTAAATTAAGGCAATAATCTGAAGCATACGAAGTCCATTCCGTAAGGTCAAACGTTGAAGTTGGATTGATGACATCTAACTTTCTGTACAGCGATTTGTTGGCATTGGTATTATCAACACCTTTTGCCCCAATAGCATCTATTGTGGTAGATTTGAACGATAATTCTACATAATTACTCCCTGTGAAAGTAAGTGCTGGCGAGGCTGTAACGAATTTTGCGTTGGAAACATCAAAACATCCAAAATTTGCATTTGGATTGATAACTACAAAACTTTCATTGTTTTCCACCTTTCCTTCAAACTCAAATGGCTCTGCAAAAAAGTAATTATTAATCTTGAGCTGAATGCCCAATTTGTATTTTGAAAGATCAATAGAGTGTCCAGTTCTATTGACAATCTCCAAAGCTCTATTATTACTTGTTCCTTCGAGATATTTGATTATTTGTAAATCTTTTGCAAAAACATCAGTAGCCAGAGTCGTAATGCTCATTGTATTACTTTCTGGGCTTTCCAGATAGGCATTGTCATAAGCCTTCACAGCGAAATTATAAGTTGTCTCCGGCATTAAATGATCGACTGTGAAAGAATTGGTTTTAGATGTTCCGACTAATATTCCATCTTGATAAATATTATAGCCCAAAACATCAGATTCTGGACTTGCCTGCCAATTGAGGCTTACAAAATATGCCGAATTCCTTTGCAAAGCCAATGAAGATGGCGCAGATGGCGCAACATTATCAGGGGTTTGATTCCAGATAATATTCACCCATTCCGGATGATCTACAAAAGGATTTCTATTTTTCTGGATATTGAAAACCGCATTATTACGTTCTATCTCGCGCTGAGAAACTGGATCTTGCTGATGCCAACTCAAAAGCATATCTATATACCATTTTTCGTAAGCGCGTTCCGCTGTTCCATCAAGAGGATTTCGATCTTTTGTTGGATCTGCATTTGTTGAAAATCTAAAACTCCCCAATTTTCCTTCATATCTCACAACATAATATAACAATGACCTTGCAACATCGCCTTTGAACTCATCCACAGGCTCGTAAGCTCGCTCCTTATAAGTTGATCCAGGAATCCCGTTGGTTCCTTGTTTCGAGCCATTGGTAAAAGTATAACTTGCAGAAGCGACCTTTCCATAAGGATAATCACTTCTTAACTGATTGATTCTACCATCTGTTGGAATTACGAAAAACAAATCAGAATACATAGGGTAAGCACTGTAAAAAGAACTCTGTGGCATCATATGTTCACGATTCCATCCCAGACCTTCAGCATTTGCACCACTTACAATATTATTCAGCGTGTAATGATATGCCGTTGTACCAGTTGGATTATTAGAATAGATATCTAAAAGATAAGTAGAATTGCTGGCATCATAATCGTAATGGTGATCCATATCCGTTTGACCATACAAAGTCTTAAGATCATCATAGTGAAAATTGTAAGTTTTTGTAGAAATAATCTCGTGGAGTTTGGATTTCAAAGCATAACCAGTCAAACTTTCTGTTCCTGAATAATATCCAGCAGGAGCCTGAGCAAGTGTCAAAATCGGAAAAGCAGACAATACAAATAAGTATTTTTTCAGCATAATGGTATTTTTAATTATGGGGTCATAAAAATATCATTTTTTTATTATATAATATTCATTTTTAATTACTTGAATATTAATAATGTTTTACATTTAAGTTTGAACAAAAAAATCCCCTTCTGAAAGGGGATTCGTATTTTAAAATTTTCAAATTTTATTCTCCAGCGATGATGTTATGAAGTGTGACTCTCAGGCTTTCCAATTGTTCTTTTTTGCCATCCAGTTTTTCATAAGTGTCTTTCAGAAGTGGATTGTCACGTTTCGCATTACCAAAGAACGCCAAATTATTTTCCAGCTGAACAACTTCTGATTCCAAATCAGCAATTTGATTTTTGATTTTTCTTGCTTTGTCAGTCAATTGATTTTCAGTAAGATTCTCTTCTTTCAAATCAAACTCATTGATTTTGTTGAGTTTCAGTTTTTCCCTCAGCGTTTTGTTGAATTCTGTATTGATGGACAATTTATCTTTTGGCACTTTCCCAATCGCATTCCAAGCATTCTTGATATTTTCGATTTTTTCTACAGAACCTTCTTCATCTGTCAAAGTTTTAAGCTCTTCCAGAAGTGCCTTTTTGTTCTTATAGTTTTCTTTCCAATTGTCTCCCGTTGCATTATTTTTTTCTCTGTAATTTTTGAAGAAAGTATTGCAAGCTTCACGGAAATCATCCCAAACTTTGTTCGCTTGACTTCTAGGAACGTGGCCGATTTTTTTCCAATCCTCCTGAAGTTTTTTGAAAAGTGGCACTACAGTTTCCCAATCCTCAGAATTCATATTGTCCTGAGCTGTTTTTATCAAACCTAATTTTTCTTCAAGATTATGAATCTGAGAACCTTTCAAGTTCTTGTAAAAATCATTTTTAGCCGTATTAAAATCTCTCAAAACTTGTTTGAAATCTGTCCAATTTTGGTTAGACAATTTCTTAGGAACTAGTCCTAATTTCAGAAATTCTGCTCGCAACTCCTCTACTCTTTTTATCGCCTGTTGCCAAAAAGAATGATTGATATTTTGAGGTGCTGACAAAGTTTTCAATTCTTCGATAACTTTATTTTTCTTTTCAAGATTTTCCTGTTGCTCGGATTCTAAAACGGCAATCAATTCAGATTTTCTCTCGTGAATTTTATTTGAAATTTCTTTGAATTCTTCCCAAGTTTTCTCACGGAATTCCTCTGCAACCGGTTCAGCTTCTTCTTTCCAAAGTTTATGCAAATATTGTAATTCGTTCAAAGCTTTTTGAACTACTTTTTCTTCCAACAATTCCTTTGCTCTCAAGATAATATGTTCTCTTTTCTCAAGATTATGAGCAAATTCCTGTTCCAAGTATTCTTTGTTCAAATCCAACATCTCATTGAACATTTTCAGATGATGGAAATAATTATTATTAAGATTTTTGAATTCGGATTTTGCGACTTGTCCAGCATTTCCCCAAGCTTCTTTCACTTCTCTAATCGATTTGAAAAGATTGGTTCCAGGCTCAGAATTGGTGTAAAGATTCTTCAATTTTTCGATGATTGAAAGTCTTTCATCAAGATTTTTTTGATGCTCAGCTTCCTGAGATTTGTGAAATTTATCCTGCTTTTCTCTGTAAATATGGACAAGCGCAGACAATTTTGAAGATTCAGGATGATGATTGTCAAAATGCTCTTCTGGATTGCCCTGCTCCAGATAATCGTGTTTTTTATCTTCGATTTCGTCGGCAATTTTGTGATTCGCCTGTTCTCTCAAAGCATTGAACTGTTTAGAAAAATGATGCGCATCATCTTTGTTTACGATGGTTTCCATTTCAGCTAAAGCTTCTTTCAAAGATAAATTTGAAAAATTCTCTTCCACAACTTCGATTTCCTGATGTACAGTTTCGGTTTCCGAATTTTCTTCTGTAGCAACTTCTTCAGAAGGATTTACTTCAGATTCAGAATTTGGAGTTTCAGTTTCCGAGACTTGTTCCGTCGTCACTTCTTCTACTGATTGATTCTCAGCAGAATTGACTTCAGAATTTAGATTTTCGTTCTCAGGATTTTCGTTTTCAATACTCATAACAAAGCAAATTAATTGACAATAACAACTTTTAAATGCACTAAATTAACTGTTTTTTACAGAAAACACCAAATATAAATTCTAATTTTCTCAAAAAAACATAAAACAATCACTAACATTCTTATTAAAAATTTAAAAATTAATAATTACTTGACAAAGGCTTTCTGATGTCGTATCTTTGCACCTCCTGAAAATTTAACATCAGGCTTTCCTGATAAAACAAAATAAAATCCGTAAATTTTATGAAAACATCTGATTTCAATTTCGATTTGCCAGAAGAATTATTGGCAGAACACCCAACAGAAAACCGCGATGAGGCAAGACTAATGGTTCTTGACAGAAAAACGGAAACCATCACGCACCGTCTTTTCAAAGATGTGATTGAGTATTTCGACGAGAAAGACCTTTTCATCTTCAACAATACAAAAGTTTTCCCTGCAAGATTATTTGGGAACAAAGAAAAAACCGGAGCTAAGATTGAAGTTTTCTTGTTGAGAGAACTAGATGCTGAAACGCGCGTTTGGGACGTTTTGGTTGACCCAGCAAGAAAAATCAGAATCGGGAACAAATTATTCTTCACAGAGGACGAATCTCTAGTTGCTGAAGTTATCGACAACACAACTTCTAGAGGAAGAACGCTTAGATTCTTATTCGATGGTTCTTATGAAGAGTTCCGTGCAAAATTGACAGAACTTGGAGAAACGCCACTTCCGAAATACATCAAGAGAGAAGTTGAGCCAGAAGATGCAGAAAGATACCAAACTATCTATGCAAAACACGAAGGTGCTGTTGCAGCGCCGACTGCAGGCCTTCACTTTTCGAAACATTTGATGAAGCGATTGGAAATCAAAGGAATTGATTTTGCTGAAATCACACTTCACGTTGGACTTGGAACTTTCAACCCAATTGAAGTTGAAGATTTGTCTAAACATAAAATGGAATCTGAAGAAGCCATCATCGATGAGAAAAACGCAGAAATCATCAACAAAGCAGTTGCAGAAGGTCGCAGAGTTGTTGCCGTTGGAACGACTACGATGAGAGCTTTGGAAACTTCTGTTTCTTCTAACAAAAAGATTTCGGCTTACAGAGGTTGGACGAACAAATTTATCTATCCGCCTCACGAATTTGGAGTTGCAAACGCAATGATTACCAACTTCCACACACCAAAATCTACTTTGATTATGATGATTGCCGCTTTTGCAAACAAAGATTTTGTGATGAGAGCGTACGAAGAAGCGATAAAAGAAAAATATAAATTCTATTCTTACGGAGACGCTATGTTGATTCTTTAAGATTTGAATTTTTCAAATAGAGAATGCACAACTTTTATGGTTGTGCATTTTTTTATGTCTTATATTTTATTTAATTTCATCCAATGAAAGCACTTTCCTTTTTAGCATTATTATCGATTACATTTTCTTGTTCGCAAACTCAGGAGAATTTTTCTATCATTTCATCTTTACCAAAAAAAATAAAAGAAGCGTCGGCTTGCGAGATTTCAAAAGTTTCGTCGTTGATTTGGACGATTGAGGACAATCACAACAAAAATGTTCTTTTCGGGTTTAATGATAAAGGACAATTAATCAAGGAAATTACTATTACCAATGTTGAAAACAACGATTGGGAAGATTTGACTTCTGATGATGAAGGAAATATCTACATCGGTGATTTTGGGAACAATGATAATGAAAGACAGAATCTTGCGATCTATAAAATAAATGCGTCCGATTTGGATAAGAACGAAGCAAAAGCAGAATCGATTGTCCAATTCTATTATCCGGAACAAACAGAATTTCCACCCAAGAAAAAAGACAGAATCTTCGATGTGGAATCGTTTTTAATTCACAACAACAAATTCTATCTTTTCACGAAAAACAGAAGTTCGAAATTTGAAGGAACAACGGTTTTATATGAAGTTGACAATAATTCGACTCAGAAATTACCTGCAAAAAAGATTGGAAGTTTTGTGACGTGTGACCAATTCAATCATTGTGCTGTGACGAGCGCAGACATTAGCCCAAATAAAGACAAAGTTGCGATTTTGAGTTCCGACAAAGTTTGGATTTTCATCAATTGGAAAGGCAATAATTTCTTCTCCGGAAACGTGGAAAAAATTGAATTAAATCACCACACCCAAAAAGAAGGACTTTGTTTCAAAGATGAAAACACAATCTTGATGACAGATGAAGGTGATAAGAAGATTACCGGGAATTTGTATGAATTGAAGTTGAAGTAAAGTTGTCATTTATAAAGAAACCCCTTCAGAGTTTGAAACTCTGAAGGGGTTTTATATTATTAAGTTACACAAAATTTGATAACTAAAAAGTCCCACCAATCCCAACAACCAATCTCCCACCATCCGAAGATGTAAAATACGAAAGATTCGCAGAAATGGCATCCACAGCATTCAGCCAAAAACCGCCTCCGTAGGAATTGTGCCATTTGTTTGATTTTTCATTTGGAACCCAAACTCTTCCCAAGTCAAATCCACCAAAAAATCCATAAGATAAAGGCAAAATCGAGTTTTTGATTTTCCCAACTTCATATCGCAAATCCGACGTTTGATAGAAAGAATTCTTCCCATAAAAACGGTTAAATCTAAAACCTCTCAAATCCCGACTTCCGCCCAAAGTCGCCATTTGATAAAACTCGTAATCATCGCCCAGAAGCCATTTTGCTTTGGCGTAAGATGACCAAACCAGCTTTTGATTTTTTGTTAAATAATGCAGAAAACCAAGTCCCGTTTCGATGGATGCGTATTGACGATTAGTATCTTTCAAATTGATATTGTAAACACTTCGAATATCGAATTTCATTCCCAATTTCGGATTGGCTGTGTTGTCAAAGTTTTCATAATTAAAAGAAACATCTGCTCCACCAAACTGTTTCGAGGTAAAAACATCAGGATTCACAACGCCAGGAATTGAAATGTAACGATTGTTCGTTCTATCAATTTTCAAAATTTCATAATTCAGTTTCGCAGAGAACGTTGACGCATTTTTGTTCCAATTAATTGATGGAGAAAACGCAAATTCCTTAGCTCTCACATTGTTGAATCTATCTCCAAATTCGTCCTTTGGATTGATGGTTTCGTTCCCAATTCCGTAGAAATTTCGGATGTAATGTGAACTCGTGATTCTTGTATCCAAACCATAAAACCAATTGCTTTTCAACAGCGGAAACAATCCGCGATAAGCCAACTCATAACCTTTGGTTCCCGTGAAATAGTTCGCCGTAAAATGATGCTTTTGAGAATACGGATTTTTGATAAAATCATTCACCGTATAATCTGCGTTGAAACCCACTGCCAAAGCATCATCCGGGTTGAAGTTGAAATTCATAAAGGTTGTGAAAACATTGTATTTCGCATTTCGGTAATTGTATTGATTGATGTCGTAATCATCCGTCAATTTTACAGTCGTATTTCCTTTGTTATCCAGATTATTGGCTTTGCTTTTATAATCGTAAATCGTTACTTTTTTCGAATTGGAAACCGAATATTTATCATTATCCAAACCACCCAAAAGTTTGATTTTGATGCTGGATTTTTGATTTCCTTCCACTAAAAATTCGTCTTCGTCATCCAATCCGTAAAGCAAAATTTCTTTCGTGATTTTCCCGGAATAAAGCTTAGAGGATTGCAATTCTTCGCCTGATTTTTTCAGTCTAATGATTTTAATTTCGGTTTCATTGTTGGGCAATCTCGTGATGACAAATCTGTCCTTTTTGTCAGTTCCGGTAAGGATTACTTTTTGATTCAAAAGATGATAATATTGCGAGGCATATTTTGGCAAATCTTTTTTTCTAATTAATAATTTCTTAATTAAATCTTCTGAAACATCGTCCTGAACTTCTTTCGGAAGACTTTTAAAAGCCAGCCGAATATCATTTTCATTTAGATTATTTTGAATAAATTCTGCTTCTTTCAACCAATCACTTTGAACAGAATTTTTCGCAAAAACCAAATCCAGCGGATAAGGTTCGCGGTTAAACCATTTCACACTTTCAATCTCATTATCAAAAGTCTGCATATGTTTCAACTCCGGAAATTCCATAATAATTCCGGTCACAAAACCATCATATTTCGTGAAAGCCTGGTCTCTGTCTTTCGGAATCGGGCTGTAAATCACGTTTCCATTTTCCTTTCTCGCTTCAAATTTCCATTGGTCGTGATGCCTGTCCCAATCGCCGATGAGCATATCAAACAAACGTGCTTTAATCCACGATTTTTCATCGATTTTATATTTTTCGTCTTTCGCCAGATTGAGAATCACTTCGTCCGTTCCGACCACTTTGTTTGGATTTTCTTCCGTTTCCATCGGTCGGTCTTCCAAGTAATACAATTCATCACCAAAATTTTCATTAAAGTTCTTAAGAGTTTTCTGTTTCGGAATATAGAAAAGCTGTGGCGTTGTGTGACGGATTCCCAACTTATCAGCCATTTCACCAATCACCAAAGGCGTGTATGGATGAGAAGTCGTGTAAAAATCCAACAAAAATTTGTCCGCATAACTTCCCGTAAATTCATCAATCACATATTGATTTTTAAAAGCCACGGATTGCAAAAACCGAACGCCACTTTTTCTCAATGCTCGGATGACATATTCGTTTCCGTTTTTGGTTTCCAAGCGTAAAGATTTGGTTTGATGTCCACCGCCGGCTCTATCGGTTTTTACGCCACCAAAAAGCGTATCCAAAGCTAAATTTTTTACATTAATTTTCTTGGAATAATATTCACGATAATGCTTTCCCCAAAGAAATTCATAGAACTTATTTTTCTTCGTCATCGCCGAATCGTAGATGGAAGCCTGCGAATTTGGAGCGAAATTTTTTTGATAATCTTTGGCGATTTTTTCTTCTTTTCCCAAAACCGTTTTTCTAAAAAGCAAATCTGATTTTTCCTGATTCAAACTAAAAAAACTGACTTCCGCATTTCCTGATTTTGAAATTTTTAATTCTGCGTAACCGTTTTTACCAAAGGAAAAATCGTGGTTTCCAACGGCTTGTGCAGATTCGGTTTTGGAGCCTGCTCCACTGACGATTTGACGAATGTCTCCCTGCTCGATGTATTGCAAATTGTGGTCGTGACCAGAAACTACAACCACATTTTTCCGTCCACCAATCAAGGTTTTTAGTCGGTCGGCTAAATTTTTATAATTCTGGTTCGAAATATCCTGATGCGTGATTCCGCCGGTTGCTCGTATCAAATTGATTCCGGTTGCTAAAATTGGTAGTGGAATTTTATTTTCTAATGGAAACAATTGCTTTTCCCAAGAATAAAATCCGCCGTGAGAACCGTGTGTAATCAGCGGATGATGCGTTGCTACGACAATGGTTTTGTTTTGATTTTTGTTGAGCTGGTCTTCGAATTCGGTGTAAAAATCCTCACGGGTTTTCAAATCACATTTTTCGTTGATGCCAGGATTTTTGCTCCAATCTGCCAAAACCCATTCGGTGTCGATGAGAATTAACGTCAGTTTTTTATTGATTTTTCGGGTTTCGATTGGGCAACCATTTCTTGGTGAAAATGCGGATTTACCATTTAGTTTTTCGATGACGTAATCTTCTTCACGTTTCAAGCCTTTGATGCCGTTGTTGTACCAATCGTGGTTTCCTGGAATGAAAATCGTTTTTCCTCTAAAATTTTGAGACAGAGAAATCTGATTATCCATTTTTTTCTCGGCAAGTGGTCTGTTTTTATCATCTTTTTTCGGCATTCCGACTGGATAGATGTTGTCGCCCAAGAAAAGCAAAGTGCTGTTTGCTGAAGCTTTGGCTAATGAATCTTTGAGAGTGTTCATATTATGAAAAGCTTCGTCCTGGTCGAGGTTTCCAGCGTCGCCAACTAAATAAAAAGTATGAATAATGCTGTCTTTGATGGCAGAATTCTTCTCAAAATCTTTGGCATTTTTCCCGTAATCTGCGTTTTGAACTGCGCAGGAAATGGCAGTGATTGAGATGATGATTGAAAGAAAAAGAGGATATATTTTTTTCATTTTTTTTTGATTAAATCAATAAGTTGTTCAAAGTAAAAAAAATCGCAAAAAATTATAAAATGCTCCTTTAGGAGCAGAATCTGTGTAGAGACAATGGGAAATTAGTCCAAATGCAATCCGTAGGATTGCAATAACAACATCTATTAAAGACTACAGATAGCGTTCCTAAGGAACGCAAAATGGTTTTGGACATTATTTCTACACAGATAAAACTCCAAAGGAGTTTTCTTGCTACTAAATGAATTTTATACTTTTATTTACTTTAAACAACCTCAATTTTTAAAATTTGAAGACAAAGTTCAGTAAATTTTTATAATTACTAACTTTTTTTCACAGAACGACAAACGCTTGTACAAGCTTGTGATTATTTTTATTGATGACAAACTGCGGATACTCGAATTGGATTTTAACGCAAAGGTGGTAAAATTTTTCTTTCTATAAAACTTTTTAAACCACCGAAAATCTGCGCCCCGACCTGAGTGGAGCTCTTTTTGTGAGGAGGAACGACGAGCAAAAAAGCGGGAACGGAGGGCGGAAATAGGCGCCATAAAAATTTTTATTAAATCTCAGATAATCACCAATCTTTCTTAAATTTGTTCCAAATTGCTTTTATGGATATTTTGAAAATCTCGGAAGATTATGCGAAAAATTTGCTCAAAGATAAGTTGTCGTCTGTCTATACTTATCATAATCTTGACCACACGATTCAGGTTGTCGAGAAAATAAAAATTCTGGCGAAGGAAGAAAATATCAATCCTGAAGATACGGAAAATCTGCTTTTGGCAGGCTGGTTTCACGATTTGGGTTATGTGGATAACGTGGATAATCACGAGGAAGAAAGTCGAAAAATTGCTACAGATTTTTTGAAACAACATCAATTTCCGGAAGAAAGAATTGCGAAAATCGGAGCATTGATTTTGGCAACGGACAAATTCTATAAACCAACAAATCAGCTGGAAGAAGTGATAAAAGATGCGGATTTGTATCATTTGGCTTCGGATGATTATTTCAGGATTTGTGAAAACTTGAGACAGGAAATCAAGGAGGTTCATCATCAGAAATTCAGTAAGCAACAATGGTCGGAAATTAATATTGTGTTCTTTTCGAAGCATCAATTTTACACCAAATATGCGAAGGAAAATTGGCAACCCATCAAGGAAAAAAATGTGGACCGAATCCTTTCTGACATTAAAAATATGAAGGAAGAGAAAAAGAAAAAAAACGCCGAGGATAGTGACAAAGCGCTTCTGAATAAAAAGAAACTGGAGAAGATGGATTCGCCGGAACGTGGGATTGAAACGATGTTCCGAGTGACGCTGAACAACCACACGCAACTGAGCCAAATCGCCGACAGCAAGGCAAATATTCTACTTTCCGTCAATGCCGTGATTATTTCTGTGGCCTTGTCAACCTTGATTCCGAAACTGGATGCGCCGAGCAATTCGCACCTAATAATTCCGACTTTTATAATGATAATGTCGAGTGTGGCGTGTATTATTTTGGCGATAATGTCCACAAGACCGAAAGTGTCGAGCGGAACGTTTACGAGAAAGGAAATCGAGGAGAAAAAAGTGAATCTGCTGTTCTTCGGGAATTTCTACAAAATGCCGATGGAAGAGTACTTGTGGGCGATGAAGGAAATGATGAGCGACCGACAATATCTGTACGACACGATGATTAAAGACCTCTATTATCTCGGAATTGTGCTGAACCGAAAATACAAATTGTTGCGACTGACTTACACTGTTTTCACGATTGGGATTTTGGCTTCTGTGGTTGCTTTTATGGTGGCTTTTCGGAATGTGACGATGTAAAATTTATAAGATGAATTTTAATTTTTTTAAACGTAAATTGATTACCGTTGCAGGATTCGAAAAAGAAGATTTTGATAATTTACGAAATATTTATTCCGGCACCTACAAAAACAAAAAATATCGATATATTGATATTTCTATTTTCTTCACTAAAAAAAGAACAGAAAATATAACTTTAAAAAAAATAAATAATTTCATTGTTGATATTGAGAGAATCGAAAACAATATTGAAAATATTATCATTTCAAGTTATTCTGATTCGAATTCAGTTATAAATGAATTTGCAAACCTTTTGTTTAGTGAAATTCCACAGGAAAAAATAACAGAATTGGGAATAGATTTCACAAAAGAAAATATATCTAAAAAAGTTATATTAGAAAATGTAGAAATGCATCCTAATCAAACAAAATATTTTGCGAGATTTAATTATTCATTTTTTAAAGAAATCAATCGATACTCTTTATCCTTTTTTGTAAATGAAAAAGGAATAGTACTCGAAAAGAAAATAAACAATGAATTCGAAGATTTCTATAATGAGGTAATAAAGCTAGCAAAAGACTCAGCTGAACACTGGGAATATATTCATTCTCCTGATTTTGAAAAATGGATTAATAATTTTAATAAAATTAAAACAGAAAATTTTTCAAAAGAAATTTTAAATTGGAAAGAAGAGATTCATTATAAAATTGCAGATATAATTCTTTTTTCAGATAATAAATATCTAAATATCAACACTTTATATACTCATTTATTTATTCTCACAAAAAATAAAGAAGATTCAGAGTATTTATTTGAAAATCTATTTTCTTGCTTGTACCATTTGGAAGACACAGACAAATCACTGGAATTACTATTCAAAGTAAAAGAAAAGCTATTGCTAGAATTTAATTTTAATGAAAACAATAAAGAAATTTCTGAAATTAATAACTTGATTGAGAAGTATCAAACTCCTTCCACAAACTCATAATCCACTTCCTCCGCCTCAAAATTAATTTCTACACGCAAAGCTTTCAAACCGTTGATTCCTTGCAAATCTTCAACTTCCAATTCTTCTACATTAGATTCTAAAATATTTTGATTTTGAAGGATTTTGATTAATTGAAGATAATCGTGTCTTTCCTTTTCCTGAGAAAAAATAATGCTGATTTTTCCGGGTTGCGTGATGCGTTCAGATGAGTTTTTAATCGTTGATTTATCAATGCGTTTTTTAATCATTTCGTAGCGCGCATTGTAGCTTCCATCGACGTCGAAACGTTTTTCATCCATTCGGAATCTGATGCTGATTGCAGTGCTGTAAACCAAAATCAAAGATGAAACATCCAAAGAAAATTCCAGATTTTTTCGGAATTGGTTGTATTGCAATTCACTTTCGCAAAGAACACGCAATTGCCACAATCTCAGGTTTTTCAAGAAGATTGGGTCATAAGTTAATTCTGGCGCAATTGATGAACCGATGTACATATTATGTTCCACGCCATCCGTCTTGAAACGCTCGTAATAAAATGGAAAACGAAGCTGTTGTTCTTCCTGTCTTTTGTCGAGAATATCGGCTAAATTTCGATTGATGGCTGACAAACTTTCGTCAAATTTTTTCCGAAAATCGTAAACCATATCGGTTCTGGAATCCAGTTTTTTGAAATAATCCGTTACCAATTGATTGTACTCAATATTTTGAAGCTTTATCGATTGAAATAAAGGATGAATTTCCGATAAAATAAAAGTCTGAACGATATTTTCTGTATCCGCTTTGATGTCTGTTTGAAGCAATTCCTGATAATATTTCAGTCGGTCATTAATTCCATCAAAATCATTTTCTGAACTTAAAGCTAAAATCAAATCTGAAATCAATCCCAACTGAATTCCCAAATCTTTTTTAATGACCAAATTTCTGGAAATGGAGGAATTACGAACGTCGGTTTGTCCAAAAAGTGGCGTTAGATTTTGGAAACTTATATTTCGGTAAGGCAAATCGAATTCTTCTTTATAAAATCCGATATGTCGTTCCGCTTCTTGACGGAATTTCCAATAAACACTTGGATGAATCGACGTATATTCCCGTTGAATAATCGCCTGAATTCTCGTCTCGATTCCCGTGTAAAGCCTGTCCATCGTATCTTCCAGATAGGGCATTACGATTTCCATTTTGTTGGCGTTGATGCTGTTGAGCTGTTTTTTTCGGGAAACCAATTCTACAATTCCGAGGATTTTTTTATCCTTAATGATAGGCGCAAAAATCGCACTTTTGATTCCGGATTCGTAAAATTGTTTAGCCATTTCGCTATCTGGAAATTCGCGGAAACTTCGGTCAACATCGGAAACGCTGAAGAATTTTTTGGATTCTACCAACGCATTGAAATTCTTCTCGCAAAGCATTTCATATTTGAAATTTCGTGGTGTCGAGGAAAGGATAAAACTCTCCATAATCCCATTGATAGGACTTCTGACGAATTTATTTTCTTCAATATTAATGGCAGTGTAGCCAACTTCCAAATCCGAAACCTGAAAAATCGAACGGAAAACTGTGTTCATTTCGGCTTTGAGATTTTTATCATCTTCGATATTGATGAGTTTGCTTTTTAGATTCGAAATCGCATTTTCTGTCGTGGCATCAAAGAAACTAATGACCGCAAAACCTTTCAATTCCCAACTTTGAGGTGGAAATTTCTCTCGCCACAAATCATAATCTTCAAAATTGTCCATCAACTCAGCAATCTCATCTTCCGTCAATTTTTTGACATTTTCTAAAGGATTTATTTCGATAAAATCGACATTATTAAGGAAACGATAATGGTTCACTATTCCCTCCTCATTTGGAATATCAAAAATAAAAGGTTGCACAAAATTGAGCTCCACATTGTAATAATTGCGCAAAATAATACAACAACTGATGACGTAGAAACGGTGTGGGTCCATATCTTTGATAATCATATCAAAGTTTTCCCCAGCTTTATCAATGATATTTTGGAAACGCTCAGTCGGATTGAAAAAGAAATTGTAAAAAGGGAAACCAATGGCTTTGATCTCATTTTTCGTAAGCATTGGCGGGAACAAATCCTTCAAAAGTTCCTTCATCACTCTTTCGTTTTTTTCGAAAAAATCAAGGTTTTTAATGCCTGTGGTAAGTTCAGGATATTGTTTTACTTCATTCAAAATATTCCTGTGATAAACTTCGTAATCAGGGTTTTGAGAAGCTTCGGACTCCATTTTCTGAATTAGTTTTTCAAAAGAAAAATTCAGTTTAAAAGGGCTTTCGTAGAAGGATTGGAATTCCATTGGGTAAAGTTCTGGCAAATAAAAAATATTATCGAGTTAATATTAAAGTCGATGAAAGTGCAAAATTACTTTAAAAATTAATGGATTGAAAATTAATAATAATTGATTTCATCAAATGTCATAATAACGTTCTCACTCTCCCACGCCAAAATCTTCATCCAAAAAACCTTATCTTTGCAAAAAAATTCTCAGACATTGAAGGACATCCGCGCACTTTCCCTTGAACAACTTAAAGACTATTTTGGCACGATCGGCGAAAAACCATTCCGTGCGAAACAAGTCTATGATTGGCTTTGGAGCAAGAATATGCATTCCTTTGATGAGATGACGAATCTTTCCAAAGAGTTGAGAGAAAATCTGACGCGTGATTTTTTCATCAATCCAATCTCTATCGACCTGTTGCAGAAATCAACAGACGGAACTATCAAAAACGGTGTGAAATTACACGATGGATTGATGGTAGAATCTGTTTTGATTCCCACTGAATCTAGAAGTACAGCCTGCGTTTCTTCACAAGTCGGCTGTTCTTTGAACTGCGAATTCTGCGCAACGGCAAAACTCAAAAGAATGCGGAATCTGGAAGTCGCAGAAATCGTGGATCAAGTTGCCTTAATCGATAGACAGAGCAAAGAATATTTTGACAGACCATTGACGAACATTGTGTTTATGGGAATGGGCGAACCGATGATGAATTACAAAAACGTTGTCGAGGCCATTCATAAAATCACAAAACCGGAAGGTCTTGGAATGTCGCCGAGAAGAATTACCGTTTCCACATCCGGAATTCCGAAGATGATAAAAATGCTGGCCGATGAAGAAATTAAAGTCAAATTGGCACTTTCTCTTCATTCCGCAATCGAGCATAAACGAAATGATATTATGCCATTTTCAGAGAAATTTCCTTTGACGGACATTATGGATTCGCTTCAATATTGGTATCAAAAAACCGGTTCGCCAATTACTTTCGAATATTGCGTTTGGAAAGGCATCAACGATGGAGACGAAGATATCAAAGCCTTGATCAGATATTGCCGTCAAGTTCCAAGCAAAGTCAACCTAATCCAGTACAATCCGATTGGCGAAGGAAAATTTGACCACAGAAGTATTGAGGCGGAAGAAAAATACGTCCGTGAATTGGAAAAAGCCGGCATCACAATTATGGTCAGAAAAAGCCGTGGTGGCGATATTGACGCCGCTTGTGGACAATTGGCGAACAAATCTGCGGAGTAATCTTCCTTAACAAAATTTTAATCCATCAAATTTCCTCTTCAAAAAATCAATTCTTATTTTTACGAAATATGAAAAGGATTTTCCATCTCTTATTTCTTCTGCTGAGTTTTCAAATCTCAGCTCAGAGAACCCAAAAACTAAAACTCAAAAAATACAAAAGCGCCGTTCTAAGTGATTCTTTGAGAGAAAGCTCTGGATTGACTGAGTTTGATGGCAGAATATTTTCCTTCAATGACAGCGGAAATACGAGCGAAATTTTCGAGATAAAACCCGAAAGTTCTTACATCGAAAAAACTTTTCAAACTGGATTGAAAAACATTGACTGGGAAGCGATCACGAATGATGCCGAAAATTTTTACATCGGGGAATTTGGGAATAATCTTGGGACGAGAAAGGATTTGAAAGTTTATAAAGTTCCTTTTAAGAATGACTCAATAATTATAGATTCTATTAAAACAATTCCATTTTATTATCCTGAACAAGAGGATTTTACGCCGAAGAATATCAACAATAATTTTGATGCAGAAGCGATGATTTTCTTGGATGGAAATATTCATATTTTCACGAAGGAATGGATTACGAATACTGTTTCTCATTACGTCATCAATCCAAATCTATCTGAAAATCAACCAGCTCAGAAATTGGAAAGTTTTGACACAGGATTTGTGGTGACGGATTCTTCTTTTTACGATAACAAATTGTACGTTGTTGGCTACACTAAGAAAGCGAGGGTTTTTCTAATGATTTTCGAAAAGGATGAAAATGGAAATCTGTTCTTCAATAAACCTTTAAAAAAATATGCGCTTGGAAGAGCTTTCAATATTGGACAAATTGAGGGAATTACGGCAACGGAAAAAGGAATTTACATTTCGGGAGAACGTTTCGATATAAAAATCAAAAAAGTGCCCCAAAGTCTTTATTTTGTTCCTTACAGCGAATTGCAATAATTACTTCTGAGAATTATTTAAATCAAGAGAAACAAGTTTTAATAGAAAATGAAAAGAGTTACAGTCTTCTGCGGATCTAGTTTTGGAACGGAAGAAATTTACAAATCAGAAGCGACATTATTAGGAAAAACATTAGCAAAATATCAAATCGAATTGGTTTACGGTGGCGCAAATGTAGGATTGATGGGCGCTGTAGCGGACGGTGTTTTGAATAATGGCGGAAAAGCCATTGGTGTTTTACCTAACTTTCTAAAGTCAAAGGAGATTGCTCACGAAAACTTGACTGAACTTATTTTGGTAGAAACTATGCACGAAAGAAAAACCAAAATGAACGAACTTTGTGATGGTGTGATTGCATTGCCAGGCGGTTTTGGGACTTTGGAAGAGTTTTTCGAAATGTTGACTTGGGCACAATTGGGACTTCACAAAAAACCGATTGCAATTCTAAACACCGATGGTTTCTACGATTCTCTAATCACTTTCATACAAACAATGGTTGACAAAGGATTTTTGAAAGAAATCAATCGAGATATGGTTTTGGTAAGCAGTGATATTGATGAACTTATCGATATGATGAAAAATTATGTTGCGCCAGACGTTACAAAATGGATTAGTAAAGAAAGTGTTTAGTTTTTGTGATTAAAATCAAAAAGGCTCTAAAAGTCTTTATTTTGTTTCTTGATAACGATTTAGATTAATTATATTTGCTGAATAGTTTTTTTGGTCAATCGATAGAAAAATCCTCAACATAGCCCCGATTGTAGTGGAAATCCTTTTTTTTGAAAAAATTGTTCTTCGAGAGCCTCAGAATGACAATTTTTTCAAAAAAAAGATTGCAACGGAAAGCGGGTTGAACAAGTGAAAAGAATTAGCAATCGTCTTGCTCCAAAAAAAACATAATCCCTAAACGTAAAAAGTGGCAAATACAGTAGAACAAATCAAAGCGCCGATCTCTGAGGAAATGAAACTTTTCGAGCAAAAGTTTTATGAATCTATGAAAAGTAATGTTGCTCTATTGGACAAAGTCACGCGTTTCATCGTGACCACAAAAGGGAAACAGATGCGCCCAATGTTTGTGTTTTTGTGCGCAAAACTGGTGGGCGACGTGAATGAAAAAACCTTCCGTGGCGCAAGTATGATTGAGCTAATCCATACAGCGACCTTGGTGCACGATGATGTTGTGGATGAGAGTTTCAAACGTCGGAATTTCTTTTCTATCAATGCGCTTTGGAAGAACAAAATTGCAGTTTTGGTGGGCGATTATTTGCTTTCAAAATCGGTTTTGCTTTCTACGGACAACAAGGATTATGATCTGCTTTCTGTGATTGCAAGGACGATCCGCGAAATGTCTGAAGGTGAATTGCTTCAACTTGAAAAAGCACGAAAACTTGATATTACTGAGGATGTTTATTACGAAATCATCCGTCAGAAAACTGCAACTTTGATTGCGGCGTGTTGTGAAGTTGGTGTTCTATCCAACAATGTGGACGAAGCGACTGCTAAAAAAATGCAGGAATTTGGGACTTACACGGGAATGGCTTTTCAAATTAAAGACGACCTTTTTGATTATCAAACAAGTAATATCATTGGGAAACCGGTTGGAATTGACATCAAGGAACAGAAGATGACTTTGCCATTGATTTACACTTTGAAAAACGCAAGTCCTGAGAATTACAAAAAATATTTCGCAACGATAAAGCGTTATAACAACGATTCTAAAAAAGTGCGTGAACTCGTTGAGTTCGTGAAATCTTCCGGCGGAATGGATTATGCCATCCAAACAATGAAAGATTACCAGCAAAAAGCGCTGGCAATCTTAGCAGAATTTCCTGATAATGAGGCGAAAGAATCGTTGAAACTGATGCTGGACTACGTGATCAACAGAAAACTTTAATCTTCTTTTCGATACTCCAAAATGTCAGCTGGCTGACAATCCAAAGCTTTACAAATCGCTTCCAAAGTACTGAAACGAACAGCTTTTGCTTTTCCGGTTTTCAGGATTGATAGGTTCGAAAGTGTTAAATCTACTTTTTCGGAAAGTTCGTTGAGTGACATTTTTCGCTTTGCCATCATCACGTCAAGATTTACGATTATTGGCATAATTAAACTGTTAAATCGTTTTCTTCCTGTAACTTGACGCCTATTTTGAAAATCTCTGCGATAATATAAATCACAGCGCCCATAAAAATAAACGCTTCACTATCTCCCAAAAATTGGTTTAAATTGTCGGGAACAAAACTGCGATGACTCAAGTTTTTAACAACTTGTTGAGCAATATAGCTCAATAATCCAATTGAAAGCGCATAATAACTAACTAATGAAATTTTCTTTGCCACAAAATCACTAAACGGTTTGGTTAAATTCATTTTGTGCATCAAGCTGATTACTGTATAAAAAAGAACAGCTTTCAAAATTGAAATGATGAGAATAAAGCTATAAACATTGTAAAAAGCCGAGCTATTGCTTTTATAGAGTTCCATCAAATCCAACTTTTGATAAAGATTTTGGATAATCTCTGGGTTGTAAAGATGGAAAACGAAATTCACAATCAATCCACCAGCTTCAATACACAAGCCGACGAATATAATCCAGGCGATAACATATAAAGCCCAAAAGACGAAGTTGTTTGTTTTTGACATAATTGTTGTTTTTAATGATGCAAATATCAAAAAATATTTATTGAAAAACAATAAATATTTTTCTTTTTTCATTAAAATTAAATTTTATGACAATTTCACAATAAAATCAATCCGACATTTTATAAAGCAAAACAGTTCCGGAAGAATTATTGAGAAGACCCAAACCAAGATTCAAGAGTCCGCGGTTGAAAACAAATCTAATTCTGTCGCCAGCTTCAAACTCGTAAATTGAATGGATGGTTTCAAAAGAATCGTTCGCCAAAGTCAATCCAATCACACTCAAGGGTTTGGAATCTATCAAAGTGGTTGTGTTTCCAGACGTTTTCAAAATCCCTATTTGAGAATTGGTAGCAACACCCAGAGTTAATAATGTTCGGATTTTAAAGTTCAGATGAATGAAATATTTTCCCTTATTGGGAACCGTGTAATAGAAATCCGATGTTGTGGAAGTGAACAATGCAGGATTGATCTCAGTATTCCCAAACTTGAGCAAATTCCAACCGGGATACAGCAAACTCAGATCCAGCTCCAGCAAAGAAACCCCAGAAGATGCGGATGCTTTTGCAATATTGGAATTACTGCCAGTAAAAAAAAGCGAAGGATCCACTTTACCAACTTCAAAAGAGTTTTGATTAGCAACCAAGAGTTTGTAACCAGGCAAAACCACCGTCTCTGGCGTGTTTCTAATAATAACATTTCCGTTTACATCCAATGTTGCTTGCGGATTGCTAGTGTTAATACCTACCTGCGATGAACCAGAAACGGAAAAGAAAAAAGCGCAGGTCATTGATAAAAAATTGAATATTTTCATGATTAAGCTTTTTAAATTATAAAAATCAATAAAACCAGAAAACCCTTATCTCAATAACTATTTTGTAAATATAACAAATTAAAATTTACATATCAATATTAAATATTGATTATCAATAAACAATCCAAAATCATCTATTCCAACAGAAACTTTGTATTTTTGAATTATGAATAATGCGCCACTTGCCGAAATCCTACGCCCCAAAACCCTTGATGAAGTCCTTGGACAAGAACATCTTACAGGAAAATCTGGAACTATAAAACGGATGATGGAGAATGACACAATCAATTCTCTCATCTTTTGGGGACCACCAGGAACTGGAAAAACCACTTTGGCAGAAATCATTTCTGAAAAATCCGGACGCAAATTCTATAAATTGTCAGCCGTTTCTGCCGGCGTGAAAGATGTGAGAGACGTCATAGATGAAGCTAAAAAACAGAATCTTTTTTCTGGAAAAAGTCCGATTTTGTTCATTGATGAAATCCACAGATTCAACAAATCTCAGCAGGATTCTTTGCTACACGCTGTGGAAAAAGGCTGGATTGTATTGATTGGTGCAACCACAGAAAATCCAAGTTTCGAAGTGGTTTCCGCTTTGCTTTCCAGAACTCAGGTTTACATTTTGAAAGCTTTGACTTTTGAAAAATTAGAAGAACTCGCCGACATTTCTGTTTCTAAATACAATGAAATCTACAACACCAAATTTTCATTAGAAGAGAAACAAGCTTTCATCCAATATTCCGGAGGCGATGCAAGAAAATTGATTAATTCCATCGAGTTGGTTTTGAATCAATTCAAATCTGCGAAGAAAAATAAGATTTCGGACAAAGATGTTCTTTCTGTACTGCAGGAAAATATGGCGCTCTATGACAAAAATGGAGAACAACATTACGACATTATCTCAGCCTTCATCAAATCGATGCGAGGCTCAGATCCAAATGGCGCCGTCTATTGGCTCGCGAGAATGCTGGTTGGCGGCGAAGACATCAAATTCATTGCCCGAAGAATGATGATTTTGGCGGCCGAAGATATTGGTTTGGCAAATCCGAATGCTTTGGTAATGGCAAACAATTGTTTCCAAGCCATAAACGTTATCGGAAATCCGGAAGCTAGAATTATTCTAAGTGAAACCGCAGTTTACCTTGCCGTTTCACCAAAAAGCAACTCCACCTACAATGCAATAAACGAAGCGATGGCTTTCGTCAAAAAAACAGGAAATCTCCCAGTTCCCCTCCATCTCAGAAATGCGCCAACCAAACTGATGAAGGATTTGGACTACGGAAAAGATTACCAATACGCTCATTCTTATGAGGGAAATTTTGTCGATTTGGAATTTTTGCCAGACGAAATCAAGGGAACTGCATTTTATGAACCGGCTAACAACTCAACGGAGAAAAAAATCAAGGAACAACTTAAAGATAAATGGGGCGACAAATATGACTAAACATCGTGGTTACGTTAAATAATCCTAAATATTTATTTTTAACAGATTAATTCAGATTGCTTTTAATATATTTGCCGCAGACTTATAATTTATGGAATACCAAAGCTGGAAAGACTTATTGAACCCCGAATTTTACATCCATTTGGGTGGATTTTGGCTCATTTTATTCATCATTTTTGCAGAAACAGGACTTTTCGTCGGTTTCTTTTTACCCGGCGACAGCTTGCTTTTCATCTCGGGAATTTATGCCGTTTCAATTATTGACACAACATTTGGTTCCACAGGATCAGATTTTCTGGATACAACCATTTTGGCAACAGCCGTAGCCATTGCCGCAATCATTGGAAACGAAATCGGTTACTGGTTTGGATACAAAAGCGGACCATTGTTGTACGAAAGAAAAGACTCATTCTTTTTCAAGAAAAAATACCTTTTTAAAGCGCACGATTTCTTCGAAGAGCACGGCGCAGTTGCGGTTATTCTTTCTAGATTTCTTCCGATTGTGAGAACCTTCTCTCCCATCGTTGCAGGAATTGTGAAGATGGACAAACCAAAATTCTTCCTCTACAATGTTGTAGGCGCAGTTTTGTGGTCATTCAGTATGATTTTTGCGGGACATTATCTCGACAAATTGTTTATGGATCAGTTCGGAATAGATTTGAAGAAAAAACTGGAAATCATCATTCTGATTATTGTTTTGGTGACTACACTTCCAATTATCATCAAATTCTTTTTCACAAAAGACAAAGAAAGACCAACGCAGGAATAATTTTTGATTGCAATATAAAAACAACATATAAACCGGAGAGCTATTTCCGGTTTTTGTATTTTAAAAAGTAATATTTGGGCAGCTTTTCCGCCTTCCGCTCCCAATCTTTTTTGCAGAACTTTTCTTAATTAAATAGAAATTGAGTACAAGCAAAAAAGGATTTCCGCTCAAGTCGGGCTGCGGTTTTTTTCATCAGTAGAAATTTTCTACATAAAATTGAACATCAATAAAAAATAAGAAATGAAAGTATTCATCAACAAAAGAATTCCACAAATCGGAATCGATATTTTAAAAGAAAACAATCTGGAAATCATCACTTCAGAAAACGATAATCCAAGCCACGAAGAATGGTTGGAAAACTGTAAAAAAGCAGACATCATTTTGAATGTCGGCAAGAACAAATATGACAAAGACTTTTTCGACAATTGTCTCAATGTAAAAGCGATTGCTCTATTTTCGGTAGGATTTGACCAAGTCGATATTGCAGAAGCGACAAAACGAAAAATCCCAGTTGGAAACACGCCAGATGTTTTGAGTAGAGCTACTTCTGACGTTGCATTTCTATTGATGCAAATGGTTTCCAGAAAAGTCAATTATAACATCGAAAAAGTAAAATCAGGAAACTGGAAAGACTTCGACGCTTTGGAAGAACTCGGTCAAGAATTGTATGGAAAAACTTTGGGAATTTTAGGACTTGGAAGAATCGGTTTCGAAATGGCTGAAAAATGCAAATCGGCTTTTGGAATGAACATCATTTATCACAACAGAAATCACAATGAAGAAGCTGAGAAAGAACTGAATGCAAAATATGTTTCTTTTGAAGAACTTGTTCAGAAATCTGATGTAATAAGCATTCACGCCAATTTCACGCTGGAACAAGCGGATATTTTCAACAAAGAAACTTTCGAAAAGATGAAACCAAATCTTATTTTCATCAACACCGCAAGAGGTGGATTTCATAATGAAAAAGATTTGTACGAGGCTTTAGAATCAGGAAAAATCTGGGGTGCAGGTTTGGACGTAACGAATCCGGAACCGATGGAAAGTGACAGTCCACTACTCCAACTTCCCAACGTTTGCATCTTGCCACACATCGGTTCTGCAACTATCGAAGCCAGAAGCGGAATGTCCAAATTGGCATCAGAAAACGTGGTAGCTTTTAGTAAAGGTGAGAAAATGCCAACCATCGTGAATCCTGAAGTTTATGAATAATTAACTTCTGACATTGAAATCTTGGAATCAAATTTGTCTGTAATTCATTAACCAAAAAAATAAATTATTATGATTACGCAAAATAATAAAGATGAGCAAGACAGAAATTTGGAAGATTTGAATTACAATCCCGGCGAAGATATTTTCAACAGAGAAAAGCATATTCCGCTGGATGGCGATGGAAATCCAATCCGAGATGCCAGTCAAGTTAACGACGAAATGCCTTTCGGACTCGACGTTCCTGGCGCTGAAGACGATGATAATTTTGAGCAGGTCACCAATCAATTGCCAGACGAAGAAAATAATTATTACAGCACCAGCGATAATGAAGATGACCACGAAGAAGAAAACGACGACATCGTAGAATAAAATTAAAGCTTACCAAATCGGTAAGCTTTCTTGTTTTTAGTTTTCAAAAATTCTTGACGGCTTTTTATTTTCATCAATTGCAACCAAGGTAAAATCCCCGGAAACGGCTTTCTCACGAACATCTCTGTACATTTCTTCTACAAAAATCTCGACATTCACTTTTACGCTGGTGTTGCCCACATATTTTACTTTCCCAATCAACTCAACCAAAGTATCAGCAGGAATTGGTTTTTTGAAATCGATTCTGTCACAACTCACGGTTACGAATGATTTTCTGGCAAATCTTGTTGCTGTCATAAACGCCACTTCATCCATCATTTCCATTACTTTTCCGCCAAACATTGTGTTGTGATGATTGGTTGTATTAGGAAAAACAACTTTGAAAACGTGGGTTTCTGATTCCTGAATTTGGGTTTCGTAATTCATTTCTTTTTTTTAGAATTAATATTAAACATTGAAATGAATAGAAAATTGAATTTCTACTTCAAATCGCGAAAGTTTTTGGGGATCCGACTTCTCATTCAAATGAATCACGGTTGCGCGACAGCTCGTGGATTGCACACGATTCACCCATTTTTTTGATGGTGCAAATATAGGTTTTAGGAATTGTTATATGAAAAATTATTAAATTAGATTCTGACATCCTATTAGAAAATTCCTCTCCTTTGGAAGTTCGATGGTTTACCAAAGGTAAATTATCGGGGTGGTCAATCAAAAAAACATAAACAAATGAATGAAATCCTAACCCAAATCAACGGAATTCCCATCCTTAGAAACTTCGTAGAACATCTACCCTACAATCCTCACCTGAAAAAAATTATTAAGCGGAAAACGCCAAGCCGGAATCCTAAGCGAAGTTCTTTTCTGGAACCAAGTTCGTGCAAGAACATTTCATGACATCGATTTTGACAGACAAAGAATTATAGGAAACTATATTGTCGATTTTTATGTAAAAACGCTTGGACTAATCATTGAAATCGATGGTTCAAGTCACGACGAAAAACAAGTTTATGATGGAATAAGACAAACTTATTTGGAATCTCTGGGATTGAAAATATTCAGAATTACAGATTTTGATGTGAAGAATAATTTGACATTGGTAATGAAAGAATTGGAGGATTTTATTATTGAAAATTACAGATGCTAAAATTCTCCTCCTATAAATGGGGGATTCGACCAAAGGGAGAAGACGGGGTGATTCCGCATAATTGACCACCCCCTAAATCTGAAATTTACAATTTCAAATTTCTCCCCTCCAAGGGAGGGGAATTTTTTCTCAATTCATTATTGTATATTTTTCAAATTGAATATCTTTAAAACTTTGAAAATCGAAACTTCATTATGAAAAAAGTTTTTAAAAAATATCTATTTTCTCTATTCCTAACTCCGCTTTTACTATTAATTATATTTTACTTTTTATCAGCAAAAGGAGCCGTGGGAACTTATGGTGTCAATAAAACTATTAATTTTGGAGGAATTGATATTGATGGAATTTTGAGAAACCCAATTTATACCGGTTCTTTTTTCCTTTTTACGTATCCAATATATCTTTTAAGCTATTTTATCATTTTTCTGATTGGAAGATTTACAGATTTTCTATATTCTATAGTTCATTTCATTATATTTATTTTAAACTACATTTTACTTTCTAATAATTCTGAAAATAGAATTCTAATTCCATTCACAATTTTTGGTTTTATGTTTTTCATTTTAAATATCTTTAAAACCATAAAAAAGCCATCAACTATCAACCAACAACTATCACCTAAGTAATGACTTTCCAACAACAAATCCAACAAGGTATTCCCTCCGAATTACCTCAACCAAAACCATACGAAACCCAAATCAATCACGCGCCGAAACGTAAAGAAATCCTATCAGACGAAGAGAAAAAACTTGCTCTGAAAAACGCTTTACGTTATTTCGAACCCAAATTCCACGCAGAATTGTTGCCTGAATTTCGGGAAGAACTGGAAAAATACGGCAGAATTTATATGTATCGCTTCCGTCCCGACTATGAGATGAAAGCAAGAGACATTGCCGAATATCCAGGGAAATCCGAACAAGCAAAAGCGATTATGCTGATGATTCAGAACAATCTGGATTATGCCGTGGCGCAACATCCGCACGAATTGATTACGTACGGTGGAAACGGTGCGGTGTTCAGCAATTGGGCGCAGTATCTTCTGACGATGAAATACCTGTCTGAAATGACTGACGAACAGACATTGACAATGTATTCCGGACATCCGATGGGATTGTTTCCTTCGCACAAAGATGCGCCAAGAGTCGTAGTGACAAACGGAATGATGATTCCAAATTATTCCAAGCCGGATGATTGGGAAAAATTCAATGCGCTGGGTGTTTCGCAGTACGGACAAATGACGGCCGGATCTTATATGTACATCGGTCCGCAGGGAATTGTGCACGGAACGACGATTACCGTTTTGAATGCTTTTAGAAAAATCAATAAAGAACCGAAAGGCGGATTATTTGTCACTTCAGGTTTGGGCGGAATGTCTGGCGCTCAGCCAAAAGCCGGAAATATCGCAGGCTGTATTACGGTGATTGCAGAAGTGAATCCAAAGATTACCAAAATCCGTCACGAACAGAAGTGGGTGAATGAAATCCACGAAAATCTGGATGAACTGGTGGCAAGAGTAAGAAAAGCTCAGGAAAATCAGGAAACGGTTTCTTTGGCTTACCTTGGAAACATCGTCGATATCTGGGAGAAATTTGATGAAGAAAATTTAAGAATCGATATCGGTTCAGACCAGACTTCACTGCACAATCCTTGGGCGGGCGGTTATTATCCGGTCGGGCAAACCTTTGAGGAATCCAATACGATGATGGCAGAAAACCCTGATTTATTTAAAGAAAAAGTTCAGGAAACCTTGAGAAGACACGCTTCCGCCATCAACAGACATACAGCAAAAGGAACTTATTTCTTCGATTATGGAAATGCTTTTTTACTCGAAGCCTCCAGAGCCGGAGCTGATGTAATGTCAGAAAATCCTACGATTGGAAGGGAGTTCAAATACCCGAGTTACGTTCAGGATATTATGGGACCGATGTGTTTTGATTACGGTTTCGGGCCGTTCCGTTGGGTTTGTACCAGCGGAAAACCGGAAGATTTGCAGAAAACCGATGATATTGCGTGTGCCGTTTTAGAAGAAATGATTAAAACATCGCCCGAAGAAATCCAACAGCAGATGAAAGACAATATCACGTGGATTAAGGGCGCTCAGGAAAACAATCTGGTCGTTGGTTCGCAAGCGAGAATTCTGTATGCCGATGCCGAAGGAAGAATGAAAATCGCTGAAGCCTTCAACAAAGCCATTGCCAACGGAGAAATCGGAGCGGTGGTTTTGGGAAGAGACCATCACGATGTTTCGGGTACGGATTCGCCCTACAGAGAGACTTCCAATATTTATGACGGCTCGAGATTTACGGCAGATATGGCGATTCACAATGTGATTGGCGACAGTTTCCGTGGGGCGACCTGGGTGAGTATTCACAACGGTGGTGGCGTTGGTTGGGGCGAAGTCATCAACGGTGGTTTCGGGATGTTGCTCGATGGAAGCGATGATGCCGACAGAAGATTAAAATCAATGCTTTTCTGGGACGTCAACAACGGAATTTCCCGACGAAGCTGGGCAAGAAATGAAGGTGCTGTTTTCGCAATTAAAAGAGCAATGGAAGCTGAACCGAATTTGAAGGTGACGTTGCCGAATTTTGTGGATGAGAGTTTGTTTTAAATTTAACAAATGAAAAAAATATATTTCTTAATCACATTTTTTATTTTCAATTTCTTTTTCTCCCAAACAGATTATGTTTTGAAACTGAAGTTCAATGAAAAACATTTTCTTTCTAGCTTTATCAGAAACAATGCAAAAAATGAATTTGTTCTGAATGCTTTTAGGAAGGCAGACTCTATTACACAAAATTCTTTGAATTATAATTATGTCAACATTTTAGATTCTGTTTTAAAAAATGAATTTAAAATTAGTGAAAAAGAGAAGCGAAATTTATCCGATTTGGAGAAAAAACAACGAGATTCATTATCTTTCGAAATGCAAAATGGAAATTTACTCAGCTTATATAAGAAAATAGTTCAAGTAAATTTTGATTCTGAATTTTTAGAAAAAATATTGATTGATAATGAAATTAGAGGTTTTAAAATTACCCAAACCGATTATAATCAATTTACAATTAACTTCATCAATAAAGAAAATTTAGAAAAAACAAAAACTATTTTCTTTAATAGTCGATTGTTTTTTCACGAAGCAATTGATGAAATAGAATTAGAAAAAATTCATCATTGCTTCTTGAATGAAAATAACAATTTGGTTAAAAACAATTATTTGAAGAAGGAAAATAACCATCTGTTAATCTATAAAGATGTTTCAATTCCTATTCTGGATTATTACCAAAAGTCTAAATGTTTTGATTCAAGAAATGTTACTTTTCTATTAAACCCAGGAAAAGATTTCGATATTTTTTCAAAATTATTTTTTGTTAGAAAATCTGATAACCTGGAAAATAAGCTTATCAATTCTGTCGAGGGATTTTATTTTGAAGGCCATAAAAATGAAGAAATTTATGAAGACAACCTTTTCTACATTTCTCTTTTTTTGAATGATTATGGTAAAAACATTTTAGTGAAATTCACAGAAAAAAATGTCGGCAAAAAAGTATTTATTGGAGACAAAAATGAATTTTTATTAAGTCCCAGTATTTCTGATAAATTAAAGAATGGAAGAATTGTATTAAAAGGAAATTTATTTGATGAAAATTGGCAAAAAATATATGAATTAGTTAAATTCGAGGTTTTTAGAAATTCTTTAGAGATTAACTCTCATTAATTATCACGATCGTTGTCAAATTTTTATTAAATTTGTATCACATAATGAGACACAAAACATAAAATAATGATAGCAGAAATCCAAAAATACATCGAAATTCAAAACAATATTGATGAAATTCTTAAAAATTCTCCAGTCAAATTATCCTTTATCATAGAAAAATCTGGAATCAAAAAACCAACTTTTTTCAAGAAGCTTAAAGACAAGCGATTTACGCCAGAAGAATTACTAATTATTGCGCAATACGTAGATCCTAAAATTTGGAGCAATGAAACCAAAAAAGAGGTTCTAGAATCTTTACATAAAACTATAGAAAATTTTAAATAATATTAATCACTAAAAAGTTAAAATTCAAATGAAAACGAAAGGTTCGTGAATTCCTTTTAAGATAAAATAAAAAAATGATGAACAAAAACCTAGGAATCATCGGCTTCGGCTGGCTTGGAAATCACATCGCAGAAAGACTATCCAACCGATACAACATCTTCGCAACCACTACCACCCCTTCCAAAGCAAAAGACCTCAGCGCCAAAGGCTACCACGCTACTTTAGTGAATTTTCCAGACAAACTAGACCCTGAGATGAAACCGTGGGATGTCGCAAAAGACTTAGACGCCATTATCATCAGCGTTCCGTTTTCCGGACTTCGAGGGGCACAGATTCAGATGAATGACAAACGCCAAAACCTTCTCAATTTCCTCGGCGATTACAAAGGTCAGCTGTTCCTACTCAGCTCCACTGGCGTCTATCCGGAGACCGAACAAAATTTCACAGAAGCTGACAAACCGGCGCAGGAAGTAGAAAGTGAAAATTTCATTTTAGAACAATTTCCCCAAACCAATATTCTGAGATTAGCAGGCTTGATGGGCGACCAAAGGCTTCTCAAGAATTACAATATCTCGAATCTCGATTTGCTGGTGAACCACATTCATTACGCTGATATTTGTTCCGCGGTGGAAAAAATGCTGGACAACAATTCCGAGTCCCAGGTTTACAACATCGTAGCGCCCATCCATCCGAACAAAGAGGAAGTTATCAACGCTCAAAAAGGACTCTCCTACTCTGGCGAACGAACTCCCATAGGCAGAACCATCTCGCCCGCAAAACTGATTGCAGATTTCGATTTTGAATTCCAATATCCCGACCCAAGATATTTCCATCTTTAGAATAGTAAAACTCAAATCTATACAACTCAAAACCTGCATACCAGCAGGTTTTTTTTCATTAACACAACTCATTGCCAACGCAATAGGTATTTTTCATTAATGATAAAATGCGGTATTTCTACGGAATTATCATTTGCTTTTTTTCGCAAACTTTGCCTTGCAAGTACAACGTATTGAACCAAGTCTTCGTAAAAAAGGATCGATAAAGTCGTACAAGCAAGATCAGAAATTTGTTTTAATCAATATATCCTGGCAAGCTCATATTAATTCGAAAAACTACAGATTATGAAAAAGCAATTCTATTTTTTTGGTTTGATTCTATTGGCCACCATCACACGTGCACAAGTCGGCATCAATACAGACAATCCTAAATCTACACTGGACATCAACGGTGATCTCACCATAAGAACCGTTGCGAATGTAGAAACCATCAACCCAGATCATTCTTTTCTCATAAGAGACAACTCTGTAGCTGGCGATGGCGCTATCAAGGAGGTGAGCAGCAACTATCTTTCACAAAGAAATACAGCATACTACGCCACCAGAACCGGAAATTGGTCTTTGCTAAATCTAAATCTAGGGGGAGGTTGGCAAAAACTAAGTCTCACAGGCACATCCGACACAAAACTCGGAAATCCTGCAATATTTAACAATGGTGTTTACACGGCTACAAAACCCGGAATCTATATGGTAAATTACGAAATACAATTCGAATCCGGCGTGAATGTAGAACTCCTCGGCGGGAAAAAACTAGGGCTATTGAAAAACAATTCTCTTTGGGAAGAAAAAAGTTTTGACGGAGTCAGGCTTGCCATCTTGTTTCTGGAAATCGCCTCCATTCCCGTTACCTCATCCAGCATCCAATCTATTGTAGAACTCAATACGGGCGACTCTTTGACCTTTGCGCTTAACTCCAATGGCTTATTGGATCTGGGACTTCTTACCAATGCCAAAGTCAATCTCTATGTGTACAGAATCTCCCATTGAGGCTTTTCTGTGACAGCACTTCATCAAGTTTTGAAGGTTAATTGGTAATATTTTCAACGTCATTTCCAACCTTTGGAGTTAAAAATGCATCTTACTATAAAAATGCACCGCTATGAAAGTTACCATCCCAAAACCGTGTCACGAAAACTGGGCGAATATGACGCCCGAGGAAAAAGGCAGATTCTGCCAAGTCTGTTCCAAAAGTGTGAGAGATTTCACCAGCGCGTCTGATCTGGACATCATCACAGATCTTTCCGAGAACCCCAACATCTGCGCCAGTTTCCGAGTGGATCAATTGGACAGAAATCTCAGCTATTCTTTCATCAATTCCTTGTTTGCAAAATTTGCCGTTGGATTTGTCCTCACGTCCGGAGGTATAGTCTCGGCACAGACGCAACCGAAAGTGAATCAGCCCGTAAAAACGAGTTCTCCAACCAAGATTACTGGCGAAGTCGTTCAGGTGCAAGTTCCTAAAGAACCTGTTAAAAGAGACCAGAATACACCCTTTAGACTTGGTAAGATCGCAATATCTGATGCTGATAGACAGAATCCAAATACGCAACATTTCAGAACTGGAGCGCCTTTATCCATCAACGAAAAGAATCTACCATTATACGTTGCAGATGGAAAAATTATTACAAATAAACAATTTCAGCAGATTGATTCGAAGAACATTAAGGATATCAAAGTTTTAAAAGGTAAAGACGCTACTTCCAAATATGGAGCGAAAGGGAAAAATGGGGTTGTGATTGTTAGTTTGAAGGGGAAACAGTTTTTTACGGATTGATTTTAAATGGAATATTTCAGTTTACTAATTATGCATAGTTAATTTTACTACATTCATTCAAATAATGTTTATATTCATCCAAGTCTTCTATAAAAAAAATCTTATCTATAATTGAAGAATATAAATTATCATTACTGAAAGTAATTTCTTTATTTCTAAATCGCTTTATATAACTTTTTATCAAGTTTATAACAAATGACGTGAGATAATGTCCCTTAATAATCTGGGATATTGTTTTGTCCGAATTATCAATCTTATTTTCAATGTCAATTTTTAATTCGTTCGCATAATTGATTGGTAAATCTTGTATATAGCTTAAAATTTTGTTAGGACATAAATTTAATGATTTAGCACTCTTCAAATGCCTCATACAAGAATCTCCTAAAATTTTAACTGATGAATTAAATTTATTAGATAATATATCAAAAATTAATAAATTTTTAACATCCTGTTCAAACATTTGAAAACATTCTTCAATTTCTTGAATTTTATCAAAATCAGTTACTCTAACATAACTTTTAATTACTTCATTTAATATTTTTGAATTATATAACGTATTCTCTATGGAATGTCCATAAGTTAGCAAAACCCTATCATGAATATATCTTTGTTTAACTTCTTCATCATAAAAATCCAAATAATCACGATCTAGAGCAACATAAATTCTAGCATCATCTTCAATTATTTTATCTATAATTTTTTCAAGATTTTCTCCCCCTCCAATTTCTTCGATATGTAAATCGAGACTCAATTTACTAGTAAACTCATACCAGAATAATGGATCATCAATCCCTTCAACATATAGAACGGCTTTTTTATTATAAAACAGAGCTTTTGCCTCGAGCGCTGCTGTTGAGTATTCTAAATTATCCATTAATAATTTTTTCCATATTTATCACACTACTAAAATTCCTACCTACTATCTCAGGTGAATGGGTTGCCAAAATTATTTGGGAATTTGGATTTAAATCTCTAATTGACGTAATTATCATTCGTTGCCATTCTATGTGTAATGAAAGTTCAGGTTCATCCGCTATAAAAATTGAATTATTCTCCTTTTGTAATAATGTTTCTGTCAATAGTATTAGCAATTGTTTTTCACCGGAAGATAAATCAGAGTAATCAATTCTACTTTGATTATCACTAAAAATTCCAATTGCTCCTTTTTTACTTCCTTGTAAAGAAAAGTATTTATTAGAGTGAAATTTATTAAGAAGATTTATGTAATTATCAACCCTAAAAAAAACTTTTTTCTTATCATCTTCCAATTTAGAAGATAGATCTATTATTTTTTTTGTACGCTTAACAAGAGTTAAAGGTGTTACATCATTAGGAAATATTGGCGTATTTTTTTCACTTTTTAAACTAGAATTAATTTTTTCAACTGACTTCTTTAACTCTTCAGTATGTATTTCAATTTTCTGTTCTGTTGTCGAATCTAAAATTCCAAGTACAGAATATGCTTTTGAAAGTCCAAGTCGAATCTCTTCTAGATTAATTTCAATATGTTTAGTAATATCGATATAATCAAGATTTTCGTCGAAAAGCATAATCTTCAAGACATCTTCTTGGAATTTTTTAGATAGCTTACTAACCTCAGTTTCTAATTCCAGCTGATATACTGTCAAATCACTTATTAGTTGCTCTAGTCTATTATCTATTGCATTATAGATTTCGCTAGAATTTCTTTCTTCGATACTGTCATTAAAAATTTTTTCACGACTAACCGAAAGATATGTTAAATTAACTAAGGGCTCCAAAGAATCCTTAATTGAGAATTTTTCACGTAAATATTTTGGATGAACTCTACCACTATTTAAGCTTCTTAATTCTCTAGTACTTAAGATGGGAATTCTAAAAACATTAGTCCCAATTTTATATTGTAGTTCTTTGTATTGTAAATTATGTTCTATTTTAGAAATAGTAATTTTTCGGTTGCTTTTTCCCTGTTGCAAATGAATTACTAATTCATCAAACTTTGTTGATACTAAATTCTCTAGGTTAACGCTTAAAGCAGCTTCTATAAGGTTTATAAAAGTAGTTTTTCCAGTACCGTTTCTGCCTATAAAAATGTTAACATTTTCATCTAAGTTCGTTTCAATAGAAAATTTATTCCAAAAACCAGTAACTTTTACTTTTCTAATTTTATACATAATAATTATAATTAATAGGTATTTGCACAAAAATACAAACAATTCTATATATTCAAATCACAAAAATAGCTATCTTAAACTACTTACAATTACGGTTTTCCGTAAACAACAAAAAAATCAAAAAACCACTCTGCAAAACTGTCAAAAACCACCCAAAACTAAAAGCTAACAAAAACACACTTAGGTAACGGAAAGGTAACAGCGATGTAACGGAAACTGTCTCTCAAAATAATCTGTCAAAATGACAAAAACCACTTAGCTTAAACCTTCTTTATCCACAGAACTCTACCATACTCATAAAATAATTTTGAGCTACCAATCATTCACGCATTTCTAAATCAGCAATTATCTCTATCTTAGCGCTATGCAACCGATTGCACAAAATTTAAAATAATGAAATCTAAAATAGCGTTACTGGCGATCAGCTTCCTTACAATGGCGTGTACTGCGCAGACAAAAGATACTTTGGCGGAGAAGGTTTTGGTCTATCAACTTCCAAACGGCGGTTGGGGAAAACACCTCGAGGACAAATCTACCGTGAACTACGATCTCCCTCTCAGCAAAGAACTCACCCGCAGCATCAAGGAAACCGGAGATGACCACGCCACAATCGACAACAATGCGACCACCAAAGAGATCAACATCCTCATCAATGCCTACCAAACCTCCAAGAACCCAAGCTACTTAAAGTCAGCCGAAAAAGGAATTGCGTACTTGCTACAGATGCAATACAAAAACGGCGGTTTCCCACAATATTATCCTAACAGATCGCTGTACAGAAAGCAGATCACTTACAACGACAACGCAATGATCAACGCATTGACGGTTCTTTACAACGTGGCAGAAGGCAAAAACGGCTTCGAAGTCGTGGATGAAAAACTGAAGACCAAATCAAAACTAGCCGTCCAAAATGGCATCAATTGTATTCTTAAAACTCAGATTCTACAAAAAGAAAAACTCACGATCTGGGGCGATCAATACAACGAGATCACCCTTGTTCCAGAAAAAGCCAGAGCATTTGAGCCCGTTTCCCTGGCAAGTGCAGAGTCTGTGAATATCATCAAATTCCTGATGATGCAACCCGTAACGCCAGAGATAGAACGCGCCGTGAAGTCCGCCATCCAATGGTTCAAACAAAACAAGATCGAAGGTTTCAGTTACGAAGTGACGAAGGAAAATGGGAAAGCATTGAGAAAATTGGCGCCAGAAAAGAACTCGGTGATCTGGTCCAGATTCTATGATGTGAATGACAACCGTTCGCTCTTCGGAGACCGCGATGGAAGCATCAAATACAATTACAACGACGTCTCGGAAGAAAGAAGAAACGGCTACAGCTGGTATGTGGACACTCCTCAAAAACTAATCGACAAAGAATTCCCGAAATGGCTGGAGAAAAATAAACTGGCGGAGTAATTCGATAAGAATTTGTATTTGGAATCATTCTTGAACCTCTTCCATAAAAATCGTTCATTATGGAAGCAAGTACAATCAAAACCATCGCAAAATATGGCTTAGGCGCAATGCTGATCTCAGCTGGAATCGGACATTTGACCTTTGCAAGAAAAGAATTTCAGGCACAAGTTCCGGAATGGGTGCCATTGGAAAAAGATGACACTGTAGTCTATTCAGGAATCGTTGAAATCGCAATGGGCGTCGCCGTCATCACAGCACCCAAGAAATACGAATCGCTTGTCGGGAAAATCACTGCAGGATTATTCACTGCCGTTTTCCCGGGAAACTACACCCAATACAAAGAAAGAAGAAACGCCTTTGGACTGAATACAGATAACAAGAGATTCGCAAGATTGTTTATGCAACCAGCGTTGATTGCTTGGGCTTTGAAATCGACGGATGGTAAATGATTCTACACATAAGGTCTTCGACTCCGCTCAGACTGACAATTATTAAAAAGATTACTTTAATGTCATGCTGAGCGGAGTCGAAGCATCTGCAATATACTAAAATAAAAACTCAGCTATTGTTGAGTTTTTTTGATTTTCGGATAGAATAAATCTATGTTAACAAGCGCTGAGAATCAATCTTTATCTCTAAATTTATACTTCGAAAAATCGAATTTAATTTCACATTAAATAAAAAACTATGAGTTCAGTACAAACCAATTTCAACCATTTGTTCAAATCAGAAAACGAAATCCCGGAAGAATATAAAGTTCCCATCATTCACCAAAGAGAATATCTTTTGAATGGAGAATTAGTCCAATGGAATGGAGAAATTACCGAAATCTATTCC
This sequence comes from Epilithonimonas xixisoli, assembly GCF_004365655.1. Lineage (GTDB taxonomy): Bacteria > Bacteroidota > Bacteroidia > Flavobacteriales > Weeksellaceae > Epilithonimonas > Epilithonimonas xixisoli. Next base: position 776,086 of record NZ_SOEO01000001.1, on the reverse strand, counting down.
CCAATCTGCATCCCAACCGAAAACGGACTGGAAAGAAAACTTCTTGGAAGCATCCCCAACATCAGTCCACAAGATGCGATGGATGTTTTGGAAGCCTCGGTAAAAGCTTATGACAACGGACTTGGCAAATGGCCAACGATGTCTGTGGAAGGCAGGATCAAATGTATGCAGAAGTTTGTCTATCTAATGATCAAAGAGCGGGAATTGGTCATCAAACTACTGATGTGGGAAATTGGCAAAACCCTCCCCGATTCTACCAAAGAATTTGACAGAACTGTAGATTACATCAACCAAACCATCGACGCTTTGAAAGAACTCGACAGAGAGTCTTCCAGATTCCAACAGGCGGAAGGCACGATTGCCCAGATCCGAAGAGCGCCACTCGGCGTGGTTTTGAGTATGGGACCTTTCAATTATCCGTTGAATGAGATTTTCACAACGTTGATTCCTGCTTTGATTATGGGAAATACAATCCTGTTCAAACTTCCGAAACACGGCGTTCTTGCACATTATCCATTATTGAAAGCTTTTCAAGAAGCATTTCCCGCAGGAACAGTAAACACGCTTTATGGAAAAGGTGCCGAAATCATCACGCCAATTATGGAAAGTGGAAAAGTGAATGTTCTGGCATTTATCGGATCGAGCAAAGTTGCAAATGGTTTGAAGAAACTTCATCCAAAAGTCAACAGACTAAGAGCCATTTTAAGTCTTGATGCGAAAAACGCCGCCATCGTTACCAAACACGCCAACCTCGATATTGCAGTCAGCGAAATTATTCTGGGCGCACTTTCCTTCAATGGACAAAGATGTACCGCTTTGAAGTTGATCTTCGTTCAGAAAGAGGTTGCTGAGGAATTCACCAAGAAATTGACAGAAGCTGTTTCCGCTTTGAAAGCAGGTTTGCCTTGGGAAAAAGATGTGAAAATCACGCCACTTCCGGAAGTCAACAAACCGCCTTATCTGAAAGAATGCATTGATGACGCTTTGGAGAAAGGTGCAAAAGTCTTGAACGAAAACGGTGGTTACAACGAAGCATCATTCGTTTTTCCAGCCGTGGTTTATCCTGTGAACAGCGATATGAAATTGTACCACGAGGAGCAATTTGGTCCCGTGATTCCGGTTGTTCCTTTTGATGATATCGAAGAACCAATTGACTATCAAGTGAATGCTTCGCACGGAATGCAAGTGAGTATTTTCAGTGAAGACGCTTTGGAAGTTTCTAAACTGATTGATGCTTTTGTAAATTTGGTAAGTCGTGTGAACATCAATTGTCAGGCGCAAAGAGGTCCGGACGTTTTCCCATTCACAGGAAGAAAAGACAGTGCGGAAGGAACGCTTTCTGTCTTTGATGCCTTGAGATCTTTCTCGATTCGATCTTTGGTGGCAGCGAAAATAACTGATTCGAACAAAGAACTTTTAAATACGATTGTCAGAGATCACGATTCTAATTTTTTGAGTACGGATTATATTTTCTAAGAATATTTAATATCATTAATGGAAACCTTCGTCACAGAAGGTTTTTTTTGTGTTCTTATTTTAAAAGATTAATTTTATAAAAAAACAAACCCAAATATGAAATTCAAATATCTCATCATTTTCGTTGTGATTAATTTAGATCTCACCGCTCAACATTTAATTCCATTCAACAACAATGGAAAATTTGGACTTTGCGATATCGAAGGCAAATTATTATTAGAACCAAAATACGACGAAACTCGATTTTTCTCCGCAAAAACCAATGGTTATGCAATCAAAGAAAATGGGAAATATGGTTTGATGAACAAAGATTTGAAACTTGTGATTCCGTTCATTTCTATCAATCCTATTTCAGAAACCAGTAATGGATATTTGATTTATATTTCTGATAAAGAAGTTCATTATTATTCCAAAAATTATCAATTGACGCAAAAGAAAACTTTGGAAAGCAGGTCTGGAAATTATAGTCCGCTTGACATCGTGAAAGATGAAGACATTTCTCATTCTTATTCTAATGAAAAAGTATTGGATTTGCTTAATAAAAAATATCCTGGAAAAGGCAAGATCAATGTTGTATCCGCCAATAATACACACTACGAATTATGCTCAAAAACGGATGAAGGTCAATGCAAACCTTTGGGCGTTTTCCTGCCCAAGATTTCTGTTTTTCTACTGAATGATGAAAAAGCGGTTTATAAAAATGTGACTTGGAGTCCAAGCATTTCAAAATACATTATTCTAGTAGAAAATGGCTCCGAAAAATATGTGATCGATCAGGATAAAAAGGTAATTTTTCCAGCCAAAGAGTACGACAGAATTTACATTCAGAAAAATTACATCGCTTATAAAGATAAAAACTCCAGTTCCAAAAAAAGTGTCACACATTATTACATCATCACTTCCGGAACTACTATTGAAAACAAATTTTCTTCTTTCAATCCTGCAAAGACTTTGACGATTGATGGTAAAAAGTTTGAGATTTTCCGGGCTAAAATTAATAATTACAAGAATCATCAATCGGACGATGTTTACATTGGCGAAAACGGAAAATCGTATTTCAAAGTAGATTATGAGTTTGATAATTAAATAAACGGATTGCAATAATGACAAAACAATTCTAAATATTTCCTAAAATCCGCCAATCAATTTCAGTATTGCTTTTTTTGCAGTATTTTTGAGGTTTAAATTTCTGAATTGAAAAAATTAGATAAATACATCATAAAGACCTTTTTTGGTCCTTTCCTTTTTATCTTCAGTGTACTGTTCTTCATTTTTATTGTGAACATCATCTGGACGCAAATGTCGCAACTGACGGGGAAAGGATTGACTTACTGGGAGATTTCCAAATTCCTTTTTTACCTGGGAATCAGTGTCGTGAGTATGGTTTTGCCGCTTACTATTCTCCTGTCCTCGATTATGACATTTGGGGATTTTGGAGAGAGATATGAGCTGGCTGCGATGAAGGCTGCAGGAATCTCACTCGTGCGGGTGATGATGCCTCTCTTCATCACGGTTGGGATGCTTGCCGGCATTCTGTTTCTGTTTTCCAATAATGTGATTCCGGATTTCCAGCGGAAAGCGAAGAATATGATGTTCAATATCATCTCTTCTAAACCTGCGATCAACTTTACACCAGGCGTTTTTATAGATCAAATGCCTGGTTATTCTGTTAAGTTTGATAAAATTTCTGGTATAAATGGCGATAAATTAGATGGTGTTTTTCTCCACAAAAATGCAAGTCCATACGACAATCAACAGACTGTTGTTGCAAAAACAGGAAAATTTGCAACAGCTGAAAATCCCAATTTCTTGAAGTTAATTCTTTACAATGGTTATGTTTTCGAAGATAATATTGCGAACAAACCTTACGAAGAACGAAAAAAACAACCCAATCAATCGGTGAAATTTGACAGCTTGGTTTACCATATCGATATTAGCGAAGTCATTAACAATGCGATAGACAAAGAAAAAATTACGGACGATTACCGTTTCCAAACCTATGCGGAAGTGAATGAAACACTGGTAAAAAACAGAAAAGGAAACGTCACAAATCTAGGTTCTATCGTAGCTCCTGTGCTTTCTCAGACCAATAATCAGGTTCAATACATCGATAAAATTAAATCCAAAGAGAAAATTACCGAGCCTTATAAAATTGACACTTTAAAAAAAGAAAAGAAACTGGAAGTTCTCTGGGAAGCCTACAACAGAATCGAAACTGTGAAAACCAGCATGGAATCTAATGAAAATGCCATAAGGGAAATCGTAAAAGGACATAACAAAATCGTGATCTATCAGCAAAGAATCGTGTCTTATTCCTTCACGTGTATGATTTTCTTTTTGATTGGTGCAAGTCTTGGATCCATCATCCGAAAAGGCGGAATGGGACTTCCGGTGATTATTGCGATTGTGATTTTCATCATTTTCTACGTGGTGAATCTTACAGTGGAAAATCTCTCTTGGAAAGGCTCTCTCAATCCTTATCTGGCGACTTGGATTCCGAATCTAATTTTATTTCCATTTAGTATTTGGTTGACATACAAAGCTTTAACAGATTCTCAGCTATTTGACATCGAAAAATACCGAGCGCTGTTTAAACCAATTATTGATAAATTCAGCAAACCGAAAGAGCATCAACGTTATCAATAATTTCCATTCATCAAAAACGATATTAATTTACATTAATAGAGAAACATTACCATATTTTAATGCTAAATTCGTGGTAGAAATCTAAATTTATGAAAAAAATAATTATCGCTGTTTGTACCGTGGCAGTCTTGCAATCTTGCATTGTTTCTACTGCTACCAAAGTTGTTGGTGGTGTAGCCAAATTGGGTTACAAAACCGTGAAAGGAACTGTAAAAGGTGTAAGCTGGGCGGTGAGCAAGGCCAAAGGAAAGATAGACGAAGACCGGATCGACGGAACTTGGAAAGTGATTGGCGTTTACAAAGGTTCTTTCGAAACTTTTACGAATGATCCAAACCCAGAAAGTTCTTTTGACAGCGAATGTGTAGAGGGATTTGACCAGATTATTTTCAATTCTAAAAAGTCTAAACTAAAACCCGTGCATTGCAGCACAGAGAAACTGAGTTGGGAAAAATATGATTTCGAATTTGGGAAAAACCCGTTGACTAAGGAGAAAGAAAATTATATCAAATACAACTCGAGCAACTACATTTCCATCATCGACATCAACAGCAAAACAATGATTTTGGAAGGAAGCCTGATGCCAAAATTGGCTTTTTCCGGCGGTAAATTGTATCTTTTGGAAAAGGTGAAGTAGTGAATTTTTACTTTAAATAAAAACCTCTGACAGACTTTTCTATCAGAGGTTTTTTTATGCTAAACCGAAATATTAACGTACTTTTCGAAGTAATGAAAATCCTCTTTCCTGTTGATATTAATATGAAACATCATCTGGATGGGATCTTTGCGGCCAATGCTTTCGAAGCTGTCAAAACTGGCGATTGTGGCGTAGATTTTTTTCATTTTCAAATCCTTGAGAATGACAAACGTGAGAAAGATATTCTGATTGATTTCCTTGGCGTAGATTTCTGCATCCTTTTCGAATTTGACGCCCTCATTTTGTACTTTTAGAAAACTTTCTGACTTCAGAGATTGTAGTAATTTTGCAAGGTTCATATTATTAATTTTTAAATTAGAATCTTAGATAAAGGTTGTCCCTCATTTTCTGAGAGACAACCGAAATGTGGATTGATAAGAATCTAATTTTCTTTAATTCTAATGAAGAACTAAAGAATCATAGTTTTTGAGAAAAAATGAAATTTCTGGTTTCATTGTACCGTAAAAGTAAAAAATATGTGACTAATTATTTTATGACTGAGATCATAATAGCACTTTTGACACTGATTTATTTGAAATTTCAAGTTTCAAATTTTGATTAAAAAAAATTATTCTAGCGTGAATGAAAACTCACTTCCACTACCGAGTTCACTTTTAACATAAATCTCGCCGCCTTGCGCTTCCACAAATTGTTTACTGATGTTTAATCCCAAACCTGTTCCTTCTTTTTTTGTTCCCGGAATTCTAAAATATTGATCGAAAATCTTATTCAAGTATTGTTCTTCAATGCCTCGTCCAAAATCTTTTACAGAAAATCTGATTTTATCATTTTCATTTCGAACATCAATGTCAATCTCGGAATTTTCATAGGAATATCGAATTGCGTTTGAAAGCAAATTATTAAGAACCCAAGACGTTTTTTCTGCATCAGCAAAGACATTTGTAAGTCCGTTTTGTATATTGATTTTTATCTGAATTTGTTTTTGTTCCGCTGCCGATTTGTTAGCATTAATGGCATAATCAATGATATTTTGAATGTTAGAAAGTTTTTTATTAAGCTGAATCAAACCACTTTCTACTTGGGTTATATTGAGTAATTCGCCCGTGATTTTTAATAGTCGATTAGAATCTTCTTTGATGCCATTAACCAAATTTTTTTGTTCATCATTCAAATTTCCGATTTGGTTATTTTCCAAAAGTTGCAATCCCATTTGGATAGATGAAATTGGTGTTTTAAACTCGTGAGAAACAGTTCCCAAAAAATTGGTTTTAGCCAAATCCAATTCTTTAAAAGGTGTAATATTCCTCAACATTATCACCTGACCAATAAAACGGCTTTCCTTCTCGCCAGTCGGAATGACATTAATATCGACAATCTCTTTTTCAAAGTAACTTTCCTTTCCGTCCGCATAGATTTTCATCGGTTCATTATTTGGATTTACATTTTCTGGCTGAATCAATTCTTTAATCAAATCTCTAACTAAATCATTTGTCACAGCAACATCCTGAATCAGTTTTCCAACAAAATTTTCCTTTCTAAGACCTGTGATTTTTAATGCTTCATCATTCACAAAAAGCACTTTTTTATCTTCATCAATTCCGATAACTGGGTCGTGCATATTATCAATCAATGTCTCGATTCGTTTTTTGCCTCTGATGATTTTATCCAACTTACTTTCAGAATATTCCTGAAGTTTTTCCGCCATTGTGTTGAAGGATTTTGCCAATTCTCCAAACTCACTTCTGCTTTCAAAATGGACACGTTCCTTGTAATTCTGATTCGCAATTTCCTTGATACTTTCACTTAAACTTTTGATGGGATTTGCAATGTTGGATGGCAGATTCACCAATAAAATAAAGGCAATAATAAAGCACAACATTCCGGTTACAGAGATTGCCATTATTGCACTTTTCGCCGTAGAATCCGCAATGCTGCTTTTATGTTCGATAGCACTCATATTGAGTTGCATCAATTCAGCAATATCTTTTCGAATTGATGATTGAAGAGTTACATTCCCAGATTGTTTTTTCAAAGCATCAAAATGAATGGCGACATTATCCGTCGCTTCTTTTTCGCCAGGTTCGGTCACGTTTTTTTGCTGCTTTTCCAAATGTTTTTCAAACACATTGAAAGCCAATGGGTCAGAATTGATTTCTTCCAAAGCCAAAAGCATATTTCGGGAATATTCGAGCGTATTGTAATTGGCTTTCAGAATGTTATTGGTATCTTTTTTAAGTTGATTGATGTACCAACCGCTTAAAACAGACAATATCAAAATCATCAGGAAAAGTAACCCAACGCCAGCGTTTAATTTAGTTTTAATCTTCATTTTTAATTTCAACTTAATATAACTAAGTCTATATTTTCTTGCGATAATTTATTAAGCAAAGAATTGAAAGTATCCGTTGCAGCAATCACTTTCCAAAGGTTGAGATGCGGTTTCCCGATGCAAACAGTCGTAATTTTTCTTTCCTCACATTGTTCCATAATTGCCCTTGTCACATTGGTGTTTTCAACTTTGATAATTTCTGCGCCCAATTCTGTTGCTAATTTAAAGTTATTAATGAGATGACGCTGCTTATCCAGCGCAATTTTATCAGCACTTTCTCTGGGGATTTGAACATACAAAAGAAACCATTTGCTGTTGTAATAATTGGCTAATCTTGCCGCTTTTCTGATGACATTTTTAGCCGTTTTCTCATTCGAACTGATGCAGGCGAGAAACTTTTCTTTTCTGATATTTTTGATTGACGAAACTTCGGTTTCCACTTTCCGTTGCACCTGGGAAGCCACTTCTTTCAAAGCCAGTTCACGAAGTTGAAGGATATTTTCGCTTTTAAAAAAATTGCTTAGAGCAGAATTGATTTTAGATTGGTCATAAATCTTTCCAGCTTTTAATCTGTCAATCAACTCTTCTGCCGTCAAATCGATGTTCACAACCTCATCTGCCTGAGCCAAAACGCTGTCTGGAATTCGTTCTTTGACTTCGATATTCGTGATGTCTTTCACATCTTCATTCAGACTTTCTATATGTTGAATATTGACTCCGCTAATCACATTAATTCCAGATTCCAGAATTTCCATTACATCCTGCCAGCGTTTTTCGTTTTTGCTACCTTCGATGTTTGTATGAGCCAATTCATCTACAATCACGACTTCCGGACGAAGATTGATAACCGCCTGAACATCCAGCTCATCCAACTCTTTTCCTTTGTAAAACAATGTTCTTCTGGGAATCACAGGAAGTCCTTCCACCAAAGCATGCGTTTCTTTTCTATTGTGAGTCTCGATATATCCGATTTTCACATCAATTCCGTTTGACAAAAGTGAATGTGCATCCTGAAGCATTCGATAAGTTTTCCCCACACCAGCGCTCATCCCGATGTAGATTTTGAATTTTCCCCGTCTTGATTTTTTGATTAAATTGAGGAAGTCCTGCGCAGATTTTTTCTCATCCATAACAGATTATCTTTATCAAAGTTAATAAATCCCTTACCAAAATTTTTCGGTAAGGGACATTAATATGGAAACTATTAAAAACTAATGGCCAATGATGTAACTGCCGAAAAATTGTTGTTCTGAAAAACATCATTCCTATTTAGGAAAATCTGGTCTTTACTATTCAGATTTTTGATTTCTGTTCGCCAAACCAGATTCGGAAGAATCCAATAATCTGCATTCAGAGAATATCCAAAAGTCTGGAAACCATTATCGGTTTCTGTGGCGATGATGACTCCTTTTTTATCACTATAATATTCGCCTCTTGCAGCAAAACTCAACTTTTCAGTCACTTTATATTTCGCAATAATTACGGGCGAATACCAGACATTATATTGCTCACTTCCTTTCATTTTCTGTTCTGCTGCGATATCAAATCCTGTCGTCAAAGCCAACTTATCCGAAAGTTGAAAAATCCCATACAGATTATGAAAATAACGCATTTGTTTAATACTGTCAGGTTTATCATTTCCGATAAATGAACTGCTATTCAAAGTGATTTTTTCCATTGGTTTGAAAGTTAACTGATGACCAAAAGCAACTGTAGAATTCCCATCAACTCGTTGAATTCTTTGCCAACCATTCAGAACTAATCCACTAACGAACCATTTTCCATTATCACTTGTGTAAGAGATTTTGGCTCCGCTTTCGTAATAAGGAGAATTTTCAGCCAAAATACTTCTTGTCAAAGTCCAGCAATCTTTGCTGACAGCACTTTCAAAACCGATGTGAGAAGGCAAGATTCCGGCAGCAATCCACAAGTTTTTTGATTTTGAAATCTTAACGCCAACATTCGCTTCATAAATATTTTTCAAAACATCAGGCTCTGCTGCATAATTGGCGTTCATATAAGTTCCGGTTCCAAAAGCAAGGTTTGCGCGTAGTTTTTCGGTTTCATAATTGGCTTTAATAAATCCGAGATTCAGATTCACTTCATTGTTCCGATTGTGGCTGTAAACAAAACCAGGACGTGAATTATTCTTTGGATTATTAGCATCAAATTGATAATATAATTCTGCGTAACCTGTAATTTTCAAAGCTTTGTTTTCTTCTTGAGCAAAAAGCATCGTTGATAATCCCAGCATTGAAAACGCCAGCAGTATAGTTTTTTTCATTTTTAAATTAATTTTAATATTATTTCAAACCGTCAAGCGCAATGTTGAGTTTCAGAACATTGATTTTCTCTGTCCCGAATAATCCGAGGAAAGGTTTTTCGGTATTTGATGCGATTAGATTCTGGATTTTATCTTCATTAATATTTCTAATCTTGGCAATTCTTTTTGTCTGAACATTAGCTGCCTGAACTGAAATATTTGGGTCGAGTCCGCTTCCACTTGCAGTTACAATCTCCGATGGAATCTCAGATTTTTGAATTTCAGGATTATGTTTGATGAAGTTGTCAATTCTTTCCTGAACGGTTTTCAGATAATCAGGATTCGATGGACCTTTGTTGCTTCCCGCTGCTCCAGCTGCGTTGTAATCTACAGCCGAAGGACGAGACCAGAAATATTGGTCTTTTGTAAATGCCTGTCCGACATTCGAATAATATGTTTTATTATTGAAATTCAACACTTCTCCTTTTCCATTGTTTGGAGTAAATTGTGCGATTCCGAAAATAATAAGCGTGTAGAATCCTGCGAAGAAGACGAGACAAACCGCCGTAAGTCTAATTGCTGGTAATATATTTTGTTTCATTTTATTAAAATTTTAAAAAAATAATGACACGACTAAATCAATGATTTTTATGCCGATGAAAGGAATCAAAACGCCTCCCAACCCATAAATCAAAAGGTTTCTTCTAAGCAATGCGCTGGCGCCAATTGGTTTATAAGCAACACCTTTCAAAGCCAACGGAATCAACATCGGAATAATAATCGCATTGAAAATAACCGCTGATAAAATGGCTGTTTCTGGAGAATGAAGATTCATAATGTTAAGACCTTGCAATGCCGGAATCGAAGCGATAAAAAGTGCCGGAACAATCGCAAAATATTTCGCAACATCATTCGCAATACTGAATGTGGTGAGCGTTCCTCTGGTCATTAATAATTGCTTTCCGATTTCAACGATTTCAATTAATTTAGTTGGGTCGTTATCCAAATCCACCATATTTCCAGCTTCTTTCGCAGCCTGAGTTCCGCTGTTCATTGCGACACCAACATCGGCTTGTGCAAGAGCCGGCGCATCATTGGTTCCATCGCCCATCATTGCGACCAATCTGCCTTCGGACTGTTCTTTTTTGATGTAATTCATCTTATCTTCCGGTTTTGCTTCGGCGATGAAATCATCAACACCAGCTTTTTCGGCAATGTATTTTGCGGTCAAAGGATTATCTCCTGTTACCATTACGGTTTTGATTCCCATTTTTCTCAGTCTCTCAAAACGTTCCTGGATTCCAGGTTTGATAATATCTTGAAGTTCGACAACACCTAAAACTTTTTCGTTTTCGGAAACGACTAAAGGTGTTCCTCCGTTACTAGAAATATTTCTTACAGCTTCTTCGGTTTCTTTTGGAAATTTATTACCAGCTTTTTCCACTATATTTTTGATGGAATCTGACGCACCTTTTCTGATTCTGATGTTTTCATAATCTACACCTGAACTTCTGGTTTCTGCTGTAAAATTGATGAATTCAGGATTTTTGATTTCGTAGCTTAAAGGATTTACGGCCGCTAATTCTATAATTGATTTTCCTTCCGGTGTTTCGTCCGCCATAGAACTTAATACAACAGCTTTTATAAAATGTTTTTCATTAATGCCATTTGCCAAATGAAAATGGGTCGCTTTTCTGTTTCCGATGGTAATTGTTCCTGTTTTATCCAATAAAAGAACATCAATATCGCCGGCAGTTTCTACCGCTTTTCCACTTTTTGTAATGACATTGGCTCTTAAAGCTCTGTCCATTCCTGCAATTCCGATGGCTGATAAAAGTCCACCAATCGTCGTTGGAATCAGACAAACAAATAATGATATGAAAGCCGCAATCGTAATTGGTGTATGTGCATAATCTCCGAATGGTTTCAAAGTCACCGTAACGATGATGAATACTAATGTGAATCCTGCCAAAAGAATCGTTAAGGCAATTTCGTTGGGTGTTTTTTGTCTGGAAGCGCCTTCTACCAGAGCAATCATCTTGTCAAGAAAACTTTCTCCCGGTTCTGTGGTTACTCTTACTTTTATTCTGTCAGATAAAACTTTTGTTCCACCAGTCACACTACTTTTATCGCCTCCGGATTCACGAATTACAGGTGCGCTTTCTCCGGTAATGGCGCTTTCGTCAATCGTTGCCAAACCTTCAATTATTTCTCCGTCTGATGGAATAATATCGCCCGGTTCACAAAGAAAAACATCGCCTTTTTTGAGTTGAGATGATGGAACGATAGTAATTTCATCATTAAAAATCTCCCCAACAGGTTTTATCCATTTCGCAGGCGTTTCTTCTCTTGTTTTTCTGAGTGAATCTGCCTGCGCTTTTCCTCTCGCTTCTGCGATAGCTTCAGCAAAATTGGCGAACAATAAAGTGATAAACAGAATTGCTGTTACGATAATATTGTAAATCAAACTTCCTTGATTCATCTCTCCCATCGCAATCCAAACGCAAACGCCGGCCATTACGATAGTTCCAACCCAAACCATAAACATCACCGGATTTCGGAACATTGTGGACGGATTTAGTTTTATAAATGATTGTTTCAAAGCCTCATTGACGAGTTCTGGTTGAAACAAATTGTTGTTATTTCCTTTCATTATTGATAAAATTAAAGTGAAAAATATTCTGCAATTGGTCCTAAAGCCAAAGCTGGGAAAAAAGATAATGCAGCGACAAGGGCGATGACGGCGAAAATCATCAATCCAAAAGTTGGCGTGTCTGTTTTCAACGTTCCTGCACTTTCCGGGATGTATTTTTTAGCCGCCAAACTTCCTGCAATTGCAACCGGACCGATGATTGGTAAATATCTCGCCATCAGCATTACGATTCCGCAGGCGATGTTCCAAAATGGTGTGTTGTCGCCTAAACCTTCGAAACCACTTCCGTTGTTTACACTCGAAGATGTAAATTCGTACAGCATTTCACTGAAGCCGTGGAATCCCGGATTATTGAGCCAACTTGCATAAGTTTCGGGATTATGAGCGTATGTATAACTTGCAATCGCTGTTCCTGCCAGAATTAAAAGTGGATGAAGGAGCGCAATCATCATTGCAATTTTCATTTCTTTGGCTTCGATTTTTTTACCTAGAAATTCCGGTGTTCTTCCAACCATCAATCCACTGATGAAAACTGCGAGGATGATAAAAATGTAAAAATTCAGAAAACCAACACCGACTCCGCCGTAGAAACAGTTAACCATCATTCCAAGAAGCTGATTCATTCCACTCAAAGGCATAAAACTATCGTGCATTGAGTTGATACTTCCTGTCGAAATAACTGTCGTTGCAATACTCCAATAAGCAGAAGCTGCAGAACCAAAACGGACTTCTTTTCCTTCCATATTTCCCATCGTTTGTGAAATTCCCATCTCGGAAATCGCTGGATTTCCATTAACTTCTGAAATTACGGTTGGAATTATCAATAATAAAAATCCGATGGTCATTACTCCAAAAATTGTCCAGGAAAGTTTTCTTCTTTTGATAATGAATCCCATTGCAAAAACCATTGCAAGCGGAATCAGCATCTGAGTTACAATCTCGACGATATTCGTAAAGTAATTTGGATTTTCTAAAGGATGCGCTGAGTTCGGACCGAAAAATCCGCCACCGTTCGTTCCCAAATGTTTGATGGCAACAAATGCGGCAACCGGACCTCGGCTAACATCGACTTTATTGCCTTGCAGGTTTGTGATTGAATCTTTCCCTTCAAACGTCATCGGCGTTCCATTGAATACCAATAATGTTGAAACTAAAATGGCAATAGGTAATAGAATTCTGGTGCAGCTTCTTACAAAAAAGAAATAAAAATTCCCCAATTTATCGGTCGTTCTTTCTTTCATTGCAAAGAAAACCACTGCTGCAACTGAAATTCCGCATCCTGCACTTATGAATTGCCAAAGCATTAATGTTAATTGTCCGAGATATGACATTCCTGTTTCTCCTGAATAATGTTGAAGATTGGTATTCGTCACAAAACTTACCGCTGTGTTGAACGCCAAATCTCCGCTCATCGATGGATTATTGTCAGGATTCAAGGGAAGCCAACTCATATTGGTCAGAACAAACATTGCTGTGAGAAACCAAACAAGATTGATGGTCAATAATGCCAAAAGATGCTGTTTCCAAGTCATTTCAGTTTCGGGATTGATGCCTGAAAGCTTGTAAAATAATTTATCAACGGGATTTAAAATCTTGTCGAGCCAGGTTTTTTCGTTTCCGAAAACTTTGGAGATGTATCTTCCTAATGGAATCGCAAAAGCTACCGCCAGAAAGAACATTAATATAATTCCTAATATTTCTGAGTTCATTTTTTAATTAATTTGAATATTAAAATTTTTCCGGTTTTACCAAAACGTAGCACATATACGCAAACACTGCGATGGCAATAATAAAGAGCGTTATCATATCTTTTCAAAGTATTTTACGGTTAGAAAAAAGAAGGCAAAAAATGATGCGCCCGGAATAATTAATGTGATTGTCATTTTTAAATTTTTATGAGAATTGAATTATGGCTGCAAAAACAAAAACACTAAGAATTACAGCGAGATTGACGATTAAAATCTGAAGATTATGTTTGGAATTGGAAGCTTTCCATTCTTCCCAACTCATTCGGTTTCTGATTTTCATAAGTTGTAATTTTTATAATCCTGATTTGTAAACCTGACGCAAATAAGCTTTCTGAAGTCCTGATGGAATCTTTTCGAAAATCAGATTTTTGTAAACTCTGTCGCAGGAAAAAGTAAGTCTGTCCAACGAATAAATAAAAATCGATTCCACTGCGTTTTTCAAAGTCTGGTCGCCTTTTCTGTAGATTTCGTTCATCTTGTTGAGACAAGTTATCAGAATAATTTTGTCCTTCCTTTGTATCAATTTTTGGATTTGCTTCGTGAAAACATTGATGACCATATAAGAATTTTTGGTCTTGTAGATTTCTTTGAACTCTTCTTCGAATTCAGGAGCAACTTTGATGATTTCCTGAATGGCTTCTGTGTGATTCATTTTATAATTGTTTTGAATCACTAATGCCAAGATATATTCCTTTAAAAAATAAATACACTCAATCAACTATAAATCAATTAATTAAATTTTATTTTGAAGTTTTAAACAACAAAAAAGCCTATCAAAATGATAGGCTTTTTCTCAATATGATAATTAATTTTATGAGATTTTGTATTCTTCTATTTTGCGATAAAGTGTCGCAATTCCGATTTCTAGTAATCTTGCGGCTTCAGCTTTGTTTCCTTTGGTGTAATTCAAAGTTTTTTGGATGTGGATTTTCTCTGCACTTGCCATTGAGAAAGCTGACAATGTTTTGTCCATAGATGTTTGAGAAGTTGAAATCTTCTGTAAATCAAAAGGTAAACTTTCAATTGATAATGTTTGGTTGTCTTCCAGAATTACGCTTCTTTCAATAATATTACGAAGCTCACGGATATTTCCTTTCCAAGAATGTTTTTTCAAGACATCAAGATATTCGTTGGAAATTGATGTTATTTTATTTCCGATTTTATGAGTGAATTTTTTCAAGAAGTAATTGGCCAATTCTTCTATGTCAGAAGTTCTCTCTCGCAAGGAAGGTAGAACAATATTGAAAATATTAATTCGATAATACAAATCTTCACGGAAATTCCCATTATTGATTTCATTCTGCAAATCCCGATTAGTTGCCGCTATGATTCTTACATTCACTTTGGTAGGTTTGCTGTCTCCGACTTTCAGAAATTCTCCAGACTCTAAAACCCGAAGCAATTTAGCTTGTAAATCCAATGGCATCTCTCCTATTTCGTCCAGAAAAACTGTTCCATTATTGGCTTCTTCAAAAATCCCTTTGGAATCTTTCATTGCGCCGGTAAATGCACCAGCTTTGTGTCCGAACAATTCATTTTCCAACAATTCTTTGCTGAATGCAGAACAGTTTACCGCTACAAAATTCTGTTTATTACGATGACTCGCATTGTGAATGGCTTGCGCAAAAACCTCTTTTCCAGTTCCTGTTTCACCGGTCAAAAGCACCGTTGCATCAGTAACTGCGACTTTTTTCGCAGAATTGATGGCGGATTCAATTAACTTGGATTTTCCAATGACATTGTCAAAAGACTGCTTGTTGTCCAATTGTTTTTCGAGTTGCAAAACCCTTCTATTCAAAGCGACTTTTTCCAAAGCTTTGTAAACTAATGGAATGATTTTGTTATTGTCATCACCTTTTGTAATGTAATCGAAAGCGCCGTTTTTAATTGCCTGAACACCGTCTGGAATATTTCCGTAAGCTGTCAAAAGAATGACTTCTATTGATGAGTACTTTTCTTTTATAGTTTTAGAAAACTCAACACCGCTACCATCGGGAAGTTTTACATCGCTAATAACTACATCAATATCAGAAACTTCCAATCTTCTTCTCGCATTCTTCAAATCAGAAGCCTGAAATATTTCAAAACCTTCCAAACCGATAATTCTGGAAAGTAAAGTCCTGATTTTTTCTTCGTCGTCTATGATTAGGATTTTGTTCAATTGATACTATTACTCTGCAAATGTAATTAATAGCTGTTTATTTCCAGCAGAACTTTTTAAAAGAAGTTGAGTCATTGAATTAGAAATGATCCAGTAGCACATTTTTTTCTGAATTTTAAATGACTAACAGAATCAAAAAAAAACGTTGCAAATATCAATATTCACAACGTTTTGGTTTATCACCTTTGCAGAGAGGAAGGGATTCGAACCCTCGGTACAGTTACCCGCACACTAGCTTTCCAGGCTAGCTCCTTCAACCACTCGGACACCTCTCTATTTGAGGTTGCAAATATAATGAAATATCTGAATTCTCAAAAACAATATTAGAATTCTTCTGTAATTTCTCCACAAATATTTTCACTGAAAACCTCCGAAAAAGGTTTTGTATATTTTGGATTCTTCAAAATGTGCATACATTTGGTAATCGCAGACTCTGCTGTCATATCTTTTCCACTGATGGCTCCAATCTTCGTGAAAATATTACTGTTGCTATATTTCCCGAAACTGATTCCTCCTGATATACATTGACTGATGACCACAATCTCAATTCCTCTATTTCTCAATTCCTGAAGAACGTTTTGCGTTTTTTCATTATTAAAAATCGTTCCTGATCCGAAAACCTGCAATACGATTGCTTCAGGCGTTTTGAGTTCCAAGAGAGATTCGAAGTTCATTCCTGGGAAGATTCTGTAGAAAAGAACTTTTTCGTTCAGATAATTATCCAGTTCGAAGTCAGCTTTTGGTTTCCAAAGCAAATCTTTTTCGATGTTGAGATTGACACCAGATTGCCCCAAAATCGGATAATTCGGACTTTGATAAGCATCAAAAAATTCTGCAGAATATTTCAAACTTCGGTTTCCACGCAAGAGTTTGTATTCAAAATAGACAGCAACTTCTTTGATGACAGCTTCATCATTTTCGTAGAGACTGGCGTAATATAAACTTGTTAGAAGATTTTCTTTGGCATCAGTTCGCAAATCTCCAATTGGCAATTGTGAACCTGTCAGAATCACTGGCTTCCCAAGATTTTGAAGCATAAAACTCAATGCAGAAGCTGAGTAAGACATCGTATCTGTTCCGTGGAGAATCAGAAAGCCATCAAAATTATCGTAGTTTTTAAAAATCCAATCAGCAATCATTCGCCATTCTTTTGGTCCCATATCTGAGGAGTCAACTGGTTTTTCGAATGGATGAACGGAAACCTCGCATTCCAAAAGATTCATTTCAGGAATTCTTTTGAAAATCGTAGAGAAATCAAATGGAACCAGACTTCCGGTTTCATAATCTTTTTCCATCCCGATGGTTCCGCCGGTGTAAATTAATAGAACTTTTCTTTTCATAAAACAATATTGATTCGAAGCGAAAATCTGCAGCCCGGCTTGAGCGGAAATCCTTTTTTGTGGCTGGAAAAGCGCTGGAAAAAAGATTGGGAGCGGAAGACGGAAAAGCTGCCATAAAAATTCTCAGCAAAAGTAAATTTTTAATCTGAATCGGGAAAATAAAAAATGCCCGTTAAAAAACGAGCATTTAATTTATGTTTTGGTTAAATTATTTAACCAAAAGTATGCTAGCAATTTGATTTGCCAATTCAGTTCCGATTCTGTCTTGCGCTTCTTCCGTTGCTGCGCCTGTATGTGGCGTCAAAGAAATCTTTGGGTGATTCAAAATAGCGTCGGAAGGCGTTGGTTCGTTTTCGAAAACATCTAAGCCCGCGAAAGCTAGTTTTCCACTGTCAAGCGCTTCTATCAAAGCAGTTTCGTCTATCACGCCACCTCTTGCACAGTTTACGATTGCGGCGCCAGTTTTCATTTTATCCAACTCAGCCGCTCCTATGATTGGTCCATCCTGAGCAGGAACGTGAAGTGTGATGAAATCTGAATGCTGGATCAATTGCTCCAACGGTTCAGTTTCAATTTCAACATTGATGTATTGGCTGTTGTAGAAATCTACTCGCACGCTCGCTTTCCCGATTCTGGTGTCAGAAGCAATCACTTTCATTCCCAATCCAAGCGCGATTCTTGCCACTTCTTGTCCAATTCTTCCGATGCCGACGATTCCGATGGTTTTACCTCTCAGTTCGATTCCAGCTTCGTATTTTTTCTTAAGTTTTGCAAATTCGGTATTTCCTTTTACAGGCATTTGTCTGTTTGCATCTTGCAAGAATCTACAACCTGAGAAAAGGTGCGCAAAAACCAATTCTGCCACAGATTCGGATGAAGCTGCCGGCGTGTTGATCACGTGTTTTCCTTTCTCTCTTGCATAAGCAACTTCGATGTTGTCCATCCCGACACCACCACGTCCGATAATCTCTAGGCTAGGGCAATTGTCCACCATTTCCTTCGTCACCTTCGTTGCACTTCTCACGAGAAGAACCGTCACATTGTTTTCGTTGATGTAAGTGATCAGATTTTCCTGAGCCACTTTCGCAGTGATTACCTCAAATCCGTTCTGTAATAGCGCATTGATTCCAGATTGCGTCAATCCGTCATTTGCAAGTACTTTCATATTTTTATAATTGATAATTGATAGATGATAAATGATTATTGATGTCGATTTGAGTATAAATAAACATCATTTATCAATCATCATTTATCATTGATATTTCTTAGTCACGGAAAACTTCTATGGTCACTTGTTTTTCAACCATATCAGTAAATTTCCCTTTGTATCTTGTTGCTTTTACAAGGTGGTTATCTATCCAATGGTAGTTTCCGCCTCTTGGTTTTCCTAGCAAAACGCTGTGATATTTGAAGCCGTGTTTGTTGAGCCACGTTTCTGTCACCTCTCTCAGGTCCTCTGTTCTGGACGTGAAAAAACAAATCTGGTGACCTTCGTCATACCATTTGTTGATTGTTACCAGCGCATCTGGAAAAGGTTCGCAAGTTACCATTCTTTCTGGCTCTTCATTAGGCACATCTTCTGTAATAGTTCCGTCGATATCGATCAGATAATTCTTGATATCGCCTTTCAGCATTGGGCTCAGATGTTCTACGTATTCTAGTTCCATGAGGTTCAAAATTAAGTTGGCAAAATTAAGCTTTTCTTGTTGAACTCACAAATCATTATCGAATGCTTAATAAAATCTTAATTTTATAGAATATTTTAAAGAAAAATTTACTTTTTGTTTTAACCAAATCAAGAGGAGAGAAAATATTTTACACCTGAAATGATTTCAATTTGGAAAATTATTCAAGCTTTTTGATTGTGTCTCGAACTTTAGGTTTTACTCCGGAAGTTTTAATGTCCAAAATTATCAACTCATTGTTTTCTGAAATTAATGTTGCTTCAAACGTTGGAACGAGTCCAGTTTTCATATTTGTTGTAAAGAAAATTCTTGAAGATTTTGTTGCAATTACTTTTTTGTAACAACAATTTTGTTTCAAGATTTTGTATTGATTTATATTAGCTTCTAAACGATATTGACTGTTTGGAATTGATTTCCCGACAGTCATTGGAAAAGAAAAAGCCACATAAAAGAAAAATAAAAAGTTCCCAATTGCCAAAAACAAAATTAGAAAAAACCTTTTCCACCTTTGTAAAATTACCAATAGCAAAAGCGTGATTGCAATAACAATCAACCAAACTATGGCATAAGGAATTGTGATTTGCAGAATTTCGTACCATTTCAAAAATGCATCTGACAAACTGAAAGCAATCATCACTAAAGATAAAACAAAGAAAATCCTAGTTGCTTTTTGCAAAATATTTTTTGTTGAAGGTCTCATTCGTTAAACTTTATTTTAGTCAAATCCAATTCCCAAGATTTGTCATCTTCATAAGTGATTTTGATCGTGTGATCATTCACAAACTCAATTTCTTTGTTGCAAAAGTGAGCACAACTTTCTACGATAATCGGAAAATAGCGTTTTTTCTGTTTGTCAAATCCAATCACATCACCACGGAAATAACTGGTTAAATAATAATTTTGATTTTCTAAACTTGCTTCTGTTCCACCGGAAATCTCAAACAAATTCTGATTGTAATAAGTAGAAATCACTACATCCATTTCGCCTCCATATCCGGCTCCCCAATTGATCTCGGCTTGATTGTCTTTTTGCCATTTTTCTCTAAAATTTTTGAAATGGCTAGGCTTTTTTTCATCATTTGTTTTTTGATAAATCAGTTTGGACTTCTTGGCAAAATCATAAAGTACTTTTTTCGCAGAAGGATTTTTGTCCAATTTTTTATCTTTTGCAAAATCTCCTTTGATACATTCGGCGCAAAGATTGTCGGGATAACCAGAGTAAATCAATTCGTAATATTCTGAAACATTGTTCGTATTGATCATCCAAAAATGAGCGCTTTGCTCCGGAATTGCCTTTCCTTGGAAAGAATCATTCGCAGAAATAAATTGAAAATCGACATTATTAATTTTTTGATTGTACAAGTTGGTAGAATCGATTTCCAGGTAGTTCCACTCGCCTTCCAGCAATGTGGAACTTCTTGTCTTTATAAATTTATTATCTTTTTTGATGTAGTTTTCCGCCATTAAAACATTGAGCGTATCGGAATAAAAATACTTTCCGCGTGCTTCATTAGACTTAATAAAAATCCTGAAAAATCCGTCATCAGTTGTTTTTAACAAGATGCTTTGTCGGCGCTACTGTCAGGAATTTTGGAATCACGATTCGCAGCTTCGATTTTGAAATCAGGATTATTCAACACTTCTTCTTTCTTTTCTTTACAAGAAAAAATGAAGATTAAGCAAAAAAGGAGAAAGATTTTTTTCATTTGTTGTTTTAATTTTTTAAAACGATTTAGAGACAAATATATTGAGAAAACATTCTCAATCATTTGTAAATCTTAAATATAAAAGTATAAATTACAGTTAACAACCAGCTCAAAATTTATTGGAAATAATGTTTGTAAAGAATCTTGAGTTATTTTAGATATATTTGATTATTAATAAAAACTATGGAAAAGAAACTCAAACTTTGGGACGCTGTGATGATCGTAATGGGATCGATGATCGGAAGCGGAATTTTTATCGTGAGCGCAGATATTATGCGGAATCTCGGTTCTGGCTATTGGCTGATCGTGGTTTGGTTGATAACGACTGTGATGACCGTTGCAGCAGCAATCAGTTATGGCGAGCTCTCGGCGATGTTCCCAAAAGCGGGCGGACAATATACTTACATCACCGAGATTTTTGGAAAACCAATGGGATTTCTCTATGGTTGGGGAATGTTTACGGTGATCCAAACCGGAACGATTGCGGCTGTGGCTGTGGCTTTCGGGAAATTTACGGCTTATCTTGTTCCTTCTCTTAATGATGCTGCATCGATTTTCCAAAGTGGTGAATTTCAGATTACTTGGATTCAAATCTTAGCGATTGTCGTTATTCTTTTCCTGACTTATGTGAATACGAAAGGTGTACAGTTCGGGAAAATCTTGCAGAATGTTTTTACTTCTTCAAAAATAATCGCACTTCTTGGATTGATTATTTTAGGTTTTATTTTGATTGATAAATCCAATTGGAGTTCCAATATGAGTTTCGGTTGGGACGCTTTTCAAAACCTAAAAAACACAGAATGGACGGGAATTTCTGGCGCAACAATCCTTGGTGGCATTGCCGCAGCGATGGTTGGTTCAGTTTTCAGTTCTGTGGCTTGGGAGAACGTCACTTTCATCTCTGGCGAAATCGAGAATCCTAAAAAGAATGTTGTGAAAGCGATGATTCTTGGAACTTCTGCCGTGATGATTCTTTATCTTTTGGTCAATTTCGTTTACCTGAATGCGCTTGACAGAGATTCTATCGCTTTTGCGGCTAATGACAGAGTTGCGGTTTCTGCAGCTGAGAAAATGTTTGGAAATGCAGGAACAATCATCATCGCAATTTTGGTAATGATCTCGACTTTTGGCTGTGTGAACGGAATTGTTCTCGCTGGTGCAAGGGTTTTCCAAACGATGGCAAAAGATGGACTTTTCCTAAAATCAGCCATTGAAAACAACAAAAATGGCGTTCCCGCAAAATCACTTTGGATGCAAGGAATCTGGGCAAGTTTACTTTGTCTGAGCGGACAATACGGGAATCTTTTGGATATGGTTTCCTTCGTGATTGTTCTGTTTTATATGTTGACAGTTTTCGGTGTGATCTACCTCAGAATCAAAAAACCAGAAATGGAAAGAGGTTATAAAACGTTTCTTTATCCTTTCACGCCAGTGCTTTACCTTTTGATTGGAACAGCGTTTTGTATTTTGCTTTTGATTTATAAACCAGATTATACGTTGCCCGGATTGGGATTGATTTTGCTTGGGTTGCCGGTTTACTTTTTTATTAATAAGAAAACAATATCTGATGTTATCACAAATGAGGATTAAAATTCTATTGATATTATTTTTCATATCAGTTAAAATTTCAGCCTGTTCTTGCGCAACAGCTGTCATTGCTCAGGATTATTTTGATTCAGATGTAGTTGGATTAATTACAATTGAATCTACTTATGGAAATGAAATTAAAAAAGAAAAAATATTTGGAGCAAGAACCTACAGAGCAAAAATTAGTTTCGATAAATTGTATAAAGGTCAAAAATTCGAAGAATTAAAAATAATAGGTAATTCTGAAAACTCAAATTCAGCTTCTTGTGAAAAACAAGTGGAAGTTGGAGAAAAATATTTAATACTTTTATATAAAAACGAAAATGGTGAATATGTAGTCTCTCTCTGTAGTAGTATGCTCCAGATTAGTACTAGTGATTTTAACAAAATAGATAACTACAGTAAGCAATTTGATTATTTAGAAAAGAATAAAAGTCTTTTTGGTAAATTTTAAATTTGTAAATTTCTATGATAATTCATTAAAATTTGACGAGGCAAATAAGATTTTAAATAACGAATTTAAATCTGTATTTGGGGAAAAATTAAAAAACAAATTTGGAGTTTATAAAATCAAGTTAGATTCTGAAAATAATATTATTGAAGTCAATTCAATCAAAAAATTTGGTTTAAATGAGAGCAAAATGTTAGCATTAATAAAGAAAAACATTAAAATAGATTATTTATTTGATGAAAATCTAAATTCAGAATATTTGCTATTTCTAAATTTTTAATATCAAGATAATGTCCATCAATCTAAAATCAACTTTTTCGGATTTAATATCAAAGTTCTCCTCAGATGAAAAACTAAAACTCGATTACTGGAAAGAAATAGAACAATCTTATTCTCAAAAAAGCAGACAATATCACAATCTCATTCATCTTGAAAATATGATTCGTGAATTGGGAGAAGTCAAAGATGAAATTATAGACTACGATGCTTTGCTATTTTCAGTTTTCTATCACGACATCATTTATAAAGCAACATCCAAAGACAACGAAGAAAAAAGCGCAGAAATTGCAAAGAAACGCTTAGAAAAAATTAATATTTCAAACGAAAGAATAATTAAAATCTACAATCAAATTCTCGCGACAAAATCCCACAAAAAAAGTAACGATTCTGATACCAATTTCCTTCTCGATGCTGACTTAGCAATTCTCGGCAAAGATTGGAATGTTTATGAAAATTACGTTTATCAAATCAGAAAGGAGTATTCAATCTATCCGGATTTTCTTTATAATCCAGGACGAAAAAAAAGTACTAACTCATTTCCTAGAGTTCGATGAGATTTTCAAAACGGATTATTTTAAAGAGAAATATGAGAAGATGGCGAGAGAAAATATTCAACGAGAAATTTCAATGTTATGATTATCTATTGCAAGTACTATTTAGTTTTAGCAGTATTTTGTCATTCTGAAAGAATCTCAACACACTGAAAAAACCGTTTAGATTCCTACGGAATGACAAAAAAACGAGTTCTATGCTTCCAATAAAAACTCTTTATAATTCCCCAAAAACTTCACATCCGCACCAATCGCTCTCAGTTCGTCCATGGAATTGATGTAAAGCACATCATCCCAACCGCCAACTACGGTTACGAAGAAGAAGTAATTTCCCAATTTGGTTTTCAAAGTTCGGGATTCGATTTTGCTAAGGTTCATATTTCGCCACGCAAAAACCGATAAAACCTGATGCAATCCTCCAGCGTGATCTTGTGGCAAAGTGATGAGCATTGCGGTTTTCTTGCCGATATTTTCAAGATGATTCTCGTAATAATTCTCAGTTTTAGAAATGATGATGAATCTGGTGTGATTCTCCTCGACATCGTGGATGTTTTCATTAAGGATTTTCAAACCGTATAATTCGGCAGCAAATTTATTCGCAACAGCGGCGATTTTTCTTTCTGGATTTTCGGAAACCCGTTTTGCAGCAGCGGCAGTGGAAGCGAATTCCTGTTTTGGAACTTCGGGATAATTTTTATTGAGCGAATGAAAACTCTGCGCTAAAGCCTGCGGATGAGAATAGATTTTCTCAATCGAATCTTGATTTTCCTGACTCGGATGAATCATCAGATGATGTGCAATTGGCATCACAGCTTCAGCCTCGATTTTTATTTCTGGTGTTTGATAAAGGTAATCCAAGGTCATAGAAACCGTTCCTTCAATCGAGTTTTCCAATGGAATAACCGCTTTGTCCACTTCATTGTTTTGAACCGCCAAGAAGCAATCCAAAATGTTTGATTTTGGAATCAACTCGTCATTTGGGAATAACTGCGTTGCGGTCAACTGCGTAAAAGAAGCTTCGGGGCCGAGGAATGCTATTTTCATTTTGCGAAATTAAAGAATTTTTGAACCACAAAAGTCACAAAAGAAAATCTAAAAACAAAAACTTACTAATAGTATAAAAGCTTAGAGCGTATTTAAATTTAATTTAAAAATATTTTGCTCGCAGATTTTGCTGATTAGGCAGATTTGTTTTCCGTAATTAAAATCTGCTAAATCTTTAAAATCAGCGAGAAACTAAATAACATAGCAGAAAAAGCAGATATAAATTTCAAGCATAAAATTTGAAACAGACTCTTATTTTTTTTAGAAAATTGACTTCCTTTTGAATTTTTGCAAAACTTAAGAAAGACAATATCTTTTGTTAGGTTAGTTGTTAAATTAATCAACTGTTTTCTTAGAAAAATCAAAATTGAAATTGGCGCTTACAATAAATCCATTGTTATATTGGAACACATTCTTCCCTTCTATTTCCCTCCCAAATTGCACAATCTGATTCAGATATCCACCTTCTACCCTAACCAAATTGTTGAATTTATATCCCAACAAAATTCCGATTCTGTTTTGGTCAAAGACATTTTCGCCAACGTTTTTACCGAATCCAATCATCAATTCGTCATAAACTGCAATATACGGGGTTTTGTCCGTAATTGAATTTCCCTTCAAAGGCATTTGCAAACGAATCATATATCGCGCTCGGTTCATAAATGGATATTGGTCTTCGGAAGTCAGACTGGCATTAGAATATCGCCCAACCCAACGCTGTTCCAGCATAAAACGGTGCGACAAATCTATCTTTCCGATTTTGTCTGTCACAGTTGCCATTTCGTAAATCCGATGTTCTGTGAAATCTTTTCCCATTCCGTTGAGCGGAATTTCACCGTACGGAAAAGTCTCGGCCCAAGCGTAACCAACGCGCAATTGTAAATTTGGATTCGCTTGATAATTGATTCCCAAACGCAAAAGACTTTGTTGCCAAGTCGTGATGTAATCATTTCTTCGCCACTGATATTCTGTGTGAATGGAGAATTTTGAATCCAGCTTGAAAGTTCCGTTATAAGCGTACCAGCCGATATTGTTGTGATCGCTGATTCGGTTTTGTGCGGAAAATGTGGATGAAATTGAAATTAAAAAAACTGAACTGAGCAGGACTTTTGCTTTGTTGAAAAACATATTTGAAATAATATCGATTTCTACAAAACTAATGATTCAGAAAGGGAAAAACAAGTTTAGTCTGCTTTAATACTCAAAACTGGCGCAGTAAAATTATTTACTTTTTTGTCAGGATTAATGACTCTCGTAGTTTTTAATAAATCTTCTGCAATCAGAATCGTTTCGTTGTGAACTTGGATGTCATTAAGAAAAACTAAGGCATTTGCAGGCAATTCGAATCTCTTTTTAGCTTCAGAAATTGTCAAACTTTCGATGGACATTTCTTCCTTAAGCTTGACATTAATTAAACCATTTTTAACCAAGTCATCAAAATTTGCCGTTTCGGACGAAGGCGTTTTAAAAACTTGAATACTTTCGATTTTATTGGGATCCAAACTATTCAAAGTTAAAGATCCCATCACGACATTTTGAACAATGACAATTGGTTTTGGCATATTTATCTGCGCAGAACCGAAGATGAAACCAAGGGAAAACAGGAGGCTAAAAATTATCTTTTTCATTTTTATTAAATTTAATTTTCAAGATACAAAAATTAATTGGCATCACCTTTTTCGATTCCTTCCTCTATTTTTTCCGCCACTTCCTGCTCTTCCTCGTGCGAAATATCCAATTGATCTTCCGTGTCTTCATTGCGAATGACTAATGAAATCCAGATTGGAAAATGGTCAGAGTCAACGGTTTTCAGAACTTTCATATCCACCAAACGAAAATGCGGACTAACAAAAAAATGATCCAGAGGCCAACGCAAAAACCAATATTTAGCGTGAAAGGTATTGAACATTCCACGTCCGCGTCGTGGATCGAGCATTCCGCTGGATTTTAGAAACAACTTCGTGGTTTGCGACCAAGCGACGTCGTTCAAATCTCCAAAAACGATGGCGGGCTTTCCGTATTCTTCGGCTTTTTCGCCAACCATCAGAATTTCCGCATCACGTTCCGTACTTTCCGGATTTTCCTGAGGAACCGGTGGCGTTGGATGGATTCCGAACAATCGGACAACGTTGTTATTATATTCCACATCGGCAACAATGGACGGGATATCGTCATCAATCAAATAATTGACCTCGTAATTCTTGACCGGAAAATGACTGTAAAACAATAAGCCATACGTGTTGGCAAGTGGAACTTCAATTTTGTACTGATAATCTTTCGTGACTGTTTCCAAGGCTTTTTTCCATTCTTCATCGGTTTCCAGAAAAAACAAAATTGAAGGATCTTTTTCTTTTATTAAATCAACCAATTTTTGATAATTCCGATTGTGCTGATATACGTTGCAAACTAAAATATCCAACAATTCCTCGTCAGGATCTGGTTCGGTTTTATCGATCATTGTCTTTCCAAATTTGGTGTAAGGAATGATGATATAAAACAAATAAAGTGCAACTACGACTTCCGTAATCAGAAGAATTTTATCGTAAATCGTCGGATTTTCAACTGCGAAATTCCATAGAAAAGCAAGAATAATGAGAATGACGAATTTCTGAAAACGAGGATAATCGAAAATCCTGAAAATCCAAAATGTGTTTTTGATAACAGGCACAAACACCGACAGAATCGCCAAAATGGAAAGAATCCAATACAAACAATACGTGTAACTTTCCATAGATATTTTTAATCTTTAATGGTCTTTCCTAAAATAATTAAACTTCTTTTTTCGCCGTCCAATTCAGCGATATTTTTGAGATTTCCCCACAATTCAAACCCGAATTTTTCAAACAAGGTCAAACTTGGCAAATTGTGTGCAAAAATGAATGCGAGTAGATTTTCGATGCCCAAACTTGGACATTTGTCGATTGACAATTCCAAAATCTGTCTTCCAAAACCTTTGTCGCGATATTTTTCATCAATATAAATACTGATTTCAGCCGTTTTCTGATAAGCCGGACGTCCGTAGAAATCCTGAAAACTTACCCAACCAATCGTATTCCCTTGAGAATCCTGAACCATCCAAAGTGGACGCGTTTCAGAATTGTGGTCATTGAACCAGTCGAGTTTGCTTTCGACAGAAACAGGTTCCAGATCAGCGGTAACCAATCGCGACGCCACCGTAGAATTGTAGATCTCTACGATTTTTGGAAGGTCTTCTAAAGTGGCATCTCGAAAAGTCATATTTTTATGTTTAAAATGTTGATTTGTAAAACTGTAAAATTGTTAAATTAATTAATCATAAAACTGCAAAACGATTTTACAAATCAACAATTTTACGATTTAGCTAATTGAGTTAAACGCTTTTTCCAAATCAGCAATCAAATCCTCTGCATCTTCGATTCCGACGCTTAATCTTACCAAGTCATCAGTGATTCCAAGAATCGCTCTTTTCTCTTGTGGAATGGATGCGTGCGTCATCAAAGCTGGAAGGTTTGCTAATGATTCTACGCCACCCAAAGATTCTGCCAAAGTGAAAACTTTGATATTTTCCAAGAATTTAACTGCATCTTCTTTATTCCCAGATTTGAACGTGAAAGAAACCATTCCACCAAATTCGGTCATTTGTCTTGTCGCCAAATCGTATTGTGGATGAGACGACAATCCTGGATAATAAATCTTATCAACCAAAGAATGCGTTTCCAGATATTTTGCCACTTCGAAACCGTTGTCTGAATGTCTTTGCATTCTAAGCGCCAAAGTTTTAATTCCTCTCAAAACCAAATAAGAATCGTGAGGACCCAAAATTCCGCCACTTGCAAACTGGATGAAATGTAGTTTTTCTCCTAATTCCGCATCTTTCGCGATCAAAGCACCAGCGATGACATCAGAATGTCCGCCCAAATATTTGGTTGCAGAATGCATCACAATATCAGCACCCAGATCCAAAGGTTTTTGAATGTAAGGCGTTGCAAATGTATTATCTACAGCTACCAAAATATCTTTTCCTTTCATAGTGTCAGCCACCATTTTGATGTCCACCAATTTCATTAATGGATTGGTTGGCGTTTCCAGCCAGATCAATTTCGTTTTATCTGTAATGACATTTTCAAGTTGCTCAACATTATCGAATCCAATGAATGTAAATTTCAGTTGGTATTTTTCGAATAATCTAGTAAACATTCTGTAAGATCCGCCGTACAGATCATCTACTGCAATGACTTCATCACCCGGATTTAGCAATTTCAAAACACAATCGATAGCGGCCAAACCTGAACCGAAAGCCAAACCTCTCGCACCATTTTCGATGCTTGCCAAAGAATCTTCCAAAGCTTGTCTCGTTGGGTTTGCACCTCTTGAATATTCGTAGCCAGAGATCAATTGTCCCGGACTTTTTTGTGCGAATGTTGATGTTAAAAATACGGGAACATTGACTGCGCCAGTTGCTGGCTCGTGCTGTTGTCCTCCGTGAATAACTTTTGTATTGAATTTCATATTGTTGATTTGTTAATTCGTAAAATCGTTGATTTGATGATTTGTTAAATCACTTATTTATTATAAACAATTTTACAGTTTTGCTATTTTACGATTTACATTTTTATCGCTGACTTCACCGCAAATTCCTCAGCAACTTCTGCCAACCATTGTGCCACATCGTCTTCGCTGGTGGCTCTTTCGTATGTGTGTCCAATTGAAACTAAGATTTGATGGAAGAATCTTTTCATTTCGTCCACAGGCATATCTTTGGTCCATAGATCAATTCTAAGCGCTTCCATTGCTTTGCTGTCCCAAACGGAAATCATCGCCGCTTTGGTTTCTTGTCTTTTGATGCCACCATCTTCAGCTTTCCAAAACATTTTTTCAGGAACGTGGTTATCGTCCAGCTCTACGTCTATAACTATTTTTGATTTTTTCATTGATTTTATTCTTAAAAATTTAAATATTTAGAAATTGAGATTCTGAAATTTGAAACTCATAATTTATCACTCTATATTATTTCGGTCTATACTCTGATCCGTTGAAAATCTCTGTTGCATTTCTTTTCAAAAATACGGGTAGTTTTTCTTCTGGATGGGCATTCAGATAATGTTTGCAAATTTGCCAACCTGTCCAGATGGCGATTTGTGGTGAACTTTCACGATCTACTTCTGTGTAGAATTTTGAGAAAGGCCCAGGCGTGATGAATCGTTCGGATAGATTTGGATCTGCACTAAAAAGCAAATCGTTTTCTACAAAATAATTCCAGATATTGGCTTCATTCGCAATTGCCCAATCGTATTGCTCCTTAGAATAATTCATTTTCAAATGCTCTGGACCATTCGGCAAAAAGGCATCTTGAAGAATTTGAATTTTACCTTGATAAACCATTTGATCCAAAAACTTTTGCTGATCCATTGGCGCAGGAACCAATCTGGACGCAAAAAACATAGAAATCTTAGGAACCAAATTTTCCGGATTCATTGATTTTTGAAAATACAATTCGAGACCGTTGTAATTTTTATTTTTATCGCCCAAGAATCCCGTAATATCTACGAAAAGCATATTTTCATCTTCTCTCAAGAAAATAGGATCTGTCACATTTTGAGGATCAACAACCGATGAATATAAGTAAATATGAGGCGGAACGAACTTCGGAAAATAATTTTTGATATGTGAAAAAAGATTCACCAAATCTTTGTCGAGTTTGGATTTATCAATCTTGGAAATTGCTTCTTTATAAATGCGAACTTCCATCGTATCTTTTCGTCGGTCACCATATTCCGAATCTGGAACAGAACCTTGAAACCACGGATATTTCTTCTTGAAATCTTCCAAACTCACCGATGAATTGTAGAATTCGCCAGAGATGTCCGTCACATTTACTTTTTTGACAGGATTCTTGATTTCAACTTCCCATCTATTTTCGTTTTCCTTTTTGCAAGCCGATAAACTGAAAACAATTATCGCCGAAAAAGAGATATATCGGAAAAACTTCATTATTTTTACATTAAGATTTTCGAAAAGCAAAAATACAATTTAATAGATGAAGCTACCAATAATTACGGAAAGATTAATTTTAAGAAAAATAACGCTAGACGATATGGATGATTTGTTCTTATTGGACAGCAATCCTGAGGTTATGAAATATGTAGGAGTCCAACCTTTTACAAATAAGGAACAAAGTTTAAAACTGATTGAAAGTCTTCTGAATCAATACGAAAAAAACGGAACCGGAAGATTGGCTGTCATCGAAAGAGAAACCAACAAATTCATCGGTTGGAGTGGCATCAAACTTCTGACAGATGAAGTGAATGGCTTCAAAAATGTTTATGAATTGGGTTATAGATTTCTTCCCGAATTCTGGGGAAAAGGTTACGCAACAGAGTCAGCAAAAGCTTCATTGGATTTAGGATTTAATCAACTCAATGCTGATAAAATCTACGCTTACGCCGATGTCGAGCATCAATCTTCCAATCACATTCTCACAAAATTAGGTTTTGAAAACAAAGGTGTTTTTGTTGATAATGGCGACAATTGCTATTGGTACGAATTAGAAAAAAAATAATAGTTAAAACAGCCTTGTCAAGGTTTGAAACCTTGACAAGGCTAAAAAATATTTAAAAAATATGCAGACAAAAAAAGTAATAGATCATATCGTTAACTGGCTCAAAGATTATGCGACCAAAGCGAACTCAAAAGGTTTCGTAGTCGGTGTTTCAGGTGGAATCGATTCTGCAGTGGTTTCTGTTTTGGTGGCGAAAACGGGATTGCCGGTTTTGGTTTTGGAAATGCCAATCCGTCAAAAAGCTGATCAGGTGGACAGAGCTCAAGGTCATATAGATTTTCTGAAAGCTAATTTCCCAAACGTAGAAGGTTTCCGTGTTGATTTGACACCAACTTTTGAAAGTTTCGAAAAAACAACAGAAGGTTATAAAGATGATTCGCCGAGCAAAAATCTGGCAGAAGCGAACACAAGATCGAGATTGAGAATGGTGACACTTTATTATTATGGTCAAATCAATGGATTTCTTGTGACTGGAACTGGAAACAAAGTGGAGGATTTTGGCGTTGGATTTTTTACAAAATATGGCGACGGAGGTGTGGACATCTCTCCTATCGCTGACCTTTACAAAACTCAAATTTATGAAATCGCCAAAGAATTAGGCGTTCTTGAAAGCATTCAAAAAGCTAAACCTACAGATGGACTTTGGGAAGTGGAAAGAACGGATGAAGATCAAATTGGTGCGACTTATCCAGAATTGGAATGGGCAATGGAACAGCAGAAAGTTGGAAAAACTGAAGCTGATTTCGAGGGACGAGAAAAAGAAGTGATGAGCATCTATTTGAGATTCAACAGAGCGACGCAACATAAGATGAATCCAATTCCGGTTTGTGAGATCCCTGAAGAATTGAAATTAGATTAAAGAAACAAGACATAAGATCCAAGACATCAAAAAAAATAATTTATGAAAAATAAAATTCTACTTTCTGCTCTAAGTCTTTTTACATTCACATCGGTTTTTCATTCACAAGAAACAAAAGTTGAAGAAACTCCTGTTTCTGCGCCTGTTGAAGTGATTGACAGACTCAATATTCCTGGTCCTTTAAATTTTTATGAAAATGAATACATTTTGACTTGGAGCAAACAAAATTCTGCAACTTGGGCGCAACAGCAATACATTTTGCGCGATGATGATTTTAATAATTATAAGGAACTCATCAATCTTTCTTACTTCGACAAAGAAATCGACATTGAAACTGCTGTAAAACAAAAAGTGGAATATGTTGAAAAACGAAAAGAAAGAACGCAGGACAAATATTCTTTCGTCAATGTGACCGAAAGTCCCGATGGAAAAGAGATTGTCGTAGATTATCTCGTGACCGTAGTTCCAAAAGAAGGCGAATCTTACGCTGAATATAACATTGACCGATTCAAAAATTTTGACGCTGGAGGCAAAAAATCTTTCCTTATTTTCTCATATTCTAAAAGACTTGTCGGCGATTTGAAATACGCATCAAAATCGTTATCAAAAGAAAGAAGCCGATTGATGGAAGCCATCATTACAATGGCAATTCCGCCCATAACTTACAAACCAACTGCAGTTGAAGCGAAGAAGTAATTGGTTGACGGTTTTTAGTTGATAGTTGTCAGATTTTTTTATTAATCTAATTTTTTAATCATTTAATTTTTTGAATCAAGAATATTACATCAAACGTTGCATAGAATTAGCAGGAAAAGCTCTGGGAAAGACCTATCCAAATCCCTTGGTAGGTTCTGTGATTGTTCATAATGACAGAATTATTGGTGAGGGTTTTCATAAAAAGGCTGGCGAACCGCACGCAGAAATAAATGCCATAAATTCCGTAAAATATGAAGACAAACATCTGATTACGGAATCTACAATTTATGTTTCTTTGGAACCTTGTGCGCATTTTGGGAAAACGCCACCTTGTGCTTTGAAGATTGTGGAACTTGGTTTCAAAAAAGTCGTGATTGGCGCAATGGACAGCCACGACAAAGTGAATGGAAAAGGCAAAAAAATCATTACCGATGCAGGAATTGAAGTTGTTTCCAGCGTTTTAGAAAATGAATGCAGAGAACTTAACAAACGATTTTTCACTTACCACGAGAAGAAACGACCGTTCATCATTTTGAAATGGGCGCAATCTTCGGATGGATTTATGGACAAAGATTTCAAACCGACGCAAATTAGCAATTCACTTTCCAAGCAGTTTGTTCATCAGATGAGAAGTGAAGAACACGCAATTCTCGTTGGGAAAAACACCGCACTTCACGACAATCCAAGCTTGACGGTGAGAGAAATCGAAGGTCGAAATCCTATTCGAATTTTGATTGATTTTAATCTTGATGTTCCTGAGAATTTTAATATTTATAATAATGACGCGGAAACGATTATCTTCAATTCAATTAAAAACATTGAAGATAAACACCTGAAATTCATTAAAATAGAAAAAAAAAATTCATTAAATCAAATCTTAGAAAAGTTGTATGAATTGCAAATCCAGTCTGTGATTATCGAAGGTGGAAGATTTACTTTGCAACAATTCATCGACCAAAATCTTTGGGACGAAGCTTTGATCTTCAAAAATCCAAATCTGAATCTTGAAAATGGAACCAAAGCGCCAACTTTCGATTTCCGTCCAGAAAAAACAGAAAAATTGAGAGATTGCGAGGTTTTGTTTTTCAGGAATCAAAGTCTTGATTAATATCAGAATTATAAAAATCAACGCTCGGAAAAAAATCCGTAAATTCGCACCTTTAATTTGATTTTCTAAGTCCAGAAACTGTCGTTTAATAATTACAATTCCAGACTCGAAAAACAATGAATCTATTTATGAAAAATCTGAGTCCATCTATTAAAGGTTTGATTATTTCTCTTTTGACAATGGGAATTGCGTTTGCGATTTACTTCGTGTTTCTGTCAAAACCCAACTACTATTTGGTGGATAATCCGACGCCGGAAACTTATTATTTTAAGCTCAACAATGGTGAGGAAAAGATACTTTCTGCAGGACAATTTCTTAAAGTAGATTTGCAAAAAGGTAAAAACAACATCAAGGTTTTTGACCAAAACAAAACAATGCTTTACGATTCTGCGTTCACTGTAAACAAAGCTCGAGGATTGCTAAACATCACAAATAAAGATTATTACGTCAACAACCAATATTACGGTTATGGTTTGAACAGAGATTCTCTGATGGCTGCAAAAGCGGGAATTGAAATTGATAAAAAGCAATATCTGGGCGATGTGAAGAAAACCAACAAACTCTACACAGAAGATTTCTACTACAATTTGGACGAGGATTATGACAAAATCGTAAAAAACGTGGCAAAGGTAGAAAGCCGAACCAAAATCTTCAGAAAGCAGGATTTCATCAATTATTACAAAAATTACTACAATTTTAAATGATTTTGAAATTAATTATCAAAAATCATTTATCAACTATCATTCATAAAAAATGGAACACAACAACGTAACACCATACAACTCCGAGTACAGCAAAAAAAGTCAAGTAGAAGATATGTTTGACAATATTGCGCCAAAATATGATCTTTTGAATCACGTTCTGTCAATGAAAATTGATGTGCTTTGGAGAAACAAATTGGTTAAGATGCTTTCTAAAGACAAACCAGAATTGGTGTTGGATGTTGCAACTGGAACCGGAGATTTGGCAATTACCGTACAAAAAGGAACAGGCGCAGACGTTGTAGGATTGGACCTTTCTCAACAAATGTTGAACGTTGGAATCGAGAAAATCAGAAAGCAAAATCTGGACGGGAAAATCTCTATGCAAAAAGGCGATGCGGAACAACTTCCGTTTGAGGACAATAAATTTGATGGCGTAACCGTTGCATTTGGAGTGCGTAATTTTGAAAATCTGGAAAAAGGATTATCAGAATTAAGAAGAGTTGTGAAGGAGAACAAAAGTATTTATATCTTAGAATTCTCCAAAGTAGAAGGATTTTTGGGACCATTTTATATGTTTTATTTTAAGAACATTTTGCCTGCAATTGGGCGTCTGGTTTCCAAAGACAACCGTGCTTACACGTATCTTCCGGATTCTGTAAACGCGTTTCCTTTTGGAGAAAAGATGAAAAACATTCTTCTGAAGACAGGTTTCAAAAAAGTAGAATACACAAAACTTAGTTTAGGAATAGCCACCATTTATAAAGCTACGAAATAGGATGAAGCAGCGACTTATCAAGATTTTATCATTTGCAGTACTTCTGAGCAGTAATCTACAGGCTCAGACTTTCAACAATTTGTTCCGAACCAAAGACAGAATGGACAATTTGGAAGACTTTGATTTGAAGAAATTCAGTTACGGATTTTATCTTGCCGCCAACAATTTCGATTACAAAATGGTTTTGAACCCAACTTTTGGGATGGATGGCAACCAGAGTTTGGTAGAATCCAAATCAACGTACAGTTTCGGAGCTGGATTGATTGGAAAAATGAGACTGAATGAGTTTCTTGATCTGAGAATTGAGCCAGGTTTGCACTTTGTACAAAGAGATTTGACGTTCAATACATTTAATCATATCAATGACCTCTTCCCTGGCGGAATCCCTTTGCCGGATGGAACTAATTCGGAAGTCATCACAGAACTGAATGACACTTACACAAAAAAAGTCGTAAAATCTACTTACATTGATATTCCGGTTTTGCTGGAAGTTCACGGTGATCGTTGGTACAATTCTCGTCCTTACGCGGCGGCTGGGATTAATTATTTGGTGAATCTACAATCCAACCAAACCTCGGGAGACGACAATTTGCAAAATGTTTTCCGAACGACAACTCACAACTTCGGATGGAGTGCAGAAATTGGGATTCAGCTTTACTTCAGCAGATTTAAACTGACACCAGCCATCCGTGGAACTTTCTTCACAAACAATGAATTGGTTTCTGATAATGCCACCACGCCACCCTATTGGACACCAGCAATTTCGACAATGCAATCCAGAGCCTTTATGCTGGTTCTGAAATTTGAATAAAATATAAATTGAGCTTTTTACGAAGCTCTTTTTTTTGCTTAAATTTCAAATTAATTCAATCTCAAAGCTTTCATTCTTAATCATTTTGATGACTTACTTCAAGTTAAATCATTAAAAATCAAACAGAAGCAATTTCGATTTCACAAAACAGAAATATCGTGTTAAATCATCATTAATTTTTCCTATTTTTGTAAAAGTTAGAATTTAATTCTGGTCATGTTAAGCGAATTAGAAAACAACTTTTCTGTTTTAGAAAAAAAGATTCTCAATCTTTATAAGAAGTTTAAGAATCTTTCGGAGAAACACGCAGAAACGTCTGAGGAGCTACAAAAGTTGAAGGAGGAATATATGGAGGAGAAACGCAGAAACCAGATCTTAGTAGAAGAAAACAAAGAATTAAAACTTTATTCAGCAATATCCGGAAACGCAGAACACAACCGCCTGATGAAAAATCACATCAACAGATTGGTAAAAGAAATAGATATGTGCGTTTCTGAATTACAAAACACCGGCTTATAACTATGGATTTCAGAAGAATAACTATAACTATTGCCGGAAGAAACTATCCACTGAATGTGCCAGCAGCCGAGGAAGAAACTCTGAGGAAAGTTGGTAAGCAGGTAGAAAGTATGATTAAGGACTTCGAAGCCAGTTTCGATGTGAGGGACAAACAAGATGCACTCGCAATGTGCGTTTTGAAACTCGGGACCAATGCAGAAGTATATTCTTTAAACAATGAGAAAAATATTAAAAATACAAACGAGCGCGTAGTGAAAATCAACGCACTCCTGAACCAATTGGAAAAATAATTATTTTTCTGAATTGACAAGCTACCTACAATAGTTCTAACACAAAGAAGTAAACTCAACAATTAAAAATTACCGGACGAAAGTTCACTTGATGGCGTGCTGCCTTGCGCAGATTACAGAGAGTGAAAATCAGTTCAAATCGTGTTTTTATGGAGTTTACTCTATATCTGAACTGTTGTAGGTTTTTTTTATGTACGATGTACAAAGTAAAATGTATAAAGAATTAAGATTAAAATAAAGAAAGTCAACGTACATTGTACATTATACTTTTTTACAAAACAAAAGAGACAATTTAAAACTCAATATATATAAATTTTATGGACACAATTACCATTATTATCGGTGTTGTTGCACTTATCATAGGCGCAGTTGCAGGACTTATCTTCGGAAAAAGTTCTCTGAATACAAAAGCGCAGTTTGTGGTAGAGGATGCTAAAAAAACAGCCGAAAACATTATAGAAAAAGCCAATGTACAAGCCGAAGCTGTAAAAAAAGAAAAACACCTTCAGGCAAAAGAAAAGTTTTTGGAACTGAAATCTCAGCACGATTCTGACATACAATCTCGCGAGAGAAAAATGCAGGAAGCTGAAAAACGCACCAAAGACAAAGAAAACAAACTGAACGACGAGCTTAGCAAAGCCGGAAAACTTGAAAAAGACCTTGAAAGACAAGTTGGCGATTACAACAAAAAACTAGAAGTTGTTCAGAAAAAACAACAAGATCTAGAAGTTGCAACGGCTCAAAAAGTAGAAATGTTGGAAAAAATATCCAACTATTCTGCCGAAGAAGCTAAGACAGAATTGGTAGAATCTTTGAAAGCAGAAGCGAAAACCAAAGCATCCGCACACGTTCAAAGCATTATGGAAGAAGCGCAATTGAATGCGAAAAACGAAGCCAGAAAAATCGTTATCCAAACCATCCAAAGAATCGGAACAGAGCAAGCTGTTGAAAACTCGGTGTCTGTATTTAATATCGAATCCGACGAGATCAAAGGTAGAATCATCGGACGTGAAGGTAGAAATATCCGTGCATTGGAAGCTGCAACTGGAGTAGAAATCATTGTTGATGATACGCCGGAAGCTATTCTTCTTTCTTGTTTCGATCCTGTGAGAAGAGAGATTGCAAGATTGTCCCTTCACAGATTGGTGACGGATGGTAGAATCCACCCAGCTAGAATTGAAGAAGTGGTTGAAAAAACAAGAAAACAAATTGAGGAAGAAATCATTGAAGTTGGTAAGAGAACTATCATCGATCTTGGAATCCACGGTCTTCACCCAGAATTGGTAAAAGTGGTTGGTAGAATGAAGTTCCGTTCTTCTTACGGTCAAAATCTTCTTCAACACTCAAGAGAAGTTGCGAACATCGCAGCAACTATGGCCGCAGAATTAGGATTAAATGTAAAATTAGCGAAACGTGCTGGTTTACTACACGATATCGGGAAAGTTCCAGAGCAGGAATCAGAATTGCCACACGCACTTCTTGGAATGCAATGGGCAGAAAAATATGGCGAAAATGCAGAAGTAATCAATGCCATCGGTGCTCACCACGACGAGATCGAAATGACATCTCTCCTATCTCCAATCATCCAGGTTGCCGATGCAATCTCAGGTGCAAGACCAGGTGCAAGAAGACAAGTTTTGGAATCTTACATCCAAAGATTGAAAGATTTGGAAGCAGCCGCTTTGAGTTTTGACGGCGTTTCCAGCGCTTACGCAATCCAAGCTGGTAGAGAACTTAGAGTAATGGTAGAAAGCGGAAAAGTGAATGACGAAAATGCACACCAACTATCTTACGACATCTCTGAGAAGATTCAAAACGAATTGACTTACCCTGGACAAGTAAGAGTAACTGTTATCAGAGAAACAAGATCTGTGAATATCGCGAGATAATTTTCAGTTTGATATAATAATGAAAGGCTTCCAGATTTTGGAAGCCTTTTGTTTTGTTTAAAATTTTGGTGGCTCTGGAAGTTTCTCTTGCAACAAATCTTTCGAAAATTCAATTGAATCTATCGGTTTAAATTTCTTATACTTTAATCTTTCCAGCATTTCAAAAATAAAAATTTGTTTTTCATTCAAATACTCGGGATAGAAAGTCAATTTTTCCTGAGCATTTGTGAATTGAAATTTTATTTGAAATGCCGTTTCATCTGGAATAGGATTAAATACTTCTACCTTATCTCTTGAAAAATTATTGAACACTAAAGCTTGATATTCCATAAAATCAACTTTTGAAATTGATTTATAGTAACTATACTTTCCGCTATGATAATCATAGTTATCCGGATTAACATCCATTATCTCTTTACAAAAATAAATGTAGTTATCTGACTTAATTTTAACCCCAAATCTTTCTTTGCGACGATCCATTTCACGTCCACTTGTAAGTTCTATATATTGAATTTCATCTTTAGAGCAAGAGAAAAGTAAAATTAGAATCAGAAATAAAATTGAGAATTTTGACTTCATAATTACTTCTAATAAAAAAAAACTTACTCCACTCCCACAGAATCATCTCCTCGCCCATCTGCAACGGCGTGAACGGTTTTATTATCATCAATCAAAATCATTTCTGTTCTTCCGATTTGTTTGACTCTTTCAAATTTGTAATTCATTTTTTCCAAAGCTTTGATGGTTGTCTCAGGAAAATTATTTTCAACTTTAATCGTTTCAGGCAACCATTGGTGGTGGAATTTCGGAGCGTTGACAGAGAAATTCGTATTTTGCTTAAAATCAATCGCGCCAACAATTGCTTGAAAAACTGACGTTGGAATTGTAGTTCCACCAGGCGTTCCAACTACGATTTTCACTTTGTTATCTTTCAAAACCAAAGTCGGCGTCATAGAAGAAAGCATTCTTTTTCCTGGCTCAATTTTGTTCGCTTCTCCGCCAACTGCGCCGAACATATTGGGAACGCCAGGTTTGATTGAAAAATCGTCCATTTCGTTATTCAAGAAAAATCCAGCGCCGGAAACTACAGTTTTGCTTCCGTAGAGTCCATTCAAAGTTGTGGTCACAGAAACCGCATTTCCGAACTTATCAAAAATAGAAACCTGCGTTGTTTCGGTACTTTCCTTTTGATTTGGATTAATGATATTCCCAACGTCTTTGCTTGGCGTCGCCAATTTTGGGTTGTAAGATTTCCAACGGGTTTTCAAATATTCATCGGAGGTTAGCATTGCAGTTTTGTCTTGAATAAAATCTGGGTCGCCCATATATTCTGCTCTATCGGCAAAGGCTCTTCTCTCTGCTTCAACCATAATCTGAACCGCCTCAGTCGAATTTTGCTGATATTTTGAAAGGTCTTCATAAGCAGACATTTTCAGCATTTGCGCCAACAAAACGCCACCACTGGAAGGGAAAGGCATCGAGACAATCTGATGACCTTTGTAGTCGAAAACAAGTGGTTTTCTTTCTTTCGTTTTGTAATTTTTAAGATCTTGAGATTGTACAATTCCGTTTCCAAGTTTCATTTCAGCAAGAATCAAATCTGCTGTTTTTCCTTGATAAAATTCCTTCTCACCACCTTTCTGAATCCGTTTTAAAGTCTCCGCCAATTCTTTCTGAATCAACAAATCTCCAATTTTCCAATCTGCATCTTTCACAAAAACCGTTTTGTTCTTGTTATTTTTGAGGAAATCTGCTTTGTGGGAATTCAACAATCCGGCTTCTTGCTCTGTAATCGCAAAACCTTTATCAGCCAAATCAATCGCTGGTTCTATTAATTTTGAGAAAGGCAATTTTGCATATTTCATAGTTTCGAAAATCCCCGAAATACTTCCCGGAACGCCAACCGCCAATCGTCCGTTTTGAGAAAGATCTACGTTTGCATTGCCTTCTTTGTCCCAATACATATCGAAAGAAGCTTTGGAAGGCGCAGTTTCCCGATAATCTAAAGCGATTTTTTTCCCTTCCGCAGTCGTCGCCACCAGAAATCCACCACCTCCGATATTTCCGGCTTGAGGATAGACAACCGCCAAAGCCAACTGTGTCGCAATCACTGCATCAAACGCATTTCCGCCTTGTCTTAGGATTTTTGCACCGGCTTCACTCGCCAACGGGTGTGCAGAAACCACGACGCCCTTGTTCTTTACTTTGACTTCTTTTATGATGTTAATGTCTGTATATTGTGCAGAAACCGTTATGGATAAAAGGAAACTTGTGTATAGTATTTTTTTCATTGTCTTAATAGTATAATTTAAATCCCAAATTTGAAAAATGATGAAAAACTTTGTCAAAGATTTGGAACTTTGACAAAGTTAGATACTAATCAATAATGATTGGCAATTGCTCCAATAATCCGGCGAGATTATCTTTTGCAAATTTGGTTTTTTTGAGTTGATTTTTATTCGGATCGATGGAAAAATTGATGGCATTTTTGAGATTTGCATTGTCTAAAATCGTTCGATCAAAAACAGCATTTGTCAAATCCGATTGATCAAAAAATGAATTTGAAAGATTCGCTTCTGCAAAATCAGCTTCTTTCAAACTGCAATTTTTAAACGTTGTTTTTCTGATATCCAATTGATAAAACGAAGAATGATTGAGCAGACAATCCTCAAATTTGAAAGATATATTGAAGGAATGCGCCTCGTCAAAATTAAGCCCAATCATTTTACAATTTTTGAAAACCACTTCTCGGAAAGCAGTTCGATGGATTTTTGCATTGCTTAAATCACAATCTTTGAAATCACAATCAGAGAATTTGAAATCTGATAAATCTTGACCGGCAAAGTTGCACTCGGTGAAAATACAGTTTTCATAATCCGCTTTTTCAATTTTGATTTTTGTGAATTTTTGGTCAGAGAAATAGTTCATTGGTCTGGAAAATAGAAATTAATGTTTTTGTTGATTTTGGTTTTGAAGCGAATTGTAAAAGTCCTATTTTAGACCTTTCGAAAAAACAGATAAATTTACTGAATAGTTTGATGAAGCCGAAATTCTTAAATGGAAAATTCTAAAAAAGTTTTAATCGTCACATATTATTGGCCTCCAGCTGGCGGACCTGGCGTACAACGTTGGTTGAAGTTTGCAAAATATTTGCCGGAATTTGGTTGGGAACCAATTATTTACACGCCGGAAAATCCGAGTTATCCTTTGGTGGATGAGACTTTGACAAAAGAAGTTCCAAAAAATCTGAAAATCGTGAAAACCAATATTTGGGAACCTTATCAGATTGCTGAGAAATTCAGTAAGAGCAATAAGAAATTTAAAGGTGGACAGTTTGATGTTGGTAAGAATCAATCTTTTATTTCTAAACTTTCAATTTTCATCAGAGGAAATTTTTTCATTCCGGATGCAAGGAAATTTTGGATAAAACCTTCGATTAAATTTTTAAAAAAATATTTAACTGAAAATCAGATTAATACAATTGTCACAACTGGTCCGCCTCACA
This sequence comes from Epilithonimonas xixisoli, assembly GCF_004365655.1. GTDB lineage: Bacteria > Bacteroidota > Bacteroidia > Flavobacteriales > Weeksellaceae > Epilithonimonas > Epilithonimonas xixisoli. Next base: position 733,817 of record NZ_SOEO01000001.1, on the reverse strand, counting down.
GTTTGCATCTGATTGGACTTGGACTGAAAAAGGAATTACCTAATCTAAAATGGATTGCCGACTTCCGCGATCCGTGGACAGAAATTTCTTATTACAAACATTTAAAACTCACCTCAAGCTCTGACAAAAAACACAGACAGCTTGAAAAATCTGTTTTCGAAAATGCCGATTTGACTTTGGCAACAAGTTACACGGATGCAGAAAATTTCAGGAAAAATGGAGCGAATGCTTTTTGTGTGACGAATGGGTTTGATGAAAATGTTGAATCGTTAAATCGTAAAATTGTAAAAAATGATATTGAGAATTCGATTTTACAAATCCACGATTCTGCAAAATTCACATTAAGTTATGTTGGCATTTTGGAACAATTGAGAAATCCCGAAAATCTTTGGAAATCGTTGAAGGAACTTTGCGAAAAACAACCAGATTTTGCTAATGATTTTGAATTGAAATTTGTCGGACGAATTGATGATAAAATTTTGAATAATATTGAAAATTCTGTTCTTAAAAATAATATCAAGAATCTTGGTTATTTGGCGCACGACGAATCTGTGAAAGAAATGGAAAATTCTGATTTGCTATTGATTACTAATTTTCCCAATGAAAGTTCGAATGGCATTATTCCAGGAAAATTGTTTGAATATCTGGCGACAGGAAAACAGATTATTTCATTCGGTCCGAAAGATGCGGATGTGGAAACCATACTTGATAAAACGAAAGCCGGTAAACATTTCGATTATTCGGAAAGTGGGGAAATCTCTGATTTTATTTTGTCACTTTATAACGATTGGAAATCTGGAAAATCGATAGAGAATTCTGCGAATATTAATGAATTCAGTCGGAAAGAATTGACTCAGAAATTGGCTCAGCTTCTAACGGATTTGAAACGATAATTGGATGACAAAAAGTTGTACTTTGCGAAGCGCGTGAGGGATGGTAGTGGAAATCCTTTTTATTTTTTTTGTTGAAAATTATATTTGGAAAACCAAAGTTCTAAAAAATAAAAAGATTGTAATGGACAGCCCGACCCGAGCATTGGCCTTAGCGCTGGAGAGGGGCACGCCCAAAAAAATATGCAAATCTTGGATTGTTGGCACAAAATTTTCTACTCTCTTTACAAATCAGTTTATTAACTACAAAAAATTACAAAAATGGGAAATAAAACAAATGGCCTATTGGCATTGTTAGGAGTTGGCGCTTTGGCGTGGTGGAAATACAAAAAATCTTCTCCGGAAGATCAACAAAAGGTGAAAGATACCTTCAACACTGCAAAGGAAAATCTGACGAAATTCGGAAATGACCTGAAGGACAAAGCAAATCAAACAGCAGACCAGCTGAAAGATAGAGCGACTGAAACAGCTGACCAATTCAAAAACAAAGCTGAAGAAGTGAAAACAGACGTTCAAAACGCTACCCACTAAAATTATTTTGTGGTCAATTGCCACAATTTTTTAAGTAAAATATTAAGGCTTGGATTTTATAATCTGAGCCTTTCTTGAAACTAAATTCCAGTTTTCAATCCGAAAATCAGTCCGATGAAAAATTTCGCAGAACTCATCAACGCCCTCGAGAGCACCAATAAAACCAATGCTAAAATCGATGCCATCATCGATTATCTTGAGCGTGCACCGGATGACGATAAATTGTGGTTTATCGCCTTGTTTACGGGTAAGAGACCAAAGCGAAATATCAACACTAATTATATGAAAGAATGGGCGTTGGAGATTATCCAATTGCCTTTTTGGCTGTTTCAGGAAAGTTATTCTTCGGTTGGAGATTTGGGCGAGACGATTTCTTTGATTCTCCCGCCACCAACGGAAAAAATCGAAAAAACTTTGTCTGAATGGATGACGGAAATTATTGGTTTAAAAACAAAAACCGAAGCCGAGAAAAAAGAATTTGTTCTCAACTCTTGGAATGGTTTGGATTATACAGAACGGTTGATTTTCAATAAATTACTGGGCGGAAGTTTCAGAATTGGGGTATCATCTAAGACTTTAATTAATTCTCTGACTAAATTTTCCGGACAGGAAGCGAGCACGCTGATGCACAGTCTGATGGGAAAATGGCAACCGGATGAAGTCTCGTTTCAGGAACTGATTTCGGCTGAAAATATCAATCCCGACAATTCAAAACCCTACCCTTTTTGTCTGGCTTATCCTTTGGAAAAAGATTTGGAAGAACTCGGTAATCCCGATGAATGGCTGATTGAATACAAGTGGGACGGAATTCGTGGACAAATTATCAGAAGAAACGATGAAGTTTTCATCTGGTCGCGTGGAGAAGAATTGGTGACAGAACAGTTTCCTGAAATTGCAGAAGTGGTTCAGAATATGAAAGGAAATTTCGTTATTGATGGAGAAATACTTGCGGTAAAGGAAGGTAACGTTTTAAATTTTAATGAATTACAGAAACGATTAAACCGTAAAACTTTAACCAAAAAAATGCTTGCAGAAATTCCAATTGAAGTTTTTGCTTACGATATTTTAGAGCTTGAAGGAACCGATTTAAGGGAAAAACCAATCTCTGCAAGAAGAGCAATGTTGGAAGAATTACTGCTGAATGAAGCGCCTGAAAAAATTAAAATTTCTCAGGCGATTGATTTTGATGATTGGAGCAGATTGGATTTAATCAGAGAAAATTCAAGGGAAATTAACAGCGAAGGTCTGATGCTGAAACAGAAAAATTCCCATTATCATTCCGGAAGAAAAAAAGGCGATTGGTGGAAATGGAAAATCAGTCCGCTGACGATTGATGCGGTTTTGATTTACGCTCAGAAAGGAAGCGGCCGACGAAGTGCCTACTATACCGATTACAGTTTTGCTGTGAAAAGTGGCGATAAACTGGTAACCATTGCCAAAGCCTATTCAGGATTGACCGACAAAGAAATAATGGAAGTCAGCAAGTTTGTGAATAAAAATGCGATTGAAAAATTTGGACCTGTTCGAACCGTGAAACCTGAATTGGTTTTCGAAATTGCCTTTGAAGGAATTGGTTTCAGCAACCGTCACAAAAGCGGTGTTGCATTGCGTTTCCCAAGAATTTTAAGATGGCGAAAAGATAAAAAAGTGGATGAAATTGATGATATTGAAGAGATTAAGAAATTGATACAGTAAAAAATATCAACCACAAAAGTCACAAAAGTTTTTGTAATTGTTTTGATTAATGAAAATCAGAAGTTCAAAAAAGCTTATACAAAGGGCTTTTTTGAACTTTTAAAAGTATTAATTAAAGCTTTTCTTTTGTGACTTTTGTGGTAAAAAATATGAAGTGGAAATAAGTATCTCCTTTAATGAACTATAAAAAATTATAATTAAAGCCTTTCTTTTATAACTTTTTTGGTAAGAATATTATTTGGTAAAAAAATGGAGACTTACCTTTTTTGAACTTTAAGAAAGTCATACATAAAACTCATCTTTTGTGACTTTTGTGGTAAAAATATTATGTGGTAAAAAAAATGAGCAACTACGAAAATACCGAAGGCTTTAAAATCATTCAGAATTGGATGATGGAAAAAGGCAATTCTCCATTCAAATTTCAAGTGGATACTTGGCAGAAATTCGGGAATGGCTACAGTGGAATGGTTGTGGCTCCCACGGGTTTTGGGAAAACTTTTTCGGTATTTTTAGCTTTGATTTCAGATTTCCTGACTTATCCTGACAAGTATAAAAATGGACTGAAAATGATTTGGATTACGCCACTTCGTTCACTCGCAAAAGATATCGCAAAAGCAATGCAGGAAGCGATTGACGAGATTGGATTGGATTGGACAGTTGGCGTCAGAAACGGCGATACCGACCCAAAAGTCCGTCAGCAGCAGGTAAAAAATATGCCTGAAATTTTGGTAGTGACGCCCGAAAGTCTGCACCTGCTTTTAGGACAGAAAAATCATCAGCGGTTTTTTACGGATATGCATTGCGTGGCGGTGGATGAGTGGCACGAATTATTAGGCTCAAAACGTGGTGTGATGCTTGAATTGGGCATTTCGCAGCTCGTACATTATGTTCCAAAAGTAAAGATATGGGGAATTACAGCGACCATCGGAAATTTGGAGGAAGCGATGGATGTTTTGATTCCTTTTGATATTAAAAAGACGAAAATCACAGCTAAAGAACAGAAGAAAATCGAAATTCTATCTGTTTTTCCTGATGAAGTTGAACTGTTGCCGTGGGCAGGGCATCTCGGACAGAAATTAGCCGATAAAGTCGTTCCGATTATTCTGGAATCTAAATCGACAATTGTTTTTACAAATACCCGAAGTCAGAGCGAAATGTGGTATCAGCTTTTGCTCAACGCCTACCCAGATTTTGCCGGACAAATCGCTATTCACCACAGTTCGATTGATGCGCATCTGAGAATCTGGATTGAGGAAAATTTAAGTTCGGGAAAACTGAAAGCGGTTGTTTCCACATCATCTTTGGACTTGGGAATTGATTTTAAACCTGTTGACACAGTCATTCAAATCGGCTCTGCCAAAGGTGTTGCGAGATTTTTGCAACGTGCGGGACGAAGCGGCCACTCCCCTTTTGAAACTTCAAAAATCTTCTGTGTTCCGACGCATTCTTTGGAATTAATTGAAGTTGCAGCGTTGAAGGAAGCTGTAAAACAGAAAGTCATTGAGCCTCGTGAACCTTTGGTTTTATGTTTTGATGTTTTGGTTCAATTCTTAATGACTTTGGCGGTTGGCGACGGATTTTTCCCTGCTGAAGTTTATGAAAGAATTAAAAAAGTCTACACATTTCAGGAAATCAGAGATGAAGAATGGAAAGGGGTGATTGATTTTCTCACGATTGGCGGAAGTGCATTGAAAAGCTATGAAGAATATCATAAAGTCGTCGTGATGGAAGATGGACTGCACAAAGTCACTTCCCGAAAAATCGCGGTGTTGCACCGGATGAATATGGGCGCAATCGTAAGCGATGCAATGCTGAAAGTGAAATTTATTTCCGGCGGTTACATTGGAATGGTGGAGGAATATTTTATTTCGAGGCTGAAAAAAGAAGAAAAATTTATTTTGGCTGGTCGGGTTCTGGAAGTGGCAATGATTAAGGATATGACGGTTTTCGTGAGGGCTTCAAAAGGTAAAGCTCAGGCTCCGAGTTATTTGGGTGGAAGATTGCCTTTGAGTTCAAATTTAGGGCATTTTTTAAGAGAGAAACTGTCCGGAGCACTTAACCCAAAGGCTTCTGAGAAAGAATTGAAGTTTCTGCATCCGCTTTTAGCCAATCAGGAGAAGCGCTCTCACATTCCGAGAGAGGATGAATTTTTAGTTGAATTAATTAAAAACCGTGAAGGCTATCACTTATTTATGTATCCATTTGAAGGACGTTTGGTGCACGAAGTAATGGCTGCATTAATTGCTTACCGAATTTCAAAACTTGCTCCGATTTCTTTTTCAATGGCGATGAATGACTATGGTTTTGAACTTTTTAGTGATAAAGAAATTCCGCTGAATGAAGATAATTTAGCTAAAATTCTGACCAGAGATAATCTGATGGTCGATGTGATTTCGAGTATTAATTCGGCAGAAATGGCGAGACGTAAATTCAGAGATATTGCAGTAATTTCAGGAATGGTGGTACAGAATTTTCCGGGACAGCAACGTTCTAATAAATCACTTCAAAGTTCTGCCGGATTGATTTTTAAAGTGTTGGAAGATTACGATCCAAATCATTTTCTTGTAAGACAGGCTTACACGGAGGTTTTTAATATGCAATTGCAGGAGCAAAGATTAGTTGAAGCTTTTAAAAGAATTGAAAAATCGAAGTTTATTTTAAAATTTTCAGATAAATTTACGCCTTTAAGTTTTCCTATTAAAGTTGACAGTTTGAGACAGACTTTGACGAGTGAAAATCTGGATGCGAGAATTCAGAAATTAATTAAGCAATCCGGAAGAAATATTAAGGACGAATAAAAACTTCCATCTTCCAACCTTATTATGAATATAGCAACCAAAGACATTACGATACACAATGAAATTTTCACGCTCACCAACCAACGTGCATTATTTTGGGAAAAGGAAAAAGCCTTGATTTTCTCTGATTTACACATCGGTAAAACAGCCCATTTCAGGAAAAACGGAATTGCTTTGGCAAATCATATTATGAAAAATGATTTGGAACGGTTATCTATTTTAATTGAAAATTTTCAGCCCGAAAAATTCATTATCGTGGGCGATTTATTGCACGCAGGAAATAATTCTGATGTGGATGAATTTTGTGCTTGGCAAAATCAATATCCAGATATCAAGTTCTGTTTGGTGGAAGGAAATCACGATAAAATTTCCAAAACTTTAGAAAAGAAATTATGTTTAGATTCTAGAAGTGCTTCTTTAGAAATCGATGATATCGCTTTTGTTCACGACTTTGACCGTTCGAATTCTAAGTTTCAGATTACAGGACACATTCATCCTGGCTTTGTCATCAATTCGCCTGTGAAACGGATAAAACTGCCTTGTTTTGCTCAGACTTCCAAGCAATTATTGTTGCCGGCTTTCAGTGAATTTACAGGATTGGACACGAAAAATATTCCTAAAAAAGGAACTTACTTTGTATTCACAGATTCTGAAATCTATGAAATCTAATTCTTCTTTTTGAAGATAAAGCAGCAAATCAATAAGGTTAAATTGACCAAGACTGAAAATCCATTGGATAAAATAATCGGTAATTCGTTTTTCAAGATTCCGTACCAAACCCAGAGCGAAAGTCCGGAAATCAAGACTAAAAGCATCAAGATAGAAATATCTTCTGCGTTTTTTTCTTTTAAAACTTTGATGAGTTGAGGCATCATGGCTACGGATGTCAAACCGCCTGCTATTAATCCTAATACATTTTCATCCATATTTTTATTAATCCAATCAACCAAAATAAAGCCAAAAAAAATAAGCTCCAAACTGGAGCTTATTGATTATAGGAATAACTGTATGATTATGCAAGTTTTACATTCACAGCGTTTAGTCCTTTTGGTCCTTTTTGCACTTCAAAAGTAACTTTATCATTCTCGCGAATGTTTCTGCTAACTAAACCTGTTGAGTGTACAAAGATGTCGTCTCCTCCTGCTGATGGAGAAATAAATCCGAAACCTTTTGTTTCGTTGAAAAATTTTACTGTGCCTTCTTGCATTGTAATGGTATTAAAAATTGTTGTTGATATTTATCTATTTGATAAGTTGAATATTGATGGCGGAATAACCTTTCGGCGATCTCTCTTTTTCGAAAGAGACTTTGTTTCCTTTTTTTACTGGCTGTGCGCAGTTGTTGCTATGGAAGAAAACATTTTCTTTGTTGTTATCTTCTGTGATGAATCCGTAACCTTTTTCACTTAAGAACGTCACGATTCCTTTTTTCACTAATTCTTCTGCTTCTATCGGCGCTGCACCAAGCTGGATGTTGTCCAGATCCACTTCCAATCTCTCCTCTGGAGGTGTAGAAGTCAATCTTCCGTAGGCATCTACATACATGAACTCAGACTCTTTGCCTTTGTCATTGTTGGTTTTGCGCTCTTCACGACGAATAGCTTTTTCTTTTTGTTTTGCGATTTTTTTCTTAAAATTTTCTTTTTTGGAGAAAGAATCTGCCATAAATTATTTTAGTATTTGATTATTTAATTAATGTAATAATTGAATGTTTCTAACTTGGATTTACCTTAATTAGAGTTTCTAATTTAATAATAAAGGTCAGCAAATTATTTTAATTCTAAAAATTAAAATTTAAAAATTTGGTACTGAAAGCGAAAACTGAGAGAGAGAAATTGGGTATTCTTAACTGTAGCAGAAAAAGCAAGGGCAGAGACCTGTTTTATAAATTATAATGCAAATATACAACAAATTTATCAAACATTCATCTTTTTAAATAATTGATTTTCAAATTAATATTATATCGAAATATTTTTAAAAAATTATTAATAAAAAAAAGACCTCAAAACAAGTTGCTTTGAGGTCTTCCTACTTTATTCGAAAAGATTATGCAAACGCCATCCAATCGCTGTTTCCAAGATCTTCCAATGCGCTGATGTTTTGGTGGTGATGCAAAGATGCAAGCAAAGTTACAATCTCCTGTCTTACCATTTCGATAGAGTTATCCGTCAATTGCTGGCTAAAACCATCGTTATTAAGTTCTAATAAATCATTTACCGTTACAACTCTTGCAATCACTTTTCCAAGATCTATCATTTTTCTCTGAGAAATTGGGCTTCCAATTGCGAAATCAAATTCTTTTTTATAAAGCTTTGAAGCGTTGACAGTCAATTCATTGATTGCAAGATATTCTCCCAGATTATCCGTTTTTTTCTTCTTCATATCTTTCAAAATCCCTTCAGAAATCTGCGTGTAAAGCATTTCATTAGAACCTTCGAAAATCTGGAAAGGACGGCTGTCCATAATTCCACGTCCACCGATGTGGCTCAATCGGTAGCCTTTTCCGCCGGAAAGCTGAACCAACATCTGCGCCGCTTCCTGCATCATATCTGTTACTAAAGCTTTCATACTGTTGGCATGAATACCGCTTCCCGAAACATCGTTATCAATCCCGCTCACTTTGCAACTCTTCGCACACATTGCAGAACAAAGCGTGAAAAATGACTGCATCTTTGCCAATTGAAACTGAACCTGATCCAAAGAAAAAAGGTTGGAATTACCTACGATTCGCTCTTTGCAATGCGTCGTAGCCTCGTCCATCATTCTTTTCAGGAATCCCATTCCCATTCCCGGAAATTGGAATCTGCTTCTGTGCAGAACGTCTAACATTAGTTTTAATCCTGTAGACTCTGGAATTAATTTGTTCTGTTCCGGAACTTTGATATCAACTTTGTTAAGACCGTAAGGAATCATATACAATCCCGCGTTGTCGTAATATTCTGTAACTTCTATATTTTGATTCGGCTGATGGGTGTCCGCAATGAAGAAATCAACATCTCTGGCAAGATTGCCTTCAGCATTCATATTTCTGGAAGTGATTAGCCAATAATTCGCCAATCCTGTAAGACCTTGCCAATGCTTTGTTCCTTTCACATGATATTCATTATCAATCAATTGATTTTGAGTTCTCATATTCAAAGCATCGCTACCGTAGTCTGGTTCTGTAATCATCAAACCGCCCATTGCGCCGTAATCCAGAAAATGTTTGAAAATATCTCCTTTTATGATTTCGTTTCCATATTTAGCCAATGGCTCTAGGAAAAGTGCAATATTGATCCCAAAGGTCAAAGACAAAGGCAAAGACTGATAAGATGCAGCGGACAGGATTCCCAAACATTCTTTCACCTTCACGCCTCTCCCTCCAAACTCTGTAGGAATAGCAACAGATAACGGCTTCAAATTGAAAATCTCTTTCCAGACATTAGCCGGCAAACCTCGCGAAAGGCTAAGCTGATCTATATTTTCTTTCTGAAAAAGAGCTGACAACGAGGTCTTGAAGCGGTTTAGAAACTCCGTGTAGGAATCTGTAGGTAAATCCAATGCTAGTGCATTCATAATAGTTTGAGAGATAAAAAAACGCTGCAAGCCATTATTGCAACAAAAAAATAATGTGAAACGAATGGCAATTGAACTATACAATAATTCAGCAGCTTCACAATTATAAATAATAAAACAAAGGTAATATAATTAATTGGATCCTACTATTTTGATTAACTTATGTTAATCTTTCTGATTTAAAATTAATCTATTTTTCTTTATTTTACAATCTACAAATGCTTTTGAAACATTGGTTTTTTAATTTTTCAGGAATTCATGTGATACGCCACTTTCTCTTCCAAATCCTCCAAATTAAAAGGTTTTGCAACGAAATCATCTGCGCTGGCTTTTTGTGCGAGCATCTCGATATCATTGTTCGCGGTAACATAGATGACAGGAATGTGTTTAAAATCTTCGTGATTCTTGAGTAATCTTGTTGCTTCTACACCTCCGATATTGGGAATCCAATTGTCCATCAAAATTACATCTGGTTGAAATTCTGTCACTTTTTGGATAATATCGTGCGATGTTTCTGAGATCTCTACCTTGTATCCATTTTCCTCGAAAATAATGCTGATGACTTCCAGAATGCTTTTATCATCATCAAATATTAATAGCTTTTTCATTTTATAGTTAGTTTCTTGTTTTATATTTTTTTATAATTGATTAATGCAATCTGCCAGTTTTTTCGGCAAAATCAACAAATCAAAATCCACTTCTTCAGTCGCACGCCTTGGCATATAATCTACCTCCGCCGTTTCCGGATCCTGGATCCAGACTTTTCCATTATTCTTTTTGATATACTGCAAACCTTCTACTCCATCCGCATTGGCGCCGGAAAGAAGAACTCCTACAAGGCTTTCTCCAAACATTTCTGCAGCAGATTTGAAAGTCACATCTATAGAAGGCCTCGAGTAATTCATCTTTTCCGAACCATCCAGAGAAACCGTATTTTTACTCTCAAACAAGAGATGATAATCCGCCGGGACGATGTAAATTCTGTTGCTCAAGATCTCCGTTTTATCCTCAATTTCCTCCACTTTCATTTTTGTGAATTGTTGTAACAAAGTGGGAAGAATACTTGTAGAATATGCTTTTCTATGAACCACGATTAGGATTGGAAATTTCAGATTTTCGTTCAGATTTTTAATCAATTCCATAATGACCTGAAGACTTCCAGCGGAGCCTCCAATGACAATTAATTCGGTCGGATTGATTTCTGATGACATCGTTTCAAATCTTAATTATGATCAACTTTTTTCCAAATTTTCTGATCGCCAATCTGATGATAAAACTTCTCTAAATTTGAAAATCTCAATGTTTCTTTTGTCCCGAGAGCCAAATATCCTAAGTTTTCCAAACTCGCATCAAACAGATTAAAAACCCTTTCCTGCAAAGACTTTTCAAAATAAATCAGCACATTGCGGCAAATGATCAATTGAAAACTGTTGAAAGAACTGTCTGCTACCAAGTTGTGCGTGGACAAAATCAGTTTTTCCTGCAGACTTTTATCAAATCTTACGCTGTCATAATTGGCGGTGTAATAATCGGAAAAATCCTTTTTTCCACCAGACAACATATAATTCTCCGAATAAATCTTCATTTGATGCATCGGGAAAACGCCTCCTCTTGCAGTTTCTAAAACAGAAGGATTGATGTCGGTTCCGTAAATCAGACATTTGTGATACAGATTCGCTTCCTTTAATAAAATTGCAATCGAGTAAGCTTCCTCGCCCGTAGAACAGCCAGCAACCCAGATTCTAATCAAGGGATAAGTTCCCAATTGTGGCAAAATCTCTTCTCTCAATTTTTTGAAAAATTGAGGATCACGAAACATTTCCGTCACGTTTACCGTAATTTCTTCGATGAAATGTTTGAGATAATCGGGATCATTAATGATGGTGTATCGCAATTCTGCAAAGCTCGTAAAACGATCTATGAGACAGATTCTGTTGACTCTGCGTTTGAAAGAAGCTCTGCTGTACAAAGAAAAATCGTATCCGTACAAGTCGTACACATCTTTGATCAGAAATTCGATTTCTTCGTCTTTTATGATACTTGGCTCTAACACCATTTTTCTATTGCAATTAATAATTGATCTACATCAATTGGTTTTTTCACATAATCCTGCGCGCCGGCATCCAGACATTTCTGCCGGTCTTCTTCCATTGCCTGCGCTGTGACGGCAATCACGGGAATATCTTGTACAGCTGGCATTTGACGAATGATTTTCACAGCTTCGTAACCGTCCATCTCTGGCATCATCATATCCATCAAAACCAATCCGATTTCCGAATCTTGTTCCAAAATTTGGATGGCTTCTTTTCCCGTTGTACTACTTACAATTTTGTAGCCACGCGCTTTCAAAGTTAGTTTCAGAGCAAATATATTTCGTGGATCATCGTCCACAATCAAAATTTTCTTTATCATAAAAATTCTATGATTTAACTTTCATACAACCAAACCCGAAGCAGAGACAGCAACTGATCTATATCCACAGGTTTTGTAATATAATCCGAAGCGCCTGCCTGTATGCATTTGTCACGATCTCCAATCATAGACTTTGCCGTCACCGCAATGATGGGAAGTCTTCTGAATTGTGGCATTTTTCTAATTTCTTGAATGGTTTCGTAGCCGTCCATCTCTGGCATCATCATATCCATCAAAACCACATCGATGTCGGGATTCAACTTGATTTGTTCTAATGCCTGTACGCCATCCATCGCCAATACGACTTCCACTTTGTATTTTTCCAAAGCTTTGGTTAATGAAAAAATATTGCGGACATCGTCATCTGTAATCAGGATTTTTTTCCCGCTGAGAACTTCCGTCAAAGAACCTAATGTTTTGTTTCTGATGGTTTCTACAGAACTGCTTTTTTCCTCTACCAAATGTAAAAACAAACCAACCTCATCCAAAATTCTTTGGTAAGAATGCGCCGTTTTCACAACTATAGAATCTGCATATTGTTTGATCTTCAATTCTTCTGAAGTAGAAAGATTTCTTTCGGTAAAAATAATGATCGGAAGATTTTCCAAACCTTCATAACTTTTAATCGATTCGATGATTTTGTAGGCATTTCTACGGTTGGGTCCGATGTCCAAAATCACGCAATCTACCTGATCTGTATTGAAAGCACGAACGCTGTCTTCCACATTGTCTTCCACAGAAAGTGAAATATTAAAATTGCTCAGGAAATACGACAATGCACTAGCGTGTTTCGCATTCTCTTCTACAATCAATACTTTCTGAGGTGATTTTTTAAGCGCATCTTCAATCTTTTTGAAAACGTCTGTCATCTGCTCCAGGGCCACAGGTTTATTAATGAAATCAATCGCACCTTTCATCAAACTTTCTTGTTTCACGTGAAGAGAAGACATCATATGAACTGGAATTGGTTTGGTTTGCGGATTACTTTTCAGCTCGTCCATCACTTGCCAGCCGTCTTTCACAGGAAGCTGTACATCTAGCAAAATTGCTGAAGGATGATATTCCAAAGCGGCAGACAAAGCCTCGTCGCCACGCACAACCACGATTCCTTTGTAACTATTGAGCCTAGCATATTTCAACAATGCTTTTGCAAAATTGGTATCATCCTCTATGATGAGAATCACTTTGTCATCTTGGGAAATATCGTTTCTGTCATCCTCCACTCCTGCCGGGATTTCCAAGGTTTTAGAATTTGACGCGGCAGAATCCTCATCTATGATATGTTTAATGACTTCCACATCTTCCAGAATCACCTCCACCAAATTCTGATCCGAATGACTGTTTGTAAATTTGAATTTCTCATTGATTGGAATAACCAAACTGAATTCGCTTCCTTCATTTACTTTGCTTTCAAGCTCAAGATGTCCACCTAATAATTTGGCAATTTCCCGACTGATCGACAATCCCAAACCGGTTCCGCCAAACTTGCGTTGCGTAGATCCGTCCGCTTGCTGGAAGGCTTCGAAGATGATTTTTTGTTTTTCTTCCGGAATTCCGATGCCGCTATCTTTAACCGAGAAAATGATGAAATCTTTATTTTTCGGATACTTTTTGATATTGAGTTCAACGCTTCCTTCTTTAGTAAATTTCAGCGCGTTGGACATCAGATTTCTAAGAACCTGATCCAATCGAAGGCGATCCGTTTCTATGGTTTTTTCGAGGTTTTCATCGATATTGATATTAAAATCGATGCCTTTTTCTTTGACCAAAGGATTGATAAGATTTTTCAAATCGTGAACCACTTCTGCAATCACAACATCCTGATATTCCAAAGACATTTTCCCGGATTCGATCTTGGCAAGATCTAGAATTTCATCAATCAAAGTCAATAGACTTGTTCCCGAACTTTGAATCACTTTTGCTGATTCTATCTGATCTTCGTTCAGATTTTCGTCCGGATTTTCCGCCATTAATCTTGATAATAGTAGAATTGAATTAAGCGGCGTTCGCAATTCGTGCGACATATTGGCCAGAAATTCGGATTTGTATTGTGTGCTGAGGGCTAGCTCTTCGGCTTTTCTTTGAATCTCAATATTTCGTTCTGCAATCAGTTGGTTTTTCTCTTCCAGCAATTTGGAACGTTCCTCCAGTTCTGTATTGGTTTGCATCAATTCTTCCTGTTGTACCTTCAGTTCTTCTTCGGAAGCTTGCAGTTTTTGGGTTTGTGCTTCCAGTTCGGTATTCAGATTTTCCAGTTCGGAGTGTTGAACTTGTAATTCCTCTGACTGCGCCTGAGTTTCCTCCAGCAAACGCTGTTCTTTTTCACGACCTCTTGCAGCACGGATGGCAATGGCTATATTTCTTACACTTTCGGTGAAATACTCGATTCTGTCTTCATCAAAATTATGATCCGAACTCAATTCCAAAACGCCTACAATCTGCAAATCCGACATTATCGGCAGCAACAAAATGGCATTGATTTTAATCTTGCTGCTTGCGAAACTTACGGCAAAATCTTTATCATCCAAATCATTGTAAGCTTTCGCTTTTTTGTTGAGAAACACTTGCCCTACCATTCCTTCGCCAGGTTCAAAAAACTGCTTCATATTGCTTTCCAAACCAATGGAACCCTGAAGTTTCAATGTTCCGTCTTCAATCAAATAAACTGCGCCATTGGTACAATTTCCATAATCAATCAATTGATTGAGTGAATCTTTCGTGACTTGTTTCACCGATTTGTTTCCAACCAACGCTTCATTCAGCAAAGCCAAACCTTTTTGTCGCCAATCACTTTTATTAATCTCATCAAAAGAAATCTTGAGAGACTCTGTCATATGATTGAGAGAATCTACCAAATCGCCCAAATCGCCGTCATAGACCTCTGTAATCTTCTGTCCATAATCGCCGTTTGAAACCCGATTTGCAACCTGCTGAATCATACTAAGACGTTGCGAAATTTCGAAATCTTTTTGTTTCAGTTCTTTCTCCAGTTTGTCTCTTCTGAGTAAATCATTTTTCAGTTTAATGTAAAAAAATGTGGTAACTGCAATGGCTGCCAAAGATGAAAAAATGATAAACCAAACCGTCGTACTGGAAGAGCTGTCCAGATCTTTGTTTTTCTTCTCCAATCCTACTTCTTCGGATTTTACAAAGTCCAGAACCAACGTACGACAAGTATCCATATACAGTTTGCTCTGCTCGATCTGATACTGAGTCATCTCAAAGCCACGCTTTTTGTTTTCTACAAACTGTTTTAGATTTTTGATATTGACTTCTACATTTTTCTCCAATTGCTTCAGTCTTGCCAATTGTTCCGGTTCTTTGATATCCAGAGATTTAGCATAATCCATAGATTTGGAATATTCTGCCAAACTCTTGTTGTACGGATCCAGAAAGCTTTCTCTACCCGTAAGTTGATAACCTCTGTTTCCTGTTTCTGCATCCAAAAGTGCGAT
Source organism: Epilithonimonas xixisoli (assembly GCF_004365655.1). Lineage (GTDB taxonomy): Bacteria > Bacteroidota > Bacteroidia > Flavobacteriales > Weeksellaceae > Epilithonimonas > Epilithonimonas xixisoli. Next base: position 718,482 of record NZ_SOEO01000001.1, on the reverse strand, counting down.
GAGAACATCTTTGACTGCCGTGACCGAACGTCTGCTTTGCGAGACATTCTCTCGGTGTTGCATCTGATTTTTGATGCTCCAGTAGGATGCGACGGAACTTGCTATTAATATAAATAATGAAAATCCGATTCCGAACTGTAGATTTCTGATTACTTTTTTCGGCATAGAAAAATTAGTTTAATGGTAATGTAAAGTAAAATGTGGAACCTTCTTCCAATTTGCTGGATAATCCAATGGTTCCGTGGTGCTGCTTGATGATCTCTGAACAGATGTACAAACCGATTCCCATCCCTTGGAATTGAACAGACGATTCCTCGACACGGTAGAACTTGCGAAAAACAGAATCCTGCTTGAAATCTGGAATCCCGATTCCAAAATCCGTAACGCTTACTTTCACCTCCTCCTCATCTACAAAAGTGGTAACGATAATCTGGTGATTGTCCGGAGAATACTTGATTGCGTTGGTAAGAAAATTAATCAAAACCTGCTCTATGCGGATGGCATCAAAAGGAATCAAATGATCGATTTTAGCGATATGGCGGTCGATTTTGATATTGATATTTTCGTGGGTTTGTACGATGGTATCGATGGTGTTGTGGATGAGTTTTTCCAAATCCTCAGGTTTTTTGTTGATTCTGAGTTTCCCGTTATCGATTTTTGAGACATCCAGCAAATCACTAATAAGGCTGTTCAGTTTTTCGATTTGGTCTAATGCTTTGATAACGAATGTTCCTTCTTTGCTTTCTAAATTATTTTTGAGCTTACGATCCAAAAGCTGCATATAAGCTTTGATGCTGGTAAGCGGTGTTTTGAGTTCGTGACTGGCGATACTGAGGAACTCGTCTTTTTCTTTTTCGACTTTCTTCTGATCGTCAATATCTGTGAAAGTTCCGACCCAGTTTTTCACTTTTTCATTTTGATGCACGGGGGACATTCTCAGAAGATGGTAGCGGAACTCGCCGGAATTTAAATTTTTAATTCGGATTTCCAATTCCAAGGCTTTTCCCTTTTTCCTGCAACGTTCGAATTCTTCATTAATATCCAAATCATCGGGATGCGTTTCTGGGAATTTCTGTTCCAATGTGGAATAGTCAAACCATTTTCTATTCACAAAAGTCACTACACCATTTTGATCCAAGGTAAAGGCAATTTGGGGAAGCGCTTCCAACATCAAATGAAAATGATCGATCTCGGATCGCATAGAAACCTGTGCTTCTCTCCTGCCTTTGACTTCCAACTCTAGGCTTTGCTGAGATTTTTTGAGCGCAATGTTGTTTTCCTGAAGGTTGTAGAATGTTTTGACCTTCAGAAGAAGGATTTCGGGATCTATTGGTTTCGTAACGTAATCCATCCCACCAGAATCGTAACCTCGCGTGATAAATTGCTTCTCTGTGTTGACCGCAGATAAGAAAATAATGGGAATATCTTTGGTCTTGCTGTATCCCGTAAATGTTTCTGCGACTTCGAAACCATCCATTCCTGGCATCTGAACGTCTAGAATAATGAGTGCATAATCATTTTTGAGGGCTTTACCCAATGCTTCTTCGCCAGAACTGGCTGTATCTACAGGAAAATCTTTGGATTCCAGTAGTTTTTTGAGTGAATAGATGTTGTTCTGGTTATCATCGACAATTAAAATCATAACGGGTAAATAATCTGAATAAGAATTATGCTTTCCTCAGCTATCAAAACTACTCACAAATTTTTAAAAAACAGATTATTATTTTGACAATATCTATATGAAAAATGCAAATTACATTAAAACATCTGATTGATAATTATTTATAATTAAATTATCACAAATTAATATTGAGCAATTAATTTAATAAAAAATGATACCGAGAAATAGTTGAAAGTAAATTTAAATCAATAAAAAAAATTATTAGTTGGAATAAGCGGACTTGTTTTGGAAAACATTCAGACCTGTAATCCGATTATCAGAAGTATTGTAAACCACTTCTACAGAAAAGGACGACAATTCATAGAGCGAAAACCGAAGTTTATTCTTAATGGTTTCGTTCATCAAAAGACCTTGATTTACAACAATATCACGCTGAGACTGATCTGGTAAATTTTTAAAATCGTAGTAAGAAATATTCATAGCCTTAAATTTTAGAAATTAGAAATATTAATTTCTTTTTCACTAAGCAATTTCTTTACCAATAATGGATTATGACTAAATTAATGCAAGAAAATTAGTCAAATTAAAATCCTAAATAGAAAATTAATTTCCGAGAGAGATTTGATTGATGACAGGATTGGCGTACATCGCCAGAAAACTTTGTTTCACAGCAGAGCTGGAAGCATCTAGCCTCATCTCAAATCGTCTTATGAACAATTGTTTTTCTTCCCCTGTGTAATGATTTTCAAACTTATTGGTTTGGTGCATCAGATTGTAAGCGATATAATTGGTAGGCCACAATTTATAATTCTTAATGATGGATTGATCTATCAATTGAGCAATGGATTGAAGCAATTTGTTCTTATTTTCAGAAGGAGAATCCAGCAAATCCAGTTCCTCACCGAGAACAGAACCCGCGTGCAGATGAATTCTTTTTTTCTGCCCCAAAACACCACTTAGCATTGTGTTGAAATCTTCATTTTTACTTTTCACGTATTGCTCATTTCGGGATTGCGCCATCAATTGTGGCATTTTCAGCATATCGGTAGGATCGTACTCGTACGAAATGGAAAGTGGAACAATTTTAAGATTTTTGAAAAAATCAATCAAAGGTTCGTTGTCGGCTGCCATTGCCAGCATTTTCAAAAGACCTTGCTGTGTGGCATCATTTCCATCTTTCGTACGACCTTCGCGCTGCGCCATCCAGACGGAACGGTTTTCCTTCTGCAGAAGCGTCACAATATATTCCGACAAAAGTCTGGAACTTCCCAGCTGCTCACGGATAGAGAGACTTCTTTCTACCAAAAAATTACGGTTGAGCTTTGCCAAAATATGCAAAAAATCCTTCTTCACAAGATTGTCGCCAATCGCAGAAGACGTCATTACAAATCCACCTTCCAACAAAACCAAATTCAACAGAGATGTGTCCAAAATAATATCTCTGTGGTTGGAAATAAAAAGATAAGACGCATTTTTATCCAGCTTTTCAAAACCGGAAAAAGAGAGACCTTCTGAACTTTTTTCCAAAATCTGACGAACCGTCTGCGCAATAATTTGAGTTTGAAAATCTCTGATGGAATGGATTTCCTTAAACTTATCTATCCAAAAATCCTCCTTTCTGCCAGGAAAAGTAAATTGCATCATCGCCTTCATCATAGGATGTTTGGCGATACTTTTCAAAGCATCATTTACTTCTTCATCTTCAAAAGGTCTGATTGCATCAAACTTGGACATATCTGGATTTTAAATTAGAATTTGCAAAAAAACAAAAATTAATTGAACACAGCTTATGATTTTATCTATTAAAAATTATTTTTTGCATCATAAATAATTATGTTTCAGTTTTTTTGATTTGAAAAAGAAGCACACTTTTACATATTTCCAGAAAAAAAATTGTTTACAATGGCATTTTTTTCTTCTCAAAAAACTTAACTTGCATAGACTATACACCAAGAAAATGATCCAAGAAAAACTTCTGCTATCCTATGGCGCCGAATATGAAAAATTTAAAAAAGGCGATATTATTTTCGACGAGGGCGACACCCCAAAAAATTATTACCAAATCCTGACCGGAAGAGTGAAACTAAACCATTACAACGAAGAAGGAAAAGAATTGATTCTTGCTATTTTGGAACCAGGACTGAGCGTTTGCGAGCTTCTCCTTTTCATTGATAAAAAATACCCTGTGAATGCTGTAGTGATAGAAGAAAGCACGGTTCTGAAACTTTCGAAAGCGAGCTTCATCCAAATGCTGGACGACCATCCGAATGTTTCGAGAGACATCAACAAGTTCCTTTCGGAAAGGCTATATCACAAATTTGTAATGTTGGAAAACAATTCATCCTTACTGCCAGAAGTGCGGATAAAAGGTGTCCTGGATTATCACAAAAGCTTCAGTCCGGATCAAACTTCTTACTCATACAAAATCCCACTCACCAGACAACAGCTGGCTGCCATCACAGGATTGCGCGTGGAAACTGTCATTAGAACCATCAAAAGTCTTGAAAAGCAGGAAGTTCTAAGAATCATTGATCGAAATATTCATTACTAATCTAACGTAATTCTTGATTTTGAGGAAGAATTGATTTCACGAAGACAGTAATTTGGGCGTGACTTCAAAACTTTTGAGAGTTAGACGTGTTGAAAAATTATACTTGAAAAAATCATACAAATGACAAAAGCTAAAGCTGTGTCTCTATTGAAGAAAATTTCCATTATCGGAATTATCATTTTCTTTTCTAGCTTTTTGCAGTTCTATTGGGCAATGGGACATCTTTCAGAAAGTATGTCTAGCGCTTGTTTGGAATGTTGGTTTTTGGAAGATGTCTTCATGATATCAATTATAAGTGCGATTTTTCTTGCCATTATTTTTGCCATTTTACCTTCGGGAATGAATAGGATTTTCAAAATTGGAATTCAATTTTTGCTTTTGATTTCTATATGGTTCTTCTGGGATTACAGCATTTTCGTCGAGAGAGAATCTTCTTGGAGTACTTTTCTTTTTGACGAAGAAATCTATTACGTTCTTCATTATTCCGCTTTGCCCATCTTGGTTTTGGCTTCAGTTGCTATATTTTTAAATCAGACAAAGATTATTGATTCCAAATAAAGTCGCTTCTTTTTTAAAGAAAATAATACACAAAAAAACCACCGCAAAACTGCAGTGGTTTTTATTTTGAAATTTAAAGATGATATTAATTCTTTATAAACTTACTTGTTTCAACACCTTGGTCTGTGAAGATTTGAATAAAATAAGTTCCTTGAGAAAGTCTCTGAACATCCATTGTTCTTTCTCCATTCATAGTCTTTTCCGTTATTTTCTTTCCATCTATAGAGATTACCACCACTTTATTAATTTTATCTTGTCCTGCAAAGTTTAAAACATCTTTCACAGGATTTGGATAGATTCTGATTGCCTTTGTACGCGCATCCGCCGTTGCCATCACTGGACCACAGTTTTCGTTGTAGTTGGCTGTAACGTCTTTTTGCCAATTTGAATAAGAGTTTGATAATATCGGATTATCTACTTGGATACAAGTCAAAAGTGGATTACCAGTCGCATACATATGAATTAGTCCTGCATTATTATCATTTTTCACATTAAGACTAGTAAGAAGTTCGTTATTGATAACCGAGATACCAAACAATTCTGTATTATTACTTACATCAATACTTGTCAACTTGTTATCATCCAAAATTAGAGCCTGCAGCTCGGTATTGTTGGATACATCTATACTCGTTAATTGATTATTAGGCAAGATTAAGTTTTTCAAAACTTTATTTTGACTGATGTTTATTGTCGTCAAATCTTGACTTTGTGCATCTAATCCAATAATATTTACAAACGCTTCGATTCCTGTAAGATCGGATACACGGCTATTGATACGACTCGGAATGTTATCACTCAGTCTAATCTCTCCTCCGTAAGATCTTGCTTCTGAATAAGAAATTTCATTATCTCCATCGGTATTAATATCAGAATGACTTATCAGATAAGCCTTGAAATTTGCATCTGGAATATAAACTGGCGGGTTGCAATTTTCGCTGTAGCTTGCAGTCACATCTTTTTTCCAAGCGCCAGATTCTGTATAACTGTTTGCCATATCAAGATCATCTACCTGTATGCAAGATAATTCCGGATTATTCAGCACATTCATTATCATTAATATGTTATTGCTTCCGTTTTTCAGGTTTACATCAGTTAAATTATTTTGATCTGCAATCAGGGTTTCGAGTTTGATATTTTTACTAATATCCAGAGTCGTCAATGCATTGTTTTGAACATCCAACTTGATGATATTTTCAAAAGCTTCTAGTCCTTTCAGGTTTGCAATGTTTTTATTAGAAACCTCTATTGCTCCTGTAAAAGCTCCAGCTTCTGCATAGGAAATCTCGCTGTCCGAATCCGTATTGATTTGAGAATCAGCAACCAAATGAGCCTTTAAATTAACATCCGGAATGTAAACCGGGAAGCCACAATTTTCACTATAACTCGCCACAGCATCTTTTGTCCAATTTGTTTTAGAATTAGCCAAATCAAGATCATCTACTTGGATACAGAATAAGTTGGGATTATTTTCTGCATTCACGTATTGAAGTTTATCATTTTTCCCATTTTTAAGATTAAGAGTTAGTAAAGCATTATTATTACAATATACTTCTCGCAACATCTTATTTGCACTTACATCTAAAACCGACAATTGATTAGTATCAAAATTACAACCTTCCAAGGCTAAATTTTTCGATAAATCTATCGTTGTTAATTTATTGTTATAAACAGAAAAATACTTGAGATTCAAATTTTTGTCCAAATTGAGGTTTGTCAATTGATTATCTTCTAACTCCAAATCAACCAACAATGGGTTATTGCTCAAATCCAGCTCCGTTAGATTGTTATCACTGAGATACAAGAATTGCAAATTTTTGTTTTTACTGATATCGATATTTGCAAACTGATTAGAACTTGCATCTAATTCCGTGAGAAAAACATTATGAGAAAGATCCAAATTTGTCAACTGGCCACTATACAAGTAAAGTTCTCGCAAGTTAATATTAGCACTTAAATCTAAGGCTGTCAATTGGGAGCTAGTAAACCGTAACAAAGTCAATTTTACATTAGAACTTAAGTCAACATTTGATACTGGATTGTTTGAGGAAAGGAAACCTGTAATATTGACAAATGCTTCTAAGCCTGTCAAATCTGAAATATTCTTATGATATAAATCAATTGTATCAGCGTAAGCAATAGCTTCTGAAAAAGAAATTTCGCCATCTCCATCGGTATTAATCTGAGAATTACTTACCAAATAGTCTTTAAAATTAACATCTGGAATATTGACGTAGCAGCTTTCATAGTAACTTGCTGTTCCATCTTTCAGCCAATTGGTATTCGAGTTTGCAAAAGCAATATCATCTACTTGGATACAATATAAATTGGGATTATCCAATACATTCAACATTGACAATTGTGCATTATGTCCATTTTTCAAATTTAGTTCTATCAGAAGATTTTGATTAGCCTTTAAGCTTTCCAACGCTATGTTATTTCTAATATCCAAACTTGCAAGTTGATTGTTATGAACATCTAATTGTTTGATATTTACAAATGCTTCTACACCTCTTAAGTTCGCAATATTTTTACCAGAACAATTGATTATTGATTATCAGTATTTTATAAAAATCAAGACAGTATCATTCTATTGCTAAAACCTGATATTATATAAATGAAATAGTTTCCAAAAACGTAGTTACTCATATTTTGATTGAAATAAAATAGTAACTCATTCTGATAAATAACTTTGTTTTCGGCAAAATATCTTTATTTTGTATTTTGATTTCAACATTACCAAAATGAAAAAAATAATTCCAAATTTTTATATATTTATAAAACGATTTGGATTATGGCTATTGCTAAGTTTTGTTTTGGTAAATGGTAATGATAAAAACCCACTCCAACATTCTCACAACCTGATTCGGCAAAACAAAATAGATTCGGCGATTATTTTCATCAATCAACAGATTTCAAGTACTGAATCACAAGTTGATAAGGCGTTTTTCTATGTAGAATTAGGAAATGCTTATAAACTGAAGCAAGCTTATAATAAATCCCTTGAAGCCTATCAAACATCACTTCAAATTTTAAAAGGCAAACAATTTCCACAAGAAGAATTCTATGTTTACACCCATTTGGCTGAATTTTACAGGTATCGGAGACTATTTTCGAAAGCGGAAGAATACCTAAAATTATGCGAGAAGATTAAGAAAGAAGAGAAGATTAAGGATGTTTATTTGATGAAATTCTACAGTAGAAAAGCGGCTCTTTTTTCTGAATACAAGAACAACGAGGACAGCGCCATTGTCTATTCAAAAAAATCTTTGACATTATCTCAGAAGCTGAAAGACAGAGAAAGCGAGTTGGTTTCTCTAATGGAAATTGCAAATATATACGAGGGCAAAAAAAACCACAAAGAAGCTATTCGGCAACTCCACAAAATCATTGTTCTCGCCAAGCAAAATTCGAACATCCAAGTTCAATGTGATGCAATGGTAAATCTGTCGAGGAATCTGAATCGTGTGGAAAATTACAAAGAGTCGATCAAGGTTTCGTTATTTGGATTTGATATTGCCGAAAAGAACAAACTGAATTACAATCAACTCTTGTTTGCGGATAATTTGCAAATGGTTTATGGAAAAATTGGAGATTATCAAAATGCCCACAAATATTTACTGATCCGATTAAATCTGACCGAGGATTATTACCACAAACTCTATGACAATAAGGTGTTGGAGTACGAAGAAAAATTTAAAGCGGCAGAAAAACAAAAAATAATTGATGAAAACAAAAAACTAATTGCGCTAAAAGAGGAAGAAATCAAGCGTCAAAACCTAATAAAATATTTTATTCTTTTCGGATTGACTGCCATCATCATTTTCAGTATGATTTTGCTCAATTACATCAAAATCATCAGAAAACAGAATAAAAAACTATCCATAGTCTCGGAACAAAACGAATTTTTGGTGTCCGAAACGCATCATAGGATCAACAACAATCTTCAACTCATCACTATCCTGATTGGTAATGAACTGAAAAAAAATCCAAATTCCGACGACATCAGCGACAAGCGAATCATTGCCAAAATCGAATCTCTGGGAATACTGCATCGGCAATTGTACCAAAATGAGGATAAGAAAAGTTTGAACCTCAATGAATTTTTGCAAGAGGTTAAAAAAAACCTAGATTTCTTGTTTTCAGAAAATAAAATAGAAGTGGATTTTGACATACAAAGACTGACGATTCCTGCAAATAGTGCGATGTACATTGGACTTTTGGTGACAGAACTTTGCGTCAATTCTTTGAAACATGCTTTTCAAAACCAAGAAATCAAAGAAATAAAACTCAAAATCCATACAGACGACGGCAAAATGTATTTTGAATATTCTAATAATGGAAATGCGGGCAACAAAATCACAAAACTGAATCTCATAGAAAAACTTTGCCGACAACTACGGATACAGTACAGTATAGACACAGAAAACGGTTTCAAATTTAACTACGAAATGACATTATAATATTGTGGATTTTATTAAAATTTTAATCATCGAGGACGAGGTTTTGATTGCAGATTACATCAAGGAAACATTGGAAATCAATCGCTTCAAAAATATCCATATGGCCCATTCTGTTTCGGAAGCCCGAGAGAAAATGCACATCTTGCAACCAGACATCATCTTGATGGATATCAATCTGGAAGGGCATTTTGAAGGCATACAACTAGGCAGAGAAAAAAGTAGCGAGACAGCCATCATTTACATTACAGGACAATCGGATTCCAGAATGATCGAAGAAGCGCTGGACAGTTCTCCCGACTCCTATCTTACGAAACCGATACGGGAGGTAGAACTGATTGCGGCTCTTAAAATCATCATTAATAAAAAACAAAAGGAATATCTTTTTGTGAAAGACGGATACGATGATATCAAACTGAAATTACAAGACATCATCTATGTAGAAGTGGACAAAAACTATCTGGACATCTACCTCACGGATCGAAAAGTGACCGTCCGAAAAACACTACAAGAATTCTGCAGACAGCTACCAATTTCTTTCAAACAAATCCACAGATCCATCATTGTAAACACGGGTTTGATTGAGAAAATAACGTCCGATGAAGTTTGGATTAAGGATTTGCGACTGCCTGTTTCGCGTAATTTTCGAGCTAATTTGTAGTCCTCGCCTATTTCATATACAAAGTTTTGCATTTCGTCCCAATTTAATATTATGTTAAATAGAGGTCGTTATTTTTGTTTCCGGAATTAATAAAAATAAACGATTATGAAAAACTTTATCCAATTTGCATTGGGGTCTCTGGCATTATTTATGAGCACCTTGATGTCTTCACAAACTGTATTGATCGAGAATATGAATTCTCCTTACGATGTAATTGCAGATGAGCAGGGCGATGTCTATGTAAGTGAGACTTTAAATAACAAAATTGTAAAAACAGATTACACCGGAAATAATCTTACCACGGTTAAAAATTTTGGAAATCCAGTTTATGGTATTTTAATCAATGCTAATTATCTTTTTGCTTTGTCAGGAGGAAGTTTGCACAGAATGAATCTTGATGGATCAGATGCTACAATAATAGCACCGGCTAGCGGATCTTATTATATTACAGCTGCCAATGATGGATATATCTATTACACAAGCCAGAGTGGCAACAACATCCAAAGAGTAAAAGAAGATGGCACAGATCATTCTGTAGTTATCACAGGATTAAGCCTCCCAATGGGAATTACTCACGATCCAATTTTAGACATCTTTTACTACGCAGAGATGGGTTCTGACCATGTTTTTTCTTTAAAGAAAGATGGGACAGACAAAAAAACATTAGCCACAGGCTTCAACAATCCACACAATTTGAGATTAGACGCTTCTCGCAACCTGTACATTGCAGACGCACAAGGGAATACAATCAAAAAACTATCTGCTGATAGACAAGTGCTAACAACTTTTCCAGGCACCATCCTTAATGCGCCGACATCAACCTTTGTTACGAAAAACGGTCGCATCCTAATTTCTGACGCTTGGGGAGGAAAAATCCGATATCTTGACGCACCTGCCGCAACATCTCTTAATTTTGACGGGATAGATGATTATATCTCAGGAACCAACAGCCAATTACCGCAAGGCACTAGCGAAGTGACGATAGAAGCCGTGGTAAAAACATCTTCTGATAAAACAGGCTCAATATTCGATTTTGGCAGCTTTTCTCCATTCAACAGATTTTGTATGTTATCTTTTGGTGGTAAACTAACATTTATGGGAGATGGACACGGCGTTGTAAGCGATGTTCAGTTAAATGACAACAAATGGCACCACCTTGCTATAACCTATAAAAATAATCTCATAAAAATATATGCAGATGGCACACTTGTAAAACAAGATGTACTTAACAATCTTAATATTGTCGGGTCACAATTTCATATCGGAGCCAGTTATCGATATAGTATGGATGAACTATTTGAAGGCGATATCGATGAAATCAGAGTTTGGAACAGAGCACTAAGCGAAAATGAGCTAAAAAACAGCACAAGTTGTGAAGTGGCAAATCCAGGATCTCAAGATGGACTCGTGAGTTATTTCAAATTCAACCAAGGAAATAATGAAGCGGATAATAATGCTGTTACGACATTGACAGATGAAACAGGAAACAGTACTTCTGTCACTTTGAACAACTTTGCTCTGACGGGCACCCAATCCAATTGGCTACTATCTTCGCCAATCGTAACGGGGAATTCTTGTCCACAATATGTTTCGCCAATATCCTGTGCTACAGTTACTTTACCAAGCAATGGAACACCACTCTCCGAGGAACTCAAAGCAAGCTGGTCAGCCGTTAATGGCGCCGATGCTTACAAAGTTTTTGTAGGTACTTCTCCCGGAAATTATGATGTTGTAACTTCGACCTATGTCTCTACTACAAGTTTTGCACTAGAAGGATTATCAGAGAACACGACCTATTATGTAAAGATAGTTCCGGACAGTTCTACAGATACAGCGATTGGCTGCGCAGAATCATCTTTTACAACAGGATCAACTTTGGCTGTAGCTAATTTCAGTAAAAACACAATCAACGTCTATCCTAATCCTTTTGTGAATGTGATCAATATTTCGAATGTGGATTCTGTAACTTCGGTTTGCATTAATGACAACTCTGGAAAATTGATAAAAACACTGAAACCAGCGAAAGTTCTTGATCTATCTTCACTTTCCCAAGGCGTTTACATTGTAAACATCAAACTGAATGATGGGACAGCTAAAACGTTTAAAGTGATCAAAAAATAATAATACACCAAATGCTAATGATGAGAAGGGACAGCTTTTAAGCTGTCTTTTTTTTGTTTAATAATCATCGAGAATTACATCTGTTGATTTACAAAAGAAATCTAATTTATGAGAGAATACAAAACAAAAAAAAGCTGTAATTGAATTACAGCTTTTAAAATCTTTCCGTTTGCGGAGAAAGAGGGATTCGAACCCCCGGACCTGTTACAGTCAATAGTTTTCAAGACTATCGCAATCGACCACTCTGCCATTTCTCCTTACTTGCTACGATCTCTCGTTTTCAGTGGTGCAAATATAGAAAGCTTTTGGCTTATGACCAAATTATTTTTTACAATTTATTTTAAAACTTTAATTATCAAAGAGAAAAATTAATTCCGAACCAAATTAAATCCAAGAAAAACCATTAATAACCCCACAATCAGACTCAGAAATGCATATAAAATCAGAATGAAATAATTGCCATTCTGCCAAAGTGAAAAATTTTCTGCCGAGAATGTTGAAAAGGTAGTGTAGCCACCGCAAACACCGGTTATGAATAAGTATTTGAGAGAATTATCAATCTTAAGAAAATAAGCAGCAAGCAGTCCTATCAGAAAACAACCCGTGATATTGACCACAAAAGTTCCCATCGGGAAAGCATTCATCTTCCAAAACTTCTGTGTGTACTCCGAAATCAGAAAGCGCATCACACTGCCAAAACCACCGCCTATGAAAATATAAATCAAGTTTCTCACAACGCTAAATTATGAAAATAAGCTATCAGACTTCAATTTTAAATTGTTATTTTTGAAAATCTACATATATTCTGAATTTTACTATCTATGAAAAAAATTGTTCTGATTGAAGATGAGTCCAGCGTCGTATCCTTCATCAAAAAAGGTCTGCAGGAACTGGATTACGAGATCTCGGTTGCTTTGGACGGATCTACAGGAATCAAACTGGTGGAAAACAACGATTTTGATATGATTATTCTCGATATTATGCTGCCAGACATCAATGGTTTGGAGGTTTGTAAGGAGATCCGGAAGAAAAACAAGACAGTTCCCATTCTCTTTCTCACGGCTTTGGATTCTTCAGAAAACATTGTTTTGGGATTGGAAAGTGGCGGCGATGACTATCTGGTAAAGCCATTCAAATTTATTGAGTTGGTGGCGAGAATCAAATCTTTGCTTAGAAGAAGCGGACACAGCAACGGCACAGACCTCAACGAAGTTGAAAATGACGAGAACACCTATCAGTTTGCTGACCTTACCGTGAACGATTACACGAAAAAAGTTGTCCGAAACGGAAACGAAATATCCTTGACCTCCACGGAATATAAGTTGCTTCTTTATTTCCTTAATAATCCCGAAAAGGTCATTTCCAGATCAGAAATTCTGGAAGCCGTTTGGGGTGTGAATTATGAATTGGGAACCAATGTGGTGGATGTCTATGTGAATTATCTCCGCAAAAAACTCGACAGTCAGGATGATTCCAAAATTATTCACACCGTCATCGGGATGGGCTACGTCCTCAAAAAACCTTAAACTATGCTGAGTAAAATTTCTACCAATCAAACCAAAACGATGCTTCTTTTGATGCTGGTTTTCTCCGTTGTCATATTGCTTTTCAGTGGTTTGGTTTATTTTTCTATTGTTAATTTTTCCCACCAGCGTTTTTACGAATTGCTGAAAATCCGGGCGACAACGATTGTACAGATTGAGAAAAGCAAATCACAAATCAATGATTCTACGACCGAAATCATCAGCAACCTCAATCAGGCAGAGGAATTGCCGTTGGAAAAAGACTACGTATTTGAAATTCCGAAAGATTCCAATTATAAAAAGATATCACATCAAATCCATCTTCCAGAATCGTTTTTCAGAAGTCTTGTGAAGAATGGAGAATCCAATTATAAGGACAAAGAGGATTACTACATTGGCCAGACGTTCCGATCCAACAACAGAGATTACATTGCCATAGCCTCGGCAAAAAACCATTATGTGGTTTATTATTTGGGGTATCTCAAAAGAACGTTGATTACCTGTATGATTTTGGCACTTTTCTTTTCAATGATCTTTTCTTTTTATCTCTCGAAAACACTTTTTAAGCCGATCTTAAAAATCACGAGCAAAGTAAAAGAAATCAGTTCGGAAAACCTGCACCTGCGATTGGAACCTCAGCCCGGAAACAAGGAACTGAATGAGCTGGTGGAAACCTTCAACGATATGCTAAACCGTGTAGAGACTTCGTTTGAAACGCAGAATCATTTGATTGGGAATGTCTCGCACGAGCTTCGCACACCGCTCACGTCGATTATGGGAGAGGCAGATGTGGCGCTCTCTATCAGACGATCGGAAGAGCATTATCAGGAGACGCTTCAAATCATCTTAAACGAAGCCGAAAAACTGGATAAAAAAATCAAAGCACTACTGATGATTGCCCAAACCGGTTTCGACGGAAAAATCCAGAAAATGGACAAAGTACGGATGGATCAGCTACTTTGGGATGTGATAGAAACGGCAACCCGAATTAATTCTAAAAACAATGTCTATATGGACATCAGCATGCTTCCGGATAATCCAAAGAAACTGAAAGTCCAGGGTAATGAGCAGCTTTTGCACCTTGCAATGGCCAATATTGTCAACAACGCTTGCAAATACTCCAATTTCCAGCAGGTGAAGGTTTCCCTTGGCGCCACAGACAATCACGTTTACATCATAGTCAAGGATAATGGCATTGGGATTCCGGACTCTGAGTTCGATAAAATCTACGATCCTTTTTTCCGGGCATCCAACACCAAGAATTACGAGGGCTACGGCATCGGACTACCTTTGGCTCGAAATATTATTAAGATACACAATGGCGAATTGATTGTGAATTCTAAAGAAAATGTAGGAACTACGGTTCAGATTCGCTTTCCAATATTTGTGACTTAGATGTATTTTAATCAATAGATTAATGGCGCATTCAATAAAAAAAACAAGACCTAAGGAATTCTTAGGTCTTGTTTTTATTTAGTGAGGATTGGTTTACAGATTCTGATCTTCGTGTTTTCCTTCGTTGATTTCCTCTACCAATTTGGCATTGAAAGCTGGCAAATCTTCTGGTGTTCGACTTGTCACCAGGCCATTGTCCACCACTACTTCACTGTCTTCCCATATGGCGCCCGCGTTTTGCAGGTCGATACTGATGGATTCTACCGAAGTCATCTTTCTGCCTTCCGTAGCACCTGCACTGATGAGGATTTGAGGACCGTGACAAATGGCAGCCACAGGCTTGTGTTGTTTGAAAAAATCCTGTACGAACGACAAAGCAGCGTGGTTGATCCTCAGTTTATCGGGATTGATAACACCGCCTGGCAACACCAGCGCATCATAGTCGCTTGCCGACACTTCATCCAGCGTCACATCTACTTGGTATTCTTTGCCCCAGTCTTTTCCAGACCAAGACTTGATGCTGCCGTCCTGAGGGCTGACAATATGTGCTGTCCAGCCTTGCTGTTCCAAATGTTCTTTGGGAGAACTCAATTCGCTTTCTTCGAAGCCGTGGGTGGCTAATATTGCAATTTTCTTTGACATAAGATTTTATTTTTGTGATTAGTATGCCTAATGCTAAGAAAATATGATGCCGTGCAGGGAATTGAGATGATAAAGTTTGTTAAAGGTGTAAGGTTTTCTGTTATGCGTTGCAGGTACTGTGGTTGGAGAAAATTTGAGAAAGCGGTTAATGTAAGTTGAGGGAATGATTTCTTAATTTTGTGGAGTTTAAAACAATTACAAATGACAATAGAGGATTTGGTGGGTAGTTATAGTGTGGAAGGCAGTAATCAGGATGGGCTTGGCGTGGCTTATCATGGGGTGCTCCACTTGACTTTGGATGAGAACAGACGGATTATTGCGCAATGGATTATTGGCGATCATATCCAGAACGGGACGGGCTTTTTTAAAGATCAGATTCTGGTCATCAATTTTAATTATAAAGGTGATGACCAGATGGTTTACAAAGGTGTGGCAGTTTACCGTTGTATTAATAAGGATACTTTGGATGGATTTTGGTCGGAGAAGCATGGGAATCCGCTTTATTTGGGGAGTGAGAGTTGTGTGAGGATTGGTGGTGGGTTTTTGAATTGATTTTTGCTTGTCACAATGTTTCACATCCTTGCTGGAGCTTAGTTAAAGTTCAAAATAGTAAAAGCCTGACAATTGGTCAGGCTTATTCTAATAGATTATTTTTTGTTATTAGGGTTCAGCTGTTTGCCCCGGTTACCTTGGTTCTGGTCATACTGTCTGTTGGTTCCAGATGTTCCCCTGTTTGAGTTCTGAATGTTTGCCTGGTTCTGCGCAGGTGTGATTTTGTTTTTCATTGTTTTTATTTTAATTGGTTAATAATGGTTACTATTTCCAGTTGTAAAGTCCTTTCCTATTTATAAAATTCTGATAATTGTAATTGAGTTCGACATCTACACTCAAAATAAGCTTACTATATTCCTAAATTCCATTTTATTAGTATAAGAACTTCATCAATCATAATCACCCGAATCTCCGAAAGGTTCATATGCATCATCATCCCAATAATCATCGGAATTATCATAATTGGAATTGTTAGAATTTGAATCATTGTCATCCCAATCATCTGGCCTTTCATCCAGACCTCTTGATTGCCAATAAGAATCATTGTTAGGATTTAATTGATTTGAATGGTTGTCTAAATCAGATTTTGAATTACTCATTTTTTTAATTGTTTTTTTAATTGTTTTTTAATTACCTACTCTCTCTGCTTTTCGGATTCCGCATTTTAATTTGTCGACATTAATTATCCATCAAACTCAAATCCAAAAATCAAAAAAAATGCGCTTCCGAAAACAACATCGGAAGCGCAGGAACAAAAGCTTTTTATGGAGCACCAAAAGCGGTTAGCCAAAAGTTTTTCTAATGACAGGCTGGTAGTTTTCTGCCACTTTTATGTAGTCGGACTTCGTTTTGCTATGTCCGTCAAAAATGCTGACCTCTATCTTTTCAGTTTTGGGATCGTAGCATTTGATATGTTTCTTGTTCACACGAAAAGATTTATGAACCGTAATAAACTGTGACTTCAGCAGGCCACTCTCTTCCATTCTGGTAAATGAAAAATCAATCAGACTGGCAGGTGCCCTGTTGATGAAATAGATTTGCTTGTTATTAGACTCATTCTTATTGGCACAGAGATACACGATATCATCGATAAGGATCCTGTTCTTCTTTTTGTTGAAGTCCAAAGACACATATTGCGGGGGCGAAAAGAAATTCACCTCCTGCAAAAAGCGTTTGAAACTCTTTACAAACTGTTCTTCTTTGTACGGTTTGGTAATATGGTCAACACAAATCTCGGCATCCCGTTTCAGATTTTCGATATCCTCTATGTAATCAGCCGTGTTTACGCTGGCAAAGAAAACCGGAATCTTCACTTCCTGCGCCACCTCCATGCCTGTCATACTGTCATTGCCGAGATCTAGGTCTGCCACTAATATATCTACATTAATATTGGGAAGCTCTTGGAAAAAATGATCAGAATCTCTGCTTTTCAATACGATTTGAACATTTGGGATTTGACTGAGATAGGATTCCAGCTTATCAAGTTGCTTGAAGTTGTCTTCTAGGAGGGCGATGCGGTAGGTGTGAGTCATTAATTAATTATCAGATTTAATGATATAAGCAAACCTAATGCAGGAGATTGTGTTCGAGGTAAATAGTTTTTGAAATTTGCAACTTTAAAATCAGATAATTCTTGATAAGCTTGATAAACTTTTCTTAGATCCATTTTCCAATTCTTATCACTAGACATTCTTACAAAATGAAGAATCTCATCTTCTAAAAATAATACTCTATAATTTCTTCCTGTTATACTGTTAAATTCTGCCAGAGATTCTACATCAGATAAAAATTGAGAAAAAGTAATTTCGGTAATATTAGTTTTTTTCATAAATCATTTTATTCTTTAGAAAAAACATTAGCAAGAGACTCACTCTGAGCAAGAACCCTATCTGCTTCCATTTTTGCTACATCTGGAGGATAACCATAACGTATTAAAATCTTTTTAACAGTCAATCTTAGCTGTGCTCTCACATCGTCTCTCTTACTCCAGTCCACTGTAGCATTTTTTCTAACAACGTCTACAATCGTATGAATTAATTCTTTCATTTTATCATCAGCTAAAAATGTCGTTGAATCGTTTTCTTTAAGTACACTGTAAAATGCATATTCTTCTGGGCTTAATCCCAACTCAGCCGATTTTTTATCATCCAAGCGCATTTCCTTTGCAATCTCAGATAATTCCTGTAATACTTGAGCAGAATCTATTTGATTGTTGTGATACCTTGTAACTACAGATTCCAGCATTTCAGAGAACTTTTTAGCTTGAGCTAGATTTTTCGTTTTACGAACTTTTACTTCGTCACTTAATAATTTTTTGAGTAATTCAAACGCAAGATTTTTTTGTTGCATATTTTTCACTTCCAACAAAAATTCATCCGATAAAATACTGACAGATGGAGCTTTTATGCCTGCTGCTTCAAAAATATCAATTACGCCATCACTTGATAAAGCTTTGTCTACAATTTGTTTTATTGCTGTTTCTACTTCATAATCAGATTTTACTCCGTTATTTGAAAATTTATTAATTCTCGATTTTACTGCTTGAAAAAAGGCAACTCCATCTTTAATCATTTCTGCTTCTTTACTTGGAATTGACAAAGCAAACAATCTTGATAGTAAGGTTACTTCTTTTAAAAATCGATCTTTTAAAGTTTCGGTTGACAAAATAAAGTTTTGTGCACCTAAGAGTACTTGTAATTTCTGAGCCGTTTCAGATGAAAAATATTTTCTAAAATCATATCCATTAAACATTTGCTCTATGATTTCAAACTTTTCCACCATTCCTGCTATGGCTTCACTAATATCTAAGATAGGCTTGCCTTCACCTCCGCTCTGTAAATAAACTGCCATTGCGTTTCGCAAGTCTTGTCCAATCCCTATATAATCTACAATCAATCCACCTGGTTTTTCTTTGTAAACCCTGTTCACTCTTGCAATAGCCTGCATCAGATTTGCACCTTGCATTTTTTTATCAATGTACATTGTATTCATACTCGGTGCATCAAAACCTGTAAGCCACATATCTCGTACGATAACGATTTGCAATTCATCATTAGCGTCCTTCATTCTTATCGCTAATTCTTTTCTCTGTTTTTTAGTGGTATGATGTGGTTGGAGCAAAGCATCGTCATCTGATGAACTGGTCATAATCACTTTCAGCTTTCCTTTATCAAGATCAGTATGATGCCAATCTGGTCGTAAACTAATGAGTTCATCATACAGCTTTGCACAGATTGTACGTGTCATACAGACAATCATTGCTTTGCCTTCAATTACTTTCTGCTTTTCTTCAAAATGAAAAACAATATCCTTTGCTATATCCTGTAATCGGTCTTTTTGCCCAACAACCGCGTCAATGGTGGTTGTTTTCTTTTTAGCCTTTTCTAGCTGTTCTTCTGTAACATCTGAAATGGCATTAATCTCTGCATCAATAGTGGCTGCTATTTCCCCATCCAATTTTATTTTAACTAGACGAGATTCATAGCTGATAGGAACTGTTGCTCCATCATCTACAGCTTGTTTGATGTCATAAACATCAATATAATTTCCGAAAACTGCTGGTGTAGATTTATCTTCTTTTTCAATGGGTGTTCCTGTAAAACCAATGTAAGAAGCATTTGGCAATGCATCACGCAAATATTTTGCGTTTCCGTATCTTATCTCCGAACCTTCTTCTGTCTCTACTTCTCTACCTGTAAAACCATATTGGCTTCGGTGGGCTTCATCAGCAACTACCACAATATTGGTTCTTTCAGATAATGTATCATAAACATTCCCGCTTTCTGGAGAAAACTTTTGAATGGTCGTAAAAATAACACCACCGCCAGAAACTTTCAAAAGCTCTTTAATATGTTCTCTATTTTCTGCTTGCACCGGCTTTTGACGCAATAATCCTACGCAGTTACCAAAAGTACTAAACAATTGGTCGTCAAGATCATTACGGTCGGTTAAGATGACAATGGTCGGATTTTCCATCTGGGGATGCGTAATAATTTGACCGCTGTAAAAGACCATAGAAAGTGATTTTCCACTACCTTGTGTATGCCAAACCACACCTACTTTTCTATCCCCATCTGTAGAATGCGTTGCTCTGATGGTTTCTGTTACGGCTTTTTGAACCGCATAATACTGATGATAAGCCCCAACTTTCTTTATTTTAACCTGTGAGATTAGTCCTGTCTCAGAATCTTTCTTTTCTTCTTTTTCAAAAACGGTGCAATAACGAATCAACTCTACCAATGTTTTCTTGTCTAACATATATTCTGTTAGAATCTGTAAATCTGTCTGTACTGCAGTATCTGCCTCTTTTGGTGCTTTCCACGCAAGATATCTTGAAAGTGGTGCCGAAACACTTGAGGTTTTTGCATCAATACCATCAGAAATAATACAAAGCGAATTATAATAAAAAACAGTTGGCACTGCTTTTTTATAATTCTGTATCTGTTGATAAGCTTTTTGTAAGGTAGCTTTATCGTCAGTAGCGTTTTTAAGTTCTATAAAAACTAATGGTAAACCGTTGATGTAGATAACAACATCGAAACGTTTCTCACTATTACTTTCCTTAACAACCAATTGATTGACAACCCAAAAACTATTATTCTCAGGTTTTTCAACATCCAACAAAGTCACTGGAATGCCAATTGTGTTGCCGTCTTTGTTGTATTCAATAGTGACACCATCAGTAATATAAGTATGAAAACGTTCATTGTTTTCCATAATATCTTCTGTACCTAAATTGATAACTTTTTGAAAAGCTTCAGCTCTTGCCGATTCTGGCAAAGTTGGATTTAGTCGTTTTAAAGATTCTTTAAAATGACTTTCCAAAATAACCGAACTAAAATTTTCTCTCTGAGGGTTGTCGCTGTAAGGCGCTATCGATGGTCCGAAATGATAGGTATAACCTTGGGATACGAGTTGTTCAACAAGTGATTGTTCGATGGTATTTTCCGATAACATACTTTATATATTATAGTGTAATTTAATTTTATCAATCAAATCGTTATGATTAGCTTTCAACTCAGTCATTGTCCATTGCGGTTTCAGCATTATTCTTAATGAATTAGGGAAAGACTCTATGCTGGATGTAAAATACTTTATTTTTTTATCCGTAAAATCTAATCTACCTTGTCCTGAATTTTTTCTACGGCTGATAAGAACCAAATTACCTAATTTATGTGTCCATTCTTCTCTTTCCTCTTGTGCAAAGTCTTTTGTCCATTGGCTTCCTTCTTGCGGATTTTGTGGAAGAATATGCTCAACAGTCATTTCATTATAGGAATTGCGTTTTTCTGAATATAATGGAGCATCTAATAAAAAGTCAACTTTTCTTAATTTGTAACGGGCAAATCTTCGTCCATAGATTGAACTTTCATCTAAGTCTGACAAGAAGAATGCAGAATTAAATATGAAAGCATTGTCTGAAAACAATTGAATCAATTTTTGATCTTTACTTAGTTCTTCTTTTTTTGAATACTCTTCAATTTTTTTAATTATTGTATTCATTGCTTCAATTCTTGTAGTGGGTGTTTCTCTTCCAATCCAATCACCAGAAAACTTGTTGTCTAATAATTTTAAAAAATCAAAGATTTTATAATCTCCAAAATGATGGCGATAAACCAATAATGGTGGAATCCAAATATCGGATAATGCAGTATCATTCAACACACTTATCAGATTATCAAAAGCCCAATTGTTGTTGATGTGATAATTATTCCCGCTAAAGACTGAATCGTAGTGAACTTTATAGGCTTTAATCAAATCAAAAGTTTCATCACCCTTTTTTAGAAGTGGAGTCGCACTTTCTTGTTTTTTAGTACTGTAATTAAATTTGGTAGGATTATAAATATTATCTTCAAATTCTTTTAAAAGATTATGTCTTGCTTTTTCTTTTACTAATATTGTTCTGATATAGGAAAGAAACAAGTCAAAATCCTCTCCTAATTCGCCTTCAAGCTCTTCCCAATATTTTGCATATTCACTTTGCTTTTGTTCTGTGCTAACTTCTTTAAGATTTTGCGCCTTTAAAATGTCACTGTTTCTTAATTTAATTCCTCTATCATTTAAAACTGTAAATAGACGAAAAGCATCTTCCAATTCACTACTTGCAACATATACTAAGATGACATATTGACGCAGATAGGGAAACAAAGTATCAATATCCAAATTATCATCATTAGCAAACCATTTCGAAATAATAAGGATAGCATTTGCCATATTTCTGATAGAAACATTATCAGAATTACTCGCCAACGCTTGTAATTCATTAGACTGTTGTGTTCCACCATTTTTTTTGATGTAGTTGTTTATAAAAACTTCAACTTCTTTACGGATAGCAAACTCAATTCTCAAGCGTTCTGGGATTCCATCATCAGGATCTCCTTCTTGAAAAATAGCTTCAGCACAAGTTTTTTTTCTTTTTTCAACCGTTGTAATATCTCTGATAACTGCTTGCAGAATATACAAAGTAGTCAGTCTTTGTTGCCCGTCCAAAACACTGTTTTCCTGATAAACAGTACCATTTAATGACTTTGGCTGGCAGTGTAGAACCAAAGAACCTAAAAAGTATTGACTTTCAGGAGTATTAACAGCAGCGTGTGAAACATCATCCAATAATGTACTTATCTGATCTTCTCCCCAAACGTAAGGTCTTTGATAATCTGGTATTGTAAACCACATATCCTCACCAAAAACATCTTTTATTGTTATTTTATCGCTTGCTATTTGCTTACCTGTTACTTCTATTGCCATATTAGTTTTTATGATTATTAATTCTGAGTTTCTTCTTGATTATTACTTGCATCTTCTTCTCCTTCTACGACATCTTTAGCAGAACTTTCGTAGTATTGCTCTGTAAGCTCTGATGTCAAATAAGCATCATCAAGCATCTTTATAAAAAGTTCTCTCGATTTTTTAGTATGTAAAATTATTTGTGTGCCATCATCACTATACCTCATCTTATTAGCTAATGATGGATGACGTTGGGTAAAGGTAATAATTTGAGCGTTAGGTATTTGTTTAAGAATTACTGGTGAATTCTTTATTTTAACTACTTTTCTGGCGAAGCTAGTTTTTCCCAATAGCTCTACGATTCCTTCTGTTGTAGTTAAAATCTGTAATGCTTGTATAAGTTGAACACTATTATTAGCTTCCCTCACAATAACATCGTGAAAACCGTAGCTGTTTTCCAAAAGTTTCAGATCAAGAAAAATATACGTATCCCCAACAAAAACAGCATTAAAACTTGGTGTCAGATTTAAAATTTTCTCAGTGAATCTTTCTAGTTGAGTACGGGCTTTTCTAAGTAAAAAACCACCTCTACCTAATACCTCAACAGGTGACAGTTTTTTGAAAATTTTGATTTGATTTGTTTCTGTACCAATCTTTATAATTAATGAATCTATTTTTCCCAAATCATCATTTGCAAAAGAAAAATTAGCAATACCATCGGTTAGTGGTGAGCTGTAGAAGTCCAATCCTGTAGGTAAATCAAGATCATAATGAAAAACAGTATTTGCTCTATTGTCAGCTTCTGAAACTTTTATGATTGTTTGCTCTTCAACATTAATAATTTTTTCTCTTATACTTCGGAGGAACATTTCTTGAATGGTAGAGATTTCATTATTATCAATGTTTAATTTTTTAATTTCAAATGATTCTTTCATCACAGCAAATACAACAGTAGAAAGTTGATTGCCCTGGTTTAATACAGTGTTTAAAGAGTTAATTAGTTGTGTTCTGGTCATTTTGTTTTATTTTAGCATAATATATTCTTTCGTCAAGTTTTATATAATCACATCGTATATCCTTTGATAAGTTTTCTTTACTGATTAATATTATTCCTTCTCTTGCGCCATCTTCAAAATTTCCATCTATCTTATAAATTTTGAATCCTAACAATGCTAGGGTTGGGTTGGCATAGAAAAGATCTGTCTTCACGTATATTGCACAAATGACAATTAATAAAAACAAAAGAACAATTTGATACCTTGTGTTATCAAAATTAAAGCAGACTAAAGGAACAATATAAGTTGTTAGAAATGTGAGATGCTCATAATTAATACCTTCAATTTTCTTTATGGTAAAAGGCATATTAGTTGCGTCTTTTAAAGAAAATCTAAAATCAAAATAGGAATAAATACCAATTAGAATACCTGCCAGACAAAGTAATGGTATAATGTTTTTGCATAGTAATTCCTCCCAACCAATAAATGCCCAATCACTTTTATAGTAAAGCGGTATATGACCAGTTATGATTATTGTTAATGCAAAAAACAACCACATTGATAAAAAAAACAATCCGATTTTTCTCATAGTCACCTTTATTTCTTACTTGTTAATTTTCCACTACTCGAATATTTCTTTCAAAAAGTTTTTTGCATCATTATCCTCAATCATATTTGTATTATACAAACTAGCTAAAAATTCTTTTACATCACTATCATTTATTATTAGTCTAATTTCTTGGTTACTATACGATGCCTCAAGAATTATTTTGACTTCATCATTAGACAAAAAATGTGTGTAATTTTCAAGTTCATTTATACTCCGATGTGTCATCCTAAAACTCGAAGAGTTGATAAGAGTGTTAATTTGAAATTGACTGCGATTACAAGTGCTGATAATTTCTCCCGAATCCGTTTCTATGACATACTCTTGTTCCTCTAATCCAACAAGTACTACTTTGTTGTCGTTAATGTTGTACCAATATTCTTTAATATTTTCTTTAGATATTTCAACTCCAAGTTCTGCATTTACTTTTTGAATAAAGTAATCGTCAAAAAACTGCGAAACACTATGCTCTTTAAATTCTGTGTAAGATTCAACAACAACAATATTTGAGTGCGCTAGAAATGCTCTTTTTAATAAGTTATCCTTTGTACAAACAAATACATATTTATTTGGTATTTCTTGAACATATTCTAATACTGAAAAATAAATCAATGCATCTTTAAAACCTTTATCACTATCATCAGCTTCTACAAATGGTGGTTTTTTTAGCAATGCTAATTCTTTTATTTGTGGTAAAACATCATTAGCCTTTAAATCTATAACTTCAAATACTATTGTTTCATCATCTTCTAATTTTTTAATATAGGCTTCTACATCAAAGGCTTTCGTATTGTCTTCATCTATTCCCATAATCCTATGAAGCGGATTAGATAAGAAACTATCTTTTTTACTTTTTAAAATTACTTTTTTCTGTCTTTTTATTTCTTCTATCACTGTGTATGGAACAATGATATCTGCATCATTTTCAAATTGCTCTAACTCTTTTCTGCCTCCAAAAAAGTTATTAATATCAGTATTTCTAATTGTGTTTGTATCAAAGATTACTTTCTCTTTCATACTTTAGTTTTTAAATTCTTCAAGTCTTATCTCACCACTCATCAGTTTTGGCAATAATTCATCACGGGTTTTTGTGAGGGTTTGTATCTGAATGTTATTAGTTTGTATTTTAACAAATTTACTTTTAACCAACTCATCAAATTTTATGATTTTATTTTTATCTGCAGGAATAATTAATTCGAAACCATTAAGAAACGCATTAAGATTTAGATTTTTTATACCTGTAGTACCATTTTCCCAATTAAAGAAAATTCTTCTATTGTATAAATTGTCAAAAAGAGAATACAAAAAATAAGTATATTCAATCTTACTTGGTCTAATTATTCTGCAAAAATTGACACAAGTCATTGGTAATTTTGAGTTTTGAATAATGATATCGTTGATATACATTACTCTGCCTGTAGATTGATTTTCTGTTCCGCCACTAATTTCTATTACAATATCTCCATTGATAAGCTTGCATTTTTCCAATTTTGATTTTTTTAAAAATCTGATAGGTGCTTTTTCAGGAGTTCCCATTTTCATATCTGGTAAATCGGTTCCTCTTAAACAAAGTGTTTTTTGGTCAAATTCATCCTCAATATCTTCCTTGCCGTAGTCTCCTCCTAATGAAATTTCTATAAAATCATTTATCTTTGCAGTTTTCCACCCTTCAGGCAACTCATCCCCAACCTGATATTTCCCAAACCATTCTTTAAAAACCGTTTGCGCCAAAGCTTCAAGAGTTTTGTTTTGTGCTTGTAGCAATTCTATTTTATCATCAAAAGAAGTAAGGATTTGGGCGATGGATTTTTGTTCTTTTATATCAGAAGGAACTATTATTTCAATTTGATTTAAAAGCCCTTGTGTTAACAGTGGTTGCGCTCCTCCAATAGCAATTCTATTTAAATTTTCATTTAATAAAAAATAATAAAGAAATCTAATTTCAGAATTTTCATTTGATTTTATTCCTAACGCATTATCTGAAAGCCAAAATTTATTCTCTTCATAATAAACACACCCACAATAAGCACCAACTCTACCAACAATTACTGTTGCATTTTCATAATTGTAACTATCGGCATAATCTAAAATACCATTTCCTCCATATACAGGAAACAAACCTTGTTTCTTAGGTCTTGATTTTCCACTTGAAATATTAATTACATTACCTAAAGTAGTCTCTATCCAACCTTCCGGTATCTTTTTCACTTCCATCATAATGCAAACCCAATTTTAGCCAACTGTTTTGCAATCTCATCATTCAGTTGCACTTCTTTGTCCATTTGTTCCTTAAGCGTAGTGGTTAATTCCTGCATTTTGTCGGCAAACAAAACACCATCATCTTCTACATCAGTAATGCCTACATATCGCCCTGGGGTCAATACGTGGCTGTGCTTTTCTATTTCGTCAAGCGTAGCACTCATGCAGAAGCCCTTTCTGTTTTCATAATTTTCACCTTTGCGCCAATTATGGTAAGTTTCTGTAATTAAGTCAATATCCTCATCTGCCAAATCACGGTGCACACGGTCTTTCATAAAGCCCATTTCACTGGCATCAATAAACAATACTTCTCTGTGATGTTGAGTTTTCTCACGACGCATAATCCATATACAAGCGGGTATGCCTGTGTTGTAAAACAGTTGCTTTGGGAGCGCTACAATACATTCTACCAAATCATTGGTAATCAGGTTTTTTCTAATCTCGCCTTCGCCAGAAGTATTACTGCTAAGCGAACCGTTAGATAACACAGTTGCCATTACGCCACGAGGCGATAGGTGATACAGCATATGTTGCAACCAACCGTAGTTGGCATTCCCGCTTGGAGGTACACCATATTTCCAACGACCATCTTCCTGCAAGATATTTACACCCCACTCACTTTGGTTAAAAGGTGGGTTGGCAAGAATAAAGTCGGCTTTCAAATCTGGGTGTACATCTTTCAGGAAAGTTCCTTCTGTATTCCAAGCTACAAACTTAGAGTTGATGTTGCGTATCGCCAAGTTCATTTTAGATAGCTTCCAAGTTGTTTGGTTACTTTCCTGCCCATAAACAGTAATATCCTGAATATTCCCACGATGTTCTGTAACAAACTTCTCACTCATTACAAACATTCCACCACTGCCACTTGCCGGATCGTAGACTCTGCCTTTGTAAGGTTCTATCATTTCTACCATCAATTTAACAATTGATTTTGGGGTATAGAACTGTCCGCCTTTTTTACCTTCAGCATTGGCAAATTCTCCTAAGAAATATTCGTAGACTCTACCAAAAAGATCTTTTGACTTTTGGTTTTCTGCCTGCAACTCAGTATTAGAAATCAAGTCAATCAATTCGCCTAGAGATGTTTTGTCAAGATTGGCTTTTCCATACACCTGTGGCAAGACGTTTTTTAATTCTTTATTTTCACGCTCTATGGCGTCCATTGCCTCATCAATAGTTTGTCCTACATTTGGCAACTTAGCATTGGCGTGGATGTGACTCCATCGAGCTTCTTTTGGAACAAAGAAAATATTAGCAGCAATATATTCGTCTCGATCTTCGGGATCGGAATATTCGTCCGCTCTCAATTTGTCGTGTAACTCGGTAAAAGATTCTGAAATATATTTTAGAAAGATAAGCCCCAATACAACGTGCTTGTATTCTGCTGCATCTATATTCTTACGCAATTTGTCTGCGGCTTTAAACAGTTTTTGTTCAAAAGTACTGTTATCGGTTTTTGCCATTTAATATTTTTAATTAATTATGATAATTCGCTTATTCTTTTAAAAAATAAGGCGGTGTCTCTTAAAGTTCTTTCTTCATTTTCAGTTATACCATCTGGGTGAAAATGCATAACATTATTTCTTATACCTCTTACTTCGTGTAATCTTTTTGCAAAAGTAGTTCTATCAATTTTAAGTTTTAATTTTTCCCATTTTGTAGGATTCTCAATTATTCTTGTATATTCTCCAAAAGTCAAATCTGAAATAGAATTTATATCTGTGTTATTATCAGGAGAGCTTGCAAATTTTCGAAGTTCATCTAAGGTAAACTTACCATCTAAAATAATTCTTATATGATTTTCAATTTCTTTTAATAATAAAAATGGTTCTGTCAATTTTAAATAATGCTGATTAATATCTGTTGCGGTTACAATGCCACATATACATTTTTCATTATTTCTTATAATTACAACCTCACTTTCAATCACTTTTTTTATTGCTTCAAATAAAGGTTTATCATATTCAATGACTTCATAATTCTTGGACATAAAGTCTTTCACCGTTTTTCCATTCTGCTTATGAATTAATGCTTCGCCAATTGATTTCCATGTTAACATTCCATCAATATCTCTATCATTATTCATTACAGGCAATTGAGAGTAATCATTTATCATCATTACTGTTATAGCTTCAGATAAATCAGCATCTCGTTTTATTATCAAAGGTTTAGTATTAGCTGAAGGTAAAAAACTGATTCTATTGACAGGATCATAATTCTTTAGATTTTTATCATCTTTATGAATTCTTGCCTTTACCTTATGTTTGAGCACAACCGTTGAGTACAAATATACATCTTCGTAATGTGGTATTACTTCTAAATTATTCTTATCCAAAAAACTATTGATATACCAAGTATTACCACTTGTTCTTTTCTCACAATTAAAATAATTTAAAAGTTCCTTAGGAGTCATTTCATATTGAGAATCATTTTTATTAATATCTTCAAGGATATCTAAAAATCGTTGTGTAGCCATATTATTAGTTTTTCAATTCCAAATATAGCCAAAAAACCACATCCCAATAATACGGTTTTCCGTACTCCAATAACAAATCTTTATTTAATGAGAGTAATCTTGATTCTCGCCTCTTCCCTCTTGATTCTTTGTTATTGCCTCTTTTTCCTTTCTTCCTCTTGGGCTTCATCCCACCACCCATCTTCAAATCCATTTTGTTTTCGCCACAGAGCTTCGTCTCCACGCTGGATATAGCCCGTCCACTCAAACCAAAGCCCTGTCCATTCATGATAATGAAGTTCAAGATCTGCCCAGTTGTCAAAATACTGGCTGACGGGCGAATTTTCATAAGAACGGTCTTCCCAGATCCCACTGCCCTTCTTCACTTCGATTTCTCTTACAAAATTATGAAATTCAAAAACCAGATACCCGCCATGCTTATCCTTTTCCATCTTAATAGCTTTCAGCTTAAAAAGATTGAGTGCAAGACCACCATGTTCATAGACCATAACGTTAAGTTTAAAAAATGAATAGATAATTAGAAAAATTAAGGAGAATTAAGAGACAACAGCTTCATTCCATGCATCAACCCAGATTTTGAAATCCGCTTCCAAAGCTCCAATATCTTCGTAATATTGCGAAAAAGGCTCATTTCGATAAGAGCCATCCAACAATTCATCGGTTTCATCCTTAAGGACAGCAATGATGGCGTTGTCAAACTCGAAGACCAGATAACCACCTTCTTCTGTCTTTTCTATCCTGATGACTTTCAGGCTGTAAAGATTAACCGCAAGACCATTATGTTGATATATCATGACTTTTTGAGTTTAAAAAGTTCTTGTAATCTAATTCAATCAGTTGACCATTGGCACCCCTTCCAAAACATAAGTTGAAATTATCGGTTAAGCCCTATTTAATTGATATAAATTTAAAAAAATATCCATTGATACAATAGTTTTAAAAAAAATAATTCAAATAAAATAACTATTTAAATAACATCAAATAATTTTATACGTCAAAATGCCTTTAACTAGAACATTTATAAAAAATATAATCTTTTGAAATAAAATTAAAACCAAAATTATTCTTTGTTTTAAATTTAATTATTAACTTTATTTCTCCAAAAATCAAATAGTATGAAAAAACAACTACAATCGGAAGAGGCTAAAAAAATAGCACTTTCCAGTTTAGATTATGGACATCCAATTAATTTGGAAGACATAGACCTCACAAAAGATGTCTATGATGACAAGCAGGTAGCCGAGATTTTCAGAATCTCCTACCGAACGCTGGTAAACCACAGGAAGAAAGGTCTGATCTCCTACTTCAAAATGGGAAGCAAAACCTTATACCTCAAAAAAATTTTGATGCTCGACATCCTAAAAATCTACAACGATTAAAATGTAACCACCCTCCAAGCAGACTACAGAGTCTGCTTTTTTTAATTCCAACACACATCAATTCACCTACTCAACCTCATCCACCGCTTTCCTGAAACCTATTCCCCTCCTCTGGAGGGGAGGCAATTCGCCATAGCGAATTGACGGGGGTGGTTAATTCCCACCGACACCTCACCCATCGAACAGTCATCGAACATACCATATACACAGCATAAACAAAACATTTACAAAAGTCAAAAAACAGATAAACAACAATCTTAAAAATAATCATTAACAACTATTCTGTAACAAAGAATCGTTGCAGCAATCTGCAAATGATGGCAATATAGGATCAATAAAATGCTACTACAAGAATAATTAGGTATTGTTTGGCAAAGTCGGTCATATAGGTCGTATGGATCAAAATTCTACCCAACTTTACATCATTAACCCTTAAAAATAAATACCATGGGTAAACTTTATGACTCCCTACTTTCAGGCACCTCAGGACGCACAGGACGTATAGTGGTAGCCAATGTCTTTGGAAACGAGTACACCAAGATTCGACCAAGAAAAAGAACCAAAGAGCCGAGTGCAAAACAGAAGCTCATTCAAGACAGGATGATCAACTGCGCAACATTTATGCAGTCGTACCGAAGCTATGCTTGTCATTATTTCGGACACCGCATGGGAATGAAGTCGTCATACAATTTGGCAATGACCAATCTGCTGAGCAACTTCAACATTGATTATGTGGCAAATACCATCACGCCACACTATCCGGGCATATTCTTCTCAAAAGGGAATTTGCTCGGAGTCATTGGCAATCCCTTGGCACTTCCTACAGCGGCAACATTGGACATTTCTTGGCAGGACAATTCAGGTGGCAACGTTCTGCGCGAAGCGGATCTGGCTCAGATTCTCATTGCCGCAGAGGATGATCTCAACACTTTGTTTATAGAAAATGCGTGTATGCGACAGGATGCGACATACCAAGTCACACTCCCCGCGCATCTGCAGGGCAAACAGCTCCATGTATGGCTGGCTTTCAAAAACGAAGATGAAACAAACGCTTGCAACTCCCTCTACCTGGGAAGCATTTAAAATCAAAACAAAAGCACAGAACACTCTGTGCTTTTGTCTTTTTTATGTTCAGAAATCGAGGCATTGATTCACACATCCCAATCTGGATCACTCTATATTTAATGTTTAATGGCACTTCTAATTCGCCAACTCACTCTCAATCCCTGCCTCTTTCAAAATCTTTTGCAATTCGCGGATGTAGGTGATGACCTGCGTGTCAGTTTCGGAAACAAAGGTCATTCGGGTGGTGAAGAGGCTGTTGCGACTGGATGTTCCATTTTTCAGGTCAATGCGCATCGTACCACCGTAGCCACCGACTTTGGGATTGGATTTCACCGAGCGAAAGACCACTTTTTCGATGTCTTCTATTTTGTATTTTTTAAAAAGCAAATTGTTCACGATGAGGTAACCGTCTTTGATGAGGAATGGATGCACCTTCACATTGCGGAATAAAAATGAGAGGGCATACACCAGAATCACCGCACCGAAGATCATCCAATAGGACTTGTACCATTCATTGTTGCTGTCGGTCACGGCTTTTAGGATGGTGTCGCCCTCTGCCTCGGTGATCTTGTTGTTTCTGCTAAGCGCTCTGATGGCGTCTGTCCCCAAGGGGTCAGTACCCGCCAAAGATTTGAGGGCATTGGTATCTTTGATTTCATAAATCGAGGTAGGCATCAACTGGGAACTGCCGAGGTCATCAAAATAGAAATAGCGGTTACCAGCCTGCCAAACACTGCCTTTGTAAGAATCGGGGTGGCTGATCTTTCTGAGACTAGAAGCCTGCACACCTTTGAGCGCCAAGAGGTGGGTGGTTCTGCTCTGCAAACCGCTCTTTCTGCCCCACTGTTCGGTGGCCTTCAAAAAATAAACTTTGTTGCCACTGCTCCACACATCGGGTGCCAGCTCCTTAAACTGGTTGTCTGCAAACGGGTTATCGCCTGCCCGCACCACTTTTTCAGCTTCGGTGTCGTAGAAATAAAGTCCGTCTTTGGACACGAATAGGGCTTGGTAGGCATGTTCCAGATTGATTCCCAACTGTCGGTAGGGCGCTTTGGATTCGTCAAACGCTTGCCCATCCACATAGACCATTCCGTTTTGAGGATTGATGAGATAGGCACTTCGGGACGGCATATCGCCCTCAATGCCCAGCTGATGGATCTTGTCATTATAATTCAATGGCAGTTGATCATTCTGATAATAGACATTTTTGCCGTCTGTGAAATAGGCATCGCTGTCCCGCACATCGCCATCCCAATACTGGGTTTTGATTGGGCGGATGGTGTTGGGATTGGAAGCGTTCAGTTCCTGGCCTTTGAAAAAAGCAACTTCATCATTGACGGCGATGGCAAAGCCCTGCCCGGAACGGTATGCCCTGCCATCAGGAAGTTTCTTGAATGGATACCAGTAATTTTGTGGTTTGCCCGCAAGTCCCAGACCCTGCGCGCCCAACCGGATGATAAAGCCGACGGCGCTGAGAGATTCATTTTTCTCAGAGTTGCGGGCACAGTAGTAAGTGGTGTTGCCATCGGTGTAATAATTGTTACCAATGACTCTCAGCTTGGCAGGGTCTAAACCTTCCAAAATCATATTCCCGGCATAGACGTGCTTGCGGTCATAGCCGATGTGAGCATCTGCATAAGTGTCTGGAATGGTCTTGAAACTGGCGGGATCGGCGTCTATGACTTCATAATCACCATTGCTCGGCACCGAGGCGTAGATCTTTCCCTCGAAGCGGGTGAAAACACCGTTGAGGTCGGTTTTGTCGGCACCGTAGCCTATGGGATCGCCCTTGTCTGAAAGCGAGATGAACATCACCGCAAACATCATCACGAAAACAAAAAGAAACAATCCGTAAAACAGGTAACGAAATTTGTAGAGCATAGTGGAAGTTATTAGTTGGTTTGAGGGTAGCAAAGGGGTTGCCAAAATTTATTGGGGATTTGTGAAATTGTGGCTCTGTCGATTTATTAAGGTAAAATCTGACGATTTTGGTTTGTTTTGTGGTGCTTCGAGAGCCTCAGCAGGACAATGTGGTGGGAATTTGATTTTAATTTATTCAGAAAGTGTAATGTGTTTTTATTGATTAATCAGTGAATGTTTTGGGAAATTGAATGAGATGGATGACATTGGCGGTGAATTTGCTGGATTATTGGTACAAATTATAAAACTATGAGAAATCTGCTCGTTGTGCTTGCTGTTGCAAGCAGTGGTCTTGGATATGGTCAAAAAAAGAAACCTGCCAAAATTCTCCCGCCACCACCTATCGTAATGCCTAAAAAAGTTGAACCACCACAAAGTCTAGCCATACAAGACGATGCCAAAAAGTGTTTTGTGTATGTGAATGAAGTCACGAAAGATTCGATGGTGAATGTGACGGAGAATCTGCTGGAATATTTTCCTTCTGGAAGCAATGCCCGAATGGTCATCACCACCTACCAGTACGATCCCGAAGTAAAAAAGAAATTGAGTGGCTCTGGCGAAACGCTTGCGCAAACCCAGCAATTGCAGTTCATAGAAGGAAAATACACCATTGAAAAAGGAACTTTGACGATGACACCCAACAAAAAGGATCAATTTGAGCCCCGCCGATTCAAGCTTGTGAACAAGACGAAAACGCAGACCCTTCTCCATCTGAAAGACGAACAGAATCACCTCTACAAAAAAGGGAAATGTCTGGAACCGATGATTAGTATGTAAAAAACTTCAAACTACTGAAATCATTAGTAAAAACAATACCCCAAATCTTTCCTTATGAAAAAACTAATCTTTAAATTCTGGGGAGCGAATGTTTTGTTCAGCATCGTTCTATTCATAATTTATCGTTTGGTGATTTCTGAAAGAGATTATGACAGCGACACTTGGTTTGACACGGTGATGAATATCCTAGACATTCTTATCAATCTTGGTTATTCGCTCGCTTTTCTCATTGGAATGTTGATTGGTTCGCTCACCTTTTTTCTTAATTTGATTGATGAGATTAGAAACCGATATTATTTATCACTGTTGAGTTTTGTCGCAATTCCAATTGGTGTGGTGGTTTTTGCTTTGATGGCAAGCTTAGATTTGTATTCTGCGGGGAGTCATATTTTTACGACGTTTCTTGTTTGTGCAGTTGTTTATTTGATTTTTAACGGGGTTCAATTTTTAGTGTTTCGGAAGCGGATTGGGGCAATATATGAAACCAAATAGAAACATAATTCTAGAATCCTTTATTATAAAATTTAAAACTCAAACAATGAGAATCTCTTTTTTATTTATTTTAATCTTAATTTCCATCAATGCATTTTCCCAAAAGAAAGAAGCTGATATTTGGTCTGGGAATTACAGCGTGCATCCCAACAACGATGCAGTGATACAAGATACATTGGTGATTTCACGTTCTAAAGATTTGAAGCCAGATGATGTGCCTGCAAAGCTTGAAGCAGACTTGGCGAGATGGACTATTGGTTCCAAAAGGGACGCGAAGAAAGATGAGATCCTGGTCAGACGGTTTTTGCAGAGTGAGGAAGATTATGAGTACAAGGAATTCGGATGGACTGCGCTTCACAAAGCAGGCAAAATGAACTGCATCGACGGCGGGCATTTCTTCATCTGCCAAACAGAACCCAACTCTACCGTTGAACCGAAAGGCGAGAAACCTTTTAAAACGGAAAGTGGCATCTTTGGGATTTGGCTTCACTATGGTTTGGTGACGCTGAAGAAAATTAAATAATGAAGAAGATTCACACAACCATATTTCCGATGATTAGAAAGTTTATCATTATTAGTTTAATGGGATTTTCCATTTTTGCCAATGCGCAAACCCAAACTTCGAAGAGTTCATTCACGGCTTTGGTTCGGGAAGAAAATGGGGATTTGAATGGCGATGGATTGGCGGATAAAGTTACCATCACAATGGATACCGCTAACGTCACCAGACCTTTGCAACTGGAGATTTTCTTTCAGCAAAAGGATTCGAAGTACAAGTTAGTAACTTCCTCTACAAAACTTCTAACGCCACAATATCACAAGGATGGGAAATACGCTGGGAATGTGATTCCAGACATTGAAATCGATAATGGCATTTTGAAAATATTAACCGAACGAAACGGTAATCATTCGCAACATCAATTCAAATTTCAGAGTGGGAATTTTGAACTGATTCATTATTTTAATGTGATCTGGGATGGAAAAAACACGACGACGGAAACCAAGTTTGATTTGGTCACAGGAAATTATTCTGTGGAATCTCAGCAATTGGGTTCTGATGAAGTCACAGTCTTGGAAAAGAAAAAAATAATGGTGAAGCCGTTACCGAAACTTCAGGGTTTTGTGCCGTTTGAAAATCAATTGTATTAAAATATGACTGTTGCGCAGAAACTTAAAATCCTAAAATTCATCAATATTCTGTTGGTTATCTTTTTGATTCCGATTCTGTTGATTTACTTGTTGCTCATCATTCCGGAATATTCTGCTTGTAATGATGCGATGTTTGAGGGCGAAAAAGGAATTGATATTTGGGGAAGTACAATTGACTGTGATGCGGAATCAAGGGCTTTTTCGGAAGCGTTTTTTCAGATGTTTTCGATGATTGCGGGCGGAATCTCGTTGGTTATGATTTTAATTAATATCTTGTATTTTAAATTAAAAAACACTTAGAAATAATTTGATCAATGATGAAAAACACGATTTTAATAAGTTTAATTCTAATGCTTTTTGCGCCATTTCATAAAGCTCAGACCTTGAAAAACTGCTCCGATTGCGCTACAAGGCTCATTAAACCAGAACAAATCAGTGAACTGAATCTGGAAGAAATCCGCATCCTGACCAACGAAATCTACGCCCGAAACGGCTACGAATTTGAGAATGGAAGATTCCAAGAATACTTCGAATCCAAACCTTGGTACAGCAACAAGAAAAACAACAAAAGCATCAGTCTCAACGCCATCGAAAAGCAAAATACCACATTGCTCCAATCCAGAACCAAAATCCTGAAAGCGGAAAAAGATCTCATCATCAATCAATTAAAATCTTTTAAAGCTTTGGTTCTTGCCGACAAAACCAATGAGCTGAAAACACAATTCAACTTTACATATAATCCTCAAGATGGAAAAGAAAATTCAAAGCTTTTGAAGGAAGTGTTTTCGAAAATTAATCTGGATGATGTTAATTATTACAAAAACAAAGGCCTGCATTCCGTAAAAGTGGACAACGGCTTTGTGCAAATCCTTTATGAAGTGTCTTTGGAAGATCAATCCGTGAATCTGTACTACAACTATATGACGCATTCCAAAATCATTGAGGGTTTTGACGAGTTCTCGGACTATCATTCGGAAACTGAGTTTATGTACAACTGGCAATTTGAATTGAAAAACAAGCGACTGGAATTCATACGATTGGTGATTGCAGGTTAAAATTTTTCCCCAGCCCTAAAGGGAGAAATTTAGTCGGGCTAAAAATTTAAATAAAAACACAATGAGAATCTTATTCATTTTAATCATCACAGCAAGCACAATTTTCAGTTGCAAAGACAAACCAGAGCCGGTAGAAACGCCGAAGTCTGAAAAGAAAGATTCAATCAAAATTGAAACTAAGGACGACTTAGAAACCATCAAAAAAGTCGGTTCTTCCTTCTACGATTGGTATTTTAAAAACGAATTTGATGAGTATGACATCGTCAAAAACAAAGATGGAAAAGCACTTTTGGACACTGCAACTTATTTCAAAAAATTGAGAAGTATTGGAACAATCTCGGAGAAATTCATCCATAAAGAAAAAGAAAGACTTTTGACTTGCTCCAAGTTTTTGGCGACCAAATATTATGACGACTATAATTCTGCCGACGCTTATGACTTTGCTGATTACTGTCCGGATTTGTATTATATGTACTGGATTAAAAGTCAGGAAAGACCAAACAATTTCTCGGTAAAAAACATCAAGCAAATTGATGAAAATAATGCTTCAATTGACATTTATCTGAATTATGGAGGAAAAGATGAACCACTTTCCAAAGTCATTTTGCAGAAAGAAAACAACCATTGGAAAATCATCGACATCCAATTCATCAATCGGGAAGAATCGCCAGCGGTTTCGAAAACCATTCCCGGAAATTGGAACAATGGGATGGTCATTTTGCATATTAGCGATGACGGTCTTGCGTTCGAATACCACGGGCAATGTATGTACTTCTACCCGATTCGCAAAATCAGTGAGACGGAATTTGAGATGATTTGGGCGCGAGAAATGGACTGTAAATTTGATAACGGGACAAACGAAACTTTTGGACTGAAAAAAGTGCCTGTGATTGGCAAGCCATTTGCAAAGTTCACGCTGAGAAATAACGTTCTGCAGGCGACTTATTACTATCCCGAGTGGGTGAAAAAATATACAGAGAAAGTACAAGATAATGTGTTTACGGCAGATTATTTTAAGAATGAGGTTTTGTAAGATTTAATACTTAAGTCACTCTAGAGCCCTTAATACTTTGATTTCAAGTTCCATTAAGTTTGAAAATAAACGATTTTTATGATGAAAAAACACAAACGATTTTTACGGATTGGATTTATTTTAATGTTTACCTTTTCAAGCTTTGTGAAGGCTCAGGCTTATGATCAGGAGCTTGCTTTCAAAGGCAAGGTGAAGACGATGACGGTGGAAAAAAAGAACGCCAGCGATAAAAATAAAAAACTAAAAAGCGTTTACGAATACGATCAAAATCAGAGAAAACTGAAGGAAATTTCGCCTTACAACTCCAACACCGATTACTTCTACCTCATCAAATCTGACCAAAAACCAGCTTTAAAAAAATGGTACCGAACTGACAATTCCAAAGAACAAAGCATCGAGATCGAAGATAAAAACAAGGCTGGACAAATGCTTCTGAGTGGGAACTACAAAGATGGAAACTGGCTTTATTATTACATCCACGATTACACAGCAAAACTTCACAAAATCAGATGGTTCAACGATGGCGAGATCTATCTGGAGAAAACGGAGGAAACGATGGATCTGAGCAAATACAATATTCCAGCAGGATTTGTCCCTTTTGACTGGGACCGAAACCGCTCGTCTGGCATCATTAAAAAAAGCAGAGATTACACATCCAATCAATACGAACACAATGTCGTTTTTGAATTTGTAGAGAAAAACAATCCGAAAAACCGCGTCACTTTCCAGTACAACGGTGCTGATGTTTATGATGCCGGAAAAGGCTATTGGCATCGGTTTGAAGATGGTAAAAAGATTGAGGAACGCTATATTTATAGAGTCAATGACATTTCAGATTTTGGGCACCGCTATGTTTACAATGCCGATGGAAAGCTGAAAAGCGACCATTATGGCTACTTCAATCAATTGCCCAATCAATTTCTGCAAAGGAATCTCTACACGTACAACGATAATGGCGACTGCATCAAAAGAACGGAAGATAGCGATCGTGGTAAAACTTACATCACCCATTTCAAATACACCTACGACGACAATAAAAACTGGACGAGCCAAACGTCTCTGTACGAAGACGGTTCTGGAAGCACGATCAAACGTAGTTTCACTTATTATAAACCAGGAGAATCTGAACTGAAAAACTCACTGTCGGAAACCGTTTACGATCAATATTTGCAAGAACTGAGAGCCTACAAAGCTGTTGCAGAAAAGCAATTTCAGAATTACAATCTGGCAAAATCTAAAAAAGAAAATGCGCCGACGGACAAAACCAATTACCGGGAATTGCACTCCAAAAATTGGAAAGATTTCTTGCCAAAAGGACAAAAATCTGACACCATCACGACTGGCGACCTCAACAAAGACGGATTGGAAGACCTCGTGATGGTCTATCAACCAGAAAAACTCTTGAAAAAAGAGAACAGTCCGGAAAGAACTTTGAGAATTTTATTAAAACAAAGTGACGGAAATTATCAGTTGGTGGCAGAAAGCAAAGGCGCTGTGGCAGGCGAAAGTATGAACAATATCTATTTCTCTGGCTTGGAAATCAAAAAAGGTTTGCTCATCATCAACCACGACTATATCCGCGGTGGATCTGTGCACAAATACCGCTATCAAAATGGTGGCTTTTATTTGATTGGTGTGGAAAGCAGAACGGGTGACGCATCCTATTATTCCGGCATCGATTACAATCTGAGTACGGGGAAATACATCTCAACTTATGAGAATTGGGACAATAATAAAGATCTACCAAAATCCAACAAAAAGGAAGGCATTAAAAAACCGATGAATTTGCCCAATATTGAAACTTTCGATATCTACTCTTTGGAATTTGATGGTCATTATTTGTAATCAATTATTTTAAATTAAAAACCAAATTATGAGAAAACTATTTGCTTTTCTATTATTCATATTTTTCTTTGTTAATGCTTATTCTCAGGAGCAAAATGAGTTTCTGCTGAATAAAGTTTTGACGCAACTGAAACTTAATAAAAAAGATATTCACGAGCCGTTGTTTAGGTCTAAGGTTTTGCCTAATAAAAATTCCAATAGCGTTTTGGTCATTCCCAAATATAACATTAATGAAACTAATGAATACGGACATAATTTCTTTGTTTTTGATGCTTACATCGTTGTGGCTGACAATGCAACGGGAAAAATTCTCAGCAAATATGTAGAAAAAGAAGCGTGGACTTCTGACGCAATGGTTCTCTCGGAAATCACGATTGATACAGGACTTTATCAGCTTAATGAAAAAGATAGAGCCTTTGGAATCCGTGTGAGTTACAGAGGAAGCAGTAATCCGAATCCTTATTATTACTCGGATTTATCTTTGTTTATCGTTCAGAATAATCTAATGAAAAGAGTCTTGAAAAATTACCAGATCGACAGAGCCGGTGGTGAATGGGACACAAGATGTGCAGGCGAATTTGATGAAAGCACTGGAAGTATTGATCTTGATAAAAACACAACGAATGGTTTTAAAAATCTAATCATTAAAAGTAAAATAAAACACACAAAAAGTTTTCTGATCGGTGACAATTGTGAAGAGAAAGTGACGACTAAAAACAGCATCAAGTACTTGAAATTCAACGGAAAGGAATACAAATAAATAAAACAAAATGAGAAAGAAACTCACGTTATTTACATTCATTATTCTTGTGCTGATTCTAATTGGCGCGTTGTCTTACACGGCTTTGCTTTCCGAAACAAATTCCGGCAATCCAACTCCTGAGCTAACAAAAATATTTTCAAAATCAGAAACTTACAAAAGCGAGGATAAAAGAACCAACACGCATCTAAAACTCGATTACAAAGATTCTACTTACACGTATCACGAGAAATACATTATGAAGCCAGGCGATGACGTAGGTTATGAAACAGAATCCAAAGGTCGATTCAAAATGGACAAGGACACTTTGATTTTATATTCGGATATGCCAGACAATTCTCAATTGGATTATGACACGCACAGACTGACGCCCGAGGAAATATCGAAAAACAAATTCTCCTACATCTATCCGATTGATGAAAAAGCGAATCAAAATCAGGTGAAAATCTACTTTGACAATATTGCAGACATTGAAGATTACAAAGCTTTCACCATCATCAACAATCAATTAAAATCATTAAAAATAATCGAGCGAAAAGAGTTGGAAGAATCGAAATTGGTGACAACCAAAGATGGTAATTTCTTTCTCTTTCATTACTTGATTATTGAAAAACCGGCGAATAATCAATTGCTAATCACAGGTTTGAGAAGTGAAAGTTTCCTTTTTGATTTTAACAAAATCCCTTACTCATCTTTCCACTTTTTCACGAGAGTTTATTGGGGTTTTGCAGATTTTACAGGCCTCAAATTTCAGAAAACCGACGAGACTTTGAAACGGATTCTCAATCCCAATGACAAGCGCTACGAATTCAGCGATGCGTTGAACAGCAATTTCATTAAACAATAAAATTTGAATCGATGAAAAAAATATTGCTTTTAGGTTTGATTATTCTGATGTTTTCCTGCGAAGAAAAGCAAGTGAAAACTAATGTCGCTCAACAAAACCAAACTATTCAAGCTAAAGAAAACCTTACAACTCGCGAGATAAAAAAATCAACTGGTGATTCTGTAAAGGCGCCAAAACCTCAAGTTATAATTCCTGTCAAAATACCAGAAACACCAGATAATATCATCAATTGTTTTCCGCCAAAGTATCTGGAATGCAAAGACAAAGGTGGCAATATGGAAAATGGTTTCGTGACTGAATGTCTTTATAAAAACCATAATTTGGAAAAGGCTTACAAAGCTTTCCGAGAAAAGAACAAAGCCAATGACGATGGGAAATTTTTGGAAAAGGAAATGCCTATCGATAAACATACCGCCGGTTTTAATGATTATCCAATTTCTGTAACTTACACTTATCCTAAACAGACTATTCTGGAGGTTGAAATCTTGTTTCCCGGTGGCGTGACCATCATTAATTTTAAGAAAGAAAAAGATAATGTAAAAGTGAATGTTAACCATTCTCCAGATTAATTTAAAAAAAATAATTATGAAAAAA
Organism: Epilithonimonas xixisoli; assembly: GCF_004365655.1. GTDB lineage: Bacteria > Bacteroidota > Bacteroidia > Flavobacteriales > Weeksellaceae > Epilithonimonas > Epilithonimonas xixisoli. The sequence continues at coordinate 676,422 of NZ_SOEO01000001.1, read as the reverse complement.
TATTTGATGCTGATAATGTTTGCCAGTACTTTTCTGTTTGGTCAACAAAACTCGGATAAACGGTATAAGGAAATCGCTGGAAGATATGGTGGAAACGACGGCATCTGCCTGTTCGAAGATGGAAAATATATGCTTTACGGCTATGCAACAGCGATTTTTGGAACCTATACTTTTGAGAAAGATTATATTAATTTTTATCCCGACCAACAGGAATTATTTATGATTTTCGGAAGTCAGAATCCGACGATTGGCAATTCGACACGACTCTATTTTTCGGGATTTGAGCGGGATGAAAGTTTTGTGCAGTTTGACAATCAAAAAGCACAACCAGTTTTCAATGACGATGCCAATTGTTTTGCTTCGCCATACGTTTATGAAACCAAGGCAAAACCAACGCAAATTATCCTTTCAGGTTTGATTGATGGCACTTTGCATCAAAGCAAATTTGCAATTCCAAAAGAATATAACGACCTCGCCATAGTCCATAACAAACCAAGCCGATATGAGGAAAACTTCACCGGAATGGTAAAATCCGAAGGGAAATCGAAAATCCTAAACATCTCGATGTACGACCGATATTTCACGAAAAGCAACGAGGACAAAAATGACAACAATTGGAAAGAAATCCTCGCAATGAAATCGGAATATGACCAAGCGAAACAAGACAGCAAAAACGGCATTTTCTTCAACAAACATTACCACAATTTTCCAGCGCCAGAAAGTTCAGCTTACAGTTTGGACAAGAAATCCAATCAATACATTAGCAAAAACGCCAAAGACAACGAGGCTTATTTCCGAAACGATGAATACAATGACAATCGGTATTTGCGAAAATATATGAAAGTGGAAGGTCAAACCAACATAGATAAAAGCTTTAACAAAAACAATCTTTCGAGCAAAAGCTTATTCTTTACAACTTGTGGTGAAGGTTCGGAAAAGTCTTACAAATACAATGGCTTCACAGAATACGAAGATCAAAATGAACCTAAAAAATTACAGCAAACGACGACTGTACCTCCACCTCCCGTAAATTAACTTTAAAGTATCGTCAGAACAATTTCACCGACTCCTTTTGCCCATTCACCGAAAAATCCATCATTTTTTTAAGATTCATCCTGAACTTTACATCAGAAATAAGAGCAATACCGCTCCACTTAAATCTTAAAATTATGAAAACAAACATCGGACTTAGAGAGCAAAACGCAGAAGCTGTTGCGGAACAATTGGCAAAACTTTTGGCAGACGAAACTTTACTTTACATCAAAACCAGAAATGCCCACTGGAACGTGACCGGAGACAACTTTCACGCCAATCATATTTTCTTTGAAGAGCAGTACAAACAGATTGATGACTTGATTGACAGCGTTGCAGAACGTCTTCGAAAAATCGGTCATTACGCACCCGCCACAATGAAAATCTATCTTGAATTGACGCATCTTACAGAATACAGCGACAGAACCAATGACGGTTTGGGTTATATGAAAGATTTATTAAAAGACCACGAAAGTATTATCGATTTTCTAAGAGGAAACGTGACGCCTTTTGCTGAAAAATACAAAGATTACGGTTCCAGCGACTTCATCACAAGCCTGATAGAAACACACGAAGAAATGGCGTGGATGATACGTTCTTACTTCAGAAATTAAAGAAAATAAGAAAAGGAATAATTATATTTGTGTCAACCATAATAAACTATCACTATGAAAGCCTTAATCGTTGATGATAATGATATTGCTAGAACCACATTGGCACATTTGGCAAAACAAGTTCCGAATCTGACGATTGTGAAGGAATACGACAATGCGGTGGAGGCTTACAACCACCTGCAAAACAATCACGTTGACCTCATATTTTTGGACATTGAAATGCCTGAAATGACTGGAATCGAGCTCACAAAAGCTTTATCAGGGAAAGAAACCATCATCATTTTCACTTCATCCAAAAAAGATTACGCACTCGAAGCTTTCGAACTGAACATCGCAGATTACATCCTGAAACCCGTGATGCCAGCAAGATTTTTACAAGCCGTGAGCAAAGCGCAATCGATTCTGGAAAGCCGAAAAGAAGATGTGGAAGTCACCAAAGACGAATTCCTTTTCGTGAGAGATTCCAATATCACAAGGCGTTTGAAGCTCGATGATATTTTTTATGCGGAAGCAATGGGCGATTATGTCAAGTTTTATACGAGAGAAAAAATGTTCGCCATTCACGGCAAGATGAAAACAGCTGAAGAACGTTTGCCAAAAGATGATTTTATCAGGGTTCATCGGTCTTACATCGTTTCTGTCGGCAAGATAGACACACTTCAGGACGGCGGAATTATGATCAACGGAAAATTCATTCCCGTCGCAGATGCGTACAGAAAAGCACTCAACACGAGAATGAATGTTTTCTAATTGACTATTAATGATTTGGGCAGCTTAATCCGTCTTCCACTCCCGCTTTTTTTGTCATTGCGAACAAACTTTAGAATTCGTTGAATTTTACAGCAATCGCAATGACAAAAAAGAGCTCCGTTCAAGCCGGGCTGCAGATTCAGCGTAAAAGAAGTGCCAACATAAAAACAGTATTTTGTCATTCTGTAGGAATCTAAATTATTCTTTTAAATACTTTGTTGAGATTCCTACGGAATGACAAACTTAATATTTTAATCTTTGCGGACTTTGCGTTAAAAACAAAGAAAAACATTTATGAAAAAAATATCCTCAGTAATGGGAAATAGACGGTTCAATTATTTCATCATCCTCACATTTATTGCGGGTTCTCTCCTATTGATAGCAGTCCAAATCAACTCGGCTAAAAATACCAAAGAGCTCATTCAAAACAACAACCGACTTCTCAATGAATTGCGTTCCAGCAATCATTTGCGTGAAATCGACCGTGATATTTTGGGCGTTGAAAGCAGAATCCGAGCTTCCATTGCAACAAATGATACGACACATCTTAACGGAGTTGACCAGAAAATTGACGAAGTAGAAAACTTCCTCGATTCCCTCTCCAAAGACAATGCAGATATTGAGGAACAAAAACTGATTCGAAGACTCAGCGTTTTGGCTTTAGAGAAAAAGCTTGTGAAAGAGAAACTTCTTCTGCGTCACAAAACAATTGGTGATATGGATGACCAAACTTCGATTGCGAATCCAAGAGCCAGAAAAATCTCGAATGAAATTACCAATATCACAGCCAAAATTTATGAAAAACGCAGAGTCGATATGGTCAACCTCAGCAAACAAAGTGAGGAAATGGGACAAAAAGCCAGATTTTATGATATTTCCCTTTTGATTCTACTGATTCTAAGCGGTTCCATCGTTGGTTATCATATTCTTCGTCAGTTCAAACGTCAGCGATTACTGATTCAGGAGTTGGATGTTGCGGAGAAAAAAGCTTCGGTCGCAGCGCAAACCAAAGAAAATTTCCTCGCCAATATGAGCCACGAAATCAGAACGCCATTGAGCGGAATTTTGGGCTTCACCAACCTTTTACAGAAAAGACCTTTGGATGACACTTCGAAGGAATTTGTCTCATCCATTCAACGTTCGGGAGAAAATCTGATGGCGATTATCAATGACATTTTAGACTTATCAAAAATCGAAGCCGGAATGATGCGCATTACCAAAGGCATATTCAGCATCAATGGATTGGTGAATTCTGTCGAAACTTTTTTCGTGGAACGGGCGAAAGAAAAAGGATTGACGATTACAAGCAAAATAGATTCGTCCATTCCTGATACTTTGAATGGCGATGCTACGAGACTGACTCAAATTTTGGTCAACCTCATCGGAAATGCCATCAAATTTACACATCAGGGAAACATTAATATCGAAATTTACAATAAACAACAGACAGAAAATGAGTTCGTTGTTGGCTTCAAAGTTTCTGACACAGGAATCGGAATTGATAAAGAAAAACTCATTGAAGTTTTTGAAAGATTCAATCAGGGTGAAGATTCAACGACCCGAAATTACGGAGGAACCGGACTTGGTCTGTCGATTGTCAAAAGTCTGATTCAGTTGCAGAACGGCGATATCGAAGTCATTAGCGAACAGGGAAAAGGCACGACTTTCCATTTTTATATTCCTTATGCGATTGCCAAAGAACAGCTGAATGTAGTTCCGAAAGTTGATACTGATTATTTTAAAGATAAAACAAATGCGCCTTTGAAAGTGTTAATCGTGGATGATAACGCTATCAATCAAAGTCTGATGAAACATCTCCTTTCACAATGGAACATCGATTTTGAAACTGCAAACAACGGTTTGGAAGCGGTAGAATTTCTCAAAAATAATGATTGTGATTTGGTTTTAATGGATATTCAAATGCCACAAATGGATGGTTATGTCGCCACGCAAACCATCCGTGAAGAACTGAAACTGAATACGCCAATCATCGCAATGACCGCACACGCTTTGGCAGGCGAACGCGAAAGATGTATGAGCCGTGGAATGAACGAATACATTTCCAAACCGATAAAAGAAGACGAATTGTTTAAATTAATTTCTAATTTCGGATTAAAAGAAAACGAAAAAGCGGAGACAAAAGCTGAAGAAATCGTTTCTAATTACGAGTTCATCGACCTGACTTATTTGAAGTCTATCAGTAATGAAGACAAGGATTTTGAAAAAACTGTAACGCAACAGTTTTTAGATAAAGTCCCAACCCATTTGCAGGAACTGAAAATGGCTTATGAAAACAAGGATTTTAAATTACTGAAGTTAAGAGCCCACGATTTGAAATCGAGTGTGGCGATAATGGGATTACTCACTTTATTAGAGGAAAAATTAGATATTTTAGAATTAACAACCGAAGAAAATACTGCATCGCAACTGGCTTTAGAAGAAGTAAAAGATGTTTTGCTGAAATCTTTTTTTGAAACTAAATTGTTTATGAAATCAATTTAAGATTTGAATTAGTATCAATTTTTATAATTATAAATCACTGTAAAATGCAGTGATTTTTTTGTTTATACTGATGATTTTTTCGCTTTTGTCATTCCGTAGGAATCTCAACATAGAATTTAAAATAATAATTTTGATTCCTAAGGAAATCGAAGATTCGACGAAGTCAATGACAAACTTGATGCGTATTAAAGTCATTATTATTTCTCTCTATTCATTAATAAATTTCAACACTTATTTAACGACAGTTTCCGCCTGTTCATCGAACACCAATTGATTCTGACTTTAGTTGCTTGTAGCTTTACATCATCAAATTAATACAAACAATTAAACCAAAAATTATGGAAATTCTACAAACACCAGAAAATGCATTGTCTCACACTACAGTTACAGCGATTATCAACGCCCCAATCGAAAAAGTTAACATCGCAGATTGGTTACTTAATCTTCCCGATGCGGAATATCAAAGATGCTCAACGCAGCACATCGGAGCAGCTATTTCTACAACTTATGATGGCGAACCGGTTTCTTTAAATGTCGAAACAATCGGAGATGCTTTGATGGTTCAGCATTATGTTGCCGTTGAACACCGTCCGGATTGCTGCAGAATGTTATCCATCTCAGATTCTATCACCAAAGGCGGCCGTACCAAAGTTCAGGTTTTATGGGAACTGAAAGCCACAAAAATTGACGACAACACGACTTTGTACACCAACGAAATTCAAGCAACAGCCACTCCCGAAATGTTCGAATATTTAAAAGAACACAACGTGAATCTTGCTGATGCTGCTGCTTCCAGACAAGCCGCTTCTGATGCTCACAACCACGAAGAAACGCCCAACTTTGCAAAAAGCATCGAAAATAAAGCATTGACAGGCAAATACAATCAGCCTTTTTAAAGAATCGACACATTATATTTTATTAAATCATTGGAGTTTTCCAGTGATTTTTTTGTTTTGTTTTATGCAGTTTGTTTGAGACCAAGAGCGTCTTAAATTTTGAATTTCAATTTTCTAAGGATGTCATTTTGAGCATTGACTGAAAGTCAACGAACGAAGTTCTGAAGTGGAGTCGAAAAATCTCAAATATTTGGATTTTAAAAGATTATTCATTCATAATGCTTCGCAAAATTCCATTCAGAAATCGAAGAACCGGCGAAGTCAATGACAAAAATAACTATTCAATAAGATTTAAGTAACTCTAAAAAATTTTCATTTTGGTTTAAAAATATTCATCATCTACTCCATCATAAAACTCAACGACTCATTTTGCCCGTTCATCGAATTAGGTCTGAAAAACCGCTGATTCAGGACTAATTTTACAATAGAAATAAAGACAAACACATATTAATAATCACTAAAAAATAATATTATGAACACAGAATCTTTGAGTTTCAAATACGAATTAGAAAAACAAACACCTCGCACCAATGACGGTGGAACTACAAGAGGCGCATCTGTAAAAGATTTCCCAGCTTCTATCGGTATTGCGGGAGTTTCGATGAGATTGCAACCGGGAAGTATGAGAGAATTGCACTGGCACGCCAACGCTGCAGAATGGGCGTATGTGATTTCGGGAACGGTACGTACGACGATTATTCATCCTGATGGAAAAAGTTATACGGATAATTTCGAACCCGGTGATGTTTGGTATTTCCCAAAAGGTTACGGTCACTCGATTCAGGCAACAGGAACAGAAGAATGTCATTTTATTTTGATTTTTGATAACGGTAATTTTTCCGAAGACCATACTTTTAGCGTAACTGATTTTGTTTCGTCTGTGCCACCTGAAATTGTTGCTCAGAATTTAGGATTAACTTTAGAAGAAGTAGCAGCTTTGCCTCAAAAAGAAGCCTACTTCGCAGCGGGAATTGTTCCGGATGAGATGTCTTTCGTTGCTGAAGCTCGTCCGAATGAATCTGATATTGAACTAACGAGTTTTCACCGTTATCCTTTGCATTCACAACAGCCGAGAATTGTTCCGGGTGGCGGTTTACAAAGATTGGTTACAAGTAAAGAATTTCCCATCAGCAGTACAATGTCGGGTTCTATTTTGGAATTGCAGCCGGGCGCTTTAAGAGAAATGCACTGGCATCCGAATGCAGACGAATGGCAATATTTTATTTCAGGACAGGCAGAAATGTCAGTTTTCTTAGCAGAATCTACTTGTGTTACAGAACAATTCAGTGCCGGAGATGTTGGTTATGTTCCAATGGGAGCCGGACATTACATTAAAAATACAGGCGACACGGTTTGCAGAATTCTGATTGGCTTCAACAGCGGAAAATATGAATCGATTGATTTAAGCGAATGGCTGGCTGGAAATCCAAAAGATGTTGGTGTAACGAACTTTGGTTTGAAGGAAGGTGAAATAGAAAAATTCCCGACTGAGAAAGTTTTCATTCAGCCTAAGAAATAAGATTAGAATTAAATCTCTCTAAATAATGGATAATTCTGTCATCAAAACAAGCCCTTCCGCTTCATCTGATTCGATTAAGATGCAAGAGAGATTGGCGATATTATTAGCTTTGATTGCAGGATATATTGATGCAACAGGTTTGATAAAATGGAAAACCTATGTCTCTTTTATGAGTGGAAATACCACTTCACTGGGAGCGTCACTTTCAACGGACAACTTTGGAATTGTCATAACGTCAGTCACCGTTCTAAGTTGTTTTTTAGTTGGAATTTATACAGGAACGTGTTTGTCATTATCAAAGAGAATAAAGAACCAAACACTGATATTTTATTTGGTTTCCGGAATTCTGATTTTATACACCATCCTTGCTTATTTCTTAAATATCAATACTCTATTATCCATCGGAATCGTCGGATTTTCAATGGGAATAATGAACACGATTGTGACTTCAGTAGGAAAGCAAAAAGTGAATACAGATTTCGTGACAGGAACTCTGAACAGCTTGGCAAGAAACACCGCAATGCTGACGATGACCAAAGATAAAGCAGAAAAAAAGGAATATCAATCCAACGCCATTCATCTTTTGCTTTTGTGGATTGGTTTTTTATCCGGTGCATTTATCGCTCCCTTCCTACTCGGTTATTTTGGAAAATGGACTTTGATGATTCCAGGATTATTACTGATGATTTGCGGCATATTGATTTCAAAAATTAACGCTAAAAACTAATATTATGTTACAGAAAAACGATGTTGCTCCAGATTTCACTTTGTACGCAACGCCAGACCAGAAAATTACATTATCAGAATTCAAAGGAAAGAATGTCATACTTGCCTTTTATCCAGCAGACTGGAGTCCGGTTTGCAGCGACCAGATGGCTTTGTACAATGAAACTTTGAAGTTTTTCAAGAAATACGATGCAGAGATTTTCGGAATTTCTGTGGACAGCAAATGGTGTCATCTGGCATTTTCGCAATCACGAAATTTACATTTTCCTTTGTTGGCAGATTTTGAAGCTAAAGGCGAAATCGCAAAACAATATGGTGTTTATGACGATGAAGAAGGTGAATGTAAACGTGCACTTTTCGTCATCAACAAAAACGGAATCATAGAATGGAGTTATCTGTCACCAACCGCCATCAATCCCGGCGCAGACGGAATTTTAGACGCTTTAGAAAACCTTAACACAAAATAAATTATGTCACTAAAACCAAACATCAGCCAAGCTGACCACGCGCAAGGCAACTTAGAAGCCGACCTTGTGATTGTAGAATACGGAGATTATCAATGTCCTTATTGTGGCGCTGCTTATCCGGTTCTGAAAGAATTGATGAAAGAATTTGGAAGTCAAATCAAATTTGTTTTCAGAAACTTTCCATTGTCTGAAATGCACCAATATGCAAGGCCAGCGGCCATCGCAGCAGAAGCGGCCAATCTTCAAGGGAAATTCTGGGAAATGCACGATGCGATTTATGAAAATCAGAGAGATTTGAATGAAAATTTACTGATGAAGTTGGCGGAACAATTAAAACTGAACATTCCTCAGTTTGAAAAGGATTTGGAAAGTACTGAGTTGGCAGAAAAAGTGGATTCAGATTTTGAAAGTGGGATTATGAGCGGCGTGAATGGAACGCCTTCTTTCTTCGTGAATGGGAAAAAATTTGATGGTGGCGCGAAAGATTTGTTTGAGCTTTTGAGGGAGAATACTGGGAATTGAAACCACAAAAGGCACAAAAGATTTTTGACACTCAATTATTTTTAAGTTTCTTTTATAGCGTATATAAGAACACATAAGTTTTTTTTTGAGGTTGAACCTTGTTTTACACTGAATCTGCAGCCCGACTTGAACGGAGCTCATTTTTTTTGCAGGAGGATTTAGCTCGGGAAAAAATAGCGGGAGTGGTAGGCGGATAAAGCTGCCCAAAAAATAAAATTATAAATAATGTACGATATTAAACTAGATTAACGAGAATCGAATTGAACCATCCTTACATTTGCTAAAGAATTAAGACAACAAAATATTACAATAAATTAATGACATTAAAAATTAAATTATGAGCACACTAAAATTAAAAGACGGAACAGAGATTTTTTACAAAGACCAAGGCGAGGGACCAACTTTGATGTTTCACCACGGATGGCCATTGTCATCAGACGATTGGGATGCACAGGTTATTTTCTTCTTGCAAAGAGGTTACAGAGTGGTGACGCACGACAGAAGAGGTCACGGCCGTTCTAGTCAGGATATTTATAATCACACGATTGAGCAATATGCTTCTGATGCAGCGGAATTGGTAGATTTCCTTGGATTGACGGACGTTATCCACATTGGTCACTCAACAGGTGGTGGCGAAGTGATCCGTTATGTGAATAAATATGCGAACGGAAGAGCAAAAAAAGCAGTGTTGATAAGTGCTATTCCGCCAGTGATGGTGCAAAGTGAGACGAATCCGGATGGCGTTCCGATGTCAGTTTTTGATGGCATCAGAGAGCAGACTTTGAACAACAGAAACCAATTTTATTTTGATTTGACTTTCCCTTTCTACGGCTACAACAGAGAAGGTGCAGACGTGAAAGAAGGCGTACAGAGAAACTGGTGGAGACAAGGTTTGATGGGTGGCATCGTAGCGCACTATGACGGCATCAAAGCATTTTCTGAGACTGATTTGACAGAAGATTTGAAGGCGGTGGATATTCCGGTTTTGGTACTTCACGGTGAAGATGACCAAATTGTGCCAATTGCAAACGCAGCGTTGAAATCAATTAAATTGTTGAAAAACGGTAAAATGATTACCTATCCAGGTTTCCCTCACGGAATGCCGACTACGGAAGACGAAACAATCAATCGAGATCTTTTGGCGTTTATTGAGGCTTAATAAATATTTTAGTATAAAATTAAAGGATGAATCAAATGGTTCATCCTTTTTTCTGTATTAAATTAATGATAAATTTAAATCTCATTTTTACTATTAATAAACGTTTTTCTGAAAACGATTATGATTTGCAATCAAATAACTGTCAAATTATTTGGTACTTAATAAATTTTAGTTGTAGTTTTGCTAACGCTGTTAGAAAAATAAAATAATGGGCTTACACGAACGTCGTCAAAGAGAAAAAGAATCTACACGCGCCAATATATTGGATGCGGCTTTTACTTTGGCCAAGACTGAGGGTTGGGCCGCACTTTCTATCCGCAAGATTGCTGATGCGATTGAATATAGCGCACCGGTAGTTTATGATTATTTCGAAAACAAGGAAGCTATTTTGTATGAAATTTCTTTAAATGGTTTTCACCAATTACACATCGAATTACTGAAAGCTCAGAAAAAACACTCTGAACCGGAAGATCAGATTACAGCAATTGTAGATGCTTACTGGAAATTTGCTTTCAAAAATAAAGAATATTATCAATTGATGTTTGGACTTGGGATGCAATGCAGCGGAAAAGGAATGATGAAGGAAGAATTCTCGTCCTTTCAAGATATGCTTTACGAATGCACATTGGAAATCATCAATAAAAAAGGTTCAAATCCAGATAATGCCTGCCACTCTTCTCACGCTTTGTTTTCAGCCGTTCATGGATTGATTTCTATTATGATGATGAGAAATGCAGATATTCCTTCTACAATGAACAAAACGACGCTGGACGAAACTGTTTCTGCGTTTATAAAATCATTGTAATTTTTTTTTGACTTTATAATTAACACCGTTAGGAAAATTAACATTAAATTAATCTAGAACTATTGTAGTTTTAATCATTAATGAATCAAACTACTTTCACAAAATATTAACACCGTTAGTTATACTAACATTTTTAAGCTTAAGCAAAAATCAATATTAAAATAAACTATTATGGAAACTAAAATTTAAACGCCACCGAATGTTATATTTTTTTGAACAAACTATTAACACTGTTAGGAAAAATAACTACAAAACTATTAAGAACATATCTAACTTAATCTATAATTCAAACTCCAAAATGAAAACTATTACAAAAATAAAATTTATCATACTTCTATCGGGTATCATACTTTTACAAAACTGCACAAAAGCAGCTGAAGGTGCAGGCGCATTACCACCAGCTCCGGAATTGCCTGTTTATACGGTGATTACTTCCAACACTTCAACTTTTCAGGAATTCCCAACCGCTTTGGAAGGAAAAAACAATGTCGAAATCAGATCTCAAGTCGATGGATATCTTGATAAAATATTTGTTGAGGAAGGTGCTTTCGTAAGAGCGGGACAGCCTTTGTTCAAAATCGATTCCAGATCTTACGGCGAACAAGTCAATATGGCAAGCGCGAATTTGCAAGCGGCAAACGCCAACATTCAAAAAATGAAAGTTGAAGTTGACAGACTCACAACCTTGGTTGCTGAAAAAGTAGTTTCTGACGTTCAGCTAAAAACGGCTAAAGCCAATTACGCAGTAGCAGTGGCGACAGCAGCTCAGGCAAAAGCATCTTTGAGCGGTTCCAGAATTACTAATGGTTTTACCACTATTACAGCGCCTGTCAGCGGATATCTTGGTAGAATTCCTTACAAAAAAGGAAGCCTGATTTCCAGAACTGATGCTACTCCACTGGCTTTCGTATCTGATATTAGCGAGATTTATGCCTACTTTTCCATCAGTGAAATCGATTTTATTGCATTTCAAAAGAAATATGTTGGCGCAACGCTGGAAGAAAAAATGAGAAATATGCCTTTGGTGGATTTGGTTATTGCTGATAACACGACCTATTCTGAAAAAGGAAAAATGAAAATGATTGATGGTCAATTTGATAAAAGTACTGGTGCCATCACAGTTCGTGCGACTTTCCCAAATCCTAACGGAACTTTGAGAAGTGGAAACACCGGAAAAGTGAGAATGCCTCAATTATTATCAGATGCAGTTGTCATTCCGCAAGAATCAACATTTGAAATTCAAGATAAAACTTACGTTTACGTTCTTGGAAAAGACAAAAAAGTAACCAGTAAACCAATCACAATTTCTGGAAAAACTGACAATTATTACTTCATTTCCGAAGGACTTAAAAAAGGCGATCAGATTGTCTTCACTGGTTTGGGTAGCTTAAAAGATGGCGTATCCATCAAACCAAAAATGATCTCTTCTGACAGCTTATTGACAGCAACACCTTTATAGTACGTTAAATTGTCGATTTGTAAAACTGTTGAATCGTTGAATCCAAAAACGATTTTACAAATTCACAGTTTAACGGCTCAACAAAAACTAAACTTCTTATGCTACAAAAATTCATAGAAAGACCAGTACTCTCAACGGTTATTTCGATCATCTTATTATTATTGGGAGCACTTTCGGTGTTTCAATTGCCGATCACATTGTTCCCCGACATTGCGCCACCAAGCGTTCAGGTAACTGCATCATATCCTGGTGCAAATGCCGAAGTTGTCGCACGTTCTGTTGCCAATCCAATCGAGGAAGCTGTGAATGGTGTGGAGAATATGACTTACATGACATCGAATTCCAGTAATGACGGATCGATGACTTTGAGTATCTTTTTCAAACAAGGTTCAGATCCGGATAATGCTGCGGTGAACGTTCAAAACAGAGTTTCCAAAGCCATGAGCCAGCTTCCACAAGAGGTTGTTCAGGCTGGGATCTCGACTCAGAAAGTTCAGAACAGTATGATTATGTTTATGGGACTTTCAAGTAGTGATCCTAAACAATATGACGAATTATTCCTACAGAATTATCTGAAAATCAATGTCATTCCACAAATCCAGCGTATTCCCGGAGTTGCGCAGGCTCAGGTTTTCGGCGCCAGAGATTACTCGATGAGAGTTTGGCTGAAACCAGACCGATTAGCTGATAACAATCTTTCGCCTCAGGAAGTTCTTGCTGCCATCAAAAATAGCAATCTTGAAGCGGCGCCTGGACGATTGGGACAAGGTAGTAAGGAAACTTACGAATACATTTTAAAATACAAAGGAAAACTTAACCAAAATACAGATTACGAAAACATCGTGATCAAATCCAACAATGACGGTTCATTTTTGAGATTGAAAGATGTAGCAAGAGTTGAATTTGGTTCTTACAGCTACACCGCATCCAACAGAGTTGATGGAAAACCAGTTGCTGGTTTCGCAATTCTACAAACGGCTGGTTCCAATTCCAACGAGATCATTACGGAGATTGAGAAGCAAGTTGAAGAAATGAAAACAACGCTTCCTAAAGGTGTGGAGCCGATCATTATGTACAATTCCAAAGACTTTTTGGACGCTTCGATCCATCAGGTTGTGGAAACTTTGGTGATTGCTTTTATACTTGTTTTCATTGTGGTTTATATTTTCCTTCAGGATTTTAGATCGACTTTGATTCCGGCAATTGCGGTTCCAGTCGCGATTATCGGAACATTTTTCTTCCTTAATTTATTCGGATTCAGTATCAATATGTTAACCTTGTTTGCGTTGGTTCTGGCCATTGGTATTGTCGTCGATGATGCGATTGTGGTTGTCGAGGCTGTCCATTCCAAGATGGAACACACAGGTTTGCCAGTTGAGCAAGCCACAAGAGAATCGATGAGTGAGATTTCGGGAGCAATCATCTCCATCACTTTGGTAATGTCAGCGGTTTTCGTTCCGGTTGGCTTTATGCAAGGTCCAGCAGGAGTTTTCTACAGACAGTTTGCATTTACATTAGCGATTGCGATTTTAATTTCTGCAGTCAATGCATTGACATTAAGTCCAGCTTTATGTGCTCTTTTACTAAGTAATCCTCAAGGTGAACACGGCGAGCACGGTCAGAAAAAAGGTTTTGGAGCGAGGTTTTTCAACGCTTTCAATGCGGCCTTCAATAATATGACTCGAAAATATATTTACAGTCTTAAATTTTTAATTAAAAATAAATGGGTCGGTGTTGGCGGACTTGTCTTGATAACGGCGTTTACAATTTTCTTAATTAATAAAGCGCCTACAGGATTTATCCCAACGGAAGATCAAGGTTTTGTTTTGTTCGCTGTGAATACGCCTCCAGGAAGTTCATTGGAAAGAACGCACAAAGCCACTGCAGAAATTGACAAGATCATCAACAAAGAAGAATCCACAAAACATCTTTGGGTAGCAGACGGTTTAAATTTCATCAGTAATGCCAACGCATCGCCTTACGCTGCAGGTTTTATCAAGCTAAAAGATCAGGACAAAAGAGGCGCAATGAGTGATCCAGATCAGATTGCTGCGGCATTAACAGGGAAAGTTTCTCAAGTGAAAGACGCGAGTACCTTCTTCTTCAACTTCCCTACTGTTCAAGGTTTTGGTAACGTTTCAGGATTTGAGTTTATGCTTCAGGACAAGACCAACGGTTCTTTTGAACAATTGGGAACTACAACTCAGGCTTTCATTGGCGAATTGATGAAACGTCCGGAGATTGCGTTTGCTTTCACAACTTATGCCGCAGGAAATCCTCAATATACGATTGAAGTTGATTCTGATAAAGCCAATCAATTAGGTGTTTCTGTAACCGACCTGATGCAAACGATGCAAATCTATTACGGAAGTAGTTTCGTTTCCGATTTCAACAGGTTTGGAAAATACTACCGTGTGATGGCTCAAGCCGATGTTCCTTACAGAACCGACGCCAATTCACTTGAGGGAATCTATGTAAAAAATAACCAAAGCGAAATGGTTCCAGTGAAAACTTTGGTGACCTTGAAAAGAACTTTCGGACCAGAAACGGTGACTCGAAATAACCTTTTCAACGCCGTGACAATCAATGGAACGCCGAAACCTGGTTACAGTACGGGAGATGCGATCAAAGCAGTTGAGGAAACTGCGAAACAATCATTGCCAAGAGGTTACGGTTACGAATGGACAGGAATCACGCGTGAAGAGATCAAAACGGGTGGACAAACCGGATTCATTTTCCTTCTAAGTATTTTGTTCGTGTACTTCCTGTTGGCGGCGCAGTACGAAAGTTACATCCTTCCTTTTGCAATTATTTTAACGATTCCTACAGGTATTTTCGGAGTGTATGCTTTCACAGGTTTGGCTGGAATCGATAATAATATTTACGTTCAGGTTGGATTGATTATGCTCGTTGGATTGCTTGCGAAAAATGCGATTCTGATTGTGGAATTCGCGGTTCAAAGACGAAAAGCAGGCAAAACTTTGATTGAATCTGCGCTTCAAGCTTCGAGGTTAAGATTAAGACCAATTTTGATGACATCATTTGCTTTTATCATTGGGATGTTGCCGTTGGTTTGGACGCAAGGTGCGGCTGCAAAAGGAAATCACTCCATTGGAATCAGTACAGTTGGTGGGATGTTTACAGGAGTAGTTTTCGGGATTTTCATCATCCCGGTGATGTACGTGATCTTCCAATATCTGCACGAGAAAATGCCCAGTAGAAAGAAACGTAAACTTAGAAAGGAAAAAGCAGCTTTGAATTATATTTAAACTGATAAAATTTGTAGCATTGTTTTGGGCAGCTTTTCCGCCTTCCACTCCCAATCTTTTTAGCCAACGCTAATGCCCAAGCAAAAAAAGGATTTCCGTTCAAGTCGGGCTGCGTGAGATTCTATGTTCAAAACAATGCTCTAAATAATTATATAAAAGAAAATAAATGAACACAATAAATAAGATAAAAGATATTTTGGTGGCCATCATCGTCGCAGGAGGTGCAGTTTCCTGTATGCCAAAATTAGCTTTAGAAAAAGTAAAACCCGATGTGCCAGAACAGTTTCAATATACGGCTACAGCGGACACAGCAAGCGTTGCAGATTTGGAATGGAGGCAATTCTTTAAAGATCCGATCTTGCAAAACTTGATCGAGAAAGGAATCAAAAATAATTACGATTTGCAAATCGCTTTGAAACAAGTGGCTTCTTCACAGGAACGATTACTTCAGGCAAAATATCTGCAATATCCGGACATCACTTTTGGCGTTTCGGGACAAATCTCGAAGCCTTCCAAAAATAGTATGAATGGGCAAAGTCTTAACTTATTTTTAGGACAAAGCCACGTTGAAGATTATAATGCGGCTTTCAATTTAAGTTGGGAAGCTGACATTTGGGGAAAGATTAAAAAGCAGCAGGAAGTTTCCAGAGTTCAATATCTGCAAACTTACGAAGCTTCAAAAGCAATCCAAACTCAAGTTGTCGCAGCGATTGCGCAAGGCTATTACAATTTGCTGATGCTTGACAAACAAATGAATGTTGCGAAATCTAACTTGGAACTCAGCAAAAATACTTTGGATGTCACAGAGAAAATCTGGAAAGGTGGCGAAACGACTTCTTTGGGCGTTCAGCAGGCGAAAGCCAGAACAGAATCAACTGAACTTTTGATCACGCAACTGGAACAAAATATTGCCATTCAGGAAAATGCATTAAGTATTTTGGTGGGTGAAAATCCAGATAGAATCAGCAGAACGATTGAAATGTCCGATTCATCATTACCACAAAATATTTCGACCGGAATTCCAGCAGCGATGGTGAGTCGTCGTCCGGATGTTCGTCAGCAAGAATTGGTTTTGTTGGAATCCAATTCTCTGGTAGGAATTGCGCAGGCAAGTATGTATCCAGCGTTGAAAATCACGGCAAATGGTGGTGTGAATTCATTTAAAATTGATAACTGGTTTCAGATTCCGGCTTCGTTGTTCGGTTCTGTTTTGGGAGGAATCACGCAACCGATTTTCCAAAAAAGGCAATTGAAAACCGACTTGAATGTCGCGAAAATCCAAAGAGAAAAAAATGTTTTGGCTTTCCGTCAATCTGTTCTGAATGCTGTTGGCGAAGTTTCTGACGCATTAGTTTCCAATGAAAGTTTAAAAGCTCAGGAAGTGAAAGCTTCGGAACAAGTGACGACGCTGAAAGACGGAATCAAAAGTGCCGAACTCCTTTACAAAGGCGGAATGGCAAATTACCTGGAAGTGATAACAGCTCAGGCAAATTCACTCCAAGCAGAATTGAATCTGGCTTCCATCAAGAGACAAAGACTCAGCAGTATTGTTGATCTTTACAGAGCTCTTGGAGGCGGATGGAAATAAATAAAGTTTAAGTTATTTTTTGTTAAAAGTTACTTTCGGGTAACAAGAATGGTCGGAAAAGTTCCGGCCATTTTTCATTAATATAAACAATTTAAGAACAAAAAAGAGTGAGCCAAATGGTTCACTCTTGTATTATTTAAACTGATTGTACAATTAAAAAGGATAGCCGATCGCAATATTCAAAATCAAATTGTCTTTTCTCCAACTGCCGTCTCCAAATTTAACTTTATCCAAAACCCAACGTTCATCTTTTGCATAGTAAGGAACTCTGAGAGGCATCGCCAAATCCAATCTCAAAACCAAGATTGAGAAATCCAAACGCAAACCGACGCCCGCTCCCACTGCAATTTCACTCATAAAATCACTGGTAAACTTTGCGCCTGGTCTGCTGTTGATTCCATTTTCGTCGATATCATCGTTCATCAACCAAATATTTCCAGCATCTGCAAACACGGCGACATTCAAGAATTTGTAGAGGTTCACACGGTATTCTGCATTCAGTTCCAGTTTAATGTCACCTGCTTGATCAAAAAGTGCTCTCGTATTTTCGGCAGTTCTTGGATCATAACTTCCAGGTCCCAAAGTTCTCGCACGGAAAGCCCTGATACTGTTACTTCCACCAACAAAAAACTGTCTTGAAAAAGGAATGTGTTCTGAGTTTCCGTAAGGAATTGCCACGCCTCCGATGAACCTCGAAGCAAAGGAAGTTTTCTCAGAGAATTTATGATAAAATCTAAAGTCATTTTCCATCTTCGCATATTGACTGAATGGAACACCGAAGATATTTTTGATGTCTCCATTTTTATAATTTGCGCCAGTCAAAAGTCCCGTGATATTTCCCGCCAAATCCAACATTCCTTTGTAATAGAAAGTATTTTTCTGAGGAAGCATCGTCGTGGAATATGTAAAAGAATACGTTGGTCCGAAAATCAATTGTCTATCCGTTACTCTTTGGAGATATGGATTGTTTCTCTTTAAATCTTCAAATTTCGGCGTTATATTAGCCGGAGAAATTAATGAAACATCAATCAATTTCAGCTCGTGTTCTTTCCTTACATTTTCTTTCCATTGATAACCAAATGATGCATTGAAGGTATTCAAAGTGTACAAAGTCGTTCTGTTTTGGAACTCATATCCAATCTGAATATTGGTTCGAGGCACAAACGCACTTGACGAATTAAATCTGAATGGCGCCACAATTCTCGGAATCGACAATTGCGCATTGGTTCCAGCTCGGAAGATATTTTCCGCATCTGCAGGCCCGCCAATCTGAACATCAAAAGCACCATAAACAGACGCTTTGAATTGTTCTGCCCCTCGGAAAAAGTTTCGTTGGGTCCAGTTGAGATTCAGTTCGCTTCCGGCGTAATTTGCAGAGTTGGTTCTGCCTAAAGCTTCCAAACGCAACGATTGTAACTCTCTCGGCGTCAAAACATAATAAGCATCAAACTTGTGATTCAAAGAATCTGATACGATGAATTCATTTTTAACGAATTTGAAGACGCCTAAACTAATCAATCTATTGAGTGATAAATTATGGTCTTTTCTGTTGTAAACATCGCCTTTATCAAAATACAAAGCCCGGTCAAAAATTCTTGGTTTGAACTTTTTATCTGGATCGACTACATAAATGTCATTGTATTCATAGCCTTTCAGAGAATCTGGATTCATCGGAATGCTGTACTTTCCACGCTTGGCATCGCGAAGATTGTAGTTTGGAAAAACCACCACTTTATCAATCGTGTATTGCTCGGTTGCGAGTTTTGGCGTGTTGTCTTTCAGTTTGACATTCAACTCAACTTTGTGATTTTTACTGACCGTGCTGTCGGCTTGAACAATGATATTATCCGGACTGAAATAATAAAAACCTTTGTCCTTCATCGCATCATCAATTCTTTGTCTTTCAGATTTGATGACTTCCAGGTCAAAAGGATTTCCAGGTTTCAACAAACTTTTATCTTTAATTGCCTGAATTTCCTGATTGATTAAGGTTGAGTCTTGAAGAAAATTAACCTTATTAATCAAATACTGATTACCAGGATTCAAGGTATAAATGACTTGCGCCTTTTTGTTCTTCGAAACCGTGTCGTACTTTGCTTTCGCATTGAAATAACCTTTGTTTTCAGAATAATTGACGATGATATCTTTGTTGAATTCTCTATCAACATCGCCCAACAAAACAGGCTCTTCACCAAATTTGTACTTGAGCCAATATTTCAATCCTTTTTCCTTTTCAGGTTCTTTGGTTGCGTTGTAAGCGTACAATTTTGGTCTCAATCCAAAAAAAGATGAGTTCGGTTTGGGTGTCAGATTTTCTTCCAAAGCACTTTTCAAAGCCTTCTTTTCCTTTTTGGAAATGCTGTCATTTTCCACTTTCACTTCGCCTCCAGTATACAGCATTTCGCCTTCTTTCAGGAACTTGGTGTTGCTACAAGACATCACAAATGCCGTAATTCCCGATGCTAAAAAATATTTACAATATGTATTTAGATTGATCTTCATTTGTAGTTCTTAACTGTTTTTAATCAAATGTTATCGCTATTTCTCAGCAATTTCATTATTTAAATTCCACGACTTCCTTGTCTTGTTTTTTCTTACTGTCTCTGTTGTTTCTTCTTGATTTTCGGAAAATATCAGAGAATTTGTTATAATCCAAAGTGATGATGAAACCAACGCCCGTTTCCACGATTTGCCCTTGCAAAGCCACTTGGTAATCATTTTTTCGATAAGCGCGGAGCATATATCGTCCGTCTCGGGAAAGGCTGTAATCTACGGTCACATCACCGGCGATATTGGTTGTGTTTTCATTTTGTCTTGCTTCGCCTTCCACTCCGAAGTTACTTCCTACAGACACTTTCAAACGATCATTCAATAATTTTTTACTGACATCGATATTCAAATCTGTTCTTGTGTTTTGAGTTCCGGTGGAATAATCTTCGGAAGATTCAAGGTCAAAATTAAGATCAACACCTTTGATCAAATCTGAAGCTAAATTATTAATCTGTTGAGACAAAATCTTACTCACACTTTGTCTCGCCATCGTCTCCGCAGAAACGCCAGAATTACTTTGGAAAGGATTTTCTCCGATGAATCTGTTAAGCAAAAGCATCGCAAAAACCTGTTTGTTCATTTCGTTTTCATCCTCTCGCAGTTGCGCCAATTTACCGTCAATCGTTTCGGTCACCAAAGATGAAACCGAGTTATTTTTTTCGTCTGTGGTAATATCAAAACTGATTTGAGGTTTCATCAATTCGCCTTTCAAAATCAATAAAGTATTGAACGGAATTCTTTGTTTGAATTGGTTCAGTTCTGTATCGGTCATCTGCTGTTCCACCAAATCGATTGGCGCAACATTCGACTTGTAAACCGCCGTAATGTCAAGCGTTGCAGTTGTTGGTTCGCCTGTCCAAGTAATGGTGCTACCTTTCTGAATGTCAAATTTCCTTTTCAATAGGCTCACTGACATATCATAACTTCCTTTCTCTACTTGATAAACACCGACCAAAGTGGTTTTTCCAGAAGGGTCAATTCCGCCCGTCAAATCTGCTTCACCTTGGAGTTTCACAAAATCGCCGTTCGCTTTATCAATGATGATGGACATTTTTGCTTCTTTACTCACTTCAATATTCACGCTCACATCCATTCCTTTGAAGTTGGTTTGAGAATCCAGAGAATCTGTTTTAATCGTTTTGTTCAATGCAATCTGGTCTTGGTCTATGAACTCCACAATTCCGTCTCTTTCCTGCAACGATGGGCTTGACTGAGGAAGTACAAACGTAAAATCTGTATTTTCAGAAACCGCCAATCTTCCGTCCACTTTCGGTAGATCGAGATTTCCGCGAACTTTCAATCCTGCGTCGATTGCCAAGATTCCGTACATCATTGCATCGTTTGATTTCTCAGAATTTACCACTTTGAAATCCTTCGCGTCAAGGTCCAAATTGAAGGCAAAATCTTTATACGTCTGCGTTAAAACCTGACCATTGATTCTTAGAGAATTGCCGTCTTTGTCATTGATTTTGAAATTATCAAATTCAATCCCACGGTTTGTAAATCCAATTTTATCATTGATATTTCTAAAATCACTTCCAGTTTGCGCAATCATCAATCCGACATTATTCATCTTTACATCGCCCAAAATCTTCGGTGCAGTCGTCGTTCCCGTAATTTTTAAATCGCCGGACAGAAAACCTTCCGTATTCGTAATCGCATTCATCGTGAAGCCTTGCAAAGTCTGCATTTGAAGTTGATTCATTGCCAGATTCAAATCAAAACTGCTTGCCGATGTGTTGTAATTTCCAGTGATTTTCACATCGTTATTGTTTCCGGAAAGTGCGATATTGGCATTCAGAACGTCGGGCGTTTGGTTATCAACTTTGATATCGAGATTTCCAACCGGACTTCCGAAAACGAACAAATCCGAAACATCGATGTCCGACATAAACGTCATATTTTTATTTAAATCTCGCAGTTGTGCTGTTCCGTTGATCGTTCCTTTCGCCAGAAGAGAATCTTTTTTGATGATTTCCGTGATGGTTTCAATTTTAAAATCTTTAAGCGAAACATTCAGCGGACTGTTTGGCGACGAATTTTCGGACTGAACCAAAATCTCACTTCCAGCATTCGACAATCTGAAATTATCTGCAAAAATTCCCTGACCTCCGATTTGGATTTTGTTGTTTTCCGCAACCGTCCAATCCATATAGTTTAATTTCAAACCGTTTGGATTTAAAGAGATTTCGGTAA
Organism: Epilithonimonas xixisoli; assembly: GCF_004365655.1. Taxonomy (GTDB): domain Bacteria; phylum Bacteroidota; class Bacteroidia; order Flavobacteriales; family Weeksellaceae; genus Epilithonimonas; species Epilithonimonas xixisoli. The sequence goes on along the minus strand of NZ_SOEO01000001.1, from coordinate 654,368 downwards.
TGTCATTCATCGATTTGGCATTTCCGGCAATCAGAAATTGCGTGGCATCTTTATCGTCTTTTGTCGTGATGTTATAATTAATGATATTCTCCGCCACATCGCCGTTGATATTGACTTTGTTCAATGCAAAACTTTCACTTTTCAAAGAAGCGACGTCCAGATTGTATTGCAAAGCCTGGTTTTCATTTGTGATTTTAATGTTTGTATTTTCGAGTGTATTCGTGCCATACAAAACCTGTGGAATCTTTGCGTCCAACTCTATTTTCTGAGAATCTGCGTTGTAATTTCCTACGATGTTGATGGTTTCAAAACTTTTCAAATCCGGAACAAATTTTCTGATCAAGTCATCATTTTTGATGTTTGCATTAAGCGTAAAAAACTGTCCTTCATCAATCTTCTCTTTGCTCGGTTTTTGGAATTGATAATATTGATTGACAGTTTGCGATAATGCTCCGAAAATCTGAGTCAATTTATATTTCCCGTTGAGTTCTACGTCAGCAATTTGCGAATTAAATTTAATCTGATTAGAATCTGGCGTAGAAACCGCCAACAAGTTCATTTCCTGAATCGGATAAACTTCCTTTTCATCGGAAATGGCAAAGTTTTTCAAATTCAAATAACCATTTAAGTTATCTGGGTCAAGACTTGTAAAATCACCATCAATTGCGCCAGCCAAAATCATTGGCGAGCTGTAGAATCCAAGTTTATTTAAATCTAATTTATTGATAGTTCCATTGACTTTTACCGTCGGATTTTTCTCATCATAAACGCCAGAAGCGGTCAGATTAAGATTCGCGTTCGGGTCTTTGGAATTGAGAACAATATTGTAAGCGCCACGATTGATCTTGCCGACCAAATTCATATTTTGATAGCGGTAACCCTTGTACGTCGCAGATTGTACGTTTCCGACAAGATTTGCATTCGCGTTTTTGAAATCGAAACTTTCGCCTTTTGCAGAAATCTGAGCTGTGATTGCGCCCAAATCTTTGTTCTGAATCATCTTCCCGATTTGAAGATTCTGCAAGTTGGCTTTCACATCGTACAACTCACGGTTTTTTCTTCGCATATCAACTTGAGCGCTGATTCCAGCGTTTCCAAGCGTTGAGTGGAGATTCAAATTCGTGTTCACCACTTTCGTCGTTCCTTTCGCAAAACCTTTGATGCTGAAATGCGAAGGCAAAGAAATATTGGATGGAATCGTGCCTTTCGGAACCAAATTGAAAATGGTCTTTCCAGATGAGGCCAATTCGCCAATCTTCAAATCGTAATACAATTGGTCAGGATTCATAGCATTTCGGATTCTTCCCGAAGCGTTCACTCGAAGTTGATCCAGACCGGAAACTTTCAGTTCATTGATGAAAAGGTCGTTTACGGTTCCTCTCACATTGGCATTGACATTCAATGTTGAGTTTGGATATTTGTTAAACGGCGCTGTGTTTCTGAGCGTTGGAACCAAATTCAAAATATCAGTAAAACCGATTTTTGAATCTTTGATGCTTGCCGATATTTTGACTGCGCCAAGATTCGAAGATAATTGTTCGATTGAGTTATAATTAAGAACCACTTCATCTCTCAAAATCGTTTTTGGCGTTTGTAGATAAAGGTCTTTCAGATAAGCTTCTTTGTCAGAATAAACAAAATCCGTATTGAATTTTTGAATATCCAAACCTCGAGATTCCTGAATTTCAGCCGATTTTACACTTCCCACAAAACCATTGTTTTCCATTTTGAAATCACGAACGTCGATATTCATTTTTCCAAAATTCAGATGGTTGAAATCCATTCCGCTTCTGGTTGGCGCAACGGCTGTATTGTTGTAAGCGACTTTTACATCTTCGAAAATCAATTTTCCGAGAAGTACTTTCATCGCTTTTTCCTGCGTTGTATTTTTTGAAACTTCTGTTGTTTTTTCTTCTTTCGGATTCGCATTTGAAGCTGGAAGAAATAAGTTGGCGTTGATTTTTGCGCCCGTCAAATAAACGTTTCCAACGTCAAAAGCATTATTTTGTAAATCAAGATTATTTATTTTTGTGCTTAATTCTTTAAACAAAACTTTAGCAAAAGTCTTGGAATTATCATCGCCGTAATCGATATTGAAATTCGTCAGTTTGATTCCGCTCAATCCCAACTGCATTGGTTTTTTCTGATTGAGAGAATCTACTTTTTCTTCAACATTTTTGGAAACTTCTTCTATTAAATCTTGTTTCAGTTTTAATTTTAAACCATCAAGATTGATGTCGTTGACCGCATATTTGTTATTTTGAAGGTCGAAAGTTTTTACGCGCGTATCGAATGAATTAAAATAAACCTTGATGTCATTTTTAGATTGCTGGTCGTTGAAAGTAACGCCGATGTCTTTCAGATTAATTTTATCAAGAGAAATGATAAACGGTTTGGACGGACTTTCCTCTTTTTCGGAAGTGGCGAATGCATCTAAAATATAATCAAAGTTGAATCTTCCTTTTGGATCACGGACAACATTTGCGCGAACGCCTTCCAAATCTATCGAAGTCAAATCTGCTTTCGACTTCATCAATTGCCACATATCTAAGCCGACATCAAACTTTTTCACCGCCAAAAGTGTATCGATATTTTGACCTTTCAAATGCAGATTTTCAATAACCACACTGCTTGGAAAACCGATATAAATCTTTTCCAGACTTACTTTTGTCTTGATTTTACCTTCGAGATAAGTGATGGCTCTGTCCTTAATAAGATTCTGAACAAACGGCAATCTCAAACTGAAGATGAGCAAAATAAAAAAAACCACAATGCTAATGATGGTTCTGACAAAACGTCTGAGAATTTTTCCTTTGTTGATTTTTTTCAAACCTAGTTTATTTTTTATTTTTAGAGTAAGCAAATACCGTACTATAAAGTTTTATTTATGAATTTTGTGCAAAAAATTACGCTTTCAAAATTTTCGTTTAGTACTTTTGCTTTCCGTTCAAATTAAGTTATTTCTCAAATATATGGAGAATTAGTTTTCGGAGCATTGTCAAGTTGAAGTCGTTTTTGCGTTTTCAAAGCTTATCCATAAATACTTTGAAGCCAGAATAAACGAAATGCATTGACGTCACATAAAGAAAAATCTATGATTATTACCCAAACCGAATTGATAAAAATCTGTGAAAGATTTCTTACCGATGACCTCAGCAAAGAAGAATTGATGCAGTTTGCAAAGACTGTGATGTTTGACGAGGAAAACAAATACGAATGCGAAGACGAACTGGTGGAAGAAATATTGTCTCAGTGGGACGATGTGCATTTGCAACATAAAATCAATAAAACCAGTATTGAAAATTTGAAAAATGCACTGGAAAAATTAAACTAAAAAAAACGTCCCGATATTTTCGGGACGTTTTTTTATTTTCTCTCTGCCAACTTGCTCCACGAATGGAGAATGTAAACAACGATGATTCCTAGGACTCCCGCTGAGATAGAGAATATGAATTGTGTATTTTCATCATTCAGAAAACCTAAATACCAATCGATCGCATATAAATTGATCGCGATAAAAACGATGAAAAGGATTAAAAATACTTTATAAAATGTCTTCATTTTTCTATTAAGATTTAAAAGTGAACATAATTCTGAAACAGTTGTGCAAAGTTAGCGGTAAATAATTTAATAGAGATAGCCAAAAGCACAATTCCGAAAACTTTTTGCAACACTTGTAGCGATCCTTCGCCCATTTTTCTTTCGATCCAAGGCGCTAATCTTAAAACAACATACACCAAAATCGTATTGAGAACAATGCCACAAATGATGTTGATATCGTGATATTCCGCTCTTAGGGACAAAGTGGTTGTAAGTGTTCCTGCACCTGCAATCAATGGAAATGCGATCGGAACAATGGAAGCCGCCTGCGGTTGATTGGTTTTATGAATTTCGATTCCAAGAATCATTTCTACAGCGATAATGAAAATGACAAAAGCTCCCGCAATTGCGAAGGAATTGACATCTACACCAATGAATTTCAAGATATTATTTCCAATAAACAAAAATGAAATCATCAACAAACCGGCAACAATCGCCGCTTTTTCAGATTCAATCTTTCCAAATTTTTGTCTCAATGACACAATAATGGGAACTGAACCCAAAATATCAATAACGGCAAACAAAACCATAAAAGTGGTCATTGTTTCTTTGAAAGAAAATTCTTCTAAAAATTCCATAATTCTAGTTTTAAAGATTTCGCAAAAATATAAATTATTTTTGACAATTTCTTAATTCAAATCATAGACTTCTTCTATTTCTTTTAAAATTTCTGATAGTTTTTCTACAGATGAAAAAGGAGAATACTTTTCAATATTGATTTTAGTTATCAATTGATTGTATTTTTCGACGGCTCTCAATCCAAAATTGGTTTTCAGATAATCTGAAAAATCCAGTGAATTTTTATTCTTGTAATATTGATTTGCCTGCAGTTTCAATTCTTCGAAAGCTTGGAAAAAACCAGCAGTATTGCCATCATCGATCGTTCTTTGCAGATAATTAAGATGAGATTGGATGTCAAATGTCTGGCTGTTTCGCAACAATGATTCAGTTTCTGCAATCGTCACAATTGGCTGAGAAGTCAGTTTTTTCTTTTCTAAGTTTTGTGCTTTTTTATCTCTGTAACGCTTATTAAAATAAACAAAAATCACCGCACCAACGCCAATAATCAATAGATTTCCAAAAATTACCAGCCAATTGATTTTTTTGTGTTGCTTCACTTTCAGTTTCTCTGTGCTCATCACGGGAGAATCAACTTTTTCCAGAACGGTATTGGTGTATTCGTTCACTTTTTGCAAAGTGGTTTTTGCATTGGCAATGTCTTGGGCATTCACGGCATTTAAGGTCAAAACTTGCGAACCAAGATCCACATATTTTTCTTCCTTGGGATCAAAATATGAAAATGCCTCGGTCGAGATTTTCAAATCGCCTCTTTTTTTTGGGATAATGACGTATTGCGCTTCGATCTCACCTTCTATACCTTTGGGAGTTGCGGTAGAACTATTCACAATCTTTGGTTCGAAAAACTCATAATCCGGCGAAGGCAGAATTTTTGGAACTATTGATGGCGAAAGATTCCCATTTCCAGAAACTTTCACCGCGATATTAAAGGCTTTGTTGATTTCAAAATTCTCTTTGCCTTTATCTATCATTTCGATTTTCACATCATATTTGCCGACTGCATTATTGAAATTTTCCGGTGCGCCTTCGGGCAATTTTTTCACATTTAGTTTTACCTTGTTGGAAACCAAAACGCTTTTGTGGTTTGTAAACGGAACTTCTACGGGCGGAACTTCCATCAATCCCGTGGTTTTTGGAACGATTACAAACATCCCGACAATTTGTGACGAGTAATTATTTTCAGAATCTTCTATTGACTCGTCAAAGTTGACGATGGAACGAATGCTGAGATTTTTCGCAGGTTCAAACTTTGCAGGTTCCAGATGGCGGAAGTTGGCAATATTTCTGGAAAAGGCTTTCAGAACAACTACTGCTGGTTCATATTTATAAACTTCTTTCTCCTCTACCTGCATATTGAGGTACATATTTTTGGCAGGATTATAAGCTACGGCAGGTTTTTTATCAGCCTCCTTCACCATAATATCTATGGGGTCTGTTTTGTACATTTTCCCATTTACCTTTACCAAAGCCGAACCAATTTTTACATTTCCGGCCTGTTTGGGATCCAAAGCAAACTGATAAACAAGTTGATTGATCCGGATTTTTTTTACAGGATCTATAAACGTATTTTGCTCCGAAGCATAATCGTAATTGAATTTTGAAAAATCAGGAAGTTTGATGGGCGTTTCCTGAACCAAGTCTTCACCAAAAATCTCCAGCACTACGGTGAAGATAATAGGGCTGTTCATCTTTGCCTCATTGGTATTAACTTCTGAGTAAAGATTGACCTGAGCAAAGGAAAAAACCGATGCTAGCGTTAATAATATGTATAAATTTTTCTTTATCATTTACCAATCCTTTTCTTTGCTTTGGGGCATCGAATTGGATTTTTTATTTAAAATTCTTCTTGCAGTTTCTCTCTCCCGATTTTCTATATCTCTCAAGATTTCCCGCTCTGCTTCTTCTGGTATTTTATTTTCTTGCTTCTTGGGCTGGTTTGGTTTCCCTTGGCTTTCCCCCTTTTGGTTGTCGCCTTGTCCATTTTGCTGATCTTTTTTCTGATTTCCTTTGCCGGACTGGTCTTTTTCTTTTTGATCTTTATCGCCGCCTTTCCCCTGATTTTGCTTCTTCTCTTTTTCTTTTTTCTCTTTGTCCTTCAGCATCGCGATTTCATAATTTTTACGAATAGCCTCGTTGTAAGGATCTTGTTTCAAAGCTTGCTTATAAAAATCAGCTGCTTTCTCGGGATTGTTGGACTGGATTGCCACATTTCCCATATTGTAGAGCGCTGCTGCTTTTTCGAATTTGCTTTTGGTATATTTCTGCGCTTTGCTGTACTCCGCGCTTGCCTCTTCGTATTTTTTGCTTTTGTAAAGCGCGTTTCCAAGATTGTAGTGAGCGGTGTAGCTGTCATTTTTTACAGCGATAGCTTCGAGATATTTGCTGGACGAAGCATCATATTCCTTAGCATCAAATCTCTTATTACCTTCATAAACCAAGGCATTGTGACTTGCTTGTGCCAAGAGAAACTGAGCAGAAACTAAGAGACAAAATATGGTTGTGGTAAATCTAAAATTCATTGTTACAAAATTATCCGATTTATTGTTAAAACGAACACTCAAAATGTTAAAGTTGGGTTAAAAAAATTGGCGCTAAATTGCTTATTCATAAGGCTTTTTTGTAGATTTAAATCTACAAAATAAAAATCACCACCGGAAATAACCGAGTGGTGATTTTTTATTTTTTCTGTTATCAAAAAAATAACTGAATATTTTTTAATTAAGTATAATTTTTCAAATGGATTACCAATCTTTCTTTTTCAGAATCCAAAAACTTCCCGTCACGAAAACTGTTGACCAAATCAAACAGGCGACGAAACTTTCCCAAGGATATTCGAACTTGAATTGCATGCCAAACATTTCTGCCATTTTTGTTCTAATAAGTGGATTCGGAATCAGTTGAGACATACTTTCCAACGGGAGAAAATCTGTGATGTAAGTTTTGTCTATCGCAATTGTCGTTTTATCTTTTGGATCAAAATTTTTCATCATTGTAAATTTTTCGACTCCAGCCAAAATCCCTTCTCCAAACCAAACCATAAAAAATGCAAGGAAAACAAAAATCGATTTTCTGAGCAAAATGGATAAGAACATCAGGAAAGTAAAGAATGTAAACAACTTCAAAAAGTAATTCCCAATGAAGTATATTTCTTTGAAAATCAAATCACTGTCTTGCGATGCAGAGTAAGTTTTGCCCAAGAAAAATCCAATCACAAATACAAATAAAGTAGAAACGCCTGTGAAAACAAAAATCGTCAAAAGCTTGGAAATAATGAACTCTTCCCTACTCAATCCATCAATCAAATTCTGTTTGAACATCCGATTGCTAAACTCCTGACAAATGGAGAAAACAATAATACAACCAAGAAAAATCTTGAGCAATCCGACAATGTAAGTGGTGAAATTCCAAACGCCTGGAAAATCATACATTCCTTGTTCTTTCAAATTTACTTTTAAACCTGCCAACTCAAAATCTACCAAACCGATAAACAGAAGCAAAGTCAAAACAACAAAATATAATCCGGCAAATATCCTGAATGGATTGTAATTCAGATTCTTGAGATATTCTAATTTTAATAATCTTATCATGAGTTGGTTTGTTTTACAAGTTCTAGGAATTGGGTTTCGAGGCTTTCTTTTTTCTTTTGAAGATGAGATAATGAAATTCCTTTTTCGAATAACCTTCTATTGAGTTCCGAAGCAGAAATATCTTCCGAAATCTGAGCAATCACCAGCTGATCTTTTTCTTTCACGCTGGAGAAAACATTTAATTGAGTCAAAGCGGAGATCAATAATTCCGAATTGTCAGATTTCAATTCAAAGAAACCTTTCGTATTGCTCATCGCATCTACAGAACCAGAATAGATTGCAGTTCCATGTTTCAAGACGATTACGTGAGAACAGATTTTCTCGATCTCGTCCAAAAGGTGACTCGCAACGATAATTGTAGTTCCAGATTTTGCAATAGAATTAATAATATCACGGATTTGAATAATGCCTTCCGGATCCAATCCATTTGTAGGTTCGTCCAAAATCAAAACTTGTGGATTTGCCAACAATGCAGACGCGATGGACAAACGCTGTTTCATTCCCAAAGAATAGGTTTTGAAAGCATCTTTTTTTCTTGCCAAAAGGTTGACTGTTTCCAAAACTTCGTCAATTCTGGAATTGGGAACGCCTTTGATTGTCGCAACAATTTCAAGATTTTTTTCCGCAGACAGGTACGGATAGAAATTCGGTTGCTCTATGATGGCTCCAATTTTTTTGAGCGTATCTGTATCCGTTCCATCTTTTCCAAACCATTTCCAAGATCCGGAAGTTGGATTGATGGTAGAAAGCAGCATCCCAAACGTTGTAGATTTACCACTTCCATTGGGACCTAAAAGTCCGTACACATTTCCTCTTTCTACATCGAAGGAAATATTATTCACAGCAATTTGCTTGAATTTTTTGGTTAAGTTTTTTACTTCCAGAATTTTTTCCATCTGATTATTTTTATTAATAGTCTTTGAAATCGAATTTAAGTTACAATGACAGATTAAAATAAAAAAAATCCGATTGCTCGGACTTTAATTTATGGTTTTGATTGATTATTTTCTTGGCTTATCATCCAAATCCAATTGCTTGGAAACGGCCATAGATGCCACCAAATCATTCAACATAGAACTTGCTGCAGTTGGCGTGTTGGGCAACAAAACAAGATTCGATCTGTTGTTGGCACCAATGGATTGCAACGTGTCATAATGTTGCGTCACAACAATCAATGCAGAGGCCTCGTGCGCATCGATTTGTACGCTGTTCAGCATTTTCACAGATTCCTCCAGACCTTTGGCAATCTCTCGTCTTTGGTCTGCAATACCTTGTCCCTGCAATTTTTTAGATTCAGCTTCCGCTTTTGCAACCGCAACAATTCTGATTCTTTGTGCTTCAGATTCGTATTCTGCAGCGGTTTTTTCACGTTCTGCCGCGTTGATTCTGTTCATCGCATGTTTCACCTGATCGTCCGGATCTATATCTGTCACCAACGCTTTGATGATGTCATAACCATAACTTTGCATCGCTTCCTGAAGTTCAGCTTTTACCGCCACCGCAATATCATCTTTTTTAAGGAAAACATCATCCAATTTCAACTTTGGAACTTCTGCTCGCACCACATCAAAAACGTAGGATGTAATCTGATCGTGTGGACTTTCCAAACGGTAATAAGCGTCAGCAACTTGATTTCTAATGACTTGAAACTGAACAGAGATTTTCATTTTCACGAAAACGTTGTCTAATGTTTTGGTATCAATCAAGACATCCAATTGTTGGATTCTAAGATTCATTCTTTTAGAGATCTGATCGATGAAAGGGATTTTCAAATGCAAACCTGCGTGTCTCGCAGAATGGAATTTTCCCAATCGTTCCACCAAAGCTGCTGTCTCCTGCTTTACCGTGAAAAACGAAGCAAAAAGTACAATAAGTCCAAAAAAAGCGGTTATCCAAATAAATATCATAATTTGTAAATTTTTCTAAAGATAAGTTTTTCACAGGAGAATTCAAAGTGGAATTTTAATTTAATCAATATTCAATCTTTAAAACTTAATTTTAGAAATATCATATCGAAATCGATTTATTAGTAAACATTTTATAAATTTGTTCTGATAATAAATCTATATATGAAGAAAAAACTACTTTTTGTCGCAGCCGGACTTTTAACAAATTCATTGTTCCTGGCTCAGAATGTTTCTGTTTTCGACGATGTTCCTTTTTACAGCATGTACCACTATTTGGGAGAAGGACAGACGATGCCTCCCGAAGCATTTTCCCAAATTCCTGTTGGTGCCATTAGACTTCACGCGTACGAGCAAGACATCATCTCCCGAAAACTGACGGAAACGGAAATCGCATCTATCGGGAGCAGCGTAAAAATGAATATCGTGCTAAAAGCTGCTTGTGACAACTACGACAGAATTGCGGGTGTCAATTTGGTGTTGGTTCCGAAAGGTAGCACGACTTATACATTTAATCAATCGGACATCAAGAGAATCGAAATCGGACGCTTCATTACGCCTTTTATGAACAAAAATGCGACATTGAAAGAAGTTCCGTACAGTTTTCAGATTGATAATATCTCGAAAATATTGCACGACAGTTCACTCTCTGCAACCTATGATTTTTGGATTGAGTTCCGTGCAGATGGTTATTCTGAAGCAGCCAGAACTCAGATTGCTGGTTGCGCAGACAGAACCGATGTTTTTCGCGGAAATCTGGAATTTGTAACGACCGGAACTGCAACTCCTGCGCAAAATTTTTTCCTACCTATTTCGTATCGAGACAATTTAAATAATTATAATGCAACAGACGTTCCGGGACAAACGACAAGAATTGTCACTTTTAATCTAGATCAACCAGTTGAAAATGCCGTTCTCCATCTTTCAACTTCAAACCACGGTGCGGATGAAAATGGTGAGGAGTATGTAAGAAGAGAGCATTTCGTTTATTTTGATAATCAATTGGTTCATCAATACAAACCGGGCGGGAAAAGCTGTGAAGATTTTAGAAAATACAACACGCAAGCAAATGGAATCTATCAAGGAGCTCCTCAACTTCTTCGCCGCTGGTTGTCTTGGAACAACTGGTGTCCTGGTGATGCTATTCCTAATCGAGAGGTAAAGTTGGGTAATCTCTCAGCCGGAACTCACACAATAAAATTAGATGTTCCGGATGCCGTATTTTATGGCCAAAAAGGCTATTTCCCACTATCGATGTATATTCAAAATGCGGACAGCGGACAGATCATTTGTGCAAATCCTGGCGACTTTGCAATAGAAAGTCAGCAAGGAAAAACTGTGAAACTAAAATGGACTGAAAAAGGAAATGCCAACGATTGGGAAGTTCTGTGGGGAAGAAAAAACAACTATGCTCTTTCAAGCGAATTTTATCAACAATTAAGTAACGATCCGACTGCTACGAGAAATGACCTTACAAACAACTGGACGTACGAAATGTATGTAAAATCTAAGTGTACAAATGAGTTAAATAGTCTTTGGACGGGTCCAATTTTCACAAACCAAATCTTAGCAACAGGCGAAACTTCTTTGGAAAAAGTAGCAGTCTATCCAAATCCTGCGAAAGATTTTATTAATATTAATACCAATTCCAAAGTGAGCAAAACCACTGTTTATTCTACAGATGGAAAACAGTTGCTAGAAGATTCTTCTTCCAAAATCAATGTTTCAAAATTGCCGGCAGGCGTTTATCTTCTGAAAATAGATTTTGCTGATGGGAAAACATCGACTCAGAAAATTGTAAAACAATAATTCAATCATTAAAAAAAATAATTCCCGTTTAGAAATAAGCGGGAATTATTGTTTACGCAGGAAACTCAACTTTGAAACCGATGCCTCTGATGGAATCAAATTTTATGCGGTCATCTTTTTGAAAATACTTTCTCAATCTTGACATAAAAACATCCAGACTTCTGCCAAGAAAATAATCATTTTCTCCCCAGAGGGTTTCCAAAATTTCTTTGCGATTGATGATTTTCTGATTGCTTTTTGAAAGCAAAAGCAAAAGTTCCGATTCCTTCTCTGTCAGTTGAATGATCTCATTTCCAAAACTCAATTGAAACTGCGACGGAATAAAAGAATAATTCCCGATCTGAATGGCAGATTTTTCAGAAGTTTCATTTCTTTTGAGAATGTTTTTAATTCTTAAAATCAGTTCTTCTGGCTCGCAAGGTTTGGTGATGTAATCGTCCGCACCCAATTTCAGACCCAAGATTCTATCGATACTTTGACCTTTTGCCGTTAAAAAGAGAAAAGGAATATTAGATATTTTCCTGATTTCTTTGGATAGTTCAAAACCATCCATCACGGGAAGCATAACGTCCAGAATTGCCAACTGAAAATTCTCCACGCATTTTTTATCTTTCAAAATTTCTTCGGGATTTGAGATCCAAGTGACTTCGAAATCTGAGAATTCCAGATATTGTTTCAGAACCATTCCAAGATCCGGATCATCTTCTACCAAAAGGATTTTAGTTTTCATTTGGCATATTGATTTTAAATGAGACCCCTTTTATTTTCGAATGAACTTCGATATTGCCTTTGTATTTTTCTACAATTTTCTTCACCAAAAAAAGTCCAACTCCAAGACCATTTACATTGAGATTTTCACCTCGGGTAATTCTGTAATACTTCTCAAAAATGTGATTTTTTTCCTCATTCGGAATACCAATTCCGTTGTCAGAAACTTCTATTTCTATAGATTGGTTTATTTTAACAGAAACATCTATTTGATTTGCGCCATATTTACAAGAATTATCGACGAGATTATTCATCATTTGTTGGAAGTCATTTTTTGACAAAATTTTATTCTCTGTAAAATCAATATTTATTCTAAAATTAATGCGATCAAAAGTTTTCCTGATTTCTGAGAAATAATTTTCCAGTTCCTCTTTACTAATCAAATCATCGTCAGAATCATAGGTATGAATGGATGAAACAATGTTTTCCAGACGTTTGATCTGGCGTTCCAGCAATGCCCTGCTTTCTGTATCAGAGGATTGGGCGACAGAAAACTTCAAGGTGGTGATCGGCGTATTCAGCTCGTGGGCAATGGAATCTATGGTGGTGTGAAGTTGAGAAATTTTCTTCTCCTGGCGGTTTACATTTCGGATGCTGTTTCTGAATAATAAAATAATCAAAACAACGATCAACAAGCTGATGATAATCAACGGAATTACTTTTTTGAAAACCAAAAAATCAAGATTTAATAATTGGAAAGTTGATTTTGATTTTACAATGTAATAATCCTTTTCATCAATTTTCAAATCTGTATCTTCTCGGGAATGTCGGCTGGCCCATTTTCCCTCGTTGATTGTCAGCGGATTTGTCATCTTTTGCAAAGTCTGATACAAAATAAGAGTTCGTTTTTCTGGCAAAAGTTCTTTCTTCTGAACGTCATCAAAAATCGAATAGATCTCACTTTTCATAGCGATTTCAAAACCAGAATCTGCAATTTTTTCCTTGAGAAAATTCTCTAATTTTTTGTTGTAAATAGCTTCGGAACTGTACAATCTTTCGGGATGTGTGATTTTTTCTTTTTGGATGGTAATTCCGGTTTTGAGCCTTTTGAAGTCGCCGACTAATTTTTCCTCGTTGTCATCGGTTTCAAACTTTTCCATCTCTTCCAAAACCGAATCTGCGATTGCTCTGGCCTGTCTATTAAGTTCTTTCTCTTGCAAGCGGTAAGAATTGTAAATGTAATACGCCTGCAACGCCACCAAAACCATAAGGCTGAACGTAAACAAAATAACCGTGATGTTTCTCTTCCGATTCATAAGTCAAAAATACAATCAATTTTCTTTCAAAAATGCCATTAACCTTCCATTAACCGTTCATTAACAAAACCTGAGTCCAAAGTGTCTCAATTTTGGAGAAAATTAATTAGATGAAATTTTACACGACTATCTTACTAATGTTCCCCATTTTTATCTGGAGCCAGAATATTAAAGGTCATATTGAGAACGAAAAACAGGAACCAATTTCTGAAGGTATTATTCAGATTAATGATAACAAAAATCTTTATCAATCGGATAAGAATGGAAATTTTATCATTAATGACATTGCAACTTTTCCAGTTTCATTAATCATCAAAAAATCTGGTTTTCAGGATTACGAATTGACGCTAGAAGAAAGCGATTTATCTCTGAATATCATTCTAAAAAAAGATACTCTTAAATCGATAGAAGCGGTGACAATCAAAGCTAATAAACCTCTATTGAAAAGGAAAATCGATCGATTGGAGTTCAATATCGACAACACGCCACTTCAAAATCTGAACGCTTGGGATATTCTGAAAAGCACCCCGAATGTTTTGGTGAAAAATGAAGAATTGAGCGTGCGCGGAAATTCTCAAATCATCGTCACCATCAATGATAAAAAAACTTTGATGACCCAAGAACAATTGAAACAACTTCTGGAAAACACCGATGGCAACAACGTTTCTTCTGTAGAAGTGATCACAAATCCGCCAGCGAAATACGAGGCTGAGGGAAGTGCGATCATCAATATCAAAATGAAAAAAAATATTTTGTCCGGATACAAAGGCAGAATCTCGACCAGATATCACCAGTCGATTTATGCGAAAGGAATGATTGGGACTTCGCAGTCTTACAACACGGGAAAATGGCAGTTGAGCGGGAATTACAATTTTGTGACCGGCGATTATGTGCGGAAAAACTTTGACGTGGTGACTTTTGAAAATGACAAAACCCGCTGGGAAAGTGATATGACGAGAAAAACGCACGCGCACGAACAGCATATTTACAATTTTTCCGGGCAATATGCTGTGGACAGTTTATCTACCGTTCAGTTTGGTTTTGATGGTTACAATGCGCCAAACAACAACGGACATTACAAGATTCCAACGAATATTTACAACACAGAAAACAATCAGCTGCAGTCCAATTATCTGACTTCGAATCAGAAAAACCAGTTCAACAATAGTTTTAATTCTTATTTGGTTTTTGATAAAAAATTTGGAAACAATGATTTGACTTGGACCAATAATTTCAGCACGAAAAAATTCAAAGAGAATCAGGAAATTGCGACTTTGCTCAATTTTGCCGACCAACCAGAAACCAACAATCGATTTGCGAACTACAATATTCAGAATATTTCGCTTTATTCATCGCAATTGGATTATCGTTTTTCCAATGACAAACTGACGCTGGAAAGTGGTTTGAAATACAGTTTTGTAAAGAATCAAAATGATCTCAATTTCTTCAACGGAACCAGCGGAGAATTAATTCCGGATCTATCGAAAAGCAATCTTTTCAATTATAAAGAAAATATTTTCGCAGCTTACGTTTCTTCCGAATACAAATGGGGAAAATGGGAAATGAAGGGCGGTTTGCGATCCGAAACTACCATTATCAAAACCAATTCAGACAATCCAGCGGTGGAAAACCAGACGACAAGAACCGGAATCTTCCCTACTGTCTATCTGATGTACAATTTGAAAGACAATCAGCAAATCGGATTTTCCTACGGCAAAAGAATCGACAGACCGAATTATGATTTTCTGAATCCATCGAAATCTTATTATAATCTGTATTCCTATTTTCAGGGTGATGCATATTTGAAATCAACGATTATTCATAATCTAAGTTTGACTTACACAGTGAAAAATTGGAATTTTGAAACGTATTATACTTACATCAAAGATCCATCGATGGAAATCTCGGTTCAGAATCCTGAGACTTTTGAAACCGTTTACAACTATACCAACATAGATCACGGGCAAAATTTGGGAGCCAATCTTTCCAAAAGCTTTTCAATCAAATCTTTCTGGAAGCTGAACATTTTTGCGATGGGAGAATACCAACAAAACTATTTTATGGGAACGGACAACATTCTTTACAAAAATGATGTCTTCTTCTACCACGCCAATCTTTCAACACAAATCACGCTGGACAAAGCGAAAACCTGGGATTTGAACATCAGTTACGTTTACAATTCCAAGACAATCCAGGGATCTTTCAATATTTCCGATTCTCAGAATACGAATATTATTATTAATAAAAAAATGTTCAACAAGAGATTGGAAGCTGGTTTGGTTTTCAATGATATCTTCAGGACAGACAGGAATACTATTTCTACCAATTATGCGAATCAAAATCAATATTTTAAGGATTATCGAGACACGCGTTATTTTATTATTAATTTGAAATACAACTTCGGAAATCAAAAAGTGAAAGATGCAAAATCCGGAAACAAAACCGATGAGCAGAACCGATTTTAGGAATTAAGTTTATCAAAATTGCACATAAAAAAAAGATCAGTCTTAACTTCCGACTGATCTTTTTTATTTTGAATAATCAAATATATTAAGGCTCTACTTGAGTCCTTTTTTCTTGTTTTTCATTCAGTTTTTTGTACTTGAACCAAGCCAAAACTGACAATAAAATCATATAACCAATGCTGATGTAAACCCAAAGTGGCAAAGGAATTGGATCTCCTTTAGCATAAGAATGCAGTCCGGATAAGTAATAATTCACACCAAAATAAGTCATTACCATTGAGCAAAATGCAAACATCGTCACCACGTGGAAAGTGTATCTACCTCTAAGTCCTGGAACCAATCTCATGTGAATTACAAAAGCATAAACCATCAATGATATGAATGCCCAAGTTTCCTTCGGATCCCAGCTCCAGTAGCGTCCCCAAGATTCATTTGCCCAAATTCCACCGAGGAAGTTTCCAATCGTCCACGTCAACAATCCTATATTTAAGGACATTTCGCTCACGATTACAAGTTCCTTCAATGTAGTATCATTATGTTTTAAGAAAGTCTTTTTGTTTGCAATGATGTAGAAAAATAAGGAAATCATCGCAATAATCATCGATAATCCGAAGAATCCATACGTGGACGTGATGATTGCCACGTGAACGATTAACCAATAAGATTTAAGAACCGGAACCAATGGTGTAATCTGCGGATCTAATGCCGATCCACCGTGCGCAAATCCCATCATAATCACAGCAACCATAAATCCGGCAGCCGGAATCAAAGCATTCGAGTTTCGGTACAATGCATATCCAGCCGTAATACCAACCCAGGAAATAAACACAATCGCTTCATAACCATTACTCCACGGTGCGTGTCCTGAGACGTACCATCTCGCAGCCAATCCTAGGAAATGTAAAATATAACCAATTGCTCCGATGTAAATAATGGCTTTGATAACCTTATTAAGAACTCTGCTAGGTCGGAACAATTCTACAAAACCTAATATCAAAGATAAACTTCCGATCACGGTGTAGAACATCAATAATTTTAAGTTGATGTCCAGCTTGTTCATCAAAACTTCTATGTTCACCTTTGCTTCCGAAGGCACGACATTCTTGCCCCACTTTTGTTGATATGCTTCTACTTTTTTCAGTTCTGCATCTGCTTTTGCCCAGCTTCCGCCTTGCGTTGCCAACAAAACACTCGATAGATATGGACCTAAAACCGCTTGCGCCTCTGCGTCTGGTTCAAAAGTTGGCGTCATCACAGAATTCCACGTGTGATTGGAGTCATTCTTCACGGGAATTGTTCGGAAATATTGGTAAGACATAATCCCGTTCAATACTTGAACTTTATCATTTAATTTGATGACAGCTTCGTCGTATCTTGTTCTATCAGAGGCTTTTTTCCTGAAAGCTTCATTATAATCATCTTCCAAAACGAAACGAAGATTTCCATTTTTATCAGCAGGGAATAGTTTGATTAAGCTTGTAAAACCTTCTTCTGTAGCTTTAGTTTTAACTCTAAGGTCTTTTCCAACTTTGCCTTTGGTTTCAATTTTAATGATATTGACCTGAGCCCAAAACATCGGATCGATAGTCGCTGCCAAAAACCATTGATTGGCATCCAAATCCTGAAACTTGCTTTTGCCCGTCAGTTTATGAAGAATATCAAGAGCCTGTGTGTTGGCAGGAACAATACGACCTTCGTAATTCTGAACTAATAAATAAGCGAATTTATCTGCGTGCTCTTTACTGATTGTAATATTTTTCACCATCTCATCCGCATCCAAAACCATTGGATTCTTATTGGGAGTGGCAGGTTTTGCTTCAGTTGAATGAGAATGTCCTTCGTTGCTTCCATCTTTTCCGTGCATATCAATTTCCTGAGCATTAACTCCGAAACTTAGTAGAATCAAAAGGACAGCAGTCGCTTTTTTCTTGCTGATGGTTTTCAGCATTTTGTTTAGACTATCGAATCTAGAACCTTTCCAGAACAACGTCACAAACAATCCAACAAACAAGAATCCGTAACCGATATAACTGATGAGAGTTCCCCAGAAATCGTGGTTTACAGAAAGTACAGTTCCTTTTCTATCCGGGTCAAAACTTGCCTGGAAGAATCTGTAACCTTTATAATTTAGAACGTGATTCATATAGATTTTGTAAGGCGTTAGCTTACCTTCGTCCACAATGCTGACGTGAGATTCGTACGCAGATG
This sequence comes from Epilithonimonas xixisoli, assembly GCF_004365655.1. Classification (GTDB taxonomy): domain Bacteria; phylum Bacteroidota; class Bacteroidia; order Flavobacteriales; family Weeksellaceae; genus Epilithonimonas; species Epilithonimonas xixisoli. Next base: position 636,192 of record NZ_SOEO01000001.1, on the reverse strand, counting down.
GCGAAGAACTTCCTGGGTAAGTTTCCATCACAAATTTATCCAATTTGAGAGAGAAAGGTTGCGTGTAATAAACTTTTGGTCCAAATCCAAGCATCACATCCAATCCATCCACTTTGATTTGTTTGTAGTTGTTCGGATTTCCTCTTTCTACGACCAAGTCAACGATTTGTTTTGTTTTAGGTCCCGAAACTTCAACTTTCAGCATATCCGGAACATCTTTGTCTTTTTGTTTGTCGCCTTCGTAAGCGATTAGTTTTCCTTGCTTTGTTCCTTCCGGAATTACCAATTTTAATTGGTCAATCGTGTAAAGACTTCTCAAAACCAACGGTTGAAATTCATCTTTCTTAGTTGTTCCTGTTGCTTGAGTTGCCATTGTCATAAAAGCGGCATCAGTTGGTGTTTTGATGTAAAGTTGTCCATCCTTCTTCTGGAATTCTACAGCGCCTTCTATAGCAGTTCTGTTGTAACTCACCAAAGTTCCGTTGATGTTTTGAACGTCACCTTCTGCCAAATAAATATTTTGACGTCCGCCCATATCACTTGTAGAAACCAAATGCAAGAATTCTTTTCCTGCTTTTCCTGCAACCAAACTGTCTTTTTTTCTTTGAATATAATCCAATGCCTTAATCACAATTTTTTCTTTTCCAAGGAAATCATAAGTCGCTTGGAAATCGTGGTGAAGTGGCGACATCAGATACGGAACATCGTGGTAATTTTGCTGTTCGCCTTTTTCTTCTATTTTGATTTTGAAGAAATGTTTGTCTGTGATGATTTCGTTGGAAGTTTCGCCTTCGCGGATGTGCATTGTCCCTTCAAAACTGATGTAACGTGTGATGGCTCCACCAATGAAAATCAATACAAAAGCTAAGTGAAAAACCAAAAGTGGCCACTTTTCTTTTTTATAAAGTCTATATCTTCCGATGTTTCCTATGAAGTTGAGAATCAATAAAAACATAATGGCTTCAAACCATTTCGCTTCATAAATCAGCGCTTTTGCAGTGGGTGTTCCGTAATCGTTCTCAATAAAAGTGGCAACCGCCATAGAAATTGCGAAAGCCAAGAGCAAAACCGCCATCGTTCGCGTAGAAATGAGAATATCTTGAATCTTTTTCATTCTTAAATTTATAGTTCACAAAAATAAGAATGATAAACCACAACGGCATCAAAAAAAACTGTTATTTGTCATTTTGGAAGACTGAAACGTTATTTTGAATCGTTCTTAATAAAGAGTTTTTTACTGAAAATTAGAGTTCTAAAATTCAAGATGTTTCAAAAAAAATAAAAATAAGTCTCAACAATTTATATCAGTGAGAAAAAACATTAAATTTGCATCTATTGACCTTTTTTGAAAATGAACAACGAACAAAATACAACCCAAAATTCCAGCAAAATCATATCGAAACCGAGAATTATTTCGGGCGTTACGCTCATTATATTATCAATCGTTTTGACGCTTTCTTTCGTTTCTTATCTGATGAATTGGAAAGCTGACCAAAGCCAGGCCGGAACTATGGCAGACAAAACGGTAGAATCTTCCAATCTGTTTGGGAAAATCGGTGATTGGCTGGGTAATCTTTTCATTTTTGAAAGTATTGGTGTTGCGGCATTTGTGGTGGCATTTTTGTTTTTTGTTTTCGGAACATTGGTTTTCAAGAAGAATTATTTCAAACCTTGGAAAACCATTTCGCACAGTTTGTTTTTCATTTGCTGGACGCCAATTTTCTTTGGTGCTGTTACGAATGGTGAAGGCGTTTTGGGCGGTGTTTACGGTTATCAGATTATGGATTATCTCAAATCTTACATTGGTTCCGTTGGTCTTTGGATGGTACTTTTGGTGAGTTTTGCTTTGTATTTTGTTTTGGAATTCAATCTAAGACCAAGCTCTATCAAAAATAAACTGAACGACATTAATGATAACACTTTCGGGAAACTGAAAGGTCTGATGCCAAATTCCGAAGAAGAATTTGACGCAGACGAAGAACTTGAAAAAGAAATTGTTCCTGAGAAATTAGTCGTAAAGGAAACGCCGGCTAAAACTGAAAATGATTTTAGTAATATCAAAGTCACTCAGGAATTTGAACCAATCAAAACACCAAATCAAACGTCTTTCAAAGAAGAAATCATAGAACCAATCAAGGAAATCATTCCTGAGCCAATCGTTCTCTCTTCTACTCCATCGGAACCTCAAAAACCGATGGTGCAAACTCCAGTTGCTAAAGTTGAAGATGATTTTGCCTTCAATGTAGAAATTAAAAAAGATGAAGATTTTCCAGTAACGTCCGAGCAACAAAAATCTGATGACCTCGTTAGTAAACACGGTTTGTACGATCACAAATTGGATTTGGCTAAATTCCAAATGCCATCTGTCGAATTGCTGAAAGATTACGGAAACGAGGAAATTACTATTAATAAAGACGAACTCGAAGAAAATAAAAACAGAATTGTTGGTTTATTGAAAACCTTCAACGTTGGAATTTCTGAAATCAAAGCTACGATTGGTCCAACAGTTACACTTTACGAAATTGTACCAGAAGCGGGAATCCGAGTTTCTGCAATCAAAAAATTACAAGACGATATTGCTTTGAATCTTTCCGCACTTGGAATCCGTATCATCGCTCCAATGCCAGGAAAAGGAACGATTGGAATTGAGGTTCCAAGAAAAAATCCGACAATGGTTTCTATGCGTTCGGTTGTAGCTTCTCCGAAATTCCAGTCAGCTGATATGGATTTGCCAATCGTTTTTGGTAGAACTATTTCCAACGAAGTTTTCGTTGCCGATCTTGCAAAAATGCCTCACCTTTTGATGGCTGGTGCAACTGGACAAGGAAAATCGGTTGGAATTAACGCCATCTTGACTTCATTAATTTACAAAAAACACCCAAGCGAATTGAAATTCGTAATGGTGGATCCGAAGAAGGTTGAGCTTTCTTTATATTCGAAAATTGAAAGACATTATTTGGCAAAATTGCCTGATACAGAAGATGCGATCATCACAGACAATGCAAAAGTAATCAATACTTTGAACTCGCTTTGTATCGAAATGGATCAGCGTTATGATCTTTTGAAAAATGCTTTCTGTAAAAACATCAAGGAATACAACGCGAAATTCGCTCAAAGAAAACTGAATCCAGAAAATGGACACCGATATTTGCCTTACATCGTTTTGGTTGTTGATGAGTTCGCTGACTTGATTATGACTGCAGGAAAAGAAGTTGAACATCCGATTGCACGTTTGGCTCAGTTGGCAAGAGCAATTGGAATCCACTTGATTGTTGCAACACAAAGACCATCAGTCAACGTAATTACCGGTATGATCAAAGCCAACTTCCCTGCGAGGATTGCATTCCGTGTAATTTCGGGAGTTGACTCCAAGACAATTTTGGATTCGCCAGGAGCGGAACAATTGGTTGGACGTGGTGATATGCTTTACTTCAACGGAAATGATTTGACACGTTTACAATGTGCCTTTGTAGATACGCCAGAAGTGGAAAGAATTGCAGAATTTGTTGGCGAGCAAAAAGGTTATCCTGACGCTTACCTTCTTCCAGAATATTCTGGTGACGAAGGAAGTTCAACAGTTGGTGCTTTTGACCCGAACGAGAAAGATCAACTTTTTGAAGATGCAGCGAGAATCGTAATTTCTACACAACAAGGATCAACATCTATGCTTCAAAGACAACTTAAATTAGGTTACAACAGAGCCGGAAGAATTATGGATCAGCTGGAAGCGGCAGGTGTAGTTGGCGGTTTTAATGGTGCGAAAGCGAGAGAGGTTTTGATCTCTGACCTTGGTTCTTTGGAACGGTTGTTTGATGAGTTGAAAGGGAGATAAACTTAATATAAACGCTAAATTAATTTAGCGTTTTTTTGTTTGTGCTTAATATTAATTCAAATCAACTTAGTCGCTATTTACATTTCTTTTCGTAATTTCATTTAAAATTTTATCAGATGAGAAAATTATTTTTAATTACTACCCTATTTTCTTTTGGATGCTTATTTTCACAAACTAAAAAAGAAGAAAAAAAACTAAAGGCTGAAGTTCTCCCGACAAGACCTCTATCACCACATATTAGTGCAAAAATTGACACAACAAAAGTCTTAGACTTGAAGAAGGAAGATTCCAACAGTCGCTTTTACAAAAATCTATCTGACGAAAAAGCTTCTCAATACAAAATGCTGAAAAAGATAATACCTTCCTATAATTATCAAACACAAAATGTAGAGACTTTAAAAGTTGACACAATTCAAAATTTAAACAAAATAAAACCTCAAGGTAAATAAATGTCCACCCACGAACTCCTCTACAAAGCCATAAAAATCGCTACCAAAGCACACAAAAAACAAACCGACAAATACGATGCACCTTATCTCGGTCACGTTTTCCGAGTGATGAACGCCGGAAAAACCATTGACGAAAAAATCGTTGGCGTTCTGCACGACGTCGTAGAGGATCATCCAGAATTTTCTTTTGAATATCTAAAAGAAAAAGGATTTCCAGACTATATTTTGGAAGCTGTAGAAAGCCTTACAAAACGCGAAGAAGAACATTTGGATTATGATGCATTCGTTGCAAGAATCGAGAAAAGTCCATTGGCAATTGCCGTAAAACTAAATGACCTTCGAGATAATATGGATCTCACAAGATGCACCACATTGCTGGAAGAAAAAGATTTAAAAAGATTCAACAAATATCTGAAAGCCTATCTTTATCTGATAGAAAAATATTAAAACCAAAAAGGTCAAGCAGATTGTTTCTACTTGACCTTTTTTATGTTATTATTTCAGTATTAATCCACCATCGGAATAGAAAAATCCCTTTCATCATCAGAAGGATCTATCGTAAAGTTCAAAGCAAAATATAGAAAATGATAGTTCTCGTTTCGCTTCTGCGTGAATTCCCTCTGGAACATATAGCCCGTAGTAGCCGACAAAGAATTGTTGAACTGATAACCAAAACCAGCAAAACTTCTGTTCCGTTTGAAGTTTGGTTCTACCGCACCAAAAAACAATTCTTCAAAAGCATTCAAAAAAAAAGTTCCCTCTTGCACTTTGGAATTATTGATTGGTAAAGTTCCACTCAATCGGTATCTGTAGCGCACAGCTTCTGTATTGGTTCCCGTCTGGCTAGCGTAGAAAAAGCGTTTTTCCGCTCTTCCTCGGTGATCCAATTTCAAATCACCTATCTTGTGAGAAAAAGTATATTGCAACCAAATTCGGAATTCTTCTTGTGAAATCTTCCGCTCTTCATAAGTTCCATATCTTCCCGCACCCACAAAAATCTGATGGTTTTTGATATAATTGTATCCCACTCCACCTTTCGTTTCATAGTAATCAATCACGGTATAATCCTTTCTCGCACGTATTTGTCCTTCCCCATAAAGCATTAATTTCGGAGAAATTTTATACGTCAGAGACATCATATTAAAACCAGAAAGATGATCTTGCCCGAAAACCAAACTTCCTGAAAGAACCAATAAAAACGCTAACTTTTTCACGTCACAAATATAATCAAATCCCGAATTGATAAAAATAAATATTTGGGCGTATCCCTTTGTTTTTGCTCAGACGTTTTGCTATTCTATCGAAATTCTCCAATCAGCAAAAAACAAGCGGGTCGGGCTGTCCGCTATTATCTTTTTGTCCAGAACATTTCTTCTCCAAATTGACATTAATCCAAAGACAAAAAGGATAACCACTACCATCCCTTACGTGGGGTTGGTCAACAAAAAAAACCTTTCAATAAAATTGAAAGGTTTTATAAAATATTTCGAACAAGTTTTTATCCTAATAAAAGCGTCAATGGGCTTTCAAGATAAGTTCTCAATGTTTGCAAGAACTGAGCTCCTGTTGCGCCATCAATTACTCTGTGGTCACAAGCCAATGATAATTTCATTGTGTTTCCAACAACGATCTGTCCGTTTTTCACGATTGGTTTTTCAACGATTGCTCCTACAGATAAAATTGCAGAATTCGGTTGATTGATGATCGATGTAAACGTCTCGATTCCGAACATTCCAAGATTTGAAACAGAGAAAGTAGAACCTTCCATTTCGTTAGCTTTAAGCGCTTTTGTTTTCGCTCTTCCAGCCATATCTTTTACAGATGCAGAGATGTCGTTGTAAGACATAAAGTCTGTATTCTTCAATACTGGAACCACCAATCCGTCTGGAACAGCTACTGCTACCCCAACGTTGATGTTCCCGTGGTGGATGATCTTATCACCTGCCCAAGAAGAATTCACTTGTGGATGTTTTCTAAGTGCTACTGCAACCGCCTTGATCACCATATCATTGAAAGATACTTTGGTGTCTGGCACAGCGTTCATTTCTTTTCTCGCTTCGATTGCTTTATCCATGTTGATTTCAACAGTCAGATAATAATGTGGCGCAGTAAATTTACTTTCACCCAATCTCTTAGCGATGATGTTTCTCATTTGAGAATTCACAGTTTCAGAATCTTCTCCCGGTGTGAATGCTACACTTGGCTGAGCAGAAACTGCTTTCGGAGCTGAAGCTTCAGCTGCTGGTTTTGCAGACGGCTGATAATTTTCAACATCTTTCTTCACGATTCTTCCATTCTCCCCAGAACCTTTGATGGCTTTGAAATCTACCCCTTTATCTTCAGCAATTTTCTTAGCCAAAGGAGAGATAGCGATTCTTTCGCCTGTAGATGATGCAGCTACTGGTGCTTCTTCTTTTTTATCTTCAGATTTAGTTTCGGTTTTTGCTTCCGCTTTTGGAGCAGCTGCTTTTTTACCACCACCGGAAACCACACCAGAAACATCTGTTCCAGCAGGGCCGATGATTGCTAAAATCTTGTCAACTTCCGCAGCGTTACCCTCAGCAACACCTTGGTATAATAAAGTTCCATTCACTTCAGATTCGAAGTCCTGAACTGCTTTGTCAGTTTCAATTTCTGCAAGGATGTCACCTTCTTTCACCGTATCACCAACGTTCTTTTGCCATTTGGCAACTTTACCTTCGGTCATTGTATCAGAAAGACGAGGCATTGTGATCACCTCTACACCTTCTGGAATATCAGCAGAAGATGAACCTTCGTCAGCAGTTTCTACAGCTGTAGATTCACCTTGGGTTTTTGATTCTTCTTCAGATTTGCTTTCAGCTGCAGCTTCTGGTTTTGCACCGCCACCGTTAGTCAAAGAAGAAATATCTTCGTCTTCTTTACCAATGATTGCCAAGATAGAATCTACTGGTGCAGCAGAACCTTCCTCTACGCCTACGAATAAAAGTGTTCCGTTGATCTCGGATTCAAAATCCTGAACCGCTTTATCTGTTTCGATCTCTGCAAGAATATCACCTTCTTTTACAGTGTCACCAACTTTTTTGTGCCATTTTGAAACTTTGCCTTCCGTCATCGTATCCGACAAGCGGGGCATCGTAATTACTTCTGCCATAATTTTTTTTATAAAATTAATTATTTTCTAATTTGTTGATGAATGGATAATCCGGAGTGGAATATACATAATCGTAAAGTTTAGAAGCGTCTGGATATGGAGATTCTTCCATAAACTCAACACACTCTTCTACGAAAGCTCTTGATTTTTCTTCCAAAGCGTCCAATTCTTCTTGAGAAGCCCAGTTGTTTTCTAAGATTCTGCTTTTCACAATCTCGATTGGATCTTCCAATTTATATTGTGCCACTTCGTCTTTGGATCTGTAAGGTTCAGCATCTGACATAGAGTGACCTCTGAAACGGTAAGTTCTAGCTTCGATAAAAGTTGGCCCGTCTCCTCTTCTCGCTCTTTCGATCGCTTCGTAAGCTGCTTCTGCTACTTTCTCTGGATCCATCGCATCTACAGGAAGACAAGGCATTTCATAACCTAATCCTAATTTATAAATATCCTCGTGATTGGCTGTTCTTTTCACAGAAGTTCCCATTGCATAACCGTTGTTTTCACAAACGAATACTACTGGAAGTTTCCAGTTCATTGCCATATTGAAAGTCTCGTGAAGCGCACCTTGACGTACTGCACCATCTCCCATAAAACAGATATTTACTGCTTTTCTGTCAAAATATTTGTCTCCAAAAGCAATACCAGCTCCCAAAGGAATCTGACCTCCAACAATACCATGACCACCATAGAAACGGTGCTCTTTGCTGAAAATGTGCATAGAACCTCCCATACCATGGGATGTCCCTGTTGCTTTCCCGCAAAGTTCTGCCATAATTCTTTTAGGATCTACGCCCATTGCCATTGGATGGATATGGCATCTGTATGCCGTAATCATGCTGTCTTTGGACAGATCCATTGCGTGGGTAAAACCTGCAGGAATCGCTTCCTGACCGTTATATAGATGTAAAAAACCTCTGATTTTTTGTTTTAAGTAAAGAGAACGGCATTTGTCTTCAAACCTTCTCCACATCGTCATTTCTTCGTACCATTTAAGGTACACTTCTTTAGAAAATTCTTTCATTGTAATTTCGAAATATGTAGCAAAAATAAGAAAAAAAATCTTTCTTTATTGTATGCATATTATCATATTTTTCCATTGTCTAAAATCATTACACTAAATTAATATGAGAATTTGCGTAATCGATTGCAAAATCTTTGAATAATAATCAAATTTAGAAATTTGCAGAAGCTGATAATTTTTGTATCTTGAAATCGAAATATTTGTGAATGGAAATCAAAAATCCTATTGTTTTTAATTTTTCGAAAGTGATTTCGAACTTCTTCAATCCGCTGGTTTCTCTGGTAATCTACTTTTTCTATTACAGTTACAGAAATTACACTTGGGAGCAGGCTTCGAAAAAGTTTTTTCCGATTTTGCTTTTGCTTATCATCCCTACTGCGCTTTGGATCTATCGCAATGTGAAGAACGGGAACTACACCAATATGGATGTTTCGAATCGGAAACAGAGGCATTCACTTTATATCTTTATTATTATTGCGACCGTTGTGTTTCTAGGTGTTGATTTTTATCTTCACAAAGAGATGGACTGGACGGTTTTTATGCTTTGCATTTTATTAATACTTATGCAAGTGAGTAATTTTTTTATTAAAAGTTCGATGCATACGAGTCTCAATATCTATGTTGCTGCATTGTTTTTTGCAATAGAACCTATTATAGGAATGTTTTGGTTCCTACTTTCTATCGTAATTGGTGTTACAAGAGTAATTCTGAAAAGGCATACGCCGAAAGAAGTTTTCTCTGGTGCAGGCATTGCTATTTTTGTATCTTTGATTTACTTGATTCTGGTAAAAGCTATTATTTTCTAAACTATGCTTATGATTTTACAACCTCTTACAACTTCTGAAGAAGAAGTGATGCAACTCATCTGGAACAAAGGTGAAATCTATTTTCGCGAATTGATGGATATTTTCCCAGAACCGAAACCTCATCAAAATACCATTTCCACCTTTCTGAAAATCTTGGTAGAAAAAAACTATTTGACCACAGAAAAACAAGGCCGAATAAACCTATACAGGCCTTCGGTAACATTTGTTGATTACAGAATGTTTGTTTTGAAAAGATTTCTAGAAAACTATTTCAATGGTTCCGGAATTGAACTTTTTGACATTTTGATGAATGACGAATTGATAGCTACAGATGATTTCTTTAAATACATGGAGTCCAAAAAGGTTTTTGAAAGCAAAAAAACAGAGCCAGAAAATCCAATCCAGGATTACATCAAAGAGATAACTGGTGAGAAAAAAACTAAGAAGAAAGACAAAAAGAAGAAAAAGGATAAGAAAAAATAATTTTTCTAAGTCATCAAAAAAACGACAAAAAAAAGCGATCAAAATCTGATCGCTTCTATTTTTTTCCAGTTGGAAGATATTACCAACGGTTTCCACCGCCTCCACGGTTTCCTCCTCTATCTCCACCTCCGTAACCACCGCCACGGTTGTTATCGAAAGATCTTCTTGGTTTTTCTTCTCTTGGTCTAGCTTCTGTTACGTTAAGAATTTTTCCGTTAAATTCTTTTTGGTTCAAAGCGTCTACCGCTTGTTTTCCTTCTTCGTCACCCATTTCTACGAAACCAAATCCTTTTGATCTCCCAGTATCTCTGTCAGTAATGATTTTTGCAGAAGAAACTTCTCCAAATTCTTCGAATAATTCTTGCAACTGATAATCCTTTGTTGCGTAATTGATGTTTGAAACAAAAATGTTCATTTTAAAAAAAATTAAGTTAACTGTTGTTTTAATATTATATTAAGGAAAAACAACAAAATGACATTATTGATTTCAAATATAACTGGGTGCAATTTACAATTATTTTTGAATAATCAGAAATTTTGATATTAAATTTAAATATTATGTAAAATTACACTACTCCACCTCGCTTCCCTTACTGGCTTCCAGCAACTTAAACCAATCTATTGTCTCCAAATCAATCAATAAAGATCGGTTCAATTTCCTAATAGTTTCTGTTTTCGATGTCCCAATTACAGGCAAAATTTTCGCTGGATGTTTCAGAAGGAAAGCCAAAAGAATTTGATTTTCCTCTGCATTATATTTCGGGCAAAGAACTTCCATTATTTTTTTGATTCTAATATTTTGATCTGATTTTTCTGAGAAATAATTACCCAAGACAGACCAAGCCATCGGGCTCAATTTCTTCATCATCATTTGATCCAAAGTTCCATCTTCAAAGGATTTTGTTTGATTGATGGAAACTTCAATTTGATTTGTAATCAACGGAAAACATTCATCCAACAATTCAAATTGGGAAACGGAAAAATTGCTGACACCAAAGTCTTTTACTTTTCCACTTTCTTTCAATTTAAAAAATGTTTCTGTAATCTCCTCAGGATTCATCAATGGTGACGGACGATGCAACAAGAGAAGATCCAAGTAATCTGTGTTTAGATTTGTAAGGCTTTCTTCCACACAATTGAGAATATAATCCGAGTTATAATTATAATATTTGAGTTCAGAAGGTTTTTTATCCGAATTCATTACGATGCCGCATTTGGAGACGAACTGGACATTTTCTCGGTCAATATTCATTTCTTTCCATGCTTTTCCGAAAAGTTCTTCCGTGGTATGATTGCCATAAATATCCGCATGGTCAAATGTTGTGATGTTTTCCTCCAAGCAAACTTCTATCAATTCCTGCACATTTTTTTCAGAATGATTTGCACCCCAAATACCCCACCGCATTGTTCCTGCAATTAAATTTGAAAACATAAATATTTTTTTTGCAAATATATTGTGATAAAGACAAAATACATTGATAAATTTGATTTGTCAGAATTTGAAAACTTCTCTGTCAATTTTTTAAAAGAATATTATTATCGCTACGAAATTTAAAATCATTAAAATAAAATTTTAGGCTTATGAAAAAAATTACTTTTTTATTTATGCTGACTGGCGCTTTCCTCAATGCCCAGTTTACAACGCCCGGAAACGGAACAAGTTACACATTGTCAACCTTATCTGCAGCAGCTCCCAATGTTCTTCAAAATATGGGCACACATTATCTGATGACAGAAAACATCACAATTTCCGCCACAGACAAACTTACCATAGACGAAAACACAACATTGAGTGTGAATGCTGACAAAGCGCTTTATGTTTTCGGGGAATACCGCACAACTGCATCTAATTTTTTGATCAATGCTGTGGATTCTGGTTTCCCTTTCAAAGGTATTCAGTTTGAGATTGGATCTTTTGCAGAAATGAAAAATACAACTGTAGAATATGGCGGTGGCGTAAGAGTTTTAACCGACAGTTTCTTAATGGACAATTGCGTGATTCGTAAAAATGTATCAGGTGTTGCCACAAATGGCGCCGTGAGTCTTTTCCGTGGAAATCCTGTGATTAAAAACTCTCAGTTTATAGAAAATTTCCGGGCAGGCATTGCTTCAGGAACTTCTACAGGAGGTTCTGTAACGATAGAAAACAACTATCTTTTTGGAAATAATACGGGCAACAATAATTCGCCCCAAATCAATATCGGAATGTCCGTGACTGACTCGGTAAAGGTCATTAATAATACGGTTATCGGAAACAGAAGCCTTACAAAAGCTGGTGGAATTGGCGTCTCTATGCTGACTGGCGGCTCAACTCGTTTCAGAATCGAAGGAAATACGGTAAGAGACAATCGATACGGTATCACTTCAATCGGTGGCGGTGCATCCGGAATTATCAAAAATAATATTCTTGAAAATAACAATAGTGAAAATATTCCTAGCGATGGCGGAAGTGGAATTTCTATCTATGCAGCTCAGAATATCAAGATTAGAAACAATCAAATCCGAGGAAATCTTTGGGGAATTACGGTTCTTTCAAACGGAACTTTGGATCTGGGAACTGAAACGGATAAAGGAAACAATATTTTTAGAGACAATGCAAACACAGGAGACACCGTTGCATTTTTCAACAATACAACAAACCAAGTCAACGCTATCGGAAACTGCTGGAGAGAGGGTGAACTTTCTACAGATGCAATGGTAGAGGAAGTTTTAGGAAGTCAAAATCCAAATACAATTTCCTACAAACCCTACGATTGTGCTTTGCCATTATCGGTTTCTGATGTTTCTAAATCATCTGTCAGAATCTACCCAAATCCAAGCAAAAATAATTTCTTCCTAGATACTGAAAATGCAGGAAACATCGTAATCCAGGATCTTAGCGGAAAAGTAGTTCATTCTTCCATCGTGAGCAAAGGGAAGAATGAAATCAAAACCAATTTGCAATCCGGCGTTTACATCATCACTCAGCAATCGGATGGTAAAAAATCAAGTACTAAACTGATCATTAAATAGTTAATTTAAAAAAAATAAAAAATAATGTAAGCATCACAAATCGTGGTGCTTTTTTTATGAAAATACTAAAGAGAACATATAATTAATAATCTTAAAACTGTCTTAAAGTCTCTCAAAAAATGCCAGTCCCAAAAGAAATATTGTATTTTTGGTAGGTTTTAATAAAATTTACAAATCATAAGTTTTTTGATATGAAAAAAATCTTCATTTTTTTTATGTATGTGGTTGGAATGATGCAACTTAACGCACAAGATAAAATAGACAAAGCGATTGAAAATCTGGAGCAGAATTATACACAGGAAAAAGTGTATTTGCTTTTGGATAAAGACAAATATGTTGTCGGGGACAATATCTACTTCAAGTCTTTTGTTTTCAATGGTTACGGGCGATCTGCCATTTCGAATACATTGTTTGTGGAACTCTACGACCACAGTAAAAATCTGGTGGACAAAAAAACAGTTTTTCTGAAAAATGGAGAAGGTGACGGAACTTTTGTTTTGACAAACTTTTTGAATGAAGATGTTTATTTCATCCGTGCTTACACGACTTGGATGGCCAATTTCTCTGAGGAGTTTAATTTTCTAAAACCAATTCCAATCTACAATCCAAATTCTGAGCAGAAATTAGTTCAAGATAAAAATACCAAATGGACCGCCAACGTTTTCCCGGAAAGCGGAACTTTCATAGATAATATTGCTACAAAATTTGCCGCCAGAATTTTCTCACAAGGTAATCCACCACAAGCTTGGAGCGGATATGTGATAGACTCTGAAAAGCCAAATGAAAAATTAGCAAGCTTCAAAGGATTGGATCAAAATGTTGGAATTTTTACCATCACTCCAAAATTTGGAAAAACATACAAAGCGATAATTGAGGATAATAAAGGTAATAAACAAACGGTAAATCTACCAGCAGTTGCCAATTCGGGAATTAATCTTCAACTGACAAACGATGCAAAAGGCATTAATTATAAAATAAAGGGAAACAATCTCACGCAAGGTCTGCAAGGCTACACCATCGTAGGAACCATCAACAACCAAATGGTTTACAGAGCCAATATAAAAACCACTGCGAGCGATGCCACAAGCAATATTCCAACAAAAGTAAGCAATGATGAAACGGCAGTTTTGCATATTACCATTTTCGATGACAAGCAGAATCCGGTTGCACAACGACTCTTTTTCGTGAATCCAAAAAATCTGAATATTGATGAGCCCACCTTGGCTTTTTCTATGAATAATGAACCGCGCGCTTTTAATAGTTTTGATATAGAACCAGATTCGGATTACAAAAATTTTACGATACTTGTGAAAGAAAACAATCTGAGCGAAAACAGGAATGAAAACTCGCTTCTAAGTGCAAAATGGCTCACAGGAGATTTCACGTCATCAATCTTCAATCCGGCTCAGTATTTTGAAAAAAATGCTAATGCGGAAGCTTTGGACGCTCTATTAATCTCAGAAAAATGGAAAAGATTTGATTGGGAATCTCTCTTGGCTGGGAAAACGCCAGAGTTCAATTACAAACCTCACAAGAATCTTTCTTTCAAAGGAAAAGTAACAAACAATGGCAGATTTTTACCCAACAAAAACATCAATCTTTTGCTGAAAACAGAAAAATCAGAAAAGAATTTTGTGCCAGCAGTAACGGATAACAATGGATTTATTTATCTCGACAATATCTATTTTGATGAGCCATTGTCAGTTTCTTATTACCTTAATAAAGACAAAAAAGAAACTTCAGAATCGGACAATCTGAATATTGTTTTTCAACCATTAATCACAAATATTCCTTACAGAAATACACTTCCGACTACCAATTATTCGCTTGTAAAAGCTACCGCAAATTCATCCACAGATCCTGCGATTGCAAAATCCCTTCAAAATAGAAAGAACCAGCAAGCCCTAAAAGATTTTGACCAGGAAACAGCGATTGAAGAAGTGAAAGTAACCGCGAAAAAAGTGGATAAAAAGGCAGAGCTGGACAAAGAACTTTCTACCGGAAGATTCAACAGTATGAATGCCACCATCTTTGACCTCGTGAATGAAAACAAAGACGCTCAAGCTTCGCAAAACATTCTGCAATGGTTACAAGGACGTGCAGCTGGACTTACTTTCCAAATGGATCAATCAGGAAATCTGGTTCCGAGTATCCGTGGTTCACAAGCGAGTTTATTTTTGGATGAGATGCCTGTGGATGCGAGTATGATTAATTCTATCCCCGTAAGCAACATTGCGATGGTAAAAGTTTTGAAAGACGGTGGTTTGATTTCTAATGCAGTTGCCATCTACACAAAACGAGGAAATATGGTGTCTGACGAAGACAAAGGAAAAGATCAAGAAAAAGTAAACAAACTGGTGCTGAGAGGCTATGACAAATCTGTGGAATTCGAATTGCCAGATATTACCAGCGATGCTTACAAGAAAATTACAAAAGACACGCGGGAAACTTTGTATTGGAATCCTTCTCTGTCAGAAGAGCCGGGGCTTGCGCCAAGAGCAAAATTTTTTAATAATGACGATGCTAAAAACCGCCAAATCATCATCATTAGTTTTGATAAAAACGACAGACTTCTTTATTATAATGAAGTGAAGTAATCGAAAATTAATAAAAAACTAAAGGACTTTCCCAATAAGAAAGTCTTTTTTGTGGTCTGATGTTTGGATAATTATAATCAAATATTAATATCAAAAATTAAAAGATTATGCCTTACATCACAAAAGAAACAGACAAAAATTTCAACCTCTACTACGAGGATTTTGGTAGTGGACAACCCATTATTCTGATTCACGGCTGGCCATTGAGCGGCAAATCTTGGGAGCTGCAAGTTCCTGCATTGTTGGAAGCGGGCTATCGAGTCATCACTTACGACAGAAAAGGTTTTGGAAAATCCCAGCCTACTTTGGGCAATTATGATTACAATTCACTGGCCGATGATCTTCTAGAACTCATCACACAATTGGATTTGCAAAATGTGGTTTTAGTTGGATTCTCAATGGGCGGTGGCGAAGTGGTTCGTTTTCTGACCAATTACGGTTCAGACAACGTAGATAAAGTCGCTTTGATTGCGTCGATCATTCCATTGGTTAAACAAAAAGAGGACAATCCGGACGGCGTGCCTGCGGTAGATTTGGAGGAGATCTTGAAAAATGTAAAATATGACCGCGTCAATTTCTTGGAAGGTTTTCATAAAAATTTTTACAATCACGGAATATTCGCACCATTGGTAAGTCCCAAACAGTTGGATTATGATTGGAGCATTGCGTCGCAGGCATCTCCTATTGCCACTGTAAAAACCGCAGAAAGTTGGGCAAACACAGATTTCCGACTAGAGCTTCAAAATGTGACAGTTCCTACTTTGATTGTTCACGGTGACGAAGATCAAATTGTCCCAATCAAAACTTCAGGAGAGCAAGCAGCTAAAGGAATCGTTAACAATCAATACCACGTGATTTCAGGCGCACCACACGGCTTGAATGTGACGCACGCAGATGAATTGAATCAGATTTTAATCAATTTTCTTAACGGTTAAAATCAATTAACTATATATTTTAAACAGCATTTTTTAAAGTGCTGTTTTTTGTTTTAAAATTCTTCATATCTTGATGAGTTCAAACTACATCGTGATTCAACAATCATAATTGATTATTTATGAAAGGAATTTTTACTGCAATGCTATTGGTCTTCTGTTTTTTAATCGTTGATGCTCAAAGTAAATTGGATCGCGCGATAGATAATCTTGAAAAAAATTATTCACAAGAGAAGGTTTATATCTTATTTGACAAAGATCAATACGTTGCCGGTGATCAAATCTTTTTTCAATCTTTTGTTTTTGAGGGATATAGTCGGTCTGCAATTTCGAAAACGATGTTTGTAGAATTGTACGATCAAAGTAAAAATCTGATTGATAAAAAAACAATTCTGATTAATGATGGTAAAGCTTCCGGAACATTTAATCTAAACAAAACTTTGAATGAAGATGTTTATTTTGTTCGAGCCTATACGAATTGGATGGCAAACTTTGACATCGAATGGAATTTCATCAAACCAATTCCGATTTACAATCCAACTTCGAAGAAAAAAATAGTTTTATCAGAAAACTCAAAATGGACAATTGAAGCATTTCCAGAAGGTGGAATATTTGTAGATCAAGTTTCTACGAAAGTTGCGGTGAGATTATTAACTCAAGGGAAATCGATGAAGAATTGGAACGGTTATGTCATAGATTCTGAATTTCCGGATCATAAAATTCAAACTTTCAAATCGCTTGATGAAAATGTCGCTTTATTTTCGATAACGCCAAAGTTTGGGAAAACTTACAAAGTTGTGGTTGAAGATGGTGAAGGGAATAGTCAAATCACTACTTTGCAAACAGTTACAAATCAAGGTTTAAATCTGAAAATCAATTCTGAAATATCTGGAATCAGATATACAATCGCTGCAATTAATTTAGAAAAAAACGTCCAAAATTACACCGTCGTTGGAACCCTTAACAATCAATTGGCGTACAAAGCGAAAATCAAATCTGCCAATCCAAAAATTTCAAGCTTGATTCCAACAAAAGAAATCGGGCAAAATGGAGTGATGCAGATTTCGCTGTTTGATGACAAAGAAAATCTTGTGGCGCAGAGACTTTGTTTTTTAAATCAAAATTCAACAAATCCTATCGTCTTAGAAAATTCAAAATTCAACAATGATCCGAGAGCTCTCAACAGCTTTGAAATTAAACAAAATCCTGGCAATGAAAATTACACAGTCGTTGTAAAAGATTTGACTGATACTAATCCTGCTTCAAAAGAAAATATCCTCAGCAGTTTGTATCTCACCGAAGATTTTAAAAATCCGATAAAAAATCCGGCTCAATATTTTTCTAAAGATGCAAATCCAGAAGCATTGGATGCGCTTTTAATCTCAGAAAATTGGAAACGATTTGACTGGACTAAATTGATGGCTGGTCAAAAACCTACAATCAAATATAATTTGGCTGACAACGAGTTCATTTCCTACAAAGCACGGCTTGCGCTCAACAGCCGACCGTTGCCCAATACGCTGGTGAATTTGGTTTTCAAAAATGACGATGGAGAACCGCTTTTGGAACAGTTTACAACGGATAGCAATGGTGATTTGTTCATCAACAACCTTAATTTTGAAGATTCTTATTTTGTCAATTATTTTCTGAACACAAATGACAAGCAACAGGTAAACTTAACATTAAAACTCAAACTTCTGATTGAAAACAACATTTCAAAATTTAATTTTCCAAAAACCAAATATGAGCTGAAAGAAATTGATGAAAACTACATTTTACCGATGGCAATAGAAAAAGCTCTGGCAAACGCACAGAACAATGAAAAAATCAATCAAGAAGAAACACAGATTGAAGAAGTAAAAATAATAAAGAGAAAAAGCGACGCCAAAAAGAAATTGAATGATGAAATAACTTCCGGAATGTTCTCCAGTATGAATGCCACGGTTTTAGACCTCGTTAACGAAAATGAAGACGCACAATCATACTCCAATATTATGCAATGGCTACAGGGCAGAGCGGGAGGATTGACCTTTCAAAGCGATAATTCAGGAAATCTCGTTCCTTACATCCGTGGCGGTAGAGCTGGTATTTATTTAAATGAAACGAAAGTTGACATTGAAGCCGTCAGTTCTCTTTCTGTAAGCGACGTTGCAATGGTAAAAATATTCAAAGATTATGGATTAGTTCCGAACGCAGTCGCAATTTTTACACGAACAGGAAGTACAATTAAAGAACAGAAAAGTAAAAACATCAGCAACAAAATAGAAATCAAAGCTTATGACAAAGTAGATAATTTTAAAATAATCGATTATTCTCAAGCAAAATACAAATCATTGATTAATGATACTCGTGAAGTTTTATACTGGAATCCAAAAGCAAGTTCAAACGTTACTTTCTTCAACAATGAAAGTGCGAATAATCGAGAAATCACCATTATTAGTTTTGATAAAAATGATCAAATCAATTATTATAATGAGAGTGTGAAGTAGTTATAAATGAAGGCTTTTCGGAATATTAAAATATTTTTATTGTGACGATTTTATTAAATTTAAAATAATATTTTGAATTTCTTTAGGTTTATTCACCGTCATAAAATGTCCGCCACCTTCAATCACAAAATCAGCTTTTACATTTTTAAAAGGTATAATTCGGTCTTTATTCCCGTGAATGTGAATGATGTTTTCCGGAATTGTTTCATTTTTCCAATTCACAATTTCATTGATTGCCCAAGCAAAAAAGTTTGGATCTGTATCTCTCAAAATATTTTTCAAGAGTAGTTTTTCAGATTCAGTTTCAATTCCGAATAGCCAATTGGTAATGAAGTTTTGCTTTTTGAAAATGGATTTTGGAATTAATTGATTGAGTTTTAATTTTCCAGAAATTCGATTGAATTTTGGAAGTTCAAATCTGTTTTTTGCTGAGGCGATGAGAATATTTTTTTTAGTTTTAATGATTTTTGAAATCTCAACAGCAATCATTCCTCCGAAGGACAAACCTATCAAAATTGGTTTTTCTGTGCTTATTTTTCTTGAAATTCTTTCAGCATAATTTTCTAAAGATTCACTTTTCAAAGGCTTTATCCAATCAACAAATTCCACGTCCAAATCCTCGAAATCGATATTATCAAAAACTCTTCTATCAACGCCAAGACCACTGAAAATATAAATCTTACTCATTTCTCAAATTATGAATCTCAAGATAACAAAAAAGACCGAATTTCTTCAGTCTTTAATATTTTATAAAAGCCAACCGCAAAAAGCAATTCGCAAAAAGCTATCTATAGCATTTTCAAATTATTCACTTCCAATTCAGTAAGAATTCTCCAGTGTCCTCTTTTGATATTTTTCTTGGTCAATCCTGCAAACATTACTCTGTCTAGTGATTCCACTTCGTAGCCCAATTTTTGGAAAATTCTGCGTACAACTCTATTCCATCCGATATGAAGTTCTATTCCAACCTCATTTTTCGGTTTTCCTTCGATGAAAGAAATGCTATCAACCTCTGCAACACCTTCTTCCAAACGGATTCCTTCTGCAATGGATTTCAAATCGTCGTTGGTTAGTTTTCTATCCAAAGTAACGTGATAAATTTTTCTAATATTAAAAGATGGATGCGTCAGTTTTTTTGTCATATGACCGTCATTCGTTAGAAGAATAACGCCTGTCGTTTGTCTGTCCAGTCTTCCAACTGGGAAAATTCTGTATGGAGAAGCATTCGCCGTCAAATCCATTACCGTTTTTCTCGCCTTATCATCTTTTGTTGTAGAGATGTAACCTTTTGGTTTATTTAGAAGTACATAAACTGGTTTTTCCGGTGTGATATTTTGGCTATCGAAAACAACTCGATCTGTTTTCTGAACCTGATAACCCATTTCGGTCACTACTTTTCCGTTCACTTCCACAAGACCTTGAGAAATCAATTCGTCGGCTTCTCTCCTGCTACAAATCCCAGAATTGGCAATGTATTTATTCAGTCTGATGGTATCTTTGAAAACCTCTTTCGTGATTTTCTCCAATCTTCTTTTTTGAATATAAGATTTTGTTCTGTCCTCAGTCGTTTCTGGTCGGATGTATGGTTTTTTATTCGCCGGCTTTTTATTGAATGGTTTTCTTTCGCCATCCTCATATTTGTCTCTGCTGTCGAATCGGTCTCCGCCTCTTGTCGTTTTTGGTTTGCGCGCGCCTCCTGCCGAAGGTCTGCTTTTGGACGTTCTTTCGCCAGAGCCACGGGAGTTTCCAGAAGGTCTGCTTCCACCTGCACTTCTTGGTTTTTTGTCTCTTTCTGGTCTTTTTCCGTCTTCGCTCATTTCTAAAAATTTTTGCAAAGATAGTGAATTAGTTAAGAGTTACGAATTCTGAGTTTAAGAATTCTAAAAATTGAGAATAATGTAATTTTAATCTTCAAACATTTCCGCCAAACGAACCGGCTTTATTTTAGAAGAATCATAAAGCTCAGAAACAGATTTCTTAACTTCTAATTTCGGATAAAGATTGACACCGATGATTTTGATTTTTCCTTCTTCCACCAAACTTTGCTCTTTCGTCGCTTGTTCGAAAATTATTTTTTGGATTTTACCAGATTTCAATAGTTCTAAATAACCGCCTTTTTCTTCAATCTGAAGAAATAATTTCCACGATTTTTCAGCGAATTGTTGTGTGATGTCTTCCACGAAATAACTTCCGGAAGTGGCGTCTTCAAAAACATTGATGATACTTTCATAAGCCAAAACAATCTGTTGTTTGAAGGAGATTTCTTTGGAAAGTTCCGTTGGATTTTCGATTTTATAATTATTACAAAAAACCGCATCAGCACCACCAATCATTGCAGAAGCCAATTCCAAAGTGGAACGAATCAGATTATTATCTTGGTCGTTTTTCGATTTATTTCTTAATGAAGTTTCAACAAAAATATAAGGAATTAAATCTTTCCCAAATTCTTTGGAAAGCTGATTGAACAGATATTTGAAAGTTCGAACTTTTGCAATTTCAAAGAAATATTGACTTCCAACTGCAAACTTGAAAATCAATTTATCTAAAATTTCAGGACTAAATTTCTCAACCAATTCCTTTGATTTCGCCAAAGCAAAACCCAATTGTTGAATAATGGAAGCGCCGGAATTTTGATGTAAACTGACATCAATACAAATATTTCTCTCGAATGATTTTGATAATAATTCACCTGCAAGATGTTCATTAATCTCAGCCTTTTGGTCATCAGAAAAAACATCAATCAGAGAAAAATATCGGTTGGATTCTTCAGTTAAAATATGTTCTGAAAGTTCAGCATTATTGATGAAAATCGATTTTTCATCCAGATTTTCAACATTTTCATTAAGCAAAAAAGCAAACGCTTGTTCTTCCAAACCTTCCTGATATTCCGCAACGAGATGTGTACTTTCTTCGATTTTTGGAAGGAGTTTGTATTCAGAATTGTTTTGGTAATATGGTTTTACATCAATATTTTCCAGATTCTCTTTTTGGAGGATCTCGTAGATGTTTTCCGTTTTGAGTTGCTTTTTTACAAGCTGTTCCCAATCTTCCAATTCACTCATTCTGAAAAATTTATGTTACTTTTTTGCAATCTTAGAACTGTCCACCACCAAGATGAAAATCTCCTCGTTTGGTTTTTTCATAAAGTAATTTTCGCGCGCGTACTTTTCTTTTTCGTCTTTGTTGTTCATCAGTTTACGGAAGAATTTGTCGTTCTTTTCGTATTCAGTTTTGTAGAAATCGAGTTGTTTTTCGTAGCGTTTTATCTCGCCATTCAGTTCATTAATAACCAAAAAAGAAGTGCTGTCAAAGAAGATCATCCAAACCAAAAATCCGACAAGCGTCAACAGATATTTGTTGAAAACATAGGTTTTGAAAAACGTCATAGTCGGCGATTTTTTCTTGATATCCTTGATTAGTTCTTTCATAATCTTAATTTTTAAAACATTGATTTAAATCTAAAATCTGGTGTTTAACTTCTAACATCAAATTTTTTAATGAACTTTTTTAAGCGAATTATTAATGACAGTTGTCAGAAAATCAATAGCCACAGAGTTTTGCTTCATATTTGGAACAATCAAATCAGCCTCATTTTTGGAAGGCTCGATGAATTCCTGATGCATTGGTTTCAAAGTCGTTTGGTAACGGTGAAGAACTTCCTGCAAATCACGGCCTCTTTCCTGCGTATCTCTGCGGATTCTTCGGATCAATCGCTCGTCGGAATCGGCGTGAACAAAGACTTTGAGATTGAATTCCTTCAATAATTCTTTATTCGTCAAAACCAGAATTCCTTCTACGATCAAAACATTTTTTGGTTCCACAGTCACGTGATCGCCTGTTCTGGAGTGCGTTACGAACGAATAAATCGGTTGTTCTATGCTTTCGTTATTTTTGAGCGCTTTTACGTGTTGCAACATCAACTCAAAATCGATGGATTTTGGATGGTCATAATTCAAAGCTTCTCTTTCGGACAGCGTAAGATTTGGATTATCGTGATAATAATTATCCTGAGAAAGTATATTAACACCTTCTACATTAAGCTGTTGCATTATCTTATTTACAACAGTAGTTTTTCCGGAACCTGTTCCTCCGGCAATTCCAATCACGAGCATCTTTAACAATTTTTACAAAAATAATATAATTTTTATTTACACTCGTTTTTAATGTTGAAAATTTGAAATTTAGAATTAAAAAAAGCCAGTCGAAACTGGCTTTTTGGTTATCGTGATCCGTTGTTTAATCTTTGTGGACTGCTCTCTTTTTGAATCTGAGGTTGAACTCTTATATTGTTCTGAGATCCAGATCTAGTATTGTTTTGTGGCTGAACTCTTGTATTGTTCTGCGGTTGATTTCTCGTTCCCCGATTGGCATTTGGCTGAACTTTTATATTGTTTTGATTTCTTCTTCCACTTTCCTGAATTCGAATATTTGGCTGAGTTGTCGCTCTTGTTCCGGTCGAAATTTGATTGTGCAAAGAATTTCTTTTTGGCGAAATTACGACGTTATTTCTTGTTCTCGTTCTTGAGTTGTAAACCGCTCCATTTCTGTAATAATTATTGTTATTATCCAGATAAACTACGTTTGGTGCGTACCAAAATCCATCCGGCGATTGGTAATAGCCATCTCTGTATCCATCTGAATAACCTTGAGAATATGGGTCATTATTATAAGCATAAGCGTCGGAAGTCGTCATACAAGAAACCATCGTAAATGCAATGACAGACGGGAATATTATTTTAAATAGATTTTTCATTTTTGTAAATTTTGATTATCATTTTCATTAATGACGTTAAAATAATTACAAAGAATCTGCCAAGTTCGTTTTTGATAAAATTTACTGTAAAATGTTATTGATTGATGAAAACTATTCCTCCGGCGAAATCCCAAGAATATAATAGAAAACTGCCAAATCTCTGGCAAGAAATTCACGGGTGTGGTTTCTGTAGAAACTTTCGTTTTTGGTGACGTCTTGAGCGTCAAAACCTAGCGCATTCATCCCATTGTTTCGGGCAAAAAACAGGGCTCGAAGATTGTGAAACCCTTGCGAAACGATGATGACATTTTTTTGATTGTAAGTATTTTTACAATTCAAAATGCTCTTGTGCGTGTTGAAACCTTTCGGGTCTTTGATGATGATATTTTCCGGAACACCTTCATTATAGACCAAAAAATTCTTCATTGCTTCCGTCTCGTCGTAGTTTTTACTTTTCTCTCCGCTGACAATTATTTTTTTGATTTTTCCGTGGTGATAAAGCGTTCCAACAGCATCCATTCTCGCTGTGAAATAAGGATTTGCAACGCCCGAACGCATCTTCGGCGACGTTCCCAAAACCAAGGCGCAATCTCTCGGCGGAACTTTGCTGATTTTGGTATAAGTTCTCCCACTCGTCAAGGCAACAACCCAGAAGTTCGCTAAAATCATCAGCAAAATCCCAACTTCCAAAAGCCTGAAAGCTGTTTTGAGAATATTTGTAATCGCCTTAATCATCGTTAAATCATATCAAAATCCAAATAAATTTCTTTGCTCATTGCAATGGCTGTACAAGGTAAGATTTTTCCTTGATGTTTTTCGTTATCCGTCAAATATTCGTCTTCCGTCATATCAACTTCGCCCGATTTTAGGTAACAAAGACAACTTCCACATATTCCAGATTTGCAGGAATAAGGCAATTTGTAACCCAAATCCAGCAACTGCTGAAGGATTTTTCGCTCGTTATTTTTTAGGATAATTCCGTCTTTTTCGATGTGATTGAATTTGATTTTAACTTCAACATTTTCTATCAAAGGAAATTCTTTTTCAGTTGGATAGATGTCTTCATTAAAACTTTCAAACAACTCAAAATGAATATTCTTCTTCGGAATTCCGTGATTGTAACAGGCATTGGCGACCGATTTTATCATTGCTCCCGGACCACAAATCAAAACTTTGTCTGTGCTATCCCAAATTGTAGATTCCTCATCGTCCTCGTCCAGATGAAGGATTTGGTTGATGATAAGCGACACTTTTTTCTCATCAATTCTGCCTTGAAACAGTTTATCCTTTACAGGTTCTTGCGAGATGAAATAGAAACATTCCAATCTTCCGCCAGATTCTATTTGAAGTTTTTCCAGCTCATCTTTCAGGATAATATCTTCGTAACTTTTGTTACCGTAAAAGAGGAAAATTCGCGTTGTTTTTTCCTCAATCAAAATGTTTTTGATGTGACTGAGGATTGGCGTGATTCCAATTCCAGAAGCAAAAGCAATAATCGTCCGTTTCTCATTCGGTTTTGAATTAAGGAAAAATCTCCCTAAAGGTTCGCTCACCGAGATTTCGTCGCCAATATTATAATTGTCAAAAAGAAATTGAGTCGAACTGTTTTCACCATTGATTTTGATAGCCAAAGCCAATTTTTCTTCGGAAGGCGCAGAAGTAAAGGAATAATCATTTTGAATTTCCTTCTCATTAAAGTGATATTTCAGCGTCACATATTGCCCAGCCCGAAATTGAAATCGGGATTTCAACGCATCGGGAATCTCTAATTCCAACGCAAAAGCTTGTTTGGTCAGTTGTTGTTTTTTAGCTATTTTTAGCCTGTGAAACTGAGGTTGGTTGGCTACTGTTAATTGATTCTCCATTGTCAAGAATCAAATTTAATGAAAATTTCACGATACATTATCAATGAAAGAACAAAATCTTTACATCATCGCTGGCTGTAACGGTGCTGGAAAAACCACTGCATCTTTTACGATTCTGCCCGAAATATTGGATTGTAAGGAATTTGTAAATGCTGATGAAATTGCCAAAGGTTTGTCCCCATTTCAACCTGAAAAAGTGGCTTTTGAATCTGGGAGAATTATGCTAAATCGAATCGAAGAACTTTTTTTACAAAATGAAAATTTTGCATTTGAAACAACATTAGCAACTAAAACCTACAAACAAAAAATCTTAAAAGCAAAAAATCAAGATTACAATACAACTTTACTCTTTTTCTGGTTGAAGAATCCCGAGTTGGCAATCGAGCGTGTTAAAATTAGAGTTTCCGAGGGTGGACATCATATTCCTGAAGACGTCATTATTAGAAGATACCATAATGGTATTATAAACTTATTTAAAATCTATCTTCCAATTGTAGATCAGATTTTGATTTTTGACAATTCTGAAGGAAAGCATATTTTGATTGCCGAAAAAAATTTGGGTGAAGAACTTCTCATTCATAATTCAGAAAAATTTAACGAACTAAAAACTTATTATGACAACAGAAAATAAAATAGAAAGACGTGACAAAATATTGAAAGGTCTTGAAAAAGCTTATGAAAAAATGTTGGAGTTCAAGAAAAAAAACAACAGTGAAATAGTTGTAATCAGAGAAAATAAGATTGTAAAAATCAAACCTTAAGATTAATTTCTATGAAAAAAATAATATTCTATTCATTCCTATCAATCAGCTTCTTAGCTTGTAAAAAGAATGATGAAAAAGTAGCAGAAACTCAAGCGAAAGAAGATTCTATAATAGTTGAACCTACAAAATCCGAAGCCGACGTTGCAGAATTGGTGGAATTTTCTCCTGAAAAAATGTCTGCTTACATTCAAAATAAAAATTCTGACACTTTGTATGTGACCAATTTCTTCGCCACTTGGTGCGGACCGTGTATGCACGAGATTCCGTTTTTCCACAAAAAAATGGAGGAATTGCAAGGTCAACCTGTGAAATTCACGTTTGTAAGTCTTGACAACAAGAATGTTTGGGCAACCGATGTCAGTGATTTTGCGGATGAATTTAATATTAGAAAAAACGTAACATTGCTGGACGGAAGTCTTTTGAATACAGAGTTTTTCAAGCAAAATTTCAAAACTTGGGATGGTGGAGCAATTCCTTTTACATTGATTAAAAAAGGCGATAAAGTTGATGAAACCTTGGGTTCTATGACAGAGGATGCTTTGAATCAAAAATTAAATCAGTTTTTATCCGCCAAATAAACAAATTCAATCAAAAGACAAATCTTGAAAAATAAGTTCGGAGTTATTTGTTTCTTTATCATTGTCGGAATCATCATTTCGTTCATCATCAATTTGAATATTGGTTATGCAAAGCTTTCATTTTCAGATTTTTTCAATGAATCTTCCGAACAATTTGAAATAGCAGGATTCAGAATCAATCGCGCTTTAGCAATGGTTTTAGCTGGAATAGCAATTCCGACAAGTGGATTTCTTTTGCAGGAACATTTCAAAAACCCTTTGGCTGGTCCGGATGTTTTGGGAATCACCTCGGTTTCCAGTTTGTTTGTGGCGTTTTATATTTTCTTTTCGCAGAATGTTCTGATTCCTGATTTTTTGCAGAATAGTTTTATCAGTTTGTCATCAATTCTCGGAAGCGTGTTTTTGATGGTGGTTTTAATCTTGTTTTCGAATCGATTTCGGGACAAAAGTTTCATTATTATTTTCGGATTTTTGATTTCGGCTTTGGCTGGAGCAGTGGTTTCGTTTCTTCAGTTTTATGTAGAAAGTCAAAGCCTGAAAAACTACATTCTATGGACTTTCGGCGCAAATAACCAGGCTGATTTTTCTCAGATTTCAATCTTAACCATTTTAATAATTATAGGCTTATTTTTTACTTTCAAATCCATAAAACCTTTGATTGGAAATTCTCTGGGCTCAGCTTATGCGCAAAGTTTTGGCGTGAGTCAATCGAAACTGAAAATCAGTATCATTGTAGCATCATCAATTTTATCGGCTTCTGTCACAGCTTTTTTGGGTCCGATTTTATTTATTGGTGTTGTGGTTCCGCATTTTTGCAGAATGCTTTGGAATCCCGCTCAGCTTTGGCACCAATTGATTTTGAATGTTGTCTTGGGAGTTTTAATGATGCAGGTTTTTTCGATAATTTCAGAATTGAGTCAGTTTCCGATTAATATTATTACGACGTTTTTTGGGATTCCTGTGATTTTGTTGATGTTAGTTAAAAAGAAGTAGTTTATTCAGATAAGAAATATTAAAACATAATTTTGTCATTCAGGATCTAAACTGTTGAGATTCTTTCAGAATGACAAAGACCATTCATAAAAATGAATTTCCTTAAAATTAATAATACATCAATCGGTTATTCAGAACCATTAATTTCTGACATCAACACTTCCTTAGAATTAGGCGAAGTTTGCCTTTTGATGGGAAATAACGGCATTGGGAAAACGACTTTAATCAAATCTATTCTTGGTCAGAACAAGCTTTTAAGTGGCGAAATTTCCATCAAGGGAAAATCAATTCATAAATTAAATCCAAACGAAATAGCTTCTCAAATCGCCATCGTTTTTTCGAAAGCTGAAATTCCGGATAATTATACACTTACCGATTTGATTTCATTGGGAAAATACATTCATTATCCTTATTATTTTAAATTGAATGAAAAGGATAAAATTGAAATCGATGACATCATTGATAAACTAAACTTGACACAATTTCGAGATAAAAAACTCGCCGAACTTTCTGATGGAAATCTTCAAAAAGTCTTTATTGGAAGAGCCTTAGCACAGAATTCTCCATTCATTATTTTGGATGAACCAACAACGCATCTGGATGAAGAAAATAAATTGATGATTCTTTCCTTAATTCGAAATCTGGCGAAGAATGAAAATAAACTAATTCTCTTTTCTTCTCACGATTGGCGATTAGCAAAGGAATTTTCAGACAAAATCTGGTGGCTGAAAGACAAAAAACTCACCAGCGGAATTTCCGAGGAAATCATTCTAAATAACCCAGAATTGATTACGCCGAAGATTTTAGATTTCAACAAAAACTTCCATCCGCCCGAAATCGATGCACCGAAATTAGAAAAAGAAATGATGTTTTCCTTTCTTCAAAAAAACTTCGCCTCGGATTTGAGTAAATTTAAATTGACGTTTAAAAATAACAATTGGGAACTGAAATCGGATAATTTTTATGATAATTGTCATACCTTGACAGAAATTAAACAATCTCTGCAAAACCTTATCAACACTGATGATTTCTATTAAATAAACTTTAGTAGATTTTTATTTACTGCGACTCGCATAGTAATTAAAATATTGATTATAAACAACTTAGCAATTAAAACCCGAAAATACTATGCATGCATAGTATTTTTTTTATATTTGTAAAGAGTGCTTCAATAAGTTAATTATGGAAAACAAAAATTCAGAAAAAGTAGAAAGTGTAGACTTGATGTTAAAGTCAGCTTGGCTGGCTGTTTCGAAGATGTATTCGGACCAGGCGTCCTTGCACAACTCAACTGCTGTACAAGCACTTACACTTTTGAAAATCGACCCAAAGGAAGGAACAAGAAGTACGAATCTTGGTCCAAAAATGGCAATCGAACCTACGTCCTTGACGAGAATCATCAAGCTTCTGGAAGACAACGGTTACATCTACAAAGAAAAAACCACGACCGACAAACGCGAGGTGATTATCAAACTTACGGAAAAAGGCATTAATTCTAGAAATCTGTCGAAAGAAGTGGTCATCAACTTCAACAAAAAAATTGTGGAAAGAATCGAACCAGAAAAATTCGAAATTTTTAAAGAAGTGATGAATGATATTTTGAAAATCGCCAACGAACTTAATAATAGAAAACAATAATAAATCTCAATAAATGAACAGAAAAATAAAACACGTTACAGTCCTCGGCTCCGGCGTGATGGGTTCCGGAATTGCCTGTCACTTGGCTGGAAACGGGATTCAGGTATTGATGTTGGATATGCCTGCGAAAGACTCAGAAAATGCCGACAAAAAAACAATAAACAGCGTGGCGCAAGGTCATCTTGACACCGCTCTGAAAAGCAATCCTTCGCCCATCTATGACAAATCATTCGCTTCCAGAATCACAGTTGGAAACTTCGAAGATGATTTGGAGAAAATCAAAAATTCAGATTGGGTGATTGAAGTAATTGTGGAAAGACTGGACATCAAACAATCGATGTTTGAGAAAGTGGACAAACTTCGTAAACCAGGAACTTTAATCACTTCTAATACATCAGGAATTCCTATTCATCTGATGTCAGAAGGAAGGTCAGAAGATTTTCAGAAGCATTTTTGCGGAACACACTTCTTCAATCCGCCAAGATATTTGAAATTATTTGAAGTGATTCCAGGTCCGAAAACAGACAAATCTGTAATTGATTTCTTTATGTCTTACGGCGAGAAATTCCTTGGAAAAACGACGGTTCTATGCAAAGATACGCCAGGATTTATTGGAAACAGAATCGGAGTTTACTCGATGGCAAAAATTATGGAACTGACTGAGGAAATCGGTTTGACCATTGAAGAAGCTGATTCTTTGACAGGCGATTTATTAAATCGTCCTAAAACCGGAACTTTCAAATTGGGAGATTTGGTTGGATTGGACACGGCTTTCAATGTTACAAAAGGCCTTCAAGCCAATTTGAAAGATGACGAAATGGTTCAGGCTTTGAAAGATTCCAAAACATTGAATCATTTAATTGAAAATAAATTCCTTGGCGATAAAGCTAAAAAAGGATTCTATTATAAAGAAAAAGACGCTGGCGGAAATGTTAATCGTTTCGTTTTAAATTATGAAACGCTTGGTTATGAACCGACGAAACAGCCAAAACTTCCAATCGTGAAGACAGCGAAAGAAGCTGGAAGTTTGAAAAATCGTTTGCCAATTTTGTTGCAAGACCAAACCAAAGCCGGCGAATTGATTAGAAAACATTACGCTTCACTTTTCGCTTATGTTTCTCAGCGAGTTCCCGAAATTACCGATGTGTTCTACTCTATCGATGATGCGATGAAAACTGGTTATGCGTGGAAATATGGGCCTTTCGAAAACTGGGATTTCCTGGGAATTCAAAAAGGAATTGATTTAGTTGAAAGCGAAGGTTACAAAGTGGCTGATTGGGTTAAGGAAATGCTCGCTTCCGGAAACGAATCTTTCTATAAATTAGAAAATGGAAAGCAATTATTCTACAATCAGAATACAAAAACTTACGAGCCGATTCCTGGTTTGGATGCATTCATTATTCTTGATAATATTAGAAAAGAAAAGACGATTTGGTCCAATTCCGAATCAGCGTTAATCGACCTTGGCGACGGAATCCTGAACTTCGAATTCCGCTCAAAAATGAATTCACTTGGAGGTGGCGTTTTGGAAGGTCTTAATAAATCCATCGATATTGCTGAGAAAGATTACAGAGGATTGGTTATAGGAAATCAGTCTGATAATTTCTCTGTTGGGGCAAACCTTGCGATGGTAATGATGATGGCCGTTGAGCAAGATTGGTACGAACTGAATATGGCTATTAACTTGTTCCAACAAACATCGATGAAACTGAGATATTCATCAATTCCTGTAATCGCAGCACCTTTCGGAATGACGCTTGGTGGCGGTTGCGAATTCTCGATGCATTCAGATAAAATCGTTGCTGCAGCAGAAACTTACATTGGTTTGGTAGAAGTTGGCGTTGGTTTGATTCCAGGCGGCGGCGGAACGAAAGAGTTTGCTTTAAGAGCTTTGAAAGGCGCACTTCCAGACGATGTTAAAACCAATCATTTGCGAAATTACTTTATGAATATTGCAACCGCGAAAGTGGCAACTTCTGCTCACGAAGCTAAGCAAATGGGAATTTTGACCGACAAAGATATCATCGTTGTAAACAAAGACCGTCAAATTGCAGAAGCAAAACGTCAGGCGATTGTTTTGGATGAATTAGGATATACACCTCCAGTTCCCGAAAAAATAAAAGTTCTCGGAAAAGAATCAATGGGAATGTTCTACGTTGGAACAGACCAAATGGTTGCCGGCGGTTACGCATCAGAACACGACAGATTGATTGCCAACAAAATCGGTTACGTAATGACCGGCGGAAATCTCTCCGAACCGACAGAAGTTTCCGAGCAATATCTTTTGGATTTGGAGAGAGAAGCTTTCCTTTCACTTTGCGGTGAGAGAAAAACCTTGGAAAGAATCCAGACAATGTTAACAACTGGAAAACCGCTTAGAAACTAAAAAGCTCCGTAGGAGCGAACTGTTAATAGCAAATGATAGAGTTTCAAGACAAGCCTCGTAGAGGCGACCTGAAAATATGATATTTAGATTTTGATTAATAATATTTATTGATTGAATAAAATTAACAGGTCGCTCCTACGGAGCTTTGCTAGAAAAACAATAATTAGCTATTAACAGTTTACCTCTACGAGGCACAATAATATTAAAACAGAAAATAAATGGAAGCATATATAGTAACAGGATACAGAACAGCAGTTGGTAAAGCACCGAAAGGTTCTTTGCGTTTTACCCGCCCAGATGATATGGCGGCAACTGTGATACAACATCTGATGAAAGATGTTCCAAATCTTGACCCGGCCCGCATCGACGATTTGATTGTCGGTTGTGCAATGCCTGAAGCAGAACAAGGTCTTAATGTCGCAAGACTGATTTCATTAATGGGATTGGACACCGACAAAGTTCCGGGCGTGACAGTCAACAGATATTGCGCCTCAGGCTCAGAAGCTATTGCGATTGCGGCGGCGAAAATCAAAGCCGGAATGGCAGAATGCATCATCGCTGGTGGTGCAGAGAGTATGTCTTACATCCCGATGGGCGGTTACAAACCCATTCCTGACACGGATTTGGCAAAGAAACATCCCGATTATTATTGGGGAATGGGATTGACAGCAGAAGCGGTTGCCAACGAGTTCAAAGTGAGTCGTGAGGAGCAAGACCAATTTGCTTATAACTCGCATCAGAAAGCAATGAAAGCCATCAAGGAAGGAAAATTTGAAAGCCAAATTGTTCCAATTGATGTAGCATATAATTTCCTTGACGAAAAGGAAAAAATCCAGACCAAAGAATACGCTTTCAAACAAGATGAAGGTCCAAGAGCTGATACTTCTGTTGAAGCTTTAGCAAAACTTCGTCCGGTTTTCGCAGCAAATGGTTCTGTAACAGCAGGTAATTCTTCTCAAACTTCTGACGGCGCGGCTTTCACAATGGTAATGTCGGAAAGAATGGTAAAAGAATTGAATCTGACGCCGGTTGCGAGACTTCTCTCCTATTCGACTGTTGGTGTTCCGCCAAGAATTATGGGAATCGGACCAATGTTCGCTATTCCGAAAGCATTGGAACAAGCTGGACTTAAACAATCCGACATCGATTTGTTTGAATTGAATGAAGCGTTTGCTTCTCAATCTGTTGCAATCTTAAGAGAATTAAACATCAATCCAGACATCGTCAACGTAAACGGAGGCGCAATCGCACTCGGACACCCACTGGGTTGTACAGGAACTAAATTAACCGTTCAACTTCTTGACGAAATGAAACGCAGAAACAGCAAATACGGTGTTGTGACAATGTGCGTGGGAACTGGTCAGGGCGCAGCGAGTGTTTTTGAGTTGTTATAGACAAGAAGAAAAAAGAATAAAGAGAAAAGACTTTTCCTAATGAAGCATAATTTTAAGCATCTGAATATTTGGAAATTATCCATTGAATTAGCTGATGAAATTTATGAAGTTACAGAAAGTTTTCCTAAAAATGAAGAATTCGGTTTGAAATCTCAAATAAGAAGATGTACAGTTTCTGTTGCTTCTAATATTGCAGAAGGTTCAAGCAGAACTTCACAAAAAGACTTTAATCGATTTTTAGAAATCAGTTTAGGCTCTCTTTATGAATTACAAACTCAGATAATTATTTCTTCAAGGAGAAATTATATTGAACAATCGAAATTTGAATTAATAGAAAATAAAATCACCGAATTACAGAGAATGATTTCAGGCTTTCAAAAAACATTGAAGTGGTAAGTCTTTATTCTTTTCTCTTTATTCTTTAATAAAAAAAAATAATATAAATGAGTACTGAAACCCAAACATTAAACGGTGGTGAATTCCTTGTAAAAGATATCACTGCTCAGGAAATATTCAGCATCGAGGAACTTTCCGAAGAACAAAAAATGCTTCGCGATTCTGCAAAAGAATTTATAGATAAAGAAGTGGTTCCGAACAAAGAACGCTTCGAAAAAAAAGATTACGCCTACACGGAAGAAGTGATGCGTAAAATCGGAGAAATGGGATTCTTGGGAATCGCAGTTCCGGAAGCTTACGGCGGATTGGGAATGGGATTCGTAACCACGATGCTGGCTTGCGACTACATCTCGGGAACAACCGGTTCATTAGCAACAGCTTATGGCGCCCACACGGGAATTGGAACTTTACCAATCCTACTTTATGGTAGCGAATATCTGAAAAACAAATACCTTCCGGACTTAGCGGCTGGAACTAAATTCGGTGCTTACTGTTTGACTGAGCCAGACGCAGGTTCCGACGCTAACAGCGGAAAAACCAGAGCCAAACTTTCCGAAGACGGCAAACATTACATTATCAACGGACAAAAAATGTGGATTTCGAATGCAGGTTTTGCAGACACTTTCACTTTGTTTGCCAAGATTGATGATGATAAAAACATCACCGGATTCGTCATCAACCGTACCGAATTGGAAAATCCTGAGAGTATGACTTTCGGAGAGGAAGAACACAAATTGGGAATCCGTGCGTCTTCTACGCGTCAGGTTTTCTTCAATGATATGAAAGTTCCAGTCGAGAATTTGTTGGGCGAAAGAAACAACGGTTTCAAAATCGCTCTTAATGCCCTGAACGTTGGTCGAATCAAATTGGCTGCGGCGTGTCTGGATGCGCAAAGAAGAATCCTGAACCATTCATTGACTTATTCTACTGAGAGAAAACAGTTTGGCGTCTCTATCAACACTTTCGGGGCAATTCGCAAGAAGTTGGCAGAGATGGCGACTGGCGCGTTCGTGAGTGAGGCTGGTTCTTACCGTGGTGCAAAAGATGTCGAAAACAAAATCAAGGAATTGGTTGCCGGCGGAATGAACCACGAGGAAGCTGAATTGAAAGGTGTGGAGGAATTCGCTGTAGAATGTTCTATTTTGAAAGTTTTTGTATCGGATTTAGCACAGCATTCAGCGGATGAAGGGATTCAAATCTTCGGTGGAATGGGCTTCTCGGAAGATACACCAATGGAATCGGCTTGGAGAGATTCAAGGATTTCCAGAATCTACGAAGGAACGAACGAAATCAACAGGCTTCTTGCCGTTGGAATGCTCATCAAACGTACAATGCAAGGGAAAATCGACCTTTTGACGCCTGCAAAAAATGTTGGGAAAGAATTGATGGGAATTCCGTCTTTCGACATTCCGGATTATTCAGAGTATATGTCTGAGGAAAAAGAAGTTATCAAAAATCTAAAGAAAGTATTCCTGATGGTTTCCGGTTCTGCCCTTCAGAAATATATGATGGACATCGAGAAACAACAGCATCTTCTCCTGAACGCTTCCGAAATCCTGAACCAAATCTATATGGCAGAATCTGCCATCCTGAGAGCGGAGAAACATTTCGACACCGATTCTGTAGAAGCATCAATGGCAAGATTGAATCTTTACAAAGCCGTTGACATCATCGCAACAAACGCCAAAGAAGGCATCGTTTCTTTCTCCGAAGGCGACGAGCAAAGAATGATGCTAGCAGGACTAAGACGTTTTACAAAATACGTGAACACGCCGAATCCAATTGCATTGACTGAGAAAATTGCTTCTCATTTTATTGGGAAAGGTTCTTATTAATTAATCAATTTATTATACCAAACCCGCCTCAGAAATTTCTGAAGCGGGTTTTATTTTTTCAACTTTTGTCTTGATTTCCATTCATAAATTTCATCAAATTCTTTCATCAAATTCTTTCTTCAATTTTCTAATTTGTTCAAAATTTTGTAAAAATTCGCTTGTCAATTTTTTATTAATACCATCAAGCGTAATTTGCCATTCTTTGTAAACAGAATTTTCATCTATTTCTTTTTTGTCCAATTTTGACAATTCTAATTCTAATGTTTTTTTGATGTCAAAAATATTTTGGTATTCCTGATAAATTAAATCTGAGATATTTTCATTACTTGCAAGACAACCATTTAAATATTTCATTTTCAAAGGATAATCACTATAATACACATAAAGATTGATAACATCTTTATCATTTCTATGAATTAGTTCTACGCAGGAATAGAATCTAAGAGAGTTACTAGAATTCAAAGCCAAAATCAATAAATCTTGATTTGTCAATTTTCCTTTTATATTTTCGAAGGACTTATAAATTTCACTGTATTCTCCGCCCACACCAATATTTTCTGACTCAGCATAATCTATTGTTAATAATGGTTTTATTAATTTTTGCTTATTTGGAGATAATTGTCCAAATGAGAAAAATGAAATAATAAAAATTAAAACAAATAAAACTTTTTTCATAATTGATATTTGAACTTCCAATTTATGACTTTTTTCCAAATCGTAAGTCAACAAAAAAATCCGAAACACAACCGTTCCGGACTTATTCACTTGTACAAGCAATATCTTTTAATCCTCTTTTAGAGAGAAGAAATATTCTTTTAATTTACCAAGATTCGCTTTATCGCTACCGATGAAGATTTCGTTTTCCGTCAAGAAAACAGGACGTTTTAGAAACGTGTAGTGGTCCAACAGCAATTCCTTGTAATCCTCTTCCTTCAAAGCTTTAGGATCCAATTCCTGCAACTTGATTTGATTAGATTTCTTATTGAAAAGCGCTTCGTAAGAACCAGCCAATTTGTACATATCTTCCACTTCTTCCGCTGTGATTGGGTTCATTTTTATTTCACGCAGTTCCCAATCCCTCGTATCATATTGTCCCAATATTTTTCTACAGGTATCGCAAGTTTTAAGATAAAATACTTTTTTCATTTTGCAAAAATACGTTTTATTTTCCACATCTTGGCTATGTCGATTAGATAACTTATATTACGCCCCGACGCAAGCACTCATCTTCCGCCATTTACATCCCTAACTTTAACGTTCATTAAGGAATTAAGTTTCATATTTTGGGCAACTTATCCGTCCTCCACTCCCGCTATTTTTGCCTTCGCTTTTCCAGCCACAAAAAATGAGCTCCGTTCAGAGAGTTTATGCTGAGCTTGTCGAAGTAGGTTGCAGATTCCCCATCCAAACACGTTTTGTTTTTAAGACAAGGTTTCTTAAAATTTAATCAAAATTATTTCCCCAACCCTAAAGGGAGTAATTATGATTAAATTTCTAATTGTTTTTGCTCCCTTTAGGGTTGGGGCAAACAAAAACAATTAGAATATGCATTATTCTGAAGTACTAAAATCCCTTCAAAAAACCTTACATTTATACAAACATTCAGAAAATGGACAACAAACCAATTACTTTTCAGTTTATTTCCGAACCCACAGACGTCAATTTTGGAGGCAACGTGCACGGCGGAAGCGTGATGAAATGGATAGACCAAGTCGGATACGCCTGCGCCAGCAATTGGTCATCCAGCTATTGCGTCACCGTTTATGTCGGCGGAATTCGGTTTTATAAACCAATCAAAAT
The DNA here is from genome assembly GCF_004365655.1 of Epilithonimonas xixisoli. Classification (GTDB taxonomy): domain Bacteria; phylum Bacteroidota; class Bacteroidia; order Flavobacteriales; family Weeksellaceae; genus Epilithonimonas; species Epilithonimonas xixisoli. The sequence continues at coordinate 599,036 of NZ_SOEO01000001.1, read as the reverse complement.
TGGAGAAATCGTAAAACTGGAGTCCAAAGTTATTTTGACAGGAAACTCAAGTATGCACATCTCCATCGATGTATTTTCTCGAAATGTAAAAGAGAAAAAATTTGAGAAGAGAACACATTGCATCATCGTTTTTGTCGCCGTGGACGAGAACGGGAAATCTGTAGAAGTTCCAAAATGGAATCCAACCACAGAAAAAGAAATCCAAATGGAACAATATGCCATAAAACTAAAAGACCTCAGAAAAAATATAGAAGACGAGATGAAACCTTTTTTGTGATAATGTTTTTTAATAAATATTAAAAAAAACAAAATTCATTTTATTATTACTTTTCAAAAATTAAACGCAAAGATTTAATTTTTGAACATTAAAAATTTAAGCTTGCAAAGGCAGATAAATCTGCACTGATTAAGCTTGAATTGTTTTTAAATTTCACAAAACACATTTTTAATAATTTCACGCTTCATCAAATCAATTTATTGACTCCTCTTTGCTCTTTATTTCACCGAGAATAAGGTTAATCTTTGCGTTTAATTTACATAGTATCAGCAACCGAAATTTCAATCAACAACTTTACTGTAATTCATTCAATAGTTTTTAAAAATTAGTTTAGAATTTTTTCAAAAAAATAGTTGCAGAATTAAAAATCATTTCTAAATTTGTCCCAATGAAACGACAGTTCCATCTGTCCTTTTAAAAAAATTATTATCAACAGATGAAAACAATGAACAATAACTGGTGGTGGCTTTCAAACTCTTTGTCGGGTCTGAAAGACTTATCGGTGTTCTAAATTCTGAACTAACTATAACTCAATCATAATAAGACTTCGACATTTTTTGTTGAAGTCTTTTTTTTTCACTTTGTCAAAGTTTCAAATCTTTGACAAAGTTTTTAAACTAATTTTAAATTTATATGATAAATCATCAAACAATAAAAATAAAAACTGTCGTCAAATCCCGCTTGGCAGACCTCTACACACCGATTGGGATTTACCTGCGACTTCGTGACCAGTTTCGGGACACGATTCTTTTGGAAAGTGCAGGAAATCAGAATTCTGAAAATTCGTTTTCTTTCATTGGTGTCAACGCCATTGCTGGAATCGAAATCCGAAATTACGACGAAGCCGAATTGAAATTTCCGCTTGAAAATCCTCAGAAAATTAATCTGAAAAATGAAAAACTTTCTGATTTGCTTCAGGAATTTTCCAATTGTTTCAAATGCGAAAAACCAAACCACGAGATTGGAAAACAAGCACAGGGATTTTTCGGATATACAAGTTATGATGCGATTCCGTTTTTTGAGAATATCAAATTCAAGGAACAATCTGAGGAAAATAAAATCCCGTTGATGCGTTACAGAATTTATCAATACGTGATTGCAATTAATCATCACAACGACGAAATGTTCCTTATTGAAAATAAAATCGATGGTTTAAAATCAGAACTTTCAACATTGGAAAGCATAATCAATCAAAAAAACGCACCAGTTTTCCCATTCGAAATTACCGCAGAAGAAACTTCGAATTTGAAAGATGAAGAATTCTTGGAATCCGTAGAATTTGCGAAGAAACATTGTTTCCGTGGCGACGTTTTCCAGTTAGTTTTGAGCAGAAGATTTGAACAGAAATTCCAAGGTGACGAGTTCAATGTTTACCGTGCTTTGAGAAATATCAATCCTTCGCCGTACCTATTTTTCTTCGATTATGGTGATTACAAATTAATGGGTTCTAGTCCGGAAAGTCAGTTGATTATCAAAAATGGTAAAGCCATTATTCATCCAATTGCAGGAACTTTCAAACGAACAGGAAACATCGAAAAAGATTTGGAATCCGCAGAAGAGCTCAAAAAAGACCCGAAAGAAAATGCAGAACATATGATGTTGGTAGATTTGGCAAGAAATGATTTGAGCATTCACGGGAAAAACACAACCGTTTCAAAACTGAAAGAAATTCACTTTTTCTCTCACGTGATTCATATGGTTTCAGAAGTGGTTGCCGATGTGAAAGAAAATCAGAATCCGTATGAAATGATTGCAACCACTTTCCCACAAGGAACTTTAAGTGGTGCTCCAAAATACAGAGCAATGCAATTGATTGATGAACACGAGAAAACTTCCAGAAGTTATTACGCAGGTTGTATTGGTTTTGTAGGTTTTGATGGAAGTTGTAATCAGGCGATTATGATTCGAACTTTCTTGAGTAAAAACAACACATTGTTTTATCAAGCCGGCGCTGGAATCACAGCCAAATCCGTTGCCGAAAGTGAATTGCAGGAAGTGAACAACAAATTAGGCGCTTTGAAAAAAGCCGTTTTAAAAGCAGAGAAAATATAATCCCCCTTTCCCCCAAAGGGGAGAACAACGTTAAAAATTATGTTAAAAATGAATAAAAATAAACTCAATGAAAGCCCCTCCTTTGGAGGGGTTGGGGAGGAAAAAATATTAGTCTTAGATAATTATGACAGTTTTACTTACAATCTCGTTCAGATCATCGAACAAATTGTCGGTTCAGAAGTAGACGTTTTCCGTAATGACCAAATCGCTTTGGAAGACATTGAAAAATATGATAAAATCATTCTCTCTCCCGGACCAGGAATTCCAGAAGAAGCAGGAATTTTGTTAGAATTAATAAAAAAATATGCACCAACAAAATCAATTTTCGGCGTTTGTCTTGGACAACAAGCTATAGCAGAAGCTTTTGGTGGAAGTTTAATCAATCTTTCCGAAATCTACCACGGCGTCGCAACAGAATCTATTCAAATCAATGCGCACCAGATTTTCAACAGTTTACCAGAAACTTTGGAAGTTGGTAGATATCATTCGTGGGCGGTAAATCCTGATGATTTCCCTTTCGAATTGGAAATCACAAGCGTTGACAAAAACGGAATGATTATGAGTTTGAGACATAAAACTTACGATGTTCACGCCGTACAATATCACCCGGAAAGTATCTTGACGCCTGATGGAAAAAAGATTTTAGAGAATTTTTTAACGAATTAAAATGAAAATTTTAAGCTGGAATATTGAGCGATTGAAAATTAATAAAAATGCTGAACTGGATTTTATAAAAAAATTAATTTCAGAGGAAAATCCTGATTTGATTTTTTTGACAGAAACCAATTTAACAATAGATTTTGGAACTGAGTATTTTAGCTTAAACTCAATAGAATTACCAAAATTTCACGAAAATCAAAAATATAAAGAGAAAGAAAATCGAGTAAGCATTTTTTCAAAATATCCTATCATAAAAATGTTTCAAACCTACGATGAGCACACAGCAATTTGCGGAAAAATCAGTACTGAATTTGGACAGCTGATTTTGTACGGAAGCATCATCGGAAGTTTTGGAGGAAGAGGTTTTCATTTTGAAAATGACTTGGAAAATCAAAAAAATGAAGTCAGAAAATTAGAAGGAAACGTCATTTATTCGGGAGATTTCAACATTGCTTTTTCAGGTTGGAAATATCCAAGTACCAAAGTGATTAATGAAACAAAATTATTTTTTGAAAATGAAAATTTAGAGATTCTAACAAAGGAAAATGAAGATTGCGCTATCCATATCGTGATGAACAAAGATTTTTTAAACGATAAAAAAGTTACAAACAAAATGATAAAAATTGACAGAAAAATCTCTGACCACAACGCTGTAATTTGCAAAATTGAAAAGTTGAAAAACTAAAAACTTCCACCATCCAGCACCCAACATCCCACAATTATGAAACAAATACTACAATATCTCTTCAACCACCAAACTTTGACAAGAGCCGAAGCCAAGGCGATTTTGACTGAGATCTCACAAAATAAATTCAATGAAAGCGAGGTTACGGCTTTCGTAACGGTTTTCTTGATGAGAAGCATTACGTTGGAAGAACTCACGGGTTTCCGTGAGGCATTACTTCAATTGGCAAAACCGGTCGATTTGGGAACGAACAACTTGGTTGATATTGTCGGAACTGGTGGCGACGGAAAAAATACGTTCAACATTTCGACTTTAGCGAGTTTTATCGTTGCCGGAACTGGACAAAAAGTAGCCAAGCAAGGCAATTACGGAGCTTCTTCCATTTCTGGTTCGTCCAATGTTTTGGAAGAATTGGGATATAAATTCAAAGATAATTCTGAGGATTTGAAAGCCGATTTGGAAAAAGGAAATATCTGTTTTATCCACGCACCACTCTTCCATCCAGCTTTGAAATCTGTTGCGCCTTTGAGAAAACAATTGGGACTGAAAACGTTTTTCAATATTCTAGGACCGTTGGTAAATCCTGCGAAACCAAAATACTCTATGATTGGCGTTGCAAATCTCGAGATTGCCCGCGTTTATCAATACCTTTTGCAACAGCAGAAAAGCGACTTTATGCTCGTTCACGCTTTGGATGGTTACGACGAAATTTCATTGACTGGAGATACAAAAATCATCAACAAATCAGGCGAAAAAATCTATTCAGCCGAAGATTTTAAATTTAAAAACATAGAAGCTGAAAGTATTTTTGGAGGTCATTCAAAAGAAGAATCCGCCAAAACTTTCATCAATATTCTGGAAGGAAAAGGAACTGAAGAACAAAATTCTGTGGTTTTGGCAAACGCTACGATTGCTTTGGAAAACACTGGAAAATATGGGAATTATGAAGATTGTTTGGCTTTAGCTAAAGAAAGTTTGGAAAGTGGAAAAGCGTTACAAAGTTTGAAAAGTATTATTAATTAATTTTAAATCTTTTATTATAATAAAAAAAATCACGAATGAATAACTTTTTTCAAAAATTATACAAGTCAGAATACTTTACATTTATTATTTTACTATTATTTGTTGGTTCAGCAACATTTACCAAGTTTGCTCAATCTGTAATAGATAACTTCACAGTTGTAATTATATTAAATATCGTTTTCATAATATTATTATTAATTTTTCTATTTAGATATATGCAATCGACTACTTACAAAAACTTTTCACCTCGTGTAAAGTTTGGAATGTGGGCAGGAATTATATATTTATTTGTAAGAATTTGTTTATTAATTCTAGCTTTAATAAATGAAATTAGCATTGGTTAGTAATTAATCTCCATTAATAATATCAAAATGAACATTTTAGATAAAATCATTGAACGAAAAAAACAGGAAATTGCAGATTCAAAATCCAAGATTTCTGTTGAAAAATTGAAAGATTCCGAATTTTTTAGCCGGAAAATTTTTTCCTTAAAAGAAAATTTGAAAACAAAATCCGGAATCATCGCCGAATTCAAAAGAAAATCTCCAAGCAAAGGAATTATCAACGATAAAGTTTCGCCTTTGGAAGTGGTTTCTCAATATGAAAAATTCGGAGCAAGCGCGGTTTCTATTTTAACAGATTTAGAATTTTTTGGTGGAAATTTTGAAGATATTTTGAGTGTAAGAAATCACATTAATATTCCGATTCTTAGAAAAGATTTTATGATTGATGAGTATCAATTTTACGAAGCCAAATCAATTGGAGCAGATATTATTTTATTAATCGCATCTTGTCTTTCACCAACTCAGGTTTCGGAATTTACGGAATTAGCGCATTCTCTCAATCTTGAAGTTTTACTTGAAATACATTCTGATGAAGAATTAAAACATATTAATAAAAATGTTGATTTTGTTGGAATTAACAATCGAAATTTGAAAGATTTCAAAGTTGATTTGCAACATTCTGTCAATTTGAAAAACCAACTTCCACAAGATATTCTATCAGTTGCAGAAAGCGGAATTTATAACGAAGAAGATTTCAAATTTCTAAAAGAAAAAGGATTTGACGGATTTTTGATGGGCGAATATTTTATGAAAAATGAAAATCCTGGAGAGAAATTCGAAGAATTCATTTCAAATGTAAAAATCTAACAATTACCAATGATTGAAAGCCAAAAGCCAAAAGCCAAAAGCCAATTGCAACTCAAAGTCTGCGGATTAACAAAGCTCAATCAGATTCAAGGATTGGTTGATTTGAATGTTGATTTTTTAGGATTTATCTTTTATGAAAAATCGCCAAGATTTGTTTTGAATCAATTAAGCTTAGAACAGATTTCAACCATTGAACATTCTGGAAAAGTTGGTGTTTTTGTGAATGAAGATTTGGAAAAAATTATTGATATTTCTGAAAAAGCAAACTTGAATTTCATCCAACTTCACGGCGATGAAACCGAAGATTTCATTTTAAAATTGAATCCAAGAATAGAAATTATAAAAGTCATTAGAATTGGAAATCAAACATCAGAAGAATTACAAAAAACCATCAACCAACAACCAACAACTATCAACTATCTACTATTTGACACCGATTCAAAAGCATTTGGCGGTACAGGTAAAACCTTCGATTGGAATATTCTCAACGAAATCGAGATTCCCATTCCGTATTTTTTAAGTGGCGGAATTTCGTTGGAAAATATCCATCAACTGTCAACCATCAACCATCAACCATTTTCTCTCGATATTAATTCAAAATTTGAAATCGAAGCTGGAAATAAAGATTTAGAAAAAATAAAAAAACTCATCAGCCTTGTCAAGGTTTGAAACCTTGACAAGGCTCAATAAAATATAAAAAATGAACTTTCAAAACCCAGATAAAAACGGTTATTACGGCGATTTCGGAGGCGCTTTCGTTCCAGAAATGCTTTATCCAAACGTTGCCGAATTACAGGAAAAATATTTACAAATCATTGAGTCCGAGGAATTTCAAACAGAATTTCAGGATTTGTTGAAGAACTATGTTGGGCGTGCTACACCACTTTATTTTGCGAAGAATCTGAGCGAAAAGTATCAGACTCAAATCTTTCTGAAAAGAGAAGATTTGAATCACACTGGAGCGCACAAGATCAACAATGCTTTGGGACAAGCTTTGCTCGCAAAAAAATTAGGAAAACACAGAATCATTGCAGAAACTGGAGCCGGTCAACACGGCGTTGCAACGGCGACGGCCTGCGCTTTACTTGGTTTGGAGTGCATCGTTTATATGGGCGAAGTTGATATTGCGAGACAATCTCCCAATGTTGCTCGAATGAAGATGCTTGGTGCAACTGTGATTCCTGCAACTTCCGGTTCAAAAACTTTGAAAGACGCTGTGAATGAAGCTTTGCGAGATTGGATTAATAATCCTTCCACAACGCATTACATTATTGGTAGTGTGGTTGGTCCACATCCTTACCCAGATTTGGTGGCGAGATTTCAAAGTATTATTTCGAAAGAAATCAAAGAACAACTGAACGAAAAAATCAGCAGAGAAAACCCTGATTATGTGATTGCCTGCGTTGGTGGCGGGAGTAATGCGGCTGGAACTTTTTATCATTATGTCAATGAAGAAAGTGTAAAAATCATTGCTGCAGAAGCTGGTGGTTTTGGCGTAGATTCAGGGAAATCTGCGGCTACAACTTTTCTTGGAACTTTGGGAATTTTGCACGGAAGTCAAAGTCTGGTAATGCAAACTGAAGACGGACAAGTTATTGAGCCACATTCGATTTCTGCAGGTTTGGATTATCCCGGAATTGGTCCGATGCACGCTAATCTTTTCAATCAAAAAAGAGCTGAATTTTTCAGTATTAATGATGATGAAGCTTTGAAGTCAGCTTTTGAACTGACAAAAATTGAAGGCATCATTCCAGCTTTGGAAAGTGCGCACGCTTTGGCTGTTTTGGACAAAAAGAAATTTGAAAAAGATGATATTGTAGTGATTTGCCTCAGCGGTCGCGGTGACAAGGATATGGAAACATATTTGAAACATCTTTAAATCTGTAAAATGTAAAACGTATTAATGTATTAACGATCCTTAGAATCGTTAATACATTTTACGTTAATACCTTAATACATTAAACAAAATGAAAAAACTAAACATATACTACACAGCAGGCGTTCCAAAATTGGAAGACACAGGAAAAATCGCCGAACTCATTCAAAATTCCGGCGCAGATATGATGGAAATCGGGATTCCTTATTCTGACCCGGTTGCTGATGGACCAGTAATTCAGGATGCGCATTCCTTAGCTTTGAAAAACGGAATGTCTATCAAAAAACTATTCGAGCAATTGGCTAAAGTTAAAGATTCTGTGACGATTCCGAAGATTTTGATGGGATATTTGAATCCTGTTTTGCAATTTGGATTTGAGAATTTTTGCCAGAAATGTGCAGAAGTTGGGGTTTCAGGATTGATTATTCCGGATTTGCCTCCGATTGCATTTGAAAATCAATATGGTGAAATTCTTAGGAAATATAGTTTGAATTTTACTTTTCTCGTGACACCGGAAACTTCGGAGGAACGCATTAAATATTTGGATTCTTTGAGTTCTGGATTTTTGTACGCCGTGAGTTCGTCTTCGACAACAGGAAATGCAAATGCTGTATTGAAGAACGAAGATTACCTAAACAGATTGGCTTCATTAAACTTGACAAATCCAGTTTTCATCGGATTTGGGATCAAGGATAAATCAGATTTTGAGAATGTGACCGAAAAAGCGCAAGGCGGCATCATAGGAACAGCTTTCGTGAAAATTTTGTTGGAAAATGGAGATTGGGAAGCAAAAGGAAAAACGTTTATCGAAAGTGTGAAAAATTAATTGGAAAACAGGTTTCGTTTTGATCTCTTGGATTGAAATTGAAATCCCGCAATAGGGATAGAAGTGGATATCCTTTTTGTTTTTTGAGCGAGGAAAAGCTTTGGGAAAAACAAAAAGATAGTAACGGATAGCCCGGCCCGAGCAGTTGCCTAAGCGTTGGAGAGGGATTGCCCAAATGATGTTAAAAAAAAAAGAGTTTCAATTGACTGAAACTCTTTTTTATTTTTAATCCTCGTTGCTTTCGAAGATGGTGGAGAAAGCTGATGTGACCAGTGAGAGCAAAATACTAAACAAAAGTGCCCACCAGAAGCCTGCCACTTCCATACTTTCCATCAGATAATCGGCTAACAGGATGATCAATGCATTGATAACAAAGGAAAATAGACCCAATGTCAAAATCGTGATCGGCAATGACAAGATTGATAAGATTGGTTTTACAATCAAATTTAGAAGTCCCAAAACAATTGCGAAAATAACTGTGGACATAAAGCCGTCGAAATGGACACCTGTAAGGACTTTGCTAAGGATAAACGCTGATATCGCGGTGATCAGCAAACGGATAATGAAGTTCATAGTTCTGAATTTTATAGATTAAAACTTTCTATTCAAAAACCAGACCTAATTGGCTTTCACAGTCCAGATCGCGCCGTTTTTGGTCGTCAGTTTCTCCAGTTTTCCTTGAGACGTGAGTTCGTCCAAAATCCGTTCACTTTCCTTTCGGTTGTTTCCAGATAGCTCGTTGAACTCCTTTGCCGTCATAGAATTATACTTTTTGAACAGTGATTCCCAGTCTTTTGCGTACTCTTTTTTGCTGGCTTTGGGATTTGCGATTAGGATTGCTGTTTCATAAAATGGATATGGTTTTGTGCCATAAACGGTTTGAGATTCGCCGTTTGCATCCACGAAAAACAAAGTAGGAAATCCTCTCACACCTAGCTGTCTGGCCAATTTGAGATCATCTTCGAAAAGCGTTTTGGCTTTGCCTTCGTAATCTGATTTGAGTTGCTCAACATCCAAACCAACTTTCTCTGCAGCCAAAGCGATGTTTTGCCATTTGGCAATATTTTTCTTTTTTAGGAAGACCAATTCTCTTAGTTCTCTCATAAAGACAATCGCCTTTTCTTCACTCTGCAGCTGCGCTGCTTTGAAAGCAATCGACGGCGGATACGAAGAATCCAACGGATCTTCCAGCCAAACATCACCATCAACTGGCATATCGTAATGGCCGCTGACCTCGTCCCAATGGTGCGCAACGTCCGATGGTTTGCTGATGCCACCGCTGTTGTAACTCCAATCTGGAAGCAAGCCACCCATGTGATATTCAACATTTATTTCCTCGCCATATTCCAGTTTCATCTTTCTCAATTGTGGCTCTATGCCCCAGCAGGACGAGCAGATCGGATCGGTGAAATAGATGACCTTGATGGATCGTTCTTTGTTATCAATTTTTACATTTTGTTCATTTTCAACTTCAGGTACGCCGCAAACTCCGGTTTCTGCGTCGCAAAGCAATGGATTGTTGTGTGTGGTAGATTCGTTCATTGTTTTTTTAGTTTTCTTGGTCTGTCCGTCCAAGGAGAATGACAACAGACTTATGCTTATTAGGATTAGTTTTTTAGCGTTCATTGGTCAGAAATTACCGCGTTGTTGAGTTGCTTTTCTTGTAAAATTGTAATGTTTTATAAGACTCATTTCTTTCCTTTTCCAATTTATCAGAAATCAAAACCCCAAACAAATGGTCGATCTCGTGCTGGAAGATCACAGCAGTGAAACCTTCCACCATTTCGTCGTGTTTCTTATTCTCGAGGTCATAATATTCCAGTCGGATGCTGTAGCTTCTGTAGAAATCGCCACGGAAAGTTTCTATCGACAGGTCGCCTTCCGTACCTTTGTTAAGAAGTTCGGACCACCACGTAATCTTCGGATTGATAAAATATTCCACCGGCGCATTGGGCTTATCAAAACGTTGTACCAGCACCACTCTCCTATTAATCCCAACCTGAGGCGCCGCGATCCCAACGCCACCGCCGGTTGCAGCGAGAGCCAACCTCATTCTCTCGATCAGGATCGGCAGGTTTTTATCTTTTGGAGAGATTTCTTCCGACTGAGCAAGCAAAACTTGATGTTGCACTTCGTTATCGGTCTGGAAAATCGGCAAAGCGGTTTTGACATCGCCTGCGAGAATCAATTCTTTTTCTTCTTTTGAGAATTTCTGAGAGAAGCCGAAAACGCCGACTGACAATAATATTAAGACAATAAAATTCCGCATAGTTGATTTTAATTATCAAAGATAAATATTTTGGGCACCTTCTCCGCGCTCCGTTCCCGCTTTTTTCTGTGAATGCTATCGACGGGAATCCGTCAGTAGAACTATTCTGCACCCGCAATCACAGAAAAAGAGCTCCACTCAGCTCGGGGTGCGCTTCGCCAAGGTGAAACAGAGAATTTCTAATCAAGATTTCAATAAAATTGAAACAATTTTAAAGCTAAAAAATGCCCATCGAAAAGTCCGATGGATAAAGGATTTGCAAAGTAGCTTAAAATGCCTAGTGTGCTGTTCTTCAACTTCAAGTGTGTCATGACCCATCTTCACGCGTGGTATCAATCAACTTCACACATCATTTTTTAATCAGACACATAGCAGATTTCTAAAACTTACATTAATAAACAAAAAAACGTTCTCCCGAAAAAAAACCGAGAGAACGCAAACTAGAGAGATAAAATAACAACTATAACTTAGTTTTTATATGTCTTCGAGAGCCTCAGACTGACAATGCTGAACTTAGAGTTGTCATCCTGAGGCTCTCAAAAGACATCATTAAAATTAATTAATCAATTCTTTCTTAGTTCTATTGAAAATCCAAAAGATAATTGGGAAAATCAATAAAGTCAAAATCGTTGCAGTAATCAATCCACCGATAATTACAATCGCCAACGGCTTCTGAGATTCTGACCCAATTCCTGTAGAAAGTGCGGCCGGCAAAAGTCCGATGGACGCCATCAACGCAGTCATTACAACTGGTCTTGTTCTCACTTTCACACCTTCCATTATCGATTCATCCACGGAAAGTCCATTTTTGACATTTTGATGGAATTCTGAAATGAGAATCACACCATTTTGGATACAAATCCCGATCAAGGCAATCATCCCAACGCCGGCAGAAATCCCGAAATTCATATTAGTCAAATGCAGTGCGATGATGGCACCAATCAAGGCAAACGGAACATTGGCCAAAACCAAAAGTGAATCTTTGATATTTCCAAACAAGATGAAAAGCAAAAAGAAAATCCCTAAAATACTGATTGGAACGACTTGCGTCAATCTGTTGGTCGCTCTCTGTTGGTTTTCAAATTGTCCTGTCCAACCAATTGAGTAACCATCGGGAATTTTTATTTTTTCTACTTTCTTCTGCGCATCGGCAATCGTTCCTCCCAAATCTCTGTCACGAATCGAAAACTTAACGCCGATATAACGCTTGATGTCATCTCTATAAATGAACGCGGCGCCGTTTTCTTTTTCAATCGTACTGATTTCTTTCAACGGAATCTTCGCACCGTCTTGAGTTGGAACCATCAGCGTGGCAATGTCGGTTTCATTCTTTCTGTATTCTTGTGCATAACGCAAACGGATTGGGAATTTTCTCTCGCCATCGTACATTTCAGAGGCTGTTTTTCCACCGAAGGCCATTTCCAAAACCGCTTGCGCGTCAGCTGGTAAAACGCCGTACGCGGCCATTTTGTTTCTGTCCAAAACCACACTGATTTCTGGCTGACCAATATTCTTGATGATTCCTGGTTCTTTCACACCTTCCACATCTTTGATAGATGCGAGAACTTCCTCCGCCAATCTGTCTAATGTGTGAAGATTGTCACCATAGATTTTGATTCCGTTTTCCGCTTTGAAACCTGCAACAGCTTCGGCAACATTATCCGAAATTGGTTGAGAATAATTGAACGTAATTCCTTGATAATTTTTGAGTTTTTTATCGATTTCTTCAATCAATTCGTCGTAGGTGATTTTTCTTTTCCATTCATCTTTTGGTTGGAGATTCACGGCGAATTGTACAAATCCAAATCCGTTCGGGTCAGTTCCGTCATTGCTTCGTCCTGTTTGAGCCAAAACGCCTGTCACTTCTGGAAAAGCCATAATGTCTTTCTTCATTTTCTCGGCATTTTCTAAAGATTTTTCTAATGACGAGCTCATCGGCATTTCTGCGGTAATCCAAAGTGAACCTTCATTCAGTTGAGGTAAGAATTCCGTTCCTAAAAACTTCCCTGAAAATAAGGTGACTACCAAAGCAGAAGTCGCAACAATCAAACTAATTTTTTTGTATCTGAAAGTGAATTTCAGACCTTTCATTACATATTTGTCCCAAAATTCCACGAATGGATTGTGTCTTTCCCTTACATTTTTCTTTAATAATAAATGCGACATTACCGGAACCAAAGTCAATGTGAAAATCAATGCGCCCAGCAATGCAAAACCTAATGTGAATGCCAGTGGAGAGAACATTTTACCTTCCACTTTTTGGAAAGAGAAAATCGGTAAAAGAGACGTGATGATAATTAATTTTGAAAAGAAAATCGCTTTTCCGAGTCCAGTTCCGGTTTGTTTTATCCAACCGGCTTTCGCCATTTTGTTAAAGCGTTCCATTCCGTACTTCTTCGCTTTGTGGTCGAGCATTACGAATAATCCTTCGACCATCACGACGGCACCATCTATGATAATTCCAAAATCTACTGCTCCCAATGATAAGAGATTTGCGCTCATTCCAGCCATCTTCAAACAGAAAAAAGCAAACAATAAAGACAATGGAATAATGATGGAAACAATCAAAGTGGTTCGCCAATCTGCCATAAAAATCAAGACGATAACGGTTACCAAAATAATTCCTTCCAACAAGTTGTGCATCACCGTTTTCGTGGTAAAATCCATCAGATTTTGGCGGTCGTAAAAAGTTTTCATTTTTACATCTTTCGGAAGGATTTTGTTGTTGAGCTCATCAATTTTATCTTTTACGGCAAGCAAAACTTCCTGTGCATTTTCGCCTTTTCGCATCACGACAATTCCTTCAACGGTGTCTGCTTCATTATCCAAGGAAGCCTGACCAACGCGAGGCATAGAACCTTCGTGAACATCGGCAACGTACTTTACAAGAATTGGATTTCCGCTGTCGTTGTGAACTGTGATATTCTCAATATCCGAAATAGATTTGACCAACCCAATTCCGCGAACCACGTAAGCTTGCCCGCTTTTCTCGATGACATCGCCTCCGACATTAAGGTTGCTGTTGGTTACGGCTTCTAAAACTTCACTTGGCGTCAGATTATATTTGTCTAATTTTCTTGGGTCGATGCTCAATTCGAAAACCTTGTCCTGACCCCCGAAAACATTCACGTCTGCCACGCCGGGAACACTTCTCAAAGCTCTATCAACCACCCAATTCTGAATCGTCAAAAGGTCTCTGGAATCTCGGTCTTTGCTTTCCAATGTGTAACGGTAAATCTCGCCAGTCGGACCATAAGGCGGTTGAACTTCCGGATCTACTTCATCAGGCAAACTCACGGTTCTCAACTGATTGTTGACCATATTTCTTGCGAAAATATCGTCCACGCCATCTTCAAACAAAATCTTAACGATGGAAAGTCCGAACATCGTCGTACTTCGGACGCTTGTCTTTTTCTGAACGGGACTCATCGCCAACTCAATCGGTGTGGTGACAAATCGTTCTACTTCTTCCGCACTTCGGCCGTTCCATTGCGTGATGATGACAATCTGAGTATTGGTTACATCTGGAAAAGCTTCAATCGGCATATTTTTGAAACTGATGAATCCTGCGACCGCAAGAATCGCCACCCAAATGAATGTGAAGGCTTTATTTTTAAGGGAAAATCCTATGATACTTTTTATGAATTTGTTCATATTTTTTGTTTTATGAGTTTATTGCAATTCATTTTTAACGCAAAGTCCGCAAAGTCTTTTTTGACATACTATGTGTTGTTTAAGTTCGCAAAGCCGTAAAACTTAGCAAATTTGTAAAACATAAATTGCGTCGGGCTTTAGCCCGATGATAAAATCAAAAGTGGAATTCGGCTTTAGCCTAATTTTAATTAAGTTTTGGCTAAAGCCAACTCGAATTATTGTTGTGATAAACGGGCTGAAGCCCATTCCTATTGATTTAACAATTTTGAGGATTTTTAATTATTCAAAGAACGGTAAATCAATAATTGATTGTTGGTCACAACCGTTTCTCCTTCGGAAACGCCTTCTGTTACGTAAGTTGTCTCTGAGTTTTGTTTCAGGATTTTGATTTCTTTGACTTTGATGTCAGTCTGAGATTTATAAGCCACAACGAAATATCGATTGTCATCAAAAATCACTGCGCTGGACGGGATTGCCAAAGCGGTTTCATTTTCTGCGGACGAAACTCGGATGGTTGCCTTGCTTTCTGGAATCAACAAACCTTGTGTATTATCCAAAACTACCCTCGCCTGCATTGCGTTGGTTGCTGGGTCGATGATTTTGAAGATTTTATCAATCTTACCATAGAAAACTTTGTCGGGATAAGACAATGTGGAAACCTGAGCTTTCATTCCAAGGTTGATTTTATCAATATCAGCCTCGTTGACGTTCATAATTGCCCAAACGTTTTTGGTATTCGCAACATCGAAGATATTTTCGCTTCGGTCGCTTCGGAGTTCCATATCTTTGTTGATATCTTTATGAACGATGTAGCCGTTGATTGGCGAAATCACACTGTATATATTTCCTTTTTTGATATTATAAACCGTGCTTACCGCATTGGACCTGTGCAAAGCATCTTTCGCTTTTTGTACGTCTGCTTGTGCTTCTTTGATGTCTTTTTCGGTGTTCAGTTTTCCATCGAACATTTCTTTGGCCACACGCAGGTTGTTTTCCGCAACACGCAAATCGGTTTTCGCATCGCTGACATCTTTTTGAACTTCCGCCAATTCTGTACTTCTAATCGTTGCCAAGACTTGACCTTTCGTCACGTAATCTCCTAATTCAACATTCACACTGAGAACATTTCCACCAACCAAAGGGAAAATATCGATGTACGTATTTTTGTCCGCCGATATTTTTCCGTAGAAACTAAACTCATCCTCGATGAATTTTTTCTCCACTTTTGCGAAGGTTGTAGATTTCAGCATTGTTTGGCTCAACTCAAAACCTTTGGCTTCTTCCTTTACTACTTCTTCCTTTTTTGAACAGGAAAACAAGCTAATAGCCAGAATAATTGGTATAATATTTTTCATTTTATTAATAAAAGATTTTGGTTTGTACTAATTGATTGATTTCCTCTGCAGAGATCATAATCTGCTTTTTCATCTCGTAGATCTGCAAAACGGTTTGTCTGTAGCTTTCCAGGAAGTCGGTAAAATCCATCAGACTGATATTTCCGCTTCGGAAGTTTTTCAGGATTCCGTTGTAAACTGTGTTCAGGTTTTCGCTATCAACAGGTTTTAATTCAAAATATTGATCGTATTGATTTTTCCAAGTTTGATAAGCCGATTCTACCTGAGTTTCGAGATTCAGTTTTTGATATTCTAAATTCTTTTCGTTTTGTTGAATGGCGTATTTTGCTCTTTCTACATTTCCCTTGTTCACTTTCCAAAGCGGGATTGGAATTCCGATTTTCAGATTGATTTCATTGTTGAAAGTTCCGGAAGCTTGGTCATATTCCGCTCCGAGATTCAAATCTGGCGTGTTGAGCGATTTTTGCCATTGTGCGTAGAGCTTGCTGTTATCAATCAATTTCAAATTATAAAGATAGTCTGCGTTGTTCGCCAACGCTTTTTCTTTAAGAATTTCTTGGTCTCCAAAAGGTTGGGCAACCAGCAATTCGTTTTCCTCAGCTTTTGACAATTCTGGCGAAATACTTTCCGAAGTTCCTGTCAAAACTTTCATCTTTTGCTGGAAAGCCAAAATATTATTATTGATTTCAATTTTATCGTTATTCAACTGAATGACAATACTTTGAAGACGCACATAATCTTTAAGCGAAATATTACCTTTGTCCACCTGAGTTTTGTAAGCAGACAAAAGATCATTCATATACTTCAATTGATTTTCTATGCTCGTTCGCTTCTTTTGCTCGTAAATCAGATTGTAATAAGTCTGTCTCAATTCGGTTTTCAAATCCACCAACAATTGACTGAATTGCAATTGCGATAATTCCTTGTTCGACTTGGCGAATTGGATTTCGTTTTTCTTTTTCCCGCCCAGATAAATCAATTGCGTAATCTCCACACCTTTTGCTCTTCCGACATCAAAAACTCTTTTGTCCTGAGGATTAACAGCATTCACATAACCTTCGATTTGTGGAAGTTCCCAGATTTTTGCCTGAATAATATCGGCGTCTGCCATATTGATATTGTACTGCGCGGCAAGAAGCTGGAGGTTGTTTTTTTGAAATGCTAATTCGCAATCCTGAAGAGACATCTGTTGCTGTCCGGATAGACAGACAAATGCCGAAACGGATAACACCAGCGTTGTTATTTTGTTCATTCTTATCTCGTTTTGGTGATGCAAAGGTGGTTTTACGAGATTAAAACAGACTTAAATGTGGCTTAAAAAAAACTTAATTGTGATTATAAACGCAAAGTGCGCAAAGATTTTTTTGAAATTATTGAAAATATTTTAGAGCCTGTGATAAATTTACATTGAAAAGTTTTATTAACCACATAGGCACATAGTTCAATTTAGATTTAAGATAAAATAGCATTGTGTTTTAATTCTATTTTATCTTTTTAAGCTTGAATTTTACACTTTTCTATGCGTCTATGTGGTTTTACTATTTTTTTTAACATTCTCTAAGGTTCGCAAAGGCGCTTCGCTCAGCTAAGATTTTAGATTGTTGCAGGTTTCAATTGTTTGGGAAAAGTTTGATTGGTAGAAAAATGTTCGACTTTGCGAAGCTGTAGCCCGACTTGAACGGAGCTCATTTTTTGTGGCTGGAAAAGCGTGGGCAAAAATAGCGGGAGTGGAAGGCGGAATAGCTACCCAAATTAAAATTTTATTTGTTAAAAATCACCGTGAAAAGATTCTCATTCTCCGAAAGCGAGTTGTAGGAAATCTCAGCTTTGTGATATTCCAAAATGCGTTTTACGATGCGCAAACCAAGTCCAGAGCCTGTTGTATTTTGAGAATTACTGCCTCGCATAAAGGCTTCGAAGAGTTTTTCTCTCTCGGAAATCGGGATGATGGTGCCTTTTGAAACAATGCTCACAAGAATTCTGAAATCGGTTTCCTTGATGGAAATATCAACTTCTTGATTGTCTGAATATAAAGCGGCATTTTTGAACAAATTGATGAAGGTAATCTCGAGAAGTGACTTCACGCCTTTCACTGTCAAGATTGAATCTTCCACGCTTTCTTCATCAATTTGGAAATCCATTTTGAAATCGGGGAAATTGCGGTGAACGGTTTCGAAAGCGTCAAAAACCACTTCATCTATCCTCACTTCTTCGTAAACGCTGGCGATGCCTTCTTTATCGAATTTCGATAATAAAAGTAGTGATTTTGTGAGGTCCGACAACTGATGTACATCTTGCAACATCTGTTGTAAAGTGATTTTGGTTTTAGGCGAATGATTTTCCAACTGAATCAAATTTTCCAGCTGAAAAGTCATCCTCGTAAGTGGTGTTCGCATCTCGTGCGCCGCGCTGGAATTGAAATCTTTCTGCGACTGGAAGACATCGTTCAAACGGTTAGTCATCAAATTAAATGATGTTGCCAGAACTCCAATTTCGTCTTTTGGATTTTTGATTTCGACAGGCGTTGTGAGCTTATGAACACTGATTTCTGATATATCGGATTTTAGAATCTCCAGCGGTTTCAGCAGTTTGGAGACGATGTAATAACTGAAAAACCAAATCAAGATAATGCTGACAACGTAGGAAAAAATCAACATATACTTCAAAAAGTCAAGTTTGGATTGCCCCGTAACATCTTGAGCGCTAGTTAGAATGTAGTAATTTTCGCCATTGATATTTCTAAGTGCAGCGTAAATTTCTGGAGCCGAATGTTCGTTATATACGGTTTTCTCTTTGTCTAATTTTTCTAATAGTAATTTGTCCCAAGTGATATTCTTATCTTTCAAAGTACTGTAAATCAGCTTTTTATCATTATTAAAAATAATAATATTCTCATTCAACAAAACATTGTCGGAATTCTCGTCAAAGAAAATAGGTGCTTCTTTTTCAAAATCTCTGGATTTCTCGATAAAATTCACCGTAAAAACCAATCGCTTCTGGAAACGCAACTTAAATTCGTCTCTTCTAAAATCTTTAAAAGAAAAATAAACAACAAACATCATAATCCCGAAAATCAAGGAAAATGCAAGGCTGAGACTGAGTGCGATTCTGCGTTTTAGAGACATTTTAAATAGAAGTTAGAGATTAGATTTTAGAAGTTAGATTTTTTATAGCGGACTTAGGTAATATCCGAAGCCTGGTCTTGTGTGGATGAGTTTGTTTTTGAAGTTTTTATCGATTTTTTTGCGAAGGAAATTGATGTAAACTTCGATGGCATTATTTGTCGATTGGAATTGGTTTTTCCAGACTTCATCGGAAATATATTGTTTGGAAAGCGTTCGTCCGTTGGCTCTTGCCAATAAAACCAACAACTGAAATTCCTTCACCGTCAAACTGATTTCTTCGCCGGAGCGGAAAACCTTGCTGTCTTCCGGGAAAATCTCCAAATCTTCTATTACAATTTTTTCTACTTCGTCGGATTTCGGCGTTCGTCGGCGCATTTGAGAATTGATTCTCAGCAATAATTCTTCTAACAAAAATGGTTTTACCAGATAATCATCGGCCGCTTGAAGAAAGGCTTCTTTCTTTTCTTCGATGCCGTCGTAAGCAGAAATAATGATGATTGGCGTTTCGGAATTGGTTTCTCGGATGGTTTTGCAAATCTCCAAACCGTTGATTTTCGGAACGTTGATATCCAGCAAAAAAATATCGTAATCTTTACCTGTAAATTGGTTCAGGAAAACTTCGCCGTCTTCTGCTTTGTCTGTTTTTATCGATTTTGATTCCAGAAAAAGTGCAATTTCTGAAGATAGAACAGCATCGTCCTCTAAAAGTAATGCCTGCATTTATTGAGAATTTTTTACAAATATGGGGAAAAGTAAATTGGGAGAATTATAATTGATTTTAAAATATTATTTTTATCTAATTAAAAATCAATCTTTATGAAAAATTTGTATAGAAATTTGATTCTAGGCTTTGTTTTCTTTATTCATATTTTTTACTTTGGCCAAAATCAAATTTCATTAAATCAAATAGATAATTTTGAATTGAATAAAAATTATAAGTTGGACTTCAATTATAATTGGAACAATATGGTTCGACTGGACAAAAACATCATTCCTGAGCTTGAAAAAGTTGTAACAATTTTAAATAAGAATGAAAACCTAATTGCAATAATTTCTATAAAGATAAATAACAAGGGTAATGAAAAATGGACAACAGATATTACTACAAAACAAAGAATTAATATTGAAAAGGAATTAAAAAAAATAGATTACAATCCTACAAAAATTAAAATTTTAAGTCTAGGAAATAAATATTTTAAAATGGGTTATTTATTTTTTTCAAATTTGGATGTAATTTTTTACAATCGTCAAGATGTTGAAAATTTTGAAGAGAAAGAATTAACAGAATTATATTTAATGAATTTTAATAAAAAAACAAATTATTAAGTTAATATTAAAACACTTAAAATCTAATAAGTCTTCGTCATATCACTCGGAATCACAAGATTGAATTCCGTTGGGATAAAGTCTTTTTCAGGTAAAACCAACTTAGGTTTTTCAGATTCGAAAACAGAGATGACTGCGATTTTCAGATTCGGGTTTTTCTTTTTCAAATACCAATAGATTCCGCCGTATTGCTTGCTGTGATAATCGCCGTTGTAATGGATGAAAGTCTTTCCAGCCTGTAGATTTTCAAAAATAGATTCTGCCATTGTTGCGTCTTTGATGGCTTGTGCGGAGATGAAATTCATCAATTTTAATTCGTCCACGTGGTCGCCCATCAAGGATTTCATTTCTTTGTAGCCTGGCGTTTCTAATGTGACTTCGATTGGTAATTTGGCGATGAATTTCTTTTCATTTTCCGGTAATTCATTCAAAGTTTTGATTCCTTGTTTTGAAGTTTGGGAAGCATATTTTCTTGGAACATTTGTGGCAATGAAATTCAATTTTTTGGTTTTTGCAAAATCTACCAAAGGCCTGTAATCTGTTTCATAATTTTTCCAAAGTCTGACTGAATCTTTCAGATTTTTAGGCTCAATTTTTCCTTCTAAGTAAGAGTTTAAAGCTTGTTGATTGTCACGTTCGAACATTTCTGCTCCGAGAATAATCTGTCCATTTTTCTTATCAAAAATAGCTTCCGTGATTCTTTTTTGAAGCCAATGATTGATGGAATTATCGTGATGTTCGCCAATCAAAATGACATCATAATTTGATAATTCTTTGATTAAATCTTTTGAGCCAACTTCCTTGGATTTCTTGTTATAAAATTTGAACACATCAAAATTTTGTGCATTTAATAAACTTAAATTTATTATTAAAATAAACAACAGTAACTTTTTCATAGACAAATAAATACAAAAGTCGTTCTAAAGTCAATTATAACTTCAAAACGACTTCATTTTTAATAATTATATTTCTTATTTATAATCCAGCAACCAAGTCTTTCCACTCCTGAAGTTCTGGATTTCCAGGTTTTCTCTTTCCAAATAATTGAACAATGAAATCACCTTCTTTGTTGAAGATTTCTAGCGAAGTAACCTCGCCATCTTCCGTTGGTTTTTTCGTAATCCAAGTCTCAGCAATTTTAGTTGTATCAAGATGAAGATTGAAATCCGGATCCATCACATTGAACCACGGCCCGTGCCACATCACCTTTTTCACTTCGCCCGTATGAATCTGAATAATCCCACGATTTCCAACGAAAACCATAATCGGAATTCGTTTTTCAGAAGCATCTTCCAACGCATTCACCACTTTAGAATTATCGATTTTCTGCGCGAAACCTTCCGGTGCCAATCTCAAAGCCTGAGTTCTGCTAACGCCGAATTTTTTCGTCATCATAAAGAAATCGTGCGTGTCTTTCAAATCTTTCCAAGCTTGTTGGAAACCAGCAACATCAATCTCAGAATCTGGTTTTTCCGCAGGTTTTGGAGCAATCGGCTCTGTTACAATTTCCAAGGATTGTTCGGGAGCTTTGTATTTTTCTGTTAAAGCAATAAATTCCGCTTCGTTACTTTTGTTGGTCAAATAGATTTTGTGAAGCGCCAATCCGTCTTTCCCGAAGAATTGGAAACTTTTTCTATCACCTTCTACCACAGAAAAACCGAATTTCCACGAGTTGATGAAAATTCTCAAATCTATGTCTTCGCCCAGAAAAACTTGTCCGTGTGGATTGCTGAAATCTGGATTCAGGTAAACGCCTTTTCTTTCGTGAACGCATTCGTCATTGCGTGTCAAAGCCATTACTTTTTCCAATTTTACAATCTCCTGAAGAAGTTCTGCAAAATTAGAATTCAAAACTGTAGTTCCGTTTCCGAGGTTGGTTAGCAACAATTCTGCTTCGCTTACGCCCAATTGTTCTGCGGCGTTTCTAATTCTAAGATGTGGATTTTCTGCTTTCAGAGCTTCCCATTTTGTTTTTAAATCGCTAATTAATGTACTCATATTGATTTATTTTTGATTGTTTAGTAATTTTTTTGAACGCAAAGTGCGCTAAGATTTTTTTCCTTCTACTGAAAATATTTTTAAGGTTCGCAAAGGCGTAAAACTCAACAAAGAAGAAAGATATATTATATTTGAATGTAGTTATTTTTTGATTATCAATACTTTATATTCTCTTTTTACGGGTTCGCCTGTTTTGCTGAGGATGAATTCTTCTTTGTCTGATTTTATCATTCTTTTGAAGTTGGTTTGTGCTATCAATTGTTCCACATCTTCATAATTGTACAATTTGAAATCTGTTGTGAATGGCAAGGTTTTCATAAATTTTTTTTTCGCAAACGTGAGGACAAAACTTCCATTATTTTTGAGAACTCGATAGATTTCGTTGAAGAATTCTACTGGATTTTGCCAGAAATAAATGGTGTTGACCGTCATCACTTTGTCGAAACTTTCGTTTTCAAATGGGATTTTGTTTCCGTCGTACAATTGGAATTTGGCTTGAGAAAGATATTTTTGATTGATATTTTCGGCTTCGGATTTCATAGTTTCGGAAATCTCTAAACCTGTGTATTGGATATTTTCTGCAAAATCCAGAAGATAAAACAAATGTCCTGCGTTGCCGTGACCGATTTCTAAAACATTATCATTATCTGTCAAAATCAATGCTTTGATGGTTTCTTTGGTCATCGAAATATTGGTTTCGTTCATCATTTTGGCGACGTCTTTTCCAATTTCTCCTTCGGGATTTGCGAGGTTTTTTGCTAATATTTTGAGTTCTTGTTCTGTCATTTTTTTAGTTTTTTGAACACAAATTTTCTACTTATAACATTTCGGAGCTTGGCACCTTGGTTATTGTTTCACTATTTTCTACCAATCTATCGCAACTTCGTAGCTTTCTTAAACAGAGAATCTTACGCAGCCCGACTTGAGCGGAAATCCTTTTTTGCATTAACTAAAGTTCTATTGATTATAAAATCGTCTTGCAAAAAAGATTGGGAGCGGAAGGCGGAAAAGCTGCCCAAACCTAACTTAGTGGTTCGACATAGTCAAATTATTTCAAATTTTCTATCCAAACAAAATCATCGTATCATCATTTACAGGATGTTTGCAGATGGTGCACGGAAAATTGTAGGCCTTGCTGATCGTCTCTTCTGTGAAAACTTCTTCCGGCAAACCGTGTGACAATACCTGTCCGTTTTCCATCAATAAAATCTTGTTGGCAAAACGCGCCGCGAGATTGAGATCGTGCAAAACGACAATCGCTGTATTGCCATTTTCCGTGAATTTTTTTATCAGTTCTAATGTTCTGTATTGATGTTTAATATCCAGATTATTAAGTGGTTCGTCCAAAAACATTAGTCGGTGTGCAACATCATTGTCCAACTGCGCGAGAACTCTCGACAAGTGAACCCGTTGCTTTTCTCCGCCCGAAAGTGAATTGTACTCACGGTTTTGAAAATGGATGACGTCGGTTTCTATCATTGCTTTTTCGACGGATTTGAAATCTTCGGAATGTGGCTGAGAATTGAAATAGGGATAGCGACCCATCATCACAACGTCCTTCACCAAAAGCGGAATATCCTGCGCATTGTGCTGGGAAAATTTGGCTTTGTGCTTTGATAATTCCTCCAAATTCCAGTCTGCAAGAATCTTGTCTTTGAAATGGATGTTCTTTTTGTTATCGGTTTTGATCTCGTTGGCGAGGACATTCAGGAGGCTGGATTTTCCTGCGCCATTGGGGCCGACAATCGCAAGAAATTCGCCGTAACCGACAGTGATTTCGACATCTTTCAAAATGCTGACTTTCTGACTTTGATAATTGATTTGCTGTCCTTTTATCATCTCAGTGTATTTTTAAATTTGATCAAAATCGCAATAAAAATCGGTCCTCCAATCAATGATGTTAAAATCCCGATGGGCAACTCGGAAGGTGCTACAATTGTTCTGCTAATCGTATCTGCAATGAGTAATAAAATACTTCCGCAAATGGCTGACAATGGTAAAATGAAGTGATAATCTGAACGAAAAAGCAACCTCAGAATATATGGCACAATCAATCCGACAAAGCCGATGGTTCCGGAAAATGCGACGCAAGTTCCAACCATCAAAGCGGTGATTACCACAATTTGCTTCTTCAAAGTTTCAACATTGATTCCCAAATGTTCTGCATCTTTTTCGCCCAACATCATTGCATTCAAAGCTTTTCCTTTTGGTAAGATTATCAGATATGACAAAACCAAAACGATGGTCAAAATGATATTTTTCGTCCAAGTTGCCGCCGCAAGACTTCCGAGATTCCAGAAAGTCAAGTCTCTTAATTGTTCGTCTTTTGAAATGTAAATTAGAAATCCAGTTATTGAAAATCCAATTGAAGTGATGGCAACACCGCTTAGTAGCATCATTACGACATTGGTTTTTCCGTTGCTGGTGGAGATTCTGTAAACGATGATCATTGCCAATAATGCACCGACAAATGCAGAAACGCCAACCAAAGAATTGCGAAAAATCTCCGGAAGATACGCTTCAAATGTATGTCCTAGGACGATTGCAATTGCCGCTAAAAGTGTTGCTCCAGAAGTCAATCCAATCGCTTCGCCTGTTGCCAGAGGATTTTTGAACATTCCTTGCAATGTGGTTCCGGAAACAGCGAGCATACTTCCTATCAAAACCGTCATTACAATTCTAGAAGCACGGACTTCCCAAATGATGTATTTTTCGCTGAGTGATAATGATGAATCGCCGTTTATGAATTTCCAGAAAACCTCATAAGCAGAAGATTTTCCGAAGTCGTAAACGCCGATATTTAAAGCTAAAACCATCATCAGTATTAAGATTATAATACCGATGATGGCGTAGAATGTAAGACTTTTTGATTTCAAATTAATTAGACTTAGAGAATTTAGACAAATAGATGATAGACAAAATTTCATTCAATTTCCCCAACCCTAAAGGGAGCAAATAAAATTATTTTGTCGATTCGATAAGTAGTTTGTTGAGGCTCAATGCTGCTTCGCCGACTCTTGGTCCGAAAGATGATAGTAATCCACCATCCAACGCAATTATGCGTTTGTTTTTACCGGCATTGGTCTGAGAAACGCCAGGCATTTTCAAAGCACCTTCTGCTCCACCAGAACCTTGCAATCCGGTCGTAAAAAACAATAGAACATCAGGATTTGATTGTACAACTGCTTCCGGCGTCAAAGGTTTGAAATCTTCAAAATCGTTGGCTGCGTTTTGTCCGCCAGCAATTTCAATAATGCTTGCCATCGGTGTGTTTTTGCCCCCAACCATCATCATATTTCCTCTTGCGTAGATGAAAAGGACTTTTGGTTTGTTGGCAATTGGCTGGATTTGTTTTACATCTGCATCAATTTTGTCCAACAATTCTTGCTGATTGGTGTTTCCTAAAGCTTTTGCCACTTGATTAATCAAATTTTTGGTTCCATCAATCGTGAACTCTTGTTTGAATAATTCGGTCTGAATCTTAGAGGCTTTGATTTTTTCTAACAAATCTGGATTCACATCTTTGTCGGATGCTAAAATCAAAGTTGGATTAAGTGCCATAACGGGTTCAATAGTCATAGAGCGAACGTGACCCAGGTTTTCTGCAGTAGCTTCCAGCGTCTCTGGATATGTGCTTGTAACATCTGTCCCAACGATTTCTTTCTCGTGACCGAGAGCCGCCACAATCTCTGTAACACCTCCACTGATGCTGACAATTCTATGATTAGAAACAGGCGTTTCTGTTTTTGTTTCTTCTGTTGCTGCCACTTTTGAATCTTCTTTTTTACAAGAAATTCCTGATAATAGGATTGCTGAAAGGACTGCTATTTTGATGTTTTTCATATGAAATTTGGATTTGATCTTTATTAGATATAATATTAGAGAGGCTGATATTCAAATTGTGGGAAGCCTCTTTCTCCAGCTTGACCAAACTGGTCTGTTTGCGCTTTTGTCATTCGAGTAAATCTAATTTTGAAGAAATAACCTTCCGCATCACGCACTACATAGAATCTATCACCATAAGTTTCCAATCCGTTGGCTCCAACTGGATTTCTCCAAT
Organism: Epilithonimonas xixisoli; assembly: GCF_004365655.1. Taxonomy (GTDB): domain Bacteria; phylum Bacteroidota; class Bacteroidia; order Flavobacteriales; family Weeksellaceae; genus Epilithonimonas; species Epilithonimonas xixisoli. Next base: position 572,699 of record NZ_SOEO01000001.1, on the reverse strand, counting down.
TTCCACCGATCGCGCGGTGATCATTAAAAATAAATTTTGAGGGCTCTACATTTTCCAACTTGAAGTTATTATAGGCTTCTGAACCTGTAGCAGGCGCAGTTACAACTACTTCATAAGCTCCAACGCCACTTAAAATATTACTCAAAATAAAATCTGCGTAAACATAACTTCCAGCTCCCTCGATGATATTTGTAAATACGGTGAAACAGATATCCCAATGTTTTTTCTCTGGCTGAATCATCACTTCTTTGTCATTTTTCAAACTAAAAAATGTGAAGTTGTAATCAAAGTTTTTATCAATGTTAACCTCTTTGTGCGATGTGCTATTGAGTTCGGCATATTTGATTTTATAACCACTTGCATTTCTTGTGATTTGAACTTTCATCCAACCTCTAAGATCGCCTCCAGTGGTCACAGAACCTATTGCAACATTGCCTTTGTAAATATCTTTACCCAGATTCACTAAATAAATTGCGTTTTGTGAATCAGTCGCTGAAATCTCTGAAATCGCCGTGTAGCCTGTCAAATAATTCCCAGTTACAGTATCGATGTAATTTTCATTTTCTGGATTGAAATTGGCAACCTGCACTTGATCTTTCAAAGAAGTCACATCTGATTCCTTCACCAAATCAATGTTTGTCGCATTTGGAATTTTTCCAGCAGCCATCATTATAGAACTATTAAGAACCACTTTGAATTCATTGCCTGAATAAAATGCCAAATCCCAATCTGCCCTATTTGTCTTAGTTTCCGTCCCAGAACTGAGGTCAAACCAAATCTGATTGGGTTGTGTTGCGCCACCAACAGAAGGATTTACAATAGAACCTTCTATAGGAGAAACTGCAATTGGATCCTCATTATCATTGATACAAGATTGAAATAAAAATCCTGAAACTATCGAAATATAAAGAAATAATTTTTTCATAATTATTAGAAATTATAGTTTAAACGAGCGAAATAGCTTCTGCCGTAAAAAAGATTTTGGTTAGACTCTGCAGCGTTATGATTTCCGCCAGAAAGTGTTGTATTTCTAATGGTTGTCACATCAAAAATATTTTTGATTCCCAAAGCAACTTCGAAATGATTTTTGAAAAATGGCTGACTTAACGTGAAATTCAGCATACTGAAATCTTGCACATCTCCAAGAACATACCTACCTGGATCTGAAACAACCGATCCAGGCTCGTGGACAAATGCTTTTCTTTTTCCTGTATACTTATAATACAATGCGAAAATGGTTTTTGTTTTAGGCAAGATGTAATTTGCAGCAAGATTGGCTTCAAGAAAATAATTGTATGAGTCTGATGATGTCACATTCCCAGTGTTCAAAACTTGAGAAATTCCCATAACAGAAACGCCTGAATTGATCGAGAAAGCATTTTTCCTTACATTAAGCGATCCCGAAAACATATTTGATCTGTAATTATCTACATTGAGAAAATTATAAACTAAAGGAATATTGCTAACGACAACAGATTCTATTCTGTCTTTTACATCGAGATACAACCAGTTTAAGGAAGCATCCAATTTCCAATCACTTCCAGAATTGAATTTATGATCTGTGAAAACACCTAAAGAATAACCTGTTTCTGGCGTTAGATTTTCATTACCTTGAATGTTATGATTGGCATCAATCATCAAAGTGTACAACTCTTCATAAGTTGGAAATCTGTTTGCCGAACCGAAGATTGCACGCAAATTAGAATTCTCTCCAAGACTATATCTACCTGTTAATGAGTAATTAAACTGACTTTCAAATTTATCACTCAATGCCAAACGTGCGCCTGGTCTTACTGAGAATTTATCCGAAATCTGCCATTCTGCTGAGATGAAATTCGCATAATTAAAGATATTCTTTCTTGTAGTAGGCTCCTCAGGATTATAAACAAATATGGATGCGTCTGCAGTTCCATTGGTTCTATCTAACTCATAACCAATTTGAAAGTTGAATTTTTCACTATCTAAAAAATTACTGAACATTCCACGAGAATACAAAACTTCTGATTTGAAATACGTAAACTTATTATACTTTGAAAGAATTTGTCTGTTTGGAACATCATATTCATAATTCTGTCGATTACGTTCTTGAACCTGATATGAAAAATCTCCAGAATAGTTGATTCTGCTTCCAATCTGTGTCTGAACATTCAATTGGTGAATCCATCTTTTGGTAAAATAATCAGCATCTTTTGCGACGTATGTTCGGTTTCCTCCGCCCAAATAAAGTTCCTCAACCAGATAATCTCTGTAATTGATTTCCTCATTCAGGAAATTAATTTTATAGAACAATGATGTTTTATTTTTGGAATAGCGAACCGCGGCATTTGCGACAATCATATCTTTTGGTTGCCACTCGTATCCCCGCTTTCCATCATTACCTTCGGTGAAATATTTGTACCCATTTCGTCTACCTTGGAAACCCTGAAAATCATTATGGTTAATATCAGCAGTCAATTGCCAATTGTCATTGATTTTATAGCCCAAATTCAAACTTTGGATGTGTCTACCGTTTCCTTTTTTATAGAGGTCATATTCTTTCCCAACTGTTTCTTCTTGTAAAGAAAGATTGGCAGTGAATTTCTTACCATAGCTTTTTTTGGTAATAATATTGATAACACCTGCTACAGCATTATTTCCATATTCCACGCCCATAGAACCTTTTACAATCTCGATGCGCTCAATATTATTGACATTGATTTTTGTAAGATCTACATTATTCCCCATTCCTTGATCACTCACGACTGGAATGTTATCAATTAAAATTTTGGTGTAAGCACCGTTAAGTCCAAGGATATTGGCATTAGAATCTCCAGAACCAGAATCTGGCGTTATCAGAATATTAAGATTTTGATTAAGAACTTCAGCAGCATTGGTAACTGCCATATTCTTGATTTGAGCAGCATCTATCACTTCTACTTTATAAATAGATTTGTTGATAGACTGTGGTGTAAATTGTCCGGTAACGACAACCTCTTCAATATTTTTTTGATTAAGTGAGTCTTTTTGAGCATAGGCAAAATTCAAAATTGCTAATGACAAAAGGCTCATCGTTCTCTTCTTCATCTAAAAATAATTTTTGCGAAGATAAGATTTTATTTAGAATCATTAAAAACAATTTTGTACTTTTGTGGAATAATTCTAAATAACAATTTAAGTTTAATAATCTATATTATGAAAGCAAAACTATTTTTGGTAGCTTCTTTATTCGCAGTGATTGCACAAGCTCAATTAACAACAATTAATGAAGATTTCTCTAATTTTACAGCAGGTCCTACATCTTTCCCACAGTATGGATGGTCAATAATTGTACCTCCAAATCCTTTACCTAATCCACCAGCACCATTTATACGTGTCATAGAAAATGGAACCGCAAAAACTGTTCAAGCTTATCCAGGAAATAGTTCCAATCAGCCTTTATATCTTATCACACCACAGATCGTTGCGCCTGCGGGTGATAAAACTATTTCTTTTGATACAGGATTAGTAGCTTCTTCGCCAGGAACAACAACCATTCAGATTGGTATAGCAACCAATCCTACAGATATGGTGGGTACTTTTGTTCCCGTAGGTGATCCAATCCCAATTACCAGCACTACTGTTCAAAATGTAAAAGTTAATATCCCTCAGTCGGCAGGAACGTATCTGGTAATAAGACATACTCCAACTGCACCACATACTGCTTTAGAAATTGACAATGTAAAATATGATGTTAGCTTGGCAGTTAATGAAAGTGCTTTCAATAACAACTTTAAATTTGCTGTTTCTCCTGACAATAATTCATTGAGATTTGTTTCTAATGAGCAACTTTCCACTGCAAAAGTTTACTCTTCTACTGGACAATTAGCTACAGAGGGAAAAATCACAAACAATGCTTTGGACATTACAAGATTGAAAACTGGCGTTTATTTCATCGTAATAGAAAATGCAAACGGACAATCTGTAAAATCAAAATTCATCAAGAAGTAATTGAGAATTTTTCACTTATAAAAACAAAAGCCTTCTAAAAAAATTAGAAGGCTTTTTTGATGCTCATAATTTGATTATTGATGATATGATTTTTATCATTAATTAAAATAATTTAATTTTTATCCATTCTAAATAAAAACAAATTTATAGTTTTGTGGAATCATTCTAAATAAGATAATCTATTATAAATTATGAAAACAAAACTATTCTTTGCCACGGCATTATCTCTAGCAGTAAGCCAAACTGTATTATCGCAAACAGATGAATATGGTTACACAACAGTAAACCTATCAATGGGAGCAAGCTATGCAAACAGAGTTTTCTTTGATCTCTCTGCAAACAATATCGTTTCTCAGCCAGCAAATACTTGGGATGTTGCCTTCTTCAGAAATTCAGCTTTCAGTTTCGGAGAAAGAGTGAATGACGCTAAAGATATAAAAGTGTATCAAGCTTCTGCCAATCCTGCTGATTTTGAAACAGTTTCAATTGCCGATAAAGCTAACTGGGGCGAACCACTTTACAATCCAGATCTTACAGAGGCTTTAGAAGATGGTGTATTTGCCAATTCTACAATATTGCCTGCAGGCCCTACTACTTTTGGTTGGGGAACATATTCACCTGGTGGTGTTATCAGTGGAAAAGTGGTGTTCGTATTGGAATACGCAAACGGAGATTATTACAAGTTCTTCATTGAAAAATATCAAGCTGGTTACACATTCAAATATGCAAAATGGAATGGAACTACTTGGGACGCAACACAAACCAGAACGATTGCAAACGGAACAGACGATGCTTACTTCAACTATTTCTCATTTGACAATGGTGCAAAAGTTGAAAACCTAGAGCCTTCTAAATCTGCTTGGGATCTAATGTTCACAAGATATTACACTTTCTTCAACGGGCAAATGATGTACAGAATGGCTGGTGTTTTACAATCTCCTAACGTAAGTATTGCTTATGTAAGACCAGAAACTCAGGGAACTTCTACATTTTCTGCTCCTGCCGCTGCCAACTACTCTAAGACTATCTCAACAATTGGACACTCTTGGAAACCAACAATTGGAGCTCCGCACACGGATGCTGTTTATTACATCAAAGAAGGTAGTTCTTATTACAGATTGTACTTCACAACCAATGGAGGCACAGCAAACGGAAATATGTTCTTCAAGTACAAAAACATTACAAGCGAACTTTCTGTTGCTGACTTTGGTAAAAAAGGAAACTTCGGAATCTATCCAAACCCAACGAAAGAGGACAAAAAAATCAACATCTTGCTAGATGTAAAACAATCTGCTTCCACAAACGGAACGGTTCAGATTTTTGATTTCGCTGGTAAAAAAGTACACGAATCTGCCATTGCAAACCAATCTGGTTTCTCTGCACAACAAGTAGATCTTAACAAACTTACATCTGGAGTTTACATCGTAAAAATCACTTACGGCGGACAAACAGAAACAAAAAAGCTTATTGTGAAATAAGCCATATTTTCAGATTTTATTCTTTATTTAAACCACCTTCGGGTGGTTTTTTTGTGGCTTGCTGTTTGGTAAAATAATGAGTAGATTTGTATAAACAATTCCAACAAACGTGAATTCTCTCATCAACAAAAAAGTAAAGTTTCAAGACCTCGGCGTCAAAGATTATCAGCCAACTTGGGATTATCAGGAAGAATTACTCAAGCAAAATCTGGACATCAAAATCCACAATCGGGAACATCCGGAAGATTTGAAAACTACCGAAAACCATCTGCTTTTTTTAGAACATCCTCACGTTTATACTTTAGGAAAAAGCGGTCACGAATCCAATCTTCTAGCTAATGAAAATAAGTTAAAAGAAATCAACGCAACTTATGTAAAAGTTAATCGTGGTGGCGACATTACTTATCACGGTTTTGGACAAGTTGTAGGTTATCCGATATTGGATTTGGAAAATTTCTACACAGATATTCACCGCTATATGCGCGATTTGGAAGAAGTCATCATCCGAACTATTGCAGAATATGGATTGATAGGCGAACGTTCCCCAGGCGAAACTGGTGTTTGGTTTGATGTAGGGAAACCTTATGCAAGAAAAATCTGCGCGTTGGGCGTGAAAGCTTCACGGTGGGTCACCATCCACGGTTTTGCTTTGAATGTCAACACCGATATGAAATATTTCGATTACATCATTCCTTGTGGCATTTCCGACAAGCAAGTCACTTCGATGAAAAGAGAATTAGAACAGGAAGTAGATTATGAAGAAGTAAAGCAGAAGATCAAAAAACATTTTGTGGATGTTTTTGGATGTGAACCGTTTTTATAAGTGATAAATGATGATTGATAAATGATTTTGACACAATAATTGATCAATTATCACCTATCAATCATCATTCATAATTACATCGTCATCCCAATATCAATCCCTTTGATTTTTCTGTAAAGGTCGGTCGCAAAATTATCCGTCATTCCGGAAACAAAATCTAGAACGCCCAAAGTTTTTTGGTAGATGGTAGAATCATCGTAGATGAATTGTTGCGGAATCAGTTTCAGCGCCATTTTATCGTAGGATTTTCTCTCGGATTTTTCTTTGATGATGGATGGAACAAAATGATTCAAAAGTTCATACATTACGTTGTAGCCCGCGTTTTCTATTTCGATGACGGCTTTGTGATTGTAAATCTTCTCAATGGAAAAACGTTCGATTTCTGTCAGCGATGAACTTTCGGTTTTGAAGATGTCAAGAATGCCTTTGTCCAGACTTCCGTCCAAGATTTTATCGAAATTACTTCTGTAAAGTTCAATCGTTTTATTAATGAGAGAATTGATGACTTTCGCTCGCAAATACGAGATTCTTTCATTCTTGTTGGTGATAATTCCCAGCTTGTCTCCTACTCTTTTGATGTCGTCCGGATTCACCGACTTTATCAAATCCAAAAAGAGATTTTCACAATCGTTAGAATTCACAATTCCAAGTCGGTGTGCGTCTTCCATATCGATAATATTGTAGCAAATATCATCCGAAGCTTCGACCAACCAAACAAATGGATGTCTTTTGAAAATCACAGGTTCATCATTATCCATCATCATTCCCGTAGATTTTGCAATGTCCAGAAACTGTTGTTTTTCGTTTTGAAAAAAACCAAATTTCTTACGATTGATAACACCTTTTTTCTTGGCGACAGATTCGCACGGATATTTTGCGATACTTGCCAATGTGGTGTAAGTCAATTGCGCACCACCTTGATCTTTACCTTGTTGTTGATGCGTGAGAACCCGAATGGCGTTGGCGTTTCCTTCAAAATTGACAAGATCTGCCCATTCTTTTTCACTGAATTTGGATTTTAATTGATTTTCATTTTTTTCAAAATAACTCGCAATAGCATCTTCGCCGGAATGTCCGAAAGCCGGATTTCCAATATCGTGACAAAGACAAGCCGATGCAATCACATTGTGCAATTGATGTTGATAAAAATCCTTGGACAAATCATTAATATCATTTTGATAATGTTCAGAAATAAATTCGCCAGCCAAACTTCCCAAACTACGACCAACAGAAGCCACTTCCAAAGAATGCGTCAAACGATTGTGCACAAAAACACTTCCTGGCAAAGGGAAAACCTGGGTTTTATTTTGAAGCCTCCGGAAAGCGGAAGAGAAAATGATGCGGTCAAAATCTCTTTGAAAGTCTGTTCTGGAAACCACGTTCTGCTGGTGATTTCCGGTGCGTTGATTGGTGAAAATTGAATTGAGATCCATATTGGATTCAAAAATAAGGGATATTTTATTTTTAACGGAATAATATTTGAGATTTTATCAAAAAAGTCATTATGCCAGAAGGTCCAACTATTGTGTTGATGAAGGAAGATCTCCAGAAATTTGAGGGAGAAAAAGTGGTTTCTGCTGTTGGAAACTCCGGCATCGACAACGAATTGCTCATTAATCAAAAACTAAAAGAAATCCGGCTCTTCGGAAAACAGACGTATCTGATATTCGAAAAAGTGAGCGTCAAAATTCATTTGTTGATGTTTGGTTCTTATGAAATCGACGAGCAGACAAAATCCGACAAATCTTTGAGACTTGGTTTGACTTTCAAAAATGGGAAAGCACTTTTCTACACTTGCTCTGTGAAATTGGTTGATGACGATTTCCTCAAAACCGTAGATTGGGAAGCCGATGTGATGAGCGACAATTGGAATCCGAAAAATGCAAAAAAGAAATTTAAAGCGAACCCAAAAATGATGGTTTGTGACGTTTTGATGGATCAGGGAATTTTTTCCGGTGTTGGGAATATTATTAAAAACGAAGTCCTTTTCAGAATTGGTGTTCATCCAGAAAGTCAAATTGGTAATCTGCCTTTGAAGAAATTGAATGAGCTTTTACAAGAAGCCAGAAATTACAGTTTCGATTTTTTGAAATGGAAAAGAACTGATGAATTGAAAAAACATTGGCAAATCTATCATCAAAAAAAATGCCCAAAATGTGGCGAGACCGTCATCAAAAAAAATACAGGAAAAGGAAAAAGACCAAGTTTCTACTGCGAAAAAGACCAGAAACACTATTAATTTAAAACGATATTACTATAAAAACTCAAGTTTCAAAATTTGATTTCAACTTAATTTTACTTATCATTGGCAAAAAATTTTATATGAAAAATAAATACTTATTCATTCTTTCCTTAGTTTCTTCGTTTGCATTTGCGCAACAAACCATTTCTTTTGAAGCTTCGGAAGGTTTTACTTTAGGAAGCATCCACGGACAAAATGGTTGGGAAGTGACCCTAAACAGTGACGATAATCCTATAAAAAACCAGACTATCAGCACAGAACAAGCTTTTGATGGCACTCAATCGCTGAAGATAGATGTGGATATGGACGAGAATTTCGGATGGTTCCCAATCTTTGGTGCCGCAAAATTGTTTGACACAACTTATAATTACCAAAATACAACAATAGAATTTGATGTTTTTGTTACGGAAAAAGAGGGTTCTAGTTTTGACTTCGGGGCTTTTGGAATTACTAATACGGACGAGTTTATGCCCGTTTCTATTTTTGCTTTCAACGCGACGGGAATTTTGGAAGTCGTAAAAAATGAAGATTATCAGTACGAAGATGTAAACTACGCTTGGGATGCCAACAGATGGTACAAATTGAAATCCGTCATTACGGAAAATGATATCAAATTCTATGTTGATGGAACTTTGGTACACACGATGCCGAACTTTTCAAAAGTTGATATTGCCGGCGTCAACTTTGTACACGACAATTTTGCTGGAAGCGCATACATCGACAATCTGAAAATCAATGACGAGGTAATGGCGGTAAATGATGCAACAAAAGGAAACATCAAACTCTATCCAAATCCAGTAAAAGATATTTTAAAATTAAATCTTCCAAACGGCGAGAAAATCTCAACCATCGAAGTTTACAACACGCTTGGACAAAAGGTTTCCGACTTCAGCAATATGGAGGAAATCAATCTGAAACAATTGAAAGCTGGCGTTTACATCATTAATTTGAAAAACAACAAAGGAAAGACTTACTCTTCCAAAATTGTAAAACAATAATTGAAAACTTTAAAATCCCGTTCTAATTGAACGGGATTTTTTTATTAATGAAAATACTTAATTATCTTATTTAAAACAGTGCTTTGTCATTCCGGAGGAATCTAAATTTAGCTAGATTTCTTCGGATGAAAGTGAAAGTTAAGATTTAAAATGAAAAAGGAATTTTTAATTTAATTTATTTAATAATCAAGATTTAAATATCTTTAATAAAAAAAAGCAATGTCAACAGCCATCAATCCAGAAACGCTCAAGTTCCTTTCAACGCTTGAAATCAATAACAACAGAGAATGGTTCAACGAAAACAAACCGCTCTATTTGGATGCCAAAGCGAACTTCGAAAATGTGGTGAACGAAATCATTGCCGAAGTGGCCGAGTTTGACGAAAGCGTAGAACGATTGGAAGCTAAGAATTGTATTTTCAGGATTTACAAAGACACTCGATTTTCCAAAGACAAAACGCCTTACAAAACCAATATCGGCGCATCGCTGGTAGAAAAAGGTCCAAAAACTCTGAACCACGCTGGATACTACATTCATCTGGAAAATGGAAAATCTTTTCTCGCTGGTGGCGTCTATATGACCGAACCAAAAAATCTGAAAGCCATCCGAGAAGCCATCAGTTCCGACGGCGAAACATTCCTAAAAATCCTCAACAAAAAATCTTTCAAAGATGTTTTGGAACTGCAAGGCACAAAATTGGTGAAAGTTCCGCAAGGTTTTGATAAGGAAAATCCAATGGGCGATTATCTTAAATTCAAACAATTTACCGTGTTCCATCCTTTGTCGGACAAGGAAGTTCTTGATAAAGACTTTGTCAAAAACACGGTAAAAGTTCTAAAGGAAATCTACCCATTCAATCGGTTTTTGAATGAGGCGATTGGAAAGTAAAATTAAAATCGGATTGATCGTTCGGAGTATTATTTAAATAAATCAAACCAATGAAAAATCGAAGTATCATTCTGCTTGTCGTTTGTGTTTTTATCAATTTGCTAATTGGTAATTTGGCTTTGTTGATGTTTCCAGATGTGGATTTTCCATATCGGATTCTGATTTCATTGCTCATTATTGGTATTTATGGAACTGTATTTTTCCAATTAGACAACGATGAAAATCAAATTTTCAGCAAATGGAAATTGGCGGGAATTGCAATTTTGTTAAGTCTTTTAGGAATGTTGGTGGTGTGTATTTTCACTTCGATTGGGATGCGTTTGCCAAGTGACGATGTTGTCACTGCTGGATTGAAAGGCATCATTCCATTGTTCATCTTTTCGATCATATTTGCATCGCCGTTTTGGATTCCGCTGGCGATTGTGAATTTTGTTTGTCTTATTTATATGAAGAAAAAGACGCAACTAATGAATCCTAATTTCATATTTCCCTATTCCACCGACAAAGAAATCAAACGCCAACAAATCTGGGAAAACCTGCAAACTGGACTTTTGTTTGAGGACGCTCAGGTTTTCATTCCTTGGCTCACGCCTTACTCCGAGCTGGATAAATACGCCGAAGACAGAAAAGACAGTGGCGACAGAACCAACTGGTTTTTGGGAAAACACAAGATTCTGGACGGTTTTGATTCGTACGTTGGCGTAATGAAATGGCTGGACATCGACAGCAGAAAACCATTTTCCAAAACCGACGAATTCTTAGGTGCCGAAAATAATGGTTATCAAAAATTCTTAGAACTAAAAGTAAAATTGACAGATCTGCTAGGAGAACCAACATCCATCGAACTGGAAAAATACGACAACCTCGATTTAGGTCATATCGAATGGACGAATGGGAAAGTCAGTATTTTTTTGAGTGGCATTGAACAATTTGCTTGTAAGTATCGACTTTATATTGGGTTGAAGGATGAGAAAAATTAATAGATGAGGAAATTTTGGATTGGGTTTTGTTACTGCATTTATGACAGACTGTAATCAAATTCATAAACAAATCACTAAAAACTCAAAGAAATGAACATTGAAAAACTAAAAAAACTTGAAACTGATTCCGCGATTATCAACAAATATATCGGCGTTTCCTCTTTTGGGCACAACAAAATTATTTATCTTCCCTTGGTCATCGGAATCGGACTTTTGATGTTTGTCGCAATGGCTTTCATCAGCGACTTGACGGAAACCATTGGAATGACAATGCTTATCGTTGCAGTCGCGCTTCTGTGCTTTGGACTTGTCAAAATAATTGCAGATTCGACGAAGAAAAAATTATTGGCGACCACCAGTATTGCTCCAATTTCCATCGCAAAAATTATTGTCGGAAATGCAACGGAAAACGTTTTCTACAGCATCTACACCAGCGATGAAAACCGCCACGACGAAAACTTCATCGATAGAATTGCTGAGAAAATCGACATCGCAACGGAAAATCCACAAACTGCGATGGACAAGGAAATAGCGATTTTGTTCCGTCCAGATTTTATAAAACCTAACGAATTTGCCAAAAAACTGCCTTTGGCTTTCACCGAAAATATTGTGGTTTGGCGCAAACAAGTTTCATTCGTAGCAAGTCCAAAAACTGTCAACGAGAAAATAAGAGAGGAAGGTGATAAATTTCCAATGGTCACGATAATTCCCGAAAATGCACGGTTTTTATCTGATTATTACACGGATTAATTTTTTATTCTAATTTTCAGAACAAACTATGAATCAGGAAAACATTAGCATCACCATCAAAAATTTTGGCAAAAAGAACGAGTTGGTGCTTTTGCTTTTCAATGGTGTTTTTCTGATTTTGGGATTGCTGAGTTTATTTTTGAATTGGCGAAATGCGATCGCCATCATTTTGATTTTTGTTCTAATATTTCTCGATAAAAAATTCAGAACAAAGTTTTCAATTTTAATCATAATTTATATCGTTTCGATTATTTTAATTTCACAAATACCTGAAATTGAATTTGTAGAAATCCTCGCCACATCCATACTTTTCTCGCCATTGTTTTTCTATGAATCAAGTTTAGAAAGCATTAAAAATTATCAGAAAGATGATGCCTTCGAAGTTTTTTATTTGGATTCTTTCCGATTAAAATGCCTTCACACAGAAGATAATGACTACAAATCCTACGCTTTGAATCCGAAACAATTCCTGAAAACATTTCGCGTCAATGACATTAATTCTTTTGTTTTTCAAGATAATTTTTTTTTGATTCTGACAAGCAAATTCATCATCAGACCAAGAGAATTGAATGCTCAAAATATTGAAAAAATTAAAAAATTTATCGAAGAAAACTTCCCTGACAAATTAAATCTCGAAAGTGAACATCACAAAGCTTTGAAGAACGAAAGTGAAATGTACCTTTCAAAACTGTTGCTGGTTTTACCTCTTATTTTGGTTTTTCTCGTCATCTATTTTTTTGGTGATAATGGCAGAAATCACTTGGTAACCTACACTTCGATTGCTGTTATACTGTTATTCTATATCTTTTTGATTATCAAAATAAAACACAAAAAGTGATTCGATTTATTAATTTTAATGAAATCAAGATAATCAAAAATAAAAATGATAAAGTTCAAGCCAACCAGAAATTAATTTAAAACAAAAACCGATGACAAAACCGATAACCACACTTTTCATTTCAACCTTAATGATTCTCAGTTGTCTAAAAGAAAAGACTCAGGAAGTTCTCATTGACAAATCTGTTGAACCTGCGAAAGACACGCTTCAAATTTCAAATCCAAAACCAACTCCAGAAGTAAACGACAAAATTATCATTTCAAAAAAGCACAAGCCAAATTCTATTTCTTTAGATTTGGATGGCGATGGATTGAAAGATGTTGTGAATATCGTTCAGAATATTGAGAACCAGAAATACGGATTGGAAATTCTATTCGGCAACAAAAAAGTGGATTACCTTGGAATGGGAAAAGATATTGCAAATCAAGGAATTGATGACATCGATTGGGTTGGCATCTTCGAAGTTGCTTCGAAGAACGAAATTTATTATAATAACGTCAGCGACGATGGAGAAATCCTTACCGAAGACCAAGTGAAAGAATCAGACAAAATCAAACTTCCGAACGACGGGATTTTCATCCATCAAGCCGAATCTTGTGGCGGTGGCGTCATCTACTTGAAAAACGGAAAATACGAATGGATTCAGCAGGAGTAATTGGTTTGGAATAGGAAATTTGATCTCATAAAAAAATCTCTACCAATCAAATGAATCAGTAGAGATTTAAAATTATTAAGCTTTCAAATAGGCTTCAATCTGTTCTTGCGGAATCAAATCCAAGATAGAATTCACATCGATGATTTTATGTTCATTGATGATACTTTCCACCGCTTTTTTCGCATCGGGCTGATTGACCAATTGTTCCAAAAGTCCGTAGGTATTTACCATTTTTTTGTGTGTACTTTCCTCGTCACCGCCAAACCAAGATCCGCTGAAGTGATGGCTCACATAATTTTTCGGTAAGTCCTGAGAGAAGTAAATTGATGGATAAAGTGTCACATCGTGTTTCAGTTTTTGAATCGTGTCGCTGTATCGGTCTGCGCCATATTCCTTTTCGAGCATTTCGGAAAAAATATCCGTGTTGATGCGCTCTACAAAACCATCTTGTTTGTTGTAATAATCTACAAAATCCTTAGAAAGTTGATGATCCGGCTCAGCCATCCAAAATGCGGAATAAGGAACACCTTTCACTTCGAAACCGCAAACGGCCTTCTCATCCAGAAATTCATCCAGCGGAAGTTTCAGTTCCATATCCGTGTCCATATAGATTCCACCGTGGTCCAGCATTACTTTCGAACGAACGTAATCTGAAACAAACGCCCATTTTTTCTGGGCAAAAGCTTCTTTCACATAGTTGTTGTCTTCCAGAGGCGCATTGCTTTCGTTCCATTCCACAATTTCAAAATCCGGATGTACTTTTTTCCAAGTGGCGATGCAATGTTCTGCCAATTCGGTTTTCGCTTGTCCGCCAAACCAACAATAATGTATTTTTTTTGGAATCATAAATTTTTATTTTTTGAATGTTAATAAAGAAAGCAGAAATCTCTGCAACTCGTTTATTCCTTGCAAACATCAAACCTTTGTGCAATCTCAAGGGAAATTTTATTAATAAAAATATTTAATGAAGTGTTGATATGATTAAGATTTCATTAATTAAATCAGATATTCAAATCAATTAATGTCATATTTAATAATGATAAACCGTTGGGTATGATATTCGTTGCAATATTTTTTTAATTTGATTAATGACATCTATGGAAAATCAGCCTGAAAACAATTACCAGCCAAAGAAATACGTAGAACTTTCCACGCCCGATTGGGTGAAAAATGCAACGCTTTACGAATTGAATATCCGTCAGTTTTCCGAAGAAGGTAATTTTCAGGCCATCGAAAAACAACTTCCGCGACTCAAGAAAATGGGAATTGATATCATTTGGTTGATGCCCATCAATCCGATTGGAGAATTGCATCGGAAAGGTAGTTTGGGAAGTTATTATTCCGTAAAAGATTATTTGGGAATCAATGCGGAGTTTGGGACAGAAGACGATTTTCGAAGTTTGGTGGAGGCGATTCACAGTCAAGGAATGTACGTGATTTTGGATTGGGTTGCGAATCATACGAGTTGGGACAATCATCTGGTGACGGAACATCCTGAATGGTATATGAAATCCAGAAAAGGAACCTTCCAATCCACGCGCTGGCGCGATTATGATGATATTATCGAATTAAATTACAAAGAACCGGAACTCAGAAAATATATGACCGACGCAATGAAATATTGGGTCAAAGAATATAATATTGATGGCTTCCGTTGCGACATTGCGAGTTTTGTTCCGATTGATTTCTGGGAAAATATACGAGCAGAACTTGACAAAATCAAACCGATTTTTATGCTCGCAGAAGCCGAAGACAAGGAACTTCACCGCAAGGCATTTGATTCCACGTACAACTGGACACTTTGGAATATTCTGCATCAGATTGTTCAGAATGACCTTAGCGTGAAAACCCTTACCGAAGCTTACATTGCCGAGCACGTTTCCATTTTCCCAAAAGCCGGAATCCGAATGAACTTCATCGACAATCACGACAAGAATTCCTGGGAAGGCAATCAATATGATAATTTTGGAGAAGCGTTGGAAGCGACCACAGTTTTTACCTTTTTAATGGACGGAATTCCGTTGGTTTACAGTGGACAAGAAGCCGGACTCGACCGCTCTTTGGAGTTTTTTGAAAAAGACCCGATTGACTGGACACCTCACAAATTCGAAAAACTCTATACCACTCTTTTTTCATTAAAACATCAAAACCAAGCGCTCTGGAACGGCGATTGGGGCGGAGAAATGGTGAGAATTATGAATGACCGAATGGACCAAGTGATTTCCTTTGTCCGAGAAAAAAACGGCGACAAAGTTTTAGCATTTGTCAACCTCAGCAAAGAATTGATAATGGTTCAATTTGATACGTCATTTGATAAGGGAATTTATAAAAATCTTTTTACCGACGAAGAAAAAACGGTTTCCGAAACCTTCATCATCACGATGGAACCTTGGGAATATTTGGTTTTGCATCAAACTAAATAATTTTTGTTTTTCTTATTAATGATTTGAGTTTTCAATTAATGTAAATCCTGATTTAGCTATCTTTGAAGTTACATTGTCTTCACGCGATATGAATCCATTAATTAAAAAATTCAAGGAATACGGAAATTTAAATCCAGAAATCGAGGAAGAATTATCTAAAAGAATCAAATCCCAAATAAAACAAAAAGGTGATTTTTTCCTGAAGCAAGGCCAAATTGTTTCCAGTTTGTTCATCATTGAGACAGGATTGGTACGTTCTTTTTTCATTAAAGATGACAAAGAAGTCAATGCTTGGTTTGGTTTTGAAAACATCATTTTGGGTTCTATATTGTCTTTGTTCTACAAACTTCCCTCCTTTGAAAACATTCAGTTTTTGGAGCAATCCAACATTTATTACATCACGTCCGACGACCTCAACGAGCTTTATAAAAAATACCACCAAATGGAAACTATTGGCAGAATAATGGCGGAGGAATATTGTAAAATTATGGAAGAACGCATAATGTCTTTGCATACACAATCGGCTGAACAACGCTACCAAACCTTACTGAAAGAGGAACCAGAAGTTTCGCAACGTATTTCATTGGGTCACATTGCATCATATCTTGGCATCACGCAGGAGACGCTCAGTCGCATACGAAAGAAGTAAATTTAATTTGACTTTTGTCAAAAAATTCAGTTTAATTATCCAGTTTCTTTGCATCATAAATTTAATGAGTTATGATTTTAATTACAGGCGCATCAGGACATTTGGGAACTGCAGTCATCAATCATCTTTTAACAAAAATATCCGCTGATAAAATAGTCGCATTGGTAAGAAATACGGAAAAAGGAAAAGCATTAAAAGCAAAAGGAATCGAAGTTCGAATTGGCGATTATGCAGACAAAACCTCGATTGAAAAAGCAGTTGATGGTATTTCAAAATTATTATTAATAAGTGGAAGTAGTGAAGATGCTCTGACAGAACACAAAAACGTGATAGATTCTGCCAAAGATGCGGGGGTTTCACAAATATACTACACCAGTGGCGCACGAAATGAAAACGTTTCGGAATCCAAACTAGGTCCTTTGACAGACGCTTACAGCACGACTGAAAATTACATTATAAACAGCGGTTTACCTTACACCATTTTTCAAAACGGATTGTACTCAGAAACGCTTCCATTCTTCATTGGTTATGATGTCGTGAACACTGGAATCTCTTTCCCAGCCGAGAACGGAAAAGCATCTTTTGCCACACGCGACGAAATGGGAAAAGCGATTGCCAATGTCTTGGCTGACGATGGTCACATCTACAAAATCTACAAATTAACAGGTGCTCTATCCTACTCTTTTGCGGAGATTGCAGAATTACTTTCTGAATTTTCAGGGGAAAAAGTAGCCTATGAAAGCCCTGCCCCAAAAGATTATGAAAAGAAACTGAAAGAGTATGGCGTCGGCGAAATGGACATTTGGTATTTAACATTATTGGCTTCTATTATCAGGAATGATGAGTACAATGTTGTTTCATCGGATTTGGAAGAATTGTTGGGACACAGAAATACCGATTTGGAAATCTACTTGGAAGACACATTTATTAATTAACAGATTATGAAATACTTATTTTTAGGATTAGCCATCTGTTTAGAAGTCCTTGGGACGAGCAGTTTGGCAAGATCCGAGAACTTTACCAGACTATGGCCAAGTTTGCTCACCGTTGTCGCATTTACAGGCTGTTTCTATTTCTTCTCCCACGCCATCAAGGAGATTCCATTGGGCGTGGCTTATGCGATCTGGGCAGGATTGGGCATTGTTTTGACGGCTTTGGTTTCCGTTTTATTTTTCAAACAGAAACTGGATTTGCCAGCCATCTTGGGAATAGCAATCATCATCGTCGGCGTTTTGGTCATTAATTTGTTTTCAAAATCGGCAACGCATTAATTTCCATCACCAATGACTTCCAAACCCACCAAAATCCAAGAAACTTTCTACCCAGAAACGCCAGAGCAATGGCGCAATTGGCTCATAGAAAATCACACGCGCGACAATGGAATTTGGCTGGTTCAATACAACAAGAAATCCGGTAAAGCATCTGTCAGCTGGAGCGATGCTGTGGACGAAGCGCTCTGTTTTGGTTGGATCGACAGTCTCAAGAAAAAACTGGACGACGAATCCTCAATCCAATACTTCTGCAAACGAAAACCAAAAAGCACTTGGTCCAAAATCAACAAACAAAAAATCGAAAAACTCACCGCCGAAAACCGAATGTCCCCAGCCGGATTAGACTGTATCAACATCGCCAAGGAAAACGGTTCGTGGGAAATCCTGGATAGCGTAGAGGAACTTACCGTCCCCGAAGATCTATTGCTTGAACTTTCCTCAAGACCAAACGCCCTAGAGTTTTTCCAAAGCCTCAGCAAATCTATCAAGAAAATGATGCTTTACTGGATTATCAGTGCGAAACGGCCTGAAACCAGACAGAAAAGGATTTTGGAAATCGCAGAATCTGCGGAGAGGAAGATGAAACCGAAACAGTTTTAGTAAAAAAATTCACGTTACAATATTTAATAAACCTCACACTCACGTGGGGTTTTCTTGTTGTAAGTGATACTTGATTTGAAATATTTCATCAAAGTAAGGAAAACCGTAAAAAAGTAAATTCTATTAATGATAGTTTTGTTAAACTCACTAAATAGATTTAACAACAAAGTGAATTAATTTGAGAACTTATCACCAATTAATTTTTCAAAATAATTTCAAATTATTAATAAAACAAATTATTATAGAAAAACAAAAACTATGGAATCAGATTTAAAATTAAAATTAGAACAATTGCATCAAAGAGTTGACTCTTTAAAAGACCAAATTAATACCGAAGAAGCAACTAAGAATGCTTTCGTTATGCCATTTATTCAAATTTTAGGATATGACATTTTTAATCCAACAGAGGTAATTCCGGAATTTATTTGTGATATTGGAACAAAAAAAGGCGAAAAAATTGACTACGTCATCAAAAGAGATGGCGAACCAATTTTAATCATTGAATGTAAGCATTGGAAAGAAAAAGTTGACGCTCACAATTCTCAACTTCACAGATATTACCACGTTTCTAAATCCCGTTTTGGTGTTTTGACAAACGGTCATCAATACAATTTCTACGCAGATCTGGAAAAACCAAACATCATGGACGAGAAACCATTTTTCACTTTGGATTTATCAAACTTAAAAGATTCGAGTTTGAAAATATTAGAAAAATTTTCTAAAAACGGTTATAATTTAGAGCAGATTTTGGATTCAGCAGAATCTTTAAAATACATAAAAGCAATCAGAAATGAATTTGAAAAAGAACTTCAAAATCCTTCTGATGAAATCGTTCGACTTTTAGTAAATCGATTTTTCGACAAACTTTTGACGGCTTCAAGATTAGTAACGTTCAAAGAATACACTAGAAAAGCATTTTCAAATTCAATAAATGAATCAATCAATTTCAGATTGAAAAACGCACTGAATATTAATGAAACGCTTCCTTCCAAAACGGCTGAAAAAATAGAACCAATCGACGAAAATACTGAAACTCCAAAATTCATCACAACAGACGAAGAAATGGAAGGTTCTCAAATTATAAAAGCGATTTTAAGAGAAATTTTACCAGCTTCAAGAATTGCATTTAGAGATACTCAATCTTATTTTGGTATTTTATTAGATGACAACAATCGTAAACCAATTTGTCGTTTACATTTTAACTCATCCAATAAATATATTGAACTTTTTAACAACGGAAAAGATAACGGAGAGAAAAAACTAATTGCTTCTTTGGACGAAATTTATAACTTCAAAAGCGAGTTATTAGCAACAATAAAAAATTATGAATAACTTTAATTGCGTTGAAATTTTCCAAATCTATATTGTCCTAAACCAAAAAAACCTCTCAATCACTTGAGAGGTTTCTTTTATATAAATTAATGAATCACAAAATCATTTATCATTCATAATTAATCACTTATAATTGATTTACATATAAGCTTCTATCGGCTCACAAGTACAAACTAGATTTCTGTCGCCATAAGCTTCATCAATTCTTGCAACTGTTGCAAAGAACTTATGAGTTCTCACCCAATCCAATGGATAAGCAGCTTTCTCTCTGCCATAAGGTTTGTCCCAAGAATCCGAGATCACCAATTGCTCGGTGTGAGGTGCGTTTTTCAAAACATTGTTTTCTCTGTCTGCATCGCCGTTTGCAATCTCATCGATTTCTTTTTTGATGCTGATCAATGCTTCCGCAAATCTATCAATTTCGTCTTTGTTTTCAGACTCGGTTGGTTCTATCATTAATGTTCCAGCAACTGGGAAACTCACTGTTGGCGCGTGGAAACCGTAATCCATTAGTCGTTTCGCCACATCTGCCACTTCAATTCCCAAAGATTTGAACTGACGGAAATCTACGATACATTCGTGTGCTACTCTACCTTTGTCATTTGCATAAAGGATTGGGAAATGCTCAGCTAAGATTTCTTTCAAATAATTAGCATTAAGGATGGCGTGCTCCGTTGCTTTTTTCAAACCTGAAGTTCCCAACATTTTGATGTAAGCGTAAGAAATATTCAAAATCAATCCAGAACCATAAGGCGCTGCAGAAATCCCTTCGATGGCTTCTTTTCCACCGATTTGGATATTCGCGTTGGTTGGTAAGAATGGAACCAAATGCTCCGCCACACAGATTGGACCAACACCAGGACCTCCGCCACCGTGAGGAATAGCAAAAGTCTTGTGAAGATTCAGGTGACAAACATCTGCCCCGATATTCCCCGGACTTGTGAATCCAACCTGCGCATTCATATTCGCACCGTCCATATAGACTTGTCCGCCGTGATCGTGCGTTAGTTTTGTTATTTCTTTGATATTAGCATCGAAGAATCCGTAAGTCGAAGGATAAGTGATCATCACACAAGACAAGTTCTCAGAATGCAACTCAGTTTTCGCTTTGAAATCTTCAAAATCAATTTCGCCGTTTTCAAGATTCTTCACAACTACGATTTTCATACCAGCCATTGCTGCGGAAGCCGGATTGGTTCCGTGTGCAGATTGAGGAATCAAAACGATATTTCTATGGCCTTCGCCTCTGTTTTTGTGATATTCTCTGATGACCATTAGTCCAGCATATTCGCCTTGCGCACCAGAATTTGGTTGAAGAGAAGTTCCAGCGAAACCAGTGATTTCTGCTAAATCTTTCTCCAATTCTTTGATCATTTCCTGGTAACCGCCTGCTTGCTCCGTTGGTACAAATGGATGAACACTTCCCCACTCGCCCCAAGATAGCGGGATCATTTGAGTTGCAGCATTCAATTTCATTGTACAAGATCCAAGAGAAATCATAGAATGTGTCAAAGACAGATCTTTTCTTTCCAGACGTTTGATGTAACGCATCAATTCTGTCTCTGTATGGTATTTGTTGAAAACTTCTTCTTCTAATATTTTATCTTCTCTCAATAATTCTGCAGGAATAGAATATTCTTCTTTTAATGATACTTTATAACCTTGTTTCCCTTTGAACTGGGCAAAAGCTTCGATCAATTGGTTTAGTTTGTCAACAGTTGTAGTTTCGTTTAATGAAATACTCACGATGCCTTGAGAAAAATAATTAAGATTGATTTTCTGATCTCTCATTTTCATTCTCAAAGAAGATTTTTCCTCCTCGTGCAATCTGAATTTCACCGTATCAAAAACAGGCTCGTCCACGATGTCATAATCCAAAACTTTCAACGCATCGCCTAGAGCATTGGTTTTGTAATGGATTTGATCGGCGATAAATTCCAAACCTTTTGGTCCGTGATAAACCGCGTACATTCCAGCCATCACCGCCAATAAAACCTGAGCTGTACAGATATTGGATGTTGCTCTTTCTCTTTTGATGTGCTGCTCTCTGGTTTGAAGCGCCATTCTCAACGCACGTTTGCCGTACATATCTTGAGAAACACCAATGATTCTTCCCGGAATATCTCTTTTATAATCTTCCTTGCAAGTGAAGAACGCTGCATGAGGACCACCGTAACCCATCGGAATCCCGAATCTTTGAGAAGTTCCGACCGCACAATCTGCGCCCATATCAGCAGGAGATTTTAGCTTTACCAAAGCCATCGGATCGCAAGCTACAACCACTTGCAGGTTGAATTCTTTGTAATAAGTAATATTTTCTGTATAGTCTAAAACGATTCCGTTTTTCCCAGGATATTGCAACAAAACGCCGTAGTAAGAATCATTGAACTGGTGATTGATGTGATTCCCAACAATTACATCGATTCCAAGACCTTCTGCCTTTGTCTTAAGAACAGAAATCGTTTGTGGCAAAACCAAATCTGAAATGAAAAACTTCGAAGCATTATTTTTCTTTTGGTCTTTCGTTCTGTTGTTGAAGAACATATGCATTGCTTCTGCAGCAGCCGTAGATTCGTCAAGCAATGAAGCGTTTGCTAAAGGAAATCCAGTCAAATCCGAAACGACTGTTTGGAAATTGAGCAAAGCTTCCAATCTTCCCTGCGCAATCTCTGCCTGGTAAGGTGTGTAAGCGGTGTACCAGCTTGGATTTTCCAGAATGTTTCTCTGGATTGGCGAAGGCAAAATCGTATTGTGATATCCAAACCCAATATAGTTGTCAAAACTTTGGTTCTTAGAAGCCAAATCTTTAGAATGCAATAACATTTCGTACTCCGAAAGCGGCTCTGAGATGTTGAGATCTTTTTCTAACCTGATGGAATCAGGAATGGTTTGTGAGATTAATTCTTCTATACTTTTTGCTCCTACTTTATTCAGCATTTCCGCTTTATCAGCTTCGTTGAGACTGATGTGGCGGTTTACGAATTGTTGTGTATTCATTATAAGACTTAAGATTAGATTTTATTAAAATATGTTGCGTAAAAATACGACTTTTGAGATAATTAAACAAAGCTTAACATAACGATAGAAAATATCATTTCCTATCTGAAAGGTAGTTTTTCAGATGAAAATCCACACTTTCATCGATGGGAATGAATTCGTAATTCAAAGTTTCACGAATTTTTTGATTGGTAATTTTCGAATCGGATTTGATGGTTTCTACGTTGGTTTTGTTCGCTAATTTCAGAATTGGAATCAACCAACCAAACAGAACTGAGAATATCGGTAAAATATCAAGAATCGAATTCGGGATGATTTTCGCAGGCGATTTTCCAAAGGCTTTTCTGACTTTATCAGAAATCGTTTTGTATTTAATATTTTCAGAAGTCACAATAAAACGTTGTCCGAAAATTGATTTTTCCATTAATTCAATCGCAATATTCGCAACATCTCGCACATCCACATAAGCCGTAGAACCGGGAAATGTAAAACCGTTTGACAATTCTTTGAACAATTTTCCACTGCTGTGATTCCAATTTCCGGAACCGATGATTAAACCTGGATTGATGATGACAGTATTAAGACCTTCGTATTGCGCGCGCCAAACTTCCATTTCTGAAACATATTTGGAAATCGCATAATCCGAATGGTGAAGTTTTTCGTTGAAATCAGAATTTTCATCCATTTCACCTTTCTCATTATAACCATCCAAAACTGCAATGGAACTTACGAAAAGAAACTTTTTGACTTGATTGGAATCGATGGCAAAAAGTAATTTCTCAGTAACTTCAGAATTATTTCGGTACAATTCCTTCTCATCTTTTGGATTGAAACTGACTTTGGCAGAGCAATGATAGACTTCCTCCACACCTTTCAAAACATTCTCGATTGATTCCGAATCTTCGAAATCTACATCCATCCATTCGATTTGGTTGAAATAAAAATCAGGCTGGTCTGTATAAAATCGGTAAGATTCTAAAACATCTTTCAGGTTGCTGGATTTTCTTTTGGTCGCGCGGACTTTCTTTCCTTTTTTCAAAAGCTCGAGAACGATTACTCGTCCCAAAATTCCTGTTGCGCCAGTAACTAAAATCATTCTATGTCAGAGGTTTGATGACCGATGTCGGACGTTTTTTTGAAAAGCTGAATGATGAAAACAGCGTTCAAAATTGAAAATATTAAAACTATACCAACAAAATACCACAAGCTTTTGCCTTCCAAAATTAGAAACCAATTTCCTCTCCCAGAAAGTGAATCCCGAAGCACGAAAAACAGAAGTCCTAAAAGAAAAAGATTGACGATGGCAGAAAAACCAAGTATCAATTTGTAGATAAGTTGTTGATGTCTAATCATAAGTCTCAAAGATAAAACTTGAAAACTAACCCTGCAAGAATTCTTTCACAGCGATACCAAAATCAACTGGATTATTCGCTTGAACCCAATGTTCTGCATTTTTGATTTTGATGATTTTCGAATCTGGGAATTGTTGTCTGATGAGCAATTCGTCTTGAGGCAAAATATAATTGGAATTTGCACCTCCAATGAACAAAGTTGGACCTTTGAAAACACCGAATCTAATTGCGTTTGATACAAACTCTGTATATTTCTCCGCCAACGTTTTCAGATTGAATCTCCAAGCTAGCTTTTTATCGTCTGTCCAGTACAAGTTCTTCATCAAAAACTGAATCACAAATTTCTCGTGAATGTACTCTCCCAAAACAGCTTCTACATCTTGCCGAGATTCTACAGTTGAGAAATCTACACTTTGTAAAGCTTTGATAATCCCCTGATGATGTGGCGGATAGGCTTTTGGCGTAATGTCTACAACAATGAGTTTTTCTAATCTTTCCGGAAAATTGATGGCAAATTGCATCACGGCTTTTCCTCCTAAAGAATGACCTAAAACATTGGCTTTTTGGATGTTGTGAGCGTCCATATAATTGACAATATCTTGAGCCAAATCGTCGTGCGACATAGAATCTGAATGAAAACTTCTACCGTGATTTCTCAAATCTAAGATGTGAGTCGGCATCAAATCTCCAAATTCTTTTCCAAAACTTCCCCAGTTATCCAACATTCCGAACAATCCGTGAAAAACCAAAAGTGGCGTTTCTGTTCTCTCTTCTCCGTATATTTTTGAGTGTAAAATTTCCATTAATAATAAAATATAATTACCATTTAGCTAAACGTTTCAAATAAGCCTGAACCGTATTTTCCAATCCCAAATACAAAGCCTCAGAAATCAAAGCGTGACCGATGGAAACTTCCAAAAGATTCGGGATGTTGTCTGCGAAATATTTTAGATTTTCTAAACTCAAATCGTGTCCTGCATTGATTCCCAAGCCATATTCACTCGCGACAACAGCGGTTTTAAAATAAGATTCTACCGCAAATTCTTTGTTTTGAAGATAATGTTTAGCGTAAGCTTCCGTGTAAAGTTCGATTCTATCTGCGCCTGTTTCGGAGGCAAATTTCACCATTTCGGGATTTGGGTCAAGGAAAATAGAAGTTCTAATCCCCGCATTTTTAAATTCAGAAATGACCGATTTTAGGAAGTCAAGATTCTTTTCGCAATCCCAGCCAGCGTTGGAAGTAATCGCATCATCAGCATCGGGAACCAAAGTCACTTGCTCAGGTTTTACTTCCAAAACCATATCGATAAAAGGTCTGTGAGGATTTCCCTCAATATTAAATTCCGTTTTTACCAAAGGTTTCAAATCGTAAACATCCTTTCTTGTGATGTGTCTTTCGTCCGGTCGTGGATGGATTGTAATTCCCTGCGCGCCGAATCTTTCTAAATCCAAAGCCACTTGAGTTACACTTGGAACATCACCACCTCGAGCGTTTCTGAGCGTTGCGATTTTATTGATATTGACACTTAATTTTGTCATATTTTTTATAATTGATAAATGATGAATGATAAATGATTTTAAATTTTATGAACCTGCATTATTTCCAAATCAAATTCTTTGGAAGCGACCAAAAGATGATCAAAAATATCTGCCTGAATTTGTTCAAAATGTTCCCATTTGGAATCGTTGGCAAAACAGTAGATTTCCAAAGGCATTCCTTGTGGCGTGATTTCCATTTGTCGCACCATCATCGCGCCGTTTTGATCTATATTGGGATTATTTTTCAGATAGCTCATGGCATATTTTCGGAAGGTTCCGATGTTCGTAAGTTGCTGTCCGTTGATGATCTCGTCTGCATTGATAAGATTTGCCTTCTCTTGGTCTATTTCTTTCTTTTTCTCCACAAGATAATCGTGAATCAAATTGATTTTCAACAACTCTCCAAATAATTCCTCATCAAGAAATTTAAAAGATTTGATGTTAAAAACAATCGATTTTTTGATTCTTCTCGTGTTGGTTTCGGACATTACCTGCATATTTTTGATCTCAGTTGTCAGCAAATCATAAGTCGGAATCGTTGATAATGTTTTGTCAAAATTTCTGATTTTGGTTGTTAATAAATCAATATCTTCAATGTTACCTTCGATAGAATATTTCGGAATCGCAACCCAATCTCCCACTTTCAAATTCTTAGAAGTGGCGACGTGAATCCCAGTCACAAAACCCAAAATTGTATCTCGAAAAACCAAAACAATTACAGCCGTAATCGCTCCAAGACTTCCTAAAACCGTAGTTCCACTAATGCCAAGCAAAACACAGATAGCAATCACTGTAAAAATAAAAATACCAAAAATCTTAACCGTTTGCGAAATAGAATTGATGGCAATAATTTTATAATAATCCTTCTGAATCAGATAATAATTCTGTAAAACTTTGATAAAACGAAATGCCATATTGGCAATCACGAAGACTAGTAAAATCCCTATTAACCTCTCAAGAAAAATCTTACTCTGAGGATGTCTGTAAAAAACAGACACATACGCAAAACTACCAAAACCCAGCGCCAAAATATTGGCTACAGAATTGGTCACTTTGGCTTTGTAAACGGACTTCATTACAGGATATTTCTCTTTATCAAAAAAGAATCTGAATGTAAGATTAATTCCATTTTTCAGAATAAAAGCAACGGCATATATAAGGAAAAACAGAAAAATAAACTTTATTGCAATCTGAAAAGTCAAGACAAATTCGTCAGGGAAAAAATCTTTACAGAAGAAATGAATTTCGTCACTGATCCGTTGAAGAAAATCTTTGTAATCTATGAGTTCGTTTTTCATTGAGAGGAATTATTTCACAAATTTAAGTATAAAAAAAATCTTTTGGCATTAGTTTGAATATTGTATTTTTAAAATAAATTTGAACAATGGATTCGACATTAATAAATATTGTCTCGCTAGCCTTACTTTTCATTGGAATGTTAGGAACTTTTCTGCCCGTTTTGCCTGGACTTTTGCTCAGCATTTGCGGACTTTTGATTTTCAAATTCGGGACCGAAAACGAAATGCCAATGATGTACGTCTGGGTTTTTGCGCTCTTGACAATCGTTTCTACAGTTCTCAATTACGTGATTCCTGCAAAAACAAACAAAAAATACGGAGGAACGCGCTACGGAAGCATTGGCTCATTCATCGGAACTATATTAGGATTATTTTTCTTTCCTCCATTTGGATTTTTCTTTGGAATGCTAATTGGAGTTTTTGTTGGCGAATTACTACACGACATCAGCGATAGAAAAAAAGCGTTCAACTCTATGAAAGGGGCTTTCATCGGATTCGTTTATGGAACGGGTTTCAGTTTTATGGTTGGGCTGGCAATGTTTTTGGTGGTTGGCTATTATATTTTCTTTTAAAAACAAAAATGATGAATTACAAAACACTTTTCCTGCTTCCACTTTTGCTGTTGATGAGCAATTGCAAAACGCAATCTCAAACTCACACTCAGACTTCTGATAGCAAAACCATAAGTATCGAAATCAATAAAAAAATCACTATTCCGAATTCCAAAATCAGTTTAGAATTCAAAGAAATTGTGGAAGACAGCCGTTGTCCGGTAGATGTAACCTGCGTTTGGGAAGGCATTGCAATCGTAAATATTGATGCAACCAACGGCAATCAAAAAACGAATTTCAAAATTTCCAATCAAAATCTGGAAGACAAAAACATCACAAGATCTGTCACAGTTTCCGGTTACAAAATCACTTGGCAACAACTGAAACCGCAACCTGGCGGAAAAGAAGAACCAACAGTTGTGACCTTGAAATATGAGAAAGAATAATTTTTATTATTGAAGAAAAATTATCACAAAGATTTATTTAATTTTCGATGATTTAAGATAGCAAAGAAGAATCAATAAATTGATTTGATGAAGCATCGAATTCTAAAATGAAGAGAACCACACGCTTCATCACTACAGATTTATCTGTCTTTGTAGTCTTAAACTTTTACAGTTTCAAAATAAATCTTTGCGTTTCAATTTCAGCACCACAGAACTCTCATCCCCAAACAATCGGATTTTTTTCTTTTTCAAATAAGTAATTGTTTATTTTAGAAAAAGGTTTGCTTCCGAAAAATCCTCTGTAAACAGAAAACGGCGATGGATGTGCAGACTGAATGATGTGATGTTTGTTTTGATTAATTAGTAAAGCTTTTTTCTGTGCAAATGCACCCCAAAGTACAAAAACGACATTTTCTTTCTTATCCGAGATTTCTTTGATAATGAAATCAGTAAATGTTTCCCAACCAAGATTTTTGTGAGAATTTGGCTCGTGCGCTTTTACTGTCAAAGTTGCATTGAGAAGTAGAACGCCTTGTTTTGCCCAATCCTGCAAATCGTTGTTTTTTCTATCAACGCCGACATCATCTTTTAACTCGATGAAAATATTTTTGAGCGATGGTGGCGCTTTTACATTTTCGGAAACCGAGAAACATAGTCCGTTGGCTTGCCCATCATTATGATAAGGATCTTGCCCGATGATTACGACTTTCACATCATCAAATTCCGTGAGTTCCAAAGCGCGAAAAATTTCATTCTTTGGCGGAAAACATTGGCTGGAATTGAATTCGATCTTCACGTTTTCCCAAAGGTTTTTGAAATAATCACTTTTTTTTATCGGTTTCAGAACTTCTGTCCACGTCATCTTTTAGAATTTTTACAAAATTAATTTTACAAATCCATTAAAGCAAATTCTCTGACTTTTCTCTGCATCATTAAGTTAATTAATCATAAAATCCCTTTGGCTTAATTTTTATTGTAATACATTCGGACGATTTTTTGGAATCAAAACCTTAAAAATAGTTCTTCAACATAATGAAAATCAAGGTCTTTTTTATCCTTTCAATGCTTTTTATGATTAATATATCAGCGCAAAACACCGTTATCGTAGGGACTTACACCAATAGTGAAAAGTGCGACAGTGGCGGTATTCATATTTTTGATTTCGATGAGGACACTTATGAATACAAATTAAATTATCAGACAGAAAACGTCATCAACCCAAGTTTTGTAAGCCTAAGTCCTGACAAAAAATTTCTCTTTTCTGTGAACGAAAATGGTGATAAAAGTACAATCACTTCTTTTTCAATTGATGAACCTAAAGGAACTTTGACAAAAATTGATGAAAGAAAAACCCAAGGTGAAGATCCTTGCTTCTTGATTTCCGATGAAAAAAATGTAATTGTTGCCAACTATTCCGGCGGTAGCATCAATGTTTACAAACGTCTTGATGATGGAAAATTGTCCGAAGTCTCCCAAACTATCAAGTTCGAAGGGAAAGGTTTTAAGAAAGAAAGACAGGACAAATCTCACATTCATCAGGTTCAATTTTCGCCAGATCAAAAATATGTTTTGGCGACAGATTTGGGATTAGACAAAATTTATGTTTTTAAATATCATTCTGATAAAGAACAAACCCTGGAAAAAGTTGATGAATTTGAAGCGAAAAAAGGATCTGGTCCGCGTCATTTGGTTTTTGATAAAAGCGGAAAATTAATCTATCTCGTACAGGAACTCAGTGGCGACCTTTCGGTTTTAAGTTTTAATGATGGTAAAATCGAATTGGTACAAGAGGAAACTCTAATATCCAGAAAAGTCCATTTCAAATTTCGCGCGGCCGATATTCACCTTTCCGATGATGAACAATTTGCCTACGTCACGAACCGCGATGATGCCGATGACATTACCACATTCAGAGTTTTGAAAAACGGAAGAGTTGAGAAAATTCAACAAATCAAAACAACGGGAAAAAATCCCAGAAATTTTGCCATCAGTCCGAATAACAAATTGGTGTTAATTGCTAACCAAGACACCAATAAAATTAATATTTTTGCACGCGATAAAAAAACAGGAATACTCACTACGACTAAGAAATCTATCCCCGTCTGCAGTCCGGTAAATGTTATATTTTACGAAAAAGGAAAATAAATTCTTTGCCACAATAATATTTTAATAATAATTCTGTTTTAATAGATTAATGCTTGATGAAATCGATGCTTGATAAAAAATTTATTCTCTCTTTTTTTCTGATTTTTGTAACCGGTTTGCTTTTCTCGCAGACGGAAAAAGAAAACGAAATCGAAAACGTCGTGATCCAAGGCGTTAAAAAATATAAGAACAAAAAGGAAAATCCAGCCTACGCCATAATGCGGGAAGTCTGGAAAAAAAAGAAATCCAACGGGCTCCTGCTCCACAAAGATTACCAATACAAAACGTACGAAAAGATCGATTTCCGACTGGATAATATTGACAGCGCTTTCACAAAAAAAAGAGCTTTCAAAGGAATGGATTCTATTCTTTTCAAATACAATGATTCGTCTGAGATAGCTGGGAAAGCTGTTTTACCAATCTTCATCACCGAAAGTATTTTTCAGACTTACGGAAAAAATGACCCTAAAAAAGAACGTAAAGATCTTGTTGCAACCAGACTTTCCGGATTGAAGAATAATCAAATTGTTTCCAAAACGATACAGAATATGTATCAGGATATTAATATCTATGACAACACCATCAATTATTTGAACATTGGCTTTGTAAGCCCTGTTTCCACGGACGGTTTTGGAATTTTCGACTATAATATCACGGATACAATTGAGATCAATACTGTGAGAAGCTACGAAATCCGATTCACTCCCAAAAACCCTGATGCATTGGCTCTGAAAGGCAGACTTTATATTTCCATGGACAAATATAATGTGATGAAAGTGGAAATGCAGACCAATAAAAAAATCAATATCAATTTCGTAAAAAATATTGCTACAGATTTAGAATTTGACAATCCAGATGATTCTACATTTATCCCAATCCGAAACGAAACAACGTTGCAATTGGTAATGAATGATAAGGAAAAAGCAAAATCTGTGATTGCAAAAAGGGTGGCAAATTACACAGAATATCAATTTGACAAAGGAATCACAGATGATTTCATCAATAAAATAATTGTGCCCGAAGACGAAGCTGTGAGCAAAGATGAAAGCTATTGGCAAGCCAACAGAACAGAAATCCTGACCACCAGCCAGCAAAACATCTATAAAATGTACGAAGAACTGGAGGATAATCCCAAGTACAAGAAAGTCGTGAAGGTGATAGAAATTGCGAACTCCGGCTATATTCCTGTTGTGGATAGTGGTTTGGATTTAGGAAATATTTTCCAGTCTTTTGGATATAATGATATTGAAGGCGTACGACTGCGAGGCGGTTTCCGAACTTACCGTGGTAAAAATGATATGTGGCGAATCCAAGGCTATACGGCTTACGGTTTCCGCGATCAGAAATGGAAATTTGGCGCAGAAGCTAAGTATATGTTCAATAAAACCAATCGATTCCAAATCGGAACAGGATTCAGAGAAGATGTTCTGCAATTGGGCGTTCAGCTCACCACAGACGAGGGAATTATGACCAGATCATTTGCTTCCTCATCCGTTTTGAACAGCGGCGAAACAACAAGTATGAGTTCTGTAAAACAGACCAATATCTACACTAGCATTGAGCCTTGGAAAAACATACAATTGCGTTTGGATGCGACACAACAGAGCATCCAATCGGCGGATTCTAATTTGTTCAACATCAATTTTTACAAAAATGGTGTTTTGCGAAGCAATCTGAATGATACCCGATTTACCGCAACCGTGATTGCAAGACCTGGCGCAAAATTCTCAACTTATGGGATAGACCGTTACGAGATGACTGCTTTGGCAACCAATCCGACTATTATTTTGAAATATACCAAAGGTTTTGAAGGTATTTTCAATTCTGATTATAATTACAACAAGCTTCAGTTTTATTATTCTCAACCCGTGATTTTGGGCAACTGGGGAAGACTTTTTGCCAATGTAGAAGCAGGAAAAAACTTCGATTCTCTCCCACTCGCTTTACAAAACGTTTTGCCTGCCAATCAATCTTATGGTTTGGTGCGAGGCGTTTTTTCTTTGATGAATTATTATGAGTTTGTGGCAGATTCTTATGCGGTTTTGTTTTTGGAACATCATTTCAACGGGAAAATCCTGTCTCAGATTCCATTAATCAAAAAATTAAAACTAAGAGAAGTTGCATTTTTCCGTTCTGGTGTTGGAAGTTTGAGACAAGAATCCATTGATATGCACGCTGGAAATATCAAATTGACAGCTCCCGAAAAACCATACTACGAATACGGTTTTGGAATCGAGAACATTGGTTGGGGAAATTTCAGAATCCTGAGAATCGATTTTAACTGGAGAGGCAATTACCTTAATAACAGTACGCCGACTTCGCAGGTTAGAAAATTCGGGGTTCAGTTTGGTTTTCAGGCGAATTTTTAGGAAATTTGTGAAGCACAGATTCATCTGGAATCTCTCTAATTTTTTCTAATAAAATCATTAATGAAAATCCAAAAGATTGCTCTATTACTAAGTTTCTTAATTGCGTTAAATTTATATTCACAAAGACAATTTGTATTTTTTGGTTCTTACAATTGGGACAAAGGTTCAGAGGCAGTTTATGTTTATGAACTTGATAATGAAACCGGAAAATTGACCAAAGTTGCGTCCTCTTCGGATGTTATCAATCCAGGCTACATCACAGTTTCCAATGATGGAAAATATGTTTACGCTTCGTCTGACGCCAAAATGCCAAACGGAACTGTCAGCGCTTTCGCTTTTGATGCTGATAAAAAATCATTGACTTTTCTTAATCAACAAAAAACTGGCGGTGAAAATCCCGTTTATGTGAATGTTGATAAAAGCGGAAAATGGCTCATCAATGCGACTTACAATCAACCAAGAATTTCTGTTTTTCCACTTCTTGAAAGTGGAAAAATCGACTCGATAGCGCAACATTTCACATTCACAGAAGGAAGCGGTGTAAATCCTAAAAGACAGGACAAAGCGCACACGCATTCTGCGGTTTTCTCACCAGATTATAAGACTTTGCTGGTTGCAGATTTGGGCGCGGACAAAATTTTACAATATCCTTTTGACGCCAATCTGAAACAACCTTTGGTAGACAGTAAAAGTACATTTACCAGCACAAAACCGGGAAGCGGACCGAGACATATTACTTTCAGCAAAGATGGGAAATTGGCATATTCTATTGAGGAATTGGCGGGAATGATTTCCGTTTATGATTTTTCTGAAAACAAGCTGAAAGAAATTCAGAGAATTGCAACGCACACAGACAAAATCAAAGAAGGTTTTGAAAGTTCCGATGTTCATATTTCGCCAGACGGAAAGTTCCTTTACGCCAGCAACAGAGGAAAAGAAAACAATATTGCGATTTTTAAAATCAAGGAAGATGGAACTTTGGAATCTATCGGATATCAATCTGTGAAAGGAAAACATCCAAGAACTTTTGCGATAGATGAAACCGGAAAATTTATTATTGTCACTAATGTTATTTCACAAAATGTAACCGTTTTCAAAAGAAATCTGGAAACCGGAATGTTGAAAAAAGTCGGGAAACCAATCAATATTAAAAACGTGACTTGTGTGAAAACGAAGATTTATTGATTTTAATATTATCTGATCTTTTTTATCTGTACGGATGTTGAATCTTTTGATTTAGATATTTCTTTAATATCAAAATATTTCTTTGTTATCATTTTTTTATTTTTTTTATCTGGAATTTCTGATTGAACTAATAAAACCTCTTGGTTAAAAGTATAAAATGTGCAAATTGAATCTGCTTCTCCTGTATTTCTATTGTAAAAAATCCATAGATCTGTATTCAACAAAGCGCCAGTTTTTTCATCATAAATAAAAGATCCTTCACATTTTAGTTTTCCATTTTCATAGTAAGATTTGGTTGAAAAAAAATTTGGTTTATGAATTAGATTAGCCAAAAAATCAATTTTTCCATTTTTAAAATAATTAATAATTTTTGTTGTTTGCATATCCTTGAACTCATATAATCTTAAAAGATACTTTTCTTTAACATCGTATACTTCTGTTTTGAATTTTGAATTATTTATGAAATAATTTTTTAATAAAAGTTCTCCATTATCTGCAGTTTGTTCTTCAATTCTATTTGCTTGCTTTTCACATCCAACAAATAACAAAAAAACAATAATTAATATCGAATATTTCATAATTACATTGTCTAATTTTTCGGGTTCTAAAAATACTTATAAATTACCTTATCTTTGCAAAAAATCGAAATTGGACGTTAGAGCAAAAAAACACCTCGGTCAGCATTTTCTTACAGACCAGAACATCGCACGTGACATTGTAGATTCGCTTTCCTTGGAAGGTTACAAAAAAGTTTTGGAAGTTGGTCCGGGAATGGGCGTTCTTACGAAATTTCTTCTGGAAAAAGACGTTGAAACTTACGTTGCGGAAATCGATAACGAGTCCATCGATTATCTTAAAAAACATTATCCAAAATTAGAAGAACAGCATTTTGTTGGCGACTTTCTGAAAACTGATATTCCAGCAGTTTTTGATGGCGAAGAATTGGCTGTGATTGGGAATTTTCCATATAACATTTCGTCTCAGATTTTGTTTAAAATCATTGATAATTTCCAATACGTTCCGGAAATGAGCGGAATGTTCCAAAAAGAGGTTGCCGAAAGAACTGCGGCAGTTCCAAGGACGAAAGATTACGGAATTCTATCGGTTTTGGTTCAGGCTTATTACGATGTGGAATATCTTTTTACTGTTCACGAAAATGTTTTCAATCCGCCACCAAAAGTGAAATCCGGCGTGATCCGAATGACCCGAAATCTGAAACCTGGATTAGCTGGAAATGAAGTTCTATTCAAGCAAATCGTGAAAGCTGGATTTGGACAAAGACGCAAAAAAATGAGCAACTCTTTGAAAGTTCTTGGAATTCCTGAAGCTATGAGTTCTCATCGTTTTCTGGATATTCGAGCAGAGGAATTGTCTGTTGCAGATTTCATTGATTTTACGAATGAGTGGAAAGCTAGTTTGTAATCCTGGCTTAATATAATAAAGGGAAATCAATTACAAGAAATGCAATTATTATAACTGTATTCACTTATTTAAAATCCAAAAAACTAACTCATTTAATCCTTTTAGATTGACTGCTTCTCCCATTAATTAGACCTTAAAAAAATCTAGTAAAATACGTAATGATAAATTCGATTTTATCAAACACAACCGATATGATTTCCATCATATCAAATTATAAATTTCTTAACAATTTAACATTTTTTATAGATATTCAAAAATAACCTTTGTGATTTTCATCATAGATTATCAACCTAACAAATATCATATCTATATTTTCTTTATTCTTTAATAGCAATTACAATTTTATTTATAATTAACGGGTTTAAATTGGTTATAATAAATATTATTTATAAAAAAATTTTATCAAATCTATAATCGGACATAAATGTACGATTTTTGTCATACCTAAAAAATAGTATTCTTATTTGCATCCTTATACCTTTGTCCTATCAATAATGAAGACATAATTATAACAATTAAAATTTAGGAAAATGAGAACAACGAAAAATCTAATTACAATGTTGATGGCAATGGGAACTTTAGGTATTGCACAATTGTCAAATGCGCAAAAAATAACCCAAAAAACCACAGCGGTTACAATTTCTGGAACTTCACCTATGCACGATTGGGAAATGAAGGGCGCCACTGGAACTTTTACTGGAACAGTAGCCGGAAACGCAATCACAAATGTATCATTTACAGTTCCTGTGAAAACCTTGAAAGCTGCCAAAGGTAAAACAATGGAAAAGAAAGCTTATGAAGCATTAAAATCAGAAAAAGCGCCCAACGTAACTTTTACAGCTAGCTCAATCAATATTGGAAAAAGTAATGTATCAGGAAAATTGACCATCGCTGGAACTTCTAAAAATGTGTCTTTTCCAGTTGCAGTTGCAAAAAAAGGCGAGACTTACGTCATAGATGGTAGCGAGACTATCAAACTATCAGAATTCGGGATGGAAAGACCAGGCTTTATGGGAATCAAAACCGGAGATGTTGTCACTGTAAAAGTGAACGTGGTAGCAGAATAACTTGAAACTATTATTAATAAAGAATTAAACAATTATATTATGAAAACAACTCTAATCAAAGCAGGTTTCATTGCAGCTCTATTTTTGGCAAACTTCACCAATGCGCAGGAATTCCCAATAGACAATTTGAACCCAAGAGATCAAAGAGGAGTCAACGCCTTCGAAAATCCTAAAGATTCCATTAGTACTTTTGACGGACTGAAGGTAAGACTAGGCGGTGCATTTGCTTTACAATTCCAAGGACTGCAACACGAGAACAATGCAACACCAGCTGTAAATTCTGCCACAGGAGTTAATGCCAATCAACTTTACACCATCGGAAACAACTTCAACCTTGCAACTGCGAATATGGACATCGATGTCGCTTTGTATGATGGCGTTAACTTACACCTTAGAACCTTTCTATCATCCAGACACCATCCAGAGTCTTATGTAAAAGGCGGATACTTGCAAATCAACAAGTTAGATTTCATCAAAAAAGACTTCTTGAAAGATGTGATGAAATATACAACGATTAAATTCGGTCACGATGAGATCAACTATGGTGATGCACATTTCAGAAGATCAGACAATGCTTACGCGATCAACAATCCATTTGTTGGAAATCTATTGATGGATGCTTATGCAACGCTTGTTTTTGGAGAAGTTTACTACAGAAGAGACGGATTCATAGGAATGGTCGGAGTTACCAATGGTAAACTAAATCAAACTGCAACCAGCAAAACAAGTCCAGGCGTGTATGCAAAAATAGGATACGACAAGCAACTCAATACAGATTTGAGAGTCAGACTTACAGGATCTGTTTACAATACCGCAAGATCTCAAAGACTGGATTTCTACGATGGCGACAGAGCTGGATCTAGATATTACTTCGTAATGGAAAACACAGCAGCTACATCTTCTGCCAACTTCAAATCCGGACAAGTGGTACCAGATTTCAAAAACAAGACCACAAGCCTCATGATTAATCCATTTGTAAAATACCAAGGATTAGAATTCTTCGGAACCTTCGAGAGTGCTTCTGGCAGAAACTTCACAGAGACAGAAAGAAGAAGCTGGACTCAGTTTGCAGGAGAATTGATCTACAGATTTGGAAACACAGAAAACTTCTACATCGGCGGTAGATACAACCAAGTGAATGGCGAGATGGCAACTGGCGAAGACATCAAAGTTGACAGATTCAACCTCGGCGGTGGCTGGTTTATGACAAAAAACATTTTGGTAAAAGCAGAATATGTGAACCAAAAATACGATGGCTACAAACCAACAAACATCCTGCATGAAGGTAAGTTCAACGGATATGTTCTGGAGGCGGTCATAGCTTTCTAAATTCTCAATTAACAAGAAGCAGAGGAAACTCTTGGGAATCCTCTGTTTTTTTTCAAAACTTAAGTTATGAAATTTCTTTATTTGCTTTTCGGTTTCATCACCATTTTGGCTCAGGCACAAGAAAACTTTGTTAAAATCAATGGAAGCACCAACGTAAACAAGTTTCAATGTGTGAACAACAAGTTCAAAGCAGAAAACGGTGTTTTCACATTCACGGAGAGAAAACTTCCCAACATTATTCTAAAAGTCAACGATTTCGATTGCGGAAACAAGATGATGACCAAAGATTTTCAGAAAATCCTGAACTCAGAAAAATATCCGGACATGACAATCAAGTTCATCAATTTCACCAAAACTCAAAAAAGTTACAACGCAGTCGTAGAAGTCAGAATGATGAACCAAAGCAAAAGATACAACGTAGAATTCAATATAGAAAACAACAAACTCATCGGACGCAAAAATGTAAAATTTAGTGATTTCAACATCACGCCACCGAAAAAAATGGGCGGAATGATCGTGGTAAAAGACGACCTGAATCTCATCTTCAGCCTATCAACCAAAATCTAAAAACAAATTTTTCATAATACTTTTTCATACAATTAGATTTTTCAATGCAGCATCACTGGGTTTCTGGTGATGTTGTTTTTTGTAGAACTGTTTATTTGGGCAGCTTTTCCGCCTTCCACTCCCGCTTTTTTATTTTCTGCTTCCAAACCCAAATCCAAGCAGCAGAAAAGAAAAAGAGCTCCGTTCAAGTCGGGCTGCGCTTCGCAATGATCGACGATTCTACTTCCAAATCAAGATTTCACAATTGTCAGTCTGAGGCTCTCGAAGACCAATAAAAAACTCAATTTCTGAAAGAAATTATCCATATGAATTTTCAAATTTTAAAACATTTCAAATTCGTAAATTTGCATTGTGAATATCAATCAAGCAGACCTCAATGAATTAGAATTTCCGGAACTTCTTTCGGAGATCGCTCCTTTCGCATTCTCGCCAAAAACGGCAGACAAAATAATGGAACTTCGTCCAATGCCAATAGATGAAGCCGAAATATCCTTGAAAAAAACCTCAGAATTCCTCACAAGTTTCGAAAGCGCCACCGCAATTCCCTTCAGCGAGTACGAAGACATCGAAGAAGAG
This sequence comes from Epilithonimonas xixisoli, assembly GCF_004365655.1. Classification (GTDB taxonomy): domain Bacteria; phylum Bacteroidota; class Bacteroidia; order Flavobacteriales; family Weeksellaceae; genus Epilithonimonas; species Epilithonimonas xixisoli. The sequence continues at coordinate 533,963 of NZ_SOEO01000001.1, read as the reverse complement.
TTGAAATTGATGCACATCGAAAATTTCCGTTTGGAAAACAAATCGTTCATCAGAATCAAAACGATGACGGAGCAAATCGGGAGACTGCAAAGATTCTTGCCTCAACTTTCAGAAACCTTTCCAACACTTTTGGAAGAAGTAAAAGTTCTCGAGTTCCGAAAAGAAATCATTGATAAAATTGACAAAGTTTTCAACCGATTTGGCGACGTCAAAAGTGAAGCTTCTCCGATTCTGAAAACCTTGAGAGCAGAAATCCAACACGCCAGAAAAGCAATTGATGAAAATTTCAACCGCGCCTTGTTCAACTACGGACAGAGCGAGTTTTTGGATGACATCAAGGAAAGCATTATCGAAGATCAACGTGTTTTGGCAGTTAAATCAGGATTCAAGAAACGAGTGGACGGACGAGTTTTGGGCATTTCAAAAACTGGTTCTATTACTTTTATCCAGCCGGAAAATGTGGTGAAACATTACTTCAAAATGAAGGAAAACCAGGAAGAAGAGAAAAAGGAAATCGATAAAATCTTGCGTCAACTGACTGCAGAGATTTCGGAATTCCAGCCTCAACTTTCGGATTATCAGGATTATATTTTTGATTTAGATTTAATTCGAGCCAAAGCAAAATTCGCTGAAAAAGTGAATGGGATTTTACCCAAAATCAACAAACATCAGACTTTGAAATTGCGAGAAGCTTTTCATCCGTTGCTTTGGATTCGAAATAAAAATGAAAACAAAGAAATCTTTTCGCAAAGCATTTCATTAAACGAACACAACAGAATCATCTGCATTTCCGGGCCAAATGCCGGTGGAAAATCAATCACTTTGAAAACTGTTGGATTGTTGCAATTGATGATTCAGACTGGGATTTTAGTTCCGTGTCATCCAAAATCCGAAATGTTTTTCTTTGATAAAATAATGACGGACATCGGTGACAATCAATCCATAGAAAATCACCTTTCCACTTATTCCTCAAGACTTAGAAAAATGTCTGGAATGATTAAGGAATCCGACAATAAAACGTTGCTCTTAATCGACGAATTCGGAACTGGTTCTGACCCGGAATTGGGTGGCGCTTTGGCGGAAAGTTTTATGGAATATTTCTATGACAAAAGGAGTTTCGGAATCATCACGACGCATTACACCAACATCAAACTGGTTGTAGAAAACCTTCCTGCGGCTACCAATGCGGCGATGCTTTTTGATGAAAGAACTCTTGAACCACTTTATAAATTAGAAATCGGACAAGCTGGAAGTTCTTTCACTTTCGAAGTGGCTGAGAAAAACCGAATTCCGAGATTCATCATCAACAACGCCAAAAAGAAAGTCGAGCACGACATTGTGAATCTCGACAAAACGATTGTGAAACTTCAGCAAGAAAAATTTGAAGTTGAAAAAATCAAATCTGACCTTTCGGAAAAACGAGATTCCGTAGAAGACAAGCGTGATAATCTTCAAAAACTGAACGAACAACTTCAGCAAAAACTTCATAATTTCCAGAAATTATATGAAGATGAACACAGAAAATTGCAATTCGGAAACAAGATTGAAGCTTTCATCGACAGCTATGTAAAAGGGAAATCTCGAAAAGATGTGGTGAAGGATTTCGTAAAGATTTTGGAGCAGGAAAAATTCAGAAAAATTGGCGTGGACAAAGATGAGAGCAAACGCTTACAAATCATCAAGCGAAAAATCACACAACAGCTGAAGAAAGAAGATGTCCAAGAAAAAATAGTGGAAACCAACGAAAAGCTGGAAGAAAAACGCGTTGCAGAACGAGCAGTTTGGATGAAGCCAGGTCAGCGTGTCCGCATCAAAGGTAGCACGAGCGTAGGAACCATCGAGGAAATCAAGAAAAACAAAGTGACCGTGAACTACGGAACTTTCAAAACGACGATTGATTCTGGGGAATTGGAAAGAATTTAAATTATAAACTATGAAAATTGCATATAAAATTGAACAATCGGAATATATAAAATTAATGTTTTATCAAACTTACAAAAGACCAATCTTTATCTATGTATCGATATTAGGATTTATCTTTTTAATTTTCATCATAAAAGATTTGTTTTTATATAAAACATTCGATGATTATACTTCAATATTTATCGCTTTTTTTTCTTTAATATTTTATCCAATTTTGCTTTATGTAAGATTTAGGAATTTTTACAAATCTCATAAAATTTTAGGATTAAAAACCTTTACAGAAATTAGCAATGAAAGATTTCGTGACGAAGGAGAAGGTTTCGAAGCAAAGATTCTTTGGAAAAATGTTTATAAAGTCAAAGAGCTCAAGAATTGGATATTGGTTTATCATAATTCGACAGCCTATGGTTTTTTACCAAAAAGAACAATGACAAAAACTCAAATTGAAGAATTTAGAAATATAATTATTGGAAATAATCTAAAAGCTGATTTAAGAAAAGACTAATAAAAAAAGCGATCAAAACTTGATCGCTTTTCATTTATGCATTGAAGTGAGATTTCACTTCTTCCAGAACTTGATCTTCGCTGAGTTGCGAATCGGTTCCTAGTTTGATGTTTAGGTTTTTGTACTGTGCTGTATCCAAAAGGTGATTTCTCAATTCTTCCTGAGAAGTTCCCGGTCCTGTCACATACAAATCTGTACTGTTGGTAATGATTTTTTCGATTTCTTTGAAGAATTTCACTTTGTTGGTTTGTTCTACATTGTTCGCCGCGTTTTCGTTAGAATTTCCGTGTTGAACGTCTGCTTTTACGGTTTCTCTTACTTCAAATTCAGAAACATCTTGCCCGTCGTGATTCGTTACTACAATTGCTTTTCTGCCGTCTATCCAAAGTCCGGCTAATTTTTTATCGCTCATAATTTTTTGATTTGAATGATAAGTTCCAAGCTTCGTGCTAATGCGCTGTTAAGGAACGTTAAAGTTCAAATCTAATGGTGATAAACATCCTCATACATCACGCCAGCCTCTATTCTCACAGGTAATTTGTTCTTTTCCGGCACGATTGGACAATTGTAATCAAATGCATTGTAAGCACAAAACGGCTGATAAGATTGGTTGAAATCCAAAACAATTTCATCACCTTTCGGAATTCTCAGATCCATATATTTCCCACCGCCGTAAGTTTCTTTTCCATTCGTTTCGTCGCGGAAAGGCAGGAAAAGATGATCCTTATATTTTTCCATTTCTATCAATCTCAAGTTTTGATAAATTGTCAAAGCATATTTTTTCCCATCCAGCTCAAACTCCGCAATTCCATATTCCTGATATTTTTGAAAATGACCCGAAGAAGTCGGCAACTCAAACGGAACAGGATTTTTCACCTTTGTCAATTTCGCTTCCACACGATATTTCAAATTAATCGGAAAGAACGGATGTTGTTTAAAATTCTTCAGATTGTCGCCTCGCAACGGCGATTCTTTCGGATTCAGGTATTCTGTATTCAGCTCATTTTGGAATTTTTTGATGGCAGAAATATTCTCTTTTTCCGATTGCGCATTCAGAAATAAAGAAAATATAATAAATAGGAAACTTAATTTTTTCATAGTTTAATATTGTTTTTTCGAACCACAAAAGTCACAAAAGATTTAAGTTATTCAAAAGCTTAAAAAAGCAAAATAAATACTTCTTCTTTTTTGAACTTTTCTACAAGTTATAATGCTCAATTACTTTGTGACTTTTATGGTTAATTTTAATTTAGATTATTCTGGAGCTTTATCATCAGATTTTGAAATTATTTTTTCGATTTTAGTTTTCTTCACCAAAAAATATTTATCAAAAGTCGATTTGAAAACCGGAACATCGTCATCTTCACCCATCAGGAATCCCCAAGACTGAAGACCTTCTACTCTATCAAAAATGATTTTCAAAATTGCCAAAATCGGAATCGTGAGAAGCATTCCGGCAATTCCCCAAATCATCTCGCCAACCACCAAACCGATGATCACAATCAAAGAATTAATCTTTACTTTGGAGCCTACAACTCTCGGCATTATGATATTTCCGTCAATCGCGTGAATCACGATAATAGCAATCACAATAAACAAAACGTGACTGATTCCTGCTGTCGCAAACGTAATCAAAGCACCAATCAACAACGCAGTAAAAATCCCGATATATGGTAAAATATTTAAAATTCCAGTCAAGATGGCGAGCATAAAATTGTATTTCACACCAATGATTGTGTACGCAATGAAGGACAAAATCGTCACAATAATCATTTGCAGAAACAATCCCACCAAATATTTCTTCACCATAAACTGAATATTATCGATGATCTCGAAAACCGTTTTATGATAAGTTTCAGAAAAACTTGCCACCAAAAATTTGAGCAAATGCGTTCTGTACAAAAGGAAAAATAAAGTAAAAAGAAACGTAAAACCCGTCAACATCAAAACATAACCAATGGAACGAAGCGCGGTTTCTACAATCGCCGTTCCTGTGCTGATAGATTTTTTGGCTGTGTCATTCAAATATTCCAGCTGGTCTTTCCTCCTCACTCCAAAAGTTTTGGAAATCCAACTCTGCAAATCGTCCGTCAACGTGATAAATTGCTTCTGAAATTGAGGCCAGTCATTGGACAATTTCGCTACTTGGATGGATAATTCATAAATAACGAAACCAATTATTGCCAACGCCAAAACACTCGCAACAATCGAAGATAAACCTCTCGGAAATCTCAACCGCTTCTCCAGAAAACGACACATTGGCATCAACAAAATGGCCAATAACAATCCCAAAACCATCGGAATCAAAATCTGCTGACCAATCATCGCCAAGAATCCTAAAATAACGACACTGATGAGAATACAAGACAACTTGAAATAAAAAGGATAAGTTTGATTCATATTTATTGGTATTAGAAGTTAGGTTTTAGATGTTAGATGTTAGAATCTGGACTAATTTCTAACTTCTGATATCTAATCTCTCTTAGTTACTTTCCAATCAAAAAAACAGTTGGGATTTTATGCAATTCTGGTTTGTTTTTTTTCCAATCGTTGATGGTTTTTGTTTTGATGAATTCGTTTTCTGGGTCGTTGATGTTGGAAGCGATGCAGAGTTTTGTGTTTGGATTTAAGAACTTTGTCAAATCTTCGAAAAGTGGGTTGTTGCGGTAAGGCGTTTCCATAAAAATCTGAGTGAATCCGGTTTTCTCAACCAAACTTTCCAAATGTTGAATTTCCTTTTTCTTCTTGTCTTTTTCAATCGCCAAATAACCGTTGAATGAAAATTGCTGACCGTTGAAACCACTTGCAATCAAAGCCAAAACAAAAGAACTTGGTCCGTTAACCGGAATGACTTTCACATTATTTTTATGAGACCAGCCAACGATGATATTTCCCGGATCACCGATACAAGGCAAACCAGCTTCGGACAACAATCCGAAATCTACGCCTTCTTTCATTAGTTTTTGAGCTTCTTTCAAATCGGCTGTTTCGGAATATTTGTCGAGGAGAAACAGTTTCAGTTCAGGTTGCTTTTTTTCCGGCGCAAAAAACTTGATGACTTTTCTTGCCGTTTTTTCATTCTCTACAAAATAATGGTCGACATTCATAATGATGTCTTTGATAATTGGAGCAAAATAATCTGTTGGGGAATTTTCGGAAAGATAGGCTGGTAGAAGGTAGAGCATTTTTGTTGTATTATGTAAAATGTATTACTTGTAGCCTTGTCAAGGTTCGAAACCTTGACAAGGCTTTCTAATGTTGTTATATGTTGTCTGTTGTTTTTATATTGAATCTGCAGCCCGACTTGAACGGAAATCCTTTTTTGCGTTTACTTAAGTTCAACTTAATGGAAATCGTCATGCAAAAAAGATTGGGAGTGGAAGGCGGAAATAGCTGCCCAAATTTTCTTACATACAAAGTTAATTCAAAACTTCTTTTAATCGTTCTTTGTCCAAACGATTTTCCCAATTGGAAACCACAACTGTGGCAACAGCATTTCCAATGACATTGGTCAATGCGCGACATTCGGACATAAATTTATCGATGCCGAGAATCAGAGTCATTCCTGCAATCGGAACTTCTGGAACGACCGCCAAAGTCGCTGCCAACGTGATAAATCCTGCACCAGAAACGCCCGCCGCACCTTTGGAACTCAACATCGCCACCAAAAGCAAACCAAGCTGATGCTCCAAACTCAAATCGATGTTGCAAGCCTGAGCGATGAAAAGCGCCGCCAATGTCATATAAATATTGGTTCCATCGAGGTTGAAGGAATAGCCAGTTGGCACCACCAAACCAACAACGCCTTTTTCGCAACCTGCATTTTCGAGTTTCTTCATCAATCCCGGAAGCGCAGGTTCTGATGAACTTGTGCCGAGAACCAAGAGAATTTCGTCCTTCAAATATCTTAGGAATTTGAAAATATTGAATCCGTTGTACCAAGCGACACTTCCCAAAATCAAAACGACAAACAACGCGGACGTAACGTAAAATGTACCGACGAGCATCGCCAGATTTTTCAAAGATTCTAAACCATATTTCCCAATCGTGAACGCCATTGCACCGAAAGCACCAATTGGCGCGAGTTTCATTAAGATTTCTACAATTTTAAAAATCGGAATGGTTAAGGTTTGAAGGAAATCGTAAACGGGATAACTTTTCTCGGAAGTTATTGCCAAAGCAACGCCGAACAAAATTGCGACCAACAAAACCTGAAGAATATTGTCGCCCGTCAACGGACTAAACAAAGTTTCCGGAATAATATTGAAGACAAAACTCACCATCGAGTTGTCGTGTGCGGCTTTGACATATTTCTCGATTTCCGTGCTGTTCAAAGTATTTGGATTGATGTTAAGTCCTTTGCCCGGCTGAACGAGATTACTGACAACCAAACCAATAATCAACGCTAAAGTTGAAAATGTAAAGAAATAGGCGAATGCTTTCCCTGCAACTCGTCCGACTTTTTTGAGGTCGCTCATTCCAGCAATTCCAGTTGAAACTGTGAGGAAAATTACGGGTGCGATGATCATCTTCACCAACTTGATGAATCCATCGCCCAAAGGTTTCATTTTCTCGCCAAGATCTGGATAGAAATATCCAAGGGAAACGCCGAAAATAATCGCTATCAAAACCTGAATATAGAGATGCTGATAGAATTTCTTGGGCTTCATCGGTCTTTGTTCAATGTCAAAATTCATAAGAAAATGTTGTCTTACAAATTTAGAATTGTTTGCGAGTTATATGCTATTGTTCTTGATTTTTTCGGCAATTATTTCACAAGATTCGTCGAGCATCTTGTAAACTTTATCAAAACCGTCGATTCCTCCGAAATACGGATCTGGAACTTCGAGCTCATCATCCAAAATCAATCTTACTTTGTGTTTCTGAGAATCTTCTGCGAGTTTCAGAACGTCCTTGTAATTGTTTTTGTCCATACAGAATATCAAATCGAATTTGTCAAAATCTGATTTTGTAATCGGTCTTGATTTTTGTGTGGAAATATCAATCCCATTTTTGCTTGCGGTTTTTATGGAACGTTCGTCCGGCTGGCTTCCTTCGTGATAATTAATCGTTCCAGCGCTATCCACAAAATAACCATCGCCTAATTTATGTTTCAAAATTCCTTCTGCCAAAGGACTTCTGCAGATATTTCCGAGGCAAACCATTAGTATTTTCATAATTTAAAAAACTGTAAAATGTATAATGTAAAAAGTAAAATGACTTTAAATTTAAAAATAAAAAAAGGATTTAAAAAAATTTAAATCCTTGTATTTGTTATTGAGCAATCTTTTCTTTCAGATCCTTAATGTATTTCTTAAGTTCTTTATCAATCTTCGAAACATCTCGGATTGTATCGCAAGCGTACATCACGGTTGAGTGGTCTTTTCCTCCCATTTCTTCACCAATTTTTGTGAAGGTTGCGTTGGTATATTCTTTAGCGAAATACATTGCTAATTGTCTAGGCAAAGCGATTTCTCTTTTTCTAGTTTTAGATAACAATTGTTCTCTTTGAATCCCGAAATAGTCACAAACTATTTCTTGGATATAAGGAATATTGATGGTTTTCTTCTGAGTTGTCGCTAATTTGTTGATTGTATCTTTTAGTAAATCAAGACTGAAATCTGACTTATAAACTGTAGAGTAAGCGATCACAGCATTTACAACGCCAATCAGTTCTCTCACACCGTTTGTCTTAACTTCCGATGCCAGATAATCCAACATATCGTCAGTCAATTCGATTCCGTCCCTGCTTAACTTATCAACGATGATTTTTCTTCTTGTGTCGAAGTTTGGTGATTTGATCTCCGCAGATAGTCCCCATTTGAAACGGGAAATAATTCTTTCTTGAGTGTCAAGAATATCAGCTGGAGCCTTATCGGAAGTTAAAATAATTTGCTTTCCATTCTGATGCAAATAATCAAAAATATGGAAGAAACTATCTTGCGTCGCTGCTTTACCAGAAAGGAATTGAATATCATCGATGATCAAAACATCGATCATCTGATAATAATGTTGAAAATCTGTTTTGTTCTGAGACTTCGCCGCTTTCACAAAATCCTGAATAAATTTTTCAGAAGATTGATACAAAACTACTTTCTCCGGATAAGTCGATTTCACTTCCAATCCAATCGCTTGTGCCAAATGCGTTTTCCCAACGCCGTAACCTCCATAAACGAATAATGGATTGAAAGCCGTAGAACCTGGTCTTTTTGCAATCGATCTCGCAACAGTTGATGCGAACTTATTGCTTTCTCCTTCGATGAAATTATCAAAAGACTGATCTGCTTTCAAGTTGGAATCAATATTGATTTTTTTGATTCCGGGAACAGCAAAAGCATTGACGTTATTTTCTCTTAAAACCGGTCTAGCTTCTTGAATCTTAGGCTGTTGTGTAGAAATTCCTTTTACATTCATCGTAATTGGTTTTTCTTTCCCAGATGGTTTGTTTTCCATCACAGAATACCACAATTTCACACCTTTACCGATATTTTTCTTAAGCGCAGCAGACAGTAAAGACAAGTAATTGTCCTCGATATATTCTTTGTAAAAATCACTGGGAACAAGCAACGTGAGATTATTGTTCACCAAAGAAATTGGCTGAACTTTATCAAATAACAAGTCGAAAGAGTTTTCTAACTTTTTGAGGTCTGTGTTGTCCTCCGCTGCGTTTAGATTGTCCCTCATAAATTGGAGACACCTATCCCAGATCAATACTAAATTTTCATTCATTTTCTGCTGCTATTTTCTGCGGGATTTTAGTTTTTTAAGAAGACAACAAATATCTAATTATTAATTTTCATAAAAAAATTTTTTCTCTATTGATTATTAAAAAATATATTTGTATGAATTATTAAGCGCTTCAAATGATAAACACAACCACCTCAATACGAGTACGTTACGGAGAAACAGACCCTATGAAATACGTCTATTATGGCAACTATGCAGAATATTTTGAAGTTGCCAGAGTCGAACTTTTTCGGAGCTTGGGAATGTCTTACGACGAAATCGAAAAAAGGGGAATTTTCTTGCCAGTTTCGGAATACAAAATTAAGTATTTGAAACCAGCACTTTATGACCAACTTTTAGAAATCCGAACTTACGTTAGAAAAATTCCGGGAATCAGAATTGAGTTCGATTATGAAATTTATAACGAAGAAAATGTAAAAATTACAGAAGCTTCCACTACTCTATTTTTCCTCGATTCAGAATCCAATAAAATCGTCAAATGTCCGGATTACCTTATGGAATTGATTGAGAAAAAATGGAATCCAAATATTGAAAATTAAATTAATAAAAAAACATAAATGAACGCATCCAACCGCTACAAAGTTTCCCACTTCATAATGTGGAGCCGTGAAAAAATCATCAAAATGCTCATCATCAGCACGATTCCAACACTTTTGTTTTATTTCTTAGATTGGAAATGGCTGGCAATTCCGTGGGTTCCGATTGCACTTTTGGGAACAGCGACGGCTTTTATTTCCGGTTTCAGAAACACGCAGACTTACGGGCGACTTTGGGAAGCGAGACAGATTTACGGTTCGATTATCAATAACAGTCGAACTTTCGGAATTATGGTCAAAGATTTCATCAGACAAAACAATTCCGATGAAGAAAAACTGTTGCACAAAGAATTATTCTACCGTCATTTTGCTTGGATGACAGCTCTGAGATTTCAATTGAGAGAAACAAAAACTTGGGAAAATGTGAAAACACGACCTTACAACAGACGTTATCTTCAATATTACAAAGTTCCGGAATGGGAATCTGAACTTGGCGAAGAATTGAAAAAATACATTAATCAAAATGAAATTAATTTCCTCCTAGAAAAGAAAAACCGAGCCACGCAAATCATCACGCTTCAATCCGAAACTTTGAGAAAACTTCATACGGAAGGCTTGATTAATGATTACAATTACACAACTTTGGAAAATCAATTAAAAGATTTCTACGACCAACAAGGCAAATGCGAAAGAATCAAGAATTTCCCTTATCCAAGACAATTTTCCACGATTAATACTTACTTCACTAATCTTTTCTGCGTGCTTCTACCTCTGGGTTTCCTGAATGAATTTGCGAAATTGGAAAGCAATTATATTTGGCTCACGATTCCGTTCAGTATGTTATTGGGCTGGGTATTTTTGGTTTTGGAACAGATTGGCGAAAGTTGCGAAAATCCCTTTGAAGGTGGCGCCAACGATGTCCCAATTTCGCAAATCAGCAGAATGATAGAAATCGATATGCGCGATATGTTGAACGAAAAAGATTTGCCAGAACCTATTGTCCCAATGAATGGCATTTTAATTTAATCTCATTAATTCTTTTCAAAAAAGTCAATCTTTCGGCATTTTTAATTAACTTGGGATAAATATTTTCTCAATGAAAATTCCATCCTGTTTCTTAATATTGATTTGCCTCGTTTCCTGCATCAGAAGTGATATGGACCTCAAAACTTTGCAAAGCATCATCAGCAAAAGCAGTTTCACCAACAAGCTAAATGTGAATGACGAGATGAAATATTACAAGCCAGACGGCGTGCAAGACATTGAGTTTGAGAATTTCCTGAGTAAAAACAACGTCATAACTATTGACCAAGGCGATTTCAACCAAGATGGCGAGGAAGATTATATTGCGAATGTGATTAATAATTTCAATCGTACCAACGTGGCGCCTTCTCAATATTTCCCAATTATCATTACGATGAAAAATGGAAAATATGTCGTTTATAAATTAGATAAATTCTATGATGCAAAATCTGCCGGCAAAAAACTTAGGATTGATAACGAAGACAATATTCTTTTCTTTTACAGAGACCAAGAAGACGAAATGAAAATCAAACAAGACACTTTCAGATTCGTCAACAACATACTTGAACATTACAGTAAAACCTCAGAATAAAATTTAAATGAATTTAAAAACAATATTTGCGTCCGCATTCTTACTTTTCATCGGTCAGATTTCGGCGCAACAAAAAACCTATTGCAATCCCATCAACATCGATTATGGATACACGCCTTTCGAAGTTTTTTCCAAGCAAGGAAAACACCGTGCAACAGCCGACCCAGTGATTGTCAATTTTCAGAAAAAGCTTTTCTTATTTTCCACGAATCAAGAAGGCTATTGGCATTCTGATGATATGTTGAATTGGAAATTCATCCACAGAAAATTCCTTAGAGACAACAAATACACGCACGATTTGAACGCGCCTGCAGTTTGGGCAATGAAAGATACATTGTACGTTTATGGCTCGACTTGGGAACAGGATTTCCCGATTTGGAAAAGCACCAATCCAACCAAAGACGATTGGAAAATCGCAGTTGACACGTTGAAAGTTGGCGCTTGGGACCCGGCTTTTCATTATGATGAAGACAAAGACAAACTATATCTCTATTGGGGTTCCAGCAACGAATGGCCACTTTTAGGAACTGAAATCAAGACAAAAACGATGCAGTCCGAAGGTTTCGTAAAACCAATTTTAAGATTGAAACCAGAAGACCACGGCTGGGAAAGATTTGGTGAATACAACGATAATGTTTTCCTGCAACCATTCGTAGAAGGCGCTTGGGTCACCAAATACAAAGACAAATATTATATGCAATATGGCGCGCCAGCCACGGAATTCAGTGGTTATTCTGATGGTGTTTATGTTTCCAAAAATCCATTGGAAGGTTATGAATACCAGCAACACAATCCGTTTTCTTACAAGCCGGGCGGATTTGCTAGAGGCGCTGGTCACGGTGCAACATTTCAGGATAATTTCAATAATTGGTGGCACGTTTCCACGATTTTCATTTCAACAAAAAACAATTTTGAACGCCGATTGGGAATCTGGCCAACTGGCTTCGACAAAGACGATGTGATGTACACCAACACCGCTTATGGCGATTATCCGACTTTGCTACCGCAATATGCGCAAGGGAAAGATTTTTCCAAAGGATTGTTCCCAGGTTGGATGCTTTTGAATTATAACAAACCCGTTCAGGTTTCATCAACTTTGGGCGGTTATCAGGCAAATCTTGCAGTGGATGAAGATATTAAAACATATTGGAGTGCGAAAACCGGAAATTCCGGCGAATGGTTTCAGACGGATTTGGGTGAAGTTTCCACCATCAATGCAATCCAAGTTAATTACGCTGACCAAGATGCGGAGTTTATGGGAAAAACGCTCGGCAAAATGCATCAATATAAAATCTATGGTTCTAATGATGGCAAAAAATGGACAGTAATTGTTGACAAATCTAAAAACCAAACCGATGTTCCGCACGATTATATCGAACTTGAAAAACCGGCAAAAGCAAGATTTCTAAAAATGGAAAACCTGAAAATGCCAACAGGAAAATTTGCATTGAGCGGATTTCGAGTGTTTGGAAAAGGTGCAGGAACGAAACCAGGAAAAGTTCAAGGATTTGTTCCACTGCGCGCTGACCCTAAAAAATATGGCGAAAGAAGAAGCATCTGGTTCAAATGGCAACAGAATTCTGATGCTGATGGTTACGTCATCTATTGGGGAAAATCGCCGGACAAATTGTACGGAAGCATTATGGTTTATGGTAAAAACGAATATTTTTTCACCGGAGCCGACAGAGTTGATTCTTATTATTTCCAAATCGAGGCTTTCAACGCCAATGGAATCTCGGAAAGAACCGAGGTTATAAAATCGGAATAAATTTTAAAGTTTTTTCAATAAAAATTCAAGCTTTCGGAGTGATTCTTCGAAAGCTTTTTTATTTTTTGTGATTATTTTTTCGAAAATCAAAATTTACAAAAATTCAACGTTTTTAATTTTTACATTAATATTTAATAAAGAAATATATTTTTTAAAGAAAAAAACGCAACATTAATTGATTAATAAAAATAATTTTATAAATTTATAACTCAATAAGAGAATTAAAAATAAGAATGGAGTTTTTTCTGAAGTCAGAAGACAATGATGACCGAGCGATTTTCATTACCGGAAATTTTAACAAGTGGAATCCACGCGATTCCAAATTTGAATTGGAAAAATTGAATGATAGCAATTATTACATCCAGATTCCCGATGAACAACTGAGTGATGAGATAGAATTTAAATTTACAAAAGGTGGTTGGGAAAATGTAGAAATCGATAGATACGACAACATAACGCCTAACCGAAAAATTAGAAAAGAGGCGAAAAAAGTCCAGGTCAATATAGAAAAATGGCGACTGAATTGGGGACCGTTCAAAAAGGAATTTTTCCCAACGGTGGAATTGGTAGATGAGGCGTTCTATATTCCTCAGCTCGATAAAACCAGAAAAGTTTGGGCGCTTTTGCCTTTTGATTATCACAAATCTGAGAAAAGTTATCCTGTGCTTTACCTTCAGGATGCGCAGAATTTGTTTAATGAAGGTTCGGCTTACGGGAATTGGGAAATTGATAAAAAGTTAGCGCTTTTGGCGGAATACGGACGTGGTGAATTGATTGTTATCGCTGTAGAACACGGCAACGACGACAGAATCAAGGAATATATTTTTGATAATGATGCCGTCACAAAAGATGCGGAAGGGAAAAAATATTTGAGGTTCATCACAGACACGTTGAAACCTTGGATTGATAAAAATTACAGAACAAAAAAAGACCGCGAAAATACAGGAATTGGCGGAAGTTCTTTGGGTGGTTTGATTAGTATTTATGGTGGATTTCTTTATCCTGAAGTCTATTCCAAACTGTTGATTTTTTCGCCGTCGCTTTGGGTAGAACCTGAGAATGATTTTCCGATGATAAGCTTCAGTAATCCTTATAAAATCAAGGTTTATTTGTACGGCGGAAGACAAGAAGGCTCCAGAATGGTTGGCAGAATCAGGCTTTTCGAAAAATCTTTGAAACGGCTGAATGCTCAGAAATTGTTTGATTTTGAAGTAAAAACCAATATCAACGAGCAAGGAACACATCAGGAATTCTATTGGTCCCAGGAATTTCCAAGAGCTGTAGAATGGCTATTCATCGACAGTTTGGAAAGTCCAGTGAAAGCAAAAAATGAATTGGAAAATGAGATCAAAAACTAAAACCCAAAAAGTCCCATCGGGACGACCAATATTTCAACATAGGAATTTATTCCTATGATAACAGTAAAGTAATTATGATTAAAATCTACAATAAAAAAGAAACAACCACACAAAATATATTCCTGTTCAGCGAAGACGATTGGGAGCAGGAAAAATCGAATTACCCGAATACAGAGCACTTTTTCAACGGAAAAAAAAGCGAAGTTTTCATCAAAACCGACTCCAACGAAATCAATTTTTTCATTGGAATTGGTAGAGATTCAAAAGGTTTTGAAATTCAAAATGTGGCGAACAAATTTGCGAACGATTACAAGAAAAATCTGCAAGCTGTTGCAACTTCGGTTCATTCAAAATTAGGATTGGATTTGACTGAGGAGTTTGTAAAAGGTCTGTTCTTGGGAACTTACCTCTACCCTTTTGAAAGATCGCATCCCTTTTGGCAGGAGAATTTTGAACTTTATTTTGAAAACATTTCTGATGATGAAGCAAAAAATTTAGCTTTAAAAACAGAAGCACTTTGCAACGGACAATTTGCCGGAATGGAATGGCTTAACAAACCTGCGAACTATAAAAAAGTTGACCAAATCTCAGAATTTCTGAAATCAACCTCAGAAAAATATGGCTTGAAATACAAGTCATTAAACAGAGAAGAATCCATCAAAGAAGGTTTGGGTGCATTTGTAGCAGTCAATCAAGGAAGTTCTCAGGAAGCCTCGTTCACGATTTTGGAGTATAAATCTGAAAAAGAAAATGCAAAAACCATCGGCTTAGTAGGAAAATGCGTCTTATTCGACACGGGCGGAATTTCCATCAAAGGCTCTGCCAATCTGCATTATATGAAAAGCGATATGGGTGGCGCCAGTGCGGTGATTGGCGCTTTGATTACAGCTTCAGAGCTTAAACTTCCGGTGAATATCATTGCAATTCTGCCAATCACGGACAATGCGGTTTCAGAAAAAGCGTATTTGCCAAGTGACGTGATTACCGCCTACAGTGGAAAAACGATTGAAGTTTTGGACACCGATGCAGAAGGCAGAATGACGCTTGCAGACGGACTTTCGTATTTGTCAAAGAATTACGAAACCGATGTTTTGATTGATTTAGCAACCTTGACGGGAAGTTCAGTCCGAATGTTCGGTTACACTTGTGGCGCTTACTTTTCCAACAATGACGATTTGAAAAAATCATTGGAAAAGTCCGCAGATAAAACCAATCAGCGACTTTGGAATTTGCCACTTTGGGATGTTTGGAAGGACGATTTCACATCGGATGTTGCGGATTTTAAGAACATTTCAATGAAGCCTTTTGGCGATTGTATTGTAGCTGCAAAATTTTTGGAACAATTTATAGAAGGTCATCAAAATTGGGCACATCTTGACATTGCAGGAGTTGCTTTTGGGAATGTTGGTTATGCGAAAGATAAAGCGGCAACAGGTTACGGCGTGCAATTGCTGTTGGATTTTATTGAGAATTATAATTAGCAAATAGCGATTAACTTACGACATTTTGCTTTAAATAAAATTAAAAACTAATTACAAATAAGAAATCATACTTCGGACATCCGACTTCTGACTTCCGACAAAAATAAATGAATATGGAAAAAACGATTGTCTGCATCTCCTGTTATTACAAAGGCTACGACTTTATGGACGAGTGCAAAAAGCTTGGAAACAAAGTCATTCTCATCACGTCAGAAAATTTGAAAGAAAAAAACTGGCCTTGGCACGCGATAGACGAGGTTTATTATATGCCCGAAATCGAAGCATCGGTTTGGAATCTCGACCACTTGGTTCAAGGTTTTGCTTATTTGATGAAAAATCATCAGATAGATGCAGTGATTGCGTTGGACGATTTCGATGTGGAAAAAGCGGCGATGATTCGCGAAACTTATCGTATTCCGGGAATGGGACAAACGACGCATCGTTATTTCCGAGATAAGCTGGCAATGCGCCAACAAGCAAAAGACAATGGGATTTCCGTACCCGAATTTTCATCGATTTTCAATGATGCAAAACTTCATAAATTCACGCAAGATGTTCCTGGACCCTGGGTTTTGAAACCACGTTCTGAAGCTTCGGCAAGCGGAATTATAAAAATAAATTCTGCCGAAGAACTTTGGCCAGCGGTAGAAAATCTGGGCGACGAGCGTTTCAAATTTTTGCTGGAGGCGTTCAAACCTGGTGATGTTTACCACGTGGATTGTTTGGTTTACAATAAAGAAATCGTGTTTTCCTGCTTTTCAAAATACCTTTCTCCACCGATGAAGGTTTCTCACGAAGGTGGTGTTTTCCGAACCAAAACTTTGGATAAAAAATCTGAGGAAGCAATTGGTCTGGAAAAAATCAACAAAGAAGTTTTGGACAAATTTGGAATTCAAAATGGGGCAACGCACAGTGAATTTATCAGAGGAAATGATGGGAAATTCTATTTTCTGGAAACATCTTCCAGAGTTGGTGGTGCGCACATTCCGGATATGGTAGAAGCTGCAACCGGCGTCAACATTTGGAGAGAATGGGCAAAACTGGAAAATGCATTATTGGACGGCGAAAAATATACGGTTGAAGAAACTCAGAAATTATATTCAGGATTAATTGTTTCACTTGCAAAAGAAAAGCATTCAAACACCGATGATTTGAACAATGAACACGTGGAAAAATTCTTACCTATCGATTATCATATTGGAATTGTTTACAAAGCCAAAACAGCTGACATTATAGAGGAAAGATTGGACGAAGCTGCTTTAATTGTGACTGAGCAAATTCTAAATATTTTGCCACCGAAAGACAAACCAACGAACTGATTCAGGATTCAAGGTTCAAGGTTTAATCATTCATCGTTTATCATTTATCATTCATTAACTATCATTCATCAATTATAAAAAGGTATGCCTCAAATTACACATACAGATTACTACTCACATATTCTCGGGATGAGCCTTCAGGTGGAAGTTACCGGACATTTTGGAATTCCAGTTATTATGTTTCCGACGTCACAAGGTTCTTATACTCAGAATGCAGATTTCCATCTCAACGGAAGCATTTCGCATTTTACAGACAGTGGAAAATTGAAATTGTTTAATATTCAAACTATCGACAAATTCAGTTTCTACGACAAGGGAATTTCGCCTTACGAAAGAATTCGAAACTACGAAATGTACGTTCAGTTCTTGGTTCAGGAGTTTATTCCATACATCCAGAGAACGCACAATACGCATCGAGTTGTCGTAGCAGGCGCAAGTTTCGGTGGTTATCACGCAGCTAATTTTGCTTTTAGGTTTCCGGATTTGGTTTCACATCTTTTCTGTCTGTCTGGCGCTTTTACAATTAGAAGTTTTATGGATGGTTATGATGACCAATTAATTTATTTCAATTGTCCAGATGAATTTATCAAGAATGATGAAGCCTGGAAGTACAAGCATATGCACATCGTCCTCAGTACTTCTGACCGTGACATTTGCCTTGAACCAACGAGAAAAATGGCAGGCATTTTAACATCAAAAGGAATCAATCACTGGTATGATGAAGCAAAATGGATAGACCACGATTGGGTACTTTGGAGAATGGTTTTCCCGAAATTCATTGGGCGGTTTTTTGGATAAAAATTATTGAATACTCATTAATCGTAAAATTGTAAAATCGCTAAACTTTGAAATATACAATAAACGATTCAACAAATTAACAAATTAACAAATCATAAATTATGGCAAAAAAAATTGGAATTTTATTCGGAATGGAAGACACTTTTCCGTGGGCATTTATTGATAAAGTGAACGAACTCGGGAAAGGCGAATACATCGCAGAAGCTGTCCAAATTGACAAATTGGAACAAGGCGCAGATTACGGTTACGCCGTGATTATCGACAGAATTTCGCAAGACGTTCCATTCTACAGAGCTTATCTTAAAAATGCAGCAATGAGCGGAACTTACGTCATCAACAATCCATTTTGGTGGAGCGCAGATGAGAAATTTTTCAACAACGCATTGATGTCAAAAATCGGAATTCCTTTGCCGAAAACAGTTTTGCTCCCGTCTTATGAAAGACCAGAAAACACATCAGAAACATCATTCAGAAACTTAAAATTCCCTCACGATTGGGATTATATTTTTGATTATGTTGGATTTCCAGCTTATATGAAACCGCACGATGGTGGAGGCTGGAGAAATGTTTACAGAGTTGAAAGTCCAGAAGATATGTGGGCAAAACACGCTGAGACAGAGCAGTTGGTAATGATGGTGCAGGAAGAAATCATTTTCGAGGATTACTATCGCGTGTATTGTTTGGGCAGAAAGTACGTTCACATAATGCCGTACGAACCTAGAAATCCACATCATTTGAGATATGCAACAACACATCAAACCGAAGGTGCAGCAAGAGAAAAGTTGCTTAAAACCATCACGGATTATACTTTAAAAATGAATGAAGCATTGGGCTATGATTTCAACACCGTAGAATTTGCGGTGAGAGACGGCATTCCTTACGCGATTGACTTCTGTAATCCTGCGCCAGATGCGGACAAGAATTCTGTTGGAGAAGAAAACTTTGCTTGGATTGTAGAGCACTCTGCAAAATTGGCCATCGAAAAAGCAAAAGATTACAAACCAGGAAAAGTGAATATCAACTGGGGGAAATTTGTAACAAATAAACTTTAAAATTTTATTTGATGACACAATTTGGAACGCAGAATCTTTGCAGCCCGACTTATCTAATCTTTTCTATTTTTTTATTTGAATCGATGAACCACTGCGTTAGGTTTAAGCGAATCCTTTTTTGCTTGTACTCGAGTTCTACTTAAACTGAAATCTTGAGCAAAAAAGATTGACTTCGTCGAACCACTTCGTTAGGTTTGGGAGCGGAAAGTGGATTAAGCTGCCCAAATTGTATCATTAATAAAGCAACTACTAACTAACTTTAACTAACAAACACAAATAATATGCACAGATTTACAATAGGTGTAGAAGAAGAATATCAAATCATAGACGCAGAAACTCGGGATCTGGTCTCGCACGTTTCAAAAATAATCGAAGGTGGAAAAGCCGTTCTCAGCGAAAACTTAAAACACGAAATGCACGAATCTGTGGTGGAAATGGAAACTGGCATCTGTGAAAATATCCAACAAGCACGACAAGAATTAACAGACCTCAGAAGACATCTTGTAAAAACGGCTCACGACCAGGGATTGCGAGTTTCTGGTGGTGGAACACATCCATTTTCGCATTGGAAAGACAACCTTATCACAAAAGATGCGAGATACGACAAAATTGTCAGCGATTTGGGCGATGTTGCAAGATCAAATCTAATCTTCGGATTGCACGTTCACATCGGGATTCCAGATCGTGAAGAGGGAATTAGAATTCAAAATGTGATGCGCTATTTCTTGCCACACGTTTACGCTTTGTCCACCAATTCGCCGTTTTGGGTTGGGAGATTGACGGGCTTCAAATCTTACAGACAGGAAGTTTTCGCTAAGTTCCCAAGAACAGGTTTGCCAAGTTATTTCGGTAGTGTTGCGGAGTTTGATGCGTATGTGAATCTAATGGTAAAAACCGGAACGATCGACAATGCCAAGAAAATCTGGTGGGATTTGCGAGTTCATCCCTTCTACCCGACTATCGAATTCAGGATTTGCGATATGCCAATGACGATTGACGAAACGGTTTGTCTTGCGGCAATTATGCAATCGCTGGTGGCAAAAATATACAAAATGCACCAGCAAAATACGAGCTACAGAAGTTACAGAAGATTGCTATTGACCGAAAACAAATGGCGCGCTTCCAAAGACGGAATCGATGCTCATCTGATTGATTTTGGGAAAGAAGCAAGCGTTCCTTATCGTGACCTTTTGGAAGAATTATTGGCTTTCATCGATGATGTTGTTGATGATTTGGGCTGTAGAAAGGAAGTGGAATATGCGAGAGAAATCTGCAAAATGGGAACTGGCGCAGACCGTCAATTGAAAGTCTTCCACGAAAGTGGTGGCGACCTGAAAAAAGTCGTGGATTATATGATTTATGAGACGGAAAAAGGATTGTTTTAATTGATAACTGATGAATCCGATTTTTCATATAAAATGACCTCAAATTTAAAATTCTTAATTTTGTAGAAAATTTATGAATATGAGTAAGAATGATGTAAGAATTGCGCTTTTGGATATGAATAATAACCATCCGAATCAAGGGATGCGCAATATTAAAGAATTATCTCAAACTTTTCAGGAGCAGTCCGACGATAATGTTTCGGTAGAAATCTTCGACGTTCGTTACAAAAACGAAATACCAAACATTAATGACTTTGATATATTTTTATCTTCCGGAGGACCTGGAAATCCTCACAGAGAAGGCTACGAATGGGAAAATAAATATGCTGATTTCTTAAATCAAATTTGGGAACATAATCAAAATAATGAACAGAAAAAATACGCTTTTTTGGTTTGTCATTCTTTCCAATTGGCGGTGATTCATTTTGGAATTGCAAATGTTTGCAAGAGAAAATCCTATTCTTTTGGCGTGATGCCCATTCACAAATCGGAAGACGGCGAGAAAGAATTTTTGTTCAAAAACTTGCCAGATCCTTTCTACGCAGTAGATTCCAGAGGTTATCAATGCATTGAACCAAATCAGGAAAAAATCGATGAATTGGGAATGAAAGTTGTCGCTCTTGAAAAAATCCGCCCAACAGTTCATTTGGAAAGAGCGCTGATGGCGGTTCGTTTTTCCGATGAAATCTTTGGAACACAATTCCATCCAGAAGCTGATCCAACAGGATTTGTGAAAAATCTGGAGGATGAAAAAAATAAGACTGCAATGATCGAAACTTTCGGAATGGAAAAATATCTAGAAACCATCGACAGAATGAATGATGAAGACAAGATTGTACTGACACAAGCGCAAATCATTCCAAGGTTTCTGAAATTTGCTTCAGAAAAAATTGCGAAAAATTTAGCTTATAGTTAATTAAAAAAAACACCAAACACAAACTATGATTCCAAAATACAGAACCCAATTTAACATAGAATTTTCTGCAGAAACTTACAAGAAAACACACGAGCTAATCATAGAGAAATGCGGTCACGAAGCCGCGTTTCGCCTTTCTGAAAGTCCGATTTTCCTTACTAATGATTTTTGGAACAAGCTGGACGACGCTTCGAAGTCAATCATTTCGCAAATCAAAAATATGTCTGATGAAGAACTGAGCAAAGCGATTCCTGCCAATTGCAACGTTCCGAATGACACCAAGCAACCTCATTTTTTGGCGATTGATTTCGGAATTTGTCAGGATGAAAATGGCGAGATCATTCCGCAGTTGATAGAGTTGCAGGCTTTCCCAAGTTTGTTCGGTTTTCAAAGATTATTTGAGGAAGTGATCACGGAAGTTTATCCTTTTTTGAATGATTTGAAAAAGTCACTTTCACAGGAAGAATTTGTTGAAAAATTGAAAGCTGTAATTGTAGGAGACGAGAATCCTGAGAATGTCATCTTGCTGGAAATCTATCCTGAGAAGCAAAAAACAGCGGTTGATTTTATATTGACAGAGCAATTGTTGGGAATCAAAACGGTTTGTCTGACAAAAGTTAAAAAAGAAGGCAAAAAATTATTTTATGAGAAAGATGGAAAATTAATTCCAATCAACCGAATTTACAATCGAGTGATCTTTGATGAGTTGGATAAGATCGAAGGCTTGAAAACAGAATTTGATTTCCGTGAAAATGTGGATGTTGAATGGGTCACGCATCCGAATTGGTTTTTCAAAGTTTCAAAATATATTCTTCCAAAGTTGAAACACGCGTTTGTCCCGAAAAGTTATTTCTTATCTGATTTTCCTGAGACTGAAACGCTTGAAAATTTTGTATTGAAACCACTTTTCTCGTTTGCAGGAAGTGGCGTCAATCTGGATCCGACTCAAGAAATCATTAATCAAATTAATGACAAGGAAAATTACATCCTTCAAAGAAAAGTCACATACGCTCCACTTTTTGAAGACATCAATGGTGAATTTTCCAAAGCAGAAATCCGTTTGCTATTTGGTTGGGATCCAAAGAAAGAAGACCCAGAACTTCTTGTCAATCTTGTGAGAATGACGAAAGCAGCGATGGTGAATGTAGATTTCAATAAGAAAGATGCGATTTGGATCGGGAGTTCTATGGCGTTTTTTGGGGAGTAAATATTTTTAAGTATCAAATGGTACAATCAAAATATTAATTTTCCTCTGGCGTATTTTTTGACATAGCTTCTCAAAAAAACTATGTTCCTCACCAGCGATTCTTTCGACCTTAAACAAATTCTACTCGGTTCTGAAGAATGGAGTTTTCTATTAGAAACGATTCTAAGAACAAGTATTATGTTCTTTATTATCATTTTCGGACTTCGGCTTTTGGGGAAACGAGGTGTTAAGCAATTATCCGTTTTTGAATTGGTGGTAATTATCGGATTGGGTTCTGCGGCGGGAGATCCGATGTTTTACAAAGATGTTGGAATTATGCCGGCTTTGGTGGTTTTCACAATGATCATCAGTCTTTACACGATCATCACTTACATTATTAGCAAAAGTAAAAAGTTCGAAAAACTGGTTGAAGGAAAACCAATTTGTTTGATTGATCAAGGTGTTTTCTGCATTGAGGATTTCAAAAAAGAATCTCTTGGCGAGGATGAATTTTTCTCTGAATTGAGATTGAAAGGTGTTTCTCATCTTGGCCAAATCGAAAAAGCAATTGAGGAAATTTCGGGTGAAATCAGCGTATTTTATTATGAAGACAAAGACATCAAATATGGTTTGCCAATAATGCCGAATTCATTAGAAAAAGCTGTCAAAACATTTCATCAACAAGCTCATTATTCCTGCACATTTTGCGGTTATACAAAAGAATTTGAGACTCACGAAAAAAGCACTTGCAAGGTTTGTGGCAAAGAGGAATGGGTGGAATCTTCAAACAAAAAGAGGATTTCTTAAATCAATTCCAATTCTTCCACTTTCAACTCATCAAAATGATGAATGACCAAATCTGCGGTTTCGTAGTTTTGATTTTTACTGTTTTCACTTTTATAACCAACACAAAATATGTCTGCGCCATTCGCCGCCAAAATTCCGTTGGTGCTGTCTTCTATGACGATGCATTTGGACTTGTCATTTCCTGAAAGTCTTTGGGCTTCTATGAAAATCGCCGGATGTGGTTTGGATTCCGGGAAATCTTCGCCACTCACGAGATGCGTAAAAAATGGAAATAAATTGAAACGTTTGAAAACTCGGTCAATTGTAGATTTGGCTGCTGAAGATGCTAAAATTAATTGAAAATTGGCAGAGTGAAGCTCATTAATCAAAACTTCTACGCCATCTAGCAATTTCAGAGCTGGATCTGAATCGAATAAACCGTAGAAAATAATTCTTTTTCTTGCAATTAAATCTTCAACTTCACTATCAATTCCGAAAATATCTTTGACCATTTGATAGACGTTTCGGGTAGATTTGCCTGTGAATTTTGAGAAAAGTTCTGTGTCAACTTCGATATTCAATTCCGCGAAATGTTGGTAGTAAGCTTTTTTGTGAAGTGGTTCTGTATCTACAATCACGCCGTCCATATCAAAAATAACCGTGTTCTTCATCTTCAAATTTCTCTTTTCAATTTCATTAATTCGGTACAAAAATAAGGATTTTGATTTTAATGTTTGATTTAAACGCAAAGTCCGCAAAGGTTTCTTTGAGCTTAATGAAAATATTTTCAGTGTTCGCGAAGACGCTCAGCAAAGATTATTTGTAAGAATTATTGAAAAGTTAATCTTATGATTTTATCTTTTCCTGCTAAGATTAAAGTGTCTTTGTCTACCCATTCGCAGGCGTAGAGATTTTTCTCGTCTGAAATTTTTGTCCAACTTTTACCATAGTCTGAAGAAAAACTGATGTGCTGATCACCAACTGCCACGATTTCTTTTCCTCTAGTTTTCGGACGGAATTTGACGCAAGTCATATAACCGGCATTTTGTCCGCTGGCTTGGATTTGCCAGGTTTGTCCACCGTCGTTTGTGGTGGCGATATTGTTGATGTTATCAGCTTGTTTGGTGTAATCTCCGCCGACTGCTATTCCAGAAGTCTCACTATAAAAATCAATAGAATAAATTCCTTTAGAAGAAGTTCCCTGAGCAAATGGTGTTTCGAATACTTTCCAATTGCAATCTTTGTATCTCATCCGATATATTCTAGATTTCATCCCGCCAGTAGCAATCCAAATAACATTTCCAAAACTTGCAATATTGGTATTGCTTGCCGCAAAAGCCGCTTCTCCTTTTTCTAAATAAGGAAAATCTTTACAGTCATTGCAATGAATCCATTTTGATCCGCCATTTCTGGTTTGAGAAATATTTAATCTTTGATTTGCAGACGGATCGCTAAATGCCAAGCCAAAATCATTATCCGTAAATTTCATAGCATCATAAAAAGCTGTTGAATCATTATCATTAAATACAACTTTAAAGTCTAAAGTCTTTTTATCAACCTGAAAAAAATAAGCCGGACTTTCTATATTAATAGCATAAAAATATTTTTTATTCTGAGCTAAAGTTCGAAACTGAAGAGATTTTTGAGAAAATTGGAGTTGCTTTTTATTATTGACATTCTTCAAATCCACATATCCAAACTTGGAATCTGTACCTGCATACCAAACTTTTCCATCCCAGAGTTGAATAGCCCGGATGCTGATTTTATCTGTCAGTAATGTATCGATTTTGAATTTCTGAGATAGTAAAAACGTGGAAAGAGTTACGAATGTAAAAGTGATTAGTTTTTTCATTTTATAAAATTAAGGAAAACTGTTCGATGTAATCAATTAGCTCAAAAAAAATTCCGCTCGTTAAAGCGGAATTTATATTTATAAGATTAATCTTTGTTGTCGATATTGATATCTACGTCTTCCAAAGGTTTTTGCTCTGCTTTGAAAGTCTCTCCAAATCCACCGTTTTGAAGTTTTGAATTCTTCTTACTGTAAAGGAAATATATCACAAATCCTAAAGCCAGCCAAATTAAAGAATATTTCTGAGCTTCTGGACTTAGGTTGAAAATCAAATAAACATTGATTAAAATCCCTAAAGTTGCAATCACTGGCAAAGCCGGAACTCTGAAGTTTCTTTGAAGATTCGGTTCTTTTTTTCTTAGGATCCAAACGGCAACACAAACCATTGTGAAGGCAAACAATGTCCCGAAACTCGTCATGTGCGCCAAATCATTGATTGGTGTAAATGCTGCTACAATAGCGATGACAGCTCCTAAAATGTAAAGATTTTTTCTTGGAACGCCAGATTCTGCATCTACTTTTGCAAAAGTCTGAGGAATCAAACCGTCTTTGGACATTCCCAAGAAAATCCTGGATTGTCCCATAATCATTACCATCAAAACTGAAATCAAACCAACTGTAGCCGCAATTGTAATGATGTAACCTGCCCAAGCTTGTCCTGCAATATCAAAGGCGTAAGCTACCGGCGCTTTGATAGCGTCTGGATATTTACCAAGTGGGTTGAAGTCTGTGTAATGCATCATTCCTGTCAAAACCAATGATACCAAAATATATAAAACCGTACAAACCACCAATGATGTGATGATGGCAAAAGGAACATCTTTCTTAGGATTAATAGCTTCTCCCGCTTGAGTAGAAACAGCATCAAAACCTACGTAAGCAAAGAAAATAGCGGCGGCTCCGGCAATAATCCCACCATAACCATAGGCTGGCTCGGATTTTCCATTTTCAATGATTGTTGTAGCTTCTGGAATAAAAGGTGTCCAATTTTCAACATTGATGAAAAATACACCTGCAATAATTACGAAAAGAATCGCTGAAACTTTTAGGATTACAATCGCATTATTTGCTTTTGCCGCGCCTTTGGTTCCTCTAACTAAGATTGAAATCACAAACAATACGATCACCAATGCAGGAAGATTCAGAAACAATTTAAAATCTAAAAGTTGTGGAGCTGCATTGAAATTGTTGATTGTCTCTTGAAAAGCTTGCAGTTTTTCTAATGGCAAGCCTCCTTTCGCAATCTGCGAAGTAGCTTCACCAAAAGCTTTGTTTGCAGTTCCCGGATCAGTCGTCATCCAATATGGCAAATGCAGACCAAACATCTTGAGCAATTTTCCGAAATATCCCGACCACGAAACGGCGACCGTCATAGATCCCATCGCATATTCCAAAATCAATCCCCAACCGATGATCCAAGCGAAAATCTCGCCAACAGTTCCATAAGCATAAGCATACGCAGAACCTTCTACGGGAAGTATGGATGCAAATTCCGCATAGCAAAGCGCTGCAAAAACGCAGGCAATACCAGCGACTACGAAGGAAAGTGCCAAAGCAGGACCAGCATTATAATATGCGCCTGTACCTGTCAAAACAAAAATGCCACCTCCAATGATAGCACCAATTCCAATAGCCGTTAAACTCCATTTTCCCAATACGCGTTTTAGCTGACTCTTTTTGATGTCTGCTTCATACGCTTCCATTGGCTTCTTAATCCAAATATTTGCCATAATTCAATTTTTTAATCCCCAAAAATTTAAGGGGGCTTTTTCTTCTATATTTATTTTTGAATTACGAAAATATTAAAAAATTGCTTTCATTAACTTTTTTTAACTAATTAATTTTACCTATCTGTATTAATTATCAATAAGCATTGTCTTTTTACAACATTAATAATTATCTTTGAGTCTATGAATTTCCTAGAAACCCTCACTGCTCAGTACCAATCTTACGAGACTTATCTAATTATTTGTGAAGCGGTTGCCGTCATTTTTGGAACACTCAGCGTTTTCTTTTCTATCAAAAAAAATATCTGGGTTTACCCAACGGGAATCATTTCCACAGTTTTGTTCATTTACATTATGTACGTTTTCGGTCTTTTGGGTGATATGCTCATTAATGTTTACTACACAGTGATGAGTGTTTACGGTTGGATTCTTTGGTCAAGAAGTTCTGAAGACAGCATCCACGTGGAAGTCAAAAAAGCAAGTTTGAGTGATTGGAAAATTGGAACAGTCTTGTTCCTTGGAAGTTTGTTTTTGGTAGGATTGATCTATTACTACAAACCTTTCATCGATAATCAGTTTTCTATGGAGAATGTAGAAATGGGACTTTATCATCTCGACTGGGCCAATTATACAGACATCATCACCACTTCCCTATTTTTGGTTGGGATGTATTTTATGGCAAAACGAAACATCGAGAATTGGCTTTTCTGGATTGTTGCTGATATTATTTGCGTTCCGATGATGTATAAAAAGGGATTAGCTATTACTTCTATTCAATATATTGTTTTCACAGCGATGGCGATTATCGGATACTTGGAATGGAAGAAAAACTCAATTAAGTCCTGATAATTTCTCCGCATATTCTTTGGCAAAAAGCTCTTTATCTTCTTGTAATTTTTCTAAGGTCTTTGGCAAAATGTAATGGAAAATATATTGGTCGTGCTCATCTGTAAAACCTATTTCTTTCTCTTCACCATCAATCATTTGGGCGAAAATATCCCACATAGATTCCCCTTTTAGTTTTAATAATTCGAAGAAGTCGTTGGCTTTTATCGTAATGTTTTTCATAAATGTAAAATGTATTTTGTAAAAAGTAAAATGTATTTCCTTGAATGCTAACTAAACATCTTTGATAAAATCTTCATACTCATAAAAGAACATCTCAAAGGCATTCATCTTTTCTACAAAGAATTCAAAAATGTCTGGCCAAGTTTGTTTGTTATAGATACTCACTCCGGTTTTCTCCACCCAAATTCGACTGATGACTTTTCCGTTTTCCAAAACATAAAACTCATCTTTTGTAAACGCTCCAATTTCATCTTCCAGAATTGATTCAAGTGACCAAATTTTCTCATAATAAGCATTTCGGAACAGTTCATCTTTCATCTCGATGTCCAAAGAAACCTCAGCTTTTTTGTTGTCCGCATAAAACTTGAAAGAAAAATCCTTGATTTTGGTATCATACAACAACCATTTCCTCGGGAAAGCCTTTCCGAAAGCTGTCCAGAATTCTGTCTTGAGTTGTTGCGCTTCTTGCTTGGAGAACATAAATGATAATTGATGAATGATAATTGATAATTGAAAAAAGAAAAGAGAAATTTGACTTTGTCAGGCTGATTTTCAAATTTTATTCTTTTGCCTTTTATCTTGTTTCTTATAAACTCAAATCTACTTTCGCTTCGTTGAATTCTTTAATTAAATTTTCAAAAACTTTTTCAACGGGAAGAATTTCATCAATCAAAGCAGAAACTTGTCCGATTTCCAATTCGCCCTCTGTGAGATCACCTTCAAACATTCCGAGTTTTGCGCGGGCTCTTCCCAAAGTTTCTTTCAACGCTTCAACATTTCTGCCAGATTCGTAAAGACTTTCCAAATCGTGGTAGAATTTATTTTTAATTAATCGAACGGGCGCCAATTCTTTCAAAGTCAATTGCGTGTCGCCTTCCTTGAGTTCTGTGATTTTGTTTTTGAAATTATCGTGTGAACTGGCTTCAACTGTCGCTGCAAAACGAGAACCGATTTGAACGCCGTCTGCTCCAAGGATCATAGCTGCTTTCATCTGACTTCCTAGTCCAATTCCGCCAGCTGCGATGAGTGGAATATCGATATGTTTTTTGACATTTGGAATTAGGCAAAGTGTTGTGGTTTCTTCTCTCCCATTATGCCCGCCTGCTTCGAAACCTTCTGCTACAACTGCATCTACATCTGCGTCCTGACACTTCAAAGCAAATTTGGAACTCGCCACCACGTGAGCTACTTTAATGCCTTCTTTTTTCAAAGTTTCGGTGTAGGTTTTGGGATTTCCTGCTGATGTGAAGACAATCTTCACATCCTCTTCCAGAATGATATTGATGATCTCCTCAATATTTGGATAAAGCAAAGCGATATTAACCCCAAAAGGTTTATCAGTCGCCGCCTTACACTTCTGAATATTTTCTCTGAGAATATCCGGATACATACTTGCGGAACCAATCAACCCTAATCCACCATTGTTAGAAACCGCAGAAGCCAACTTCCAACCTGAATGCCAAATCATTCCGCCTTGGATGATTGGATATTTGATATTGAAAAGCTGTGTGATTCTGTTCATTCCGTGATATTGTTTTTGAGCAATTCCGAAGTCTATGAAGCTGGACATTGATTTTATTTTTTTCAAAAATAAGGATTCGTTTTCTATTATTCAAAAAACCTTTCTTCCATTCAATTTTAATTTCCAAAAAGTTAGCTTTTTACAAACTTGAAATAAGCTTCACAAAAAAATGAAAGATTCTAGCCACAGAAAGCAAGCCTGCTATTGAGTGGTGGCAAGCCTGCTAATTAATCATATCTTGAAAATGATGTTTAATCATTAAGAAAATACAAAAAGCCATCACACAGTGTGATGGCTCTCATACAATTATAATTTAAGTTTTAGTTTTTGATAAACTTGATGGTCTGTACACCTTTATCTGTAAAGATCTTAATCAGATATGTTCCTTGAATTAATGTATGGACATTCAGTTTTCGTTCGCCCAACATTGTTTTCTCAGAGACTTTCTTACCATCGATTGACATAATCACAATCTTATTAATCTTATCCTGTCCACTGAAGTGTAACACTTCTCTCACCGGGTTTGGATAGATTTGGATTTTAATTTTACCATTCGCATTATTAACTCCCAGATCTTCATTCCAAGCTAAAACGGCTAATGATGTTTTAGATTCGCATCCGCCAACAGTTTGAGTTGCAAAATAAGTTGTATTGTTTACAATCAAAGTACTTAGCGGTAAATCATTAATATGATTGGTTGCATCGTCAGCTGTTGCATACCATTTAATTCCTTCACCAGTCGCAACTAAAACACTTAGTGTATCTCCAGCCTCGAAGGTTTGTGTGGCAGCACCTGTTGGCGCATCCACCGCTTCTGCTTCTGTGATTGTAAATGATTGAGTGGTCTGACAGTTATTAGCATCTGTAACCGTTACCACATATTCACCAGCAGCAAGACCACTTGCCGTAGCCGCTGTTCCACCGCTTGGTGACCAGCTGTAAGTGTAAGCTCCAGTTCCTCCTGTAACATTTACTGTAGCTGAGCCTGTTGCACTGCCATTACAAGCAACATTATTTTGCGTACCAGCAGTTGCTACCAATGCGGTAGGTTCTGTAATAGTTATCGAAAGACTTCCTGTACAACCATTGGCATCTTTTATAATAACAGTGTATTCACCAGCAGCAAGACCTGTTCTATCCTGTGTAATGATACCATTACCCCAATCAAATGTGTACGGAGCGGTTCCACCAGATGGAGTGAGTGTAATTGTTCCATTTGAACCTGTATTACAACTTACATTAGTCTTAGTTGTTGAACCAGTTACAGAAGACACTGTTAATGTTGCACTTTCTGATGTCGCATTCGGTGTACAAGCTCCAGTAGCTATAGCTCTATATACATAACCATTAAGTCCTGCGGTTGCATTTGTAATAGTTAGTGTAGCTGTTGTTGCCCCTGAATATGGTGCTGTATTGCTGACATTAGTAAAACCAGAACCCTGATCAACCTGCCATTGATAACCTGTAGCATCACTTGCTGTTGCTGTAAATGTAGTATTAGCTCCCTCACAAATTGTACTTGCGCTCGGTTGTGAAGTTATTGCTGGCGCTGAATTAATGGTTAAAGCAACACTATTTGATCTCGCATTCGGCGTACAAGCTCCAGTAGCTATAGCTCTATATACATAACCATTAAGTCCTGCGGTTGCATTTGTAATAGTTAGTGTAGCTGTTGTTGCCCCGGAATATGGTGCTCCATTCGATACATTGCTAAAACCAGCACCTTGATCTACTTGCCATTGATAACCTGTAGCATTACTTGCCGCTACTGTAAATGTAGTATTAGCTCCTGCACAGATCGTACTTGCGCTTGGTTGTGAAGTTATTGCTGGCGCTGAATTAATGGTTAAAGCAACACTATTTGATGTCGCATTCGGCGTACAAGCTCCAGTAGCTATAGCTCTATATACATAACCATTAAGTCCTGCGTTTGCATTTGTAATAGTTAGTGTAGCTGTTGTTGCTCCTGAATATGGTGCTCCGTTGGAAATATTACTAAAACCAGCACCTTGATCAACCTGCCATTGATAACCTGTAGCATCACTTGCTGTTGCTGTAAATGTAGTATTTGCTCCTGCACAAATTGTACTTGCACTTGGTTGTGAAGTTATTGCTGGCGCTGAATTAATGGTTAAAGCAACACTATTTGATGTCGCATTCGGCGTACAAGCTCCAGTAGCTATAGCTCTATATACATAACCATTAAGTCCTGCAGTTGCATTTGTAATAGTTAATGTAGCTGTTGTTGCTCCTGAATATGGTGCTCCGTTGGAAATATTACTAAAACCAGCACCTTGATCAACCTGCCACTGATAACCTGTGGCATTACTTGCTGCAACCGTAAATGTGGTATTAGCTCCGGCACAGATCGTACTTGCGCTTGGTTGTGAAGTTATTGCTGGCGCTGAATTAACAGTTAATGTGGCATTATTTGACACTGCGGAACTACAACCAGCCTGTCCTGTCATCACTACACGATACAGGTAACCATTAAGTCCGGCTGTTGCAGTTGTTATGGTTAAATTACTTGTCGTTGCTCCTGAATATGGCGCTCCATTGGATATATTGCTGAAACCAGCACCTTGATCAACCTGCCATTGATAACTCGTCGCATTACTTGCCGCTACTGCAAATGTGGTATTCGCTCCTGCACAAATTGTACTTGCACTTGGTTGAGTACTAATAACAGTTGTAGGATTCACAGTTATTATTTTACTTGCGGAAGCACTACAGCCATTCGCATCGGTATAGGTGTAAGTAATGGTTTGAGTACCTGATGCTGGATCAAACTGACCGCCACTCACTCCAGTACCACTATATGTACCACCTGCTGGCAAGCCACCAGTCAATGCAATTACCCCCCCATTACTACAGGTTTCAGCAAATGTTGCCAGTGTAACCGTTGGCGCTGTATTGACTGTTATAGTTTTGCTCAAAGTATGAGCACAGCCATAGGGGTCTGTATAATCATAAGTAATAGTTTGCGTTCCCGCTACTGGATCAAATTGACCTCCGCTAACACCTATACCGCTATAAATTCCTCCCGCTGGAGAAGCCTCTGTTAAAGTGTATAAACCAGCATTACTGCATAATGCCGGAAAGTTAGCCATTGTAATTGGATTAGAAGGACAAACTACAGTAATCGAATAAGCTTGTGAACGAGAACATCCACTGGCATCACTTACCGTTGCTGTAAAGTTAAATGTACCCGTTGCCGTAGGTGTTCCTGATATGGTTCCTGAAGAAGATAAAGTCAATCCTGGAGGAAGTGCCCCTGCAGTCACAACGAAACTCGGTGTTCCCAAAGCTCCTGTCTGTGTAAGTGCTGTACTATAAGAATTGCCAGCAGAACCTCCTGCTAAGGCACCACTAGCTGTCATTGTGAATGTAGGACAAGTGTAAGAAGTGTACACCACATTGTCCAAGCCTATATAATCCGAATTAGTTCCTGTAGGTCCAGCAGCTGTAACAAAATATCTAAATGCCAGTCGTCCTGATGTGGGAGCCGGCAAACCAGAAATTGTGATGGTATATTGCGTCCATTGTTTTGGATAACCACCAACAATGAGTGATGGATTAACACTTAAAAGAAGGGTGGTAAAATCTCCTAAAGCAGAAGCTCCACTACCAACATTTGTACTTGCTCCATTTGTACTTAGTCGTACTTCCATACGATCTGGATAATCTTGTCCAACGTCATACTTACGAGTATAGAATGTAATAACATCGCCATTCTTAAATGTTCTGTTAGGAGTTAATAGCCAATTACTAATAACTCCAGTTCCTCCAGCAGTACTATTAAAATTACAAGCGATGTAAGCATTCTCCGCTCCATTATAAGCAATAAACGGACCTCCTGAAGATGGGGGATTACCTTGAAACCAAACAGGATTAGTACCTGCTGGTGCACTATTATTTTGCTGATACCAGCCGCTACCGGCTAGTGTACTAATGTTGTCAAAATTCTCTGTAAATGATTGTGCAAAAATTAATTTTGCCCAAAACACAATTAAGAGAATACCAATTTTTCTGTAAAAATTTCTCATATATATTATTTTTGAGGTTATTCATAGTAGTTTTGAATTAAATTCAACAATAACAACATATCCAAGCACATTTATTACAAATGTAAATATTTATTTGACATAATCTAACTAAATATTTAAATTACATATAAATTACGTAAAAATACGTAACAGCTTTATGGGTGTCTTAATATTGCTATATGTAAATATATCGCATAAACAAACTGTTGAACATATTAAGGGGTGGACAAAGGGGTGGACAAATGATTTTACAAATAATAGCTATTGATTTTCAAAACATTAACAAGCAACAATCCACTTCAATCAATAAGAACTATTTAATTTTCACCATTTATTTCTAACATGGAATTAGTAAATATGCATCCCAATTCTTTTACAAATCCCTATTTTTACAAAAAATTACAAATTGGACTTATCCTTAAGAACAGTTACCGTCACCCGCTACATCCTGCCCTTGCGGGAAGGTGGCTCGTTGCCAGCATTGGCAGAAGCAGACGATGATTTCAAATACGTTTTGAAATTCCGAGGTGCTGGACACGGCGTGAAGGCTTTGATCTCCGAATTAATTGGCGGGAAAATATCTCAGGTGTTGGGATTCCGAATTCCGGAACTGGTGCTTGCTAATCTTTCAGTTGATTTTGGACGAAGTGAGGCTGATGAGGAAATTCAGGACTTATTGAAAAACAGTTGCGGACTGAATCTCGCTCTGCATTACCTTTCCGGCGCAATCACTTACGATCCAGGCGCGGTAAAAATCGATGCAAAATTGTCCTCCGAAATTGTTTGGCTCGATGCTTTTCTTACAAATATCGACCGCACTTTCCGAAATACGAATATGCTGATGTGGCACAAGGAACTTTGGCTGATAGACAATGGTGCATCGCTCTATTTCCACCACAACTGGGACAATTGGGAAAAGAATGCTGTGAGTCCATTTGTGATGATTAAAGACCACGTTTTGCTTCCTCAAGCTTCTGACCTGGATTCTGCTAATGAGAAATTCAAAGCGATTTTGACGGACGAAATTTTGAGAGAAATCGTAGAACTGATTCCTGAAGATTGGTTGCAATGGAACGATACAGACCTTTATCCAAGTGAAATAAAAGAGGTTTATTTCAAATTCCTGACTTTGAGACGCGACAATTCTGATAACTTTTTAAATGAAGCCAAAAATGCAAGAGCAAAAGTTATATGAGTACGCGGTAATCCGATTAGTGCCGAAGCCGGAGCGTGAGGAATTCTTCAACGTTGGTTTGATTTTGTTCTCAAAAAGGGAGAAATTTATTAAAGTTAAAATTCATCTTTGTGAGGAGAAATTTCGGGTCATCCAATCGAAAATCGATTTTGATGATGTGAAAAAACATCTGGAATCATTCGTGAATATTGCCAATGGCGAAAAGTCGGCTGGCTCAATCGCTCAACTCGAAATCCCTGAACGTTTCCGATGGCTGACAGCGGCGAAAAGTTCTATTATTCAAACTTCTCGTCCGCATCCTGGAGCAAGTTTGGATTTGGAGAAGACTTTTGAGAGGTTGTTTGAGGAGTTGGTTTTGTGAGAAGTTTCGAACGAAAAGATTCTGTATTGAAAGCCTAATTTTTTTTTCTAATTGATTTTTGTTTTCCCCAACCCTAAAGGGAGCAAAAATCAATTAGAAATTTCATCGAAATTACTCCCTTTAGGGTTGGGGAAATAATTTCGATGAAATTTTAAATAAGCTCTATCTTTCTAATAATTTTCTTTCTTGATTTCAAAAACAACATTCAGTTTTTCTGGTTCTCCGAAATAGGCCACATTGACCTCGTCCACTTTCTTTGCGCCCAGTTTTTCCATTGCTTTTTGCGAGCGGATATTGTCTTTCCCAACGTGAAAATTAACTTTATCAACGAATTGGAAAATATAATCCATCATCAGCTTTTTGACTTGAGGATTCAGTTTTGAACCCCAGAATTTTGTACCGTAGAAAGTATAGCCGATTAGGATTGAGTTGTCTTCAGCATTATAATCGTAGAATCTCGTGCTCCCCGCAATCTCATTAGATTTCTTATCAATGATTTTAAAAGCGCCTCCACTTTCCATTGCACCTTTGAAGAAATTCTCGAACACTTCCCTTTTGTAACGATCTTTGTTCGGATGTTGCTCCCAAACCAAAGGGTCAGAAGCGACTTCAAATAATTCTTCGAAGTCATTTTGAGTTAAGGGAACAAGTTTGACGTTTTCGTTTTCTAAAGTTGGTTGGATGTTCATTGGTTTAAGGTTTTAGGTGGTTGTTTTAAGGTGGTAGTCTTGATTCATTTTATCCGTGATAAACTCTGGAGAATAAAATTTTTCCGTCTTTGATTTCCAGCACCTCTCCGATTTCCATATCTTCTTCGCCTTCTACATTTCTGGTATATTCCATAAAAACCTGCTCGGAATCTGCTGTTAGTTTATTTACTTGATATTTTAAAGTTGGCAATCTTTCGAAACAGTCTTTCCACCAATTTCTCAAGGCATTTTTTCCTTTGATTAAACCATTAGTTGCTGGGTCTCTTATTTTAAGTTTTGGACTGTAATGCTCTGCAGATTCATCATATAAATTAAGCAAATCATCCAAGTTTTGCTCGTTAAATGCCTTGAACCAAAGGTTGGCAATATCTTTTAAATCTTGTGGATTCATTTTGTTGATAGTTGATAGTTGATAGTTGATAGTTGATAGTTGATAGTTGATAGTTCAAAATTACTAAACCTTGAATATTAAACTTTGAATATTGAATTAAAACAAAATCGCTTTTTCCAATTCCAACAATTTCTGTTTCCTCCAGATCCCACCGCCGTAACCTGTCAAAGTTCCATTAGTTCCAATGACTCTGTGACAAGGAATTATTATTGAGATTTTATTAAGTCCGTTTGCATTCGCGACGGCTCTCACGGCTTTTGGATTGCCAAGAATGTCGGCTTGTTGCTGATAACTTCTCGTCGTTCCGTACGGAATGGTTCTGAGAATTTCCCAAACATTTTTCTGAAAATCAGTTCCAACAGGCGCAAGTGGAACTGTGAAATCCAATCTTTTTCCTTCAAAATATTCTGCTAATTCTGTTTCCAAAGTCTTGAAATGTGGATTCTCTCCCTGAATAATATTAGCTTTGAAATATTTTGAAATATCGTCCAGTTCTTTCGAAAGTGATTTTCTGTCGGAGAATTCCAGCATACAGATTCCGTTTTCGTTGGCACACGCAATCATCGTTCCGAGCGGTGTTTCGATTCTTTTGAGGTCAACTATCTTTTCCAATTTCGAGTTCTTTGGAGAAGCTCCTATAATCGATTTGAAACTGTCATTGAAACCACTCAGACTTTCGTAACCATTTTCAAAAGCCACATCCAAAACACTTTCGCCTTGCTGAAGTTTTTTGAAAGCCGAATTGATTTTGAACGTTCTTTGAAACGCGTGGAAAGTCATTCCGTGGTGTTTTAGAAACCAGCGCTTGACTGTTGCAGGTTGTAAACCACGATTTATCAAATCTAAATCTTTGAATTTCAGTTCCGGATTTTCGGATAATTCAGTCATCAGTTTCTGAATTTCGATTGGTGTTTCATCTGGATTTTCCAAAGGTTTGCAGACCTTGCACGGGCGATAACCTTTTAGGATGGCGTCTTTTGTATTTTCAAAAAACTCAACATTTTCAGGTTTCGGTTTTCTCGCCGTGCAAGTTGGTCGACAAAAAATTCCTGTCGTTTTTACACCCATCCAAAAGACGCCTTCGAAATCGACGTTTTTTTCGAAGGATGCTTGGTACATTATGTCATTGGTCAGATTCATAATTGATAACATCTTAATTTTTGGTAAAGCGGTGATTGATTTGAAAACCCCCTAGCCCCGATAGTAGCGACATCCTTTTGTGATGAGGTACGAAGAGCAAAAGATATAGCGGATAGCGGGATTATGCTCCTAAAAAAAACCAACACTTTTGAAAAGTGAGACAAATTTAGAGGTTACAAAATCAATCAACAACCGAAAACTGAACAAGTATTTTTTATTCCGGAAGTGCTTTCCATTTTTTGATGAAACCTTTGTAAAAATATAAAAACAACATCGAGACAATCAGAATCAAATAACTCAAAGTGAAACCAAACTCATCCAGAAAGCCGATGCAATCATTTTCTAAACCGCCAATCTGACTGTTAAATCTACAATTTGCAGTCTGATGTTCATTAATGATAATCAAAATCAACCAAATGAAAATCGGAAATGCATTGATGGTTATCAACATAAATATCGATGAAAATAATTTTGACATTCTTTTTAAAGTCAAAAATGGAAGAAGTAAAATCACAATCCCGACAGTCAGCATCGTGTAGAAAATAAAGAATTCGTTCCTGAGGTTAAAAACAAAGGCTGTCATCACGCAAAACAGCGTAACCAATAAGATGATAACGCCCGCCGAAACAATGCTGAAGAGCAATGAACGCATATTGGTCACTCTAAAACCAAATATAAATGTTGCCAAACCAAACGCAAACCAAAGAAAATAATGCACCGTTTCCGTGAAAAAATCATAGGTTTTCACCGTGTCCACATTTTCCAATAGATATCGCAAATCTGTCGTGTAAAAGTAATATCCCGACATATTTTTCCTGAAATAATCCTTTGGCGATACTTCCTGAGCTAAGTTCGGATTCAAATCCCTGATGCTCACCGTATCTTTCACGATTTCGCCATTTTCGTTAAGATAATTGTCCGCACTCACCGCAGTAGAATCTAACGCCGTTTCGATTCCATCATAATAGCCGTCCGGAGCTCTATTTGGGTCATAATCCTGACCGGCTTTTGGAAGGTATTTTTTGATAAATTGCTTGACTTCATAATTATCCGGATGAGAAACCAATCTCGCCCAATCCTTCGCATTCAGATTATTTCTGATGTCAAATTCTTTGGAAATAGCGAGGAAATCCTGCATCAATTCTTCGATGGCTTTTGGATTCTTGCTTTGTAAAAGCTCAGTTGTTTTTTGATTGATGAGAGCTTTATGCTTTTTGAAAGTATCATTATCTTCTACAATCGGGATTCCAGCTTCATATCTGTATTTTCGGATATGGGGTGACAAATTTTCATTTACATTATAAAAGACATCCGAGAAATTATAATAACTTGGCGCAGTGGTCGGAATGTAAGCCGACAAATCTTGTACCTTATTTTTGAAATAATAGACTCTGGATTTTTGATTTTGACTGGTTTCAAAATAAGCCAGTCCGGTTCTGTTTTTCGCCTCCTCTTCCGGATAGATAAATTCGCCATATTTATCACGCTCGGTCACCACTTTTTCGTACAAACTCCAGTATTGATAAACGCGGTCGTGATAGACAAAATATTTTTGATTTTTATCGATTTTATTAATCTCTGTTTCGCAGTAATAGTCATAAAATTCTTTTGGGAAAAGGCGATTGTCCAAAGTATACAATTCTATTTCCTGAGAAAGAAATGCATTGGTTCTATTGATGACATCGATGTTTTTCTCCATTTTTTCATCATCATATTTATAATTAATGAAAAGGCGAAAACCCGTCATATAAGAAAAATAGAAAGTCGATGAAATAAAAATAATGATGAAATACTGGAAAAATTCAAAGAACAATTTCTTGCCAGAACTCGGATAAAAACTCTTGAAAGCATTATTCTTGAACATAAAAACAAGCCAGCCGACAATCATCAAAACCGATATAATGATGTGAACGAAAACAAGTCCCGAACTCAGATAATCGCTGACGGCGCCAGAACTTTGCAAAGTACTCGGACTGGCGTGCGAAACAAAGCCTATGAAAAAGAAAATGAGATGGATGGCGATGCCCAAAAGTAACATCCACACGACTCTGGTGTTCCAAATTGTTGGGTATCTTTCCAGAAGATATTGATTTATTTTATTAATTTTTTGCATTGGTCAGAAGTTTTTATTCTACGAAGAAACGGCGTGTAGAAGTTGAAATATTACGAATATAAGTCACTTGTATTTTCGAATTTCCTAAAGCTGATAAAACGCTAGAAAACTCAGTTTCCGGACTGAAATAAGCCACGAAAATTCCACCGTTGAAATTCAGTTTTTCAAGATTGAACGGTTGGAATATCTGCAATAATTCTTCTCTGGAATTGTCTGTATCAATTTCTACAATCAGGCTTGGAGTTTCGGTTTCAGATTTGGTTTCGTTGTCTTGATATTTTCCGTTTTTGAGGAATATGACTTTATCCGAAATCTTTTCGACTTCGTACAATTGCTGAGAACTGAGAATCAACGCAATCGGATTATTGACTGAATTGGAAATTGCTTTCAAATCTTCCAAAATCACTTGTTGAGCAAGGACATCAAGGTTTGCCAATGGTTCATCCAACAACAAAATCTCGGGTTGACGAAGCAATGTTCTCGCCAATTCGAAACGCATTTTGTAGCCCGACGACAGCTCGTTCCATTTCAAATGTTTGTAATTCCAAAGGCCGAGACGCGCAATCATCATCAGCGTTCGCGTTTCGTTTTCTTCCGGTTTTACGCCATAACTTGACAAGACAAATTTCAAATTATCCTTTAAACTTCCGTACCATTTTTCGGTTCGTTGCGGGATGTAAACGAGTTTTGTTCTCAAATCAAATTCATCTTTCGGAACAGAATCGAATTGGTAATTCAGTTCGCCTTGGTTATGCGAAATTTCTTGTGCTAAAATCCGAAGCAAAGTCGTTTTACCATTTCCATTCTCTCCTACCAAACCATAAACCTGTCCTTTTTTGATTTCCAAAGAAACCGGACCAAGCGAAAAACGATTGCTCCCATAAGATTTCTGAATATTTTTGGATTGCAAAACCGCAATTTCCGTTGGATATTCATTCACAGAAATTTTCTCAATTTCGGTCAAAAGATTTTTTGATTTTTCAATCAATTCTTCCGGAGAATGATTGTTGGTTTCTTTCCAATCTGTCAAAGCAATCGCTTCTTTGTAAATGGTCATATCTTGAGTGTCCATCGCACAATCCAGCAATTTTCGGAAACCGAGAACCGTATCTTTATTATCAAAAAAGTGAAAAACAGCCTTCACTCTTTGCTGATGTTTTGTCATAGTTATTTTGTTTTGAACGTTTTAAAGATAACTAAATTCCATCTATGTTTATTATTTTATTTTTGCGTCTGAATAGTTTATCGACTCTCAGATTATGCCTTATTAAGCAGATTTTACGCCATACTTAATCAGTAAAATCAGCTTAATCTTCAAGATGATTTTTTTATTTTTATTTGATTCACAGAAAATTTTTATCTTCCAAAACACAAAATCAATAGTTTTATGGATAAGAGAAAACTTCGGGAATCGATTTTCAGACATTTGGATGGCATTGTTACTGCGCCTGTGATTTCAGCTTTGTCAAAGAAAAATATTTTGGATTTTATTGATGAAAATCAAACTTTAGAACTTTCTGAGATTAATGAAAAATTTGATTCTAACGAAGGTTATTTGAATGTTGCCTTGCGAGTTTTGGCTTCTCAAGGATTTTTGGATTATCATCTTAATAATGAAACTGATGTTGTAAAAATCTCCACAAATTCCAAAACCAAAGACGCTTTTTCTCATCAGGATATCTATTGTGATTTGGCGGAATTTTTGGCTGATTTTGATGTCATTAATTCTAAAGAACTGACTGAAAATCTTTGTAAAAAATGGATATTAATTTTCGAGAAATACAAATCTTTTCTTAATGAAAACAATGATGAATCTTCCTTAAATTATCAAATCCAAAAACATATTGAAGGCGCACTCGTCGGACCAATTATCATCAAACTCGGAATGAGCGGGATGTTTCACAAATACTTTATGGAAGCGAGTTTCAGCGCAGAAGAATTTCATAAAAACCCACATTATTTTGAAATTATTCTTAATTATCTTTCAGAAATCGGTTGGTTTTCCAAAAAGGGAAATAATTTCCAATTCACGGAAACCGGACTTTTCTTCGCAAGACGCGCCACAGCTTACGGCGTAACAGTTTCTTATCTTCCGATGTTCTCAAAATTAGATAATCTGATTTTCGGAAAAGCGTCTGAAATCCGAGAAATTGAAGATGGCGAAGACGAAATCCACGTGAACCGCGAAATGAATGTTTGGGGAAGCGGTGGCGCCCATTTGACCTATTTTAAAGTGATTGATGAGTTTATCATTGAGATTTTCAATCGTCCAATTAATGAGCAACCAAAGGGAATTTTGGATATGGGTTGCGGGAACGGCGCGCTTTTGCAACATCTTTATGAAGTCATTGAAAGACAGACTTTGCGAGGCAAATACTTGGAAGAGCATCCGTTATTTTTGGTTGGCGCAGATTATAATCCAGCGTCTTTGAAGGTGACAAGAGCCAATCTCATCAAAAATGACATTTGGGCAAAAGTTATTTGGGGCGATATTGGAAATCCGAAACAACTTGCCGAAGATCTGCAATCCGACTACAATATCGAATTGGGAGATTTGCTGAATATCAGAACATTCCTCGACCACAACCGAATTTGGGAAGACGTTCTGGAAACTGAAAGCCCAAGAATCAGTACCTCAACAGGCGCATTTGCGTTCCGGGGAAAACGGTTGTCCAATCAAGATGTGGAGGAAAATCTCTTGAATCATCTGAAAAAATGGACGCCTTACGTTGAAAAATTTGGATTACTTTTGATTGAGCTTCACACTTTACCACCAAATATCACTTCAAAAAATCTTGGATTGACAGCTTCCACGGCTTACGACGCCACACACGGATTCTCTGACCAATACATTCTGGAAGTGGACGTTTTTCACCGGATTTGCAAAGAATCTGGTTTGGAACCGGACGTTAATTTATTCAAAAAATTTCCGGATTCTGAGTTGGCGACGGTGAGTATTAATCTTTTGAAGAAATAGTTACTAAAAAACCTCATCTTATTAAAATGAGGTTTTGTAATATTTCAAAATTATTGTACACTTTTAACTCTTATCATTCCTTTGTTTTCGTGATACATCATACACATAATTTTCCCATCTCTTTCTGCACATTCTTTTGTGTAATCGTAAACCACTGATACTTTTTCGCCATCATTTTTCGTGGCTAAAATATCTGCATTGCAAACCAAGTAATCCTCGTTTTCTGCGACTCTGACGTAAGTTCCCGTACAATCTCTCACAATGGTTCCCGTTTGCAATCTGTCGTGAACGGACTTGCAAGAGAAAATTGATAATGCCGAAATTGCTAAAATCAGGATGTTTGTTACTTTCATTTTTTGATAATTTATTTGAAATCAAAAATACGATTTAAAAATTTTAAAATTAACTCTTATTTACTACTATCAATTTATTAACTTTGATTATTATAATTGGATTAAAAGTCACATTAAATTGTAGTTTTTTATTCCGTATTTTGATAAACTTAAATATCAACGCTATGACACTAATCACTTTAAAAATAAACGAACGTACCAAAGCCGGAAAAATGCTGAAAGACTTAATCGAATTATTTTCAAAAGAAAATAAAGGTGTGGAAATAGTTTCGGACGACAGTTCGTACGAGGTTGATTTTGAAGAAAAAATTAAAAATGCAGAAGAAGATATTAAAAATGGAAAAGCAATTCGTATAAATCCTAAAAATATATGGGAAAGTATTATGTAGATATTGCACCCAATGCGCGAAAAGAATTGCAAAGGCATTATAATGCTGGAGATAAAATCATTATCAA
Organism: Epilithonimonas xixisoli; assembly: GCF_004365655.1. GTDB lineage: Bacteria > Bacteroidota > Bacteroidia > Flavobacteriales > Weeksellaceae > Epilithonimonas > Epilithonimonas xixisoli. The sequence goes on along the minus strand of NZ_SOEO01000001.1, from coordinate 490,677 downwards.
AAAGATTTAAAAAATATTATCGGAATTAGCTGAAAATCCTTTTTTTTGGAGAAGGAAAACCCGAACAGCTCAAATACAATTTTACTGGATATTGGTCAAGAAGAATCAACCAAAAAGACAGAATTGTTTATCGTGTAGATAATGATATTGTCACCGTTTATATAGTTTCAGCAATGGGACATTATGGAGATAAGTAAGACTAAATAAAAATCGAGAGAATAAGATTCCCTCGATTTTTTTTAAAATTATCTTATTCTCAGATACAAAAATTACATCGCTTCCATTTTAAAAGTCATACTTTCAATCACTTTCAAAATCGCTTCGACTGTATCCATTGATGTCAGACAAGGAACGCCGTTTTCCACGCTCATTCTTCGGATTTGGAAACCATCTCTTTCGGCTTGTTTTCCTTTCGTAGTTGTATTCACAACATATTGGACTTTTCCTTTTTGAATCAAATCAATCAAATTGACATCTTCTTCTCCAATCTTGTAACCGATTTTTGTCGGAATTCCTTTTTCTTCAAAAAACTTCGCAGTTCCTTCCGTAGCCCAGATTCTGAACCCAATCGTATGGAATCTTCTCGCAATTTCAGACGCTTCTTCTTTGTCTTGGTCAGCCACCGTGAACAAGATGGAACCGTGAGTCGGAACTTTTCTTCCTGCGCCAATCAAACCTTTGTATAAAGCTTTTTCGAAGGTTGAATCTTTCCCCATCACTTCTCCTGTCGATTTCATTTCAGGACCGAGAGAAATATCTACTTTTGTCAATTTGCTGAAAGAGAAAACCGGAACTTTCACGAAGATTCCTTCTTTATTAGGAACCAAACCTGATTTATAACCAAGGTCTTTCAATTTCGTTCCAAGAATCGCTTTAGTTGCTAGATTTGCCATCGGAACATCTGTGATTTTCGATAAGAAAGGAACAGTTCTGGACGAACGTGGATTCACTTCGATGACGAAAACTTCTCCTCCGGAAATTACGTATTGAATATTCATTAAACCAATGACATTCAATCCTTTTGCTAATCTAATTGTATAATCTTCAAGGGTTTTGATTTGAGTTTCCGTCAAAGTCTGAGGCGGATAAACCGCAATCGAATCTCCGGAGTGAACGCCTGCTCTTTCGATGTGTTCCATAATCCCCGGAATTATTGTTGTTTCACCGTCGCAAATCGCATCTACCTCCACTTCTTTTCCTGTCAGATAACGGTCAATCAAAACCGGCTGGTCTGGACTGGCTTCTACCGCATTTTCCATATAATGAGCGAGTTCTTTTTCCGAATAAACGATTTCCATTGCTCTTCCTCCCAAAACATAACTAGGACGAACCAAAACCGGATAACCAATTTCATTAGCAATTACAATCGCTTCTTCTTTTGAAGTCGAAGTTTTTCCAAGTGGCTGTGGAATTCCCAAATCTTGAAGTGCTTTTTCAAATTTATCTCTGTTCTCGGCTCTATCCAAATCCTCAAGGGAAGTTCCCAAAATCTGAACGCCGTGAGCTGCCAATTTATCAGCCAAATTAATTGCAGTCTGTCCTCCGAACTGAACCACAACACCTTTTGGTTTTTCGAGTTCGATGATGTTCATCACGTCTTCTTCTGCCAAAGGTTCGAAGTATAATTTATCCGAAATCGAGAAGTCTGTAGAAACGGTTTCCGGATTAGAATTAATGATAATCGCCTCGTAACCCATTTGTTGGATTGCCCAAACCGAATGAACCGTCGCATAATCAAACTCAACACCTTGACCAATCCTGATTGGGCCAGAACCTAGAACGATGATTTTTTCTTTGTTAGAAACAATACTTTCATTTTCATCTTCGTAAGTTCCATAAAAATAAGGTGTTTCTGATTCAAATTCAGCAGCACAGGTATCTACCATTTTGTAAACCGGCATTATTCCGTTGTCTTTTCTGAATTGGAACACTTCTTTCTGAGTTGTTTCCCAAAGATGTGCAATATTCAAATCTGCGAAACCTAATTTTTTAGCTTCAAGAAGAATTTCTTTATTAAATTTATTTTCTTTGATTGTCGTTTCGAAATCAATTAATTTTTTGATTTTCCAAATGAAGAATTTATCGATTTTGCTCCATTCTACAATCTGTTCCCAATCGTAACCTCTTCTAAGAGCATCACCGATGATAAATAATCTTTCATCATCACAAACTCGGATTCTTCTTTCGATTTGACTCATTTCATTCGTCGAACCTTCGGTTTCTTCAGCAAATAAAAGGTCAGCTTGTTTTTTCTTTAATCCTAAATGACGGATTCCTGTTTCCAAAGAACGAATGGCTTTTTGTAAAGATTCTTCGAAGTTTCTTCCGATTGCCATTACTTCTCCGGTTGCCTTCATCTGCGTTGACAATCTTCTGTCAGCGGTTTCAAATTTATCGAAAGGGAATCTCGGGAACTTAGTCACCACATAATCCAAAGCTGGTTCGAAACAAGCGTAAGAAGTTCCTGTTACAGGATTTTTGATTTCGTCCAATGTCAAACCAACCGCGATTTTTGCAGCGATTTTTGCAATCGGATAACCTGTTGCTTTACTCGCCAAAGCCGATGAACGCGAAACTCTCGGATTCACCTCGATGATATAATAATTGAATGAATGCGGGTCTAATGCTAACTGAACATTACATCCACCTTCGATTCCTAAAGCTCTGATGATTTTTAGAGAAGCATTTCTCAACAATTGATATTCTCTGTCAGAAAGTGTCTGCGAAGGCGCAACTACAATCGAATCTCCTGTGTGAACACCAACCGGGTCGATGTTTTCCATATTACAAACCACAATGGCGTTGTCGTTGGAATCACGCATCACTTCATATTCGATTTCTTTAAAACCTGCGATTGACCTTTCAATCAAACATTGTGTTACAGGCGAATATTTAAGACCTAATTCAGCAATTTCACGAAGTTCAGTTTCGTTGGAAGCAATTCCGCCACCTGTTCCTCCCATTGTAAAAGCAGGACGAACAATTACCGGATAACCTAAATTATCAGCAAAAGCTAAAGCGCCTTCAACAGTTGTTACGATGTCAGATTCAGGAACTGGTTCATTCAATTCGCGCATCAATTCTCGGAATAAATCTCTGTCTTCTGCCTGATTAATTGCTGAAAGTTTTGTTCCTAAAACTTCCACTTTACATTCTTCAAGAATTCCGGATTTCTGTAATTCAACCGCCATATTTAGTCCGGTTTGTCCTCCCAAAGTTGGAAGAAGCGCATCCGGGCGTTCTTTGCGAATGATTCTGGAAACGAATTCCAAAGAAATCGGTTCAATATAAACTTTGTCGGCAATCTCCACGTCTGTCATTATGGTTGCAGGATTGGAATTAATCAAAATCACTTTGTAACCTTCCTCTCTAAGTGAAAGGCAAGCCTGTGTTCCCGAATAATCAAATTCCGCAGCCTGACCAATAATGATTGGACCCGAGCCGATTACTAAAATTGTTTGTATATCTGTTCTTTTCATTTTTACTTTTTTGTCCGAAGTCCGATGATGGAAGTCGGGAGATTTTTTATTTTACTTTTTGCGTTGTTTTGTCATTCCGTAGGAATCGACTGTTTAAATTCCTACGGAATGACAAATAACATTTTTCTAGCATTTAATCATCATATCTAAAATACAATAGATACTTTGATTCTTTATTATGTATAAAAAAGTAAGTGTAATAAATGCCTAATTCATAATACGTTTCATTTGTAGAATCAAATTCCACTTGAATAATTTTTGTTATTTCATTAATGGAATTTAGGACATTATAAAAATTATTCACTTCATAATTTCGCCGAGTTTCATTTAAATTAATTTTAGATAATTCACCATTTAAAAAAAACCAATCATAAATCTGTTTTTTAAATTCTGATTCATTAATATCTAATATTGACATTTTACACTCAATCGGCAAATTGAAATATTGTCTTAAATACAAAATTTCATTCTCAATTTTATCTTCTACTATTTCAAAATTATAAGACAATGTACTATTAGGCATATTCAAGTTAGAATATGTATGTAAAATTCCTTTTAAATACTCAAAACTGAACTCGCTCATAACTTTAAAATTTATTATAAATTCTAATTACTATTACTTAAAATCCTCCATCAAAGTGATAAAATCATCAAAAAGATAATTCGCATCTTCCGGACCTGGACTTGCTTCCGGGTGATATTGAACTGAGAAACAAGGATGAATCTTGTGTTTTACACCTTCGTTTGTTCTGTCATTCAGAGCGATGTGAGTTTCTACCAAATCTGTATTTTTCAAAGATTCCTGGTCAATCGCATAACCGTGATTCTGTGAAGTGATTGCAACTTTGTTTTTCTCCAAATCCAAAACTGGATGATTTCCACCTCTGTGTCCGAATTTCAGTTTGTAAGTTTTTGCGCCACAAGCTAAACCAATCAACTGATGACCTAAACAAATCCCAAAAATTGGAACTTTTCCTAGCAATTTCTGAATCATTACCAAAGCTTCTGCATTATCTTCCGGGTCGCCGGGACCGTTGGAAAGCATAATTCCGTCTGGGTCCATTAGCAAAATATCTTCAGCAGTTGTGTCGTGAGAAACTACAATGATGTCACAATTTCTTTGTGACAATTCGCGGATGATTCCCAACTTGGAACCGAAATCCACCAAAACCACTTTGAAACCTCTTCCCGGACTTGCATAAGACGTTTTTGTAGAAACTTGTTCTACTTGATTTGTTGGAAATTGAGTCGCTTTTAGTTCTTCGATTACAGCTTTTTCATCTGCATCTGCGTTTACGATTTTTCCTTTTTCAACACCTTTACTTCTTAGAATTCTTGTCAATCTTCTGGTATCGATTCCGGAAATTCCTGACAGATTTTTCTTTTGGAATAATTCGTCCAAAGTAATCTGTGTTCTGAAATTGGAAGGCAAATCACACAATTCTTTCACAATCAAACCTTTGATTGCAGGCTCGATGCTTTCGTAATCATCACGATTGATGCCATAATTTCCAATCAAAGGATACGTCATACAAACGATTTGTCCGCAATAACTTGGGTCAGAAATCAATTCCTGATAACCCGTCATTCCCGTGTTGAAAACCACTTCTCCCGCAGTGTCCTGCTCTGCTCCGAATCCCGTTCCGTAAAAAACTTCGCCGGATTCTAAAACCAATTTTTTCTTCATTTTTACCAATATGTCGATGCTTCGCACCTTTTATTTTATTCGATTTATTTCTACCAATATGTCGCGACTTCGTCGCTTTTCATTTACTTCTATGCTGGAAGCCTGAAGATGGATGTTGGAAGTCTTCCATCTTCCCGCTTCTATCTTCCTTTCTTTTTTACCAAAAAAAACACGCCCGAAAGCGTGAATAAATATTTTAATTTTTGGAGTCGATGAATTTGAATCCTTTACTTTCCAAATCAAATTTAAGGATTGCCATTCTCGCAAAAACGCCGTTCTGCATTTGTTTGAAAATTCTCGACCTTTCACATTCAACTAATTCTGAATCAATTTCTACGCCTCTGTTGATTGGCGCCGGATGCATTATAATGGATGTCGGTTTCATTTTCGCTTCTCTTTCTTTTGTCAATCCGAATTTTTTCAAATAATCTTCCGGTTTGAAATTGAAATTACGCTCGTGACGCTCGTGCTGGATTCTTAACAAAATCAAAACGTCAACTTCCTTCACCAAATCATCAAACTGCATATATGTTCCGTTCACCAACATTCCTTCATCAAACCAAAATTCTGGCCCTGAGAAATAAACTTTCGCACCCAATCTTCTGAATAATCCTGCATCAGAATTTGCAACTCGGCTGTGCTTTACATCGCCTACGATTCCGATTTTCAGACCTTCTACCTTTCCGAATTCTTGAATGACGGTGAGCACATCCAACATTGCTTGTGTCGGGTGGCTTCCAATGCCGTCTCCAGCGTTTACAATGCTCAGTTTCGCATCTTCCAGTTGGTCGTAATATCTCTTTTCCGAATGTCTGATAACCGCCAATTCTACACCTATTGCTTCCAAAGTCTTAAGCGTATCCAAAAGTGTTTCGCCTTTAGCAATCGAGCTTTTATCAACTTCGAAATCGATAACTTTGAGTCCGAGTTTCTTTTCAGCCACTTCGAAACTGGTTTTTGTTCTCGTACTATTTTCGAAAAACAAGTTGGCAGCGAAAACATCGCCTTCAATTTTGCTGATTTTCCCATCGGCAAATTCCTGTGCTTCTTTTAAAATTTTCTCTATACTCTCTGTAGAGGTGCGTGAAAGCTTAATCATAATTCAAATTTTTAAATAAAAAAAACGAAGCCTAAAAAGACTTCGTTAAATATAAAAAATATTGTTGTTGTCGGCAAATTTGCCAATTGTTTTTGTCGCTAAATTCTGTAACAGATTCATTGGGTGCAAATGTACCAATATTTTCGATATTATGAAATCTTATTCATAATTTTTTATGTTAAATCAATGAACTTCTACTCTTAAAATTTTCCCTGTCAATTTTTTTCTTTACTTTTGAAAGAATGATTAACCGCTATGGGATTGGATAAAAAAGACATATTGATTCTCGAAATTCTTCAGGAAGATTCTACGCTCTCTGTAAAAGAAATCTCCGAAAAAATCGGATTGACTTTCACGCCAACTTACGAGCGTATCAAAAACCTTGAAAAAAACGGCGTTGTAGAAAAATATGTCGCTCTACTCAACCGCGAAAAACTCGGAATCAACATTGTTGTCTATTGCAATGTTCGTCTCAAAGAACAATCTCAAACAACACTCAAAGATTTTGAAAATTACATTACAAAATACGATGAAGTGCAGGAAATCATCAGTCTTTCCGGTGAATATGATTATCAGTTGAAAATCCTTGCGACTGACATCAATTCTTATAACACTTTCACTGTGAATGTGATTTCCAACAGTCCTCACATTGGGCAATATCACAGTTCTATCGTTTTGGCCGAAGTGAAAAAATCGACTAAATTTAAGTTGGATTAAAATCATTTTCCCCAGCCCTAAAGGGAGTGATTTTAACCCAACAATTTATCTCTGACTTTATTGAACTGATATTCGATTTCATCGAGGCAAAGATTTCCCAAACTGCCTTGATGAGAATGATTGAGTTCTTTGTAATCGTACTCAAAAACATCATTTTCAATCTCCTGACCGATTTGAATATAAGCATCGCGGAATGATTTTCCGTTCTTCACTTCTTCGTTGATTTTTTCTACGCTGAAGATGTATTTATATTTCTCATCATCCAGAATATTATCTTTCACTTCGATATTTGGAAGCGTGTAAATCAATATTTCTAAACATTCTTTCAATGAATCGATTGCAGGAAAAAGAATTTCTTTTGTCAATTGCAAATCTCTGTGATAGCCAGACGGAAGATTATTTGTTACCAAAATCAATTCATTTGGCAACCCCTGAATTCTGTTGCATCTCGCTCTTACCAATTCGAAAATATCTGGATTTTTCTTGTGTGGCATAATGCTACTTCCGGTCGTAAATTCTTTCGGAAAGCTTATGAAATCGAAATTTTGACTCAGATAAAGACAAACATCATAAGAAAACTTGCTTAAAGTTCCAGCCAAAACCGAAAGCGAATTAGCTAACAATTTTTCTGATTTCCCACGCGTCATTTGTGCGTAAACTACATTATAATTCAGAGTTCTGAAATCTAATTTATAAGTCGTACTTTCTCTGTCAATCGGGAAAGATGAGCCATAACCAGCAGCCGAACCAAGTGGATTTTTATTAATTATATTCTTCGTCGCAAAAAGCAATTCCAAATCTTCCACCAAAGATTCTGCATACGCTCCAAACCATAATCCAAAAGACGAAGGCATCGCCACCTGCAAATGCGTGTAGCCAGGCAACAAGACATCTTTGTGAAGATTGGCTTTGTCTTTCAGGATTTGAAAAAATGAATCGGTTAGCTCTGTGATTTCTCTGATTTCGTCAATTAAATACAATTTGATATCCGTCAAAACCTGGTCGTTTCTTGACCTTGCAGTATGGATTTTTTTTCCTGTTTCGCCAAGTTTCTCGATGAGAATCGTTTCGATTTGCGAATGGATATCTTCTGCAGTTTTATCAATTTCGAAGTTTCCTTTTTCGATTTCCGAAAGAACTTCTTCTAAAACTGCAACAATATCCTGCTCTTCGTCCAATCGAATCAAACCAACTTCTGCCAGCATTTTCGCGTGAGCAATAGAACCCAACACATCATATTTTGCTAATCTGTCATCAAAATCCAAGTCTTTCCCGACCGTGAATTTTGTAACCAAATCATTGGTTGTCGTATTGTCTTTTTGCCAGATTTTTTTCATTTTCTTATATTTTGAACGCAAAGTGCGCAAAGATTTTTTTTAATTTTTATTGAAAACATTTTTAAGGTTCGCAAAGGCGCTGACGCTCAGCCAAGACTAAATAATCTTAAAGTGTTTTTGTCATTCCGGAGGAATCTAAACTGTCTGAATTCCTATGGAATGACAAACTTTGTGGTTATAAACTTTTCGTGTTTTTATATTGAATCCGCAGCCCGACTTGAGCGGAAATCCTTTTTTGCTTGTACTCAATTTCTATTTAAAGTAGAATCGTCTTGCAAAAAAGATTGGGAGCGGAAGGCGGATTAAGCTACCCAAACCTAACAAAGTGGTTCGACGACGTCAAATCCTTAAAATTATTTATAATATTTTTTCTAATACTTTTATGTAAATATCGATTCCTTCGCGGATTTCGTCGATATAGACGAACTCGTCCGCTGTGTGAGAACGCAGACTGTCGCCAACACCCAACTTCACCGACGTACACGGAATAATCGCTTGGTCGGAAGATGTCGGTGAACCGTAAGTTGTCCTTCCCAACGCCAATCCAGCCTGAACAAACGGATGTTTGACGTCGATTTTTGAGGAGTTTAAGCGGAACGACCTCGGTGTCAATTTGGATTTCATCTGCGACTGGATGATTTCGAAAACTTCACGATTCGTATATTCGTCTGTCACGCGGACATCCAAGGTGAAATTGCATTTTTCGGGAACCACGTTGTGTTGCGTTCCTGCGTTGAGAACTGATAATGTGACTTTTACTTCGCCCAAATAATCGGAAACTTTCGGAAATTTGAAATCGAGGATATTTTGCAAATCCTTCATACATTTCACAATCGCATTGTCATCGTTCGGATGTGCTGCGTGAGAAGGCGTTCCCAGCATTTCGCCGTCAATGACGAGCAAGCCTTTTTCTGCGATTGCGAGATTCATTTTGGTTGGTTCGCCGACGATTGCCAATTCGACGTTCGGAAGTTGTGGAAACAAGGCTTCGATGCCGTCCAGACCGGAGATTTCTTCCTCGGCTGTCAATGCAATAACAAGATTGTGCGACAAATCTTCGGCTTCATAAAAATAAAGAAAAGTCTGCGCCATCGCCACCAAAGACGCGCCTGCATCGTTGCTTCCCAAACCGAATAATTTGCCGTCTTTTTCCACTGGAATAAATGGGTCCAAAGTGTAAGCCTTGTTCGGTTTTACCGTGTCGTGGTGCGTGTTGAGGAGAATCGATGGTTTGCCGGCGTCAAAATGTTTGTTGGTTGCCCAAATGTTATTTTTGAATCGGTTGACCGTCAGTTGATGCTCATTGAAAAAGCCTTCTATGATGAGCGAAGCGTTGTATTCGTCTCGGCTCATAGATGGTGTTGCAATTAGTTTTTTCAGTAATTTGACGGCGTTTTCCGCAAGTTCTTCTCTGCTAAAGACAGATTTCAGTTCCTTCATTTCCTTGTTTTATTTGGTCTGACAGTTTTTTCTCGTTAATCAAAGACACTTTCTGAACACCATTTTCTTTGGCTCGGAAAGCATTTTCAAGTTTTGGTAAAATCCCTTTGTGAAGTTTTCCTTCGGATTTTAATTCAGAAAATTCTTGTTTGTTAATCGTTTTCAAATTTGAATTTTCGTCTTCAATATTTTCTAAAACCCCGTTTTTATCGAAACAAAACAACAATTCTGTCTCGAAATTTTTTGATAAAGTCTGGGCAATAGTTCCGGCAATCGTGTCTGCGTTGGTGTTTAACAGATTTCCTTTTTTATCGTGAGTGATTGCAGAAAACACCGGAACCAAACCCAGATTTATCATATTTGTAATCAATTCCTGATTGATACTTTTTTCATTAATATCGCCCACAAATCCAAAATTAATAGTTGGATGTTGTCTTTTTTCGGCTTGAATTAAATTGCCGTCTGCACCAGAAAATCCCATCGCATTGCAATTAAAACTCTGCAATTTCGCCACAATATTTTTATTGATTCTTCCTGCGTAAACCATTGTTACGAGCTTCAAAGTTTTTTTGTTGGTAATCCTGCGTCCATCAATCATCGTCTGCGTGATTTTCAGTTTTTCCGCCAAAGTTTCTGCAACCTTTCCACCGCCGTGAATCAGAATTTTGGCACCTTCAATTTGTGAAAATTGTTCAAGAAAAGCTTTCAATGATTTTTTGTCATCGATTAAAGCGCCTCCGATTTTTATGATATGTAGCTTGTTCATTGAATATTTTTAAACGCAAAGTCCACTAAGATTTTTTGGTAATTATTGAAAATATTTTGAGGTTCGCAAATCAAAGATTCATCGATTCCTTTAAAATCAATAAACATTTGAGATAAAGACGTAAAACTCATCAAAGACTTAAACCTTAATTGTTATTTTAATCCATCTAAAATTTCAGAAAAAACCGCTTGTGCTGAAAATATTCTGTTTTTTGCCTGCTGATAGATGATTGAGTTTTCTCCGTCCATTACTTCATCGCTCAATTCGAGATTTCTACGGACTGGAAGGCAATGCATCACTTTGGCGTTGTTTGTCAATTCTAATTTTTCATTCGTCAACATCCAATCGCCTTCAACTTTTGGCATATTTGCGTAATCTTCAAACGACGACCAGTTTTTAACGTAAAGAAAATCTGCATCTTTCAATGCTTCGTCCTGATTATGAATCACTTTCGTTTGTTTTGTGAAATTTTTGTCCAAATCATAACCGTCCGGATTTGCAATCACAAAATCAACGTCCATTTGTTGCATCCATTCTGTAAAAGAGTTTCCGACAGCCTGCGCAATTGGTTTGATGTGAGGCGCCCAAGTCAAAACGACTTTTGGCTTTCTGTTTTCTGTCCAATTTTCTGTGATTGTGATGCAATCTGCCAAACTTTGCAACGGATGACGCGTTGCAGATTCCAAAGAAATCACTGGGACTTTGGCGTGTTTCAAGAATTGGCTCAGAATACTTTCGTTCACGTCGTCTTCTTTGCTTTTCATTCCTGCGAAACATCTTACGGCAATGATATCACAATATTGATTCAGAACTTCGATGGCGTCTTTGATGTGTTCAACCGTGTCGCTGTTCATCACCGTTCCATCAGCAAATTCCAGATTCCAGGCTTCTTGAGCGGCGTTGAGTGTTAGGACATTTAACCCTAAATTCTGAGCGGCGATTTGAGAACTTAATCTTGTTCTGAGACTGGAATTAAGGAAAACCAAACCAATCGTTTTCCCTTTTCCTTTGGTTGGATTTTCTAATGGATTTTCTTTTATTTTTAAAGCTTTTGCAATGATTTCCTGCAAATTATCTATATCGTAAACCGAAGTGAAATTTTTCATTTTCTTTATTTTTATCGCAAAGTGCGCAAAGATTTTTTATTAATTATTGAAAATATTTTAAGGTTCGCAAAGGCGCTTACGCTCAGCTAAGCACTTTTAAAACATTCACTTGTCATTCCGTAGGAATCTAAACAATGCTGTCGAGATTCCTACGGAATGACAAATATTGTGGTTTTAATTCTCTGTCAAAACTTCCTTTTTTACATCTATCGCTTTCAAAGTTTTTCCCAAAGCATTGATGAACAAATTGGATTCTTTTTCCGAAATATTGAGCGCTGGTAAAATCCGAAGAACATTCTTGTCATTGGCATTTCCAGTGAAAATAAAATGTTCGAACAGCAATTCTTTCCTGACATCTGCACAAGCTTGGTCGAGCTCAATTCCAATCATCAGACCGCGCCTTTTGATATTTTTGATGTGAGGGAAATCTTTAATTTTTTCTTCGATGTAAGCGCCGATTTGTTCAGAATTTTGAATTAAATTTTCATTTTCAATCACTTCTAAAACTACAATTCCAGCCACGCAAGCGAGATGATTTCCTCCAAATGTAGTTCCCAATAATCCGTAAATCGCCTCGAATTTTGGACTAATCAGAACACCGCCAATCGGGAAACCATTTCCCATTCCTTTGGCAACCGTGATTAAATCTGGTTTGATGTCGAATTCCTGATGGGCAAAGAATTTTCCGGAACGTCCGTAACCAGACTGAACTTCATCCAAAATTAAAATCGCATTATTTGCTTTGCATAATTTTTCAATCGTTAAGATGAAATCTTCGTCCAACAAATTGATTCCGCCAACACCCTGAATTCCTTCTACAATTACAGCAGAAATTTCGTTTTGGTTTTCTGAAAAAAGCTTTTCCAGTCCTACAGAATTATTGAATTCACATTTGACGAAATTCTCGGATTCGTTGACTGGCGCTACGATTTTCGGATTGTCTGTCACAGCAACAGTCGCGGAAGTTCGGCCGTGGAAAGCTTCGGAGAAATAAATGACTTTCTTTTTTCCGTTGTGGAATGAAGCCAACTTTAAAGCATTTTCGTTCGCTTCTGCTCCTGAATTACATAAAAACAATGAATAATCTTCGTAACCTGATAATTTTCCTAATTTCTCAGCCAATTCAGTTTGCAAATTATTCTGAACCGAATTAGAATAAAAACTAATTTTCTCCAGTTGATTTTTCAATTTTTCAACATAATGCGGATGATTGTGACCAATGGAAATCACAGCGTGACCGCCGTAAAAATCGAGGTATTTTTGGCCGTTTTCATCCCAAAGGAAAGAACCTTCGGCTTTGACAGGATTGATGTTGAAAAGTGGATATACGTTGAATAAATTCATCTTGATTGATTGTTATCGATTGATAGTTGATTGACTTTAAAAAGCAATTGGTTTTAAGTTTAATCCGAGGTTTTGTTCCCAGCCATTGGCGATATTCATATTTTGAACAGCTTGTCCGGATGCGCCTTTCAGAAGATTGTCGATTGCGGAATGAACTGCTATTTTATTTCCTTGTTTTTCGATTTGAATGACGCAAAAATTGGTGTTCACAACTTGTTTCATATCAATCGATTTCTCTGAAATTTTCACAAAAATTAAATCTTTGTAAAAGTCTTTATATAAATTGTAAATGTTATCTACTTCCAAATCACATTCGATGATAGAACTTGTAAAAATCCCTCTTGCAAAATCGCCACGCCACGGAACAAAGTTGAGTTCCACATCCTTTTCATTAAGCAAATTGACTTGTTTTAAAATCTCGTCGACGTGCTGGTGATTCAAAGTTTTATAGGCTGAAATATTGTCATTTCGCCAAGTGAAATGTGTTGTCGGTTGCAAAGATTTTCCTGCTCCAGTCGAACCCGTAATTCCCGTTGTGTAAACATCTTTCAACAGATTTTCTTTTGCTAAAGGCAATAACGCTAATTGAATTGCAGTCGCAAAACATCCGGGATTAGCAATACTTTTCGAATTCTGAATTTCATTAAAATAAATTTCAGACAAACCGTAAACAAAATTTCTATTTACAAAATCGCCTTCGAGACGGAAATCATTTCCTAAATCGATGACCAAAGTTTCATCTGAAACTGGATTTTCACTCAGCCAGTTCTGACTTTCTTTGTGAGGAAGGCAAAGGAAAAGGATGTCAGTTTCTGAAATTTTATTCGTCAAAACCAAATCGCAAATCGAGTCCAAATCCGGATATAATTCAGAAATCTTCACTCCGGAATTGGAACGACTGAACAAAAACTTTAATTCTATATTCGGATGGAATGCGAGCAAACGAACGAGTTCGCTTCCTGTGTAGCCATTGGCTCCGATGATTCCGACTGATTTTTTCATATTTTAATCCTCTCCCTAAATCCCTCTCCAAAGGCGAGGGACTTTGAAGTTTTGTATTTTATAATATTTTGCTGACTTTTTTAAAAGTCCTTCGACTCCGCTCAGGATGACATCCTTAAAATTATTCTAGTTTAATTTGTTGACCTGATGATAGATGTTGAGCGAGTTGCTGAGGATTTTGGTAAAACCTTTGACATCATCGCCACTCCAAGCGAGATTTTCTTCGCCGTAACTTCCAAATTTTGAAGACATTAAATCATTTTCGGATTCGATTCCATTCAAAGCGAAACGATATGAATGAAGTGTGATAAATACTTTCCCGTTGACTGTTTTCTGAGAATCCTGCAAAAACGATTCGATATTTCTCATCACTGGGTCAAGAAAAAGTGCTTCGTGAAGCCAGTTTCCGTACCAATCTGACAATTGCGATTTGATGGTCTGCTGATATTTGGAAAGTGTATGTTTCTCCAAAAGATGATGCGCTTTTATGATAATTGACGCCGACGAGGCCTCAAAACCAACACGGCCTTTTATCCCGACAATCGTGTCTCCTACGTGGATATCACGCCCTATTCCGTAAGGCGACGCCAATTCCTCAATCTTTTGAATCGCCAAAACAGGATGAGAAAAAGTCTCGCCATTGACAGAAATCAATTCGCCATTTTTGAATTCGATTTCCAGATTTGAAGGCTCTGTTTTCTCAACTTGAGAAGGAAAAGCTTCTTCTGGAAGGGAAAATCGGGAAGTCAAAGTTTCTTTTCCACCAACGGAAGTTCCCCAAAGTCCTTTGTTGATGGAATATTTGGCTTTGTCAAAATCCATTTCGTAGTTGTGGTCTTTCAGAAATTGAATTTCGTCTTCACGCGATAAACTTAAATCACGGATTGGCGTGATGATTTCGATTTTCGGACACATTACGTTGAAAATCAAATCGAAACGAACCTGGTCATTTCCTGCGCCTGTACTTCCGTGAGCAATCGCATCCGCTCCGATTTCCAAAGCAGATTCGGCAATCGTCTGCGCCTGAATTGTTCTTTCGGCACTGACTGACAATGGATAAGTATTGTTTTTCAGAACGTTACCGAAAATCAAATACTTGACACAATCGTTATAATATTTTTCTGAAGCATCTATAAACCTGTAAGAAGCCACGCCTAATTTTCCTGCCTTTTCCTTAAGCAAAACCTCATCGTTTTTATCAAAACCACCCGTGTTGATTGTGACTGCGTGAACTTCGTAGCCCAAAGTTTCGCTCAGATATTTGGCGCAATATGACGTGTCCAAACCTCCGCTAAATGCCAAAACTACTTTCTTACTCATTGTCGTTATTTATAGATTCAAAATCTTTTTCTTTATTCATATTTACTTTTTCCGGGACGAAAAGCATTGCTGTGCAAAGACAGTTTTTTCGTTCTTTCATCATTAGAATTTCATAATTCACGCAGTTTTTGCAACCGTTCCAAAACTGTTCATCTTGAGTCAGCTCAGAATAAATCACCGGTTTGTAACCTAAACTGCTGTTAATTTTCATCACTGCCAATCCGGTGGTAAGGCCAAAAATCTTTGCATTTGGATATTTCTCCCTGGAAAGCTCGAAGATTCTTTCTTTAATCAAAGTTGCCAATCCGGCGTTTCTGAATTGGGGCGAAACTATCAATCCGGAATTGGCGACGTACTCTCCGTTCGTCCAAGTTTCGATGTAGCAGAAGCCTGCCCAGGTTCCATCTTCGTCGATGGCGATGATGGCGTTACCTTCCGAGATTTTTTTGCCCAGATATTCTGAGGAACGCTTTGCGATGCCAGTTCCTCTTTTCTTTGCAGAATCCTCCATTTCGTTTCGGATTTCTTCCACGTAGACCAAATGTTTCTCTGAGGAAACTTCTAATTTCATTGATATTATCTAATTAAGTCGCAAATTTAAATACATTTATCTTTATTAACCAAATTAAAAAGATAATATTATCTGTTAATTATTATTTAACAACAATATTATCTGTTATTCAGTTGAATAATAATCGTGGCAGGTATTCTATTTGTTGTAGATTTTGTGTAATTTGGCTAAGCTATTACTGCGGTCTGCAAAGGATTCGCAACTAGTCATCAATCAAAACCACCATCATAAATCAATCAGTATGAGAAATTATCACATTCAGAATCTTCAGGATTATTTCAAAGAGTATAAAAAGTCAATTAAGAATCCGAAGAAGTTTTGGGATAAGATTGCGGATGAGAATTTCGTCTGGTATCAGCGCTGGTCCAAGGTTGTGGATTACGATATGCAGGAAGCCAACATCAAATGGTTCAAAAATGCTAAACTTAATATTACCAAGAACGCCTTGGATAGGCATCTTTCCGTGCGTGGCGACAAGACCGCCATCATCTGGGAACCGAACGACCCAAAGGAAGAAGCACAACATATTTCATACAGCGAACTGTACACCAGAGTCAACAAAGTAGCGAATATTCTTCGTGAAATGGGCATTGAGAAAGGCGACCGCGTTTGTATTTATCTTCCGATGATTCCGGAATTGGCAATCACGATGTTGGCTTGCGCTAAATTAGGTGCTGTTCATTCTGTGATATTTGCCGGATTCTCTGCTTCGGCGGTGGCTTCGAGGGTGAATGACTGCGGAGCAAAGATGGTCATCACATCTGACGGAAGTTATAGGGGAAACAAAGTTCTGGATTTGAAAAGTCTTGTGGATGAAGCCTTGGAGAAAACACCAACCGTTGAAAACGTATTGGTTGTGAAAAGAACCCACAACGATGTGAAGATGAAAGAAGGTCGGGATCATTGGATGGATGAATACTATGATAAAGCCTCAGCGGATTTTGTGACGGTGATTATGGATGCAGAAGATCCTTTGTTCATTCTTTACACTTCGGGATCGACTGGGAAACCGAAAGGGATGTTGCACACTTGCGCGGGTTATATGGTTTACACAGCTTATACATTCAAGAATGTTTTTAATTATAAAGAAAATGACATCTATTGGTGTACGGCGGATATTGGGTGGATCACGGGACATTCTTACATTTTGTACGGTCCGCTTTTGAATGGCGCAACAACCGTCATCTTCGAAGGTGTGCCGACTTTCCCTGATGCTGGGCGATTCTGGGAAGTGATTGAGAAACACAAAGTAACTCAATTTTACACCGCTCCAACAGCAATTCGTTCTTTGGCGAAGGAAAGTGTGGAATGGGTGGAGAAGCACGATCTGAGCTCGCTGAAAGTCATTGGATCTGTGGGTGAGCCTATCAACGATGAGGCTTGGCATTGGTATAATGACCACGTGGGGAAGAAGAAATGCCCGATCGTAGACACCTGGTGGCAGACGGAAACGGGCGGTATTATGATTTCGCCGATCCCTTTTGTGACGCCTACCAAACCAACTTACGCTACCCTTCCGTTGCCAGGCATTCAGCCGGTGTTGATGGATGAGAAACGGAATGAGATCACCGGAAACCAAGTGGATGGGAATCTTTGCATCCGTTTTCCCTGGCCGGGGATTGCCAGAACCATTTGGGGCGACCATCAGCGATACAAGGAGACTTATTTCTCGGCGTTCCCTGGGAAATATTTCACGGGTGATGGCGCTTTGAGGGACGAGGTTGGCTATTACCGGATCACGGGGCGTGTGGATGATGTGATCATCGTTTCCGGGCACAATCTGGGGACGGCGCCTATCGAGGATAGCATCAATGAGCATCCGGCGGTGGCGGAGTCTGCAATCGTGGGCTATCCGCACGATGTGAAAGGCAATGCACTCTACGGTTTTGTGATCCTGAAAGATGCTGGCGCGGAAAGAAACCGCGAGAACCTTGCGAAGGAAATCAACCAGTTGATCTCTGAGCAGATAGGGCCAATTGCGAAGTTGGACAAGATCCAATTTGTGTCTGGATTGCCGAAGACGAGATCTGGGAAGATTATGAGAAGAATCCTAAGAAAGATTGCGGAGGGTGACTTCAACAGTTTTGGGGATATCTCGACTTTATTGAATCCAGAGATTGTGGATGAGATTAAGAATGAGAGGGTGTGATGTGAGTTGGAGGGTTTGAGAGTTTGAGTGCACTTCTAGAGCCTCAGTGTGGCAACTGTAGTACAAACAGTTATTTCAGTTTTGTCAGGCTGAGATTCTCGAAGCCATTATAAAATAAAATCATAGCAAAAGTCATCTGGGATCGGGTGGCTTTTGTCATTTTGACATATCATCTACTTTACCGCTAAGGCCGTGTGTGATGATGTTGTTTTTGCTTTCCGCCATCGTTTGTGATTTTTAATTGGTTAATACTAATTTTGAATTTTTAAAATAAATATTCTATTAATACAAAATGTGTTTTTTGATGGATTATTTCTTGAAAATTTATTATGTTAAATAGTTTTCACCTATTATTTTACAAAATTAATTTATATTATATTAAATCGATAAATTAATTTACTGAATATCAGACTATTTTGTAAATTTGAATCAAACTAAAATTCATCTATAACCAAATTAACCAGCATCCATGGCGATTGTGGTAATACTATTTTTAGCATTAGCTTGTTGGGTGTTCAAACACTAGATGTTCGAAACACAACGCAAAAACCGAAGGGATTACTACCGAAATGTTTACCTAAAATCTGAAGCTTGGCAACGCAAACGATATGTTGTTCTAAAAAGAGACAACTGGCTTTGTGTATATTGTGGTGTAAAAGCCACACAAGTCCATCACACTAGATATGCAAAATACAATGTCGGAAAAATGCCTATAGATTGGTTAATTTCTGTTTGTAATAATTGCCACGAAGACTTGCATAAATAATCACGGATTGCAAATCTGCAACATCAGAGTTAGCAACATCAGAGTTAATAGATATGGAATTAAAAATCTGCAATATATTGCCTGGAAATAATTAGAAATATTGTTATTTTAGTAAAAATAAATATCTGCTACACTAGGGTAGATAATATCTGGCATTATATGCACTACGATTTTAGCGAGTTAAACAAGTTATCGTTTAATATAAAAAAACAACAAGCAAGTAGCACATTTTTCCAATACCCAACAATACAATCAAAATATTTCATTACTTTTGACCAAAATTAGACAAGTACAAAATTAGACAATGACACTTGGACACAAAATAAGAGATTTAAGGGAGCAAGCTGGACTTAAGCAGAGAGAATTAGCTTATCAACTCGGTATTGGAGAAGGTTTTCTAAGTAAAGTTGAGAATGATCAGAAACCCTTAAAAAGAGAAGATTTAACTAAGTTGAATGAACTCTTTAAAACACCAATTGAAGAATTGGAATCATTGTGGCTAGCTAACAAAGTTTATTCTATTGTTCGAGACGAAGAAACCGCATTATCAGCATTGAAAGTTGCTGAAGAACAAATCACTTACAACACTTTAAAAAATGGAAAATAAAATAATTGATACAATGCCCGCAGAAATTTCAGTTGTTGCAGAACCTCAACTCAACATCTATGGAGAAGTTGAACCAGATGTTTTAGAAAAAAGTGCTTGGGACAAGTCCGTTAGAGTTGAGGAAAATGGTTACTATTGGAAAAAAGACCCTGTTTTTACCAAAGGTGGAGAAATGCCTAACGACAGACCAATAATTGTTGAATTGTTTTGTGGATGTGGCGGGACTTCAATGGGATTTGAAATGGCTGGTTTTGAAGTTGTTTTGGGCTGTGATATACACGCCCCATCAATTCAAACATTCAAAGCAAACCACCCCAATTGTTCAACAATTTTAGGGGATGTTAAAAAAGTTGACCCACACACAATTAAGGAATTACTTAATGGTAGACCTTTAGACGTAATTATTGCAGGAGTTCCTTGTCAAGGTTTTTCATTAAACAATAGAAAGAGACACCAAGAAGATGATAGAAATTTAATGTACAAAGAGTTTGTCCGTTTTATTGAGATACTGCAACCTAAGGTTGTAGTTTTAGAAAATGTATCTGGAATGAAAAGTACAGGTAATTTTGTAGAGGACATAGAAAAAGACCTTTCAAGAGCAGGTAAAATGACCGTAAAAAGCAAATTGCTTTATGCTCCAGATTACGGTGTTCCTCAAAAAAGGAGCAGACTAATTTTTGTTGGAATCAGAGACGAAGAATTTGATTTTAACTTAATTCAAAAGACCCACGGTCCTGAAACTGGAAAACCTTATGTAACTATTAAAGATGCCATTGGTGATTTACCTTCATTAAAGCCAAAAGAAACAAAAAAGAAATATAAAACAGAACCTTTTTCAGAGTATCAGGAACTTATGCGATTAAATACAAACGGTTTTGTAGAGTGTCATACTGCTCCAAATCATCCAAAGGATACAATCGAAAAAATCAAAAACACCACACCAGGTGAACCAATGTATCCAAAGTTTAAACAGAGGATTCGGCTGGCTTGGGATATTCAAAGTCCAACACAAGTTTCAGGAGGAATTAGACCTCAATTTCAATTTGGACATCCAGAAGATGCAAGAGGTTTGACAATTCGTGAACGTTGCAGAATTCAAAGTTTTCCAGATGATTTCATAGTTAAAGGCGGAACTGTTCAAGGACGAGTTCAAACTGGAAATGCTGTTCCACCATTATTGGCAAAAGCCGTTGCCCTCGCAATTAAAAAATATTTATAATGAACTATAGAATATGGTACAGTACTGAGCCATTTGCCGATTTTGTTATTGACAATACACAACTCAGAAATAAAATTTTTGTAAAGAAAAAAATGTATGAAAGTGATGCAAATAATGCGAAGAACTTCCATACGATGCCTGACCACATAAAGAAAATCCTTTATTTGGACGCACCAGATTTAATTGTAGAAATTGACCACGAGCCAATATTTTCAATTGAGGTTTCCACCGAAGCTGGTACAGGTCATAATGTATTTCAAAGATTTGCAAGATTAGCAGCCTCTGTTGAAAACAATGTGCCTTCATTTTACATTTATCCAGAAGCAGTAATTATTCATAGACAAAATAGTTCTAAGTGGGATAAAATTAATCCTTTAATCTTCAAGGCATTGGAACACGTAATGTCCATATATAATATTCCTTCGCTGTTTTACTATTTCCCTTCTGACTACAGAGAGTACAAAGATAATCCTATGGATTGTCCTAATTTGAGAGAAAAGGGATTAAAATATGATAGTAACAGGAACTATTCAGGAAGCCCACTTGGTACAGATGAAGAAATGGTAAAAATGTTTACCGCAATAAATGAAATCATTTCAATTAACGAAAGACACGGGGTGGTTAAAGGGCGTGAAAAATTATTGGCAAACAGAGATATACTTGAGAGAAAGGATTTAATGCAAAGCGAATACTCTGATAAAGAAGGAAATTTGTCGATGTCTCCACTTTCTGCTACTCAAATAATTCCAACTTCATATATCTTAAATTATTTGTCACAATATGAAAATGCTAATTATGAAATTGGAGAGCTTTTGAGAAGTAGAGAAAATACATTAGTTTATCAAGTAGATTCAAGGACGTTTAGATCAGACCCATATGCTGGATGTATAGCTGCAATTGATTATCTTAAATGTAGAGAAGGAAAAACATTCGAAGAAAGAAGATATAATTTAATAACCATTTGGGGAAAACTAATTGTTAATGAAGAAAATCAAACCATAATTATCACTACTGAAAACGGAAGTACAATCAAATCACTTGCAGATTCGGTAAAATCAAGCGAGTCAAAAAATATTTTGACTAAAGATTATGTGGATTTGAAAAATCACGAAATTCCTAGATATTTTATGCAGATGCGATATGGTTCTACATTTTCAAAAACTAAAGTGGTTAGAATTTTTGCATACTTTGCTGATGCAATTTTATTTCCAGACGGAGCTTTATGGAGAGACGCTTAATAATGAGAGAAGAAAGAGTTACAATAAACTTATTGAATTGGCTTGAAAGTAATGGTTGGAAAATTATTTGTTATGATTTTCCTCAAAGTGGTACGGGCGTATTGCTACACCCTAATTCAGAAGAAAACAGAACTACAAGAAATAAAGGTGGTATAATTCCAGACATTTTAGCAACTAGAAATTCTGTTGCATTATTCTTTGAAAACAAAGATAGGTTTCTACTATCTGACTTTGAAAAATTAAAGGAAATAAAAACCTTAGGCAACTTCTCAAATTCTTTGAACACAATACTATCAGATTTTAATGTAACATCAATTTATTATGGAATTGGAATACCAGCAATCGAAAAACACATTAAAAAATCTATGGAAAATATTAATGGAATAGACTTTTTAGTTAGCACAATTGTAAATGGAGAAGTACAAATAAACTTTGACGAAAACAAAGTCCTTCCCTAATAATCACAACCCCGCTGGCGCAAGCGTCCCGCTAGTACACTACTCAAATCTTCAAAGCTATATTAATTGCAAGAGGATACGAACCAGAGCCTCGCAACAGCGACAGAATTGAAATACCTCAATAGCGTTAGCAAATATTTTAAACAAACACCCGTCACAAATGAAATTGATTATCTTTTTTCTTGGAATTTCTACCTTTTGCTTCTCGCAAAAATTTAGTTTTATCTACGAAACAAAATACAAACTGAATTCAGAAAAACCAGATGAGGTGAATTCTGAGAAGATGATTTTGGACCTCAAAAATAATATGTCGATTTTCAGAGATTCGCTAGACCGAAAATCAGATTCAGTAAGGTTGAACAATGGAACCGGAAGGTTTAAAATGGGTGTTGAAAACCAATTGTATGTCAAAAAGAATCTTGCTCAAAAAAGAATTGAAAAAGTGATCACTTATTTGGGAACAGATTATCTCCTTCCAGTTGAGGACGCATTGAATTGGAACATAAGTTCTGAACAAAAAGTCATTGGAAACTATCAATCTCAAAAAGCGGAGACTATTTATGGCGGGAGAACCTGGACTGCCTGGTTTACCACAGAATTGCCTTTTTCTGATGGTCCTTATATCTTCAGTGGTTTACCTGGGTTGATTGTTTCTATTCAGGATTCAAACAATGACTATTCATTTAATTTGATAGAAGTCCAAAAAGGCAATAATATTTTTGATGCACGAAAGAAAACAGTAAAAATCGATTGGAAAAAGTATGAAACACTTGCAAGATCCTATTTTAATGATCCATTTGATATATTGTCAAAAGGGTGGAAAACAGTGACATTCACCGACCCAAAAGGTAAGACAATGGATATTTCTGTAAAGGTTAAAGAAATGCAACATCATATTTTACAAGAGAATAACCCGATTGAATTGGATCACAAAATAAACTATTAATAAAACTTCTATCAACAAGGGTTTGGCAATAGCAAGCGGAAAGTTATCAGTTCATGTTTTTTGCTTCGGTTCAATTTTTATTTTAGTTGAAGGTTCAACTTCGGTTTGCCCACCATCGCCAAGCCCCGAAACGTCAGCTTCAACTATACCAGACACGACAAAAAAATGAAATTACGAAAGGACAATTGTTACGTTATTACAGGTGGGCCTGGTGTTGGCAAGACAACACTTTTGAATGAATTAGCAAAACACAAATTCAAAATTGCGCCTGAAAATGCCAGAGAAATCATTAAACAAGAAATAGCCAATCATGGAGATGGACTTCCTTGGAAAAACAAAGCACATTATGCCTCTTTGATGTTAGAGGCTGCCTCTGAAAGCTATAACGCTGTCCCTAGAAATGACTCCGAAATTTACTTTTTCGACCGTTGAATTTTAGACACAATTTGTTATGCTGATATGATTGGAATTGGTATTTCTAATGAAATGGATAGCCTCGGTAAAAATTTACTTTACAACAAAAAAGTTTTTATTCTTCCGCCTTGGAAAGAAATTTATCAGACAGACAGTGAACGAAAGCAAACTTGGGAAGAAGCAATATTTACGTTTACAAAAATGAAAGAAACGTATTTAAAGTATGACTATAAACTAATTGAAGTTCCACAAGACACTATTCAAAATAGAGTGAATTTTATCCTTAATAATATAAATAGCAGTCGCTAAATCCGCTACCGCGAGCATCGCGCTCGTGCAATACTTAAAACCTTTGTAGCAATATTAATTGCAAGAGGATACGAGCCAGAGCCTCGCACCAGCGACCGAATAGAATGACCTATGACAGACGAATTTAGAATTTTAGTGGACTTTGCAGAAGGAAAGCTGTCAAGCAAAGACTTCGAGCAAGAGATCTATACCAACAAAAAATTGGAAGCATTGCTGTCAAACGAAACCGTCGATTGGTCAGGCACTTATCTTCAAGATTCCAGCCCATTTCTATTTTTGGCGGAACAAAATTACGACAGTGCAGACGGACGACTGAATGCACAAGGCGCAGTCCAATTGTTTTTGAAGAAGATGAATATTGAAGTTCAATCAACCAAGCAATATTCAGAAGACTACGATTTGTTGCTTGCCACAAGTCCAAAATATCTTGACATCCAACCTGACTTTTTTGAAAAATATATTTTGCCAACAGACCGATCATTATCCAAACCTGACAAGAAGCTGATGATCAAGAAAACCATTGCAGAACTTTTCAAATATCAAACAAAACCGCCAAAATGGATACAAAACCCCAATTGGCTGATTAAAAATAACAAACCTCTGTATTTTTTAGGTCAGGTGGATATCAAAAAAAGCGACTTGTTTCACGACGATGGCAGTGTTTATTTGTTTGCAGACACAGAAACTGGAAGTATTGAAACCGTGAAACAATTTTACTGAAAAGTGGTGAATCCGAATTTAATCGGATATTTGCACAAACAGTTAGTTGGGCTCCAGCAGCCAATGGCAATCTATGAAAATAAAAGTCTTTTCCCCTTCCACTCCTTTGCTTAAAAAATACATCGAAAGTATTTATATCCTCACCCATACCGCTGAAGAAAAACCCGCCAAGTACATCACTTTCCCCTCAATTTTTACCATTGTATCAAGCAGTGAAAAATCGAGAGCGATGACTAAAAACAATCAATTAACAATCAGAGAATGCCATGACAATGAGGTGGAAACCAATTTGGTGTCTGATTTCAACAAGCCGGTGTATGTGCAATATGAAGGGAAGATAAACGAGATTACAATTTATTTCAAACCATTGGCGATTAATTCATTTTTGGAGAACAACTTAAGCCATTACAACAGCTCCAACTTTTCCCAATTTTTACCTTTTGAGGATTATAGAAAAGCAATGATTAACATTCTTTCTTTGCAAAATGACACCGAAAAAATTGAGGCCGTTGAAAGATATTGGTTGTCAAAATTAAGAGGATTTCATCATAATTTCCTTGAGACCATTTTGTCTGAAATGATGGGTGATGACAATGACGCTTTAACGATTACAGAATTGTGCAAAAAAAATAATATCTCGCGCACCACATTGAACAAACATTTTGACAGACATATCTGCAAAACACCATCCGAATTCAAAAAGATATTGAGATTCAGAAATGCGGTTAACAAATATGCATCAGATAAGGCAAAAAACAACTTAACGGATATCGCCTACAGTGTTGATTATTTTGACCAGTCGCATATGATCAGGGAATTCAAATCAGTGACTGGGTTGTCGCCCAAGGTTTTCTTTGAAAAAACGACGGCGCTGGAAAAAAAACAAATTCATTGGCTGTTTTTATAGGCAGGTTTACAATTGTACAATTTTTACTTTTGGGCTTGCAGTAGTTTTGTCGCTTAATCAATAATGAAAACCCTTATGACCATCCGTCAAATCTATTTTTCTACAGCTGTCTTTCTGATAGCTTTTTTGCAACCTATTGCAATCCAATCACAAAATTTGAAAAGCATCGTTGACCCGATAAAGACCCACTTAAAAAACCTTGAAAAAGAAAATAACCTAAGCGGCGTCGTTCTCATTGCAAAAGACGGCAAGCCAATTTACAGAGAAACATTTGGCTTTTCCAATTTGCCGGATCGTGTTAAAAATAAACCGGACACGAAGTTCAATTTAGCTTCTATCAACAAGATGTTCACCGCAATCGCTATTATGCAATTGGTGGAATCCGGGAAAATTTCGCTTCAGGATAAAGTAGGAAAACATCTTACCGATTATCCCAATAAAACGGTTGCCGACTCAGTGACCATCCATCAATTATTGACGCACACTTCCGGGATGCGCAGTTTTTGGGAGGACTATGACAAGCGTGCAAAAGTCAACTTCAAAACAGTTTCTGATTATCTTCCGTTGTTTGTAGATAAAAAACTTGCCTTTGCGCCGGGTAGTGACTTCTATTACAGTAATTCCGGATTTATGGTTTTGGGATTAATTATTGAAAAATTGTCGGGTCATAATTATTTTGATTACGTCAAAGAACACATCTACAAACCTTCAAAAATGATTAACACGGATGCTTACGAATTGGATAATGCCATTCCAAATTTAGCGACCGGCTACACTATGTCATTGGAAGAACCAGGGCAATGGAAAAACAATATTTACTCAAATTTAGCCAAAGGAACGCCTGCTGGTGGTGGCTATTCAACAGCAGACGATTTGCTGAATTTCGCCAATGCTCTACAAAACAATATTTTATTGAGTAAAGAAAGTATAACCCTTTGTACATCGGGCAAAGTGAAGTACAGAGAAGGAATGTATGGCTACGGATTTGAAGAAAACAAAATCAACGGGCAACGAATCTTTGGACATACCGGTGGACACGATGGTATTGCTTGCGAACTGATGATCTATCCGGATTTGGGCTACACTGTTGTCATTCTAACCAATGGAGAAGTCGAGAATTATTGGGAAGCGAGTAATCTGATTAAAAAACAATTGATAGGTTCAACACCATCCATTGACAATTTCTTTTATACTAAGGATATTATCAAAACCATATCCAGCAAAGGTTATGAAGCCGGTATTAAGGAAGTAGAGCTCAACTCAAAGAAATATTCTTTAAGAGAAAATCTGATTGAGAGATATGGTTATAAGTTCTTGTTCGAAAAAAAGACCAATCAGGCGATAGATTTATTTAAGTTAAATCTTCACTTTTTTCCCAACTCAACCAATGGTTATTATTACATCAGTGAGGCCTATAGAGTCTCAGGTCAAAAAACGCGAGCTATTGAATATATGAAGTTATACCTTGAAAAAGAACCGGAAGATAATGAGGCTCAATTGAAGTATCAATTACTGATGAAATAGTAATAGGCAGAGCAACAACGAGGAGAAATAGATGGTTGTGATAATAATTGATTTTGCTTACATTAGTTTTATCAATTCATTAATCCTTAAAATGAAAATAAGTCTTTACCTCTTCGTCCTGCTCTCGGTCTTGCTTGTGGCAGATTGTGTGCTGTTTTACAAATTCCAGATGAGCCTGGCGGGCTATCACAGTGATATTATTCTGTTTTGGAGTTGGCTGTTGATGAGTTTGTTTGTGATAGTTGTCTATTGGAAAAAGCTGATCGCCAAGATATTTTTGGGTTTGATGGTTCTCGCAATTGTAGGAAGTGTCCTGATGATGGGACTTCCACTCTACACCCTGATGCTCTCTATGACCTCAGCCGGACTGCATCTCAAAAAGGATTTGAACGAAAAGTACCGTGCTCAAATTGTAGGTTATGGCGTGATAGTTCATCCTTGGATAGAAATCATCGAAAAACAAGGATTGCTGGAGCAAGTGATTTACAAGACCACCGAAATGGACATCGAACGATTGAAAAAGGAGCCCATCAATGTGAAGTATGATGCACTGTTGCGACCGGAATTGAGAATCAGTCAAGCGAAGAATATCATCCTAAGCAAGGAAACCGACAGCACCATCGCCATCACCCTCTTCTACGGCGGACCGAATAAGACGCTGACTTTTGACAAGACCAACAAAAGATTGATTTCTAAGGTGGAGAAGTAATCGGAAGGAAATAATTGGTATTTTAGTGCGACCGAAGTTTCATTAAAATTAATTATCAAAACTTTACTGAAACTCCTAAACAAAACGATTTTAAAACTAAAACTTTAAAACCATGGAAAAAAGCAAAGCCCCAATTTTCACAATGAGCATCGTAGCCATCATCGTTGGCGCAGCATTATACAAGCAAATTGATTTCAAAACGATGACTATTGAGAAACCTGCGTTGTCTGTGCTTTATGCAATTACTTTTTTGTTTGCGGTTGCGGTTCTGGTGAGAAATTATCGGAAGGGCGCAGAAAAATGATACGCATAGAATTTGATTAATAAAACCGCCTTTTTACAGTGGTTTTTTTGATTCAGACTTCAGAATTCTCCGGACTTTCGGAAGTATATTTTTTCATAATCACAGATTTCAAACGATCCTCATTCTTGTCACCCCAATTTCCTAAAGTTGAAATAACGGGAATCAAAGTCTTCCCAAAATCAGTCAGACTATACTCTACTTTTGGCGGAACCACAGGATAAATGACCTTCGATACCAATTCGTGTTCTTCCAATTCTTTCAGTTGAATATTCAGAACGCGTCTGGTAGCATCGGGAATTTTTCGCTGCAATTCGCTTGGACGCTGATGTCCTTCGTTGATAAACCAAAGCAGACGCATTTTCCATTTGCCGTAGAGCACTTCGCCAATCAAATCGAGACCGCAATTCAGGTTCGGTAAAATCTTTCTTTCATACATAAGAGCAAAATTAAGCCTATGTTCCAAATTGTGCAATAGGGGAAAAATTTATCCCTATTTGAATCGTAATTCCGTAATTGTGCAATGTCGTGGTATGTACGAAATTTGCGCAATCATAACCTACTTAAAATAAAACATATGAACTTACCAAACGTACTTACAAAGCTTGCAGAAGCACAGAACAACTTTGATAGTGCAACTTATGCCGATTGTTTTTCCGAAAATGCCGTAGTGTTTGACGAAGGAAAAACACACAACGGAAAACCCGAAATCCAACAATGGATCCAAAAAGCGAACGAAGAATACCACGCCACAATGAAACCTTTGGAATATTCTGAAGCTGAAGAAATCTTGAGAGCTGAAGTTTCAGGGAATTTCCCGGGAAGTCCGATTGTTCTATCCTATCATCTTAAGATTGATAATGATTTGATTACATCTTTGAAAATTACTGGTTAAGAATCTTATTAATATTAATGAAAAACCGCCCATCAATTGCGCGGTTTTTCGGTTTTATGTTTTGAGGAAATTATTTTGGCTTAATTACTGTTTCATTAGCATTATCAAATTGTAAAATGTTTCAGCTATGAAAACGGTTTCACAAAAGATGGGAATCAAAGAGAATGCAAGAAGTTATTTTGTTAATGCGCCCACAGAAGCTATTGAATCATTAAATCTCCCCAATATTGATTTGAAAAAATCTCTGACCGGAGAATTTGATTACATTCATTTGTTTGTCAAAAAACAAAAAGAGCAATCGGAAATATTTCAAACATTAAAAGATCATTTGAAACTAGATGGAATGCTTTGGGTCTCTTGGCCAAAAGGCGGACAGCTGGACACCGATCTAGCGTTACCCAAAGTCATCAAAATTGGCTATGAATTCGGGTTGGTAGAAAGTACTTGCTTGAGCGTGAACGAGATCTGGTCTGCTTTGAAATTTACCCATCCAAAGAAAGGAAAAATATACAATAACAGCCACGCAAAACTGGAATCCAGGACAACAAATCGATAGAAATGAGGTTGTTTAATAAAATCCATAAAAACAAAAAACCGCCCATTAAATGAGCGGTTTTATTATTTCAAATTTCAAGATTAGTACACATTCCCTTCGTCCTGAATTTCCCTTGCCTGATATTCCTGAACCAATTCTATCGCGTTGTTGATAACGTCGCTGAGTGCTGTGATGAAAGTTCCTTCTTCCGCCAGACTCATCGCATGTTTCAACGCATCGATTTCTTTCGGGATGCATTCGTAGCTTACCGCTTTGTCCACACTTTGAATGCCTTCTATGATAAGTCCGTTGATTTCGTCCTCGGCTCTACCTCTCAGATGTTTTTCGTTTCTGATGATGATGTGATCAAACATTCTCGCCGCAATCATTCCACACTCACGGATGTCGCCGTCTCGTCTGTCGCCAACGCCGGAGATAATTCCTATTTTCTTGTTGGATTCTACGTTTTTCAAATAATCTTCAATCGCTTCATAACTTGCCGGGTTGTGTGCAAAATCAATCATCACTTTGAAGTTTTTGAATTTAAAAATATTCAGTCGTCCTGGCGTGAGTTGCGCACTTGGGATGAAAGTATTCAATGCCAAAGCGATATTTGGAATTTCAAAGCCGTAAACATAAGCGGCCAATGACGCTGCTAAAACATTAGCAATCATAAACTTCGCTTTTCCTTCCATCGTAATCGGGATATTTTTCACCCTTTCGATTCGGATTTTCCATTCTCCTTTTTTGATGGTTACAAAACCTTCTTCATAAACGCAGGTAATTCTGCCTTCTTTCGCAAATTTTTTGATGTGCGGATTATTCTCATCCAGACTGAACAAGGCTACCTTTGAGCGCAAATCGTCCGCCAGTCGCATAGAATATTCGTCGTCTGCATTCAAGATGCACCAGCCGTCTTTTTTCACACTGTCGAGAACCACACGTTTCACACGCGTCAAATCCTTAAGATTGTGAATATCACTAATACCTAAATGATCTTCTTTAATATTCGTCAAAACACCGATATCACAAGTTCCGAAACCAAGACCAGAACGCAAAATTCCACCTCTCGCCGTTTCCAAAACCGCAAATTCCACCGTTGGATCTTTGAGGATAAATTCTGCCGACATTGGTCCTGTCGTATCTCCTTTTTGGAGCAATGTATTTTGGATATATATTCCGTCAGACGTTGTAAATCCTACTCTTTTTCCATTATTTTTAACGATATGTGCGAGCAATCTTGTGGTCGTCGTTTTTCCGTTGGTTCCCGTCAAAGCAATAATCGGAATTCTGAATTCTTTACCTGGCGGATACAGCATATCTACAACTGGCGCCGCAACGTTTCTTGGCAAACCTTCACTTGGTGCCAGATGCATTCTGAATCCCGGTGCAGCATTTACTTCCAGGATTGCGCCTCCACTCTCTTTCAAAGGTTGGGTCAGGTTTTCCGCCATAATATCGATGCCGCAAACATCCAATCCGATGATTCGGGAAATCCTCTCTGCCATCTGTACATTTTCCGGATGTATCATATCCGTCACATCTATGGAAGTTCCGCCTGTGGAGAGATTTGCTGTGGATTTTAAGTAAACTATTTCTCCTTTTTGAGGAATGGTTTCCAGCGTGTAATTCAGTTTGTCAAGAAGTTCGTTGGTGTCTTTGTCCACATCAATTTCGGTCAAGACGTTTTCGTGTCCGTAGCCTCTTCTTGGATCTAGATTTTCTTTGTCTATCAGTTGTTGAAGATTCAGTTCACCGTCTCCAACCACGTGTGCCGGAACTCTTCTTGCCGCCGCAACCATTCTGTGATTGATGACCAAAACACGGAAATCAAAACCTGTAATATATTTTTCTACGATCACTTTTCGGGAATATTTCTGAGCATATTCCAATCCTATCAAAGCTGTTTCGTAATCTTTAACATTAATGGAAGCGCCCTTGCCGTGATTCCCATCCAAAGGCTTCAAAACCAAGGGATAACCTATTTTTCTAATGACAGATTGCAAACCATCTTCATCCACCACCAAATCTCCGGAAGGGACAGGAATGGCAGCATCTTCCAACATTTTTTTCGTAAGTTCTTTGTTGCACGCGATATCTACCGCAATACTACTGGTATTCCCGGTAATGGTTGCCTGAAATCTCTGTTGATTGATCCCATAACCCAATTGAACCAAAGAGTTTTTCCCCAATCGGATCCAGGGAATTCTTCGGGAAGCAGCTTCTTCCACGATACTGCCCGTGGAAGGACCTAGTCTCTCTCGCTCACGGATTTCTTTTAAATTTTGAATACAGTCATTAATATCATATTCAGAACCGTCGATCAGGCATTCTGCAATTTTTACGGATTCTTCTGCGGCGTAGATTCCCGCTCTCTCTTCTATATAATTGAAAACCACATTGTAAACACCAGGCGTTTTGGTTTCCCTGGTTCTTCCAAAGCCAACATCCATTCCTGCTAATGTTTGGATTTCCAACGCAATATGTTCTATCACGTGTCCCATCCAGGTTCCCATTTCTACCCTTTTGAAGAATCCGCCTTCGCAACCTTCCGAGCATCTGTGGGAAATCAACGATGGTAAAAGTTTTTCTATTCTTTCTCGGAATCCATCGATCTTATTAGTTGGAAAGTGTTCTGTTTCTTCCAGATCCAAACGCATCTGAATTAATTTTTTCCTTGTAATGCTCCAGATATTCGGACCTCTCAGAACTTGTATTTTTTCGATTTTCATATAAAAAAGTAGATGTTAGATATTTCAGATTCTAGATATTAAACTAAAATTCAATAGTTTAAAAATAAAATACGGGAAGATTCCCCTATCTCTTCAAAACAATGTTTTAATTTCTTTTAAAATTCTAGTTTATCAAAGATAATAGAAAAGCATTTAATTAAAGAAAAATCATAAATAATTATTTTACTATAAAACAAATTCTTTATCATTTATTCAAAATTATTAAGAATTCTTTAATTTAAAACCTGCTTTTACATCAATTAACTCATTAAAAATGAAAAGTTTAAATTAAGCTTTCTAATTTTTACGTCTTTATTATGAGGTATATTCTATTATGATTTATTATTTTTGTTAACTATGAAATCAAAAGGAAAACTAGTCATCATTGGAGGCGCTGTAAACAAAGGTAGTTTTACAGAGACCAGTTTTGACCAAAACGTCGAAAAAAACCTCAACTTTTTTGAACGAGGCATCCTCAGAAAAATCATCGATGAATCTAAATCAAAAGAAGATTCTACCATCGAAGTCATTACGACTGCTTCTCAGATTCCTGACATTGTTGGACCAGAATATAAAAAGGCTTTCGAGTATCTTGGAATTAAAAATTGTAATATCCTTGATATTCAAAATCGTGAACAAGCGAATAGCGATGCGATTGTGGCAAGAGCCAATGCAGCTGATGTCGTAATGTTTACTGGTGGCGACCAACTTCGTCTAACCTCGATTCTTGGCGGAACCAGATTCCACGACGCCATCTTGACCAAATATCAAACCGAAGACTTCATCTACGCCGGAACTTCTGCCGGAGCTGCTGCTGCTTCTGAAAATATGATTTACCAAGGCTCAAGCTCTGAAGCGCTATTGAAAGGCGAAATAAAAACAACACAAGGTCTTGGATTTATAGAAAATGTGGTTATCGATACGCATTTTGTGCAACGCGGGCGAATCGGAAGGTTGTTCCAAGCGGTTGTAAGCAATCCGAGAACTTTGGGAATTGGGCTGGGTGAAGATACAGGATTGTTCATCGAAAATGATACAATGACGGCAATTGGTTCCGGGCTTGTCATCATCGTGGATGGACTTCAAATCAAAGATACAAATTTGACTAATGTTGATCTTGGACAACCTATTTCTATTAAAAATTTGGTTGTGGACGTACTTTCTATGAATGATACTTTTGATTTGAAATCAAGAGAAATGAATATTGTCAATTCTCAGTACAACCCAATTCCACAGGTAGTTCCGAGTAATTATACTAGCGACTAAAACACTTCGAATCCGCTCAGTGTGACAAATCGTAATTACAGTTCATAATTTAAGATTGTCAGCCTAAGGTTCTCGAAGACATAAAAAATAAATTTCCATAACAATGAAAATAATCATCCACGGCGGTTTCTTCTCAGAAAGCAACCAAAGCAACGAAGTGAAAGTTGCCAAACAAAACTCACTGAAAGCCATTGCAAAAAAGTCCTACGATTTTCTTCAAAATAATTCGGCTTTTGATACGGTTGCTTACGCGGTTTCGCTTTTGGAAGATGATGAACTTTACAATGCAGGGATTGGTTCGCAAATCCAAAGTGATGGAATTATCCGAATGAGCGCGGCGATTATGGATGGCAAAACGCAGAAAATGAGTGGCGTGATTAATATCCAAAATGTGAAAAATCCGATTTTCGTCGCGAAGGAATTGATGAAAGAAGACGATCGCGTTCTGGGCGGAAATGGCGCAAAACAATATGCAACAAAACACGGCTTCGAAGATTTTTCACCTGAAATTCTACAACGAAGAAAGGAATACGAAGAGAAACTAAAAACTGGCGGAAAAGGAACTGTTGGCGCTGTTGCGATTGACAAAAATGGAAAATTGGCAGTTGCGACTTCCACGGGAGGAAAAGGTTTTGAAATACCTGGAAGAATCTCGGATTCTGCGACGGTTGCAGGAAACTATGCGAACCAATTCTGTGCGGTAAGTTGTACTGGTGTTGGAGAAGATATTGTGAGCAATGCGACTTCAGCAAAAATCGTGACGAGAGTTACAGACGGACTTACGATCGAAAATGCCTTTGACAGAACCTTTGTAGAATTGAAAGAAATTGATGGTTTTGCTGGCGCGATTGGAATTGATTCTGAGGGAAATATGTTCCATCAGGATTCTTATCCTACGATGGTTTTTGCAAGTTTTGATGGGGTTGATTTTGAGGTTTTTGGGTAGTTGAATATCAAATCAAAATCCTTATTATGAAAAAAAAATTATTGCTTATTTTAATTTTAATAATCAATATTTCAAAAGCTCAAAAATGTACAAATATTAGTCAGACAGTAGATTCGCAAGGTATTTTTAGAATCAAAACAAATGATAATATTGTTATTGACAAGAATAAAACTTTTATTGAAATTGATGAACTTGTTGAAGTTGAAAATACCAAAATTCAAGCTGACTTCATAAAATTATTCCCAGAAATAATTAATGATAAATGCATCAACATCAATTCAAAAAACCCTTCTAATTTCCCTTTTACAATATGCAGAGATTTTGTAAACTTTGAAAATCAAGACAAACAAGTAGCCTATATGAAAGGAAGTTTTGACTTAGTAAATAAATCAAATGACTGGTATTTTTTCAAAGTAAAAGCTTTTGAATATAGCGGTTATTATGTTTTTAATTCTAAAGACAAAAAATTTTATTTCTTTGAGACCAAACCCTATGTTTCCTCTGATAAAAAAATGATTTATTCCTTTTCACAAGATAATCATCGATTTCAACTTAGTTTACTCAAATCAAATTTCAATAGTCAACTGAATTATGAAGTCTCGGGAAAATTTGCTGTTGATAAAATTAAAGCTTTCAAACACTTTGATGATTATGGTTTAATTATCGAATTGGATAAAAAGAAATTGGTGATTGGAAATGATATTTTAGACGCTGAAGAATGTAAGTTAAAATTGGAGATCACATAAACTCAGTTGATGAACCTCACCCAAAAAAATCACAAAAACCAAGAGCTCAAAAACGCCATCAAAATTGTTTGGCAAATCTCAGGTGTTTTGTCTATTTTGATTTTACTGATTCTGTTTTTTGTGGATGAAAACCTGATTCTCTCAAAAATGCCAACTTGCGAGTATCAGAAAATCGGAAAAGAATGTTTCCTCTGCGGATCCACACGAGCTTTCATTGAAATTAAAAATATGAATTTTGAAAAGGCTTGGTCTTTAAACAAATTCAGTTTTTTCATTTTTGGAGCATTGTTCATCAACGCCATCTTATGTTTAAAAACAATTATTAAAAAATATATAAACACAAAACTATGAAAACAGCAAGTCTCGTAATGGGAATCTTAGCCATCTTTGGGATGTTATTGGGATTTATCCCTTGTTTAGGATCATTTAATTGGATCAACATTCCTTTCTCATTGGTTGGATTGGTCATCAGCATCGTAGCCTATGTACAAGACGACAATCTCCCGAAAAACAATGCTACCGCAGGAATTATAATGTGCGCAACGGCGGTATTTTTAGGATTCATCAGATTGATTTTGGGTGGTGGAATTTTGTAATTTATTTTTTTGAAAATTGATGAAGTTATTTTTTGAAAATATTATTAACCTAAAACGTTGAACACCTACGGAGTTCCGTTTGATTTCTTCATTTTTTCTACAAACATATTGCTCCTACGGAGCATTTTTCATTCGTAAAATTTAATATCATTAATTGATTATCATATATTCCTCTACAAACATTTTACTTTTCTTGGAGCACTTTCATTCATAAAATTAATAAATCAATTGACTCTCAAATTTTTACACAAAAAAATCGTTTGGAGTTTTTTTATTTTGGTAAATCCTGAAAATCTCGCATCATATTTATTTTAAATTGCAATACTTAAATGCTCCGTAGGGGCAATGTGTTTGTAGAAATTTTGTTCTAATAATTCCTAATTCAGCTCCGTAGGAGTGGTATTTAATGCATTTAATAATAGAATTCATATTATTAAGAGTTTAGGTTCGTTAAAAAAAACAATTTTTAAATCCAACAAAAAAGCGAGCTAAATCCTCCTACTGATAAAATAAAACCGTCTTGCTTCAAAACAAGACGGTTTTATTATTTATCATTTATCATTTATCATTGATGATTTATCAATTATAGTTAGTCCAGCCAACCCATTTCCTTCATCCAATCGTCGTTGTAGATTTTCCCTACATAACGGCTTCCGTGATCGTGTAGTAAAACTACAATCACATCATCTTTCGTGAATTGGTCTTTCATCTGAACCAAAGATGCCATCGCACTTCCCGCAGAGTAACCACAGAAAATCCCTTCTTCTTTTGCCAGTTTTCTAGCATAGATTGCACCGTCTTTGTCCGTCACTTTTTCGAAATGATCGATAACGCTCATATCGTAATTTTCAGGAAGAATATCTTCGCCAATGCCTTCTGTGATATACGTGTAAGCATTTTCCAAATGAATCTCACCGGTTTCGTGAATCTCCTTTAGGATTGAACCGTAAGTATCAACACCAATCACCTTGATGTCTGAGTTTTTCTCTTTGAAGAATGTTCCACAACCTGTAATCGTTCCGCCCGTTCCAGCTCCAACCACAAAGTGCGTCAGTTTTCCTTCGGTTTGTTCCCAGATTTCTGGTGCTGTACTTTCGTAGTGCGCTTGTCTGTTGGAAAGATTGTCATATTGATTCACATACCAGCCGTTTTCTGTTTCTTTCGCCAATCTTTTTGAAACTGAATAGTAAGATCTTGGATCTGTCGGCTTCACGTCTGTTGGACAAACAATTACTTCTGCACCAACTGCACGCAGAATATCACATTTTTCTTTAGATTGTTTGGAGTTGGTTACGAAAATACATTTGTAACCTTTTTGAATTGCTACCAAAGCCAACCCCATTCCTGTGTTTCCGGAAGTTCCTTCGATGATTGTTCCGCCTGGTTTTAGACGACCATCTTTCTCGGCGTCCTCGATCATTTTGAGCGCCATTCTGTCTTTTACGGAGTTTCCTGGATTCGTAGTTTCAACTTTTGCCAAAACCAAAGCTGGAAAATCTTCTCCCAAAACTCTGTTAATCTTGACAAGTGGCGTGTTGCCAATGGTTTCTACGATGTTGTTGTAATATTTCATAATTTTTATAATTGATGATTGATAGTTGATAAATGATTTGCGATGATTGAAGAATCAATGATTATTTATCGTTTATCTGATATTTCTATTTGTGTTTAATTTGTAATTGGTTCTAAATAATAACTAATAATGTTTTTATATTGAATCTGCAACCCGGCTTGAGCGGAAATCCTTTTTTGTGGCTGGAAAAGCGACGGCAAAAAGATTGGGAGCGGAAGACGGAAATAGTTGCCCAAATTACATTAATTATTTTTAATTGTTTGATTGCAATGATAATTAATCAATAATCATTTATCAACTATCATTATTTATATTCTAACTGTACTTAATCGCTTTCAATGGTGATATTCTACTGATTAAATAACTCGGCAAAATCATCGCTATCCCTGAAACAATAAAGATGCCGACGGAAACTGCAATAATGTAAACCGGATTGAGATCTACCGGAACTGTACTGATGAAGTAATTTTCTGGATCCAATTTGATGAAGCAGGTATATTTTTGAATGAGCAATAATCCCAATCCAATTGCATTGCCCGCGAACAATCCTGGAACCATAATCAACAAAGTGTAATTGATAAAAATGGATCTGATTTGCGCATTGGAGGCACCCATTGTTTTCAAAACACCAATGGAATTGGTTCTTTCGATAATCAAAATCAGGAGAACCATAATGATGTTGATGACCACCACGATCAGCATTATTGCAATGATCAAGGTGATATTTTGATTAAAGATATTGATCCAATCCAAAATCTGCGGATATTTTTCGGTTACTTTTTCTGCATAATTTCGGTAACCGATGTACTGCTCAATCTGAGGAAATGCGTTGTCTATTTTGTCTGTATCATTAAGGAAAACATCCAATCCGCCAACTTCATTTTCGCCCATATTCATCACTTTGCGAACGTGGTTGATGTCGCCAATCATATAAAGATCGTCCACGAGTTTGATGTCGGTTTTGTAGATTCCTTTGATGAGAAATTTTCGGTAAATCGGTTTTTGATCTTCTTTGGAAAAAATGGTGACAATGCTGTCGTTTGCTTTCAGGGAAAGATCGTTGGCAATTTTTTCGGAGAGAATAACTTCATTATTATAACCATCTTCTTTGTAATCGGGAATGCTTCCAGAAACAATAAACGGCTGGAATCTTTCTTTATCAAAATCTTTCCCAACGCCTTTTAGGATGATGCCTGCGAAGTTGGTTTCTGTTCTCAAAATTCCGCTGACCGAGGCGTAGGATTGCAAACCAGCAACTTCCGGAATCTGCTTCAGTGCATTTACATCCAAACCTTTTGTGTCCAGAATCGAAGAATTGTACGACGAGTTGGAACGTGTCGATTTCACAGAAACATCACCACTGAAATTGGAAATTCTGTTTTCTATGGCTCTTTTGGAACCCAGACCTGTGGAAATCGTAATCAAGGAAACAATGATGCCCAACGCCACAGAAAGCCTGCCGATGTGGACGATCACTTTGGAGAGATTATTTTTGTTATCTTTGGAAAACGCTATCTTTTTCGAGAAATATAACGGAAAATTCAAATCAATGATTTTAAGCCTCAAAAATAAAACTTTAGTTTTTATCCTGCTAATTTATTTTAGTTCAATCCCATTTATTAAATGTCAAAGTCCATCCAAAGACTGTTTTGAAACGGCCACCGACAGACCGGAGCTTTATCTTCCGCTTTTGAAAAATAAAAACGTCATCGTCGCAGCCAACCAAACCAGCCTTTTGAAAAATAAAAAACATCTGGTGGATTTTTTGGTTGAGAATGATATTAAAATAAAATCCATCTTCGCCCCAGAACACGGCTTCCGCGGAACTGCAGATGCTGGCGAACACGTGAAAAGTGGCATTGACAAAAAAACTGGATTGCCAATCGTTTCGCTCTACGGCGACAACAAAAAACCAAAAGCAGAATATCTGAAAGGCGCCGATGTGATTTTATTTGATATTCAGGATGTTGGTGTGAGATTTTACACTTACATTTCGACATTGTCTTATATAATGGAAGCAGCGGCAGAAAATAACATTGAAGTGATCGTTCTCGACAGACCAAATCCGCACGATGGCTATACCGATGGACCAATGATGAAAAATCAATGGAAAAGTTTTATCGGTCTTCATAATGTTCCCGTGGTTTATGGACTTACAATCGGTGAATATGGAAAAATGGTAAACGGAGAAAAATGGCTTAAAAATAATGTGACCGCAAAATACACTTTGATCCCGATGCTAAATTATCATAAGCAAAAAAGATATGGCGTTTCTGATAAACCTTCGCCAAATCTGCCTAATGATAAATCCATCAACCTCTATCCAAGTCTTTGTTTTTTTGAAGGAACGCAGGTTTCTGTGGGACGCGGAACGGATTTACCTTTTCAAGTTTATGGAAGTCCTTGGACGAAAAATTTCGCTTATCAATTCACGCCAAAACCTACTGAAGGGGCAAAAGACCCTTTCCTGAACGGAAAATTATGCTACGGCGAAAACCTCAGTCAATATTCGAAAGACCTGCGACAACTGAATCTCGAATGGCTTTTGAAATCCTATAAAGATTATAAGAATCCACAACAAGATTATTTCCTGAAAAATCTCTTCTTTGATAAACTCGCAGGAAGCGATGAACTCAGAAAACAAATGATCGCCGGAAAATCGGAAAAAGAAATCCGCGAAAGCTGGAAAAATGACCTTGAGAATTTTGAGAAAATAAGACAGAAATATATTGTTTATCCAAACTAAAAAAACCTCGCGATTGCGAGGTTTTTTATTTTATTAAAAGTAAAAATTATTTAAAGAAAAAAGAAAAACCAGCGTTGACACCGAAAGTATTCTTGGTTGTTTTTTCCTGATAAGTACCATTTTGAACAAAGCCTAGACGAGGAGCATCATATACATAACTCGGAAAATCCTGGTCGTAGAAAGCTTGATTAAATGTTACGCCCAAATCGATTCCGATAGATGGTGTGATTAGATAAATAATTCCTGCTTTTCCTTTCCAAGCATAACCCTTTTTTTTGAATTCGTTATCCAAAGAATAATTGCTTTCGATTTCATACAAATCAAAACTTGATTTTATTGAAGCTAAACCTATACCCGCTCCCAAATAAGGTAACACTTTTTTACCTGAATTGAAATAATAAGTGACAGTCGGCATTAGATAAAAAATATTAGATTTATATTTCATATCATAGGAGTATCCCCAGTGGTATTCTCTTTCTTTGGTAGTTTCTGAGTTTAATCCAAAATCAATTCCTACAGCCAAGTTATTGATTACAAAATAGCCAACAGAAGGAGTCACTGCAAAAGATGTAACCTTTGGCCCATCTGATGAATTCCCGTTAGTTTTATACTTTGTCGTCGAATTATTAAATCCTATTGCAGTAGATCCACCCGCAATCCACGAACCTTTTTCTGTCTGGGCATTTATCAAACCGAAGACTAGGATTGCACTCGCTAATAATATTTTTTTCATAGTTACAATTTATATCTGCAACTTAAAGATTATTTTAAGATGGAACAAAACGATTAATGATAAGTAAACATTAATTTTTATTCTTTTTACAATTACGAAGAAAATCGCAGCAGACATAAAAAAAACCTCGCAAATTGCGAGGTTTTCGTGTTATAAATTTTGGCTGAGATTATTTCAAGAAAATAGAAATACCTGCGTTAACACCAATTTGGTTTGATTTCAATACTAATTTGCTGTCTTCTCCATTTTTAAGACTTCCTCCCATATAAGAAAGACCTAAATCGATACCAACAGTTTGGTTTAATAAGAAAACAACACCTCCTTTTCCTTTCCAAGCAAAACCGCTGAATTTATCACTATCATCATCACCTTCTTTTTGAGAAGCGAAACCAAGTCCTACTCCTAAATATGGAAGAACTTTTGAATCAGATTTAAAATAATAAGTTCCTGTAGGCATTATCGCAAAAGTACTAGTTGTAAATTTATCATCAGATCCAACACCATCATATTTTTGTGTTGTGGAGATAAAAGAAGCATCTAAACCAACCGCAATTTTGTTAGCTACAAAATAAGCTACAGATGGAGAAAAACCAAAAGTCGATGTTTTGAATTTTCCATCTCCGCTTTCTCCGTCATATTCAACTTTATCTGTACGGTTGTTAAAACCTAAGTTTGTAGTTCCACCAATAACCCAAGATCCTTTTTCTGTTTGAGCATTCATTGCTCCGAAAAGTGCAAATGCACCAAGAACTAATAATTTTTTCATAGTTTGTTAAATTTAAGGATGCAAATGTATTAATTTTTATTAAAACACCAAATATTCAACAAAAAAAATGTTAAAAATTATTTAAAATGGAAATTTAATTTTCCTCAGCCAGCCATTCGCCGTAGGAATTTTCGGTTTCGTGAAGTTTGAGATAAGCCAATTGAACTGAGGCTGGAAGCTTGGATTGGATCTTTGAAGCGATGTCGTAAAGCATATTTTCGCAAGTCGGTTGGTAATCACAAAAGATAACTCGGTGACCTTGGTTTTCCAGACTTTCACCCAGCAATTTGTGAGGAGAAGCGCCGTTTACCATCACCGCGTGATCCCAAACATCCACAACTTCTTCTTTCACGATTTTCTTAATATCACCAAAATCCACCACCATTCCGTTCTTTTGATTTTCCAAATCGTTGATAGGATTTCCTTTTACCGTAACGAATAATTTGTAGGAATGGCCGTGCATATTCTTGCATTTTCCATCATAATTGTAAAGTACGTGTGCCGTCTCGAAAGTGAAAATTTTTGTAATCCTAATCATAGTGCAAAGATAATTAAAAATCTGTTTTTATAATTTTAGTTAAAGATTTGTTGTCGTCTTTTGGAATGCCTACTTTTGTTAAGTAAAGACACAAACATTATAATGAAAAAAACATTTCTCTTTCTCAGTCTAATTTCCTCAGTCTATTTCTATTCTCAAGATTATTCCGGACTCAACAAAATTCTTGAAAAAATCGAGCAAAAAGGCAAAAAAATAAAAGATGCTTCCAGCTATGACATCAAAGGTAAAAAATTTGTTTTGGTAGAAGATTTTGAAGATCACGGCGAGCGTCATATCTTGGAATTCAATGCTGATGGGACTTTAACAATGATTGAACTGATAGATGACAAAGCTTCTGGCAAATCTTTTTCCAATATTTTCACAGGCGATTATATCCGAAAAAGAAATGCAATCTCTGTGAGAGCCAACTTCCTTGAAGGCAAAAAAATCGCAATGCCAATCTCAAAAAATCTTTATTTGATGAATGCTAGCGACATTTGGTATTTGAAGGACATCAACAACAGCAAACGTTGGATCGAGAACAATAATTTGGTAAAAAAGAAGAAGTAAATTGGCGTTTGGCTATTTGCCTTGAAAATTATTTTCCTTTAGAAAATCAATACAAATTTCTACAGCTTCACTTAATTCTTTTGATAAAGAATCGCTTTCCCAAGGTTCTTTTGCACCGAAAGTATGACCTGCATTTTCTATAATTTCGAATTGAGAATTATTTGTCCAATGATGCAGATTTTCGGAATGTTTTGATTCCACCGCTTCATCAGCCGAACCGTGGATGAACAAACTCGGAATTATCAGATTTTTGCAAGAATTTTCAACGTCAAATCTTTCCTTATTGTTTTCATAATCCTCAAAAAATTGAAAATAATGTGGAAGTTGTTGCTTCGTTCTGGCGTGTTCTATATAATAAACACCATCTTTTTTCCAGTTTTCAAAATCTTCGTTTTTTGGAAATCTGTCAAGTGTAGAAATGCTCGCTAGCGTTATTAGTTTGGTAATATTTTTATTTTCTGAAGATTTGATAACAGAAACGCCTCCACCTCTACTGTGACCAATTAAAATAATATTATTGGAATCAACTTCTTTTTGATTTTTGAAATAATCAATCACAACTTCCAAATCTGCTAATTCTTTCGAGAAATTATTTTGACCAAAAGCTTCTAAATCAGCAAAGTTATTTGGATCTTCGATTGTAGTTCCGTTATGCGACATATTGAATTTAACAAAATAGAATCCAGCTTTTGCAAACTTTACTCCCATCAATTCCCACACGCCCCAATCTTTGTAACCTTTGTAGCCGTGAACAAAAATTATTAAAGGAAGTTGATTTTCAGTTTTATGAAAGATTGCGTCTGCAAGAAAATCTTTTTCACCTTTTAGAACAATATTTTTTTGTTTGATTAAGTTCATTTGAGATTGTATTAAAATAAAAAAGGAAGTTAATGAAACTTCCTTTAGATATTATATCGTCATCGAAAAAATCCGTGTTTCCGGTTTGTTTCTCAACATTCTGAGGTCAAAAACCATTGCAACATTTCTTGTAAAAGCTCTACCCTTTTCTGTGATTTTAATTTTACTATCAAAGATTTCAACTAATCCGTCAGATTCCATTTCTTTCAATTTTTCAATTGAATTTCCAATCTCAGGGAAAGAATTTTGCAAATCCCAACTGGTTTCCAATTGACACATTAGATTCAAAATATGTTTTCTAATTTTCAAATCTTCATCATCCAAAATATGACCTCTGAAAACAGGAATCTGTCCTTCTTCCACCAACTTTTGATATTCCTCAACA
Organism: Epilithonimonas xixisoli; assembly: GCF_004365655.1. Taxonomy (GTDB): domain Bacteria; phylum Bacteroidota; class Bacteroidia; order Flavobacteriales; family Weeksellaceae; genus Epilithonimonas; species Epilithonimonas xixisoli. Next base: position 446,657 of record NZ_SOEO01000001.1, on the reverse strand, counting down.
GTCTTAACGTTTTGTGCAAATGCGTACCAAGAATCAGAGATTGCAGACATTCCCAAACCAACCATCAATTGGGTTTTGCTGGATGTGTAACCCATAAAATTACGGTGCAACTTGTTCTGAATCAATGATTGATAAAGATCGTCGTGCTCCAAAGCAAAATGATCCATCCCGATTTCTATGTAACCAAGTTCTTCCAATAATTTTTTTCCGTCTTCATAAAGTCTTCTTTTTTCGTCGCCACTTGGAAGGTCATTTTCATCGAAACCACGCTGACCAACGCCTTTTACCCACGGAACGTGCGCATAGGAATAGAAAGCCAATCGGTCTGGTTTCAGTACCATTGTTTTACGAATGGTGAATTCCATCGCTTCCCAGGTTTGGTGTGGCAATCCGAAGATGAGATCGTGGCTCACGCCTTTGTAGCCAATTTCTCTTGCCCAATTGGTCACATTTTCAACATTTTCGAAAGGCTGAATTCTGTTGATCGCCTTTTGAACTTTCGGATCGTAATCCTGAACGCCAAAACTTACCCTCGTAAATCCAAGATCAAACAAAGTTTGAAGATGCTGCTTGGTCGTATTATTCGGATGACCTTCAAAACTGAATTCCTGATCTTCGGCAATTTCTACTGTATCAAAAATGCCTTGTAAAAGTGTTCTCAAATTTTCTGGTGAGAAGAAAGTCGGAGTTCCGCCTCCAAGGTGAAGTTCTTTCAGTTTTGGTTTGTGATCGAACAATTCCAAGTACAATTTCCACTCTTTCAAAACACTTTCCAGATATGGAATTTCTACAGAATGTTGCTTCGTAATTCTCTTGTGACAAGCACAAAAAGTACAAAGCGCCTCACAAAAAGGCAGGTGAATATAAATGGAAATCCCTTCCTCAGAATTGCTTTCCGAGAAAGATCTTATCACTGAGCTTTTCCAAAGATCTGCGGTAAAACCCTCCTCATTCCAATAAGGAACAGTCGGGTAAGAGGTGTAACGCGGACCTGGAATATTATATTTGTCAACTAAAGAATTCATTGGGGCAAAGTTACAAAAATTGAGTTTGGAATGAATTTGAATTAGGATGACTTTTGATTGGTAGTTTCTATAACGGATGTCCAAATTTGTATAAAACGACAAAATCCATAGCCCCGATAGGTACGGCATCCTTTTTTGCTTTTTGGTACAAACTTTCTTTTGATGACCAAACGTTGTGAAAGCAAAAAAGATATAGTGGATAGCGGGATTAAGCTTCTAATAATTTAACTCTATTATTTAATCTTGTTATAATTTATAAGGAATTTTATTTTTATATGTCTTCCCTTCGACAAGCTCAGGATAAACTACACCTCAGACTGACAAAGAAAAAACCCTGTCAGTGTTTGAAATTCTGACAGGGCTTTTGTACTAATAACTTTGTCAAAGATTTGAAACTTTGACAAAGTGGAATTTATCTCAATTCTGCGTTCAATTCTTTTGTGAACGATTTGATGAGCGAGTTCATTACTTCTGTAATGTCTTTGTCTTCTAAGGTTTTCTCTTCGTTCAAGAGTTCGAAACTCATTGCGTAAGATTTTTTGCCTTCTGGAAGATTTTTGCCTTCGTAAACATCGAAAAGGTTGATTTTCTTGAGGAAAGGCGATTTGTTTTTCTTCGCCAGCTCGTACAATTCTGAGTAAGAAATCGTCTTGTCCACCAACAACGCAAGGTCTCTTCTGATCTTGTTGAATTTTGGAATATCGACAAATTTCAGGTTTTCGTTGCTTCTGAAAGACTGGCAATTTTCCAGCTCGATCTCTGCATAGAAAACGTCTTGGCTGATGTCGAAATCCTTCAACAATTGTGGGGAAACTTTCCCTAATCTGGCCAAAGTTTTCCCTTCTGCCTTGATTTCCAAAGCATCGGAAAAACGTGTGTCTTCCAAGGCGGATTCGTGAAGGTCAAGGTTTAATTTTTCCAAAAGAATTTTCACGTAAGCTTTCAAATGATAGAAATCTGTCGCGCTTTTCGGCTGAAGCCAGTTCTCTGCAACTTCTCTCCCAGTTGTCAGGATCGCCAATTGTTTTCTTTCTTCGTAAGTTTCTTTTTTATGATAAATTTTTCCTAATTCGAAAAACTTGATGTCGGCAGATTTTCTATTGATGTTGTAAATTGCATTTCCTAAAAGTCCTTCTAACAGAGACTTTCTCATAAATGCCAGATCGTTGCTCAATGGATTCAACAACTTTACCGCATCGGTTTCGTCTTTTACTGAGGTCAATGAATTGTTCATCACTTCATTGAAGCCGTTTCCTTGTAAAGTCCTTGCCCAGGCATTTTCTAAAGCATCTTGGTCTTCGAAATCCAATTTTACAGGTGTGAAGGATATTTTCTTTGGCGCTTCAATCTTGTTGTAGCCGTAGATTCTTAAAACTTCTTCTATGACGTCGATTTCTCTGGTAACATCGGCTCTGTAAACTGGAATTGATAATTCCAATCCGTTTTGGATTTCATTAAGAATGGTAATTTCAAGAGACTTTAAAATCTCTTTGATCTTCTCTCTATGAATCTTGGTGCCAAGAATCTGATCGATCTTCGAATATCTGAAAACAACGTAATGGTCTTTGATCTTTTCCGGATAACTTTCCAGGATCTCACCAACCAATTTTCCACCAGCCAATTCCTCGATCAACTGAATCGCGTGTGTCAAAGCAGTTCTTGCGTTGTTCGGGTCCACACCTCTTTCGAAACGGAAAGATGCGTCGGTATTTAGTCCGTGGAATTTCGAAGCTTTTCTGATCGCCACCGGATTGAAGTAAGCACTTTCTAAAAATATCGTTTTGGTCTCAGAAGAAACGCCACTTTCGCTTCCGCCAAAAACGCCGGCAATGCAAAGTGGATTGTCTTTTCCGTCTTTGATGATGATCTCGGAACCATTCAAAGTTCTTTCCACACCATCCAAAGTTTTGAATTTTGTTCCTTCTTTTACGGTCCCAACTTTCACAATTTTGTCTGCAATTTTGTCTGCATCAAAAGCGTGAAGCGGTTGTCCAAAGCCGTGAAGAATATAATTGGTAATATCGACCACATTATTGATCGGCGAAAGACCGATGGCTTTCAATCTTGCTTTCAACCAATCTGGAGAAGTTTTCACTTCTACATTTTCGATTACTGCGCCCAAATATCTTGGCGTAAGTTCAGAATTTTCTATTTGTAATTTGAAATCGTGAGAACCTTCAATATTTAAAACTTTGGATTCGATTTTCGTGAATTCTGATTTCAGGTTATTGGAAACCAAGAAAGCCTGCAAGTCTCTGGCAACGCCGTAATGTGACATTGCGTCGGTTCTGTTGGGCGTCAATCCGATTTCGTAAACTTCATCGTTTGTCAATTCAAAATAATCTGCAAAGTTTTTTCCAACTTCGAATTTTTCTGAATCCAGGACCATAATTCCGCCGTGATCGTCGCTTAAACCTAATTCGTCTTCTGCGCAGATCATCCCTTCGGAAACTTCACCACGGATCTTTGCTTTTTTGATATCGAAAGAAGTTCCGTCCTTTGCATAGATCTTGGTTCCAACCACTGCAACGGGAACGGTTTGTCCTTCAGCCACATTTGGTGCACCACAAACGATCTCTAAAACTTTTCCGCCAACATCGACTGTTGTTTTGTTGAGTTTATCTGCATTCGGATGTTTTTCGCAAGTCAAAACTTTGCCAACAACGATTCCTTCCAAGCTACCTTTTACACTTTCAAATTTATCCACGCCTTCCACTTCCAGACCGATGTCTGTAAGATAAGCACTGATCTTCTCCGTAGAAAGTTCAGTTTTGATATAATCCTTAAGCCAATTATTTGAGATTTTCATTTGATTGATTTGAAATTTGAGGTTTGAAATATGAAATTCCAAAACCTTTAAGCTTGCAAATATCGTGATTTTTTAAAAGATATAAAAATGGAAAGTTTGTAAAAAATAGAAATTATTTTTATAAAAATCCATAAAAACTATTTGATTATTTAAAGTTTGAAATTATTTCAGACAAATACGGTTTTCCGTAAATTAAATCAAAAACATAATTCTACTTTAGCAAAAAAACTAAAATTTATGAAATCTGACAGAGTCGATGAAATAGTAAAAATATTTGACAGTTATTTAATAGATAACAACAAACATTCTATTACATTAAAAACCGCAAATGAAATTTTAAGAAAAACTTTAACTGATGTTGATGAAAAAATTGATTTAAAAGAACTCTTAGAAAGTGGCACAATCACAAACGCATATCAGACACAAACATTTCCAAAGCAATGGATAATAATACATTCAAATAGCTTTACAAATCAAAACACATCTAATACTATAAATTCAAAACAAAAAATACATCAAAAGAGTACCAATAATAATTTTAATACTTACTCAGAATTATCTGTTTTTTGTAAACGCTACGAAATAGCGATTGTTATTACAGTTGCATCATTAATTACAATATTTATTGTCTATTGGCTTTCAAGAGAACAGAACAATGACACTTTACTTAACAAAAAAGAATATGTAGAAAGCAACAATGACAGTTTAAACATTGAATCTATGAGTAAAGTCTATTCTTATATTAGTTATGAAAATGATAAAGAAATTAATGGCACTATTATACAGACAAATAAGGAAACTACATATCATACTTTTGATTTTCAAAATAAAATTGTCACTTGTAAAACAAAAACAAATGGAAAAATGATGACATTTAAATATCCTATAAATGGTTTTTATAAGCAAGAAGGATTAGTTGCAACAACTTATGTAATAGAAGTTAATACGTTAGGTGTCAAAGAAATTTGGTTTAGTCCAGATGTTCCAAATCTCGGTTATGATTATGATGATGGAAGTAGAATTGCTTGCTACAATTTTGAATTATTAAATGAAGAATAGTTCTTTAAACTATAAAAAAATGAGACTCAAAAAATTCAAGTCTCATTTTTTATCTATAAAATTAATGAATAAAATCATTCATCAATTATCAATTATCATTTATAAACCAATCACCGGCATTGAAAGCATAAGGATACTTTCGTTTTCCTCCAATCCGTCAACTGGTTCTACGATTCCTGGTCTGTTTGGTTGAGACATTTTCATTGTTACATCGTCAGAAGCTAAAACAGATAACATCTCTGTCAGGAATTTTGAACTGAAACCGATGTTGATATCGTCGCCATTGTAATCGCAAGGAATCTGCATATCTGCCTTGTTTGCGTATTCTGTATCTTCTGCGTGAAGATGGAGCACGTTTCCAGACAATTTGAACCTTACCTGATTTGTAGATTTGTTTGACATAATGGACGCTCTTCTGATTGAACTCAAAAGCAGACCTCTGTTGATGGTCAAAACGTTTGGATTTTCTTTCGGAATTACCGCGTTGTAGTTTGGATATTTCCCATCGATCAAACGACAGATCCAAGTGTTGTTTCCAAAAGTGAATTTCGCCATATTGTCGCTGAACTCGATCAACACATCTTCCGTTGAATTGTTCAGGATATTTTTGAAGATCGCCAATGGTTTTTTTGGCATAATGAATTCCAAAGTCTCAGGATGCGTGACATCGGTTCTTTTGTAAACCACCAATCTGTGAGAATCTGTGGACACAAAATTGGTCTCATCTTCTTTGAATTGAAACAAAACACCCGTCATCACTGGACGAAGAGAATCATTACTCGTCGCAAACAAAGTGTTTGCAAGAGCTTCTGCCAAAACGCCACCGGAAATGGTCACTTTTTGAGACGCATCGAATTCCGGCAATTCCGGATAATCGTCTGCATTGTCTAGCGCTACTGCAAAGTTATCTTTCTCATCCAAGATCTCCAGAACGCTTCCGTTCCCGTCTTCGGAATCTTTCACGGCCAAAGTCAAAGGTTGCTCGCCGTAAGTTTTCAAGAAATCCTGAAAAATCTTTCCTGGAACTGCTATTTTTCCTTTGTCATCTGACTTCACTTCGAGAGAAGTGATCAGCGTTGTTTCGCCGTCTGATGCGGTAACAGTCAACAAGTTCTGATCTAACTCGAAAAGAAAATTCTCCAAAATCGGTCTGGACTGTGAACCGGAAATCACACCGCTAACGGTCTGTAAAGCTTTTTGCAAATCGCCACTGGCAACAATAAATCTCATAAACTGTATTTATTTCAATTCTACAAAGATAATGATTTTGATGTGATTTTAAAAGCTGTATTTATTTAGTTATTAACAATTTTGATTTTTTATTTGAAATTACTTTGATTTAATAACTTTGTCAAAGATTTAAACTTTGACAAAGTATGAAAAAACCGCCATTTCATAAAAGCGTTCAGTTCACAATCCGTGGGATTTTGTGGATATTGAGGAACGAGCGTAATTTCCAGATTCATATTTTGGGATTAATCATTAATCTTTTCCTAATTGTCTATTTTGGACTTTCGAATTTTGAAACTGCTTTGATTATTTTGGTTTCATTTTTTGTTTTGGTGACGGAAGCTTTGAATACTTGCGTTGAGAAGATTTGTGATTACATCCAACCGGAATTTGATCTCAGAATTGGAATCATTAAGGATTTGGCTGGCGGAGCAGTTTTGCTGGCGACAATTTCTGCAATTTGTGTTGGGGTTTTGGTTTACTGGCCTTATTTGAGTTTGAGGGTTTGAGAGTCGTAGCGTTTGGGAGTTTTGAATTCTAACTTTTTTATTATGACTTTAATTGAAATTAATTACTGAAAGATTACAAGATTTAATCATCGTTTTTTACATAAAATTTTTACATTTGTTTTCAATATAATTCTAGAATGAGCAAAAAAAACATCGCCGTCGTAATGGGCGGATATTCTGATGAATACAAAGTTTCGCTGAAAAGTGGACAACTGATCTTCGATTCTTTGGACCGTGAAATTTATAATGTTTACAAAGTCGTCATCCTAAAAGATGAATGGTATTTTCTCGATGAAAACGAAAATAAAAAACCTATCAACAAAGCGGATTTTTCTGCCAATCTAGGAAATGGCGAAAGTCTGAAATTCGATGCTTGTTTCAATATCATCCACGGAACACCTGGCGAAAACGGAATCTTACAAGCTTATTGGGACGCCGTTGGACAAAAATATACAGGTTGCGATTTCTACCAAAGTGCATTGACCTTCAATAAAAAAGATACGTTAGCGGTTCTTTCAAAATACGGAATTCCTTCTGCAAAAAGTATTTATTTGAGAAAAGGCGAAGATATTTCTGATGACAAGATCGTGGAAGAGCTTGGATTACCACTTTTCGTAAAGCCCAATCAAAGTGGTTCTTCACTTGGAATTTCGAAAGTCAAAGAAAAAAGCGAATTGAAAAACGCACTTGAAGTTGCTTATAAAGAAGACGACGAGATCCTTATCGAAAGTGCTCTGAACGGAACTGAAGTTTCTGTGGGCGTTTTGGATTACAAAGGTGAAGTCATCGTGCTGGGAATTACTGAGATTATTCCCGACAAAGAATTCTTCGACTACGAAGCCAAATATGAAGGCGCTTCACAGGAAATTACGCCTGCAAGAATCGACGAAGAGACGACAAAAAAGGTTGAAGAAATATCGATCAAAGCGTATAAATCACTTGGAATGAGTGGATTCTCGAGGTCAGAATTTATCATTGTGGACGGAATTCCTTATCTTTTGGAAATGAATACGAATCCTGGTTTTTCGCCGGCAAGTATTCTTCCGCAACAGGCGAAGATCTACGGAATTTCCATCAAAGACCTTTGCGGAAGCGAAGTTGAGAAAGCATTAAAAAAATAATTATAAATTAGCCAGAGAAAAGTCTTTGGCTTAATTTTTTTTAAATCTGAAATAAATGAAAATTGCTGTTTTCCCTGGATCATTCGATCCTATCACACTTGGACATTATGACATTGTAGAGCGCGCTGTTCCGCTTTTTGACAAGATCATCATCGCCATTGGAAAGAATTCTCAGAAAAAATATATGTTCTCTCTGGAGCAACGCAAGGAATTCATCAGAAAAACTTTTGAAAAATTTCCTAATGTTGAAGTAGATGATTTTGAAGGATTGACCATCGATTACTGTAAAAGTAAAAACGTGAATTTCATTTTGAGAGGCTTGCGAAATCCAGCCGATTTTGAATTTGAAAAGTCGATTGCTCAAACCAATAGAGCTTTGACAAGAGAAAACACGATTGAAACGATTTTCCTTTTGACATCTTCTGGCAAATCGTATATCAGCAGCAGTATTGTTAGGGAGATTATTTCTTATGGCGGAAACTATGAGATTATGGTTCCGGATGCGGTGAGAGTTTGATGATAATTTTAGACATAAAAAAAAGACGCTTAAATAAAATAAGCGTCTTTTTTTATGTGATTTATTGTCTTAATTTCTATTCTTAATGACTATAAATCCACTGAGTAATCTCCCATCTGTCAAGATGATGTGATACCAGTAATTATCCGTTGGTAAAGGTCTTCCCAAGAAAGATCCGTTCCAGAAAAACTTGCCTTTCACAGTTGTTTCCAGGACTACTCTACCATTTTTATCCATCACACGAACCACAGTTCCAGGATAATTTTCCAAACCTTCGATTTCCCAACCGTCATTCACACCATCTCCATTTGGTGTGATGATGTTATTGATTTTGAAAACAGTAAATTCTTTCGTAGAAACCGCACAAATATTGGTTTTCTCTCTTACATAAACTTTGTACAGTCCAGTCGGTAAATCACGATAAACGTTAGAATCTTGCCAGCTGTTTTGATTATTAAGAGAATATTCATAAACTGAAGAACCTTTTACAATGATAGTTGCTGTGGTATTTTCGATATTAACATTTGTAATTTCCGGACCTACTAATCCAGGAATTGCATTAGAAGTAATATTAATTGTAACCGGAGTCCTCAACACACTTTCGCAACCATCAACAGTTTGCGTGGCATAGTAAGTAAATCCATCCTGCAGAGCTGTTGTAGCAGGCAAGGAAACTGTAGAAGTATTATCCGAGTACCATTTGATATTGTTACCTGTAATCTTAATATCAGAAAGTTTTGCATTTTGGCTTATACAAAATAACTGAGGAGAGCTTGCTGCGGGTGGCAATGTAGATAAAATCTTAACCGTTACCGGAATACGATTACTCTCACAAGTCGCCACAATCTGAGAAGCATAGTAAGTGGTTCCGTCTGTCAAAGTTGTAGAAGCCAATAATTGATTACCTCCAATCAATGCATCATAAAATTGCACACCGTTTCCTGTAATCTTGATATCAGAAATTTTTGATTGGTTTTGTACACAGAAATTTTGTAATGCAGAAGCAATAGGCAAAGGCGTATTATTGGTATATGTTTTAATAATAACTTCTGTAGGATCCGACGTACAGCCAATTGTGTTTTTATATCTTACATTATAGGTATTTGGCGCCAATCCTTTGAAAGAATTAGAACTTACCCAAGTCAAACCATCATCTATAGAATATTGAACTGCTGAAGTATTGATGACAATTTCTCCACTAGAATGATGACAATCCAACTGTTGAACTTGAACCACTGGCATCACTGGTGTATCAATGGGTTTCTTAACAGTTACCAAAACAGCTCCCGATTCACAACCTGCAGAATTTTTTGTTTTTAACTGATAATTACCCGGCGCCAATTGTCCTGAATTTGAATTTGGTGAATAAGTGACGCCGTTGTCAAAACTATACAATGCCGAAACTGTTGAGATCGTAATATCCCCAAACGGATTGGTACAAGACGCAGGTTGATTGACGGAATAAACCGGTAAAATTGGTGCATCCGGAGGAGAATCTATTGTAACACTAAGTGCCAATGATGAACAACCATTGGTCGTTAGTTTTTGTTTTACAAGATATGTTCCGGGCGCTAAGGTTGCATTTGAGCTTGTTCCCCAAGTTGCGCCATCATCAAAACTATAAAATCCTGCTGGAGAAATGACAGAAATTTTCCCAGTACTTGCCGTACAACCCAATGGCTGAGTGATGGCAACTTGAGGTAAATCTGGTGTAATTGGTTTGGTATTAACCGTAACCATTGCAGCTAGCGAAATACATCCTGCCGCATCCTTTATCATGAGATTATAAGTTCCCGGAGACAAATTTGATTTGGTGTCTGATGTTCCATACGTCAATCCATTGTCAAAACTGAATTCCGCCGCCGGACTTGTGATTTTAATTTCTCCCAGGGCATTACTACAATCTGGTTGATTGACAGCATAAACCGGAGCCGGCAGAGGAGCGGGAGTAGAAACAACTGCTGTTGCAACATTTGAGATACAGCCTGCCGCATTTTTCACCTTCACTTGATAAGTTCCTGGTAAGAGATTACTTTTCGTATTAGAATATGTAAAAGTCAAACCATTATCAAAACTATAGGTTGACGCTGGGCTGGTGACCGTAATACTTCCTGTTGCGACACTACAGGTAGGAGCCGTCACCGAAACATCTGGTGCAGCAATCGCAATTCCAGAATCTAAAGTTACTACCGTGGTTTTTGATTCGCAACTGTAGGAATTTAGTTTTAATTTGATGATATAAGTTCCTGCTCCAAGGTTATTTTTAACAGGATTTGTAGTCCAAGATGCCCCATCATTGAATGAATAACTGATGGCTGTTGTGTTAATTTTGATGCTACCATCTGTACTGTCACAAGCCGTTGGTTGCACAATCGTAACCGCTGGAGCAGCTGGAATATTAGGACTGGAATTGATATATGCATAAGCTGCCTGGGAAACGCATCCAAAACTATTTTTAATCAAAACATTATATGATCCGGAAGCAACGTTTGTTTTAATGGGATTGGTAACCCAAGTGGTTCCATTATCAAAACTATAAAGATCTGCAATGGTGTTCACGATTATGCTACCTGAAGGCGCAGCACAAGTCGGCTGAATTGTAGTAATCAGTGGTGAGCTTAAGAAATATTTCTGTACGTTCTCATTCGTCGCTGTAGAAATACAACCTGCTGAGTTTTTAATTTTAATACTATAATATCCCGGAGTAGGATTAAGTAAAGTAGAGCTAGTTCCCCAAGTAACGCCATTATCAAAAGAATAGAAAGCAGCGTTGGAAACCACTGTGATACTACCATTATTAGCACAAGTTGGCTGCACCACTTTCGTCATTGGTCTTGGTAAATAATATGTTGCAATACTCACAGAAAATGATTCTGAAATACAATTTTGCGCGTTTTTTACAACGATATAATAATAACCCGATGTCAAATTACTGAGAACAGGATTAGTAGTCCAAGTATTTCCGTTATCAAAGCTGTATTGAGCTGCTGGAGTCAATATTTTGATACTTCCATTCAATCCGCATTTTGGTTGGATGATTTCCACATCTGGCTTTGGAAGGTAGTACTTGTCAAGCGTCAAATATCTTCCGTAAAGATTAGAGGTACAGTTCAAACTATTTTTTACAGCTATATTATACGACCCTTGCGGAAGGTTTGAAAAGACAGGATTGGAACTCCAAGTGTTTCCACCGTTGATACTGTAAGAAGCAGATGGTGTTGTAATAGTTATAGTCCCTCCAACACCACAAGAAGGTTGCGTGAATGTATAATCCGGATTATCCAGATAGAACTGTTTGAGATTAACTGAAGTACTTGATGATGTGCAACTTCCGGTTTTGATTGAAACATAATAATAACCATAATTAAGATTATTGAAAACAGGCGTTGTAACCCAAGTATTTCCACCATCTATACTGTAAAAATCTGCAACAGCATTAACTGTGATACTTCCTTTGGTACCACAAGTAGGCTGAACAGATGAAACTGATGGCGTTGCAAGATTATAATCATTAAGTTCAACATTGATATAATTGGAACTGCAACCTCCTTTTCTCACCATCAGATAATAGTAACCTTTTGCAACATTATTGAAGTCTGGATTGGTGGACCAAGAACTTCCTCCATTGATGCTGTATTGATCCGCAACAGAAATAAATTTGATACTTCCCACAGTATTGCCACAACTAGGACTTACCGCTGTATAAGTTGGATTTTCCAAATAAGCCTGATCCAAAGAAGCATAAGATCCTTCCGAAACACAATTCAAATTATTTTTAATAACTATCGTGTAACCACTCCCGTTCAAATTACTGAAAACAGGATTGGTAGTCCAAGACGAGCCTCCATTAATACTGTATTGATCGGCAATTGTGGTAATCGTAATGCTTCCTTTCGTAGTACAAGTTGGTTGCGTCACGGTGAAGTTGGGCTGAGGCAATTTCTTCTCTGATAGATAAACAGATCTTGGATAAGACTTGCATCCAATACTATTTTTCACAAGAATCTGATACGTTCCTGCGGGTAAAACTTTAGAATTTGTGGTCACCCAAGTTGCACCATTATCAAAACTGTAAAAATCATAAACACTGTTGATTGTAATTTTTCCATTGACACCACAACCCGGCTGCTCCACGGTATGAATTGGATCCGGAAGCATAGGCGGATACAATGTAACTGTTTGTGCCTGCGAAACGCAATTTGCCGCATTTTTAATTTTGATTCGATAGGTGCCTGGTGGCAGTTCTGCCAAATTACTTGTGGTCCACGTCACGCCGTTATCAAAACTGTATTGTGCAGCTTCAGTTTTAATATAGATCATACCATCTGTCCCACATTCTGGTTGAATTGCTTCTGTCTGAGGAGATTGGCTTTCAAATTTGTTAACATAAATTGGCGTGTAATACGAAATGCAGCCTAAATAATTTTTGATACCCACGGAAAAATTTCCTGCTCCTACATTACTCAAAACGTTAGATGTTACCCAAGTCGTCCCTCCATCGAAAGTATAAAGATCCGCTGGCGTATTGATCGTGATACTTCCAAGAACAGAGCATGCAGGACTTACCAAAGTATATTCTGCATTGCCTAAAGTCTGGCTTTCTATCAATACGACTTGTGCGTTCGAAATACAACCTGCAACATCTTTTGTTCTCACCACATATCTGCCCGGCTGCAATTTGTCTGCTACAGGATTATTGACCCAAGTTAGACCATTATCAAAACTATAATACGCTGCAATAGTGCTTACTGTAATTATTCCTGTATCACCGCAAAATCTCGGTTGCGTTGGACTGGCATTAGGGTATGGTAATAAGGACTGCACGATATCTACTTCTTGCGAGTAGGAGGTACAACCTTTCGCCGTTTTTATTTTAACAAAATATTTTCCTGGATAGAGATTGGCTTTTGTTGCATTGGTGGTCCAGGTTACGCCGTCATCAAAACTATATTCGGAAGCTGGCGAAGTAACCTTAATTGTTCCAGAAGACACAAAACAAGAAGGTTGTGTTACCAGTAGTGTAGGAGAAACAGCCGTCTGGCTTGGCTCAATACTTACGCTTGCCGTACTGCTACAACCGTAGCTATCAGTAACTATTACAGAATAGACTCCAACATCTGTGACGGTAATTTTTTGAGTCGTCAGATTATTATGACTCCATTGATAAGAGCTTCCCGGCGAAGCTGTCAGTTCTGTACTTCCGGAGCAGACATTCAGAATTCCGGTAATGTTGGCGGTTGGATTTCTAACTTCCAGCGAAACAGGAATGATTTTAAAACAACTAGGATCTCGGGATACTCGGATATAAATCGTACTTGTTCCCGATGAGTAACTTGTAAATCCTAAGATATTATTAGAATTGCTAAAAGCATCGTTATAATTTCTGAAGTAAGTAAAGCTGAGTCCCGCAGTAGAAGTCACTACTTTGCTATCCAAATCGGTAAGATTAAAATTCTCAACACCATCTTGTCCTGCATCACATTTATTCAACTTTGCGGTAGTCACAGGAATATTACAGGACGATGAACAATTGAGAAAACTAATATCCCAACCATCATTAGCATCATTATCAGAGGCATTGGAGAAAAAATTACCACCTCCACAGGAACTTCCTTGGATATCATAATTAATATCCACTCCCACGTTGTAATTTCCCTGCACAATATTCGGAATATCGGAATTATTGAGAACGAAATTAAATTTCTTATTTACATTATCAATTGTAGCCGCCTGCGTCGTATGAACCACAGTTCCTGCATCATTGTACAATTTTAAAGTTATATTTTTTACAGATGCCGTGACGCCACCAGAATTGGGTAAAGTGAAAACACCAGAAACATTGATTGGCAAAGTAGGACAAACCGCATTCAAAGGATCCAACGTAATACTTCCGACAAAACTTTCATCGGAATGCAGTAGGCAAATATCATCTACATAAGCATAACCAAAATGACCTCCCAATCCACATCTGGAAGCCATAAATTCGACTGTAAATTCTTCATTATTCGGAATCCCTGAAATATCCAGCAATCCAGATTGCCAATTGGCGGTATAAAGCGTCACATAGCCATAACCCCCATCAGGAACTTTTGTGAAAATACAGTTTTTCTCATCTCCCACAAGACAAAACTCACTTACAACTACATTGGATTTATTAAGAATTCTTGCCTTGAAAAACGCCTGATTGTCTGTGTGACTGTTATCATAAACACTTTGCAGAATGGCTTTGTAATTGAACTTCAGGAAATTTTCATTATTAGTTTTGAATCTTTTTCCTTGTACTATTGCACCATAAGTGCTAGAATTGGTATGATTGATTTTCAGAGCATATTGGTCAAATGCCTTGATGTCTCCCATAAATTGGTCTATGAGATTAGAAGGCACCGTGGTTGCCATCAGATTATTGGCTGTTGGACTGTATTGGTCTATGTAGGAATCTGCCTTGTTGGAAATTGATCTACATTGCGTAGGACCGGGAGGATCTCCGATGGTGTGTAAGAAATTTTTAAGATAATTTTTCCCACCTACGCTTTCTACTTGTTCAAAACCGCCGTTGGAACACATCTCTACCAAAACCGGCGCAGCAGCTTTTCGCAACATTCTATTTTCTTGGAGAACTTTGTTTGCACGGTCATTCAGAAAATTATCTTTGAGTTTTTTATCCGTGATGATTTTCCCCGATTTATCCTCTACGATTCCGTTGTTTAGATAATTAAGATTATCATTTTTCTGAGCGTTGAAGTAAGAAATTAGAAAAAAGAATAACAGAAAGTAGTACTTTTTCATGCAATTAAGATTATGGAAATAAGTTTTTACAAAAATATTCTTTTTTAAGAAAACATTAACAAATATTTTTAAAATTAATGCACAAAAAAACCGCCTAAAATTAGGCGGTTTTAAGTGGTTTCTCCAGGGATCGAACCAGGGACACATGGATTTTCAATCCATTGCTCTACCAACTGAGCTAAGAAACCAAAACTTTTTTGTTCTGTTCGATGTAATAAATACATCTTTTAATTTTTTAAATCTTAAATTAAGATGTTGTGGTTTCTCCAGGGATCGAACCAGGGACACATGGATTTTCAATCCATTGCTCTACCAACTGAGCTAAGAAACCAACACTCGCATTGTTATTTTGAGTGGTGCAAAAATATATTCTTTATTCTTACTGTGCAAGTTATATTGAAAATTCCTTGAATATTAATGCAAAAATCACTGATTTTCAGACGATTTTTTTTCAGTTTGCGCTTTGAAAAAATCACTCAATTCCTCCAAAACCGGCTTGATTGTATCTTCCGGAAGATCACTGATTCTGATATACATCAATCCATCAATCGCATCATTGAAGTTTGGATCTACGTTGAAGGCGATCATTTTTGCATTTTGTTTAATATATTTCTTAATCAAAACCGGCAATCTTAATTCAGGTTCAAGATCGTCAATAATTTTATCAAGCTTATTAAGATCAGCATCCATATCTTCAAAGAACAATGCTTTATCACGCTCTTTCATCACTACTTTAAATTCATTTTTTGGATGAATATATTGTGCAACTGCAGAATCATAATAATGAGAACGCATAAATTCAATCATCAATGATTTTGAGAATTCTGAGAATTTGTTGCTGATGCTCACGCCTCCCATCAGGAATTTGTGTTCCGGATTTCTCAAACAAACGTGAACAATTCCTCTCCAAAGCAGGAATAATGGAAATGGTTTTTGCTGATATTCTATGGAAATGTAAGCTCTTCCCATTTCTATCACTTTTCGGAAAAATGGTTGCAATTCCGGATCATATTCAAAGAGAGAACTGGTGTAGAATCCATCTATGCCATGCTTTTTCATGACTTCGGAACCCAGAGCCATTCGGTAAGCGCCAACCAGCTTTTTATCCGCATTGTCCCAAAGGAAAAGATGATGGTAATGATTATCGTACTCATCCAGATCAAAAGGAAGATTTGTCCCTTCTCCAATGGCGCGGAATGTGAGTTCTCTCTGCCTTCCGATTTCCCTCATTATGGATGGAATCTCTTCGGATTTGGTGAAAAACACATCGTAATCGCCGTGTGAAAAAAGTTTCTTATTTTCGGTTTGTTTCAGCGTATTAATTTCGTTTTCAATATCTTCAGTCGGCGTTGCATCTATGATATTCTGAACAATATTGTTTTGTTTCTGAAGCGGATTTTTCAATGACATATTGGGCAGCTTCAGTTTCTCTGTTATGCTTTTTCTTCTTTCGTAGTAAGACTTCAGCATATAGACTTTGTTGTACAGATAATCGCCCAATTCTTCCAGCGTTTCTTCCTCATCCATTTGTTTTACAGAGATTGGTTTTCCAATTCGGATTCGGATGGGCTTATCCCTTTTGCGCATCATTTCTGTTGGTAGCATCAAGGTTTGCAAATCCGGATGCAGCTTAGAAACATTATAAAACATTTTACTGTTAGTTGCGTGGAAATACATCGGGATTACCGGAACTTTAGCTTTTTTAATGATTTTCAAAGCTGTTTTTCCCCAAGGTCTGTCTAGTATTTCTCCGTACTCATTATTTTTATTAGAAACTTCGCCTGCAGGAAAAATTCCAAGACACCCTCCTTCCGACAAATGCCTGAAAGTTTCTCTCATCCCGCCAGAACTGTTGAAAGCATCTTTTCTTTCTTCGAATGGGTTAACCGAAATCACAAATGGATCCATTGGCTTAATTTTCGAAAGGAGAAAATTCCCCATCACTTTGAAATCCGGACGCACGCGCAACAGAATTTTGCACATCAAAATCCCATCCAATGCTCCCAGCGGATGATTGGAAACGATAATGAACGGACCGGTTTTTGGAACTTTGGCAAGATCTTCTTCAAACACGATGTAGCTGAGTTCCTGCTCGCGAATGAACTCATCAAAAAACTCTACGCCTTTGGTGTGAATCAGTTTGTTATAGAGATCATTGACTTCATTTATTTTTGTGAGATTCATAATTGCCGAAGCCACTGGTCTTTTGAGAAAACCAATTTTTTCTAATCCGGCAGCTTTTATCAAGTCTTCTTTGGAAATTAAGCTCATAGTTTTTTTACATAGTTACCATTTGAAATGTTTTTTTGGAAATCTGTTCCAGCAAGACTTTTTTGTCTTTGTAGAATTTGTCCAGCTTATCCAATTCTGCATTTCTGACAGTAAATAACGCTACATTTTTTGTCATTTGTGTGATGAAGTTTTGTTGCAATTCTTCATTGAAATCGTTTGCTGTTCCAAATTTGTCTTCCAAACATAAAGCTAATGAAATTGCTGAATTCTGCATCAAAGAAACTTTAATTTTATATTTTGCCAAAAGTGTAAATATCAAACTGATGTGATCCTCGGCTATGAAAGAGAAGTCTCGCGTTTCAACATTCAGCAACGTTTGATTTTCTTTCAGGATATAACTTTCTGTAAGTTCGTTTTCTGCGGAATTCCCAACTTTAGTTCCCGGTTCTTTCGGCTCAACAAATGATTTTACAAAAAACGGAATATTCTTCTGTTTCAGCGGTTGTAAAGTTTTTGGGTGAATGACAGATGCGCCGTAGTAAGCCATCTCAATCGCTTCCTCGTAAGAAATATGCGTCAACAATTCCACATCATCAAATTTTCTTGGATCGCCAGTCATCACGCCGGGAACGTCTTTCCAGATCGTCATTTCGTCTGCATTGAGGCAATAAGCGAAAATCGCAGCGGTGTAATCTGAACCTTCACGACCCAATGTCACCGTGAAATTATTACTTTCTGACCCTATAAATCCCTGCGTCACATAGCAATTGATCTTATCCAGTTTGGAAATATTCTGTTCTGTCTCCTGCCAGTTTACGATTCCTTCTCTATAATTTGTATCGGTTTTAATATAATCTCTCGCATCCAACCAATGGTTGAAAAACTGAATTTCATTTAGATATTCGCTGAGAATTTTGGAAGAAATCATCTCACCACAACTTACAACCTGATCGTAAACGAAGTTATAATTCGGCGATTTGTTTCTTCTCAAAAAAGAATCAATATCATCAAAAAATAATGATATCTCCCCAAAAACGGGATGACCTTCTGAGAATAAACCTTTGGCAATATCGATGTGAGATTTCTTTATCAATTCTATTTCTGCCTGGTAATCCTGCTTCTTGAAGTAATATTCTACTACTTTTTCCAGCGCATTCGTCGTTTTTCCCATAGCGGAAACCACCAGCAGACATTTTTCAAAACCTTGTGTTTCCAGAACCAAAGCCACATTTTTCACACCATCGGCATCTTTTACAGATGCGCCACCAAATTTGTAAATTTTCATTAGATTTTTACCGTTAGATTTTTTTCTTATAAAATTAAGAAGCTGTTAATCGAATATTAACTTTCAAAAATATTAATAATGAACGAAATATAAAAATTAGAGACTTCTTTTTCCAATGCCTCAATTTGAGATATAAAACATATTAATGAAATTATGATAAGTGTCATCAAAAAATGGTAAATTTTGTTTCATTGAATTAAAAAAAAATATAGTTTTGTAAAAATCAAATTAACCAAAATATGTCAAATCAGGCTTTGCAGACTTTAGGAGAATTCATTATCGAAAAACAAGATGATTTCAAATACTCCACCGGAGAACTTTCCAGACTTATCAGTTCCATCAGGATTGCTACGAAAATCGTCAACCGCGAAGTGAACAAAGCAGGAATTGCCGACATCATTGGAAAAGTGGGAACAGAAAACATCCAAGGCGAAGAACAGCAAAAACTGGATGTTCTGGCGAATGACATCTTCATCGCTGCTCTTTCTCAGCGAGAAGTGGTTTGCGGAATTGCCTCTGAGGAAAACGATGACTTTATAGAAGTGAAATGCACGGAAAACGCACACCTCAGCAAATATGTGGTTTTGATTGATCCTTTGGATGGCTCTTCCAACATCGATGTGAATGTGTCTGTGGGAACCATTTTTTCTATTTACAGGAGAGTTTCGGATCCGGGAAGTCCTGTAGAATTGAGAGATTTCTTACAAAAAGGTGTGAATCAAGTTGCAGCAGGTTACGTGGTTTATGGCTCATCTACAATGATTGTTTACACGACTGGAAATGGCGTGAATGGATTTACTTTGGATCCATCAATCGGAACTTACTACTTATCTCACGAAAACATCAAGTTCCCAACTGCGGGGAAAATCTACTCTATCAACGAAGGAAATTATGTTAAATTTCCGCAAGGCGTGAAAGATTACATCAAATATTGTCAGGAGGAAGAAGGCGACAGACCATATACATCCAGATATATCGGATCGTTGGTTTCGGATTTTCACAGAAATATGCTGAAAGGCGGCATCTACATCTACCCTTCCACATCGCAATCTCCAAAAGGAAAACTTAGACTTCTTTACGAATGTAATCCATTAGCCTATTTGGCAGAACAAGCCGGCGGAAAATGCAGTGACGGTTTCAAAAGAATTATGGAAATTGAGCCAACAGAGCTTCATCAGCGTGTTCCTTTTTTCTGCGGAAGTGCAGCAATGGTAACGAAAGCAGAGGAATTTATGGCAAAAGCGGTAAATAAAAATTAAACTTATTTTTTTTAGATTATTCTATAAAAGACCGATTTTCTCGGTCTTTTCTTATTTTTGTAAAATGAAGACTGCAAAATTTCACCAATATATTCTCAATTTTAAACGTCCAAGCGGAACTTCGCGCGGCATATTGGACACGAAAGAAACTTATTTTATCGAAATCTTTGAAGATGACAAAAAAGGAATCGGAGAATGTTCTCTTTTCCGAGGATTGAGTTTTGATGACGATGACGATTATGAAAATGCTTTGGAATGGGCTTGCAGAAACATCAATCTTAAATTAGAAGATTTGCAGGAAGAACTCGTGAATCATCCTTCCATTATTTTTGGAATCGAACAAGCTTTGTTGAACCTTGAACATCAGGGAGACCTTTATTTTCCTAGTGATTTCACAGATGGAAAAGATTCTATTATGATTAATGGATTGATTTGGATGGGCGATACAGATTATATGCAATCTCAAATTGAAGAAAAACTGGAAAGTAGTTTCACTTGCATCAAACTAAAAATCGGAACTGATTGGGATTCTGAAAGAGAAATATTAAAGTCTCTAAGAAAGAAATTCCCGAAAGATAAAATTGAACTTCGCGTAGATGCCAATGGCGCTTTCTCTCCAGAACAAGCTAAAGTCGTTTTGGAAGAATTGGCAAAACTCGATATTCATTCGATCGAACAACCGATACAAGCCGGAAACTGGGAAGCGATGGCAGAACTTTGCAAAAACACACCAACTCCCATTGCGCTGGACGAAGAATTGATCGGAATTTTGAATGTGGAATCTAAGAAAGACCTTCTCCGAAAAGTTGAACCTCAATATATTATTTTGAAACCAAGTCTGATCGGCGGATTTTCCGGATCTGATGAATGGATTAGTTTGGCAGAAAAACAAAATATTGGCTGGTGGATCACATCTGCACTGGAAAGTAACATTGGACTGAATGCCATTGCACAATACACTTATCTCAAAAAAAATCCGATGCCGCAAGGATTGGGCACCGGAAGTTTGTTTACAAATAATTTTCCTAGTCCTTTGATATTAAAAGGAGAAAATCTTTGGTTTGAAAATTAATTTTTGATAATTTTTTGACTGAAAGTTTCGTTTCCTTTGATTTGGATTTTCAAAACATATTGACCTTTGGAAAGATCTGACATATTCACAGTTGTGATGTTTTGATAGGACTTAATCAATTTTCCATCTGCCGAATAGAGATCTACCCTATTGACTTGTTCGGAAAATCTAAGATCATCTTTCACAAGGGTATTCAGGACAACTTGTTTCTTAGTCGTATCGGAAACAGCGAGCGTTTGCGTGAAAAGATAAACTCCGGTAAGCAAATTGAAACTAATGTTATAAGTTCCTGCTACATTTGCATTGATGTTAAGACCTCCCAAAACTCCTAAACCAGTCGGGAATGCACCATTGCTACTTCCCCAACTCACTAGCCAGCCAGCTTCCAAACGGAATTTGACCTCGCCGGAAACTAAGTTGTAATTTTGAAGATTATAAGTAATTCCATCGATTGTATTCAGGAAAACATCTGTTTCCCATGGTGTTCCTATGTTATTACCCACCAAAGAAACTCTAGGGAAAGAAGTGAGGACAAAAGCGTAAACCCCAGTTAACTTGTTGAAAACGACATTATATGTACCTGCGACATTCACAAGAATGTTAGCCTGCACATTCAGAACGCCAATTCCTACAGGAAAAGAATTTGCACCCCAACTATTTCCCCAACTGTGATTTTCTCTAAACTTGATTTCGCCAGGAATCAGAGAAACATTAGCTGCGGTGTAGATAATTCCAGTAGTCGATGTTAGATCCACATCATCTTCCCAATTGTTAAATTGTGCGCCAGTCAAAGAAATTGTCTGCGCATGACATACAAAACTTGCCAATAATAGGCTCATAGCAAAAAATAATTGTTTAATCATAACTTATAATTTAATATTGTTAAGAATTATACAAAACACCTGCCAAAATTGTTAACGATTTATTAACATTAAAATATAGCAATACTAACAATTCTTAAAAAAATGGAATGATTATTAGTTTGATATTTCAGTAGAATTGGCTTAGAATCAAGATTTAGAGTACATGCTAATTAAATTAAGCATCGAATAGCGCTACTTTAAAAATCAAAAATATATTAATCACCAAAACAAAATTTTATGAAAAAGTATTATTTCTTAGGTTTTCTTTTACTCATTTTAAAATTAAATTCTCAAATATTTGTAACTCAATCCGGCGCCGGAAACAAAAGCGGATCTTCCTGGGCTAATGCTTCCACATTACAAAACGCCATCAGCAACGCGGGATCAAACTCACAATTGTGGTTAAAATCTGGTGTTTACAATATCACCTCCAGCTTAGTTTTGGAGAATAATATTTCAAATCTAAAATTATACGGTGGATTTGCGGGAACAGAAACCAACCTCAACCAAAGAAATTACACGACAAATCTTACAATTCTTGATGGACAGAATACCACCCAAATCCTGATGCTCAGAAGCGACAATACCGAAGTGAATGGTATCACATTCAGAAATGGATTTGTAACCGGAACCATCACAGGAGGCACAAATCCCAACTCTGGAGGTGGCGCAATCTTCATGGCTGGCGAAAATTTTATTTTAAAAAATTGCAAATTCACCGATAACGTCTCTACATCCGAAAGAGGTGCAGGCGCAGTTTACCTTAGAAACGGCGGCGGACACTTGGTTGAAAATTGTGATTTTGAAGGCAACAAAAACCACTCTGTCGAAGGAAATGGCGGAGGCGCTATTCACAACTGGGACGATAATGTGACCATCCGCGACAGCAGATTTATTAATAATAGTTCCGTAAATCCTGGTGGCGCAATTTATACCTGGACGCAAAAGGCAAATATCATCAATTGTACTTTTGAGAACAACCATTCCGACGTGTCTGGCGGTGCGATTCACTCGAAATCTGAGCTTAATTTATCCAATTCCGTTTTCAAATCCAACTCTTGTAATCAAAATGGAGGTGCTATTTATAGTTGGGAAATTTTAAAAGTAATAAACTCACTTTTCCATCAGAATTCAGCTTTGGAATCGGGCGGCGGAATTTATAATAACGATGAACTTTATGTTTCTAATTCGACTTTTGTTTCAAATGAAGGTTCAGCGATCATCCACAGACACCTTGACTCGAATGTAAACTCTACATATTTGACCCATATATTCAATTCTATTTTCTACAACAATACAGCAAAATCTGGCTCAGCAAACCTAGCCGACGTAGATCACACATCTCCCAACAGCAATGATCAAAGTACGAAAGACTTCAGAAGAAATATTTTCCAAGCCAACACTTTTGGAAGCAATAATCTTGTAGGAACCAATCCTCTTTTTATGAATTCTCTTAATAATTTCAACTTACAAGATACCAGTCCAGGAAGAAACATTGGAGAAAATGCACTTTATAACAATGTTTCTCAAATTCCTATTTCAAACTCCAAAGATTTAGCAGGAAATCCAAGATTATCTGGAAACTCTATAGATTTAGGAGCATACGAAACCGAAGGAAACCTCGCCGTTTCTGAAACTGCTTCTTATAATATTACATTCTATCCCAATCCAGTGAAAGATTTTTTACACATTCAAAAAATACCATCCAATACAACTTACAAAATCTTCACTTCTGCAGGTCAATTATTATCCAAAGGAACAATAATTAACAACAGCATCGATCTAAGGAAAATAGATAAAGGGATTTATATTCTTGTAATAGAAGACGGCATTAATTCCTATTCCAAAAAAATCATTAAGGATTAATTTTAAACTTTGATGATTCCAAATTTAGTCTGCCAAAATTTCCAGTATTAAGAATAAATATCTGCCAAAAACAACTTCAAACCTCTAACTTTTGACTTCTATCACCATTGGCACATTGTTGGAGATTTGAAGAATTAGAATAATATTAAAATCAAAATATAATTATGTCAGTAAATTTCAAACCGCTAGCGGACAGAGTTTTGGTAGAACCAACACCTGCAGAAACTAAAACAGCATCAGGACTTATCATCCCGGACACTGCGAAAGAAAAACCACAAGAAGGAACTGTAGTTGCCGTAGGACCTGGAAAAAAAGATGAACCAACGACTGTACAAGTAGGCGACAAAGTACTTTATGGAAAATATTCCGGAACTGAATTGAAATTTGAAGGGAAAGATTACCTTATAGTAAAAGAAGGAGACCTTTTAGGAATTATTGGATAATTAATTGTAAAAAGTAAAACATATTCACGTAAAACGATTTCAACTTTCGTGGATATTAAATTCATTAATACATTGTACAAAGTACATTAATACAACAAAAAATGGCAAAAGAAATAAAATTCGATATCGAATCAAGAGACGCTTTGAAAAGAGGTGTTGACGCATTAGCAAATGCAGTAAAAGTAACTTTGGGACCAAAAGGTAGAAACGTGGTAATCGAAAAATCTTTCGGTGCGCCTCACGTAACTAAAGACGGTGTTTCTGTAGCTAAAGAAATCGAACTTGAAGACAGAGTAGAAAATATGGGTGCTCAAATGGTGAAGGAAGTTGCTTCCAAAACCAATGACATCGCTGGAGACGGAACGACTACTGCAACTGTTTTGGCACAAGCAATCGTAAGAGAAGGTCTTAAAAACGTAGCCGCTGGTGCAAACCCAATGGATTTGAAAAGAGGAATTGACAAAGCTGTTTCTGCAGTGGTTGAAAACCTTAAATCTCAATCTCAAACTGTTGGTGATTCTACAGAAAAAGTGAAGCAAGTTGCTTCTGTTTCTGCAAACAACGACGAAACTATCGGTTCATTAATCGCTGAAGCTTTCGGAAAAGTTGGGAAAGAAGGTGTAATCACTGTTGAGGAAGCAAAAGGTATTGATACAACTGTAGATGTTGTAGAAGGTATGCAGTTTGACAGAGGTTTCCAATCGCCTTATTTTGTAACCAATCCTGAGAAAATGGTTGCTGAATTGGACAATCCTTATATTCTTTTGGTTGAGAAAAAAATCTCTTCAATGAAAGAATTATTGCCAGTTCTTGAGCCAGTTGCACAAGGTGGAAAATCATTATTAATCATCTCTGAAGAAGTTGAAGGAGAAGCGTTGGCAACTTTGGTTGTGAACAAATTGAGAGGTTCTCTTAAAATTGTTGCTGTGAAAGCGCCAGGATTTGGTGACAGAAGAAAAGCAATGTTGGAAGACATCGCAATCTTAACAGGTGGAACTGTAATCTCTGAAGAAAGAGGTTTCACAATGGAGAATGTAACGATCGAAATGCTTGGAACTGCAGAAAAAGTTTCTATTGATAAAGACAATACAACTATCGTAAACGGTGGTGGCGAGGAAGCTCAAATCAAAGGAAGAGTTTCTCAAATCAAAGCTCAGATGGAAACGACTACTTCTGACTATGACAAAGAAAAACTTCAAGAGAGATTAGCTAAATTAGCTGGTGGTGTTGCTGTACTTTACGTAGGTGCCGCATCTGAAGTCGAAATGAAAGAGAAAAAAGACAGAGTTGACGATGCACTTCACGCTACAAGAGCAGCTGTTGAAGAAGGAATCGTTGCTGGTGGTGGTGTTGCTTTGGTAAGAGCTATTTCTGCGCTTAACTTCCAAGGTGATAACGCTGACGAAACAACTGGTATCAAAATCGTAAAAAGAGCGATTGAAGAACCATTGAGACAAATCGTTGCTAACGCTGGTGGCGAAGGTTCTGTAATCGTTGCGAAAGTAGCAGAAGGAACTGGAGATTTCGGTTATAACGCAAAAACTGACGAATATGTGAATATGCTAGAAGCTGGAATCATCGATCCAACTAAAGTTACAAGAGTTGCTCTAGAAAACGCAGCTTCAGTTTCTGGAATGCTTTTGACAACTGAATGTGTAATCACAGAGGTGAAAAGCAACGAACCTGCAATGCCAATGGGCGGCGGTATGCCAGGAATGATGTAATTATAAGCATTCGAGCAATTATAAATTTTAAAACCGTTCAGATTTTTTCTGAGCGGTTTTTTTTATTTAAAAAAAAATAATATTCTTCTAATGAAATTCATATTCAAACCTCTATATAACAACATAATTACAATATTCTTTATTCAGAATTGACAATAATCGTTTAAGACATAATAATTCATAAATGTATTGAAATACGATTCGCCAAAATCTAAACAGAATCAAATGTTTAAAATAGATAAATAACCAAAACGGAATTAATATTTTAAACAAAAACAAACCAAACAAATAAAATAATCATACCAACCAAAACATATCTATTAAAATAAATCATAATCATCTTTTGTTTTTTGAAAATTTCATTTACATTTGAAAAAAATTCAACTAATGAAAAAACTATTAATGGCTGCCTTCGTTTTCGCTAGCCTCACCTCTGCAATCGCACAAACATCGAGAGAAGATTTCAAAGCTTCTATGGAACGTGTAGAAAAATTAGGAAAACTTTCCGCTCCCAAAACGACAAGTGTTACAACACTGGACAAATTAAACTCAGAAATTGGAGATTCTGCCAAAGAATCTATGAAAATCTCTCCTTTACTGCAAAACCTTTATTACAGATCAATCGGACAAACCAACGATGGCGTAACCGATGTAAAAGTGAAGAAACCAACTTTGAAAGAATGTGAAGAATTGGCGCTTAGAATCTTTTCTCAATCTAAAAATGTTCAAGCATTTGCAGCTAATGTAACTTCAGTTTCGTCAGAATCTATGTCTGTTACCAATCCTTTGAAACTGGCCAAAATAGGATCCGCTGTGAAATATGCGAAAAATGCTTCTACAATTCTAGGCGAAGAATCTGTTTTTCAGACAAAAGCAATCAAAAGCATTATTCAAACTGTAAAATCTGCAGGTAACCTATAATGACTAAAAAATTATTATTCCTACTGATTGCTCTGTCTTTCAGTAGGATTTCTGCGCAAAAAGATGACAGAATTGTCATAGGTGTTACCGCTTTTACTTGTGATGAGAATCCTAGATTTGTAGGCCTTGTGACGGAAAAAGTAGTAGAAATGCTGACGAATGCCAAACGTTTCCGTGTGGTGGACAGAACCAGCTCAGACCGCGTGAACGACGAATTGGAACTTCAAAAATCCGAAGCTTTTATAGACAGTAAAAACGTAGTGGAACAAGGTGCAAGTTTGGCCGCTGAAAAAATCATTACAGGACATATTACCAAAATCCCAGTTTATTCTATGAAAGGAGCAAACGGCGGTGTGAATGGCTACAAAGCAAGCGTTGCGTTTCAGATGAAAATCGTGGATGTGGCGACAGGACTTAGCACAGATGCAACGAGTTTTGAAGGTAAAGCAAGCGAATTGATGCTTTCTCCGGAAAGTGCTGTTCAAAACGCGATAAAATCTATCCAAACAGAAATCAACCAGTATTTTAAATTGAATTTCCCACTTCAAGGTAAAATTGTAAAACTTTTGCCAGATGACAAAAACAGAACTAAAGTATTGGTAAACTTAGGAAAACACGCTGGAATCAACGTTGGCGACAAGCTTTCTGTAGAAATGATTGAACTGATAGACGGACAAAAATATCCACAAAAAATTGGTACTGTAGAAGTGGTCAATCTTGCAGGAGACAACTTGAGCGAGGCAATCGCTTCTGACAGAAAATCGGCTCAAAGCATCAGCTCCAACTTCTCCGAGTCCAAAAAACTGGAATGCACATTAATCACTAAAAAATAAGCTTCCGCCTATGAAATCTTTATTTTTTCTATTCGCTTTTGCAATCGGTTTACTGAGTTGCAATAGCCGAAATCACGCATCCGACATTCAGGTAATTGATTCCAACGACAGTTCGATGACTTTGAACATCACAGACCAAAAACCAGAATACACAGCAATCTATCATTTGTTATTCCGTGGAATTCCCAACAGCAACCAAACCACGCCATTGATTTCCACATCGGAAGAAGCAACAGAAAAACAATTTCCTGAATATTTCAAAAAACTATTCAACGAAAACAGATACAAAACCTTTGTGACTTCATCTTCCAAAAACGGCAATGGAAGCCAAAGAGTGGTTGTAAACACAAGAGCTTTAAGATTGGACTTGGAACAAAATTCTATCATTAGAAAATTCGGTTATTAAATCAATTAATTTGGGCAACTTTTCCGCCTTCCGCTCCCAATCTTTTTTGCAGAAAATTTCAAATTCAATAGAACTTAATTAAAAGCAAAAAAGGATTTACGCTCAAGTCGGGTTGCGAGCAATTCAACGTTTAGTACTAAGGTCAAAAACATTGAACAAGCTCAAATTAACATAACTATACAAGAAAATGACACAAGAAAATAAAACACTTAGTATTGCAGAAAAAGTGAAAGCCTTGGCAATGGGTCTTATCGGCTCTTTCTTTTTCACTTGGGGATTAACCTATTTTCAGGAACAGTCAGAGTACAGAGTTCCTAGAATTTTGATACCTGTTTTTGAACTTTTTGGAAATATTGGATTAGCAATCGGGCTTCTAATATTAGGATTGGGATTGATGTTTTTTGCCTATAAAAAATTTACAGAATATGGTGGAAAACCAATCATAATGTTGATTTTGCTACCAGTGTTGGTCATTTCTTCATTTATGATTTCCAAATCGACTCAAAACACCGACAAAAGAACTACGGAAGAAAAAATTGAATCAATTAGAGAAAAAGCTAATGTTCAAAATGATAAAATGGAACGTCCAAAAATGGACAACCAAAAAGCGAATGATTTTCTTGATAAGAGAGAAAAATTATTAGCCGAAATGACTAAAGCAAAAAACTCGCAAGACGAAGCAACTTTCAAAAAATTGGAAAGCCAGTTTTGGGGATTGAACAAAGACTTTGCAAAAATTACTATGGAAATTAGTAAAGATAAAAATTACATTGCTTTTATCTCATACAGCGATAAAATTACCAATGATGTCAAAAATCTTATTGGAAAATAAAATACCATTTTACGAGATAAATTAAAATCATTTCATTAAAAAAATCAACAATAACTCAATGAAAAATATCTATAAAAAAACAAGCTTCCTTTTCCTGTTTGTTTTATCCATTTCAAGAATATTTGGTCAATCGACTCCAAATACCACAACCGTTCAACCCAAAATAATGGTTATTCCTTATGTTGGCGAAGGTGAAGATTTGCGTACAGTTCTTGAAAACGATGTCAACAAAAGAATCGCCATCACAAAAGTGAAAGAAATTTTCGATTCCAAAGGATTTACGACCGTTGATTTCGTGGCAAAATTGAAATCTGCAAAAGACAACAACGTTTTCACTTCCGACAATCAAACCGATGTAAAAGACCAGATTGTACAAATGTCTGGCGCAGACATCTACGTTCAAACCGAGGTGAATGAAGTGAGCAGTAATTCCGGAAACTCAGTTTCTGTGGTAATTTCTGCTTATGAAGCTTCGACTGGAAATTCACTTTCAAACAAAGTTGGGCAAAGTGGCAAATTCTACACAGACGATTTTGGAAAACTGGCTTCCAAAGCGGTAGAAAGTGTGTCTGAGGAATTCATCAATACGATGCAGAACAAATTCACAGACATCGTGAACAATGGAAAATCTATCAACATCGATATTAGTTTTGCACAAAGTTCCAATTTCAAAATGTCATCTGAAGTGGCGCCGGAAAATCTTCCGCTTTCTGACCAAATCGAAATGTGGATGGAGAAAAATGCTTACAAAAACAATTACCACATCCAAGGAACAACTGACAAAAGAATGATTCTGGATGATGTGAAAATCCCTTTGAAAGACGCGAATGGAAAGAATTACAACCCGAACAAATTTGCTCTGGAAATCTTCAAATTCTTCAAAACATTGAATATGCAAACGGACAAAGACATCAAAGGAAACACCATCTACATCACCATAAAATAAACACAAAACGATGAAAAAAATACTTTTATTCTCCGTAATGCTTTTGGGCACGTTTGGTTTTTCGCAAACCTCGGCTGACATTGGAAAAATCCAACTTTCTATCCATTTCAGCCAGGAACAGCAAAACAGTTTTGATTATGACTTATTGACAAAAATCGACGGAAAATTAACCCAAATGTTATCCGAAAACGGATTGGTTTCTACCGATTACAACAATGGATTAGTTTTGCAACCGAACCTCATCATCAACGGAAACGAAGTTGTAGAAGGCGGAATGCAAAACGTAAACGTCACCAATCTGACTTTACAATTGCTCATCAAACAAGACCAAACAAATTTGGTTTTCTCCAGCTATTCCAAACAATTGAAAGGAACGGGAAGAGACCAATATTCCGCTTTGAACAACGCCATCAATTCTTTGTCCTCGAATGACCCGGCATTGGTAAAATTCATCAACAACGGAACTGAAAAACTATTGGCTTACTATCAAGCGAATTGTAATCAAATCCTTACAAAATCTGCCAATCTGGAAAAAAACGGACGATATGAAGAATCTTTAGCTTTACTATTATCGATTCCGGAAAAAGCGAGTTGTCACAAAACGGCTCAGACAAAATCTATCGAAACTTATAAAAATTATCAACGAAAAAACTGTGCATCATTCATCAAAGAAGCGAAAATGTACATCGCTGACAAAAACTATGAATCTGCATTTGGCGTTCTTTTGGGAATCGACAGCACTTCGCCTTGTTCCGCAGAAAGCAATGCTTTGGTAAAAAATATTGAGAGCAAAATAAGTGCAGAGGACAAAAAGCAATGGGATTTGCAAATGAAAATGTATAATGACGATGTAGCTTTGGAAAAACTGAGAATCAATGCGATAAAAGATGTGGCGGTTTCTTATTATAAAAGTAAAACCAGACCGAACCAAACGATTATTGTGAAATAAATTTTTTTATTAAACTAACTTTATTTATTTGACCATTCGGATTTTTCCGAGTGGTTTTTTTTGTGAATAAATTAATAATTTAATATTATCAACATTAGAAATATCAATGATTTTTTTATTTTTACGGAAAATTAATAAGCCATCAATTTTATGACCGTAGAAGTTTCCTCAGATTTCAGGAAAAAAGCAAAATCTGCCATTTTCGCCATCATTCTGTTCATTATTGTTTACATTTTATTATTCCTTTCTGCCATTGCGCTCACGGTTGGATGCATTACTGCAGGGATATTTTTGATTATTGCAAAACCAATGTTCCTGACTTTGATGCTCGGTGTGGGACTTGCCAGTTTGGGTGTTTTGATTTCATATTTCCTGATTAAATTTCTTTTCAAAAAACACGTCAACGACCGAAGCTATTTGACCGAAATCACCCGAAATCAAGAACCTCAACTTTTCCAAATGATAGACGAAATCGTGAAGGAAGCCGGAACAGATTTCCCGAAAAAAGTTTATCTGGCTTATGATGTGAATGCGAGTGTTTTCTACGATTCCAGTTTTTGGAGTATGTTTTTGCCGATTAAGAAAAACCTCATCATCGGAATTGGTCTTGTAAATGCTTGTACGAAACAAGAACTGAAGGCAATTCTCGCGCACGAGTTCGGACATTTTTCCCAAAGATCGATGAAAGTGGGAAGCTATGTTTACAATGTGAATCAAATCATTTTTAATTTGGTGAATGACGACGAATCTTATAAAAACACCATCCAAAGTTGGGCAAATGCAAGTGGATATTTTGCCATTTTTGCAGGATTGGCAATTAAAATTACGCAAGGCATCCAGTGGATTCTTAACAAGATGTATTCTTTTGTGAACATCCGTCATATGGCGCTTTCCCGGGAAATGGAGTTTCACGCCGATGAAGTTTCTGCCAACATCGCTGGATCGCTGGCTTTGGAAGAATCGCTTTTAAGGCTGGACTTGGCAGATAATTCTTATAACAATGTCCTCAATTTCTATGAAAACAAAATCAAGGAAAACAAAGCCAGCAAAAACATCTACAAAGAACAGAGTTATGTAATGGGATTTTTGGCGAAGGAAAGTGATTTGGAAAACAAAAACGATTTGCCTGTTGTAAAACTGGAAGAAGCTGGACTTTTCAACAAATCAAAATTGGTGATTGAGAATCAGTGGGCGTCCCATCCGTCAACAGAAGACAGAGTTGTCCGTCTTAGACAATTGAATATTCAAAAAAATGCAGACAATCAGCCGGCAAAATTTCTATTCAAAAACTTTGAGGAGACGGAGGAAAAACTAACCACCAAATTGTTTTCGAATGTTCAATACGAAAGTGAGAAATCCAATCTGGAATTTGATCATTTCAAAGAAGAATTTGAAGCGAATTACAACAAAGATACTTTTGATAAAATTTTCAATAACTATTACGACAACAAAAATCCGGATAAATTTGATATCGAAAATTCTTCGCCGACCAATGAAAATCTAAGTTTTGACGAACTTTATGGTAAGGAAAAAATTGAAATTGCCTACAATTTGATTGCGCTTCAAAATGATAAAAGCACTATCGAAGCAATTTCCAAGAAGGAATTGGACATCAAAACTTTTGATTACGACGGAACAAAATACAAAGCTTCCGACGCAAAAAAACTGATTCCAACTTTGGAAAACGAGATCAAAACGCTGGAAAAAGAAGTCACAGAGAATGACATTAATATTTACCATTATTTCCTAAATCTTGCGAAAACTCAAAATCTGGAATCCGATTTCAAAAAAACCTATTCTGACTTTGCGGAATGCGATGCGACTTACGAAAATCAATTCCAACTGTATGTGGATCTCAGCAACGCGTTTGGCTTCGTGAGTGTGACAACGCCTTTTGACCAGATTGCAAAGAATTTCAAAAACAACATTCCTTTAGAAGCAAAACTAAAAGACGCGTTGAAAATCATTCTAAAAAATCCCCTTTTGGAAAACGAGATCAGCGAGGAAAACAGGAAAGATTTGGATTATTATGCGAATTATACGATGATATATTTCAGCCACAACGAGTATTTTGACAAAAATCTGCAACAATTGTTTTTTGCCATCAACAGTTATCAATATTACATTGCAAGAAATTACTTCCTTTTGAAGAAAAAACTTTTGGATGAGATGTCCAGTTTAGAAAAAAACAAAAAACACGCTGAAGTTTCTTCGTTCTAAAATTTCTAACCGTTCAATTATTTTGAGCGGTTTTTTATTAGATTCTTCTCTCTGAAATAAAAATGATAATTTTAGAATTCAAAATTTCTTTAAATATATCAAGGTCAAAACACAATAGCATAATCAACTAAAAATCAATCGAATAAAAATCAGAGAATAATGAAAAGTTTAAATTTTAAAATAATCTTCGCTTCCACATTAGCCTTACTCGCTTGGTTTTGCGTGGTTCTTCAATTTTATATTTCGCCTGATAATTTCATTACAGTTATCAGTTATTTTACGGTTTTATGCAATTCTTTGATTGCAATTAGTTTGACGTTTTCGACATTTTTCCCTAAAACCAAGTTGGGAAGTTTCTTCTCCACTCTTTCCGTCAAAACGGCGATTGCTTTGTATATATTCATCGTCTTTGTGGTTTACAATACCGTTTTGCGAGGAATTTGGAAACCTACAGGTTGGCAATTGTTTTTGGATAATATGTTGCACGTCGCCATTCCAATTCTGTATGTTTTGTATTGGCTTTTCTTTGTGACAAAAGGAAAACTGAGTTGGAAAAATGGTTTCTATTGGCTGATTTTTCCGCTGGTTTATTTGATTTATTCGTTGATTCGCGGACCGATTGTCAATTGGTATCCCTATCCTTTTCTTAATGCTTCAAACCTTGGTTACAGTCAAGTTAGTCTTAATATATTAATAATGCTTTTCGTCTTCTTGATAAGCGGTTCGGCATTGATTTTCATTAATAACAAATTCGAGAAAGAGGTAACCAATTAAAATGAGTTTAAAAATGGGAAAGAAAGATTTAGAAAAATACATCCAAGACATCGGAACACCGCGAGACTATTCCGACAGCAAATTTCTGGTTTACGTCGAGTTTTACAAGCCCAGCAAGAAGCTGAAGAAAATTATCTCCGAACATTGCAAAGTCGTCAAAGAATTGGAATTTGGTTATCTCTGCGAAGCCCATTTGCAGGCAATTCCGGAAATTGCGAGATCTCTTTCATTGAAAAATCACGGAATTTATCAAATTGTAAGATTGGTAAAACTTCCTGGATATTAAATTCACGATTTTTTGAAGTTAAATTGATTGTGAAACTTAAAAAATCACATCGAGTAGAATTTTAATGAATTAAATATTTATAATTATTTTCATTAATAAATCCACCACAACCTTCAATGTTCTAGTATTTTGAGAGAAAATAATTAATCAAAACTACCAATCCAGCGTTTTCCAAAGTTGTGGCTTTGCATATTTTTTGTTATATTGAAATTCAAAAATAAATCAAATTATGCCGAGAAGTACGAAAATCCTATTGTTATGCTGTGTATCCCTATTTCTATTTTCCTGCAAGGAGAACGAACGCGAAAAACAGCTTGATGCAAGGGAAAGACTCTTGTCTGAAAAAGAAAATGTCTTTTCTCAAAAGGAAGCAGAATTTGATGCGCTTTTGAAAATGAGAGACAGTCTCTACGCGAAAAAAATAGATTCTGTGGTGATTCCGACTTGGCCAGAAGAAATTCTCGGGAAATGGAACGGAAAAGTGATCTGTACAGAATCTACTTGCTCCGACTATGTGATTGGCGACCAAAGAACCGACGTTTGGGAATTTGTGAATGATTCTCTGCAAACTTCCGTGAATGTTTACAGCAAAAATAATTTGGTCAGAACTTACGCCGGAAAACTGGAAAACAACGAAATCAAACTCAATTTCAGAACCGATTCTACTTCTTCAAAACTTGTTGATATGAACATTCGCCTCAATGAGATTTCACCAGAAAAGATTCGTGGAAGAAGAATGATCACTGTAAACAACAACTGTTCTGCTGTATTTTCTGTAGAATTGGTACGTCCATCAAAATAAAAAACACACAAATGCTTCTAAGTATTCACAACCTCAGTCTTCCTTTGGAAGATCCTGTTCTGAAATTTTTGGTGGTTCTCATCATCATTCTCAGCGCACCATTGTTACTCAACAAAATCAAAGTTCCACATCTTTTGGGACTCATCATCGCTGGCGCAATCATTGGCCCAAATGGTTTCAATGTTCTCTCGAGAGATAGCAGTATTGTGGTAACTGGAACAACAGGACTACTCTATATTATGTTTCTCGCCGGTCTGGAGATCGATATGGGCGATTTCAAAAAGAACAAGTGGAAAAGTTTGACTTTTGGACTCTACACCTTCATCGTTCCATTTGTGCTGGGATTTGTGGGAGCCTATTATCTTTTAGGATTTTCATTATTGACCTCAGTTCTTTTTGCCAGCTTGTTCTCGTCACACACTTTGATCGCTTATCCATTGGTCAGCAAATTGGGCGTTGCGAAGAATCTCTCTGTAAACATAACCGTCGGTGGAACTATGATTACCGATGTTTTGGCGTTATTGGTTTTGGCGGTGGTCGTTGGAATGTCTCAAGGAGACGTGGGCAGCGAGTTTTGGATCAAACTTTCTGGTTATGTTCTGGCATTCGGATTGGTGGTTTTATTAATTTTCCCAATCATTGGCAGATGGTTTTTCAAAAAAGTGGATGATAAGATTTCGCAATATATTTTTGTATTGGTAATGATTTATTTGGCCGCGCTTTTGGCAGAATTAGCCGGCGTAGAAGCAATTATCGGAGCGTTCTTGGCAGGATTAGCTTTGAACCGACTGATTCCACACACTTCTTCATTGATGAATCGGGTCGAGTTTGTCGGCAACGCGATTTTCATTCCTTTCTTTTTGATCAGCGTTGGGATGCTGATAGATTTCACGGTGTTTTTCAAAAGTTGGGAAACGATTCAAGTGGCTTCTGTAATGTTGGTCGCTTCCATTTTAGGGAAATATGTAGCCGCAGTTTTGACTCAGAAAACTTTCCGATTGACGAAGCAAGAAGGGAAATTGATTTTTGGATTAAGCTCCGCCTCTGCTGCTGCAACTCTAGCAGCCGTAATGGTTGGTTACAACATTATCCTTTCTGAAAGTGAATCTGGAGAGCCAATTAGATTATTAAACGAGCACGTTTTGAACGGTAGTATTTTATTAATATTGATTTCATGTACCATTTCATCCTTCATCTCGATGGCGAGTGCCGAGAAAATTGCGGAAGCAGAAAATGAAGATACACTTACCGGAAACAATCACGAGCAGGAAAATATCCTTCTGGCGCTTAATTATGAAGGAATGGTTGACAAGACTGTAAACCTTGGATTATTGGTAAAAAATCATTCCAACACAGAGAATATGTTCGGACTGAATGTCATTAATGAAGATAAAAATGATTCGTCCATCAAAAACGCTGAAAAAATCCTGAGTTACGCCGTGAACACCGCTTCTGCCGCAGATGTAAAATTAAAGCCTCTGACACGTTACGACAACGATGTGATCAACGGAATCAATAATGTGGTGAAAGAACAGAAAATCACCGACCTCATCATTGGATTGGAAGACGAGAAAGGTTTCTCCGCGTCATTCGCTGATAATCTTTATAATGGTTATTTGCAGAATAATGACATCAATATCTTCGTTTACCACGCTGCACAACCACTTTCGACGGTTAAACGTTATCTGGTGATGATTCCCGAGAATGCGCATTTGGAATCGGGATTCTTCCATTCCTTAGCCAGAGTTTGGAACATTGGTAAAAATTCTGGTGCGGTGATCAGTTTTTATGCACCTGAAAATATTATTAATGTCTTAAAGAAAATCATCAAGAAAGTCAATATTGAGGCAGACTTTGTCGTGATTAATTCTTGGGCAGATGCTGAGAAGAAGGCAGAAAAAATAAAAGATAACGAAGGATTGATTCTCATCTTGGCAAAACGAGGAATGACCTCATACTTTCCGAAGATGCGTTACATTCCGGATTTCCTCAACAAAAAACTTCCGAACAAGAATTATCTACTGATTTATCCGTACTCCAAAACGGACAATGACAATACGGAAATCCGATCTGTCCGTAATCACGATGATTTTGTCGAGATTGGAAATATCATC
Source organism: Epilithonimonas xixisoli (assembly GCF_004365655.1). GTDB lineage: Bacteria > Bacteroidota > Bacteroidia > Flavobacteriales > Weeksellaceae > Epilithonimonas > Epilithonimonas xixisoli. The sequence goes on along the minus strand of NZ_SOEO01000001.1, from coordinate 409,774 downwards.
AAGAATATTTTCAGATAATTTGCAAAATCATCCAGCAACAAAAAAAGCCATCCGAATCCGGATGGCTTTTTAAACTTTAAAATAAGTTGAATTTTAGTCAATAATTTCATATTCAATTGCGATAGTTCCTTTTCTAAGATCGCCTATTGAATCAAACGCAGCTTTTGAGAGATCAAAGGCTCTAGATGAGTGGTATGGTCCTCTGTCGTTAACTCTAACTACAACACTCTTCCCAGAAATCAAATTAGTAATTTTTACTTCTGTTCCAAAAGGAAGCGTTTTATTGGCAGCGGTAAGTTCTTTGTTACTGAAAATTTCTCCGCTTGCTGTTTTCCTACCATTAAACTTATCGTGGTAGAACGATGCAAAACTTGTTTTAGCATCTGTGGCATAACTCTTGAAAGAATAAATGCCAAGTGTGGAAATCATCATTATGACTACAAGAAAAAATCTTTTGATCATTTTGAATTATTTTTTTGGGTTTTGACTCTGCAAAGATACCCCGAATGACTTCCCGAACTTCTAATTCTGGCTTTTACGCCATTTTATCCAGCTAATTCAAAATTCCGAACGCTTCAATAGACTTGCAGAAAGGAGAATGCGAAGAATGTTAAAAAACGTTAATTTAATTTCAATTTTGTTAATTAAATGTTATCTTAATCAAACGCAACAAATATTCAAAATACTAATTATCAACACTATAACAATTATTTAACTTTTGATTAAATTACACATAACATAAACCAAGGACTTTTTTAGCAAAAATTCAATAACACATCAGTCTTATTTAACTATTATTAATATTAATTTTGAGTTTATATAAAATATTATTCAAAATATTAAAATTATTAAAGAAAACAACTTGTATTAAATTCATAAAAATTTAACTATCAGATAGTTACATCAAATTAGAGAAAATTTTAACAGAAAAGAAAATTTCAGAACATAAATTTGTGGATTCATCAACTCAATTAAACTGATTATTTTATAATTTGATAGCAATATGGAATGATAAATCACATCCATTTTATTCATTAAAACAAAAAAACGGACAATCGCTTGTCCGTTTTTAATTTATAGAAGTGTATTATTGTGTCACTTTCATTAACTGCTTCGTGATATTATCCATCTTTTCAGCTTCGTAAGTCGTATCGTAATCCTTCATAATATCAAAAAGGTACGCATAGAAAGATGTTACTTTTTGAACATCTTCTGCCTTTTTGAAGGCTTTTTCTTTGCCCATTTCCTGCAAATCTTTGATGAATGTATTGAATCTCTTATCAATGACATTCACAGAATTTATTAGGTATTGGTAACCTTTGTCCTTTTGCCCAATCTTGTTGTAAGCATCAGAAACCGCACCCACAATAAGAGAATATTCCATTGGTTTGGTTTTCATTTGTCGGGATGCATAAACCTGGAATTTCGGAGATAGTTTGGTGTAATAATCATACTCAGCAAAGATTCCTTTTTTGAGATCTTCTGCCAGCTTAAGACCTTTTTGCTCTTGTCCGGCAACGATGTAAGCGTACACAATAGAACTAAGAGATCTTGGATCATTGTATTTAGAAACCGGGATTTCACGGTTGGCAAGATCCAGAATTTCGATGGCTTTTTTCTTGTCACCTTGCATTACCAAAGCTTCTGCAGCACGACTCGCAGACGATCTGTAGCTCACGATGTTCTGTGTACAAGTTTCATCAAAATGCGTATTCAAATCTTTGAAATTACCCCATCTGTAATTTTTCACAATATTGTAAAGCTCATCCGCATTCACCATTCCCAATTCGCCATCTACACCTTCTTCGGTTTTAATTGGAACCAGTCTATAGCTGTGGCCATCAAATTTCAAATAATTGGAAAGGAAAAACAGATTGCTCGGATCGTAAATTCCGCCACTGGAGAAATTGATTGGTCTTTTCCAATCGAAGTTCGCCAAGATATCCATCATCAGCATATTATTTTTGAACATGCTGGATCCTTTATAATTGATAACAATTTGCTTCTCTGCTTTCTGAGCTTCGGCTGGTGTGATGATGCCTGCTTTCACAGCATTGTTGACATTCACAGGAAGTATAAACTTCGAAACCGGAAGAAAATTGAACTTATGGAAACGCTCTTCACCAAAAACCATTTTAACGATTTCATCTTTCTCTGGAGATTTCATTTTCAAGAAGTTAACAGCTTCTTTCAAAGTCATAGAATCTTGAGTCAGATACTTTCTAAAAGCAGCAAACTCTGTATCTGGAGCGCCTTGATCTTTGAGATTGGCAAAAATAGTTTCCCAGTCGCCTTTGCTCATCATATAAACCTGATCGTTGCTTCCTTCACGGTAATCTTCATGTTCCAAAGTTGAAGGAACAGGCATAGAATTATAAGTTCTTCTTTTAACTTGATCGATATTCCAAGGCGTTGATAATAAAGTGAAATTCACCACTTTCACATCCGAACGGAATTCCTCAGTTTCTTGAATTGCCCAAACCGGATACGTGTCATTGTCACCATAAACGAACATAATTCCGTTTTTCGGTAACGATTTTAATGATGAGTAAGCGTAATCGTAGGCTGCATATCTCTCGCTTCTGTCGTGAACATTGTAGTTTTGGAAGCCCATCATCATTGGAACGCCTAACAAGACAACGCCAACCAAAATCTGCGCGCCTTTTGTTTTAATTTTTTTCTGGATTAACCAATAGATTGCCGCAACTCCTAAACCAATCCAAATTGCAAATGCGTAGAAGGATCCGACCATTGCGTAATCTCTTTCACGTGGTTCGAAAGGTTTCATTCCCGTGTAGAAGACGATCATTACACTCGTTAAAATAAATAATGATAATATAGAATAGAATCGTCCGAAATCCCGATTGAGTTGGAAGAAAAATCCAATTAATCCTAAAATCAATGGAAGCATAAAGAACTTGACGGTACTTTCATTCTGGAACTTCGCAGGCATTTCGGATTGATCGCCCCAAAGATTATTATCGATAAAAGGAATTCCGGTAATGAAGTTCCCGTGCGTGTTTTCCATATGTCCTTCCACATCATTTTGCCTTCCGGAATAGTTCCACAGCAAATATCTCACGAAGTAGAAATAATTCTGAAACGTAATAAAATAATCAAGATTCTGAGCCAAAGTCGGACGCTGAACATTGATCAAACCAAATTGTTTCGCCTTCAGATAATCATCCATTTTGATGGTTCCATTCTCATATTTCTGGCGAAGTTCGTCGAAGAATTGTTTTGCTTCCGGACTTTCTGAGATTTGCTCATTTCCATAATTGAAAGTGAAATCCGGCGCGCCGTACATTGAAATATAGTTTGGCATCACGGACTTGTCTTCGCTAAACATCCTTGGAAACAAACTTACGTGTTCCGGATTGAATACATAGTTGAATTTCTCTCCTACCAATCTGTAACGTCCTGTTTGTGGGTCTTTCTCGTAAGTATCGCCGGTTTTTTCGGTCTTATAACTTCCGTCTTCATTTTTCAGAATTCCATTTGGATCCAAATAAGCGGTGTAGTTTTGTCCGTACAAAGTTGGCCAATCTCCGTATTGCTCACGGTTGTAGTAATCCAACATTCCTAGAGCGTTATCTGGATCGTTCAGGTTCATTGGCGGATTTGCAATCGCACGAATCGGAATCACCAACCAACAAGAGAATCCAATCATCATATAAACCACGGATAATGCAATCGTCTGATAAAGTGACTTTCCTGTTTTTCTTGTATAAGTGATTAGTAAATAACAAAGTACAATCAAAATCACAAAGGCAAAAACGGTCCCTGAGTGGAAAGGCAATCCTAATCCATTAACAAAGAACACCTCAGATTTTCCAAACAACGTCATAATGACTGGGAAAATGATTTTGAAAACAATGATTAATATTAATAAAGTAACAGCATTGGCAATCAAAAATGACTTCCAAGTGAAGGTGTAATTTCTTGTGTAATAAATCAAACAAACCGCTGGCAAAGCCAACATACACATCATGTGAACCCCTACAGAAAGACCAATGATGAAGAATAAAAGAATGATCCAACGCTCGTTGTCTTTTTCAAGATATTCGTTTTCCCATTTTGTGATGAGCCAAACAATCAATGCTATGAACATACTTGCCATCGCATAAACTTCGCCTTCTACTGCAGAAAACCAAAATGAATCTGAAAATGTGAAACACAAAGCGCCAATTGCTCCGGAAAACAAAGCCGCAACCTCTTCTGCAACGGTAATATTTTCGAATTCTTTATTTAATAATCTTCTTACAAGATGTGTAATCGTCCAGAACAAAAACAAAATGGTAAATGCACTGCAAATTGCCGACATCGCATTGATTACCAATGAATAATTTTGTCCATCACCAAAGGCGAATAAGGCTACCACAGCGCCAACTAATTGGAAAAGTGCAGCTCCAGGTGCGTGTGTTACCTCCAGTTTTACAGCTGAAGAAATATATTCTCCGCAATCCCAAAAACTGAAATTAGGTTCTATGGTTGACAAATAAGTAAGTAATGCAATTCCGAAAACAACCCATCCGAGAATGGTGTTCCATTGTTTAAAAGTCCAGTTCTTCATATTTTAAATAAGAATATCGGCGAAATTAGCATTTTTCATTTAGTTATCGGTGTTTTTAACAAAATTTAAAATTTAGAAATTGATATAAATTAAAGAATTTTCATTAATTAAGTTGCAATATATCAGTCTTGTACTATATTAATATGTCAAAACAGAGAAACATTGCAATTTTTTATTTATTTTTGCAGACAGTTTTGGAGAGAAAAAATGATATAAAAATGACGAATGTATTCGATAATATTCTTGGTTTGATTGGCAACACACCGTTGGTCAAATTGAATCACGTTACCAAGGATATTCCTGCAACCATATACGCTAAGTTGGAATCTTACAATCCAGGTCATTCTACGAAAGACAGAATCGCTCTACACATCATAGAAAATGCGGAGAAAAAAGGAATCTTGAAACCAGATTCGGTCATCGTGGAAACTACATCTGGCAACACAGGATTTTCCATCGCAATGGTTTGCATCGTAAAAGGTTACAAATGCATTCTTGCCGTAAGTGACAAAACAAAAGCAGAGAAAATAGCTTACTTAAAAGCTCTTGGCGCAACAGTTTATGTTTGTCCAGCTTCTGTTCCGGCAGACGATCCAAGATCTTATTACGAAGTTGCAAAAAGAATTGCAAAAGAAACTCCGAACTCCGTTTATATTAATCAATACTTCAACGAACTTAATATTGATGCACATTACCAGACAACTGGCCCTGAAATTTGGAATCAGACTGAGGGGAAAGTTACGCACGTTTTCGCTTGCACAGGAACGGGAGGAACGCTTTCCGGAACTGCAAAATTCTTAAAAGAACAAAATCCTAATATCAAAGTAATCGGTGTAGATGCAGACGGATCTATATTGAAAACTTACCACGAGACAGGAAAAATCAATAAAACTGAAATCCATCCTTATCAAATCGAAGGTCTTGGGAAAAACTTGATTCCGGGTGCACTTCTTTTCGATAAAATCGATGAATATGTAAGAGTGAATGACGAAATGTCGGCTTATAGAACCCGTGAAATCGCATTGAAAGAAGCAATAATGGGCGGTTACACAACTGGAGCTGTTACTCAAGCTTTGATCCAATACGCTAATTCTCACGAGTTTAAAAATGATGATCTGGTTGTATTAATATTCCCAGATCACGGCTCACGCTACATCACCAAAGTTTACAGCGACAAATGGATGGAAGAGCAAGGCTTCATTAATAATTGTTTCCACAATTACGATGAGATCTTCAAAACAGAAATTATCAAATAGAATAAAGATAATAAAGTAAAGATAAAAGATTTAATAGCGTCGGGCTTCAGCCCGATGACAAAAAATATCAGTTAGAAAAATGGACATTTTTGAAAGAATAAAACAGAATCCAGGTCCACTAGGACAATTCGCAGATTATGCAGAAGGCTATTATATTTTCCCACGATTGGAAGGCCCAATTGGTCCGAGAATGAAATTTCAAGGGAAAGATGTGATCTTCTGGAGTGCCAATGATTATTTGGGACTTTGCAACCATCCGGAAGTTTTGGAAGCGGATGCAAAAGCGGCTGCAGAATACGGGATGTTTTATCCAATGGGCGCAAGAGCAATGTCTGGCGAGACCGATCAGCATTTGCAGTTGGAAAGAGAATTGGCAGAATTTGTTCAAAAAGAATCAGCTTATCTATTGAATTTCGGTTACCAAGGAATGGTATCTTGTATCGATGCTTTGGTTTCCAGAAATGACGTGATCGTTTATGACGTAGATTCTCACGCTTGCATCGTGGATGGCGTTAGATTGCACTCAGGGAAACGTTTCACCTACAGACACAACGATATTGCAAGTCTTGAAAAAAACTTGCAAAGAGCTAAAAAAGTGACTGCTGAAACTGGAGGCGGAATTCTTGTTATTACTGAAGGAGTTTTCGGAATGAGAGGTCAGCAAGGTAAATTGAAAGAGATCATCGCGCTTAAAGAAAAATATGGTTTTAGAATTTTGGTGGATGATGCGCACGGATTCGGAACTTTGGGAGAAACTGGTGCTGGTGCTGGTGAAGAACAAGGTTGTCAGGATGAGATTGATGTCTATTTCTCAACTTTTGCAAAATCGATGGCTGGTTTCGGCGCGTTCTTAGCTGGAAACAAGGAAATCATCCGTTATTTGAAATTCAACTTGAGGTCTCAAATCTTTGCAAAATCTTTGACAATGCCAATGGTAATCGGAGGTTTGAAAAGACTGGAACTTTTGAGAACAAGACCAGAAATCAAAGCGAAACTTTGGGAAAACGTTAATAAATTACAAGGTGGACTAAAAAAAATCGGATATAATCTTGGTGATACAAATACTTGCGTGACACCTGTTTTCATCCAAGGAGGTCCTGTAGAAGCAATGCATCTTGCAAAAGATTTAAGAGAGAACTATGGTATTTTCACCTCAGTAGTTTCTTATCCGGTAATTCCTAAAGGAATGATTTTGTTGAGATTAATTCCAACTGCATCTCATACAGATTTGGAAATTAATGAAACTTTAACGGCTTTTGAAGCGATTTATGAAAAATTGGCGAACGGTTTTTACAAAGATTTGGCAGATAAGCAAATGAAGGAAGAAAATCTACAGTTTAAAGAGATTTAATTCTTAAATTTAAAATATATAAAAGCCTTTCAGAGTTAAAACTTTGAAAGGCTTTTTGGTTTAATAAAAAATTGTAATTTTGATAAAAGATGATTCACTGAAAATTTGGAACAATGAAAACACAAGTAATCGAAGACCACAACGGCGTACCGACCGGCGTTTTCATCCCCATCAAAGAATGGGAGAAATTAAAAAAACAATATCCAAATATTGCTGAGGAAACCAGTATGTTCGAACTTTCCGATGAACAAAAGAAAATACTGGACGCTCAAGAAGATTTGCCTATCTCAGAATATCAGGACAATGATGCTTTCGTAGCCGAATTGAAAAAAGAATATGGCTTATAAAGTTAGGATTTCTTCCGTTGCAAAAGCTAATTTAAGAAAAGCTGTAGCTTATTACAAAAAAGAAGCTTCATTAAAAGTTGCTCAGAATTTTGTTGAAGATTATGAATTGACTTTAAAGAAAATTGTACAAAATCCTTTTTTCCAAATTTTTTATAAAGACTTTCGAGGTCTTACGTTCTCAAAATATCCTTACATCATCTTTTATCAAATCGATGAGACTGAAAAACTCATTCTCGTAAAAGCAGTTTTCAATGCTTCTCAGGATATTGGCAAAAGGCCAAAATAAAAGCCAGTTTTTGTAAACTGACTATTTTATTACTAATTTCAATTCAATCTTTCAGACCAATTGATTTCCTCCGGCAATTCCATATTGGAAAACTCGATGTGGATGACTCTGCGTTTTTGATTGTTGGTCGTTCTGTTTGAGCCGTGAAGAATAAGCGGTTTCATAATCATAATTCCACCTTTGTTTACTGAACAAATTTCCTCAGTTTCCACATTCCAATCGATAGTTTCTGGGCGGTAGATTTCTTTGCTGTGAGAATTCGGAACGACTTTTAGAGCGCCATTATTTTCATCCGTATCATGGAGATGAATTCTTATTGTAAATATATTTTTCAAATAATCAATCGGAGGCTGAACGGCAAATTGATTTTGTTTCGTCGTCCAAGGTCCGAAGCCTTTCAAATCTAATTTCTTATCAACCGAAATCGTCAAATCCTGATGATAGGAAACGTACCAATTTGATTTCTCAGGTTTATCAAAATAGATACTTTTCACAACGAAATAATTGTCTCCAAAGATTTCATTAATGATTTTCTTAATATTTTCATTAAAGATGAATTGATGACTTTCCGGAACTTCTTTCAAAAATTGTCTAATCGTAAAAAGGTCTTCCGATTTCCTGAAAGTTTCCTTTGAAGTATCGATGGAATCAATGACATTAATGATTTGATTGATTTCTTCCTCAGAAAAAATATCATTGATGATTGTAAATCCTTTTTCAGAGATTTCGGTTTTATGGTTTTCTATAAACATAAATTATTTAAACTAAATCATTTGAAATGCAGAACCCCTTCAGAGTTTCAAACTCTGAAGGGGTTTATTTTAAAATCCTAATTAATCTTTTTCAAATCCAAATCCTCAAAATCAAAACTAAAATCCGTCACATCAGAAATCGGTTTCATTTTCGCAGAAATGGCTTTTCCATTTTCATCAAAATTCAAAGTGAAGAATGAATCCGCATCGTAACTTCTGTCATCCCATTTCACCACAAAAGAGTTGGCAGAGTATGGAATCAAATCACCTTTCAGTCTTGGAGAAGATTTAGAAATAATTCTGTAAGCTTTCCCAACTTTGGAAATCTCTACAATTCCAAACCACTCGTCTTTGTACCAACCAATGAACTGGTCGTCTTTCAAATCCAATTTATATTTCGAAGCTTTGTCATAAACTTCTTTCTTTTGTTTAGCAAAATGCTCATCATTTTTCTTACTTCTATCACCATAGATTTTCAACCAATCACGGTTTTCAACTTTCAAATAAGCATCTTTCACAGAGTTTGTAATCGTTGAAAATGCGGCTCCAGATTGTTGATTCGTCAAAACCACAATTCCCAATTTCATATCAGGAATCAAGGTGAAATGTGTTACGGTTCCAATCAAACCACCAGAATGTTGAACTTGCAAATGACCTTTCACATCACTCAAAAACCAACCCAATCCATAACCATAAAACTTAGTATCATAAGGTGAAGTCGCTCCAATTTTGTCCGGAATTTGAAGACTCCAAAGTTCGTGCGCATTTTTCTCAGAAACCAAACGTTTTCCATCTTTGGTCACAAATCCGTTGAGAAGAAAATCTGCCCAAGTCGTCATATCTGTGATGTTACTCATAATGCCACCTGCCGCATTCGCAGTTTCGTTCCAGTCGTGAGGAACTGCGATGGCTTTTCCGTCCACTGGCGCGTGTGCGTCGATGATATTTTGAGAATTTTTCGCCCTATTGTAAGACCCGAAACTCGCTGCCATTCCGACAGGTTTCATAATTTTTTGCTCGATGAAATCTGCCCATTGCAAACCAGAAACTCTGTGAATCACTTCACCCGCAACAATGAACATTATATTATTGTAATCCAAAGTCGTTCTGAAAGGATTTTCCGGTTTCAAGTAACGAACATTGTGAACGATGTCATTCACTGTCAAATTTCCGCCTTCCGGAAAAAACATCAAATCGCCTTGACCCAAACCAAGTCCAGCTCTGTGCGTTACCAAATCCTTAATCGTCACATTTTGAGAAACGTAAGCGTCCGCCATTTGGAACTCAGGAATATATTTTGTGACTTTATCGTCCCAGTTGATTTTGCCTTCGTCAGCCAAAATTGCCAAAGCCACACAGGTAAATCCTTTGCTGTTGGAGGCAATTCCAACCAAAGTATTCTCATCCATCGGCTGATTATTTTTCAGAGAACGAACACCAAAACCTTTGGCATAAATCACTTTTCCATCTTTCACAATTCCGACCGACATTCCTGGAACGTCGAAGGTTTTAAGTGAATTCTGAATCAGTTCGTCGAGTTTTTTTTCTTCAATCTGAGCATTGAACAAGACAAAAGAGAAAAGAAAAAAGGAAAAAGATAATGATCTGTACATTTTAAAAAAGCTTTTGACGAAGATAAGAAATTGTAAATTCTAATTAATAATTGTCGGTCGTTAATTATCTTTACCTTTCAAAATTATTAAACTAATATTCAAAATTATGTCATATTGCGCCGCCATAGAAACAATGCAACCCGAAGATAGAAAAGCATTGCACCAAAATTACCACGACAACCATTACGGTTTCCCGATTCATAATGATGATGAGCTTTTTGGAAGATTAATAATGGAAATCAACCAAGCTGGACTGAGCTGGGAGACGATTTTGAAAAAAGAAGAGTCTTTCCGAAAAGCTTACAGTAATTTCAGTATTGCGAAAATTGCAGCTTACACGGAAAAAGACCGCGAAAGATTGTTGTCTGACGCAGGAATTATTAGAAATAAATTAAAGGTCAACGCAGCGATTGAAAATGCTAAAGCCATCTTGGAACTAAAAAAAGAATTTGGTTCATTCGAAAAATGGCTAGAGCATTACCATCCAAAAACTAAGGAAGAATGGGTGAAATTGTTCAAGAAAACATTCAAATTCACAGGTGGAGAAATCGTTGGGGAATTCCTTATGAGTATTGGTTTTTTGAAAGGCGCACATTCTGAGAATTGTAAAATCAATGAAAAGATTTTTGTTGCGAATCCGAAGTGGAAGGAAAATAAATAATTAAAGACACTTCGACTCCGCTCAGTGTGACATCTCTATTACAATACATAAGCAATGTCAGTCTGAGCATTTCGACAAGCTCAATATAAACTTTGTCGAAGACTTTTTTAGGATTGTCAGTCTGAGGCTCTCGAAGACTTTCTTATTTCTCATTTTTTCAGTCTAAAAAATTCGCCTTAAATTTGTAGAAATCTAAGAAAAGTAAATGGAAAGTAAAAAAGAATTCTTCCTCGAGTGTTACAAACTCGGGATTATCAAATTTGGACGTTTTACACTGAAAAGCGGGATTGAAAGTCCGTTTTATGTTGATCTTCGTCCGCTCGCTTCTGACCCAAAAATATTAAAAAAACTTGCCAATTATCTTTTGGAAATGCTTCCTTTGGATAATTTTGACATCATTTGTGGAGTTCCTTATGCCGCGCTTCCAATGGCAACGGCAATGTCACTTCAAAGTTACATTCCGCTTATCATTAAAAGAAAAGAAGCCAAAGCTTACGGTACAAAAAAACTGATTGAAGGGATTTACGAAAAAGGTCAAAACTGTCTTTTGGTAGAAGATGTGATTACATCCGGAAAATCTTTGGTTGAGACGATTGATGAAGTGGAAAATGAAAGCATCAAAGTTTCTGACATTGTTGTAGTTCTTGACAGAGAACAAGGCGGAAAAGAGAAATTGGAGGAGAAGGGTTATAAAGTTCATTCGCTTTTCAATATTTCTGAGGTTGTGGAAATCTTGAGAGAAGTTAATTATATTGATGATGATGAGGTGGCAAGAATTCAAGATTTTGTGAATGGAAATCAGGTTGTTTTTGAAGAGAAAAAACGCTTGTCTTACGAACAGAAATTAGAAGTTGCAGAACATTCTTTCGCTAAGAAAATCCTTGAAATTGCTATTGAGAAAAAGTCAAATCTAATTGCTTCCGCAGATTTTATTACAACAAAAGAGTTATTAGATTTCGCTGATTTTGTTGGTCCTCATATTGTAGCGCTAAAAACTCACATTGATATTCTGAATGATTTTGATGCTGATGAAACCATTCTTTCTTTAAAGGATTTGGCAACGAAACATAACTTCCTTTTGATGGAAGATAGAAAATTTGCGGATATTGGAAATACTCAGGAATTGCAATTTTCTTATGGAACTTACAAAATTTCAAATTGGGCAGATTTGGTAACTTCTCACGTCATTGGCGGGAGCAAAAGTTTGGATTGCTTTATAAATGTGGGCGTAGTAGCGATTTTAGGAATGTCATCCGAAGGCACTTTGACCGATTCTCATTACCGTGAAGAAGCACTTAAAGTAATTGAAAACCATCCAAGTATTATTGGTTGTGTTGCTCAAAACGAGGTTCCTGAAAATATTTTATTATTCACACCAGGCGTGAATCTCGGAGAAACAGGCGATGACAAAGGTCAACAATACAATTCTCCTGAACACGTCATCAAAAATTATGGAACCGATTTCATCATCGTAGGACGAGGGATTTATAAGTCCGAAGAACCAGAACAAGAAGCTTTGCGCTATAAAAATGAAGGCTGGAAAGCGTATTTGGAGACGCTTTAGTCTTTAAAATAAAATTAACAATAAGACCCTTTCGAAGTTTCAACTTTTGAAAGGGTTTTTCACTTCTGACAGTTCGAACAGTAATACAAAAAAACTTTAACAAACATAACCCACACTTCATCAAAAAAAATCATTAGTTTTGATAAGTACTGATTGTTCCTGATGAAGCGTTTTTTTTGTGTCTTGGTTTCGGTTTCCTTTAATTTCTGGGCGGTTGCTCAGCAAGACAGCATTCGGTTGAATGTCAAACTGAATGACGACCAAAAATCCATTTCTGTGGAGCAGACTTTGGTTTATCATAATCCACACAAGAAATCCATCAATCAAATCAAACTTTTGAATTGGGTTTCGGCTTATCAGAAAAGAAAAACGCCACTTCTCAAAAGAAAAATCGAAGACCGAAAAAATGATTTGTATTTTGCTAAAGACGAGCAATTGGGGAAATTGGAAAGTCTGCAATATTCTTACAACAGCACAACGTCCGAAATCCTTAACACCAAACAGGAAAATATCTTCATTCCACTTTCCGAAGATTTGAAGTCAGGCGAAAGTATTACAATCAATTTAAAATATCAAATTAAGCTTCCTGACGCACGTTTTACGGGTTATGGAATCAATGTGAATCACATTCTTCTGAAATATTTTTTCCTCGTTCCAGAGACTTTTGAGGATGAAGCTCAGAGCAATTCCTTTTATCGAGACACCGAAGAAACAGCCAATGCAGGTTCATTTTGGAAAGTGAATTTTGAAATCCCAAAATATTGGAAAATCTATTCTAATTTGATTCAAAACAATGATTTTGAGTTTGAAGGAAAATCCATTAATGATCCTGAGTTTCAAATCTCAAAAGAAATTTATCCCGAATTTTCTCTGAATGTTGATGGACAAACTGTAAAAGTTGATTTGGGTTATCAAACCAATGAATACCAACGCCAAATCTTAGGTTCTGTTCTGACTAATCATTTGAAATTCATAAAATCAAGAACCGGAAATCTTCCCGAAAAGCTTTTTATTACGGATAAATTTATGAAAAAGGAAGAATTTATCGGGATTGATGACATCAAGTTTTGGAAATTCAAATTTCAGATGTTTACAGATTATGAAAAGACGGATTTGGATTACTTTAGCACCATTTCCAAAAAAGTGATGGACGAGTTTTTCATTAATGATAAAACCAAAGATCATTGGCTGAAAAATGGTTTGAAATCATATCTCGAAATCCAATATTTAAAACAAAATTATCCTGATCATAAATTGATAGGAAATCTGGCGGACAACGCCAATATATTCGGAATCAAACCTTTAAAGATTTTCCACGCTTCGAAACTGAAACTGCAAGAACGTTATGGATTGGCGTATCATTATATTTACACTCAGAATCTGGATCAAAAGATTACAACGCCATTTTATAAATTAAGCAATTTTAATACAACCGCGATTAGCCAATTTGAAACCGGAAGTTTACTTAATTATATTGCTGAATATGAGGGAAGTGAGAATTTTAACGATTTCTTAAAACAATATTTTTCTGAAAATTTTGAAAGTAAAATTATTGGCGACGATTTCCTGAAAAGTCTGGAAAATCATTCTCGAGGAAAATCTGCGTTTCTCAAAAAAATGATGGCAGAAAAACACCGACTCAATTTTAATCTGAAAAGTTTTGATGACGCGGGCAATAATTATTTGGTTAAAATCCATAAAAACAACTCGGACGTCATCCCTTTAAAGATAGAAACTGAAACTAAATCTGGCGAAAAAACCACCTTTTGGAAAAGTGGAAGTACACTGAAAACCGACTCCATTTCTATACCCGAAAACAGCACTACGAAAATTGTACTGAATGACGAATACATCTTTTCAGAAACCAATTTTCGAGATAATTACCTTTATACAAAGGGGATTTTTTCTAATATGAAAAAGATTAGATTCAAGTTGATCAAAGACATTCAAAATCCAGAATATAACGAGATTTTTTTGACTCCAAGATTGACTTTCAATGCATATGACAAGATTCTTTTGGGAATGAATTTTAAGAATCAAGGAATTTTTGATCAAAAATTTGATTATTCCGTCACACCCTATTTCAGCACTGGAACCGGAAAGTTAACTGGCTCCGGAGGTTTGGGATACTCTATTCTTCCGCCCGATAGTTTTTTTAGAAGTTGGAATTTTGCGGTTTCCGGGTCGTATTTTCATTATGATGATAACTTGGCTTACAAAAAATTTGGTGCTTCTACTTCACTTAATTTTAATAAAAATCCGAGGAGCGCCATTGGGAGAAGTTTGTATTTTAGTTATAATTATTACGACAGAGAACTCACACCTTTGATGATTGAAAATAATCTCTATTCCAAATACAATCTTTGGAATTTGGGTTACGCTTACTCAGACAACCGGCTGATTCACGAGCAATACATTGGCGGAAATGTACAATGGATGGAGGATTTTCAAAAGATTTCGGCAGAAGCATTCTACCGTTGGGAATTTGCAAAAGACAAGAAAATAAGCTTCCGTTGGTTTGCTGGTTATTTTGTGAAAAACGAAACTAAAAACGCCTTGTTCAATTATGGAATTTCGAGGGTGTCCAACTATTCATTTTCTTACGGATTGTTGGGACAAAGTGCGACTTCGGGGATTCTTTCGCAACAATTTATCTTGGCTGAGGGTGGTTTTAAATCTTTTTTTAATACTTCTGTAAATCAATTCATCACGAGTATCAATGTGGATTCCCATCTTTGGAAATGGTTTAATCTCTACGCAGATGCGGGTGTTTACAAGAACAAAAACAGAGCAACACAATTTATCTGGGATTCTGGTGTAAAGGTGAAAGTGATTCCTGATTTTCTGGAGATCTATTTCCCAATCGCTTCCACTTTAGGCTTTGAACCTTCGTTTAAAGATTATGCATACAGAATACGATATACCTTGGTTCTGAATCTTGGTGCATTGGTGAATAATCTGAGACGCGGGGTTTTCTAGATATTTCAGGAATATTGACAATAAAAAAAGGCTTCCTAAAATTAGGAAGCCTTCTATTTTTAAGAAATATTATTCTTAGTTTTTGATCACTTTTTGAGATACTTTTTCTCCGTTTACTGTTCCAGTTACGATGTAAACACCTTTTGCAAGAGAAGAAACGTTAAGAGTAGAACCTTCTGTTACTTTAGCAGTTTTTACAACTTGACCAGCAGTGTTGATGATTTGGATATCAGCAGCGTTAGCGAAAGCGATAGCCTCTCCTACTACAGTGTTTTTAACTAAAGAAACTTTAGCTTTCGAGAAATCAGCTACAGAAAGACCATCTGTGTAAGTTACATCCATAGAAAGAACTCTAATTTGAGCCGAAGTTCCTGTTTGACCGTTTTGGATAGAAACGTTAGAAGCAGGAGTAGCAGCAACAATCAGATAAGTAGCGTTTGTAGCATCAGCAGGATCGTAAACCGTAGGTACAACTACCCCGTCAACTTTTACAACAGCAGTTGTAGGAGCATAGTTATCAGCACCTAAAGTTCCAGGAGTTTTGATTTTTACAGAGCTGATTTTAGTAGTCCCAACAGCAACAATTGCTAGCGAGTTACCGTTTCCATCTGCGTTGTTGGAATACATTCTTAAAGCACCTCCACCAGCAGTGTAAAATTTAGGACCATTGCTTGCACCATTCTTTTGAACATCATAAGTCAATTTTCCCGCAACAATATTACCCGTAGTAATATCTTGTGCATTTGCGAAACCTTGGTTATTCCAAACATAGGTAAAAGTAGTTTGAGCTTGTGCAGTGATAGCTAAAGCTGAAACAGCTAAAATTGTAAAGATTTTTTTCATTTTATTAAAGTTTAAAAATTGTTTTAATTATTTATTTAAAGGGTTGCTAAGTTAATAAAAAAATACATACAGCAAAATTTTATTTATTTTTTAACATTTAATTCCCAATGACTTACTATAATTTGTTTCTGTGGGTACAAAAATAGGGATATATTTTCACCCCAATGTTACGTGTGTTTTAAATCATATAAAAAAGCCAGCACACAAATTCATTGCGCACTGGCTTACCTCTGATAAAATTAATTATTTTTTGATAATTTTTTGAGATATAGTTTGTCCACCTACAACAGCAGTTATAATGTAAACACCTTTTGCAAGAGAAGATACATCTAATCTAGAATTTTCAGAAACCTCAGCAGTTTTCACCACCTGTCCGTTCATAGTCACCACAGATATTTTTGCAGCTGCTCCGAAGATCAACTCGTTTGATACGATTGTATTCTTTACCAAATTAGCTTTTCCTTTTGTAGCATCTACAACAGCTAGTGTTGGAGTATAAGTAATCGTAAAGCTTTTAATTCTAGAGTGACCACTTGAAACATTAGGTCCAGCTGTGAAAACAAATGTTCTTCCATCTGTAGAAGGCGTGATTGTGTAGTCAACAGTTCCCGTTTTTGTAGCAGTCAAAGCCGTTCCACCATTGATTGAATAAGTTGAAGCCAAATAATCACCTCCTGCAGAACCCATTAGCACAACACTTGTAATTTTGTTACCAGCAGGCACTTCTAGAGTTAAAGTGTTTTTTGCATACAATCTTCCTGCTGCACCGCTGGTATAGTATTTAGGCGCGTTTGAACCAGCACCTTTATCAAAGGCGTAAGAAACATCACCCACGGTTCCGCTTGTTAAGTCAGAAGCATTAGCTCCAGTAATTGTAAAAGTTTCTGTAGTTTGTGCATTTACAAATGCAGTCATTGCAACTGCTGCTAATAAAGAATAGATCTTTTTCATAATGATTTTTTATTAAAGATTTTTTTGTTGGCACAAATTTATATGAAGGTCTCAAATTTTAGATTGACGAAACATTAATAAAATAACAACAAAAAGACACATTCCGTTAAGACGAAATTTCATTTTAATTCACAATCATTTAACAAAAAAAAAGCGCTACCAAATTGGTAACGCTTCCGTTATAGAAAACTAATTTCCTAATTATTTTTTGATAATTTTCTGAGAAACAGACTGTCCATTTACAACACCTGTTACCACATACGTTCCTTTTACTAATGAAGAAACATCTAATCTAGAGTTTTCTGAAACCTCAGCAGTTTTCACTACTTGGCCATTCATATTAATTACAGATACTTTTGCAGCTGCACCAAAGATTAATTCGTTTGAAACGATTGTGTTTTTTACCAAGTTAGCTTTTCCATTTTTAACGTCTCCAACAGACATAGTTGGAACCGGAAGAGCTTTAATCACAAAATTATCAACTGTCAAACTTCCTGTACCATTAGATATTGCAAATTTTAAATCTTGAAGTGCAACACCTGATGTAGTAGCTACCATTTCATCAAAAACTATTGCATTTCCAGCCCACACATCCGACTTAGATGCAGCTACAGTCTGAGTACTACCATCTGGAGCGGTATAAGTGTATTCAGAGGAAGTGTTATTAATAATCCATGTTAATTTTTGTACTCCAGTCAAGTTAGCACTATTAGAACTACCAGCAATATTTCTCAACTGAAAAGTTCCGCTTGTAGTAGAAAAATTCACACCTAGTCTAGAATTAGAACTTGCATTTGAAGGTGCACTGTTTGCTGTCGCACTATACCCACTACCAATGTAGAATGCTGCAGCATTAGTTGTTGATGATGAAGATGAAACAGACAAATCAAATTGAACAGACAATACCTCTGCATTAGTATCTCCAGTCACACCTAACCTTGCGAACTGAGCTGCATTTCCTGTTCTTGCTATTTTCAAAGCACCACTATCAATAGACCAAACGCTACCAGAATTACTAGTTGTAATCCCATCAAATTTATCCGTTGTCCCTACTGCAGGAGTATTTACATAATCTGCAACCGTAGAAGACGAAGAAAAATCCTGTTGAAAAGTGTTTTGTGCAGTTGCTGTCGCTGTTAAAGCAACTACCGCTAATAAAGAATAGATTTTTTTCATAATATATAAAAATTTAAAATTGTTATTGTTTTTATTGTGGGCAAATATAAAATTTTATCTTTAACTACAATTTATAATGCCCGTCTCCGTTCTTAACAAATTGCAAAGGCGCTGTAAACTTGATTATTAGTACATTTGCTCCTCATTTTAAAAGGGTGTCTAAGATATACAAAATTTTCCAACTGGCATTGATTTTTTTTGCATTAAATGTGATTAATGCACAGATATTCAGTTGGAAAAACCCAAATCTCCCTCAAGATTCCCTTAAAAAAGACAGCATTCTTATTTCGAAAATCAATCGCGATTTTTTCACCAAAGACACGCTTGACTTCATCAAAAAGCAAAATCGCGTGATTTATGACGAAGAAGTGCTCGTGAAAAACGACAAAAAAAGAATCTTGGGAGAACTCAATTCCAAAGGTTCTATCATCCGAGGAATTACGTTTGGGAACAACCAAGGATCATCGGTTCAAAGTTCGATGGATATGCAAATCTCCGGAAAGCTGAGTCCGGATGTTTCTATTTTGGCTTCGATTTCAGATCACAATTTGCCGGTTCAGGCGGATGGTTATACGCAGACTTTGCAGGAATTTGACAAAATCTACCTTCAGCTTAATATCAAAAATCACAGCATCATACGCGCCGGACATCTGGATTTGAATGATGAAACCACCTATTTCGGACGTTATCAAAGAAGAAGTATGGGTTTGCAATTCCTGACGAATTGGGAGAAAAATGGAAATAAAACCTCAGTAGATGTTTCCGGCGGTGTTGCCAGAAGTGAATTCTTCCGAATGCGTTTTCAAGGAATTGAGGGAAATCAAGGTCCTTATCGATTGACGGGGAAAAACGGGGAACTTTTCATCACTATTATTTCTGGTTCGGAACAGGTTTTCATTGATGGGATATTAATGAAGCGTGGCGAAAATCAGGATTACATCATTAATTATAATACCGGCGAAATTACATTCACGAGTTTCCGACCGATTTACAAACAGAATTTCATCAACGTTTCTTACAATTACACGAACCGAAATTACACCAGATTTCTCGTCACTGGAAACATCAAACATCAACGTGAAAAACTGAGAGCAAGTTTCAGTTGGTTTATGGAAAACGACAACAAAAACGCACCACTTTCTATCAACCTAAGCGAAGAAGACCAGCAACAATTGGTGAATGCAGGAAACGATCCGAATTTGATGTATTCTCAATCCGGCGTAGAAACGGAATATGACGTTAATAAAATCTTATACAAAAGAATTTTCTCGGGCAATTCTTTCTATTATGAATTTTCAACCGACCAAACGCAAACGCTTTACCAAGTGGCTTTCACGTATTTTGGAAGTGGAAAAGGCGATTATCAATTGCAACAAAGTACCAATAATGGTCGGGTTTTTCAATACGTTGGAACTGGATTGGGCGATTATTTGGCCGTTCGAAAATTGCCGGCGCCAGAGAAATCCCAAGTTTATTCCGCCAATGTGGAATATGCGTTGAACGAAGGCGTGATTGGAACCGACGTTTCTTTGAGCAATTATGACCTCAATATGTTTTCGTCAAGAGATAATGAGCAAAATATTGGTTACGCAACAAGGATTTACGCCAACAAAACCTTCCGAAAAAACACTTGGACAGGAACGCCAATGTTGGAATATCAAGTGATTCAAAAGAATTTTCATATTTTGGATAGGATTAACAATGTTGATTTTTGGAGGGATTTCAATTTGACTAATGAGTTCAACCAAATCACGCAAAACCGTTTTATTTTCTCTTTTCTTAATGATTTTAATAAAACTTCGAAAATCAATTATAAATTAAATTACCTCGAAGAAAGTGACACTTACAAAGGAATCAAAAACGACCTCGATGCACTTTGGAAAATCGGAAAGTTCGAAAACCTGGCGTCGGTTTCTTATCTCGACACCAAATCGACTGACCTCAACACAACCTTCATTCGCGGTGCAGTTTCTACGGAATTGGCAGGCAAAAAAGGAAGCTGGATGTTGGGTGGCTCGATGGAACACAACGAGAAAAAGTACAATTTGACACAAAATCTGGATGTGACGAGTTTTAGCTGGAAGGAAGTTTTCGTTCAGAAAAAAATCGCCGATTCTACGAGAACCAAACTATTGACAAAACTCTATTACCGAAGCAACGATTCCGTGCAGGACAACCGTTTGCAGAAGATGAACAACATTCTCGGGATAATGGCAGAAAGTCAAATCATCAAAACCGAAACCACGCAATTGTCAACTCTTATGCATTACAGAAAGTTCTTTTACGCAAATCAAAGCTTGGCAAATGACCAGAATCAAGACTTTGTGGTTGGGAATATTTTGTACAATCAACAGCTTTTCAAAAACGGAATGCGACTGCAGTTTTTCTACGAATTGGGGAATGGACAGGAGGCTCAAAGGGAATTCCAGTACATCAAAGTAACCGATGGGCAAGGCGTTTACAAATGGACGGATTACAACAACGACGGCGTTCAACAGATTGACGAGTTTGAAGTCGCAGAATATGCAGATTTGGCACAATACATCAGAGTTTACACGAACAGCGTGAATTATCTCGCGTCTAACAAAAACAAATTACAATTGGCTTTGTTTGTGAATCCATCCGTCATCATCAGTTCTCAGAATGAATTTTTGAAACGTTGGAATTTCAATCTATCCTTGTTGTCGCAGAATTCTTATCTAAAAAACGACCAAGTTCTGGTTTGGAATCCTTTTGAAAAACAAGCAGATCAATTGCTTAGAACGCAGAATATTTTGGCTTCAGCTTTATTTAATTCCAGCGACAAATCCGGTTGGAATGGGAGTTACCGATACACAGACAATGACAATCTCATCAACGCTAATTTCAGCAATGAAGCACACAGTCAAAATTCACACTACTTGAATGTCGGTTATTCTTTCACGAAAACGTTCCGCACAGATTGGGAAAATTCTTATCATAATATTTCGAATAGTTCGCAGGTTTATGATTCTCGAAATTACCTTCTTCAAAACTGGGAAACGAAACCAAAAGCGACCTATAAACTTTCCGAAAGCTTACAAACAGAGCTTTTCGGCGCACTTCGTCAAAAGAAAAGAACGGATGGTGAAGAGTTGTTGAAAACTTACGAGATCTCCGGAACCCTTCAATGGGAAAAGTTGAAAACGTCTGTGCGAGCGAATTTTTCTTTCATTAATAATGACTTTACCGGAAATAATTTCAGCATCGTCGGCAATCAAATGTTGGAAGGTTTGAAGGTTGGGAAAAATCAAGTTTGGTCTTTGTTCATCCAGCAATCCATCAATTCTTTCATTCAACTCAATGTGAATTATGAAGGCAGAAATTCTGGCGAAAGGACGATTCACATTGGAAGTATGCAAATTCGGGCGAGTTTTTAGTGGGTTGGAATTGTTAATTTGTTAAATCGTAAAATCGTGATTTGATGATTAAATATAATTACAAATAAACGATTTTACAATTCTACGATTTCACGATTTTACACATCATCAAAATTCCTACTCCACTCGCTCCAGCTTCCCACATACAAATTGGGAATTTCAAAACCAGCGTAATCCAAAGCCAACAAAGAATGACAAGCCGTAACGCCACTTCCGCAATGGAAAATAATTTGTTTTGAATCTTTGTTTTTGAAAAATTCCGTGTATTTTTCTTTCAGAATTTCAGGCGATTTGAACAATCCATTTTCATCTAAATTTTCAGAAAAAGGGAAATTCTCAGCGTTTGGAATATGTCCAGCCACCAAATCGATTGGCTCTGTAATCCCTTGATAACGTTGCGATTCACGAACGTCAACAATCAAATTATCTAGATTTTCGGTTGCCGATTTTACATCATCAATCCAAACTTGCGGTAATTGCCAATCATTAAAATCAGCAATATAATCTGTTTTGGGATAATTTTCATTGCCAGAATTTAACGGATAATTTTGATTTTCAGCAGATTGCAAGCCTCCATTCAAGACTCGCACATTCTTGTGACCAACCGCTTTCAGCATCCACCAAAATCTTGCGCCGGCATTTGCGCCGTTTTTATCATCGTAAATTACAACTTCCGAATCTTTGTCAATTCCTAACTTTCCTAAGGTTTTAATGAAATTTGAAAACGTGGGAAGTGGATGTCTTCCACCATTTTTCGGATCATTAATCTCAGCTAAATCTGTATTCAAATCCACAAAAACGGCGTTCTTCAAATGTTTCTTCTGATAATCTTCTTTGGCATTTGGACCAGTTCTCACATCAAAAATTCGGAGATTTGAGTGGTTTGAAATTTGAAGAAGCTCATCGATATTGATAATTGGATTCGTTTTCATAAAGATTTGATTAATGAGATTTGGAACTGAAATTGTAACGCATTACAACATTCTAAAATATTAAAAAAACCATACAGAAGCATCATAATTCGATTTAAAATAAAATCTAAATCTACTATCAAAAGTATGTGTCTGTTAGTTAAAATTATTTTTCATCATAAAGTTGAAAAATTTTAACCAAATATTTAAATTAATTAGATTTGCGAATCAATAAAAATAAAAATGGAAACACCTAAAGAAAAAATCCTAATCACTGGCGCACTTGGACAAATCGGAACGGAACTGACGGTAAGATTGTCTGAAATCTACGGCAAAGAAAACGTTATCGCCTCCGGACTTGACAAATGGAAAGAAGGCATCACGGAAGCAGGCTATTACGAAAGACTTGATGTAACTAATTTTCAAGCGGTTACAGACGTGATTAAAGAACACAACATCACCACAGTCTATCATTTGGCGTCGTTACTTTCCGGAACATCGGAAAAACAACCTCTTTTCGCTTGGAAACTGAATCTCGACCCATTGATTCATCTTTGCGAATTGGCGAAGGCAGGAACGCTAAAAAAGATATTCTGGCCAAGTTCTATCGCGGTGTTTGGAAAAGGAATTCCGAAAGAAAATGTAGGACAAGAAGTGGTTCTCAATCCGACTACTGTTTACGGAATTTCAAAAATGGCTGGCGAAAAATGGTGCGAATATTACTTCGAAAAGTATGGTGTTGACATCAGAAGTATCCGCTATCCTGGTCTGATTTCTTGGAAAGCGCCGGCAGGTGGAGGCACTACAGATTATGCAGTTGAGATTTTTTACGAGGCTGTGGAAAATGGAAAATATACGAGTTTTATCAAGGAAGATACGGCGATGCCAATGCTGTATATGGACGATGCAATTGATGCTACAATCAAGCTGATGACAGCGCCAAAAGAGCAGGTTAAAATTCGCTATTCTTACAACCTTGGTGGGATGAGATTTACACCGAAAGAATTAGCTGATGAAATCAAAAAAACGATTCCAAATTTTGAGATAAAATATGAGCCAGATTTCCGTCAGGAAATTGCAGATTCTTGGCCAGCTAGCATTGATGATTCTTCTGCAAAACAAGATTGGGGATTGGATTACAAATTTGATATTTCATCAATGTCGATAGATATGATAAATAATTTGAAAAAGAAACTAGGAAAATAGTAAAATTAAAAGCATTAGTTTAAACTAAATAAATTTTAACATCTGATTTTTAAATATTTAAAATAAAAATCTAAATTCTACTTTAAGTGATTTTATTAACATTTAACATATCGATTCCAGAAAATAATTCTAAAATTAAGAATAAAAATTCTGATGATGAATTGATATTATCTATCGAGAAAAACACTAAAATCATTTTGCTCTTGTTGGAAATGCACGGATTTTTGGCAACGTTCTTCGTGGAAGTTTCCATTGCAAACCGCGTACAAAAATTGCTAAAAACCATCTCACTTTCTGGTCACGAAATTGCACTTTACAACGTCAATTCTGACTTGGAAACGATTGCAAAAACAAAGCAAAATCTTGAAGAATTTTTAGAAAAACCAATCAGAGGATTGAGACAAAAATCGCATCGTCTCCCCTACTCTGAAATCAAGAATTTGGACTTCATTTATGTCTCAAATATCGAAGAATCGACCATCAATTTTCTATGGCGAAAACTGACTGAAAAGACAGAAATCTATACGGAAAACGAGTTGACAATCGTACCCGAAAGTCAGTCGCCTTACTCCCAACTTCCGTTCAACGATTACGTGCTTCAAATGACGCCGATGAAGTATTATGAGAATATGCTTTTGGAAAGTTTGAAACGGGAAGAATACGTGATGATTTACGCCAACGCTTGGCAGATTTATGACAAAGAAAATTTGCCATTTGATTTGCCTTTTTATAAAAAGATGAATCTCGGAAGACGTTTTGAGGACAGATTGGAAGAGTTGTTTCAGTTCATAGATGAACAAGAAATTGCGGTTTCGAGAATGAAAGATTATTTGTTTTAAAAACCACTAAAAAACCCTATTTTAACAACAAAAAAACCAATAGTGCAAACTATTGGTTTTTCATTTATATTTATTTTATTTTACCCCAACTCAAAAACTGTAATCTCTGGCAAAACGCCTACTCTACCTGGATAGCCAATCACCCCGAAACCACGATTGACATAGAGATATTTGTCACCGCTTTGATAGAGATCTGCCCATTTTGGATATTTATACTTCACAGGTGACCATTTGAAGTTCTTCAAGTCGATTCCGAATTGCATCCCGTGCGTATGTCCAGAAAGCGTAAGTTGCACATCTTTTGGATGATTTTTGACGATGGCATCAAAGTGTGATGGGTCGTGAGACATCAGGATTTTACAGGCTTCTGCAGGAACATCGCGTGTAGCTTTATCCAAATCTCCAAACTGTGGAAACGGCGGAATCCCCCAGTTTTCTACACCCAGAATGTACAATTTTTCGCCATTTCTTTCGATAATCTTGTGTTCATTTCTCAGCATTTCGAAACCGGCTTTTCTTTGGTTCTCGATGAGTTTTGGAATATTATTTTTCCTGTCGTCAATGTTTTTCCAGGCGCCATATTCGCCATAATCGTGATTTCCGAGAACTGCAAATTTCCCATCGTTTGCTTTAATTTGGGAAAACAAGTCGATGAAAGGTACGAATTCATCAGCATAATTATTTACCATATCGCCCGTAAACAAAACCAAATCAGGCTTTTGTTCATTAATCAAATCAATTGCGTGTTGCAACTTATTTGGATTTTGGAAACTTCCGCTGTGAACATCAGAAATCTGAACAATTTTATAACCTTTAAAACTTGCTGGCAGATTTTTTAGTTTAAGTCTTACAATTCTCGCTTTGTGGCGGTATTTTCCGAAGATAATTCCGTCCAAAACCATTCCCGCAACAATTGCGCCTGAGCCAAGACCAACCAAGCTGATAAACTTCCTTCTGGATGGATAATTGTGATTTTCTGTCGCCACATAATTGTAACCGAAATTCACAAATCTTATCAAATCTTCAATTAGTAGAAAAACGGCGACTAAAATTTTCGGCAAAACAAAAATCAAGATAACCGAAAAAACGATTTGAAAGTTCAAATATTTATGAGAAGCTCTATCGAAAGTGATAACGGAATAAATCAGAAAAGCATAAATCAAAATCGTTGGAATCCAATAGATTAACTTGGCATTTTGACTTGAATAAACCGTTTTAAAAGCCTGATAAACATAGGTTTCCAAAACTAAAAAAACACCTAGAAGAAATAAAATATTCTTTTGCATACTGATATTAAAAAAAAACAAAAGGAATAAAAAATCATTCCTTTTGTAAGTATAAACGTTTAAAATTGAATTTTACTTTAATGTAACTTAAATTTTACCTTCCGGAAACTTATAAACCACACAGTTGATGTTCATCCCCGCACCTACGGAAGTGAAAATAATGTGAGAACCAGGCGTAAATTGCTGACCTTCCAATTTTCCTTTTTTAATCAAATCAAACAAAGTCGGAACCGTTGCAACCGAAGAATTTCCTAATTCCTGAATTGTCATCGGGGAAATTGCGTGGTCGTATTCTTTTTGGCCGTAAAGTTTGAAAAGTCTGCCAATCATCGCGTAATCCATCTTTGCATTGGCTTGATGAATCAATATTTTACTGATGTCAGAGATATCAAGATTTGCTTTTTCAATAGTTGCTTTTATCGCATCTGGCACATTCTTCAAGGCATATTCGTAGATTTTACGACCTCTCATTCGGATGTACAATTTGCTTTGATCCGCTTCGAGATTTAGCGAAGGTGCATTCTCTAGAAAACAGATTTCCTCGCCATTATCACAAAGTGTTTTATCTGCAATAACACCTACAGTCGTATCGTCTGTAGCTCGTACCACAACTGCTCCAGCGCCATCAGCAAAAATCATTTTGTTTCTGTCAAAAGCATCCGTCACTCTGCTCAGCGTTTCTCCACCAACTACCAAAACCGTTTTTGCTTTTCCGGCTTTTATCAATGTATCTGCAAGAATCAACCCTTCTACCCAACCCGGACATCCGAAAATCATATCATAATTGACACAATCTCTTCTTTTAATGCCTAATTTCCCATTCAATTTTGCTGAAAGTGATGGCATAAAATTCGGAACACCATCTGTATCCACTTCGCCAAAATTGGTAGCGTAGATGATGTAATCAATCTCTTCTTTATCAATACCAGCATCGGCAATCGCCTCCAAAGAAGCTCTGTGACCAAGATCCGAATTGAAGTCTTCAGGATTCAAATACCGCCTTCTTTTGATTTCTGTAATATCCACAAATTTCTCGATGATTTCTTCAGTTGGTTTCTCAATCAATTGATTATTATCATCATAGAAAATGGAGTCCTTGAAATGAGAACCTTCTATTACGTTTTCCGGGATGTAACTTCCGGAGCCAATGATTACTGTATTAGGCATTGATGTTAAAAAATTTGAAATGCAAAATTACACAAAAATTAATTCACCAAATTTTATTTTTTTAAGATTTCTTTAAGAAATTATGATTAACGATTAGATAATTGCTTCATAACATTAATAAACCCTAAGTTATTCTCAATTTTTTCTTCATTAATTGAATATTATCAATTTGAAATTTCTTCTGAGAATTTTTCTATTTTTGACGAATGTTTGAATTCCAAACCATAGAAAAACCGATTGAAGACATTCTGATGAAGGAGAAAGGAAGCAAGTTTATAGGCTTTGCTTTTCCCGTCAATTCTGAGTCTGATGTAAAGGATTCTTTAAACCATTTAAAATCCATCCATCCAAAAGCAACGCATCATTGTTACGCTTATCGTTTAGGAATCAATGGAGAAAATTATCGCGCGAATGACGATGGAGAACCATCCGGAAGTGCTGGTTTACCGATTTATAATCAGCTTTTAGCACATCAAATAACAAACATTCTTGTAGTTGTGATAAGATATTATGGTGGAACAAAATTAGGCGTTGGTGGATTGGTAAAAGCTTACAAAGAATCGGCGAAATACACCTTGGAACAAGCCAAAATCATCACCAAAGAATTGGAATCCCAAGTCGAATTGAAATTCAAATTCTCGCAGCAAAACCAGATTTTCACTTTGCTTAATAAATATGATGCAAAAATCCTGGACTTCGATGCGCAGGAAATCTGCATCATCAAAGCAAACATCAAGACTTCTAAAAAAGAAAGCATCTCAGACGATTTGTCCGAGATGCTTTTGGAGTTTGATTTTATTTAAATAAGTAGCTTTATCGTATTTAACCTTCGTTTTTCTCCTTCATTTTCATAAAATTCAAAGGTGTCATTACAGCAATGGAAGAATTTCGATAATCCTTAATATTCCGTGTAATAATCGCATCCAAACCTGCGATTGTCAACGCAGATGAATATTGAACAGAATCTTCATAATCCGAGAAATCATTCTTCAAAGCTTGCAATATTTCCACTTTGGTAATTCCAATAACTTCGGTCATTTCTACCAAGGCTTCAACAATTTCCAGTGTTTTCTTGTGTCCTAAAAATTTTCTTACGATATAGTAAATATTATTGATGCTCAACGCAGAAATATAGAGAGTCACACTTCCTTGTTCGCTGAGTTCAAAAAGTTCGCTGGCGGGATTTGCGTGAGGCTCTCGGTCGGTAAAAAAGTCAATAACAACATCAGAATCTACAAAAAGTTTATACACCATATTTTTTTGAAAGTTCTTCGGTTAAAATTTGTTTATAGTCAAAGTTATCATCTGTTTTGATAATTCCTCTCAGCTTTCTAACCTTTGGAGACAGTTGTTTTTCTTTCATTTTTTTCCGATTTACGGTCACAAATTTGAAGTAATTCTCCACCATTTCAGAAAGACTTTGTCCTTTTTCTTTGGCATATTCTTTAGCAATTTCTATGACTTCTTTCTCGATTGTCAATGTCAGTTTGGTATTCATTTCTTTTCATTTTAACAAAAATACGTGTTTTGTTTTAATTATACAACACGTGTAAATTGATAAAAAAAGAAAGCATCTCAGAAGAATTATCCGAGATGCTTTTAGAGTTTAATTTTATATAATTTATTAATCTCTCCTTCCCATCAACATTGATGCGAAATACATCAATTGTGCTAATGATCCTAATGCAGCGACAACATAAGTTCTAGCCGCCCATTTAAGAGAATCTTCTGCGCCCGCATACTCTTCGCGAGAAACTGTCCCGGTTGTTTCCAACCACTTCAAAGCACGATTGCTAGCATCATACTCTACTGGCAATGTGATGAAAGCAAATAAAGTCGTAATCGCAAAAAGCACAACGCCAATTGCCAAAACAATCTTACTTCCGCTCATCGCCATTATCACGATTCCGCCCATCAAAACAAATTGAAGAAGATTGGAACTGATATTAACGATAGGAACCATTTTGGATCTCAATTGCAACATAGAATAGCCAACTGCGTGTTGAACTGCGTGTCCACATTCGTGTGCTGCAACCGCTGCGGCTGCCGCATTTCTTTGCATATAAACAGCTTCTGACAAATTGACCGTTTTATTTTCCGGATTATAATGATCTGTCAGTTGTCCCGGAACAGAAACAACCTGAACATCTGTAATCCCGTTATCTCTCAACATTTTTTCGGCGATTTCTTTTCCCGAAAGTCCATTTCTGAGATGCACTTTGGAATAATGTTCGAACTTGGATTTCAGTCTGGCAGAGACAATCCAGCTGATTAACATAGAAATCCCAATAATTAAATAATAACCTGTCATTTTATTTGAAAATATATTAATTTTAAATTGAATAAATTACATCTTTTGATGTAAAAATGATGCCAAAGATTTGCTTTTTTTGCCTTAAAAACTATCTTTGTCTTATCTATAAAACAAGAATATGGGAAATATCAATATAAAACAAGTTGTTACGGAAAAAGATTTGATGGATTTTATTAAATTCCCAATGAATCTTTATAAAGACAACCCAAACTACGTTCCTTCTCTCATTAATGAAGAAAAAAACATCTGGAATGCTAATGAAAATCCAGCATTAAAATACTCTGTCGCCAAACAGTTTTTAGCTTATAAAAATGACAAAATCGTCGGCAGAATTGCTGTGATGATTAATAATAAGGAAGCTCAGGAATTAGGAATCAAAAAAGTGAGATTTGGCTGGCTGGATTTTATTGATGACGCCGAAGTTTCTAAAACTTTGATTGATACTGCTATTAATTTCGCAAAGGAAAACAACATCGAAAAAATCGAAGGCCCAATGGGATTTACGAACTTGGACAAAGCTGGAATGTTAACTTTCGGATTTGACAAATTAGCCACAATGATTGGACTTTATAACGCTGATTATTATCCAAAGCATCTTGAAAATCTTGGCTTGACCAAAGAAAAAGAATGGGTAGAATTTGAGTTGCAATTTCCAGAAATATTGCCGGAAAAAGTGGAGAAATTTAGTTCTTTGATTGCTCAGAAATATAAATTAAGAACTTTAAAATTTAAGAATAAAAAAGAAATCTTGCCTTACGTGGAACCGATGTTCAAATTGTTGGACGAAACTTACAAATCGCTTTCCACCTACACACCTATTTCCGACGAGCAAATCCAGACTTACAAAGAAAAATATTTCAGTTTTATAGACAAAGATTACATCACTTGCGTAGCGGACGAGAATGACCATCTTGTTGCTTTCGCTATCACAATGCCTTCTTATTCAAAAGCATTACAGAAAGCGAACGGAAAACTTTTTCCATTTGGCTGGTGGCATTTTTTACAGGCTGGAAAGAAGAACGACAGAGCCAATTTTTACTTGATAGGAATTCATCCGGAATATCAAAGACGTGGCGTAACATCTATTATCTTCAAATCTATCCAAATGAACCTTAAAAATAAAGGAATCAAATACTTGGAAACGAATCCGGAATTGGAGGAAAATAAGAATGTTCAAGTGCTTTGGCAAGAGTATCACCCTGTGCATCACAAAAGCAGAAGAACTTATTCTCTGAATATCAATGAATAATTTAGTTAAACAATTGTTTAACTAAATTATATTTCAAGCTTTAAATTTATATAAAAAATTCAAAAACATTGAAAAAGCAACTCTACTTTTACGCAGGTCTGATAATTCTGTTTGTCGCTTACAACTTTTACAAACCTGTGAAAGACGAGAGATTGGACGCAATTATCAATATCTTGTTTGCCAGTGTATTGTTTCTTTACATCGCATATATTGCTTATCTTGTTCTCAAAAGAATCGGTAAAAAGGACAAATAATTCTTATTTATAACAATTCTAAATTTACGAAAACAGACTTTTGTCTGCTCTTCGTAAGGCCGATAATTTAATATATTAAATCTTTATTTAGTACTTTTGCATAGTTAAATTTAGACTTTATGAATTTACCTGAAAATTATATCCCAATACTGATTCAAGCAGGAGTTGGACTTGGCTTTGTTATCGTTTCACTGTTAGGTGCTCATTTTTTGGGACCACAACAGAAGAAAGGAAATTCTGTAAAAAACTCAAGTTGGGAATGCGGAATCCCTGTAGAAGGAAATGCTAGAACACCTTTTTCTATCAAGTATTTCTTAACTGCTGTATTGTTTGTTCTATTCGATATAGAAATCGTATTTTTTTATCCTTATGCTGTTAACTTCAGAGAATTTGGAATGGAAGGCTTTTTAGCAGTTCTTACATTCGTGGCTATTTTCTTTGTAGCGTTTTTCTATGTATGGAAACGTGGCGCATTGGATTGGGATAAATAACTGAATGAAGTATAACTGCGAAATCGCAGAATCGTAAAATTGTTCATCATTTTGACAAATTAACGATTTAACACTTTAACAAAAAAGAAAAAAAATGTCAGATAATAAACCAGTAATAAAAACAGATGCGCCTGCTCCTCCAGGATTTGAAGGAGAAGGATTTTTCGCAACGCAATTGAGCAGTGTGATTGGGATGGCAAGAAAGTTTTCACTTTGGCCTTTACCATTTGCAACTTCTTGTTGTGGAATCGAATTTATGGCGACATTGAATCCAACTTATGATGCTTCAAGATTTGGAATGGAAAGAAACTCTTTCTCTCCAAGACAAGCAGATATGTTGATGGTTTGCGGAACTATTTCTAAGAAATTAGGACCAGTTTTGAAAGAAGTTTACACCCAAATGGCTGAGCCAAAATGGGTAGTTGCTGTTGGAGCTTGTGCTTCCAGCGGTGGTATTTTTGATACTTATTCAGTTCTTCAGGGAATTGATAAAATTATTCCTGTTGACGTTTACGTTCCAGGGTGTCCGCCAAGACCAGAACAAATCATCGAAGGTGTAATGCAGGTGCAGGCTTTGGCAGAAAGCGAAAGCATTAGAAGAAGAGATATGCCAGAATATCAGCATTTGTTAGACTCATACAACATCGACAATTAAGGAATAATGACGAACGAATTTGTATTAGAAGCCATCACAAGAGAATTTCCTGAGTCTGTGATTTCAAGTTCAGAACCTTACGGAATGCTGACGGTTGAAATTAAAAAGGACGACATTAAGAAGGTGATTCATTATTTGAAAGATTCAAGTTTAGAAATTAATTTTTTGACGGATGTTTGCGGGATTCATTATCCTGAAACACCTGAGAAGGAAATCGGCGTTATTTATCATTTGCATAATATGATGACCAATTTCAGAATCCGTCTCAAGGTTTTTATGACGAGAGAAAATGTTGAAGTTGATTCTTTGACGGAATTATATGCCGGTGCAAACTGGATGGAAAGAGAAACTTTTGATTTCTATGGAATCAAATTCAAAGGCCACCCAGACTTGAGACCAATCCTTAATATGGAAGACCTGGGCTACCATCCAATGTTGAAGGAATATCGCCTGGAAGATGGAACCAGAACAGACAAGAACGATAGTATGTTCGGAAGATAAAATTAATATAAATGATAAATGATGATAGATAAATGATTATCGATTATCACCTATCAATTATCAATTATAAAAGAATATGAAAGATAAATCATTATCTAATATACTTAACCAATACGACAGCAAGGAACAAATCGACGGGCAATTATATACCCTAAATCTTGGACCTACGCACCCTGCAACTCACGGGATTTTCCAGAACGTTCTTACGATGGACGGAGAAAGGATTCTTCACGCTGAGCAAACTGTAGGTTATATTCACAGAGCATTTGAAAAAATCTCTGAGAGAAGAAACTTTGCACAAATCACGACGCTTACCGATAGAATGAACTACTGTTCTGCCCCCATCAACAATTTGGGTTGGCATATGACAGTTGAAAAATTGCTAGGCATCAAAGTTCCAAAACGTGTCGATTATATGCGTGTGATTTTGATGGAATTGGCAAGAATTGGTGACCACTTGATTTGCAACGGTGTAACAGGAATGGACGCCGGAGCAATTACAGGACTGACTTATATGTTCATCGAAAGAGAGCGTATCTATGATATGTACGAGCAGATTTGCGGTGCGAGGATGACAACCAATATGGGAAGAATCGGAGGTTTCGAAAGAGATTTCACACCAAAGTTCCACGAGTTGTTGAAAGACTTCCTGAAAACTTTCCCGGCAAGATTTGCAGAATTCGGTCAATTGTTAGAAAGAAACCGAATCTTTATGGACAGAACCATTGGCGCAGGCGCAATCTCAGCAGAAAGAGCTTTGAGCTACGGTTTTACTGGTCCTAATTTGCGTGCAACTGGCGTTGATTATGACGTGAGAGTTGCACAGCCTTATTCTTCTTATGAAGATTTCGATTTCATCATTCCGGTCGGAACTGCGGGCGATACTTACGATCGTTTTATGGTTCGTCAGCAGGAGATTTGGGAATCATTAAAAATCATCAACCAAGCTTACGACAATCTTCCAGAAGGACCATTCCACGCGGATGTTCCAGATTTCTATCTTCCTGAAAAGGCAGATGTTTACAACAAAATGGAAGCTTTGATTTACCATTTCAAAATCGTAATGGGAGAAACAGATGTTCCTAAAGGCGAAGTTTACCACGCTGTAGAAGGTGGAAATGGAGAATTAGGATTCTATCTTGTGAGCGACGGCGGAAGAACGCCTTACAGATTGCACTTCAGAAGACCTTGTTTCATTTATTACCAAGCATATCCGGAAATGATTACCGGCGCCGTAATATCTGATGCAATCGTGACGATGTGTAGTATGAATATCATTGCGGGAGAATTAGACGCATAGAGTTGTCAAAAGTATCATTGTAGTATGTACAATGTACTTTGAAATAATAGTTAAATAAATACTTTGTACTTTGTACAATGTACATTTTACAACAAAATAAGATGAGCGAAACAATTGCTTTTAAACCTGAAAGCTTAGCGCAGGTTCATAAAATTATGGCGAGATATCCGGAAGGCAGACAAAAATCTGCGTTGATTCCTGTCTTGCACATTGCACAGAAAGAATTTGATGGTTGGCTGGCTGTTCCAGTGATGGATTATGTTGCAGAATTATTGAGCATCACACCAATCGAAGTATATGAAGTTGCGACTTTCTATACAATGTTCAATATGAAGCCGGTTGGAAAATATGTTTTGGAAGTTTGTAGAACCGGACCTTGTATGCTAAACGGGAGTGATAATATCCTCGACCACATCAGAACAAAATTGAATATTAAAGACGGCGAAACCACAGCGGACGGACTTTTCACTTTGAAACCTGGAGAATGTCTCGGCGCTTGCGGCTATGCACCGATGATGCAATTGGGTAAATTTTACCACGAACATTTGACCATCGAAAAAGTTGACGAAATCATTGACCTTTGCAGACAAGGCGCCATCGATTTAGGTTAAGAATTAATTTAGATAAATAATTAAGCAAAAAGCCAAAAGCCAATTGCTATAAGCTTATAAATATAATGAGTAAAAAACTTTTACTTAAAAACGCACATATTGAGGGAATCCGTTACTTCGAAACTTACCGTAAAAATGGTGGTTACGAAGCAGCAGAGAAAGCCCTGAAAATGACTACCGATGAAGTTCTTGAAGAAGTGAAAACTTCTGGACTCCGTGGTCGTGGTGGTGCTGGTTTCCCTACTGGAATGAAGTGGAGTTTCCTTGCAAAACCGGAAGGTGTTCCAAGACACTTGGTCGTAAATGCCGATGAATCTGAGCCAGGAACTTTTAAAGATAGATATTTGATGGAGTTTCTTCCTCATCTTTTGATTGAAGGAATGTTGATTTCGTCTTACACTTTAGGTTCCAATGTTTCGTACATCTACATCAGAGGAGAATATTCTTGGATTCCGGATATTTTGGAAGAAGCGATTGAGGAAGCGAAGGCTGCTGGATTTCTTGGAAAAAATATCTTAGGAACTGGTTTCGATTGTGAGATCTATGTTCAGAGAGGTGCTGGAGCTTACATTTGTGGTGAAGAAACAGCGTTGCTTGAATCTCTTGAAGGTAAAAGAGGAAATCCAAGATTGAAACCACCTTTCCCCGCTATCAAAGGACTTTGGGAAAGACCAACGGTGGTAAACAATGTTGAAACAATTGCTGCTGTTGTTCCAATCATCGAAATTTCAGGTGCTGAATATGCTAAAATTGGCGTTGGAAGGTCAACAGGAACCAAATTGATTTCAGCTTGTGGAAATATCAACAAACCAGGCGTTTACGAAATTGATATGACCATTACGGTTGAAGAATTCATTTATTCTGATGAATATTGTGGTGGAATCCCGAATGGTAAAAAATTGAAAGCTTGTATCCCAGGAGGAAGCTCTGTTCCAATTGTTCCAGCAAACTTATTATTGAAAACAATCAACGGTGAACCAAGATATATGAATTATGAATCCCTTGCTGATGGTGGTTTCGCAACCGGAACAATGATGGGTTCAGGTGGATTCATTGTTTTGGACGAAGACCAGTGTGTGGTAAATCATACAATGACTTTAGCAAGATTCTACAACCACGAGAGTTGCGGACAATGTACACCTTGCCGTGAAGGGACTGGCTGGATGTACAAAATCTTGAAAAAAATAGAAAAAGGAGAAGGTAAAATGGCAGACATCGATTTGCTTTGGGACATCCAGAGAAAAATCGAAGGTAATACCATTTGTCCTTTGGGAGATGCTGCTGCTTGGCCGGTTGCTGCTGCTATCAGACACTTCAGAGATGAGTTTGAATGGCACGTGAACAACCCTGAGTTGAGCCAAACTCAAAATTATGGATTGGCAAATTATGCAGACCCAATCCCAGCAGTTGCAAAATAAGAAGGAGGATTTTAGAAGATGATAAATTTTACAACGAAGAAGAAGTTCTTTGAATTGATTTTTGTGTTTTTTGTTGGATTGAATTTTGTTTTCGGGCAAAAAGATAGTATTGTTAGAGATATAGAAGAAGTTTATTCTACAAAATGTTTTGAACGAACTAGTAAAAAATCCACTTTAAAAAAAGGAACAATGTTCGTTTTCTGGGGTTGGAACAGAGCTGGATTCAGTGATTCTGATATTAGATTCAAAGGAAATGGTTATGATTTTACGTTGCAAAATGTAACCGCTCAAGACAGACCATCGCCGTTGAGTTTGGATTATATTAATCCTGGAAAAGTATCTATTCCACAATTTAATTTCAGATATGCTTATTTTTTGAAAGATAATCTGGCTTTGGTGGTTGGAACGGATCACATGAAATACGTGATGGATCAAAATCAAACTGCAAAGTTTAATGGTCATATTTCTGACCCGACTTATGCAGCGATGGTTCAGAACGGGCAAGTCAATTTATCAGACGAACAGTTTTTAACCTTTGAACATACAGATGGATTGAATTATGTGAATGCAGGTGTAGAGAAATACAAAAATCTATTAAGTAAAAAGAATTTTGATATCTTTTGGGCTTATGGAGCCGGCGCAGGTGTTCTTTTTCCGAAAAGTAATGTGAAACTTTTTGGAAATGAAAGAAGTGACAGATTTCACGTAGCAGGATTTGGATTGGACGCAAGAGCCAACATCAATCTTGTTTTCTGGAATCATTGGATGGCAAGAGTAGAAGGGAAATTTGGTTACATCAATATGCCTGATATCAAAACTATGTTGAACAATAAACCTGATAAAGCAAGTCAGGACTTCGTATTCTACCAAGTTAATTTTGGAATCGGATACGTTTTTAATAGAAAATTAAAAAACTAAAATATACATTAAGTTATATTTTAAATATAAATAGAATTGACAAAAGATTGAGGACAAAGATTTAATCTAAAATCCGAAAATCTAAAACCTTGAAATATGAGCGAAGAAGTCAAAAAATTTAAAGTTACCATAGACGGACAGACTACTGAAGTTTTGCCTGGTACTTCTATTTTGGAAGCTGCAAGACAAATCGGTGGGAAATCTGTTCCGCCAGCTATGTGTTATTATAGCAAACTGGAAACCAGCGGAGGAAGATGCAGAACGTGTTTGGTAGAAGTTTCCAAAGGTTCCGAAGCAGACCCGAGACCAATGCCGAAGTTAGTCGCAAGTTGTAGAACTGGCGTGATGGACGGAATGGAAGTGAAAAACCTTAGTTCCGAAAAAGCACAGGAAGGTAGAAAAGCGGTGACCGAATTTCTTTTGGTCAATCACCCTTTGGATTGCCCAGTTTGTGATCAGGCGGGAGAATGTCATCTTCAGGATCTTGGTTACGAGCATGGTAATCTTGAAACCAGAACTGAATTTGAAAGAAATACTTATGATGCAGACGACATTGGTCCAAACATCAAACTGAATATGAACCGTTGCATCCTTTGCGCAAGATGCGTTTTGGCAGCAAATCAATTGACGGAGAAAAGAGAGCACGGAATCCTTTACAGAGGTGACCACGCAGAGATCTCTACAATGTTGAACAAAGCTTTGGACAACGATTTCATCGGAAACGTGATCGATGTTTGTCCAGTTGGAGCTTTAACGGATAGAACGGCGAGATTCACCAGCAGAGTTTGGTTCACAAAACCTTACAACGCGACTTGTTCTTGTACAAAATGTAGCGGAAAAGCAGTCGTTTGGATGAAAGGTGATGAAGTTGTAAGAGTAACAGCTCGAAAAGACCAATACGGAGAAGTTGAAGAATGGATCTGTGACGAGTGTCGTTTCCATAAAAAAGATACTGCACTTTGGAACATCGAAGGACCAAGACATATCGACAGACATTCTGTGATTTCTCTTAATCATTATGAGAAAAAAACAGATAGCTATAATGTTTTAGAAAATGCTGAAGCCAAGGAAATTGGTGTAGCAGACGAAAAAGAAATTGAAAAATTAGATAATGAGACCATTTGATTTTGAGAACTTCAAATCTCAAACTTCAAATCTCAAATAAATTGATATGGAATTACTGACTTTTAAAATCATATTAGTACTTGCTCTTTTCCTTTTGGCGCTTACTATTGCTGCCTACTCTACTTGGGCAGAGCGAAAAGTAGCCGCTATTATGCAGGACAGGATTGGACCAAACAGATCGGGACCTTTCGGATTGTTGCAACCGTTGGCAGATGGAGGTAAATTTTTCTTTAAAGAAGATTTTACACCGCAGAACGCCGAGAAATTCCTTTTTGTACTAGGACCTTCTTTGGTGATGTTTATTTCATTGATTACTGGCGCAGTAATTCCTTGGGGTAAAACATTGAACATTGGCGGAACATCTTTTGATCTTCAGGTTGCTAATATTGATGTTGGTGTACTTTTCATCATCGGAATGGCTTCCATCGGTGTTTACGGAATTATGATCGGAGGTTGGGCTTCAAATAACAAATATTCTTTGTTAGGTGCCATCAGAGCTTCTTCTCAAATGATTTCTTACGAATTGGCAATGGGATTGTCTTTATTGTCAATCATTATGATGTCTGGAAGTCTTGATTTAAAATTGATTACAGAAGCACAGTCTGCCGGGAAAATCTGGGGATTCATTCCTGCAATTTCCGGAATTAACTGGAATATTCTTTATCAACCATTAGCCTTCCTAATATTTTTCATTGCGGCAATGGCAGAAACCAACCGTCACCCATTCGATTTACCTGAATGTGAATCTGAATTGGTAACTGGTTATTCAACAGAGTATTCATCAATGAAATTAGGATTGTATATGTTTGGGGAATACGTGAATATGTTTATTTCTAATGCATTCATCGTAGTTCTATTCTTCGGAGGTTACAATTATCCTGGAATTGATTGGGTAACTCAAAATTGGGGAGAAAATGCAGCGGGAATCTTAAGCATCGTCGCATTCTTAACAAAAACAATCGTCGGAATTTTGATCTTTATGTGGATCAGATGGACACTTCCGAGATTCAGATACGATCAATTGATGCACCTTGGATGGAAAACTTTGATTCCATTGGCATTGGTAAATCTTATCATAACAGGTGCTGTGATTTTAGCATTCCAGTAAATTTGAGATTTGAGGTTTGAAATTTGAAATTGTGTACGTGTAATAAAAACTTAATTGTTTAATCTTAAAATGATAATAATTTCAAATCTCAAAATTCAAATTTCAAATAATAAAAAATGGCTACGATAAACAATTTTGAAGATTTAGAAATATGGCAGAGCTCAAGAAATCTTTGCAAATTGATTCAAAAAGAATGTTTGTTGAATCCAAAATTTCTAAATCACGATAAAAATCAAATAGATAGATCTTCTGCGTCTGTGATGGACAATATTGCTGAAGGTTTTGAGAGAGAAGGAAATAAAGAATTTATAAATTTTCTTACAATGGCGAAAGGTTCGGCGGGTGAAGTACGCTCACAGTTGATCAGAGCTTTTGACAGAAATTATTTAGAGGAAGAGAATTTTAGTTTTTTAAAAGAGCAAACAATATCTTTGTCTAAGAAACTTTCGGGATTTATAAATTATTTGAAAAGTACCGAACATAACGGAAATAAATTTAAAAGATAATAATTAAAAGATTGGGAATAAATTTCAAATCTCAAATTTAGGATGGAATTTCAAATCTCAAACTTCAAATTTCAAATTATAGAATGAAACTTACTAACAGATCAAAAGTTGTTTCGAATAAAGAAATGACCTTGGGCGAAAAGATCTACTTACCTGCGATTTTCAAAGGTATGGGAATCACTTTCAAGCACGCCGTAAGAACCGTGTTGAAAGGTGCTCCTGCAGTATATTCGTACCCAGAGGTTCAGAAACCTAGAGCAGACATCTGGAGAGGTCAGCACGTTTTGAAACGTGACGAGGAAGGCAGAGAAAGATGTACAGCTTGCGGACTTTGTGCCGTGGCTTGTCCTGCAGAAGCCATCACAATGACGGCTGGCGAAAGAACCAAGGAAGAAAAACATCTTTACAGAGAAGAAAAATATGCTGAGATCTACGAGATCAATATGTTGAGATGCATCTTCTGCGGAATGTGTGAAGAAGCTT
Source organism: Epilithonimonas xixisoli (assembly GCF_004365655.1). GTDB lineage: Bacteria > Bacteroidota > Bacteroidia > Flavobacteriales > Weeksellaceae > Epilithonimonas > Epilithonimonas xixisoli. The sequence goes on along the minus strand of NZ_SOEO01000001.1, from coordinate 369,682 downwards.
GTCCAAAATCTGCTATCTATCTGACAGACAGATTGGTAGATGTAGAAACCAACAGAAACTCTTTCATCTACGGAAAAGATAAATTGGTTGAGAAAATTAATGCAAAGATTGACATCACAGAAAGACAATCTGAGAAACAAAAAAAGGCAGTAAAGTAATGGATCAGATTTTATTTTTTACCGTAGCGTCTATCGCCATTGCAAGTGCTGTTTATTTCGTATTTGCAAAAAATCCGATGTATGCGATTCTTTCTTTGATCGTTACAATGTTCTCCATCGCGGGAATGTACATTCTTCTTAATGCCCAGTTTTTAGGTATAGTTCAAATCATTGTTTATACAGGTGCCATTATGGTTTTGTTCCTTTATATATTAATGATGTTGAATCTTAACAAAGAAGACGAAAGCCGAAAAGCGAACCTTCCAAAATTCATCGGAATTATTTCTGTTTGCATTTTATTCGTAGGAATGTTGGGTGCTTACAAAGGACTTTCCGGAAACACAACAGTTGCAGACAACATCGACCACTCGGTTGGTTTGACTAAAAATCTGGGAAGATTATTGTTTAACGAATATGTATTGCCATTCGAACTGGCTTCGATTCTGATTTTAGCAGGAATCGTAGGTGCTGTTTTGATTGGTAAAAAAGATTTATAAGATTATGGGAGGAGACGTAAATACATTTATACAACAAGTACCATTGGAATATTTTATTATTCTGTGTACGATTATGTTTTGCCTAGGTGTTTTGGGAGTTTTGCTTCGTAAAAATGCCATCGTGATATTAGGATGTGTAGAATTGATGCTTAATTCCGTGAATCTTTTATTGGCAGCATTTTCTGCTTACAATGGCGATGGCAACGGACAGCTTTTGGTGTTCTTCATAATGGTAGTTGCCGCAGCAGAAGTAGCTGTAGGATTGGCAATCATTGCAATGATGTACAGAAATACCAAATCTGTGGACGTGAGTATTTTTAATAAATTAAGAGGATAATAAAAGGAATGGAAAATTTAGTTTACGCGATCGTACTTTTACCTTTAGTTGGATTTCTTATCAACGGACTTTTCGGGAAAAACCTTCCGAAGATGCTTGTTGGAGGATTGGCAACATTGGTAGTTTTCGCTTCGTTTGTTATCACTGTAAGTATATTTTTAGGTTTTAAGAATGACAGCGCACCTGTAATTATTAAAGCTTTTGAATGGTTCACAATTAATGGGATTCAGGTTAATTTCGGATTTCAAGTCGATCAATTATCATTAATGATGGTGATGATCATCACTGGAATCGGATCATTGATTCACCTCTACTCTATTGGCTATATGAGCCACGACAAAGGTTTCTATAAGTTTTTTACTTATCTTAATCTCTTCATTTTCTCGATGTTGCTTTTGGTTTTAGGAAGCAATTATCTGATCTTGTTTATCGGCTGGGAAGGTGTTGGACTTTGTTCTTATCTATTGATTGGATTTTGGTACACCAACGAAGAATATGGAAAAGCAGCAAGAAAAGCTTTCATTATGAACCGTATTGGTGACCTTGGATTGTTGATTGGAATCTTTGCCATTGCAGCAAACGTTAACGCTATCGATTATCTTTCAGTAGCTCAAAACGCTTCAAGCTTTGAATTGGACGGAACAGTAATTATCTTTATTACCGCAAGTTTATTCATTGGAGCAACTGGTAAATCTGCTCAGGTTCCATTATACACTTGGTTGCCAGACGCGATGGCTGGACCAACGCCGGTTTCTGCATTGATTCACGCAGCAACAATGGTAACAGCTGGTATTTATTTAGTCGTAAGAAGTAACTTCTTATTCACTTTAGCACCAACTGTTCAGGATGGGATTTTATTAATTGGATTCTTAACCGCAGCATTAGCAGGTTTCTACGCACTTCGTCAAAACGACATCAAAAAAGTATTGGCATATTCTACAGTTTCTCAACTTGGATTTATGTTCATTGCTTTAGGATTGGGCGCTTATTCAACAGCAATGTTCCACGTTATGACGCACGCTTTCTTCAAAGCTTTGATGTTCTTGGGAGCTGGTTCTGTAATCCACGCAATGAGCAACGAGCAGGATATGCGTTTTATGGGCGGACTGAAAAAATATATTCCAATTACCCACATTACATTCTTGATTGGAACTTTGGCAATCTCAGGATTCCCATTATTATCAGGGATGATTTCAAAAGACGAAATTTTGGTAGCAGCTTACGCTAAAAATCCAATTTATTGGGTGATGTTATTTGTCTTAGCGGCGATTACTGCAACTTATATGTTCAGATTGTACTATTTGACTTTCCACGGCGAGTTCAGAGGTACAGAAGATCAAAAACACCATTTGCACGAGAGTCCATTGAATATGACTTTGCCATTAATCGTTTTGGCTGTTCTTTCTGTGGTTGGAGGTTTTATAAATCTTCCTCACTTCATTGGTCACGGAAATTATGCTAAATTAATGGAGTGGCTAAAACCTGTTTTGACGGAAGAAAGTTTCAAACAAATGGAAAACACGCTTTCAGGAGTACCATTCAACACAGAAATGATTCTTTTGGGAGCAACGATATTAATGTTCTTCACAGTTTGGTTCTTTGTTAAAAATACTTATGTGAAAAAACAAAAGAGAGCACTTCCAGAAGATCAATATACAGGTTGGGAAAAATTATCGGCGAGAAAATTATTCGTTGATGAAATCTACAACGCCTGCATCGTAAGACCATTCGAGGAAGCTGGTAAAGCAGCGGCGATGTTTGACAAAGCAGTTTTGGATCCTATCGTGAATTTCATTGGTTTGGGAGCTCAAGATTCTGGGAGAGCGGCAAAACGTCTTCAGAACGGAAATGTAGAAAACTATGTGCTGATTATGTCGTTGGCTGTAGGTATCGTATTAATTGTTAACTTTTTATTGAAATAAATAGATAATGTCTTATTTACTATTAACATTATTACTGTTACCTCTTGTAGGTTCGGGTTTACTCTTTTTCTGGAAAAATGCTTCCAGTAAATATATCGCATTGGCTTTTGCCCTTGCACAGATGTTTTTAGCATTTTATATGTTGGGAAGTTTCGATTTCAATCCAACTGTTGATGCGCCATTGCAATACGAAATCACCTATCCTTGGTCCAGCTACATCAAAAGTAGTTTGAATTTTGGGATTGATGGAATGAGTATGCTAATGGTCCTACTAACGAACATCTTGGTTCCACTAATTGTTTTGTCTTCTTACAACGAAGCGAAAGGTTATCCAAATTCTTTCTACGCATTGATTTTATTGATGCAATTCGGATTGTTGGGTGTTTTCACTTCTTTGGATGGATTACTTTTCTACATTTTCTGGGAAGTAACATTGATTCCAATCTGGTTAATCGCTGGAATCTGGGGACAAGAGGACAAGAGAATCAAATTCACAACAAAATTTTTTGTGTACACATTCGTAGGATCTTTGTTTATGTTGATTGGTTTGATCTACGTTTACAACCACGCAGCATCTTTCGCTTTGACAGATCTTTACAATGCTTCACTTAATATCAACGAACAAACGGTTATTTTCTGGTTCATCTTCTTTGCATTTGCAGTGAAGCTACCAGTATTTCCTTTCCACACTTGGCAGCCTGACACGTACACCTACTCTCCTACTCAAGGATCGATGTTGCTTTCAGGAATTATGCTAAAGATGGCAGTTTATGGCGTATTAAGATATTTGTTACCAATCACACCATTAGCAATTGGCGGAATATCCGGAGAAATTGTAATCATCCTTTCAGTGATCGGAATTATTTACGGTGCTTTGATTGCAATGATTTCTACAGACAGCAAACGATTGATTGCTTTCTCATCTCTTTCCCACGTTGGATTGATTGTCGCAGGTATTTTTGCCTCAGCAGTCGTGACAATGAGAACAGGATTGACTTTCGAAGGTGGACAAGGCGCAATGATCCAGAGTTTTGCTCACGGAATCAACGTTGTAGGACTTTTCTACTGTGCAGATATTCTTTACAAAAGATTCAAAACAAGAGACATCAGAAAAATGGGAGGTTTGGCAAAAGTCGCTCCTAAGTTTGCCATTTTGTTTATGATCATCTTATTAGGTGCAACCGGAGTTCCATTGACAAACGGATTCATCGGAGAATTTATCTTGCTAAAATCTATCTATTCTTATAACTTAATTATGGCTGTTTTAGCAGGATTGACAATCATTCTTTGCGCCGCATATATGTTGAGATTCTACGGAAAAGCAATGTTCGGAAAAGGTGATGATTCAGTTTTGGCTACTACGAAAGATGTAAGCAATGTAGAATTCACAGTGTTGGCAAGTTTATCAGTATTCGTCATTGTTTTGGGCGTTTATCCTCAACCGGTTATAGAAATGGTGACAAGCTCGGTGAGTTTTATTTATTCATCAATGATCAATTAATTTAAAATTAAAAATTAGAAAGAGACTATGAAAGTTGAGAATATCAAATTTCAAATCTCCAATCTCAAATCTATATTATGAGTGTTTTAATAGTTTTATTCCTTACGGCAATTCTTGTATTATTCTCGGGTGTTTTCGAGAAAGGAAAATACGCAAGATACATCGGGATCGCAGGATTGATCGTTGGTTTATATGTGAGTTTTCTTCCGGAATGCGAGTTTTTCGCTCAGTACAAATCGATGTATGAATACAGCTACAACGCTGCGCTGTTTACCAAAATATCGGTAGTTGTCACATTGCTTTTGTTCTTTTTAGGAGGCTTTGCATTCAGCAATCACAGAAGTCATCAGTCAGAGTTGTACGCATTGATGTTGTTTGCACTTTGTGGAGGCGTTGTATTGTTCGGATTCCAAAACTTGGTTACATTATTCTTAGGAATCGAGATTCTATCAATTCCTTTGTACGTAATGGCAGGAGCTAATAAAACCGACCTTCGTTCCACAGAGGCTTCTATGAAATATTTCCTAATGGGAGCTTTCGCAACAGGTTTCTTGTTGTTCGGAGTTGCTTTGGTTTATGGTAGCGCAGGAAGTTTCGACCTTTACGCCATCCACGATTTTGCTTACAACAATCCAAAGAATTTGATGTTGATAATGGGAGCTATTTTGATGCTTTGTGCCTTGGCATTCAAAGTTTCATTGGCACCTTTTCACATGTGGAGCCCCGATGTTTACCAAGGTTCTCCTTCATTGATTACCGCTTTTATGGCTTCGGTTGTAAAGATTTCCGGATTCTTCGCATTATTCAAATTAATGACCATCGCATTCGGCGGAATTGCTGGTGATTGGATTAATATTTTGGGCGTTTTCATCATCTTGACTTTGCTTTTGGCAAACGTAATGGGATTGGTACAAACCAACGCAAAAAGAATGCTCGCTTACTCTTCCGTTTCCCACGCAGGATACATTTCATTGATATTTTTCGGAATCAATAACTTATCGACGTACATTTTAGGTTACTATCTATTCGCTTACTCATTGGCAACCGTTGGTGTTTTCATCAGTTTGATTTGGGTAGAGAAAATCAAAAAAGAAGCATCGTTCACAGCCTTCAACGGATTGGGAAAAAGAGAACCAATCTTGGCAGTCGTTTCCACAGTTTCAATGTTATCTATGGCTGGGATTCCTTTGACGGCTGGTTTCATCGGTAAATTAGGAATTTTCAACCAAGCAATTGGCGGACATTACGAGTTCTTGGTTCTAATCGCAGTTCTTGGATCAGCGTTAAGTATCGCTTATTATTTAAGACTAATTATGGCAATGTTCTTCTACAAAGAAGACAATTTCAACACGTCAGAAAGAGCAAGCATCACTTACAACATCGTTTCTATAGTCATTATTTTGGCTTTGGTTTCGATGGGAATTGTACCAGATTTGTTCGCAAGAATATTTGGATTATAAAATCAATTCACTAAAAAAATACAAACTTGATTCTAAAAGAGTCAGGTTTTTTTTATTCAGTCAAACAAACTCTCAAACTCTCCCACTCTAAAATAAAAATTATGGCGCCTATATCCGCGCTCCGTTCCCGCTTTTTTCTGTCGTTGCTTTCGAACTTTAGTTTATTAATAGAACTTTTTGTCAATCGCAACAACAGAAAAAGAGCTCCACTCAGCTCGGGGCGCGCTTCGCAAAATTTGAACATTTGTCTTTCAAATTAAACATTTGTCAACAATTGTCATTTTCCATTCCATCAAAAAACCTAACTTTATTCAAATTTTTATGTCAATGAATAAATTATTTTTTCTGCTCGTTGTATTGACTTCCGCATTAGGATTTTCGCAAGCAACTTCTGTCCAAGAAAACTTTACAAAAAAAGAAGTTTACATCCCGATGCGTGACGGCACAAAACTATTTACCATCATCTACACGCCAAAAGACATTTCGAAAAGCAACAAATATCCGTTCATTATGAACAGAACTTGTTACAGCATCGCACCTTACGGCGAAACCAATTTCAGAAAGAAACTCAGTCCAAACAAATTCATTGAAAATGAAAAATACATCTTCGTTTTCCAAGACGTTCGCGGAAGATATATGAGCGAAGGCACTTTCACGAATATGACGCCACAAGTGGATCACAAAACCAAAAAAGATGTGGACGAAAGTACAGACACTTATGACACCGTAGATTGGTTGGTGAAAAATGTTCAAAATAACAACGGAAAAGTAGGTCAATACGGAACTTCATATCCTGGATTTTACACGGCAGTTGGAACTTTGGCAAATCATCCGGCTTTGGTTGCCTCTTCTCCTCAAGCACCAATTTCAGATTTTTGGTTTGATGATTTTCTTCACAACGGTGCTTTTTTGATGAGTTATTTCAAAACTTTTCCAGTCTTCGGCGTTCAGAAAACCAAAGCTGAAAACGAATCTTGGTTCGCTGACAAAATGATAAAACCGACTTCCGAAGATGGTTATTTATTCTACCAAAATATGGGAACGTTGAAAGAAGGCGTGGACAAATATTACAAAGACAACTTCTTTATGCAGGAAGTAATGGCGCATCCAAACTACGATGACTATTGGAAAAAACGAAATCTATTGCCTCATCTCAAAAATATCAATCACGCCGTAATGACGGTCGGCGGTTGGCTTGACTCGGAAGATTTAGCAGGTCCGTTGAATATTTATAAAACCATAGAAAAGAACAATCCAAAAGCAAAAAATACAATCGTGATGGGACCTTTTTCCCACGGCGGTTGGAATTATGACACAGGAAAACATTTTCATAATGACATTTATTTTGGAGATAGCATTGCTACTTTTTATCAGAAAAATATAGAGCAACCTTTCTTTAATCATTATTTAAAAGAAAATTCTAAAACTTCGGCAAAACTTCCGGAAGCTTATATGTTTGACACCGGAAAAAAAGAATGGAAACAATTCGAAAATTGGCCACCAAAGCAATCCAGCAAACAAAGTTTTCATTTAAATAGTTCAGGAAATCTCTCTGTAACTGGAGAAAATCCGAAAACAAATTCGATTTACATTTCTGACCCAAACAAACCAGTTCTCAGCAGTAATAATCTGAAAGATATGAATGGATTCACGCCGAAAAATTATATGAGCGAAGATCAACGTTTTGCGAGTTACCGACCGGACGTAGTAACTTTCACCACCGATATTCTGGAAAAGGATTTGACTTTGGCTGGAGAAATTTTAACAAAGTTGAAAGTGATCACATCATCAACAGACGCTGATTTTATCGTGAAGCTAATCGATGTTTATCCCGCAGACGAAAAAGCAAATCCAGACAAACCAGGCGTCATCTTCGCCAACTACCATCAGATGGTGAGAAGCGAAATAATGCCCGCGAGATTCCGCAATAGTTTTGAAAAACCGGAAGCTTTGGAACCGAATAAGGAAACAGCGGTCAATGTAAAATTACAAGACGTTTTCCATACGTTTAAAAAAGGACACAAAATTCAGATTCAAATTCAGAGCACTTGGTTCCCGCTGATGGCGATTAATCCTCAAAAGTTTTTGGCCAATCCGCGTTTGGCTACCAAAGAAGATTATCAAAAGGCTGAAATCAAAATTTCCAGTGGAAGTACGATAGAATTTGATGTTTTGAAATAAAAAATCAAGTTAAAAAAAAAAGCCTTGTCAAGGTTTTGAACCTTGACAAGGCTAAAAAATAGAAAGCACAAACTTCGGTTTGTGCTTTTTTAATTATAATGACTTGATGACTTCAGATGCAATCTCGTAAGATCTTTGCTTTTTATCGAAATCATAGATATTTCCGGAGACAATAATTTCATTTGGTTTGTAATCTTTCACAAACTTCGATAATTTTTCTTTCAATGTTGCTTTGTCACCAACAAAAGTTTTCGCGGCCATTCTGTTGAGATGTAATGCGACATCATCACCCATATTGGCAAGATCTGTTTCGTCCGGTGGTAAAAGCGGTTGTCTCTGATCCGTCAAAATATTGACAAAAACCTGAAAATGCGAAGTCGATAAATAATGTGCTTCGTCCACAGTCTCTCCCGCAATAATATTAATACAAATCATCACATAAGGCTCATCCAAAAACTCAGACGGCTGAAAATGTTCTCTGTAAATTTCCAAAGCAACCTCCAACTGCGACGGCGCAAAATGTGCTGCAAACGCATAAGGCAAACCAAGTTTCGCCGCCAAAAAAGCAGAATCAGTCGAACTTCCCAAAATGTAAAATGGAACATCCGCACCTTCGCCAGGAATCGCTCTTACTTTGGCTTCTGAGTTTTCCTTAGACATATATTTTTGAAGTTCTTTGATATGGAATTCAAAATTATAATTGGGATTGAAATTATTTCCACGCAAAGCACTAGCCGTCAATCCATCAGTTCCAGGCGCTCTTCCCAAGCCAAGATCTATTCTGCTTGGATACAATCCGTCCAAAGTTCCAAACTGCTCTGCTACTGACAAAGTGGAATGATTTGGTAGCATAATTCCTCCTGAGCCAACACGCAAAGTGGTTGTTTGACCAGCTACGTGACCTATCAAAATAGAAGTCGCTGCACTCGCCACGTTTGGAAAATTGTGATGTTCGGAAAACCAATATCTTGTGAAACCAAGTTTCTCAGCGTGTTGAGCAGATTTTACAGATTTCTGAAATGTTTTACTTATATCGTCACCTTTGACAATAGTTGCCAAATCGAGAATTGAATATTTTAAAGCCATAATTATAAAATTTATACAATTGTTTAACTCAAAAAACAAACCATTGCATTAATGTGAAAAATAATTGGAAATTTTGTCAGTCATTAATTAATAATTTAATTATTTACAATTAATTGAAATAATTATTAAATTTGCGACAATAAACTATCAAAAAAAATAAACAAATGGTATCTAAAACTTCAAAATTTGTTGCTGAAATGATTGGCACAATGGTTCTCGTATTAATGGGCTGCGGAAGCGCCGTAATTGCTGGCGCAGATGGCACAACTGGCGTTGGACTCTTAGGAATTTCTTTTGCGTTTGGTCTTAGTGTGGTCGCAATGGCTTATGCAATTGGGCATATTTCCGGCTGTCACATCAATCCTGCAATTTCTATCGCAATGGTTGCGGCTGGCAGAATGAAAATATCAGAAGCGGCTTACTATATTGTGGCTCAGATTGTTGGCGCAATCATCGGCGCTGGAATTCTCTACGTTATTTTCACGAATCATCCTGCTGGTGAATTGGGCCCTTGGGCTTTGGGCTCGAATGGCTGGGGAACTGGTTATTTGGATCAGTACAATACTTATGCAGCTTTTATTGCTGAGTTTGTTTTCACATTTATATTTTTATTAGTGATTCTTGGATCTACTTCTACCAAAAATATCCACGGTGGTTTTGCAGGTTTGGCAATTGGACTTTCATTGGTTCTGATTCACATTGTTGGGATTAAAATTACCGGTGTTTCTGTGAATCCTGCGAGAAGTATTGGTCCCGCAATTTTTGCACAAGGCGCTGCTCTTTCTCAAATTTGGCTTTTCATCGTTGCACCAGTCTTGGGTGGCGTTTTTGCCTCATTCGTTTACAATCTTTTGATTGAGAAAAAGGAAATTGCTTAAATTAATTTCACTAATAAAAAATCAAAAAATCCTGTCAAGATCATTGGCAGGATTTATTTTTTTGTTTTGATGTCGAAAGGATTTTTGAAAATCAGTTCTTCTCTTTTCCCCTTTAGTTCGAATTTTTTGAAGAGAAGACTTCGAGCCATATTTCTAATAAAAGATTCTTTGTCGCAAAGTTTCCAGTACGAATCCTGGTGAATTATTTTTGGCTCACGGATTTTGTAAAAAGTCGTTTCCCAATTGTCTTCATCGTGATAAAACTCAATGATACCACAGTGATCTGGGATTTCATTATGATCTATCATTCCCATTGGCAAAAGAAAACTGAACGAATTGCAGATGTAATCGCCACAACCAATTTTATCGTGTTTCAGAAACTTTTCTCCTGTTTTCTGATTGGTATATTTCTTTTTGAAATCGTTTTTGAAGTCTGATTTGGATAATTTAATTTCGATCTCGTGACTGAAACCTTCATTATCAATGGATAAAATATCGGCTTCCCAATCGGAATGAAAAAAATTGGTCAGAATAATTTCTTTATCAAAATCGCCATTTTGATGGATGTAAGCGTGAATCAATTCCTCGATTTTCAACATCAGTCAAATCTTTAGTAATTACGAACCGTCACGTGATAACAGCTTTGTTGCTTCTCTTTGATGTAAAAAATCTTGCCTTGATTTTTGTACGCTTCCAGAACTTTTTCCAAGTGTTTTTCAAGTTTTGCATTGACCTTCAGCTTATGATCAAAACGAACATAAGAAATATCGAACGCGGCCCCATAATTGTGCGAACTAATCCCTAATGATGCATTGGAATTGACTTTTCTCAATCTGCATTGGTCTTCCAAAGTTCTTGTGACAGAAGAAACGACGAAGAAACTTTTAGTTTCGGACGCAAACTGATTGGCCATATTTTCCAAAGTCGTTCTGGCTTTTTTTACCAAATACGGTCTGCTGTACTCCAAAGTTTGCAATCTGTAACCTCTTGATTTTTTTTTGACTTTTACGAATTTTCCTCTGGCAATATACTTGTCCACGGACTTTGTATTTTCCAAAAGATTGACATTAAAATTCTGAGATGCGAGCAAATGTGGTTTGTACAAAGCGGTTGGCTCAACTTTCAGAACAGATTTCAAATCGTAACATTTCTGAGATTGGAACCAAGAAAAACTTAATATTGATATTAATAATAGAAATCTCATTTTATATTTTTATGAAACCAAAAGACTGCAACCACGAATATCAGAATGGTCTATTCTGCCCAAAACCTGAAACGTATCTTTCTCAGATTTGCCCAAATCCTGCGTTGCGATGAACGAACAAGAATGTCGATTTGCCAGATCAATAATATTGATAGCGCCGGTTTTTCCATCATCTACATAAGAAAATGGATCTTCTGTATTTCTGATGAGAATCCGCATCCAGTTGGGACTTTTATAAACATTTTCTCCAAAAGAATAAGCCTGGGAAAGCAATTCCGTCATCGAATATTCTGAAAAAATCTTCTCTGTTTTGAAACCATTTTTGAAGATTTTCAACAATTCGTCTTTTGTCATTTCTTCCTTTCTACCTTTCATTCCGCCGGTTTCTATCACTGTTAAATTTTGTGATTGAGAAATTGAAAGATTTTGAGATTCAAGTGTATCAAGAAAATCCAACAAAGCAAAAGAAACACCGAAGAGAATTATTTTTTTATCGCTCAAAGTTTGAAGCAAATTGAATAAATCCTGATGATTGTAAAGGAAATAGCCGCTTTCTGTTTTTCCTGATTTTTTCATCAGAAAATCTATCATATAAATTAATGACGAATGTGGATTTTCGGAATAATTGGGCAATAATCCTAAGAAAATAAAATCTTCTGGCTTTCCAATAAACTGTTCAAAACTTTTGTAAATGCTTTCTTCATAAAGCGAGAAATCGGCAATATGATGTTTGGAACGGTTCATCTGTGTGGTTCCGGAACTTTGGAAATAATTTTTAGCTTCAGAATTTTTGTCTAAAACCAAGTGATTTTTGAACATTTCAATTGGAAGAAATGGAATGTCGTTAATTTTATTAATTGTTGAAATATCGATTTTCAGGTAATCGACAAATTTTCTGTAAACTTCTACATTTGTATATTGATAACGAAAAGTTTCCAAACAAGCCGTCTGGAAATCTGATTCATTTTTAATATCAAAAATATTCTGCATCATTACTCAACTTAATTTTGAAATTAACCTTCGAAAGTTTTCACTTCAAAATTCTCGCCATCAAAAACACCAAAAGTGAAATAAGAAATCCAGTCGCCAAGATTGATATATTTCGAATAATCATTCAATTCCAAAACCATTGGCAGGTGACGATGTCCGTAAACAAAGTAATCTATTTTTTCGGTTTTTAGTTTTTCTTTGGAATAAATGATGAGAAATTCTTTGTCTTCGCCCAAAAATTTTTGATCTTCTACGCCAGAAATCATTTTATTTTTTTGAGACATATAATTCGCAATCTTCATCGCAATATCCGGATGCAACCATCGGAAAGCCCATTGCGCAAGCGGATTGGTAAAAACTTTTTTCATCCGTTTGTAGCCTTTGTCGCCTGGTCCAAGTCCGTCGCCGTGAGCCAAAAGGAATTTCTTGCCAGAAATCTCGTAGTATCTTTTTTCAAAATAAACGGGAATTCCAAATTCTTCTTCAAAATAATCTTTCATCCAGAGATCGTGATTTCCGACAAAAAAATAAACGTCGATTCCAGAATCTTTGAGTTCAGCAATTTTGCCTAAAACACGGATGTAGCCTTTTGGAACGACATATTTCCACTCATGCCAAAAATCGAAAAGATCGCCCATCAAAAAGAGAACCTGTGCATCAGATTTGATGGAATCCAGCCAACGCACAAATCTATCTTCCCGGATTTTGCTCTCCTTCAAATTTGGAGCGCCAAAATGCTGATCGGATGCGAAATATATTTTTTTATTTGAATCGAGATTAATCGTCATAGGTTAATATTGAAACGAATTATGAATTAATCAAAATTGTTGCGTTCATCATTTTTATCTCTTTTGGAATAGATCCACATTCCTAATCCCAAACCAATAACTGCAGAGACTGCGGTCAACAAAGCCCGGGAAAGCTTGTCTGGATAATCGCTCCCAATATAATTCATCAAGAAAATAATGATGAAAGTGATAACAGCAATGAGGATGTATTTTGGGTTCTTGAAATTCATAATTTAAAGTTTATATGAAAGCATCAATCCCCCCTTGTAAGGCAACCATTCTCCGCTTCTGTTCATTTCTCTATCCATAGAATCGCTTCCTGCGTCATATCTATCTCCACTTATTTTATCATAACCTTTATAGAAACTTTGCATCGTTCCCACACCAATGTAGAGATCCAAATTCAATCTTTCTGTACATTTGAATTGATATCCAGCCATAGCCCCCAAAATAAATGAGTAGCCCTTTTGATAAAGATTTGAATTGATGTACGGCGTGACTTCTCCATCTTTTCGCACATAATTATTATCATTCCAATAACCATATTTCTGGATATTGAAATTTGCGGCAGACACATCTATTCCGACATAGAATTTTTTAAAAGCTTCATTAAAATAATATCTTCCATTGAAACCTAACATATAAACCTGTGCGTGCTTACCTGCAAAAGATTTCCAAGGGGAAATGAAAACATCTGCTTGTCCCGTAATGTGATCTGTAAAGCCATGTTCTACCCCAATATTGAGCATTCCTACGGGAAGGAACAAGGCATTTGCTTTTACATAAGTCTCATTTTTTTGTGCAAAACTGAAGATCGCAAAACTTAGCAAACTCAGGGATAATATTTTTTTCATAGTTATTTTTTATTCAAAATCTCGTTCATTTTTGTGCCATCTCTGTTTTCTTGTTTTGCAAAATTGGCGGCCATTCCTGCAAACATTTTAGCTTCATCTTTTTTTCCTAACTTATCATACAAAGACGCTAAAATACTTGTAGAATCAAAGTTTTCCTGAGACATCACCACTTTCTCTGCCCATCTGGCTGCCATTTGCAAAGATTTTTGATTTGAAATATGATCGTTGAAAACGCCTGCTGCGGCCAACAATTCTGAGGCATTGAACTCATCTGTGTTTTTATAATATTCCAAAGCCGTTTTTTCATAGCCTTGGTAATTCTCGTGCGAAATGTAATAATTGAGTTTGTAGATATTTAAACTTTTCTGCAGATCCTCTTTTGGAAGCAAACCTTCGCCTTCTTTCAGCACTTTTGCATCATCAATTGTTTTGGTTTTTTCGTCTGTGGCAGAAGTCACGATTTTCATTAATCTCAAATAATTATCAAACTGAACATAATTTTTATCGGTTAATAGTTGTGAAATTTCAGTTTTGTTCGCTTTGAAAACTTTGTAATTTACATCATCTACAGACTGCGTAAAATTCAGTAAAACATTGATCTCTTCTCCGGAAAATGTTTTGTCTTTTTTATTAGCAAAATACTTTTCTGAGGCTTGTTTTGCCAAAATAGGATCTTTCCCAGAATACAAAGTGATAAAGCTTAACAACGAAGGTTGATCCAATTTTCCTTTCAGGAATTCATCTTTCAAATTGGTGTTTACCAAATCCGGTTTGTTATTTTTTGTTCCTAAAGCCAGAAAATCTTCTGTATTGAGATAGCCTAATTCTTTGCCGACAACTTCGCCTTCACCGTTCAGAAAAAGCAAAGTTGGGTAACTTCTGATGCCATATTGTGCAGCAATATCTCTACCTTCGCCTTTTTCCATATCGATTCTGGCATTGATAAAATTTTTGTTGTAGAATTCTGCCACATTTTTGTCTGTGAAAACATTGCGTTCCATCAATTTACACGGGCCGCACCAAGTAGCATAAGCATCTAGAAAAACCAATTTCTTTTCGGCTTTGGCTTTGGTAAGAATGCTTGCAAAATTGGAATCTTCAAACTTGATGGACTGCTGAGAGAAGCTCAACTGGAAAACGCATAGTAAAAGGAAATATGATATCTTGTTCATCCTGAGAATAAATCGAATTAACTGCGAAGATAACCATAATATAAGAATTGACCGAGAGTGAAATACTAAAGTTTTAATTTTTTAACTTTGCAAATCTTGGGGAAGACTTTGAGATGAAAGACAAAAGATAAAAGACTTTTAAATTTTGTTTATTGCTTTTACAAGTTGGATAATATAAAGAATGTTTCAACTTTGCGAAGCGCAGCCCGACTTGAGTGGAGCTCTTTTTTTGCATTGGGAAAAGCCTTGGCAAAAAAAAGCGGGAACGGAAGGCGGAAAAGCTGCCCAAAAAATTAATTTTATTGATACTAAAATATGAGGAAATTATCCTTGCTTTTTACGAAAGATGGCTTGCAGTGGCAGATTTCGAAATCCAGAAAGGTTTTGGAAGAAAAAATCTGGCTGAAGGATGAAGAAACGCCGAAGAATTTGGTGGAGGAAAAACTGAATGAAATTTTGGCTTCGGAGAAGTTTTCTGAAATCTCTGTGATATCGGCTATCAATCATTTTTCGATTGTGGAAGAAGGTTTTGACCAGCACGATTTGGGTTATGATTTGATTTCTTACAATGCCGATGTGAAGAGAGATTCTGAGGAATTGATGTTGTCTGTGAACAAGAAATTTGGGGTTCAGTTTTATTATAGTTTTCCGAAGGATTTTTATCAGAAAATTAAAGCATTGGAAGTTCCAACGAATTTCAATTTTTCTGGTGAAAAGTTTTTGAATTCTCTGACTGTGAAAAACCGAAAAGAAATCCACGTGAATCTATATCACCAGCAAGCGGAATTTTTCGCAATTGAAAATAAAAAAGTGATTCTTTATAATAATCTGGACGCAACTTCGGAAGTGGATTTTCTATATTTCATAATGTTTACTTTGAGTAAAATAAATTTCGGAATTTCTGAAACGCATTTTTACATTTATGGAGAAACTACTGAAAATGAAACTTTTATCTCAGAAATGCAGAAATTTGTTCCGAATCTGAAAATCGTTTTCGACAATCTTCATAAGAAGAATTTTGTCCTGAATTAATAATGAGCTTCAAAATAATTGAATACAAAGATTCTCACAAAAACGGAATCCTTTCTGTTTGGGAAAAATCTGTAAAAGCAACGCATCATTTTTTGCTGGAATCCGATTTTGAAGAGTACAAAAAGATTCTGCAGAATTTCGATTTCAAAGACTTGGATGTTTTCTGTCTCGAAGAAAAAGGTGAAATCATAGGTTTTATCGGCATTCATTCAGAAAAAATAGAAATGCTTTTTCTGAATCCAGATTACATTGGAAAAGGTTTAGGCAAACAATTAACCGATTTTGCATTTTCGAATTTTGACATTCAATATGTTGATGTCAATAAGCAAAATCCAAAGGCAACAAAATTC
The DNA here is from genome assembly GCF_004365655.1 of Epilithonimonas xixisoli. Taxonomy (GTDB): domain Bacteria; phylum Bacteroidota; class Bacteroidia; order Flavobacteriales; family Weeksellaceae; genus Epilithonimonas; species Epilithonimonas xixisoli. The sequence continues at coordinate 353,272 of NZ_SOEO01000001.1, read as the reverse complement.
TATAAGAAAATAGGATTTGAAACCTTTGACAGAAAGGAGAAAGACGATATGGGAAAACCTTATCCAATTCTCAAAATGAAACTTAAAAAATAAATAATGTTTAGAATAATCAGTGGAAAATGGAAAGCAAAAAGAATTGCGGCTCCGAAAAATTTTGAAGTAAGACCAACGACAGACTTCGCCAAGGAAGCGCTTTTCAGTATGCTGGACAATCGTTTTGATTTGGAATTTTGTTCCGTTTTGGACTTGTTTGCGGGAATTGGCTCCATTACTTTGGAATTTGCATCGCGCGAGTGCAAAGACATCACTTCTGTGGAACTGAACCCTAAACACGCTGGTTTCATTAACTCTACAGCCAATGATTTGGATATGGGATTGCAAGTGAATGTTCAGAGAGCTGATGTTTTCGATTGGTTGAAAAGGAAAAGAAATCACGAGAAAAAGTATGATATTATTTTCGCCGATGCGCCTTTCGAAACTGACGAAATTAAATACAACGAACTGATTGAATTGGTTTTAAAAAATGAATTATTGAAACCAAACGGACTTTTCATAATGGAACATCAAAGCAGACAAAAATATCCGCATCCAAACTTGAAAGACAGCAGAAAGTACGGAAATATCAATTTTTCTATCTTTGAAAGTCAACCAATTTCTGAATAAAATTGTTTTGAATATGAGGAATTTCAATATCAAATTTTTAAGCTTAATTATTTTATTTTTTAGTTTAAAAATCTCTGCACAGAGTTCTTACATCAATCAATATAAACCGCTTGCGACGGAACTTTCCAAAGAATTTGGGATTCCGTCTGCGATTATTCTTTCCATCGCTTACGTGGAAACTGGAGGTGGAAATAGCAAACACGCTCAGACGCTGAACAATCATTTTGGAATGGTTGGAAAAAACACGGTTAACAATTCCAGATTCAAAAGCTTTGAGAGTTCTAAGGAATCTTTCCGCGCTTTTTGTGAAATGATTTCGAGAAAAAAATATTACGAAAAACTAAAAGGCAACCTTAATCATTCCGAATGGATTTCCGCAATTGCGTCCGCTGGATATGCCACAAAACCTGCGGAATGGAAGCAGAAAATCAATTTTGTGATTAAGAAATTTGGACTTTAAAAATAATTTCTAACTTTGCAAAAATCAAATTCTTAAGATTAAAATGTAAAATATAATTTCTTTTCAAACAATTTTCCGCAGGCAATCTCGTCTGCTATTGTTAATTCTAAAAAAGAAATTATGTTAATCTTACAGGATTTATCCTACCAACATCCCAACAAAGATGTTCTTTTTTCGGACATCAACTTTACACTTAATTCTCAGGAAAAAACAGCTCTAATCGGAAATAATGGTTCCGGAAAATCGACTTTGCTCAAAATAATTGCTGGCGAATTACAACCAAAATCAGGAACGATTAAATCTGATTCTAACATCTATTACATTCCGCAAATTTTCGGTCAGTATAATCATTTGAGTATTGCTGAAGCTTTAAATTTTGATAAAAAACTAATTGCTTTAAAGGAAATTCTAAACGGTTCTGTAACCGAAGAAAATATAGAAATTCTTAATGATGATTGGACAATCGAAGACAGAATCAAAGAAGCTTTTGAGTATTGGAATCTTCCCGATTTTGATTTGAATCTGAAATTAGAAAATCTGAGTGGCGGACAAAAAACTAAGCTGTTTCTCGCAGGAATGATGATTCATCAGCCGGATTTGATTCTAATGGATGAACCTACAAATCATCTGGATTTTGCGAATAGAACTTTACTTTACGACTTCATTAAATCAACTTCAAAAAGTCTTTTGATTGTAAGTCACGACAGAGTTTTACTCAATCTTTTAACTAAAACTTGTGAACTCAATAAAAATGGAATTTCAGTTTATGGCGGAAATTATGATTTCTATTCTGAACAGAAAAAAATTGAACAAAATTCGCTTGAACAGAACATTCAAAACCGACAAAAAGAACTGAAAAAAGCCAAAGAAAAAGAGCGAGAAACGATTGAAAGACAAAACAAATTGGATTCTCGAGGAAAAGGAAAACAGGAAAAATCGGGCGTTTCTAGAATTATGATGAACACGCTTCGCAACAAAGCCGAAAACAGCACTTCAAAATTGAAATCTATTCATCAAGATAAAATCGACAACATCAGAGAAAATCTTCACAACTTAAAAGATAATCTTTCGGGAATTGATAAAATGAAAATTAATTTTGATAATTCTCAACTTCACAGAGGAAAAATTTTGGTCAAAGCTGAACAAATTAATTTCAATTATCATCAAGAAAATCTTTGGAAAGATAATCTCGATTTTCAAATTGTGAGTGGAGAAAGAATTGTGATAAAAGGCGATAATGGTTCTGGAAAAACGACTTTAATTAAAATGATTCTTGGTGAAATCAGTCCAACTTTTGGTGAAATTTATTTATCAGAAAAGAAAACGATTTACATAGACCAAGAATATTCTTTGATTAAAAATAAACTTTCGGTGTATGAACAAGCACAACAATTCAATTTAAAAAATATTGAAGAACACGAGATTAAAACGATTTTAGCACGTTTTCTTTTCTGGAAAAATGATTGGGACAAAAAGTGTGAATTCCTTAGCGGAGGCGAAAAACTGAAGCTTCTACTCTGCTGTCTTTCCATTCAAAATCTTTCTCCTGATATGATAATTCTGGACGAACCGACCAATAATCTGGACATCCAAAATATTAAAATTCTGACATCCGCTATCAACGATTATGAGGGAACTTTGATTGTGGTTTCGCACGACAATCGATTTTTGGACGATATTAATATCAATAAAAATATCTTGCTGTAAAAATAAAAAAAAGAGGAAAATGATGATTCAAATTCCTCTTTTTTTTTAATTCAACACACTGATTTTCTTTTCTACGAAAACTGTTTTGAGATAGTTTTTATACTCAATTTCATAATTATCAATTCGTTCCTGAGTTGCCGATTTTTCCATATCGTGGAAATGGAAACTTCCCAAATGTGACATTCCTGTGAACGCATTCATCCTGTGAAAACCGAATAAAACACCTTCATCGACAGAATGTTGGTTGAAAAATTCGCCTTCCAAAGTGAATGCCGTTTCAGGTGCATTCCAGCTTGTTGTCACGAAATAATGTTTGCCGTGCATCAATCCGCCAGTTCCGTAATTAATCGCTGGGTTTACTCTAGAACGACCATCACTTTTATAAATTCCGTTGTTGTGACCAGCTGTGAAAACTTCATCAATATAAAATTTCAGACGATTTGGAACCTGAAACCACCAAACCGGAAAATGATACACGACAATATCTGCCCATTTGAAATTCTCAGCTTCTTGGGTTTCGTCGAAATCATCATTAACATTGGTAATTCTGATTTCAAAATTCTCGTTTTCAAGAACTTCTTTAGTCCAGTTGGTAATGGTTTTGTTGAAACTTCCGCCAGAATGTGCAAACGTCTGTCCGCCGTTGATTATGAATATATTTTTCATTAATTGATTATTTAAATTTTTGATACTGCAAATTTCCGACAGAAAAATGAATTATAAAAATAATTTAAATCATACATTTGCATCATAATTATGATGACAAAATGATAAATCTGGAATGGCTTAGAACTTTTAAAAGTGTTTACGAAACTCAATCTTTCACGAAAGCGGCGAAAGAATTGTACATTTCTCAACCTGGTGTGAGTCTGCATATTGGTTCCTTGGAAGCTTATGTAGGATACACTTTATTCGAAAGAATTTCTAAGAAATTGATTCCGACGGAGAAAGCTAAAATCCTTTACAACTTCACTCTCGAACCGCTTTTGAAGCTGGAAACTGCGGAACAAACTTTCCATAAAACGACAAAAACTGAACGTTCAACCGTGAGCATTGGAATGTGTTTCGAAACTTTTCAATTCACTTTGGAAAAGCATATTCCGAATTTTGATTTTAATGTCATTATACGGTTTGGATTGTATGAGCAGATGTTTTCGGATTTGGATAATGGTTTGTTGGATTTGATTATAACGCCAAGAAAAATCAATTTGAAAAATTTGAATTTTGAAGCTTTTTCCAAGGAAAAAATTGTTTTGATTAATGGAACAGGAACTGATACTTCAGAATTCAAAAATCTGATTAAGGAAAATAAAATCGAGGAAGCTGAAGTTTGGCTGAAACAACAAATCTGGTACAGTACAGCGGGAGATATGGAACATTTGAACAACTTTTGGAAAGCGAATTTCAATCGACATCCAGATTTTAAACCAAATTACATTGTTCCAAATATTTGTTCAATTGTCCGCTGTTTAAGTGGGAATTCGGGTTTCTCAATTGTTCCTGATTTTCTTTGCAAAAAAGAAATTGCCAACGGCGGAATCGAGATTGCATGGGAAGGAAATAATAAAATCGAGAATACACTTTATTTTGGCGAGCGCGTGAAAAACAATGTTCAAAATGAAATTGATAAAATCAAAGAGATATTCCGAAATGAAAATTTCTAAAGAACTTTATGTTCCAAATCAATCGATTTTCCGAAGAATTTTTTTGAGATTTTTTCGAAATTTTTGGTAATATCCGACAAGAAAAATTGATAAGTTGGTTGATGACTTTCTTCATTCAGAAGATTATGCTTGTCCAATATCATTTTCAATTGGTTTGCAACGATATTTGGAGAATCGATTACTCGAACTCGGTTTCCGTAATATTGTTTGATTTCATCTATCAAAAGTGGATAATGCGTACAACCGAGAATCAAAGTTTCGATATTTTTTAATTTACTATTACTCAAATAATTATAAATAATAGAATGCGTGATTGGATGATTTTTAAAACCTTCTTCAATTGCCGGAACCAAAAGTGGCGTTGCTAATTCATCAACTTTGATGAATTTGTTATGCTTCCGAATTGATTTTTTGTAAAGTCCAGAATTCACGGTTGCTTTTGTCGCAATTACACCGACATTATTGTGTATTTCGTACGACACTTTTTCTGCAACCGGATTAATAACGTCAATCACAGGAACTCTTTCAGCAACCAATTCCTGAACTTCCTGCAAAGCATTAGCTGTCGCAGAATTGCAGGCAATCACGATGGCTTTGCAGTTTTTCTCTAGTAAGAAATTGGTGATTTTTGTAGAATAACCGACAATCGCTTCACGGGATTTTTCACCGTAAGGAAGATGTTTTGTGTCGCCAAAATAAATCAAATCTTCGTTGGGCAACAATCTTTTGATTTCTTTCGCAACTGTTAATCCGCCAACGCCGGAATCAAAAATCCCGATTGGCTGATTGGCTGAAAGATGGGTGTAGTCGGCTTTTTTCTTTTTCAATTTGAAAAAATATTTTTACAAAAATAAGAAAATCACGTTGCATATTTGCAACGTTTAAACCATAAATAAATCACTCGCAATTCCATCTGCTAAAAACCAATGTTTTTCGGGAATTTTGAGATAATTATTTTCGATTTTGAGAATTCTGGATTCTAATTTATTTTTTATTTCTTGATTGAGATAATCAATTATTTCTGAAGAAAAATTTTGATTGATTTTTTCCAAATCAACGCCCCAAATTGTCCTTAAACCAATCATCATCATTTCATTAAATCTGTCTTTTTCAGAAAGGATTTCGGTTTCTTTTGGGAGAATATTTTGGTTTAGATTCTTGATATAAATTGGATTATTGGCGATATTCCAACTTCTCTCAAGATGTCCGTTGTAAGAATGCGCGGATGGACCAATTCCCAGATAAGGTTCAGATTTCCAATATGCAGAATTATGCTTGGAATGAAAACCTGGTTTTCCAAAATTTGAAATCTCATAATGGTCGAATCCATTATCTTTCAGAAAATCAGACATATAATGGAATTCTTGATTCTGTTCTGCTTCCTCAGGAGAACTTACTTTTCCATTTTCAATCCATTTTTCCAAAGCTGTTTTTGGTTCAACAGTCAGAGCATAAGATGAAACGTGAGGAACTTGTAATTCAATAGTTTTGTTGAGATTTTCTTTCCAGATTTCGAAGTTTGAAGTTGGTGAGCCGTAAATCAAATCGATGCTGATATTTTCCAATCCAAAATCCTGAGCTCTTTTAATTGAACTTTCAGCTTCGGAAGCGTTGTGGGCACGATTCATTAATTTCAAATCTTCATCAAAAAAACTTTGCGTCCCGATGGACAATCGATTGATCTCTGTTTGGGATAAGTCTTTGAGGAAATTTTTATTGAGATCATCAGGATTTGATTCCAAAGTGATTTCAATATTCTCATCAAAAATGAAATATTTTTGAAATTCATCTAATAAAGATTTGATTTCGTCAACACTAAGAACTGAAGGCGTTCCTCCTCCGAAATAAAGGGATTTGAGAGTTTTGTTTTCGAGTTCTTGATGTCTTAAACCAATCTCTTTTTTTATTGCCAAAAGCATCTCATCCTTCAAACTAAAAGAAGTCGAAAAATGAAAATTACAATAGCTACATTTCTGCTTGCAAAAAGGAATGTGAAGATAAATCAAAATAATTATAAATGATGAATGATAATTGATGAATGACAATCATTTATGACTTATCAATTACCATTTATAAACTATCTGTATCGGAAACCTCTTGTGTTGATGAAATTTTCGATATTGAATCCGATCGATAACATAAAACTGTTTCCAAAAGTCTCCGTCAACTCTGAAACACCAAAGTTGTAAACACCACCAAATGTAAAGTTTCCTACTCGACCTTTGATGATGGGTGACATTCCAAGATTCTGGCTTCCAACGGCACTTTTTGCACTTCGGAAACTAATTCCGGCAGAAATATTATTTGTCTCTCCAAAAGCGGTTGCCATTAAATTATAATCCATTATTCTTGACGAATTGGTATTGAGATTCATCATAAAAGACGGCGTCAGAAATATCCCTTCTGTGAAATGCCAGTCGTAACCTAAGTTTGCATAAAACTTTGTGGGCGAAGGCTCTATTCCATTGATTATAGGCAAATCATTGCTCAAAGGAATATCCACAACGGAAATCCCAGCGAAGAAACGTTGATACTTTACAGCAGCTCCCAAATTGGCATAAGCAATGAAAATATCGTTGGTATTTTCTCCCAAAGTCTGATCACCAGGCTGTGCGGCATTGACCTGGGTGTAATCGATATTCATATTATACAGATTGGTTCCAATCCCGAATGAGAATTGATCCTGACGGTCTTCCTCATCGCTCAATGGAACAAAATACGACGCTCCCAACATCAATCCATTGGAGGAAATGGGGCCGTTCTGATCTCTGAAAAATGAAATCCCAGCTCCAACTCTGTCAAATATGTTGGCATGCAAACCGATAGATTGTACATTCGGTGACTCACTAAGTTGTGAAAATTGTTTTTGGTAATTGAGATTTAGCACCACATCATCTGTCTTTCCCAACAACGCTGGATTGAACAAGAAATCGCCATCCAAAAGGTATTGCTGATAAAATGGCAATGTCTCTTGAGCTTTTGCTTCAATAGAAAAAACGGCAATCAACAGCAAAAATATTTTATAGAATTTGTAATTTTTCTTCACAGTGCAAATATATAAAACTCTAGTTATTATCGAGGTATTTTCTCCAACGTTCGGATGCATCTTGCATATCTTTTGGCATTGGACTTTCAAAATACATTTCTTCTTTTGTGGTCGGGTGGATAAATCCTAAAGTGTGTGCGTGCAAAGCGTGTCTTGGCAAAACTTCAAAAACATTTTGCACAAATTGCTTGTACTTAGGCAAATTCACGCCTCTCATTATAATATTTCCTTCATACCGGGCATCATTAAACAAAGTATGACCAATGTGTTTCAGATGAGCTCTGATCTGATGCGTTCTTCCAGTTTCCAATTTACATTCTATCCAAGTCATATAGCGGAAACGCTCCAAAACTTTGTAATGCGTTACAGCGTGTTTTCCGTGACTTCCGTCTTCATAGGTGTACATCTGCATTCTGTTTTTTGGATGTCTGCCGATATGGCCAGTGACTGTTCCTGTATCTTCTTTTACATTTCCCCAAACGAAAGCCCAATAGAGACGTTTGGTTGTACGATCAAAAAATTGCTTTGCCAAAAAACTCAGCGCAAATTCCGTCTTGGCTATTACCAATAATCCTGAAGTATCTTTATCAATCCTATGAACCAATCCTACTCTATCCAAATCTGAATTATAATTTGGATCTTTTGCAAAATGAAACGCTAATGCATTAATCAAGGTTCCATCCCAATTCCCAAAGCCCGGATGAACCACCATTCCAGGATCTTTGTCCACAATAATCAAATCATTATCTTCATAAACGATATTAATCGGAATATCTTGTGGGATGATGACATTTTCTCTTGGTGGATGCGCCAAAAGAACGCTAATCACATCACTTGGCTTTACTTTGTAATTTTGTTTTACGGGATTTCCGTTCACAATTACGTTTCCGGCTCTGCAAGTTTCTGAGATTTTGTTTCGAGAAGTATTTTGGCGAAATAAGAGCAAAAATTTATCAATCCTGAGTGGCTCTTGCTTTTTATCTACGGTGATTTTGAGATGCTCGAAAAGTCCACTGTTTTCTTCATCAGCAGAATGATCGTCATTTGTAAATTCATCTTCTAGGAAATCTTCGGTCTCGTCCAGCATATATTAATTTTAAAAGGCTTCAACAATTGTCGAAGCCTTTTTTATTTGTTTTTATTCAATGATCACTTTTTTTGGCTTAGGCTTATCTACAGGTTTTGTAGATGTTGGCGTGGCTGTATTTTGTTTCACAGGCGTCGAAGTAGTCGCAGGCTGTGTGGTGGTTGGTTTTGGTTTCGGCGTTGTTGTAGTTCCAGATGTTGATGGATTTGTAGAAACTGGCGGTTTTGCAACTACAGGTTTCTGTTCAATCGTTGGCGACGGAACTTCATTATACTGAATTGGCGCCAATGTCGTATCGATTTTCGGTCGGTACATATCATCCAATTGTCTAATTTTGTTTTGCAATTCGGCTGGCGTTTTTTTACTTGCCCAGAGATCGATTTGCATTCCCTGATCTCTCAATGAACCAAATTCCGGATCTTGATAATAAATAATATCAGACTCATCTTTTCCGCCATCTTCGTGATCCACGATTCCAACTTCAAATAAGGCTTGAGCGATTATTTTTCTAGCTTCTTGGACAGTTCTTCCCACCAAATTCGGAATAGCCACATTTCTAAGTGGTCCAGATCCAATCACAAGATCTACAGAAGAAAATCTAGGAATTTGAGTTCCCGGCTTTACGCTGGTTCCATTATACAAAATTCTAAGAACTGCATCTCTCTGAATACTTGGCTCATACAATGTATCACCAACTTTCAAACCTACAAGATTTAATTGATTAAAAGCCAAACCTTTATATCTATCAATAATATCAGGAATACCAACTTTTGCCCAAGTTCTTGGATTAACTTTAACATTAATAACTCTACCATTTTTCACATTCGCTCCAGGTGCAGGAAAAACTGCCAAAACTTGAAACGGACGAAATTTTGGGTCATATTTAAAACTGTCAACTTCATATTCCAAACCAGAGTCGTCCAGAACTTTGATGGCTTGGTGAATGGTCATATTCACGACATTAGGCACAGGAACTTCCTCTCCGTGATTGGTATGAAACTCCAACCATCGGAATGTAAGCCAAACCAAACCGGCGAAAAACGCCATTGCTAAAACGATATTAAGTAATACTTTCCAGTGGAAAAGCGATTTGAACATAATTATTCTTTTTCAGAAACGTAACGCAAATATAGATAATTAAATTGTATTACCCGATTCAGAAAAAGCTTCATAAAAGAAAAATGGCAGTTTGGCTGAAAAATCTTACTTTTGCACTTTGATATACTTATGGAATCTGTACAAATTCACGACAAAAGTTTCGTACCCTACCTGAAACACGATGAAATTCAGGAAATTATAAAAAAATTAGCACTGAGAGTTTACGAAGATTACAAAGACGAAACGCCTATTTTTGTAGGTGTCTTGAATGGTGTGATTATGTTTTTCTCAGATTTTTTAAAATATTATCCTGGGAAATGTGAAATCGCATTTTTGCAGGTAAGTTCTTATTCCGGAACACAATCTACTGGAATTATTTACAAAAAAATGGATCTTACGAAAGATGTTGTAGATCGCCACATTATTCTAATGGAGGACATCGTGGATACCGGAAATACATTAGAAAATCTTTTCGAATATTTCAAAAATACACAACGTCCTAAGTCTTTGAAAGTTGCTTCTTTGCTATTGAAACCAGATGTTTTCAAAAAAGATTTCATTGTGGATTATGTTGCAAAAGAAATCCCGAATAAGTTTGTTCTAGGCTACGGTTTGGATTACGACGAATTGGGAAGAAACCTACCAGATCTTTATCAATTGGAGGAAGGAAGAATCAATCATTAAAAAATGCTATTAGCTTTTAGCTTCTGGCTATTGGCTTTTGAAATTATATCTAAATAAAAAGTAAATATTAACTAAAATTGCTCAAGAGCAAAAAGCCAAAAGCAATTTGCTAAAAGCCCCTCAAGACTATGATAAACATTGTTCTCTTTGGCCCTCCAGGAAGTGGAAAAGGAACCCAAGCTCAGCATCTTATCGAGAAGTTTAATCTGAAACAAATTTCGACTGGAGATCTTTTTCGTTTTAATATGAAAAATGATACCGAACTTGGAAAATTAGCAAAATCATACATCGACAAAGGTCAATTGGTTCCAGACCAAGTGACTATCGATATGCTGATTGACGAACTGAGAAAACCAACAGAAAGCAATGGATTTATTTTTGACGGATTCCCAAGAACAGCGACTCAAACCGAAGCTTTGGAAACCATCGTGAAAGAAGAATTAAATTCTGAAATCAGTGTTTGTCTATCATTGATTGTAGATGATGCTGTATTGGTAGAAAGACTTCTGAAAAGAGGTGAAACCAGCGGTAGAACAGACGATTCTAATGAGGAAATCATCCGAAACAGAATTGTAGAATATTATACAAAAACTGCAGAAGTTGCAGAATTATACAAGAAACAAGGCAAATACGCAGAAGTGGACGGCATTGGCGACATCTCCGAAATCTCTGAAAAACTATTCGCTGAAGTAGAAAAAATTCAAAAATAAATTTTTGATTCAAGGTTCAAAGTTCAATATTCAAGGTTGAAACTTTGAACGTTAAATATTAAACCAAAATTATGTCAAATTTCGTAGATTACGTAAAAATCCACTGTAAAAGCGGTCACGGCGGTGCTGGATCGGCTCACCTTCGTAGAGAAAAATACATCCCAAAAGGTGGCCCAGATGGTGGCGATGGTGGACGTGGTGGACACGTGATTATGAAAGGAAACGCTCACGAATGGACACTTCTTCCCCTGAGATACACACGTCACGTGAAAGCAGAACGAGGTCAAAATGGTGCCAAAAACCAGTTGACTGGTGCTTATGGTGAAGATGTTTACATCAATGTACCATTGGGAACCATTGCCAAAAATGAAGAAGGTGAAATCGTTGGAGAAATCTTGGAAGACGGGCAAGAAATCATCCTAATGGAAGGTGGAAAAGGTGGAAGAGGAAATGAATTTTTCAAATCTGCGACCAACCAAACACCGAGATTTGCACAACCTGGAATGGATGGGCAAGAAGGTTACATTATTTTCGAACTGAAGCTTTTGGCTGATGTTGGATTGGTTGGTTTCCCAAATGCTGGAAAATCTACACTTCTATCATCTGTTTCAGCAGCGAGACCCAAGATTGCAGATTACGCTTTTACAACCTTGACTCCAAATCTTGGAATCGTGGAATGGAGAAATTACAAATCTTTTGTAATGGCAGATATTCCCGGAATTATAGAAGGTGCGGCAGAAGGAAAAGGATTGGGACACAGATTCCTGAGACATATCGAGAGAAACTCAATTTTATTATTTTTAATTCCGGCAGATTCCGAAGATCATTTTCAGGAATATAAGATTTTGGAGAATGAATTGAAAGAATATAATCCAGAATTGGTGGACAAAGATTTCATACTATCCGTTTCAAAAGCTGATTTGCTTGATGATGAACTTAAGAAAGAAATCGCAGCAGAATTTCCGGAAAACAGACAACCTCTATTTTTCTCTGGCGTCACAGGTGAAGGTCTTCAGGAATTGAAAGATGCGATTTGGAAAAAACTGCACGGATAATTTTCGGAACAATTATTGAAAGTCTTAACACAAAAAAATACGATGAAATATTTATTCAGTTTAATGGTTTTCCTAGGATTAATGTCATGCGCTACTTCTCAAACTTCAAATTATTCGAAAATTGAATACGAAGTTGGACCTTGTTTCGGATTTTGTCCGACGTATAAAATCACAATAGATTCTAACCGAAATGCAATTTTGGAAGCAGAGCGTTTTAACTTTTCAGAAGGTGGGTCCAAAGATGATTTTAGCAAACCGAGAGAAGGAACTTTCCAAGCAGTGATTAGCAAAGAAGATTATCAAAAATTGGTATTACTTGCAGACGAAGCCAATGTGAAAACACTGAAAGACAGCTATATTGATAAACAAATAATGGACGCTTCCAAAGTTTATCTCAGAGTTTTCTTCGCAGATGGAACTAAGAAAGAAATAAAACTTTCTGCAGGAGAACATCCAAAAAAATTACAAACACTTTACTCATACATAGACGAGCTGAAGAAAAATCAGAAGTGGGAAAAAGTTAAATAAGACTTAATCTCGACTTTATTTTAAATAGGCTATCTTTGCAACATATTAATTCCTCCTAATATCACGGAGGAATTTTTACTTTATTTACATTAAAACATTTTACATTTGAATTTCGAAGAATTAGGCTTAATTAAGCCAATATTAGACGCATTAAAAGCACAAGGCTACGAACAGCCAACACCGATACAAGAAAAAGCAATCCCATCTATCCTACAAAAAAAAGATCTTTTGGGAAGCGCACAAACAGGAACAGGAAAAACGGCAGCATTTGCAATTCCTATTTTACAAAACCTTTCCGAAAAAGACTCTCATAGAAATCAAATTAAAGCTTTGATTCTAACGCCAACCAGAGAATTGGCAATCCAAATCGAAGAAAATTTCCAAGCTTACGGAAAACATCTTAAATTAAAATCACTTGTGGTTTTCGGTGGTGTAAAACAACACGCCCAAGAGCAACAACTGAAAAGAGGCGTTGATATTTTGATCGCAACACCAGGAAGATTGTTGGATTTTATCTCGCAAGGAATCGTAAAACTTCATCATCTGGAAATCTTCGTTTTAGACGAGGCAGACAGAATGCTAGATATGGGATTTGTACACGATGTGAAGAAAATCGTGAAAATAATTCCTGTCAAAAGACAAAACCTTTTCTTCTCTGCCACAATGCCGAAAGAAATCGCAAAACTGGCTTCAGAGATTTTGGTAAATCCTGTGAGAGTAGAAGTTGCGCCAGTTTCTTCTACAGCAGACACCATTCAGCAAAGTATTTATTTTGTTGATAATTCTAATAAAGCTGATCTTTTGGTTCACCTTTTGGAAGATCCGAAATTGGATCAAGTATTGGTATTTTCCAGAACGAAACATGGTGCAGACAAAATCGCCAGAAAGCTGCATCAATTCAAAATTTCTGCTGAGGCAATTCACGGAAATAAGTCTCAAAATGCAAGACAAAACGCATTATCAAACTTCAAATCCAAGAAAACAAGAGTCTTGGTGGCGACAGATATTGCGGCGAGAGGAATTGACATCGATGAATTGAAATACGTTGTAAACTTCGAATTGTCAGACGTTTCAGAAACTTACGTTCACAGAATCGGAAGAACTGGTAGAGCTGGCTCCGATGGAACTTCTTTCTCCTTCGTAGATGGTTTGGATCTTGCGAATCTTCGCAACACAGAAAAACTGATTGGAAAGAAAATTCCAGTTGTGAAAGATCATCCATACCACACTGATAATTTGGTGGAACAGAAGAGAGACAGCAACAATAAGCCTTTCAATCCGAGACCAAAACCATCGGGTCAACGTTCTGAAAAACCTAAGAATAAAAGTAATATCTTTAGAAAAAAATAAAAGAAAACCGGAAGTCATTTCCGGTTTTTGTTTTTTAGAATTATTTGGGCTGCTATTTCCGCCTTCCGTTCCAATTGTCACTCTGAGGTTCTCGAAGAGTCCACTCAAGTCGGGCTGCGGTTCTGCACAATATTCACATTTGTATTTTGATAGAACCATTTTCAACAAAAACCCCATCAGAGTTTCGAACTCTGAAGGGGTTGATTTTTTTGTTTTGATTAAAATAACAAATTTAAAAATCTTGAAATTTCAAGTCCTAATAATAAATTTTATACATCAATTCAATAATATCTTCCGGAATATTATTTTGATTTATGAAATCATTAAAAAGACTTTTCCGATTTTCGCCCTCTGGATAAATAACGACACCGAAGGTTTGCGAGTATATAAAATCTTTCAAAAATCCGTTGTCAATAATTTTTTGAAGATTATCAAAATATTTTTTTGTTTCCTCACTTCCTGTAATTTTATCCTTGTTCTCATTATAAAACTTGAGTTTTTGTTGAATTGCATCGATAGAAGATTCAATCTCGAAATCACTAAAACCAGAAGATAATTCCGCTACACTTTTATTAGTATTCAGCCATTCTTTTTTAGTTTCTGCTTCTTCGATTGTAGATTTTAGCATTAAAGAATCTCTTTGCGCAGTTTTTGAAACAAGAATTTTAGCATTTTCACCACTCTCAAGTAGATATTTCTCTGCAATTATAATTGGTTCAAAAGAAACCATCAAAGCATTTTCTAATTGTTTTACTCTCTCAAAATCTCCATTTTCTACACTAACTCTAAACTTAACATTCCATTTTCCGCAATCATAAACAGAAAATAGTGATTTATTGTTTTGATCCTTTTGCCCCTTCATAAAGTCTGGAACAATAATGTTGTAATCGAAATATGATTTTACTCCGTTCACAATTACTTTTTCAGATTTTAATATTACGAACTCAGGAGAAATTTCTGGATGATTTGTAGCATTTCTATTGACAATTGTTTTAAAAGACAAGAATTGGTCTCTCAGATTTTCATTAGAAACTTCAGCAGGATAAATATAGATGCTAATATTTGTGACTTTTTTATTGGCCTTAAAATAGTATGTTGCACCGATATTATAATTGTTTGTGTCATAAGACACCAATCTATCTCTTTTAAAACCATTCCATTCCTTTGGAAATTTTACGCCTGTTTTATGTGTAAAATCTGTATTAGATTTAATTTCTAATGGCTGATTTCTTTGTTGAGAAAAACAAAAGTTATATATTAAAACTAATAAAAATAAAAATTTCCTCATTTCAATTACATTATAATTTTGATAAGATTTTTTAAGTCTCTATCTTCAGATTATCGTTAATTAAATTCCGAATAACTTCAAAGCATTCTCAGTCGTGATTCTATCAATCTCAGAAAAATCTGTTTTATAAATATCAACCAACTTTCCAGCGACTAATTCTACATAAGAACTTTCGTTACGCTTCCCTCGGAAAGGAACTGGAGCGAGATATGGCGAATCTGTTTCAAGAACAATTTTATCTAATGGAATTTCATTCAAAAACTGATCTATTTTCCCATTTTTGAATGTCACTACACCACCGATTCCTAAGATGAAATTGAGATCGATTGCGTGTTGGGCTTGCTCCAAGTTTCCAGAAAAACAATGGAAAATTCCACGCAATTTTGGATGTTTTTTTCTTTCCAAAACTTCAAAAGTCTCATCAAAACTTTCTCTGGTGTGAATCACAATTGGAAGATCTTTTTCTATCGCCCAATCAATCTGGTGTTCAAAAGCTTTGACTTGAATATCCAAAGTGGATTTATCCCAATACAAATCAATCCCGATTTCTCCAATCGCTACAAAATCTCTTTGGTCAAGATAATTTCTCGCAATCCGTAATTCATTTTCCCAAGTCTCTGGTTGAACAGAACAAGGATGCAATCCCATCATCGAGAATATCTTGCCTGGATATTCCGTTTCCAGAAGGAGCATTTTCTGATGTGTTTCGGAGTCAATTGCGGGAAGAAAGAATTTCTCTACGCCTTTGTCCAAAGCCCGCTGAATCATCTCTGTGCGGTCTTCATCGAATTGTTCGGAGTATAAATGAGTGTGAGTGTCTATCATAATGTGTTGCGATTGGCGATTGGCAAATAGCTAATAGCAATCAGCCAAAAGCAATTAGCTGAAAATTTTGTGCTTAACTTTCTTTTGTTGTTCAATCATTTTTTGATTGATTTTGTCCAAAAATTCTTGATATTTTGGATTCTTGTCGTCATTGGTTCTGTGATTCAGAGCGGTTAGGATTTTATTATTTTCATTAATGAAAACCTTAGTTACATCAGTAAAATACGCATTTCCAAACTTTTCCCAGATGTACTGAACAGCTTGAGAATTCGGGTGAATCATATCTTCTTTGTAAAATCTGTAATCGCGAAGATCATCCATCATCAATTCATAAATCGGAAGATAATGGCAATTTTCTTTTCCCCAAATTGATTCGTGGATGGCTGTTATCAATTTTGATTTGCTCAATTGATTTTCAACAATGCCATCTTTTGTATGACGAACCGGCGAAACTGTAAACAGAATTTGAACATCTTTTTTACAAATATCTTTCAGCGTATCAATTGTTTTATTAATGGATTCCGTCAGTTCCTGATTTGATAAAAATCGTTTATCAAAAAACTTCTGTGGAATCTTGTGGCAATTGGCAACCAACTTTTTCTTCGGAAGGAATTCATAAATATAAGATGTTCCAAATGTGATAATGACGAAACTTGTGTTCTGCAAAAACTGATTGGCTTCCTCAATATTTTTATTAATTTTTTCCAGCGATTGATTTGCAAATCGGGAATCGAAAGAGGAATGATGATCGAGGCTGATGTAATTTTCATTAGCCAAAATCAAATCGTTTTCGTGATATTCCTTCGCATCATAGATCTGCTGAATGGCATTATTAATGGAATACGGATTGAAAATCGTCCCAAACGGATTGTTCAAAGACTGGATTTGACCTTCAGAAAATTTCTCGTGCATCTCTGTCGCAAAACAAGAACCAATGGAAAATATGCAATCTTCAATTCCTATTTTTTTCCCACTTTCATTAATCTCTACTTCTGTCCTGAATTTCATCTTTGTTTTTTGTTGAACTGTTGATTTGTTGATTCGTAAAACTGTTTTTAAAGCAACAATCGATTCTACGATTTTACAGTTTTATATTTTCTTAGCTTTCTCTTCTCAAAAGGTAATTTGCCAGTTCTCGGAAAGGTAATTTTTCCTCATCAGAAAGATTGATTTTATCGAGATAAGACTGTCCAATTTCGTTGTGTTTTTGGATGAGTCTTAGAACTTTGTCATCTACTTTTGTTCTTCGGAAGATTTTTTCTACGCTGTAAACTTTGTCAACATTGTCTGTTTTTTTAGAGTACCAGTAATTAAGCTCAGATAATTCCTCTGCATTGGCGTGCTCAAGGGCCAAAAGATAAAGAATGGTTTTCTTATTTTCATAAATATCACCTGCGTGTTTCTTACCGAATTGTTCCTGATTTCCAAAAACATCCAAGTAATCATCCATAATCTGGAACGCAATTCCGATGTGTTTCCCGAAGTTGTACATTGCTTCTGCATCTTCTTCGGACGCGCCAGCAATCAAGGCTCCAATTTGGAAAGATGACGCGCTAAGAACGCCTGTCTTCGAAGTGATCATTTGAATATAATCATCATAAGTCACATTCGTCATATTTTCAAAATTGATATCCAGCTGCTGACCTTCGCAAAGTACGGCTCCTGTTTCAGAAAATATTTTGATGCATTTTTTAAACAATTCAGGCTCCAGATCTTCAAAAAACTGATACGCTTTAATCAAAAGAGCATCTCCGGAAAGAATCCCAACATTGATCCCGTGAAGGGTGTGAATCGTCGGTTTGTTTCTCCTCAATGGCGCTTCATCCATAATATCGTCGTGGATCAATGTGAAATTGTGGAAAAACTCGATTGCCAAAGATGGTTTCAAAGCTTTTTGCAAATCGCCTTTGAAAAGATCACAAGCCATCAAAACCATTATCGGACGAAGCCTTTTCCCACCGTGCGAAATGATATAATTCATCGGATGGTACAACTCGTCTGGCTTGTTGGTAAAAGTATGTTTTTCGATAGCTTCTGCTACAATTTTCTGATACTGATCTAAAAATTCCATTTAAAAACTTGTTTGTGGCAAAAATACGTTTTTTAGTAATGTTTCACCAAGATTTAGTGCTCTTGTTTTGTCATTCATATTAATTTTAATAAAAAAAAGCTTCCCAAATTTGGAAAGCTTTCTGTATAAAAAAATATTATTATTTAAAGCACCATTGTGACTACCAAATAAGTAATCCCAGCTACAATAGCACTAATCGGAATTGTAAGTATCCAAGCCCATAGAAGACTGACTGTAACGCCCCATCTTACGGCAGAAACTCTTTTCGTCAAACCAACTCCAATGATGGATCCTGTAACGGTATGCGTTGTAGAAACCGGAATCCCAAAATGGTCTGTGATGAACAAAGTAATTGCTCCCGCAGTTTCGGCACTCACACCTTCCAATGGCGTTACTTTGGTAATTCTAGTTCCCATTGTTTTGATGATTTTCCAACCACCACTCATCGTTCCCAATGCAATTGCCAGGAAGGAAACCAATGGAACCCAAAGATAATGCTCTGTGAAATAATTGAATCTTTCTGCTGCCGCCATCGTAGCGTAATTATCCTGAACGATATTCACGTGGTAGTAGATTACAGCCGCTCCAATAATTCCCATTACTTTCTGCGCATCATTTAATCCGTGTCCCAAACTGAATAAAGCCGAGGAAACCAACTGCATTTTTTTAAACTGTCTTTCTGCCTTATGCGGATTCGATTTTTTATACAAATGCACAATGATGATGGTAATAATAATCGAGATACACATCCCAATAAACGGTGCCATAAAAATGAATAGGAAGATAGGAATTACAACTTTGAATTTCACCACATCCTGTGTAAATAGCTGTTTGAAAGACTGAGTCAGCGTTTCGAAAAAGGAATAATCAGGATGCAAAGCCTTGATCTCGATGTAGTCCAAACGCAAAGCATGCATCAGTGCTGCCCCTATGAAACCACCAATCAAAGTGTGAGAAGACGAGGACGGAATCCCAAACCACCAGGTTAAAAGATTCCAAGCAATTGCTGCTACTAGACCTGCTAAAATCACCTCCAGATTAATAAAGTTTTCGTTGACGGTCTTCGCAATGGTATTACCAATCTTGAACTCGCCAATGATGTACATAGCGATAAAAAAAGCTGCAAAGTTCCATACTGCAGCCCATAGAACCGCCTGAAACGGCGTAAGAACCTTTGTGGATACAATAGTTGCGATAGAATTGGCCGCATCATGAAATCCATTGATATAATCAAATATTAACGCCAATGCGATAATAATAATAAGTAGAACTGGAAAATCCATTCGTTTTGTTTTTAGAAAATCTAATTTATGCGTACTTGATAACGATACTTTCCATTGTGTTGGCAACATCTTCTGCCTTATCCGTCACAATTTCCAGATAATCAAGGATTGATTTTTGTTTGATAATCAAAATAGCATCATTAGTTTCGAACAATTTCACGATAGATTGACTCAAAACATCATCTGCGATATTTTCATAAGAATTAATCTTGATACAAGATTCTCTTACCTCATCCGGATTTTTGAAGTCTTTCAGATTTTCTAATGCTTTTTTAATTTCGATACAAGACTTGTGGATTAGCAAAGAAAACTCAGAATAAGCCTTATTCTCTCCTGCTTTATAAAGATAAATATATTTTGCCGAAGCATAGATATAATCTGCAATATCATCCAAACCTGTTGCTAGATAGTTGATATCTTCTCTGTCGAAAGGCGTGATGAAGTTCTCCCCCAATTGTACGAAGATCTCGTGCGTCAAATCATCCAACTTGTGCTCGTAATCGCTCATTTGATTCAACAATGTTTCATCATTGATATCAAACTCCAGCAAACCGTCGTGAAAAGTTTTTGACATCTCTACTAAGTTCTCTGCTACACTAAGAAACAGATCAAAAAAGATTTTATCTTTCGGCTGAAATGCTCTGAAAATATTACCTATTCCCATTATTTTTGTTTAATTTGTGCAAATATGACTAAAAAACAAAAGGCAACGGAAATTTTTATGTTAAATAATCATTAAGATTAAAAACAGTAAAAACCTGCTGATTAGCAGGTTTTTACATAATTTATTTTGAATGATAAATCCAAATTATTGATTAATTAGCAACTTCGGCTCTCATTTCTTTTCCCCGAAACTTCATACTAGTCAATCCATCCATTACTTCATTTTTGAAAGACTTTTCAATTTCGAAAAAGCTGAATTTTTCCAAGATCTCGATATTTCCGATATCTGCTCTTTTTTTCGATTTAGAAGTCGCTTTGTTGATGATTTCCAGCATATCTACTTTCTTCAATTGGTCTTTTTTCCCAAGGTTGAAGAAGAATCTTACCATATCCTCATTGCTGCGTCTTGGCTTGCGGTCTCTGCTTGCATTTCTGTCGCCTCCACGATCTCTGTCGCGGAAAGATCCGCCATCTCTGTCGCGTCCTCCTCTACCATCTCTGCTGTCTCTGTCTCTATCTCTTCTGCTAGGCTTGTCGTCTCTACTACCGAATTTCTGATCTGCAAGATCATTGCTATTCTGATAGTAAGTCGCCATTTCTTTTAATTGAAATTGCAACAACTGGCTCACCAACTGCTCTTTTGTGAAAGCAGAAAGATCCGGGATCAAGCTCTCATCAAAATCAATTACATCTACGTGCTCCGTCAATAGTTTTTCGAAAACACCTTCTACTTGAGCTTTGATAATTTCTTTTCCGGTAGGGATTTTCTTCTCTACCATTTCGATTTTGGTCTCAGATTTAATCTGCTTCATTTTTCTACTTTCCTCAGGTTTTGCCAAGGTCATAGAAATACCATCTTTACCCGCACGTCCAGTTCTTCCACTTCTGTGAACGAATACTTCCGGATCATCTGGTAAAGAGAAATGGATCACGTGCGTCAAAGAGTCCACATCCAATCCTCTGGCTGCAACGTCTGTTGCCACCAAAATATCGATGTTTTTCAGTCGGAATTTCTTCATTACTGTATCTCTCTGCGCTTGAGAAAGATCACCGTGAAGTGCATCTGCTGCATATCCGTTTTGCATCAAGAAGTCTGCAACCTCCTGAGTTTCCATTCTTGTTCTACAAAAGATAATTGAATATTGATTTGGATTTGCATCGATCAATCGTTTCAAAGCTTCTTTTTTCTGTCTGTAACCAACCACATAAAACTCGTGCTTGATGTTTTTCTTAACCGCATTGATAGATCCTACAGAAATTCTGTGTGGATTTGTCAAATAGTTTTTAGAAATACGCTCAACTTCTTTGTTCATCGTTGCAGAGAACAAGAAAGTTTGTTTAGTTTCTGGTGTTTCGCTAAGAATAGTTTCCAAATCATCTTTGAAACCCATTGATAACATTTCGTCAGCTTCATCCAAAACCACCCATTGTACTTCCGAAAAGTCTAGTGCTTTTCTTCCGATCATATCGATCACACGACCTGGAGTTCCCACAATAATCTGCGGTTTATCTCTCAAAGATCGGATTTGATCCATAATGCTACTTCCACCATAGACTGCTGTAGTCTTGATGTCTTTTAGGTATTTCGTGTAATTTTTGATGTCTTTGGTAATCTGGAGGCAAAGTTCTCTAGTAGGGCAAAGCACCAATAATTGGATTTTACGACTATTGTCGTCTATCATATCCAAAATCGGAAGCGAAAATGCTGCTGTTTTGCCTGTTCCTGTTGCCGCAAGTGCGATAAGATCGCGAGTATCTGTAGAGATAAAAGGAATAGTCTGTTTTTGGATTTCTGTCGGCTCTACGAAGCCGAGGTCGCCAATCGCCTGAAGAACTTCAGCGCTAAGATTGGATTCCGTGAATAAATTCATTTAAAGATCGTCTAATAATTTGGTGCAAAGGTACACTTTTTATTTTTGATAACAAACTGCCTGTATTTTTAAGGATTATTTATTACGGAAAATTAATATTGAGAAGATAGATATTAGAAGCTAGATTTTAGAAATTAGAACATTATAATATTTCTAATTCAATTAGTCAACCCTCAGTCTGAGGCTCTCGAAGACTATAAAAATTCAAAATCCAAAGGATTTTACCTGATAAATTATTGAATTCAACATTAGTATAATTTAATAGGAAAGCTGAGCTTAAATTTACATATGTCTTCGAGAACCTCAGACTGACATTTTTGATGTCAGATTTTCATTAACACTCCGCCACGTTAACCGCCACAGCCAAACCACCTTCAGATGTTTCTTTATATTTTGAATTCATATCCAAAGCAGTTTCCCACATAGATTTTATAACGCTGTCCAATGAGACTTTTGCTTTTGTCGGGTCGCCATCTAATGCTAATGAAGCGGCTGTAATCGCCTTCATTGCACCCATAGAATTACGTTCGATGCAAGGGATTTGGACAAGTCCACCAATCGGGTCACAGGTCAAACCAAGGTGATGTTCCATTGCGATTTCGGCCGCCATTAAAACCTGAGCTGGTGTTCCGCCAGAAATCTCAGTAAGTCCTGCCGCCGCCATTGCGGATGAAACTCCAACTTCTGCCTGGCAACCGCCCATTGCTGCGGAAATAGTCGCATTTTTTTTGAACAATGTCCCAATCTCTCCTGCAACCAAAAGAAATCTGATAATATCTTCTTCCGAATTGAACTCCGTAAAAACTTGCGAATACATCAAAACAGCTGGAATCACGCCACTTGCACCATTGGTTGGAGCCGTAATAATTCTACCGAATGATGCATTTTCCTCGTTCACAGCAAGCGCAAAACAGGAAACCCATTTGGTCACAGAACTGAATGTTTTCTCTTGATTTTTCACCATTTCGAACCACTCATTTTTGTTTTTGTAAATCTGAGTTCCGAGGAGTTTTTCGTTCATTTCCGAAGCACGTCTTGTAACGTTCAAACCACCTGGAAGAATTCCTTTTTTGTTGATGCTTTTATAAACGCAATCTTTGATATTATCCCAAATTTCCACAGCTTTTTGCCGAGTTTCTTCCTGAGTTCTCCAAGATTCTTCATTTTGGAAAACCAAATCGGAGATTTTATCAAGCTTGAGTTTATCGATGTATTTCAGGATGTCACTACCGTGGTGGCAAGGATAAAGTGTGCGAACGCAACGGTCTTCCATAGAATTATCTTCCTTCGTCGCAACAAATCCACCTCCAACAGAATAATAATCCTGACTGAACTCTTCTCCATTTTCAAAAATCACTTTGAAAATCATTCCGTTTGGATGAAAATCGAGTGATTTTTCTTTGTTAAGGATTAAATGATGTCCATAAATAAATGGTAACCAAACTTCTCCACCAAGATTTATTTTTTGTTCTGATTTGATTTTATCAATTTTTTCATCAATCTTATTGGTGTCTATTGTTCGGAAATTTTCTCCGCTAAGGCCGAGCATTCCTGCAATATCGGTTCCGTGTCCAACGCCTGTTTTTGCCAGCGAGCCAAAGAATTCTACAAAAACTTCTTTCACATCTTGCAAAGTGTGATTTCGTTTGACCAAATCCAAGAACATTTTTGCGGCGTTCCAAGGTCCCATTGTGTGAGATGAAGAAGGTCCGATTCCGATTTTTATGATGTCAAAAACACTGATAGATTCCATTAAGAAAAATTGATTGCGGTAAAAGTAATTGATTTTTGAAGTCTGTGCAATTCATAAATTGATAATTGAAAAATACATCGAAAAAACATTTCTCAAAACAATAAAAAAGCCAACAACTATGGATTTTTTAGTTTAAAATATTTAAAATTTAATTAATTTTTAAGAAAAAATAAACCTAACTCATTTTCGAATTATTTTTTTTATTTAAATTAGATAAGTATTTATTTTTCAATAAGTTTTGAATATCAATTTCAATATTCACCTTTAAATTCTAGTTTTTTACGAATTAAAAAAATCAACATCTGTAATAATTTACAAAATCAATTGAAAATATTACAAATTCACATTCTAAAACTGAAGAAATTAAATCGAAAAAAAATCAAATTATGAAAACTCAAATTTTATTCTGTCATTTCTTGAAATCTCGATATTTTAATTTTCAAATTAAATAAGGATGGAAAAGAAATACAAATTTTTAATCGCATTCTTCTCGCTGGTTACAATCATTTCTCTTGCAGGATTTTACAGTTCGTATTGGAGTAAATTTCCACGACTCGGTGAATTCAAAAATCTGATTCACATTCATTTTCTGGCATTTACTTGTTGGTTGATTTTGATCATTATCCAGCCAATTTTGATAATGCGCAAGAAGTTTATGCTTCACAGGCAATTGGGAAGATTGAGTTATTTTCTCGCGCCGATTCTTGTGTTGACCATTATTTTGTTAACCAAAGAAAAATTCATCAGAGAATTTGACGAATTCCCATCTGATGCTGCAATATCCGCATTTATCGCCTTCGTTGATATATCTTCTTTTTCGACTTTTTATCTGATTGCGATGTTCAAAAAATCAAATGTAAGATGGCATGTGGCTTTCATCATTGCGGCAACCTTAATAGTTTTAAATCCTGGATTGTCTCGAATTCTCAATCAAATAAGTCCTGGCTTAGGTTTGTTGACAGCAGTTTTGATTCCATTTTTAGTTCCGGGAATTGTTTTAATTATCGAAAAAATTAAATACAAAAGAGGCATTTTAAAAAGTCCGTACTTTTTGATAATTATAATCTGGACGATAGAAATTCTATTATTCATCACAATCCCTCCAACAGATTTTTGGAAAAATGTCACCCACCACTTGGGAATATTTCTCACGAAAAATTAAAAACTCAAATCCCAACACTATGAAAAGAAAAAACTTCATCGCAACCGCTTTGCTGGCAATTCCAACGCTTTCTTTTGCTGGCATAATTAATTTTGACAAAATTAAAACGAATGTTAGCAAATTGACAAAAAAACCTTTCATTGTAAAATCGGGAGAAAGTCGTTTTGGAGGTAAGCTAACCACTCCAAAAGATGCTTTCTTGCATTGTAAAGTTTCTTCGACGGACACGCAAGAAAGCTTGTTTATCCAAACCTCAACGCCTAAAATTTTTGAAAGAATCGGCGGTCCGCCACCACATATCCACAAATATGAAGATGAAACCATTTACGTTGTTTCGGGTGAATTTGTCGTGCATCTCGAAGGCAAAGATTTCAAAGTAAAAACGGGCGATACGGTTTTTATTCCGAGAGGAACATTGCATACAATCCTCAATCCTATTGAAAATAATCCGGGAACTGTGGTAGTGATTTGTTCGCCTGCGCCAAAAAAAGTGGAGGATTTCTTTGGTTACATCAGTGCCAACGGAAGCATTCCAACGGACATTATTCCTGAAGGTTGGTAATCAAAATGATATTTTTTTGATAAAACTTCACCCATAATCTAGAAATATTTCTAACGAAAAATTAAATCTCAATTCTATGAAAAGAAGAAATTTTATTACCGCAACTTTGCTGTCCATTCCTGCTTTTTCATTTGCAGGTTTCAACTTTTGGAGCAACAAAACGGTGCGAACCACACCGAAAAAAGGTTTTCTAATCCGAGCCAACGAAAGTCGGTTTGATGGCGTTCAAAAAACAATGACAAGCGATTTGCTACGTTGCGTGATTTCCAATAAGGATTCCGATGGGCAATTGCTAATGGGAAGCACGATGCCAAATGCCCTACAACGAAAAGGCGGACCGCCACTCCACATTCACAAAACTCAGGAAGAAGTGTTTTTTGTTTTGTCTGGGGAATTTCTGATTCAAATTGGGGATGAGATTTTCACTGCAAAAACGGGCGATGCGGCCTTCATTCCGAGAGGAACACCGCATACATTTGCAAATCCCATCGAAAACAATCCCGGATCATTGATTTCAATCCACTTTCCGGGAAGCAATGAGATGGAATCTTATTTTAAAACCATCGCTTCGGGAAAATTCCCAGAGGAATCTGAAGCCAATCAAACCGATGTTGGGCCACCGATTGATCTGGATGCTGTGAAGAAAAATTGATATTAATTTAAACAAAAATTGTTTTCAAGATCTGCGAAACTTCTTTTGGTTTGGTGGCTGGGAAAAGGTGTGTGGCATTTTTAATCACAAAATCCGGTTGGGAATTTTTGATAGGAAAAACAATGTCTTTGTCTGCTAAAATCTGAATGACATCTGGGATTTTTTCGAATTTCCAATGCGCGACTTTGTCCATTGACCATTTGAGATAATAGGGATCTTTGACACGAAAATATTGCGTAAGCTTGGGATTTTTCGGGTCGAATAATTTTCTAAAAAAAGAATAAAAGAAAGTCGTATTGCCATTGAAAACTCTCACGGGAATGTATTTGAGCGCATTGGTTTTTTGTCCAGCCTTGATGAGTTTTGACTTTTCTGCATCGCAACGAATACTTCCCAAAATCACGATTTTTTTCGCAGGTTTCAATTTGTGAATTTCCTGAACGATGATTCCTCCAAATGAATAGCCTAGCAGATAAAAATCTTCGGAATCATCTATGAATTCTGACATTCTGGAAACATAATGATGAAAATCCTCATCCAAATCCGGAATGAGCCAAGGAATATGAACGATTTCTATTTCGGGATTGAAAGTGAGTTTCTCGAGAACTTTTTCGTCTGCGCCGAGACCGCTTATTGTGTATAACTTCAAAATTTGAGATTTGAGATTTGAGATTTGAGATTTGAGATTCAAATTTAATAACAAAAAAAGAGCAGAAAAAATTCTGCTCCTTAAAAAATATATTTTGTGAAAAATTATTTTACTGTCACCTTGATTTTCATATCAACATCATCCTTCAACATTACATCTTTCATTGCAGATTGGTAAGTCACATCAAATTTTTGTCTGTCGAAAGAGAATTTATCAGATTCCAAAGTCACAACACCATTAGATGAAGTGATTTTTGCAGGGAAAGAAACTGCGTTGGTTTTTCCTTTCACAGTCAGGTTTCCGTTTACTACAAAGTTGTAATCTTTGTTTGTATTTTTCTTTACAGAAGTGATTTTGTAAGTCGCAGTCGGGAATTTTTCAACTTCGAAGAAATCACCGTTTTTCAAGTGGTCATTTAGTTTGGTTTGATATTCTCCGGAAAGGTCTGTTGCGTTTATAGATTTCATATCCAAAACAAAATCTCCGCCTACAACTGCTCCGTTTTTAAGGACAAGATTTCCAGATTTTACATTCACAGTTCCATCGTGAGAAGATGCTTCTGTTTTTGCGATTTTATAACCCCACCAATGCACATCTGAACTTGTTACTTTTTTAGTTTGTCCGAAAGCTAATCCGCTTACCAATACAGCCAGTAATAATACTTTTTTCATTTTTTTAAATAATTTTAATGATGCAAATCTACTTAGAATGATTCAAAATAAAAGTTGATGTATGATAAGTTTTTTAAAAAATTAAAGCCTTCATAAGAAATGAAGGCTTTGATGTATCATAGTTTGATTAAAATTACGTCTTAAAAAGTCGTAAGTATTTTATTAATTTCCTAACGGAATATTGTAGCTAAATCCTACACCAATTGCTCCAGCATTGTAATCTTGGTCTCCGATTTGACCTTTGCTACCAGTAAATGTTTTGTTGTACTGTGCAAAGAAGTTCCAATCTCGGTTGTGGTAACCAATTTCTGGTTTGATGTAGAAACCGCCATCTGGTCTATCTGTCGCAAAACCTTCTGCAACTTTCTCATCACCAACGATGAATCCGTAACCTAAATCAGCTCCGAAATAGAATCCAGTTTGTTTAGGGTAAACTCGGAAAAGCGCCGCAACTGGAACTACACCAAAGTCGTTATTCTCCACTCTCACACCACTTACGGTATTATTCTTTCCAAAATAATGGTTGTAACCTGTCGCGATACCTAAACCAAAACCTGGCGTAACTAAATTTTGATAAGCGATATCCGCTCCAAGATTTGCCGCTGTATTACCACCGGTAGAAACACCTCCGATAAGTCCAACTTTCAACATATTGGTCATATCCGAACTTTGTGCAGACATTAATCCTCCTGCCAAAATTCCTGCGCCTAATATTAACTGCTTTAAAGATTTCATATTCTTAAATTTTAAATTTTACAAGAGTGGTAGTTGTAAATTCCGTGCCAAAATGGAAATTTTGTTTGATAACCCTAACAATCATTCAATTAACAAACTAATTATCAATTAATTAAAATTATATTTAAATATCTGATAAGAGGTTAATTTTTAAGCTAATATTCCATTTACAAATCAATTATATTTATAACAGTTCAACTTCCAATTCCGCTATTTTTATTGTTCTGATTTTAAATTAATCAGTTATTTATAGTTTGCATCAATATTTGATTTAGAATAAATCTTAATTTATATTGTGCACAATATAATTTTACACCATACATTTGTACCATCAAATAATAATTAAATCAATAAAAAAAATGAAAACATTGTACAGCATTGGCGCTACAGCCACAGGAGGAAGAAACGGAAACGTAAAAAGCGATAACGGAATTCTTGATCTAGAAGTAAGAATGCCAAAAGGTTTAGGTGGTGCAAATGACGATTACGCAAATCCAGAAATGCTTTTTGCGGCGGGTTACTCAGCTTGTTTTGACAGCGCATTGAACTTGGTTATCAAACAAGGTAAAATCGAAACTGGCGAAACTACGGTTACAGCAAAAGTTGGAATCGGACAAATCGAGAACGGCGGTTTTGGATTGGAAGTTGAATTGCACGCGAACATTCCAGGCGTTTCTTTGGAACAAGCGCAGGAATTGATTGAGAAAGCACATCAAATCTGTCCTTATTCTAATGCAACAAGAGGAAACATCGACGTAAAATTGACTGTGAGCAACGATTAAATATTATTTTCCCCAACCCTAAAGGGAGCAAAATTATTTATCTTTGAATGTGGAAATTAATTAAAACTCAATATGGAAGATTTACTAAAATTAGACAAGCAACTTTGTTTTTCCGTTTATGTTTTACATCGCGAAATAATGCAGTGTTATCGTCCGATTCTTAAAAATATTGGTTTGACCTATCCACAATATATTGCAATGATGGCGCTTTGGGAAAAGGATGACTTGACTGTCAATCAAGTTGGAGAACTTTTGCAACTCGACAATGGAACTTTGACACCTTTGTTGAAACGTTTAGAATCGAAGAATCTTTTAACGAGAAAACGTAGCAAAGAAGATGAAAGGGTTGTGAAAATTCACCTCACAGAAAATGGCAAGAAACTTAAGGAAAAAGCGACTTGCATCCCAATCGAATTGGCAAAAGCAATGAATCTGAGTTTGGAAGAAATGACGCAACTAAAAGCTTTATCTGATAAAGTCGTCAAACAAATCAATAAGTAATAAAAAGCGCTATTTGGAAATCCGAATAGCGCTTTTTTTATTTTTGATAGAATTGAATTAATATTCAAAAAGGACACTTCCCCAAGTGAAACCACTACCGAAAGCCGACATACAAACCAAGTCGCCACGTTTCATTCTGCCTTCCAAAATTGCCTCGCTTAAAGCAATTGGAATAGATGCTGCGGTTGTGTTTCCATATTTTTGAATATTCACGAATACTTTTTCGTCTGGCAAATGCAATAATTGCTGAACGTACTGTGCAATTCTGATATTCGCCTGATGAGGAATGAGTAAATCCAAATCATCAATCGTTTTTCCTGCTTTTTCCAACGCTTCCAAAATCGTTTCCGGAAATCTCGTAACAGCGTGTTTGAAAACGAAGTTACCATTCATCACAGGATAGATATCTTCCGGTGTAAGAGAATCTGGATTTTTAAGAAGATTGTCACTCCAACCTAATTTGGTTCCAGGGAATTTCACAGCAAGTTCTTCGGCATATTTTCCTTCTGAATGCATATTCACAGAAAGAATTCCTTTAGCATTTTCATCCTCGCTTGCTGATAAAACCACTGCTCCAGCTCCGTCTCCGAAGATGACAGAAACGCCTCGGCCAGCATCAGAAAAATCCAATCCAAAGGAATGAATCTCTGCGCCTACTACCAAAACATTTTTGTACAATCCAGATTTGATAAAGGCATCCGCAACACTCATCGCATAAACAAAACCTGAACATTGATTTCTCACATCCAAGGCTCCAACTGTATTACAACCTAATAATTCCTGCAAAAGTACGCCGGAACCCGGAAAATAATAATCTGGAGATAAGGTTGCGAACACAATATAATCGATATCCTGAGCTGTAAGATCAGCATTTTTAAGCGCTATTTCTGACGCTTTGAACCCGTAGAAAGAAGTAGTTTCTTCGGCATCTACACGGTTTTTGCGGTGTCGTCTTTCTTTGATGCCCGTTCTCTCGGTGATCCACTCATCATTGGTGGTCATTAGTTTAGAAAGATCGTCGTTGGTTACTATATTTTCAGGAACGTAATGACCTACGCCTGAGATTACACTTTTAAACATTGGTGTGTTTTAGAAATTTTGACAAATGTAAATATTTTATTTATTACATAGATTTTTATTGATTGTTAAAGTTTATTGCTTTAAAATATAGACTTAAATTATGTTGATTGATTGACAAAACCTGTAAATTAGGATCAATATTGAGTATTGCGAAGCTGCAGCCCGACTTGAACGGAGCTCTTTTTCTTTTTTGACAAAAAAAGAAAAAAGCGGGAGTGGAAGGCGGAAATAGCTGCCCAAATATTTAAATCCCCTGAAATATGAAAATAATGAAGATTTTAATTAGTTTTGCTCTATGCCAATTGAACAGAAATACAAAACCGCCAACTGGGAATGGATAGATGTGACTGCTCCTACAGAGGAAGATCTGCAGTTTCTACACGAGCGCTACCACATCAATTCTCTTTTGCTGGAGGACACGATAGACCCAAACCACCTTCCGAAATATGAAGAAGTGGATGGCGTGAAGTTTTTTCTGACCCGCGAATCTACCGATCTGGAAAAGCGAACGCTGAACAACATTAGCGACATCAGCAGTAAACTTGGCATCTTCCTGCTTCCAAAATTAATAATCACGACCCATAGAACCAAAAGCAAGAGCATCAACGAGGTTTTTGAAGAACTGAAAAAAGACCATCCGGAGAATATCACGAGAGATCAACTTGCTTTGCGCTTGGCTTTGAAAATCATCAAGACGTTTGATGACGAGAGCAACAGCCTTCTGGAAGTGATGGATGCGATGGAAAACGAAATATTCCTGAAAACGACCAACCACACCAATCAAATCCGGAGGCTTTACAAACTAAAAAGAAAATCGGGACTGAACACCAGAATCCTAACGATCTCCAGCGAATGGATTTCCAAATTCCGGACTCTGGAACTGGAAGATGTGCAGGTGATGGACTTGCTGGATAAGCAGAAAGACGTGATCACGGACTTTGACCATGTGAATGCGCAAACGGTGAATCTCATCTCGATGTTTTTGGCGCTTTCTGACCAAAAAGCGAATCAGGTGATGAAACTTTTGGCAATCTATTCAGTTTACTTTTTACCAATTACTTTTATTGCCGGTGTTTATGGGATGAACTTCGATAATATGCCGGAATTGCACCAGAAGCATGGTTATTATTATACCATTGGATTGATGATTCTGATTGTGGTTGTGACATTCATCTACATGCGCCGCAAAAAGTGGCAAGGATAAGATAGAAGATGAGTACCAAACTTCTGATGTTTTACAATGTGGAAAATCTCTTTCCACCCGATTCTGATTCTCCAGACAATGTTATTACCGGTCTCCGCAACTGGGATGCCTACAAGTACAAGCAAAAAATCCGTAAAATCACCAATGCCTTTCGATTTGTTGAGGAAGATCATGGGCAGTTGCCTTCCATCATCGGGTTAGCCGAAATTGGGTCGAAATCTGTATTGGAAGATTTGACCGATGAAAACTCACCACTCCATTCATACGGCATTATTTATGAAAAATCCAATGATTCGCGAGGACTTAGCGTAGCGATGTTGTATGATAAAGAGAAATTTTCTGTTTTAAGTTTCAAAACCTTGCGATTTCCACTGGGTGAGAATTCGGAATACCACACCCGAGATATTCTGCAAGTAGAACTATCCTCCGACGGTAAGACGTTTCAAGTTTTTGTTCTTCATCTGCCTTCCCAAAGGAATCGGGATAGCAAAAAAGAGCAACGATATTTTATCTTTCAAAAACTTAAGGAAACACTTGAGCCGCTTTTTGATAAAGGAGAACCGATTGTCTTGATGGGCGATTTTAATGAAAACCCTGATTCCGAAGCTATTAAAAAAATATGTTTCGACAAAATGCACAATCAATTGTTAATCAATCCTTTCGAAGAAATGTTTCAAAAAAATCAATTTTCTACATTTCACGACAAACAAGGGATGGTTTTTGATCAGATTATTTTCACCGAGAAAACGCTTAAAGAAAGATTTAATGTGAAAAATATCCGTGCAGAAATCTACACCACTCCCCGACTCCGAAACAAAGACAATAAAAATGGCAAGTATCCTTTTCGCACTTATTCTGGGTCAAGGTTCATCGGTGGGTATAGTGACCATTTTCCTGTGGTGATTGGATTGGAGGGATAATAATATTATTCTTTTGAGGATGTTGTGACTTACTTTCAATTTTGAGTATCTTTGAGATATTACACAGCAACAAGTATTTTCTCCGGTGCATACATCACGTTGTGAATTGCTTTCAATTTTGAGTATCTTTGAGATATTACACAGCTCAAGCGTAGAATTACCAGATAAAGCAGATGTTGTGAATTGCTTTCAATTTTGAGTATCTTTGAGATATTACACAGCAACCGGCTTTTTTTGCATCAGTTCTTCTTTGTTGTGAATTGCTTTCAATTTTGAGTATCTTTGAGATATTACACAGCGCTGTATGGCTTCCCATCAAGTCAGAAAACGTTGTGAATTGCTTTCAATTTTGAGTATCTTTGAGATATTACACAGCGATGTTCAAGATTCTCTCACTTTTGGAGATGTTGTGAATTGCTTTCAATTTTGAGTATCTTTGAGATATAACACATCTAAGTTTGAAATCTTCGTTTTGTAGTCGTCGTTGTGAATTGCTTTCAATTTTGAGTATCTTTGAGATATAACACATCGAAAAAAAACGGAATCAAACACGGCCAGAAGTTGTGAATTGCTTTCAATTTTGAGTATCTTTGAGATATAACACATCATACCAATATCAATTCTGTTGATTCGTCTAGTTGTGAATTGCTTTCAATTTTGAGTATCTTTGAGATATAACACATCTAATATTACATTAGAACAAAGTATTGGTTTGTTGTGAATTGCTTTCAATTTTGAGTATCTTTGAGATATAACACATCTTTTCAAAATGATTACAATGTCTCGCGAACGTTGTGAATTGCTTTCAATTTTGAGTATCTTTGAGATATAACACATCAAGATAAATCTTTACCGTATTCCAAACGACGTTGTGAATTGCTTTCAATTTTGAGTATCTTTGAGATATAACACATCCTAATACGTCACGCAAAGTCTTGTTTCCTAGTTGTGAATTGCTTTCAATTTTGAGTATCTTTGAGATATAACACATCAATTTTAATCTTGCGACTTTATTAATTTTTGTTGTGAATTGCTTTCAATTTTGAGTATCTTTGAGATATAACACATCAATTTTAATCTTGCGACTTTATTAATTTTTGTTGTGAATTGCTTTCAATTTTGAGTATCTTTGAGATATAACTAGGGCATCCACCACAAAAAGTCAAAAACAAAAAAAAGTGAAAAATTAATTTTTCTTTTATCCATAAGGGTTTCAAAAGAAAAAGCGAAAAAATGGGAATGGTCAAAAAGTAAAATTTACTTCCATTTGGTACCATTTAACTTCCGTACTGGCTGGCTTTAAAAGCTCAAATTTAAGATATAATTACATCAAACATAAGAAAACGCTCGAAAACTACTATTAAAGCAGTTTTCGGGCGTTTTTTTGTTGTTTAAAAACCTATTTAAAACCGTTTTAAAGTTCATTTAACAGATTTCGAACAGCCGTTTTGATATAAAGTAAAAATAGCGAGTGCGGTTATGATTGGGGTTACGTTTGGGGTTACAAAAAAAAGCAAATCACAAATTGAGAGTTTATCGAAATGAAACTCTTAACGGTTCAATTAATACAAAATTACTTTGAGTTGGTAGGGTTATGATTATTTAAAAATCACCGTATTTTAACGTAAATAATTAATAATCAACATTTTAAAACATCGTATTGTATCTAATGCTTGCTTTTACCATCGCAATGGCGGAGATATGACCAATATTGATGTCTTTTGACTGATGGTGTTGATTTTGACTTACCAATTTCACAAAATCTTCTCCTTTTTCCGATTTCTGAACAAATTTGACTGTGATATATTCCTCCCAGTCATCGGATTTTACGCTTACTAAGTACATTTCTCCATAGAAAATATTCTGGACAGAGGTTTCTTTGTATAAAATAATATCACCAGACTTCAAAAGTGGGTACATACTGTCACCGGTTACGGAAATTGCACCGTCGCACCTTGGTAAATTGGGAATTTTGATGGTGTCCAGAACTTTGTGAGGTTTTCCGCTGTCGAAAAGCTCTTGCAGGCCTGCGGTTGCTTCCAAGTCATAAAAAGGAACTTCCTGCAATCCGATGATCGCTTCTTTTGTCTTTTTGGTCTCGTAAACGTGTAGAGATTCATTAATCTGACCGCTATTTCCTTTTCTCAACATATTAGGTGATTCGTCAAGGACCCAAAGCGGATTCAAATCTTTATATGTGGATAGAAATTTTTCTAACGTAGTAGTTTTAATATTGGTATTCGCTTTAAAAGGCTTGCTTAGACTTGCGTTTGATACGCCTAATTCCCTTTCAGCAACGGCTATTTCAATATTTTTAAAGTCAAGATATTCCTTGAGTTTCTCTACTATATTCCTCATAATTTTAAAAAAATATTAGAATTTCTTCTATTTTAATTTGGTAAATAGAAAAATTTCTATTTATATTTGTCGCAAGATTGAGACAAAAATAAGACAAATGAAAACAGATAGAGTAAGGAAAACCGTAAAAGTGGAAAAAAAACCAAAAATATATTTTGATCCACAAACACCAGAAGAGGTTGAATACCTCGAAACACTACAGGCTTTACTGTCTCAAAAGAGATATGGAGACTGGGATTTGGCTTCTGAAAAATCTGGAATACCAAGATTTTCTGTTGAAAAAGCATTCTTGAGAGTCTATTCCAAAAATCACACAGAAGCTGTAAACGCTTTAAAAGCCGTTATCGAAAACCGTAGAAAACTTTTAAAACAATAGCAATGAAAAATCTAATCGCAATCATCCCTTACAAAAAGCACGTTGCTCACGTGATAAAATGCTATTACCATATCATTTTGTTCAACAGACATTTTGACTGGCATCATCAAACAAATTTTAACCAATAAATATTCAGAAAATGAAAAAAAAGATTGTGAACACTGAAATATCAGTAGCGGAATTGAAAAAGCACATTGATAATGGTCTTGTTTCAATGAAAAGGTCGGGAACAGGTATTTGCCTTGTCTTCGAAGAAAAAAAATAATCCCAAACGGTTCTTGAGCGGTTCGATTCCGCTCTTGGGAACAAATTAACAACCATTTAAACACCGTTTAAATATGTTTGAATACTACAACAACACTTTATGCGTGCAAGCGAACTGGCTCAATGAGAAAGGCGTTATCTCTTTCAACAACTTGAAGCAATTGGCAAGTAAAGGCAAAATAAAGAAAGCGCGCAACGGCGGTGGTCTTGGCAATTCTGCACTGTATGTTTACAACTCTATCCCAGAGCGTTTCAAAAACGTGATAGAGCACGATTTGGGCATCAATCCACACGAACAAAAAAGCACGATTCATTTTTCTGAGTTTCTCGCCTCGGATAAACACGCTTCCGCCTATTTCGCCAATTACGAACTTGAAGATGGACGTTATCTGTCAGAAGCCAACAGCGATGCAGTTGAGCAGTACACAGCCAACGTGGTTGTCTTTAATGCTATCAATAAAGTGATCGTGAAAGTAACGAACGCAAATCCGAAAATCAACAAAGCGGAACTTTGGCAGAATATAACAGAGTCGGTTCACAACATCAGCGATGATCTGAGATTCCGATATCCATTTGACCTTCCTGAAAATCCACAGGCACTTCGGGCGAAGTTTGAAGCTTGCATTTTGAAAAAAGGAAACAAGCGTTATCCAAGAACCGGACTGGAAGGATTGATTCATAACAACTATTGTAACAATCACAGTCTGAAAATCTCGCAAGAAGTTGGCGAATGGCTGATTGCTTACTACTCTCTGCCGATTAAATGTTCAATTCCAGAGCTTTTCACAGCTTACGAACATAAACGCTCGGTTACAGGCTTTCCAAGGCTTTCAGAAAGTGGCATTCAAAATTTCATTATGAAACCGGAAAACGAAAGGATTTGGCTTCGTCCACGTGATGGCAAAGATGCTTACATCAATCGATTTGGCCACACCATCAAGAAAAACAAAGAGACTCTATTCCCGAACGCACACTGGGCGATTGACGGCACCAAGCTCGACACCATCCACGTGAAGGACAACAGCAACAAAATGGGCGCTGATATGAATATCGATGTAGTAATCGATGTTTACTCAGAGAAAATTCTTGGTTGGAGTCTTTCGGAATCTGAGACGCACGTGGACCACTTCAAAGCTTTGAAAATGGCAGTGAACACCGCTTGTGCAAAACCTTACTTATTCACTTATGATGCGCAGTCGGGTCACAGAACCAAGAAAATGCAAGAGTTGTACAGCAAAGTGGCCAATTCGCATTATCACCATAAAGTCGGCAGAAAATCAAACCCAATAGAGCAGGTTTTTAACCGCTTTCAACAGCAAGTCATTGGCAAACGTTGGTTCTCGGACAAACAGTCGATAAAAGCTAAGCAAAGTCGCTCACAAGTCAATATTGATTTCATTAAGGAATTTAAAGATGCACTTCCGACTAAAGATGAGCTATACAAACACTTTATCGTAATGGTCAACGAGTGGAATGCGATGAAACACCCACGTTTCAACAAATCCAGAAACGAAGTTTTCGCCACCCAGACCGAGCACACACAGGAACTCGACGCATTCGAACAAATCTCAATGTTCTGGCTGGATGAAACCAAACCGAAGCTCTACAAGAAAGAAGGAATGAAACTGACGGTTTCCGGAACGGATTACGATTTCGAAGTTTACGACAACGACAATCAAATTGATGAAGTTTTCAGACAGAAGTATGTCAACACCAAATTGATTGTCGCCTACGACCCAGAATATCTCGACCAGTACGTGAAACTCTATGAACTGAACGAAAAAGGACAGAAAGTGTTTGTCGCTTACGCCCAGAAAAAACGAGAACACAGCCAGATGATGAAATTCTCCACCGAAGACAACAAAGCGCAGATGCTTAAAGATTTGGAAGTCCGAGACCGAGAAATGATGCGAGACTGGACAAAGTATCAAGAAATCGCAGAACGCACAGGAATTACACGAGAATCCTTAGTAGATGAGCAAAACGCAATGATTGTGGACAACTGGGAATTAGAAGCGAAAATGGTAGCCTACGGCACTAAGGAAGAGCAAATCAAGACAAATAGAAAATCAAAATTAGAAACTATCAAAATAATGTAAATATGGAACAGAATGAAAAAATAACCATCGTTGAGCTACTCAGAAAATTTGTAACAAAAAAAGGCAGTCAAAATAAAGCCTCAACCGCTTTAAAAGTTTCGTCTGCTGTTGTATCACACTTGCTAAGTGGCAATTGGAGTCCATATTCTGATGATATTTTCAGAAAAATCGGAGCGCAGGTTGGACACAACTCTTTGGAGTGGAAATTCGCAAACACCAGCAATTCTGAAAGACTTCTGGAGCAATTGGAAAACGCAAAAGATTCATCAAAACTGATGACAATCATTGCACCTGCTGGAAGTGGAAAATCTGAGATTACAAAGAAATTTACAGAAGAAAATGAGAATACTTTTCGCATCGAATGTGGACAATATTGGGACCCATATTTCTTCCTTAATTCTATCCTTCAACAGATGAATATTGTGAGCAATAGCCAAAAGCCTGCTTATATGTTGGAAGAGATTTTTGATAATATTCTAAAACTGGAAGATCCGCAAATCATCATTGATGAGATTGATAAAGTAGATGATAAAGTTTTGGCATATCTCATCACATTTTACAACAAACTTTTTAAAAAATGTTCAATAGTGATTCTTGCGACCAACTATTTGGTAAAAAGAATTAATGACGGCGTGAGGCTTCAAAAAAAAGGATATAACGAAATAAAATCAAGATTCGGAAGATATTACGAGTTTGAGCAAACCACAGCAAAAGACGTGAGAATTATGTGTGAAACACAAGGTATTACCGATTCTGAAACAATTGAAGATATCTCACGGAAATCACGAGGTGATTTCAGAATCGTGAGAGATTTAATTGAGGAAATTTTGGAAGATGAAACAAAAAAAATGATTGCCTAATGAAAAAATTTAGATATCACCCAGAAATAGAAGGTTTGAAAGTTAACGAAGATGGTTCTCAAGTCCTTCTCAATGAAAGTCCTGTTGAGATTAAAATCAGAAAAAGTGGAAACAACCCTTTCAAATTTTGGATTTTCAAAGGTCAGCAAATTGGATTAGCAAGATTAGTAATGGAATGCTGGAACGGAATGCCACCAACGCCTAAACTAAGCGCAAAGCACATAGATGGCGACTACAAGAACTACCACTACTCTAACCTTCAATGGGGCGCAAATGGAGGAAATTCAAAGAATCCGGCAAAACTAAACCCAACGCAAAGAGCTCAAGTTTTGACAAAGATAGAAGCTGGGATAAGTGACTCAGAAATAGCAAGAGAATACGGCGTCAGCAGAAATGCCATTTTCAATCTTAGAAAAAAAGAAGAGAAGTAATATGGCGAACGATTTTTTCTCAGTCGAAGAGCTGGAAAGTACCAAGTTCAAAGATTTTGACTTTGATGGCAAATGGGAAGCATCGTTTGGAAAGCCGGAAGCGCGAGGCGTTTGGATCATCTACGGGAAATCGTACAACGGGAAATCATCTTTTATGATGCAGTTGGCAAAGTATCTCACGGGATTTGTCAAAAACAAAGTACTCATCAACTCACTGGAAGAGGGCAAAACAAAATCTTTCCAGATGAATGTTGACCGCTCCGGAATAGCTACTGTGAAAGATAAAGTTCTCTTTGGCAATCGGGTGCCGATGGAAAAAGTTTTCGAAAGGTTGGAAAAACAACGCAGTCCGGAAATTATAATGATTGACAGTCTGCAATATGCCAAACTCAACAAAAAGTCTTTTGAAGAGTTGAGAGAGCGGTTTCGAAACAAACTTTGGATTTTCATCAGCCAAGCCGACAAGAGTGGCGAACCAAAAGGCTCACTCGCAGAAGACATCAAGTTTGATGCAGATGTGAAAATAAAAGTAGTTGGTTTCAAAGCTTTTCCAGAATCGAGGTTCGGCGGTGGCGAAGAGTTCATCATAGATGCCGAACGGTCTGCAAATTATTACGCCAAATTACAATAAAACTTATGACAGATACACAAAGCGACAGATTCATTGAGCTTACCAAGGCTCTACAGTACGACAGCTACGGCGAAAAGTACCTCACGGACTTTGACCGGATGTTCATCCAGCAA
Organism: Epilithonimonas xixisoli; assembly: GCF_004365655.1. Taxonomy (GTDB): domain Bacteria; phylum Bacteroidota; class Bacteroidia; order Flavobacteriales; family Weeksellaceae; genus Epilithonimonas; species Epilithonimonas xixisoli. The sequence goes on along the minus strand of NZ_SOEO01000001.1, from coordinate 313,416 downwards.
GAGCGTAGCGCACTACTCAACAACAGGCCTTATAAGCTTGCTGATTATGTAGAAGAAAAGATTGAAATCAAACTTAATTACATCAACAAATACAACTGGGAGTGTCCCTATTAAAAAATGACAGCATCAGAATTATTAGACGAAATCGTCAAAACTATAACATCATTAGGGCCAAGTCCATTAGTCAGTGAAACAATCAAAGCTTACAAAAAGGCAGAAATGTTAATTAAAGATGAAATGGACGGAAAATTCAATGACGGTTATGAACATAGAAAGAAATGTGAGATAAACGCAAAACTGAATCAACAACAAAAATTGAATTAATGAGCGAAATGTTTCCACCAACCGAAAAAGAGCTAGAAGATATCATCGCAGGTCTCAAAGCTAGACTGGAAGATGACAGTTACCAAGAAGAGTGGATAAAAATCCACGACGAACTTCTCTTCCGACAAAACCAACTCAAAAATTTAACAATTACAAATAACGCACTATGAGCAACGAGAAATACGTATTCACAGTAAGACCACAAGAAGGAATGCACGGAGAATGGCGCACAGAAGATGGTTTCAAATGCTGGACAGACAATCGCGCATCAGCCGTAAGATGGTATAAAAAATATTTAACTCAAAAATAAAAATAAAATGACAACAATCTCAATCGCAGAACTTTCACCAGAACAAAAGAAAGCACTTGCACAACAACTGAAAGACGAGGAAAAACTCGAGAAAGAAAAAATCGCCAACGATAAGAAAATCCTAAAAGGTCTCAAAAACGACTTTGTTCTGGCAAACGTGGATTTCTTCATCGACAAAAGAAATGATGTGGAAGACCGCATCGTCAAGATGTTCCAAGACCTGCAAAGCGTCATCGAATTAGATTCCGCTTTGTACGGCGACAAAAAGGCAGAGCAAGACAGCTACTCGCACACCTTGGAAGATGGTTCTGCCTATATGCAAGTCGGTTGGAATGTGAGTCCAACGTTCAACGGCACAGAGTCGCACGGCATCAATCAGCTTAAAGAGTTTATGTCTTCTCTGGCTGGCAATACGGAAAATGAAAAATTGCTGATGAAGTTCCTCAACATCGCTTTGAAAACCGACAGCAAAGGAGATTACAATCCAAAAGCCGTGAGAGCGCTGGATGCACTCAGAGCGGAAGCCAACAGCGATGTTTTCTCTTCCGCAATGGATATCATCAACGAGGCTATGATTGACATCAGAACCTCACGCTACGTGAGAGGTTACAAGCTGGTAGATTTTGGAGACAACATTGTGAAGCGTGTTAATTTCAAATTTTCAATTGATTAGATATGGAAATATTATTAGTCGTCACAGTTGGTTCTGTATTATTCTTTGGCGGTTTTTGCCTTGGCAACATCGTGGGAAATTACACATCTACAAGGATTTTAGAAGATAACAAGGAGAATTAAAAAAAAACATCCAAAATGGTTTCTCGGAGGTTCGATTCCTCCGATTGGAGCAAATTAAAAATCAAAATTATGGCAAAAGTAGGAACAGAAAGAATTACCCACAAAGGCTCGGGAAAAGAGTTTTTTGTTACAATCAATTTTTACACAAAAACAAAGCTTTTTACAGCTGTTGATTTTCCGGAAGAAATCAAAGATTGGTATGGTGCAAAGCTAACTAGAGAACAGCCTTCTTATGCTTCTATTATGTATCAAGGTAATATTACAGGTAAATCTTATGACGAATGTAAAAATTTGGCAATTAAAGTATTCTCAGAATATTATGACCAATGTATAACTGAAGAAAGGATAATAGCTTACAAAATTAAATCAAACTCAAAAGAAACCAGTGATATTTCATTCGCACCAAACACAGCATTAGGATTGGAATTCCACGTTCTATGGCGTATTAAAATCGGTGATGAAACTTTTATAAGCCCAGCTAATTACGAAGCCAGCAAACGGCCAGAATCTGGAATTAGGCTAGGTGGACCACAGATGACAAGAGAAGATGGACGTCAAGGATATTATGATTATCAAAAGATACCTTACACTGAGGAAACTCACAATTTCTTTATAAATGTAGTAACTGGATTAGAGGCTATGATAATTAAGGTTAATGAATTTTTCGGCAAAGATTCAAATCATTTTATAGACAATCTTAGTAAAGGAAAATTACTAAACTAAAATCAGAAATATGGCAACAATCAAAAAATTAATGACCTTACTATCAAAAGAAGGTCTTGTGGAAGAAAGAGCGGGAATCATCGCTCAATTTACCAACGGGAGAAAATCGTCCGCCCGTGACCTAAATGCAATAGAACTGGACAGCCTTTGCACGTTTCTCCAGAACGAACAGCAGAAACATCAGAACGATGTCGATAAAAAAAGAAAACGCCTGATTGCTTCCATCTTCGGAACGTTCAAGCTCGCCAACAAACAAGTTTCCATCGACTATGTGAAAGGCATCGCTTGCAGAGCTTCGAAAGAAAAGAATTTCAACAATATTCCGCCTGCGAGATTGGACAGCCTTTACAATGCGTTTCTGAACGCTCAAAAGGATTTGACTTTTGCAAAGCGATTGGTGGATGGTTTTATTAATGAGCAAATATCCTATAACTAAACGGAAATGAAAAAACATAAATTAAAATTACGACAACCCTTTTTTGATGACGTTTACTTCAATAGAAAAGAATTTGAAGTTCGGAAGAACGATAGAGATTATCAAGTTGGTGACCGTTTGGTTTTATTCGAATTTCCACTAAAAACCAATGCAGACACAAATATGTTATGAAAGATATAAAATATATTCTCGAAGGTGGCCAGTTTGGAATTGAAAAAGGATATGTTGTCTTAGGATTAAAAGAAGTTCCATTTGCTGAGCCTTTATCAGAAATTGTAAAGAGAGATTTGGAAAATGAAATGACAATGCAAATAGTTGGACAAGGTAAATGTTAGAAATTATGATGAATTTTTTTAGAGCAACATATATTCTTTCGCTATTAGCAATGATTATTTGCGCAATCATCTTCATTTGGACTTACGAAATCATTTTGATTAAAATAATATTAACGCTGGCTATTGTATGGTGGATAAGTAGCATTGTAACAACAGAAGATTAATGGATAATATCACAACCCCAGAAATAGAAGTTCTCAACCTACTCAATCAATTGGCAGGTAAGAGATTCAAGCCAATAAAGAGCAACATCAGTCCGATATCGGCAAGACTCAAAGATGGTTACACGGTGCAAGAACTCAAAGAAATTGTGCAAGTGAAAACGTTGGACTGGAAAAACAACGAGGTGATGAATCAGCACCTTTGCCCGACCACGCTCTTCCGACCAGGTAACACAGATAAGTATCTCAATTATATTTTGTCAATCAAAGAAAACCCGAAGCAATATGCAAAATACTTTGCAAAACTCAACAAAACAAGAACCAGCGCCAACAACACTGATGACCTTGCAGAGATGTACGGAGAATAGGCAGGCTTTTAATGCACTTGTGAAACTGGAGAAAACACTCACCGTTTCCGATGCCATCATCAGCAGTCCGCTCATTGCCACGCAAGGCTTGAAAAAAGACGTGGTTGGCGAAATCATCCGCATCCTTGAGTTCTTTCTGGAAGTGACGGGAAAAGACCTCGAAGATTATCAGAAGCAAGTTCTTGCAGGCGACCTCTACGAGAAATTCAAGACCGATGCGCTGGAAGATATTGTGTTGATGTTCAAGATGGCAAGACAGGGCGATTTTGGTAAGGTTTACAAGTGCGACACCTTCGAGATTATGAATTGGAGCAATCAATATCTTGACATCAAATCTGCCACCCGTGAAAGGCTCATCAGCAAAAGAAAAAAAATCATAGAACCGGAACCAAGCCAAGGTAAATATTTTACTGACTTGCCAATAATGTTGCAGGAAAAGTTTGAAAACATCGTGAAACCGAAGAAAAACTTTATACCACGGAAAGCATCGGAGATGATGACCACGGAGAAAACTATCAGAGACTTGGAAAAGCCAAAGAAAAAGCAGGAAGTTTTGACAACGGAGAAATCAGAGTCACTGTTCAATTATGACGCTTTCCTCAAAAATCTGCAAACCAATGTCAGCAAAATGTATGATGATGCTTTGCACAAGGCCTTTGAGAATACAACCAAATCAACGCACCCGGAAGTTTGGAAGATTTTTAATAATGAAATAGAATTTAGAAAAAAAACAAAAAAATAGTTATGAAAAAGAAAATTTACATCGCTGGAAAAATCAGTGGCGAAGATATTATTAAATGCACACACAAATTTGGGACAGCTCAAAAAGAAATAGAAAAGCAAGGCTTTGAAGCTCTTAATCCATTGGAGTTGGTAGGCAGTTGGAAAGTAACTTGGGAAGATGCTATGAAGATTTGCATTGGTGCTCTTGTAAAGGCTGATGCTATCTTATTTCTGGACGATTTTACGGATAGCCGAGGCGCAATGATAGAACATAAGCTCGCTTCTGATTTAGGCATTAAAACGCTTAGAGGAACAAAGGAACTTGCAAAACGAGTTTGAAAATGATAAACCTAACCGAAAAACCACCAGACCTCGTAGCAATGGACATAAAAATGACAATACCGCAAACCGAAATCTTTGATTTTCTACAAAAGAAAGGATATGAAATCAAAGGCTTTCCCATCCATTGGGAAGCTGTTGAAGAAATGCTGGTCAGCGAGCCTGCTGGCACCTGGCACACCTTCACAGCCACCAAAGAGGGCGAGAATCAAAGCCCAGAGAATCAGTTTTTAATTGTCTTTAAAAAGGAGATTAAAACACTTTTAAAGGAAATTGCATAAGGTTACGGATTTCCGTAACCTTTTTTTATTCACACAAATTACATTTACAAAATGCAAAATTTCACAATCAATGCACAAGACTATATTATAGATGACATTATCAGTCATCTGGAAAATGGCACCATAGGTCAAGCCATCGCCAGAAGCTGGAATTACGAACGAAAAAACAATACTTTGTACTTCACTTTGAAAGAAGGTGCGGAAGTGAGATTAGCGGACTTGTTTTGGTTTGGTTTTCTTTCTAATGGGTGAAAATAATTGGTTTGATTTTCAAGCAGTTATAAAAATAATCATAAATTTCCGTGTAAAAAATTTGCACGGAAATTTATAAAGGTTTATCTTTGCTTTAGAAATGAGAGAGAAACCAACTCAATTCTTAAACTAAAGATTATGAAAGCTAAATTCAACAAATCAATTATCTTCAAATCAGCTTGGAAAATGGTAAAAGAGTATGCTATGGATTTATCATCTGCACTGTCTAAGGCTTGGAAATATGCAAAAGAAAACGCAGAATATATTTTTCTTAATGTAGTTAGAGAAACTGAGAAAGCTGTAGCAATTGAAGTTTACACCGCAAATGGAGTAACTTCAACAAGTGAAAAAGTTTACGGTAGAAAAAACCTTCTTTGGTTTCCAAAATCAATGTTAGTAAACGGATGCGCTCCAGTTTGGATGTATAATCAAAAATTAAGAGGATTCTAAAAAAAAATAATTTAACTTTAAAACTAGATATTATGACAACTTACAAAACTATCAACAACGGAAAAGAAATTAAAATCGAAGTTCTTACAATCGATGAAGCAAAAAAGAAAAATAGGCTAACAAAAGAGGAAGCCGAAGGCTATCACGTTTGGCACAAGAACGAAGAATTTCCAGTTGATAATAAACACATTGTTTACGCCTTTAATGTTTTACCTAATAATCCACCTACAGACTGGCTTGTTATTAAATGGTTTGAGAATAAGCCATCAAAACAAGATGCTATTGATTGTGTAATTGAATTTGACAACAAATGACTGACAGCACAGGAAAAATGCCTTTTCATAATCAAAGAATTTGAATTGTCAGCTCGGCAAGTTGCTGTGGCTATTGGCGGTAAGCAATCTGCTTCATCTTCCAAGATGAAAAATGAAAATTACAACAAGTTCTCGGATGATGATTTTGAAAAGCTAAAATCTCATTATCTTAATAAATTAAATAAAATAAAAGACCTCGATTAGTGAGGTCTTTTTAATTTTACGGAAACCCGTAATTTTTTTCGGAAAGAAATATTTAAATTTGAAAAAAATAACCAATGAAAGTTCCAGATGTAAAATGTCCAAAGTGCGGAAGCACTCAAATAGTCCTCAATAATAAGAAGCGTTTCGGATACGGGCGTGGTTGCATTGGTGCAATCATCTTCTTTCCACTCATCTTATTAGGTCTGACAAAATCCAGCAAAACAGAGCGTGTTTGCCTTAACTGTAAAAAAACATTCTAATGAAAAGATTATTGTTTTTACTCCTTTCCGGACTTGCTTTCGGACAAAACGTGGAGCTTCTGAAAAAAGCCAATAACGCAGACGAAGCATTTGCGAAAACTTTCACACAAGAAATCTATCCAAATTATCAGACGGTAGACAGCTACAAAGAGGGTTTGTATTATAATTATATCTTAGTTCCTGCCGGAACATCGGAGACGGAAATTTCGGACTGTAAATTGGGCAATCCGTGCGAAAAAGGTGTCACTGTGAAGTACAAAGTTTTGAACGGAAATTACATCTTTTCATCTGCCAAAGGTGACGGCGAAAGTCTTTTCGCATTTTGGACAAAAGAAGTCCAGCCAGCAGAAAAAACAACGGACATCAAGACCTATAAAAACAAAGATGCAAAAGTTTGGTACAATCTCGAACCAACGCCAAAAACTTGGATGATTGTGAATATGTCTGACCGCTCAGAAACTCAATGGTAATATGGAAAATTTAGAATATACTTTAAAAAATATCGATGAAATCTTTAAAAAATTAGAGAGTGATATTATGACTTTGCGAACATTACGGGTTCCAAGAGAACGTATTAAAATTGCAGTTCCCTTATTTTATTATAATGTATTACTTCATTATTTTGAAAAGATAGCACCAACAGGCAATCATAGTTTAAAAACAATTTTTGGATGCGATGTTGTTACAGGATATAATAAGCAAATCTGTGTTTTTGATGAAAAAGCAGATCCTAGATTCTCGATCTATCTTGAGCCCATAGAAATAAAAATGTAATATTTTTTTTAGCACAGTAAAATCGCCTTGACTCGTATGTCAGGGCGATTTATTTTTGTAGATAGAATGGCATACAACAGAAATAACCAGATTAAGCGATTGCAGTACATTATATCAGTGTACCAGCAGTATAAGCATTCTGATGTGCCGGACACTCATATCCTAAGAATCCACTTTCCGAAACATCATATTTTCATCAGCTACAGACAGTGGATGAACATCAAAGGAACGCCCGTTCCAAAACCTACCACAGAACAATTATCACTGTTTAATTAGTTTTTAAACCACCATTAAACGTGAAAACTACCTCTTTGTACTCGTCTTGGCTGGTGCTATAATCTTCGTAAGATGTGGTAAAAGTCAACTGGCGAACTCGCAGTCCGATATCGTTATTGTTCTGGCTTTTTACATTGGTTCTGATGAGTGGCGTGAAATAGTCCTCGTGCCAGCCATTCAGAATGTTAAAAAGCTTCTGTTCTATATCGAGATATTCCAGACCTTTCATTCTATCTCTCAACGGGGCTTTGTGCCAAGTCGAGCTGTAGTTGTCAAATATCAATTGAAAAGTAATTGGCACATTTCCCAATTGAGCCGAACTGGAGAGCTCGGAATAATCCGAATTTGGAAAATCTATCAAAACAGCAGGATATGCCAACGGCGGTCTGCCGTTTTCGCCTTCTTGTCCCAACTGTCCGAGGTCTTGGTCTATGAACTGAATCACCGGAAGTTCTTTGGAAATCCGCTTTTGCAGGTCTAATAATATTTTTGAGAAAAAGTAATCCATTATTTTTTCATTATTAAATTAATATCGTTCGCCACTTCTCGGATGATGGCTTTATTCATCACCGGACTTGGATTGCTAGCTGTTGGAGCGAACTGCCTTTGGGCGAGGTTTACTTTTCGACTGTGCGATTTTACGGTGCTCTGTCCGCTTTTCATCGTCATTGTCTTTTGTCGTTCCTTTCCTGTTTTGGTAAATTTTCCCGTCCCGACTTTCGCTTTTGAATATTTGTTTCGGGTGTGTGTTTTCACGGTCACAGTTCCGCTGAAACCTTCGTTATGCGCTTTTGCATAAGGTAAATGATTTTTTACAGTTGCCTGTCCCGGTTGCGTTGTGTAGTATGTTCCCGCTCTCAATTTTCCAGACTTCACGAGAATTGTTCCGCCACGTTTGGTGCTCTTCCATTTTTTGAATGACGAACCTTGGAAGCCCTGCGCTCTGAAATTTCCATTTACAAAACGCAGAGCAATGTTTCCGGCTTTTCTCGGAAATTGATTTTCGGCGTAGGCTTTCAGCTCGTTGGCTTTTTTCTGAACTTCTTTTGAAAAATCTTCTGGTTTCATCGGTCTATTAATATGCCTTTTCGTTGTTTGTCAATCGTTTTTGCATCGGCTGTGAAATCAACTGTAGTTATTACGCCTTTCGCATCCATCCATTTTTCTGAGTAGTCATCATAGGTTTTTATTTTATCGAGATTTGGCAGTCCGTAATGTTGCCAACTCATTTTAACCTCCTTTCCGTCTGAATTAATGAAATAAGGGTGTTTATCGTTGAAAATTACTTTCGTGATTCCAACGTTATTTTCAAATATAGTGTCCTTTATTTGTGCTCGCACAACATTATAAGCTTCATCTGATGTGAGATTATTTTGCGTAGTTGATTTCCCAGGAATATTTCTACAACGACAGTTCCACCGTAATGGTGCCCAAAGTCTTTTCCAAATAGGGTCGGTTTTTAACGCCGTGAATTTATCTAAAAGTCTATGCTCAGGGCTTACTCTACTATCTCCGACAGTGCTAAATTCAATATACTCGGAATCGATATTTTCCCAATTATAAGCGGCAATTGCAGACATATGAGCGCTGTCCGCTTCTGTTGCGAGATGGGTTCTGTTGAAGATCTCTCCAGTATCTGCAATTTTTTTGATAAATGATGCTGTTCCCAGAATCTTGCCATTATCGCCAACCATCGCATCACGATAATATTGCATTTGGGTTAAAGATTTAGCAGCAGAAAAATGATAGATATTTTGCTTCAATTTCTCCAGCAATACTTTATTATCATTGTCAGAGCTGCCGATGCTCACTAATCCGGCACTAATTGCATTGATGAGTGTTTCCGCTGTTTTCAAATGCAAATCTGCATTGATGAGAACTTCCGGATTATTCAATAATTGTTCAGCGATGATGAGATAGATTTCATCCCAATCATCATCACCGTGCGCAAGATCTGGCAGATGTCCACCACAATCTTCACAATGCTGTGCATAAAGATCATTGATTTGCCCGATTACCGTCGGGCGTGGTCGAAAAAATCCGCCATCTTTTTGAAAAATTTGTCTATGATGGTTGGATTGGTATAGTCTGCCAAATCTTCTTTTTCGGCTTTTTCCTTTGTTGGCTTTTCGGTTTTACCCTCTTCCTTGATTGGCAACTGATTAGCGTTTTTCCTCGCTTCCATTTCACGTTTCAAAGCGTCGTAATTCTTCGGTTTTGGAATGCCGTAAGTAAAATACCAATAGTCGTCATCAACTGGCACTTTCTCCGAAACTACCACATCAATTTCCATTTTGATTTTCAGCTTGGAAAGATTCAAATCCAGTTCATATTCGAATTCTCCACCTTCAACATCATAACCGTAAGATTTTAGAATGTTTAGAAAATGATCAGAATTCAACTCATTTTCAACGAATATTAAATCAGAGGCTGTGATTTCGTCCTGTTGTTCGCCGTGTTCTTTTGACTGAGCATATCCAGATGATTTCGAAGCTGATGTAGTCTCAGTATTTCCAAGAATAGCAATCGCCATTTCTTCATTACACGCTTCTTTAAAACCACCTTGCAATTTACCGTCGCCATTGGAAGCTTTGCCATCCAACATCTGGAAAGTCGCCTGTTTTGGAATCATCATCGCTAATGAATTTCCAGACTCGTTCAGAATCTTTTTCAGCTCTTCCTTTGTCTGCGTGTCGTAGGCGTCATATTCCATAATTCGAACAGGTTGCCCGAAGATTTCCACATACTGCGCCCAGTCGCCAAAGTTACCACGCTTATAAATCGCATACATCGAGCAAGCCAACAACAGTCCAAGGTCTCGTTTTTCACCGATGACCCAGACGAATGGCATTTCGTCAATTTTGAAACCGTCCTCTTTCGAAATGCTGTATTGGTTTTTAGCAATCAAACCTTTCTCCGGCTTGATGTGTTTTCTTTGGATTTCTTCAAAACAAAACTTTTCCCCCACTTTGAATTCAACGCCCGAGATACCCCAGAAAATAGACTCCAAAATTTGACGAATCAATTGTCTGCCGACTTTGCTTCGCATCAACTTTGTAACCTCTGTATTTTCGTTACCTTCTTTATCGATGAACTTTAACTTTTTATTGAGTACTGAATCAATCCTTTTGTTAATGATACCACGCAGGAAGCCATCCATCGAGACAACATCGTGGTATAAATCATAGAGCAAAACCCGATTTGGATAGTGGATGGATTCTGCACTTACAACCGAGTTTTTCAGTGATTGAATATCTTTTCGTCCACGGTCTGGCGAAACAAGACTGATGTCTTGAACAATCACTGTTGGTTGCGCTGGTTGCTTTTGTGGGCGTGGTCTTGTATTTTTTGCCATAGTTAAAATCGGTTAGTTCGTTTTGTTGTAGATGTCCAATAAACATCGCTTCCAGACTCATCTTCTGGCGTTTCCGGATTGTCGACTGGATATGGCCAAGCTGGATTTAACTTGCCATCACGGATTCCATATATCCAACCCGGCTCATCTTCGGTGCCAATCCAAAACATAAAATCAGCGTGGAATTTGTCCATATTGACGGTCGGGTTGGCTTTTCTAATCAAGAACCACGATGCGGTGACTTTTACGCATTTTTTAAGCGCGTCATCCTTGACCGTTGGTTCTGTGTCTTCATTTCCGAAAAGTTTCACCAGATCGTATTTGAAAAGAAAAGTTTTGATGAAAGCTTCCGCATCATTGATGTGGTTTTGTACCTCTTGATTGATAGCTTCAACTGGCACTTCTACCGGCTCGTCATCTTCCAGCTCTTCCGGTTCTTGATATCTTGTAATTTGGTCTATGACCTCTTCATAAAGTTCGGTATCGAGGTCTTTTGGTTTTATTAAACTCATTTTAAAGGGTGTTTAAAGTCTGTGTCGACTTGGTTGTCTCTGTACTATCTCCACCGAGCCAAGTGCTTCACTCGCTCTTTTTTCATCAATAATGGCGACCGCACCTTCCACCATATCGGGACCATCCAAAAGTTTGGCTTTCGAGTTGGCGTTTTTGAATTGTGCTTTCAGTCTCAACATATGCGGATTGTCTTTTTCTCTTTCATTAAAGGTCAAATGTTCCAATCTCACCAACGGCTCCAATCTCCCTTCAATCCTTGACCACTTATCAGGTTTTTTCCTTTCGTCCGGTCGGATTGGAAGAATGATGTTTAGTTCCTGCGATTTCGCATAGATTAAAGGCAAAAGAACTTGCTCATAAAAAGGATTTTGAAGCGTGTTGTTTTCGATATAGATATAGATGATTTGCACACCTGCTTTTTGACAGATTTGGTAAGCTTCGAAGAGATAATCAATAAATTTTGAGTTCGTCATCTGGTCAACCCAAGCCTTATGAATATTATAGTCTCTCATTTTGTTGCCGATGATTCCAACGGCTTTGGATGATGATTTTTTACTTTCAGAATTACTGGTTGCAGGGTCTGCGTAGATCACAACATAGTCGCAATGTTTCAACAGAAATGGCGCTTTGTCGGTCAAGTTTTTAAAGACTTTTCCTCCATCCATTGGATTGTTATAATATTCTTTTTGGATGGACTCGTAACTTGTGGTTCTGAGTGCAATATCAATCAATTCCTCTGTGTTTTTTTGTGGCCAAGTAGAAACGCCATTTTCATCACGGATGTTGATGACTTCCCACGAATCGGCTTTGTTTCCCATCTCGGTTATACAGCAATAATCAGCAATGATATTTCCGCAGGCGATAATCAATAAGCCGTTAGAAATCGAGCGTGTCGGAATCAAAGCTTCGTCAATCCACTTCACACGTTTGTCGATGATCTCAGAGTTTCTGCAATCATCATCCGTGTCGATATCATCAATTAAGATAATATCCGGACGCATATTGTCGTTACGTGTACCTCTTGGCGATTGTCCGGCACCAACGGCACGGAAAGCACAACCTTTGCGAGTAGTAAACTCGCCCTCCTCCCAGCTTCCAATCCTTTTTTGTTGACCGTAATCATTGATGATTCTGTTATTTCTTTCCAGAATAGTTTTGTAAGGCATCAAAAGTCGATTGGCATTGTCCCACGAATTGGAAACAATCAGTGTATTTTTCTTTTTGCCAGTTAATGTCAATTTCAAAACCTCGAACATAGTCCGACCAGATTTTGAAAGCTCACGCGCCCAACTTCTGACCAAATAATACTCAGAGTTGCGCATTACTTTTTTGGTCGATTTCAGATGAAAATCGGCAGGTTCAGAGGTGTAAAAATTGGGAAAATAGTATTTGAACCATTCCTCATCGTTTTCCTCCAGACGTTTAATTCTTTTGAGTTTTTCGGTAGATAATTCCGTTAGATCAATCGGTGTTGCGTTGTCGATATTGTCGCCAAATTCTTTCCAATCCGCTAACCACTCTTTGTCTGTCCTTTTGCGGTTAGCCATTTTTCACACGGTTATTTATGTATTCATCAAAATAATTTTTGAAAAGCTTGGCATCTGGAAGATTGATCTGTTGGATAAATGTGATCATCTTCTTTCCAGTGTGGACGATTTCACCCAAACCGATTTCCACCTCCAATCTTTGAATGTTTGAAGTGATCTTACTTAATGTATCAGCTTCGGCACTAGTGGGAATATTTTTCTGAGGTCGCTGAATTGGTTTGCCTTTTATGTCCAAAACTTCTGGACGGTTGGCGATATCCATATTAATCGCATCCAACTGATTGTAAAAATGAATCAATTGATTTTCTCTAGTATTCAAAAGACTTTTTCGGAGTCCATCCCAGTTGTCTTCCTTGCACCATTTCCCGATTGTTTTCTCAGTGACTTTCACGCGCTCTGCCACCTCTTTCAATGTGATCTTTTCATTCACATATAAAAGGCGGGCGTGTTCCCTTTGTTCCGACTTGCTTATTGCCATAAATAGTATTTCTCGGTACAAAAATGACGGGAAAACGGCTCAAACTGAAATACATATGCAATCCTTGCACGCTTATTTTCAAAGCGTTACGAGTTTTTGGAAGTTTGCAACCACAACAAAGAGAGAACTCTAAAAATTAACATTTATCACAATGAATAAAAGTGTAGGTATAGCAGGAATGGCAGTTGCAATGGCATTAGGCGCATCAACTGGATTGGCAACAAATAGAGTTGCGGATTTTAGCCAATCTCTTATAAAAGCTGAAACAACTCTTTCGGAAGGCAAAACTCCTAATCCAGATGCAAAGCTGACAAACCAGTTTGCAGATCAAGAAAAAGTAACTTTTAAAAGAACAAAAAGTTCTGTTAGAAAGTTTGTTTCCAACTATGGAATCGATCCTAAAACGTACGGAATGTACCACGTGAAAGCTGGAACTCATAAAAGAACCAACGTCTAAGAATGAGTGATACTTTCAAAAAAATAGACAAGGAATTCTGCATTACTGATGATTCTGTCAATGTGTATGGCTACAGATGTCTGACGGCTGGATTTCAAATTGATGAAGTCAAAAAGAATCCAATCGGTTTCCATATGCACAATCGTGACAAGGGTGTTGTGGTTCGTTGGGATGATTTCCGTATCGATGGCGACAAAGTTTTTGCAAAGCCTGTTGTGAATCTTTCACATCCGGAAGGCCAGTCAATAGCAGACCAGATTGAAGGTGGTTTTCTTAACGCGGCATCTGTTGGAAAGATTGTCGTTTTGGAAGCTTCTGACGCTAAAAATCTACGTTTACCGGGACAAACAAAACCAACTGTAACAAAGTGGTTTTCTCGTGAAATCTCACTCGTTGATATTCCTGGCAATTACAATGCACTCGCCAATCTTTATGATAAAGATAACAACGAGTTGAACCTCTCTGATCTCAAAAATTTCACAATTAATAATATGAGTAATACACTTGAAGCTGCGGTCATCCTTGCAGCATTAAATCTTAAAGATGGCGACGAATCTGCCGTTGTTACAGCTATCAATAATCTAGTTGATAAGGCTGACAAAGCTGATGAGTATAAAAAAGACTTGGACGCAAAGGACACAGAGTTGAAAGACCTGAAATCTGAGACCGTTAAAAAAGAAGTTCAAGACCTTATTGCTGGCGGTAAAGCAGGGAAAAAACTAACAAACGAATTGGCAACAAAACTTGAAAAAGACTACGCCGAAAATCCATCCGGATTGAAAGACCTGATTGATACAATGCCAGCGCAAGTGTTGATTACGGAGCAGGAAAAAGATGCTGAAAAGTATGAAGGTAAAACCTTTGATGACCTGTACGCATCCGAAGAGTTGGAAACTGTGAGAAAACAATATCCTGATCTCTATGAAAAATTGAGAGATGCGAAATATCCAAACCTAAAACAAGACTAAAAAAATATGGCACAAAATCCAAAAGTCCCACAAGAATTCTGGGCACAGTACGTAGTTGAGAAACTATGGAAAGAGAATCCACATTTAGCACTTTGCTACGATGAATCTTCTTTCGTAACAGGCGGTTCTGTTGTTTACATTCCGCAAGCTGGAGCAAAACCAGCCACACAGAGAAACAGATCGGTTTATCCAGCCACTGCAACCAAAAGAGCAGATACAGCGTTGGTTTATGCTCTTGATGTTTGGACAACAGATCCATCTCACTTGCCATTGGCTGAGCAGTTGGAATTGTCTTATCAAAAAACAGACTCAGTTCTTGGCGACCACGTCAGTACTTTGATTGAAGCTGTTGGAGACGAATTACTTTACAACTGGATTAGAGCTTTCAAGCCAGCAGTTGGCGGAGGTGTAACGGCTGATAATTTACCAGCTTCTAAAAAAATTGCTACCAGCGGTGCTGATACAGCGGTAAACTCTGTGGATGGACAAACGGGAACTCGTAAGGCTTTTCATTATAGAGATCTTCAAAAAGGTCAAGCAATGATGAACAAAGACAACGTAGCGAAAGGCGAAAGATATGCGATGCTTGAGTCTTATATGTATCAGCAGTTCTTGGACTCATTGTCTGCAAATCAAATGGCAGCATTTCAAGGTTCCGCAGATTTAGCGAAAGGAATTGTTGGAGAATTTGCAGGGTTCAAAATTTTGGACAGAAGTTCTGTGTTGGCATTCACATCCGCAGGCGTTGCAGTTGCACCGGGCGAAGCTCTAGGCGCAACCGACAATCTTGGTTGTCTATTGTGGCAGAAAAACTCTGTGACAAAAGCAATGGGAGACACAAAGCTTTTTGACGACAAAGGAAATCCACTTTATTACGGCGACGTTTACTCTACGTTGTTGAAAATGGGTGGAAGATGTAGAAGAGAAGACTGGAAAGGAGTTATCTCTATCGTACAAGCTGCGTAAACAATACTGATCAAATAAATATAAAAAGCCTATCTGATTAGGTAGGCTTTTTTTCTTAAAAACACTCTATGCGAGCTATCAAATATTTAGTACTGCATTGCACAGCCACTCCGCAAACTACAACTATTGAATCTATCAAAGATTATTGGAAGCGAGTTTTGGGCTGGAAGAATCCCGGATATCACTTTATGATCAAAGCCAACGGCGAAATCGTAAACACATTTCCGATTGAAAATATAGCCAATGGTGTTGCCGGCTACAACACACCAAGTATTCACATTGCCTATATCGGCGGTGTAGATGCAAAAAACAATCCTCTGGATAACAGAACCGATGCACAGAAAGCGTCACAAATCAAGCTTTTAAAAGAGCTGAAACTCAAATTTCCCACCGCCATCATAACTGGTCATCGGGATTTCCCAAAAGTGAACAAAGCCTGTCCAAGCTTTGATGTCAAAACTTGGCTGAAACAAATAAATTTTTAAAATGAAACGTAATTTTTTCTTTTTCTATTTGATTTTTATTTCGCTGGTTCTGCTCTCTTGTGTAACCAAGAGAGCGACAGAGCCGGTGATTATTACTAACACCAAAGAAACTGTTCGAACCGTCCGCGATACTATTTTCAAAGTAGAAGCTGACAGTTCATCTTACAGAGCTTTCATCGATTGTGTGAATGGAAAACCAATAATCCGTGAAACTGATTTTACAAAGTCTAAAAAAGGAAAAATTCTAAATATTCCTAAAACTGTTCTAAAAGGTAATCAGCTAACAGTTGATTGCTATAAAAATGAGCAGGAATTAAAAAAACAATGGGAGGAAACCCACACAAAAGCGACCGAACAAATACCAATTTATATTAACGTGCCTGTTGAAGTGGAAAAGCCTTTAACGTTCTGGCAGAAAACACAGATTTGGTTCGGCAGAATCTTTATGGGAATCCTCTCTATTTTCGTGATCATCGGCGTACTTCGTTGGAGGCGCATTCTTTAAAAAGCTTTTAAAACTTATTTAAAAAGTCATTTAAACACATTTAAAACCATTTAAAATGAAATATAAAAATTTAGCAGTTGACTATTTCGAACGTCACTCTACCAGCCAAGAATGTCACATTACAAGTGACGGCAGAGTTTTCCACACAAACGGTCACGCTATCAGCTTTGCAAGCGAACACAATTTGCAAGATCAGACAATCGAATCTTACAAGAGAGAACAAGTTGCAACGGTTGCAGAAAATGCAACGGTTGAAAATTTCGAAGATGTTGAAAATTCGGAAGAAAAACAAGATGGTAACGACACAGATGTCGAGACCAACGAAGATGCTGGCGAAAATGAGGTTGTTGATTCAAAAATTGAAGAGTTGAAATCCTTTGATATTGAAACTGGAGACTATCAAGATGTTAAGTCTTTTATCAAGCATTTCAACATCGAAACGGCAGACCAAAAAGCAGACACTTTGAAAACTGCCTTAACTGAATTCAAAAACAACTTAGCTCAATAATTATGGCTCAAGGAACTGGAACGCCGAAAGTAATTGCAAATGTTACCAACGGCAACTTGCTACGCCAAATCAACATTACCGACGGCGTTGCAGGAATCGTGGCCACAGCCAAAACGGCTGGATTGATTGGCAAAGTGGAAACGGTGTATTCATTAGATGACGCCATTTCCAAAGGTTATTCGGAAACGGCAGAACCTTTCATTTACGGAATTTTGAATGAGTTCTACACAGAGCTTGGCGGTTCTTGTGAGTTTTGGATTCTCGGAACAGAAGACACAATGACAATGGCACAAGCCGTGACCAGCACCAACAATAACGGTGCTAAGAAACTCTTGACGGTTTCCCGAGGTCGTGTGAATTTGGTTGGAATCCTACGAGACCCGGCAGTTGCTTACAACGCAGGCGCAGATTTTATGGATGCCGATGTCGCAACCGCTGTGACGGCTTCTAAACCATTGGCAGAATATCAGCAAAGCATCAACCGCCCGGTCAGAATCTTGATTGAAGGTAGAGTCGCAAATACATCTGTAGCCAACGATTATGAGCCAAACACAGCCACTAACGGTTATGCAGGCGTAGTTCTCGGAAGCGTGGAATCCAAAGGCACTGGTGCTGTAGGTTTGGCACTTGCCAGAGCAGTCAAGTATGAAGCGCATATCAAGATTGGAAGCGGTGAAAACGGTGCTTTGAGCATCTCATCGGCTTACATTGGAGATAGATTGGTTGACGAATTTACGCCAACTGAGCTGGACAACTTTGCCAACGCAGGTTTCATTGTGCTTCACATCCGTGAAGGGATTTCTGGATATTTCTTTGGTCGTGACAATATGTGTTCTGATGATGATTTCAGAATCTTGGTTTACGGCAGATTAATTGACAAAGCGCAAAGAATTTCTACAGCAACTACAACGCCTTTCATCGAAACGGCTGTGCGTGTGAATCCAGATGGAACGGTCAACGATGCTGATGCTACATATTTGGAAGAAACAATCAAAGCGCAATTATTGGCGCAAATGGGCGACCAGATTAGCGGTGCGGATGTTATCATTCCGCTTGACCAAGATTTGATTAATACCAACACTTTGGAAATGACTGTCAAAATCCAACCGCTTGGCTATATGACTTGGATTATCATCAATCTCGGACTTTCAAAAACGATTTAAAAAATGGGAAACGTAAATATTACCACTAAAGAATGCGCTTGGGCAAATTTTGAAGTGAAAGTGCTAAACCGCACTATCAAAGGTTTGCGAGGTTTTGAGACCAAAAAGACCAAAGATGCAGAACATCTGATGGGCGCAGGCGACCAGCCTATTGATATTATGACTTCTAATATCAAATATGAAGGAAATATCAAGGTTCTTGGCTTCGAGGCGGATGCGATGAACAAAGCGGCGCAAACTGCTGGCTACGATGACATCACGGAAGTTCCACACGAACTTATTATTATCAGTATTTCCTTCAAACGAAGAATTACAGATAAGCGCAAAACATACATCGTGAGAGGTGTTCAGTTTACCGAAGATGCGATGAGTATGGAGCAAGGCGCAAAAAACAGAGAAATCACATTGCCATACTTGGCGATGGACGTGCAATTAATTCATTAATAAAAATCAAAATAATGGCAAACGAAAAATTAGAAGATGTTTTCGCAAAAAGAAAGGCGAAAGAAGCGGACAAAGCAAAAAACGAAAAAACGGCAGTTGTAAAAGACACAACTCCCTTTATCAAGAGATTTTCTCAAAAAAAGATTGATGAGTGGAAATTAGAAAACGGTGACCGTGATTTAATCTATCTGAAAGTAGATGATTTCCTTGCAGTTCTGAGACCGCCAACAGCGGAAGACCTTGGCGATTACTTAACAGCAATCGGAACCAATGGAATGTCAAAGGCTGTAGCGATGGTTGTAGAGCAGTTGTGGTTGGAAGGCGATTATCAATTAATCGAAGATGAGGAGTTATTCATTGCTGTTTTCTTGCAAATCAATAACATCTTAGAAGGCAAAAAAGGCGAGTTTTTTCGCGCTTAGTCAAGCTGGCAAATATGCCTTTGAAAAGCAAGAAGGCGGAATTGAGTTCTTAATCGTTTTCGGTTCAATGAAATTCGGAGCAGATGCGATGAAGCTTTGGGGCGAAGAAAAATTTTTCTTCAGAACGGGAATCGCCTTAGAAATTTGGAAAAAACAAGCCGAAAAAAATATGTAAGCTGTGAGTAATATTGTTGAGTTTGTCGTAAAAATGAAAGATATGATGAGTGGTGGCTTAGGCAAACTAAGCTCCACTTCTCAATCTGCCTTTGGCAAAATGGCTCAACACGCTGACAAAATGAGTCAGCGAAATAAAATACTTTCATCCAGCTACGATGAGCTCCAAAAGAAAATCAAGGCTGTAGAAACTCAAATTCGAACTTCTGGTTCTGGAAGCATTGGTGTTGGGGGTGTCGCTGTTGGTGCAATGATGGGAAATGCAGGTTTGCAAATCGCAACAGCTTTTTTAGGTGCTGTTCAAAATGGAATTGGTTCTGCGATTTCTGGAAGTTTGCAGAAAGAAAAAGACATTGTTGGACTTTCAACATTTATCGGAAAAGAAGGCGCGCAAAATGCCTATATGAATATCCGGAAAGATGCGGAAAATACATCTTATGGCACAGAATCTCTATTAAAGGCAAATCGTGCGTTGATATCGGTTGATGGCAACGCCAAAAATGCCAGGGAAGACGTGATGAATCTTGCTAATGCGATAGCGGCAACTGGTGGAGGTAATGACGAGCTGATGAGAATGGCGATTAATATGCAACAAATCAAATCACTTGGGAAAGCATCATCAGCGGATATCAAGCAATTTGGTTACGCAGGAATCAACATTTATTCATTGCTTTCCAAAGCAACTGGAAAAACGATGGATGAAGTCAAAGAAATGGACGTGACTTATGATCTGTTAGCGAAATCTTTGGCAATGGCAAGAAGCAAAGGCGGAATCTACGAGGGCGCTTTGGAAGCTCAAAACGCCACTAAAGGCGGAAGATGGGAAGCTATGAAAGATATGGCGACAAACACGTTGACTGATATAGGTGACGCAATGAGCCCTATCATTATTCAATTTCTTGATTTGGGGCAAAAAGCATTGAGTTATGTTGCACCAGCGATTTTGAAAATCACGCCATACATCAGTATGATTTCTGACGGATTGGCTATCGCAATCAATTATGTGACTGGTTTGGCTGGAAGTACTGGTGGCTGGATGGATTATGTCCACATCATTGCTGGTATTCTTGGCACGGTCTGGAGCGTTTTGAAATCCGCTTTAACAACTGTTTTTAAAATAGTCGGTGGGATTTTGGATTGGCTCGGGAAAAGTCAAATTATTAAAGATGTTTTTAGCTTGATAGGCTGGACGCTGGAAAAAGTTATCAAACCGACTATCAGCTGGCTTGGCGATGCCTTAGTTTGGATTTGGGAAAATGTATTACGACCGATTCTCGATGGATTGGAAACGGCTTACAAGTGGGTTCGAGATCTCATCACAGACGATGACAACGAGTTGACAGTTGAAGCTAAAAAAACCATCATTAATAAAGATGACACCTCACAACCAAGTTATCAAGCTGACTTAACGAGATTTAAAGATAAAGGCATCATTGGCGACACAGATGCCAAGAGCAAAAAAAATAAAGAATCATCCAAAAAGACTGGCGACACCATCACGGGAGGCGGTCAGCGGATTATCAATATCAATGTTGGGAAATTCTTTGACAGCATTCAATTTACCACATTAAATAACAATGAAAGCCGTGAGGAACTTGAAAAGCTGATGATGGAATTATTTGGAAGAGTTTTATTCAACGGTGCAAAAAACGCATAGAATGGCAATCACAACAGCAAACGTTTTCAGTTTATACGATCTATACAAAGAATACTTTGGTCGTGGTTCTTATTATGTTGATAAAAATGGCGATAAAAAGAATTTCACGCAAGAAGTGGAATTTCCGGGAATAAAACATAATCCAAATCCGAGAGGCACGATTCATTATTCCAATAAAAATATCAGCTTCAATAAGATTGGCGCTTACGGTCAAGATATTTGGTTTCCCATTATTTTGAAAGGCGGAAAAATGAATGCCGGAGCTTACGAAGGGATCAACATCGCAATCGATGCTTGCACCATTAATGTCAATCTTGCCACAACGGTGGTTTCTACACCTGTTGTGGAGCGTAAAGGCACAGTGAATGAAATTGTCAATATTGATGATTACAAGTTCACAATTAGAGGTTTTCTGATTGGAAAAAATAGAACGGTTCCAGAAGACAAAATCCGCGCATTGGTAGATTTGAAAGAAAGCACACAGGAAAAAACGCTCCACGGCGGTTATCCAGAAATCTTCTTGGACGAAAGCTGTAGAATCATCATCACGGCTTTGGAGTTTCCAGAAGTGCAAGGGCAAAATCATTGGATAAGACCATTTTCATTGACTTGCCAAAGTGATTTTATAACCGATTTAGAATTTTAAAAATGGCTTTTTATCTCACCAGTAATATCACGATTGGAAATTATAAAAATATCAAGCCAAATAAAGTAAGCTGGAAAACGGATGTAGGCAACTTTGTTGATAGTTGCACCATCACGTTGCCAAGAATTACACATATGATAAATGAGAATCCGGACAAAACGCTGGATTTGGAAGGTCGCAAAATTTATCAGTTCAAAGAAGGCGACCGAGTGAGCGTTCATTTAGGCTACAACAACAAAAACGAAAAGCGGTTTGAAGGTTTCATCCGACGTGTGAAAATGGGAATTCCTGTTGAGTTGGAGTGTGAAGGTTTTGCATCTCAATTATACGATGTAATTTTTAATAAGACTTACGAAAATGTTACTGTTAAACAGCTTTTAAAGGATTTGACCGTCGGAACGGATATTAAATTATCTGATGAAATTCCCGCGATTCCGTTGAAAAATGTTCGGTTCAAAAATGCAACTGGTATTCAAGTTTTGGAATATCTGAAAAAGGAAATCAGCTTGGCGGTTTATTTCAATTTTGATGAGCTTTTTGTCGGCACAATGTTCGGAAAAGTTCAGAAAAGAATCAAAGTAAAAATCGGTTGGAACACCGTAAAAGATGACGATTTCCAAAAAAGAAAAGTAGATAAAAATCTAAAAATAGTAGTTCGCGAAAAAAATGCCAAAGGCGAAGTGAAGCGGACAAAATCAGACGTACGACGATACGACAATGAAAAAGATGTAAAAATAAAAGCGGACATCCCTGCCAATTTTCTGAAAGAAATTGTGAACCGCTTGCAAACGCAGGAAGATTACAAAGGCTACGAAGGTAATTTACAATTATTTCTCGTGCCCTACGCAAACAAAGGAATGGTGGTTGAGTTGGCTGGCGGAATGTACCCAGATAAAACGGGCGATTACTTCATTCAGTCAGTTAACGGCGAGTTTGGAATGAGCGGTGGCAGGCAGACGGTGCAACTTGGTTTTATAATGAATAGATAATGGCGACAGAAGAGCAGTTAAGAGAAGGTTTGCAAGAGATGGCCAAGCGATTTGGGCCCGCTGTCAGCAATATCGCAATTGTGAAATCTGTAGATGAAGAAAACGCCACTTGTGTTCTGATAGATGAAGATGATCAGGAGTTTTTGGACGTGCGATTGCGCCCGGTTCTTACGGGAAAACAAAGTTTTCTGCAAGTGCCAAAGGTTGGAAGCTTTGTCTTGGCGATAAGAATTGAAGATGATGACGATTGGTTGGTCATCGCACAGGACGAAACTGAAAAGTTTCTTTGGATTACGCCAACGGCAAAAATAGAAGTCAGCGAAAAAATATTGATTGAAGCCAACGAGAAAAATCTTCTTTCATTGATGGAAAGACTTTTTACGGTTTTGGAAAAAGGGTACCAAACCAATAATGGTCCGACAATCAATTTGATTTTGACACCAGAATTTGAAAGTATTAAAAACGATTTTAAACAGCTTTTAAAATGAGTTTAGATATAGCGGAGGAATTGTTCATCGAGGAACTTTTGGAAATCTGGGAAACGGAAGCACAAGAGAAAGACAGCGCGGAAGCTTCTCGGCAAAGAGTTGCACAAAAGATGGCGTCCGCAATTAAAAAATTTATAAAATCTGGAGTTGTGACCACCATTGGAAGTGCAACAACGCAAACCGGACAAATGACATAATATGCCACAAGATTTTCTATTTGATGACCAAAACGAGCCAGAGATCAAAGATGGCGACTTCGTAATTGGCGAAAGTACTTATCAGCATCAAAAACATTTGCTGTTGGCAGAAAAAGGCGATTACAAACAACATCCAACGGCTGGCGTGGCTTCCAAAAGATACTTGGAGCGTGAAAGCCCGGACGAATATGCCAGAGCTATCAGACAGGAATTTGTCGCAGACGGAATGGACGTGAAATCGCTCAAAATATTAGAAAACCTTGAACTTAGCATCGATGCTGAATATTTGAAATAATGATAAAAGAACTATTTGAACCACACATCAGCTCATTAATCGCTGGATTAATCACAGGTTTTATCGGCTGGTTTTTCGGAAGGAAAAAAGCATCTGCGGAAGTTGAGACGAATCAAATTGAAAACGCTGAAAAACTTCTGGATTACTACCGAAAAATGGTCGATGATCTCGGTTTAAGATTGGAAAATTCAATCATTAGATTCAATGCTGCTGAAAATACAATTCGAGAGCTGGAAGAGAAAATCGATAGAATGACAGACGAACTTAAAAAGTACAAACAGCTTAACGGCAAACTTGAGTAATGGCAATAGTTCTACATAATCAAAGTTTATTGGATTTCGCCATCCAGCACACTGGAAGCGCACACAATGCCTTCGAGATTGCTATGGCGAACAATATAAGCATCACAGACCAGCTGACGGCAGGAAGTGAGCTTGTGATTCCTGATTCAATAGTAAACGATGTAGGTGTGAAGAATTACTATCAATCAAAGTCAATCCAGCCGGCAACGGACATCACACAAAATGGAGAGTCTGAGGAAACGCCAGAAGGGATTTCTATCTGGATTCTTAATCAAAATTTCATAGTTCAATAAAATGGCAAGATCAGTCGATACAATATATGCAGATTTAGTCGCTAAGAAAGAAGCGGACGAACGATTGAACGCTTTGAGTTCAACTTCAAAGGTGGCTATTTGGAGGCTTTGGCTGTGGATTTTCGCTTACGGTTCTTTCGTTTTGGAAACTATCTTTGACAGACATAGAGAATTGATTGAGCGATTGCTGTCATTGCTAAAACCTCACACATTGCGCTGGTATCGCAACAAGGTTCTACAGTTTCAATATGGCTTTGACTTAATCGAAGATACAGACGTTTTTAACAACGGTTCTGCAACAGAGGAAGAAATCGAAGCGTCTAAAATAATCAAGTATTCAGCGGTCACAGAATCGACCACAGAGAGCCGATTGATTGTGAAGATTGCGACAGAAGACAGTAATGGCGTTTTGGCACCGATTCCAGATGAAGTTTACCCAGCGTTTTCCGCCTATATGGAAGAAATCAAAGATGCAGGCGTGAAGATTACAGTTATCAATTATCTGCCGGATATTCTGCGGTTGCTGATGCAAATCTATTATGATCCATTATTATTGACCGCTGACGGCGTATCGATAAGAACCGGGCGAAAGCCTGTAGAAGATGCTCTTAACGCATTTATGAAAGAATTGCCTTTTAATGGCGAATTGATTTTAGCTTCATTGGTTGACAAATTACAGGCGACTGAAGGAATTAAAATTCCGCATCTGACCAACGCTCAGAGCAAATGGATTGCTAATAATGGCATCACGTATGGAAATTTTGAAAACATTGCGGTTAAGAAAATCCCGACTTCCGGATATTTCCAGATAGAAAACTTTGACAACATCAGTTATGTGGCATATAGTTAATTGGCGAAGACTGGCAATATTGCTCACGCCAACTTTTCTGCGAGGGAAATTAATGACAGCGTGGCTGGAGCTGATGGTTGATGGCATTGAAAGCGTGCATTACGAGTGGCTACAATTTCGGAGTGACAATCTCTACAAGTTGGCGCACAACAGTCAAATCTGCTATTTGAGAAAGGCTTTAAACGACAGGTTTGATCCATCACTCAGACGAATCGAAATTTCATCCGGAAATGCTTACACTCGCCAATATATTTATACGGATGGCGAACAAAAACCAAAGTGGCTAGGCACGATGTACTTGCACGGCGACGAAGATTATGAAGATACAGGCGTTGATTTCATTGTCAAAGTACCAACAGATTTAGTTTTCTCAATCTATGCGATGACAGCTTTAGTAGATTTCTACAAATTGGCAAGCAAACGATATAAAGTAATAAGATTTTAAATGAATAAAATAGATTTTAATCAGACTGGCGGGTTTCCGATGTCAACGCAAATTTTAGATGCGTTGCAGGAAGCTTACAAAAACTTCAACGTTCACGGTGCGATGGCTGGAGACCTCGCTATTATTTTAGGCTGTGAAGTTGGTGGCGGTGGAAATGTTACTGACGGTTTTGTGCATATCAATGGCGAATTGTTGCCATTTGTTGGCGGTCAAATATCGACCAATGTTGCCATCGTTGAGACATCAGATTTAAGAGGTTTTGAGGATGGTTCACAAAAACCTGTCATTTATACACGCTATGCAACCTTTGGCGAGGCTACCATTAGTTATCCGTGGGTAAATTTCCGCAGACCACTCAATCTTTTCCAGTTAGAAGATCGGTTGATAAAAGTTGAGAAAGCCACGCCAATTGGATTGGTGGCAATATGGGATAGACCGGGCGATGAAATTCCAGAAGGTTGGGTGGAGCATACTGATATGCGTGGAAATGTTCCCGTTGGTCACAATTCTGGAGATACCAATTTTGGAAGCCTTGGAAATACGGTTGGCGTAAAGCAGGTAACACTTGATTTGAGTCAAATTCCAGATCATTACCACGATCAAGGTTCGGAAGCGCTTTACAATGATTATGGTGGTGGAAGTTTGGTTGGGAAAAGAACTTATCCACCTGACGCCAACGGTCAAAATTCTTACCGTGGAGCCAGAACGGGTTCTAAAGGTGGCGGACAACCACACTCGAATATTCAACCTTCTAGAATTGTAAAATATATCCGTTTTATCGGATTTGACTAAAAAGACAATGGCAAAAGTAGATATCAATATAATCAAAGAGTGGTTTAGAAACTTAAAAAAACCAAACCAAGACCAGTTTTGGGCTTGGCTGGATTCGTTTCGCCATAAAGACGATAAGATTCCGATGGAGGATGTTACGAATCTCACTCAAACTTTGACTAAAAAAGCCGATTTGGTAGGTGGTGTAGTTCCGCCACACCAGTTGCCGTTTATGATTGCTGGTAATGAGGTTTTGGAAATCGGATCTATCACAGCTACTCACAATAGAGTTAGCATTGCTGTCCACGAGAGCGGTTCGAATAAGGTTAGAATTGATGGACAAATTTTGGTTAGAGATTTTCCGGACAGTTTTTTATTCACTTCAGTTACCGCAGGAAGTAAGTTTTTACGTGTTGTTGCAAAAAACGCAACCGGTCTTTTCTTTCTTAAAGAAGGTATTGAAAGCGGTGAACCGCAAGAACCGTCATTGGATGCTGGGGAACTTCACGTAAGATTGATTTTGATAACGCCAGAAGGAAATGTTATTGATCCGGAGATGTTGACTGGTTTCAAAGAAAAAGCGGAAGACAATTGGAAAAAAACTTATGTATTTTCATCCACAACTCTGACATTAGAGAAATCCGACGTTCGCACTCGATTTTTAATTACAAGAACATTTTTGAGTGGAGTTGATCCTGTGGATCCGATATACAATGTTCGTGGAATTCGCTTGACTGACAAGAGTCGAGAAATCGAATTTTTAATCAAAAATGACACACCGGAAAATGTTTTTCTACAGCAAAATGGCACGGTTGATTGGTTGGTCGGTTTTTCAGAAGATTACACATTAAAGCCGGGAACTTGGATTTTTGCGAAATACAATAAAACCACGGATAAACTTGATATCTTAAAAGTTGGCACATCAGAGTCAATGACGGTGGTTGTGACGGATAATACATTGAAAGGCTCTGGCAATGTTGGAAATCCATTGGGGTTGTCTGATCTGAAAAACGCTGAGATTGCCGGAAAAGTTGATAAAACAGCGACACCAACGCAAAGTATCGCCAGTGCTGTGGCAATTGGGCAGATGACAGCGGATGAGAAATTGCATGTTAATGGGCGTGTAAAAGCCAACTCTATAGTTTTGACAGAAAATATTGGCACGCCTGTGCCGTGGGAGCTTGGTAGAAAGGACGGCGTTGTTGGTTATGCTGATGCTTCGGGAGTTTGGCGAAGTTTAGCATCATTGGTTTTAGAGCATGATGTTCTTGGTGTGCGAGTTGAAGCTACAATTTCTGGAAGTTATGCGATTGATTTGAAAGCAGGTAGTCATTTCGCTTTGACGGCAACTGCGCCAACTGCGGTTTCGTTTGCCAATATGATTGCGACAAATCGCACTTGTAGCTTGACTATGACCTTGACTGGCTCTTTAATCACCCTCCCATCTTGGCTGGAAGCAGATCCTTACAGTGATAATCCTGATGCTTTGAAAGTGCGTGAATATAGCATTGTGATTAAACGTGGTGGAAGTTCTCCATTAGGAAGATTTTCGGTAGTTAATAAATGATTATGGGAAGAAGAAGATTTATAAATAGTATCGGAAGTTTACCAAAAGATTACATTCTGTGTTATGATTTTAATGGAGATTTATTAGATAAATCAATAAATTCTCTGCACGGAATAAAAACTGGAAACGCTGATTTTTCTAACGGTCGCAAGTCGGGAACTCAATGTTTACTATTTACAGCTGGATGCGTGAGAACACCATCTAATCTGCCTGTAAATTCAAATAAGATTACATTATCATTTTGGATGAAATCAGCGCAAACTTCAACTGCTGTGCTTTTTGAAATGTCGCCAACGCTTATGAGTAATAATGCTTTCAATGTGATTAATAATAATTCTTCAGCAAATAGCATTCAAGCGGCAATGAGGCAGACTCAAATTGCATCAAGTGCTATGTTATTTAATTTCATTGAGTGGAATCATTTTATTATTGAATTTGACCGTTCAAAAATGAATGTTTCGGAAAAAATTAATTTTTATGTAAATGGCAAAAAAATGCCGTCTGTGGTTATTTCCAGTTTTGATAACACAGGAAATTTTGTCAACAACATTCTTTTTATTGGGCAAAGAAATGCCTCTTCATTTCCCTTTGTTGGCTACTTGCAAAATTTAAAAATATATAACAGAGGTTTATCTCCGGCTGAAATTCACGGTTTAAAATTAGAATTATTATGAAAACAGAAATCAACTTAGAAAATCTAATCCAAACTCTAAAATTGGATTATCCGGAAATACTTCAAATATCAGATGATATTAATGGGCGCGTGAGACTTATAGGATATGTCTCAGATTTACCGATTTATCGTGAAAAACGCTGGTACGTAACAGCTGAGGTAATTACAGTTGATTCTTTAGATAATAGTATTTTAAAGTTGGAGACTGCAAAAGTAAAAAACAGAGATTGGTTAATCAGTAATGATTATTTGGCAATAGTCACTTTAAATCAAATTCCTGTCATTAATGAGAACTTTCAAACTAAAAAAGATATTGAAATTGGAGTCGACGAAAATGAGAATCCAATTTACGAGAGCGTAGATGCTGAAATAACATTAGAAAATTCGCCATATCAGTTAATGCCAGCGTTTGATTTCTACTTTGGTATTCGCCACTCTAAGACTACACAATTAAAGATGTCTGATCTTTTTCAATCAGCTGTAGAAAGCCACGATAAGTGGGGTTATTTTGATAAAAAGGAAACGCACATTGAGTTGATAGATGTGATAAAGTCAATTTATCAAACACCAGCGGAAAGTTAGGATTTACTTTGGAAATCCGTGTCCAGCCAGCCAATTGCGTTGGTGCTGCACGTTAAAAGAAATAGGAGGAAAAAAAACGTCCTCCGCAATTTAAACATCTCACCTTTTAAATTTAGAGCAAAAACCCCAAGCGGAGGACAAAAGTCTTCTGTTAGGGGTTTTTGCTGTTAAAAGGTGAGAGATGCAAATATAGAAAAATGAATAAGTATCACAAAATTTTAGAAAAAGTCCTAAAAAAAGGCAAAATTCAAGAAAATAAGAAAGGTAATATTACTTTTCTTTTGAATGAAAAACTAGAATTAAAACCAGTTGATTTATTGGAAATCTTCGAAGGGCATGGAATAGCACGGAATAAGCTTAAAACAGAGCTTGATTTGTTTCAGTCTGGAGAAAGATTTGTTAATTCATATCCAACATACTTTGAGCAGTTGCCGGACTTGATAAAGAAAATAAATAGGGAAAAGAGAAATAGTAAGAATTATGTTTTATTCCTCGGAAAGAACGATACTGAGAGCAACCAACAGCCTTGTTTAAGTCTTATTCAGTTTCAGATTGATAAAGGAAAATTGGTTTTATCAGCCTATCAGAGAAGCTCTGATGCTAATTTAGGACTTCCAGCCGACCTGTATCATTTGTATTTAATTAGTAGACAAATCAATCTTCCTTTGAGATCGATAACATTGTTTATTGGCAATGTTCATATATATGATAATAACAAAGACTTGACTGGTAAATTGTTGAGCGGTGAGAGCGTGAGGTTTTCTTTGAATGTTTGATGAAAACACCCTTTAAAGATTATTTAAAGAGTGTTTTTTTTTGGACGTTCTGATTTGTTTTTTTTGACATTTTGTTTTGGCGATTATATAACACATCTCTTTTCGTATTATTCCGCATCGTCAGAATGTTGTGAATTGCTTTCAATTTTGAGTATCTTTGAGATATAACACATCTAAGGAACCGAAGTCTTGATTAATTTTACTGTTGTGAATTGCTTTCAATTTTGAGTATCTTTGAGATATAACACATCCTTTTCGAGACCATTCGCAAATATTCGTTTGTTGTGAATTGCTTTCAATTTTGAGTATCTTTGAGATATAACACATCCAAAATATAAGAATGAAAGCGAACGATTTAGTTGTGAATTGCTTTCAATTTTGAGTATCTTTGAGATATAACACATCTGGAGCCTGCGAAGAAACTATAAAAACTGAGTTGTGAATTGCTTTCAATTTTGAGTATCTTTGAGATATAACACATCACCAATGCCTCATTTGCCCAAACAACAACAGTTGTGAATTGCTTTCAATTTTGAGTATCTTTGAGATATAACACATCGATGCCAGAATCTTTACAGCTGTATCACTCGTTGTGAATTGCTTTCAATTTTGAGTATCTTTGAGATATAACACATCTTTGCTTTAGAATCATCACCCATCAAAGGAGTTGTGAATTGCTTTCAATTTTGAGTATCTTTGAGATATAACACATCAGTTTTTTTGCTAAGCCTTGCTTTGCGTTTGTTGTGAATTGCTTTCAATTTTGAGTATCTTTGAGATATAACACATCGTTACTGGTCCATTTGGTGCTACCAATCCGGTTGTGAATTGCTTTCAATTTTGAGTATCTTTGAGATATAACACATCCTATCAATCAATAATCCTTTAACAACATCAGTTGTGAATTGCTTTCAATTTTGAGTATCTTTGAGATATAACACATCACCAGCTGAAAACGGGATAATTCTTAGCAAGTTGTGAATTGCTTTCAATTTTGAGTATCTTTGAGATATAACACATCGCACCTTCTGCGGTTGCTTTTGCTAATGCTGTTGTGAATTGCTTTCAATTTTGAGTATCTTTGAGATATAACACATCTTTTGGTCCGCAAAAGTTTTTAGATCATTAGTTGTGAATTGCTTTCAATTTTGAGTATCTTTGAGATATAACACATCCGGTAACTCGTATCGGTGTAAGCTCTGGATGTTGTGAATTGCTTTCAATTTTGAGTATCTTTGAGATATAACACATCACGCCTTTCATTGAAACGGCTGTGCGTGTGGTTGTGAATTGCTTTCAATTTTGAGTATCTTTGAGATATAACACATCGTCGGAAGAGTGTGGTCGGGCAAAGGTGCTGTTGTGAATTGCTTTCAATTTTGAGTATCTTTGAGATATAACACATCCGATTGCGGCGATTGCGGCGATGTTCGGGTGTTGTGAATTGCTTTCAATTTTGAGTATCTTTGAGATATAACACATCTCGCCGCGGTTTGTGCAACATTGGCGACCGGTTGTGAATTGCTTTCAATTTTGAGTATCTTTGAGATATAACACATCTTAATTGTTGAAGCAACTGCAAAAAAATATGTTGTGAATTGCTTTCAATTTTGAGTATCTTTGAGATATAACACATCGTTGGTAATATTTGCATTGACTGAACTAATGTTGTGAATTGCTTTCAATTTTGAGTATCTTTGAGATATAACACATCAAAGAAATAAAGCTGGAAGATATTGCTCAAGTTGTGAATTGCTTTCAATTTTGAGTATCTTTGAGATATAACACATCACAACGCAAGGCGTGAACATCACGATTAGTGTTGTGAATTGCTTTCAATTTTGAGTATCTTTGAGATATAACACATCAGGCGAAAATATTTCCGTTGACATCAAAACGTTGTGAATTGCTTTCAATTTTGAGTATCTTTGAGATATAACACATCTCCGACTGTGACGAGAAGGAGCGCTTTAAAGTTGTGAATTGCTTTCAATTTTGAGTATCTTTGAGATATAACACATCTCATTGATTTTGTTAGTGATACTAATTTTAGTTGTGAATTGCTTTCAATTTTGAGTATCTTTGAGATATAACACATCTATCCTACAAAATGGCCTCAGAAGTTTGTGGTTGTGAATTGCTTTCAATTTTGAGTATCTTTGAGATATAACACATCAGCCAAAACGCACATTACTGAATCAACGATGTTGTGAATTGCTTTCAATTTTGAGTATCTTTGAGATATAACACATCGTCCTGGAAATTTTGTAGAAGCCCATGATAGTTGTGAATTGCTTTCAATTTTGAGTATCTTTGAGATATAACACATCGATTTCTTGGATTGACCCTTGCGGTGGTGTGTTGTGAATTGCTTTCAATTTTGAGTATCTTTGAGATATAACACATCCACTACTTGGCCATCCTGAACCACTTCCTAGTTGTGAATTGCTTTCAATTTTGAGTATCTTTGAGATATAACACATCCGTCCAACATATCAATAAATTGAATGATAGGTTGTGAATTGCTTTCAATTTTGAGTATCTTTGAGATATAACACATCGCCGTCGATTTCCGTTGTCTTCAAAGACATGTTGTGAATTGCTTTCAATTTTGAGTATCTTTGAGATATAACACATCGAAACAAAGTCTGGAAGCTTTGGACTTTTAGTTGTGAATTGCTTTCAATTTTGAGTATCTTTGAGATATAACACATCTCATAAGAACCCTTCCAAACTCCTGATAAAGTTGTGAATTGCTTTCAATTTTGAGTATCTTTGAGATATAACACATCTTTTTAATTTTTTCCTGCAATGAAGATCCTGTTGTGAATTGCTTTCAATTTTGAGTATCTTTGAGATATAACACATCGAAAGAGGAGCAATTCGCGGAGGCAATGCCGTTGTGAATTGCTTTCAATTTTGAGTATCTTTGAGATATAACACATCTCAGAACCTTGCAGATCTTTGAGATCATTAGTTGTGAATTGCTTTCAATTTTGAGTATCTTTGAGATATAACACATCCTTGAATCCTTACGTTTCCAACCCTTGACCGTTGTGAATTGCTTTCAATTTTGAGTATCTTTGAGATATAACACATCTATAAGCAATTTTTAAAGTATCTACATAATGTTGTGAATTGCTTTCAATTTTGAGTATCTTTGAGATATAACACATCATTCTCAGCATCAGCAACATTCTCAACTTCGTTGTGAATTGCTTTCAATTTTGAGTATCTTTGAGATATAACACATCTACTCCTTATTTTGCTCTTCCTCAATCAGCGTTGTGAATTGCTTTCAATTTTGAGTATCTTTGAGATATAACACATCTCTCAAAATGCGATACAAAAGGGTTTGATAGTTGTGAATTGCTTTCAATTTTGAGTATCTTTGAGATATAACACATCCAGAAACTGTCGTTAACGGTTGTAAAGTGTGTTGTGAATTGCTTTCAATTTTGAGTATCTTTGAGATATAACACATCATACTTCATTTTCAGCGTCAACTATCGTATGTTGTGAATTGCTTTCAATTTTGAGTATCTTTGAGATATAACACATCAAAGGATTTGTTTTCAAGTATGGTAAATCCGTTGTGAATTGCTTTCAATTTTGAGTATCTTTGAGATATAACACATCAACTACTGCAATTATCATACAATGTTTTGTGTTGTGAATTGCTTTCAATTTTGAGTATCTTTGAGATATAACACATCAAATGAAACCTGATAGAATAATCAGCATAAGTTGTGAATTGCTTTCAATTTTGAGTATCTTTGAGATATAACACATCCAATACACTACCAATGGATTGACTTTACAAGTTGTGAATTGCTTTCAATTTTGAGTATCTTTGAGATATAACACATCGCTTGTTTTACTACCCAGAAGTAATCAATTGTTGTGAATTGCTTTCAATTTTGAGTATCTTTGAGATATAACACATCTATAAACCGTAATGACAACGTATTGTGATTGTTGTGAATTGCTTTCAATTTTGAGTATCTTTGAGATATAACACATCGCTTCTTTTTTCAAGGCTTCAAATACTTCTGTTGTGAATTGCTTTCAATTTTGAGTATCTTTGAGATATAACACATCCATCTATTGAAAATTTCAGTTGGATGCCCGGTTGTGAATTGCTTTCAATTTTGAGTATCTTTGAGATATAACACATCTTGTCGTGAATCATTTCTTCCATTTCATATGTTGTGAATTGCTTTCAATTTTGAGTATCTTTGAGATATAACACATCAAGGTATTTTTCTAATAAAAGAATTTATTTGTTGTGAATTGCTTTCAATTTTGAGTATCTTTGAGATATAACACATCATATACCGATGAAGGGGTTTTAGTTAGATGGTTGTGAATTGCTTTCAATTTTGAGTATCTTTGAGATATAACACATCAGTCCCGAATTCAATATCAACATAATCGTCGTTGTGAATTGCTTTCAATTTTGAGTATCTTTGAGATATAACACATCTTCTTGTTCAGAATATTGATCTGATATTGCGTTGTGAATTGCTTTCAATTTTGAGTATCTTTGAGATATAACACATCAATATTGTGCGCTTCTCAAAGGAATTTATCGTTGTGAATTGCTTTCAATTTTGAGTATCTTTGAGATATAACACATCTCTAAAAACTTAGAATCATATTATAAAATGGTTGTGAATTGCTTTCAATTTTGAGTATCTTTGAGATATAACACATCTTATCAGTCATAAAGAAATCAGTTCCTGCAGTTGTGAATTGCTTTCAATTTTGAGTATCTTTGAGATATAACACATCATCAGATTTAGATATTAAAAAGCTTTGTGAGTTGTGAATTGCTTTCAATTTTGAGTATCTTTGAGATATAACACATCATCCGGATAATTGGATAAGTTTTATTACTTGTTGTGAATTGCTTTCAATTTTGAGTATCTTTGAGATATAACACATCAAAGGATTTGTTTTCAAGTATGGTAAATCCGTTGTGAATTGCTTTCAATTTTGAGTATCTTTGAGATATAACACATCAATTTGTTGCATCTTCCTTCGTTCTGTTGTGTTGTGAATTGCTTTCAATTTTGAGTATCTTTGAGATATAACACATCATCAGATATGGAGTTACCAACCTTTGGCGCGTTGTGAATTGCTTTCAATTTTGAGTATCTTTGAGATATAACACATCGTCATCCATATTAACATCGATATCACTATCGTTGTGAATTGCTTTCAATTTTGAGTATCTTTGAGATATAACACATCAGCCAGTGATATAAATCTGCAGTTCCAACCGTTGTGAATTGCTTTCAATTTTGAGTATCTTTGAGATATAACACATCAATTCCCAAACATACCAATGCATCTTTTCTGTTGTGAATTGCTTTCAATTTTGAGTATCTTTGAGATATAACACATCTTATGCATCATAATTCCGTGCTTGTTTGTAGTTGTGAATTGCTTTCAATTTTGAGTATCTTTGAGATATAACACATCCTCAAAAGTTAATCCACTGATTTTCAGTGGATTTTTTGTTTATTTAGGATTCGAAAATTAGAACAATTCGAGTTGTTGGAAAGTCGGCGGTGGTTCTTCTTTATTCCTGGCAAAGAAGATTTCGATGTCACCAAATTGTTTATCTGTGATACACATAATGGCAACTTTACCTGCTTTTGGCAACATAAACTTAACCCGTTTGATATGGACCTCCGCATTTTCTCGACTCGGGCAATGGCGAACATACATCGAAAACTGAAACAATGTAAAGCCATCATCTATCAAGCTTTTACGAAAGCGAGTCGCATCTTTCATATTGGCTTTGGTCTCCGTCGGCAAGTCGTACAATACTAAGACCCACATAATTCGATAAGCGTTAAACCTTTCGGCATTCATTTTCTATTGTATTACCTGCGATGTAAAAAGTACAATGACCAAACCGTCCATTTATTTGAACTCAGGATAAGAAATCATTCGTTTTTCTCCCGTGTAACATTTGTAAAGTGAGGAAGCTGTTGTTTTCACAGCCACCATCAAAGGTCTTGTTTTACCATCAATCACCACATCTTTGGTTGCAATTTGCAAGATGTGAGCTTTGAAATCTTTTGTCAGTTCCTCAGTGTTTGGATTCTTTGTCAACCAATCCATTACCAGCAAATCTACAAACGGGCGATAAGGCTCCATCAAATCATCCGCAAGACAATAGGGATTGTATTTATTCTTATGAAAAATCCCCAACACTGGAAGCAGACCCGTTTCCACAATTGCCCTCGCCACAATACTTCGGAGAACCGCATACCCAAAGTTGAAAAACTGATTGGGCGAATCTCCGAAACGTTGTCTCAGGAAATCCAAACTGATGAGATACTTCCAGTAATGCTGTGCCGCAATGCCTTCCATATTGGTAATATCGCCCGATTTCACATTCTTTTGATACTCCAGCATAGGCTCATAGTAATTTCCTAATTTTACCAATACCTCTTTTTGATTCTCAATTTTACACTCAATCGTTTGTTTCCAAAGTTGTTTTTTGAGTGGTTCGCTGGCTTCCATCTGGTCTTTTACCCTGTCCGAATGTTCTGTATGACCATACAATGGCAACATTATGCCGTGTGGTAAATGCTGACTGTCGCAACTGATGACTACTACATTCTTCCCCATCATTTTCTGAATCAACTGATGTGAAATTGTAATCTGAAAATGGTCCAACATCAGCAATCCCAAATCTTCCACCGGAACTTTGCCTTTCATCTCGTTGGACGAAGGTTCCATAATGTACATTTGCTCGTCCTTGAGTTTGAGGTAAGCGGGATTGCCGATGTAGATGGAGCGGGTTATCATAAGTTTTAGTATTCTCCGATTTTAGTAATTTCTCCTAAATGATTTAATCTAACTTTTACAGGAGTTAAATCATTAAACCCTTTTAAACTTAATCTAAAGAATCTTCTGCTTTCCTTTGCTCCGTCAGTTTTCTTTAATTCTGTATTTTTTGTTTCTAAATGATGCCTAAACCAATAATCTCCTTCAGCAATACTCCAAACCAAATACAAATGCTTGCTCAATAACGATTTGTCATTATTTTTCAAAGCTTCGTCAAATTCTTCTTGTGATAAACCCAAAATAAACATTTCATTTTGTTGCATACTGAATTTTAAATTGAGATTATCGGCAGGTAATTTATTTAAAAATGATTCTGGAAGTTTTATGTCTAATACTTGATTCCAAACTTCTGATGAGTTTTTGATGACAGCAGGAATATTATATTTTTTCCTTTCTACTGCGTGCCAAAATGTACAACTATGCTGAATAAGTTTACTGTCTTTATCTTCATAAATAGCAATATGATGATTGTTACCCATCACGACAAACCCAATTCCTTTACCATTTTCATCGGTTTTAATAGCCTGTAAATTATTAGCATCGGGACGAGCAAATAAACGAACCGTTATGATTGGTATCTGTTTTTCCTCGTTGAACCACAGCGTATCCTTAAAGGCTTCTTTTTCCTTATTTCCAAACTGAGCTAATCTCTCTTTTACTAAGAACTTAACTCGTTCATCGACAATATCATCTGCTTGATTTGCTTTTAAACTCTGCAATTTATATTTCAATACAGTTGCATCATTATAACAAGATGATTTCTCTAGGATTTCTGTTTTTTCGTCATTCAGAAAGATTGGATTTTTCTTTAAAGACAACAAAGCTATTTTTGCATCATTTTTATTCTTATTAAGCCTTTCCTCAACTAAACTTTTAATTTTTGGATTGACAATTTTATCTACATTTTCAAATAAATATTTTAAAGGCTTATCTTTTTCAATGATTTTAATCTTACCATACACAGACTGTTCGTGTAGTGCTCCTCTTGGTACAATAACGCCTTCCTCCTTATTTTTTCCAGTTGCTTTAAACTTTGTTATCGTTGCAACTTTTTTACCTGCCTTGAAAGAAACTAGAACTTTATCGGCTTCTTGTTCAACATATTTTGTAGTGAATATTGAAGGTTTTTGTGAGCGTAGATAATCGTCCAATAAAGTAGATTTTTCTCTGTACAAATGCTCATAATCATCTTCACTAAAAGATTTGCCTAATCGTTTTTTATGCTCCTCAATTTCTTTTTTAAATTCATCTCTAGTCTCACTAGAGTTCAAAGTATTGATACGCTGAATAAATCCTTGTTTTGTACACGCAATTACCAAAGCATCAATGGCGTGATGGCGATGGTCATCTCTCTTGGTCCAGTTTTCTATTTCTTCTTTTTGGTGTTTCCTTTTGCCGTGGTCACTTGTCCATTCTTTCACAACGGTTTGTCCCAAGTTCTTATATTTAGGCATTTGCAGATTCATTAAAACATCATTCCATCCCCAAACATTGCGAAGTTTAGCTGTAACTCCACCTTCCGTTGTTGTCACATTATTACAAACTTTCTGTAAGATTTCTCTCGATTTACGAGCAATGTATTGAGTATCTCTTAATTGTCTGTCTATGAAGTTTTCCCAAAGTTTTTTATCTGTTTCAGTTTCTTTTTTCAAGCTTTTACGTTCAAGATATTCTTTATGTGAAACTTTAAGCCTTTGCATTTTACTGTACGAAATAATCCCTCTTTTGAACCAATCATCTACACGTTCAGAATAAACACGAACCTGTTCTTCTCCTTTTGTAGCGATATAATCATAAGCTGTTTGATTGGTTTTTGTGGAATTACATTTTCTATGAACCAAAACTTTATTAGTCTGAGAATCATCAAATAACAATGCCTTTGGAACAATGTGGTCAACGTCGTAAGCATCACCACTTAAAGCTTCACTCAGATTAAATGTTTCTCCACAATAGATACACTGATTATTAACCTGAGCATCTTTCAGATTTTTACTGAGTGACGGAAAAATGAATTTATATTTTTGAATGTACCTCTTGGTTACAGGCAATCCCAATTCAGCCAATCGTTTACCAATTTCTTCATTAAGCTTTTTATTTTTGGAATTTTGCAAATCAGCATTGTTTCGCTCGTCTTTACTTTGTTTAAGTTCACGGGCAAGCTCAACTCTTATTTCAGAAGGCTTTCCGTATTGTTCAATAATTGCATTGACCACGTTAATCATCTGATTCAATATCTTCTCGACAATAGGTTGTCTTAAACTATTTTTCGCAAGAAGTTCCAATTTATCTAAAGTAATTTGTTGTTCTCTTTCTGTTTTTGTTAAAGAATTAGAATGATTATAGCCTGCCAAACTGCAAGCTTGAGAATAATCATAACCCTCCATTAAAAAAGGCAGAATTTTCCGCATCGATTTATTTGATTTATTTCCGAATGCTTGTTTATTGAAATCGATTTTGGACAATTGTTCCGCAATTTCATTATCAAAGCCAAATCTTTTTATCAAGGCATTTTTGCATTCATCCAAATCCTTCAAAGAATATATTGTATGCCATAGCTGATACAAAGGTTCCTTTTCCAAAGAAGCATCCAGCTCAAGACCTGCCCTTTCTTCCAATATTTCTCCAGTCTTTTTATCTACCAACATTGAAGTATGATTTGATGGAATAATTGAAACATTAAAATTCAAAAGTTCATCATCGCCTAAAATACTTTGAAGAACCGAATACGTTTCATTGCCTTTTATTCCTTTAAGAATCTGCTTATTGACATATACACTTCCTTTCTCTAGATTTAGAATTTTACGTAAATCTTCAAAACTTAAACTTGCATTCTTAAACAAATAATCAACTATTATTTCTTTCTCTTTTAAATCCGGAATTTTATCACCCCATTTATATTTGCTTCCCTCAGGATTTTTGATTTTTAATGAAATATTATTGACAACTTCCCAAATACGACATAACTGAAATAATGGAGAGGTTTTGGGAGCAACCTTAGGACCTACGAAAACAACTTTATTTTTATTTTTTTCCTTATCAAATATAGTTTTCTCAAATCCTTCAAATTCACAAATATTGACTAACCCTTTCTGTGACTTGAGTTTTCTCTGATAATAGATAATCTCATTTCTTAGTTGATTGATAACCTCTTCTGTAAGAAAATCGTGTTTATCTTTTTGTACATTGATAATTGTATCAAATTCTTCGATGTATGCTTCTCGCGGATAAACCTCTTCCTTAACTCTGAAATAAGAATCAGTTGCACTGGCATTATAAAGTCCATCATAAAAAAATTGTCCTATTGTCTGATTTTTATCTTTTAATTGAGCATATCTTCCTTTTACTGCCTGTACATAATCTGTGTCTTTTTTGTCTGCATTAGCTTCACTTCTTGCTGATTTGTAACCACGTTTTTGATTGAGCATATATAAAATACGTCCCAATTGCTCCGCAGAAATATTTTCATTTGGATTAGCGGAATCACTTCTGAGCTTCCACAAATCAAGCATTGGGAGCTTTAATAATTCTTCTGATGGAAAAATATTATACTTATTCAAAATTTCTTTCAGATAGCTTTTTTTCAGTTGCTTTCGGTCATAGCCTTTTCTTTGAGTTCGGCTGACTGTTCTATTTTGATTCTTAGTAATAGACAAACCTCTTTCAAATTCATCTCTGTCGTTTGATGACATTGGGATGATTCTTGAACCCATTGCTATTATTTTTATGGGAGTTCCATTATCATCTATCTCTATCAATGCCCAACCAATCGAGTTCGTTCCCAAGTCCAATCCAAGTATATTTTTTACCATAGCTAAGTAGTTTATTTGAAATTCCTAAAATTAAATAGAAATTATTTCATATAAATACGGAAAACCGTAAAGTGATTAAATAATTAATATTTACATTTGTATCCGAAAGCAATTCACAATAAGGATTATTCCGTTGTGAAAACATTTAAGGCGGGGCAACTCGCCTTTTTTCATTTCCTTAATAGAACAAAAAAAATCCACTCTCTCAAGTGGATTTCTTCATTTACAGTACCGTGTGCTCGCCCAGATAAAAACTGTTACTTGCAAAGGTTCTCTTCTCGGTATTGAGGAACGCCCAAACCTCCACCGACTTTCCGGTGCAGAAACTCGGGAGGGTGACACCCGCTATTAGGTCGGAGCGCATCACAATACTTTCAAAGATTTGAAAATCGTTCAAATCCTTGCAGTAAGAGACCAGACTCACCTCATCCGTTGGCGAGGCATTGCCTTGTGTACTATTGTCTTCCCATTCCAGCTCTAGAAAACCACCAGCCTGAGTAGATAGGATGGCATTTTGGAAGCCTGTGAGCTCACCTTTGGTAATCAGCACCTTGTTGTACACCAGCTCCGGAACGCCTGCCACCACCTGCGTCGCCTCGTTTATGGTATAGGACGTTGCCATATTCACTCGGGATTTCACCCCACTACCTGACCCAAAATATTGGGACTGGATGGTTTTCAGCGGTTGCAGAAAAGCCACCGCCAGTTTAAACTTTGCCTGTTGCAAAAGTTGCTTCTCGGTAGGCTCTTTTTGTGATGGTTTTGGCAGACTTCGCATAACGTCTTTGCCACGCCAGTTGGCGCCTACTACAGTTCCTACTTTTCCGGAGAATCCACCAAGGATTCCTTTGTTAAATGTTGCCATAATTAATAAATTTAATTGATTTGTCAAACGAAGTTATGATACAAAACAGCAGTCTGTACACCCCTGACTGGTATTGACCGCCTATGACAACCATTGAATACAATTGACTGGTATTTTCTACAATCCTTCGGATCAACTACTACTTTTCTTCGGGTCTTCTTCGGAAAAAAGATGTTTTTTTCGAAGTCGATCCGAAGGATGCCCGAAGATGATCCGAAGAAAGGCATTAGATTTAATCTATAAAAAGGCTGACTTTTATAAAAATCAAAAAGGATAAATTATTATAGCTCTCAAAAATGACGCAGACAAAAAAGATAATGACTTGACAAGAAAGCACACTCAAATAACTCATAGAACTTGCCAGAATTTTTAAACCAGCAAAATCTATGAGAGTCAACACTTTGAAAATACATAAAAACAACAGTGCTACCGCAAGAGATTGTCCACAGAGTCTTTGGAGACATAGATCTTGCCTCCTACTTTTTTGTATTGTAGCTTTCCTTGTTTGCACCATCGGTAGAAGGTGCTGTCACTGATTTTCAAAAGAATCTTGACATCGGTACTGTCATAGGATTTTTCGGTTTCTTTTTTTTGATTTGCGAGTTGTCTCAGAAGGGAGATTACCTCTGCAAACATTTCAAAAAAGAGCTGTACATACGAAAACAGATTGTTTGTTTGATTTTTCATTGGTTATGTGTTTTGTTTGATTTAAAATTAATAAAAAAAATCAATACAAATCAATACTAAACTACAGATAATCAACCTTAAAAACCTATTTGAAATATTTTAATTTCAACAATCGATCTTATCAAGAATAATAAAAACCAATAAAACAGAATATAAATCTACATCGATTGGTATTAGTTTACAGAATCAATCTACGGTTGAATTAAGAAAAAAGATTTACTATTAAAAATACATTCATATTTCTGAAAATTTTTCCAGTATTTACAGGCTTTATTAAGCATAATTGTTTATTTTTGACAGACAAAATACCGCTCTGGCTATTGTGAAAAGCAAACTGAAATACTTTTCGTTTTTTTTCCTTCTGATATTTGTAAGTTCACAAATATTCCAGTTGGGGCATGCGGTAGAACATGTGCAAGCCCATTTTGAAACCGGTTACAACAATGAGCCCGCCTCTAAGTCGTTTTCTGCTGAAAATAATGTTGGCGGAATATCTTTCAAAACATCTAAGGCAGAAGCGGACCATCAGCATTGTCACATCTGCAGTCACAATCTTTATCAGTTCCCAGCTTACATTCCGGCAATTGCAGATCATCATCTTTCTGTAAAGTTTGCAGAAGTTGCCCAGTTAAAAACAGAAACTGCCTCTGGTACACCGGTAGAGATTTTCATTCATCATTTTGGACTTCGGGGTCCACCTTCTTTATTTTCATAAGATTTATTTTTACTTCTGACAACAGCCAACTACTACACTTACTTTGCTAAGACAGTATTGCATTGCTTTGTCCAGAAATGAGAGATTGCGTTTGCAAAGCTTCCTAATATGATTTTGCAAGCCTAGAATTCCTTTTATAGCCAGCTTACAAATCTGGGTATACATTGGCAGCACACGCTTTCTTCTCGACCAATTTATCGTGTAAAAATCCTGCCATCAAACCTATGGCAAGCGCAAATCTTATGATTCCCTTCTACACTTAGAACTTTGATTTCTAAGACCTTTTTATGGACTGTTGTTTTGACATAATTCTGTCACAAGCAATGGCTCTGTCTATATGCATATCTATCAATTTTATTCAAGAAAACATTGTGTAGCGTACACAGTAATATATCAACATTTTAATTTTTTTACATTATGAAAAAAAGAAGCTTTATTCTTTTGACAGCCGCTGTTTCATCCTTCGTTATGGCACAACAAACCACCCTTCAACATTTTGACCCAACCGTGATTATGCCCATCGTAGAAGAATACGAAGATGGTGACGGCTATCTAAGTGGTATCAATGCCTATGGAGACGAGGAATTTGGTGAAAAGTATGAAATCCAGGGAACTGGTAAACTATTTGGTGTCTCTGCCATACACGTAGGGCAAGATGGAACTGCAGGATCTGTGATGGCCGCCTACAGAGCCTACAATGTGGCAGGATCTGGATTGCCAGGTGCTCAGATTGCCAACTACAACTTGTCTTATGCTGATGTGCCCGTGGACGG
Organism: Epilithonimonas xixisoli; assembly: GCF_004365655.1. Taxonomy (GTDB): domain Bacteria; phylum Bacteroidota; class Bacteroidia; order Flavobacteriales; family Weeksellaceae; genus Epilithonimonas; species Epilithonimonas xixisoli. Next base: position 269,859 of record NZ_SOEO01000001.1, on the reverse strand, counting down.
AAGTCTCAAGTCTATCCAGTTTGCAAACCCGGTGAACATCTCGGGAAATTTTTTCGTTTCATTCCGTTTGGGAGACTACTCGCACGGTGGTTTGGGCACAAAAACATTGGCACTGACTTATGCGCCAGATGGCACAAGAACTCAGAGCGATTTAGCCAACTACGGGAGAAATGTGGTACGCTGGCATAGCCACGGTGCAACACCTACTTGGAAAGACTTCCGCACAGAAAATCTGGAAAACTATCAGCCTGCCATCCATTTCGCCATTTTCCCGATTGTGGAGCTGGATGATATGGCGGTTGTAGATTTTAATCAAAAAGGAAATATCGGAGCTGTGTATCCTAATCCATCCAATGGTACTTTCCGCATCCCTGTGAAGTCTAATACTGGTGGTGAAAGCACTTTCAAGCTTTTTGATATGTCTGGTAAATTGGTAGCCGAAAAGAGTACAAAACTGTCGTCCGGAAATTCAGAATTTGTTTTTGCGGAGGAAAAATTACAAAAAGGTTTGTACATCCTGTGGATCAAAACACCAGAAGGAGCAGTCTCTCAGAAGGTCTCCATTAAATAAAAACAGACTACCAAAACTTTCAGAGAAAGATTTTTATTAAGGTCTTAAAAGCTGAAAGATTTTACAGTTATCAATTCAATTTTTCATCGGGGCATTATCAGGTTATTCTTGGTAATGTCCCGATTTTTGGTTGATAGACTCCTTAGAAAACAGATTTTAAAATGCAGATAAAACTGAATAATTATTGTTTTGATATAAAATCATCGCCGCTTATTTTAATAGAAAAATAATGCAGAGCTAAAAATCCGCCTACTTTTCTTTCTAAAAAGAGTAATTTCGCTATTCAAAATCAAGAAATGACGTCTTCAGAATATATCCAAAAACAACTTAACATACCCACCAAAAGCATAGAAAGTACGCTTCAACTTTTATCAGAAGATTGCACCATTCCATTTATTTCACGTTATCGGAAAGACAAAACCGGAAACCTGGATGAGGTAGCTATAGAAAACATCTTCAAACTAAATAAGCAGTTTGAAGACCTCATCAAACGAAAAGAAAGCATCCTGAAATCTATTGAGGAACAAAATGCTTTGTCATCAGAACTCAAACAAAAAATCGAACAAAGTTTTGATTTGCAGGAATTGGAAGATTTCTACCTGCCTTATAAAAAACGAAAAAAAACCAAGGCTGATCTTGCAAGAGAAAAAGGTTTAGAACCTTTAGCAAAGATCATTATGAGCCAGAGAAACGACGACATTGAATATCTCGCTTCGAAATATATCAACCAAGATGTCGCCGATGAAGAGGAAGCTTTGAAAGGTGCAAGAGATATTATCGCAGAATGGATTAATGAAAATCTTTACGTCCGCAAGAATCTGAGACGATTGTTCCAAAGAAAAGCTTCGATCTCTTCCAAAGTTGTAAAAGCGAAAAAGGAGGATGAAGCCGCACAGAAATTCAGCCAGTATTTTGAGTGGGAAGAAGCCCTGAACAGAATTCCCAGCCACAGACTCCTTGCCATGTTGCGTGCAGAGAATGAAGGCTTCATCAAAACATCCCTAGATATTGATAAAAATGAAGCGCTGGATCTTATCGAGAACGCCATAATCAAGAGCAACAATTCATCCACAAAACAAATAGAGCTGGCCATTGCTGATTCCTACAAACGACTTCTGGAGCCCGCATTGTCCAATGAAGCTTTGCAGGAAGCCAAAGAAAAAGCAGACATCAAAGCGATTGATGTTTTTGCAGAGAACCTGCAGCAGTTGCTCCTCGCTTCACCATTGGGAGAAAAAAGGATTCTGGCAATAGATCCAGGTTATAGAAGTGGGTGCAAAGTGGTCTGTCTGGATGAGAAAGGCGACCTTCTCCACAACGAAAACATCTACCCGCACGCCCCACAAAATGAAACGGGAATGGCGATGAAAAAAATCCGCTCGATGGTGAATGCTTACAACATAGAAGCCATTTCCATCGGCAACGGAACAGCCAGCCGCGAAACCGAATTCTTCATTAAGAAAATAGCATTCGATAAGCCTATCCAAGTATTTGTGGTTTCAGAAGCAGGAGCCTCCGTTTATTCGGCGAGTAAAATTGCCAGGGATGAGTTTCCGAGCTATGATGTGACCGTGCGTGGCGCAGTTTCTATCGGAAGAAGACTATCTGACCCTTTGGCAGAATTGGTGAAAATCGATCCAAAATCCATTGGTGTGGGGCAATACCAACACGACGTGGATCAAACTAAACTAAAAGAAGAACTGGACAACACCGTCATCCGTTCCGTAAACTCTGTAGGCATCAATCTGAATACTGCAAGCAAGTCTTTGCTAAGTTATGTCTCAGGAATTGGTGAAAAAATGGCAGAGAACATTGTGAATTACCGTGCAGAAAATGGCGCTTTCTCCGAAAGAAAAGAGCTTAAAAAAGTGCCAAGACTGGGCGAAAAAGCTTACCAGCAAGCCGCAGCTTTTGTCCGAATTAAAAATGCTAAAAATCCACTGGACAATTCTGCCGTGCATCCGGAAGCCTATAAAACGGTAGAAAAAATGGCAAAAGATCTTGGTCTTAAAACCGAAGATTTAATTTCAAATAAAGAAAAAATTTCACTGATTAATCCTGAAAAATATACCACACAGGAAATTGGGATTCTGGGAATCAAAGACATCCTGAAAGAATTGGAAAAACCAGGACTTGACCCGAGAAAAGCAGCCAAGGTTTTTGAGTTCGATCCAACCGTAAGATCTATCAAAGATATTAGAGTCGGAATGGTTCTTCCCGGGATTGTGAATAACATTACGGCTTTTGGATGTTTCGTAGATTTGGGAATCAAAGAAAGCGGACTTGTACATATCTCCCAATTGAAAGACGGTTTTGTTTCTGATGTGAATGAGGTAGTGAAACTACATCAGCATGTGCAAGTCAAAGTAACAGAAGTGGATGAGGCTAGAAAAAGAATTCAACTGACGATGATTTTGTAACCCACATCAAAATTGAAATTACATTCATTTTATTAAGTTTGTACTTGCGAACACCAAAATATGCCAATCAAAACACCTTGTTTTACCATTTGCAAAGCATGCCAGGGTCTCGGGAAACAGAAGCGAAGAATCAAAAAAAGTGTAAAACTCCGCTACCAATCTGAACTGGAACATTTTGAAAAAACCAACGGCGAAGGAACTGCTCCTACTCGTCCGATGGCACATCATTACACTTGTTCCGACTGTTCTGGTTCGGGATTGATTTCTGCTGATGCGTTTCCAGCTCCAGATACCGAAAATCTACCTCACGTTGCCATCGTCGGTGGGGGAATTGGTGGTGTTGCATTGGCTGTGGCTTGTCTGCACCGTGGGATTCCGTTTACCATCTATGAGCGGGATAATAGTTTTAATGAACGTTCTCAAGGTTACGGACTTACATTACAGCAAGCCAGCAAAGTGATTGACGGATTCGGAATTTCTAATTTGGAACAAGGTGTGGTTTCTACCCGACATTTGGTACATACAACCGACGGAAAAGTGGTTGCTGAATGGGGAATGCGAAAATGGATGGAAAATTCAACAAAGGCTAGTCCTAAAAAAACCAATATCCATATTGCCAGACAATCGCTCCGTTCAGCATTCATTGAGCAATTAGGTGGTAATGACAAGATAAAATGGGGTTATCAACTCATTGATTTTAATGAAAATAACGATGGTAAAATAGACCTCAACTTTCAAATCAATAATGAATTAAAAACTGAAAAAGCAGATTTGATTGTCGGTGCAGATGGTATCCGAAGTGCCGTGCGAAATATATTGATTAATGATGACCATTCACCTTTGCGTTACTTAGGTTGTATTGTGATTTTAGGAATTTGCTCTTTGAATGCTTTAGAAAATACTGATAATTTTCTGCTGGATTCGGCAACAGTTTTCCAGACAGCAAATGGTAACGAACGGATTTATATCATGCCTTTTGATAAAGATTCCATCATGTGGCAATTGAGTTTCCCGATGTCTGAGGAAGATGCTAAAATATTAAGCGCAAAAGGCTCAGAAGCACTGAAAGCAGAAGCCATCCTACGAACAAATTGGCACAAACCAATTCCGCAAATTCTGGAAGCGACTTTAGCTAACCAAGTTTCCGGATATCCTGTTTATGACAGAGAATTACTGAATCCGGAATTAATGAAAACTTTTGGGAAAGCCACCTTAATCGGTGATGCTGCCCACCCGATGAGTCCGTTCAAAGGACAAGGTGCCAATCAGGCTTTGCTGGATGCTTTATCCTTGGCTCGCTCCATCTCCAAACAATGCCAACCCAAGTCAAATTGGAGAGAAAAAGGACTTCGTGAAAGCGTATTAAATCCATTCGAATCCGAAATGATAGAAAGAAGTTCGGTAAAAGTGGAAGATTCTGCCGCAGCCGCTCAATTTTTACATTCTGACATTGCACTCTATGAAGGCAATGAACCACGCGGAAAGGTTTTGAAACGGAAAGAGTCATTAGAATAAAAATAGATTCTTCAAGTAAATTTCAATTAAACATCTAGCATAAAAACAGCAAAGCGACAAATAATTTGTCGCTTTGCTTATTAATTTAAAGTTGGGTCTAATTTCTAAACTCTTACTTCTAATTTCTGTAAGATTAATAATCCTTACTACTTCTTCTAGGTTCTCTCAGTTCCGGCCATTTTACGGTTTCGCCTTTTTCATTGTTTGGCATCACTCGCTTTTCACGGCTGGTGAATTCTGGATCTTCCGAAGCCATATAGGCTAAAGTTGCTGTCAGAATCACATTATTCTTCAATTCATCAAAAACAATTTTGTCATACGTGTCTTTGGTTGTGTGCCAAGTGTAACCGAAGTAGCCCCAATTGAGGGAACTCAAAGAAAATCCTGGAACGCCCGCTGCTACAAAAGAAGCGTGATCCGAACCGCCTCCGCCAGGCATTCCCGGGAAGTTGGTTTTGATATGGTCTTTCACTTTTTTAGGAACGGCATCCAGCCATTTTCCGATGTATGCGTAAGAATCTTTGAATCCCTGTCCGCTGATATCCACCACTCTACCCGTTCCGTTGTCTTGATTGAAAACCGCTTGAGTTCCTTTGATGATTTCCGGATTGTCTGCCACAAAACCTCTGGAACCGTTCAAGCCTTGTTCTTCGCTTCCCCAAAGTCCAACCACGATGGTACGCTTTGGATTAGGATAATATTTTTTGAGGATTCTCATTGTTTCCAGCATCGTCAGCGTTCCTGTTCCGTTGTCCGTTGCGCCTTGAGCGCCGTCCCAAGAATCCAGGTGAGCAGAAAGAATCACATATTCATTTGGTTTTTCTGAGCCTTTTATCATTCCGATGGTATTGAAGGATTTGGCTTCTGGCAAAACTTTGGATTGCGCATCCACCTTGATTCTTGGTTTTGCGCCTTTTTCCGCCATTCTGTAAAGCATTCCGTAATCTTCCAATTCGATATCGAACATTGGGATAGATTTGGTTTTAGCCCCGAAAATCCGATTGGTGCTATGAATGCCTGTCCAGTTGGAAATCGCAATACCTGCAGCTCCCGCTTTTTCTAATGCTTCTGGCAATGTTGAATTATCATAGCCAATATTTTTGATGTAATCTGCAAAGTCTTTTCTCGCTTTGTCTTTGTCTGCTTTCAGTTTATCGTAAAGTTCCGGCGTTGCAAATTCCTTGATCTGCTCATCCGAACGACCAATTTTTTGATATTGCGCCATCAAAACAATTTTCCCTTTTGCAGATGGCAACCATTTGTCAAACTCGGCCTTGGAAGATACTTTTGGAAGAACTACGACTTCTGCTTCTACCGCTTTTTTGGTAGCAGGGCTCCAAGCCAATTGTGTTGCGGATAAGCTTTTGGTTCTTGGATAGACCATATCCACGTGCGTAGTTCCACGCTGCCAGCCTTTCCACGTTCCAAATTGCTGAAGATTGGCATCTATTCCCCACGATTTCAACTTATCGGCGCTCCATTCATTAGACTTCAGCATTTCCGGCGTTCCTACTAGACGAGGACCTATGCCGTCCAGAAGTTCAAAAGCCATATCTTCCAGTTGGGAATTATTATTCGCCTCATTCACAAAGTTTTGAACGATGGGATTTAGTTTTTCTTCGGATTTGGTTTGGGCATTGACTAATGTAATCTGAGCGGCAAAAAACACAGCCGACATTGCGATAAATGAGTGTCTCTTCATATCTTTTATTTGATTTCGATAAAGATAAGAATTATGAATAAAAAAATGATAATGGAAATTATGTAAATATTAGATTTTACTATTTCTGATTGATTTGGATTGTTACAGTTTTAATTTTATTAATGGAAAAAAGTCGTTTTGCATTAATAAAAAACCCTTTCAGAGTTTGAAATTCTGAAAGGGTTATAACATCGAATTGCTCGCAGCCCGACCTGAGTGGAGCTCATTTTTTGTATGGCCTTAGCCTCGGCAAAAAATAGCGGGAACGGAGGGCGGAAAAGCTGCCATCATTATTATTTTATGGATTGGTTGAGAAAATTGACGCACTGGCAATCATTGCTCTGCGGTTCATTTTCAGGATATCTCTCACCCATTCTGCGAAATCTTCCGGCTGAAGAACTTTGTCCGGATTACCGTCTGTCAAACCACCGTTGATGCTCATATCGGAAGCAATTGTACTCGGTGTCAATGTAATGACACGGATATTCTGCTTTCTCCATTCCGCCATCATCGACTGCGAGAGAGAAACGACTGCTGCTTTGGAAGCCGCATAAGCCGACATATTGGGTCCGCCTTTCAAACCAGCTGTGGAAGCGACATTCACGATGTCACCTTGTCCTTTTTCTTTCAAAAACGGATAAACAGCTTTCGCTGTGTAATAAACACCGAAAAGATTGGTATGAATCACTTGTTCCCACGTCTCGGACGGCATTTCCTCGATGCTTCCAAAGTCGCCAATTCCTGCATTGTTGACCAAAATATCGATTCCGCCTAATTCATTTGCCAAAGATTCGATTCCGGCTTTTACTTCTAATTCGTTATCAACACTGAAAACTGCGTAAGCTACTTTTACGCCGGTTTGTTTCAGTTCGTTGGCTGCTATTTTTAGATAATTTTCGTTTCTTCCTGTGATACCAACATTCACACCTTCTTTGGCAAGAATCTGAGCTACAGCTTTTCCAAGTCCTCTTCCACCGCCAGTGATAATGGCATTTTTACCTTTAAGATTCATAATCTGATATATAAAATTTGAAGGGGCAAATTTACCAAACACACGTTTAAAATCCGAATAAAGTCTTATGATTTAATACAAGTTTATCATTGAGAGATTCTATAAAAAATCTTCGAGAGCCTCAGACTGACAATGTTTGGATATTTCGACAAGTTCAATGTGACAAAAATTAATATTAGAACTGTAACACTAAGGCTCTCGAAGTATTTTTGAATTAAGAAAAAATCCTTTATTTATCTTTCAATTGGTCGGGAATATTAGTCGTAATAAAATTGATTCCTTGATTTTTGAGTTCTTCGTAGATTTTAACATCATTTACAGTCCAGGAATTGGTAATCAAACCAAGAGAATTGGCTTCCGAAATCCAAGTCGGATTCTTCTGAAAAACGCTGTAATGATAATCCAATCCGTCCAAGCCTTCTTCTTTGATTTGCTTTGGCGAAAGATTCCCTTCCAAATATTGAACTTTTGCAGACGAATTTTGTTTCTTAATTTCTTTACAAATATTAAGACTGAATGAGATGTAATCGCTTTGGTGATCGAGTCCGAGGTCTTTTACGGTTTTCAGAACTTTGGTGACCATTTCGTTTTCACGTTCTTTGGATTTGGTGGGTTTGATTTCGATGATTAATTTGACGGACGTATCTTTTTTCCCTTGTTTCAGATAATCTTTCAAAGTTGGAAGTTGTTCTCCGTTGGATAATTTCAGTTTTCTTAAATCAGAAAAATTGGTTTCCGCAATTTCCATTTTTCCGTGATGTTCGTCGTGGTAAATCACCAATTCTCCGTCCCTTGTCATATGAACATCGAATTCTGAACCGTAAACTTTCAGCTTTTGTGCATTTTCTAAGGCTTGGATAGAGTTTTCAGACGTTGGCGGATTTGATTGGAAAAACCCACGATGGGCGATGATTTTTGTTTGAGCGTTGATAAACATAGTCGTTGTGAGAAATAAAAGGCAAAATACTTTCTTCATTATTCAAAATTTCATAGACCAAATTACTCATTTTATTTTTAGTCATTCTCCTTGTTTTGGTTATTTTTGCGTTAAATAATTTCCCGATGTCCGAAAACATTCAGCAAAAGATAGAATCTCTGAGAGAAGAACTTCATCAGCATAATTACAATTATTATGTGCTTGATAATAATACAATTTCTGACTTTGAATTCGATACAAAACTGAAAGAACTTCAGGAACTGGAAACAGCGCATCCTGAATTTTTTGATGCTAACTCTCCAACTTTGCGCGTTGGTGGCGGCATTACAAAGAACTTTCCAACCGTTAAGCATCAATACAGAATGTATTCTTTGGACAATTCTTATGATTTTGATGATCTTGAAGATTGGGAAAAACGAATCATCAAAACCATTGATGAACCTGTAGAATTTGTGGCAGAGTTGAAATATGACGGCGCATCGATTTCCATTCTTTATGAAAATGGGAAATTGTCTCAAGCTGTAACACGCGGCGATGGTTTTCAAGGCGATGAAATCACTAATAATGTAAGAACGATTTCTGATGTTCCTTTGACTTTGAAAGGCGATTTCCCGAACCGATTTTTTATCCGAGGCGAAATTTATCTGACAAGAAAAAACTTCGATAAAATCAACAAAACCCGTGAAGAAGAAGGCTTGGATTTGTTTATGAATCCACGAAACACAGCCAGCGGAAGTCTGAAAATGCAGGATTCCGGAGAAGTGAGAAAACGTGGATTGTCGGCAGTTTTGTATCAATATATTTCGGATGAATTTCCAGCAGATACGCATTGGGAAATCTTGGCAAAAGCAAAAAACTGGGGTTTCCGAGTTTCGGAAGACCAAGCAAAATTGTGTAAAACGCTGGATGAAGTGAAAGAATTCATCACATTTTGGGATACAGAAAGGCACAAATTACCATTCGAAATTGATGGAATTGTTTTAAAAGTGAATTCTTTGAAACAACAAAGACAACTCGGTTACACCGCAAAATCGCCGCGTTGGGCAATGGCTTATAAATTCAAGGCAGAAAAAGTGGAAACCGAATTGCAAAGTGTTTCTTACCAAGTCGGAAGAACCGGAGCCATAACGCCTGTTGCCAACCTAAAACCGATTTTATTAGCCGGAACAACTGTAAAACGGGCGTCGCTTCACAACGAAGACATCATAAAAAAACTCGATTTGCACGAGCACGATTTTGTGTATGTGGAAAAAGGAGGAGAAATCATTCCAAAAATTGTTGGCGTGAATACGGAGAAACGAACGCTTTTGCAGACGCCAATCCAATACATCAAAAATTGTCCGGAATGCGGAACTGAGTTGGTAAAAATAGAAGATCAAGCGATTCATTTTTGTCCTAATGAACTGCATTGTCCACCACAAGTTGTGGGAAGAATGATTCATTATGTTTCCAGAAAAGCTTTGAATATTGAAAATCTTGGCGGTGAAACAATCGAGCAACTTTACCGAGAAAAATTGATTGAAAATCCTGCTGATTTTTATACACTAAAAAAAGAACAGCTTCTTCCACTCGAAAGAATGGCTGAAAAATCGGCGCAGAATATTTTGGATGGCATTGAGAAATCTAAAGAAATTGCCTTTGAGAAAGTTTTGTTTGGAATCGGCATCAAACACGTTGGGGAAACGGTTGCTAAGAAATTGGTCAAGAATTTCAATACGATTGATGACTTGAAAAATGCGACTTTGGAGGAACTTTGTCAAGTTGAAGATATCGGGATGAAAATCGCGGTCAGCATTGTAGAGTTTTTCCAGAATTCTGAAAACATCTTGATGATTGAGCGTTTGAAATCTTACGGCGTTCAGTTGGAAAAAGGCGAAAATACAAATGTCGTTTTGTCCAATGTTTTGGAAGGAAAAACCTTTCTTTTCACCGGGAAATTGTCACTTTTCACAAGAGAATCTGCCGAAGAAATGGTGGAAAAACACAACGGAAAAAATATCTCTGCGGTATCGAAAAACCTCAACTACTTGGTGGTAGGTGAAAAAGCAGGAAGCAAACTGAAAAAAGCGCAGGACATCGGAACCATTAAAATTCTAGATGAGCAACAGTTTTTGGATTTGATTGGGTGAGAATAGAGACAGATTTTTTGATTCGATGATTTAGAAAGATCAATTTTTAGAATCTGTTTTTCAATTTAAAAAAAACCTCTCAAATCTAATTTTCTGAGAGGTTTTTATTTTATTTAATTAAAAAAATTAAATTTCCCTGATGACTTTGCAAGGATTTCCAACCGCCAAAACATTGGACGGAATATCTTTTGTCACCACACTTCCAGCGCCGATGACGGTGTTATCTCCAATTGTAACACCTGGAAGAATGCTGCAGCCAGCGCCAATCCAAACATTGTTTCCAACCGTGATTGGATAGGCATATTCCAAAGCTTTGTTGCGTTGTTCGACGTCGAATGGATGTCCGGCTGTGTAGAATCCGCAGTTGGGCGCAATCATCACGTTGTCTCCGAAAGTGACTTTTGCACAATCCAGAATCACGACATTCACGTTGGTGTAGAAATTTTCGCCAATCTCGATATTGTAGCCGTAGTCGCAGTAAAAAGGTTGCTCGATGTGGAACATTTTCTCGGTTTTGCCGAAGAGTTTTTTGATTAATGCTTTTCTCTCCTTGAGTTTTGAAGGTTGGAGATGATTGTATTCAAAACAGAGATCTTTGGAAAGATTTCTTTCTTTGATGAGATGTTTATCGGAAGCATCATATATTTCTCCGCTCAACATTTTTTCTTTTTCGTTCAGATTATTCATTGTATTTTTACTTTGATAATGGGCAAATTTACAAGCTTAAAACTCAGGAATCAATACTGATTTATAACCAATTTATTTACACATTTGAAATATTGCAAAATGTTATAACTATGAAAAACTTATCAATTTTATTAATCCTTTTTATTCATTTAAATATATATGGTCAATCTGATTTACCAAAACTTAACTGTGAAGAATTTGATTATAGTATAAATTCAAATACCAGAATGAATCTAAAATTTTTAAGTCTTGAAAACTACAATATAACTGATAAGGACACAATACAAAAAGATAAAGTCAAGACTAATGAAAATATAGAACTAAATAAAATATTTCAAAAAAAATATCCAAATAAAATAACAGAACACTGTATAAATTCAAATTACTATGATAGAGATAGTATTACAAATCTTACATTTTGTGATGAAAAAACCAAAATAAAATTAGTCGATAAAAAAGCTAACTTTTATATTTTCAAAATAGATGCATTCGAAGTTAATAATTATTTATTATTTAATACTGATAATGAAGTAATCTACACGATTAATAACTTTCCTCAAATTTTAGAAAATGGAAAAGTAGTGATTGATGCTGGATTTGAATATGGCGGATATAATGTTATAAACTATTATGTATTTGAAAAGAAAGAATTAAAATATTTTGAATTTATAGTACCAATGTATTATCATCTACAGAATTTAAAATTATTAAAATCTTTTAATTACAAGACGAAGGTTATTGGAGATTTCATTAGATACGATTATAAAGAAGTCCCTAATAAAGAGGGTTTTGGTAAAAAATATGAATACGACAAGAATAAATATTGTCGAAAATTGATAATGATCTTCTAGCACATCAAAATGAAAACCATCCAATCCGACCTCAACGAAAAACTTCTGCAACAAGAATTCTCTAACGTTTTTGACAGCGAAAATCTGCATTTGAAAAAGTGTCAGGAAATGGCGCGAAATTTTGTTGAATTGGAAAATGGAATTGCTGTTCTGAGCGACCTTCAAAATAATAAAAGTTATGTCTATTCGGGAAAGTTAGCGGATGAATTAAATATTTTTCAGGAAGATGATACTCAGGAGATTGAAAGCATTTGGGAAGAGGAACTTTTTGCAAAATTAGATAATGAAGATGTTTTGCAGAAACATTTGCTGGAGCTTCAGTTTTTTCAGTTCATCAAAACGATTCCTTTTGAAGCGCACAAAGATTATTGCGTGGTGAGCAGATTGAGAATTGCCGACAATCTAAACCAAAAAGCGATTCTCCACAAGATGTTTTACTTCACCAACGCAAATGATAAAAATGTAGAACTGGCGCTTTGTCTCTATCATTTTGATTTTCTGAACTCTTCACTTCATCACGGGATGATTATCAACACAGCGAATGGTTCGGTGATTCATCAGACGGAAGCTGGGAATTCTGCGTTTTTATCGGTTCGGGAAAAGGAAATTTTGAAGATGATTCAGGATGGAAAACGAAGCAAAGAAATTGCGGAACTTTTGTTTATCAGCATCAATACGGTGAATCGGCACCGACAGAATGTTCTTGAAAAACTGCGCGTCGGGAATATGACGGAAGCTTGTGCGATGGCGACAAAGTTGGGATGGATTTAAAAAAATAAAGAGACAAGAAAAAAAGTAAAAAGAATAAAGATGGGAAATGTTGAAAATGATTTTGGGAAGTTGGAAGATAATCGAATCCCATAGCCCTGATCGTAGAGGAAATCCTTTTTTGCGTAGGCTTTGAGAACTTTTGATTGACCAATCGTGATGCAAAAAAGATTGCAACGGAGAGCAGGTTCCCGGCTCCTGAAAATTTGATTTATTGTTTTTCTGATTGGACGTCTTTGAGGTCGATGTCTTTTAGTTTGGCTTCGATTTTCTCGACTTTTAGATTTTGTCTGAGGTAGCCGAAAAGACTCATATTCCAGTTGGCAATCCAAACCAAGGCGAAAAATGCGAGAAGATAACCGCGCCAATCTTCGTAAAGTAGCTTGTACTGCGTGATGACAAGAAAAATAAAACTGATGTAATGGCTGAAACAATATTCGCAAGTAAAGAGGTAAAAGAATTTTCGCTTCACGATAGATTGCGCACTTCCGCAAACTTTTTGGCAATACTCTCTTGGTTCTCGGAAAATCTCTTCCTGCGTCACCGTCCAAACGACGCAAGAAATAGGGATTGCAATTAAAAATAAATAAATGATCTGAGAATAGAGAGGCATCATAATTTTGATTTTGAAGTGATTCAGAATTAGCAGATTAGCAGAAAAATTGATGCCAAAAAAACTCAGAATCATTTCTGATCCTGAGTTTTACACAATTAACTAAAAATAAATATTAATGTACTGAGCTGAGATCGATTTTCTCGCCTTTGCCTTTTCGTTCTCTCACGAACAACACAAACGGAATACAAATCAGGAAAGCAATCCCCAAATAAAGGAAAACATCCATATACGATAAAACTGTTGCCTGTTTTGTCACGCCGTAATCCAAGATTTGATAAGCGGATTGAAGTGCTTTGTCCGCCGACATTCCTTTTGCCATAAAGCTGGCTTTGAGTCCGGCAACGCGCTGCTGAACGTCTAAATCATTGACATCTAGATGAGCCACAAGGTTGCTTCTATAAAGCTGACTTCTGTTGGCAATGAATGTTGTAATGGCAGCGATACCAAATGAACCTCCCAACTGACGCATCATTCCTGTGAACGCGGCGCCTTGTCCAATCTCAGGACCTTTCAATGTACTCAATGACAATGATGTAATCGGAATGAATAATAATCCGAGTCCCATTCCTCTCACAATCAGCATCCAGAAGAAAGCGTCTTTTCCTGTGTCTGGCGTGATGATTTTGTAGCCCCAGAAACTGTAGATGAAGAATATTAATAATCCTAATGCTACCAATATCTGTTGCTTAACGCCTTTGGTCAAAAGTTTTCCAATGATTGGCATCATAAAAGCGGTTGTCAGCGCTGCCGGAATCATCAAAGCTCCAGATTGTAACGCCGTCCAACCCAGAATACTCTGCGTATAAAGCGGAACAATGAACGTAGAGCCATACAAACCAAATCCTAAAACGAACGACATAATCGTTCCAATCCTTAGATTTCCGTTTTTGAGAACACGGAGTTCTACAATCGGATATTTGAAGGTAAGTTCCCGCCAGATGAATAATACAAATCCAACTACGGCTGTGATTGTTAAAACCACAATCGCTTTACTCTCAAACCAATCGTCCTCGTGACCTCTTTCCAAGATATATTGCAATGAACCTACGAAGGCTGCCAACAATCCAATCCCCAACCAATCGACATCCGAAGCCGAACGTTTCTCTGCGAATCTTGGACTCTTGATGAATTGTAATGTCAATAATGTTGCGATAATTCCCAAAGGAATATTGATGTAAAAAATATACGGCCAACTGTAATTGTCAACAATATATCCTCCCAAAGGTGGACCCAAAGTGGGACCGATAATAACTCCCAATCCGTAGATTGCTTGAGCCATACTTCTTTTTTCTACCGGGTAAGATTCTGTGATGATTGTTTGTGAGGTCACCAAAAGTGCTCCACCGCCAATCCCCTGCATTAATCTAAAAAAAACGAGCTCCCAAATATTGGTCGCATTGCCACATAGAAAAGAGAATACTGTGAATATAATGATGGATACGGCAAAGTAATTTCTACGTCCGAACTGCTGAGACAGCCAGCTCGTCATCGGAACAATGATTACGTTTCCGATGGCGTAAGCTGTAATCACCCAGCCTACTTCGGACAACGTGGCGCCGAGATTACCTTTCATTTCGTTTAGAGCGACATTCACAATCGTGGAATCCACAATTTCCAAAAGTGCACAAACGATGGCAGTAACGGTAACAATCACCCTGCGAAATCCATATTCTACTAATGAATCGTCTTGCATAATTTCTGAGTTGGGAGATGGAAGTTGGAGGATGGAGGTTTTAAAACTTTGTGCTTCCTACTTCCAGCTTCCTAATTTTTTATTTTAATGAAACCACAGTTTGAACATTCATCCCAACGCGTAGTTTTTTCATAATATCTTCGTTAAGATTGTCGAAGGTGATCTTGATTGGTAATCTCTGTACCACTTTTACGAAGTTCCCACTTGCGTTATCCGGAGGAAGCAATGCAAATGCAGAACCCGTTGCAGGAGAGAATGAACTGATTGTCCCTTGAAATTTTTGTCCCGGATAAGCATCGATCTCGATTTCTACTTTTTGACCCTCGATCATTTTTTCAACCTGAGTTTCTTTGTAGTTTGCCACCACCCATTTTTGATTGCTCATTACCAAACTGAATAACTGTGAGCCAGCTTGGATAAACTGTCCTACCTGAACAGGAATTTTAGAAACATAGCCATTTTCTTTAGCGGTAATTACGGTGTAAGAAAGATTAAGTTTTGCATTTTCCACGTCCACTTGTCTTTGTTTCAGTTGAGAATTGGCAACACCGATGTTTTGATAAGTCGCATTGGACTGAGACGTTACAACACCCGTTTCCACATTCGCCTGATTTTTTTGATCTACCAAAACCTGCAATTGTTTTTGAGCGGATTGATACGCGGCAGAAGCCTGCTCGAATTGTTGTTGCGTGATGCTGTGGTCTTTCACCAATTCAGAATATCTTTTCATATCCTGCTCTGTTCTCCAAACATTTACTTTTGCTGCCTCGATTTGTGCATTAGCGGTTTGGACTGCTGCTCTAGAATTATTAATTCCTGAAGCTGCAGCTTGAGAGCCTGCCTGCGCAGATGTAACATTACTTTGTGCTGTTCCCAAAGCGGCTTCTGCTTGAGAAACTGCCATTTTCTGATCTCTATTATCAAGAATAATCAGTGTATCGCCTTTTTTAACGAATTGATTGTCCTTAACCTTAACTTCTGAAACATAACCAGAAATTTTGGAAATCACGGGACTTATGTCTGCAGCGATTTGTGCGTCGTCAGTTTCCTCGTGAACCTGGCTGTATTGATATTCTCTAAAACCAAAAAAAATTGCCACCAAAACCGCAACAGTAACGATGATGTAGAAAACCGGGCTTTTTTTCTTTTTTACAGGAACTTCTCCCTGTTCGAATTTTATATTGTCTTGTGCCATTATTTTGTTTAAAGTTTTATGTTCTAAGTTTAATTAAAGTTTATTTTGAATCAATTATTATTAATCGTTCCAGTTGTTTGTAATAATTTTTTGTGAGCCAAAGCCGCATCAGCTTTTGATGTGATGACGTTGACGTTTGCAGTGATTTTTGCAGTGTCCGCATCCAAAAGATTTGTGATCGTTTCCAGACCCGCGTTGTATTTGTTTAATGTAATTCGGTAATTTTCTTCAGCTTGTTCCAGCGCTCTTTGGTAAACATCGATTTTCTTGTGGGCGAAAAGATCATTTTGATAATCGCGTTTCACTTCCAAAGTCACATTGTCATTAAGCAAATCATTGTTGGCTGCCAATTCTTGTTCTTTGGCTTTTGACTGGACGTAGCTTGAATTTTTCTTCCAAATATTCGAAAGGTTGTACTGGATTCCAACGCCGACATTTACAGCATTGGTGATGGTCAAAAGTTTTGGAATGTCTGCGGCAACATATCCACCAGTGAAAGCCAATGAAGGCAGATGTTCCGCTTTTGCAGATTTGCTTCCAAGCGCTGCGGCTTTTCTTTGATAATCCAAAGCTTTGATGTCATTCCGATTTTCTCTCGCCAAATTCAAATAATAATCATCTGGTTTTCCAAGATCGTCTTCTCCGATATAATTAGAATCAACCTCGATTTCCGTGTTGTCTGGAAGTCCGAGAAGCAAATCCATATTGATGTTGGCGATGCTGTAATTGTTCTCCGCCTCCATCAATTGCAATTCGATATTCGACGTTTGAAGTTGCGCCTTCAACCGATCGTTTCTGGCAATCACGCCATTTTTTTCTAGTTTAATGAAAGACTCATCTCTTTTTTGAGACGATGTCAAATTTTCTTTCAAGAGTTTCACTACTTCATTCGCTTTGAACAAATTATTATAAGCTTGGGAAATGTTGTAGGCAATGGCATTTTTGTCGTTTTCAGCATTCAGTTTGGAAGCTTCTACGAGATATTCAGCCGATTTGATTCCATATTTGATTCTGCCTCCAGCATAGATCGGCACCGAAAGATTCGCTGAGCCATAAAGCACGTTGCTCACTTTTGGTCCGCCACCAGCCATTCCTGGGATTTTCAGATCAACATTTGGTTCTAGTGGCAAGTACAAGTAATTTCCAGAAACCGTCAGCTCCGGCAATTGCTTGTTCTTCGCTGCCAAAAGATTGGCTGTGGATTCTTCGATTTGAGCTTGATCTATTTTTAGATATTTGCTGTTTTCGATTCCTAATTTAACTGCTTCTTGTAAACTTATTTTACGTTTTTCCTGAGCGGAAAGCACACCAAAAGTTACAACAAGAATAATAGCTGTCAATAGCTTATTCATTGTTCGCATTATGATAATTGTAATTTGAGATTTATTATTTTTCCTGATAGCCAATCAAAGCTCGGACAATTGCTTTCACGTGATTGGCAGCTTCTAGGAAATATTGATTTTCGTATTGTTTTTCATCAAAATCTGAATTATTTTTCTTCAGATAATCTTTGTACATTTTGATGCCGTGCATCGCGTTGAAGATGGTTCCGGAAATGGTGCATTGCAAAAGATGATACGACGGTCTTTTGGTGAAAATCCCCTTTTCCAAACCAATTTCTACAATTCTTTGATTGATTTCTATGTAATTGATTTTCGAATCTTTAAGAAAATTCTGAATATTTTTGTTTTGGCTAATGACTTGCTGCGTGTGAATCAAGAGATAGAAATCTTTAAATTTCTGAACACGGTTGACAAAATTATCTACAAAAGCATCCAACTTTTCAATCTCGTTCAAGTCATTATTTTCAACAATATGTTTGGCAAAGTTGAGTCCTTCTTCCATTCTCCAACGGAAAAGTGTTTCCATCAGGTTTTCCTTAGAACCGAAATAATAGGAGATCATCGAAACATTCACTTTGGCTTTTGCCGCAATGTCTCGTACCGAAGTTCCATTATAACCGTTGGCAGCAAAGAGTTTCTCTGCAACCATCATTATATGTTCTTCTTTTGTTGGCATAATTAATTTTTTGACCAGGCAAAGTTAAATCAAAAAACAGACTCAATCAAACATTTGTTTGATTAATTTTTTATTAACACATTATAGACATCATAAATAAAATCTAAAATGCTAATATTCAAGGGTGATTAAAAGAAAAAAACTTATTGAAGCAAAAATTTATTGTTTTGCAGAATAAATTTTATCGACAGACAAGAATGAAAAAACAACGCCAACAAAAAGGATAAATGATCTCAACCAATTCATAGAACTCCATTCTGACGCAATCGCTTTAAGCGTTTTTGTATCAAGGATTGGCTCAGAAAGATACATCAAATCATTCCGAGGATGAAAATATGTGAAGGCAAAAATATCTCCTGAAATATAACACAACAAAGCAATTCCGAGAAAAAGTCTGGCAGACTTCGCCGTTTTCCAAAACAAAATCAATGATAATAATGTCAAAATCTGAGCAGCAGGAGAAAATATTTTGAAGAAATCTCCAGGATTCACAGTTTTGAAATATTCTCTCGCAGCAACGATGGAATTTGGAATGTCACTCTTCGCAGCCTCAAAAATAACCATCGAATTGAAAATATTGGCAAACAAAACACCGCACGCGAATGCAACGGAAGCGAATAGAATTATCTTTTTCATTTTCAAGGTTTTAGTGTGTTTAAATTTAATAAAAAATCACCACAAACTAATAGCTTGTTTAAAAAATTAGCAAAAACCACATAGACACAAGAAAAAGCGCGATATTCACTTTTAAAAAGATAAAATAGGACTAAACTCACTACTATTTTGTCTCAAAACTAGATGAAAAAAATGTGTCAATGTGGTTAACAAAACTTTTCAATTTAAATTGAAAAAAAGCTCTAACTTTTTTGTTTTATAAACAATTTATTTCGCTTGTCCAATATCTAATCTTTCTATTTTTCCCTCTTCGTTGATGTGGAAATTAAAATACGTTCTGAAAGTTCCCCATTGTCCAGCGAAGAAATTGCCTTCTAAATTTTTGCCCTCATTTTCTACTTTATCAATACTTAGGAATTTTTCTTTATGGTTAAAAGCATTATCAAAAAATGATTTTAAGTTTAATTGATTTCCGTCGTCGGTAAAAACGGCATCTTTTGTAAAATACGAATACCAATTAGTTTTATCGTTTTCTTGTAAAGCTTCGATGGCTTTTTTTACGGTTTGGTTGGTGATTTTATTTAAATCCATTATTTGTTTTTTTTTGGTTTTGATAGGTTTATTTTGTTCGATTTTTTTCTGTCCGCAAGCTGTTAATAAGCAGAATACAGTTAAAATAATGATAAATTTATTTTTCATTATTCGTGAATGTAGTATTGATTTTAAAAACCAAAAGACAATATAATCATTGTCTTTCGGATTTAATATTTCGATTTAAATTGCTGATTGGTTACGCTTCGAAAGCTCTTTTCAAAGCATTGGTTTTGGCTTTCCAGAAATCTTTTGACATTGAGATTTCCGGAGCAATTCCATCGAAAACGTGCACCATTCCTGGTAAAATATGGAGCTCAACCTGAACACCGGAAGCGGATAATTTCTGAGCATATTCAATGCCTTCATCACGCAAACAATCCATCGTTCCAACGGCGATAAATGCTTTTGGCAAATTGCTCAAATCTTCCATACGGTTGGGAACAGCTTTGTTGTAATCGCTTTCTGGAACGCCTTTCAGGTAACATTGAAAACCGTAATGGTTCATCCAGGAATCCCAAACGCCAACGCTGGTAATTTCTTTGTTACTGTCAGAATCGTCGCGGTCATCTAGCATTGGATATTGCATCAATTGCAACAGAATTTTCGGCCCGTTTTCGTTTCTTGCTTTGATGCAAACTGAAGTCGTCAAAAGTCCACCTGCACTTCCGCCACCAACAACTATTTTTTCAGCATTAATATTGAACTCAGCAGCGTTCTTTACTACGTGCAACAAACCTTCATAGCAATCATTTAATGGTTTTGGGAAAGGATTTTCGGGCGTCAATCTGTAATTTATCGAAGTTACCACGCAACCCAATTCCAAAGCCAAATTGTACAAAACCGGGTCTTCCTGTTCTGGCAAACCACTCATTGTTCCACCACCGTGAATCCAATAGAGCAAAGGTTTCTGAGCTTCTCCAGCCGTCGGTGTGAACACTCTGATTTGGGTTTCAAGACCGTCACTGTTAGTGAAAAATTTGTCTTCAACTTTAACTTCATCCGTACTGCTCACTTTTATTTGAGAAGCCATTTGTTGCAGTGCACCTCTGAAAACTTCTTGCAAAGGCATTCCTTCCGGTGGTGCGGGTTGATTGGTGTAAACGTCTAAAATTGGTTGTAACTCTTCGTTGATTTTCAAATTGTATTTCATTTCTGTATTTTTTAAGTTTAAATTTTTATTGAATTAATTCGTTTTTGTTAGTGGATGTTGCAAGTAAATAATTACAAGATTCAGTAAGAGAAACGGAATTTCTATCGCTGCACCTTTCAAATCTTTGTTTAATAATTGTAGGCAAATAATCATTAAAATTCCTGCAGCCATCAGAAAATTTCCCCAGACAAAAGTTTTTGGGAAGAGAATTAATAAAGCTGCAATCATCGTTACTGCTCCGTTAATCATCACGGCAGTTTTAGAAAAATTCCATTTGCTGAACATTTCAAGCATTTCGGGTTTTCCGGAAAACATTGCGTAACCTTGTTTTAAGCCCATAAAAACGGCAACGAGAATAAGGGCGGAATTAATTAATTTTAAAATCATAAAGTATTTTTTTAATTAAAAAAATGGATTATTGAAAAACAACAATCCATTTCAATTACGCTAAATTAATAATTTTATCTAGTTGTGTAGCCTCCATTAGCAAAAATAGTTTGTCCTGTAATCCACCATCCGTCGGTTACGAGAAACTCTACTAAAGGCGCAATATCTTTGATGTCTGTGAGACCGCCCAAAGCTGAAGCTGATTTGTGATAAGCGACTGCTTCCGGAGCTTCTTGTCCGTAGAAAAACGGCGTATCCATAGGTCCCGGAGCCACTGCAGAAACTGAAATTCCTCTATCCCCAAATTCTTTTGAAGCCATTCTCGTAAAATGCTCAACTGGCGCTTTTGCTCCTGCATACGTGGAATACAAACCTGTGTAAGCCGCCAACAAAGAAGTTACAATCGTATTGATTTTCCCATTTTCATTCAAATGTTTTCCAGCTTCTTGAATGAAAAAGTAAGCAACTTTTGAATTGATGTCGAACATCGTGTCATAGTCGGCTTCTGTGGTTTCTAAGAAAGGTTTTTTCAAGACCATTCCAACCGTGTTGATGGCGATATCAATACCACCAAATTTTTGTTTTGTAGCTTCAAAAAGCTTTGAAATATTTTCAACTTTGGTTAAATCTGCTTGAAAAATAAAGGCTTCTCCTCCTGCAGTTGTAATATCTGCTAAAGTTTTTTCAGCATCTGCTTTTGTACTGTCGCTGTTGTAATGTACCGCAACTTTTGCTCCTTTAGCTGCAAAATTACGGCTTAAAAGTCCGCCTAAATTTTTTGCACCACCTGCGATCAACACTACTTTTCCGTTTAAGTCGTTTCTAGACATTTGTGTAAGTATTTTAAAATTAGATTGCAAATTTATAAAAACTGAATGAATATTCAGTCAGTTAAAGAACTTAAAAAAAAGTTAATTTTTTATTGAGTCCCAAGACATTTGTAAAAATAATTGAATCGTAGTGTCTGTAAACGGAATCTGCTCATCCTTTGCCCAAAGAATCCAGCCATTGATTGTACTGAACGTGAACAATCTCAGATGCTTAGCTTTCAAAGGTTTGAATAGATTTTGTTTTAAACCTTCTTCGTAGAGTTCATCAAAAACGAGAAATCTCTTCATCGCAATGCTGTTGATTTCGTCATTTAAAATATTGGACGAAGCGAATTGATAAGAAAAATAATACTCTGTGGGATGCTCAACAAAATAGCGAACGACTCTTTCCCAAAGAAAAAAATACTGCTCTCGAACAGATAAGTTTTCTGCTGAATAATCTTTAAAAATATAATCGGCTTCGTCTTTTTTTTGCCAAATCCACATTTGTTGCACCAAATCCTCTTTGTCTTTGAAATGTTTGTAGAAAGTACCAATTCCCACTTTTGCTTTGGCTGCAATTTCGGCAACGGTAATGGCGTGCAAACCTTTTGATACAAGCAGTTCTATGGAAGCGGAAAGTATGTTTTCTCTTTTATCATTCATTGTAAGGAAATTCGGATATTACTGTTCAAAGATTGGAATTATTTTATTACTAAATAGAGTACAAACTGATTAATACAGGTCAACTCGAAGCCTTATGAATATATCTCGTTAATTTAATCCCCATATCTGTCAAAACGATTTTGGAATTTGCATTTCGGGAAATATGGTAAGAAGCATCGGTGATTTCTTCAACAATGGAAACGATATTGGCTCCGTGAATAAATTTTGAAAATGCTGACCAGTTGAAATTCCCTTCACTCAGTTTTTTGTAAACCAAATTATCATTACCATAATTCTGAAGCATTGCCAAACGGAAAATCTCAATACAATAATTGAGGAATTTCATTTGCTTCTCACGATTCCATTCTGAGATTTGGCGCGCCCATTTTACAATTTCTCGCAGAACTTCGGGTTTCTTTTTCGCTTGGAAGGCATTCCGAACCCATTGTATAAATAAGGTTTCGAACTCAGATGTCACTACATTGTTTTCTGATAATGATTTTGCAAGATTCCAATCGCCCTGAGATTCGTACGCTATTTCCTTTGCCGCTTCTACATTTTGCAGGCTCTTGAGTATATCTTCGTCATTGATTCTCGGAATATTAACCAACTGACATCGGGACAAGATGGTTGGCAGAATATCATTGGTGCTTGGTGCACAAAGAATAATATAGGTATTTTTCGGTGGTTCTTCCAGGAATTTCAGGATTTTGTTGGCAGCCGCATCATTCATTTTGTCAGCTCGCCAAACGATGAGAATCTTGCTTCCACCTTCGAAACTTTTGAGTGTGAATCGTTGTCCAATATCCTCTGCCTCGTCTGCAGAAATGAAAAACTGTTTGTTTTCCGATTCCAAGAAACTCGTCCAATCATCGAATGATGCATATGGATTTTGCAGAACCATCTCTCTGAAATTATCGAAAAAACGTTTGCTCAACGATACGTTTTTCTCTGTAAAAACCGGAAAACTGAAATGCAAATCGAGGTGGTTCAAATTCTCAATTTTATGAGCAGAAGCTGGATTCTCTTTCTCGAAAATCTCCTGAGCCATTGCCAAAGCCAAAGGTAAAACGCCAAAGCCTTCTTCGCCTACGAAAAGTTGCGCATGCCCGACTCTGGAATCCCGGATGCTGTCTTTCAAAAGATTCTTTACGGATTGCTGACCGATAATCTGTTCCCATTTCATAATGACAAAGATAGAAAAAAGCAGGAAGTTGGATGTCTGATGATGGAAGATTTCAATTTTTAAGTTCTTGAAAAATATATCAAATATTCCAACGTTCAGTTTCAAGTTATAATGCCCATCCCTTAACAAACTTTAACCGAAATATATTTTTGCAATTCATTATTAATTAAGATATTTGCGGATTGAAATTTTAAAGGAAAAAGTCGCTAAAATCCAATTATTAAACCACAGCTGGCGTTTGAGCGATGACAATTGACTTTAAAAAAAACAATCAATATCAATTTATGAAAAGAATTTTTGTTTTATCATCATTGGTTGCAGGATATTTCCTTAATGCGCAAAGTATTGGAAACTCACCGTACGGCGCTTATGGGATTGGAGATGTGAAATATGATAATACAGTTGAGATCAATTCTATGGGAGGCATCTCTACGGCTTATATTTGGGATTTTAACAACAGTTTCAATTTCCGAAATCCAGCTGCTAATACCAACTTAGAACTTACCACACTGAAAGTTGAAGGCACGAATGAGAATAATTATTACAAGTCTGACTTTAATAATATTGATTCGAAAAAACATTCTACCTATGTTTCAAATATCAGTATTGCTTTTCCGATTTCCAAAAGGGTAAAATTTGGAATGGGATTCCAGCCATACAGTTCCAAAAGTTATGACATCGTAACCAGCAAAGCTTTGAACAGCGAAACAACGGAAGTTCACAATTTCCGTGGTGAAGGTTCTTTGAACACTATTCAAGCGGCGCTTTCTTATCAAATCAATACAGAGTTTGCTGTAGGTTTGAGATCCAACTTCTATTTTGGAAAAGTTCAGGATATTGAGGAAGTAGCTTTTACAGGTGCCGAATTAATCAGTGGATATGCTAACAGTTACAGGGTAAAAGCTTTCAATTTCACGCTGGGAACAACTTATCAAAAGAAATTGGCGAATGACCGCAAATTGACGTTTGGAGCAACTTACACGATTGGCAACAGCGGAAATTTGAAAAGTATGTACACCAACAGTACGTACTATTATCTTGTAGGAGAACAGAAAGCTTACGAAAACATAGTAGAACAGCAATCTAATTTTGATAAAAAATTCTTACCACAAGAAGCTTCTATCGGGGTTGGATATGGCAAAGACACCAAATGGTTTTTAGGAACTCAGGTGGATTATAAAAAAGGAGAAAACATCAATTTCCTTGGTCAGCCATTCTATTACCAGGATTCTTACAGATATTCTGTGGGAGGTTGGTACTTGCCAAACTTCAACAACTTCCGTTCTTATTTTTCTAGAGTGATTTACCGTTATGGTGCTTACTACGAAAAAGGAAATCTGCAACTCAACGGGACGAATATCAACAAAATGGCAATCACAGCGGGCGTTACGCTTCCTTTCCAAAAGAGCGTTATCAACCGTATGAACAGTTTGGATATTGGACTGGAAGTTGGAAAAAGAGGAACTTTGGAGAACAATATGATCCGCCAAAACTTCATCAATCTAAGAATAGGTGTGAATTTTGCAGACAAATGGTTTAACAAGAAACTATACAACTAAGAACCGAACATTGATAATCTAATGAAAGATTATTGTTTCAAAATATTTAATTTAAAAACATCACAACAATTCTTTTTGTTGCTGATGTTTTTTCTTATGCAGTCTTGTGAAGAAGATATGACGAAAGTAAACAAGGGAAAGAAAACCAATTTCGCTTCACAAATCATTCACAACGCAAATATCATCCAGAGAGATTCTGGCGTGGTGAAAGTAAGATTCAAAGCACCATTGCTGGAAAGTTACGAGTTGATAGATTCGCCTTACGTGGAAGCGAAAAAAGGAATCTATCTGGAATTCTTCGACAAAAAAAATCCGAAAGTTCCTGGGAAAGTCTGGGCAAAATATGCTAAAAATAATATCAAAAGAGATTCATATTTTGCAAAAGGCCGAGTAAAGATCATCACGACAGAAGGACAAACTTTCGTCACCGAAACCATCAATTGGGACAAGCGAAATAAAAAAATGTACACCAAAGACACCGTTTTCGTTTCGGACAAAGACGGCAATATTTTGGTTGGTGCACACGGAATGGTTGCCAAAGACGACTTTTCAGAATATACTTTCTTCAACAATTCCGGAAGTTTCAATTCTACCAATTTGCCTGCGACAAGCAAGTAATTTTTAGATTTTAGAAGTTAGAGATTAGAATTTAGATATTCGATAAATACTTTTTATTATGTCAACTTTTTACGCCATCGGTTTGATGTCTGGAACCAGTCTGGACGGTTTGGATATTTGTTATTCCAGATTCACAAGGGACAATTCCAATTGGACTTTTGAGATTCTGAAATGCGAAACCATCGCCTACTCCACTAATTGGGAAGATGATTTGAAAAATGCCATCCACTTTTCCAGCGAAAGACTATTGCAACTCAATTCCGATTATGGATTTTACCTTGGCGAGAAAACGCAAGAATTTATCATTAAAAATAGTATCAGCAATTTAGATTTAATTTCCTCACACGGACACACAGTTTTTCATCAACCAAAAAACAAATTCACGTTGCAGATTGGTGATGGACGAGCAATTAGAATTAAGACCAATAAAACCGTCGTTTACGATTTCCGAAGTCAAGATGTTTTGCTTGGCGGAAACGGCGCGCCGTTGGTTCCAATTGGTGATGAGTTATTGTTTAATGAGTTTGATGCTTGTCTCAATCTTGGTGGATTTTCCAACATTTCTTTGAAACGAGATGGGAAACGAATTGCATTTGACATTTGTCCAGTCAACATTATCCTTAATGATTTGGCTTTAAAACTCGGAAAGAAGTATGATGAAAATGGCGATTTGGCAAGATCTGGAATTATCGATTACGAACTTTTAAATGAATTGAATCAATTAAATTTCTATCAAGAAAAAGCACCGAAATCTTTGGGAATCGAATGGATTAATTCTCAAGTTTTACCATTGATGAAAAATCAAAAGTCGGAAAATCTCTTGGCAACTTTCACCGAACATTCTGCAGTTCAGATTGCGAAAATATTGGAAGAATTTGAAATTAAAAATGTATTGATAACCGGCGGGGGAGCTTACAACAGCTATCTCATTGAAAAAATAAAAGCAAAGACCAAAACCGAAATCCAAATTCCCGCGAGAGAAATCATTGAATATAAAGAAGCTTTGATTTTTGCTTTTATGGGCGTTTTGAGATTACAGAATCTCAATAATGTTTTGTCATCAGCAACCGGAAGTCTGACGGATCACTCGTCCGGATTGATTTGCTAATTAGTTTATAAGATAGTCAGAATAGAATCAATTGTTTTTGCAAACAAAACCTGAGCTCTAAAAACCAATATCAGAATCAAAACCATTATCATATAAATCACAGAATTTTTAGTAAAAACTGTCACATTTTTTTCTTTAAATAGAATCAAAAAGAAAAGTGTGGAAATAAAAACCAAAAAGTTGGAAGCAAAACAGGCTTGATAAAGCTGTTCATTAGATATTTTTTCTTGTACACAAAATCTCACTTCGTCAAAGCTAATTTTAAGTGCATACACAAAGTTATAAACTGTAATAATTAGAAAATTAGCGAAAGAATATCTTAGAAACAATTCAAATCCAGCACACTCTTTCTTTAATATCAAAAACAAAATTATCAGAACCAAAGAAATTATTAGACTTGAAAGCGAATCATAAATCCAAAAATTAAATGTTCTTGGTAATATATTTTCAAGTAAAACATTTAATAAAAACATTACTATTACTGAAATAATACCCCAAATTAAAATCTCATTAATGGTTTTCATCGTTTAAGTTTTCAATAAAAATAATAAATTGGATTTAATATAACGAAAAACCCTTTCAGAATTTTGAACTCTAAAAGGTTTAGTATTTAAGATTGTAAATTCAAATTCTACAGTTGCTCAATCTTGTCTGTCAAAGAATTGATGAAATTTTGAAGTGGTTTTTCCACCATCATTTTGATAAAAGGATTGAATTTCCCTTCAAATAACAACTGAACTTCGGTTTGACTTTCATTCAAAGGATTCATTGTTCCTGTCAAAGCAAAATCCAAGCTTGAGCTAGCAGATTTCAGAACGACTTCTTTATCAGACACATTATCAATCTTCAACGCAATTTCCGGCATTCCCTTCAATCCAAATTTGAATCCGTCCGCGCTGGTTTCAAACTTCTGAAGACCATCTGGCATTAGATCTTTGTAATCTTCTGGATTTTTCAGCATTCCTGCCAATTCTGATGAAGATTTATTTACTATAATTTTTCGTCCTTCTAAATTCATTTTTTATATTTTTGTATTTATATCAAAAGCCGTACAAATGTATAAAGTTTTTATCAATGAAAAAAAAATAGTTTTGAGCCAAGAGCCTCAAGACAGCCCTAAAACATTGAATTACGATGGAACGCATAGCTTTGAATTTGCGGTAGATCTACTGACGAATACGGCATCGCAAGGCTTGAATATTTATCATAATGACATTGAGCAATTGTGGGCAGACTTCAAAAGTTTCTTCAGAAACATCGAGGCAGCCGGTGGTATTGTTTTAAATCCTGAAAATAAAATCCTATTCATCCATCGTTTGGGAAAATGGGATCTTCCGAAAGGGAAAATTGAAAAAGGCGAATCCAAAGAACTTGCAGCCGTTAGAGAAGTGGAAGAAGAATGCGGGATTTTTGATCTGGAACTGAAGGATTTCATCAACTCAACTTATCACATCTACACGGAAAGAAATGGCGACAAAGTCCTGAAAACAACTTATTGGTTTGAGATGTTCTACAACGGAACCGGAACACCGAAACCGCAAATAGAAGAAGGAATCACCGAAGTGGGATGGAAAAATGAGGAAGAAATAGAAAGCGAGATTTTGCCTTCAACTTTCCAAAATATTAAGCTAATTCTTAATGACTTTAAAAGTAAAAATCCTCAATCGTAATTGAGGATTTGCTGTTTTTTATAGAAACTCGATAATCTTTTCCAAGGCAATTCCTCGGGAAGCTTTCAGCAAGATATTTTCTTCTTTGATTGGCATCAGTTGTAATCTTTCAATCAATTCTGACGTATTCAGAAACGCATTAACTGATGGATAAACGGATTTGAAATGAGGTCCAACTGTGATGATCTCATCGAAATTACAAGATTGTGCAAAATCCAAAATCGTCTGGTGTTCTTTCTGGCTTTCTTCGCCCAGTTCCAGCATATCGCCAATGATAACAATTTTACTACCTTCGAATGTTTTGAAGTTTTCCAAAGAGACTTGCATACTGCTCGGATTGGCATTATACGTATCCAAAACCAAAGTTTTTTCTCCCTTTTTCTGAATCTGAGAACGCATATTGGATGGGATGTAATTCTCTATCGCCGTCTTTATCTCATCGATACTCAAATTGAAATGTAATCCTAAAGCGATTGCGGCAGAGATATTATCATAATTATATTTTCCAGTCAGATTGGAGAATATTTCGGTTTCATTATATTTAATTCCAACAAAATGATCTTTGAAGATTGCTTGAAATTGATAATCAGAATTTGATGTTCCGAATGTTATTTTTGAAGCGTAATTTTCGGTTTTTTCTTTTTGAATGGCGTCATTATCATTAACCAAAATTGTTTGATTGTTATGAATCAAATAATTATACAATTCAGATTTACCTTTGATTACACCTTCGTAACCGCCAAAACCTTCAAGATGCGCTTTCCCAAAATTGGTAATGTAACCAATGCTTGGCTTTGCAATTTCGCAAAGCATTTCGATTTCTTTCTGATGATTTGCACCCATTTCTATGACTGCAATCTCGTGTTCTTTTCTGATGGAAAGCAGAGTCAAAGGAACTCCGATATGGTTGTTAAGATTTCCAAAAGTGAATTGCGTTTTGAACTTGCTGGACAAAACTGTACTGATCAATTCCTTGGTTGTAGTTTTCCCGTTGCTTCCCGTAAGACCAATGATTGGAATATCAAGCTGATCTCTGTGTAATATGGATAGATGTTGTAAGAATATCAACGTTGAAGGAACATAAAAGATATGATTCTCCGGATCGTAATAGTTTTCATCTTCTACAATCACTGCCAATGCACCTTTTTCAATCGCTTCTTTGGCTTTTTCCGCAGCGTTATAATTTTCTCCAGAGAAGGCAAAGAAAATACTGCCTTCTTCTATTTTGCGGCTGTCTATCACAACGTTTTTGCTTTGCAGATAGATTGGATAAAATTCACTTATATTCATAATTCAAAAATAATCAAATGGGTTGATTTGAAACAAAAAAACAGCAGAAATTCT
Source organism: Epilithonimonas xixisoli (assembly GCF_004365655.1). Classification (GTDB taxonomy): domain Bacteria; phylum Bacteroidota; class Bacteroidia; order Flavobacteriales; family Weeksellaceae; genus Epilithonimonas; species Epilithonimonas xixisoli. The sequence goes on along the minus strand of NZ_SOEO01000001.1, from coordinate 240,038 downwards.
GCTGTTTTTGTATTAATTGTCGTACTTGAGAATTATCTTTTTGTACGTTTTGTTTTGTTGTTCTTAGCATCTTGTGCTACACGGAAACCAATCCATCCGTAACCTTTCATTTGGTTTTTGAATCTTCTTTGACCTGGATCCAACCAATATGCTGAATCTAACCAAGAACCTCCCTTCACTACTCTACTGTAATCATTGATTTGGGAAGTTGCTTGTTTTTTAGATTTTTGTAGAACTACGTTTCCGCTTTTATCAACAATGAAAGTTGGTTTCACAGAGTTGTACATATTGTATTCTGTACTATCACTTGGCGCCGTTCCTCCTGCATCCAAAGAAGATTGGTAGTCACCATCTCTGTAGTTTCTGTTATCTTCTACAACTTTCTTTTCAAATTCTCCTGGCAATCCTTTGTAAACCAAGCGACCATCTGCAAGAGTGTCATATTTGATTTCCATGTTTCCTACTTTTTTGTAAGATCCATCTTCGTTTTTCACAGCCTGTACTACAACATTACCTCTGAAATAATTGAAATCACTGAATTCTTCATCAATCATCGGTCTGTAGATATCCGCTACCCATTCTGCAACGTTACCATACATTCCGTAGATTCCTAGATCGTTGGAAGGATATTGTTTCACATCAGCCGTAGTTGGAGATCCGTCGTTTTTCCAGCCTGCAACACCAGAGTAATCTCCACGTCCCATTTTGAAATTCTCAAGATACATCCCACGGTTTCTACCTTTTTTACCTTTGATGCTTTCTATCTGAGTAGATTTACCAAGGTAGTTGTTATAATCTCTTTGTTTTTGAAGACCAAGTGCAGCAAATTCCCACTCTACTTCTGTTGGAAGTCTGAATTTTTCCACAATTCCAGAAACTGCATTTCTGTTGGCTGCAGCAATTCTTTCGTTGGAAGTTTTGATACCACTTCTTTTCTGAAGTTTTTCTTTATCCACGTAAGCATCAAGTTCTGCATCATTAGACTTGAACTTATCCATATTGAAAGTCGCACCTGCAGTCGCTGCTTTGTCGCCAGAATAGATATCTTTTGCTATCACCCCTTGTTTCATAAGGGCTCTTTCGTTAGCTCTCTCAGTCAACCAGTCACAATATTTTGTAGCCTGCAACCAAGAAACTCCAACTACTGGATAGTAATCAAACTCGGGTGATCTGAAATAAGTTTCTGCGTAATCGTTACGAGACAATTTATTATTCCAAACCAAAGTATCTGGTAAAGATCCTGAGTAGATATGCTTGAAGCTAGGATCAGAAGAAGGGAATACGAACTTAAGCCAAGTTGTATATTCTCTGTATTCTGAGTTTGTAATTTCTGTATCTCCAATGAAGAACGAACTTACCTGCATTCTTCTTGGTGTGTTATTCCAGTCGTGCATTACGTTGTCTTCTACCAATCCCATGGTAAAAGTACCGCCTTCCACATACACCATTCCTGGCCAAGCTTTAGGTTTTTGTTGCTTGCCAGAGAAGAACCAACCATCTTTTTCGTTTGGTTTCCATCCGGTCTTGCTTACAAACCCTTTTGTTCCACCACCTTTTTTAGTGTTACCACCACCTCCACAGCTTACCAAAAGTAATGCAGAGCTTAAAGTAATGATCGAAAACAACCTTATTTTTTTCATAATCTGATATAGAAATTTTCAAAGTACAAAGAAAAAGTAAATTCTTTAATTAATCAAATATTGTTTACCTTTTTTTGATAAAACGCAGATAATTTAATTTTATTATATACCATTTTTTTAAAAAATTCGTTTATTTTGTATTCTAATTAAAATACCTTTGATGAAATTCAAATTTTACATCTTTGTCCTTAGCGTGATTTCTGTATTTAGCTATTCTCAAAAGATTTCTCTGACTTGGGATGGTTACAAGCAAATGGATTACGGATCCGAAGTGGTAACTTATCCTTTCTTTAGCAATTACAATTATCAGGTAGAGCCCAATTCTATCTTTGTAAATCTTAATATTAAAACGACCAATCAGGTTTCTTTGGATCAGTTTGTTTGGGAAGCGCTTCCTGCAAAAGATATTAAGGATTTGAAAATCAACTCAATTTCTACAAAACCGAAAAGCAGTGTTTATTATTTCTACAATGAAACCGAAAAAGCAGAAAGCGCGGGCATTAATGTAGAGGCATTGAAGGTTGAAAATAACAAAATCTATAAATTAATTTCTTTTAATATTACCGAAACTGGTGAAAAAAGTGCTGCCTTATATAAAGGCGCTAATAAATCCGGAACTACAGAAAATCCACTGAAATCTGGAACTTTTTATAAAATTAAAGTTGATAAATCCGGAATATTCAAAATCACAAAACAGTTTTTGCAGCAAAACGGAATTAATTCTGCGAACATTAATCCAAAAAATTTCCGTATCTATGGTAATGGTGGATTGATGTTGCCAGAGTTTAATCAGGATTTCCGTTACAGCGCCCTGCAGGAAGATGCCATCCAAGTGATAGGCGAAGATGACGGCGTTTGGAATGACAACGATTATGCCCTTTTCTACGCACAAGGCCCTAATGGTTATAACCTCTTCGATGTTGGAAACGGAAACGGTAACAAAAGAATTGACAATAGAAATGATTCTTCTAACAATTTTGTGAATCTTTACGAAGATTTCTCTTATTACTTCATCAATTTCGATATTGGACCGGGTAAAAGAGTTCAGACGGTGGACAACAGTTTGCCTGCCGAATTGATAACGCGTTATGATGATTATCAAGTCATTAATGAAGAAAAATTTAATCTTGAAAAACTGGGAAGAATCTGGACGGGCGATGTCATCACAGGAAATCGTGAAATCGTTTTTAATACCAGAAGTCCCATAGATCCAAATGATGCTATCAGATTCCGAACGCAGGTTGTAGGTCGTGAAGCACAATCCGGGAGAATCACTGTGAATGTCAATACTTTTACAGATGAAAAATCTTTGGCTAGTAATTCCGAAAGTTTTGTTGCCCTTAGATCTGAGGGAACATTGAGCAACCAAAGCGGAACCAGTATTAAGTTTAATTACACAACCAATATCAGTTCCAATCCTATTGCGAAATTTTACTTTGATTATGCAGAAGTACAGTACAAAGAGAATCTGAACTTCAACAATACTCAGATGAATTTCCGAGAATTTGACATCAGAGAAGGCACAAATGAATTGTATGGGTTCTCCATCAGCAATGCCGCAGGAATGGATCAGGTTTGGGATGTCTCCGATGTAACAAATGCCAAAAGAGTAACCAACAAAAACAGTCAGAATTCTGTTTTCAACTTTGGATATCTGGCAAACAGCCTGACTTTTAACAATGAATTTGTTGCTTTCCGCAACGATTCTGGTTTTGACCCAATATTTGTTGCAAAAATTGAAAATCAGGATCTTGCATCGCTTAGCAATGTAGATTATCTGATCCTTACACAGCCGGCTTACATCAATCAGGCTCAGAGATTGGCCACTTATCATCAGACCAAAAACGGTTACAATGTTCAGATTGTAGATGTCAACAAGGTTTATAATGAGTTCAGCAGCGGAAGCAAAGACATTACAGCAATCCGTGATTTTATCACCAGATTAAATACAACTTCTGGCTCTCTTAAATATGTTCTATTAATAGGAGATACTTCTTATGACTTCAAAAACAGAATTGCTGGCAACACAGATGTAATTCCAAGTTATCAAAGTGAAGCCAGTGCAGATGTGAAGAGTTCCTACGTGAGTGATGATTATTTTGTGATGACAAAACCACAAACAGAAAGATATCTTTATCAGAATCTTCCAGATCTTCCAATCGGAAGACTCCCAGCAGCCAATGTGCAGGAAGCCAAAACGATGATCGATAAAACTTTGGCTTATTACAACGCACTTCCTGGCCAATCCTCGCCTTTTGGAGAATGGAGAATGAAACTGGATTTCGTTGCGGATGATGATTTTGAAGGAAGCGGACCTACAAGAGCTGATGGTACTGTCATTCCAGGGCCTTTCCATTTCCTAGTGGATTATGCCATTAAACAAAACTTCGAAACCAATACAGACAAACCAGAGTACAACATCAGAAAATTGTATCTGGATGCTTTCCCGGCAGTTACGAGCGCTGGTGGACAGAGATTTCCTCAGATTAATCAAGCGATTACGAATGATGTTGGGAACAGTTTGTATCTTTTCTATTTCGGACATGGTGGAATCAATGGTTGGGCGCAGGAAAGAGTCTTAACTTCTACTGAGGTTCAGGGTTTCAACAACTTCACTTCGGTTTACAGCAGATTTCCATTGGTTTCGACCATTACTTGCGAATTTACGTTGTGGGATGAGCCTTCCACAAGTTCTGTAGGAGAACAGTTGATGAAACATTCTACGGGCGGTGCTGCAACAATGATTACTTCCAGCCGCGCCATTACAGTAGATTATGGTAGAAAGTTCACACTTCTATTTACTGATAATCTTTTCAAGCTTTATAGTGATGATTTTATGCCACTGGGAGACGCACACCTTCTTGCAAAAAGACAATATAAATCGAGCTATGGTGACTCTTCTGATCCATTGAGAGTAAACTTCTTGGGAGATCCGGCAATGAAACTGAGCAGACCGAAAAGATTATTAAAAATTGATGAGGTGGAAACTCCTGTTCCGGGAAAAATCAGAGCTTTGGATTTTGTAAAAATAAAAGGTCACGTGGTAAAAGCAGATGGAACAACGACGGATGAAACTTTCAACGGACGTGTGGCGATTAATATCTTTGATAAGAAAATTAAAAAAACAACTTTAAATAATGACAACTATTCGGCTCTAAACAATAAACTGACTTTTGATGAAGAACCAAGTGCTATTGTAAAAGCATCTGGAACTGTAGTCAATGGGGTTTACACTGTAGAATTCTATGTTCCTAAAGACATTAATTATGAAGTTGGAAACGGAAGAATATTGGCATATGCAGACAACTTCAACAGAACAAGTCCAAACCCGAATGCTTTCGACGTGTTTACCAACAGAGTACAATCTTTAGGAGACATCAACCCAGACGGAATCAATGATGCTGAACCACCAGCAGTGAATCTTTATCTTAATAATACCAATTTTGCGAATGGTGGAATTGCGGATCAAAACCCTGTTCTATTGGCTTGTGTAAGAGATAATATGGGAATCAATTCTACTGGTGCAGGAATTGGTCACGATATTACTTTCGTTTTGGATGGCGATGTGATCAACACAACTTCTGTGAATGATTATTTTTCATCTGGCGATGGAAACGGCTGTACAAGCAATCTGCAAGATTATCAAAAAGGATCCGTCACTTTCCCACTTAGAAATCTGACGCCAGGCGAGCATCAATTGGTTTTTAAAGTTTGGGACATCAACAATAATTCTACCTCATCTACGTTAAACTTTGTAGTAAAAGATGAATCCGAGAAAAAACTGGAAGTCAACCGACTTTTGAACTGGCCAAATCCTTTTACAAACAAAACATACGTTCAGTTTGAGCATAATTGTGATGATGCGCTGGATGTGAATGTTCAAATCTACACAATTACAGGAAAAATAGTAAGAACACTTTCAACTTCTGTTTCTGCAGAACCTTTCCTACAAGGCTTCAGAACACCAAGACAAGCAATTGAATGGGACGGAAAAGATGATTTTGGCGACACCGTTGCAAAAGGTACATATATTTTTAAGATATTTGCACGCAGCCAAAATCAGGAAAAATGCACAGGAAGTGCGACTGCTGTTGAAAAAATGGTATTATTAAAATAAAACATCAATATATCGGTAAATTTTACCTTAAAAGAACAAAAATGAATTTAACAAAAAAATTATTTCTTGGATTAGGAATTGGCGTGAGTGCTTTTGCTTTTTCTCAGAGCGGTGTACAACCTGTACTTACAGGAGCGCCGTTTTTAAGAATCTCTCCAGATGCAAGAGCAGGTGGTATGGGAGACCAAGGTGTTGTAACCTCTACAGATGTATTTTCTCAATTCTGGAATGCGGCAAAATATCCGTTTGCTAAGACTTCATCCGGTGTCGGCGTAAGTTATACACCATATATGAGTAAGTTGACAAGTGATGTTTTCTTGCTTTACGGTTCATTCTACACTTTCTTGGGAGATGACGAGCGTTCTACTTTGAGTGCGAGTTTGTACTATTTCAATATGGGAGAAGTGAACTTGACTGAGTTGGATGCTGGTAATAACGTACGTGACAACGGAACTGTAAAACCAAACGAATTCTCAATTGATATCGCATACGGTTTGAAATTGACAGACAACTACTCTATGGCAGTGACTGGTAAATTCATCCGTTCAGATTTCGGGAGTTTCAATTCAGACAGCAGTTTCAAACCTGCTAATACTTTTGCAGTAGATGTTTCCGGTTACTATATGTCTCCAAAACACGAGAGTATCAGTGGATATGAAGGTCGTGTGAAAGGAGGTTGGGCAATCCAAAATTTGGGTCCAAAATTAGATTATACAGGTGATGAGGAATCTAGATCTTACCTTCCTACAATGGCAAGATTGGGTCTTGGTTATGACTTATTAATCGATGATATGAACCGTTTCAGCTTAAGTGGTGAAGCTTCTAAAATATTGGTTCCTGGGCCAGACGAAGTAACTGGCGAAGTTCCAAACGTTGGTCCAATTGATGGAATCGGGAAATCTTTCAAAAACAAGAAAAGTATTATGTTCAGTGGTGCGGCAGAATATTCTTATGATGAGACTTTTGCATTGAGAGCTGGATATTTCGCAGAAGCGCCGGAGCAAGGTGCAAGACAATACGCCACAGTTGGTGTGGGTTTCAAATATGCATCTTTCGGGTTGGATCTTTCTTATTTGATCAATACTTCAAAAATCAATACAGCTTTGGATAACACCCTAAGATTTGGATTGACTTGGAACATCGGTAGCGAAACTTACAACGCTCAGGATTATTAGTCATAATTGATGATCGATAAATGATGATTGATATGTCATCAAAAAAATAATTTGCCAGAGCTTTTTCGCTTTGGCATTTTTTTTTGATTAAATTTAAAATTAACTTTATCTTAAATCCTCAATATCTCATTAAACCATTACTTTCTGTAAATTTGCAAAATGAACTACAGTTCCGAACTCAAAAAATTTCTCACCAGCCAATACATCTATTCCGGAGCCAGAATCGCTTTGGCAATCGTGATTCCAAGTATCATCTTGGCGCAGTTTGGTTTGCTAAAGGAGTTTTTCTTGTTTCCACTCGGAACCAGTTTTGTGGGATTGACAGATCAGCCGGGACCTTACATCAGAAGGAGAAACACACTTCTGCTTTCTGTTGTCAGTTTCTTTTTGATTGCACTTTTGGCAAGTTTGCTCAAGGAATTTCCGATTGCCGTTTATCTTCAAATCATCTTCTTCGGATTTTTATTTTCGATGATTGGCGTTTATGGGATGCGATTGGCAACTTTCGGATCCATCGCACTTGTTGTCCTCAGTATCTTTATCGATGGACATCTCACGGGTGAAGATATTTTCAAAAGCTCATTCATATTTTTCTTGGGTTGTCTCTGGTTTTTCATTGTTTTTTTGATTGTTTCGAGATTGCAACCATATAAATTGGCGGGTCAAGTGGTTGGCGAGAATTATTTGGAATTGGCAGATTATCTCAGAATCAAAGCAAAATATTACACCAAAAATCCGGACTTTGATGCGTTATTAAATCAACTGATTTCTCAACAAGTCAAGATTAAAAACCATCAGGAGGACACGAGAGAAATTGTTTTCAAAACCAGAAAAATCGTCAACGAATCTACCACTCAAAGTAGAATTCTGATGTTGATGTTTCTGAATTCCATCGATCTTTACGACAAACTTCTGACCTCCGAAAATGATTATAAAAAGATGAATCAGACTTTTGGAGATACGGTTTTGCTTCAAAATATCCACGATTATCTTCTCGTAATGGCAGACGAAATTACCAATCTCGGAATCTCTCTCCAAAGCGGTTTGCCTTATAAAGAAATCACGAATTTCGATAATGAACTGAAGAAAATCTACGACGAGTTTTTCGATTATCGTTCAAAAAAATTCTCCTCCGAAACTTTGGAAGATTTTATGATGATGCGTCAGGTTTTGATGAGAATTACAGAAATCACAGATGAAGTCAACACGATTCTCAAAGTCAATTCTCAGGACAAAAAATTGGCGAAAAGTTTGTCATCAGGATTAGATTATTCCAAGTTTTTACCAAAAGAAGAAAAACTGAATTTCAAAGTTTTTCTTTCCAACTTTTCTTTGAAATCCGGACATTTCCGCCACGCAACCAGAGTCACTATAGCATTGCTGATCGGTTACATCGTTTCTCAATTTGAAATTCTTGGGATTGGGCATTCCTATTGGATTCTCATTACCATCATTGCCATTTTAAAACCCGCATATTCCACCACGAAACACAGAAATTTAGTCCGTTTTTTTGGAACTTTGGCTGGTGCAATTATCGCTTATATCATTCTACATTTTGTGGATGAGTCAACTGCGCTTTTGGTCATTCTTCTTGTGAGTATGATTATTTGTTTTAGTTTGTTGAAGTCCAATTATTTTTGGGCAGTTCTCTTTATGACGATTTATATTTTCCTGTCTTTCAATTTTTTAAGACCCGGAAACATCAATCTTATTTTCAAAGACAGATTGCTGGATACGGCGATTGGAGGAATCGTGACGTTTTTAGTCGCTTATTTTATTTTGCCGGTTTGGGAGCACACGCAGAATTTGGCATTAATGAAAAAATCTTCCAAAAGCAACCTTGATTATTTCCGATCGGTGATGGATCATTTTTTAGATAATGAACCGGACGATCAGGATTTCCGACTGAAAAGAAAAAATGCCATCATCGATTTGGCCAATCTTTCCGACAACTTTCAAAGGATGATTTCTGATCCGAAAAATCAACAGAGAAAACTGGAAACGGTTCATCAATTCGTCACCACAACGCATTTGATCACCGCTTACACAGCTTCATTATCACAATACGCAAAATCTGGTCACGAGTTTCCGGAAATCGATTTCCAGAATTGGAAAATTAGAATTTCGGCTGAACTTTTGCGAACCTCTTCCCTACTGTTCCAACAAGATTTGGACGAGCAAACCAGAATCGAAAGCCACATCAAACCAGAAGATCACGTTGTCGATTTGTTAGAAAAAAGAAAAGCCGAATTGGAAAATCAAGTGATTTCGGATGAAAGAAAATTTGGCGTAAGTCATTTGACCGAAATTAAAAACATCAAAGAATTATTGGAATTAATAAACGATGTTGCGAAAGATCAGCGGAAAATCATCGAAGAATATTTGATTCATCAATCCACAACTGCGACGCAATAATTATCAAAAAAATTGATTTTAGCTTGGAAGAAATCTTCATTTTCAAGATCATAAACTCTGCTTTTCACCGTAAATTCTTCCTGCAACTCAAAAGGCAAAACGTCGTAATGCTTTTTCAATGACCAATGTTTGCTGTGATGAATTTTGTAAAGCGCTTCTTTCACGCACCAGATCGCGGTCAGGAAATCCATTTCTTGGGAATTATCAATATAAAGATCTTCGTGCAAAATAAATTTGTGTCGGATATTTTTAATCTTCTCTTTCCGTTTTTCGATATCGATTCCAATTTTATTTTTAGAAATCGCCAAACCTGCCAAAGGATAAGAATGACTGATTGAAATATGAAAATCCTGCGGAAAAAGATAAGGCTCGCCATTTTCTCTGTAGAGAATTTTGTGATTTGGAAGCACAATTTTCAGCATCTTTCGCACCATCAAAACCTCAGCAATTTTATTTTTGTGATAACCAAGAATTTTATGCTGATTTTCCGGCTCCAGCAAAAGATCGACATCCAATTCTTCATCTTCATCAAATTCCCAAATCAGGATTTTTGCAACATCGTCGGAAAGATCTTTGTAAAGTGGCATCAGCAATTTTTTGATTTCATAAAAGTACTAAAAAGATCTTGAAGTCAAAATCTCAAAAATTGAAGACCTCAACTTAAAAATTCCTTAAATTTTCAGATTTAAGATTTGGTTAACATTTAAGCAAGTAAATTTGCAACATCAAATGAAAAAGAGTATCATATATCTATTGATGGGAATTTTTCTGCTATTCTTGGCAGAGAAGAACCAATCTATTGATTTCCAGCAAGATGTTGCGACTCAAAACATCTCTTTTCACTTTCTTTCTTTTGCAAAAAAACACCATCTCAATCATTCGTTAGAAAAAGCATCTTTTCAACAAATCAATGATTCACTGGACTCTCCCGAAGAATTGAATCTCAATTTTTCAGATTCTTTGAATACCATTGCTGTTCTGGCAGTTTTTGGTCTTGGTCTTTTATTTCAAGCTTTCTTCAAACGTAAAAAACAGAAATTCCACGAGCCGGAAACCATTATCTACTCGGTCAAAAGGTTTATTCTGCTCCGTTCTATCCGTATTTAAAATCTACTTTTTCAAAGACATTATTACCCTTATTCCAAAGCGGTAACATTCCTCGTTGTTTTTGAAATTTCCCTTATTCAAATATTCCATTTGTGATTAGTGATTCTTTGTGAGCATTAATCCAATCCTTAATTAAAAAAATAAAAAATTATGATCAAAAGAGTCACATTTTCTGTTGCTCTCAGCGCCTTGCTGATTATCTTTAGCTGTAAAGACAAAAAAGAAGAGAAAGAAGAAACCGCCATTTATCCCGTAACATCGGCTGTGAAAATGGATACGGTTGTCACCAAAGATTACGTCGCACAGATTCAATCTTTGAAAAATATAGAAATCCGAGCTCAAGAAAAAGGTTTCCTTGAAAAGATCTTCGTGGATGAAGGTCAGTTTGTACAAGCCGGACAAACACTTTTCAGAATTATGCCACAAATCTATCAGGCAGAATTGATGAAAGCCCAAGCCGAAGTGGAACAGGCAAAAATCGAGTTGCAAAATTCAAGCACTTTGGCGAGCAACAATATCGTTTCGAAAAACGAACGCGCAATGTCCAAAGCAAAATTGGACGCCGCAAATGCCGAAGCAAAACTGGCTCAAATTCACCTCAACTTCACAACGATCAAAGCGCCGTTCTCTGGTTATATCAATAGAATTCCGTTAAAATTAGGAAGCCTGATTGCTGAAGGTGATTTGCTAACCAGTTTATCAGACAACACAGGAATCTATGCTTACTTCAATGTTTCTGAACCTGAATATCTCAATTATCAAACCCATTCTGCAGAAAGAGAAAATAGCCAAGTTTCCCTTTTAATGGCAAATGGAGAACTGCTTCCGGTCAAAGGAACAATCGCCAATATCGAAGGTGAATTTGATAACGAAACTGGAAATATCGCCTTCCGAGCCAAATTTCCAAATCCAAATCAATTACTCAGAAATGGAGAAACTGGGAAAGTTCAAATGACGGTTTCTTTGAAAAATGCTTTGATTATTCCTCAAAAAGCGACTTACGAAATCCAAGATCAAATTTATGTTTTCGTGGTTGATAAAAATGGAAAAGTAAGTTCGAAAAACATCAAAGTCGCCTACTCGCTTCCAGACACTTACGTCGTCTCTAAAGGCTTGACTGAAAATGACAAATTTCTTTTGGAGGGCGTTCAAAAAGTAAAAGATGATCAAAAAGTGAAAACAAAATTCCAAGATCCGAAGAAAGTTTTATCATCATTAAGATTACAAGCGAACTAAAATATAAATGATAAGTGATGATGGATAAATGATTTCGATTGAATGTCTATAATCTCTTCGTCTTTCATCTATTATCTCCAAAATATAAAACTTTATGTTTAAAAAATTCATTCGCAGACCAGTTCTGTCGATCGTGATCTCACTGATCATCGTATTTTTAGGGATTTTATCTTTGGTAAAATTGCCTGTCACTCAGTTTCCGTCCATCTCGCCACCAAAAGTAAATATCACCGCAGAATATCCCGGCGCCAACAACGAGTTGCTGATTAAATCTGTCGTAATTCCTTTGGAGCGTGGATTAAATGGTGTTCCCGGAATGAAATATATGACGTCTGATGCCGGTAACGATGGAGAATGTTCCATCCAAGTTGTATTCGATTTGGGAACAGACCCGAATGTCGCGGCAGTAAATGTTCAAAACCGTGTGTCGTCGGTCGTAAACAAATTGCCACCTTTGGTTGTGCGTGAAGGTGTGAAAATCACCCGTGAAGAACCGAATATGCTAATGTATGTCAATCTTTACAGTGATGATCCCAAAGCTGACCAAAAGTTCCTTTTCAATTATGCTGACATCAATGTAATGTCAGAATTGAGAAGGGTGAACGGCGTTGGTTTCGCGGATATCTTGGGAACCAGAGAATATGCAATGCGTATTTGGCTGAAACCTGATCGAATGACAGCATACAGCATTTCTGCAGACGAAGTGATGGAAGCACTCAGCGCACAAAGTTTGGAAGCTTCACCTGGGAAAACAGGCGAAAGTTCCGGCAAACGATCTCAATCCATCGAGTATATTCTGAAATATCCAGGACGATTCAACAACGAAAAAGATTACGGCAATATCATCCTGAAAGCCAAACCGGATGGCGAATTTGTAAGATTGAAAGATGTGGCAGATGTGGAATTTGGAAGTTCAATGTACGACATCTACTCTACGCTGAATGGCAAACCTTCCGCCGCAATCACCTTGAAACAATCTTATGGCTCCAACGCCAGCGATGTTATCAAAAATGTAAAATCATTGATGGCCGATCTGGAAAAAACCACGTTCCCAAAAGGAATGCATTACGAAATCAGTTATGACGTTTCCAGATTTCTGGATGCATCCATAGAAAAAGTGATTCACACATTGTTTGAAGCATTTATCTTGGTTGCGATTGTCGTGTTCCTTTTCTTGGGCGATTGGCGTTCAACATTGATTCCAACCATTGCAGTTCCGGTATCATTAATAGGAACATTTGCAATTATGTCGGCGTTTGGAATTACATTAAATTTAATTTCACTCTTCGCTTTGGTAATGGCCATCGGAATCGTCGTCGATGATGCGATTGTGGTGATAGAAGCCGTCCACGCCAAGATGGAAGAAAAGCATCTGTCGCCACTCAAGGCAACGGAAGAAGCGATGCACGAGATCAGCGGAGCAATCATTGCGATTACTTTGGTGATGGCTTCGGTTTTCATTCCTGTGGCATTTATGTCTGGTCCAGTCGGTGTTTTTTATCGTCAGTTTTCGATTACAATGGTTTCATCTATCATTTTATCGGGCGTTGTTGCGTTGACTTTGACGCCGGCATTATGTGCATTAATCCTAAAAAACAATCACGGAAAAGAGAAAAAGAAAACACCAATGACCAGATTTTTGGATGGTTTTAATAATCTTTTTACAATCGGAGCAGGCAAATACCATAACTTGCTAACGAAAGTCGTTACCCGAAAAATGGTGACTTTGCCATTGCTTGTCCTTTTCTGCATCGGTACTTTTTTCTTGAGTAATAGATTGCCTTCCGGTTTTATCCCAAGTGAAGATCAAGGGATGATTTATGCGATTATCCAAACACCTCCAGGTTCGACTTTGGAAAGAACCAATCAAATTGCTCTTCAACTTCAAAAAGCTTCTGAAGATATCGATGGCGTTTCGTCTGTTTCTTCTTTGGCTGGTTACGAAATTTTGACTGAAGGAACCGGATCCAACTCAGGAACTTGTTTGATTAATCTTAAAAACTGGGATGAAAGAAAAGAATCTTCCACAGAGATCATCGAACAATTAGAACAAAAAGCGAAAGAAATCCCAGGCGCAAATATCGAATTCTTCCAACCTCCATCCATTCCGGGTTACGGCGCTGCGGGTGGTTTTGAATTAAGACTTCTCGACAAAGCAGGAAGTGGCGATTATCACAAAATGGAAACCGTGAGCAATGATTTTGTAAAAGAATTGAAAAAACGTCCTGAATTGGGATCGGCTTTCTCTTTCTATTCCGCGAGTTTCCCTCAGTATATGTTGAAAATCGACAATGATTTGGCGGAGCAAAAAGGTGTCAGCATAGAAAAAGCGATGGACAATCTTTCGACTTTGATTGGTTCCAATTATGAAACCAGCTTCATCCGATTTGACAGACCGTACAAAGTCATCGTCCAGTCTGGTCCGCAATATCGCGCGTTGCCAAGTGATCTTTTGAAATTGTATGTAAAAAATGACAAAGACCAAATGGTGCCGTACTCAGATTTTATGCATCTCGAAAAAGTGTATGGCTTGTCCGAAATTACGAGACACAATATGTACAATTCCTCCGAAGTCAGTGGAACGCCAGCGCCAGGTTACAGTTCTGGTGATGCGATAAAAGCAATCCAAGAAGTGGCGGACAAAACTTTGCCAAGAGGTTTCGGAATCGATTGGGCAGGGATTTCAAAAGATGAAGTTTCCAGAGGGAATGAAGCAATATACATTTTTCTCGTTTGTCTCGGATTTGTTTATCTGATTCTCTCCGCACAGTACGAAAGTTTCATTTTGCCTTTGCCTATTATTTTGTCTTTACCAACGGGGATTTTCGGCGCATTTTTATGTTTGAGTCTTTTCGGATTGGAGAATAACATCTATGCTCAAGTCGCAATGGTAATGCTCATAGGATTACTCGGGAAGAACGCCGTTTTGATTGTGGAATTTGCGGTTCAGAAAAAAGCGGAAGAAGGACTTTCGACAAAAGAAGCCGCGTTGCAAGGCGCATCTTTGAGATTCCGACCGATTTTGATGACCTCATTCGCATTTATTGCTGGTTTGATTCCATTGGCTTTGGCAACAGGCCCTGGAGCCGTTGGAAATAGAACAATCGGAACGGCCGCAGCCGGCGGAATGTTGATCGGAACTATTTTCGGATTGATGATCATCCCAGGATTGTACTACATTTTTGCCAACATTGCCGCCAAGTCCAAACTGACTTATTACGAAGAAGAAAATCCTTTAACAGAACAAACTGAACCTTACCAACACGATGGAAAATTTGAATATTAATAAAAACATCATCGCAACGACATTCATTTCATTAATATTAATTGGATGTAAAGCACCAATGGCAACCAAAATTGCCGATCAGGTGAAAGAAACGATTCCTCAAAATTTTGATAATCAAACAACTTCTGAAAATAATTCCGGAATCATACCTTGGAAAGAATTTTTCACAGATCCCAATCTCGTAAAACTGATTGATGAAGCTTTGAAAAACAATCAGGAATTGCTCATCACACTTCAACAGATCGAGATTGCGAAAAGTGACGTGATGTACAAAAACGGAAAACTTAGTCCGACTGTTGTAGCAAAATTGGGTGCAGGCGTCAACAAAGCTGGAAGATATACGTCTGAAGGCGCTGGTGACGCAACGACCGAAATAGAACCGGGAAGAGAAATGCCAGATCCACTTGGAAATTTCGAAGGTGGATTGGTAGCGAATTGGGAAATCGATATTTGGCACAAACTGAGAACTGAAAAGAAAGCAGCCGTTGCACACTATCTTTCGACTGTTGAAGGAAAGAATTTCGTTTTGTCAAGTTTGATTGCTGAAGTGGCTGATAATTACTATGAATTATTGTCACTTGATAATCAACTTGATATTATCCATCAATATATGGATCTGCAGAAAAAAGCTTTGGAAGTTGCGAAAATCCAGAAGCAAGCGATGGCTGCAACCGAATTGGCTGTTAAGAAATTCGAGGCTGAGTTGGCAAAATCCAGCGCGACAGAATATGATTTGAAACAACAAATCACCGAAAAGGAAAATCAAATCAATGCTTTGTTGGGTCGTTATCCGCAATCGATTGTGAGAACCAAGGAAAGTTTTATGTCCATTGTTCCGCAAACGATTTATACTGGAATTCCGTCACAATTATTGGCCAATCGACCTGATATCAAGCAAGCTGAACTGGAATTGGAATCGGCAAAATTGGATGTGGAAGCAGCGAGAAAAGAATTTTATCCAAGTCTGGAAATCAATGCAACGCTTGGCTTAGAAGCTTTCAATCCTTCGTATTTGGTGAAATTACCAGAATCGATTGCTTTTAATTTGGTTGGAGAATTGGCTGGTCCATTGATTAACAAAAGTGCGATTAAAGCACAATTCAAAACGGCTGATGCGAGACAAATCCAAGCGTTGTATGAATATGACAAAACGATTTTGGACGCTTACATCGATGTTTCAAATCTAATGTCGAAAATCAAAAACCTCGATAAATATTATGAATTGAAAGCTCAGGAATCAAAAGCTTTGGATGACGGAATCGGAATCGCCAATCAACTTTTCCGAAATTCCCGAGCAGATTATTTGGAAGTTCTGATGAATCAACGTGATGCGTTGGACGCCAAAATGGAACTTATCGAAGCTAAAGAAAGACAGTTAAGCACGGTTGTGAACATTTACAAAAGTCTTGGTGGCGGTTGGAAATAGTTGAAGACTCAAGAATAAAGATTAAAAACTCGATTCTAACTTCAAATTTCTCACATCTAAAATCTATTAACACTAATTATAATTCGAATACTCTCGGAAATTTTTTCGGGAGTATTTTTTTGTTTTAAATAAATATTTAAAAATATACCAATTGGTATATAGTTTGTTTATCTTTGCAAAGTCAATTCAAATTTAAAATGTCAAAAGCAGAAAAAACAAGACAGTTCATCATAGAACAAACCGCAGAACTTTTCAACAAGAAAGGTTATGCAGGAACGTCTTTGTCCGACATTACTTCTGCAACAGGACTGACAAAAGGAAGCATTTATGGAAACTTTGAGAACAAAGATGAAGTCGCAAAAGAAGTCTTCCTCTATAATTCAAAAAGACTTCAGCAAAGCGTTGCTGACAAATTGAATAGAGAAATGACGTGCCGAGAAAAGTTATTTTCGATTGTTGATTTTTACAGAACATCGTGGGAAAGTAATTTTCTCCGTGGCGGTTGCCCATTGCTCAATACTGCCATCGAAGCAGACGACACAATGCCTTTCTTAAAAAAAGAAGTTGCCAAAAGTTTTGAAAATTGGGCACAGAAAACCATTAATATTTTGGAAAATGGCAAATCTCAAAACGAAATTGTAGAATCAATCGATTCTCAGAAATATGCTTATCAATTCATTGTATTGATAGAAGGTGGAATTCTGCTTTCAAAAACGATGAATAACAAAGCTCATCTTTTCAACGCACTAGAAAGAATCGAAAAAATCATCGATAACGAATTAATCAAATAATTTTTTTTGAATAAAAATATACCGATTGGTACAAAATAAACAAAATAAAACTATGAAAGCATTCACATTACAAGGTTATAGCAAAACAGACAAGCTTGAATTAGTAGAATTTCCTGAACCGAATCTAAAGGAAAACGAAATTTTGGTAGAAATTCATTCTGCAAGTGTCAATCAATTGGATAGCAAGCTGAAAAGCGGAGAATTCAAGATGATACTTCCTTACAAATTTCCTTTGATTTTAGGACACGATGTTGCAGGAATTGTTGTGAAAACGGGTTCGAAAGTCAAAAATTTTAAAGTGGGAGACGAAGTTTTCTCCAGACTTCCCGATTTTCATATTGGTGCGTTTGCAGAATCTGTTGCGATTAATGAAAACTTTGTCGCTTTGAAACCAAAAAACATCTCGATGGAAGAAGCATCTTCTATTCCTTTGGTAGCGTTGACTGTTTGGCAGGCTTTTATTGAAAAAGCAAAATTAAAAAAAGGACAAAAAGTATTTATACAAGCTGGCTCTGGTGGTGTTGGAACTATTGCGATTCAGCTGGCAAAACATTTGGGAGCTTTCGTAGCAACTACCACAAGCGAAAAGAATTTCGATTTGGTAAAACAACTCGGAGCCGATGTTATTATCGATTATAAAACTCAGGATTTTGAAAATATTCTGACAGACTATGACTTGGTTTTGAACAGCCAAAATCAAGAGACTTTAGAAAAATCATTAAGAATATTGAAATCAGGAGGAAAATTAATTTCCATCTCAGGTCCGCCAGATTCAACATTTGCAAAAGAAATTGGACTCAACTTTTTTATGAAATTCATCATTTCACTTCTGAGTCGCAAAACAAAAAAATTGGCAAAAAAGCAAAACGTAGATTATTTTTTTCTCTTTATGCAAGCCAACGGAACACAACTCGCAGAAATTGGAAAACTCATCGAAGCTGGCATCATAAAACCAATCATAGACAAAATATTTCCCTTTGAACAAACCAACGACGCTCTTGATTATGTAGAAAGTGGACGGGCAAAAGGAAAAGTAATCATCAAAATCAAATAATACATCTCACATTATGAAAACCACCAACAACACAGTATTTATTTCCGGAGGTTCAGCTGGAATCGGATTAGAAATCGCCAAATCATTTTCCGAAAAAGGGAATAAAGTCATTATCAACGGAAGAAACCAAGAACGTCTTGATAAAGCTTTGGAACAATTGGAAAACGCAGTTGGAATTCAAGGAGATTTGTCAATAGAAAGTGAAAGAATTAGAATTGCCAACGAACTGATTCAGAATCATCCGGACATCAACATTGTCATCAATAACGCTGGAGAAGCTTATTATTACAACTTAGCAGACAACACCAATTCTTATGAATTAGGTAAGAAAGAAATCAACACCAATTACCTGACAATCATTCACTTTACAGAATTATTGCTTCCGCATTTGTTACAAAAAGATTCTGCGGTTGTCAATGTAACGTCTATCGCATCGCTGATTTCTTATGCGCCACTTCCGACTTACGCTGCCAGCAAAGCCGCACTTAGAAGTTACACGCAGTCACTCAGAAATGCTTTGAAAGAAACTTCTGTTAAGATTTTCGAAGTTTTGCCACCTTTGGTCAACACAAGCTTTTCAACAGAAATCGGTGGAGAAAACGGAATTCCACCAAAAGAAGTTGCGGACGAATTATTGATAGCTTTGGAACAAAATCAGTTCGATGTTCCAGTTGGACAGACCAAAGTTGTACTTGGTGTTTTTCAGGAAGCTTTAGCAAAACTGAGTCAGAATTAAAATATTAATATTTATTTGGGCAGCTTAATCCGCCTTCCGCTCCCAATCTTTTTTGCAGAACATTTCAGTTTAAATAGAACTCGAGTGCAAGCAAAAAAGGATTTCCGCTCAAGTCGGGCTGCGGGTTTCAACATAAATTACAATTGATTACTAAAACAGAAATTATGGACAGATTAGCACATTTGAAATCATTAATCGGAAAAGAATTCACAGATTCGCCTTCGCCATTTATGCGCTGGCTGAAACCGATTGTGGTTTCTGCAGAAAAAGGACATTTGGAATTTCAGTACACAATTCGTCCGGAATGGCTGAATCCAATCGGAAATCTTCACGGCGGCGTAACTGCAGCAATTATTGATGACGTTTTGGGCGCAACAATGTTTTCTCTGAACGAACCAACTTTCTACACAACAATTAATAATGTCATCGATTATTTTTCAATCGGAAAAGAAGGCGAAAATATCATTGCCGAAACACACATTACGAAGTTGGGAAAACAATTCATCAATGCCACTTGCGAAATCTGGAATTCTGACAAAACCAGACTGATTGCAAAAGGTACTTCAAACTTATTCAAAACACAAATTACAAGATAATGAAACGAGTTGTAATCACCGGAATGGGAGCCGTAACTCCTTTAGGAAATGACGTCGACACTTTTTGGAACAACATTCTGAAAGGCGAAAGCGGCGCTGATACAATCACACACTTCGATGCGGAAAAATTCAAAGTTCAGTTTGCGGCAGAAGTCAAAAACTTTGCTCCGGAAAAATATCTGGACAAAAACGAAATAAAACGAAGCGACCTTTTCACGCAATTCGCTATATACGCATCTGCGGAAGCAATGAAAGATTCCGGTTTAGATTTGGAAAATATAGACCCTTTTGATATTGGCGTCATCTGGGGAACAGGACAAGGTGGAATGGAAACTTTTGAAAATGAAGTCACAGAATATGTTTCAGGAGATGGAATACCGAGATTCAATCCGTTTTTTGTTCCAAAACTGATTGCCAATATGGCTTCCGGAATGATTTCTATGAAATATGGTTTGCGAGGAATCAATTACACAACAGTTTCCGCTTGCGCCACTGCAAACACAGCTTTTATGGATGCGTTCAATTATATCCGCTGGGGAAAAGCGAAAATCATTGTAAGTGGTGGTTCGGAAGCGCCCATTACTCAAGCTTCTGTTGGTGGTTTTTCATCAATGAAAGCAATGTCCACAAGAAATGAAAACCCAAAAGCAGCCAGCCGACCTTATGACGTAGAACGAGACGGTTTTATAATGGGCGAAGGTGCAGGAGCCTTAATTTTGGAAGAATATGAACACGCCAAAGCAAGAGGTGTAAAAATCTATGCAGAACTGATTGGTGCAGCAATGACTGCCGATGCCTATCATATGACTGCACCTCATCCGGAAGGAATCGGAGCTGCAAAATCTATGGAATTAGCTTTGCAAGATGCAGAAATTCTACCAGAACAAGTCGATTATCTGAATCCGCACGCCACTTCTACGCCACTTGGAGACTTAGCAGAACTGAATGCTATCACCAAAGTTTTCAAAGGAAGTCCTAATCTGGATATCAGCGCAACCAAATCTATGACGGGACATTTGTTGGGAGCAGCTGGCGCAGTTGAAGCAATTTTGTGTATTAAAGCAATTCAGAATAGTGTAATTCCACCGACGATAAATATTTCAAATCTTGATGAGAATATTCCGGAAGGTATTAATATCATAACCGAAAATAAGGAAAAACCAATTAACATCGCGATGAGCAACGCTTTTGGTTTTGGTGGCCATAACTCGACGATTATTTTTAGGAAAATTTAAAATAAACCACATAGACACATAGATAAAAGAGTCTTAAAAGATTTAATAATTAAGATAAAATAGAAAAGCTACTTTTCCTTTTTGAGCTAAGTTTTTAAAAACTATGTGTCTATGTGGTAAAAAAAGAAGGCTTAGTAAAAACTAAGCCTTTTTATATTTGAAATTGATATTATTTCTGAGTATGATTGATATCGTTTCTGTGTTCCATTATGTCAAGATTTGAATCTACAAAATAAGCACTTCCGAAACCGTTCACATAAGCACCTTTCACAGGATGAAGCGCAACTAAGATAAAATCTGTCATTTCATTAAGAACATCTACGATTTTCCCGTGTCTTTCTTTCAGTTTTCCAACAACATTATTCCAGTCATCAGTATCTCTTTCGATTTGAGAAGTAGAAACCTCAACGGTCAGTCTTTCTCTTGCGTAAACCTGTTTTGTAGCAGACTCATCCTCGATGAACATTGCAGAAACTTTTCTTCCTTCAGCCAAATTTTTTGTGTGTCTTGCCATAAAAGAAACCAAAATATAAAATTGATTATCGATTTCTACAAATGGTGCATAGCTGGAATTTGGGTTTCCTTCCGCATCTACAGTTGCTAAAATAAGGCTTTGAGTTTTTGCAATCAATTCTCTTACTTTTGGAGCAATAGGTTTTGCTTGTCTTTTTGCTTCTTCTGTCTGTTCACTCATAATATATTTTTTTAGATGCCACAAAAATAGTTATTTAGATTTAAACCAAATAAAATCTTCTTATGTAAATTGTCATAATCGGAAATTATTAAAGGTTTTTATATCTTAATTATATATTGTAATTTTGCACTTTAGTTTTTAAACTTATTTTAATTATAAATATGAGTACAACAACACAATACGTTCCTTACAAAGTGAAGGACATTTCCTTAGCAGAATGGGGAAGAAAAGAAATTACTTTGGCTGAAGCAGAAATGCCAGGCTTGATGGCAATCCGTGAAGAATACGGACCATCTCAACCTTTGAAAGGAGCTAGAATCGCTGGATGTCTGCATATGACAATCCAAACTGCAGTTCTTATAGAGACTTTGGTAGCATTAGGAGCTGAAGTAACTTGGTCTTCTTGTAACATCTTCTCTACTCAGGATCACGCTGCTGCTGCTATTGCTGCTGCTGGAATCCCTGTTTACGCTTGGAAAGGTCTTAACGAAGAAGAATTCGATTGGTGTATCGAGCAAACTTTATTCTTCGGAGAAGACAGAAAACCATTGAATATGATTCTTGATGACGGTGGTGATTTGACCAATATGGTTTTTGACAGATACCCGGAATTCACAAAAGACATCAAAGGACTTTCTGAAGAAACCACAACTGGTGTTCACAGATTGTACGAAAGAATGAAAAACGGAACTTTGGTAATGCCTGCAATCAACGTAAATGATTCGGTTACTAAATCTAAATTCGATAACAAATACGGTTGTAAAGAATCTGCAGTAGATGCTGTAAGAAGAGCGACAGACCTTATGTTGGCTGGAAAAAGAGTTGTAGTTTGCGGATACGGAGACGTTGGAAAAGGAACTGCGGCATCTTTCAGAGGAGCTGGTTCTATCGTGACTGTAACTGAAATTGACCCGATCTGTGCACTACAAGCGGCGATGGACGGTTATGAAGTTAAAAGACTTGACACTGTTGTTGATAACGCAGATATCGTAATCACGACGACTGGTAACTTCAACATCGTGAGAAAAGAGCATTTCTTGAAATTGAAAGACAAAGCAATCGTTTGTAACATTGGTCACTTCGACAACGAAATCGATATGGCTTGGTTAAACGAAAACTACGGTCACACAAAATCTGAAGTTAAACCTCAAGTTGACATCTACACCATCGAAGGTAAAGAAGTGATCATTCTTGCTGAAGGTAGGTTGGTAAACCTTGGTTGTGCAACTGGTCACCCATCTTTCGTAATGTCTAACTCTTTCTCAAACCAGACTTTGGCTCAAATCGAACTTTGGACAAACTCTGCAGCTTACGGAAACGAAGTTTATATGTTACCAAAGCATCTTGACGAAAAAGTAGCTGAATTACACCTTAAGAAATTAAGCGTTGAGCTAGAAGTTCTTTCTCCAGAGCAAGCTGATTATATCGGCGTTGATGTGAAAGGTCCTTTCAAACCAGAATATTACCGTTACTAGCAAATGGCTTATAGCATATTTGAACGCTTCAGAATTTTTCTGAAGCGTTTTTTATTAATATTTAGGAGCTATTTCCCGCTATCCGCTATTACTCCTCGCGCCAACGCTTATCCTATTGCTTGCTGTGGGGTAACCGCTACTATCGGGGCTAGGGGTTTTCCGATCAAAAGAAATTTCTTATAATTTTCAACGATTTAAAATGATTTATCAAAAAAAGAATATATTTGATGAAACTAAACAATTAAAAAACATAAATTAATGAGAAAACAAAAAGTATCAAATGCCTTCGTCGCAGCATCATGGGTAGCTCTGGGAGCAGGAATGATTGGTTTCATCGTAGGACTTGCACGCGCAGAAATGGAACTGAATGAAAAAGGCTACTACTTCACCATCCTACTCTACGGTTTGTTCGCCGTTGTTTCTCTGCAAAAAGCCGTTCGCGACAAGATGGAAAACATCAAAGTAACCGACATCTATTACGGACTTTGTTGGTTCGCAACTCTTTCTTCGATTGTTTTATTGGTCATCGGACTTTGGAACGCAACGATTCTCCCAAGTGAAAAAGGATTTTATGCTTTCGCATTTTTGCTTGCACTTTTCGGAGCAATTGCTGTTCAGAAGAATACGCGCGACAATATGATGGAAGATTAAAAAAATTAATAAAACTATATCAGCAAAACCTCTCAAATTATTGAGAGGTTTTTATATTTTTGAAAAAAACTAGCTTAACTAAATGAAAAAACTAATTCTATTCTTATTTGCAACTATTGCATTAAGTTCTTGCACAGTCTATGGATGGGGAGATGATTCTGATAAAATGCCGGACCATTATCGATACAGAGTAAAATCTTTAGAAAGTTTTGATAATTTGAATTCAAATTTAATCTATAAAATTACCGGAGAACAACTAACCGAGGAACTTAAAAAGCATCCTAAAGCGATTGTCTATATTTTTACCAATGGAACCGATCGCAGAATAAAACCTCTAAAAGATTACATTGAATTTGCAAAAAACAATGATTACAAATTGTTTTTTGTAATGGATGGCTATATGAATCTCAGACAAACTTTGGAAGAGTTAAATTCTAATCCATCTCCTGTATTTGTTATTAATAGAAATTCTGATGAAGATAATTTTAAGCCAAGTTATGTAAGTCGATTTGAGAACAGACTTAACGTAAATATCATTGTAGATGGCAAAAAAATAACTTGCTTTAATTGTCTTCTTTATTTTGAAAATGGAGATTTCATAAAAAGGATTGAAGAATATTCTGGAACAAAACCAAGAAAGAGAATTACTTTCAATGGCAAATAAGCTTTTAATATCGTTCTGTAATTAGTACCTTGCAATCTCAAAAAATTTCAAAAAAAATGGAATATTCTCAACTGGAACCAAAAGTGATTTGGAAAAACTTCGAAGCGCTTAATTCCGTTCCAAGACCTTCAAAAAAAGAAGAAAAAGTCATTAAATTTATAAAAGAATTCGGGGAAAATCTTGGTTTGCCAACCACAGTTGACGAGGTTGGAAATGTCATCGTCACAAAACCTGCAACTGCCGGAATGGAAGACAGACAAGCAATCGTGATGCAATCTCACCTGGATATGGTTTGTCAAAAAAACAACGATGTCGATTTTGATTTTGAAACGCAAGGCATCCAAATGTTTGTGGATGGTGATTGGGTGAAGGCGAAAGGAACAACTTTGGGCGCAGACAATGGTTTGGGCGTTGCCACTATAATGTCAATCTTAGAAAGCAACGATATTCCCCATCCAGATTTGGAAGCACTTTTCACCATTGATGAGGAAACCGGAATGACTGGCGCACTAGCCTTGAAACCGGGACAATTGAAAGGCGAAATTTTATTAAACCTTGATACCGAAGAAGATGACGAAATCGACATCGGTTGTGCCGGTGGTGTGGATGTAACAGCTTCTGCAAAATTTGATTTGAATGATTCCAAAGGCGAAACTTTCAAAATCGAAATCAAAGGTTTGCAAGGCGGACATTCTGGGATGGACATTCACAAAGGGTTTGGAAATTCTAATAAATTGATTGGAAGATTTTTATTCCTCGGATTGGAAAATCAAATTCAGTTGATTTCTATCGATGGTGGAAGTTTGAGAAATGCGATTCCGAGAGAAGCAGTTGCTATCTTTTCAGTAGAAAATGAATCTGAATTTTTGAAAAATGCAGAACAATTGAAATCTGAAATCTTGGAGGAATTTGCTTCCATCGAGAAAGATTTAACGATTTATATTACAAAAGCTGATTCATCAGAAAAAGCCATTTCTTTTGAAGATTCGAAAAAAATAATTTTCTCAATTAATGGTGCCAACAACGGCGTTTTCCGAATGAGTCCAGATGTGGAAGGTTTGGTAGAAGCGTCCAACAATGTTGCAAGAGTTGAACTGAAAAATGGCGAAATCAAAATACTTAATCTAACTCGTTCTTCTGTAGAATCTACAAAATGGGAAGTTGCCAACCAATTGAAATCAGCATTTGAAAGTAATGGTTTGAAAACAGAATTCGGAGGTTCATACCCAGGCTGGAAACCAAAACCAGATGCAGAAATCATCAAAGTGATGACGGAACTTTATGAAAACAACTTCGGAGAAAAACCAATGGTTGTCGCTTGTCACGCCGGTTTGGAATGTGGAATCATCGGTGCCAATTATCCAAAAATGGAAATGGTAAGTTTTGGTCCAACCATCAAAGGGGCGCACTCGCCAGATGAAAGAGCAAGCATCTCATCGACGCAAAAATTCTGGAAATACACACAGGAAATTTTGAAAAATATTCCTAAAAAATAATTTTTTCTGACTTCTAAAAAATAACCCCTTCAGAATTTTAAACTCTGAAGGGGTTTTTATTTTATCTTAACCTTAGATTAGTGTCCAGAATGTCCGTCTGCACCGTGTGCGTGACCGTGCGCCAATTCTTCCTCAGTGGCAGGACGTGTGTTTAGAATCTCCACATCAAAATGCAAAGGTCTTCCCGCCATTGGATGGTTCATATCCACAACCACCGCTTCCGGAGTCACTTCTACCACCAATGCTTGGAAATTATTTCCCTGATTGTCAGACAATGGCAAAACCGCTCCCACTGGAGGCAATTCTTGTCCTTCAAACATATCAAGTGGCAATTGCGCCACAGCTTCCGGGTCTTTTTCTCCGTAGCCTTCGCTTGGCTCTATGGTGAAAGATTTTGTATCACCAATATTTAGGTTTTGGATTTCGTTTTCAAATTTAGGAATCATCATTCCTACGCCGTACAAGAACGTCATTGGGTCTTCGGAAGAAGTTTCTTCTACAAAAATTTTCTCTCCGGTTTCATCAGCTGTATGCAGAACATATTTTAACGTTACTACGTGATTTTTGTCTAATGCCATTTTTATTAATTTAAGTTTAAAAGTATTCTGATAAAATCAGTTATTATATAAGAAACAAATTTAGGCTTTTCAAAATAAAACTTCATTCAAACTTCTTTCTAATTTTTTCTTTTCCAAAATTTTCTTGAACTTCGCAGAATGGCAAAACTGAAAACTCAATATTTCTGTCAAAACTGTGGTGCGCAATATTCCCAGTGGCACGGGCAATGCAAAACCTGTGGCGAATGGAACACGCTGGTAGAAGAAATTGTTGAAAAATCTACGAAATCCGTAGCTACAAAATCCAAATCTTCCATCATCAACATCATAGAAGTTGAAACCAATGAAGAACCAAGAATCAAAACACCTTCCGAAGAATTGGACCGCGTTTTGGGAGGCGGAATTGTCTTGGGTTCTGTAACGCTGATTGGTGGAGAACCGGGCATTGGAAAATCGACTTTGCTTCTCCAATTGGCTTTGAAAATGAAGAAAAAAATTCTTTATGTTTCCGGTGAGGAAAGTGCGTCGCAAATCAAAATGAGAGCCGACCGACTTGCCGAAGTCAAAAATCCAAACTGTTTCCTTTTCACCGAAACTAATGTTGAGAAAATCTTGCACGAAGCCAAAAAACTGATGCCGGATTTTATGATTATCGATTCCATTCAGACGCTTCAATCTCAGTTGATAGAAAGTTCGCCCGGAACCGTTTCTCAAATCCGAGAATGCTCCAATGAGATTATCAAATTTGCCAAAGAAAACAATATTCCGGTTTTCCTCGTTGGTCATATTACCAAAGACGGACAAATTGCCGGGCCAAAAGTTTTGGAACATATGGTAGATGTGGTTCTCAATTTTGATGGCGACAGAAATCACTTGTTCAGATTGTTGCGAGCAAATAAAAACCGTTTTGGCTCTACATCAGAAATCGGAATTTATGAAATGATTTCCAGCGGATTGAAAGAAATTAAAAATCCATCGGAAATTCTCATCACCAAAAAATCTGAAGAACTTTCAGGTAATTCTGTGGCCGTAACTTTGGAAGGAAACCGTCCGATGTTGTTGGAAATTCAGGCTTTAGTTTCCACAGCCGTTTACGGAACACCGCAGAGAAGTTCGACAGGTTTCGATTCTAAGAGATTGAATATGCTCTTAGCTGTCTTGGAAAAGCGTGCTGGATTCCAACTCGGTTCCAAAGATGTTTTCCTCAATATCACTGGCGGAATCAAGACAGATGACCCCGCTTTGGATTTGGCGGTTGTGGCTTCCGTTTTGTCTAGTAATGAAGATATTGCAATTTCAGACCATTACTGTTTTGCCGGTGAAATTGGTTTGAGTGGCGAAATCCGTCCCGTAGCGCAAGTGGAGCAACGTATTACTGAAGCAGAAAAATTGGGTTATGAAAAGATTTTTATTTCAAATCTGAACAAACTTCCGAAGAGAAAATTTGGGATTAAAATAGAAGAGATTAGTAAGATTGAGGATTTTGTGGAGTTGTTATTTTAAATTAAATTTCTAAAAGTATATACTTTTGGTATATTATTTAGTATATTTACTTTAATTAATTTGAAGCTAATGAAAACAATTTCTTTAAAAATAGAAGATCAGATTTTTCTAGAAACCGAAACGATTCTTTCTAAGCATAAAAAGCCGAGAAATAGATATATCAACGAAGCTTTGGATTTTTATAATAAACTCCAGCAACGGGAAATTTTGAAAGCAAAACTTAAAAAAAGTTCTTTGCTGGTGAGAGAAGATAATCTTGAAGTTTTGAAAGAATTTGAAAATCTGAATGATGATTTTTAATCAATTCGAAATATGGATTGCTGACCTCAATCCACAAATTGGTTCCGAAACTGGAAAGACAAGACCTGTTTTAATCGTCCAAACCAACTTGCTAAATGAAGCAGAACACAGTTCTACAATTGTTTGCCCAATCACTACCAACGTAAAAAATGCTGAGTTCATCCGTATTTTTTTAGATTCTAAAAAAAACAATATGTTTGAAGATTGCGAAATTATGATTGACCAATTGAGAGCAATCGACAACAAAAGATTTATAAAAAAAATTGGCACCATTTCCTCAGATAAAATTGAAGAAGTAAAAGCCAGCCTGAAAATAGTTTTAGATTTAGATTAAATTATCAAAGAATAAGTAACAACCATAAATTATAAAAACACACTTAAATTTTGAGAAAAAACATCACCATATTAATGTCGATAATTGCTGTCGGAAGCCTTGTCTATAATCTATATCTGGGAGTAGTTACAAATTTTTCAGATGGTTACTACACCATCATATCCTTTTTCTTGCTTAGCGTTTTATTCTTAAGTAAATTCACAAAACACCCTTTATAAATTGAACTACCTCGCCCACTCCATTCTTTCATTTACCAACGGACAACTCGTTGGCAATATGATTGCGGATTTCATAAAAAACAAGGAGCGGGAAAATTTTCCTTTGGAAATCCAGGAAGGCATCAAATTGCATCGGGCAATTGACACTTTTACGGATTCTCATCCCGCCGTTTCTGAAGCTAAAAAAATATTCAGTCCGCTGGTCAGGCTTTATTCTGGGGCTTTTGTAGATGTTGCATTTGATTATTTCACCGCACATCTTTACATTGTGGAAGAATTAAAATTACATTCTGCAAAAGTTTACAAAATACTTTGGGAAAACGAAAAATGGCTTCCCGAAAATTATAAAAAAATGCTGGTAAGAATGGAACAAGACGATTGGCTTACGAATTACAGAGAAAATCAGGGCATTAAATTTAGTATGCAAAATGTCCTCAACAAAGCGACTTATCTTGAGAAAAACATTCCTATTTTCGAGGTTTTTCTTAATAACAAGGAGCAACTTCAGTTTTATTTTGATGCTTTCTATCCGGATCTTTTGTCGGAATGTGAGTTTATCTTCAAACCAAAATAATATTTTGTAGCAAAAGAATGATAATTTAATAATATAATTAACATTGATAACGGTTTATAATTGATTTTTCAATATTTTTGTCATTACGAAAAAACCCGTGAAGTCAAAACAAACCTTATTATTAGTCTTATTATTTTCGTTATTTGTGCAAACGAAAGCCCAGGAATTTTCGACCAAGAAAATTGACAGCACTATCGTAAGCACCTTCCAACTGGCAGACCGCAGCCAAGCCTTAAAAATAAGTCTTGAAGCGTTTAAACTTTCTGATAAAAATGGCTACTATCTCGGAAAAGCAAAATCACTGAAAGCCATCATCAACTCTTATCTCGGACTTGGTGAGCAGCAGAAAGCGCTGGAATACGCCGACAAACTATTAGCCATATCCAGCAAAGAAAACGATGATTATCACTCAGTTCAAGCTTTGATTGCCAAGGCGTTGGGATTTTCCTATCTGGGTTTTTTTGAAAAAGCATACGAAACCAGCAAACTCGCTGAATCTCTCTGCCAAAAGGTGAAAGACAATGATGAGTTCAACAGTTCTATGGGGCAGATCTATTCCGGACGATCGGAAATTATGAACCTACAGTATCTCCCACCGGAAAAAACGCTTGAGCAAGACCTGAAAAGCGTGGAATATTACAAAAAAATAAAGGACGAGAAAAAGAGAAACGGTTGGCTAGCGATCCAATATTCAAGTTTAGGATACACTTACATAGACCTCAACAAACACGAAGAAGCGCTACACTTCAGCCGCAAAGCTTATTTGCTGTCTAAGATTGAAAATGACTCAATCAACCAAGCATTTGGGCTGTATGGAATTGGCAATACGTATCTGGAAATGAATCAGTTGGACAGTTCTATTTATTATTACAAAAAGGCTCTTCCCATCTTCGAAAAAGCGCAGGATATCTACAGACTGCAATACATCTATGATGATCTTGCTACGATCTACGAAAAATCTGGAGAAGACAAGCTCTACAACTACTACTCCAAGAAATCAAAAGAGTTGTACGACATCATTAGAAAAAAAGAAAAAATAGAGACCGACAAAATCTCTAAAAAAATAATAGACCACGAAAAGACAAAATGGTACGAGAATCTGTACTTCATCATCGCTGGACTTGTGATTTTCTTTTTGGTGAAGTTGTACTTTACAATCAAGATTTTTAGACGATACAAAAAAGAAAAACAGCAGCGGAAAACAACCAAAGACAATCTTCTGGAAAAGGAATTGGTAGTGAATGAGCTGGAATCAAAAATCAATGATTCTTTCTCAGAATTGCTGGAACTCGCAAAAGCGAACGACTCGTCTTTCTTAAGTCGATTCAAAGAAATCTACTCTGATTTTTACATCAAACTGACAGAAAAGTATCCTGATATGACAAGTGGACAGGTGAAATTTTGTGCCTTACTAAAACTTAATTTCTCTACAAAAGAGATTGCGCAATGCAGTCATATCTCTGTCCGAAGTGTGGAAATGAAAAAGAGTAGACTCAGAAAACAGTTGAACATCCCATCGGAAGTTGACCTCAACAATTGGATGATGAATCTTTAAGAATCAGTCAAACAACACATTTTACTTATTGATAATCTGAAACTTACAGACATGTTGTAGATATGTCGTAGGTGTTTTTTTGCTAATATTATGTTAAATAGCAATATTTGCAGAGGTTTTGCAAGAGAAAATCTCTGAGAAAAATTTATTGATTAAAACACCTTCGTTAAGATTCTGAAAACACACTTACGAACATCAATTGAGTTGGAAAATTAATGTTCTACTTCTTGCAGAAAATCAGCATTATTTTCAATTGTTAAATTTTATTTTTCATATCAAAATGCTGATTAAACAAAGCTCCTGATTAGATTGATCCGGAGTTTTATTTTTTTACAAACTATTTCAAATCATTCCATCTGGGAATGACTGCCAAAAGTCCCAAACCGATGTAGAGAAACAAAGTGGTGACATCGGAATAAAGAAATGTACTGAGGTAATAATGATGCAATCCAAAATGCACAGCCACCAAAATCGGGAACAGAATAACACCCAACTTTCGGAAAAACAAAATCAAAAGCCAACTGACAATCACCAGCGCATCCACACCAAAAGTGTAATAGAAAAATCCTGAAGGGATATGGATCTTCTGATGCAGAGAATATTCCGCCACATCTGTATTGACACTTAGCAAAAACGCCATTAGAATCACTCCGAAAATGAGGTAATAATCTTTGTTGTTTTTAAAACTTTTATCTACTGTTTTCATCGCATAAAAATACAAAAAAAGAGCTTAATGACTAAGCTCTTCTGTATAGAAATTTCTATTAACTAACTATATACTAACCGCGTTTATCAAACGGTTCTTATCACTAATGTACTCCTCCATAGAGATCATACTTTCTGTTCTCATGACATCCTGAATATCATCTATTTGATAAATGATTTTCTTCGCGTCTTCTGTATTTTTCGCCTTCATTTTGCAGAAGATGTTGTATTTTCCAGAAGTTACGCTCGCCTCTACCACATTTGGGATAAGCGCCAATTGTCTTAGAACTTCCTGCGTGTGGTTTGATTTTGTAAGCAAAATTCCGATGAATGCTGTGAAGTTGTAATCCAACTTGCTGTAATCTATATTAAGAGAAGATCCCAAGATAATTCCAGCATCTTCCATTTTCTTTACTCTTACGTGGATTGTTCCTGCAGAAACGTCCATTTGCTTAGCAATTTCCGTAAAAGGCATTCTAGTGTTTTCTACTAAGAAATCTAGAATTTTTTTATCGATATCGTCTAATTGATAGTTCATTTTGATTTTATTATTTATTTAAAATATATCTAACTTTTTTGCAAATTTAGAAAAAATTAAATTAACTAAAAACAAATCTCAAAACATTAACAGCTTTTAACAAAACTATCATTTTTGATGATAATTATCATTTTATAGCCTCATTTTTTATTGAATCTACTTTATTCTCCTCTGCCGCAGCGGAGTCTCTTTTTATTCTTTCTCGCCTTTTGAAGATATATTTGAGAGAATTAAAACTTTTACTGTACACAACGCCAACACCATAGCTTTGATTAATTGCATTGGCTGTTCCCAAACCTAAATTGGACGGTTTGGAATAAGCTCTCAGCAACCTGCTTCCGTTATTATTCCGACTCCAGTCATATTCTATCGTTCCTTCTGCAGAGAGATAATTGTTGGATGTATTTTCTGTTCTGGCAATAGGAACTCCCAAACCTGTTTTGAAATTAATCCTTGGAGACAAAGCCAGACTCACGCTTGTATTCGCGCGATCGCCGGTATTGGAATTGGGATCACCGCTGATGTAATCCAGATTGACTTGGAAAGCACTACTAATGGTATTAAGAACAGAGCCCAACTGCTTGAAAAGCATATTGTAACCAGTATTAATCGCTGTATTTTGAAGATTAAAATCCAATCCACCACTGTTCACCACATTAAAATTATTGAGAACCAAAACAGACCCGAACTGGATGATTCTTTCGTCCTCCGTATTCATCTTTGTAGCCAAGGTTTCTTTGACTTGCGAAGAAACATCGGGCGCGGAAACACCAAATGAAATATCCGGTTTTGTAAGCGTTTCCGTGATCTTGGTCGTCAGCATCACATTGATGGGTTGCGTGAGAGACATTCCCAGATATTCACCTGCGTTGGTTACCGTTCTGGTATAGTTTGCAGTGATGTCCAAATCCGGAGACATCGGACTTCCACTCCATTGGATGCTGCTGTTTTTTGCAATCTGGAATGTTCTGTCCAAGATAGCTTTTGAGACAAACGTTCCATTATCCACCGTGTACGTTCCATTCATTACAATGTTACCACTTCTTTCCATTCGGAATTTCAGGTGATCTGCATCGCCTTTTACAGAAATATTTCCAACATCGTCGCCCACCAATACATTTACCAAAGTTCCTTTATCTACCGAGATATCAAAATCCATCAACATATTGGCGCCAGATTTTTTCTTCTTTTCAATAGATATTTTTCCGTCATCTTCTCTTTTCAAGAATCTCAGAATTTTGAATTCCTCCACATTGGAATTGGAAGCACTGTTAAATGTAAAAGTACTGTTATTAAGAACTTTAAGACCATCATTTGGTGTAGAAATCTCCAATCCGGAAACCGGCCCACTCACGTAAACATCGCCTTGTCCGTACACACGTCCCCAAAAGAGATCATTGTCTTCTTGGGTATTATTGATAACCAAAAGATTATCTGCTCGCATAATTAAGTTGATTCCCAGCGAAGACAACGTTTCGAACTGGATGGATCCGGAAATATTTCCTTTCGAATTGGAACGTCCATCTTTGATTCCGATGTTATTCAGCAAAGCCAAACCTCGGGAAAGATTGATAACAGTATCATCAAATGAGTAATCCACTCCAGTGAACATCAATTTCAATCCGAAACCTTTCAAAGCTAAATCTCCACTGTAATCTATATCGTTCAACGGTCCGGAAATCTTGAGATCGCCTGTCGCTTTTCCTCGGAAGTTTCCAAATATTTCTTTTACGAATTGTTGCGCAAATCCAAGATCAAACTCATTCATTTTTGCATTCACGTCCAGAACTGGGGAAGACGGATTATTATCAATCGTTCCGGAAACATCCAAAGTATTATGCCCCAAAAGATCCGATGACAAAGCTTGAATACTGACATCAAAGACATTTGGTTTTTCGCTTTTGGTAATTTTTGTTTCCAGATTTCCCATCGCTTTTCCATTCATAAAAATATCATTCACATCCAGATCCAAAAGAGGCTCCAGATTGTTCCCCGATTTTTTTATGATAATAGTTCCATTGGCTGTTCCTTTAATATCTAAGGCATTTTTATCCTTGCTGAAAGCCAGTAATTTGGAAATATCAAGATTTTTGACTTCAGCATCTGCCATAAATTCTTTGCCAGATTTAAAAGTCGCATTTTTTATCAGAAGCGCACTTTCATCGGAATAGACTCTCAGGTTTTCTATCAGGAAGTCTTTTTCTTTTTTCCGATAAGTAATGGCATGGTTGAGTTCCGGACTTGTATCCACACTCCAAGCCACATCATTTAATTTTATCGTAGTAGGTTCGAATCTGAAAACATAATCGCCGGCAGGATTTGTAGTTTGATTAATATTAACCAAATACTGCTTCATCTGTTTTGCCGATTCATCTTCCAGAGTTCCGAGTTTGAAATCCGTTCCGATTTTCAGCAGTTGTCCATTTTCATTGTTGGCCGATAGCTTGACGTCTTGCAAAACGTTGTTTCCGTATTGTGCTCTTTTCACCGTAGCGAGCAATTGCTGACTCAGATTTGCGGTATTGACTCTCAGGCTAAGACTGTCCACCATAGCGCTGTCTTTGGTTTTTTCCAAATCTGGTTGGTAAGTTGCGTCGGTTTCTGCAAGGAATTTTTCGGCTTCGCTAAGTTCTTTCTTGCTGGTCAAAACATATTTGATGTAAGACGCATCGGCATTCAAAACCAAATCGTTTGTATTGCCGATGTAATTTCCGGAAACTTTTGCACCATTTTTAAGTTCAAGATCTGGCACAAAAAACGAAACCAAACCTTGCTTCACATCGAAATCAAAATCAAAACCTTGTCCTGCGAACGTCTTTTTTGGAGGATTGCCAACCAGTATTTTATTTAAGCTATTCTCCACCATCAAGGCAATATTTTCCAATTCGAATTTTCCAGACACGCGACCTACAACCGCTCCAGGCGCATCTACAGAAACAATCCTATTTCCATCTTCAAAATAAGCTTTGATTTTTGAATCCGGAATATTAAGTTTTTGCGCTGTAGAATTCAAAGTCAAATTTTGAATGTTGGCATCCAGATTCAGATCATTCAAATTGGTCATAGAAACTTTTCCATCAATCAATCCACTTACAGAATTGGTGTCACCAGCAGAGATGCCAAAATATTTTAAATTAACATATTTGATATCCGCTACAAAATCTGCGAACAATCGTTTTGTCGAGAAATCCACGACACCTTTGAAATTTCCTTTCGCATTGGGATCATTGGCATTCAGGTTTCCTGTGAATCGTCTTTTATTCAGAACGCCGTCGATAGCGATATTATTCAGATTTTTGCCCATCAATTCGATGTGAGCGACATCAGATTTTGTCTTGACATACATCGTATTCACATCAAAACCTTCGCCCTGAACATCGAATTTCCCTGAAATCAATCCAACTTGTTTGTTCTTGGTCAATGCTGTGACATTCAAATCTTTTACATCCACGTAACCTCTGTATTTCGGACGTTTTGTGCTGTAATCCACAAGATTGAAATCCTTCATTTTCGCTTGTCCAATTCCAGTAATGACTTGTCCGCTGGCAAAAATCTGTTTCGGATTGACTCTTACCGAACCATTGTATTTCATTCTTCCAAAATCGTCAGCAATATTCCCCAATTTTGTTGAAATGAAATTCGGAAGTGAGGCTTTCAAAGCTTTGTAAGTGAAATCGGCTGAAACATTTTTACTTTCGATGAAGAATTTCTTATCGATGACACCATTGATTCTAAGATTTTTGGTATTAAGATTTACATCCTGCGAACGAATTAAGAAATTGTTCAAAGTAAAATCATTCAACGGACCAGTCATCGTTCCGGAGATATTGATTGGCGTGTAATTGTCCCAATCTGTCACAAAATAACTCAAATCATAACCACTGATCTGACTTCCCGGAATCATCTTCAAATCCCAACTTACCTTGTGTCCAAAATCTGCAAACTTGGTTTTAGGATCAAGATTCAAAACCGCTTCACCTTGCAAAAGTGAATGGTCTGTGTTGATGGTCATATTTCCGAATTTTAAATGCTTTTTCGTCAGTTCAAAATTGGTAGAAAATGTATCGACGATGTGTTCTTTGCCATATCGTTTTGTAATTAAACTAAAATTTCGAATGTCTGCAAAAACGTCTGCGCCTTCAACTTTCAGGGAAGTCACATTCAGGTTAACCTTTCTTGCATCCAGCCATCTTCCGGCTTCTCCCGGACTATTTTCATTAACGATACTCGCCACTCCATTGATGAGATCGATCTTCATATTCATTTTGAATTTCGGTCTTTTAGGATCTGTTGGCGTATCGGACTGGAAATTATCTACATATCTGATAAAATTGCTGATGCTGTCGCCCTTGTAAGTAATCACTCGAATCACAGGATCGATAATCGTAGCTTGATTAAATTTAATATCTCTCGTGTTAAAAGCCAATGCAAACCAATCCGAATCCACGCGCAATTCTCTGGCTTTTACAAATTCGTAATCTTTATAATCTTTGATATGAAGCCCTTTGATTTTCACATCTCCAAAAAAATTAACTTCAACATCTTCCACAGACATTCTCATTTTGAAGTCGTTGTTCAGAAGTTTGATGGCTTCGTTTGCGATATAACGTTTGGTAACAGGCAGATTGATGGCCACAAAAAGCAAAACTACCAAGCCTAAAATCCCGAAAAAGATATAGTTGAGAATCCTCCAGAAAAGTGAAGTCTTTTTCTTTTTGACAGGTTGGTCAATATGAGGATCTTCGTTTGTTGTGTTTTTATTTTCTAAATTTGCCATCTATTATGAGTGGATCAATTATTTTAGGTATCGAGTCTTCTTGTGACGACACTTCCGCAGCCATCATCAGCGGCAACAAAATCCTTTCCAATGTTGCTGCCAATCAGGAAATACATAATGAATATGGTGGTGTAGTCCCAGAATTGGCATCCAGAGCACATCAGCAAAACATCATTCCTGTCGTGGAAAAAGCTTTTTCCAAAGCAAATATACAACAAAATGATATTTGCGCGATTGGTTTCACGCGCGGTCCCGGACTTTTGGGATCGTTGCTTGTGGGAACGTCTTTTGCCAAATCTCTGGCGATGAGTCTGGACGTTCCGCTGATAGAAGTCAACCACCTTCAGGCGCACATTCTGGCTCATTTTATCGATGATGCGAATCCAACTTCGCCTACTTTTCCATTCCTGTGTTTGACGGTTTCTGGCGGTCATACGATGATCGTTTTGGTGAAAGATTATTTCGGAATGGAAATCATTGGGAAAACCATTGATGATGCTGCGGGCGAAGCTTTTGACAAAATAGGAAAGATTTTTGACCTTGATTATCCGGCTGGACCAATCATCGACAAGTTGGCGAAAGAAGGAAATCCCGACGCTTTCCAGTTCAACAAACCGAGAATGGAGAATTATGATTATTCATTCAGTGGGATTAAAACTTCGGTACTTTATTTTATTCAGAAGGAAGTGCGGAAAAATCCGGATTTCATTAAGGAAAATCTGAATGACCTTTGTGCTTCTGTTCAAAAATCAATCATTGAAATCTTAATGAACAAATTAGAAAAAGCTTCCGTTGACCTTAATATAAAAGACGTTGCGATTGCCGGAGGTGTTTCTGCCAACTCAGCTTTGAGAAAAGCGATGGAAAACAATCAGGAAAAACTCGGCTGGAACATCTTCATCCCAAAATTTGAATATACAACAGACAATGCGGCTATGATTGCAATGGTGGCGAAATTGAAATATGAACGTGGTGAATTTACGGATATTAGGACGACGGCGACAGCTAAATATGATTTGTAGGAAAGTCGGAGGTCAGAAGAATTTTCTAACTATTTTGTTTCTGATATGAATTATGGAATTAAAACTTTTTTTGTTCGGGACTTTTTTGTTTGGAACTCTTTTATTTTTAAATTTTAAACTAAATGAAAATAGAATAGAGAAAATCAATTATCCGTATTATTTATTGAATATTATATTTTTCTCCATAATTGGTGTAGGATATTTTTACAAATCTAAAATCGAAGTTAAAACTATCTCTGATTTATCATTTGTATTTCTCTTAGATTTAACATATATTTTACTAGGAAATTTTTTATACATTATCTTATTAACTACAGAAAAAACAAAAAACTACTTCTATTTTATAACTCTATTTTGTATTGGAATGGCCATATCATCTTTTATAATAGCTTTCTTTGTTCTAATACTTGGAATCCTTTTCGAAGTTCCAGGCCTATAATTCCAAGAAACTTATACTTGATTTGGGAGTTTACAAACATTAAAACATCAGCGAAAGCCAAATAAAACCTATGAAAATATTACTAGAAGAAAAACAACTCGGAAAACAATCTAAGAAAAGTTCAAAGTTTTATTGGATTTTAGAAACGATAACTGGTAAATCTGAAACTACAGAAGAGTCGGAAGATTTTGATTTGATAAGTTCTGAGAAAGGTTATCTTCAAGATGTCAAAGAAGAAATTCTGGAAAAAATCAACGCTGAAAACGTGTTTAGTTTTCATTACGAGCCAAAAGAAGGCGATTATCTTTCCATCAAAAACAATTTGAGAAAACAAGAATATTTGAATTTAATTTTCCTCAGCAACATTTGGGTAGAAGAAATCTATATGTGCTCTTTGCGAGAATGCGACACAGATATTTACACAACCATCAAAACCGGTGTTGCCTTCTTCAGTGAGAACGAAATTGCGTTCCAAAACATTAAGTAAAAATATTTTGCACATCAATTTAAAGCATTGAACTTTGAACTTTAAAACTTATTTTTGCATCAAAATAAAATAAGTTATGGCTTCAGGATTTTTCGCAATCTTAGACGATATCGGCGCGTTGATGGACGATATCGCAGTGACCAGTAAACTCGCTACCAAAAAAACAGCCGGAATTCTCGGCGACGATTTGGCAGTAAATGCGGAAAAAGCAACAGGTTTTCTGGCATCTCGAGAAATCCCGGTTCTTTGGGCAATCACCAAAGGTTCCTTTATCAACAAGCTTATCATCCTTCCGCTCGTCTTTCTGCTTAAATGGCTGTACGAACCTGCCATCAATTATATTTTGATTCTAGGTGGAATCTATTTGGCTTATGAAGGAATGGAAAAGATTGTAGAATTCCTTTTTCATCGTGAGAAAAAAGGCCACGAAGTGGTTCAGGAAGCTACTTTACCGGAAGATGATGAAAATTCTGAAAAGTCGAAAATCAGTTCGGCAATCAAGACCGATTTTATTCTTTCTTTGGAAATTGTCATT
This sequence comes from Epilithonimonas xixisoli, assembly GCF_004365655.1. Taxonomy (GTDB): domain Bacteria; phylum Bacteroidota; class Bacteroidia; order Flavobacteriales; family Weeksellaceae; genus Epilithonimonas; species Epilithonimonas xixisoli. Next base: position 200,700 of record NZ_SOEO01000001.1, on the reverse strand, counting down.
ATCGCATTAGGAACTGCACTGGAAAAACAACATCCTTTGATTACCCAGATCATCAGCGTTTCTTTCGTTGCAATCATCGCAACAGTCGGTGTTTATGGCCTTGTCGCATTGATTGTGAGAATGGACGATGCCGGATATTTTTTACAAAAAAAATCTCAAAACAAAGGTTTCTTAAACGGACTTGGACAGGTTTTGATTAAAGGTTTGCCAATTGTCATCAAGGTTCTTGGCGTTGTTGGAACTGTTGCATTGCTTTTGGTTTCTGGCGGGATTTTCCATCATTACATAGAGGTTATTCATCATTGGGTTTCAGAAAATATTCCTGCTAATATTCCTGAGCAAGTGCCACAATTTGGGTTGGGTGTAGTCTTCGGATTGGTTGCTGTTTTATTGGCAACTGTTGGGAAGAAAATATTTAAATTAGTAAAACCGACGAATCGTTGATTTGTTAAACTGCAAAATTTGTTGAATTGTTAAACAGAGCAAAGCAAAGTATGTATCAATTTTATTTTGAAAAATTAGAAGTTTGGCAAAATTCAAGAAAATTGGTAAAAGAAATTTATCTTGTCACTTCTTCTTTTCCTGATAACGAAAAATTTGGAATTACAATTCAAATGAGACGTGCTTCCACAAGTATCTCAGCAAATATAGCAGAAGGCTTTTCCAGACAATCCAATAAAGAAAAATCTAGATTTTTGAATATTGCGTTTGGGTCAACAATAGAAATTATTAATTTTCTTATCCTATCAAACGACTTAGGATTTTTGTCAAATGAAAGTTACATTGAACTGAGAGAAAAAGCAGAATTAATAACTAACCAAATTAATGCTCTGAATAAATCCATCAATAAAGAATAAAATAAATCACAATTTTACGATTTAACAATTTCACAACTCAACGATTCAACAAAAAACTATGAAACTTTTCTTTGGACAGATTTTCCCCGAAATCATCATCGATTCTGATGAGCAACAGCACATCACAAAAGTTCTGAGAATGCGCGAAGGTGAAGAGATTTCGCTGACCGATGGAAATGGAAATCTAGCCACGGGAACTTTAGTTTTTGAAGGAAAAAAAGTTTCTCTCAAAGTTTCCGAAGTCAAAGAGAATCTCCCCGATTTTTCGCCAAAACTTCACATCGCCATTGCACCAACAAAAAAAATAGACCGCATCGAATTTTTCTTGGAGAAAGCTGTGGAAATGGGAATTTCTGAAATCAGTTTTATACTGACGGAACAAACCGAACGCAAAAATATCAGCATCGAAAAATTGCGAAAACAAGCCGTTGGCGCCTCAAAACAAAGTTTGCGTTCTCACTTTCCAAAAATCAATGACCTTCAGAAGTTTTCTGATTTTATCAAAGATTTGAATCCTGAAAATACTTTCGTAGCGCATTGTAATGAGAATTTGGAAAGAATTAATTTGAACGATTTGAAGAATCAAGAGTCAAAAATCAAGAATCAAAATAGCGATGAAAAAATTACGTTTCTAATTGGTCCAGAAGGCGATTTTTCAGATAAGGAAATTCAGCTACTGGCAGAGAAAGGCGTGAAAGCAGTTTCATTGGGAAATCAAAGATTGAGAACGGAAACTGCGGGAATTTTTGTGGCTTCTTGGAATTATGATAAGATGTTCTAGTTTTCTGCGTTAATCTTTAGAAATATATTTCCTTTCAAAATTTGAAAGGATTTTTTTATATTTAATAAGTTAAAACATTTCCAAAATGAAAGATTTATTCATCAAAAGATTCCTCTATTACAAAGACTTGGGCGACAAAACGCTCGCTCAAATTTCCGAAGAACAAATCTTTTGGCAATACAACGAGGAAAGCAATTCGATTGCAATTATCATCAAACACGTCGCTGGAAATATGCTTTCACGCTGGACCAATTTACTCACCGAAGACGGCGAAAAATCTTGGCGAAACAGAGATTCAGAATTTGAAAATAACTTCAAAACCAAAGAAGAAGTTTTGGAATATTGGGAAAAAGGTTGGAATTGTCTTTTCGAAGCTTTGGAACAAATCACGGATGAAAATATCAATTCTACAATTTATATCCGAGGCGAAGCGCATTCTGTTGTGGACGCGGTTTTTCGTCAGTTGGCGCATTATCCTTATCACATTGGTCAAATTATTTACATCGCCAAAATGATGAAGAATGAGGATTGGCAAACGCTTTCTATTGCGAGAAGTAAATCAGCAGATTTCAATCAGGAAATGCATTCTAAGTTTGATGAACAGGAGAATTCTTCGCCCGTTTGTTTTGCAAAAAGTGATGAAGTGAGAGATGATTTTAAGATTTAAAATATGAGAATTTTAACATAAAACTTGAGTACATCACATTTTTCAGACATTTACTTTTGCAAAATTTAAACGCAAAGATTTATCAAATCTTCTGTAATTAAAGCCTGCAAAGAATAACCAATAAATTGATTTGATGAAGGCAGAATTATTAAATAAATGAAAAAATCACTGTAAGCGTGTAATCAAAAGCTTCATCAGTGCAGATTTATCTGCCTTTGCAAGCTTAAATTTTTACAGTTTTCAAATTAAATCTTTGCGTTTATTTTTTCATCTTAAAACTCAAAACCAAAACTATGAATCCAAGCATTTGGGAACTCGAAACTTTTTACAGAAAAAGAGAAATTATCATTATCGGTTCTGGATTTACAGGACTTTGGACAGCGATTTCTATCAAAGAAAAGTTTCCTGAAAAATCAGTTTTAATTGTTGAAAGAAATCCGATTCCGATGGGCGCTTCAACTCGAAATGCGGGTTTTGCTTGCTTCGGAAGTTTGACGGAGATTATTTCTGATTCCGAGAAAATGGGTTGGGAGAAAACGTTGGATTTGGTCAAAATGAGATTCGAAGGTTTGCAGAAGATTCAGAATTATTTTGCTAATGATGAAATTGATTTTGACCTTTGTGACGGTTATGAAATTTTGAACGATGAATTTGCTTTAGAAAAGTTAGATGAAGTGGATCAACATCTTTTTCCGATTACAAAAACTGAAAATACTTTCAAAATCGTTAATGAAAAAATCAAAGAATTTGGGTTGGGAAAATCAGAATTTTTGGTTGAGAATCTTTGTGAAGGAAGTTTGCATTCGGGAAAATTATTAATGAAACTCGTAGAAAAATGTCACGAACTAAAAGTGGAATTTCTCTGCGGAACAGAAGTGGAATCTGTTTCAGAATTGGAAAATGAAGTTGAAATTAAGATTAATAAAAATCTAATTCTCAAATCTGAAAAAGTTATATTTTGTACAAACGCTTTCAGTTCAAAATTCCTTGAATCCGAAGAAATAATTCCTGCAAGAGGACAAATTATTTTAACAGAACCGATTGAAAATTTGAAACTGAAAGGTACTTTTCATTACGATGAAGGCTTCTATTATTTCAGAAATCTCGGAAACCAAATTCTGCTTGGAGGTGCAAGAAATCAAGATTTCGAAACCGAAAAAACAACCAATTTTGAAACGACAGAATTTCTACAAAATCATTTGGAACAATTTTTAAAAGAAGTGATTTTACCAAATCAAGATTTCAAAATTGCAATGCGTTGGTCAGGAATTATGGCGATGGGAAGTGAGAAAACACCGATTGTAAAACAAATTTCTGAGAGACAATTTTGTGCCGTGAGACTTTCCGGAATGGGTGTTGCGCTGGCGCCGAAGATTGGGGAAATGGTTTGTGATTTAGTGAACTAAAAAAGACAATCAAACATATAAATTGCGTCGGGCTTCAGCCCGATGTTCAAATAAAACTACTGTGGCTTTAGCCGAAACTTATCTTAAATTTTGGCTAAAGCCTATTAGCTATCTTTAAATAAATGGGTTAAAACCCGTTCCTATTGATTTTTTACAAAGCTAGAATAAAAGAAGAAGACAAAGACAAACTGATTCCCAAAATCTGACGAAACTCCAAACTTTCCTTATAATAAATCCTTGCGAAAACAAGTCCAACAATAGGTTCCATCAATGCTAAAATTGCAAATAAGAAAATACTGATTTCGGCAATGGCGAAGTTCAAACTCAATGTTCCGATACATCCAAGAAGGATTAAAAATGTAATTTCTCTGAAAGTTTTGGTTTCAATTTTACGGATTTCAATTTTGTTTTTTTGAAATATTGAAATCGTGAAACTGACTGTAAAAACTGCTAATTCCAAAATAATACAGAAGAACAGAATCCCAAATTCTTTGATGTAAGGAATGAACAAAAATGCGGTCGACCAAAATAATCTGGACAAAATTGTAAACCATAATGCTTTGGAGGGTTTGATTTTCTGAAAACTTTTTTGAGAATCGATGAGATAGATTCCTAAAGTAATGACGATTCCGAGAATGATTTTTTTGGTAGAAATATCTTCCTTGAAAATAAAAACGCTAATAAGAATCCAAATCACGATATTGAGTTTTCCGAAGCCTATGACTTTGTTGGCGTTGCCGTATTTCAGGGACGTGACGTAGAAAACCAAGCCTAAAGAATTAACCATACAAAGTCCGAAAATCTCTGCAAATTTGAGAAAACTGATTGAAGGAAATTTTACGATTCCATAGAATTGGGAAATCAGAAAAATTGTTGAAAAAACAAGAATACAACCGAAACTTCGCATTGCAATCAATGGAAAAGTGCCGACTGCTTCTCTGGGATTTTTCCAAAGTGCATTGGTAATTCCGTATGCAAAATGACCGATAAAAATGATGAGAAAGCCTAGCATTTTAGTCTTTCAAAAATTGAGTTCCATCTTTTGAAACCCGTGATTTCGATTTCATTTTTCAGGTTTTTGAGATAGTTTTCGCTATTAATTTTGTCCAAGAAATAACCAAGCGTAAAATATTGAAGCTTGATGTAAGATGCAATGTCAAACGTGAGATGCCTGTCTTTCCAATCGATTTTGAAATCATCAAAATATTGTTTTGCTTCTTTGGTTTTTCCGAGTCCAAGCAAAGTCATTATTTTGGTAACGATGAAAAGATATTTGTATTTTTCGTGGTAATATTTGGTCCAGATTTCATCAAAATCATCCTCATTATAATCATTCATCAATGCAAACGAATCTTCATATTTTCCAATCTTATTGAGCGCATCTGCAAAATGAACTTTGAAAACAATGGTTTGCAGTTCGTCCAAGTTTTCGTTGATTGGAAGCTGAATTTGTTCATTAATAAAATCACGTAAATCCTCAGAATCTTGAGCGTGTAAGACAAAAAGTTTCGCTACAGAAAACCTTGCGACAGGAAAAATGTACTGATTTCCAAACTCTTTTTTCATCTTCTGATAAGACTTTTCCAAATCTTTGAAATGTTTTTCGAAATCGGGATTGTCTTCGGAAAAGAATTTCCCCAGAATCACAAAACTATTAGCAAAAACTCCGAAATGAGAAATCTTTGTATGAGAAGCGACATTCAGCAAAACATCCTGATAATCGGAATCCGCAGACCTGTGATACGTCGGATGCCAGCCGAGAACGTATTCCAAAACATCGGCAGAATCTCTGTATTCCAAGAAAAATAACCGGAGCAAATCGGGATTATTGATGATTCTTTCCGCATTCTGGATATTGATATTTTGGAAAACAGATTCTAATTCATTTTTAGGTTTTCTTTCTTTTAGAAAATCATAAAATTGCTTTGTGCCCAAATCCAAAATTGATATTGGATTTTTTTCTTGTTGATTTTTGAAGTCTTCAAAATTTTTGTAATTCAGAAATTTGGAAATCGTGTTGAGAGAATGTACGCTGAGATTGCTTTCAGATTTCATTTTCCCCAGAAATCTTCGCAATGTATTCTTCGCAATGGGAATTTTTCCGGAAAGATTTTCCAGACCTTTCACGGTTGAAATCTCCCGAAAATACAAATCCTCGAATTCTTTTTTGAGTTTGGTTATCATCTTATCAAAAATAGAAATTTTTGGGCAAAATTGGGAAAAGTTTGACGTGGATTTTGTTGGTAGTTTTGGGGAAATAAACTTTAAAAAAAGTTATAATTATGAACCACACTTACAACATTACTGTAAAAAGAAATATAGGAAAAATCACCAAAGGTTTGAAAGTTCAGATAAGTCATTCGCATCCTCCAAGTTCTAAAATAATTATTGAGGCTTATGAAAGACAATTTGGTTTAAAAGGAGGAACAGCTTCTTTAGGGGATTTTCTCATAGAAAAGGTAAAGTAAATTCTCATTTAAACAAAATTTAAATATGAAAATATCATCCAATTTAACAGGAATTGCAGGAGCTCATTATGTTTCTGCTATATTATCACAAAAGGGGTTTATTGCAATGTTGACATCAAGAAACACAAAAGGAATTGACATTTTGGTTTCTTCTGAAAATTCTTTTAAATCTGTTGGAATTCAAATAAAAGCTAATCGAGATTCCAGAAGAAAAGGATGGCTTCTAAGTAAAAAAGACGAAAATATAGAATCTGAAAATCTGATTTATTGTTTTGTCAATCTTAAAGCTAATGAATTGCCAGATGTTTATATAGTCCCAAGTCAATTGGTTGCAAAAACATTAAAAGAAGAATATCAAATTTGGTTAAACACGCCTGGCAAGAAAGGACAAGCACGAAATGATAATCCTATGAGAATGTTTTTCGCCAACGATGAACAGCTTAATAAATGGGAAATTATTGAAAATCTAATAATCTAACCTTGGAATAATAAAATTCTGTAATATCAATAGGAATGGGCTTTAGCCCATTTTTATGCAAAGAGAACATTAGGCTTTAGCCTAAACCTAATCAAAATTTTGGCTAAAGCCTTACTTATCTACAATTTTACACATCGGGCTGAAGCCCGACGCTATTGATAATATTTTTTTATTGATATTCAATGATTTAAAGTAAATTACTTATCTGAAATTAGATTAAATTAATAAGTTTAATTTTATCCAATGAAACCCACACTTCTCTACATCCACGGATTAGGCTCTGACCAAAATTCTAGAAAATTTCTGAATCTGAAAGAATACTTCAAACACGAATTTGAATACGATTTTATTGAATGGAATAATGAAAGTGATATTTCTAAGCTTTTGGCTGAAGCTGAAATAAGATTGAAAAATGCAGGAAAATTAATATTAATTGGAGATTCTACTGGCGCAAATTTCGCTTATCAATTGAGAGAAAGATTATTAAATCAGGGCACAGAATCCATCTTAATATTGAGTAGTCCACTTTTGAATATTGAAGAAAGGATTGCAGATTTTGAGTTTCCAAAGTCACTCTTACCTCAACTTAAAAAGTATAAGAATCCTAAAAACACTTTAATCATCGCAACCAAAAACGACAAAGTTTTGAATCAAAATTGGCTTTTCAATACGGCTTTTGAAAACGTAAAATTGATTGAAACAGATGACAATCACAGACTGGAAAAGTTCCACGAAAGTCTTTTGGAAATCAGAAAATATATTGATGGAAATTTATAACATTAGTCTAAAAAAATTCTTTTTAAATTGATTGAGTGCTTTAAAAAAAATTTTAAATTCAAAAAGAATTAAATTCACTACTCATATTTTATTTTGATTTTCTCAAATTTCACTTTCTCTTTTTTAATATAATATTCTAATGAATCATTTGTTTCAATATTTTCAAAAGAATAAGCTTTTTTGATTTCCGAGATTGTGTCTCCTTGAATTTTAAATTCATAGAATTGATAAGATTTTCCAATCCCACCTTGGATTTAAACCATTCGCCAAGTTTGATTTTTCTTTTCTAATAATCTCAATTGTCTGAAAGGTAGATTAGGTTTTAAAACAACATCTGTTATATTAAATTCCTCATCAGGATTGGCAATTTTTAATTCATCTTTTTCTGATGCAACAAAAAAATCTTTGATTTGTTCAGGAATTTTGTTTTTATCATTCAAAATTATCCAATCGCCATCTTTTTGATTTATAATATCTTTTTGATTTACAATATCTTTTTTCTCTTCTTCCTTTTTACAAGAAAAAGTCAACAATAGAACAATTAAAAAAATTAAGTTTTTCATCAAATAAACCTAAGAATTCTCCTTCAAATACTTCTCCAAAATCATATCACCACTCGGAATTGAATTCTTTGCCCAGCGGATTTTCAGTTGAAGTAGTTTTTCTTCGGACAATTTGTAGTCGATGTTGGATTTCAGGAGTTTTTGTTTGAGTTCGTACATACAGATTGCGGCGGCAACAGAAACATTGAAGCTTCTCGTGAATCCAAACATTGGGATTGCCAAAGTTTCATCAGCAAAGTCCAACAATTCATCCGTAGTTCCCTCCCACTCTGTCCCGAAGACCAAAGCCAATGGTTCATCCACTTTATAATCCGGAAGCATTTTTGCGTTGTTCTCTGCAGAAACTGCGACGATTTTATATCCTCTATTTTTAATATTTTGGAGAGATTCTATTGTTCTCGGCATTTTCTCCACTTCTACCCAAGTGTCTGCGCCTTTTGTAACCTTCAAGTTGGGTTCGAAGAAGTTTTCTTTTTCCATCGCCACGACTTTGTGAAATCCGCAAGCTTCCACGCTTCTGACAATCGCCGCAGCATTTCGGAATTGGTAAATATCTTCCATCACTGGCAAAACGAAATCTGAACTTTCTTTGGAAAAATGTTCGATTTTTTGGAGACGTTCTGGTGTTAAAAAAGTTTGAAGATATTCGTAAGTGGATTCTAGGTTCAAGGTTTTAGGTTTAAGATTGTTTGCAAATTTCGGGATTTTTATTTTTATCTAAAAACTCCTTCAGAGTTTGAAACCCCTGAAGGAGTTAATTGAATATGTTGAACTTTCTAGAAAATCCCTAGCCCTGATGGGAACGGCATCCTTTTTTGTTTTTATGTGGCTCACGTTGTTTGGTTTAACGAACGTTGTGAAAAACAAAAAAGATATAGTGGACAGCAGGATTAAGCTCCTAATTATAATTGATAATCGATAGCTGATAAATGATATTGAGAATGTGAAACTCTGAAGGGGTTGAGAAATAAAAAAAGCGGTAAAAAATTACCGCCTTATATTTATTTCTTTTTGTTTTGCTGTGCTTTCTGTTGCTCTTGCGCTTGCTCCATCATCTCTCTCATTCGTTTTTGGAACTTACCTTCTTTTTTCGGTTCCTTCTGTTTGTTTTCCTGAATCTGAGCGTGGATTTTTTTCTCATCGAGGATGAAATATTTGATGACCAAAATAATTACAATGTTAATTGCATTGGACACGAAATAATACCAAGACAATCCTGATGCAGAACTGTTCAAGAAGAACAGGAATGTGATTGGGAAAATGTACATCAACACTTTCATATTCGGCATTCCTTCCTGTTGTGGTTGCTGGATGTTTCCGGAAGTCATCACAGTGTAAATCAAGATTACAATCGTACAAGCTAATGCTAAAATACTCAAATGCTCTCCCAACAATGGAATATTAAATCCGAATTTAATCACATCATCATAAGCCGTCAAATCTGGTGCGAACCAGAAGCTCTTGCCTCGGAGGTCTAGCATATTCGGGAAGAATCGGAAAAGTGCATAGAAGAGCGGAATCTGAACCAAGGCTGGTAAACATCCTGCCATCTGATTCACGCCAGCTTTTCTGTAAACCGCCATTGTTTCCTGCTGTTTTTTCATCGGGTCAGCATCCTTGAATTTGGCATTTACCTCATCGATTTCCGGACGAATCACTTTCATCATCGCACTTAGTTTGTGCTGTTTGAACATTACCGGAGACAAGATTAGTTTGATAATAATCGTCATCCAGAAAATGGCCCAACCTGCTGCGATGCCCCAACCTGAAATCAAGGTGTACATCGGCATAAATACGTGGCGGTTCAATGAGCCAATGAATGACCAACCTAGTGGCAAAATCTCGTCGAAGTTTTTATCAAACGATTTAAGCAAATCCATATCCAATGGCATAAAATACCAAGTGAAATCTTGATTCAGCTCGTTTCCAGCTAAATTAACTTGACCGTCAAAATTGAATTTCTTCAAAAACTCACCTTCCTCGATTGGTTCCTGATAACCTTTTGATTTTGTGAATCCATTCTTAGCTTCAATTACTGCAGAGAAAAACTGTTGCTTCACGCCAATCCAGTTAAGGGTTTCATCTGGCTCATCCATATCGGTACGAGCGTCGTAATCGTAATCTTTATAATTGTTGAATGCGTAAGAAAACTCTGTATGAGTCTCCTCCTGAGAACGTCCTTTTTCTGCACCTCTTACGTTGTAATCCCAAACAAAATTGGCTTTACCATCGTTTACCAATGTTGCCAAACCTTGTGTTTTAACTTGGAAATCTACCGTATATTTTGCTTTAAGTGTATAAATAAATTGAATCGTCGCCGTTCCGATTTGAGAACTCAAAGTCACAACATTTCCTGCAACTTGTGGTGCGAAAACCAAATCTTTGGTATTGAAAACTTTTCCGGATTTGTCTTTGAACTGGAAACCGTAGCTCGCATTGTTGTTATTAAACAAATAAAGTGGTTTTCCTCCAAACGCCTGAAACTTGTTCAGTTTTACAGAGCTTAATTGTCCGCCAACGCTGGAAAATTCCAAATCCAGCTCATCATTGTGAAGTTTCACTTTCTGAACAGAAGTTGGTGTAACTGCAGTTGCATTTAAGTTTGTAGCGAGGGGTTTGGCCTTGGTGACAAGTTCCGTTTTTTTGGCATCTATTGCCAATTGTTCTTGTTGCTCCTGTGCGTTTTTGTTTTGGAAATAAAACATAAAACCGATAAGAATCATAGAAAAAATACCGAAGCTAATCAGCTGGCTTTTATCTAGTCCGTTATTCTGTTGCATTATAGAATTGAGTTTAAAGTTTAAGGTTTTTAATTTGAAAGTCTTCGAGAGCCTCAGACTGACAGTTCAAAACCTAATTCATTTTGGTCTGCAAAAATAGTGTTTATTTTTCAGAATCCATTATAAAGACGAATGGCTCAGAGAAATACTTTTTTTCTGCTGTATTATGTAAAAAAAGTATAATGTACAATGTATTTCTTCATATTCTGAATCATACTTTGTACATTATACTTAATACTTTTTACTATTTCTTAACCGTTGCGCTGATAAAAGCTTTGAATAATGGATGTGGTGTCGCCACAGTACTTTTATATTCCGGATGATATTGAACGCCAACGTAGAACGGGTGATCTTTCAATTCCAAAGTTTCTACCAAATCTGTTTCCGGATTCAGACCTGTTGGAATCAAGCCTTTTTCCTCGAAGTCTTTTTTGTAATCACTGTTGAACTCATATCTGTGGCGATGACGTTCGGAGATGGTTTTTGCACCGTAAACCTCAGCCAATTTTGAGCCTGTTTTCAGAACACATTTCCACGCACCAAGACGCATTGTTCCGCCTTTTTCTACCACATTTTTCTGCTCCTCCATTAGAGAAATCACGGGATCCGGCGTAGAAGTATCGAACTCTACACTATTGGCTTTGCTCAATTCTAAGACATTTCTGGCAAATTCTATAGTCATAATCTGCATTCCCAAACAGATTCCTAATAAAGGAACTTTATTCTCTCTCGCATATTTCGAAGCCTGAATTTTACCTTCAATTCCTCTGTCTCCAAAACCAGGCGCTATCAAGATTCCATCAACGCCGTTTAACAATTTTTCTGCACCTTCTTGTTCGATATCGCCACTGTAAACCCATCTTACTTTCACTTCTGTTTCCATATCGGAACCTGCGTGGATGAAGGCTTCCGCAATAGATTTATAAGAATCCTGAAGCGAAACGTATTTTCCGACCAAAGCAATTTCTACACTGCGTTTTGGATTTTTATATTTTTTAAGGAATGATTTCCAGTCTTTTAGATTAATTTCTTTTCCAATAGGAAGATTTAATTCTTTGAGAACAACCTCATCAAAATGTTGTTTTTGTAGGTATAATGGAACTTCGTAAATCGTATCCATATCAATACACTCGATAACGTTTTCTAATCCAACGTTACAAAACTGAGCCAATTTGGAACGCAATTCTTTTGGAATGGTATGTTCAGTTCTGCAAACCAAAACATCAGCCTGAATTCCACTTTCCATCAATTGACGCACGGAATGCTGAGAAGGCTTGGTTTTCAATTCTCCACTTGAAGATAAATACGGCAACAATGTCAAATGTATCACCATCGAATTATTTTTGCCCAATTCCCATTGCAACTGGCGAACACTTTCTATATAAGGAAGCGATTCAATATCGCCCACAGTTCCACCAATTTCTGTAATAATGATGTCATAATCCTTCTTGGAAAGCATCTTTATTCTGCGTTTGATTTCGTTGGTAATGTGCGGAATCACTTGAACAGTTTTCCCAAGAAAATCGCCTTTACGTTCTTTTTCGATAACGGTTTGGTAGATTTTTCCTGTTGTAACGTTGTTGTTTTGGGAAGTTGGAGAATCTAGGAATCTTTCGTAATGTCCAAGGTCAAGGTCTGTTTCTGCGCCATCTTCGGTCACGTAGCATTCGCCGTGTTCATAAGGATTTAGCGTTCCTGGATCGATGTTGATATAAGGGTCAAGTTTTTGGATAGTCACTTTGAAACCGCGTGATTTCAGTAGAAGCCCCAAAGAAGCGGAGACAATTCCTTTACCCAGTGACGATGTTACACCTCCTGTCACGAAGATGTATTTCGTTTCTTTTTTACTCATTAGATTAGGTTTGTGCAAAGTTAAAGCATCTGAACCTAACTCACAATTTTGTAACAGCATTTATAAAAACTTAACACCGATTTCTCGTTTTGTGCTTATATTTGTTTTCAAATTTTTTAGACCAAAAAACAGACTTTAATTATGAAAAATATATTTGACCAAACCGATACTTCCCACTTAATCAAACGAATCAACGCACTTACAGAAGATTCTTTCCCAAAATGGGGATTGATGTCCGTGGACAAAATGCTCGCGCACTGCAACGTGACTTACGAACTCATCTACGAACAGGAAAAACACAGAAAACCAACCTTCATCACAAAATGGTTGATGAAAAATTTTGTCAAATCCAAAGTCACCAATGAATTGCCTTACAAGCAAAACCTTCCTACTGGTGCAATGTTTGTGATTACCGACAGCAAAAACTTCGAAGAAGAGAGAAAGCGCCTCATCGGATTTATCCAGAAAACGCAACAATTGGGCGCAGATGCATTTGAAGGCAAAGAAAGTTTCAACTTCGGAAAATTGACGGCCACAGAATGGAACAATATGATGGCAAAACATCTGGACCATCACCTTTCGCAGTTTGGAGTTTAATAATTTGGGCAACTATTCCGCCTTCCACTCCCGCTTTTTTTGTCATTGCGAAGAACATTTTACCATCAAAAGAACATTTCAATAATCGCAATAACAAAAAAGAGCTCCGTTCAAGTCGGGTTGCGAGTGATTCAACGTTTTAAATTGACAGTTATGAAAAAATATTTTTTCCTTTTAATGATGAGTTTTGTGAGCATTATTACCAATGCGCAAACTTCTAAGCTACTTATGAATGACGCCAAATCCTATATTGGAAAAATTGATGATAAAGCAAAAATGAACGTTGGATTTTATTCTGTTTTTTTAGATAAAGATTCTCCTGAAACCTATAAAGTGAATGGATATTCTGATGTTGAAGGAACAAAAGCAGATTTTAGCGGAACCATTATTTTTAATTCAGAAAAAACAAAAAATTCGAAAGACGAATCCAAAATCTATGATTTGAAATTCTCTGAAAAAGGAACAGGAAAACATAACGGGATTTTCTTCGGCGAACTCTCAATCAAAGAATCATTAGACAAAAATCAATTGAAATTCGAAGGAACTTGGACCAATTATGGAAACACAATGAAATTTCCTGTCTATTTCAATAACTAAATCAATCTAATATTAAATTTAAAAATGAAACTTTTCACACCCATAAAATTCAGAAACATAGAACTGAAAAACCGAATCGTAATGTCGCCAATGTGTATGTACTCTGCGGAAGATGGCGTTGCCAATGATTTTCACTTTGTACATTACGGCAGTCGTGCGCAAGGAGGCGTTGGATTGGTAATGGTAGAAGCCACTGGCGTAGAACCTCGCGGACGAATTACTAACAAATGTCTTGGCATTTGGAATGACGAGCAAGCTCTAGCTTTGAAAAAAATCGTGGATTTTGTTCACCAAAATTCAGAGAGCAAAATCGGAATCCAGTTGGCTCACGCTGGCAGAAAAGGCTCGACCTGGGAAAACCGACAAATCAGCATCGAAGAAGGTTGGGAAACCATTGCGCCAAGTCCAATTCCTTTTCACCATTCAGAAAGAACGCCACACGTTTTGACGATTGAAGAAATCAAAAACTTGGTAGAAGATTTCCAAAAAGCAACGAAAAGAGCCGTTGAAGCAGGTTTTGATGTGATAGAAATCCACGGTGCCCACGGCTATTTGATTCATCAATTTTTGTCACCACTTTCCAATACCAGAACCGACGAATATGGTGGAAACGCAGAAAACAGAGCCAGATTCCTAATGGAAATTGTAGATGCCGTCAATTCTGAAATCACAGAAAATCAAGCTTTATTCGTAAGAATCTCCGGAACCGAATATGCAGAAAACGGCTGGGAAATCTCCGACAGCGTAGAACTTGCGAAAATTCTCAAAACCAAAAATGTAAATTTGATAGATGTTTCCAGCGGTGGAAATATCAGTGGTGTCACCATTCCACTGAATCCTGGCTATCAAGTTCCTTTGGCCGAAGCCGTAAAGAAAAATGCGGACATCAAAACTGGCGCAGTTGGTTTGATTACAGATGCCAATCACGCCGAAGAAATTTTGGAAAACGAACAAGCAGATTTAATTTTCTTAGCCAGAGAAATCTTGAGAAATCCGTATTTCGCAGTACAATCTGCTTGGGAAAATGATGAAGAAAATTTCTATCCACATCAGTATTTGAGAGCAAAACCAGCGAAGTAATCTTAAATAAAAAAACCGCCCTCACAGAAAAGAACGGTAGTTAAACGAGATTCGATTTCTCATTTTGGAGTTACTAATTTACCACAAATTAAATGCAATTCCAATATGATTTTCAACAAAAAAACGACTTGATAAATAATTTTCAAGTCGCTTTTTATCTTAGTAATGGAAGTTTCTAACGGCTTCCAAAGTTTTATCAATCTCAGCATCGCCAATCGCTGACGATATAAACCAAGTCTCATAGCCACTCGGCGGAAGATAAATCCCTTGTTCCAACAGCTGATGAAAGAAGTTATTGAACAATCCAATTCCAGATTCGTTCGCTTCTTTGAAATTGCTGACAGACGTTGCATCAAAAAAGACAGACATCATACTTCCTTTTCGGTTGATTCTATGTTTTATTCCTTTCTCATTTAGGATTTTTCCAATTTCGAAATCTAAGGTTTCTGTGGTTTTTGCTAATTTGTTAAAGAATTCTGGGTCTTGTTTTATTAATTGCAAAGTTTTGAGTCCAGCTCGCATTGCCAAAGGATTTCCACTCAAAGTTCCGGCTTGATAAACGTTTCCTCTTGGCGAAAGATAATTCATAATTTCGTTGCGTCCGGCAAAAGCACCAACTGGCAATCCGCCTCCAATCACTTTTCCGTAAGTCACCAAATCTGCTTTCACATTCAAAGCCTCCTGTGCGCCACCAAAAGCCAATCGGAATCCTGTCATTACTTCATCAAAAATCAAAAGTGCGCCATTCTCGTCGCAGATTTTTCTAAGGTTTTGAAGGAAATTATTTTCAGGCAAAATACAACCCATATTTCCAGCAATCGGTTCTACGATGATGCAGGCAATCTGTTCTGGATTCGCTTTGAAAAGGTCTTCAACTTGTTCAAAATTATTGTACTCAGCCAGCAAAGTATCTTTCGCTGTTCCCTGCGTTACGCCTGGCGAATTTGGACTTCCAAACGTTGCCATTCCACTTCCTGCCTGAATCAAAAACGAATCCGAGTGTCCGTGGTAACAACCTTCAAACTTGATGATTTTTTCTCTTCCTGTAAATCCTCTTGCCAAGCGAATCGCGCTCATACAAGCTTCTGTACCGGAAGAAACCATTCTGATTTGGTCGATGTTTGGAACGTTTTCTACGATATATTTTGCAATCTCGGTTTCCAGTTCCGTTGGCGTTCCGAAAGAAAAACCTTTCTCCGCCTGAGATTTCAAAGCTTCTAAAACTTCAGGATGCGTGTGTCCCAAGATGGCTGGCCCCCAAGAATTGATGTAATCGATGTAATTTCTGTCGTCCTCATCGGTCAGATAAGCACCTTTCGCAGACTTCATAAAAAGCGGAACGCCACCCACAGATTTAAAAGCACGAACCGGCGAATTCACACCTCCCGGGATATATTTGTACGCTTCTTCAAAAAGCGCTGAACTTCTTTGGTATAACATTATTTGTTTTTTTGTCCGAAGTCCGAAGATGGAAGTCGGAGGTTAATTCAATGTAAAAAATTAAAATTATCTCGCAGATTTTGGAGATTTCGCAGATTAAAAATCTGCCTAATTAGCACAATCTGCGAGAAAATATATGATTGAAATCTTCCAGCATCCAGCTTCTGACTTCCAACCTTTAGCTTCGCGGTTTCTTATTTTGAAGATAAATTAATTGTCCAGATTTTGGTTGCTCACCTTGGCTCATCCTGTTTTTGCTGTACAATTTCTTCTCTTTGATTCCGAATTTCTGAGCAATATCGTGCATCGTTTCGCCCGTTCCGGCTTTGTAAGTCGCCTTGTTTCCGGAAGAATTTTTACCTTCGAGAAAGATGATGTCATTTTTCGCCAGTTTGGTACTTTCCAATTCGTTGTACTTCATCAGACGTTTTTCGCTGATTCCAAATTTTTTAGAAATTTCAGAAACATCGGCATCCACAGGCATTATGAAAAACTTAAGTCCATCGTTTGGATGATTCTTCACCAAGATATTTTTCAAAAGCGCAGACTTTGTTTTAGAATCAACAATATCCGAAACTTCGTTCTGTTGTTTTGCATACGAACCTTGCTTATAATCCACTTTGATAGTCGGCGGAACCACTTTTTCATTCTGCTTTTCCTGTCCAAGTTGCGCCATAAAAACCGCATCCTGGTTCAAGCTTGGATACATTTTCAGAATAGCGTAATAAACTTCATCTTTAGTCGTATTATCAAATTCGTAGAGTCTGTATTTCTCAATTTTTGAAATCAAAATATGAGCATATCTTGGATTGGTTGCGTAGCCAGCTTTTTTCAATCCGTGCGCCCAAGCTTTGTAATCTTTCGGATCCAGCTTGAACAATCCAACGTAATATTTCCGAGTTGCCAAAAAAATCGAGTGATCTTCGTAAGACTGCTTCGGGTCGTCATAAACGCGGAAACACTCGTTGGGAGCGTCGTCCGTGTGGCTCATTGTTTTGCCCGTCCAATCTTCTTTGCATTTGATTCCGAAGTGGTTTTTTCCCTGTTGCGCCAGTCGGCTTTGTCCGCCACCAGTTTCCAAAAGTCCCTGAGCCAAAGTGATGCTCGCCGGAATCTTATATTTCTCCATTTCTTCCACCGCGTACGGAGCGAATTTTTGGATGTATTGGTCTTCCGTTTTCCAAGTTTGTGCTTTCACCAAGCCTAAAACACCCACAAAACCAATCACTAATAACTTTCTCATATTTATTTTTTACAAAATACTTTTAATTTTATGGAAGCTTAATCCCGCTTTCCGCTATATCTTTTTTGTCTTCGACATTATGTCAAAAAAAGAACTTTAGCAGAAAGACAAAAAAGGATGCCGCTGCAATCGGGGCTATGGGGTTCTAAATTCTTTTCAACATTTCCATTTCAAAATTTAGTAATCCACATCTTTGTCAACCCCTTCAGAGTTTAAAACTCTGAAGGGGTTTTGTCCCGCAATCACAAATTCCAATTTATCAGTTCTCTTTCTTTGCTTTTCAAAAACAGATTCGCTCCTTTTATGCCTTGCAATCCGCCGCTATGAAAAGCCAGAATCTTTGAACCTTTCGGGAAAAATCCTTTTTCTGCCAATTCAAAAATGGTTTGCATCAGCTTTCCCGTATAAATCGGGTCCAAGGGAATCTGATATTCCTCAAAGAACCAATTTATAAAACGAACATTCTCTTCTGATATTTTACCGTAGCGGTTTTCATCAGCATCTTTCAACTCAAAGTTTTCTCTTCCGCTCCATTTCAAAATTGCTTTCTCTAAAGAATCATCTCTTACAACCTTGATTCCTAAAACCTTTTGACCAGCTTCCGCAAATTTGGAAATCCCGGCAATTGTTCCTCCAGTTCCAACTGCGGTGCAAAGATAATCAAAATCTTTGGTGTCATTTCCCAGCATATATTTCACACCTTCCACAGCAGATTCATTGCTTCCACCTTCCGGAATAATCAATGAATTCGGATATAAATTTGAAAAATTTCCCGAGAGTTTTTCTTTGTTTTGATAATCTTCTCTTGACACAAAATGAAAATCCATTCCGTTTTTTGAAGCTTCGGAAAGTGTGGGGTTTTCTTGCCAATTGTTCTCCAATTCGTTTCCGCGGATGATTCCGATGGTTTTGATTCCAAACTCTTTCCCGAAAGCAGAAACCGAAGCAATGTGATTTGAAAATGCGCCACCAAAAGTAATTAGCAAAGGATTCTCAGGTTTCGATTCCAAATATTGATTGACATTGAAAAAGAGTTTCCAGAATTTGTTTCCGGAAATTTTTGGATGGATAAGGTCTTCTCTCTTGATGAAAATCTGAACATCAAAATTGGTTTTCAGTTGTGTGATTGGGATTTTATGTTCCGGAATTTGAAGCATCTTCAAAATTACTTAAGTTTTTGTTTAGAATCATTGTTGTACAATAAAAAATAAAATATCATTAATAGGTCGCTCCTCTGGAGCTTTAATTTAAAAAATCTCTATATTTCTATTAACAGTTCGCTCCTAACGGAGCTGTAATTAATCCTATTGGGATTTACTGTTAATAGAAAAAATGCAATTACGAAAAACAAAGCTCCAGAGGAGCGACCTTTCTATTCATCATATAATCATAGAGTTTATTATTTTTTTCTAATGCCGTAGTCGGTGCTTCGTACCTTTTTATACACCTTGAAGATTCTATCAACATTTCGCAACTTCGTTGCTTTATGGTTTTGAATCAAAAAAAATATATGATTAGCTAAGATGTAAAAAATCTAAAACTTTGTATTATACAAATTCTACCATTAAATACAACAAAAAGATATCACTCCTACGGAGCGGAATTGTTTATTCAAAATTGATTTTCTACAAACAGATAGCTCCTACAGAGCATTTTAGTTTTGCAATTTATGAATAGTCCGTAATTAGTAATAACTTAGTTTTTAACAGTTTGTTTGTCATTCCGTAGGAATCTCAACACACTGATAATAAAACAGTTTAGATTCCTGCGGAACGACAAATTGACTGCTGATTTTAGTATTATAATTAAAAACGGACAAGCAATTGCAATTTAAAGTACAATTGGTATTAAAAAGAATCTTTTTTCAACAAAGGGCAAAGCCCTGAAATATTGGTAGAAATATTTACAACTAAAAACGAGGTGCGAAGCACCGACATACTGGTTTTTAGCATAGTGATTTCTAGGTTTTGGAATGTTCAACTAATTAAGAAAACTTGAATTGGTTGAAAATCCCATAGCCCCGATAGTAACGGTTACCCCACAGCTAGCCTGGGGAAAAGCATTGGCGCGAGGAGTAATAGTGGATAGCGGGATAAGCTCCTAAAAATTTTGCAAACAAAAAATCCACCGAAAATGGTGGATTTTGTATGATGTAATTTCTGAGAATTATTTTGTTCTCTCGATGATTTTTTTCACGGCCTTTACGACAGCTTCTGCATCGATCTGGTATTTTTTCATCAATTCTGCCGGCGTTCCTGATTCTCCGAAAGTATCTTGAACAGCTACAAATTCTTGAGGTGTTGGTCTTCTTCTGGACAACATTCCAGCGATAGATTCTCCAAGTCCGCCAAGGAAATTGTGCTCTTCTGCTGAAACTAATTTTCCAGTTTTCTCTACAGATTTCAAGATAATTTCTTCATCCAAAGGTTTGATTGTGTGAATGTTGATAACCTCGCAAGAGATTCCTTCTTTTTCCAATTCTTCTACGGCAAGCAAAGATTCCCAAACCAAATGTCCGGTTGCAACGATGGTAACGTCTGTTCCTTCTTGCAAAAGAATTCCTTTTCCTATCTCGAAAGGCATATCCTCTGGAATGAAAACTGGAACCACAGGACGACCGAATCTAAGATAAACTGGGCCTTCGTGTGCTGCTGCTGCAAGAGTTGCAGCCTTGGTTTGGTTGTAATCGCAAGGATTGATAACGGTCATCCCAGGAAGCATTTTCATCATTCCGATGTCTTCCAAAACCTGGTGTGTTGCGCCATCTTCTCCCAAAGTAACTCCGGCGTGGGAAGCAGCGATTTTAACATTTTTATTAGAATAAGCAATCGACTGACGGATCTGATCGTAAACTCTTGACGTTGCAAAGTTGGCAAAAGTTCCCGCGAAAGGAATCTTCCCGTTGATTGTCAATCCTGCTGCCAAGCCCATCATATTGGCCTCAGCAATACCAGTCTGGAAAAATCTTTCCGGTGCTTTTTCTATGAATTTTTCCATCTTCAGAGAGCCAATCAAATCTGCGCAAAGTGCGACAACATTTGGGTTGGTGTCAGCCAATTCTGCCAAACCAGCTCCGAAGCCTGAACGTGTATCTTTTTTTTCTGTGTATGTATATTTCATCTTTAAATTTTAATTTTTAATCGTCAAAGTTGACTTTATTTTTGAAGAATTAATCTAATTGATTGAGGTATTTGTCGAGTTTTTTCTGGTCAGATTTTGATAGTTTGTCTCGGACATCCAGAAGATAAAGAACTTCTCGGCGGATCTCATCCATCGTTCCTTTTTCGTCCACAGTTTCGTCATAAGACTGCGTGAGATACATATCGCAAACTTGTCCTGCGTAGTTTTTGAGATGTCTTGCAACTTCTTTATGTTCAAACACGGGAAAATCTTTGTGCAAGTTGCTGCAATATTGAGGGGCGCCTTTTAAAAGATTTTTGGAATTGGGATTGTCTATGGAAAGATTGGCCATTACCGAATTTTCCTTCTTGTAAGTCGAAACATATTCCTGAATGTAAGGATAATCGCCTGCAAAAGCGGTGCTATCTGCAACTGCGGTAGAATCCAATGCGGCATAATCATCTTCCCATTTTCGCTGTTCCATCATCAAAGAATCCATCTTGCGCTGATGCTTCATCATACTTTCTTTATGATTGAAGTAAACATAGGCATCAGAATCTTTGATACTTTTCAGGATGAAATGTTCTGTTTCAAACTTATCCGTATTGGGGCCGCCTTTGAGAATGAGACCTTTCAAACCATTGGAATAATTGCTTTTGGTAAAAACCTTCAAAACACCCGTCAATGCTGTAAATGTATTGATTGGATAAGTTTCATTGATACAGATTTTCATAGATTCTTCTTTTGTTTTATCTATAAAATTGACCGTATAATATTGGCAAGGAAGACCTAAAATAGTTTCTGTTCCGGAGATTTTATTAATCTCCAAATCTCCTTTTTTCTGCTCTGGCGAGGCGTACATCATCTGAGAAAAAATCGATGAAAAGACACTATTTTCCAATTGGTTATTCATCGTGAAACTCACCGTACTCACGCCAAGATCATCGATGAATAGATTGAGAGGCAACTGATCTATGTGACTGCTAAGTAATAATTCGTTTGAAGCATTACCAAAAATATCAATTTCTACGTTTTGGTTTTTGGTTTTATCATCCAAAAATGTGTATTTCAATTCTTTTGAAAACACAATTTTTTTGTTTTGAGCAGATGACCACAAAAAACTAAAAACAACAAGAAAAAATGTGATTTTTTTCAAAATAGCAAGCGTTAATAATCTGCCGGAGCTTCTAAGTACAACTGTTTGAAAGCATTTTCCAATTGCTCATCATTTGGAGCTTTTCCGTGCCAAGAGTGGCTTCCCATCATATAATCTACACCACTTCCCATCTCTGTATGCAACAAAATCGCGACAGGTTTTCCGTTTCCAGTTTCTGCTTTTGCTCTGTTTAGAATTCCGATAACTGCTTCTAAATCGTTACCATTCTTCTCTTCCAAGACCAACCATCCGAAGGCTTCTAGTTTTGCTCTCAAATCTCCGAGTGACAAAACATCGTCTGTGTCACCATCAATTTGTCTTCCGTTGAAATCGATTGTTGCGATAATATTGTCCACTTTTTTGGCTGCTCCGTACATCAACGCCTCCCAGTTTTGACCTTCCTGCAATTCGCCATCACCGTGAAGTGTATAAACCAAAGAATCGTCGCCGTTTAGTTTTTTACCTTGCGCTGCGCCTAAAGCAACTGACAAACCTTGGCCCAGAGATCCTGAAGCGATTCTTACGCCTGGCAAACCTTCGTGTGTAGTCGGATGACCTTGCAATCTGGAATTCAGTTTTCTGAAAGTAGCCAATTCTGCTACCGGAAAGAAATCAAATCTTGCCAAAGTACTGTAAAATACAGGCGAAATGTGACCATTGGAAAGGAAGAACAAATCTTCGTTTTCACCTTCCATTGTGAATGGTAATTTGTAATTCATAACCTCACCGTACAATGCAACGAAATACTCTGTACATCCGAGAGAACCACCTGGATGACCGCTGTTTACGGCGTGAACCATTCTAAGAATGTCTCTTCTAATCTGCCTAGAAAGGCTTTTCAAATCTTCAATAGATTTACTCATTATAATAGCTTTACTTTGATGCGAAAATACGATTTTTTCGGGATTAAGAAAATGAAAATCAGGAATTAAATCAACAAAAAAAACTCTGATTTGCATCAGAGTTTAATTTTAATATTTAAAAATTGATTAGAATTTGTAGCCTACACCGATTTGGAAGAAGCTGTTTTTCGTTGATATTTCATCTTTGAATTCTCCGTTATACAGATTACTTACGCCAAAATTGTATCTAGCATCAAAGAACAAGCCCATTGGTAGTGTATATTCTGCCCCGATAAATGGCGCTAAGTTTAAACTACTTGTATCTTCTATATCATTTGTTTCAGATCCAGAATCTCCGTCTTCTGTCCACGTTTCTTCTTCTTTCGCAGAAAGTATAAATCCAAAGTTAAGACCAGCTGTAAGTGCAAAAGACTCTGTTGGGTAATATTTTGCACCAATAGGAAGCTGTAAAGTTCCTAATTTATGTTTTAACTCATATTTATCACCACCTACAGATTCAGAGTATTTTGCGCCCATAGGAGAATAAAGCAACTCCGCTTGTAATCCAAACTTATCCGTTAACTTATGCTCTACCAAAGCTCCCACATAGAAGGTTGACATTGCATCCATTTCGTCCATATCTTCTTCATCAACTCCATCTATTTTTGTATTGACAGAAGACAAAGCATAACCAGCTTTTACCCCGAATTTTGTTTGAGCATTCATAGCTCCACACAGCGCGATCGCTCCGATTAAAATAATTTTTTTCATGATAATGATTTTTAGTTGTTATTAAATGTTAAATTAACTTAAAACGTTGCTAAATTAACAATTAATTTGAAACAACAAAATTATTATTAACATAATTCAAAATTTTAAATGAAAATATCATTAAACAATCATTTAATATTTTATTCTAAAATAGCTACCACAAACGAAAACTCCGATGCAAACACCGGAGTTTATATTAAAAAATATTTTTTATTAATTAATTATTTCAGGTAAAAATTGTAACCTACAATCACAGCACCTACAGATTCTTTACCCGGAACTGGTCTGTCATTGTAATATCTTCTGTCGTGATCACCCGAAATACTTTGGTAACCTACATACAATTCACCGGTTGGCATATTATACATAAATTTTGGAAGTGCATACAATCCACCATTTACATACTCATTGGTTGAAATCGCATATCCTAAATCTAATCCTACAGCAATTGGCGCTCCTGTGAAAGAATACTTACCAGAAACGGCCACAGGAATAAATCCGAAATCTTTGCCTTTGTAAGACCCGCCTTCATATCTATAACTTTTTGCCACATAATGAGAATATCCAGTTGCCACTCCTAAGTCGAAGTTCTTTGCAATATTCCATCTGTAAGCCGCATCCAAACCTAAAGTAAATGGAGAATTACCAGTAGTTGGCGCTCCAATGTGAGCTCCTAGCTTGAATCCTTCCTGCGCTTGAGTAAACCCAAAAACGGCTATTGCAGCCGCAACAAAAATCTTTTTCATAGTTTTAAAAATTTAAAATTCTAACTATGCTTTACAACTTCTGTTCCAAAAAAAGGATTTCTATTTTTTCTCAATACTATTATAAGCCATAATGATTTTCTTCACCACAGGATGTCTCACAACATCTTCTTCGGATAGATGAACAAACCCAATTTCTTCTACATCTTTCAAAATTGTCATCGATTCTTTGAGTCCTGATTGTTGGTTTTTTGGTAAATCTACCTGACTAGGATCTCCGGTGATGATGAATTTTGCATTCATTCCCATTCTCGTGAGGAACATTTTCATTTGAGAATGTGTTGTATTTTGTGCTTCATCTAAAATTACAAAAGCCTCATCCAAAGTTCTACCTCTCATAAATGCTAATGGCGCAACTTCTATCACGCGCTTTTCCATAAAGCCTTCCAGCTTCTCGTGCGGAATCATATCCCGAAGCGCATCATACAAAGGTTGCATGTATGGATCCAGCTTTTCTTTCAAATCTCCAGGCAGGAAACCAAGACTTTCCCCAGCTTCTACCGCAGGTCTTGTTAAAATAATTCTTTTAACTTCTTTATCACGC
Organism: Epilithonimonas xixisoli; assembly: GCF_004365655.1. GTDB lineage: Bacteria > Bacteroidota > Bacteroidia > Flavobacteriales > Weeksellaceae > Epilithonimonas > Epilithonimonas xixisoli. The sequence goes on along the minus strand of NZ_SOEO01000001.1, from coordinate 175,917 downwards.
AAGGCTCGTACGGCTAGCGCAACGCTGGTATAGGTTTTTCCGGTTCCCGCAGGCCCAATGGCAAAAACCATATCTTTCTTTTCCGATGCCTTTACGAGTTTTTTAAGATTGGTCGTTTTCGCTTTGATAACTTTTCCATTGACGCCTTTTACGATGATGTCCTGGTCAAAAATCAATTGTTTTTCCGACTCGTCTTTCAGCTTCAGAATAGATTCTAATTGTTTAATTTCTAAAGAATTGTGCTTGGAAATATAATCTGAAACATCATCAAGTTTTTGTTTCAGCAAATCCAAGGTTTCTCTGTTCCCCATTGCAAATACAAAGTTGTCTCTGCCTGTGATTTTGAGCGTTGGGAAGCTGGATTTTATCAGGTTGAAGTTTTGATTCTGCACACCATAAAAAGTTTTGGTGTTGATGCCCTCAAGTTCATAATTTATTTCGAACATAAATAATATTAGTGGTTAGTCTAACAAATATATGAATAGATTTGACATGAATTGAGGCTTTTAAAAATTGAATTATATTAAATTTGCAATAAATTAAAAGATATGGCTGTCATTACTCTCACTTCGGATTATGGACTTGTGGATCACCGCGTCCCAAGCATAAAAGGGAAAATTCTCAGTTGGAGCGAGGAAGTAAAAGTAGTGGACATCACCCACAACATTACAGCGTACAACCTTCTTCAAACGGCTTACATTGTGAGAAATGCCTACAAATTCTTTCCGGAAGGCAGCATTCATATCGTGGCGGTAGATAGTTTTTATCATAAAAACAGAAAAAACATTCTTGCCAAAATAGACGGACACTATTTCATATGTGCAGATAACGGCATCACCAATCTGATGTTTTTTGATATTAAACCAGAATCTATCTACGAGATTACACTAAACAATCGATTTGATGACAAGGTGATTTTTCCCGCAACAGAGATTTTTGTACCTGCAGCGATGCATCTTTACAAAGGTGGATTACCGGAAGTGATTGGACGAAAAATCAAATCTATAAAAGATGTTTCCTTCCCAAGAGCGATTTACAATGAAAATGAAAAGATGATTGTTGGCGAAGTGATGTACGTGGATAATTTTGGAAATGTAGTCTCCAACATCAGCCGGAAGTTTTTTGATAAGTACGCCTCTGTTTCAGAAAAATACACGGTTAAATTCCGGAATATTGTGGTTTCAAAAATATCAGATCAGTACACAGACATCGTGACCGATTGGGAGAGAGAACCGGAATCTCACGGGAAATCGTCTGTCATTTTCAATGATACAGATTTGCTGGAAATTACGATTTACAAAGGCAGCGTTTTGAATGGTGCTTCTACTCTTTTCGGAATGAGCACTGGTGAAAAAATCTATGTGGAGTTTGAATAATTTTAAATTTTCTTTAATTAAACCTTCAACATTTGAAATAAAAAAAACCGACATTGCTGTCGGTTTTACTATTAAATATCGTTTCGAGTAATCTTATTCTTTGATTAACTTCTTGTTGAAACTTTCCTTATCTGTTTTGATTTTCACTACATAGTTTCCAGTTTTAAGTTTGGAAATATTGAATGAATTCTTAGATAAACTTTCTTTATCAAATTGCTTTACCAATTTTCCAGAAATATCATAAACCTCAACTGAAGTTATTTTTGAAACTCCCGCCAATGTGAAATGATTTTTCACTGGGTTTGGAGACAACAAAATGTCTTTAGAACTTGCAACATCATCAACTCCAAGTACGGCACAACTTAAATTAGCAATAAATCCTTTGTTATTTACCATTTGATCTGATCTGAAAACAAGTGTGATTGCACCTGTAGCGTGAGTGGATGTGAATGGACCTCTGATGGTAGTTCCAGACATATTATTTGCGCCAGTGAAAAGTGGAGAGTTCGCAGCCGGACCATTTCTTACTGTTAGGAAATCGTAACCCGTTTCAAGATCAAACTCTGTGAAAGTTAGTTTCAATTTTTCATTTGCGTTATCTGGATAGAAAGTTTTGGTCCAAGACTCTTGGTCTGTGTAGTTGGCCTCTGCACCTCCGGAATCGGTAATTGTTTTACCACACCAGTTATCATCTGTCCAAATAATTTGGCTTCTTTGGAAAGCTGCAGAACATTCTGTTCCTACTTCTACTCTATAGAATGAATTGGGAGATAAATCTGTAATATCAAATACTTTGTTTGCACTCAATCCAGACTTCACAGGTGTTCCATCTATTTTGGTAACCCTGTATTTCCATTGCGTAGATGTAGCATCTGTAACAGTAACCGTTGCTGTATTTTTAGTAACGTTTGCGACAGTCATATTTGTAACAGTCACATTACATGCAGTCGTACAATCTACACCCAGACATGCTTTAGATTCTACGGTTTGTCTAATCAAAGCGCCAGGCTGATCACCAAATCCGTTGGTAAAATTGATTCCGACAGAAGGCATCAAGTGACAGTAACTCATAATAGTCCCACCATTGGTAGGTATTACATCTGACGTACAGTCAAGTCCTTCGTTCTGAATTAATACTGGCCTAGCAGTAGGACCACACCAATCGATAGGTGTAGAATCTCCATTCCAAGCACAAGCATGTGTATGTGGAGAACCTAAAGAATGCCCCATCTCATGAGTCATTGCCATAATCGTCCAAGAATAAGTAGGAATATTCCCATAAGTCATATTGATTCCAGAATAAGCATATCTCGCTGTCGTACAAAGAGAGTTGAGATAAGCAACACTTGTAGTTGACGGGTAATTGACAAGATGAGCAAGATCTCCGTCAAAACTTGTTCTTGTGTTTCTAAAGTTAGCAAGATTTTGGCTGTAATCTCCGGTGTAAGGATCTGCAGTTTCCCAAACGTAAACAGTCTTAAGAGACATCTTCACACCATCATTCACGTATAAAGTATTGATGTTGTTGTGAACCGCAGAAATCCAGTTGATTGTAGTCTGAACATCCGAGCCATTTTGCTCAAAAGGTTTGTAGGCAATCTCATAATAAACTCTTACACAAGCATTCGTCATCTGAGGAGCCTTGGAAGCCTTAGGATCAAAACTGATTTTTTGAGTTTCTTTATCCATCACTTCATCTACTGCGCAGATGAACGGGTTGGTTCCTGTCAACTTTTGATCATTATAAACCACAAAATCTTCGGACTGGACTGCTTTTCCTAAAGTGACATTACCAATTTTGTTGGCAGATGCAACTCCTATTACATCATTATCAAAAAAACTGAAGGCAACAACAGAAGTCTCATCACCTTTTACGATTCCTCTGTAGAAAACACCTTTTTTGTATGCAACATTATCCTTTAGGTTAGTCTTAGCTTTGAAATCATTGGAGTAGATATCCACCTTTACCATTTCCACGGTCAATTCTCTGTCTTCAAAGGGAAAAGTAAATTCCACTGCATCTGGTCTGTTTTGTACAAGAGTCGTCAACTCCGATTTATCAAGCTTCAAAACTTGTGCATCTCTTGCAGCTTGTCTGTACACTGCTTTTTTAGAACTAGCCTCATCTACCGAGAAAAGACTTACTTTTTTAAAACTCACTCTTTTGGAGTGATAATCTTTCACCTCTCTAGCAACGTGTCGCAATGACTGTGCAGAGAAAAATGAAAATACCAAAACTGTCAAAAACAGTTGTAAAATTTTCTTCATATAATACTTTTTATTAAGATTAATGATACAAAAAAAGCGATTATTTTCCACATTCCCTTTCAAAAATGAAATTTTAACTATTTAATCTTAATTTAAAAAATTCCGCAATATTGCTTTAAAAGACCTTTTAAAATAAAAATATTTCTCAATAAACATCTTTTCTGTATTTTTTATTAATGAAAATATTATCTTCTCAAATATATTTATCACGTTCTTTTTTCATATCGTATTCATATTTTATCTTCTATCAATAAAAAGTATCTTTGCAAAAAAATTCCCAATGCTGTATTCCGTGATAAAAGCGATTCACATTATTTTTATGGTAAGTTACTTTGCCGGGATTTTCTATTTGGTAAGACTTTTTGTTTATTATAAAGACACAGACGAGTTTGATGAAGTAAAACAGAAAATTCTCAGAAATCAATACATCTTTATGGCAAGCAGACTTTGGAATATCATCACTGTTCCAGCAGGATTTTTGATGTTACTTTCTGGACTGACAATGATTTATCAAAATTCAGGATTAATGAAAACACCTTGGTTCCATTTGAAATTGACATTTTTAGTCGGACTTGGAATCTACCATTTCTGGTGTTGGAAAAAAGTGAAAGAACTCAAAAAACTGAATGGTGATATTTTATCAACCACCAACATCAAACTTCGACAGTTTAATGAGATTGCCACTTTCATTTTATTTGCCGTCGTGTTTACAGTAATCCTCAAATATTCCGTTATAGAATATTGGTGGCAATTGCTTCTCGGATTTATCGGAATCATCATTTTGATAAGTTCAATCGTCAAACTTGTTAATAAGAAAAAAGAATCAAGAAAATAAAAAAGGCTTCCCTTCGTCAAGCTCAGGATAAACTTCACCTCAGCCTGACAGGAGATTGTCATCCTGAGGCTCTCGAAGGACAAAAAAAACGAAATAATCAATTATCATTTATCAACTATCATTCATCATCTATGATTGCAATATTCAAAAAAGAACTTTGGAATTTTTTCGGAAACTGGAGCGCGTGGATCATCATCGGCGCATTCAGTATTATTTCCGCCCTTTTTCTTTTCTTTTTCGAGAACAATTTTAACATTTTCGAAATTGGAAGCGCTTCCATACAGAGTTTCTTCGTGCTTTCGCCTTGGCTTTTTATGTTCATCATTCCGGCTATCAGTATGCGAACTTTGGCTGAGGAACAACAATCCGGAACTTTGTTTTGGCTGTTTTCTCAACCTGTAAAAATCACCGAAATCGTTGGTGGAAAATTCCTCTCCGTTTGGTTGGTTGGGATTTTGTGCTTGTTGCCATCTTTGGTTTATTACTACACGGTTTACGTTTTGGGAGTTCCGGAAGGCAATATTGATGGAAGTATGACATTTGGAAGTTACATCGGATTGATTATTTTGATTGCCGCTTTTTCCGCAGTTGGAATTTTGGCCTCCTCACTTTCATCAAACCAAATTACGGCTTATCTTTTGGGTGTTTTCATTTGTTTCATCGCGTATTTCGGGATTGAGCAATTGGCAAGTTACAAATTGCTCGGAGGCGCAGATTACATTTTGCAAAATATCGGATTCTATCAGCATTTCTTGGCTTTCACGAGAGGACAGATTGATACAAGAGACGTTTCTTATTTCTTATTTGTTATTTTTTTGGGATTAGGATTGGCGAGTTGGTTTGTCTGGAAAAAGAAGTAAGAGAAGAGACAAGAAAAAAGTAAAAAGATTCAAGAAAAATGAAGCTATTTGAAAAATCAAAACAAGAAATTATTGAGCAATTAATTATCATTGCCAATAATTTTGAAGCTACCAAAGAAAATTACCTTCTTTCATATCCTCATTTTTTGAATTATTTTAAAAATATTGAATCAATCAATTTAGAAAATGTAATTATAGGAATAAGCTTCACATATTCTTGGATGCCAACAATTTTGAAATCAATAAAACTTGAAAATCCTGAAAACATTATTTCAATTTTAAATGATGCAAAAAACGGAAAACAAATAAATGAAAAAGGACTTAGTATTTTAAAAACCGCTTTTAACAATTCGCTTGTTGGAACTTCTAAATTATTGCATTTTATCAATCCAAATCATTATGCAATTTGGGATAGCAGAGTTTTTAGATTTTTAAATAATGAAGAGCCTCATAAATATAAATTAGAAAAACCAGAAGCTTATCTTAAATATCTCAAACTGATTGAAGATTTAAAAACAGAAAAAATTTTTAAAGATTTCTACAAATTAATGATTGAAAAAGTTGGTTACCAAATTACAGAACATAGAGCTTTGGAACTCGCATTTTTTAAAGGTAAATAAATATGATAACTTACAGAGAACAAATTATTGAAACTATAAATAATCTGATAGAAGCAAGACAAATCGTATTTGAGCAAATCATAAATCTTGCAATGTCTGATGAACTTAAACATTTACAAGATGCTTTTGATGAAGGAGATGTTTATTCATTTTCTTTGAAACATTTTGAAAATTTGGAAGATGAAAATATTCAAAATTTGGTAAAACTTTGTCAAACGAACGAACAGACAATTTTTTCAATGATGAATACAAATGGAATCAAAGATGAGGAAGTAAATTTGAATGAAGACAATTAAAAACAAAAAATCCATCAACAGACAACTAACAACTGTCAACTATTATTAAAGATGAATAAAAAAAATAAAATCACACTTATCATTATCACAGTTCTTCTCATCATCGGGATGAGCGGATTGGTTTACAAACGTTTCGATTTGACGGCGGAAAAACGATACACACTGTCGGATTCCACCATCAAAGTTTTGGAAAACGTGAACAAACCGATGATGATAGAAGTCTATCTGGATGGGGATTTCCCAGCTTCTTTCAAACAACTTCAGAACGAAACCAAATTTATGCTGGACGAGTTCCGAAAAATAAATCCAAAAATTGATTACAAATTCCGTGATCCGATTGCAGAGAAAATCCCTCAGGACACGCTGGCTGGAATGGGAATGCAGCCTTCCATCCTGCCTGATATGAAAAAAGGGAAAGTCTCGGAAATTGTGATGTTTCCATACGCGGCGATTAAATACAATGGTTATGGAACAGCGGTTCCGCTCATCATTCAGCAATCTGGAATCGATGCAAGCACGCAACTTAGCAAATCCATCGAAAGTCTGGAATATAATTTTGCATCCACTATTAAAGGTTTATCCGAAGAAACTGCGAAAAATGTTGGATTTTTGGTTAATCAGCAAGAGTTGAGTCCTGATGAATTCCAAGGATTTTTGGATGTTGCGATGGAAAATTACAACGTAGGACCCGTGATTCCGGAAAACAAAACCGAACTTTCATTAGCCGACGTCCCGAAACTAAAACAAATGGATGCGCTCGTGATCGCAAAACCAAGAAAAGCTTTTACAAATAATGAGAAAGTGATTCTGGACCAATACATTATGAACGGCGGGAAAATGCTTTGGATGCTGGACGCTGTGAATGCCGAAATGGACACGCTTTTCCAAGCAAAAAAAATAATGGCTTATCCGCTTGACCTTAATTTGACAGACTTTATGTTTAATTATGGATTGAGGATCAATCCGGCTTTGACAAAGGATATGAAGAAGTCGGCTTTGATTAGGATAGTTTCCGGCGAAGTGGCTGGCAATCCTCAATATAGCAGTTTTCTTTGGCCTTATTTTCCGCTGGGAATTGCTGACAACGCGACCGTTTCCAACATACATCCGATTACTAAAAACATCAATCCTGTAAAATTCGAGTTTCCAACTTCAATTGATACTTTGGGAAGAAAGAATATCAAGACCAGAGTTCTTTTCGAATCGAGCGAAAGAACCATCAGCAAAACGGTTCCGAATTATGTTGCGCTTTCGGAAATCGTTCGCGCAGACAGCATCGGCGAGATGGAACGTCCTACGCCACCGAAGATTTTCGCAGTGGCTTTGGAAGGGAAATTCACCTCAGCTTATTCTGCAAGAAGTGAGAAAAATGCTTATCCGGATTTCAAATCGCAAAGTCCAGAAAACAAAATGCTCGTGATTGCCGATGGCGACATTGCAAGAAACCAAATCTGGAAAGGAAAAGCATTGCCTTTGGGCGAAGATTTGCTTACAAAAGCGCAGTACGGCAATGCGCAATTCCTCAGAAATGCCCTAGATTATCTTTTGGATGACAGCAATCTGATGGAACTCAGAAACCGCTCGATTGAAATCCGTTTGCTGGACAGAGAACGCGTGGACGAAGAACGTTCGAAATGGCAATGGATTAATTTGCTTTTGCCATTGGGGATTTTGGGGATTTTAGGAGCTGGATTTTATTTTATTAGGAAGAAAAGGTTTTCATAATAGATTTCGAAATTGACAAGCGACGAAGTCGCGACATATTGGTAGAAAAAATAATTCATCATTAGAGAAGGTGCGAAGCTCCGAAATGTTTTTACCAATATTTCGGAGCTTCGCACCTCAATGATTGAAATGCTATTGTTTTCTACCTACATATCAGTGCTTCGCACCTTTTAATTATAATTCAATTTTTCTACTGATATTTCGATACTTGTCATCTTTTATTCATTCCAATATGAGTATTTTTGTCTAATCTTATTTTGACAATAATGAAAAACCTTCTATTAGCTTTAATATCCGGAGTTTTACTCGCCATTTCCTGGCCGACTTACGGGATTCCGTTTTTTATATTTTTTGCGTTTGTTCCTTTATTAATGATGGAACATAATATTCAGAAATTCAGCAATATAAAAAAGAAAAGCTTAGCAATATTTGGTTTGTCTTATCTCACATTTGTCATTTGGAATGCGGTTACGACGGGTTGGCTTTACAATTCCAAACTTCCGGACGGGAGCAATTCTCTCTTGGCGGTTTTGTTTCCGGTTTTGACCAATTCTTTTTTTATGGCTTTAGTTTTTTTAGCCTATCATTTTTATAAGAAAAGTCAGGGAACATATTTCGGGTTGGTATTTTTTGTGGTGATTTGGATGGCTTTTGAGAAGTTGCACTTGGTTTGGGAATTCACCTGGCCGTGGTTGAATCTCGGAAATGTCTTTGCAGATTATCATCAATTGATTCAATGGTACGACACTTTGGGTGCAACGGGCGGAAGTTTCTGGATTTTGATTTGTAATGTATTGGCATTTTACACTTTGAGAATTTGGGAAGCTGGAAGAATCAGAAAATCATTAATAAAAAATGTATCGATGTTGGCAGGTTTCATTGTTTTGCCGATGTTGATTTCTTTAGTTAAATATTACAATTATTCGCCAAAATCTGTCGGAACGTTGAATGTTACAATGCTTCAGCCGGCTTTAGACCCATATAATGAGAAATATCAAAAAGACAGTTTGACGATTCAAAGTGACCTTTTAAAATTAGCTTCAGAAAATTCAATTATAAAATTCAGAGGAAAAGAAACTCAAAACATCGACCTTTATCTCGCGCCGGAAACTTCTTTGCCTGGACTAGGTTCTATCAGCGAGAGAGGATTTAATAATAGTTTGCTCATTAATAATATAAAAACATTTCTCACCCAACATCCGAAATCGGTTTTCTCAGGTGGAATTTCCAGCCATTATGTTTATGCAGATGATGAGGAAAAGCCTGTCACAGCAAGCTTCTTGGAAAGACAAGGCATTTGGGTGGATGAATATAATTCTGCAATACAAATCATCCCGAACCAACAGCCGGAAGTCTATCACAAAGCGATGTTGGTTCCTGGCGTTGAGATTTTCCCTTACATCAATTTCTTCAAACCAATTTTGGGTAATGTGATGCTTGATTTAGGTGGAACAACACGTTCATTGGGAGTTTCGACAGAAAGAAAAGTGTTCGCCAATCCTTACAACAAATCCGTGATTGCACCCATCATTTGCTACGAAAGTGTCTATGGAGAATATGTGACCGATTATGTAAAAAAAGGCGCAAACCTTCTAACCATCGTTACCAACGATTCTTGGTGGGGATTTTCGCAAGGTCATAAACAATTGTTGGCTTACGCAAAACTCCGTGCCATAGAAACCCGAAGAGAAATCGCAAGGTCTGCAAACAGCGGAACCAGTGCGCACATCAATTCCCGAGGTGATATTGTGGACGATTTGCCTTACGGCGCAAAAGGTGCTTTGATAGCGAAAGTGAATCTTATAGACCACGAAACTTTCTACACGAAAAGTGGCGATTTTCTTTCCCGACTTTCATTGTTTGTGATTGGGGCTTTGTTGTTGTTTATTCCGGGGAGAAAGTATTTGACTAGGAAGAAATAAGTTGGAGGGTTTGAGAGTTTGAGTGTGGGAGTGATATAAAACCCTCATACACTCCGACTCTCAAACTCTCCAACTCAAAAATTCGGCAAATATCTTTCCTTAATAATATTCAAATGATGAATGTTGTGACCAACGGTTAATTTCCCAATCGTCTCCACTTTTATTTCATTTCCATTTACTATTCCTATTAATTGCAAAGCTTCAACGGGAAGTGTTTTAAAGAATTTGATTGATGATTTCCTCGTCACTTTGAATTCCTTAATCAAGCTTTTCAAAGTTCGGGTTTCTGCGTAAGAATTGTCTGCCCAAGCTTCTTCATCAAAACCGGAAACCAAAGATTGGTCTTTTCTGGAAAATCTCAAAGCGCGATAAGCAAAGACTTTTTCGGTATCGATGAGGTGTTGCAAAAGCGTTTTCAAACTCCATTTTCCTTCGGCGTAAGCAAAGTTGCCTTGTTCTTCGGAAAGTGATTCGTAGATTTCTAATGTTTCTGCCGAAGAAGTTTTCATCTCCTCAATCCAATTTTCTGATGGAACAAGGTCGAGATAACGCTGGATATATTTTTCGAAATCGGTCATTTTTAATTATTAATTGTTAATTATAAATTATTAAGAAACTTCCCATTCATAAAAATTAACTTCATCGTATTTTTTGAAACCTGCGCTTGGATACAATTGATTTCCAATCATATTTTCTTTGCTGGTTTCGAGATACATTCCGCAAGAATTAGATGTTCTACAAAGTTCTTTTGCTTTATCAATCAAGTCTTTGGAATAGCCTTTTCCACGAAATTCTGGATTGACGTAAAGGTCATTCAACAACCAATAACGTTTCATTCTTGTGGACGAAAACAGCGGATAAAGTTGGACAAATCCACCTAATTTTCCATCTTCTTCCACAACAAAAATTTCGGAATCTTGTTTTTCTAATCTTTCGGATAGGAATTGTTCAGCTCCGGAAATATCGGAGCTTTTGTGGTAGAACATTCTGTATTCATCAAACAATTGAGCAAGTTGGGAAAGGTCGTCAATTGTCGCTTTTCTTGTATTATTCTTCATTTTCATCTAAATTTTCATCGTCATCCTCATATTGTTCAAGGTAATAGCTGAACGTAAAATCTTCTTCCTCTTCTTCTATTTCCTCTAACATTGTTAATAAATCTTCAAAAGTTTCCAATTGGTCAACGCTCATATTGACAAACTCAAGATGTAGAGGCAGTTCCACATATCCTTTGAGAGAGTCATTTAATGCATTTAGATTATCTCCAAAATAATCCGGCAATTCTAATTTTGATTTCAGTTCAGTATAAAAATCTTCGTCATCTCCGATGTTTAAAAAATCGATTAATATTTCTTTCATTTTAATTAAATTTCCAATGTTTTGTTTTTAAATAATCTTTGCACTTTTCGCAAAAATCGGTTTCATCATCTGTAGGATTTCCACCTTCTGCATCTCGCATAAAGCAAGTTTTTTCGGGACAATGTTTCAAACCTTGCGTATGACCAATTTCGTGAATGATTATTTTGTAAAATTGTTCTTTTCTTTTTGATGCATCGAGTCTGAAGGAAGATGCAACGCAAGCTTTTCCTGGGCGATAACCTAAGCCCATTATTCCAAAATCCTTCACATTTCCTTTGGTTGTGCTAATATCTTTTGTGGTCAAACCAACTTTTACAAAATTAGGCTTTGTTTGAGAACTCAAAAATTTAATGATTGAATCCGCTCTGTATCTATTTCTAGGTTGATAATAAGAATTTTCCGGAAAATCGATTGGTAATAAAATTTCAACATTCGGATAGATTTTCTGAATTTGTGAAGCAATATTTTCAACATCATCAGCTTTTATATCCTTAAAAGGTTGAAGTTGCAAAACGACTTTCTCAGAAGTTTCAACAACCTTAGATTCTTGATTTTCTTTACACGAAATTAAAAAAAGAATTACGAAAAAACTGTTTAATAAAAATACTTTCATCGAAAGTTGTTATTTTTTTTCAAAACTTTTGTAATGATTTTTCGTCAGCCAAACATCTCCGTTTTTGGTAAAGACAATTCTGTCTGCACCACGGTTTCCACAATCGTAGTTTACATCTGCTTCGTAATATTGTTCGCCTTTTGGCAATTGCTTTTCACGATTGCTGAACTTATCACCACCAATTGCAACGCCTGCCAAAACATCACAGAGATTCCCTTTGGACGGAACCCAGCCTTTGCTTTTAGCTTCAGATTTTGTGATGTAAAAATCAGGTAATTTATGATTGGATTTGACGTAAGAAATAACTTTTTCATCATTTGTCAATTCTTCTATTGAACCAGCTTCAGAAGGTTTTTCGGTATCAAATTCAGTTTTCTCTTTGTTTTCAGATTTGGCAACTTCCGACTTCCGATTTTCTGCTTCCATCGAAATTTCATTTCTCTTCTCGATTTTGTAATTCGTAATCAGATACATCATCGATATGCCTGCAAAAGCACCGATGAGAAAGAATAAAAGGGTTTTTAGTTTCGGATTCATTGTGAAAAAATTCTATGCTAAAATAATGAAAACCTCGATTCTTAAAGCATAAAAATCAATTTTTAAAAATAATTTATCCTAAACCTAATTTTTATATATTTGAAGCCAAACTTAAATATAAAAATGGACAACTTAAAAATGATAGCCGAAACAGCGAAAGACTTTGCTGAGAAAAACATCCGCCCAAACATTATGGACTGGGACGAGAGCCAAACTTTCCCTGTAGAATTGTTTCACCAATTGGGAGAACTCGGTTTTATGGGAATTGTAATCCCTGAGGAATATGGCGGTTCGGGACTTGGTTATCAAGAATATGTGACCATTTTGGACGAGATTTCTCAAGTTGACCCATCAATTGGATTATCCGTTGCTGCGCACAATTCCCTTTGCACGAATCACATTTATGAATTCGGAAATGAGGAACAAAGAAGAAAATGGTTGCCAGATTTAGCTTCCGGAAAAGTGATTGGAGCTTGGGGATTGACAGAGCACAACACAGGTTCAGATTCCGGAGGGATGTCCACTACTGCTGTTAAAGATGGTGACGATTGGATTATCAACGGTGCAAAAAACTTCATCACACACGCTATTTCTGGCGATATTGCAGTGGTAATGACAAGAACGGGAGAAAAAGGAGCAAAAAATAATTCCACAGCTTTCGTTCTGGAAAAAGGAATGGCTGGTTTCACTTCTGGTAAAAAGGAAAATAAATTAGGAATGCGCGCTTCCGAAACGGCAGAATTAATTTTCGACAACGTTCGCGTTCCGGATTCTCACAGGTTAGGAGAAGTTGGAAGCGGTTTCAAACAAGCAATGAAAATTTTGGATGGCGGTCGTATTTCTATCGCAGCATTGAGTTTGGGAATTGCAAGAGGTGCTTATAAAGCGGCTTTGAAATATGCACAAGAAAGACACCAATTCGGAAAATCGATTTCAAGTTTTCAAGCGGTTAACTTTATGTTGGCGGATATGGCGACAGAAATTGATGCTTCAGAATTGCTAATCAGAAGAGCTTCTGACCTTAAAAATGCTAAAGCAAAAATGACAAGAGAAGGCGCAATGGCTAAATTGTATGCTTCCGAAGCTTGTGTTAGAATTTCTAATAATGCAGTTCAAATCTTCGGTGGATATGGTTATACGAAAGATTTCCCTGTTGAGAAATTCTACAGAGATTCTAAATTATGTACGATTGGCGAAGGAACTTCTGAAATCCAGAGATTGGTGATTGGAAGAGATATTTGCGATTAGAATTTTAAATAATTAGCAATTAAAATAATTAAGCCCTTTCAGAATTTATAACTTTGAAAGGGTTTTTAAATATAAACAAAATGAATTCTGACATCATTTCATACAACCAAAATCTTGAAGTAGAAGATGAAAAGATTGCAAATATTCTTTCAGAAGAAATTTACAAGCATCTTCCTGAAGCTGAGAATAAGATTTGGCACGCTCATCCCGTTTGGTTTTTGAATGGAAATCCGATTGTTGGATACAGCAAACAAAAACGGGGAATTCGATTGATGTTTTGGAGTGGAAAATCTTTCGATGAATCACAACTGAATGTTGAAGGTGAGAAATTCCAAGATGCTTCGATATTTTATAATGATTGGAATGAGATTAATAAAGATGATTTGGAACGTTGGCTGGAAAAATCAATAAATATCCAATGGGATTATAAAAATATTGTGAAACGGAAAGGAGTATTGGAACGATTGAAGTAATTTTGAAATATGACAACTGAAAACGAAAGAATCCATTTATATTTTGTTCAAGCAATTAATACTTGGGATAATATTGGCATCAATGAAAATGATGAAAATATAATTTCGAAATTTATTGAGAAAAGAATTCCTGAGAAATATGCAAAATTACTCTTGATTTATTTACCAATAATTTTAACTCGCAAAATTTTCAATAAAATAAATTTTCCAGATGAATATATTGAAATGAATAGAAATCTGGAAATTTCTAGAAATTTTAGTGAAAATAATTTCTTTATTGTTTTAAAATCATCTCTTGACAATTATGTAATTAGAAACTTTAAGAAAGATTTAATTATGAAAATCGCAGGTAGAAGTGCTGAATTTAAAGTATTAAATCAATTCTTGTTAGAAGGCAAAGAAATGAATGAATTGCAGAATATTCAGTTTACAAAACTCCATATCATCAATTAAAATCTAACTCAAAAAACATTTTAATTTTATAAATGCTGTCTCCTTGGACGGCATTTTTTATATTTGTTAAAATTTTAGAAAAACAATGGAAAAATTAGATAGCCTGAATCAGGTAGCCGAATTTCACAAAACCTTCAACGCGCCAATTCTTGACACGCCTCAGATTCCTTCAAAAGAGCGTACCGCTTTGAGAGTTAGCCTTTTGCAAGAAGAATTGGACGAGTTGAAAAAAGCCATCGAAGACAATGACCTTGTGGAAGTTGCAGACGCACTTTGCGATTTGCAATATGTTTTGAGCGGTGCTGTTTTGGAGTTTGGCTTGGGAGAGAAATTCGTGGAATTGTTCAATGAAGTTCAGCGTTCTAATATGTCGAAAGCTTGTGATAATGAAGTTCAGGCTCAGGAAACTGTAGAATTCTACAAAGCCAAAGGAACCGATGCTTATTATGAAAAATCTGGCGACAAATACAATGTTCACCGCGTTGCAGACAACAAGGTTTTGAAGAACAAATATTACTCTGCGGCAGACATCGCTTCTCTATTAAAATAAAAAACTAAGGATGAAAAAAATTTCAATATTATTAGGAATCATTGTATTGACAAGCATTAATTCTTGCGCAGAAAGAGTCATCGTCAACCGTGAAGTTGAGTCTAAAAACGATGGCAAAATGTTGCTTGGAACTCAAACGCTTGACCAGTTCAAAAAAGAACCTTTCAAAACTTGGTTTGATGAAGAGTACAATCGTTATCAAATTGACCAGACAAGCCTCTCAGAACTGAAAAAAGAAAAACTCAACAGTTACAGTTTAGTCGTTTTCGTGGGAAGCTGGTGCGAAGACAGCCACAGAGAATTCCCAAGATTGATTAAGATTTTGGACGCTTTGAAGTACAACACAGACAAAATGCAAATCATCGGCGTCAACCGCAAAAAAGAATCTCCAGCTGGCGAAGAAGGCATCTATAACGTGACCAGAGTCCCGACCATCATTGTTAAAAAATATGGCAAAGAAATTGGAAGAATCACAGAAATGCCAGAAACTGGATATTTGGAAAGAGATTTGCTTAACATTCTGAAAAAAGATAATAATTCAGGTTTATTTAAATAATAATTTGGGCAGCTATTCCGCCTTCCGTTCCCAATCTTTTTGCCTTGGCTTATCCAGCCACAAAAAAGGATTTCCACTCAAGTGGGGCTGCATAAGATTCCACGTTTAAACATTGCTGACAAATTCAAAATCAATGATAAAATACACAGGTTTACTTTCTTTCTTTTTCGGAATCATTTTGACGGTTTTCATATTCTTGTCTTGGAGAAGTTGCAACAAAAAAGAAGATGGCGCTTTGGTAAATCAAGATTATTATCTGATTACAAATCAAATCCAGAAGATGAACAAAATGGTGGTTTTGGAACAAGATTTCTCCAGCTTTCAGACTCACAAAAGTTCTGCGGCTACAGTTGCAGGGTTTGACATTCTTCCGAGAGAAATGGTTCTTTACACCACTGCAAAAGCACAAGTTTCATACGATTTGAAACGGATGAAAATCGATGTTGATACAATTAATAAAAAATTGATTCTACAAGAAATCCCTCAGCCTGAAATCAAAATTTTCCCAGATGTGAAAATCCACTTTATGGACGATTACGCCATCAATCGGTTTTCCCAAAAAGAAATCAACGGCGTGATGGAATCTGCTAAGAAAAATATGACAAAAAGTGTGAATCAGGCTAGTTTGAAACAGCAGAGCCAAAAACAGTTGAAAGAGAATCTCAACGATATTTTCGTTTTGGCAAAAGCCTTGCATTATTCTATTGAAGATAAGACCAACACTTTTCCTTCAAATGAATTATAAATACAGTTGTTATGAATCCAGATAAAAAACAAGAAAACAACAATTCTGCAGAGCAGAAAAAACAGACCGAAGATTTCAAAAACATTCCAGCAGCTTCGGATAAAAAAAATCCGCCTGACATCGATAAAAAAGACATCGACAAAAGTTCCAACGTGAACAAAGATGGAAAAACAGACAACACAGAAAAGTAGATTTTTTTGCAGAAAATTCAATAAGCCTTTCATTTTTTTTGAAAGGCTTATTTATTTAATAAATTTAATGTATATTTAACATTAGGAATTCGAAGATAAAAATTCGATTCCGAATGTGTTCTTTAAATTTCGTTTCATCAAAAACATTACAGCTATGTCTTATATTGTTGTAGGGCTTTTCCGCAATCAGGCGGAAGCAGACAAGGTCCTTTTAAAATTAGAAAATGCTGGTTACTACGATTATAGTGTTTCTCATTCTGAAAAAGAAATGACTAAAAATGTAGATATTGAGAAGAAAAATGGGTTTTGGAATTGGTTGTTTGATGACAATCATTTGGAAAAAGCCCGATTCGAATATGCAAGTATAGACCACAACACGATCACCGTACATCTGCCAACCGAGCAAGACGCACACATCGTGAGAGATATTCTGGACAACAATGGCGCTGTGAATGTAGAGGAAACAACTCAGGATTATATGACTGAAAATTATGCTAATGCTCATCGGGAATACGTGATTTCCGAAAGCCGAAATGCAAAAATCATTGCGAAAGCGAAAAACAATCTATTCTTTACCAATAGCAGAAGACATCACCACCACGAAAATTGGATTGCTGATGAGCCCGATGGATTGGGTTTTAAAATCAGTTAAAAATTTTAGTCATAATTACCCATTATGTTTTTTTAGGAGTTAACGTGAACCTTCCGATATTTTCGGAAGGTTTTTTTATCTATTAGAATAATAAAATATGTTAAAATCATTTCCAATTACTTTTCTGCCACAATTTTTGTTTGGTTGATACAAATAAGTTTAACCACCAAAAAATATTATTATGTCTTACACTATTATTGGGATTTTCCCAAACGACGCAGAAAGCAGGAATGTGATCACAAAATTGGAAGAAGCTGGATTATATGATTACAGCATTTCCAAATCCGAAGTAGAAGCACTCGAAAAAATCGACACAGACAGAAAAGCCAGCTTTTTCGATTGGCTATTTGACAGAGACACGGTAGAAAGAGATCGCTACGAATATGCAAGTATCGACAGCAGCACGATTTCCGTTTATACAGAAACCGAAGAGGATGCCAACGCGGCTAAAGAAATATTGGATGACAACGGTGCGATAGATGTGGAAGAAAAAACAAGAACTTACCTTGCAGACAAATATCCCGACACGCCAAACGAATATCCAATATCCGAAAGTAAAAGAGCAAGAATCATTGCAAAGGCAAAAAATGATCTTTACTTTACAGATGAAAGAACGCCTTCTAATACGCCAGAACAAGGAATGGTGGACAAGATGGATTCGCTTGGTAAAAAAGATTAATCCAGAATATTCTAATTTAATTTTACATCAATATGATAAGAGCTGATTTTCGGCTCTTATTTTTTTTGATTTAATGAAATGATTCCACAAAAAATACAACATTGTGATATGAGTGAAATTTCGTAAATTTGCACACATTATTTTTTAAACCATTATGCTAAAAATTACACTTCCTGATGGTAGCATCAGAGAATATGAAGGAGCAGTTACGCCACTTCAAGTTGCGCAAAGTATCAGTGACGGTTTGGCAAGAAACACCATTTCTGCCATCGTAAACGGACAACAGACAGAAGTAGAAACCACGATAACGGAGGATTCTACAGTGCAACTTTTGACGTGGAATGACGATATGGGTAAAAAAGCATTCTGGCATTCTTCTGCTCACTTGTTGGCTCAGGCAATTATGGAATTTTATCCTGATGCAAAGCTTACAATTGGGCCTGCAATCGCTAACGGATTCTATTATGATGTAGATTTCGGAGGAGAACCATTGTCTGAAAAAGACTTCGAAAAACTGGAAAAGAAAATCTTAGAAAATGCTAAGAAAAATTCTACTTTCAACCTACGTGAAGTTTCCAAAGCTGACGCACTAAAAGAATACGCAGACAATCCTTTCAAAACAGAATTGATTGAAAATCTGCCCGATGGCGAAATTACTTTTGTGACCCACGATAACTTCACAGACCTTTGTAGAGGTGGACACATCCCATCAACAGGAATTGTAAAAGCTGTAAAAATATTGAATGCAGCCGGAGCTTATTGGAGAGGCGATGAGAAAAATCCTCAGCTGACAAGAGTTTATGGTATTTCTTTTCCTAAACAAAAAGAACTGACAGAATATCTTGAAAGACTTGAAGAAGCTAAAAGACGTGACCACAGAAAATTGGGTAAAGAATTAGGAATTTTTGCATTTTCAGAAAAAGTTGGTGCCGGACTTCCACTTTGGTTGCCAAAAGGAGCTGCGCTTAGAAAAAAATTAGAAGAATTCCTTTCCAAAGCTCAGAAAAAACAAGGTTATGAATTCGTGATTTCTCCGCACATTGGAGCGAAAGAATTATACATCACTTCAGGACACTGGGAAAAATATGGCGAGGATAGTTTCCAACCCATCAAAACACCTAATGAAGGTGAAGAGTTTTTATTAAAACCAATGAACTGCCCGCACCACTGCGAAATTTATAAGGCTCAACAATGGTCTTATAAAGATTTGCCAAAGCGTTATGCTGAATTTGGTACAGTTTACAGATATGAGCAGTCTGGAGAATTGCACGGCTTGACGAGAGTTCGTGGATTTACTCAAGATGATGCGCACCTTTTCTGTACGCCAGACCAGTTATTGCAGGAATTTGAAAAAGTGATTGACCTTGTACTTTATGTTTTCGGTTCACTTGGATTTGCTGATTTTACGGCTCAAATTTCATTAAGAGACAAAGAAAACAGAGACAAATATATCGGTTCCGATGAGAACTGGGAAAAAGCAGAAAACGCCATTGTAACAGCGGCGAAAGCTAAAGGTCTAAAAACTGTAACTGAATATGGTGAAGCCGCTTTCTACGGTCCGAAGCTTGACTTTATGGTAAAAGATGCGTTGGGAAGAAGCTGGCAGTTGGGAACAATTCAGGTAGATTACAATTTGCCGGAAAGATTTGACCTTTGGTACAACGGAAGCGATAACGAGAAGCACAGACCAGTAATGATTCACAGAGCGCCGTTTGGTTCTATGGAACGTTTCATTGCGATTTTGATAGAAAATACAGCGGGAGATTTCCCACTTTGGTTGAGTCCGGAGCAGTTTACTATTTTGCCGATCAGTGAAAAATATTCAGATTATGCAAAAAAAGTTTCAGAATCATTGGAAATTCACGATATTTGCGGATTGATTGACGACAGAAACGAGAAAACGGGAAAGAAAATCCGTGATGCCGAATTGAAAAAGTTACCATTTATGCTTATCGTAGGTGAGAACGAGGAAAATAACGGTACGATTTCTGTAAGAAGAAGAGGCGAAGGTGATTTGGGAGAAATGAAAGTAGAAGACTTCATTACTTATTTCAAAGAGCAGGCAAAACCAGCATTTGAATTGGGAGCAAACCAATAAGCCTTAGAACAAATTATTAATTTTAAAATTTAAAACCATAGCACTAAAAAGAAACAACAGCAGAGGTCCGATGAGACGTCCAGTCCAAGAAGACCTTCATCAAATCAACGATAAAATCCGCGCAAGGGAAATTCGTTTGGTTGGAGAAAATGTAGAACCTGGAGTTTATCCATTGTCTAAAGCTTTAGAAATTGCAAGAGAGCAAGAGCTTGATCTTGTGGTAATTTCTGATAAAGCAGAGCCTTACATTTCTCGTATTTTGGATTATAAAAAATTCTTGTACGAGCAAAAGAAGAAAACCAAAGAGCTAAAAGCGAAGCAAGTAAAAGTAGTTGTAAAAGAGATCAGATTTGGTCCTCAGACAGATGATCACGATTATGACTTCAAGAAAAAGCACGCTGAAAAATTCTTGGAAGAAGGTTCTAAATTGAAAACTTACGTTTTCTTCAAAGGACGTTCTATCATTTTCAAAGACCAAGGAGAAATTCTTCTTTTGAAACTTGCCCAAGATCTTGAGCATGTTGGGAAAGTAGATCAGCTTCCTAAGCTAGAAGGAAAAAGAATGATTATGATGATGAGCCCTAAGAAGCCTGCAAAATAATATTGATATAATTCGATTTCTATATAAAACCTCAAATTCGTTTTTGAGGTTTTTTGTATTTTGAATTAATCAAATCAAACACAGATTTTACAGCCACAGTTTCAGAATTTTTTTGTAGTTTTGCAAACTATTATTCTTAATTACGTTTAGGAATATTAAAATAGATATTGATAACAAAACATAAAAAGCAAAACAATGCCAAAATTAAAAACGAAATCAGGTGCTAAAAAGCGTTTTGCTCTTACCGGAACCGGAAAGATCAAAAGAAAAGGTGCTTTCAAAAGCCACATCTTGACAAAGAAAGAAACTAAGCAAAAGAGAAATCTGACGCAAACTTCTTACGTTGCAGAAGTGGACAAGAAAAGCGTTCTACGTCAATTAGCGTTAAAGTAGTTTTTATAAATCATTTCGGTTTATAAGAATTCAAAAAAATTCAACAATTAACCCTGAAATGGAGCAACTAAGAGAATGAGGATTTGAGAGTTTGAGAATTGGGGAAAAATATCATTCATCAATTATCATTTATCAATTATTTTCGATTCCGCACATTTCAAAAAAACAATTTAAATTATGCCAAGATCAGTAAATTCTGTAGCGTCTAGAGCGCGTAGAAAAAAAGTAATGAAACAGGCTAAAGGTTTTTTCGGTAGAAGAAAAAATGTTTGGACTGTAGCTAAAAATGCCGTTGAAAAAGCAATGCAATATGCTTACCGCGGTAGAAAAGAAAAGAAAAGAAGTTTCAGAAGCCTTTGGGTAACTCGTATCAACGCGGGTGCTAGAGAGCACGGATTATCTTACTCTCAGTTTATGGGAGCTCTTAAGAAAAACAACATCGAGCTAAATAGAAAAGTTCTTGCAGATCTTGCAATGAATCATCCAGAAGCTTTCAAAGCTGTTGTAGATCAAGTAAAATAATTACAAATCTTTGTTATCAATATAAAATCCTGAGAAATATCTCGGGATTTTTTTATTTTTGCTGAAATTAATCAAAATAATGTTCAAAAAATATATTAGTTCACTAATTTTATTGACGTCTCTTCAATTTGTAGATGCCCAGAATTTTATTCAGGCTTATAAAGATAGAGCCGATCAAGTTTCTCAAACCAACATTAATACGTATTTGCAAGAGTTTGAAAACCTCGGTGTGAAGAGAACTGGAACAACGCAAAACACAAATGCCTTCAATTGGCTTAAGAACAAATACACAGCTCTTGGTTACACCACTGCAAATTTCCAGGAACACTCCTGGACAGCAAACAATCTTTCTTCCAAAAATCTGATCGTAACGAAAACGGGAACGCTTTACCCTAATAAATTTGTGATTGTATGTGGGCATTTCGATTCCATCAATGGTCCTGGGACTAATGACAACGGAAGCGGAACGTCTATCATTTTGGAAATCGCAAGAATTTTGAAAGATGTTCCAACAGATTATTCTATCAAGTTCATCCATTTTTCTGGTGAGGAACAAGGACTTTTGGGAAGCTCCAGATATGTGTCACAGGTCGTGAACGGAACCTCTCCGAAGATGGACATCAAGGTAGTTGTGAATCTGGATCAAGTTGGTGGACTGAAAAACAGAACCAACAACAAACTTTATCACGACAAAGACCAAAGTTCCCCATCGAGCAATAATGCAGCGGCGGCAATTGCGGTTCAGGAATTGGCAAATTGCACCACGCTGTACTCAACATTAGCTGTTGATTTTGATCCGGCAGAGAATACAGACTATGTTCCTTTTCAGCAAAATGGAGAGATCATCACGGGCTATTTTGAATATGAAGGTGGCTACAACAATCCTTATGTCCACACAGCAAATGACCTTTTGATAAATATGGATCCCGTTTATGTGAAAAACGTAGGCACAGCGGCAGTTGGAGCAATCCAACATTTTTCCGTGGCTTCTAAAACGACTTTAGCTGTGGACGAGACTTCAAAAACGTTGGAGTCTGTGCAGTTTTATCCTAATCCAGCAAAGCGTGTTTTAAATTTGAAAATGGATAATGCCTCAAAACATTTTACATTTGAATTGACCGATATGAGTGGAAGTCAGATTATCATAACAAAACAGAATACCAATCAGATAGATATTTCTAATTTGAAGCCTGGCGTTTATCTCGGAACTATCATCATAGACAATGAAAAAGTAACCAAAAAGATTATTATTGAATAAATTAATATCGATATTAACAATACAAATCCTAAGATAATTCTTAGGATTTTTTATGATAAATATTGGAAGATGAAATAGCACGAAAAAGTTTATATTTGTTCTTAATAAAAATTAGACTATATGTTTTTATCAAAAACCTATTTAAAAAAACTATCAACACTTTCTCTAATAGGAGTTTCTGCATTATATTTTTCTCAGGAAAAAACTTCTCGTTTAGAACAAGCCAATGAAAACAATTTAAAAAAGCACATCTATTACTTAGCTTCTGACGAATTGCAAGGCCGATTGACAGGTTCCGAAGGCGAGACAAAAGCCGCAAACTATCTTTCCGCCGAGTTCAAAAAATTAGGATTGAAACCTTATGAAGGAAAAGAATTCATCCAGAATTTTGAATACAGCGTCAAACTAAATCCACACGACGATAAAACATCTACACCTGTAAAAGGTAAAAACGTGATTGCAGTTTTGGATAACAAAGCTGACA
Organism: Epilithonimonas xixisoli; assembly: GCF_004365655.1. Taxonomy (GTDB): domain Bacteria; phylum Bacteroidota; class Bacteroidia; order Flavobacteriales; family Weeksellaceae; genus Epilithonimonas; species Epilithonimonas xixisoli. The sequence continues at coordinate 152,603 of NZ_SOEO01000001.1, read as the reverse complement.
AAACCATTGTAATCGGTGCGCATTACGACCATTTGGGACTTAATGAACATCACAATTCTACATTAGCAAATTCGGCTGGACAAATCCACAATGGTGCAGACGATAACGCCTCCGGAACTGCAGCAGTTTTGGAGTTGGCAAGAATGTTCTCTCAAAATAAAACAAAGGAAAATGCAAATTACGTTTTCGCATTATTCTCAGGCGAAGAAGATGGATTGATGGGTTCCAAGAAATTAGCAGAAACTATCAAAACCACCTATCCGAATACTGTTTTTATGATCAATATGGATATGGTTGGAAGACTTAATGATAAAAAAGATTTAACCGTTGGTGGTGTTGGAACCTCTCCTATCCTACCCGACTTGGTAAAAAAATATAAGCCGGAAGGATTTAATATCGCTTTGGACGAATCTGGTGTTGGACCAAGCGACCATACTTCTTTTTATTTGAAAGACATTCCTGTTCTTTTCCTTTTCACAGGAACGCACAACGATTATCACAAACCGACTGATGATTCGGACAAGATTAATTATTCTGGAGGAACAGTAATTGCAAATTATGTTTTTGATTTAGCGAATGCTTTAGGAAATGAAAAAGAAATTCCGTTTGTAAAAACCAAAGTTGTAGCAACCAAAGCAGTTCCGAAATATAAAGTAAGCTTGGGAATTATGCCAAATTATGCTGACAGTAAAGACGGGATGGGCATTGATGGCGTTATCGATAACAGACCGGCCGCCAATGCAGGAATCCTGCAAGGTGATGTTCTTACAAAAATAGGAACTTGCGAAGTGAAAGAAGTCTATTCTTATATGGACTGTCTCTCCAAAATAAAAGCTGGCGAAGAACATCCAGTGACTGTAAAACGAAATGGCGAAGAGAAAATCTTCAATGTGAAATTCTAAATAAACAAAAAACCGATTGACAATTCAATCGGTTTTTTTATATAATTTATTTACAACTCACGGATATTCCGAAAAGTCAAATTAATCCTAGGTTTCATTGGTCTGGTAGATTTCGCAATCCGATGTTCCCAATTCGTCTGCAAATCTCCTTTCATAATCAACAATGAACCGTGTTGAAGTGGCAAAGTATATTTGTTCTGATGATTATCCTTTTTCCGAAAATCAAAATTCCTCACTTGCCCAAAACTAACTGATGCGATGACAGGACGGTTTCCTAATTCGCTTTCCTTGTCGCGATGCCAAGCCACAGAATCATTTCCATCTCTGTAAAAATTGAGCAAAACAGAATTGAATTGATGACCCGTCAGTTTCTGGATTTTATATTTCAAGCCTAAAAGTTCCGGAGTCCAAGCATTCACACTGAATTCATTACCACCCAAATGATAAGATTTTTCATCGTCGCCGTACCAAGCTGTCAGACGTGGCGTCAGGACTTCTCTATCAAACATTTTTTGCGTGCTTTGTTTCCAAGGCACTGTTTCTATGAGTATTTTTTCGATTTCCGTTGCTCTTTCCTCAGACAAAAAATGTTCGGTATAATCCAATAACTCGGTCGGAAATTGGTAATATTCGCCTGCATCAAACAAACTGAGTTGCATCTCTGTACTGTACATTTTTAAAATTTATTTGGAATTCGAAACCTTGTTGTCCAACTCTTTGATATCTTTTCTGATTTCCAAAAACATATCTTTCAAATTATAATTATCAAAATTATCAGGTTCAAAATCTTCAGGAAAAATCCCCGACGCATATTGCCAGATTTCCACAATCTCGCTGAGCGGAATCTCATAAGGCTTGTAAAAAGAATTGTCCGCCGAAACCTCGATGGCTTTTTTCTTTTGACCTTTGAATCGTTTGTAAGAAATCCCATCATTCAAAGTCACAAAAACATAGCTTTTATTGACTTTCAAATCCTCAATATCTTCCACATATTTTCCGATGATGAACGAGCCATCTTTGAAAGGTGGCATAGAATCGCCTTGCGCAGGAAAAGCTCTGTATTTTCCATTCGTCAAAAAAGGCAATGATATTCTCTGAAGACTTTCGATATATTCCGGGTCGCTGTAACCTGACAAATAACCCATTGATGCTTTTTGAGGAATGATTTCGATGCTGTTATTTCCCAAATTATCAACTATGATTGGTAGGACGATTCTGTTGTCTGGTAGATTCATCATTTCTTCCAAAGGATACTTTCTAATATTCACTGTCAACAACAAATCGATGCTGATATGGAAGAACTTCGACATTGTAATGAGAACGTCATACGGCGGTTCAGAACGTCCATCTTCATACGAAACGTATCTCGACCTTGTAATAATTAAAGTATCTGCCAACTCTTGTTGAGTCGTCATTTTCTTTGCTCTCAAAAACCTGATGTTATCTGAAAAAATTGACATTGTTATAATTTGTAACAACAAATGTAATCATTTTGTTTTAAAATGTAACTAATTTTGTCACGTGAATCGAGCAATTGTACATATGGATTTGGACACGTTTTTTGTTTCCTGCGAAAGACTGAACCACTCAGAACTCAACGGAATTCCACTCATAATAGGTGGTGGCGACCGTGGCGTGGTGGCTTCTTGCTCGTATGAAGCACGGAAATTTGGTGTTCGTTCTGCGATGCCAATCAAAATGGCGCTCAGACTTTGTCCCGATGCAAAAGTGGTAAAAGGCGATTATGAGAATTTTTCTAAAATGTCTCATTTGGTCACAGAAGTGATTCAGGACAAAGTGCCATTGATGGAAAAAGCGAGCATTGATGAATTTTATCTTGACCTGACCGGAATGGACAAATTTTTTGGCTGTTATCAATGGACCAAAGAAATTGCATCAGCGGTGAAAAATGAAACTGGACTTCCGATAAGTTTTGCTTTATCTAATAACAAAACCGTTTCAAAAATCGGAACGGGAGAATCGAAACCTGAAGGGAAATTTCAAATCAGGGAAACAGAAATCCAGCCATTTTTGAATCCACTTTCCGTCAAAAAAATCCCGATGGTTGGCGATAAAACCTTTCAACTTCTTTCGAGAATTGGCGTACGAACCATTCACACACTTTCCGAAATGCCCGTTTTGGTCCTTCAACAAATGATTGGCGCAAACGGAAAAGAACTTTGGAAAAAGGCGAACGGCATTGATGAAAATCCAGTCGTTCCTTATTCTGAAAAAAAATCAATTTCTTCCGAACGGACTTTTGCAACCGATTCCATTGACGTTCTGGAAATAAAACGGTTGATTTCTGGAATGGCAGAAAAGTTAGCTTATCAATTGAGACAGGAAAAATGGCTGACTTCCACGGTCGTCATCAAAATCCGGTATTCCAATTTCGATACGGAAACCAAGCAACACAAAATTGCTTACACGTCTGCCGACCACACTTTGTCAAGGGTGGCGCTGGAACTTTTCAACAAAGTTTATACGAGGAGAATGCGAATCAGACTCGTTGGTTTGCGTTTCACAGATTTGGTTCACGGCAATCACCAGATGAATCTTTTTGAAGATACCGAAGAACAGATGAGCCTTTACCAGACGATGGATTACCTTAAAAACCGATTCGGAAAAGACGTGCTTGGGCGAGCTTCCGGTTATGATTTCGGTAAATAATTTTTTAAAATTTTAATTAAATGTATCTCAACTGTCATTCTTTTCACAGCCTTCGTTACGGCACTTTATCAATTGATGAATTAATTTATCAAGCTTCCGAACTTGGCATTAAAGAATTAGTTTTGACCGATATTAATACCGTGACGGCTATTTATGATTTTAAAAAAGTATGTGAAAAAGCTGGAATAAAACCGATTGCCGGTATTGAAGTGAGAAAAGAAAACAGATTACTTTACATTGCAATTGCAAAGGAATTCAGCGGAATTGGAGAAGTGAATAAAGTTTTAACTGAATATAATTGCGACGGCATTGAACTTTCTGAAACAGCACCAAATTACAATCAAGTATTTGTCATTTATCCAATTCAAAATATTCCTGAAACTCTAAAAGAAAATGAATTCATTGGAATCCGTGAAGAGGAATTAAATATTTTGATTCGACCGGAATTTAAAGATAGAATTAACAAAATGGTTGTTCTTCAGCCTATCACTTTCAGCACAAAAAAGGAATATAATCTTCACCGAATCCTAAGAGCGATTGACGGCAATACTTTGATTTCAAAACTTTCTGAAGATGACATTTGCAGAAAATCGGAATATTTCAAAGCGGAAATCGATTTAATAAAATCATTTGAACATTATCCACAAATCATTAATAACACTAAAAAAATTCTCGCTGAATGTAGTTTTGAATTTGATTTTAAAAAAGTAAGAAACAAACAGTCCTACACAAAATCAAAGATAACAGATGTAAAAATGCTCAGTAGATTAGCACATTTAGGATTAAAAAAAAGGTACGGTTTGAATCACGCAGAAGCGGAGAAAAGGGTTGAGAAAGAACTTAAAGTAATTGATGACCTTAATTTTTGCTCCTATTTCCTGATTACTTGGGACATTGTTCGCTACAGTAATCAAATGGGATTTATGCACGTTGGAAGAGGTAGCGGTGCTAACTCCATTGTGAGTTATTGTCTTGGAATCACAGACATTTGTCCCTTAGAACTTGACCTTTACTTTGAAAGATTCCTTAACCTTAACAGAAAATCACCACCTGATTTTGACATCGATTGGAGCTGGCAAAACAGAGATGACATATTGAAATATATTTTTAAACGATACGGAAAAGATTATGTGGCTTTTTGCGGAACGAATGTAGAATTTAAATATAAATCGATTTTCAGGGAAGTGGGAAAAGCTTTTGGTTTGCCCAAAGAAGAATTAGACGATTTGGCTGGGAAACCTATGGAAACACACGACAGAAATTCTATTGTAAAACTCGTTCAAGATTATGGGAAATTAATGGAAAAATTTCCAAATCAAAGAAGTATGCACGCTTGTGGGATTTTAATTTCAGAAGAACCTATCACCAATTTTACTGCTTTAGAAATGCCACCGAAAGGATTTCCTATTGCTCAATTTGATATGGATGTTGCAGAAGATATGAGACTTGAAAAACTCGATATTCTCTCGCAAAGAGGTTTGGGAACCATCAACGACACCGTAGAATTAATCAAAAAAAACAGAGGAATTGAGATTGATATTCGGGACACTACGATTTCGAAGGACGAATCTGTTTGTAATGAATATTTAGCGATTGGCAAAACAATTGGCTGTTTTTACATCGAAAGTCCTGCAATGCGTGGCTTATTGAGACGATTGAAATGTGATAATTATAGAATTTTGGTTGCCGCTTCCTCCATCATTCGACCAGGCGTTGCGCAAAGTGGAATGATGCGAGAATATATTTTCCGGCACAATCATCCGAATCAGTTCGAATATTTTCATCCGGTGTTTGAGGAAAATCTGAAGGAAACTTACGGCATTATGGTCTATCAGGAAGATGTGATAAAAATTGCTCAGTATTTTGGTGGACTTTCTCACGCAGATGGCGACATTTTGAGACGGGCGATGAGTGGAAAGGAAAGGTCGATTCAACAACTTAATAAAGTTAAAGACAATTTTTTTGCAAAGTGTAAAGAACAAGGACATTCGGAGCAGATGACTGCGGAAGCTTTCCGGCAAATTCAATCTTTTGCGGGCTATTCTTTTTGTAAGGCGCATTCGGCATCTTATGCAGTGGAAAGTTATCAGAGTTTGTATTTGAAGGTTTATTATCCGCTGGAATTTATGGTTTCGGTCATCAATAATCAAGGTGGTTTTTATCGGACGGAAGTTTACATCCACGAAGCCAGAATGTCTGGTGCCGATGTTCAGAATCCTTGCGTGAATAACAGCGACTATCAAACGATTCTCAAAGGAAAAGAAATCTATCTGGGTTTTATGGTTCTGCAATCGCTGGAAACAAAAGTGGCTCAACTTATTTCTGAAGAACGGGATAAAAACGGTGATTATAAATCATTAGAAAACTTTATCAAACGCATTCCGATTGGGATTGAAACCATTCAAATATTGATCTTCATAGGTGCGTTCAGATTTACGGGAAAGCCTAAAAACGAATTGTTGGTAGAAGCAAGATTGCTATTAATTAATTATAAAATTGAAAACAGAAATATTGCCCTTTTCGATGAACCAGCCAATGACTTTAAACTTCCGGAATTGAAACGAAAACAGTTTGAAGATGCTTTTGATGAAGTTGAAATTATTGGATTTCCTGTTTCGTGCAGTCCATTTGACTTATTACAAACCAAATTCCGAGGCAATGTTTTTGTGAAAGATTTGCTGAAGTTTCATAAAAACCAGGTCAAAATGCTGGCTTATTTGATTTCCAGAAAACACGTTCCAACCAAAAAGGGAGCAATGTTTTTCGGAACTTGGGTTGATCTGAATGGCGATTATTTTGACACGGCACACTTTCCGGATAGTTTGGAAAAATATCAATTTCAGGGTGGCGGTTGCTATCTTTTGCTGGGAACGGTGGAAGTAGATTATCATTTCCCGACCATTACAATTCATAAGATGGCAAAGATGCCGATGATTCCTGACCCACGTTATGCTTATGACAAAGAAAAGCAATATGATATCCACAAGCAAATCAGAGAAGATGTGAGTATGACTTCCCGAAAGCCCTATCCACAGGCTCACGAGATTAATTTACCGAGGCAGAAGTTCAGTTAAAACAAAAAAACGATCGCCAAAGCAATCGTTTTAATTTATACTATTTCGGAACTAAGACCTCTATCAAGCAATGCCTGATGCATTGGTTTTAATTTTTCAAGCGCTCCTGTTTTTACGGTGCATTTCCCTTTGTAATGAACCAGCATTGTGCATTGTTCTGCCTGTTCCAAGGTGTGTTCGCAGATTTCAATCAAACATTCGATTACAAAATCAAAGGTGTTGACATCATCGTTGTGAAGGACAATTTTATAAACTTCATCTTCCAGCTCCATCACCAATACTTCCTCTTCGTACTGGCGTTTTGGTTCGTCATAAGATCTGTTGTTGTAGATTTTCATAACGTTGTTTTTTTATTCAGTGATTTCGTCGGTAATATCTTCTAGAAATGGTTTATTGTAAATAAGTTCGACCAACTCTACACTTTTGTTTTGCATTTTCAAGATTTTGAAATGATAATTACCATATTCAAATTCTTGATTTTCTTCTGGAATATCTTGCAATTCATTCAAGATAAATCCTGCAAGCGTGTTATATTCTCCTTCTTCCGATGGCGGAATATTCTTAGGCAATTGCTCATTAATCTCGTCCAAAGGTTGAGTCGCCTTCACCCAATAAACATTGTCACCCACTTTATCTACGATTTTTTCTTCTTCATCCTCCTCATCTTGGATTTCTCCAACCAATTCTTCCAGAATATCTTCCAGCGTAATGATTCCTTCGGTTCCACCAAACTCATCGATAACGATCGCAATATGTTGCTTTTTCAATTGGAAAACCTTCAAAAGATCAGAAATCTTCTTGCTTCCAACCACAAAGAATGGCTCTCTCATAAAGCCTCTCAAACTCTCGTGAGTCACTTGGCCTTTGCTTTTGATATATTCTCTAATGATTTCTTTTGTGTAGAAAATTCCGATAATATTATCAATAGAACCTTCGTAAACAGGAATACGGGAATAGCCACTATCCATAATTTGGTTGATGATATCTTCTGGATCATCATTGATATCAATGGACGAGATATTCTGTCTCGTGATCATAATTTGTTTCGCATTGTGATCTGTAAAATCGAATGCATTTTTGATGATCTCGTAGTTTTCTTCTTCAATTTCTCCACTGTCTGCCGATTGTTTTACCAACAATTGTAATTCCTCGGTCGAGTGGATATCGTGTTCCGAAGCTGGAAATATTTTTATTAATTTCAAGAATGCGTTGGACAATGAGTTCATCAACCAAATGAATGGTCTGAACACATTGTAAAAAATGTGCAACGGATAGGAAATGAAAAGCGTTGTTGCTTCTGACTTCCTAATCGCAATAGACTTTGGAACCAATTCTCCGAATACGATGTGCATCACGGTGATCAATAGAAAACTACAAACTACAGAAATGGTGGTAACTGTAGCTTGGGCCAATTCAATATTCAGGGAATGGAATGTGGCTTCTATGATATGGTGCAATGCGCTCTCTCCTACCCAACCTAAGGCAAGGGAAGCAAGTGTAATCCCCAACTGTGTTGCAGAGAGGTAGGCATCAAGATTCTTGATGATGTGTTCCGCTTGTTTCGCTACTGTATTTCCCTCTGCCGCTTTGATTTGGATTTGGGAGTAACGTACTTTTACTATTGAAAATTCGGCGGCTACAAAGAAGCCATTCAGAAGAACGAGAAATAATGCTATGAGAAGTTTGACTAAACTATCAGAATCCATTTAGATGTTGTTATATACAATCTTTGCAAAGATAGATAAATTTTTTAACTTCGATTTAGATGTTAGAAGTGAGATTTTAGAAGTTGGAGAAAAACAATATTTCGGAGCTTCGCACCTTTACATAAACTTGATAAATTATTCTTCTACCTATATTTCGAAGCTTCGTTTCTTTCAACAAAGGTCGATGAATATTGAATGTCTAAACTTTGCGAAGCTGCAGCCCGACTTGAACGGAGCTCATTTTTTGTGGCTGGAAAAGCAAAGGCGAAAAATAGCGGGAGTGGAAGGCGGAAATAGCTGCCCAAATTATTAAAATACAAACCGCCGTAAATAATAAAAAGCACTGAAGTTTGACCCTCAATGCTTTTTATAACTAACTACTAACTTTAACTTTATCTTTATTAACTGTTCTTGAGCGCTTCTGCTCCGGAAACAATTTCTAATATTTCGTTGGTGATGGCTGCCTGTCTTGCTTTGTTGTAGAAGATTTTTAAATCATTTCTAAGTGCGTCTGCATTGTCGGTCGCCTTGTGCATTGCTGTCATCCTTGCACCGTGTTCTGATGCTACGGAATCCAAAATTGCTTTGAAGATCTGAGTTTTGATGGATTTTGGAATCAACACGTCAAGAATCTCTTTTCTACCCGGTTCGAAGATATAATCTACATTGACATCTGCTGAGCCAGTTTTCTCTTCTGTAGCTGATGAAATTGGCAAAACCTGCTCTGTCACTACCTCCTGCGTTGCTGCGTTGATGAATCTGTTGTAAACAACATAGACTTTATCAAATTTGCCTGCTTTGAAGTCTGACATTACTTTCCCAGTCATATTTGAAACGTGATCGAAAGAAAGATTGTCGAAAAGTGAACTGTGGTTTTCGTAAACTGTTTTGTTTCTTCTCACAGCATCAAAAGCCTTTTTACCTACTGTCAAAACTTCTATCTCTACATTTTCATTAGCTGAAAACTGGATATTAAGTTCCTTGATCACAGATGAGTTGAAAGCTCCTGCCAAACCTCTGTTGGAAGTCACGGTGATGAAAAGTACTTTTTTCACTTCTCTTTCCAATGCAAATTCCGAGATGTTCTCTGCATCAGACGCCGCACTTACATTTTGTATGATCTCCTGAAGTTTTTCAGAATAAGGTCTTAGCATTACGATCGCATCTTGCGCTTTCTTCAGTTTCGCTGCGGAAACCATTTTCATAGCGCTTGTAATCTGCATCGTAGAAGATATAGATGTAATCCTGCCTCGTATTTCTTTTAAGTTTGCCATTCTTTAGCTCAAAGATTATTGTTTGAAAAGTTCAAGGTTTCAAAACTTTTAATTTTGAATCCTTGAACATTGAACTTTTTTAGTTGTATTTCGCAGAAAGTTCTGTCGCTACTTGCTTCAAAACGCCAGTCAATTGATCATCAATTTTCCCGGACTTAAGAGCTGCCATTACTTCTGGATGTTTGTTTTTCAAGAAATCCACATATTCTACCTGGAATTCTTTTACCTTTTTGATAGGGATGTTTCTCAATAGATTCTCAGTTCCTGCGTAGATCATCGCAACTTGATTTTCTACCGGAAGTGGAGAGTTCACTGGTTGCTTCAAAAGTTCCACGTTTCTTTCTCCTTTTGAGATTACCGCCATAGTAGCAGCATCCAAGTCAGAACCGAATTTAGCAAACGCTTCCAATTCTTTATATTGAGCCTGGTCTAATTTAAGAGTACCAGAAACTTTTTTCATTGATTTGATCTGTGCATTACCACCAACTCTGGATACAGAGATCCCAACGTTGATCGCCGGACGAACTCCTGAGTTGAAAAGGTCTGTCTCCAAGAAGATCTGACCGTCTGTAATCGAAATTACGTTTGTCGGGATATATGCAGAAACGTCACCAGCTTGAGTTTCGATAATTGGAAGCGCTGTCAAAGATCCGCCACCTTTTACCAATGGCCTTAGAGATTCTGGCAAGTCATTCATCTGAGCTGCAATCGTATCATCTTTGATGATTTTAGCCGCTCTTTCCAACAATCTTGAGTGAAGGTAGAAAACGTCTCCTGGATAAGCCTCACGTCCCGGTGGTCTTCTCAATAGTAGAGAAAGCTCACGGTAAGCAACCGCTTGTTTTGAAAGATCATCATAAACAATCAATGCTGCACGACCAGTATCTCTGAAATACTCACCGATAGATGCACCAGCCATTGCAGAATAAACCTGCATTGGAACTGGGTCAGAAGCATTAGCTGCAACAATTACTGTATAAGCCAAAGCACCTTTGTCCTCTAATGTTTTAACGATCTGCGCTACAGTTGAAGCTTTTTGCCCAATTGCAACATATATACAATATACTGGTTGCCCAGCATCATAGAATTCTTTCTGATTGATAATGGTATCGATAGCCACAACTGTTTTACCAGTTTGTCTATCACCAATGATCAACTCTCTTTGTCCTCTTCCTACAGGAATCATAGAGTCGATAGCAACGATACCAGTTTGAAGTGGTTCTGTTACCGGCTGACGGAAGATAACTCCCGGCGCTTTTCTTTCCAATGGCATTTCGTAAAGTTCTCCTTGGATAGGTCCTTTACCGTCGATAGGATTACCAAGAGTATCTACAACTCTACCAAGCATTCCTTCCCCAACTTTGATAGAAGAGATTCTGTTTGTTCTTTTTACAGTATCACCTTCTTTTACCAATTTGGATTCACCAAGAAGTGCAACCCCAACATTATCTTCTTCAAGGTTAAGAACGATACCTTCAACTCCAGCCTGGAATCTTACCAATTCTCCGTACTGTACGTTTTCTAAACCGTAAACACGAGCAATACCATCCCCTATCGTAAGAACAGTACCAACTTCTTCTACGTTAGATTGAGTATCGAAATTTGCTAATTGCTGCTTCAGTATCGCTGATACTTCTGCCGGATTTATTTCTGCCATTATATGGTTGTTTTTTCTTAATTAAGTTGAAATTCTTTTTTGATATTGCCAAGTTTTGTTCTTACTGATGCATCGATCTGCTGATCTCCCACTCTCAGGATATAACCTCCCAAGATCTCTGGTTTTACAATAGTTTCTAAATCATAGTTAGAAACATTTACCATTTTGGAATCCGTAATAATCTTTTGAATATTTTCTTGTGATAAAGGAGAAGCTGTTACCAAAGAGATACGTTGAGTTCCATTGATATCTTCTACTTTATTGATGAATTCCTGAGCGATATTTCTAAGCTGAGATTCTCTGCCTTGTTTGATGACCAAACGGATGATGTTCTTAGAAACCTGAGAGAAATCTTTGAAGATCTCCAAAGCGATCGCTTCTTTCTTTTTTGCATCAATGATTGGTGTATTCACAAACTGATTCAGTTCTTTGGAAGAAGACATTATTTTCACAATATCCTTCATCTCACCGAAAACAGCATCTGTGTTACCAGACTCCTGCGTGAAATCCAATAGACCTTGAGCGTATCTTTTAGCTACTTTAGATGTTAACATCCTGATTAGTTAAGGTTAGATTTGTTAAGAATATTTTCTACCAAAGCGTTTTGCGCGCCATCGTTGTCCAATTTCTCTTTAAGGATATTTTCAGCGATGCTTACAGACAAAGTTCCGATCTGAGTTTTGATGTCTGCCATAGCAGCATTTTTCTCAGTTTGGATAGATTGTCTAGCTGCTTCGATCATTTTTTCGCCTTCAACTTTAGCGCTGTCTTTAGCTTGATTTACGATTTTATCTTTCATATCTCTAGCTTCTTTCAAGATACCATCTCTCTCAGCTCTGGCTTCACGAAGGATTCTTTCGTTATCCTCTTTCAACTGGGCCATTTCTTGTTTAGCCAATTTAGCTTGATTAAGAGCATCGATGATAGATGTTTCTCTCTCGTCTATTGATTTAAGAATTGGTTTCCAGGCAAACTTTCCTAGTAAGAAAAGCAAAGCTAAAAAAATGATGGACTGGATGATAAACAATCCTGATGAAAACTGATGAAGTAATTCCATTATATCGTTAGATTAATTTTTTTTGAAAATTTTTAAATATAAAACATTGCTACAGCCAACCGCTGTAACAATGTTTGTTTTTTGGCTTATGATGCGAACAACGCAGCGAAAGCAACACCTTCTACAAGTGCAGCAGCAATAAGCATAGCAGTTTGGATCTTTCCAGATTGCTCTGGTTGTCTAGCGATCGCTTCAAGAGCAGCAGCACCAATTTTTCCAAGACCGATACCTACACCTAGTACAATAAGACCTGCACCAATAATTCTAGGAATTTCCATAATGTATATAATTTAAAAATTGTTTTATTCTAATTTAATTAATGAGCGTGATCGTGATCGTGCTCCTCCACTGCCATTCCGATAAACAAAGCGGAAAGCATTGTGAAAATATAAGCCTGCAAAAATGCTACTAAGACTTCTAATAAATAAATAACCAATGTCAGGAACGGAAATGCAACACCTGCAATCCAGTTCTCGAAAATATAAATCGAACCGATTAACGTCATTACAACGATGTGACCTGCTGTCATATTCGCAAAAAGACGAATCATCAATGCAAATGGTTTTGTCAAAGTTCCCAACAATTCGATTGGCATCATAATAAACTTCATTGGTACAGGAACGCCCGGCATCCAGAAGATATGTTTCCAGTAATCTTTCGACCCTGAGAATGTTGTGATCAAATAAGTTAAGATTGCCAAGAAGAATGTAATCGCAATGTTACCAGTTACGTTGATTCCGAAAGGCATCAAACCTAAAACGTTCAAGAATAAGATGAAGAAAAATACAGTTAACAAATAACCCATAAATCTCTTGTACTTATGTCCGATGTTTGGAATAGCAATATCGTCTCTAATGAAAATGATCAATGGCTCAAGGAATTTCGCAGCACCAGATGGCACCAAAGATTTCTTGTAAGATCTCGCCATTCCTCCGAAAAGAAGCAACATTACAATTGCAACGATGATAATTGTCAAAACACTTTTTGTGATAGATAAATCCAAAACTCTTTTCTCCGTTGGGTGATGAGCTTCATCTAAAGTCAAAGTTCCTTTTGAGTCTGTTCTGTAGATTTTTTCGTGGTGAAGTGTGTAGAATTTACCGTTACTTTCTACTGGAGAACCGTGGATGAACTCGTGTCCATCTACGCCTTTCGTATTACTCATAAAAGTATGAAAACCTTCATCGTAGATAATAATTGGTAATGGAAAACCGATGTGATGACCATCTTTCACCATCAATGCAACGTCGTGAGCATCCAGAATATGATGATCTACAAATTCCTTCACTACTTTCGCTCTCTCATCTTTTTCAGAAAGTGCAGGCGTTTCAGTCACAGGCTTACCGTGTTGGTTTTCAACAGTTTCGTGTTGAGCGAAAGCCGTTGCAAACGTGAATAAACTGTAAAATAAAATTGCTGTTTTCTTTAGCATCGATAGATTTTTTTTTCGTTTTGCAAAAATAGACTATTTTTTTGCTTTGGAAGAATAATTTTACTGTTTTTTGTCATAATTAATTAACTGTATCGCATAGTACGTTAGCAACGCAGTTAGAACAAAATATGGAATGATAAAATGGAATTTGAAATTGGGAATCTCATCAAAATGAAGCTTATTTTTAATCAAATACATCAAGCCGAATTTAACCAAAATAAGTCCCAAGACAGACATTCCCAGAAACTGAGGAACTGTCCTATTGATAATCAAAAGCAACGTAATCATCATCATAAAAATAACGCTCAGGAAGAGATAAAACTTGATGATTGTGACTTCTTCCAAATGGAAAACGAACTTCCAAATCGCGAAATGAATAATGAATGTTAAGAAAAATATGACACTGATGACGATGTTACTTTTGTTTTTCATTTTCTTCTTCTTTATTTAAAATTTCGAGTCTCTTCAATGTTGTGTATAATGAAAGACAAAGTCCGCTGAGTCCAATGACCAAAACCAAAACATTGGAGCCGGTTTCGAAATACAGGTCCAACTGATGTCCACCCCAAAATGAAATCCCAATGATGAACAACATCTGGAAAACCACGGAAGAATATTTCCCATATTTCCGCAATGCATTCGAAGGATTGTTTTGTTTGTCTTCCAAAATTTGATTTTTGCAAAAGTAAACATTTTAAGTTTGAAGTCTGAGGTTGGAAGATGGAAGATTATGATTCGATGTTTTGAAAAGAAGATTAGTTGATCTAAATCTTGTTAAGAATATTATCGTAAATTTAAAACCGCAGAGCGGTGAACCGTTAATAGAAACCAATGATCACGACACGCAAAGCTCCGTAGGAGCGACCTGTTAAAAGCATTTGGGAAATCAAAATATATTTCAATGAATACATCTGTGTAATACTGATCTTAAAATAATTAAAGCAATCTGAAGAAATACTATTTTTATATTTAAATTAAAAATGAATGTCTTTATAGGTCGCTCCTCTGGAGCTTAGATTATCATTGGTCAATTTATTTCTATTAACAGGTCGCCTTTACAAGGCTTTCTTTTTAATTTAAAATTCCTAAATCGAACCGAGTTTAAAAAACAAACATTATACATTTAGACAAAGTTCGTTTTATATTGAATCTGCAGCCCGGCTTGAGCGGAAATCCTTTTTTGCGTGAACTCGGGTTCTATTGAAAAGGAAATCGTCTGCAAAAAAGATTGGGAGCGGAAGACGGAAATAGCTGCCCAAACCTTCAGGTTCGACGGAGTCAAATAAAATAAATGATAAATGTTGATTGATAAGTGATGACTGACTCTGTTCCCTTTGCTTAAATTTTCTTATTTTTGCAACCTTAATATATTACACAAAGTTATGTTCAACAGTTTACAAGATAAGCTAGATAAGGCGCTTCATAATATTTCCGGTCGCGGAAAGATCTCTGAGATCAACGTTGCAGAAACTGTAAAAGAAATCCGACGTGCACTCGTAGATGCCGATGTGAACTACAAAGTTGCAAAGGACCTAACGAAACGCGTGCAAGATAAAGCGCTGGGACAAAATGTTCTCACTTCTCTTACGCCAGGACAATTGATGACGAAAATCGTTCACGACGAATTGGTGGAATTGATGGGTGGAAGCCAAGAAGGAATCAACCTTTCTGGGAAACCAAGTGTTATTTTGATTGCTGGACTTCAAGGTTCTGGTAAAACGACTTTCTCCGGAAAATTGGCAAATTACCTGAAACAAAAACGAAGCAAGAAACCACTTTTGGTGGCTTGTGATGTTTACAGACCTGCGGCAATCGATCAGCTGAAAGTTCTTGGTGGACAAATCAATGTTGAAGTTTATACGGAACTTGAAAATAAAAATCCAACTTCTATCGCATCCAACGCAATCAACTACGCAAAATCGAATGGTTTTGATACAGTGATAGTGGATACGGCTGGACGTTTGGCGATTGATGAGCAGATGATGATCGAGATCAAGTCAGTTCATAGCACAATCCAACCGAATGAGACTTTGTTCGTTGTAGATTCTATGACGGGTCAGGATGCGGTGAATACGGCGAAAGCGTTTAATGATACGCTAAACTTTGACGGTGTTGTTCTTACTAAGTTAGATGGTGATACGCGAGGTGGAGCCGCTTTGACGATTCGTTCTGTTGTAGAGAAGCCAATCAAATTTATCTCAACTGGAGAAAAAATGGAAGCCCTAGATCTTTTCTATCCGGAAAGGATGGCGGACAGAATCCTTGGAATGGGAGATGTTGTGTCTTTGGTGGAAAGAGCTCAGGAACAATTTGATGAAGAGGAAGCGAAGAAACTTCATAAGAAAATTGCTAAGAATGAATTTGGTTTTGATGATTTCTTGAAGCAGATCAATCAGATCAAAAAGATGGGTAATATGAAGGACCTAATGGGAATGATCCCAGGTGTTGGGAAAGCGATCAAAGATGTGGACATCAATGACGATGCTTTCAAACACATTGAAGCTATCATCCATTCTATGACGCCAGATGAGAGAAGAAGACCTTCTATCATCAATGTTTCAAGAAAACAAAGAATTGCGAAAGGTGCTGGAAGAAAATTAGAAGACGTAAATGCATTAATGAAACAATTTGACCAAATGGGGAAAATGATGAAAATGATGCAAGGCCCTCAAGGTAAACAAATGATGCAAATGATGAGCAAAATGCCGAATATGCCAGGAATGGGTGGTGGATTATTCGGTAAGTAAAAATCACTCATAGCAATTAGCTTTTGGCGATTGGCTTAAAAACTTTTACTTATTTTTCAAGTACTTAATTATAATAATACAAACCCCTGAGAAGATTTTCTCAGGTGTTTTTTGATGAAAATTTCAGACATAAAAAAACCCGCAAGATGCGGGTTTTGATATTTAGAATGAAAACTAAGTTTAGTTTTTATCCCAAAATAGTTTAGTTTGCTGGTTATCACCTCCAATAGCTTGAGATGCTTGCTCAAGATTAGAAGCATTAAGTCTAGACTCTCTCACAGGATATGTAAATCTATTAGGAACAGAGTTACCTGTAGCAACTGGAAGTCTAAGTCCTGGAGCATCATACATTCTCCACGCTGTCCAAGCTTCTATTCCTCTATTATACATCGCAATCCAAAATTGTTTACCAATTTTTTCTTTCCAATTACCAGAAGCTGTTGCATAATTTACATTAGGTCTAGCTAAATAAGTAGTAATATCTTCAGCAGATAATCCCCAATATTCCATACTTGCTGTAATTCCTTGATTGTAATATTGCTCCGCAGTCAAAGGAACATTATATCCTCTTTCCTTTGCATCTGCCATTAAAAATGAAATCTCAGAAAAATCAAGAAGATCTCCTTTCAAATCTGGTGTGAAAAATACCTTTCCAATATGCGTAAATGCAGAGTAGTTGTTAAAGTCTCCATAAACACCACCTATGTAGGGCGTTTTATTATTATCAAAATAAACGGTTCTTCTAGGATCTTCCAGATCATTTAAATAATCTACAAATGTATCTGACGGTAAAAAATCTTGACGTCCACTAAGTACAAGATCAGCATAAAGAGGATTTGCATTAACATTGTTATTTTCATAACTTAACGTAAAATTATCTGCATTAGAAGAAAACAACCCTTTAGAAATTGCATTTTCAGCTTGTTGTTTTGATAATGCAGGATCAGCATCTGCTAATCTCATTGCAAGCCTGAATTGTAAAGAAGCGGCCAGCTTTTTCCATTTAGCAATATTATTTGAATAAATAAAATCATTATCAAAAGCCTTAGAAGCAGTATCAAAATTACTATAAGCTGTATTTACTTTTAACAAAAGATCTTTGTAAATTGTTAAGGCGTCGTCATAAGCAGGAGCTGTATTCTCAGTCCCAAGATGTGCTTGAGAATAAGGAACGTTCCCAAATGTATCTACCAACTGCTGCCAAGCAACTACTTCTACAATTGTAATAGCAGCATCTTGATTTTTCTTTTGACCAGCCAATAAAGAAGGATCTTGATTAACAGCCTCTTTAGCTTTTTTCAAATCATAAAGAACATCGGTATAAAGTCTAGTCCAATAGGTATCGGGAATAGCCCTGTTGCGGATATTATAATTTGTTTCAGTAACATATTGAGTCTCTGTCCAATGTTGAGCAACAAGTCTAAATATATTATTGTTTACACTTGTACTACCCATTTGATCAAAAAGTCTTTTAACACCATTGGTGTAAAGAAAATTACCCGGAACAAATGATGGATTTTTTGGATCAGTATTTAAATTTGCATAATCATCATCCGAACAAGCGAATAAAGAAAATGCTGCTATTGCTATAATTAATTTTTTCATTTTTTCTAATTTAAAATTCAACTTTTATACTAGCACCAATTTCACGAAATGCTGGGTGCGCTCCACTCTGAAAACCTATTGCATTACCCGCAGACATACCTGCTTCTGGATCTGTATATGGTGTATTTTTATGAATAATCCATAGATTTCGACCTATAAGAGATAAAGTCATCCCTTGAATACGAGAGTTGCCAAAAGTTTCTTTTGGAAGCCTATATGATAAAGTTACATTTCTTAGTTTTACAAAAGATCCATCATACACATGGGTAGCTTCTGCTGCTTGTTCTCCACCACTACCTCCGTAGTAGCCGTATGGATTATTTGAATCTGAGAAATCTGCTCGAATATCATTTGGTGTTCCATCAGCTTTTACTCCTGGTAATAGTATACCCCCACCATTAGCAATTGAATTTCTAATTGGATTACCTAACTCATTGTTCCCAGCAGTTTCTTGGTATAAACCTGTTGCCAATCCAAACGCCATATCCTGAGAGTAGATATCACCACCTTTCTTAATATCAATTAAGAAACTTAAACTAAAGTTTTTGTAACTAATTGTATTTTGGATACCCCCTCTCCAATCTGGAACAGCATCTCCAATAATATCCGTAGAGCTTTCACTTACAAGATATTTACCATCTTCTCCAACAACTTTTTGTCCATTAAGATAAACAAAATTTGTCCCTCTAATTGTTCCTGTTGATTCGCCTAACATTCCACCCGTAGCAACGTTCCACATTGACCCAAATGGTAAAAATTCTGTATCTCCGTAGATACGTGTTACAGTATTTTTATTAGTTGCCCAGTTGGCGGTTAGCTCCCATTTAAAATTAGGAGTTTTAACTGGAACAACAGTCAGTCTTGCTTCAATACCTTTATTTTCAATATCTCCAGAATTAAGCCAAGCACTAGTGAATCCAGATCCCGAAGAAATATCTGTAGATGTTATCAAATCTCTAGTTTTAGATTTATAAACAGAAACATCAAAACTTAATCTGTTTCTAAAAAATGCCATCTCTAAACCAGCTTCTAATTCTGACATTCTTTCTGGTTTAAGATTGTTATTAGCAGTTACTTGTGGAGCAGAAGCATTGTAAGAACCATTAAAAGCCGCATTAAGCGTATAAGTATTATACAATTGGTAAGGATCTGTATCATTACCAACCTCTGCATAGTTAAATCTCAACTTACCAAAGTTGACTATATCCTTGTTTGCAAATAATTCTGAAAATACAAAACTAGTAGATCCAGAATAATAGGTATAGCTATTGTTTCCTACTGGAAGTGCAGAAGATCTATCTCTTCTTACCGATCCATCTACGAACAACATATTCTTATATCCTAAACTTGCTTGAGCAAAAATACCATCTACTTTTTTATTAATATCGAAATCTGTGACATTAGTTTCAGTTAATGGTTGTGCAGTATTTGTTATAGAATAAAGACCTGGAATTTTAAGACCTCCATTTGTTACAGCAGAATTACCGTACCTTTTATTGACTCTCAAATTAGCTCCTAAATTAGCATTAAGGTTAAAATCTCCGCCAAAATCCTTGTCTATATTAATTATAAAGTCATAATTTGTCTCCGCAACTTTATGATTCATAAAATAGTATTCACCTTTACCTCCATGCGCTAGACGTCCTTGCTCACTTGAAGATCCGATTGCAACTCTTTCTTCTCTCAGTTCGTCAAATGTATCAAAAGTATATCTTCCTAAAACACTTAACCAATCTGTAAATTTATAATTTACACCAAAATTTCCGAAGTAACGGTTACGTCTATCTGTTTGGTAATTTTGATTACGATTAAAGAAATAGTTATCCGCATAGCCAATTGCTTGAGTTCTATAATCTTTAATATTCCAAGTTGTATTTTGTCCTGTTAAATTGTATGCCTCTCTTTGTCTATCCATATCTACAGAAGTGTTCCACCATTGTCTAAATGTCTGCATTGGATTTCTAGAATCATAACCTGTTAAAACTCTACCTCTACCTCGTGTATTAACATAAGATATATTTCCGAAAACATTTAATTTTTCTGTGAAATTATAATCAGCCGAGAAGTCTATCGAGTTTTTGGTAATATTACTGTTGACAAGTGCTCCATCCTGTAGGAAATTAGTATATCCCATTCTGAATTTACCCTTATCATTTCCACCAGAAAATGCGACTGCATTTTGATATGTCGCAGCTGTATTCCATATCATATTAGGATCTCTACCCGCAACAAAACGGGTTGGCTTTAAATAACCCGGTAATTGAGGATATTGAGAATCCCAATTGTACACCATCATATTAGGATCAAATGCGGAACCAAATGATGCATCATCATAAGTATAAACAACATTATCTGGA
Source organism: Epilithonimonas xixisoli (assembly GCF_004365655.1). Classification (GTDB taxonomy): domain Bacteria; phylum Bacteroidota; class Bacteroidia; order Flavobacteriales; family Weeksellaceae; genus Epilithonimonas; species Epilithonimonas xixisoli. The sequence continues at coordinate 132,122 of NZ_SOEO01000001.1, read as the reverse complement.
GTACCATCACCATTAATATCTATGCTACCAGGATAAAAAGAATCACCAGTATATCCACCACCATATTGGTTTTGATACTTAGGCAAAGTAGTCTTATCTACAAAGCCTAATGTTGTTGAACTGTTAAACTCAACACCAATTTTTTGGCTTCTTTTCCCTTTTTTTGTTGTGATCATAATCACTCCATTCATACCTCTTGAGCCATACAAAGCACTTGCTGCTGCGCCTTTTAATACGTTTACACTCTCGATATCATTAGGATTGATATCCGCCATCCCATTGGAATAATCGTAAGCTCCTACTCCAGATCCAATACTGGCTTGATTATAGGTTTCATTATTAATTGGAGTTCCATCTACTACTACCAACGCTTGATTGTTACCAAGAAGTGACTTAGTCCCCCTAATAATCATATTCGTAGAACCTCCCATTGTTCCAGACTGCTGAATGTTAAGACCTGCAACTTGTCCAGCTAATGCGTCGGAAACATTGGCGATAGGAACAGCAGAGACTTGATCTCCCTTCACCTCAGTAGTGGAATAACCTAAGGCTCTTTTTTCTCTCTTGATACCCAAAGCCGTTACTACAACGCCCTCGATATCTTGTGTCTTCGCTGAGTCTTGGACCGTTTGTGCAGAAACTACTGCAAAAGACGATGATAGAACTACCGCTAACACGCTTGTTGTTAATTTTTTCATATCAAATCAAATTTTTCAATAAACAAATTTGCAAAACTTTATTAACATAACCAACATAAATTGTTAATAATTGTTAATTTCAATATGTTAAATTTTAGATAAAAACTATTCAAAGCATAATACATATAGGTTATTTATCCAATTATTTAAGAAAAAAAGGATTTATGAAATAAAGTCTATATAAAAAGCACAACAAAGTGTTCTACACAATAATTTATTATTATTTATAAAAAATTCCTTATTACCAAGACAAAAAAGTTTTTAAATATGCAAGACCATAAAAGCGTTAAATAGTTTTTTATTAATTTATCTAATTGATTAGTCAAAGAAGAATTAGTCCAAATAAAAAATGACCCGGAATCGGATAATTTTTTATTATTTGACTTGATTAAGATAATCAACCAGTTTTATTAAACTTTCTTCTTTTGAAAAATTGACTTTACTACTTTTAGCAAAACTTTCAAACTCAGATTTGTTTAAATCAAATTGCTCTATAAAATCTTTTGAGTTTTTAGGAAATTTAATAAAAATACTATCTTTTTTAATTAAATAGAGATCTTTTTCTTTTGCATAATAGTCATTAGCATCTTTACCAAAAGCACTGGGACTTTTCTCTCCTTTTAACAACTCTATTTTTTCCCTCTTATACAAAGAATATTTAGAATTTTCTATTAATAATACCAAATAACCAAATTTACTTTTTCCCTCAACAACATAATTTGAAGAAACATAAGTTTTTTTCAATGATGGAAAAAGTATTTTAATTCCCTCTTCTTTATTTGTATAGTAAGTCTGTTCTTTTTCTTGAAATTCCATTTCATCATCATACGCATTATAACGGAGATTTTGCACATTCTTACCGTAACCATCGATGGCTACTTTGTCAAATTGTTTTCCGTTAGGATATGGTATCCCATCTATAATATGTTCTTTTGTTGAAGGGCGGTTAGCTCTCGTGAAAAAATTACCTGTCGAAAATGAAACATTCTCATTTCCAACTTGTGCTAAAATAAATGTCTGTGAAAACAAAAATATTGTTACAACTATCTTTCTCATAAAAATATAAACTTGTCTTTTACAAATATAAATATAATATGTTGATATAATAAATAGAGCCACCAAAAATTTGGTGGCTCTATATTTATTATGAATTATTAATTACAATGAATTATCATATCCTGGATTTGGTAATACAGGAGTTCCTGCAATATCAGTTTCCGATCTTGGAATTGGGAATGCATTCAAGTTTGGATCTGTAGGTGCTACAGATGGTCTTGCAATCGGATCTCCCCATCTTCTTAAATCCCACTGACGAAGACCTTCTCCTAAAAGTTCCTTCATTCTTTCGGCTTTAAGCATAGGCAAGGTTACAGAAGTAATCTTATTAGCTTGATCTTGCCCCGTATCCATTACTGGATTTCCATCATTGTCTATAACTGGATTTCCGTTTGAATCAAGTCTCGGAATTGGTGATAGTCGTTGTGCTATAATAAGTCTATAATAAGACAGTGCTTTTGCAGGATCTCCACCATTTAATTCAGCTTCAATACCGTTTAGTAAAATTTCTTCGTAACGAAGCATTTTGATATTATCAGCACCTACAGCATTAGTATATTTACCCGTGCCATCATTACTATTACTAGACAAATATCTTATTGTGCCCGATGTACTTATTAAATTCCTTCTTATATCATTGCTTGCATAAGAGTTATAAGCAGATGTAGAAACCACAATATTACCGTATCCTAATGGATTTAGTCTTTGTCTGTAAGATCCAGTAGAAAGTGATGCATTAATACCTACTGCCAATTCAAAAATAGAGTTAGGTGCCGCTCCGTTCATTAAAAACCTAAAAGAAACTTGATGCAAGCCCGCATCAATAACGCTATATTTTCCAATTAAATCATTGGTTAGCGACCTAACTTTTGCATAATCACCTTTGTACAAATAATATCTTGACATCATTCCTTTAAGTGCATTTACGGAAAGATCTGCTTTAGTATTTGAGTAAGCTGTACCAGTGCTCATTAGCTGAAGCGCTTTTGTAAAATCTGCATCAATTTGCGCCTCTGTTTCAGCTATAGTTGCTCTTGGCATCAAAGCCTTAGGATCATATTTCAGCGGTAAAACAATTCCCAAAGTTCCATTTGGAATGTATTTTTGTCCATAGATTCTGAAAGCGTCAAAAAAAGCAATTGCTCTTAAACCATAGGCTTGTCCTTGTGCAAATGTTGCTGTTGACTTATCTGCAGCTGTCCCTTGTAATGCATTAATGTCAGAATTAATAACAATATTGGCTTTACCAACTACCTCATAAATTCTGTTATATGTATCTCTTGCATAAGGATCATTGGAAACCTGCGTGTAATTGTAAACATTTGTATAATATCCTCCTTGCAAAGTACTGTACATCTCATCTGATCTAATTTCTGCATAAGCAAGAAAATCAGCTCCATAATACTGTGTATTACGCATCGATACATATGCACCTCTTACAAAAGATTGCATCTCCTGTGTAGATTTCAAAGGACCTTGTTGTACTTCCTGATAAAACTCTCTATCCACAAAATCATCAGAACAAGATACCAATCCGGTTCCAATAACAGCTGCAAGAATTCCTGTTTTTATTATTTTATTCATTTTATTCAATTTAATCATTTTAGAAACTAAGGTTAACACCAAAAAGGTAAGATTTTAAGATTGGCAATGCAAGGTTGGTATAACCGGACACATTAACTTCAGGGTCAAATTTAAGTCTATCATCAAACCTGTGAGTCCAAACGTTGTTTGCCATAATATATACTTGTACGGAATTAAGACCACTACCATTAAGGAAAGAACCGTTAAAAGTATATCCTAATCTAGCATTACTTAATCTTATGAAATCAGAATCATACAAGAATCTTGTTGAAGCTGCATTTGATCTTTTATTACCGCCAGCTAGTGGCTTAGGGTTGTTCACGTTAGTATTAGTAGGTGTCCAATAATCTCCCATTACATCTCCATACCCTGGGTATGTTGCTGTATATTGTCCATCACTCCAAGTGTAAGAAGACCAATCATCATATATTTTTCCGCCAAAACCGTAAGTAAATAGTAGATCTAATGAGAATCCTTTATAAGATAAACTTGTGTTAGCCCCACCGAAAAGTGTACTTAGGAATGATCCTTGTGTCGCTTGCTGAGCTTTATTGTAATCATTAGTTGTTTCGCCACCTACACCATTTACATACCATAGCGGATCACCGTTTGCGGCATCAACACCCGCCCATTTTCTAAGATAGAAAGTACGAACACCTTCACCTACTCTCAAAGTTGTAGTTCCTGTATTAACAGTACCTCCATACAACTCAGTAATTTCATTTTTCAAAGTTGACAAATTACCACCAATACTCCAGTTAAAGTCTCCTCTGAAAATATCTGCATTCACAGAAAATTCAAATCCTCTATTAACTAATGTTCCAACATTATCTACCATTGCTCCATACGTGTAAGTACCAGCATTTTCATTGTAGATAACACCTCCTTGTGATGGAGAAAGAGGGACATTATAAATTAGGTCATTTGTTTTCTTGCTGTAATATTCTGCTGATAGTTTAATTCGATCATTCCATAGACCGATATCTAACCCAACATTAAAAGGGTTAACGGTCTCCCAAGTTAAGTTTGGATTATCAACATTATAATATTGTGCAGCAGCAGTATCATTGTAATTTAGATTATAAGCAAATAAAGCGTATGGATTTGCCGTAATCTGATTACCTAACTTTCCATATGACCCTCTAAATTTCAACATAGATATAGCATCAATTTGTTTTAGGAAATTAACTCTTGCCAAATCTACACCTACACCAACAGACCAGAAGTCACCAGCTTTTTTACCTGGCATAAACTGAGATAAAATATCTCTTCTGTATGAACCATCCACTAGAATCAATTTGTCATAGTCATAATGTCCTGTTACGGCATAACCATTTCTAGAATTGATAAATTTTCTACCCGCATAGCCATAAGGCACAACGAAATTAGACAACGTTTCTAATGCTGGGCTACCAACAGTAATACCTGTTGCAGATAAGAACTTTCTGTCAGACTTGTACGCCTCTTGGATTAAAGATGCTCCAACATTATGCATACCAAATTTTTTGCTATAATCTAATATATTTTGAACGTTAAAGTTGAAATATCTGTTAACAGAAGTTCTTTGAAATCCACCATAGTTAAATCCATCTCCGTGAATTGGATTCCAATATCTATCTTCTTCTACACTAACGTACTCTGGAGAAAATACAAATCGATATGTTAAATTATCGAGAATCTTATACTCAGCATTTAAGTTTGCAAAAGCTCTCAGAGTTCCTGCCTGTTCATAGTTTTTCTCTAATAAATAACCCGGATTAAATTGGTTGTTACTTAACCTTGCAGTAGCAGGATTCCAATACCAAGATCCGTCTGGGTTTTTTGCTCTATCCGTTGGTCTATTAAAATATTGGGCTAAGATTGGATTTGCAAATCCTCCACCCTCTGGCAAAGTTCTAGTTTTTCCGTGCGAAATCTGGAAATCTGAACTTATCTTTAATTTATCAGTTGCTTGATAAGTTAATTTAGTAGTATAAGATAATCTTTTAAAGAATGAATTTCTAATAATACTATTTTGATCAAACATGTTTACAGAAGCATAATAAGTAAACTTATCATTACCTCCCGACAAACTCAAATCAGCATTTTGTTGATAACCATCTTTTCTTACAATATCTTGCCAATCCGTACTGTACGGCGAACTAAAAATACTGGCATAAGTAGCTCCTGCAGCTCCACCGGCAATTTGCTCAATAGTGTAATTAGGATTTGTTGCACCATTATTTAGCATATCTCTCAAATACTCTTTATACTCCTGCCCCGTAAAAGCCTTGTGGTTACTTACAGCTTGCTGATTGAATCCAGTATTATATGATAAATTGAATTTTGCCTTTCCTTTTTTTCCAGATTTTGTTGTAATTACAATAACCCCTGCTCCAGCATCCGCACCATAAACAGCAGTTGATACGGCATCTTTAAGAACCGTAATACTTTCTACATCATCGGGATTCATATTCGCTAAAATGTTTGCAGTAGTATTTGCAGTAGTCAAATCACCACTAGCAACTCTCACTCCATCCACAATATAAATTGGACTAGTTACTCCGTTGATTGAAGAAACACCTCTAACGCGAACATTGGCAAAACCACCTGGCTGACCAGATGCTGCTCCAACTTGAACCCCTGTTACCCTCCCTTGTAACATTTTATCAACAGAAGCAACAGGAACATCCTCAATAGATTTAGCAGTCATAGTACTTGTAGATCCAGTCAATTCTTGAACTGTTTTCTTCTGCCCAAAGCCTACAATCACCACCTCTTCTATATTCGCTACAGAAGCAGTGTCTTGTTGAGCCGTTAATGTACCGGCGGTGAGGAAGAAAATAGCTCCTGCGCCAATAACTTTTAATTTAACATTCATCTTAACAATTTTTTAATATTCTAAACGACAAATATGTTAATTTTATTTTAAAAAAAAAAATCAAAATTTAATTAAAGTCTGTATTAACAACACTTTTAACATTTTTTTTGCCTAAATTTTTAGTTAAATCTACAGTAGTACTGTAATATTATAATTACTTAGTTTATTATTGCATACTCAATACGCAGTCTAATTTATGTTAATACACAATTTCTCAAATTCCCTCATAGAAGCAGGATGTGATGAAGTCGGCAGAGGCTGCTTATCTGGTCCCGTAGTCGCTGCTGCAGTCATAGTTGACAAAAATTTTAAGCAAAATTTAGTTAATGATTCTAAAACGTTAAATTTTAAAACCAGACAAAACCTCGACCTATACATAAGAGAAAATGCAGTCGATTTTGCCATCGCAGAGCTTTCTCCGGAATTTATTGACCAACATAATATTTTGAACGCAAGTATACACGCGATGCATTTGGCCCTGGATCAACTGAAAAGTCCGCCAGAATTAATTTTAGTTGACGGAAACAAATTTCATCCATACAACTTTATTCCCCATCATTGCATTATCAAAGGTGACAGCAAATTTCTTTCAATCGCCGCCGCGTCTATCATCGCAAAAAATTACCGCGATAATCTGATGATAAAACTTCACGACGAATTTCCACATTACGGTTGGAATACCAATTTCGGATATTGTACCAAAACGCATCAGAAAGGTTTGAAAAAATTTGGACCCACTATTCATCACAGAAAATCTTTCCGATTGGACTATGATGTTGAGATTGATTAAACTTTTTTAAAACTATTTTGTAAATTGCTTCCTTAACTATATACAAGGATGCAAAACTCATACACCGTAATCAACGCTTCCGCCGGCTCTGGCAAAACTTACCGTTTGGTTCAGAGTTTACTGATGATTTGCCTTCGATTTCCCAATCAGTCAGATTCCATAAGAACCATTCTGGCATTGACTTTTACCAACAAAGCGGCGAAAGAAATGAAGGAAAGAATCCTCTTCTATCTGGGCGAATTTGTAAAAGATAATTACACTGAAAATCAGGATTTGAAGAACATTCAGGGAGCTTTGTCAAATCAAGGTTACAAGGTGACGTTGGACGATTTGCATCACCGTTCTAAGAAAGTTCTCGATTATATTTTGCACCACTACTCGACTTTGAATATTGGAACGATTGACAAGTTCAATTCCCGATTGGTAAAGAGTTTTTCTTACGAATTGGGATTGGCCCAGAACTTCAATTTGGAAATTCAGCCGGAACCTTATTTGATTGAAGCAGTTGACAAGATGCTGGACGAGATTGGCGAAGACGAAACGGTTTCCGATGCGTTTATGGATTACGTCAATTATAATTTGGATAATAATGAGCGCGTAAACCTCAACCAGACGCTTTACAATTCGGCAAAGAAATTTGTGAGCGATGTACACTACAAACCTTTGCAGGACAACAAGGATTTTGAATGGGAAGCTTATGAAAACAAGAAAAACGAGCTTAGAGAAACGATTAAAAATCTAAAATCCGAATCGCTTGAAATTGCAAAACGAGCTTTGGAATTAATCAAAAACAAAGACATCGAGATTGAGGATTTTGCGAGTGGAAAAAGTGGAATCGGTGGTTTTTTTGTCAACATTCTCGAGTTTCATAAAATCAAGGATAAAAAATTTCCGTTCCCGACAACTTCCGAAGATTCGAAGATTGAAACGTTTCTAAAAGGTGCTTCCACAAGGGGAAAACACAAGCAAGCCGAGATTCAGGATATTTTACCGCAATTGATTTCTTGGCGACGAGAAATTATTGATTTGTACATTAATTCTCAGAAAAAAGAAAAAGTTCTGCAGGCGATTTTGCCGTTGAAAGTGAACGCCGATATTCAGAAAAAGCTTTTGGAAATTGAGGAAGAGAATGATTTGATTTTGCTTTCGAAGTTCAATATTTTGATTAATGAAAATCTACGAAATGAGCCTTCCGCGTTCATTTATGAGAAAGTTGGGACTCAGTTTCAGCATTATTTCTTTGATGAATTTCAGGATACTTCTACGATGCAATGGCAGAATTTCCTTCCGCTTCGGGACAACAGCATTACGTCTGACGACACGAGTTTTACCATCGTTGGCGACCCGAAACAAAGTATCTACAGATTCCGTGGTGGCGAAAGTGAACTGATGCTCAATATCATTAATAAAAAAGAAATCACACCGAAATTTGCAACGGCTGAAAACCTTGGTTTCAACTGGCGAAGTGCGAAAAACATTGTCGATTTTAATAACAAGTTGTACGATTTTATGTCAGGCGATTTGAATGATGAACATCAGAAAATCTTTGGCGAAAATGCTTTGCAGGAGTCAAAATCCAAGTTGGAAGGTCGCGTGAAAATCCATCTTTTGGAAAACTCGACCAAGAATATTTTCTATGATGAAACGGTGGCGAAGATGCAGAATGACATTCAGGAAAGTTTGGACAATGGTTTTGATTTTTCCGATATCACGATTCTTTGCAGAGGCAATTCTGACATTTTTAATTATTCTCAATTGTTGGGAAATCTGAAAGTCAATTATAAAGGAAAAGAAACTTACATCAAAACTATTTCCGAGAAAGGTTTAACGCTCGATTTAGCCTTTACCATAAAAGCTTTAATTGAATTTCTCAAATGGAATCTGGTTCCAAAAAACCGTCAGTTCTTGGTCAAAATGATGTACTTTCTGAATGTTTCGGGAAGAATTACAATGACGGATTTCACTTCGGAAATCAAAGAGATTTTAAAGTTTGATAACAAGAAAGACATTGAGGATTTCATTAATGAAAAATATAATGTAACGCTCATTCAGAAAGACATTCCGCAATTGAATCTTTATAATTTCATTGAATATTACGTTCACGAATTTTCGGTTGAAAATAAGGAAACGGATTTCCTTTTGAATTTCCTTGAAATGCTTCACAATTACACGCAAAACACGGGCGCAACGCTGAAAGAATTCCTGAAATACTGGGATGATGAAGCTTCAAAAATCAGTATCCAGGCGAGTGAAAATGTGGATGCGATTCAGATTATGACGATTCACAAAGCGAAAGGTTTGGAATTTCCCATCGTCTTCATTCCAATGGAAAATAAAAACAATGACGGCAAATTCTCGGAATGGTTTGATTTGGGAAGCGAAGATGAACTGAAAACTGTAATTCTGAATCAATTTTCGCCGGAGTTGGAAAGGTATGATGAGGAATTGGCTGGTTTTAATTTGATCAATTCTTACCGAAATAAAATTGACCGCTTTTGTATTCAATATGTGGCGACAACGCGACCTGTGGAACAATTGTTTTTCTATCTTGAAAAACCGAATAAATCTGCGAATCATTTGGAATTGTTTGATTTTGCATCGCAATTTCAGCCTGTGGAAAATGGTGAATTAGTAGATTCATTTGATGTTTATGAAACCTCAGCAGAGTCATTAATCAAACAAAAAAGAAAAGAAAAAAAAGAATATCAATCTGAAAACATCAATTCGATTTCCCAGAAAACAGAGAAAGCTTCAAATATCGAAATTGCGACCTCATCCAAAAGTTATCAAAACCGAGTGGAACACGTTCGAATGGGAATTTTCACGCACGAGATCCTATCAAAAATCAAAACTAAAAAAGATGTTTTGAAAGTTCTGAATTCTTATGTTTTGGAAGGCACAATTACCAACGATGAGAAAAAATCGATTTTGGAACGTATTGAAAATATCATTAATGATAAAAATTACGCATCATATTTTGAAGAAAATCTAAACATCATCAACGAAAGAGATATGCTTTCTGTGGAAGATGGAACGTCGAAAACGTATCGTCCGGATAGATTAATCAAAACAAAAGATGGCTTCATCATCGTGGATTTCAAAACGGGAAGCGAGAAAGAAAAAGACCAAAAACAGGTTGCGCTTTATCATGAAAAATTGGAACAGTTTGGAGAGAAGGTTTTGAAGACGGATGTGATTTATATTTGAGACTTAGAGAAAATAGACTGATAGATGATAGACAAAAAATCCCGAGAAATACATCTCGGGATTTTTGTTTTTATTTCTTAACAGCCGTTACAACTTGGCCTTCCATTTTTGTAATATTATCAAAGATCTGTTTGAAAGCAGGATAATATTCTTTCGGATAAACTGGGTCTTCAACTGTTGTGGTGGTTTCTACAGTCAGTTTATTTCCTTCTTGAGTGACTTTGTAAACGTATTGGATTGCATTGTCCTCGGTTCTGAATTTTTTGGATTTTGGAACATTTTCGAAAGCATAGCCGTCCGGTAAAGTAATTGTCACTTTTTTGATTTTGTCATAACCAGTGTAAAGTTCGATTGGTGAGCGTCTAGCTTCTGTTTGGTCGAACTCGTGGGATTTGTTGTACAAAAATAAGAGCGGATTGAAAATTAATTTACCTCCGATTCCGTCCACGAAACTGTCTGCGTTAAAATCAAAACTGGTTTGGAAATCACTGCCATTTACCTGCTCAGATTTGATGTTTGTAAACGGAAACGTATATCTGTCTTTGTAAGATTCTTTTTGGAAAGTAGATTTGTCTTCTTCATACATCTCACTGTTCATCAATGCATATAATTTGGTATCTCTGTCGGAAAAATTACCTTCGAAAGTCCCATCTGGATTTAGGTTGGCATTGATTGTAAGATAAGTTGTACTCTTTCCCGGAGGAAAGATATTCACTTTTTTTGCCTCTTTTTCGGTCATAATGTAACCTGCATAATTGAGTGCTGATGGGCGAATCATATTAGGAACGGTCAATTTTGAAGTCGCATCGTACAGGAATGGTTTCCCTTTGATATCCACAAATGCCACAACATAATTGAGCTGAGCAATAGATGGCGAATGATCCATCAATAGTCCGTTTCTGATGGTTGCCAAAACCAAAGGCTCGGCTTCCAATCCTGCAGATTTCATCAACATAATTAACAAAAGATTGATCTCTCCTGAGTTTCCGACTTTGGTATTTATAAGGTTTCTAATGCCGCCTTCTATCTCCACACCTTCACCGTAATTTTTGTTCCAAGTGTAATTTTTCTGAACAAATTTTAGGATAGCTGCTGCTTTTTCTTCTGAATCTGCAATATTTTTAATATCCTGAGGAAGTAAATCTTTCACCAATGATTTTCTTTTCAGCTCATCTCCAAAATACTGGGAATCATAGAGTTGTTTTCGGATATCTTTCCAAGTCACCGCATAGGATTTGAAACCGCCACTGTCTGAAGTGTCGTATGCCTGCGGCGCTTTTGTGACATTAGAAGAGTTGAGCTCTGCTCTTATAGACGTTCTGTAATTCCCCAGATTGTGAACATATTTTTCGTCTCTGTAAGGCGCAATATCATCATACCCGAATCTGTACGTGAAATATTCTCCGCCGTACATATTTCTTTCTGCCACATCTCTTTGTTTCGGACTAAGTTCTCCTTTGTAATCGATGTTATAACCAAGAAATCTTGGATAATCAAAAACATATTCGAACCTGCGAATTGGAACAACATCTTCTACAGCTACCCGATCTACATTCCAATAAAATGGCGATAGGATTTCGTACTTATATTCCAAAACAGATCCATCTTTTACATTTTCGAAAGCGAACTTGGTCACCGAATGGTTTTTTGATTCTTTGGATTTGTATTTGGAACTTTTGTCCACAACAGTAGAGACAATCTTGTCGTTTTCCAGATTGTAAGTTGTGGCTTTTAGTGAGGTTACTTTTTCTGAGTTGTTGTTTTTCCCAATGTAAGTATAGATTTCCTGATTAAGGAATTTCTCTGCCTGATCTTTTTTATAGATTTTCACCCGGCTTATAACTTCAAGATGCATCTGTCCGTTATACTCTATCCAATAATGATACGTTTTGTAAAGTACTTCTGCCGGTTCCGACGGATTCTTTGCATAAGATGTACTTTCCAGATCTTTTTTATCCAGCTTTGGTGTATCCAAGAATTTGTATTGTCCAAAAATGGATACAACAAAACAGCTTAATAATAATTGTAAAAATTTGGTTTTCATTGTTTATTTGTGTTTTTAAAGTTTGGTTATTAGGATTTTGGTGTGGTCTATTTTATTGGTTTTTTTTCTGAAATTAATATAATCTGAAATCTTATCTGCGGAAAAAGTTCCCTTCTTCAACATAAATTTTCTCTTCACCAACAATTTTTTATCTTGAGGAATAAACTCCATAGAAAAACTCCCGAATTCTGATTCTATTTTCACAGGAGCCATCGCTTCTGAAAATTTGTAATTCTCCGGAATCGAATATTCAATTTCATAATCATCGGTAAAACCAAATGGAACTTCTATCGGTAATTTTCGATCTGTGCTTTCCAGGTGGAAATCAGAATCCAAGAAAGGAATCGCACGGAAGTAAATATCGGATCCCAAAGATTTGGAATAATTGTTTGCTTTAAAATTCAAATCGAAATTAATCTTGGCAGCATCTCTGTCATTTTTAAGATTTTTCAAATCGATGTCAGAAAACTGAAGATAGTCGTAACGCCTTTTCAGTGCGTCTTTTTGCTCCTTCGGCGATAATGAAACCAACTGCAAAGTCATATCATACAAACCTCCTGAGAAATAAAAATTAGACGAAACATCCAACGTGTTATCCGCCGAAATGTTGGCTTTGATTCTCAAAACTTCCCGGTTGTTTTCGGAAGTTGATTTGGGCGTATCGGTAATCTCTGCCACATTATCTTTTACCATAATTACATTTCGATCCATTGTCCCATAGCTCAAATGGTTGAAAGCGATATTCTGAGATGTATTTTCCAACCAAATGTTTCCGTTTTCCGTTGGAACGCAAAGAATCACGTGATTGCCATCCATTTTTGGAAAATCTTTATCAAAAACCTTGATGGTCTTATCACTGTAAATGACGGAATAATAAGAAGGAATTCCCGCTGCTTTCAGTAGAACTCTCATATAATTGGTCAATGCTTTGCAGTCACCATAACCTTTTTTTCGCACGTCATCCGCAGGCATCGGTTGCCAACCGCCAATTCCAATCGCCACAAAAACGTAGCGGGTTTTGCCCTGCATATACTGATAAATTTTTTGAACTTTTTCGGAAACTGTTCCCGTAAGATTTAGAGCGTCCACCTCTGCCTGAATCTCGGGCGTGATTTTGGAAACTGGCTCCAGCAAACCTTGATACCAAGTTGCAAAACTATTCCAATTCGAAAAGTCGCCGCAAACCCCTTTCAGACAAGCTCTATCCAATGCAAATTCTACCTTGGAAACCACGGTTCTCAATTCTGGTGAGTGATTTTCATCTTTGTAAGCTGGGATATTTTTGTACGACGCTTTTACAAGATTATCAGATTCTGAGATTTCTGCTTTTCCGAAAATAGTTTCGGTCACTTTCTTTCGGAGTTTGATGCCAGATTCATTTTTGAATTCTACGCCCCAGTTTTCCACCGAAATATTCTCAGCAATGTACGGTTGCAAGACTTGTAAAAATACCGTATCCGACGATCTTTCTGTAAAAGTAGTTTCTATAGTGTAAGGAAAAACCGGCTGGATGATTTTCATCGCCAGAGCACGATCATCGGAATACAAAAAGGAATCATCTGATTGCGCAATATCATTCAAATCACTTTTGGAATAAGTTTTTATAACTCTTCCAAAAGCGTCGAAAATTTTGATCTTAATATCAGAAATCTTTGTGTGTTTATCATATGGGATGTAAACATACGACACATTATCACCAGCCTTATTGAGAATAGAAACTGCAATTTTTTTCTTAGAATCTATTTGATTTTCGGACTTAATGATGTACGAAGAAGAATTGTCACGAACGACGGCATTAGCGTCTTTCTTAAGCTCTTCCGGCAAATCTGAGATGGCATAATTCTGTGAAAACGTCTGGATGGACATTAACACAAATACGGTTATTAGTTTTTTCATTTTTTTGAGGAATTAATTTCCTGCTGCTGGTACAAAAACCCTTTGTGCCAATTCCTGATCGAAAAGGTACAATGCTGAAGGATTATCTTTCACCATTTTAATTTTCGAAACCAAAGTAGATGCACTAGATTCCTCCTCCACTTGCTCATTGATGAACCATTGTAAGAAACTGGTGGTAGAAAAATCGCCTTCTTCGTTCGCGGTTTTCACAATATTGAAAATACTTTTTGTCACCAATCTCTCGTGATCCAATGCTTTTTCGAAAATCTCCTGCGCATTGTCGAATTCGTGCGGTGGTTTTGGAACTTCATTTAAAATAATTTTTCCGCCTACATCATTCACATAATCGAACATTTTGTCTGCGTGCATCAATTCTTCTTTAGACTGTACACGGAAATAATTTCCAATTCCTTCGAGATCTTGAGCGTAAAACCACGCACTCATCGATAGATAAAGCTGTGCAGCGTATTGTTCTTTAGTGATTTGTTCATTTACTAGGTTTATGATTTTTTCGCTTACCATTTTTGTTAATTTTTCCCAAATATAGCAAAAAAGAGCCGTTAAATTAACGACTCTCACTAAAACTAACCACAAAATAAAATATTACTTAACTACCGCTCCATCAACTTTCTTCCTATCTTGGAATTTGGCTTTTCTATCAGCCATTTTTTTAGCTTTTATTTCCTGATATTTTTTGAATTGATCTGGCGTCAGGATTTTTTGCATTTCCGCTTCATTCTCCTTCATCTTCTGCATTCTGTCAACTTTTTTAGCATCGAAATCTGCTTTTCTTTCTACTGCTTTTTTCTCGTGCAATGTTTTCAATTGTAGAACTTGAGCATCTGTAAGATTCAATTCTTGTTTCATTTTTTGAAGACGTTCAGCTTTTTTCTGAGTGTGATCTCCGCTTATCGATTTTGATTGCTGTGCAAATCCGAAAACTCCTAATCCAAGAAATGCGGCGCTTAAAATTAATTTTTTCATTTTAAATTGATTTTTAATATTAATAAATTCTATCTGTTTGTTTGATGTTTGATAAATAATAAAGTTAATTTGACAAATTATAAAATTTTGTTAAATTCCAAATCAACTTATCTTGAAGTGAATCTCATTCCAGAGCTTCTGCTTCCGTTGTCAGATTTTGGAGACGCATTTCTTTGTCCGCCATTGCTTCTGTTTTCAATTTTTCTCTCAGAATTTTGATTTTGTCTGATGCCATTATTCTGATTTCTCGTTCCTTCATTTCTAATTGGAGCAGATTGCGTTCTGATATTTTCATTACCATTTCTGGTTCCGCCTTGATTTCTGATTCCGGAATTATTTTCAGTTCTCATTCCACCAATTTGAGAAGAATTTCTTGTTCCGTCGATGTTTTTTCCATTGGCACCACTTCTTATAGGTTGCGTACGGATTCCATCATTTCTGTTGGTCTCTATCATATTTTGGTTTCTGCCAATGGTTCTGAAACCTTCCTTGAAATTCCCTTTATTGACTTTGTAAACATTGATATTCACATTTCTATAAACTGGTCTCACCTGATATCTTCTTCCATAGAAATTCACATTTCGGTTTCTGTAAAATACAAATGGACTCGCGCCTCGGAAATAAACATTTTGATAGACTACGAAAATCCTTGGCCCCAAAATATTTTGCAAAGCATAGAATCTGTCATAATACCATCTGTCCGGATTCCATCTGTAATAAGAACTCCAAGCATTGTAAGAAGCAAATCTATTGTTTAGCATCATAATTTGCTCTATCTGAAACGGACTCAAACGATGTTGCATAAAAAACCAATCCCAATTCACATTGTAAACCGCTTTTCTGTAGTCATTGTAATAACCTTGATAATATTGGTCTGGATAATAATCCGTTGGATAGTTGTAATAATAATCCTCAGGATAATCGTAAGAATTATCATAATATTCATATCCGTTGTATTCGTTTGGATAAGTATCGTAGTAATCTTGAGCAGAAATTAATCCTCCAAAAATTATAGCTAGGGTAAAAAATATCTTTTTCATTTCTTTAAATTTTATTTAATTAAGAAAATTCATTTTTCTCTAATGAAACTTTCTACCTTTTGGATATTGGATAAGAATAAAAGTTAAAGTCTGCCGAATTAATATTTTTAAAATCAATGATGAAATTGAGATTAATGATTGATTATCAATGACATTATTTTTAATGCAAAAAGAAAACCCCTTCAGAGTTTGAAACTCTGAAGGGGTTTGTATATAAACTTTGTCAAAGATTTGAAACTTTGGCTTTCGCCGAATCTTTGATTTGAAAAAAAATGTTTGGATGACAAAACCCATAGCCCCGATTGCAGTGGAAATCCTTTATTGCTTGCACTCCAATGAATACTTATGACAAATGGTAAAGCAAAAAAGATTGCAACGGAAAGCGGGATTTAGCTCCTAATAAACTTTGTCAAAGATTAAAACTTTGACAAAGTGGGATTAATATCTTCCGCTCGCTTCTATCCAGCCAGCAATTTTCTGATTGAAATCTTTTTGCTCTTTCAAATCTTCCAATTTCAAATGCATTCTGTAACGCCAATAATGTGGAAAAACTGCAGGATTGTTGATTCTTTCTTCATCCATATTTGGATTCATCAAGTTGTCATCTGTCGCCAAAAATTCTTGAATTGGGAAAATCGCCAACATCGCTTCTGTGAAAAGATGCTGTTTCATAATCATTTCCGACAAATCTGGCGTCAAATCCCAAGGCGCAGTTCCATATTGTCCCAATTGTTGGTTGAAATATTTCTGAGTCAGGTTTCTGTCCTCGTGCCACCATTGTCTCAAGGTAGAACTGTCGTGGGAAGAAGCCGTAACTACATTTAAATAACTGGCATTTTTCGGGTCGTAAAACGGAATATTATCGGAAGGCATTCTTTGAACCTTCAAAGCAGTGATTGCCAATTTATCCATCACCACAGGCACAGAATCTGGAACCAAACCAAGGTCTTCACCACAAATCAACATCGTAGTGGAATTCAACAAAGCTGGTAATTTTTCCATCGCTTTCTGGTACCAAAGTCCGTCCTGACGTTTGAAGAAGTAATCGTTGTACACATCGCTCAACTTCGCTTTTTCCCAATCTGGCAAATACTTGTAAGATGTCGTTTTAGCAATATTAAATCTTGGATGATAAACAATTCCATTCTCCGTTTCCTCAGTTAAGAATAAGACGTTTCCAGCTAAAGAAATCAGTTTTTCTTCTGCCCAATCCCATTTTTCCTTTTTGAAATAATCGGTTAATTTTCTCTGCGTATCAAATTCCGGTTTGAAAGTGTAAGTTCCATTAAAATGGTTATCAAAGAAATGATTCTGAACTTTCTCTTTCGATTCTCCAAAATTCTCCCAAAGAATCGGTTCATTCACAAATGGTTTCACATAGCGGTCAAAGCTAAAAGGAATCTGTCTGTCAGAAAACTCTCTCTCCGTCACAGGAACAGCCGGATAAAAATAACCCAACAGACCTTGCGTGGCAGAAATCGGCATTCTCCAAATTCTAAAGAATCCAAGAATGTGGTCGATTCTCATTGCATCAAAATATTGTTCCAAAACTTTGAAACGCTTTTTCCACCATTGGTAATCGTCGGCTTTCATCACTTCCCAATTGTAGGTCGGGAATTCCCAATTTTGACCTAGGTCTGAGAATTGATCTGGCGGTGCGCCTGCTTGGAAATCCATTCCGAAAAGTTCGGGCTCCGTCCAAGCTTCTACGGAATATCTGTAGATTCCAATTGGCAAATCGCCCTTCACCGAAAGTCCTAGTTGATGCAAATATTCCACAGCGTCCTGCAATTGCAAATGCAACTGATACTGAACCCAAGCGTGAAGCATTATCGTAGCATACTCCTTATGTTTAGGCGCATAAAGTGTCGCCACTTTTCCAGCAACAAATTTCTTATGGGTTTTCCAATCGTTGAAATTTGGCGTTTTATATTTGTCTCGTAAAACACAAAATGCGGAATAAGGCATCAGCCATTCTTCGTTATCCTTAATGAATTTCTTGAAGTTTTTATCCTTCAAAATCGCTTCTTGATTTTCCTCAAAAACAGCTGTTGCAAATTTCCATTTTCCGGAAATCATTTGCTCGTAATCGATTAAATTTAAAGCATTTAATTCCGCTTTTTTATCTTGATATTCTTTTACTAATTTTTTCGGTAAAGCATATTCCAATTTTTCAATCGAAAGATATTGAGGATGAAGCGCATAAACCGAAATCGCTGCGTATGGATAAGAATCGGTCCAAGTATAATTCGCAGTTGTATCATTAATTGGTAAAATCTGAATTACGGAAAGCTTTGCATCATTTGCCCAATCGCCTAATTTTTTAATATCAGAAAACTCGCCAACACCGAAACCATCTTCCGTTCTCAAAGAGAAAACAGGAACGGCAACGCCCGCAGAATGCCAAAGTGTTTCATTATTAAATTTGAAATAATGATCAGCTTTTACATACAAAATATCCTTATTTGGGTTTCCGAAAACCCAACGGTTGTCGCCAGGTTCCAGAGAAACAATTTGTCCTGAGGTTTTATCCTTGATGGCATATTTGTAAAGCACCGTTTGGTGAGATTTGATTTCCACCCCAGCTTCCCAAACGCCGTAATCTGTTTCTTTGAGTTCTACTGCATTTTCCGGACTCCAATTTCCCAAAGCATCTACATTTCCAATGACAACCAATTGCCAATTTGGATTGTAAAGTGGCGCTTCTATGCGGAAAAGGTGCGAATGTTTTTTCACAACAGCCAATTTTGCAGGCTTGAAACCTTGCAAACGGTTGTGTAGGATTTTGTTGGTCAAATAATTTTCCGGGAAATTCTTGAGATTCCACTGATCGAAAATCACAAATTCTTTGAAGCTGTTTGGAAGATCGAGTTTGTGGGTTGGGATTTCCTCATCCAAAACCACATTTTCTTCGTTCAATAAAAGATATTTGTACTGAATTGATTTTGAGAAATAATCAATTTCTGCAGTCCAGTTGTTATTTTCGGAATAGGTCAAGTTGTAGTCGCGGTGGTCGTTTTTCTCGTCGTAGAGGCGTAAAACGAGCCGTTGGCCAACTTTTGTTCCAAAGTTAACATTAAAGTATAGTTTCATTTATTAAGGTCTATTAATATTGATGCAATTTAATGATTTATTGAATTATAAATAATATTCTTGTGAAAAAATCATTTTTGTGCAATTCTTTCCAAGTAGTCCTTAATATTATTATCGAGAGAAATGGTAATTCCGCCTAGGTTTTTGGCTTTCATATACATCAAAACTTTCTCGTCTCGCAAAGAAAATATTAGAAAATCATTAAATCTTTCGGGCGCGATTCCAGCATCAGAAAAATATTCCAAATCTACGTTGTTCCTAATCCAAGCCAGTCCTTCCTGCAAATCTTCATATTTATAAAGTCTTTTCAATCTTCTGGATTTTCCACTAAGGACATCATAAATTGCTTGAATTTTAATTGTTGGTGGTATTCCAATTAACGGCATCAAAATATCATTAACTGCTTCTGCCGGTTTTTCGCGCGGTTTTTCCGGTCCTTTTGGCAACCCGATAGATTTTCTGAGTTCTTCTTTTTTTGCTTCTGCGACTCTTTTATTTTCAATCTTGACTTCTTCAATTTCCATCGGGATTTTGGACAATCGAACTGTTATATTTAGATTGTTGCTGACAATAACTTTCTCACGTTCGTAGTTTTCTTTCACAAATCTGATTTCGTCGCCAGGTTTTGCATTGATGGAAAACTCACCGAGCTCATTGCTCCAAACCTTTTGGTCGGAACTCATATTGACAACCAAAGTCTTTGGAAGACGCGCAGAATCATCCGTCACCACAATTCCGGAAAGCGTCTGAGAATAGATTGATATGGAAATCAAAAGAAAATAAAGGAATAGAAATTTCTTCAAATGGTCTTAATTTTCCTCAAAAATAGTTTTTTATTGAAACAAAAAAATACGGTTTAACTTTCGTTAACCGTATTTGTAAATAATTAAGATTAAAATTGAACTACTTCACAATAATCTTCTTAGAAATAATCGTTTTTCCATTTTCAGATTCTACATTTACAAGATAAACGCCGGAAACTAATTTTCCTAATTCGATTCTGTTTTCAGAATTGGAAATATTAGTAATAGTTTGATTGGAAACCAAATTCCCGGAAGCATTATAAACTTTGATATTAGCATTTCCTTTCTGAGACTTTGCAAGTTTTACATTCACAAAACCTTCGGAAACTTTTGTAGGATAGATGTCGTTTTTATCAATATTAATCAATTGCTTGTTGCTTCTTAAAACGTAAGGACTTCCCAAATCATAGATTGGCATATTGATGTTCGCAGTCATTGGTTCCGCTTGCAGAGTTTCTAATTTCAAGGTATGTAAAACGCCACCTTTTGCGCTTGCCAAAATTATTTTTCCTTCGCCATTAACTGCAACACCGTTGGTGGAAAAACTTTCCGGAAGACCTTTCATTTTGCCAAGGAATTTCGCCTTCATCTCATTAATATTAAATTTGAAGACATTTCCCTTCGCTGAAAAAATGTAGAAATTGTTGTTATCATCCGCAATCATATCGCCTCCGAACCCAGTTTGCATTTTGCTCAGCTGATTGTCTCCGTTTCCGGAATCATCTGTCACAATTCCCAAATCTTCAACTGTATATTTTCCGTTTTTACTAGAAATTTTCAAAAGTTGTGAACCGGAATTTGAAAGCGTATAAATATTGCCGTCATTCCCTATTGTCATTCTGGAAAACTGAGAACCTGCATCGCAAGCAGTTGGATTGGAAAGTTTATTTTCCAATAAAGTAATTTCCTTGGTCTTCGAATCCAAAACGTAAATATTGGGAGAATACATCGGCATATAAAACAACTTTCCGTTTCCATCTACAGCCAAAGTTGCGATTTGACTTGCTTGTGCGTTGGCGAAGGACTTTTTATCTTCAGAGATTTCCTTATTTAATTTGCTGGAATAAACTTTGGGTTGGTCGTTGCCAGACAAAAGAATATTTTCGGTGATGCCTTTTTTGGAATCTAATACGCGGAAATCTTGGAAAATAATGTTCGCAGATTCTTTTCCTGTGAGTGCAAAAATATCTTGTTGCGCAAAAGAACTTGCTCCGACAAACAATAAAATTAAAGTGGATAGAGATTTTTTCATAGTCTAAGTATTTTTAATTATTGACACTAAGTTAAGTATTTTTGAAACACAACAATCATATCCACAAAAAAACCTTTCGATTTTTACGAAAGGTTTAAATATTTATTATTTTAATAAATTAATTCAAAACGTAAGTTGTTCCGTCTCGTCCGTCTTTCAACTCAATTCCTTTTTCAAGAAGTTGGTCACGGATTTGGTCAGACAAGTCCCAATTTTTAGATTTTCTAGCTTGATTTCTCAAATCAATTAAAACCTGTAAAGTCTGGTCAAGTTTATCATTATTGGATTCTTCAATCGTTTCCAATCCTAAAACTTCGAAAACAATTGCGTTTAAGAATAGTTTTAAATCTTCATAATCTTCTGTAGAAATACTTTCTTTACCCAATTTTGAAGCCGAAATAAACTTCACAGCTTCGAACAAATGAGAAATCAAAATCGGACTATTGAAATCATCAGTCAAAGCTTCTAAAACTTTTTCTTTCCAATCAGAATATTTGAAATTTGAAGTTTGAGATTCGAAATTATTATTAATTATTAATTCTTCATTATTAATTATTTTCACAGCTTCCATCAATCTGTTAAAGCCTTTTTCACTCGCCAGCATTGCATCATTGGAAATATCCAAAACACTTCTGTAATGCGCCTGCAAAAAGCAGAATCTCAACACACTCGGATGAAAAGCTTTTTCAAAGAAATCATTATTTCCAGTGATTAATTCCATTGGAAGAATGTAATTTCCAGTTGATTTGCTCATTCTTTGTCCGTTCATTGTCAGCATATTGGCGTGCATCCAATATTTTACAGGTTCTACGCCGTTGCAAGCTTTTCCTTGAGCGATTTCACATTCGTGGTGCGGGAATTTCAAGTCCATTCCGCCACCGTGAATATCGAATTGGTCGCCCAAATATTTCGTACTCATCGCTGTACATTCTAGGTGCCAACCAGGGAAACCTTCTCCCCAAGGCGATGGCCACTTCATAATATGTTCCGGCGATGCTTTTTTCCAAAGGGCAAAATCTTGTGGATTTTTCTTCTCAAATTGTCCATCCAAATCTCTGGTGTTAGCGAATAATTCCTCAATATTTCTTCTGGAAAGTTCTCCGTAATTAAGTCCTCTAGCATTGTATTCCAAAACATCAAAATAGACAGAACCGTTGCTTTCATAAGCAAAACCTTTTTCAATTAAATCTTTCGCAAGTTCCAATTGTTCGATGATGTGCCCCGTTGCAGTCGGCTCAATCGTAGGCGGAAGCAAGTTGAACTTCTTCAAAACCTCGTGAAAATCGACGGTGTACTTTTGTACGATTTCCATCGGCTCCAGTTTTTCTAATCTGGATTGCTTGATGAATCTGTCGTTATTGATATCGCCATCGTCCGTCAAATGTCCTGCATCGGTGATATTTCTGACATAACGAACCTTATAACCCAGAAACTTTAGACTTCTGTAAATGAAATCGAAGGACAAAAAAGTTCTCACATTCCCCAAATGCACATTGCTGTAAACCGTTGGTCCACAAACGTACATCCCGATATTACCTTCTAAGATTGGTTTGAAAACTTCTTTTTCGCCTGAAAGCGAGTTGTATATTTTTAGTTGCATTGTTTTTATTAATGATAAATTATAATTGATAAATGATTAGATTTTTGACGTGCAAAATCAGCAACAGATAATTGTTGTGATGAAAATTTGATGCGTCAGTTTTTTATATTTTATCATTTCTCAAATGTTTTTTCTTAAAATAAGTATCGTAGATTAATAATATTAAAAGCAATGTTAAGATAACTTTTTCGACTGAAGATTTATTATTCCATTCTAAAACCAGACAAATTGTTAGCAACACAGGGTAAAACCAAACTAATTTCTGACATAAAACATCTACGGATTTAACAAATCTCTCAGGTAAGCTATTTCTAACACTTGATACAATTAATTGGAAAATCAAACCAATAATTGTAAGTATCATAAATATTAAAATCAGCAAAGACAAACCTTTGCCTATTTGAGATATTTGATCAAAATTTAAAATAACGAAAATAAATAAAACCGCTATGAGAAATGGTTTTAGAAATCTATCCCAGCTTTCAATCAAAAATCTTTTCCTATCCATTATTAATCAAATTTAGCGTGACTTCCTACATAATGCAGAAACTCTTGCCTCGTAATTGGATTGGTTCGGAAAATCCCACTCAATTCTGCAGTAATCGTTGAACTTGTAGTGTCTTTTATCCCACGACAATTGACGCAAAGGTGTTTTGCATCTATGATGCACGCGACATTATTTGTTCCTAAAGCTTCTTTCAAAGCGTCAACAATCTGCATCGTCAATCGTTCCTGAACTTGCGGACGTTTTGCGTAATAATCTACGATCCTATTGATCTTTGACAAACCAATCACTTCCCCACTGGAAATGTAGGCCACGTGCGCTTTTCCGATGATTGGCAGAAAATGATGCTCGCAGAACGAATAGACCGTAATATCCTTCTCCACCAGCATCTGGCGATATTTATATTGATTTTTGAATGTCGAAATCCCAGGTTTATTTTCCGGAAGCAATCCTCCAAAAATTTCTTTTACATACATTTTCGCGACACGCTTCGGAGAATCTTTAAGGGAATCATCAGTCATATCAAGACCTAAAGTCTGCATAATCTCGCCAAAAAGCCCTTCTATCTTCTTAATTTTTTCGTCAGTATTCAGATCAAAAGCGTCTGGTCTGAGAGGCGTGTGATCTTTTCCTGTAAACAGATCATCATCATTGTCAGGAATGTGTTCCATAATATCATTGGTAATAAGAAGCAAAAATAAACAAAAAATAGATAGTCTGCCGAGACAAAATCTAAAGATTTGATTATAAAAAGGATAGATTTAGAAAGTGTCTAAAAAACTAAAAAAAAATTGAAATGATTTGATTTTTTATATATTTGCACCAAATTAACATAATTAAAAATAAAATACTATGTCAGACATTGCATCAAGAGTAAAAGCTATCATCGCTGATAAGCTTGACGTTGAAGAAACAGAAGTGACTCCAGAAGCTAGCTTCACAAACGATTTGGGAGCTGATTCTTTGGATACTGTTGAACTTATCATGGAATTCGAAAAAGAATTCAACATTCAGATTCCAGATGATCAAGCAGAGAAAATTACAACTGTTGGTCACGCTATCGCTTACATCGAAGAAGTTGTAAATAAATAATATTTATTCAAGACAAAAAAATTTATGGAATTAAAGAGAGTAGTTGTAACCGGCTTCGGCGCTATTACACCGATTGGAAATAACGCAAAGGAATACTGGGAAAGCCTTAAAATAGGAGCAAGTGGCGCTGCCCCGATTACTCTTTTTGATTCCACTAATTTTAAAACCAAGTTCGCCAGTGAGGTGAAAAACTTTGACCCTCTTAATTATTTCGATAAAAAAGAGGCGAAAAAGATGGATAGAAATTCTCAGTTCGGTCAAATTGCCGCAAGAGAAGCTATCGCTCACGGACGACTTATTGAAGACAATGTCGATAAAAATCGCGTTGGTGTGATCTGGGGATCAGGAATCGGCGGACTGGAAACTTTTGAAACAGAAGTTTTAGGTTTTGCAGAATCCAAAGGTATTCCGAGATTCAACCCTTTCTTTATTCCAAAAATGATTGCGGACATTACGCCAGGAAATATTTCAATTGAATATGGTTTCCACGGGCCTAATTACACAACCGTTTCTGCTTGTGCTTCTTCTGCCAATGCTTTGATTGATGCTAAAATGCTTATTAACTTAGGCAAAGCGGACGTTATTGTTTGTGGAGGATCTGAAGCTGCTGTTACAGCGAGCGGAATGGGAGGTTTCAACGCAATGCACGCACTTTCTACAAGAAACGATGATCCAAAAACGGCTTCAAGACCTTTTGACAAAGACAGAGATGGATTTGTATTGGGCGAAGGCGCAGGATGCATCATCCTTGAAGAATACGAACACGCAAAAAAACGAGGTGCAACAATCTATGCAGAATTAGCTGGTGGCGGAATGAGTGCTGATGCACATCACATGACAGCTCCACACCCTGAAGGACTTGGTGCTTATCTGGTAATGAAAAATTGCTTGGAAGATGCCGGTGTAACTGCCGATGAAGTAGACCATATCAACATGCATGGTACATCTACTCCACTGGGAGACATCGCAGAATCTAACGCGATTGCAAAATTATTTGGAGAACACGCTTTCAACATTCAGATCAATTCTACAAAATCAATGACAGGTCACCTTTTAGGAGCGGCCGGCGTTATTGAGGCCATTGCTGCATTGCACGCCATTATCCACGGTATTGTTCCACCAACAATCAACCACTTTACTGATGATGAAAACATTGATCCAAGATTGAATTTTACATTCAATACTGCGGTTGAAAAAGAAGTTAACATCGCTATGAGTAATACTTTTGGTTTTGGAGGTCACAACGCTTGCGTTCTTTTCAAAAAAATATAATTTGTTTTTATGGAGTTGAAAAGTTATTTTTCAAAACTACTTCCTAAAAACAGAGCACCAAAACTTTCGGAAAAAGATATTCTTTTTCGCAAAAACATTTCAAATATCGTAGGATATAACATCCACAATTTGGAAATCTTTAAAGAAGCATTTTCATTAAAGTCTTCTTCAAAAAGTACGAATAAAAAAAATTACGAACGTCTTGAGTTTTTAGGGGATTCTGTTTTAGGAACCATTATTTCTTGTCATCTTTTTCAAACCTACCCGAATGAAAACGAGGGTTTTCTTACGCAGATGAAATCCAAAATTGTGAACAGGAAAAACCTCAACAAACTGGGTGAAGACCTCAAATTGAGTAGTCTTTTGCAGGAAGATACGAGCCAAACTATTCTTAGCGAAAACATCTCCGGAAATCTTTTAGAAGCTTTGATTGGCGCCATCTATCTGGATATTGATTATGAATTTTGCAAGAAAATTGTTTTGGACAGGATTCTTACACCATCCACCATTAATAAGCTGGAAAACAAAATCATCAGTTACAAAGGGCTTCTTTTGGAATGGAGTCAGAAAAAAAAGATTCCTATCAAATATGAAACTTGCGAAGAAATCCAGCCCAACAAGGCTACCGTTTTCCGTTGTCATGTTTGGTTGCATCAAGATAAAATTGCCAACGCGGTAGAAACATCCAAAAAGAAAGCCGAAGAAAAAGCTGCACAAAGAGCTTTTTATGTTCTAAGTAAAAAGGAAAATATTATTGAAAATCAAAAAACAATATCTTAAGCTAGAGGAAGATCTGTCGGAGATCGATGTAGGATTGATTAGGCTTGCGAAACCAATCCCAGAGCACGAATTGTTTTTTAACATCAATGAAATCAATATTTTCAAATTTACCAGAGTACAGGACGTTCAAATCAAAGGGGAATATTTTGACCATTATTTCTCCCGATATCAGGCATACGACAGTTCTTCAAAAAACTGTTTTAATTTTATTTCCAACAAATCGATTCGGTCTGTGCAAAAAAAAGAGCAACACATGCTTTTTTCAGATGAATCAAATATTAAATTTTTACTAAATCTGCATCAAGATGTGGATTACATCCTAAGTAATTCCGATATGTTTGCGGAATTTTCATTAATTTTGCTTCCGGAAAATTTCGTATTCCAAATTCAGGAATATTCTTTAAGTTCTGAAACGGAACTTTATCAATTAATTCAATATTATGAATAAAAATCTTAAGAAAACAAAAATAATTGCAACGCTTGGTCCAGCTTCTTCCAGCAAGGAAACGATGATCCAAATGATCCAGGCTGGCGTAGATGTATTTAGAATAAACTTCTCACACGCGGACTATGAATTGGTACTGAAAAATGTAAACATCATCCGTGAGATCAACAAAGAATATGGCTACTCTGTATCAATTTTGGGAGATCTTCAAGGTCCAAAACTGAGAGTTGGTGTTGTAAAAGAAGGATCTTTCCTTAATCCTGGAGACATTCTTACTTTTACCAATGAAAAAATGGAAGGCGATGCAACAAAAGTTTATATGACTTATGAAAAATTCCCTCAAGATGTAAAAGTTGGTGAGAGAATTTTGATTGATGATGGAAAACTTGTTTTCGAAGTTATTGAAACGAACAATGTTGACACTGTAAGAGCTAAAACCATCCAAGGCGGACCATTGAGTTCTAAAAAAGGGGTGAATCTTCCTAACACAGAGGTTTCTCTTCCGGCTTTGACAGAGAAAGATATTGAGGATGCCAACTTTATGTTGGATAATGAGTTTGACTGGATTGCTTTGTCTTTCGTACGTCACGCTCAAGATATCATCGATCTAAAAGATTTGATGGCAAAACATCCTAATAATAAACAAAAAACACCAATCATCGCTAAGATTGAAAAACCAGAAGGTGTAAAAAACATCGATCAAATTTTGATGGAATGTGACTGTCTGATGGTTGCCAGAGGAGATCTAGGTGTGGAAGTTCCAATGGAGCAAGTGCCTGTAATCCAGAAAAATTTGGTGAATAAAGCGAGACTTTACGCAAAACCTGTTATCATTGCTACTCAAATGATGGAGACAATGATTACGAGCTTGACGCCTACAAGAGCGGAAGTGAATGACGTTGCGAACTCCGTTTTGGATGGTGCTGACGCTGTGATGCTTTCTGGAGAAACTTCTGTTGGAAAATATCCGGTAGATGTAATCAGAAATATGGCAAAAATT
This sequence comes from Epilithonimonas xixisoli, assembly GCF_004365655.1. Classification (GTDB taxonomy): domain Bacteria; phylum Bacteroidota; class Bacteroidia; order Flavobacteriales; family Weeksellaceae; genus Epilithonimonas; species Epilithonimonas xixisoli. The sequence continues at coordinate 104,121 of NZ_SOEO01000001.1, read as the reverse complement.
GTAAAGAATATCGAGAAAACTGCGCTTTACGAAAAACTAAACCACGTAATCGAAGAAAAAATCAATTGTGTGGATGAGCGTTTCATCACAGATAAAATTTGTCGTTCTGCCGTGGATGTTGCGAAATCAACTGGTGCAGAAGCTATCGTCACTTTGACTTCTTCTGGATACACAGCGTTCCAAATCTCGGCTCACAGACCGTCTTCTCACATTATTGTTTTCAGTAACAACAAACGTGTGATTACGATGCTGAATCTTCTTTGGGGCGTGAGAGCATATTATTATGATATGGAAAAATCGACTGACGAAACTGTAATCCAAGTGAATATGTTGACGCATAATTATGGATTTGTAGAGCAAGGTGATTTTGTGATCAACCTGAATGCTATGCCAGTTCACAATGGTGGAAAAACCAATACATTGAGATTATCTACGATTTAAGTTCGTAATTAATTAATATAATAAAGCCATCGAGATATTTCGATGGCTTTATTGTTTTTGCTGAAGTTCAAAGAAATTATTCTTTGATAATTTTCTTAGAAACCGTTCCAGTTTTTGTTTTTACTAATAACATATAAACAGCACTTGGAAATTTATTCAAATTAATGGATTGAGATTTTGAAGTCTTGTAATTTTCAAGGATCATTTTTCCATTCATATCAAACAGAGCAATTCTTTCTATGTCATTTGGTGAAGTAATATTGATGATATCTTTGGTTTTTGTAGGATAGATTTTGATTTCATTTTTATCAAAAGCTGAACTTGCCAAAGTCACTTTTTTAGTTCCAGTCGCCACCCAAGCAAAATCTTGATCTGCCGAGTTCCCTTCTTGATTGACTAAAGTTCCTTTATTCGTAACAATCAATTTATAGATTCCATCTGCTACAGGGTTATCAATCACGACCTGCTCTACATTATCAACCAAATTATCTCCTTTTGTAGCATTTGCGTTTGGATTGCTAATATCCAATTTCCAAGGATAATAAACTGTTCCAGAACTTACTTCCACCACTCTCAAATCCAAATCATTTACAATTCTAGAAGCGTGATTACTTTGCATATTTACATCATCTAAGAAAGGAGCAATTGCAGGATCTATCCATGATATACTTACTTTCAAGGGTTCATTTCCTCCTGTTGCTTTGATTTCTTTCTCAAACGAAGTTCCAGAGATGAGCGTTTTTCTTTCGAGGTAAGAATTTTCTTCAGATTTATTAATCAAAACCTGAGCTGCTTTTTTTCCATCTACCAATCCCCAACCGTACCAAACATCTGGGCCGGGTCTTCCCGCTTCGTTAGCAGTGTGTGTCAATAAAGCTTTCATCTCATCTGCCCTAAAAATATAGCCAGCATTTCCGGAAAGATTTCTTTCAATCTGCGTCAATGCTCCAGCAATTCCAGAGACAATTGGCGTTGCGAATGACGTCCCAAATGTTGATGTGTATGACGTTGTATTAGCCACTGATAAATAACTTGCCATCACCATACCCACTCCAACAGCTGTAAGATCTGGTTTTACGGCGCCATCTTTTCTAGGGCCAGCACTACTGAAACTCCCTTTTTCAACATCTAAAGAATTTGTATATTTTTGTCCCGCAGTTGTCAACTGATTGACTGCTCCGACGGTGATAATATTTTTTGCCAAAGATCCGAAACCAATACAATTGTAACCAAGGCTACAGTTGAGTTCTGGAATAACATCTCCGTTTTCAAAAGGCACATAAGCATTATCTTTATACTTAAATTTTAGTTCTGATCCTGTTGGACCTCCTCCGTAATAATTTCCCGTAGATTTTACAATAATCTGATTAGGTTGAGCATAGACTATCTCATCAAATTTCTGATCATTTGTGTAGTAAACTCCAGAATATGTATCTTTCGTATTAAGATCATAATTACCATACCAATACCACCCGACCGCAGGATAGGTAGAATTAGTTGTATTTATATACATCCATCCAACATTTGTCCCATAGGAATGGTTGGAAATATTAATGTTTGGAATAGAAACAAGTTTCGTAAAATTGTCTCCTAGTGTCGTTGATGCAAAACGATAAGTTTCAGTAGTTGCATTCGTCAAAACTCCTTTAGCATTTGCTTTAGGGTAGCTTATTCCGCCGATTACAAAATTTCCCGTTGCAGATCCATTTCCCAGCAAAACACTGTTTACGCTTGTGGCGTGCGTATTTCTGGTTGTAGTTGCAACATCACTATAAGTTACTCTGCCTCCAAACTGTTCGTGAGTTTCGTGAGGTCTACCACCGTCAAAAACAGTAATTTTGATTCCATTTCCATTGACAGGAAAACCTGAAACAGAACCACTTTGTAACTCATCTATATTGGACGTTGCATTAGCGCCTGTCTCTTCTGTAGTATAAAAATAAGGCATTTCTCCAACGAAACCAGCCAAATTACTTTTCAGACTGTCATTTTCTTGAGCAGTATATTTACCCGATTTTGCTAAGAGAGAATCAAACTTCTTTCTATTTTCTAAGCTCTGTTTCTCAAATTTTTCTTTTAGTTTAAGATTCTGTGCATTAGAAAAATAAAAAGAAAATAACATCCCAACACTTAGTACAACTTTTTTCATCTGAAAACTTTTTGCAAAGATAAGCATTGCAATAAAACGAATTTCTATTTTAATAATTCTTCAATTGATTTAATTATTTATAAGTCTGAATATTTAACAAAATCTGATTTCCGAAGCATTTTATTTGTCTTATTAAAACCTTAACTTTACGCAAAATTACAATGTAGATGTACTTAGTTTTCGATACAGAAACCACTGGTTTACCAAAAAATTTCAACGCACCGCTCTCAGATTCAGACAACTGGCCAAGAATGGTTCAGATCGCCTGGCAGATCCACGATGACAACGGAAACCTGATAGAAAACCAAGATTACATCATCAAACCAGAAGGTTATGACATCCCGTTCAACGCTGCGAGAATCCACGGAATTACTACGAAAATAGCTAATGAAGAAGGAAGAGATCTGGAAGAAATCTTAATAGAATTTTCCAAAGCTTTGGAAAACGTGAGGGTCGTTTCCGGACACAATGTGGAGTTCGATTACAACATCGTTGGAGCAGAATTTTTCAGGAAAAACATTAAAGATAATCTTCAGGAAAAACCAAGAGCCGACACGATGATTCTGGGAACAGATTATTGTCAGTTGGCTGGCGGACGAGGTGGAAAATTCAAATCACCAAAACTGGAGGAACTCTACGAAAAGCTGTACGGACACAAGTTTGATGAAGCGCACAACGCGGCAGCCGATGTGAACGCAACCGCTCAAGTTTTCTTCGAAATGATGAGAATCGGCGTGATTCCAACGGATGTTTTGAAGATCAATGAAGCTCAGTTAAAAGAATTTCAAACTCACAATCCCAATCCGATAAAACCTTTTGGAATCGTCATCAGAAGGCAGGTTGCGAGTTTTAACAACAAGAAAAAACAATCCGATGTCGGCAGCATTGATGACATCGACCTTGGAAAATATTTCAACTTCGACAATCACAGTGTTTTCTCTACTTTGACGGCGACGACCAATATCAATGACCTCATCAAAAAAGCGACGGACGAGAATTATGCCGCTGTCGGGATTGTGGACATTGGCAATATGATGGGCGCGTTCAAATTTGTTTCTGCGGTTGAAGACACCAATTCCGGAAGAATTAAGAAGCATAAAGAATATCTGGCTAAAAAACAGGAAGCCGAGGAAAATGGAGAACCGTTCAATGAAGAAGAACCGACTACAGACCAACTGATTCCAATTGTTGGCTGTGAGTTTTTCATTTCGAATCGATACGAACAAAAACAATTTACCAAAGATGATCCGGACAGACGGACGCAGATGGTTTTGCTGGCAAAGGATTTCAATGGTTATAAAAATTTGATCAAACTTTCAAGTATTGGTTTTCAGAAAGGTTTCTATTTTGGCGTTCCGAGGATCAGCAGAGAATTGATCGCTCAATATAAAGAAGGATTGATTGCTTTAACTTCCGGAATCAACGGCGATATTCCAAATACAATCCTAAATATCGGAGAACAAAAAGGTGAAGAACTGTTCCAGTGGTGGAAAGAGGAATTTGGAGATGATTTTTATGTTCAGATCCAGAATCACAATTTGCCCGAGGAAGAACATTTGAATGAAGTTCTGCTTCAATTTGCTGATAAATATAATGTTAAAATTTTAGCTCAAAACGAAACGTATTACACCAATAAAGACGATGCAAATATCCAAGACATTTTGGGTTGCATCAAAGATGGAGAAAAGCAATCAACGCCGATTGGGAAAGGTTTCGGCAAGAGAAAAGGTCTGACTACAAATGAATATTACATCAAAAATCAAGATGAATTAAAACAAGCTTTCCTTAATTATCCAGACGCTTTCGAAGCTTACGAGGAATTTTTGGCTAAGTTCAAACCATACACTTTGAAGCGTGATGTTTTGCTTCCGAAATTTGATATCCCAGAAGAGTTTATCGACCCGGAAGATGAAGCTGACGGCGGGAAACGTGGTGAGATGGCTTATCTGCGACATCTCACCTATGAAGGTGCGAAAAAACGATATGCAGTCATTACGCCTGAAATTCAGGAGCGATTGGACTTTGAGCTGGAAGTTATTGCCAACACGGGTTATCCAGGATATTTCCTGATTGTTCAGGATTTTTGTAACGAGGCTCGTAATATGGGCGTTTCGGTTGGACCTGGTCGTGGTTCGGCTGCTGGATCGGCAGTTGCTTATTGTATTAAAATTACGAATGTTGACCCCATAAAATACGATCTCCTTTTTGAGAGATTCCTAAATCCGGAAAGGGTCTCAATGCCCGATATTGATATCGATTTTGATGATGAAGGACGTGATAAAGTCATCAAATGGGTGGTTGAGAAATATGGTCAGGAACAAGTGGCGCAAATTATCACTTATTCTGTTTTAGGAGGAAAATCGGCGATTAAAGATGCTGGTCGAGTTCTCGATCTATCAATTCCAGAAACGAATATGATTGCGAAACTCATTCCACCAAGTCCGGGAATGAACATTGCGAAAGCGCTTTCAAAATATGACAAACTTAAGCCGGAAGATCAGCAATTGGTTGATGAAATGAAATTCATCCTTTCAAACTCAGATGATTCCAGATTCTCGGTTTTGGAAAGCGCCAAGAAAATGGAAGGTTGCATCCGTAATACCGGAATTCACGCTTGTGGTGTGATTATTACACCGGAACCTGTGAGCAATTTGGTTCCGATCACGATTGCGGCGAAAGATGCGGATATTTTGGTTTCCCAATTCGATAACTCGGTGGCGGAAAATGCGGGTCTGTTGAAGATGGATTTCCTTGGATTAAGGACTTTGACCATTATCAAAGATGCGGTAAAACTCGTAAAAGAACGTCATGGCATCGATATTGATCCGGATGAAATTCCGTTGGATGACGCAAAAACTTATCAATTATTTAAGGAAGGGAGAACAATCGGGATTTTCCAATACGAGAGTCCGGGAATGCAGAAATATATGCGTGAACTGAAACCAACGGTTTTCGCCGACCTGATCGCGATGAACGCGCTTTATCGTCCAGGTCCTATCAAATATATTCCGAATTTCATTAATAGAAAACACGGAACTGAGGAAATTATTTATGACCTCGAAGAGACAAAAGAATATCTCGAAGAAACTTACGGAATTACAGTTTATCAGGAGCAGGTAATGCTTTTGTCTCAGAAACTAGCCAACTTTACCAAAGGTGAAGCCGATACTTTGAGAAAAGCGATGGGTAAAAAACAGATCGAGGTCCTTAATAAAATGTATCCAAAATTCATAGAAGGTGGCAGAAAAAACAACCTTGATGAAGAGCGATTAGAGAAGATATGGAATGACTGGAAAGCCTTTGCAGAGTACGCTTTCAACAAATCCCACTCGACTTGTTATGCTTGGATCGCTTATCAAACCGCTTACTTAAAAGCCAATTATCCTGCAGAATATATGGCGAGCGTGATGAGTAATAACATTAACAATACCGCTTCTATCACAATGTTTATGGAGGATTGTAAAGGAATTGGCGTGGATGTTTTAGGGCCGGATGTGAATGAATCTCAGTACAAGTTCTCCGTTAATGAAAAAGGGCAAATCCGTTTTGGATTAGGCGCTATCAAAGGAATTGGAGAAGGCCCGAGTGAGGCGATTGCCACCATTAGACAAAACGGAAGATATAAAAACGTCTATGATTTCTTTGAGAGAATTCCGCCTTCGCAAGTGAACAAAAGGGTTGCGGAAAGTTTGGTGACCGCTGGAGCGTTTGACGAATTGGATACTTATCATCGGGGACAATACTTTGACATCGATGCTTCCGGGAAAACGAATATTGAAAGACTTTCGCGTTACGGACAGAGTTTCCAGGACAGCAAAAATGAAATGGATAATTCTCTGTTCGCAGATTTCGCCGATGAAGTTCAGATCGAGCAACCTAAACTTTTGCCTTGTGCTGAATGGCCGAATATGCATAAACTTAATAAAGAGAAGGAAATTATCGGATTCTATTTGTCGGCGCATCCTTTGGACGAGTTCAAATATCAGTTCAAATTTATGCAAGGTGTTCTCTCCAAGAAAGCAATTCTTGATGAAAAGAAAGATGATATTCCAGTTTTGGATGAAGTGATCCCGATTTTGGAAACTGACAATACGCCCGACGAAGAAGTTCCTGACATTTTGGTCTCTGACGAAGTTGGTTTGGAAGATGAGATTATTGAAGAATCTGGAAAGAAAGCAGAACCAAAAGGTAATTTCAATTTCCTTAACCTTGATGAAGTTGAAGCATTCAAAGATTTAGCATTTCCTCCAAAAGCACCGGAACTTTTTGAAGAAAAGAAAAGCTGGAAAGACAAAATGAATGAAAAAGATAATACCAAAGAATACACCGTTGCTGGTTTGATCACAGAATATCGTGTGGCAGATGGTTTCAGAAGTGGAGAAAAGGTTGCTTTCGTTTTATTGGAGGACTACACAGGCTCCTACTCTTTCCGATTGGGTGACAGAGATTATATGCGATTGAAGGACAAATTGGAAGTTCAGCGTTTTGTCATTATGAAACTGAAATTTTCGCAAGGAAAAGATGGACGTGTTTTCGTCAACGTGAATGATGTTTTGGAGTTGAAAGAAGCCTTTGACAAGTTTGCCCGAAGCTTATCAATCGTTGTTCCTCTTGATTCTTTACGCAAAACCGATATCGAATTCTTTAAAGAAAAGATTATTGAAAATCACGGTGAACAGAAGTTGAATTTCTTTATCAAAAATCCGGAAGACGAATCTGTTTTGGAAGTTGTAAGTATGAAACATCATATTAATATTAATGAGGATCTGTTGGAAGTGATTCACTCTATTAATAATTATGAGGTTTTCTTGAATTAGATCATAATATCACATTTTAAGAATAAAAAGAAGTTATTGTAAAATAGCTTCTTTTTTTTAACCAATTTTGAATATTTTAATCAGTTTGAATACCGAACATATAACCATTAAATTCACAAACAATAGAAATCAAATTAATTTACAATATTTATACTTAAGTACTAAGATTAGAAACAAAAAAAACACCAAAATCAATTTAATATATTTTAATAATAAATTTATTCTTAAATATAGTAAATAATACACAATGAAATAATTTTATATAAAATATATTATTTTCCTTTTTAATTAAAATAATATTTATTACATTTGGTGAATTAATATAAATTAAATAATTATGAAGAAATTTTTACTATCGTGCGCTTTAGCACTTGTTGGGATTGGCGCAAATGCACAATTTACAGCTAATTATAATTTTAGCGATTTGGCCGCACCAGGCGTTACGTGGTTTGGCGCTGGGGGACCGAGCACATTAGCGTGCAGTGCTCCACAATCATTTTTTAATCGCTTTAATACCACTTATGGCCAGACTGGTGGTCCAGTTTTAGATTTTTCTGAATGGGCAGGAGGACAAACTAACAATGGGAATAAAATAGATGCTTCTATTAAGTTTAGAAAAGCAGCTGGATTCGTAGGAACAATGAACCTTGTTTATGCCGAATATCAACCACTCACAGACAATTGGAGCATTACACCTTTTGCTCAAGTTGCTGTTGCAAACGCTGCAATTACTACTTGTCAAACACTTACAGGAACTATACCTGCAGGAACTTTAGATCCTGCCAAAATTTATGCAATTGGGGGATATTTCCAAAGAACAGGCGCTACAACTGAAGTGGATTTTATGTTTGACGACTTAGTTGTAACACAAGAAACTACTGTAGCTCCTGGATGTACAACAATATCATCTCCTTTACAAAATGCAGTTGTGAATACAGGAAGCCAAACAATTACATGGAATACTGCTGCTGGGGCAACTGGCTATAAGCTAACAGTAGGAACAACTTCTGGTGGATCCGACGTTTACAATAGTACAGTTACAACAACCTCTCAGGCCGTTGCTTTACCTGGCGTAGGGACAACTTATTATGCAAAAGTAATTCCTACAAATGCTAGTGGAGACGCTTTAGGTTGTACTGAAATAAGTTTCAAAACTTGTGATGGATCATCAACTGTTGTTACTACCACATTTGAAGAAAAATTTAATCTTTCTTCATTACCTTCTTGCTGGTCAAATCAAGCAACCTCTGGGGCTGCTGTATGGACGTTCGTTGCTTCAAACGGAAACGCGACTATAACTCCAAAATCAACTCCATACATGGCTGAATTTAGAACTACATCAGCTGGTAACAAAGCAAGATTAATCACTGCTCCTTTGGATATTACTGCAATTCCTTATCCTGCACTTAAATTTAATTATGCCAATGTAAATTGGGCTGGTGATATAGATGAATTGAGAGTTTATTATAAAACTTCAGCAGCTGGTGCGTGGACTCAGTTAGGAACTAATTACACTACTGAAAATACCACATGGAAAGAAATCACATTAGCTTTACCTAACAAATCAGCAACATATTACATTGCATTTGAAGGTACTTCAAATTGGGCAAGAGGTATAAATTTAGATGATATTTCAATATACAATGATGCAACTATGGCAGTTTCAGACATCAACAAAGTAAATATCTCTGTTTATCCAAATCCATTCACAGATGTTCTTAATATCTCTGATGTGAAAGGTGTGAAATCTGTTTCTGTAAATGATATTTCTGGTAGAGAAGTTAAATCTCTTGCGCCATCTGCAGAACTTAACCTTTCTAGCCTGAAAGCTGGTCTTTACATCGTCAACCTTAAAATGGAAGACGGAAGCGTAAAAACTTTCAAAGCTATCAAAAAGTAATTCTTTAGAATTATAATTAATACCAAGCCCGCTTCGTTGTTCAACGAGGCGGGTTTTTTATTTGCCGTGCTTTTAAATCAATTCATTTGTGTGACTACGAATCGATGTATTTTTTTTAGATTCGGTTTGTTGTAATCTTCTCAATAGCAATTTATTTAAAAAAACTCACTTGATGTCTATCAATGACACACGTGCCATGCCTCAACCTCACGTGTGCCGTGTGAACAAAACACGCGTGTTGTTTTTAAATCAATATACTACCAATATTAAAATTGTATTAGCAGATAGAATTCGAATCTTTATAAAAATCAAAAAGCTTTGGCTAGAATCTGAATCCAGAAATAACATACAGCCAAAATTTAAACACAAAAAAAGTCCTGCGAAATTCACAGGACTTTGTTGTTTTATATTGATTTTCTATTACCAGATTTTTACTCTTTCTTCTGGTTTTTTGTAAAGCTTGTCGCCTTCTTTCACATCAAATGCTTTATAGAAAGCCTCGGTATTTACCAAAGGTCCAAAACTTCTGAAGAAGCCTGGCGAGTGCGGATCTGTTTTCACTTGGTTGGTCAAATACTTTTCTGTAGATAATGTTCTCCAAACTGTTGCCCAGCTTAGGAAGAATCTTTGTTCTGGGGAGTAACCATCAATTTTTCCTGGATTTCCTTTATCTTTAAGATACATTTGCAAAGCATCATAAGCGATATTAACCCCGCCAAGATCGGCAATATTCTCACCATTGGTGAATGTTCCGTTGACCTTCACATCTTTCACAGGTTCATATTTGTCATATTGTGCCGCTAGACTTTTGGTTGCCTTTTCGAAGTTGGCTTTATCTTCTGCTGTCCACCAGTCGGTAAGGTTTCCATCGCCATCAAACTGCGCTCCACTGTCATCAAAACCGTGCGTCATCTCGTGCCCAATTACCGCTCCGATTCCTCCAAAATTAACGGCTGCATCTGCATCCGCATTGAAAAACGGAGGTTGTAGAATGGCTGCCGGGAAAACGATTTCGTTGTTCACAGGATTGTAATAAGCATTTACCGTTTGAGGAGACATTCCCCACTCTGCTTTATCCACCGGTTTTCCTATCTTCTCCAGCTCTTTATTATATCTCCAGTTAGAAACGCTCACCAAATTGGAATAAAGTGTTCCGCCATCTTTTTCGGATTTCAAAGTCATTTTAGAATAATCTTTCCAAGTGTCTGGATAAGCGATTTTTACAGTGAATTTGTTCAATTTATCCAAAGCTTTTACTTTCGTCACAGATGACATCCAAGTCAATCCGTTGATGTGAACAGCAAAACTTTTCTTTAGATAATCTACATAAGTCAACATCTGCGCTTTTGCCTGAGGCGTAAAGTATTTCTCAACGTAAACTTTTCCAAAAGCTTCTCCCACGACGCCATTAATCAAACCTAAAGCTCTCTTGTTCAAAGCTCTCTGTTCTTTTTGACCTTGTAGATACTTGCTGTAGAAATCAAATTTCATATCATCCAGCTTCTGACTTAGATAACCTGCACTGCCGGAAACTAAATTAAACTTGATATAATCCTTGATCAAAGGAATATTCTTCTCTGTTAGGAAAGTGTCCAGATTCTTATAATATCCCAATTCTCCAATGATTACTTTGTCGGTTTTCACGCCCACATTTGCAAGATATTTTGGTAAATCTACATTCTTCACCAAAGCTCTTAGTTCGGGAAGTGTTTTTGGATTGTATTGTAAATTTGAATCACGGATTTGCTCATTCGTCAATAGTGTTTTTGCCATTTTCTTTTCGAAATCGACAATTTGAGCTGCCACAGAAGCGGCATCTTTGTAACCTAACTCGGTAAGAACTTGCGCCACGTATTTTTTGTACTCCTCAATCGTTTCTGTGTTCTTCGGCGAATCTTTTTGGTAGTAATCTCTGCCTAAGCCCAGTGAAGCATCGCCTAAATAAACAGCATTCATCTTTGAGTTTTTCAAATCGCCGTACACGCCCCATCCGTAGAAAGGATTATCGCTTCTTTTGGTTGCATCGTCCAGATATTTTTGCAAATCTGCCAGATTTTTGATCGCATCCACTTTTGCAAGATCCGCTTTGATAGGATTAAGACCATCTGCATTACGCTTGTTCATATCCATATATGTTTCGTACAGCGCTTGTATCTTTTGTCCTTCAGATCCGTTAGCAAATTTTTCTTTCAGGATATTGTCCAACAATCCCAATGAGTTGTTGTCAGTTGTCTCTCTAAGTTGAGTAAAAGAACCCCAACTTGGCTTATCCGAAGGAATCTTGGCCGTTTTCATCCAAGTTCCGTTCACATAATTATAAAAATCATCTTGCGGGCGTACGGACGTATCCATGTAAGTTAACTCCAAAGCCTGTTGCTTTTGCTGAGCCGAAACAGTAGCAAAGATTGATGTCAGCATCAATACACTAAGTGAAATCTTTTTCATTTCTTGATAATAATATTTTAAGGATAAGTATTAAGAAAATCGAAATTGTTACAATCACATTTTCGCAGTTAATTTCAATTAAAACAATCTCTGACATTCATAACTAATAGATTACACCCATCAGAAACCATATTTTCATATAATTGATTCTATCAATTGGATTTTATCATCTAGAATGATACTTTTACGGAAAATTCAATTAGCACAAATGCATCATAATTTATTATTGATATTAGCCTTGCTCTTCTCTGTCTTTATGATGGTGATGGTAGCAAAAAAATTAAAGGTAGCCTATCCTATTTTCTTGGTTATTGCAGGCTTAGTTATTAGTCTCTTGCCTGGAATTCCAGAGGTAGAATTAGATCCGGAACTGGTCTTCTTGATCTTTCTCCCACCACTTTTGTATGAAGCCGCTTGGTACACCTCCTGGAATGACTTCTGGAAATGGAAAAGGCCAATTGCACTTTTAGCATTTGGATTGGTTTTCGCAACATCGCTTATCGTTGCATATCTTTCCCAAGCTATGATTCCAGGTTTTACACTCGCATTGGGATTTCTTTTGGGCGGAATTATTTCGCCACCTGACGCGGTTGCTGCCACTTCGGTTTTAAAAGGATTACCCATCCCAAAAAGAATTGTCAGCATTCTGGAAGGTGAGAGTTTGGTAAATGATGCATCATCATTAATTGTTTTCCGATTTGCATTGGCGGCAATTTTAACAGGGAGTTTTTCTATGAACGTTGCTGTGGGACAATTTTTCTTGGTTGCAGGAATGGGAATCGTCTGTGGACTCATAGGCGGTGGCATTATGTATTTGATTCATCGTTTTCTCCCCACAACATCTGCGATAGACGCCGCTCTTACGATAATGACACCTTATATATTGTATCTAGGCGCGGAGCAGTTTCATTTTTCAGGTGTAATGGCGGTGGTAACCGGTGGACTTTTCATCTCCTATAGATCTCATGAGATTTTCCGAAACGGAAACACTAGACTTAATATGTTAGGGGTTTGGACAACGGTTATTTTTGTAATGAATGCTTTGGTTTTTATCTTAATAGGATTGTCACTTCCGGCTATCATTCACGGTTTGGAAGAAGCTTCATTGATTGATGGAATTAAATACGGTGTTATCATCAGTGTCGTAGTGATTTTGATTCGTTTTCTTTGGATCTATCCGGCTGCTTTTGTTCCAAGATGGCTTTTCAAATCAGTCAGAAAAGAGCAGTCTCCGGGCTGGAAAGGTCCGCTCGTGATTGGCTGGGCAGGAATGCGCGGCGTAGTCTCGCTGGCGACAGCACTTTCAATTCCTTACGTTATGTCGGATGGTAGTCCGTTTCCACACAGGAATTTAATATTATTAATTACTTTCGTTGTCATCTTTATCACATTGGTAGTTCAGGGATTGTCTTTGCCATTCATTGTAAAGAAACTGAATATGCCTGCTATGGATGTTGTTTTGCCACAAGAACAGCAGGAAGCTCAGATTCAAATCAGATTGAACAGACTTGCAATGAGTCATATTAATAATAATCACAAGGAGGTTTTACAAAAAAGCAATCTTTTGAGAAACTATCAAACTCAAATATCCTTAGAAACAGAAAACACAGAAAACCAACTCGACTTGCTGGAATGTAACAATTGTACGACTCAGGAAATTGATATGTTTGAAACGATTTTAAAGGAAATCTACGACAAACAGCGTGTCGATATTTTCCAGATGAGAAAAGAAAAATATTATGAAGACGAAGAAATCCGAAAAGCAGAGATGCAACTGGACCTCAATGATCTGAAATTAAATCCCAATTTTCATTAAAATAAATATTAAAATCGAAAAACTCTTCTATCGCTAGGAGAGTTTTTTTTGTGGAATATTCAGTGATATTAAATCAAAAAAAAAAGAGTCTCACAAATGTGAGACTCTTAGCGATCCGGACGGGACTCGAACCCGCGACCTCCGCCGTGACAGGGCGGCATTCTAACCAGCTGAACTACCGGATCAATTTTTTGAAAAGTAATTGATGAAACTTTTTGCGATCCGGACGGGACTCGAACCCGCGACCTCCGCCGTGACAGGGCGGCATTCTAACCAGCTGAACTACCGGATCTCTTGCCCAACAAACTAAGAAAACTATCGTCGTTTATTGTGGTTGCAAAAATACAACAATAATCTAATCCTGCAAATTAATTTCAAAAAAAAACACCTTCCATAAGGAAAGGTGTTCATTTTCAATTATATTAATTTCTTATAAGAACGCATTCAGCTTTTCAGCAATGACTTCTTTTGGTGCTACACCAACGATTTTATCTACAACTTCTCCGTTTTTGAAAATTAAAACGGTAGGAATATTTCTGATTCCGTAATCTACAGAAATCTGCTGATTGTTGTCAACATCTACTTTACCTACCAAAGCTTTTCCTTCAAAATCAATTGCCACTTCTTCGATAATTGGTCCAAGCATTCTGCACGGTCCGCACCAAGCTGCCCAAAAGTCAACTAAAACTGGTTTATCTGAATTTAATACTGTTTCCTGAAAGGATTGATCTGTAATTTCTACTGCCATGATTTCTTTTTCTTAATTGTTTTATTAAACAAAATTACAAAATTTAATTTTTGTTTCTTCTGTTGATTATCTATGTAAACTATCAGTTTTTTCTATAACAAATTGTGTTCCTATTTCCTCCAACGCATTTATAAACGCATCAATATCAGACTTTTTCGTAAAATGACTAAACGATACACGAACTGGTGTGCAATTATCCAAATCGTCCTCGGACAAAACTGACATCAACACCATAGAAGGTTTCGAAGCTCCGGAACTACACGCACTTCCCTGAGAAATGGCAATGCCTTTCATATCCAATTGTAATCCTATCAAAGGATTTTTGTAAGGGAGCAAAAGATTCAGAACTGTGTAAAGACTACTATCTTCTGCACTTCTTCCGTTGAATTTCACGCCTGTAATTCTTTCTTTTAATTGTTGAATTGTATAATTCTTAATGTCGAGAATATGATTTTTATAATCTTCCATTTTTTCTTGGGAAATTTCCCAAGCTTTGCCCAAACCAGCGATTCCTGTTACGTTTTCTGTTCCCGCTCTCAAACTTCTTTCTTGAGGTCCGCCTGTGATAATTCCTTTCAATCCTGAAGATTTTCTTACGAATGCAAAGCCAGCACCTTTTGGCCCGTGGAATTTGTGGGCGCTACAAGAGGCGAAATCAACCAAGGTTTTAGAAAAATCCAAATCGAGATGAGCCATCGTTTGAACAGTGTCGGAATGGAAAAGTGCATTACTTTCTTTACAAAGTTGCGCTACCCTTTCGATGTCGAGAAGATTCCCGATTTCGTTGTTGGCGTGCATCAATGTTACCAATGTTTTTTTGTCTGATGATTTTAAAGCTTCTTCCAATTTATTCAAATCGAAATCACCATTGGAGTCTGGTCTTAGATAAACCAATTCCACGCCTTTCAATTTTTTCATTTCCAGGCAAGTTTCAGCAACACATTTATGTTCAAGCGCTGAAGTGATGATTCTCTCTACGCCAAGATAATTGACCGCAGATTTAATAATCATATTATTAGACTCTGTTCCACAAGACGTGAAAACAATCTCTCCTGGTGTCACTTTCAAAGAATCTGCAATCTTTCGCCTTACTTCCTCCAAAACGGTTTTGGCTTCCTGCCCAAGGCTGTGCGTGGACGAGGGATTACCATAATTGAATTTCATTACATTTACCATACAGTCTATCACCTCATCGTCGAGAGGCGTAGTTGCAGCATTGTCCAGATAAATTCTTTCCATTTTTAATAAGATATTTGAAGCCGAAAATTGTTCGGATTTTAAAGCTACTAAATTAGTGAAAAAATCGATAGTGAGATTCATTTGCAAATTTGAACATTGCTTTGTCGCCAGAAGTATCTCCGAAAGCTATGATTTTGTCAAATTTCTTATCACCAATTTCTAGTTTGATTCTATTGACTTTTTCTTCTTTATTACAATTTTTTCCAACAAACTTTCCTGTAAAAATATCATCTTTGAATTCTGCCTCCGTTGAAAGTAATTTCATATTGAATTTCTCTGCAAACGGTTTTACCCAAATATCCAAAGATGCTGAAACGATGTAGGATTCTGTATTTTCTCTGTTGATATTATTGATGAAATCCAAAGCGTTTTCTCTGAACAATGTTGGATAATTCTCATCAAAAAATAATTTTGCTTTTTTCTCGATTTGATATTTGGATTCGCCTTCTAAAATTGATGAAATGAAACTTTTCTTCACAGCTTCTGCGTTCGCCAATTTTAATTTTAATAACACGAAAAGTGGAACGTGTTTCAAAAACTGGAAAGAATATTTTGCAGGATTATAAAACTTCAAAAACAAAAACATTGTGTCTTTGTAAGTGAGTGTTCCGTCGAAGTCGAATAGATATAGTTTTTTCATCAATTGTTAAACAAAATTAAGTTAATCATCTATATACTTCTCAGAAATAATTGTTTTTCCTTCTTGTGAAGCAAAAATATATCGAAATCCTAATAAGTCATTATAAACAATAATATGTCTTTTATCGTAGCTTAAATTTATATTAAATTCTTCATCTGGCTTCCCCCAATCATCAACTAATTGATTATAAGAAATATTGAGCTTAGTTTTCTCGAACTTTTTGCTCAAATGTCTTGATTGCCAAAAACTGTAAATAACTCCAATAAAAAGAAATAAAACTAATGGAAAAACCAAAATTTTTAAATATCTAAGAATTTTCATTTTTAAAGCTTCAATTTCTTAAAAATAAACTCAGGAATATTTCTGATAATTAGCATTACAATCGCCCAAATTGGTAAAACGTAGGCAACGTCTTTTTTATTTTTGAAAGCTTTATAAATTCCCTCCGCAGCCTTTTTTGGAGAAGCTGTAAGCGCTGGATTCAGTGGTAAACCTTCTGTCATTTTGGTATCCATAAAGCCTGGTTTCACAGTAAGAACGTGAACTTTTTTATCGAATAGATAATTTCTCAGTCCACTAAGATAAGCCGTTAATGCCGCTTTTGCGCTTCCGTAAATAAAGTTGCTTTGTCTTCCTCTTTCGCCTGCAACAGATGACAAAACTATCATTGTTCCAGTTCTGTTGGATTCCATTTTTTTGGCGAAGAAATTAAGAACAGGAACTAATTTTGCGTAGTTGACATCAATGATTTGTTTTGTATTTTCATCATCATATAATCCTTCTTCTGTTCCCAAACCAAGATAGCCTGTCGCGCAAAACAAAACATCAAAATTGATATTTTCCAAAGTTTTATAATCAATCTCGTTCAGCAAATCCAAAGGAATGATTTCGGAATTCTGAAGAAATTTAACTTGAAGATGACCTGCAAATTTCTCCGTCGTTTCCGGATTGGAACTTAGAAGATAAATGGTCTGGAATTTTTCGCCTTTGGCAAGACATTCTTCTACAAATGCTTGTGCAACTTCGGAATTACTGCCTAATACTATCATTGTGGTTATTTATTTTGCTGACTTTAACGCAAAGTTCGCAAGTTTTTTTTGAATTACTTAATATTTAAGATTCGCCAGGACGCTTTGCTCATCAAAGGTTATTGTTATTATCATTTTATAGTCCATTTACAATTCTTCTTACGCCGTCTTTGAAAAAAGGAAGATTGAAGTTTAGAACCATCCCAAGTTTATATTTTCCTAATCTCAAATAATTTAATAATTGAGCTTCAAAAATAGATTGTCCTGATTCTAAGGCTGATTTTAATTCAACAACTACCTTTCCTTCAATTAGCAAATCAACTCGAAAAGCATCGGAAATCATCAGCTCTTCATATTGTATTGATAAACTTTTTTGTCTTTCAACTTTTAGCCCTGACTTCTTCAATTCATAATAGAGACATTCCTCGTAAACTCTTTCGTAAAGTCCAGTTCCAATTTTTCTGTGAATCTTGAGACCAGCATCAAAAATAATTTTAGAAATTTCATTCTCAGTCATTATATTGTGTTTTTTCTTTGATGAGCGAAGCGTCCTTGCGTATCGACTATTTTCAACAGTAAAATCCTTACGCTCTTTGCGTTTAATTTCCACCACTGATAATTCTCTTATGCTGCAGCGAAACAAACTTCGAAGAATCCACGTTTTGAAGATAATTGGTCAAAGAAGATTTGCTCATACTGTCTTTAGTTAAGTAAATTCTTCCTCCGAAATTTTCAACAATTGTATCGAGTTGGTCAACCAGTTTTTTCAAACCTTTGTTCACTTTAAAGTCCAAAGCCAAAGTGTAACCTTCGACTGGGAAAGAATTGTAAGCTTGCGGATTGTGTTTTCCGAACAATTTCAGAACCGCCAAGAAAGAACCGTTTCCGCTTTTTGCAATCGCTTCGAGGATTTGTCGCATTCCTTCTTTTCCGTTTTCTTTTGGGATGACCATTTGATATTGGATAAATCCACTTTTCCCGTAGATTTTATTCCATTCATTGATGACATCCAGTGGATAGAAAAATGTCTCGTAATCGATTAAATTGTTGAGTTGTTTCTTCGTCTGCTTGTTATAATAAAGAAAATTGAAAATCTTAATACTCAAAGAATTAAGAACAAATCCGGGAAAATAAAATGGAATCGTCGGTTTTGGTTTCTCTTTCAGTTTCAAAGTTTTCTTTTGAAGATTGGATGGCAATTCGGCTTTCAAAGCGTGTTCACCTCTCATTAAAATTGACCTTCCTAAGTTCTTCCCTTTTTGAAAACAGTCAATCCAAGCGACATTGTAGGTCCAATCCTCGCTTTCATCAAACAAACGGAAAACCTCATCGAGATTTTCTGCTTTGATGCTTTCTTGCTTTATGTAAGCCGATTCTATATTTTTCAGTTTGAATTTCGCCGAGAGAATGATTCCCGTCAATCCCATTCCACCAATCGTCGCCCAGAATTTATCCGCGTTTTCTTCGCGGGAGCAATTGATGACTTCGGCGTTTTCGTTTATTAATTTAAATTCAATCACATATTCGGAAAAGCAACCTTCTGCGTGGTGATTTTTCCCGTGAACATCGGATGCAATGGCACCTCCAACGGAAATATATTTGGTTCCAGGCGTCACATAAAGAAAATAACCTTGCGGAACAGAAACTTCCAAAACTTCGGACAACAGAACACCAGATTCGCATTCGATAACACCATTCAGTCTATCAAAAGAAATGAATTTATTGAGTCTTTTGGTTGAGAAAATATGCTCGCCTAGAGAAGCATCGCCGTAGCAACGTCCGTTTCCTCTTGCAATGACTTCGTTATTTTCCCGTACAAATTGTTTGATTTTCGAAATAGAATCGTCCGATTTCATTTCTTTTTCTACAATCGGAAAATTTCCCCAATTGGTTACTTTCTGAACAAAATTCGGTTTCATCTGTTAGTATTTTTTAAGGTCAAAGTTAATCCCCATAATATCTTCATCATTGTTTTTATGTTTTTAATCTTTCAGTGATTATTCCTTTTTAAAATAGATCTGCAATAGAAAAGCGATGACCCAAAGCACAACTGTAATCTGGATGTATCGGTCTTTGTAAACAATCTTGGTTGGAGATTCAGTTTTGTTGTAAACTAAGGTTTGCTGCAAATATCTTAGGAATGCGAAAACTACAAAAATCACGGTGTAAAAGACCCTCGGGTGAAATTTCTTCTGAATCGCTGGTGATAGTGTAAACATCAAATAACAAATAATTGCCAAAGTCACAGAAATTGACAAAGCAATATCCGCAAACTGAACATTGTAACCATCCAAAGATTTTCTGGTTTTTCCTGAGATTTGTGCGTTGATCAATTCGCCTCTTCTTTTCCCGATTGCTAATACCAATGCTAGAACAAAAGTCAACAAAATCGCCCATTGTGTGGTTTGGATATCTGCGGCATAACCACCTGCTAAAATCCTCAAAACAAACCCCGACGCGATGATACAAATATCTACAATCGCAACGTGCTTCAGTTTGAATGTGTAGAAAATGTTCATAACAAAATATGCCGCGATGATGATCCCGAATTTCCAATAATTAGTCTCGAAAATATAACTGCCTAAAAAAATCAACCCGATTGAAAGCGCAACCAAAAATCCAAATAAAACTTTAGCACTGGTTTTGGAAATGGCGCCACTTGCCAGAGGTCGGTTCTTTTTCTCTGGATGTTTTTTGTCGGATTCTATATCAAAATAATCATTGATGATGTAAATCGAACTGGCCGTGATGGAAAATATGATAAATGCAAAAACACTCTTATAAAATAAAGTGGGGACAGCAATATAGCCAGAGAAAAATAATGGTGCAAAAACAAATAAATTCTTAACCCACTGTTCTACCCGTATTAATTTTAAATAGTTTTTCATCAATAGTTTTAATAATCCTACAAAAGTACTATTAAAATAAAAAAACCGCAAATTGCGGTTTATTATTATTAATTAAATCTAAGAAATATTATTAATTTCCAGATTGCGCAGCCTCTTGAATCATCTTTTCGTTAGCAGTAATTGCGAACTCAACTCTTCTGTTTTTAGCTCTACCAGCATCTGTATCATTAGAAGCTACAGGGCTAGATTTACCCAAACCTTCTGTGAATAATCTGGAAGAGGAAATCCCTTGCGCGGAGAAATAACTCTTAACAGCGGCGGCTCTTTGAGCTGATATTCTTAAGTTCACCGCATCACTACCAACGCTGTCTGTGTGACCATAGATGTTGATATTTGTATCCGGATTGTTTCTAAGAACTGTTACCAATTTATCCAAATTTGTTTTAGCTAAAGACGTCAAGTTGGAAGAATTGAAATCAAAATTTACTGTATTTTCATTAAGTGTAACTTTAATTCCTTCCCCTACTCTTTCTACTTCTGCACCTGGCAATGTATCTTTAATCTCTTTGGCTTGCTTATCCATTTTATTACCGATAACTCCACCAGCAACTCCACCAACTACACCTCCTAAAACCGCACCTAGAGGCGCATTACCACCTTTGCCAAGGTTGTTTCCTAGGATCCCTCCCAATACAGCTCCTGCTGCAGTACCAATAGCGGCACCTTTCTGTGTGTTATTCGCATTTTGAACAGTTTCACAACTTGTCAACAATAATGATGTTGAAATAAAAAATGCGGCGATATTTAATTTGTTAATTCTCATTTTAAGTGTTTTATTATTTACCTTTTCTTACAAAATTATAACGGATGTCCATTGGTTTCCCATCAGCATTCACTGATTGTACAAGTGTGAAACTGTTATCCATAGGATTCTCCAGCATCAATTTGTAACCAGAAAGCACTTTTTTCGCTTTCTCTCCTTCGCCTACTTTTTTCAAAGAGACAACGCTGTTTTTATCAACGCTGAAAGTAATGTTCTGAATTTTTGCCGGACAACCATTCGCACCATGCAAAGTATATGTTCCCGAATAGTTATTTGGAATCAAAGTCCAAGAACTACCTACAAAACAACTGATACTTGCACCTTCGTCAAAAGGTTTTACAGAATAATTTTTATCATAATCAATGTTGGAAATATCCCATTGACCTTTTAGTTTCATAACATCTGAACGTAATGTTTGAGCTTCACCAGCACTTACGCCACTTTTGTTTGAGGAGCAAGAAGTCGCAACCAAGGCACTACCTACAAGTCCTAAAAAAATTAATTTTCTCATAGTTTTATATTTATAGAATGTTTATTATAAAAAACTGTGCCAAAGATAAAAAATAAAAATCTGAGAACTCTCAGATTTTTATTTTAAGTGTGAAGTTAAGCTTATAATTTGCTTCTGTCAATTGCTTTATTTGTCTTTTGCTTTTTCATTGGTTTCTTGGTAGATTTTGAAGGAGCATCAGCTTTATAAAAATTCTTGTAGGCATATTCAGACGCTTTGGCTACATCTATTACTCCATTCGATCTGGATAATTTATCAAAACCATTGGTTGCGGTCGTGTTGGATGATTTTACCAAAGATTCAATAATTTGTTCTGGTTTTAGATTTGGCATGTAAGCCAGCATAATAGCCGCCGCACCCGCTACTACTGGAGAAGCCATAGAAGTTCCTTGTAGATATTCATATTTTCCGTCTGGAACTGTAGAATATATTTTATCTCCCGGCGCAAAAACATCTACCATCTTTTGATCGAAGTTGGAAAAACTTGCTTTCAATGCGTCTGCATCATTGGTATTAGCTCCCACAACAATCATATTGTTGATGAAAGGCTTTTCATCTGCTTGCGATTTAAAGTTTGTTGGAAAGTATTGGTGTTCTGCAATGTTTTCGTTCTCGTTACCAGCAGCTTTCACCAAAAGAACACCTTTGCTTTCTGCATATTTGAACGCATCCCAAACTACATTTTTACCTGGAGAAACAGGCTTTCCGAAACTCATATTAAGGATTTTCGCTCCGTTATCAACCGCATATCTTACGGCATTTGCAACATCTTTGTCTCTTTCATCGCCATCTGGAACGGCTCTTACGGTCATAATTTTTGCAACTCTGGACGCTACACCGTATTGGTTTTCCGAACCATTTACCAATCCTGCAATGATTCCCGCAACGTGTGTTCCGTGTTTTGCATCTGGACCTTCGTAATGGTTGTTTCCGTATTTTTTCTCGGAGTAATCGTCATAATTATCTCCCACAATTTCTTTTCTAGGATCGAAATCTAAATTGTAACTCTTTTCTGCTTGAGGTCTGAAGTGATCCAAACCTTCTTTCATTTGATTTTTAAGATATTGTTCTACTTCGGAAGCTGACTTTCCTGCAATTTCTGGATCTTTGGAAACTTGCCCAAGAACATTCATCGCCATAGCTTCCTGCTGTGTGGTAGGTTTTATAGCTGCCAGATTTTCCTTGGTAAGATTTTTTCCGTTCAACAATCTTACCATATCCGGGATAGCTTTTTCAATCATTGTGTAGAGCTGAAAATTCTGCTTAGCTTCTTCACTTTTTGTTGTAAAAAGCTGTTTAGACTTCATGTACATTTCAAAATCTTCGGGCATTTTAGCTTGATTCTCTTTGTTTTTTGCAGAATCATCACCTTCGAAAATTGGTTTATACTTTTTTACGACTCTCGTCACTTCCATATTATCAACATCGATGTCGCCATTTTTGCCTCCTATGAAGTTCCATCCGTAAACATCGTCTATGTATCCATTTCCGTCATCATCTTTTCCGTTGTTTGGAATTTCGTTGGGATTTTTCCACATATTTTTCACCAATCCTGGATGATCTACTTCTACGCCACTATCCAAAACGGCTACGACCACAGACTTTGGTTTCAAGCCTTTGGATTCGAAAAATTTGTAAGCATTTTCAGTATTTACACCATACACTTTGGTGCTCGAATGATCTTTGTGATACCAAGTTTTCAGGTCTTTGTCGTTTTCTGGAGCAACTGTTTGTGCTGCTAACAATGCAAATCCGCCGTAAAATGCAGCTGCTATCAATATTTTTTTCATAGATAAATTATTTATTTCAAACAATGGAAAATCTCTTGATAACAGAAGTTTCCCAAAATTATTTGATTTTAATATTCTTACAATATGTCAAACTTTCCGGGCCGATGTTACAAATGAGATCCAAAATCGATAGATCTTTTAGGAATCCATACTTGTCGGAAAAGCTTTGATAATATTCCGGAGTATCAAATTCTGATTCAGATTTTGCAGAGAATCTCTCTCTGTAATCTTCTGATTCTGGGTTTTTGAAATACTCGGATGTGAAGTCGTAGTTTTTTTCGGTTTTCAGAATAGCAAGAATGATACCTAAAGCTTTGATATTAAAATCTTTTAATGATATAATCTTCTCACTGAAGATACTTTTCAACTTATCTTCATAAAATTCGAAATATGGTGTGCTTTGATACGCGGTTTTGATGGATTTCCAGTGGAGTTTTTGCCAATCTTCTGCAAAAGAAATCTCGATGTCTTTGATTTCTCTTTTCCCGGTGTGTTTTATAGGAATTATGAGCGGAAGTTTTCCGTTGGCTCCATAGATGGCCGCACGATTCCTGTATGTCTGTTTGGGAAAGTTTTCGAATTGCTCGAAGGTGATTTGATTTTCCGGATTCAGGAAGACAGAGAACCACGAAACTGGTGGCAAATAAAATATTGGTAAAAGAATCTTGTTGTTCATATCTTATATTAAAACTAAAAAACTTTGTCAAAGATTTGATACTTTGACAAAGTGGTGATTTTAAATTTTGATTGATGTTTAAGAAACGTCAAATCAATTATTGTTATATTAATTTGGATGACCAAACCCCTAGCCCCGATAGTAGCGGCATCCTTTTTTGCTTTCTTTACAAATCTTGCTTTGGATAAACAAATGTTATGAAAGCAAAAAAGATATAGCGGATAGCGGGATTAGCTCCTTATTATAAAACTTCGTCAAAGATTTGAAACTTTGACGAAGTGAAAATTATTCTTCTTCTTTTTTCTTACTGAAGAGTTTTACGAAATAATCCCATCCGAAAAACAACACCAAAATAATCACAGCTACCCACCAATAGGAGGTTTTGTTGGCCTCGCCCGTGTTGGTTGCTTTGAACATTCTGTCCCAACGGATTTTTTTGCCTGGCGCTTGATAGGTGGAACCTGCATCTGAGAAAAGTCCTTCTACACTCATCCAAGTAAACATTGGACGTCCTACGATATTTTCTTCTGGCACGACTCCGAAAAATCTCGCATCCAAAGAAGCATCGCGGTTGTCCCCAATCATCATATAGTAATTTTGTTTGATCGTGTATTGGTTGGTTTCTTGACCATTGACATAGATTTTTCCGTTTTTGTTTTCGAGTTTGTTGTGCTCGTACTCGGAAATAATCCATTGGTATTGAGGAAGTGTTTCTTGATCCAACTTCACAACATCTCCTTTTTTCGGAATTCTTAGCGGACCATATTGATCTTGGTTCCATTTTTTATTGATTGGATAAATACAATTTGAAGTGTCAATTTTTTTAGAAAAAATAGCATTTCCTAATTGGTCTCTTAAAACTTGCCCACCTTCTTTCACTGGATAATAGGCAATATTGCTAAAACCCTTTTCCATAATGTCTTCTTTGACTTCTATAACTTCAGGAAGATTTTTGAAGTCTTTTTGCACCTGATCGGTTAGTCCTTGAAATTCATAGATAAATCCAGCATTGGTTTGATATTCCTGAACTGGCATAAAGCCATATGCTTTGTAAAGTTGTGAAATGTTGAGCTGGCTAGATGCTTTTACAATATATTTATGCTGCTGGTACTCATCGCCAAGAATTTTTTCTGGCGCATTGTTGACGAACAGTCTCCCATCTCTGAACTCGATCACATCTCCAGGAATCCCGACACATCTTTTCACATAAGGATCTTTTCTGTCGATCGCTGTGTGGACGGAATCTTGCGGATAGTTGAAAACTACAATGTCGTATCTTTTAACCTCATCGTAACCCGGCAATCTTAGGTAAGGTAATTTTACCGCATCCACATAAGATTTCATATCGTCTTTTGGATTTCCCTTTTGTCCTGTATCGAAAATTGTTCCTTGTAAAAACGGTAACGCCACCGGTCTCATTGGCATTCTGTAACCATAAGCCCATTTGTTAACAAAAAGAAAATCTCCAACTAGCAAAGTTCTTTCCATTGAGCCTGTAGGAATTCCGAAAGGTTGTGTGATAAATGCGTGAATAATCGTCGCAAAAACTACCGCAAAAGTGACTGATCCTAAGAACGTTTCTTTTTTCGCCGCTTCCTCCTCTTCTTCTTCCGTTTCTATCTGTGGATCTTTCCCATAATTGACAGTTGCCATAAAAATAAATGGTAAAACGACCGTCAACAAACCATTTACAAAGCCTCTTTTCCCGAATTTCTTCATTAAGAAAATATGAAAAACCGACATCATAATCGGTCCGACAATCGGTAAGTAAGATAAGATAGCCCACCATTTTGAGTGATTGGTTTCCTTTAGTACAATAATGTAATTGTAAAATGGAACGAAAGAAAGCAATGGATTGTAACCCATTTTTTTGAACAACTTCCAAGTTGTAAGTCCCATCAAAACGCTGATGATAAGGACATAAATGGTATAAGTAATGATATAATTCATAGGTTTGCTTTTGGCAATTAGGAGTTAGCTTTTTAGCTGTTTTTTTTAATATTAGTTTTTGATGTGTCGTTTTTGTTACAGAATTTTTACAATCCCAAAACATCTTTCATTGTGAAAACACCTTTCTTATCGACAATCCATTCTGAGGCAATCACAGCGCCCAATGCAAATCCGTTTCTGTTGTAAGCGGTGTGTTTGATTTCTATTTCATCTACTTCCGATCTGTAAAAAACGCTGTGTGTTCCAGGAACTTCATTTTCGCGGATGGCAAAAATCCCTAATTCTTTTTCTTTGGTTTCTTCTAATTTCCAAGCTTCGAAGTTTGAATTTTGAATGATTCCTTCTGCCAAAGAAATAGCTGTTCCACTCGGCGCATCCAACTTGTGAATGTGGTGAATCTCCTCCAACTGACAATTATATTCAGAGAATTTGTTCATCATCTTAGCCAAATTTTCATTGAGTGCAAAAAAAAGATTCACGCCTAAACTGAAATTGGAGCCATATAAAAATGGTGTATTATTTTCCAACGCAATTTTTTCAATCTCCGGTTTTTTGTCCAGCCAACCTGTTGTTCCGCAGATCACAGGAATTTTATTTTCCAAACAAGTCTTGATGTTTTCAAAAGCAACTTCGGGATTAGAAAATTCTATTGCAACATCTGCATTATTGAGGTTTTCTGCTGTTGGTGTTTCTCTGAGTCTTGCAACAATCTCGTGACCACGATTTTGAGAAATTTCGTCAATGATTCTCCCCATTTTCCCATAACCTACTAATGCTATTTTCATTTTTCTTTCTTCTTTTAAAATCTAAAATTGAGGCTAAATCCCGCTTTTGCGTAAGAATTACCAGATTGATCGTTGATAACTGTTGGCGTAATGGCAAAATCCGGATCGTTGCGACCCTCGTACAAATGCGCATCTACAACGGCATCTACAATATTGAGAACATAGATCAACGCAGAAATTCCGATGGCATAATCACGTTGTCTTTTGGATCTGTCTTGTGCGTTTCCAAGAACGGTCTTATCAATCCCTTTGATTCCGGAAAACTCGTGTGGAAGCCCGTTGAGCTCCGAAACAAATGCATTTCTGTAACGTTTGTATTGGTTATCATTCCAAATCGCTACTCCAATTCCGGTTCCTACAGCGCCCCAAACAATCGGGATTTTCCAGTATTTTTTATTGTAAAACTGTCCCAATCCAGGCAGAACAGCAGAATACAAACCTGCTTTTGCCGGACTCAGTTTGGTGATTTTTAAGGGGGCATTTTTTTGATCAATATCTTTCAAAACCTGAGCTTCCGATAATGGTTTTGCTGCAGGAATGCTGTCTTTCGGATGATTTTCCACACGGATTGTATCGTTGGGATTCACCTGAGAAAAAGCAAAACTGAAAGAAAAGAACAAAAAAAGTGTGAGTAATTTTTGCATTTATCTAATGTGTGCCAGAATATTTTCCAGCTCTTCTTCATTTTTAAAATCGAGAACAATCTTCCCTTTTTTCCCGTTTGCCGAAGTTTTGATTTCAACATTCACATTCAGAATATCAGACAAACTTTTCTGAGCTTTTTTGAAATGGTTTGGGATAATGGATTGCTTGGCAACTTTTTCTGTGTCTTGAGCATTCTTCATCAGACTTGCCAATTGTTCGGATTGTCTTACATTCAATTGTTCCTTGATGATTCTATCAAATAAAATCTGACGCTTATCTTCAGAATCTAATCCCATAATTGCACGACCGTGACCAGCAGAAATCTGACCACTTCTCACACCTTTCTGAATATCCGGTGACAACTTCAAAAGACGAACACTATTTGTGATTGTACTTCTTTCTTTTCCAACACGTTGGCTAAGATTTTCCTGAGTCATCCCAACCTCGTCTAATAATCTTTGATAAGTCAAAGCAACTTCAATCGGATCAAGATCTTCTCTTTGGATATTTTCTACCAAAGCCATTTCCAGCAATTCTTGGTCATTAACCAAACGAATGTAAGCTGGAATGGTTTCCAAACCTGCAATCTTAGAAGCTCTGTAACGTCTTTCTCCGGAAATAATTTCGAATTTCGGACCGTCTTTTCGTAGTGTAATTGGCTGAATAATGCCTAAACTTTTGATTGATTCAGCAAGGTCATTCAATGCTTTTTCGTCGAAGTAAGTTCTTGGCTGATTTGGATTGGGATAGATATCATCGATGGAAATTTCTACGATATTCCCGACCAAAGATTTTGCACCTTCATCCGAAGCGGAGTTGATATTGGACTTGCTTTCGGCATTCAAAATTGCGCCGAGACCGCGACCCATTGCTCTTGTTTTGTCTTTCATTTTAATATAAATGATGGTTGATAAATGATAATTGATTAATTATTATTCTAAAGAACCATTTTAATTTTTAACTAATTTCTCGTTTCTCAGCAAAACTTCTTCAGCCAATTGGATGTATTGGATGGCACCTTTGCTTTCTGCATCATAGCTCAAGATACTTTCTCCGAAACTTGGTGCTTCACTCAATCTTACATTTCTGCTGATGATGGTTTCGAAAACCATTTCCGGGAAGTGAGAATTAACTTCTTCTACAACTTGGTTGGACAATCTCAATCGGCTGTCGTACATTGTCAAAAGCAAACCTTCGATATCCAAATCTGGGTTGTGGATTTTCTGAACATTCTTGATGGTGTTCAACAATTTTCCCAAACCTTCCAAAGCAAAATATTCGCACTGGATCGGGATAATCACAGAATCTGCAGCAGTTAAGGCATTAATGGTAATCAAACCCAAACTCGGCGCACAATCGATGATGATGTAATCGTAATCGTCTCTGACAGATTTCAAAGCTTCGCGCATCATATATTCTCGGTTTTCACGATCTACCAATTCTATTTCTGCCGCCACCAAATCGATGTGAGACGGAATGATGTTCACGTTTGGCGAAGTTGTCGGCAAAATACACTTGGCCGCTTCTGCGCTGTGCTCCAACAAATGATAGGTAGAAAAATTGACTTCTTCCACACCCAAACCAGAACTTGCATTTGCCTGTGGATCTGCATCTATCAAGAGAACTCTCTTTTCCAAAACGCCCAAAGCGGATGCGAGATTAACGGCAGTGGTAGTTTTCCCAACACCACCTTTCTGATTTGCAACACCTATAATTTTTGCCATAAACATAAATTTAATCTTCAAAAATACGATTTTTTAGTACGTCGAAAGATTTCTAAAAAAACCAAACTTGTTAAAATCCTGAATATTAAACGATTGAACTAAAAAAAAATTATCCACATTTCATTACAAAATGTGGATAATTATAAAAAGTAACAAGTTTAATATTTACAAAGTCTTGATTTTCAGACTATTCAATTTTCATAGAAATCGGCATTCTGAAAGATGATCTTACCGCTTTGCCTTTGAGTTGTGCAGGCGTCCATTTTGTTTTGATAGACTTCACCGTGCGTTGTGCTTCTTTATTAAATTCGGCACTTGGACCCGTGATTTTGATATCAGAAATGCTACCATCAATCTCTACCACAAAAGTAATAACTCCGGAAACCATTCCTTCCTGACTTACTGATTCTGTATCAAAACCGTTAGCGACTTTTTGACGGAACGCATTGATTCCACCTTTGAAATCTGCTGCAACATCTGCCTCATTCTGATTTATTAATTTGTTTGGATCATCAACTGGTTTTGCTGGAGGCGCAGTTGGAACAAATGCTGGTGGACCTGCTTTGATAACTGGCGGAACACTAGGAATATCTGTTTCTTTCCCATCTTTAGTTTCAGAACCAATAGCAGCGCCTTCAAAATCTTTTTTGGTTGGAATTGGCGTATCCTTTTTCACCTCTCTTACTGGTTTGAAAATTGGGCTTGCCACTGTTTTGATATCTGGTGGAATAGTAGCTGCAGGTTGTGGTTTTGGTGGATCGGGAACATCAACCGTAACCAAAATCCTTGGATCATTAATAACAGTATCATTAATAATGGTTTCTGTTGAAAATGCTGAAATAACTAATGGAATAATGGACAGTGAAGCAAAAAAAGTGACACCAATGAAGACCGCTTTCGTAAGCTGATTAGAATATTCGTTTCTAAGAACATAAGCGCCATAAGCTTTATTTCGGTTTGAGAATACAATCTCGTCTAAGTTATCTTTTCCAAAAAGAGATGATAAATTTTTCATGATAAATAAAATATTGAATTAAACAATTAACAAGGTTTTTTAATAATATTTAAAAACACATCAAACAACATTCCATTTTTTAAACTATTATTCAAAGAAATTATGAATAACATACATATTTTATAAATTATTTTAATTTTTAAATTGCGGATATCGAAAATTGATGTAATTTAATCTTATGAAATTCCTCGTCATCATCAGTTTGATTTTCAGTTTTTGCGCCAAAGCTCAGAACGGATTCGTTTTGGAAAATGCGGAGAAAACGGTAATTAAATTTAAACTAATCAACAACCTCATCTTCATTCCGATGACGGTAAACGGCGTGGAACTCAACTTCCTGCTGGATTCTGGTGTTGCGGAAACTTTGCTCTTCAGTTTGGAAAACAAGAATGTTGATTTTAAGAATATCGAAAAAATAAGATTCAAAGGTTTGGGAGAATCTGTAAGTATTGAAGCTTTGAAATCCATCAAAAACAATATTGCAATCGGGAAACATTTTGCGGATCATTCTCACACGATTTATCTGGTTTTGGATCAGGATTTCAATATTTCGCAGGATGTTGGGATTCCGATCAATGGGATTATTGGTTATTATTTCTTCAAAAATCACCCGATTGAAATTAATTACATCAAAAAAACAATCATAGTTTACCAAAACAAAACCAAGTTTCCGAAAAAAATAAAACGTTTTTCCGAGTTCCCAATCAGCGTGGAAATGAACAAACCTTATCTAAACGCCGATGTAGAAATGAAGCACGAGAAACAAAATTCAAAATTACTTTTGGATCTTGGCAATACAGATTCTGTGTGGCTTTTTCCTTCATTAATCAAAGATTTCATCTACAACAGACCAAACATTGATGATTTTCTGGGTCGCGGTTTCAGTGGTGATATTTTTGGAAAACGAAGCAGAATTAATTCTTTATCGATTGGAAAATTTAAGCTTAATAAACCAATTGCATCGATGCCTGATGAGTTTTCCATCCAACATTTGAATCTGGTGAAAGACAGAAAAGGCTCGATCGGCTCTGAGGTTTTGCGCCGATTTACATTCATTCTTGATTATCCAGAAAATAAACTTTACCTGCAATCCAACAAAAACATAAACGATCCTTTCCTAATTGACGGCAGTGGACTGGAAATCCGACAAGATGGATTGCTTTGGGAAAAAGAAGAAGTACAAGTAAAAACCGCAAAAATGAACTCTTCTTCCAACGAAACAAATGTGATTAATAATAGCCCGGATAAATTTCAATACAAATTCACTTTGAAGCCGATCTTCATTGTCTCAGGAACACGGAAAGATTCCCCAGCGCAGAACGTTGGCATTCTTAAAAATGATAAACTCATCAGCATCGATAAAAAAGTAGCCAAAGATTTGACGTTGAACAAAATCCATCAAATTCTGAAAACCGATGTCAGCCGACAAATAAATCTTGAAATCCAAAGAAACGGAATTCCGATGAAGTTTGATTTCACCTTGGAAGATCCGATTCCTTATATTGAGGAATGAGAATTGATTCAAAATAAATGAGAGTTGATAATTGATAAATGATATTTGATTTTTAATATGAAAGAAACTTTGAACAGCATCCGAAACCGTCCGAGATTCAAACTTTATACAGATCTTTCGCCGGAGGAATATGAAACCAATCTCAGAAATTATCTTGATAAAAACCACGATCAATTTTATGGAAATATCAACAGAGAAGTTGCCACAATCTTTGTGCGAACAACTGAGGAAAGCTACTGGAAACCGAATCTGGCGCTGAGAATTGAAAAGGAGGAAGAAACAACTGTCATCCGGGGTATTTTTGGACCCAGCACTTCTGTCTGGACATTTTTTATGTTTATGTATTTCTTGCTTACCGTTTCGTGGATGACTTTTTTTACATTGTACTATGTTGAAAAACAAATCAATACAGACAATTACCCTTGGAGTTTGCCTTGTTCTTTTGGCGTTTTAGTTTTGATTGCGCTCACTTATGCTGCTGCGAGATTTGGACAGTTGAAAGCCAAAGACGAAATGTTATTATTAAGGAAATTTGCGGAAGAATCTACACTTCATGTGGAAAAGGAAGATTAATTTTTCAGTTTTAACTCTTCGGAAAAGTGTTTTAATTTCAAACCGATTTTCATTAAAATGTATTGAAACGGTTTTTGTTTTTTGTAGTATTTGTCAATAAAAATATCCATCGCACCAAAGAATCTTTCCAGGTAAATCTTATCTCTCACCGTACTTTCGCCTTTGTAATGCAGAATAGAATATTTCCCGTAGTAGAAATTTTTGTAACCTTTTCTCAGAATCGTGTAGCAAAGATCAATGTCTTCGCCGTACATAAAATAACGTTCGTCAAAGCCACCAACTTCTTCATAGACCGCTTTTTTCATCAGAAGATTTGCGCCAGTCATCACTTCTACCTCCGCAATTTCGGTTTCTGAAACGTCGTTTCTGTAGTAGGTTTTGGAATCGTTGTTTAGTTTTGTAAACAATTTTTCGAAAGAATTTACAAGCGCAGGGACAGACCTTTTACTTTCGGGTAAAAACTTGCCATCTGCATCATGCATTCTCAATCCCAAAGCTCCAAATTTATCTTGATTATCCGCAAAATCAAGGATTTCTTGGAAGTAATTTCCTTCGATTTCTGTATCCGGATTTAAGATGTAAACATATTCGCCTTTTGCAGATTTGACACCGATGTTGTTCGCTTTTGAGAAACCAAGATTTTCTTTTAATTCGATAAAATTGACCTTATCAAATTCATCAATCAAAACTTTCCAATCGGGATTCGGCGAATGATTATCCACGACAATAATCTCATAATCAAATCCTTGAAAATATTTTTGAATGGAAAGAATGCAGTTACGCAACAGATCCTTCACTTGATAATGGACAATAATCACACTTACTTTCATCAGCCAGCTTCGTTATAAACAGTTCTGTTGGTTATGGATCTTCCGAGTGATATTTCGTCTGCATATTCCAGCTCATCGCCAACCGAAATTCCTCTGGCAATACTGGAAAACACCACCTGAAAAGTTTTGAATTTTTTATAAATATAATATGCCGTCGTGTCGCCCTCCATCGTTGCGCTGAGTGCAAAAATGAGTTCCTTCACCACGCCGTCGTTTAACTTTTTTTCTATACTTCCAATTCTCAGTTGGCTTGGTCCGATGCCTTCCATTGGTGAAATTTTCCCGCCAAGAACCAGATATTTCCCACGGAATTTTCCCGTATTTTCAATCGCCATCACATCTCGTACATCTTCTACAATGCAAAGCAACTCGTCATTCCGCTTGTGGTCATTACAAATATCACAAACCTCCGAGTCTGAAAAGTTGTGGCATTCTTTACAATATTTGATTTCCGTCACAAGATTTTGGATTGAGTTTCCCAAAGAAATCCCTTGTGAAGCCGGCTGACGCAACAAGTGCAGCGCCAAACGAAGCGCCGATTTTTTTCCAATGCCGGGCAAACCAGATATTTCTTCTACAGCTTTCGATAAAACTTTACTTGGGTAATCCATAATTTAAGATACAAGAATCAAGGCAAAAGATTCAGAAAAATTAGTCTTTGTTGATTTTCTCGTAGGTTTGGAAATAGAAATTATGATTGTTTCTTTCGTCTTTTTCGTGGAATTCTTCATTTGTTTTTTGCCAAATCTTCAAATCGATTTTAGGAAAAAAAGTGTCCGCTTCAAAATCCTCATCCACCAAAGTGATTTCCAACTTATCTGCCAATTCCATAGTTTGTTTATAGATCTCGCCACCACCGATGATGAAAACGTCTTCATCAATTTTTTTAGCAAATTTGATGGCTTCTTTCAGTTTTGAGACAATTAGAATATCTTCTGCAAACCAGTTTTCTTTTCTGCTTACCACAATGTTGGTACGGTTTGGCAAGGGTTTCCCAATGCTCTCGTAAGTTTTCCTTCCCATCACGATGGGATGATTTTCTGTAAGCGATTTGAAATGTTTCAGATCTTTGGGAAGTTTCCAAAGCAGTTGGTTGTCTTTTCCCAATGCGTTGTTTTTTCCGATGGCTGCAATTATCGTAATCATATATTTACAAAACTACATTTTTATGTTTAATTAAGAAAAAATTATGATATGTTAGTTTTCATATTTTGTACTTTTGGCAAAGTTTTTTGAGTTTGTACAACAAATGGCTTTGAAGTTTAGCTTTTGATTGTGACAAATTGAAACATAAAAAATTAATTTTAAATAAAATCTGAATAAAATCTATCTATGAAAAAGATTTTTTTAGCATCTGCTTTTGCATTATTGGTCTTAGCAAGTTGTAACAAAGACAAGGATGTTCTTAACTCTTTGAATGATTATAACCTGAGTGCACAAAACAAAGGCTACAACTTCGGCGACAAACTTCAACTTCCGCAAGATGTTTTGGATTACGCAGAGGCCATTACCATCAGCTTTGGAGATAAAGAAAGCAGCAATCTCACGATTGATCCAAACTTTTTCACACTAGGAGAAAACGATGTCACTTTCAACATCAAAACAAAAGGTGGCGAAGTTCTGCAACAAGATGCAACCATTAATGTTTTTGCGAAAAGAAAA
This sequence comes from Epilithonimonas xixisoli, assembly GCF_004365655.1. GTDB lineage: Bacteria > Bacteroidota > Bacteroidia > Flavobacteriales > Weeksellaceae > Epilithonimonas > Epilithonimonas xixisoli. Next base: position 69,552 of record NZ_SOEO01000001.1, on the reverse strand, counting down.
GCCCGATCGATAGCTTATGAAGTTGTGAATCAATACCCGCACGACCCGAAAAATTTTGTTCAAGGTTTCCAATTGGAAGGAAATACTGTTTATGAATCTGATGGACAAAAGGGCCAGTCAAGAATCATAAAATATAATCTTGGTTCAACACAACCTATTATTAGTGTTCCGCAAGCTGAGGAATATTTTTCCGAAGGAAGCACAATTGTTGGCGACAAAGTTTATCAACTGACTTGGCAGAACAAAAAAGGTTTTATTTATGATAAAAACTCTCTAAAATTGCTAAGCGAATTTCCATACGACAATATGATTGGTGAAGGCTGGGGACTGACTTATGATGGAAAAGAATTGATCTTGTCTGATGGAACTAAAAATCTTTATTTCATCAATCCAGAAAATCCATCAAAGATTTTAAGAACAATTGCCGTTGCCAGCAACAAAGAAGGTTACGACCAATTAAATGAGCTGGAATATCATAATGGATCTATCTATGCCAACGTTTGGCACAAACCAATCATCCTGCAAATCGATCCTGCAAATGGTGAAGTGATAGGAATTTTAGATTTAACAAACATCGTAAAACAAAATTCTTCTGGTGGTGAAGATGTTCTAAACGGAATTGCATTCAAAGGTGAAAATATGATAATCACCGGGAAAAACTGGAGCAGAATTTATGAACTTTCTATTAAATAAATCTCTTCACACTTCTTAATGTAAAAATAAAAAAAGCTTCATTTCTGAAGCTTTTTTTATTTTATTTTATCGCTGATAACGCAGGCGTTTCGGGTGTTGTCACAATTTTGTGTCTGATATTGACTTGCATATTCTCCGAAATTATTTTTTTTGAAAGATAGGCACTTTGGCAAATCTCGGATCTTAAAACATATTCCCCTTCTTTGAGGATGATGCTTTCTGTTTTTCCGGCTGCGACAGGGATAATATAATTCTCGTGTCCAGATATATTCATTGTAAAATCACAATCAGAATCGTTATTAATAATCAGAATTTTATTCTTATTAGACTCATCCGAATTGAACAATTGATTGAGCGTTCGGATTGCGAGATTATCTTTTGGTTCTTTTGGCAGATCTGCTTGAGGCTGGCTCACATCCGAAGACGAACCCGCAAGACCTGCAGTAGATCTTGGCAAAAAAGTCTGTGCAGAAAGACTGCAAACAGAAAAAGAAAATATCAGAAATGAGAAAATTCTATTCATTTTTTAATCTGAATTTGATGTAAGTAATCGTTTTTCCTTTGGAAGAGAACAGCTCCTCGTAATAAGTTCTAATATCTTTCAACAATGGTGTATCTGGCTGATATTCCGCTGCGCCGTAGATGTCGTGATGGGCAGTCAAAATCTCGTGTCCCAAACCTTGCAACAGTCCCAAAGTATAGCCGTGCAGATATTCTGAATCTGTTTTCAAATGGATGATTCCGTCTGGTTTCAAAATGTGTCTGTACTTTTCCAGAAATTCCGGATTGGTGAGTCTGTGCTTGGTTCTTCGGTATTTGATTTGCGGATCTGGAAAAGTAATCCAGATTTCGGAAACTTCTTGCTCTGCAAACAGGTTGTCTATCAATTCAATCTGAGTTCTGAGGAAAGCTACGTTTTTCAAATCGTCCTGAATGGCTTCTTTGGCTCCGAACCAGAATCTTGCGCCTTTGATATCCACGCCAATGAAATTCTTATCCGGAAATGCTTTTGCAAGTCCTACAGAATACTCTCCTTTTCCGCATCCTAATTCCAAAACTATGGGATTATCGTTTCCGAAAAACGCATTCCACTTTCCTTTGTGGGGAAAATTTTGGATGGCTTCTTCTCGTGTAGGTTGTACTACGTTTGGTAAAATTGTATTCTCTCGGAATCTTGCTGCTTTGTTCTTGCCCATTGAAGTGGTTTTGTTTTTATTCTAAAACCGCAATAAAAGTAAATATTAATATTCAAATCACAAAAAATAATTAATAATTATTTGAAAATTAACAAAAATAAAATACTATCTAAGAATTGTCCGCCGTAACTTGCATCAAATGAGAGTTTTGCAAACGTCGCAAATAAATGGGAAGATATTTTTCTATATAAATTTTTGCCGCTTCGTAATTATTATTCTCCAAATAATCTGTAATATTATCCGAACTGTAGATGAATTGAAGGAAATTAGGAATTAATTCCTTTGGTATTTTAAGTTTTATGAAATAATCGTCCCCGTAATAATCCTGAAGATTTTTAATGTTTTTCGACATTCTTTCGTAATGATAATAGCGTTCTTTCTTTTTCTTCTCGCCGGAAATCAAATCAAAAATACTGTCGATACTGAAGCTAAGCCCTTGGTTGAAAGACATCACAGGAAGTTCTGGAGAAGTTCCGTCACCTTTTGGTTCGGGAAGTCCAATCATTTTTCTGAGTTCAAATGCTTTTTCCGAACCTTTCAGCATCGCCACATCTCTCCTTAGATTGCCAGTTGGTTTGAAGGAACTGATGATAACTTCCTGAATCTCGTAATATGCAATCTGCAACTCGATGAAGTTTTTTCGCATTTCCAGCATTTGCTTTGTAATGGTCACATCTTTTCGCTCTGTGGCGATGGATGTAAATCGGATAACGTCCCCTTCCTTCACCGCAATTTTGAACTCGCCATTGTAGTTTGCAAGAACACTTTTGTGTGCATTGATATTGGTAACGTAAACCTGGTTGAGATAAAGACTGGACTTATCTCTGATGAATATTTCGCCCTGCAACTCCTGTCCAAAAACGGATGCAAAACAAAACAAAAGCACAATAGTAAAAATCTTCCCCATAATAATTCCGGCAAATTTATACAGAATTAAATATAATATCATCAGAAAAAAAAGCCGATAAGGTTAAAATTATATTAAACTTTATCGGCTTTCTGTTAAGCAATTTTAATTATAATCTCTTTTAGAAAATTAATGTTAAAATTGATATGATTAATTGGAATTTCTATTTTTGAGGAGAATCCAACCTGAGTATTTTACCGGCGGTGAGTTTTCAAAATCCTGCCATTCCATAATGTACCAATAGCTGGAGGTTGGAAGCGTTTTTCCGCCTTCTTTTCCATCCCAAATATAATTGTTGTTGGTGTTTCCTTCGAACAGCTTTTTGCCCATTCTGTCCACGATTTGGAATTTGACATTCACTTTATATTTCAAGAGCGACATATCAAGCACATCATTCTGTCCATCACCATTTGGCGTCAATAAATTATAAATTTCTATTACAGAGAACTCTTTTTCTACCGGTTTACAATTGTCCGCAGAAATCACATAAACCTTATGAAGTCCCGGTAACACGTTGGTAAATGTGCTGGATTCCTGATAATTTGAAATAATTCCATTGGTAGAAATTGCATATTGGTAAGGCGATTTCCCGCCTTTTGCAGTAATTTTCACGGTGCTTCCATTGATCTCAATGCCTTCTATGGTTGGTAATTCGGCGGCTTTTATTTCTACATTTTGCTTGTATGGACAAGCGTTTGGAGCGGTGATAATGACAAAATATTTTCCAACTTTCAAATCATCAATGTAATGACCTTGACCAATGCTTGATGTTGGATTTTCTTCGTTAAACCATTCGTAAGTAAAATCAGAACCTAGAGCACCGCTTGGATCTGCATCCAAATCTGTAGTCGCATCTGGGCAGATGGTTTTATCTGTCAACGAATCGGATTTTTTAGGAAGTTTTATTTTGATGGTCAACTCTGCGAGAGTTGGACAATCTGTAGCATTTGAAATCCGAACGTAGAATAATTTCTGATTCGTAACTTCAAACTCATTGACATTATTGGTTGCTAATGGATTCTGGGCGTCGGCTTTAGCAACAAAAAATTTAACCGTTGCAGAAGCATCATTTGTAAATAATGATTTGTACTGATCCAGATTTTTGACGGTAAATTTCCCATCCAGATCGTCATCACAAACTTCATCAGAAGCTTTATCTGCCAAGAGCGTCACTTGGTTACCAATTTTGAAATCGATGAAACCTGTCACATCAGCACAATATTTGGAAACGACTTTTACATTCACTCGTGTAGTATTACTGTAGAAGAAATTGTCGCTCAATAATGTAGACCCTAAGTAATATTCAACTTTTAAATCTGCGTGTGGATTGAGCAAAATCAAAGGTGTAACATCTGTGGAGAATTTCACCTCAACTTTTCCATCCAGATTATCATCACAAATGGTTGCATTGAATTTTGCAACGTCTAATTGAGCTTTTGGTGACTCTAAGATTTCAAAATTTTGTTTGTATTCGCAACCGTTTGGCGAGGTAAGAATTACATGGTATTTTCCGGCGCCTAATATTTGCTTTCTTGTTTTAGGAAAAACCTTGGTCAAGTCACTTTCATCAAACCATTCAAACGCAGTATGCTTGTCTCCGGCATCAATAGAAATTGTAGAACCTTCGCAAATAATCTTTGGCGATGCTGGCAACTCAGTAGAAGCAAAACCTTTGTCGTAATTTAAAGTTAATGTACTCACATTTGGGCAACTCACGCCATCTTCGAAACGATAATAAAAAGTCTTAGATCCTAATCCCACTAAATCTACATTTCCACTCCCCAAAGCATTTCGATCTTCCTGAGCTTCTAATAACGAATTATAAAATTTAGGCTGAATTGATATATCAGCAGGATTTAAGAAAAGATGTTTAAAATTATTAAGATCAATCGTGTGGGAGTCATTCAACTCTGGATCACAGAATTTGTCGCTTGCATTGTTTGTAATCAATGGTAATTTTGCTCCAACTTTGAATGTGATATTAAAATTTTCGGTTGCACAGCCATCTGGTGAAATGACCTCCATACGAACGACTGTGTCCGTGGAATAAGTCCAGCCATTACTCAGCTTGAGACTGCCAAGATAAAAATCAACATTTGTAAAGAATGCATGATCCCTTAGCAAATCTGCTTTCACTAAATCGAAATCATTGATTTTAACACCTTTGAAATCCAGATTACATCCTTCGTAAATTGTTTTTAAAGTTTCAGCTTTTGGATAGAATTTTAGTTCTATTTTCACCGTTTTCTTACAAGTTCCATTATCCAATCTGAGATAGACAAATCCTTCTGCTGATTGATAATTTGGCAAATCAGCCACAGGAATTGTATTAACCCCCGTATCGGCATCTGCATTGGTTGGATCTTTATAGAACACCTTGGTCAAAGTTGCTTCGATATTTACTTTGCTGAGATCAAACACACCTTTTACATTATCAATTTTACAACCTTTTATAATGGTGTCATTGGCGATAATATTTTTCAGATTGATCGTCACACGCACTTCTTCTGTATCTGGAGTCGTTGGATCATCCCCGGTAATTTTGTACCAAAAAGAATCTGTTCCTGTTGCTCCCGGATTTGGAATATAACTGATTGTTTTTGCAGCGTTGTCAATTACCAACTGTCCTTTTGACGGATTTGTAGAATTCGCTGGATCCGTAACAGGCTCAATAGATTTTATACCTTGATTTCCCAGGCTGAACTTGACCGGAGTTGGCGGCAACTGATCACAGATATTGTAAGTAACAGCTGTATGACCAAAACAGACCAGCACTTTCATTTCTGGAGTTGTGACAGGATCACAAGAACCCTGTTGTACAACCGCCCAATAATAGCCAATTTCTGTAGGATTAATGATATTAGCACCTGGAACACTCCCTGCAACATCTTTCACAACCGAGACATTTCCATCTTTGTCTCTGAACATCCATTTGTAACTATTAAAACCTTCTGATAATTTTAAAACAACACCTCCTGGCAAACATCCTTCCATTTGCGGAATTGCTGGAATAACAGAAAAACCAGCAAAGTAACCGCCGTAACCAGCTGACATATTCCCCCCAGACAATCCTGCAGTTACTGCTTTATCAGACACAACAGTTATGTTACCTGTTTGATTGGGGATGGAATAAGTTACCCATTTTTGATTTGCCGAGATTCCAGAAGTATCATAGGGTCCATATTGTGGATTGGGAACAACCCCATTTACCGTTACGTTAGCACCTTTTTCTGTAATAATATTTAATTTGGTTGTAAAAGATTGATTTCCTATCATATTTATACTACCAATCTCCTCTATTTTTCTAGGCAAGTAACAATTCAATGGAGGTATATAATTCATTCCTCCAGTTGCAAGAGGATTACCTTCTGATGACGACTCTACCCCTCCCATCATTTGATACACATAAACATTTTCAGTAGTTTTAATATGCAAGTTGTAATGAGAATTCCCTCGATCGATATAATTGGTTTCCGATACAGAATAATAGTCTCCTGCACTGGCTAAAGTAGCAATTGGAGTAGTTGAATCATTCAGATAAATTTGGGTATTATTTTTAGTCGCAATAATTATTGCGCCTTCCATTTTGTTACCATTATTCATAAGTGGAGTTCCCAAATACCCGTATCCTTTAACAATGACAAACTCATCTCCTAATTTATTCACAGGAACCGACTGATCCATATAAATATCTGATCCGCTCCCGCTGGTAGCAATGGTTGAAAACTGACCATTAAAACTTCCGTTTGACATTGATATAGGTTTGTCTGCAGTTACCGTAGCTCCAATAAATCCGTCTTGATTGTCTTCACTATCAGAACGTCCATCTATGATATAGGATTGTCCTTTGTTTAAGGTAAATGTAAAACTTGTTGCAGTTCCAAATCCCGTAAAGCTTAAGGGCTTTTTAAAATTCCCGACTGTAACTTTTGTATTATCCTGAGTTGCTAAAAAACTAGCACCAAATCCTAAAGTAGGCAAATCAGAAAAACCACTCCCATTCTTTAATGAATTAGGAACAGTTGCTGTATAAAATTCCATTCCAAGCCCATCATCTCCTTTGGAAGTGATGATTTCAGCATGGTTTTGCATTCCAAAGCGCAAACTCGCAAAGAATGGATAATCACCTTTTAAGTAAAACCCTTTTGTCCCAACTTGATGCAAATCTGCTTCATTCTTAGTTATAATATAATTTCTGTTGGTTACATTAATGCTTTGTGGAGAACCTTTGCTTATTGTAGCTTTATAAACAACCGTATTATTGTTATAAACATTTACAGTAAAAGGAGTGGTTTCGTCAGTCGACAAGTATAAATACTGATATGGACTAGAATTGCTCTGTCCATCAAACATCGGAGCAAACCAATGCTCTGTATCCAGCTGGGCAAAAATATTATTGGAAAAGATAGATAGTAAAAGGAATAGTAAAATTTTCTTCATTGTAATAGCCTGTTCAATATATTACAAATGTAGAAAAAAGGATTTTATTGCCTTTTGGTGTTTTAATTTCGGTTTTTCAGCAATATCCAGCCAGAGAGTTGCGTTCTTTTCGAATTTCCCGTTTCGTTCCATTCCAAGATGTACCAATAGGATGACGTTGGCAAAGGTCTGCCATTGGAAGTTCCGTTCCAGATGAATTGGTTATTGACGTCACCTTTGAAAACCTGAACACCAAAACGGTCGTAGATTTCAAACTTGGGCTCCAATTTTTGCAAAAGGGAAGAATAATTGATGACATCATTCACGCCATCATTATTGGGCGTAATGACATTTTGAGAATTGATCAATGTAAAATCTTTCGAAATCACAGCACATCCATCTGCTCCCTGAACGTAAATCGTATGGGTTCCCAACTCAACATTAGTGAAAATATTTGAATTTTGATAAGCACCATTATCCAAAGCAAACTGATAAGGCAAAGTTCCACCAGAGACCAAAACAGTAATGGTAGTTCCTTCTATCAAAACATTATCAATCATTGGCTCCTCTGCTTCTGAAATTTTTACAGATTGTTTGTAAACACATCCATTATAGCCCAATTCTACAATATAATCACCCGGAGAAAGATTTCCTGATTTACGATTTCTACTAAGGATTATTAATGGTTCAGTCACTTTATACCATTGATAAGTAGAAAAAGACATGTTGGTACTTGGATCATAACCCGTTCCGGCATCCAACTCAATTGTTTTTCCTTTACAAATAATGATTGGATCATCGGGCAATAAGGTGGATTTTTTTGGTTGTTTGAATTTGAATTTGACTTCTTTATAGTTTGGACAAAATTTATCTTTTTCTATTCGAATGAAAATCGACCTGTCCGCACCAATGGTTGGAGAACTTGAAACTGTAGAACTACCACCTACTTTTGCTTGAGCTTCTGTGGAAAAGTAGGTTGGCGTAACGCCGGTTTCATTTGTAATCAATGAAATATAATCTGCTAAATCAAAAGTCTGATTCCCACTAATATCACTATCACAAATATCAATCTCCTGAACGGTATTGAAAGACAGTTGTGTCCCAAAATAAAACTGAATTGGATAAGGATCCGGATTACAGGAAAACGCACCCACTCTCAAATACAAAGTCTGAGGACTGCCGGTAAAAACAAAGTCCGAATCTGGGTTGATGGATGCTCCACTAGGCGTGAGAGAATAAGAACGGGTAAAAACCGCAGGATCGTAATCTCTAATAAGTTGACTATCAAAATCAGACAATTTAGCAGAAAACTTTCCATCAAAATCATCGTCACAAATCATAATTGGAGTTGTAGCAATTTGTGCCACGGGCGCATCTTCTATTCTTAAGTTGCCTTCCAATTTGCATCCGCTACTGAGAACAATATCTACTCGATAATCGCCTTCCTGAGTTGCTCTGTAGGTATCAATATCATCTGTGCCGGGAATGGGCGTTCCATTTCTAAACCACCTGTAAGAACTTGCTCCAGAAACTGTTGTAATATCGTGAAAACTGCCTGCACAAAGTGGATCTGCATTCTCCAAGGTTAAATCGGAACCGAGATCTATATTTCCTGTGAAACTTCCTGCCTTTAGAAATACCGCAGAATCGTACAATCCTCTTGCATCACCGTGATCCGCAATCACTAATTTGATATGGTATTTGACACCTATTTCTACTGTTGTAATAGCTCTTAGAATTTTGGTTTGTCCATTGAAATTGGTCGGCGATTGAGTCCCATTAAAACCACCAAAATAATCCAAGTTTTTTTCACAGTTGTCTGCACCATTTATCGACAATGAAGTTACTGGAATATTGGTTCCTGGTACAAGTGCAATATTCCTATACGGTTCGCTATTATCCCCTTTTTTAATCAAGAATGCAAACGCATCAGAATATCGGCAATTACTCAGCCTGTACTCTTCGGACAGGAACATATAATCAAAACTAATCTGGTCACTTTGCAAAGATTGAAAATCAAATTCAAGATAAGTCGCATTTAGTATATTATCTGTTGGCAAACCAGCAAGTGCGAGGGCATTTATCAAATCCGGATCTCCACCCCAATTCGAATCAAACTCACTTTGAAGATTGTCATTGGGTCCGGGAGCTAATGAAACTTTTCCGGTAGAAAGTATAATCCCTTCATCTATATCAAATGTACTTCCGTTTTTGTAAAAATAACCATAGCTTAAATCTGTCCGTCCGAAATCAGCACCTTTAACAGAAACATTTGAGATTGTGATACAACTGGAATTTTGAGCACCAATGAATTTTTCTACCAATTGCTGAGCCGTCAAACTTTTGTCAACGGAAATATATTGCGCTTTAGCCAGATTCATAAAAATCAAACTAAGACAGCACAGAAGAAATTGGAAAAATTTGGAATAGTTCATTTAAATAATATGGACTGCAAATTTACTCCATATTATGTTAACAAAAAATCCTGCTATAAAATATAGCAGGATTTAATTTATTTTTAAGTCTTAAGATTAAGCAAGAGCAACTCTTACAAATCCTGTAACTTTTAGATCTCCGTTTACAGACTTTACATAGTCAGCAACAGATACGCTAGAATCCTTGATGAAATCTTGGTGTACCAAAGTGTTGTCTTTGTAGAATCTCTGCATTTTTCCTTTCAAGATATTATCGATGATGTTTGCAGGTTTTCCTTCTTCTGTCAATTTGTGTCTTTCGATTTCCAATTCTTTATCGATAGTCTCTTGAGAAACAGCAGTCTCATCTAGAGCGATTGGGTTCATCGCAGCAACTTGCATAGAAACGGATTTTGCAGCTTCATCCGCACCATCTACTTTTGCAGAAAGGGAAGTGATAGAAGCGATTTTGTTTCCAGCGTGGATGTAAGCTCCCAAGAAAGGACCTTCGATTCTTTCGAAAGCTCCGATTTCAATTTTCTCACCGATAACGCCAGTTTGCTCGATCAATTTCTCAGCAACAGTCAATCCGTGGAAATCTGTAGCCAACAATTCTTCTTTCGTAGCGGCAAAAATTGCCATTTCAGCAATCTCGTAAGCCAACTCGATGAACGCTTCGTTTTTCGCAACGAAATCAGTCTCGCAGTTCAAAGAGATTACCACACCTAGTGTGTTGTCCTCGTTTACTCTTGCGATCACTGCACCTTCAGAAGAATCTCTGTCTGCTCTGTTTGCAGCCACTTTTTGTCCTTTTTTTCTAAGGATGTCGATTGCTTTTTCGAAATCTCCTTCAGCTTCTACTAAAGCTTTTTTGCAGTCCATCATTCCTGCACCTGTGGTGTTTCTTAGTTTTGCCACATCTGCAGCTACTGGTGTATAAGACATAATATTGATTATTTTTTAATTTTAATATTGATTTTCCGCCTTCATGTTTTTCAGCGTGCAAATATAGTGATTTTTATAAAAAAATAAAACAACTTCATATTCTTAATTTATCAAAAATTCCGCAAAGCCTTTTGTAATTTGAGTTGTATAGAATTATTAATTATTTATCACATAATTTCTCATGATTTTACAAGAATTAATTTATTTTTACGTTCTTATTCGATAACAGATATTTAATTTATAATGAAGAAGATATTTTTACTTTCATTTATCCTAGTTTCCATTTCCATATTTTCGCAAAGCGTTTTCGAAGCAAAATCCACTACAGACAGAGCTGTGGTCGAAAAATTCATCCGCAACAATCCCACACATCCTGCAGTTTCTGAATTGAAGAAAAAAGCGCTCTCCCTAAAATATGGTGGAAGTTCGCAAATCGCAAAACCAACTGTCACCACAATGACGGAGAACAAAATTGAAAAAACATCCACCGTGGGGACTACTGCCGCAAAAGGCGAACCATCTGAGCAAGCGAAAAATACAGCAGCTGTATTAACCAGCCTTTTCAGCAACAACCCAAATAAAAAAGAAGCAATTGTACAGTTTGTGAACAAATCCAAATGTAATCTTATAATTAAAATAAGTGGGAAAAAATTCTACAATCTCACCGTTCCAGCCAATGGTCAAAACTATATTTTGGTAGATAAAGGAAGCTATAATGTGACAACGTCTATTTGCGATGCTGTTTACAATCAAAACAAAGCTTTTACAAAAGATGTCATCATCACTCTCAAGGGAGCAAAATAAAAATCCGGATTGAAACTTCTCTCATTAATATTACTTTTTGGTTATTTAAATATTTTTTCTCAAAAGAAAATTGATGTAGATTCTTTGCAGTTGAAAGATGCCAAAGAATTGCTGGGAGACGATTATGGAAATCTATATTTATATAAAAACAAAGATCTCAGTTTTACAAAGTACGATTCTGTCGGCAATCAGCTTGGGAAATTGATGTTGACTTTTCCCTACAAAATCCAAAGCGTGAACAATCCGTTGAATATAGTCATGTTTTCGGAAAACGCTCAGGAAATCAAATTCATAGATCAAAATATGAATGAAATCCAAAAAATCAATCTCAGTTCTCATTTTGGATTTATAAAAGCTGTTTATGCTGAGGATCTTCAGTTTGCGTGGATGATAGATGAGAGCAACAAAACATTGATCCAATACAACTTCCGAAGCACTTCTAAAATCAGTTCTTTTCCTTTTAATATTAATCTGACTTCGCTCAAAGATTTTCTTGTATATAATAATAGAGTCTATATTCTGCGCGAAAACACCTTCGAGGTTTACAGCACAAAGTCAACTCTACTCTATTCCGCACCTATTTCCAATGCAAAAAAACTTCGAAGAATCAACAATGACATTTGGATCTTTGGAAGCCAAACCATCGACAAATTTGATGGCAAAGATCTCTCTAAAATCTTCGAAAATGAAAGCGCAAAAATTGTGGATAAAAATAACACTGGATTTTTGGCACTCATAAAAGACAAACTTTATCTTTACACCAAATAAATGATAATCGATCAGTCATACCTGATTTTGCAATATCGTATTATTAATATTATCATTCATCAATTATCACCTATCAATTATAATTAAAAATGCACATCGCTGTCACAGGAAATATCGGAGCCGGAAAAACAACCTTAACTACAATGTTGTCAAAACATTATAATTGGGAAGCTCAGTTTGAAGACGTGGATCACAATCCTTATTTGGATGATTTCTATGGCGATATGTCCAAATGGAGTTTTGCACTGCAGATTTATTTCTTAGGAAGTAGATTCCGCCAGGTGAAGGAAATCCGTGAGAGTGGGAAAAACGTCATTCAGGACAGAACAATCTACGAAGATGCGCACATTTTTGCAGAAAATCTAGCCGAGATGAATCTTCTTTCCGAGCGAGATTTTAACAATTATTTATCAGTTTTTAGATTGATGAAAGACTTTGTTTCGGCACCAGATTTGCTAATTTATCTCCGAGCAGATGTGCCAACTTTGGTACGTCAAATTTCAAAAAGAGGACGGGAATATGAAGCAGGAATCAGCATCGATTATCTTACAAAATTGAACAACAAATATCAAAACTGGATAGAAAATTACAAAGAAGGCAAGCTTCTTGTAATAGATGTGGACAATTTGGATTTTGTAGAAAAACCAGAAGATTTTGGTTACATTCTGGAAAGAATAGATGCAGAACTGAACGGTTTGTTTTAAATTATTTTGGTGAGTAATTTGACAAATCTGTAAAATTATTACCATCAAAAAGTTTAATAAAAGCCTCAGTATCATGATAAAAGTAATTCACAACAACAGCTGTCCAAAGTCCAAGGCCATTTTGGAATATCTGGATGAGAATGATATCAAGTTTCAAATCATTGATATTAGAAAAGACCCACTGAGCCTTTTTGAACTGAGAACGCTTTTCAAAAAACTCAACAAAAATCCAAGCAGAATCCTGAGACATTCTACAGAGCTTTTCAAAAAATATTTTTCGGAATCAGAATCTGTGAATGATGAGCAGGCCTTGGAAGTAATCGCCCTCAATCCTGAATTGATACAATGCCCAATCCTCATCAAAGGAAAGATTGCAATGCCGGGAAATCCGTTGGAAAATGTCAAATTCTTCATTGAAAACTAAATTATTCTATATATGTAAGGAACGAACGTGAGATATTAATTATCAAATATTTCCCGTTCGTTTTTTTATGAATTATTTTTAAAATAATTTGCCTATCCGGAAAATAATCCTTTATTTTGCACTCTCAAATATTCATTAGTCAAAAGAACATCGAGATATGTCAAGAATTTGCCAAATAACAGGTAAGCGTGCAATGGTAGGAAACAATGTTTCTCACGCTAATAACAAAACGAAAAGACGTTTTGAAATTAACTTGCTAGAGAAGAAATTTTTTCTTCCTGAGCAAGATAAATCAGTAACCCTTAAGGTTTCTGCTCACGGATTGAGAATTATCAACAAGATTGGTATCGAGGAGGCGCTTGAAAGAGCTGCTAGAAATGGATTTATTAAAAACACTACTAAGTAATGGCTAAAAAAGGTAACAGAGTTCAGGTAATTCTAGAATGTACTGAGCATAAAGAAAGCGGTGTAGCAGGAATGTCAAGATACATTACTACAAAAAATAAAAAGAACACTACAGAGAGATTGGAGCTTAAAAAATTCAATCCAGTTCTTAAGAAATATACTGTTCACAAAGAAATTAAGTAATCTATAAAAATATTTTACAATGGCAAAAAAAGTAGTAGCAACACTTCAAGGTGGAGCTGGTTCAAAAAAAATGACGAAAGTAATCAAAATGGTGAAGTCTTCTAAATCAGATGCTTACGTTTTTGAAGAAAAAGTAATGAACGCTGACGAAGTTGAAGGATTTTTGAAAAAATAATCCCTCACCCGAATACAATATAGAAAACTACTCTTTTTAAGGGTAGTTTTTTTGTTATATTTGTTTCCGATAAAATCATTTACAGATTATCATTAATCATTTATATATCAAATGAGTTGGTTTAAAAAAATATTCAAAAAAGAAGATAAAGAAACGCTTGACAAAGGTTTGGAAAAATCCAGCCAAGGTTTTTTTGATAAAATATCCAGAGCCGTTGTCGGAAAAAACACAGTGGACGACGAAGTTTTGGATGACCTAGAAGAAGTTCTCATCGCTTCTGATGTTGGAGCAGAAACCACCATCAAAATCATCAAAAGAATCGAAGACCGCGTTGCAAGAGATAAATACGTCAACGTCAGCGAATTGGACAATATCCTGCGTGAGGAGATCTCCGCGCTTCTATTGGACAATCCACATCTCGACACAGACAACATCGATACAAGCAAAAAACCTTATGTGATAATGGTTGTAGGTGTAAACGGTGTTGGAAAAACCACAACGATTGGAAAATTGGCAAATCAATTCAAATCTCAAGGATTGAAAGTTGTTCTTGGCGCAGCAGACACTTTTCGTGCGGCAGCTGTAGATCAATTGGTGATATGGAGCGAGAGAGTTGGTGTTCCGATTGTGAAACAAGAAATGGGATCTGATCCTGCGTCTGTGGCATTTGATACCGTGCAGTCTGCGGTTGCTCAGGATGCCGACGTGGTAATCATAGATACGGCGGGAAGACTTCACAACAAAGTGAATTTGATGAACGAACTTTCGAAAATAAAACGAGTGATGCAAAAAGTTTTGCCCGATGCACCTCACGAGGTTTTATTGGTTTTAGATGGTTCTACAGGACAAAACGCTTTTGAACAAGCAAAACAATTCACCGCTGCGACAGAAGTTACTGCACTGGCAGTTACCAAGTTAGACGGAACAGCGAAGGGCGGCGTTGTGATTGGTATATCTGACCAATTCCAAATTCCTGTGAAATATATTGGCGTTGGCGAAAAAATGCAGGATCTTCAAATTTTTAATGGTATGGAATTTGTAAACTCATTCTTTAGAAAGAGATAAACAAAATTAACTATTAACATTAAAAATTTTAAACTATGGGTATTTTAACTTGGATTATTTTCGGTCTTATTGCCGGAGCTATCGCAAAAGCAATTCATCCTGGCAAAGATCCTGGAGGTTGGGTCGTAACAATTATCATCGGAATCTTGGGAGCTATGTTAGGTGGCTGGCTAGGTTCAATGCTTTTTGGCGTAGATGTAAGTGGCTTCAACTTTTCTAGTTTCCTTGTGGCAATTGGAGGTTCTGTACTGCTCTTATTTTTATACAGTATGATTACGAAAAAGTAATTATAGATTATTTATAATAATTTATCCAATAAATTAAAAAATGCATTAGAAATCTAATGCATTTTTTATTATCATGTAATTAAAAACTTTTATATTTGAATAAAAATTATTTTAAATATATGAAGAAGATATTTACTACTCTACTTTCATTGGGAATGACGACTGTTGCAATAGCACAATGGAGTCCTGCTTCTATGAAAGGAGAAAAATTGCGTGATACTAAGGTTACCAATTATTATTCATTAGACATCAATGCCATCAGAGCGCAATTGGCGAATGCCCCGGAAACTGGTAAAGGAAGCAAACCCGTAATCATCAGCATGCCAACTTTGGACGGGAAAATTGAAAAATTTGCGGTTTACAGTTTGCCGGTTTTAGAAAAATCTTTGGCAGATCGTTACCAATTAGGATCTTATGCAGGAGTTGGGATAGATAATCCAACGTCTTATGTTAGATTCAGTATTGCTCCGAATGATTTCCAATCTATGTTGTTCCGCAATGGACAATACGAATTTATTGAGCCTCAGAATACAGAGAAATCAGTTTATGGCGTTTTCCCTAAGACTCAAAAAGGAAATGAAGGAAAAGCTTTTGTTTGTAAAACAACAGAAACTCCTCTAAGCAAAGAGCAACTTAGTAACCTAGCTAATTCTACAGATTTTACTCACGACGTTACAAATTTTAACAAAGCCAGTGATAAAAAATATAGAACTTATCGTTTAGCAATCTCTGTGAACGCAGAATACACACAGATTTTTGGAAGTGTGGCTGGAGCCTTTACTCAGATAAATGCAACAATGACGAGAGTGAATGGTGTTTTCGAAAAAGACTTTGCTATTCATTTAAATGTTCTTGACTTACCTCAGCTTATTTTTACAGATCCCGCTACAGATCCTTATACAAGTGTTGGAGCTAATGGAAGTGCACCAAACTCTTGGAATCTTGAAGTTCAAAGAACATTAACCAGTACGATAGGTAATGATGCGTACGATGTTGGTCACTTCTTTGGTCACAGAGGCGGCGGAGGTAGTGCAGGTGATATTGGAAATGTCTGCAGAAATCCTAGTAACAACAATGATGACACATCAAAAGGAGCAGGAATTACGTCTCCAGCTGAAGACAACAAACCATTTGGAGATAATTTTGATATCGACTATGTGGCGCACGAATTAGGTCATCAAGTAGGTGCGGAGCATTCATTTACGTTTACTATTCATTCCAATGTTGCAGCATTAGAGCCTGGTTCCGGATCTACAATTATGGGATATGCGGGAATTACCAGCTCCAATGTACAACAACATTCAGACGCTTACTTTCATGCGGTAAGTATCTTGCAAGCTAACAACTATCTTAATTCTCAAAGTTGTGGTACCAATACGCCTATTACGACAAACAATCCTCCTGTACTTGCAGTAATGCCAGACAAAACCATTCCAAAAGGAACTGCTTTTGTATTGACAGCAGCTGCAACGGATGCTGAGAATGATCCAATGACTTATACTTGGGAGCAATACGATGTTGCTAGCAGTTCACTTACTTCTGTTACAGGAAACAATACAACTGGACCAAAATTCAGATCATTGCTAGGTACGACAGATCCTTCAAGATATTTTCCAAGATTGAGCAGTGTTCTAAACGGAACGCTATCTAGCGCATCAAACTGGGAAGCTGTTTCCAATGTTGCAAGAACTATGAATTTCCGAGTAACAGTAAGAGATAATAATGCAGATCCTACAAAACAACAAACTCAGTTTGGAAATCAAAAGATCACTGTAGGAAATGACGGTCCTTTCAAAGTGACTTCTACTAAAGTTTATAACAATATTCCTGGAGAATTTATGTGGGATGTAGCAGGAACTAGTGCTGCGCCTTACAATGTATCCAACGTCAAAATAGATTACACGTCTGATAATGGTGCAACCTGGAATGTTTTAGCAGCTTCTACAGCTAATGATGGAAATGAAGTTTTAGATTTCTCTAATGTCGCTGACAATGCTCAGGTTACAGTACGAGTTTCTGCTATTGATAATGTTTTCTATGCGGTAGGCAAAGTAACTGCTTCTAAAATGCCAACTTGCAACGGCACTGCCCCTACAGGATTAGTAGCAAACAGCATTACTCAAACAGGAGCAAAAATTGATTGGGAGCCATTTGCAAACGCAACTTATAATTTGAAATATAAAAAATCGTCTGATGCAACTTGGACAGAGGTAAACAATCTTCAAACCAATACTTACACCATATCTGGACTTACACTTTCTACAGCTTACAATGTAAGTGTTGTAGCGGTATGTGGCGGAAATCCTGGTGCAAATGCAGACATCAACTTCACTACAAAAGGTGTTGAATATTGCGCAGCTGGATCCAACAACGGTACACTGGAAAGAATTTCTAATGTAACTTTTGCAAATATTAATAAAAACTCAACAGCTACAACGGGCTACGAAGATTTCACGGCTACAGTTGGAAATGTGACACCTGGACAAAGCTATAACTTCTCAGCTTCACACACAGGAACTACTTATTCATCAGATCAAGTTATCGTTTGGATTGATTATAACAAAGATGGCGATTTCGAAGATGCTGGAGAGCAGGTTTTAATTACTGGTAAGAAGATGTCTCCTTGGACAGGAAGTATCGCAATTCCTCTAACAGCTCCAGCGGGACAAACAACAATGAGAGTTCGTTTGCACGACAGTGGTACACAGTTTTCTCCTAACGCTACACCTTGTGGCAACTCTGGATACGGACAAGTTGAAGATTACACATTGAACATTGGGGAATTGGCTGTTTCTGATGTGAAGAAAAACAACATCAGTATCTATCCAAATCCTGCAACAGATGTCATTAATGTTTCTAATGTTTCTTCTAAAACTAAATTCGAAATCTACTCTGTAGGTGGACAATTGGTAAACCAAGGAACAACTGACGGAAAAGTGAATGTTTCTAAACTAGCAAAAGGTGTTTACATCTTATCTTTGGAATCTAACGGTGAAAAATCTCAAACTAAATTCATCAAGAATTAAGATTAAGATTTTAACTCAATAAAAAAATCCCCGAAATTAATTTCGGGGATTTTGTTTTTTTATATAATGATTAGAACTAATTCAATTTTGTAAGGAAAGCATTGGTTTCGGCTTGTAGATTTTCCAAATCCGAATTGTTGTAGATGACATAATCCGCTAGTTTAATCTTATCCTTTTCCGGCATTTGTTTGTACATTATCGCTTCAATTTCTCGGTAGGTTTTACTGTCGCGATCCATTGTTCTTTTGATTCTTAGGTTGTCATCTGCCGTTACCAAGAGAGATTTGTAACATTGCTCATGCAGATTCAGTTCAAATAGAAGAGCCGTTTCCTTAAAGATGAATTCCGAAGTTTGTGAACGTACCCATTTTTCAAAATCCAATCTCACCGCTGGGTGAATCAAATGATTGAGTTCATTCAAAACCTCAGAATCGATGAAGACTTTCTTCGCAACAAACTTTCTGTTGTATTTCCCATCTTGGTAAGCTTCTTCACCTAGAAGTGCTATGATTTTTTCTTTCAACTCAGAATCTTTGTTGACGATATTTTTTGCCTCGTCATCCGAATAGTAAACTGGAAAACCTTTCTTTTCCAGCAATTTTGCAACGGAAGTTTTTCCTGAGCCAATGCCGCCTGTCAACCCAATGATCCTGGGAGGAGGAATGTCCTCCTGATTTTGATTTATATCTTGTATTTCCATAATTTAATATCCAAAAACTTCATTAAAACTAAAAGTCTGATCCAGCTTTACGCCTCTTTCCGTCATCTTCAGACTCGCCAATTCGTTGTGTGCATCGTGTTCGAAAAACAAAAGATAATCATTATCCACGCATTGTTTCAAAAACTTTCCTTTTTCTTCCATCGTCAACATCGGTCGCGTATCATATCCCATCACATAAACCTGCGGAATATGACCTGCAGTCGGAATTAGATCCGCTGCGAATACAATGGTCTTTTCCTGATATTGCAGAACTGGCAACATTTGTTTTTCCGTGTGTCCATCTACAAAAATGACATCCATTTTCAAATCTGGAGCAAATCCGTAATTTCCAGTTGTTGGCAGAGGTAAAAAGTTGAGTTGCCCACTTTCGTGCATTGGCAGAATATTTTCTTTCAGGAAACTTGCTTTCTCTCTCGGGTTTGGCTCCGTTGCCCATTGCCAATGATTTTCATTCGTCCAAAAATGTGCATTTTTGAATGCGGGTCTGTAACCGGATCTATCATCATTCCATTCTACTGCGCCACCGCAATGATCGAAGTGAAGATGCGTCAAGAAAACATCTGTAATATCATCTCTTACAAAACCGAATTTTTTCAAATTCTTATCCAAAGAATCATCGCCCCAAAGTGAATAATGTCCGAAGAATTTCTCATCTTGTTTGTCGCCAAGTCCACAATCTATCAATATTAATTTCTTGCCATCTTCCACGAGAAGAGAACGTGTTCCAAGTTCAATCAGATTTCTTTCATCGGCTGGATTGGTTTTTTCCCAAAGTGTTTTTGGAACCACGCCAAACATTGCACCTCCATCTAATTTAAATTTTCCACACTGGATTGGATATAGCTTCATAACGAGATTTTAAAATTCTTTTAATTAGCAAATATTGAAAATTCGCTTTTGGCTAAAATACAAAACTTCGGTAGAATTACCAAAGTCCAGGATTTTTAAATCGCCAAAAAAAGCGGAAATGTTATCCATCTCCGCTCCTCGGTCTAATATTATTTTTTCATCATTTTTCTGGTTATCTCTTTACCGTTTGTGGTTCTTATTTTCAAAACATAGTTTCCTTTTGGCACGCTTGAAATATCTACTATCAAAGTATTATCACTTTTCTGAGTATTCTTTGAGATTACAGATTTCCCTGTCATATCAAAAATTTGAACTTTTGAATTGCTCAGATCATTATTTTCAAACCCAATATTGAAAATACCTGTTGTGGGATTTGGATACATTTTGATTCCGTCAGATTTTGCAGTTTCTCCAACGGCGAGAGTTGCATTCATTATTGTTGCTTTAAGAGTTTCGCAATTTGAGATGGAAGGATTGCCTGTAGTTGTACTTCCGCAGTCGTTACTCACTACGTTTCCATTGTTGTTACACAATACATTATTATTCACCAATCTACCCCAATCACTACATTGCATCGTAACGCCATCATAGAATAATTTTTGGAAATTAAAAATACTCCCCTGATTAAAGATGTAGCCATTATTCACAAAATCGCTGATGTGCGTAATGTATCCATTGTTGTCGATTGCGTAATTATTAGTTATCGAACTGCCCTTGTCATTACTATTAAGCTTTGCATTTTGGCTTAGCAAAATAATCTTGCCATTATTTACAATTTTGGTACCGCCTTCAAAAGGAACGTATGCATTGATATTGATAGTTCCATTATTAATCAGATTTTTAGAAATTAGTCCCGTTATGTGATTGATATTGACGACATCTTTAGCATTGATTGTATTCGGTGGAACAACACCTCCAACCCAATGTTCGGGGCTATCCCAATTTCCGTTTCTAGTTGTGGAATAAGTTGTCTGAGCAAATGCAGTGAGTGCAAAACCAAAACCTGCTAATAAGAATAATTTTTTTTTCATAACATTTATATTTTTAATCTGACAGCAAGTTAGCTGAAGAAAATGCAGATTAAAAAATATAGATATTCAGAATTCGGAATTTTAGATAACAACATCAGTTAGTTTGCTATCAAACCTTTGACAATCAATTAAATAAACATTTATCGACTGATATATATTTTTGTTTTTATAAGATTGATTTTCGAAAGAAAACTTATCAATTGATGGTAATTTTAACAAATAGCTTAAAATAATTCTCCCAAATTTTTTGGTCTAGAAATCCCTAAATGCTTGTAAGCTTTATCCGTCACTTCTCTTCCTCTCGGCGTTCTAATGATAAAACCTTCCTGAATCAAAAACGGTTCGTAAACTTCTTCTAAAGTTTCCGGATTTTCACCAATGGAAGTTGCCAAAGCAGAAATTCCCACTGGTTTCCCGCGGAAGTTTTCAATCATGACACGCATAATTTTATTATCCATATCATCTAAACCGAATTCGTCAACATTAAGGGAATTCAATGCAAACTTGGTGATTCCGATTTCGATTTCGCCGTTTCCTTTGATTTCGGCAAAATCTCGAACTCTACGCAATAATGCATTTGCAATTCTGGGTGTTCCACGGCTTCTTCTGGCAATTTCCAGCGCGGCATCTTCGTAAATCTTTACCCCGAGAACTCTCGCACTTCTTTCGATTATCATTCCGAGAAGTTCAATCGTATAATATTCTAATCGGCTTTGAATTCCGAATCTTGCGAGCATCGGCTTGGTCAACATTCCGGAACGTGTCGTTGCGCCTACCAAAGTAAAAGGATTCAATCCGATTTGCACAGAACGTGCATTGGGACCGGTTTCCAGCATTATGTCAATTTTGTAATCTTCCATCGCTGAGTACAGATATTCCTCAACAATTGGTGAAAGACGATGGATTTCATCAATAAAAAGAACGTCATTCTCTTCAAGATTGGTCAAAAGTCCAGCTAAACTTCCGGGTTTATCCAGAACAGGACCTGAGGTAATTTTGCAATTAACGCCTAATTCGTTGGCAATGATGTGAGACAAAGTTGTCTTGCCCAAACCCGGTGGACCGTGCAATAGAACGTGATCCAACGCACCACCACGATTTTTAGCCGCTGCAACAAAAACTTCCAAATTGTCCAAAGTTTTCCTCTGCCCAGCAAAATCCTGGAAACTCTGCGGACGAATCTTTTCTTCCTGAATCAAATCGTCGTCGGAATAATTGTCTTTGTCTGGATGTAAAAAATCGGGCATTGTTTGTAAGTAATTGATGAATGATGTTTGATAAATGATAATTCTTGACGTCTATCATTAATCAAAGATAAAGAAAAAATAAAGGAATTATGGTTTGTACTTTTCGGTTTTGGCAATGATTTTTTTCAATTGAATTTTCTCTTTGGGAGTTAATTTTCTTTGGTAAAATCCGTCTTTGTATTCATTTCCAATTTGTTGTGGAAAAATACCGTAATAATCATAAAGTTTCAAATCATAACTATTAATCCAAGGAAAATGTTGCTTCTCAAATGGATTTTGTGGAACATAGAAGTTTAAATTTCCAATTTTATATTCGGAATTGATATTAATCAAATTATTTTCTACCGGTTTATAAATTTGAACCCAAGCAAAACCTGACAATCGCTTTCCGATATTAAAATTGTGCAGAAAGCCTGGAAATGTAAAAAGAACGGAAATTAAAACTGATAAAAACGCAGTGGCAAAAACAGCTTTTTCTTCAGAAATATTTTTAAAAACAAGAAAAATCGCAATCAAGTAAACATCTATAAAAAATCTGGATTGTGCTGAAAATAAAAATATTAAAACAAATTTAATTAAAATACAAATCAATAATATTTTATAAATCCCATCTTTTTTTCGAAATGAAAAATAAGATATTATCATTAAGCAAATCAGAATTCCAAGATTGAATACAGATTTGAAGCCTATCGTAAACCAGCGATAAATGCTTTCCCAAAAGCTAAAATCTATGACTTGCTGATAGGAATATTTCATATCATAAGTTTTCATCAAACCAATTTGTGAAGAATAAGTGAGCATCTCCTGACTTGGTTTCCAAGCTAAATTAAAATCTAAAATTGAAACCGGAAAAATTGGAAATCCAAACAGCCAAAGGTTTTTCATCAGCAATAGAATCCCTAAAATAGAAACTGGAATAATGGTTTTAAAACTAATATTCTTATCAAAAATATTTTGTAAAATCACAAAAAGTGGCAGCCAAAATACAATGGGTTTGATGCAGAACGCCAACATTGCCAAGTATAGAATGATTGGATTATTTCGCCTGTTAATCAACTCATTAATGACTACCAATGTGATAATCAAAATCGGTAAATCCGGACTTGCTTGCTGGACAAATAGTAAAAAAATGGGAAGAAAAATCAATAAAAAATATTGTTTCCGCTCGTAAATGTAAATTAGAAAAAGTACGGATAAATAGGAATTAATTTTCAAAAAAGGGTCAACAAAATGAGAAAATCCAGCTTGGAAAATATGCCAAAATGAACTTTGTCCCAAGAGCAAATCGAGACTTGAAATGCCTTTGACAAAACCAAATTGTTTGAGATACGAAATCGTAGAAATGTAATAACTGAAATGATCGTATAAAATTGGTGAAAACGAAGCCAGAAAAAGAATTAGAATAGCAAAGAAGTAAAACCAAAAATTCAGATTTTTCCTAAAATTAAAATAAGAATAATTTTTCTTTCTCAGACAAATCGCAAAACCTAGAATTCCTAAAAGGATAAAGAAAATTTCTACCCCAGAATCCAATGGATAAAAAAAAGCAATCAAAGTTTGCAAAATAGTCATACCAACAATTCCTAAAAAAGAAGTCAGAACAAAACTATCATCATTGATTTTCAAAAGCTTAGCCCATAAAAATCCGTTACCAAAAATGATAATCAGAAAACAAAAAATGGACAGTAGAATCGTGAACATAAAAAAAGATTGCCTATAAAAATAAGCAATCTTTCGTTGTTAATGTATATATGAAGAAAATTACTTCTGAACTCTTCCAGATTTTCTATCCTCTGCTCTACCAATTGTGTATCCAGTCGCACCACCAGCTACACCACCAATTACAGCGCCCAAACCAGGGTTTTTCTTAGAAATAATTGCACCTGCCGCCGCTCCACCAACGGTTCCAATTACAGTTCCCTTAGCTGCGCCACTCCAGCCTTTTTTCTTGTTGGCAGTGGTTCCTGTAGAACTAGATGCACCAGAATTGGAAGCTACATTGTTATTATTTGAACTGGAGCCCGATGAAGATGAAGAAGAACTTCTTTTAGTTGAAGATTTTCTTGCCACTCGGTTGGCTTCCGCTTTTCGTTCTGCTTCTTTTTCTTCCGTCACTTTATTGAGACTATCTTTTTGTCTTTCGAAATTTATTTTCTCCTTTTCAATCGCCAGTTTTTGTTTTTCTATATCAATTTGTCTGGCTTGATAATCTAATTTTTGCTGTTCAAGAGAAGCAGCCTGGATTTTTTCATCTTTGTTACAAGATGTCAAAATCAATGTTGCTGCGAATCCTGTTAAAAATAACTTTTTCATAAGTAGATATTTTTTTATTAAAGTCTTATGCAATCGCTTTATGTTATTGGTATTAACATTTACAAATCACGGCGATTTCATAACTGTAATTTTTTTTCACAAAAAGTGAATTACTTGAGTTAGTCTTTTCAATTATTATTCCAAAAAATAAAATCGATGTTAATGTTTGTTAAAACAAAAAAGCTTTCCCGAGATGAGAAAGCTTTGTAAAATATATTTTTAAAATCTAGAAAAGTTCTTTTCTAATGATGTTTTGCGAACGCTCTGGCCCCACTGAAACCAAATAAACATTAATGCCTAAATGCTCTTCAATAAATTCGATATATTTTTTTGCATTTGCCGGAAGTTCGTCGTAAGTTCTTGCGTTGGTGATATCTTCATCCCAACCTTCTAACTCTTCGTATTGAGGCTCGTAATCGTACAATTTGGTAGTGGAAGATGTGAAATAATCGATGATTTTCCCGTCTTCTGTTTTATATTTAGTAGCGATTTTCAAAGGATGAATTCCTGTCAGAACGTCTAATTTTGTGATGACTAAATTATTGATTCCATTAATCATACAAGCGTGTTTCAAAGAAACCAAATCCAACCAGCCTGTTCTTCTAGGTCTTCCGGTTGTAGCGCCAAACTCGGCTCCGATTTGTCTGATGTTTTCGCCTAATTCATTGTCCAATTCCGTTGGGAAAGGTCCGTTCCCGACTCTGGTGGTATACGCTTTTGCCACACCAATCAAGTTTTGCAAAGCTGTTGGTGGCACGCCTGCGCCCGTACAAACACCGCCAGTAGATGGTGAAGAGGAAGTCACATAAGGATAAGTTCCGAAATCGATATCCAACATCAATGCTTGCGCACCTTCAAAAAGGATATTTTTTCCGTCTTTGATGGCTTCGTTGATTTCCAATTCTGTGTCAACAATTCTATCTTTCAATCTCTCGCCCAAAGCAATGAATTCCTGATAGATCTCCTCCACATCCAAAGTTGGCTTCTCAAAGTATTTTTCGAAAAGCGAGTTTTTGGTTTTTAAGTTTTTCTCGATTTTCTCACGCAGGATTTCTGGGTTCAGAAGATCAATCATTCGGATTCCAATTCTGGCAATCTTGTCTTCGTAGCAAGGTCCGATTCCTTTTTTCGTGGTTCCAATCTGCGTTCCACCTTGTTCCTCTTCTCTGTAGGTATCCAGCAAAATGTGGTAAGGCATAATGACGTGTGCTCTTCTGCTGATGAAAACGTGATCTGTCTTCATACCTTTGCTTTCAATCTGTTCAATTTCTTTGATGAACGCTTTTGGATTTACCACAACACCGTTTGCAATGATGCACTTTCCTTTGCACTGCAAAACACCGGATGGCAAAAGGTGCAACACGAATTTTTCATCGCCCACATAGACTGTGTGACCCGCATTATCGCCGCCCTGGAAACGGACAACATAGTCAGATTTTGCGGATAAAACATCTGTGATTTTTCCCTTTCCTTCATCTCCATATTGGAGACCTACAACCACGTAAGTTGACATATTTTTTACTTTTTTTAGATTATTGACAAAGTTAAATTATAAAAGTGGCTTAGCAAAATCCTATAAAATAAAAAACCCTCTTACGATGAATAAGAGGGCAAAAACACAAATGATGAAAAAATTATAAATGCATTGCTGCATCTACAATACAATTTTCGTTACAAAAATCGTACAATTTTTAC
This sequence comes from Epilithonimonas xixisoli, assembly GCF_004365655.1. Classification (GTDB taxonomy): domain Bacteria; phylum Bacteroidota; class Bacteroidia; order Flavobacteriales; family Weeksellaceae; genus Epilithonimonas; species Epilithonimonas xixisoli. The sequence continues at coordinate 43,281 of NZ_SOEO01000001.1, read as the reverse complement.
AAATCCCAGCATAAAAGTCAAGTTTTTTTTCAAAAAAATACCTTTAGCCTCGTTTTAAGGATATTAGATGAACAATATTAACTTATGATTGAAAAATACTCATCCTTATTAGTATATGGAAAAGAATTTCTCCTCCATATAATTTTAATTTAAAAAAATCAATGAAAATTAATATTCTGATTCAATAAAAAGAAATTTACACATCAAAAACAGACAATTCACAAAATAATTAAACAAATGGAAAATTTTAGTTTTGATTTTAATTCAATAAACCTATGTTTGCATCATAATTTTAATCAAAACAAAAACATTATAAAAAGATGTGCGGAATTGTATGTGTGTTTGACACTAAACAAAAAAATGAAGTAATAAGACCTCAGATATTAGAAATGTCTAAGAAAATAAGACATCGCGGACCAGACTGGTCGGGAATCTACCAACACGACAATGTGATTTTTTCTCACGAGAGACTGGCAATTGTAGATCCAACTTCTGGCAAGCAACCTTTATTTACAAAAGATGGAAAAGTAGCCCTAGCTGTGAATGGTGAAATCTACAACCACCAGGAATTAAGATCCGAATTTCCAGATTATGAATTCCTGACACAATCCGACTGTGAGGTAATCTTGGCATTATACAGAAGAGACGGAAAAAACTTCCTCGAAAAACTAAATGGAATCTTCGCTTTTGCTTTATATGATGAAGAAAATGACGCTTACCTCATCGGCAGAGATCATATGGGAATTGTTCCTTTATATATGGGTTGGGACAAAAATGGAAGTTTCTACGTTGCATCTGAACTGAAATCTTTGGAAGGCGTTTGCAACAAAATCGAAGAATTCTTGCCAGGACATTTTCTTTACAGCAAAGACGGACAAGAACTTCAACAATGGTACAAAAGAGATTGGACACATTTCGAAAATGTAAAAGATAATGAAACCGACATCGCAGCCATCAGAAAAGGTTTGGAAGATGCAGTCCACAGACAATTGATGAGCGATGTGCCTTATGGCGTTTTACTCTCAGGTGGATTAGATTCATCCATCATCGCTGCTGTGACGGCAAAATACGCAAGACAAAGAATCGAAAGTGGCGACACTCAGGAAGCTTGGTACCCAAGATTACACAGTTTTGCAGTTGGTTTGGAAGGTTCTCCGGATTTGGCAGCGGCAAGAAAAGCGGCGGATCATATCGGATCTGTTCACCACGAAATCAAATATACGGTTCAGGAAGGTTTGGACGCTATCAAAGATGTCATCTATCATTTAGAAACTTATGACGTGACCACAATCCGAGCTTCCACGCCAATGTATCTTTTGGCTAGAGTCATCAAATCTATGGGAATCAAAATGGTACTTTCTGGCGAGGGTTCAGATGAATTGTTCGGAGGTTACCTGTATTTCCACAAAGCGCCATCTGCACAGGCTTTCCACGAAGAAACGGTGAGAAAACTTGGAAAACTTCACCTTTACGATTGTCTTAGAGCGAACAAATCTTTGATGGCTTGGGGAATCGAAGGTAGAGTTCCTTTTCTTGACAAAGAATTTATGGATATTGCGATGAACATTAATCCAAAAGATAAAATGATCACACCGGAACGTATGGAAAAATGGGTTCTTAGAAAAGCATTTGAAGATATTCTTCCGGAAAGCATTGCCTGGAGACAGAAAGAGCAGTTCAGTGATGGTGTTGGCTACTCGTGGATTGATACTTTGAAACAAGTAGCTGAAGATGAAGTGACAGACGAGATGATGGCGAATGCAAGACACAGATTCCCAATCAATGTACCTATGAGCAAAGAAGAATACAGATACAGAACGATTTTCGAAAGTCATTTTCCAAGTGATTCTGCAGCGAGTTGTGTTCCTTCTGTTCCATCTGTGGCTTGTTCTACACCAGTTGCATTGGAATGGGATGAAGCTTTCAAAAACGCCAACGATCCAAGTGGAAGAGCCGTGAAAGTTCACGAGACAGCTTATTAATAAATTAACATAAACTAACTACAAAGAAAAACCACAAGTCTAGGCTTGTGGTTTTTTATTTTTAGCGAGCAGTTGCTTTCTTTGTTTTTCTCTTCTTTTGTAGATGACTTCGGTGATTTTTCCGCCGATCCAGGAAAATGGGAAGAAGACGAGAAAGATGGAAATCTTATAAAAAACAGGATGGTACGGATAGATGATGATATCCAGCATTGCTATAAACAGCATGATGAATCCAATTAAAATGGCGTACGCCACCTTGGCATATTTCACAATCATCGCTGTTACCACACCGCCGAAGGTAACACCCAAACCGCCGAAAAAGAGAAGGGCAATGAAAAATGAATCCTTCTTGTGGACAGATCGGAGCAGGGTTTCCCAATGCTCAAAGGGGGCAAATTCTCTATAGGTAATCCAGTCGGAGTCTATCTTTATCCCCAATGTGATAATGAGAGCGGCAACCACAAGTCCTGCCAAAACACCGATTGTATTTCTAAGAAAATTCATGTCTTAGTCTTTGAAGGCAATCATAGAAATTTCTACATCCACATTTTTCGGAAGACAAGACACTTGCACGGTTTCTCTGGCTGGGTACACGCCACTGTCGAAGTAAGAGGCGTAGATCTCATTCACCACTGCAAAATCGTCCATATTCTTCAGAAATATTGAGGCTTTTACAGCATTATCAAATGTCATTCCAGCTTCCGTAAGGATGGCTTTCAGGTTTTTCATCACTTGATGTGTTTCCTTATCTATGCCTTCTACCAGCTTACCAGTTTCCGGATCTACGGGAATCTGACCAGAGATGTACAAAGTTCCATTAACCAAAGTTGCCTGAGAATAAGGCCCAATTGCAGCCGGAGCTTCTGATGTATGAATGATTTTTTTCATTTCTTATTATTAATTTTTACAAAACTATATAAATTAGATGGAAGTTGGAGGTTTGAGGGTGGAAGTTTTTCTGATTATATTTCAGAACCTCTTTGCTTCTGGCTTCCTGCTTCCGTCCTCTAGAAAGTACTATTTGGCTGGGTAAAACTTCTTTCTTTATATTTCACAGCATCTTTCAGGATGTTGGCTTTGATTCCGATAAAGAAGTCATAAACCTTGTATTGTCCAAACGGCACCCAGTTGAAAGTAATGGTAAAACTACGCTGATCTCTTGCAAACCCAAGACGCGTGTAGCCCAAGTCCTTTCTCTCAATATCATAGTTAGTACTAGCGTTGATGTTCCAATATGGCGTCAGTTTGATGCTCCCATCCAGCCCCAGACTGGCAACTTTGTTCCCCAATCGGGTCAAGCCTCTGGTGTAGGAATAGTTGGCATTGATGTTCAAAGTCCAGGTTGGCGAGTAGTGGGAATAATTGTCATCATCAAAGAAATAATTCTCGTTCCGGATTTCGCCTTTCTTCTTATACTTCTTGGAGCCTTCTTCTTTCTTTCCAAAAATAGCCTCGCTCATAGGATAGGACAACTGAAGATTGAAACCCTGAAGACTGAAGTGCCCAAAGTTCTCTGTTCTGATGCCCGTATTGCTTCCCTCTTGGAACACAATTTCATAAGGCTCTATCGTAAGACTGGTATTGACATTCAGTTTATTATTAAAGAAAGAAGATTGTCCGTTTACAGAGAAGACAGACCATTTGTGTCTTTCTGCCGCGAAGTTGTAGCCTCCGGAGATATTCAGGTTTTCGAAGAATTTTACTTTTTTAACACCCGTAGAATCAGTCTTGGAACGGACTTTCATCTCGAGGTTATTATTAATATTAAATCCTAAACTCTGCGTAAGCCCAGCCGATGGAGCGCCATAAATCCCACCATCGAAGATAGAATAAGGCGTCATCTCACCTCGGGAATTGGCATAATTTCTAAAATAACCCCAGCTCTTCTCCCCAAAATCAGGAGAATAAGTAAAACTAAAACTTGGTGTCACCATATGACGAATGGCGACAATCGGGGATGTTTTGCTAAAGTTTTTCTGCCCATACAAAACAGTCTGCAAACTGGCACTCGTGGAAAATGTGGTGTATCCAGCAATTCCTTTGTTGAACTTGTCTTCTACTTGGTTTACAATCGGATTGTAACTTCTTTCCAGCGTTTTGGTCGTGAGCACATTATCCGCATTGGCTGCTAAACTGAAAGTGAAATATTTTGCTACCGTTGTATTGGTGGACATTGATATATTATTCTTCACACCAGTTTTCAACTCATCCCACATTTCTTTTTTGAAAAGTTTATCTTCTGTGGTATTCACATAGTTGCTAAGTGCCAATCCCGTATTCACGTTGATATTCTCCAAAAGTCCGGTTCTCACGCCTGTTCTCGGTTTGAAAAGATAGAATTGGTTGATCGCTACCGTCATATCCGGCAAGCGGAGATCTGTAACGCCGGTTGCAAAATTCTGGTTGTAGCCCATACTCGCACTTATCGTCACGGGAAGATTCAGGAAACGCTTGGTGACGTTCACTCTGGAAGTCTGCTGCGTATTCAGTACATTCTGGTTGAAGATATAATTGTTATTAACAGTATTATTATAGAACTTACTACTCACAATATCCACACTCGCATTGAAGGTGAAGTAAGGATTAGCCTTGGAATCCTGCGAATGTCGCCACGCAATCCGGAACGTTTTGGTTCTGGAATAGTCATCCAAACCTTTGATTCCGCGTACCGTGTAACCATAGTCTGCGGCAAAGTTTCCGGAGTATCTGTATTTTTTGAGATAATTAAGTTCCGGCTTCAGGTTCCAGCTTCCTTTGGTATAGAGATCCGCTAAAATTTTCAAATCAAAGTGATCGCCAATCGGTTGGTAATATCCCAAACCATTGAGGAAGAATCCAACGTCCTGACGCTCTCCAAAACTTGGAATCAAAATACCAGCAGATCTTTTATCCGAAAAAGGAAGAATTGCAAATGGCATTATCAGCGGTGTCGGAATTTGCTCGATGTACATCTGGATTGGCCCCGTTACAATCTGAGAATTGTCTTTCCCTTTTAATAATTTGATGTTAGGCGCCGACATATGATAATCTGGCAGTGAGTCTTTTTTCTTAAGGAAATATTCATCCGTTGTATAGATTGCTTTCCTCATAAAGAAAACCGAATCATTATATTTCTTTGTTTTCTCTGCGACGATGACACCCTCGCTCTCCTCCGTTCTGGCGTTGAAGGCGATGGCTTGTTTTGTCTTGAAATTGTAAATCACCTCGTTGTACTCGTACTTCTTTCCAGCTTGGGTTGCGATGGCGGGTTTTATAATCCTCCCTTTCTCATCTTGCTCCCCTCGGGCGTAGATTTTCCCTGTCTCCCATTCTATCCTGATATAATCGGCATCTATCTGCATATCCTGATAGATGATTTGCGCTTCTTTATTAAGATAAGTCTGCTTGTTGGAAATGGAAGAACTGCTCCTGTTTTGAGCTTTGGTTTTTACGACATCATCCAATTGTTCTTTGGGGATGATGGTATCTTTCTTTATATTTAAAGAATCTTTGTTGATATTGATAGAATCTCGAACATCATTATTCTTATCAATATTTTGAGGCACAGTTTGTGCTAAAATATTGTTAAAAATTAGGATATTTAAAATTAGTAATATACTTTTGAAAATACTTCGAGCCAATGCAGTCATTCTGAAATTGGGTTCAAAATTAATTAAATTTTAAAGATTAAAATGGTTAGGCTGACACTTTATAATAAATTTTTTTTTCTGTTAATTTTTTTGATTGGTTTTAGCAGTTGTTATTCGCAGAAGAAATTCACTGTAGTATTGGATGCAGGACACGGCGGAAGCGATGTTGGAGCCAACAGAAACTACAGTGACATTGGAACTGTACAGGAAAAAGTAGTAACGCTATCTGTGGTTTTGAAACTTGGACGGATGCTGGAGAAAAATAAAGACTACAAAGTCATCTACACCAGAAAAATAGATGAATACCCATCATTAACTTATAGAACAGATCTTGCCAACCGCAACAAAGCAGATCTTTTCATCTCTGTCCATGTCAACTCCTCGCCCAGCAGAAGTGCTACAGCACAAGGAACAGAAACCTTCGTACAAGGCCCAAATCAAAACAAAGCCAACTTGGATGTTGCCAAAGCAGAGAACGACGTAATCTTTTTGGATGAAAAGGACAAAGAAAATTTTGCATCCTACAATCCCAGCTCACCGGAATCTCTCATCGCCCTTAAAATCCAACAAAGTAAATATCTGGAAGCCAGTTTAACCATTGGTGGAATGATTGAGGATAACTTTGTAAAAAAAGACAAACGACTTTCAAGAGGTGTAAAGCAAGCCAACCTACACGTGTTGAGAATGAACGCAATGCCATCTATCCTGATAGAAACTGGTTTCGTTAATAATTATGACGACGCAAAGTACATCTCCACAGAGGAAGGTCAGCAGGCTATTGCAGAAAGTATCTTCAATGCGATTGTTAATTATAAAAAATTGGTCGATAGAAATGTAAAAGAACCGGAGCCTGAAAAACCAGTGGAGCAACCGCTGAAAAATGATTTCAGAATCTTGCTGATGAGTACGCCCAATAAATACACCGAAAACGATCCAGCATTGAAAGGCTTGAAATACATTCTGCCAATCAAGGAAAACGGAACGTATAAATACTACTATGGAACTACAAATTACGCTTCTATAAGAGATAATAATTTAAAAACCGCCAAAGATTCTGGATTCCGAAATGCAATGGCTATTAGCTTTGTCCCAAATCAAAAGTTAGGAATTGGCTATTATACGTTGGAAGTCTATGCAGGAAAAGAAAAACTGGATTCGAAGTCTATGATTATGAAAACGCTTCCAGACATTGTAAGAAATAAAGAAAATGGTGTTTTCTACTACACTTACGGAAAATTCAAATCGATGGAAGAAGTTATCAACCTGCAAAAAGAGCTGGAAGGAAAAGGCATTATCAATACTGTGATCGAGAAAAAACTGAAATAGACAAAAACATTTGCAAAGCGACGATAAAGTCTTTATTTTTGCAGACCTTAAACGGATGGCCTATTCGTCTAGTGGTTAGGACTCAAGATTTTCTTTCTTGCAACAGCGGTTCGATTCCCCTATAGGCTACTGAATAGATCAAAAAAATGAAAGCTAAAAAAACAGCTTTCATTTTTTTTATTTGAAAATCAAAGCGTTAAAAATAATTTTGAAAAATAATTTTGAATATTAAAAAATAATGCTACTTTTGCACCGCCTTAAAGGAGAAACGAATACAGAAGTATTCAGAATTAAAAGATAAGTCGATCATAGTTTTACTTCAAAAAGGCAACAAATAAATTTTTAAAAAATTTAAAAAAAAGTTTGCAAATTAAAAATTAGTTTTTATCTTTGCACCCACATTTGAACGATATGGCAAATCATAAATCAGCTCTTAAGAGAATTAGACAAAACGAAGTAAGAAGACTTCGTAACAAATATAACCACAAGACTGCAAGAACAGCTTTGAAGACACTTAGAACAGAAGAAAACAAAGCAGTAGCAGTAGAGCAATTACCAAGAGTAATCTCTTTACTTGATAAGTTAGCTAAAAGAAACATTATTCACAAGAATAAAGCTTCTAACTTAAAAAGCAAATTAACTAAGCACGTAAATAGCTTAGCTTAATATAAAGTCCTTGGCCCGTTCGTCTATCGGTTAGGACCTCAGGTTTTCATCCTGGTAAGAGGGGTTCGACTCCCCTACGGGCTACTTAAAAATCCTTAGAATTTTCTAAGGATTTTTTTTGCTTTAAACACAAAATAAGTTTAATCTTCTCTCGTTGATAATTATTAGACTTTAGAGAACTAAAAAAACAAAAACACTTATGTATATACTAATTGTCATTGCACTGATTCTGTTTGTCGTATTTCTAATCAATACTTCTTTGCTAGATGGTTTCCGAGCTAAGAGAGGAAGAACGTTGGAATTTTTCATCTCCATTATTTCGACTTTCATCGGATTCTTTTTTGCACTGAGCCTTAATACGATTCTCACAGACATTAATCAAAAACAAAATCTCGTAAAACTACTAGACGCAACGAATCTTTCTTTGGAAAACAGCGAAATGAAAACCAAAGGAATGTATCTTAATCCTGCAAAAAAAGGGGTCGATGTAGCAGAAATAATTCAATACGCTCCTTTAGAAATTCCGAAACTTTACACCAATCTTGAAACCAATACTTTGGTGAGCGATTATTTTTTGTCTAATGCATTTCAGGCATATATTTTGTGTAATGACAATCTGCAAACTTTTGTAAAAGGCGCCAATGCAGCTAATGCAAGTGCAGAGAAGAAAACAAAGATTCTGGAAAAATATTTTGCGTATCTCAGTCTCGCAAAACAGGTGAATACACTTGAAATCAAAAGACTGAATGGAGACATCTCTGAGTCTGATGAAAACCAAGAGTTGCAAAAATTAACAAAAGAAATAATGAACAATCAATAATACAATGAAAAAAACACTTTTAACATTGGCGCTAGCAGGAATCGTACTGACGGCCAACAGTTGCAAAAAAAATGATGAATCTACAACGAAAATCGATTTCACCCAATCTTATGAAGATGCAGCTCTCGCACTAGCTACAGCTCAAAAAAATTACGAAGAGGCCGTTGCCAGCAATGACCCAGCAAGAATAGAATTAGCGAAAATTGAATTGCAAAAAGCACAAGACAAGTATGTAGAATCCAAAAATGTTTATGTCGCAGAAGGCGGAACAGTGAAGGCTGAATATGAAAATAATCTGGCAACATCTACGCAAATCCTTGGAACTACCGCTTCTGGTGTTGTTGGAAATGTAATCAACAAAACCGATAGCATCATTACGGGAAAAGCAAATGCAGAAATCCAAAATACGGCGAGCGAAGTGAAAGCTAAAGTAAATGCTGAAAAAGCTAAATTGGTAGAAGATGCAAACAAAAAAGTATCTGACGCAAAAGCTGAAGCCGATAAAATAAAAGAGGATTTTAAAAAATCTACCGAAGAAACCAAAAAATCGGCAAATGAAAAGATTGACAAAGCTCAAAAGGATTTAAATAATCTTTTTAAATAAATTGTTGTAAATACCTATCTTTATAAAATCCTTAGAAATTCTAAGGATTTTTATATTATAATTACCTTCTATGAAATCAATTTCTATTCTTTTCTTTCTGTTTAGTTTTGTTTTTGCAAATTCCCAGACGGTTTATTATACACCAAGCGGACAAAAATACCACACAGAAAACTGTCGAATGGTAAAAAATGTTTCCAACAAAACAGACCTTAATTCTGTATTGGAAAGAGGATTGAGCGCCTGTAAAATATGTCAGCCTGTTTCTACTTTAGGCATATCAAGCTCTGGAAAGAAAAAAACTCAAGGAACAGAAGCAACGGTTCAATGTAAAGGCACAACAAAAAGTGGCACGAGGTGCAAACATAAAACGAGCATTGGAAATGGTTACTGCTTTCAACATCAGCCTTAATTTTATATCTTTGAAAAAATATTCTGAATGAAAATCCTCATCATCAACGGACCAAATCTCAATTTACTCGGAACTCGTGAGCCAGAAATCTACGGTTCGGTTTCTATGGAAGATTATCTTTCGGATTTGAAAGACGAATTCAGTGGTGATGATATTTTCTATTATCAATCCAATATTGAAGGCGAGTTGATTAACCGTCTGCAGGAAGACAACTTCGATGCTGTAGTAATTAATCCTGGTGCATTTACACATTATTCTTATGCAATTTCTGATTGTCTTAAGAATATCAATAAACCTAAAGTTGAAGTTCACATCAGCAATATCTACAAACGTGAGGAATTCCGTAAGAAATCTGTGACTGCGGAAAGTTGTGATGCTGTGATTTCTGGTTTTGGGATGAAGGGTTATCGATTGGCGCTTCTTAGTTTGAAGTAGAAGTTAGCGTTTAGAAACTAGATAAATAATAAAAAAGAATCTCAATTGAGATTCTTTTTTATTATTCGATTTTGACAAAGAATTTTCCGACTGGCGATCCATCTGCCATATTATTCTTGGCGAGAATCAGCCAATATTCTCCTTTCAATTTCGTATCATATTCTATAGTTTGGGCAAATGGTCCATCAAAAGAATTATCTGGCATTCTGATTTGGTTGAACCTCACATTCATTGGTGTTTCTGTTTTCAAGTAACCTTTTATTTTAGGTTGATTTACATTTTCCAATCTTAGAATAATTTGATCATTAGGATTGGTAATTTCCAAATTAAGTCTGATTGGCATTTTGGATGCATCAACTGTGATGATATTTTGATTGGATTCTTTCTCTGTTTTTAGAATTGTGGAAAGCGAATCGATAGGTTTTTCAATCGTTGTAATTGTATCCACTTTTGCATCTTTCACTTCCGGTTCCTTTTTACAAGCGACGACAAATAATGGAATTAAAGCCAGATATTTCAAATTATTATTCTTTTTCAATTTTAATAGATTCATAATAAAGTATTTTTGAGAGGAAAGTTTCTTGTTGATAAGATTCTATTCTTTCTGTGAGTTTATTTTTCATTTCGGAATTTCCAGATTTCTCAGCATAATCCAACAAAGTTCTTTCATTATAATTAATGGAAACTAGATGATAATTATCTGCGAAATCTTTTCTTTGAATGTTGTTTGAGGTAATGATTCCGCCCCAATTCACGTAACTGCAAACCAAAATCAAGCCATACGACACCCAAAACATCTTGTTGAAAAGAAACGCATTGGTCTTCTTTTTTTGAATTTTGATGAAGGTAAAAATCAAACCAATCAAAGCCATTGTTAGGAAAGCGTAAACGCCCAAACGTTTGTAAGTCAAACCATAACCGGAAATATATTCCGCGTTTTTGATGAGAGCTGAGAGAACCAAAACGCCATTCAAAACAATCCAAATTTTTGCAGAAATCTTCAAAGTTTTTGCTTTCTCATCAAAATTAAATCCATTTTTAAAGTAAAACAAAATCACAAGAATTGCCATTATGATAGACATTATCACGGCATTCACGCGGTCGCGTGTTTCGGCACTCAAAGTGTCTGCGGATGTTGTGACTTCATAAAACTGTTCATAATTGTAAGTCACAATAAAAATTAAAAGCAAAATATTAAGTGCTGATAATGAGATGAATCCGCTCACTCTTTCGGAATCGATGTCGAGGAAAGAAAAAGTTGGTTTTTCTAATTTGATGATGCCGGAAAAGTCGTCTTTCAAATGGTGATTTTGTTTGAAGATAAATCGGTCAACACCAAAATTCCAGAAAATAAAACCAAAATAGAAACCAATAACAGAAAGAATAATAACTGTCAACGGTTCAAAATCCAACTCAGAATCTCTGAAAAGATTGGCGAAATGGTCACTCCCAAAAGAATAAATAAAGAAGAAAATCGCCACAAATAATCCGGGAATCAAAACAAAAGTGATGAATTTTTTGGCAAAGCTTTTCCCTTCTGTGGGTTTCTCATACCATTGTTCCGTGTTGAAAACTCTTCCCAGAAATGAAAAAAGATTGATTAATAAAACTTCGATGTAAAGAAAAGGTTTCAATCTCGGATAAGTTCCTCTGAACCTCAATAAAAAAACGGAGACAAAAACTGCTACAAAAGAAATGGCATCGCCAAACCAAGCAAACGCAAAGGATGAAAAAATGGAAGTAACGAAAAGCGTCAGAAATGTTTTGTCACGCAAATCTGATTTGGTTTGAGTGAAAGTTAAAATGCTCAGGAATATTCCAAAAATTCCGAGATTGAGTGCGATATATTCCTTGTAAAATAAAATGATAACCGCTAAAACTGTGATGAAGATTAAGTGATGTTTTTTCATAATTATAAATGTTTTATTAATTTAAATAGTGAAGTCTAATAGAAAACTGGTGTTTGTTTTTGGTAAACAAAATCTCTGATGTTCTCAAAATTGTGGGAGAGCAATTTCTCAAAATCCCAATAGTAGAAAGACCTCATACACTTCCCTTTCTTATATGCCTGCATATAAATTTTGAAATATTCCGGAAGAATGAGACTTCCCAAAAAGATAGAAGCCAGAAGATGCGCATTCATTTTTCCATTGCCGAGCAGTAAGAATTGCATTGCGACTTCTTCTTCGAACCTGGTTCCACAATCCGTAAGCAAATGATGAACATCGTGATTTTCCATTTTAGGAATCATCGTAAAACCGTGCTTTTTGTAGAATTCGCCAAGTTTTCTTCCAAGCGTATCTTCCTCGAAATCCAAGAGTTGTTGTTGGGAAAATGCCCATTGTCTTTTCTTTTTCTTAAAATATTTCCTGTAAAGTTTTTGTGTGTTGTCATAAACAAAAAGCAGAAATTGAACGCGATTTTTTTTCATAATTTTTATTTTAAATTGATATTCCGATGTAGAAATAGAGAATGGCAATGGGAATATTGATGAGTAAAATCATTGCAGATTTAATGGCTTCGGTTGTATATTTTGGAGCGAAAACCCCAAATAAGATTAATCCAAAAAACGCAATAAGATTGACGATTGTCCCATACATCAAAAGCAAAAAACCACCAACTTGAAATGCGCCTTCGCGAGAAAAAATGTAACCAAAGAGACAGACATTTCCTAAGATAAATGAGAGCCAAAACAGAAACTTCCCAATGTGTAGAATTTTAAAATTTTCCATAAGTGTTGATTTTAATATTAAATAGATTTCATAGTAAAAATTGTAATCTCCGGTCTGCAATTGAATCTGACTTGGTAAGAATGTCCCAACGCTCGATTGATGTAGAGCATCCGTCCATCGTCCAAATCGATGATTCCGGAAGTGTATTCTCGGTTTTTCACGGGCAGAATTAATGGCGGAAGAAATGGCGGTTTGCATTGTCCTCCGTGTGTATGTCCGGAGAGAATCCAACCTTTGTAACCGTTCCAAACATCCAAATCGCAAACGTCGGGATTGTGACAAAGGACGAGATTGGCTTCATCAGGATTGATGGTTGTGGTTAGATTTTCTGGGTGGAAATTCATTCCCCATAATTCTTCGAAACCATAAATATTGAGTCCGGAAATATCTGCTTTCTCATCTCGAAGCATTTGTATTTTGGAATCTGTCAGTATTTTTGAGATTTCATCGGCGACATATTCTTCTTTCCAATTCGATCCATAATCGTGGTTTCCGAGAATTGCGATTGTTCCGAGAGTTCCGAGAACGGCTTCTTTCATTACGATTTTCAGTTGTTCAAATTGTTCGGGATTATCTTCCCAACAAACAAAATCTCCGGTGTAAACCACAATGTCTGGCTTGTAAGATTTTGCTTTTTGGAAGGAATCAATCAGGAAATTATAATCGAAACGATTTCCGACGTGCAAATCTGAAATCTGCATCAGGACTTTATTGTGAAGTTTTGAAGGCAGATTTTTAATTGGTAAATCCTGATGAACAAACTCCAGCCAAAACGGCTCGACTTGCCAACTGTAGAATAATGACAATCCTGCCGTTGCTAAAAAAGATTTGATTATAAATTCTTTTCGATTCATTTTTTATATTGTAAAGTTCTTTGAATTACAAAGTTAATTTTCAAAAAAAATCGGGAGTTATCGTCCCAACAATTTTTCCAGATTATTGATATGTTCTGTGAACGCATCTCTTCCCTTTTGCGTCACGCGATAGGATGTTCGCGGTTTTTTGCCGACGAATTCCTTTTTCACTTCGATGTATTCTGCTTTTTCCAGCGCTGTGCTATGGCTGGCGAGATTTCCGTCGGTGGCGCTGAGAAGGTTTTTCATTTCAGTAAAATCAACCCAATCGTTGACCATAAGAACGGACATAATGCCCAATCTTACACGACTTTCGAATTCTTTGTTGAGTTGATTGATGTTTAACATTAGTTGACTAGTTATCCAGTAGGATAGTTAATTAGTTTGATTATTTTGATGGAAGTTATTTATAGATTTTTTATACCCATTTATCAGTTTACTTACTTCTTCAGCATCTGAGGTTAGTTTATCAAAATTGTTTAAAGATATATAATTAAGGTCTTTTGCTAAGATTAAATAATATTTGACTTCTTCTAATGAACCTTCGGAATGCGATAGAAAATTAATTTTATTTGGTAAAGTCTTTTTCTTAAACCCTTCAGCGATATTAGCAGGAATGGAAACTGATGCACGCCTAATCTGACTTGTCAATGCATAAATTTCTTTTTTAGGAAAACCAACTGTGACAGAATAAATCTCAAGAACAAACTGGTGTGATTTCTGCCATACTATCAAATCCTTAAAAGACAATATTATTCCCATAAATAAAAACTAATTAACTAAAAAACTGACAAACTAAAAAACGATTAATCGTATTTCCGATACATTAAAATCCCATAAAAAATATGCAAAAATCCAAATCCAATCGCCCAAAATACCAATCCCCAACCAAGCCAGAATAAAGCGATAATCCCAAGAACTACTTCGCAAATTCCAAGATATTTGACGTCGCTCAACGTATATCGTTCTGCATTAATCAAAGCTAATCCATAAAAAATAAGCATTGCTGGCGCAATCATTGGAAAAAAGTGATGATACCAAAGTGCCAAGCAAAAAAATCCACCTGCTATCAAAGGAATTGCAAAATTTGCCAATAATTTTTTTGTGATAGAATCCCAGATTTTCAGATTCTTCTTTTTGCTCTTTCTTGCGGTGAAAATATATCCACTAGAAATGGCTAAAACCAAAATCACCAAAGCGACAAAAAATAACTCCTTTGCTAATGATGGCGTGTAAATATTCCTTTCGCCATCAAAGTAATCGATGCCCTCTCTCTGGAAAACGAAATAAACATAGACGGAACCGAGCAACGCCACGATTCCTGCAATAACGCCAGACAAACCACTCAATGAAATAAATCTTGAACTGCGTTCCATCATCTGACGGATGTGCGCCAACTCTTCCTGATAATTTTTCGATTCCATAAAAAGAACTTTGAATTACAAAGCTACAATTTATTTTAAAACTCCAAAATTTATTTTGAAGTTTTTCATAATAATTGTCATCGAGATTTAAAAAAATTGTCATCCTGAGGCTCTCGAAGGATTCCAAAGATTTATAATTCCGTCACTTTCTTCCCAATTTTATAAACTGTTCCGCGGAAACCAGCAACAACTTCATCATTTTGATTTTTGATTGTGATGTCATAGACCGCTGTTTTTCTTGTGTCTGTGAGCAAAATACTTTCGGCGGTCAAAACATCGCCATCTCGCACGGCTTTTGTGAAATTAATATAACAATTGAGCGCAACCGCTGCTTCGCCAGAATTATTGGAAGAAAAAGCCAAAGCCGAATCTGCAAAAGCGAACGTCACACCGCCGTGAACAGTTCCCAAACCATTAATCATTTCAGGTTTTACAGGCATTTTTAGAAAGCAATAATTTTCTTTGATGTCGATGAGTTCAATTCCCATCCATTGAGAAAACAGGTCTTTCCCGAACATAAATTCGGCAGTTTCTTTCGGAGTCATATAAGATATAAATGATATTGATTTAGGATGGAAGCTTGGAGATGGAAGCTGGAAGAGAAAAATACTCTCAAATTCTCCCACACTCAAACTCCAATTTCTTTATTTCCCTTTGTAATTTGGTAAACGTTTTTCGATAAAAGCGGTAACACCTTCGCGGAAATCTTCTGTCTCAGCCGCATCTTGCTGGATGATGGATTCAAAATCCAACTGCTCTTTTAAAGTAAAATCGTAAGATTTGTTGAAGGCTTTCTTTGTAAGATATAGTGCTGTTGTTGCAGAATGAGATAATTGCGTAAGAATTTCCATCGATTTTTCCACGAATTCAGAATCTCGGAAAACGTCGGCAACCAAGCCCATTTTTTTAGCTTCGGGTGCAGGTACTTTTTTTCCTGTGAAAGAGAGATAACTCGCCAATTGCTTCCCAACTAATTTCGGTAAAAAGTAAGTTCCCGCAGTATCTGGAATCAAACCGATATTAGCAAAAGCGAAAGAAAAATAAGAGCTTTCAACCGCCAAAGTGAAATCACAAATCGAAGCCAACATTGCACCAGCACCAACAGCAGGACCATTGACCAAAGCAATCACAGGCTTCCTACACTTCACAATTTCCAAAACCAAAGGATTGTAATATTCTATCACAAAACGCTGTATGGCGCGGTCGTCATCGTCTTCACCAAAACTCAACGCTTCTTTCAGATTTTGTCCAGCACAAAACGCTTTTCCTTTGCCGGCAATCGCAACGCAACGCACATTCTCGTCATTGCTGAATTTGTGAACCGCATCTCTCAATTCGCCCAACATTACCTTCGTCAAACTGTTGTAACTTTCTGGCTGATTGAGATAAATCAATTGTAATTTTCCTTCGAATTGGGCGTCTATTTCTATTTGTGTGTAATTCATTTTACATAATTATTGTTAGATGCAATTTAATGTATTTTATTGAAAGTGCCGGAGAAACTCTTATTCTGAAAATAACAACAAAAACCCGCCTGATGAAAAATCCACCAAACGGGTTCAATTAAATTTAAAAATATGAATTACTTTTTGATTAACTTATTGGTTAAGGTAATGTTGGAAGACATTTTGGTTTTGATGATGTAAACGCCTTTTGTCAAATCTTGAACATCCACTTTTGAACGATCTCCGTTTAATGTTTTTACCAATTTCCCAGTCGCATCGAAGATATTAACAGAAACAATTTTCATCGATTCCAAGTTTTTGTACTCGAAATGCGCTTGCGCTGGATTTGGGTAAATGTCAACTTTCGATTTGAAATTGGCATCACCAACATTCAGGAAGTCACATTCTGCATTCAACTCGTACAATGCTTCCTGATTCAAAAGTTGAAACCAGCCATAAGCATCTGCACCCATCGCAATACTTTCGCCTACAACTCCTTCTCCCGTAAGATAATGTGCCGTAATGGACCAAGCATTTGCGTCAGATTTTGTGCTCATCCAGATTCTTCCGTCAGACATTGTACCGTTCAAAACAATTGGATTTTGAAGCTTGATTTTTATTTTTCTAATGACAAACTCGTGCAAAGGTTCGTAGCCAACTTCCTCGAAGGATTCAATACTGCTGTCTGTTACGGTTAAGATTTGTTGATTGGGAATATTTCTCCTTGGATCTTCCGGATCTTCTGGCGTAGAAAGAATGTTGTCGTAAAAGATAAAATTTACAAAAGTTGGCACTTCCTTACTCGCCAAGGTCACGACAATACTGTTGATTTTAATAGTTTGGTTTGATGCAAGTGGAATATCCACCGCTGCTTTCTGTCCGCCAGCTCCGATAATGAAGACGCCGTTTTCTTCGTCCGTGTCATTTATGACAACTGTGTTACAAGTTTCAGCTTTCTGGGCTGTTTTGTTGGACTGACTAACTCTTGTGGAAGAATCTGAGAACGATCTCCCGAAACCCAAGCTTTGCGAATACATCATTACAGATCCCACTGTCGATAAAAAAAATACAATTTTCTTCATAATTAATTTTTTAAGATTTAATAATTTTTGTTGTGATAATACCATCAATTAGAATCATTAATTATTCTATTGATGAAGTAAATGTATATACTTTAAGAATCAAAAAATAGTGTTTGTCTTTCGAAATATCATATTTCACAAGACAAAAAGCATTATTAAAAATCAGAAAATCAAGCTATTGAATATTTTTAAGTTTTTGGTCTGCCTCGCGAAGAAATGCGGACGGAGAAATGCCAGTCACGTTTTTGAAAACAGTCGTAAATGAACTATGAGAAGAAAAGCCAGCTTCTTCTGCCAAGTAACTTATTTTATAATTAAGGAATTCCGGCCGTTCGAGAATCTGTTTGCAGATATAATTGATGCGAAGATCATTGATATAATTATTGAAGTTTTTCTCCTTGTTTTTTTTAATGGTTTCGGAGAGATACGTTGGATTCGTTTTGAACATCACCGCCAAACTTGCAACTGTGAGTTTTGAGTTGGTGAATTTCGCTGATTCTTCAAACTTACTTAATTTTTCAAGAATCATAGTTTCCGCAGAACTCGGAATAGAGAACGCTACTTTTTCCTTTTCTTCAATTTCCGGCTGAACAATTTCTTGAGGTTCAAAAGTTTCCTTAATCTCATTTTTTTCAAGATTCAAAATAAAATTTTGATAGATCAGTTTCTCTTTTTTTCTTTTTTGATTGATGAAGAAAATCGAAATTCCACCAATTAGAATTAAAAATCCACAACCAAAAATCAACAGTCGATTATGTCCTTCTTTATCAGAAATTTTATCCAAAAGACTTTTTTGTTCAATGGTTGTCGCGGTATTGATGGCTTTCAGATTATTATCTTTCACATCAGGCTCAAGCTCCAAAAGTTTTTCAGAATACTCGATGTACTTTTCTTGATTGTTCAAAGTTTTATAGGACGCAATCAGCTTTTTGTACATATCCGCTTTCAATCGATTATCTTTAAAAGCATCTTCTTTCAAAACCACTTCCAAAGAATCAATTGCCCTTTGATGTTGGTTTTCATTGGCGTAAACTTTAGCTAAAGTGTTGTAAATAAAATATTTAAACTCCTTATTTTCATTATCCCGAATGATCAAGGCTTTGTTAAGAAAATATTCTGCCGAATCATTTTGTTTGAGATAAGCGTAAGAAACGCCCAAATTGTAAAACGCTCTCCGAAATTGAAAAATGTTCTTCTTGCTTGGACTTCCGATATTCCCCAAAAACTTCAAAGCTTTTTGATAATGTTTTTTTGCAACAAGGAAATTTTCTTTGTCTGCCTCAAGATTTCCATATTCGATGTACAATCTTGCAGTCAGAAAATTCTTTTCGTAGCCATTTGGTAGCTTATTAACCTGTTGTTTTGATAAGTCTAAATATGGTTTTATTTTATCAGGGAAATTCAGAAATGAATACTGATTTGCGATGGAACCGTAGATTTTCGCCATCAAACTTGGATTATCCAATTTCTCAGCAATCTCCTTCGCTTTGAAAAGCATTTCGGTGGACTTTGCAAAATCTGGCTTTTTGATTTTCAGATAAGCATCTGCCATTTTCATTCGAACATCAAATTTATCTTCTTCGGAAATGGGTTGTTCCAATTTCTTGATGCTTTGTTCGATAATTAATTCGGGCAAAATTTTATTTTTATCAAAGGTTTCATTCCCAGACAAGTCTTCTTGATTTTGTTTTTGAGCAGAACAAAATATCAGCGAACAAAAAGTCATCAAAAAAATTACAAGACGAGTCAATTTCAGATTTTATAAACTCAAATTTATGAATAAAAAGTGCTAAATAAATGGGCAACAAAATTTGATTGAGTAAAAATCATTACCAAATTGACAATCATTTTTAATCTAATTATTTAATTTTCGGAAATTTTGTCGTTTCGATTTTAATTAAAATTCAATTATTCGGAAATTTTGTCTGATAATTTTAAAAATTCAACAAAAGAATACTTTTTGCGATAAGCTATTCGAATTAAATAATTGATAAAGCATTAAGAGAGTCAACCTCAAAAATTACTTTCTTAATGTTTTTTAAAACTGAAAATTGAACAGAATTTGATACAGATTTTTAATAACTAATCTTATAATTCTTTAATCATTTAATACCAAAATAATATGAACTTAAACCAATATACAGTAAAATCACAAGAAGCCATCCAAGCCGCGCAACAAGTGGCAATGGAATTTGGCAACCAGCAAATAGAACCTCAACATCTTCTGGAAGGAATCTTTCAGGTGGATGAAAATATATCGCCTTTCTTACTCAAAAAAGCGGAAGCAGATTCCACTTTGGTAAGAGAGCGAAATCGTGAAAACCTCGAAAGACTTCCGAAAGTACAAGGCGGAAATATTTACCTTTCTCAATCAGCGAACAAAGTTTTGTTGGACGCTCCAAACATCGCCAAAAAAATGGGTGATGAATTTGTAACCATCGAACATCTTTGGCTTTCACTTTTAGAAACAAATTCTGAAGTTTCGAAAATGCTGAAAGATATGGGTGTAACCAAAAGTCTTCTGGAAGGCGGAATCAAAGAATTAAGAAAAGGCTCGAAAGCAACTTCTGCAAGTTCGGAAGAAACGTATCAATCCTTAAATAAATACGCTAAAAATTTCAACGAACTTGCTGCAGAAGGGAAATTGGACCCAGTAATCGGGCGTGATGAAGAAATCAGAAGAGTTTTGCAGATTCTTTCGAGAAGAACGAAGAACAATCCGATTTTGATTGGTGAGCCGGGCGTTGGTAAAACTGCAATTGCAGAAGGAATTGCGCACAGAATCATCAATGGAGACGTTCCTGAAAATCTGCAAGATAAAACTTTGTATTCTTTGGATATGGGAGCTTTGATCGCCGGTGCAAAATACAAAGGTGAGTTCGAAGAACGTTTGAAATCTGTCGTGAATGAAGTAATCAAATCAGACGGGCAAATCATTCTTTTCATCGACGAAATCCATACTTTGGTGGGAGCCGGAGGTGGAGAAGGTGCGATGGATGCAGCAAACATCCTAAAACCAGCCTTGGCAAGAGGCGAACTGCGAGCAATCGGTGCAACCACTTTGAATGAATATCAAAAATATTTCGAAAAGGATAAAGCCTTAGAAAGACGCTTCCAAAAAGTAATGGTGGAAGAACCAGATACTGAATCTGCAATTTCTATTCTCCGTGGAATTAAAGATAAATATGAAGCGCATCACAAAGTTAGAATCAAAGATGAAGCGATTATTGCGGCAGTGGAAATGTCTCAGCGATATATTTCAGACCGATTTTTACCGGACAAGGCGATTGATTTGATTGATGAAGCTTCAGCCAAATTGAGAATGGAAATCAATTCAAAACCTGAAGAACTGGACGTTCTCGACAGAAAACTGATGCAGATGGAAATTGAGTTGGCGGCCATTTCGAGAGAAGGAAGTCAGACCAAAATCGACCATTTAAAAGAAGATATTTCAAAAATTTCTGAAGAAAGAAATGAAATCAATGCCAAATGGCTGAAAGAAAAACAAAAATCTGAAGATTTAACCCAGATTAAAAAAGATATTGAATCCTTAAAACTCGAAGCTGAAAGAGCTTCAAGAGCAGGAGATTACGCCAAAGTTGCTGAAATTCAGTACGGAAAAATCAAAGAGAAAGAAGATGCTTTGCAGAAACTCGAACTGGAAATGCAAAACCATCAGAATGAATTGATTAAGGAAGAAGTAACTGCCGAAAATATCTCAGAAGTTATCGGAAAATGGACGGGAATTCCAGTTACGAAGTTGCTTCAATCTGAAAGAGAAAAATTATTGCATCTGGAAACCGAACTTCATCACAGGGTTGTGGGTCAGGAAGAGGCGATAGAAGCAGTTGCAGATGCCATCAGAAGAAACAGAGCGGGCTTGAGTGATGAGAAAAAACCAATCGGAAGTTTCTTATTCTTAGGAACAACCGGAGTTGGTAAAACCGAGCTGGCAAAGGCTTTAGCCGAATTTTTATTCGACGACGAAAACAACATGATGAGAATTGATATGAGTGAATATCAGGAAAGACATTCCGTTTCAAGATTGGTCGGTGCGCCTCCGGGATATGTTGGTTACGATGAAGGTGGACAACTGACGGAAGCTGTGCGAAGAAGACCTTACTCAGTGGTGCTTTTGGATGAAATTGAAAAAGCGCATCCGGATGTTTTCAACACCTTATTACAGGTTTTAGATGACGGAAGATTGACCGATAATAAAGGTCGTGTGGTGAATTTCAAAAACTCGATTATCATTATGACTTCGAATCTCGGTTCGCATATTATTCAGGAGAATTTTGAGAATATTACCGAGGAAAATCAGGATGAAATTGTCGATAAAACAAAAATTCAGGTTTTTGATTTGTTGAAACAGACTCTTCGTCCGGAATTTCTTAACAGGATTGATGAAACGGTGTTGTTCCAGCCTTTAAGAAAAAAAGAAATCGGAAAAATCGTTCAGTATCAGTTGAGAGGCTTCAACGATATGCTTGCAAAGAGAAATATCATTATGACCGCAACACAGGACGCTTTGAATTATTTAACCAACAAAGGTTATGACCCTGTTTTTGGAGCAAGACCTTTGAAAAGAGTGATTCAGCAAGAAGTTTTAAACAAATTATCAAAAGAAATCCTTGCAGGAACCGTGAATGACGGCGACAGAATTACCTTGGATTATTTTGAAGAGACAGGTTTGGTTTTTAGACCGGTGGAATAAGTTAAGTTAAATTTTTCTTCATATTAAATACTATTTTAAACAAGAAAACCTCAGCTATACTTTAGCTGAGGTTTTTGATTTTTATCGAATTGATAAGCCTTATTTTATATTCACCAATTCTACATCAAAGATAATTGTTGCTCCTCCAGGAATTGCATCTCCAGCGCCTTGGTCTCCATAAGCCAATTCGGATGGAATGTAAAATCTGTATTTGGAACCTTTGCTCATCAATTGAATTCCTTCTGTCCAACCTGCGATTACAGATCCCAGATTGATGTCCATTGGTGCGCCACCATTTTTATCGGTAGAATCGAAAACAATTCCGTCCAATAGTTTTCCGGTGTATTTTACTTGAACAACGTCTGTTGCTTTTGGTTTTGTTTTACCGTCACCTTCTTGTAGAACTTCATACTGCAAGCCTGAGGCTGTGGTTTTCACTTTTGGATTGCTTTTATTTTTCGCAAGGAATTCCAGACCTTTTTTCTTATTTTCAGAGCCTTGCGCATTTGCCTCAGATTGTTTCTTTTGATGTTGCTTCATCATAAAATCTTGCATAAAGCTGTTCATCTCTTCTGCTGGCAACATTTTTTTCTTCGTGCTGTCCAATTCTTCTTTGATACCTTGAGCCAGAAGTTCTGCATCAACTTTAAAACCTTCTTGTTTCATATTTTGAGCGATACTCATTCCTATGTAATAAGACGCTTTTTGCTCATCTGTGTATTTGCTGTCGTCTTTTTTATCGCCTTCCTTAGCACAAGAAATAATACTGAGCGCGGCTACGCAAAACAATGCGATGGTTTGTCTTTTCATTTTATAATTTTATGATTAATGAATTAATGGCTGCAAAGCTATCATTAATAAAAGAAACTTTCCTGATAGAATGAATTTTTCTAATGTAGATTTTCAAATTAAATTCTAAGATTCCGAAATCATCTTATCCAAATCCAAAAGCAGATAATTGATATTCTGATTGATGGTCCTAGTCGCGGATTGCATTTGGTTCAACATCGAGGCACGATTCTGCAAATCCGATGAGCGATAGTAGCCACCAGTTCCAAAATTCACAGATTTGTTCGCAGAATCTTCATCATTATCAAACTGATAATTAATCCATCTCTGCTTCATATTCTGAATAATCGAATGTTCCCGATTCCCCGTGAATTTTTTCTCCGTGTACATATACCAAATAAAAGGCGGAAAATTATGAGATTGTAATTTCTGTTCCCAAATATCCTTCAACAAATTCCTTTCGTGAATGAATTCCACTTTTTTCCCTTTCGGATTGAAAGTTGCCAAACCAAGACCAGCTCCCAAAAGTCCACCGCCAATACTCACTATGTTTTCTGCATTGTCATTTTTGATAATCCCGCTCGCAACCGAAGTTACCGCACCTGTGATGATGGAGAAAAGAATCAGCTTGTTGTTATTGTTGCTATTGATATTATCCACATAATTCGCCATTTGCGCCACGCGTTCGCCTTCGCAATCAAACTCCGCCGCAACCGCATCCAATTCCGTGAGTGAAATACTGATTTTACTGTTGATTTTTGTTTTGAGTTGAAGCACTTTCACCTGAGCTTCCAAAGAACCATCTTTTTTATATTTCAAAATATCTTCCACTTCATCAATACTTTTCAATGCATTCAGAATCAGAATACTTTGGTCAGAAAAATAAGTTTTCAAATGACTGTTCGCCAACAAAATAGAATCTGAGTTGTACGACGGTAATTTTTGAGAATAATTGTACTGCAACGGCGCTTTGCAATAGCTGTCACGCAAGGTCAGGATATTCTGCTGAAGTGTTTTCGTCTTGTTGGAAACGCAGGAAACCAGCATCGAAACAGCAACAATTAATAAAAATACTTTTTTCATTGGTGTTAAATTTTGAATCCTAATTTACCAATTTCAAATTATCATCCGGCGTATAATCCATAAAAATCCCACCATCCAAATTCACAGATTTGACTTTCTTTTTAACTGCGAAATTCAAGTTGGTTTGTTTCTCATTTTTCTCCCAAACCGCTGGCGTAAAATGAACTTTCTCCGTCGAATTATCATTGTAAGTCACAACCGCATCAAACGGAACTGCAAATCCACCAATATTTTCAACCATCAAATTCAATTGATTTTTATCTTGAGAAACAGACGCAATCTTCAAATCAATATAATGATTCGTGTAAAACCAATTGTTGAAAAACCAATTCAAATTCTTCCCAGAACCAGCATTCATAGAATTAAAATAATCCCACGGAATCGGATGTTTCCCGTTCCAATTGTCCATATAATGATGCAAAGCTTTTTTGAATAAATCATCACCCAAATAATCCTTCAAAGCCAAATAAGACAACGCCGATTTCACATAAGCATTGTTCCCATATCCAGCGCCCGAAAGCTGTGAGCTCATCGTGATAATCGGTTGGTCTTGCTCAGTCGAAGCATCATTAATCCAACGCTTCACACGGAAGTTCTTCATAAATTTATCCGCAGATTCTTGTCCGTTCTCCGAGATTCCAATCAAATATTCCAGCATCGTCGCCCAACCTTCGTCCATAAACGCATATCTCGTTTCATTGATTCCCATATAAAAAGGGAAATAAGTATGAGCAATCTCGTGGTCCGCCGTCAATCTCGCATCTTGCAAATCGTCTGGAATACTTGTGTCATTTATCATCATTGGATATTCCATATCGGCGTAACCTTGCACAGCCGTCATCGCAGGGAACGGATATTCCACGCCCGGCCAGTTTTCCGAAAACCATTTCAAATTGTAGCGCATCCATTCTGTATATTGTTCGAAATCTTTTGCGCCAACTTTGTAAGCGGACTGAACGCTCGCTCTTTTCGTTTTCAACTGAACACTCGACGCATCCCAAACGTAATGATTGCTCAATGCAAAACAAAAATCTACAATATGGTTCGCTTTGAATTTCCAGACATTCCACTCATTCTGTTTCGTCACTTTCCCCGATTTCATTTCAGATTCATTGGCAACGTGGATTATTTTATCAGATTTCAAAGATTCCTTAAAACGTTTCAGATATTCTGGTTGCAAAACTTCCTCAGGATTCAGAAAATCTCCCGTTGACCAAACCACAAAATTCCTTGGTGCCGAAATAGCAAACGAGTAATCATTGAAGTCATTATAAAACTCCTGTCTGCCATTGTGCTGCAACATATCCCAGCCATTGTAATCATCATAAACAGAAACTCGTGGGAAAGAATATGCCACATAAAAAGTCTCTGGGTCTATCTGCCCTTCTCTTCCACTTTCCTTTGCCAACGGATATTCCCACTCGATTTTAATTTCGGTTTTAGATTTTGACGCTAATGGTTTAGTCAATTTAACAGCCTCAACTGTTGACCAGTCTTCACTGTTGATGTTATATTTTTCACCGTTGATATAGAAAGATTTAATTTTCAATCCATCTGTCAAAGCATCTTTTGACGCATATCCAGCTCTCGGAGATTGTGGTTTGGTCATATTATTCACAAATCGAATCGCCAAAACCTTCAGCTCATCCGGACTATTATTAGAATACTGAATCGTCTCAGAACCTGAAACCATTTTCGTCACCGCATCCACTTTCACATTCACATCATAAACACCTTTGTTCTGCCAGTAATTTTTCCCCGGCTTTCCGGAAACATCGCGAGTCCCTTTCGCATAAGCATTCTTGATATTCCTCGGCACATACAGTTCCTGCGCAGAAATCGCCGTTCCCATCAGCATCAATCCCAATAATAGTTTTTTCATTTCCAAAATTTAAAACTCAAAAATAAAGAATTAAAACCAATTCCCTCGCTGGGCATCATTTATCCAATATCATAGAATTTGAATTATTATTTGGGCAGCTTTATCCGCCTTCCACTCCCAATCTTTTTTGCAGACGATTTCCTTTTAAATAGAACTTAAGATTACGCAAAAAAGGATTTCCGTTCAAGTCGGGCTGCAGATTCCAAGACAAATCAAATATTTGCAATAATTACCAAGTTTGTCAACTTCTCAGAACACAAAAAAACAAAATTCTAAATTCCCCTCCTCTGGAGGGGATTCAAAAATTCGAAAAATTTTTGACGGGGTGGTTTATAATAATTACATTTACCTCAATCAATTTCTCAAAAAGAGACAACAACATTACAATGAAAAAATATAGCCTTTCGCTCCTGCTTTTAATCTTCGGAATCAGTATTTCCGCCCAGAAAAGCATCGACCAAAAAGTCACCGAACTCCTTTCCAAAATGACCTTGGAAGAAAAAGCCGGACAACTCGTCCAATACAGCGGCTTCGATTATGCCACAGGTCCACAAAACTCCAATTCCAAAAAAGTCTTGGACGAAATAAAAAGTGGAAAAGTCGGCTCTATGCTCAACGTAACTGGCGCAGAAGAAACAAAAGCTTTCCAAAAATTAGCCTTAGAATCTCGACTCAAAATCCCGTTGATTTTTGGACAAGATGTAATTCACGGTTTCAGAACGACTTTCCCGATTAATCTTGGTCAGGCCGCAAGCTGGGATTTAGATAGGATAGAAAAATCCGAAAGAATCGCTGCAATAGAAGCTTCAGCTTTCGGTGTTCATTGGACATTTGCACCAATGGTGGACATTGCCAGAGACCCAAGATGGGGACGCGTGATGGAAGGCTCCGGCGAAGATACTTACCTCGGAACCAAAATCGGATTGGCAAGAATCAAAGGTTTCCAAGGCAAAGGCTTAGGTAACATCGACGCAATAATGGCCTGCGCCAAACACTTCGCAGCTTACGGCGCAGCAGTTGGCGGACGAGATTACAACTCTGTTGATATGAGTCTTCGTCAACTTCACGAGACTTATCTTCCACCTTTCAAAGCAGCTTCTGAAGCGGGCGTTGCAACTTTTATGAATTCATTCAATGATATTAATGGAATTCCGGCAACGGCGAATAAATATATCTTGAGAGATTTACTAAAAGACCAATGGAAATTCCAAGGTTTTGTGGTTTCCGATTGGGGGAGCATCGGCGAAATGATAAAACACGGCTACGCAAAAGACAACGCCGAAGCTGGAGAAAAAGCCATTCTCGCAGGTTCAGATATGGATATGGAAAGCAATATCTATATGGAGCAACTTCCGAAATTGGTCAAAGAAGGAAAAGTAGATATCAAGTTTGTGGATGATGCCGTGAGAAGAATTTTAATCAAAAAATTCGAACTGGGATTGTTTGACGACCCTTACAAATTTTCAAATTCTGAAAGACAAAAACAGCAGACCAACAATCTCGAACACAGAAAATTCGGAAGAGAATTCGGTGCAAAAAGTGTTGTCCTTTTAAAGAACGAAAAGAAAATCCTTCCCCTTTCAAAATCCACAAAAACCGTTGCTTTGATTGGACCATTCGGAAAAGAAGCAGTTGCGATGCACGGATTTTGGTCGGTTCCTTTCAAAGATGATGCACAGAGAATTGTGACTCAATTTGATGGTATCAAAAATCAATTAGACAAAAACTCAACTTTACTTTACGCAAAAGGCTGCAATGAAAACGACGACAACAAATCGATGTTTGCAGAAGCCATCGAAACTGCGAAAAAAGCAGATGTCGTGATTATGACTTTGGGCGAAGGACACGCAATGAGTGGCGAAGCGAAAAGCCGAAGCAACCTACATTTCTCAGGTGTTCAAGAAGACTTATTGAAAGAAATCGCAAAAACCGGAAAACCAATTGTTTTGATGATAAACGCTGGAAGACCTTTGGTTTTTGATTGGGCAGCAGATAATATTTCGACCATCGTTTACAGCTGGTGGCTGGGAACGGAAGCCGGAAATTCTATCGCCGATGTCATCTTCGGAAATGTGAATCCTGGCGGAAAATTGCCAATGACTTTCCCAAGAACAGAAGGTCAAATCCCAATCTATTACAACCATTACAACACCGGAAGACCAGCCGGAAAATCCACGGACAGAAATTACGTTTCCGCTTACATCGATTTGGACAACGACCCGAAATTCCCGTTTGGATTTGGATTGAGCTATACTGATTTCAAATACTCCAACTTCAATTTGAGTTCTGAAAATCTGAAAGGCAATCAAACTTTGACCATCAATGTGAATGTTGCCAATACGGGGAAATTTGATGGTGAGGAAGTGGTTCAGCTTTATATTCGCGACCTTTTCGGGAAAGTGGTTCGCCCTATCAAAGAATTGAAAGGTTTCCAGAAAATATTTTTGAAGAAAGGCGAAAACAGAAATGTTACTTTCAAACTAACTCCGGAAGATTTGAAATTCTACGATGACGCCCTGAATTACGATTGGGAAGCCGGCGAATTTGAAATAATGGTTGGAACCAATTCTAGTGATTTGATGGTGAAGAAGATTGTTTGGGAGAAATAGTTTTTCTAAATTTAAACTATGAAAAACACAAATCAAATATTATTCTTGCTTATTTTAAGTTTCACTTTATTTAGTTGTAAAAAAAATAGTACAGAAATTAAAATAAATAAAATTGATTCAACAGAGAAAATTAAAAATGATGTATCGGATTTTGTTTCTGCTTTGGATAATTCAGAGATTAAACCAACATTTTCTACAAGTTTAGATTCCGTTTCAGTATTAAATCCAAATCTAAAAATTAGCAGTTCTAATAAAAATAAAGGTTTTGTAATTCGAATAAACGACAATAAAATTGATGTGAAAAAACTTCTAACTATCAATGATGTTTGGAGTTCAAAAGATTCAGTTAATTACGCTAATAACATATCAGAAGTCAAATATTATAAGCCATTAAACTTATTGTTGCTACAACTCGAAAATGATATGTGTACAGGTCTTGGATGTAGTGTCAATTATCAATTAATCTACGATTTAAATTCAAATAAAGTATTTCCTTTTGGAAGATTTAGAACTGGTTTCGATATGAATCTCTATAAAATTAAAAATAACGTTTATTACTTAAGCAAAACATTTCACGGAAGAAATGCAGAATTGAAAGACACAATTTTTTACAATCTGTACAAAATCGAGCCTAAATCTATTCCTCAAAAAGATGAAAAACATTTTGCAAGATTTACCTACGAGAATGAAGATTACGACAAAGAAACAAGTTTTATTCAGGAATGGATAAAATAGGCACTCATAGTAAACAAAAAATCCTCTTTCACCAAGAGGATTTTGCTTTTATAATTATTTTTTAAAACTAATCTCCGCCAAAATGGGAAAATGGTCGGATGGATAAAGGAGATTTTCCAGTCTGTCGTTGATTGTTCGGTTCGATTGGACTTCAAAGCCTTTTACAAAAATATAATCAATTCTTTCTTTTGGAACAGTGTTCACATCAAATGCTGTGAACGTTCCTTTTGGTCCGTAGTGCGGTTTCTTCGAATGGTAAAAAACATTGTCCAAAGATTGAGAAATGATTTTGATAGGCTCCGAATCATCCGTCAAATTGAAATCGCCAGTCAAGGTCAAAGGCAGATTTTGTGGATTCAGTTCCTTGATTTTTTCGAGGATTAACTTTGCAGAATTCACTCTTGCAATATCGCCGACGTGGTCAAAATGGAGATTCATCGCCAAAAACTTTTTACCACTTTTTTTGATTTTGAAAAACGCATAAGTGCAAACTCTGTTGTAAGCGGCGTCCCAACCTTTCGATGGTTTCTCTGGTGTTTCGCTGAGCCAGAAAGTTCCTGATTTTAAAACTTCCAATTTATTTCTGTCATAGAAAATCGCTGAATATTCGCCTTGATTTTTACCATCGTCTCTACCAACGCCGACATAATCATAATCTTTCAATTTGGTTTTGATGTCAATCATTTGCTGTGGAACCGCTTCCTGCACGCCGAAATAATCCGGATGGTAATAGCTCATCAGCGCCAAAGCATCTTCCTTTCTGTTGTCCCACGAGTTTTCTTTATCACTTTCCAATGACAGTCGGATGTTGTAGGTCATCATTTTCAAATCTTGCGCAAAAAAGAGATTTGATGTGAACAAAAAAACGAGAAAAAGTTTTTTCATTTTTAAATTGATTAATTATGTTAGAAATATTTTGAACGCAAAGTCCGCAAAGTTTTTTTTATAATTATTGAAAATATTTTAAAGTTCGCAAAGACATAAAACTCATCAAAGAAATACTAAGACATTTTATACTCGTCAAAATTCTGGATTCCATTCAAAAAATCTTTGACAGGCAATCTTTTCTTCCCTTGGATTTGAACATCTTCCGGATAATAGATTCCGTCTTTTGTATAGAACTTGAATTCCGTTTTTGAAATATCAAAATCTCCGGCTTCACGAGTATGTGATTGAACCTCGAATTTTCCTTTGAATATTTTCAAAGATTTTTCTTCTTCTCCAATTTTCAAAATAGTAAAAGCCGTTGGATAAGGTGACATTCCTCTCACGAAATTATGAACGGTTTCAGCAGTTTGATTCCAATCGATTTTCAGATTTTCTTTGAATATTTTGTAAGCCGTTTTTGGATTTTCTTTTTCGGGCTGCGGTTTTTCTTGGATTGAATTATCAGCCAAACCATCCAAAGTTTTGATGATTAATTCCGAGCCGATATTCATCAATTTATCGTGCAAAGTTCCCGCGTTGTCTTCTGGTAAAACGTCGGTTTCGGCTTGAAGAAGAATGCTTCCTTCATCAATTTTTTCATTAATAAAAAATGTTGTCACACCTGTTTTGGTTTCGCCGTTGATAACTGCATAATTGATTGGTGCCGCGCCACGATAATCCGGCAACAATGATGCGTGGAGATTGAAAGTTCCCAATCTCGGAATCGAGAATAAGACCTGAGGCATCATTCTGAAAGCAACCACCACGAAAACATCGGCATTCAGATTTTGAATCGCTCCTAGAAATTCCGGGTTTCTCAATTTTTCGGGTTGAAAAAGATGGAGTCCGTTTTCTTCTGCAAAAACTTTGACTGGTGAAGGCGTAAGTTTCATACCACGTCCGCTGGCTTTGTCGGCTGCTGTTACAACACCGACCACTTTATGATGAGATTTGAAAATGGCTTCCAGAGAAACTTTGGCAAAGTCGGGAGTTCCGAAAAAAACGACATTTAGGGATTTCGTCATTGATTTTATAATTGATAAATGATAGTTGATAATTGATTTTTATGGCAGCTATTCCGCCTTCCGCTCCCAATCTTTTTTGCAGACGATTTCAGAATAAATAGAAACATTGTACAAGCAAAAAAGGATTTCCGCTCAAGTCGGGCTGCGAGTGATTCTACGTTTTATTGATTGAGCATATAAGTTTTGTAGTTCAACATTTTTACTTTGCCGATGTCCAAAAGGAAAATCAGCGTGTCGGAAATGGATTCTCTGGAGTGGAAATTGAGATTGGCGGCGACTTCTTCCAAAGCCATCGGTCGCTTGGCAAGTTGTTCGAAAATCTCTGTGGACAAGGTTCTTTTGGTATTTGTTTTCTTTCTACAGATAGAACATTTTCCACAATTCTCTGCATCTCGTTCTCCGAAATAGCTTAGAATCAATTTCATTTTGCAGAAGTCTGTGTCTTTGATGAAGAATTTATTTTCTTCCCATTTCTTCAATTTATTTTTTTGGATATGATTGAAAAGCGTCCAATATTCGCCCGATAGATGCCGGTCGTTCCGAGGTTTTAGGAATTTGATGGAATGTTGGCTTCCATCGAGATATTCCAAATGTCCGGCTTTTTGCAATTGTTTCAGCCTTTCTTTGAAACTCAAGATATCAAATCCATTCTTTTTGCAAAAAGCCAAATCGCTGAAATGAACTTTTTGGATTGCTAAACCTGGCAAATTACGGAACAACAATTCCATAAAATAAGCATCCGAAGGCGCCAACTGTTCCAAATCCTCAGAATTGATAAAACTTTGCAGTGTGGAAGACGAAATGGAATTTTTATAATAAATGAGTTCCTGATTGTTCAGAAACGTCAGAATATTTTTGATTTTTGCGGTTGATAATTTAGTCAGATTTTTGATTCTGTTGATATCCAGCTGAAAAGTCCGTTCCGGTAAATCCGAATCTCCAATCTGAAAAATGGAATACAGATACATCAGGATTTTTTCGTACTCGGTTTTATTGGGGATTTGGTTTTTGAAAATATCATCAATGTTCTTCAATTCCTGCTCATTCCAAAGTAGCAGGACAATCGCTTCCTCACCATTTCTTCCCGCTCTTCCGATTTCTTGATAGTAATTTTCCAGCGTCGAAGAAGGCGAAAAGTGAATCACAAATCGGACATTATCTTTGTCAATTCCCATTCCGAAAGCGTTGGTAGAAACCAAAACGTGAAACTGACTGGTAATCCATTTTTTCTGAAGATTCTCTCTGTCACGAGCAGTCATTCCGGCGTGGAAGAAATCGACGTTTTGGAAATTATTGTTTTTAATATAGTGTGTCAATTCTTCAGCTTCCTTTCTGGTTCGGGTATAAATGATTCCGGAAGCTTGATTTTGTCTCAGAAATTCTAAAATCCTTTTATATTTGTCCGCAGTGTTTGCAACAATAATATTAAGATTTTCTCTACGGAAGCTTTGTTTGAAAACCTGAGGCTGATGAAGACCTAACTTAATTGAAATCTCATCAACAACCTGATTGGTCGCAGTCGCCGTTAATGCCAAGCACGGTACATTTTTGAAATCTTGACGAAACTTTTTGATGTTCTGATAACTCGGGCGGAAATCTTGTCCCCATTCCGAAATACAATGCGCCTCATCTATCGCAATAAACGAGATATGAATTTCCTGAATATTCCTTAAAAATAATTGATTTTGTAATCTCTCGGGTGATACGAAAAGAACTTTGGTCAAACCTTCCTTGCACCG
The DNA here is from genome assembly GCF_004365655.1 of Epilithonimonas xixisoli. Taxonomy (GTDB): domain Bacteria; phylum Bacteroidota; class Bacteroidia; order Flavobacteriales; family Weeksellaceae; genus Epilithonimonas; species Epilithonimonas xixisoli. The sequence goes on along the minus strand of NZ_SOEO01000001.1, from coordinate 10,370 downwards.
ATTGTAAACAGTCTCTTCCTCAAACTCGTCCAAATCAGAACTCAACAATTCGGCCTCGATTCCTAAAGCTTGCAATGATTGCAGTTGGTCTCTCATTAATGCTAATAAAGGCGAAATCACGAGACAAGTTCCTTCCAGAATTATGGCTGGTAATTGGTAACAAAGCGATTTCCCACCACCAGTTGGCAAAAGCGCCAAAGTATCTTTACCATTGATGATGGATAGGATTATGTGTTCCTGCGAAGAACGAAATTCATCAAACCCCCAAAATTGTTTGAGCGTCTGATGAATTAAAATATTTTGTGATTCTTTGGAAGAAAGCATTTGTAAATTTAATCAATTCTTTAAAATAAAAAAACCGTCTCGTGATAAAACGAAACGGTTTTTGTTTATTTAGAAATATATTTTATTTAGCTTCAAAATATACTCTTCTGTTTGCTCTGTTTTTCCATTCTGGACATTTCTCAGCTGGATCACATTCTGGGTAAAGAAGGTCTTTCTCTCCTTTTCCAATCGCTTCAATCTTCGTTTTATCTGCTCCGTTTTGAATCAAATAATCTTTTACATTGTTCGCTCTTCTTTCAGAAAGTTTTTGGTTATAAGCATCCGTCGATCTTGTATCAGTACCTCCAATTACGCGGAAATTGCTGTTAGATGAATTAATATAATTAATTGCATTGTTCAAGATTGGTGTGTTTGAAGGCAGGATTCTGTCAGAATTCAAATCAAACTCAATTCCTTTAAGAAGCGCTGTATCGTCTGTTACCACTCCTGTAGAATTGTTCATTGTCAAAGGACAACCTTGGTTTTCTACTGGTCCTGGAACCGTCACACACTTATCATAAAGATCGATAACACCGTCCAAATCTACATCCAACGCTACACCAGCTCCATCTACTCTAGCTCCAGCAGGCGTATCTAGCTGTCTGTCCCAATCGTCACAAACACCGTCATTATCAACATCTCCTTTTTTACAAACTTCAAGATCTTGCGTTTTTTCATTAAGAACATCTAATTTGTAATAGATTTCCTGCAAAGGATCGTGCCACATCAAGTGAGACTGGTGTTTTCCTAGTTTGAAAGTAAGTCCTAGAGTGGTATTGAAGAAGTTGTCGGAGATTTGATCTTCTATTAGGTTGTAACCATTTTGTCCAACTCCAGCTCCATCGAATTCGTCATCGCCACTTACGACGTACATCATTCTTCCTTCGATATCGATTCTGTTGTTGATTTTAAATTTAAGACCAGCACCCGCTTGACCAAAAATAGAACCAAGTTTGAATGGCTTAGATTCAAAATTCAGTGTTTGATTGTATGGTCCTGGATCTTGTCTGTATGATTTGTAAGATAGTACACCAATACCTGCATATCCGTGCAAGGCCCATCTGAAAGGTGATTTGTTATCTACTCTTCTAAGAAGGTTTGAGAAATTAAGATCTCCTAAAATTGAAATGGCATTGTATTGTGTTCTACCAGCAATTTGTCTATCTGGTAAAGCGACGTGATCTTTTGTGTTGGCATAACCTTGTCTTGTTTCTCCTCGATCATACTGTAAGTTAAGTCCAAAAGCATGGGTAATCGCTTTATCAACACTTAAATAAGCGGAATATCCAAAAAGGTTTTTTCCATTTCCATTTTTGATAGAAGTCATATCCGCAGACTGCACCAAAGGTACACCCGCACCGATAGATACGGACCAATCATTGAATCTTTTTGAAGACTGTGTAAATGGGGAAACATTTTCGGAGCCGGAATTTGCATTTGTAGGCGCTTCCTGACCAGCCAAACTCATAGGTAACAATAAACTAGCTGCTACTAATGATAATAAATTTTGTTTCATATTTGAATGTTTTTTTTCTAGTTAATTATTTTGCTACAAAATATACTCTTCTGTTCGCTTCATTTTTCCATTCCGGACAATTGGTAGCTGGATCGCATTCAGTATATTTCAAATCTTCTTTACCTCGTCCTTCTGCAGTTAATACAGACGAAGAAACACCTTTATCAACTAAATATTTAAGAACTGCATTAGCTCTTGCCTGAGATAGTTTTTTATTATAAGCACTGGACCCTCTACTGTCTGTAGCTCCAACAACAATGAAACTATCGCCCGCTCCTAAAGTTTTGATTATATCCGCAGCTTGATTTAGATCCTGAAAAGATTTTGATCGAATAACATCTTTATTCAATTCAAATTCTATTCCTTTAAAATATTTATTAATTTCATCTATAGCGACTTGCTTTGTAGCAATTGGCTGAGCTGTTGTTTCTATTGGACAACCATTGTTTGATATTGGTCCTGGAACTGTTACACACTTATCATTAAGATCGATAACACCGTCCAAATCAATATCCAGTGCAACACCAGCTCCATCTACTCTCGCTCCGGCAGGCGTGTCTAGTTGTCTGTCCCAATCGTCGCAAACGCCATCGTTGTCACCATCACCTTTTTCACAAACATTGAAATCTTTGAACTGATCTTCCAATGCTGCCGTTTTAGCATAAGCCATTTGTAAGGGATCTACCCAACGAAGGTGGTCTTTGTTTTTTCCCAATTTGAAGGAAATACCAAGATTTACCAACCAAGCATTATCAGAGTATGTGTCATTTATTTCGTTATAGCCTGGATTTGCTTCTCTAGTCCATCCACCGCCATCAAACTCCTCATCTCCACTTAACATATATAAAGTTCTAAGCTCAATATCCAATAGTCTGGAAATATTATATTTCAATCCAATTCCACCAATGTAGGTAAAAGAGGCAATATCCATTTTCTGCTCTATATAAAGTGGCCATTTGCTAAGAATTGCATTGTCTTGCAAGAAAGTTTTATACCCTGTAAATCCAATTCCTCCGTATCCGTGCAATGCCCATCTGAAGTTAGACTTATTATCTACTCTTCTCATAATATTGGAGAAATTCACATCTCCTAGCAATGCAAGCTGGTCAAATTTTGTATAACCGTGTCCTACGCCAGCCGCTTCATTAAGATAAGCTTTTTGATTGGTTTGTCCTTTGGTGTACATTAGAGAAATCCCAAAAGTATGGCTGATTTGTTTGTCCAAACTCACATAGCCGTGCCATCCCCAGTTAATATCACCTCCATAGAACGATGTAAGATCTGCATGAGACATAAAAGCGCCACCACCACCAACAGAGACAGACCAATCTTTGAAAAGTCGGCTTTTGTTATTAAAAGGTTGTGTTTTGATTTCCGTATCACTAGCAGCCTCATTATTGGTTTGAGCCAAACCTAGAACTGGTAAAAGGAGAAGTAGAAATAGTTTTTTCTTCATAATCATTTGTGTTATCGTTATTTATCGTACTTCGTTTATTAATCTCATCGCAAAATCCCGTTCAAATAGATTCTTGTGATGCGGAATAATAAGTTTTTTGGATATGAACTTTATACTATTAAATAATATTATATCAATATCTATAACCCTGTCCTGATAAGCTCCGAAATAAGAAGAATCCTTGGTGCGACCCATTTCTCTTTCTATTTCCTTCAGCTTACCCAGCAGTTTTATAGGCGAAATTTGTGTTTTAATTCGAACTGCAATATTACAAAAATTATTGTAACTATCAAATTCTACGGGCTTTGATATGATTAATTCAGATTTTGTTAATATTAGACCTATTACATCTTCTATTTTTTCCAAAGCAATTTTAATATTATTTTCTGGATTATTTATATTACTTCCCAGTAACAAAACCACATTGTTGTACGACATATCTATCAAATTATCTTATAATGAAAAGTTTTTTCAAACTAGTTCTCGCAAATTTAACTGCAATTTTCATTGTAGTCGCAGGTTTTTTTGCCTTTTTCATCATGTTTATCGCTATATCTTCGATTTCCGAAACCAGTGATGTAAAATCTGACTCTGTCCTAACATTGGACCTAAAAACAAAAGTAATCGACAGTCCTCTGGAAGATCAGGAAGATTTTTTCTCTATTAACAAGGAAGAAAAAGCCGTTCTCCTTTATGACGTTTTGCAAGCCATCAAAAATGCAAAAACAGATGACAAGATCAAAGGAATCAGTATAGAATCTGATTTTATCAACGCTGGAATTACACAGTTGGATGACATCAGAAATGCTTTGATTGATTTCAAGAAGAGTGGAAAATTTGTTTATGCATACGGGAATTCGGTTTCTCAAGGTGCTTATTATTTAGGTTCTGTAGCGGACAAATATTACCTAAATCCTGCTGGAGGCATTGAACTGAAAGGCCTTTCCGCGGAAGTAACTTTTTTCAAAAGTTTTGCTGAGAAGTACGGCATCGGAATCCAGGTGATCCGTCACGGAAAATTCAAAGCGGCTGTAGAGCCATTTTTGAAAGACGAAATCTCGCCGGAAAACCAAGAGCAACTTTCTACTTTGCTAAACGATATTTGGAATAATACGTCCAACAAAATCGCAACTTCGAGAAACATTCCTGCTCCAGAATTCAAAACCATTACAGACAGCTTGTATGCTTATCTTCCAAATTTGAGTCTAAAATACAAACTGACTGATGGGCTGATTCAAAAATCGGAGTATGATAATCTCATCAAGAAAAAACTTAAACTTGATAATGATAAAAAGATCAACAAAATTTCTTTTGCCAAATACGCCAATTCTATAGATTCCAAAAGTGATAAAAACAAGGTTGCAGTTTTATATGCATCTGGCGCTATTAACAACGGAAAAGGTTACGATGCAATCTATGCAGAAAACTTTGTGAAAGAAATCAAGAAACTACAGAAGGATGACAACATCAAAGCGGTCGTTTTCAGAATCAATTCGCCAGGTGGAAGTGCCAATGCATCGGATGAAATTCTTTTCGAAATGCAACAGTTGAAACGCAAAAAGCCTGTGGTAGTTTCCTTCGGAGATTACGCAGCGTCTGGGGGATATTACATTGCAATGGGTGCAGACAAAATTTATTCCGAGCCTAATACGCTTACAGGATCCATCGGCGTATTCGGAGTTATTCCTTACTTCAAAGATTTGGCAGCTAAGAACGGAATCCGTAGCGATGCTGTCACTACCAATGCCAACTCCAATATGATCTCTGCTATCAACGGACTAAGCCCGGGAACATTGAACATTATGACGAGAAGCGTAGAATCTACCTATCAGCGTTTTGTCCATTTCGTGACGCAAAACAGAAAAAAATCCTTTGAACAGATAGATGCTGTAGGAGGTGGAAGAATCTGGTCTGGCGTGCGTGCAAAAGAAATAGGACTCGTAGATGAGTTGGGAACTTTGGAAGATGCAATCAACTTTGCTGCAAAATCGGCGAACGTAAAAGATTACAGTGTTTCTTCTTATCCTGCAAAAATGTCGAAGTTTGAACAGATCTTCTCTGCGGAAACAGATGAGGACTTCTCTACCCGAGTGATTAAAAATAAAATAGGGAAAGAGAACTTCAAAATCTTCCAACACATCACAGATCCAAACACCAAATCGGCTGTCATGATGGAAACTCCTTTTAGCATCAAAGTGAACTAAATTATTATAATTATTAGATTTCAAAAAAGTACAAAACTGAATTTCGGTTTTGTGCTTTTTTTTATAAATATTCTTTCTAATTAATCGGATTAAATTATACTAATTGCACATTGATAAAAAAAGCAGCGCTGCTTTCATATCATAGCAAGCTTGCTATCATCTCATGGGAAGCTTCCCAACTATGAGAGGGAAGCTTCTCTTTTTAATAATCTCTGCATATCTAAACTATTGTCGAAATCTTTGGTTGATATGAATTTGGAATTGTGTTTTGGATCTCACACCGCAGCCCGACCTGAGTGGAGCTCTTTTTCTATTGTGCTGCCGTAGCAGAGGCGGAGGCAGCGCAATAGAAAAAAGCGGGAACGGAGGGCGGAAAAGCTGCCCAAACCTAAGACAATGGTCTGCAGGACTCAAATACGATGTATTAAAACAGAAAAGCCTGCTAGTTGCAGACTTTGTATTTTAAAATTTGTAAGCGATGCTCCAACTGAATCCCATATTGAAACTTCCGGAACTTTTCCCAAAACCTGGGATGATCATAGGTTCTATCTCCTCTTGTTTTGTTGTGTAAACCAAATATCGAGGTTGTGCGTTGACATCGATGAAAAAATTGGTATCAAAAACCTGAACTCTTGCGCCCAATGCAACTTCTAGCCAATAACTACTCTGCTTGGAAGGATCAAAAGCTATGGAAACACCCTCGCTGCCAGAGCCTTTGATTGGGATGGCAAAGTACTGCTGATTGTAGAAACTTCCTGCCAGTTTGGCGCCAGCATAGAACCCATTGAGGTCATTCTCCGGATCCATCGACAACATATAGAAACCTCCAATCTTGGCAAAGAGTCCGTCTGCTTTTGCATCGTAACCATTTTTTTCGTAGATATTTTTGTCATAACCCACTTCTACAATGGCATGGACTTTTTTATTGATCCTGCTGGATACGAATCCCTGAATGAGCTGTCTGTCTCCAAAAAATCCTGTTCCGATATTCAGAACATCGACACCAACGGTGAAGTTGGGCGTGTACTTCCATTTTATCGAGTCTTGTTTTTTCTCTTCCGCTTGGTTCTGAGCAAACACGGATAGAGATAAAAGACTAAAAACGAAGATAAAAATTGATTCTATTCTCATCTGTCAATGATGTTACGTTGGTTTGAATGCTTTGAACCGGATCTGGCTGGCTGAGTTCTGGCTTTAGATTTTCATAATTTCTTTTGAAACCGCAAGCGGGAGAAACGTAGATAGATTTTGCCTCATAATTGACTCTGATCTTGCTTCTGGGTCCAGCCTTTCTCGTTCTGACATAGAAATCTGTGAAAGAACTATCATCTATCCTCAGTGGTACCAAAACCGAATCTACAGCGACGGCAGTAGTGGTGTTTCTCAACGAATCTTTTCCAAAATCCACATCTATATAAAGTGTATCCATACGAATGAGCTGGTCATTAGCATTTCTGAATTTCAGTTTCAGTCTTGGTGTAGAATCGCTGTTGAGGCAGATATCATCTTCTCCTCCACAACTGGTGAGCAGCATCAAAACTCCGAAAAGCCAAAATATATTCTTCATAATCTACGCTGGAAATTATAATTATTTTTTGATCAACAAAGCAATATTCTCCACATGGTGCGTTTGTGGGAACATATCAACTGGCAAAATTTTCACCAAGTCGTAATCCTCTTTCATCAATGCAATATCTCTGGCTTGCGTCGCCGAATTACAACTTACGTAAACGATTCTTTCTGGAGCGAGTTTCAAAATCTGCTCTACTACTTTTTGATGCATCCCGTCTCTTGGTGGATCTGTAATCAAAACATCAGCTTTTGGATGATTGGCCAAAAACTCATCATTGAAAACATTTTTCATATCGCCACAATAGAAAGTTGTATTGGTAAGTCCATTCAGTTCTGCGTGCTCAATAGCAGCATCTATAGCTTCTTGAACTGCTTCTATCCCAATCACGTGTTTTGCATTTCGCGCAACATACTGGGCAATAGTTCCCGTTCCTGTATAAAGATCATAAACCACTTGGTCGCCTGTAAGATCAGCAAATTCCAAAGTCTTTCTGTATAATTCTAAAGCTTGTTTGTAGTTGGTTTGAAAGAAAGACTTTGGTCCGATTTTGAATTTAAGTCCATCCATTTCTTCATAGATAAAACCTTCTCCAAAATAGTTTTGAATATCTAAATCATAAATACTGTCATTTCCTTTTGGATTAACGGCAAAAACCAAAGTCGTAATCTGTGGAAACTCACTCAAAAGGAAATCAAACAACTTGATTCTTTCTGGTTTATTATCCTTATACAATTGGAAAAGTACCATCCAATCGCCTTTGGAATTTTGACGAAGCATCAGAGTTCTCAGGAAACCTTTTTGTTCTTTTACATCATAAAATTCCAAACCATTTTCGACTGCATATTTCTTAACGGCTAATCTGATTTGGTTTGATGGATCTTCTTGCAGATAGCATTCTTTTAAATCCAAAATTTTGCTCCACATACCCGGAATATGAAATCCTAGAGCATCTCTGTTGCCAAAATTTTCCTCGGAACTGATCTCGTACTTCGTCAACCAACGTGCATTGGAAAACGAGAATTCCATTTTATTTCGGTAGAAATATTGGTCTGGCGCACCAAGAATCGGAACTTCTTCAAACTCTGGGAAACCACCAATTCTTTTGATGTTATTGACAACTTCATTATGTTTGAAATCGAGTTGTTTTTCATACGCAATATTCTGCCATTTACAGCCACCACAAACTCCAAAATGGATACATTTGGCTTCTACTCTGTGTTCCGAATATTCTAAAATATCAACGGCTTCACCTTCAAAATAATTACTTTTTGATTTTTGAACCCTCACATTCACAAGGTCGCCGGGAACTGCTCCTTTTACTAAAACGGTTTTCCCATCTTCTGTTTTACCAACAGAAACTCCTTTCGCACCGGCAGAAAGGAGTCTGATATTTTCAAGAATTTTGTTTCTTCTTTGCTTCATTTATTATTTTGTATTTGCAGAATCTGCATTTGGATTCTGTTGCAACAATTCGTTTTGCAATTGTGCTTGCGGGTTAACAGTTGGCGCTTGCAAACCAGAAATTTTGTTCATTTCTTCTACAAACTTAGCATCTCCTAAATTATAGAAAGTTTGGCTCGCTACTTTTCCATCTTTATCAATCAAGAAAAATCCCGGTATTTTGAATCCGTAGATGAAGAATTTCTTAGCATAGTCAGATGACAATCCACCTTCTGCATAGTAGCTTGTTCCAGGCACTCCTTTGAACATAGCATTAGCCGTTTTTGTGAATTGTTCTTTTGTATCATCCAGATTGACGAATGCAAAGTTAACTTTTGCTTTATAAAAATCAACGACTTCCTTCAAAACAGGAATTGTAGATTGTCCAATGTAAGGATTCCAAGACGCATAGCTCATTACCAAAGTTGGTTTTCCATTGGCTTCGAAACTTGCAGATTTTCCATCTAATTTTTGAAGAGAAACCTTCGGAGCAGCTTCACCTTTTTTCAATCCGAAAACGGCATTGATAGCAGAGTTCAAATCTTTTTTCACCTCAGAATCTTTGATATATTCCTCGCTTACTTTTTTCACTTTTTCTATTTCGCTTGTATAGGGATTTAGATCAAATTTAGCGATTACAAAAGCCAAAAGATAGTCTTTTGTTTTTTGAGACATATCCTTATTTGTAGCCAAGTATCTTGCGAAAATAGAAGACATACTAGCAGTATTTTTATCTGTTTGCTTCTCAGCAAATGTTTGGAAATCCTGTCCAACTTTGTTTAACAAGTAATTTCTGTAAACAGGTAAATTTTCTACCATTCTATCATTATCTTTTGTCAAAGATTTCTCGTAATCAGAAAAAGTTTTTGAAACTTTGAAAGTCGGATTTCCAGTTACTTGTCCATGAGTAGATTGATACTGAACTAGGAAAGTCAAAATATTGGTTGTCAACTCATCTTTTTTAAGCTTAATGACATCACTATCTGCACCAATTTTGTCAGCATTTTCATCTAGATTTTTCTCAAGATCGGAATGGATTTTTTTGATTTCTGCAAGGAACTCCGTTTCTTTTTTCTGAAGCATTTGCATATTCAGTTTAGAACTGTACGTCTCCAAATATTTTTGAGTAGCTGTGATGAAATCATTATTCTTTTTAGCATCTCCTTCTATTTTGTATATTTCAGGGAAAGTTGCAGCATCACCAGAGATCTTCAAATCCTGACCTTTTTTAAGATAAATGAAATTCATTTTACCCGCATATGTCATCGCGTACATTCCGTTTTTAGGAGCTTTGAATTCTCCTTTGAAATTACCTTTCTCATCAACACCAATATTGATAAGCGGAAGCGTTGCAACGCCAGAAGCTTCTATAAATTCGATTCTTTCCAAAGGAGAACCTCCTTTTACATTTCCTTCTACTTTAACTTTGGAGCAAGAAACTACCATTAGAGAAATTAAAAGAAGAACTAAGTATTTTTTCATTTTAAAAATTAATTTGTGCAAAAATAATCTAATTAAGATTCGAAAAAAAATGAAATCAACATTTTTATTATAAGATTAACAGATTTTAAGTCATATTAATGAGAACCTATAGATTAAGTTAGTAATAACTAGGATGTTTTAAAAATTATATTTGATTAACATAACCCATAAGCTCTGATAATTATTAAAAGATTTTGTAAAAAACCTTCATTTTCTTAAATGTCTTAACAAATTACGTTATGTGATTGCTTGTAGATTTGCTTTTCTCTAAGTTTAGATCAAAAAAAACGCTCATCAAGTGAATGATGAGCGTTTAAAAAAACTGGCGGCGACCTACTCTCCCGCTTTCGCAGTACCATCGGCGCTAGAGGGCTT